>NZ_DJJS01000003.1 GCF_002434265.1 Pseudomonas sp. UBA6562 | reverse complement strand
AGGCGGTGGACGAAGACGACTAGGAAGACCATTTGATTTTTCGCGCCGGCTGAGAGGCCCGTGGCCGGCACAAGCTTCATCAGGTTTCCAGGCCAGCGCATGCTCTGCGAGCAGGCGATGAATGAAGAAGACTGGGAAGACCATCTGATTCTTCGCGCCGGCTGAGAGGCCTGCGGCCGGCACAAGCTGCATCAGATTTTCAGGCCAGGCATATGCTCAACGAGCGGCTGGTGGCCAGAACGCGCCTTCGATCTTTCACATTGGCTGAGCGGCCGACGAACGACACAGGCTTCATCGGGCATTGCATGGGAGGTCGCGGTTTGCACCGATCCGTTGCTCGCAGTGTCTCACCCTCACGCAGACCTTTTCGTACTACCGCCCAAGGAATGTCCGCATGGCTGGTCGCTTGTTGCTGTGGTTGTTGATCGTGATGAGCCCCTGCGCCTTCGCCAAGAAGGTCGACCTCGACTACCACGTGCGTTTGCTGCCGCACACCGGTCAGGCCGAAGTCCAGATACGCCTCGCCGAAGGCAGCGCCGTGCGCAGCCTGGACTTCGACCTCGGCCAAGGCGATGCCTATAGCGACTTCAAGGCCGACGGCCAGTGGTCGCGCCAGGAAGGGCGCGGTGTTTGGCGTCCCGCGTCCGGCAAGAGCCAGCTCGACTACCGCGTGCGCCTGGCTCAGGCCGGGCAAAGCCACATCACCGCGCACTGGGCGCTGTTTCGCGGCGAGCAGTTGGTGCCGCCGGCCCGCCTAGACCAGCAGGACGGCACCGAGCTGGTGGCACGCCTGAGCGTGGCCCTGCCGCAAGGCTGGAAGGGCATCGAGACCGCCTGGCCGCGTATCGGCAAGCGGAAGTTTCGAATCGACGACGTGTCCCGGCTGTTCGACCGCCCCACCGGATGGATGCTGGCAGGCAACCTCGGCAGCCGCCGCACGCGCCTGGGCGAGACCGAAGTCACCGTCGCCGCGCCGCAGGGGCAGGGCATGCGCCGGATGGACACCCTGACCCTGCTGACCTTCGTCTGGCCGCACCTGCAAGCGATTTTCCCGCGTACGCCCGGCAAGTTGCTGGTGGTCGGCGCCCGCGATGGACTGGAGCGGGGCGCGCAAAGCGCTCACCAATCGATCTTCCTGCACAGCGATCAAGCGCTGGTCAACGACAGCGGCACCAGCCCGTTGCTGCGCGAGTTGGTGCAGGTGTTCGCGCAGGTGCGTGGCCGCGAGCGCAGCGATTGGCTGGGCAAAAGTTTGACCGAGTACTACGCCAGCGAACTGCTGCGCCGCGCCGGTGGCCTGAGCGACGACCGCGACCGCGCGCTGCTCGCACGCCGGCAAAAACAGGCCGAGGGGGTAAGCACACTACGTGCTGCGCAAGCATCGCCCGCACAGATCGCCCGTGGCGTGCTGCTGTTGCAGGCGTTGGACACGGAGATCCGCATCCACACCCAGGACAAGCGCTCGCTCGACGATGTGACGCGCGCCTTGATGCGCTTGCCCGGCGTGGATACGCAAGCGTTCGTGCAGTTGAGCGAAAGTGTGTTGGGTAAGGAATCGGACGTGTTGAGAACGAAATTGCTGCGCTTGTGAGGGCGGCCGGTCCGGCAAGCTGATCCGGCGCGATGGGCCGCAAAGCGGACTTAGTGCTGCAACCACGAAATCCACCCCTGTGACGTCGTAGCCCGACTGTCACAGGCTTTTCTCGCACATGAACAAATCGGGGCGCTCATCGCGCCCCTGATCGTCCATCGCGGACGCTTAGCCCGTGATCGGATCCTTACCCGTCACGCTCACGCCACGCGTGGCGGCATCGGCGCTGGCCTTGAGCTTCACCAGTTCGGCGCTGTCGTGTTCAAGGCCCGAACGCAGGCGGTCGTACTCGGAACGGTGTTCTTCGAAAAAGCTCTTGGCCGCGCAGTGGCCTTTGACGCCACGTGCCAGGGCCAGACCGCCTACGGCCACGTGAACCAGGCCGACGAAGCCGCCTTTGCTCAGGCCGCGGCCGATCATCACCACACCGCCTGCCAGCGAAGCGAAGCGCTCGATGCCTTTGACGTTCTTCTCGTTCGAATGGTTGTCGCTCATGGGGAATCTCCTGAACCTGAAAGGGGGTACAGAAGCTGACCGTGGCAAGGGCGCGAGCGTTCAGCCGATGTGCCGAGAAGTGTGCGGGAGGAAGTCTGCGCCCCGCTTGAAAGTGTCTTGTCTCGCGTCGGCGGATACCGGCGCGGCGAAAGTCGGCATGCTGGCGTGAGAAGGGCAGCGGCGCCGGTCGAGACGGGATCGACGGTCGTGCGCCGCGTGGCAGAGACTCACTTCTTCAGCAGATCGCCCAATGCCGCGAACGGATTATGCGTCGCCTTGGCCGTTTTCGGCGAACTTAGCGAGCCTTCGCTGAAATACTGCTGGTCGGTGTAGCGCGAGTGCTCGTTGTCGTGGCAGTACAGGCACAACAGCTCCCAGTTCGAGCCGTCCTGCGGGTTGTTGTCGTGGTTGTGGTCGCGGTGGTGCACGGTCAGTTCCGACAGGCGCTTGCCGGCGAACTCGCGGGCGCAGCGGCCGCACACATGGGGGTACATCTTCAGGGCCTTGTCGCGGTAGCCCATTTCCTTGTCGCGCTTGGCGTCAGCGAGGATGCGGTCGAGCCGCGCGGTGGCGGCGGAGGTGGAGGCCGAGCTCATGGCGTTACCTTTGTGTACTGATCAGGCGAATGACGGTTGTACGGCGAAGTCTAGCCTGCGCAACCACAGGTCGGACAGGCGCGATGTGCAACTTGCAGGTAGCCTGTAGGAAGTTTCCTGATCGGAGGTGGCCATGTTCGCCATTTTTGCCCTCTGGCTGCTCGCCGGCCCGACCACGGCCGAGGCCGCCGCGCTGCAGCCGCAAGTGCAGCCGCAAGTCATCGTGCCGGTGCCGGGCGCGCCTGGCACCGCAACGCCGTCGCCTTACCCGCAGATCACCCCGAGCAACCCGCCCAAGGCCGGCGACGGCACGCCAGGGGGGCCGTCACTGTCGCCGATTCCACACCCCGGGCCACCCAAGGACCAGCCGTTGCCAAAGCCTGCGCAAACCCCGCCGGTAACTTTGCCAATCAAGCGCTGATGCGCGAGGGAGCGGGGCGGTACGATTGCGCACCCCGGCCCGCTTGAGGGCCGGATTGACCACACTTGTGCAAACCCGACGGGTGACGTTGCCAGCCAAACGCTGAAGCACGTGAAGTCAGGTCGACGCCCTCGGCCGTCAGGGTTCGCTATCCGCCGAGGCTAGGCCACACCCAGGCTTTCCAGCACGAAGCCGTATTCCAGCGCCACGTCTCGCAGCGCCTGATAGCGACCGCTCATGCCGCCATGGCCGGCACCCATCTCGGTCTTGAGCAGCAGCAGGTTGTCGTCGGTCTTGAGGGTGCGCAGGCGGGCCACCCATTTGGCGGCTTCCCAGTACTGCACGCGGCTGTCGTTGTAGCCGGCCACCACCAGCAGCGCGGGGTAGGCCTGGGCCTTGACGTTCTCGTAGGGCGCATAGGCCTTGATCCGTGCGTACACCTCCGGCTCTTCGGGGTTGCCCCACTCGTCGTACTCGGTGACGGTCAGGGGCAGGTCCGGGTCGAGCATGGTGTTGAGCGTGTCGACGAAGGGCACTTCGGCGATGGCGCAGCGGAACAACTCGGGCCGCTGGTTCAGTACCGCGCCGATCAGCAGGCCACCGGCGCTGCCGCCGCTGATCGCCAGGCGCTCGGAAACCGTCACGCCTTGCGCGATCAAGTGCTCGGCGCAGGCGATGAAGTCGTCGAAGGTGTTCTGCTTGTGCGCTTGCTTGCCGGCGCGGTACCAGGCCTCGCCCAGCTCGCCGCCGCCGCGCACATGGGCGATGGCGAAGGCGACGCCGCGCTCCAGCAGGCTCAGCCGCGCATGGGAGAACCAAGGGTCGAGGCTCTCGCCATAGGCGCCGTAGCCGTACAGGTACAGCGGCACGCACCGGCCCTGATCGGCGCGTCGGCGCACCAGGCTGATCGGCACCTGGGTGCCGTCGGCAGCGGTGGCCCATAGGCGTTCGCTGACATAGTCGTCGGCATCGAAGGCGCCGAGCACGGGCGTTTGCTTGAGTACCGTCTGCGCGCCGTCGGCCAAGGTCAGCTGGCGCACCTGGGCCGGGCGGTTCAAGGCTTCGTAGCGCAGGCGCAGGTGCGGGCCGGCGAACTCCAGGCTGTCCTGCACATAGAGGCTGTACGCCGCGTCGGGCAACTGCACGCGATAGGCCGTCTGGCCCTGCGGGTGCACTTCGATGATCGGCAGGCCGCCTTCGCGCAGGCTCAGGGTGATGGCGCCGGCGTTGAGGCTGAGGTCTTCGAGCATCACCGTGTCGCGGTGCGGCACCAGCAACTGCCACTGGTCGTGGCGCGGCGCCTGGTCGGCCGGGGCGTGGAAGAGGGCGAAGTTGATGCCGTGCTGGTTGCTGCGGATGAACCACTGCCACTGGCCGTCGAGCTGGCCGTGGTCGGGGAAATACTCGTGGCCTTCCTGGCGCGGCGCCAGGCAGGCGAAGTCGGCCTGTGGCGTGGCGGCGTCCAGCACCCAGGCTTCGCAAGTGGTCTTGCTGTTGAGCAGCAGCACCAGCTGGCGCTCGGAGCTGGTGCGGTAGCAGTGCAGGAAGAAGCGGCCGTCGGGCTCTTCGAAGACGGTCTGCGCGCCCGCCTGGCCGAGGGTGTGGCGGCGCAGGCGCCAGGGCCTTTGGGTGTCGTCGAGTTCGGCGAAGAACAGCGTCTGGCTGTCGTTGGCCCAGGTCATGCTGCCGTCGCAGCCATCGAAGGGCAGGGTGACGACCGCGCCGCTGGCCAGGTCCTTGACGTACAGGGTGTAGACCTCGTCGCCCGTGGTATCCAGGCTATAGGCCAGGCGTTGGTGGTCGGGGCTGACGCTGAACGCACCCAGCGAAAGAAACCCGCCTTCGGCCAGTGCATTGGGGTCGAGCAGCAGGGTCTCGGCCTGCTCGTCGACCTGCAGGCTGTCGTCTGCCGGACGCGGGCAGCGGTAGTGGCGTGCGTATTCGTCGCCCGCCGTGGTGCGCGTGTAGTACAGGTACGGGCCCCAGGGCGAAGGCAGCGACAGGTCGGTTTCCAGAATGCGTCCCTTGATCTGCTCGAACAGCGCTTCGCACAGCGGCGCCTGGTGTGCCAGGCAGGCCTGTTGATAGGCGTTCTCGGCGTCCAGGTAGGCCAGCACTTCAGGGGTGTCGCGGTCTTGCAGCCAGGCATAGGGGTCGGTGCCGGTATGGGGCTGGGCGATGGGCGGAGAGGGCGGCAGGGTACTGGCGGACATAGGATTCTCTTGGCTGGGGCGACAACGCTGCGGCGCTCACGCAGTGATGGGCGTGGGGGGCGCCTGCGCCCGGAAAAGCAGTTATCATAGGCACCTTTTCCCCTGGCTTGCATCCTCACCATGACCGAACACGACTACCTCCTCGCCTGGGGCCTGTACGCCTTCGCCGCCCTGGGCTGCCTGCTGGTCTTCTGCAAGCTCACCGGCTGGATGTGGCGCTGGTTGCGCGAGCCGCTGCGGGTGCTGCTGGCGGTATTGCTGCTGAGCCCGACCATCGTCGATCCGGCCAAGGACAGCTTCGCCCCGGCCATTGCCATCAGCACCCTGGACATCGCCTTCAAGGTCGGCGGCAACGCCTGGCGCGCCGCCTCGGACCTGGCCATGTACGGTCTGTTCGCCTTCGTGCTCTATGCCGTGTTCGTGCTGATCCGCTGGCCGCTGGAAAACCGCGCCCGCGAACGCCGCCGCCAGGCCGAGGCGGCCGCCGAGCGGCGCCGGGTCGAGGACCAGGAACTCGACGCCGCGCCGTTGGCCGCCGATCTCAACGACCGTTACCGTGACCGTTCCCCTGCCGCGCCCGCGCCTGTGCAGACCGGCAGCGGTCGGGTCGAACCCAGGATCTAGCCAGGAGCCCGCCATGTGTGAACTGCTCGGCATGAGTGCCAACGTGCCCACCGACATCGTGTTCAGCTTCACCGGCCTGATGCAGCGCGGCGGCCGTACCGGCCCGCACCGCGACGGCTGGGGCATCGGCTTCTACGAAGGGCGCGGCCTGCGCCTGTTCCAGGACCCTTCAGCGAGCAGCGAGTCCGAGGTCGCCAACCTGGTGCAGCGCTATCCGATCAAGAGCGAGGTGGTGATCGGCCATATCCGCCAGGCCAACGTCGGCAAGGTCTGCCTGTCCAACACCCACCCGTTCATGCGCGAACTGTGGGGGCGCAACTGGTGCTTCGCGCACAATGGCCAGATGCAAGGTTTCGAGGGTCAGAAGACCTTCTACCGGCCGGTAGGCGACACCGACAGCGAGGCGGCCTTCTGCGACTTGCTCAACCGGGTGCGCGAGGCCTTCCCCGAGCCGGTCGCGGTCGAGGAACTATTGCCGGTGCTGGTGCAGGCGTGTGCCGAATACCGCAGTCAGGGCGTGTTCAACTGCCTGTTGAGCAATGGCGACTGGCTGTTCTGCTTCTGCTCCACCAAGCTGGTGCACATCACCCGCCGTGCGCCGTTCGGCGCGGCACGGCTCAAGGACGTCGACCTGATCGTCGACTTCCTCACCGAGACCACACCCAACGACGTGGTGACCGTGATCGCCACCGAAGCCCTCACCGAAAACGAGACCTGGAACCGCTACGAGCCTGGTCAATGGGCGCTGTGGCGCCACGGCGAGTGCACCGCCCACGGCAACAGCGAGGAAGCGCCGGTATGTTCCTGAGCTATCTGCGTCTGCTGCTGTTCACCGGGGCGTTGCTGGCCGGCATCCAGGTGCCGGGCTACATCGACAGCTACAGCCAGCGGGTCGAAGCGCACATGCTGGAGTCGCGCGAAGCGCTGAGCGGCTTCAAGGAAACCGCCGAGCGCTTCTTCAACGGTGACCTGCAAGCCCTGTTGCGCCATTACCGCAGCAGCGACGACCCGGTGTTCAACAGCGACGCCAACAGCATCGAGAGCCTGCTGGTCCGCAACCAGGCCCTGGAAAGCGAATGGCAGCTCCTGCAAGGCAACGTCTGGGTGCGTACCTGGCACGTGCTGGTGCAGCCCGACGAGCAGCTGCGCGAGGAAACCCTCAAGGCTTATAACTACCAGATCCTGTTGGTACCCGAGGCGATCGCCTGGGGCATCGGCGCAGGACTGCTGCTGGCCCTGGCGGTGGAGAGCCTGTTGCGCCTGCTCGGCTGGGCGATCCTCAGCGCGCGGCGTCGGCCGGTCAAAGAAAGCTGGCGCTGATTGGCCGGCGCCTCTGCCGGTCAACCCAGTGCCGTATCCAGAAACATCATCACGGCGAACCCACCCATCAGCCCCACCGTCGCCGAGGTCTGGTGGCCATTGCGGTGGGTTTCCGGGATCACCTCGTGGGACACCACGAACAGCATCGCCCCGGCCGCCAGGCCCATGCTGATCGGATAGGCCAAGGCGAAGCCGGTGGAGATGCCCAGGCCGATCACCGCACCCAGCGGCTCCATCAACCCCGAACCGATCGCCACCAATGCCGCGCGCAGGCTCGACAAGCCCGTGGCGCGCAGCGCCAGCGCCACGGCCAGGCCTTCGGGGATGTCCTGAATGGCGATGGCGCTGGTCAGCGGCAGACCGACGCTCATGTCGCCGTTGGTGAAGCTCACGCCGATGGCCATGCCTTCAGGCAGGTTGTGCAAGGTGATCGCCAGCACGAACAACCAGACACGGTTGATGCGCTCGGTTTCCGGCCCTTGGGCACCAGTGCTCTCGTGCTCGTGCGGAGTGAAGCGGTCCAGGCCGAGCATCAGCAGCACCCCAAGGCCCATGCCGAGCACCACCACGGCGGCGGCCAGCGAACCGTTGCCGGTGATTTCGCGGGCGGCATCCAGGCCCGGCAGAATCAGCGAGAACGAACTGGCCGCCAGCATCATGCCGGCGGCGAAACCCAACATCACATCCTGGTTGCGGCTGCTGACATCGCGCAGCACCACCGCCAGTACCGCCCCCAGGGCCGTGGCGCCGAAGCCCGACAGGCCTCCCAGCGCCGCCAGGTGCAGGTTGTCGGCGTGCTCGCCGTTGACTGCGTTGTAGATGCTCGCCCCCAGCAGGAACAGGATCGCCAGCAGGCTCAAGCCCAGGCCCGCGCTGAGCCACGGGCTGCTCAGCGCCTGCTGGCGCCAAACCCCGAGCATGGAGGCTGGTGTCGGGGCGGAAGAATCGGCTGGTGGCATTGCGAACCTCGTGGCTGAAAGGGTCTGTCGAGTCTAAGGGTGGACCCGCGCCACTCACCAAGGATTCCCTTCTATGGCGTTCATAGCGCCACGCCGCAGGACGGCACAGTGCCGATTTCAAGTTCGAGCGCATTCAAGCGAAGCGCATTTGGGACATCCGCTGCGGCGTGTGGTCGTAGTCAGTGAGGCACGCAGTCGAGACGGTCGCGGCGCCTGACCTTCCGATCTTTCTATGCAGGAGCAGTGACATGGGTTCGACATTCAATGGGCTGATTGGCCTGATCATTCTGGCCTTGGACATCTGGGCCATCATCAACGTCATCCGCAGCGGCGCATCCGGCGTCGCCAAGGTGTTGTGGATTCTGCTGATTCTGTTCTTGCCAGTCGTAGGCCTGATCATTTGGGCCATCGCCGGTCCGCGCGGCAACGCACGGATTTGATGCAGGCGCATTAGACCGCGGGACACACGCTCACGGTCCAAGCAGCGAGGCTCGGCGCTTGCCTGTCACCTGACGGGCAAGCGCCGAGCCTCGTTTCGCAGGGGCGTACGGCAACCCGGGAGCCGTTCCACGCCATCGGGCGGTAAGCTGACCCGCGCGAAGGTGACACAATTTTCACACTGGATTAATGAAAATCCGCGCCGCACAATGCCGCCTCGGCCCTGCACCAGCGATCGTGGCTGGCGGGCACTTTTCCGCAACCCGCACTTTCAGGACCTTTCCGTTCATGGCTTATCCCGATGCCTTGAAGCAAAAGGGCGCGCGCGCTCCCTTCATCCCTACCGTCAAACGCCATCTGGCCTACACCGTGCTCTGCGCACTGGTGATCATGCTGATGCTGAGCCTGGTGCGTCTGGCACTGCTGCTCTACAACAGCGACATGATCGGCGACACGCCCTATGCCACCGTCGCCGAAGGCTTCCTCAACGGCCTGCGCTTCGACCTGCGCGTGGTGGTCTACATCAGTGTGCCATTGCTGCTGGCGACCTTGAGCACCTGGGCCATGGCCCGGCGCGGGTTCTTCCGTGTCTGGCTGACGCTGACCGCGAGCCTGGTGATGTTCCTCGGCCTGATGGAGATGGACTTCTACCGCGAGTTCCACCAGCGCCTGAACGGTCTGGTGTTCCAGTACGTCAAGGAAGACCCCAAGACCGTCCTGAGCATGCTCTGGTACGGCTTTCCCGTGGTGCGCTACCTGCTGGCCTGGCTGCTCGGCACCTGGCTGCTGAGCCTGCTGTTCAAGGGTATCGATCGCCTGACCCGCGGGCAGGGCAGCGCCGACACGGCTGCGACGCTTACCCGTCCCACCCCTTGGTACAACCGCCTGGCGGTGTTCATGGTGATCCTGCTGGTGGCGGTCGTGGCCGCACGCGGCACCTTGCGCCAAGGCCCGCCGATGCGTTGGGGGGATGCCTTCACCACCGATTCGAACTTCGTGAACCAATTGGGCCTCAACGGTACGCTGACCCTGATCGATGCCGCCAAGAGCCGCTTCGGCGAAGACCGCGCCAACATCTGGAAGGCCACGCTCGACCCTCAGGTCGCCTTGCAGAGCGTGCGCGAGCAGATACTGACCGCCAACGACACCCTGGTCGATGCTGACGAGGCCGCCATCCGCCGCGATTTCGTGCCGCCGCAGGCCAATACCCTGCCGATCAAGAACGTCGTGGTGATCCTCATGGAAAGCTTCGCCGGCCATTCGGTAGGCGCCTTGGGCAGCCCGAACGACATCACCCCGAACTTCGACAAGCTGGCCCAGGAAGGGTTGCTGTTCGACCGCTTCTTCTCCAACGGTACCCATACCCACCAGGGCATGTTCGCCACCATGGCCTGCTACCCCAACCTGCCAGGCTTCGAATACCTGATGCAGACCCCCGAAGGCGGCCACAAGCTGTCGGGGCTGCCGGCCTTGCTCAGTGCCCGCGACTACGACGACGTGTACGTGTACAACGGCGACTTCGCCTGGGACAACCAATCCGGTTTCTTCGGCAACCAGGGCATGACCACCTTCATCGGCCGCAACGACTTCGTCGACCCGGTGTTCTCCGACCCCACCTGGGGCGTGTCCGACCAGGACATGTTCGACCGCGGCGCCCAGGAACTGGCCCAGCGCGCCGGCAAGAAGCCGTTCTATGCCTTGCTGCAGACGCTATCCAACCACACCCCGTACGCATTGCCCAAGGACTTGCCGGTCGCGCCTGTCACGGGCCAGGGGCGCCTGGACGAGCACCTCACCGCCATGCGCTACTCCGACTGGGCCCTGGGCCAGTTCTTCGAGAAGGCGCGCAAGTCGCCGTACTTCAACGAAACGCTGTTCGTCATCGTCGGCGACCATGGCTTCGGCAACCACCAGCAGGTGACCGAGCTCGACCTGGGCCGCTTCAATGTGCCTTTGCTGTTGATCGCACCGGGTATCCAGGAGAAGTTCGGCAAGGTCGACCACACCGTCGGCACCCAGGTCGACATCGTGCCGACCATCATGGGCCGGTTGGGTGGCCAGACGCGTCACCAGTGCTGGGGCCGCGACCTGCTGAACCTGCCTGAGGGCGATCCCGGCGTGGGCATCATCAAGCCGTCGGGCAGCGAGCAGATCGTGGGCTTGGTGACCGGCGATCGCATCCTGATCGAATCCAAGGACATGTCGCCGCGTCTTTACCGCTACCAATTGGGCCGCGAGTTCAAGGCCGAGCTGATCGAGAGTCCTGACCAGCCACACATGCTCAAGACGCTCGAAGCCTACATCCAGACTGCGACCAAGAGCCTGATCGACAACACCGCCGGGGTCGTCCACGGCATCCCCAAGTGAAAGGGTCGACGGGGCCGTTGCGGCCCCCTTATGCCGAGTGAACAAATACCTGAGCGCCAAGGTCATTTAAAACAGGCAGCAGCCGCTGCCTTTGACTCCCAGAGGGCTATTTGATGAAAAAGTGGGACATCATCTTTGCCGATCAAAAAGGCGAACTGACCACGCTGCAGCTCACCGCCGATCAACGGCCCGGTGAGGAAGAGGCAGCACGGGCGATCCGTTCGTCGTTGTTCCCGGTCATGGATGAGCTGGATCTCAACGATTTCCAGGATCGAAGCGTTTCTCCCACTGCCCGCTGGCTGAAAGAGCACAGCGGCGTGACCATCGCCGAGATCGTCGAGCATCCTTAGCAGTACGCAAGCTAGCGTAGTGACCTGATCGGCACTACGCTGCCTGTCAGGCACCGGCTTTTCCAGGGGCCTTTCCCGTTCCAATCCCTCGCCACGTCTTGCATCCGCTCCACATGCACCAGGGCCTCTGCGCCCCGCGCACGAAAAGTCTATCCATTGCACCGCAGGAGGACGTTTCATGATGAGCCACGACGACGACATCAGCAGCACCGTACTGCGCCAGATGAAAGAAGGCGGCTTCGACTTCACCCGCATCCATCCCATCGAGTTCTATGCCACCTTCCCCAGCGAAGCCTGTGCCCGGCGGGCCGCCGGTGCTTTTCGCGGCGAATCGACCAACGCTCAATTGAGCGAGTTGGAAGAGGGCGCCTGGCATTTGCAACTGAGCAAGGTGATGTACGCCACTTACGTCGGCATCGGCGATTTCGAAGAGACCTTCGAGCGCGTCATTTCGCCATTGGGTGGTGAGATCAAAGGCTGGGGCGTGCGCCAGGAACGCATGACCGCCTGACGCGCGTCACTGCCGCTGGGTCGTGCGGCCCAGCGGCTTTCTCAAGGCTTGCGAGCGGCCATGTGTTTCAGGTACGCCAGCAACGCATCCAGCGCCCGGTCGTCCAGCACCGATTCGTCGAACCCCGGCATCTTGCCTTGCGGCCATTGGCGCAGCGCCTGTGGGTTGCGGATGAGTTGGCGTAGCCAGCCGTCCTGGAAGTACTCGGTCGGATTGTGCGGCAGGTTCAAGTCAGGGCCTACCTGGGCATCGCCGCCGCCGTTGAGGCGGTGGCACGCCATGCAGTTCTGCTGGAACAAGGCGAAGCCTGCGCGTTCGGGGGCGTCGTTGGGCAGGGCAGGATCTGGCAGCATCTGCGGGAAGCGCTGTTCGACAGTGGCCAGGCGCCGTAGGTGGCCGACTTGGAACGGCCATTGTTCGGGGCGGATGCCGCTGACTTGTGGATCGGTCCAGACCACGTAGAAAGGGCCGGCGCCGGGTTTTCCGGCGGCCAGTGGCGGCCAGGGCTGGGCGGGGTCCTCGATGGCCAGCCAAGCCTTCGCAGGGCCCGTTTGCAGGAGTGGCGCGGCTGGCATCTCGGCAGCGAAGCCGTCTGCGGCCACGGCTTGCAGGTGGTCGTCTTCGCGGATGCCTTCGAGCAGGGCGGCCAAGGGCACGGCGCGGTAGCGCATGGCGCGCTTATAGGAGACGTCGGCAGGGACGTCGATGTTGCGCGCTTGCGGATGCGCCAGCAGTTGCGCAGTGCTCCATTGCCGCGTGTGCTGGCCCGCCTCCAGGACCAATTCGGCTGCCCCCGCAGGTAGGCAAAGCGCTATCCATCCCACTGCCAGCCAACGGCGCATGCGTATACTCCAACCGATCGAGGCTGGCAGGTTAACCGCGTCGCGCGTGGGACGCCATGGCTGTCCTCAGCCGAACAGTCGAGTCATGTTCGGCAGGATCAACAACAGGGTCGTGGCGAAAACGATGAGACCAGCTTGGCGAAACTTGGCGTGTCGGAACATAACGGACTGCCTTTTTGTTGTTATTCCTGAAATCAAATCTGGCGAAGCAGAAGCCTGCATAGTGCCAGACGTCGTCATCCTTGGCCGGCGAGCCTGTGGCGGGGGTGCATAACCAACAGTAGGGCGAACCTTGTCCATTTCAGAGACCCCTTTGTTCTACTTGCAGGGTTTTTAATCGCTTTGGGTTATGCCCGCTGTTTGTCGCGCCTTGGAGTGCGCGGGCTAGACAGCCGTCTTGCATTTCGTCGATAGGCGCACCGGCATGCCCGTTCGTCAGCGCCGCCTACTTGCTTGTACGTGTCTTTCGCGTCAGGCTCTACGCCCTTCCTTCCTTTTTGTCGTTCGGGACTACTGCCATGTCGTTACGCATCTGCATCCTTGAAACCGATGTCCTGCGACCTGAGTTGGCGGCGCAGTACCAAGGTTACGGAAGGATGTTCGAACAGCTCTTCGAACGTCAGACCATCGCTGCGCAGTTTCGCGTCTTCAACGTGATGAACGGTCATTATCCCGACGATAGCGAGACGTTCGACGCTTATCTGGTGACCGGCAGCAAAGCCGATTCGTTCGCCGACGATCCCTGGATCACAACGCTTAAAGCCTATCTGCTCAAACTCTTTGCCCGTGGCGAGAAGTTGCTGGGCGTGTGCTTCGGCCATCAGCTGCTGGCCTTGACCTTGGGCGGCAAGGCCGAACGCGCCAATCAAGGCTGGGGCGTCGGTACGCACCGCTACCGTCTGGCTGCGCATGCGCCGTGGATGGGCGCCCAGACGACCGAGTTGACCCTGCTCATCAGCCACCAGGACCAGGTCACCGAGTTGCCCGAGGGCGCGACGCTCATCGCCTCGAGCGACTTCTGCCCCAACGCCGCCTACTGCATCGGCGATCAGGTCCTGTGTTTCCAGGGCCACCCGGAGTTCGTCAACGACTACTCGCGCGCGTTGCTCGACGCACGGCAGGCGCACCTGGGCGACGAGGTCTACGCGCGGGCGGTGGCCAGCCTGGCCACGGCGCACCAAGGCGATCTGGTTGGGGAATGGATGCTCAGGTTCATTAGCCATGCGCCTGAAAAAGCGTCGAGCAAGGCCGCCGGCGAGGCGTGCACCGGCACGTCTTGAGCCGAACGATGCCTCGGGGTCAGAGCCACCCCGAGCGCTTGAAGCTGGTGTACAGCCCCACGCAGCCCAGGCCGATCACGCCCAGCACGGCGTAATAGCCGTAGTGCCAGTTCAGCTCCGGCATGTTCTTGAAGTTCATCCCGTAGATGCCCGCCACCGCCGTCGGAAACGCCAGGATCGCCGCCCAGGCGGCGAACTTGCGTTGCGTGACGCTTTGCCTGGACGACTCCAGCCACATGCCCACTTCGATGGTCTGGGTGGCCAGTTCGCCAATGGTAGTGAGGTCTTCCATCTGCCGGTTCACATGGATCTGCACGTCGCGGAAGTACGGCCGCATCTGCTTGTCGATGAACGGGAAGTTGAGGCGCTGCAACTCTTCGCCGATCTCCACCATGGGCGCCACGTAACGGCGCATGCGCAGGACTTCGCGGCGCAGACGGTGCAGACGCTGGATGTCGCACTCCTGCAAGGCCTTGGTCAGCACGTTGCATTCCAGGTCCTGGATTTCTTCGTGGATGGCCTCGCTGACCGGCTGGTAGTTTTCGGTGACGAAGTCCAGCAGCGCGTACAGCACGAAGTCTTCGCCATGCTCAAGCAGCAGCGGGCGCGCTTCGCAGCGTTGGCGGACCTCGGCGTAGGATTGCGAGTCGCCGTTGCGACAGGTGATCACATAGCCCGTGCCGGCGAAGATGTGCGTTTCGATGAACACCAGCTCGCCGTTTTTCAGAATCGGCGAGTAGGTGACGATGAACAGCGCGTCGCCGAAGGTTTCGAGCTTGGGGCGGCTGTGTTTTTCCAGCGCGTCCTCGATGGCCAGTTCGTGCAGGTCGAACTGGCCCTGCAAGGTTTCCAGCACTTGCGCGCTTGGCTCTTCAAGGCCGATCCAGACGAAGTGCCCAGGCTTTTGCGCCCACTCGCGGCCTTCGTCGATGTTGATGTTGGTGACTTTCCTGCCGGCGCTATACACCGCCGCGGCGACGACTCGACCCATGATTGCGTGTTTCTCCGGTGAATCAACGGCCTGCCGGCCGCGCCTGCGGCCTGTGCTCAGCCCAGATGCGCCCGATCGAGGGCGATGGCGGCATCCAGCGCGTCCAGCAGACCTTTGCGTACTTTCAACTTGGTGTTCTTGTGCGCGAGCATGTTCAGTTTTTTCAACTCGCGCGCCTTGTCGAACGCGCTGTCCAGCAACTGCGCGGCCGGCACCACGCGGTCGAGGAATCCGGCGTGCATGGCTTCTTGCGGGTCGAACACTTCGGCATTGATCACCGCACGCTGGAAGGCGGCGCGGCCCAGGCGGTCACGGGCCAGCTCGATGCCGGCGTGGTGCATGGTCATGCCGATCTGCACTTCGTTCAGGCACACCTTGTACGGGCCCTCGACGCCGATGCGGTAGTCGCCCGCCAGCAGCAGGAAGGCGCCCTTGGCCACGGCATTGCCCGGGCAGGCGACGACGACCGGGAAGGGGTGGGCGAGCAGGCGCCGGGTCAGTGCGGAACCAGCGCTGACCAGGTCCACGGCCTGTTGCGGCCCGGCGGTCATGACCTTGAGGTCGTAGCCGCCGGAGAGGATGCCGGGCTGACCGGTGACGACCACCACCGCGCGCTCGGCTTCGGCGCGGTCGAGCAGGCTGTTGAAAGTGGCGATGAGCTCGGGCGAAAAGGCGTTGACCTTGCCATTGCTCAAGGTCAGCAGGGCGATGCCGTCTTCGCTGTGGTAGGTGATCAACTCGCTCATGGGGGCGTCCTTGAAGGTGGCGGGGCTCCGACGTTAACCAGCGGGGGCGGGCAGGTAAAGCGCCAAGGCTGACCGGGCGGTCATGGTGGCTGGCGCGGGTGCGCTGGGCATTGGTTCGAGCCGGTGGGGCCGGAAAAACCGGCGGTGGGATTGGCAGCATTGCCCTCTGCGTTGGGCATAAGCTTAACCGCATGAAAAATCTGAAAAAAAACTTGCCAAAGATAAAGCCTTCCACTAAATTAGCGCGCCTCGACAGGCTGAATGGCTTGAAGGGAAAACGGTGAAGTGTCCGAGTGGTCGAAGGAGCACGCCTGGAAAGTGTGTATACGAGAAATCGTATCAAGGGTTCAAATCCCTTCTTCACCGCCACATTCGTAAACGAGAAGCCCCTGAAGTCTTCAAGACTCCAGGGGCTTTTTGTTGGTCGCGATTTGCTCCGGCACTCAAGGCCTGGTCGTTGCCTGGCGTCGGTATGGACGGACTGCAACGCGGGCCTGGTCCAGGCCCTTGCGCCACATCTCGAGTGGTACGGTTCGACATCGTCCAGTCGGTATCAACGCCATCGTAGAGACTGGCGGCGTCCAGCCCGCCGCCTTCTCATCAGAACTGCACCGTCGCCGAGACCCGCGCCGTACGCGGCGCGCCTTGGAACAGATAGTCGTCGCCCAGATAGTCCCCCGCATCGCGCCAGTAGCGCTTGTCGAACAGGTTGTCGACGGTCAGGCGCAGCACCGTGTCGTAACCGCCGAGGCGCGTGCTGTAGCGGCTACCCACATCGAACACCGTGTACCCGCCCACCGACACCTCGCCGAGACGATCCGCATACTTGCTGGCGCTGTAGCGCGCACCGCCGAGCAGCGCGAGGCCCGGCACCGGCAAGCTATAGTCGGCGTACAGCGCCGCGCGCAGGTTGGGCACGTTCAACGCCTGATGGCCTTCGTATTCGGAGCTGCCGCTGCCGCTGACCCGCGCGCGGATGGCGGCGACGCTGGCCTGTAGTTGCAGGCGCGAGGTGGCCTGGCCGCTGGCGCCCAGCTCCAGGCCGGTGTTCTTCTGCTGGCCCTGTTGTACGTAGGTGAACTGGCCGTCGCCGTCCGGGCGGCTGTACTGGTAGGCCTGGCGCAGCTGGAAGAGCGCGGCGGTGAAGCTCATGCCGCGCCAGTCCTGCTTGGCGCCGATCTCGTACTGGTGTGACAGGGTAGGGGCGAGGATTTCCGAGGCGTTATTGGCGAACCACGGCGCCGTCCCGCCTGCGGAAAGGCCTTTGGTGTAGCTGAGGTAGAAGGTGGTGTCGGGCGCCGGCTTGTACAGCACGGCGGCGTTGGGCAGCAGTTCGTAGCGCTGGGTGTGGCGACCCGCCGCGCCGCTTTCATCCCAGGTGCGCTCGTCGAGGCGTACCTCGCGTGCGCCGAGCACGGTCTGCCAGTGTTCGTCGAAGCTCAGCCTATCGTTGAAGAACACCCCGTACTGGCGGCTGTCCAGACGTCGCTCGCTGTCTTGCAGGGCCAGGGTGGAGGCGGGCCAGAACGGCGCATCTTCGCCGATGTTGCCGCTGCCGACGAATTCGTTGTAGGTGGGCCGCTGATCGAGCGTTCGCCGCTGGGCAGTGGTACCCAGGGTCAGGTCGTGGTCCACGCCCAGCGCCTGAAAACGGCCATTGAGCGTGGCCTGCGCCTCGACCACGCGGCGCGTGTCGTCGGGGCTGCGGAAATCGTAGATGTCGTAGTCGCCCTCAGGGCTGAAGTGGTTGGGCACCGCTTCCTCGGCGCAGCTCGCCGCGCCATAGCAACCCCAGGCAAAGGCGCTGTAGTCGTCGATCACCACTTCGCTGCGCGAGGCGCTCAAGGTGCCGGTCCAGTCGTCGTCGAAACGGTACTCGAAGCGCCCGCCCAGGTTCAGCGAATCGCTTTTCACTGGCTTGGCCCACTCCTGATAGGCCAGGCGGTCGGTCGGGTTGACGCCATGGGGCAAGGCGCTGCCACCGAGTAGCTGATAGCCCGGTACCGAGCGTTGCTTGCGCTGCTGGTATTCGGCGTCCAGCTGCAAGGTGGCGTCGGGGCCGATGTTCCAGTCGAACGCCAGCGAGGCGAAGTCGCGCTGGCCGTCGGCGTGGTCGACGTAGCTGCGGATGTCTTCGTGGGCCAGGTTGGCACGCAGGCCGAACTGCCGCTCGCTGCCGAACCAGCCGCCCAGGTCCGTGGCCAGGTAGCGCTCGCCCTGTTCGTTGCTCGACAAGGTGACGCTGCGCACCTCTTCCGGGCGCTTGCTGACGTAATTGATCAGCCCGCCGGGTGCGGACACGCCGCTATAGAGTCCGGAAAGCCCCTTGAGCAGCTCGACCTGCTGCTTGTTTTCCAGGGCCACGTTCTGCTCGCCGGCGAGGGTCTGGCCGTTGAGGCGATAGCTGTTGGCGGCATTGAGGGTAAAGCCGCGCACGTTGAAGTTTTCGTAATAGCCGATGGGTGCGTAGCTCTCGCCGACCGAGGCGTCGCTGTGCAGCACTTCGCTGAGCTGGCGCACCTGACGGTCCTGCAGCAGGGCTTGGGTGAACACGCTGACCGAGGCCGGCGTGTCGAGCAAAGGCGCGGCATGGGGGCCGGTGAGCTGCGCTTCGCTGGCCTGGTAGCCCGCTTGCCAGGCCACGTCGGACACTTCCACGGGGGCCAGCAGCACGCGTTCGTCGGCCAGGCCACTGGCGGGCAGGGCCATGCTCAGGGCCAGCAGGCTCAAGGGCAGGCGAGGGTGGGGCGAAGGCATGCAAGCTCCTAGAGGCGGTCGCGAGGTCGACACGGTAGCGATGGGTTCGAACAGGGCATGGCATTACGCTATTTTTTGCGCGCGACAGCCTACCAGTTGTAGGCGGACGGTGGGCGTTCGAAGGTAGTCATGGGTAAAGACGGGTTCGGCGGGGGATATTCGGCAGGTGCGTGCTGAGGGGCGTTCGGTGCGCCTGTCGGTGGGATTGGATGAGAAGTGCGTTGGACAGAAAAGAGCGTAGGCCAGGCGCATTGCGCGGGCGGTGTGAAAACGCGCTGAAATGCCGTTGCATCCAGCTCAGCCGTTTTCACACTGCGGGGGTGCGCGGTCAGTCCTGGTCAGCGCTGGAACATTCGCCGTCGTCCTGCTCGACGGCAGGCGTCGGTTCGGCATGGACGGTAACGGTCGGCTCTTCGGGGTTCAGGCTTGGGAAGGGGAAGTTCGGGATTTCATGCATCTCGAGTGTCCTCGCAAGTGGGTGTGAACGGACGCTACGGCGTGCCTCAAGCACACCACAGCTCGCGCAGGATACAGGACTGTGTGTGACAGTTCGTAGGAAATCGCGCCGCCTCATGAATGAGAACACGAGGCTTCGACCTTCCGGTTCGCTCGCGCCGGCAGCGGCGCGGCAGTCATTGAGCCACCGCCAATCATCGCAGCGGCCCCCGCGCCACACCGTTCTACTTGCGCCCCTCGGCGCCTTGCGCCACCTGATCGGTGCGCGCGCACATGATGAAGTCGTTACGGTGCAGCCCTTTGATCGAATGGCTCCACCAAGTCACCGTGACCTTGCCCCACTCGGTCAACAACCCCGGATGGTGCCCCTCGGCTTCGGCGATTTCGCCCACCGCATTGGTGAACGCCAGGGCATGCTTGAAGTTCTTGAACAGGAACACCCGTTCGAGCTCCATGTGCCCATCGCGCACCTCGACGTTCCAGTCGGGAATCTCGCGGATCAGTTCGGCCAGCTCGTCGTCGCTGACTTTCGGGGCGTCGGCGCTGCAAGCGACGCAGTGGTTCTGGTTCAACGTGGTCATGAAAACGTTTCCTTGGATCGAATGGACGACAAAAGCGGTCAGGCAGCCTTGGGCGCGAACTTGGGCGGGTGCAAGCCCAGCTGGGCCGCCTGCGCGACCATGCCCATGACGTCTTCATGGGCCAGGTCGAACAAGCGCTTGAGGCTCGGCAACTTGAAGTACACCGGCTGCAGGATATCGATGCGGTAAGGCGTGCGCATCGCCTCGATCGGGTCGAACGGCTGGTGCTCGGGCTCGCCCGACAGGGCGTACAGGGTTTCCTTGGGCGAAGACAGGATGCCGCCGCCGTACACGCGCGTGCCCTGGGGCGTGTCCAACAGGCCGAATTCGATGGTCATCCAGTACAGCCGCGCCAGGTATACACGCTGCTCTTTGCTCGCTGCCAGGCCCAGCTTGCCGTAGGCGTGGGTGAATTCGGCGAACCAGGGGTTGGTCAGCAGCGGGCAGTGGCCAAAGATCTCATGGAAGATGTCCGGCTCTTGCAGGTAGTCGAGCTCTTCGGGCGTACGAATGAAGGTGGCGACTGGAAAACGCTTGCTGGCCAACAGCTCGAAAAAGATCTGGAAGGGGATCAGGGCCGGCACCCGTGCGACTTGCCAGCCGGTGGTGGCGTCGAGCACGCGGTTGATTTCGCCGAGCTGGGGAATGCGCTCGGTGGGCAACGCCAGTTGCTCCAGGCCGTCGAAGAAGGCATCGCAGGCGCGCCCTTCGATCACTTTCATTTGCCGGGTGATGAGGGTGTTCCACACCGCGTGCTCTTCCTGCGGGTAGTGGATGAACCCCTGGGCGTCGGGCTCGCGGGCCACGTAGTGCGTCTGTTTCATGGCGCTCTCCTGCTGAGGGCTTTTATTGTTGTGTGCTGCACGTGGGTGCAGTTGTAGCGCACGGCAAGCGGCAGGGCGTGGGGGATAGGCGTCGGCAAAGCCGAGCGAAAAGCGGTTTTCGTAACGCAAGTTTTACAAAATCGTGCCCGCATTGGAAAATCACCGACTTGAAGCGGTGTAGGTCGCCGTTTTTGTCAGACTTTCTTTACAACTATTTGACGTCTGCGTTGGGTTTTCGGCGCTGCGAGAGCGAACATGCGTATCAAAGTGCACTGCCAGAACCGCATCGGCATCCTGCGGGACATCCTCAACCTGCTGGTCGAATACGGCATCAACGTGTTGCGCGGCGAGGTCGGCGGCGACCATGGCAACGCCATTTATCTGCATTGCCCAAACCTGATGAACCTGCAGTTCCAGGCCCTGCGGCCAAAGTTCGAGGCCATCGGCGGGGTGTTCGGGGTCAAGCGCGTCGGCTTGATGCCCAGCGAGCGTCGCCACATGGAGCTCAATGCGCTGCTCGGCGCCTTGGAGTTTCCGGTGCTGTCGATCGACATGGCCGGTTGCATCGTCGCGGCCAACCGCAGCGCCGCGCAGCTGCTCGGTGTGCGCGTCGACGAAGTGCCGGGTCTGCCGCTGTCGCGCTACATGGACGATTTCGACCTGCCGGAGCTGGTGCGCTCCAACAAGTCGCGCATCAACGGCCTGCGCGTGCAGGTCAAAGGCGACGTGTTCCTGGCCGACATCGCGCCGCTGCAATCGGAGCACGACGACAGCGAAGCCCTGGCCGGTGCGGTGCTGACCCTGCACCGCGCCGACCGCATCGGCGAGCGCATCTACAGCGTGCGCAAGCAGGAGCTGCGCGGCTTCGACAGCATCTTCCAGAGCTCGAAATCGATGGCCGCGGTGGTGCGCGAGGCGCGGCGCATGGCGCCGTTGGACGCGCCGCTACTGATCGAGGGCGAGACCGGCACCGGCAAGGAGCTGTTGGCCCGCGCCTGCCACCTGGCCAGCCCGCGCGGGGCCTCGCCCCTGATGGCGCTCAACTGCGCCGGCCTGCCCGAGTCCATGGCCGAGACCGAGCTGTTCGGCTATGGCCCGGGCGCGTTCGAAGGCGCACGCGCCGAGGGCAAGCTCGGCCTGCTGGAGCTGACCGCAGGCGGCACGCTGTTCCTCGATGGGGTGGACGAAATGAGCGCGCGCCTGCAGGTCAAGCTGCTGCGCTTCCTGCAAGACGGCTGCTTTCGCCGGGTCGGCAGCGACGACGAAGTGTACCTCGACGTCAGGGTGATCTGCGCCACGCAAGTGGACCTGTCGGAACTGTGCGCGCGCGGCGAGTTCCGCCAAGACCTGTACCACCGCCTCAACGTGCTGTCGTTGCACATACCGCCGTTGCGCGAGTGCCTGGACGGGTTGCCGGGGTTGGTCGAGCATTTTCTCGATCAGGCCAGTCGGCAGATCGGTTGCGCCTTGCCGAAGGTCGTGCCGGCGGCCATGGACAAGTTGGCCCATTACCAATGGCCGGGTAACGTGCGGCAACTTGAGAACGTCATGTTCCAGGCCGTTTCATTGTGCGAAGGCGGCACGGTAAAAGCCGAACATATACGCTTGCCCGATTATGGCGCGCGACAACCACTGGGCGAATTTTCACTGGAAGGAAGTTTGGCCGATATTGTCGGCCGCTTCGAAAAAGCGGTGTTGCAGAACTTATCGGCCGAACATGGCAGCAGCCGTGCGTTGGGTAAGCGTCTGGGTGTTTCCCATACCACCATCGCCAACAAGTTGCGCGACCATGGCTTGAACAAGGGCTGAGCCCGAAAGGCCGCCAGGCGGCCTCATGCACAGGCTTTGCGCGGGCGGTCAGCCGTTGGAGCAACCGTTGCCCATGACGCGGTATTCGAGCACGTGTCGCTGGCCCTGGGAGTCTTCGTAGGTCATGCGTGCCGGGACCACGGCGCACACGTTGGGTACTTCGCTGACCGACAGCACGTGGGCGATGTCCAGGTGCTGGGCGTAGCTGTAGGCTTCGACCGGGGCTGGCGCGGTGGCGTCTGGGTCGTCGGCCATGGCTACGCCAGTGGCGCTGCACAAGAGCATTGCCAATAGATATTTCATGTTCGGATTACCTGTAGGGTGAACGGCAAGTTGCACACTTGGAAGTTGCAAGTTGCAGGGGCTCGCGCGGCGTTGTGAACGCTACGGTGAGCAGGGTGGTTGGAAGTTTCTCGCCATCGACACGGTCTGCGTGGGGGCTGTCGTTAGTGTCAATCTCGATGCCGTTGCTGGCGAGAGAAAGTCTAGGCGCCGGGCGGGGACGGAAACAGCGCGAATAGTGATAAAGAGTGTTCGTCTTTTTACAAGAATGCGTGGGCTATATGGGTTGCCCGTCGCCCTGCGCCTGGCAATCGAGCGCAGCGATATAAGGCCCTTCACCCCAGGTCGCCGCTCGGCAGGGCAGGCCGGCAGTGCTACTACCATCGTCGAATGGCCGCGTCCGTTCTGGTACGGTTACAACGGTTCCATACAAAAACAACTATTAAACCGAGGTATCAGAGATGAGTGCGGCTTCACTGTATCCCGTTCGCCCCGACGTAGCGGCCACCACCCTGACCGACGAGGCCACCTACAAGGCCCTGTACCAGCAGTCGGTGATCAACCCGGAGGGTTTCTGGCGTGAGCAGGCCCAGCGCCTCGACTGGATCAAGCCCTTCACCAAGGTCAAGCAGACCTCCTTCGACGACCACCATGTCGACATCAAGTGGTTCGCCGACGGCACTCTGAACGTTTCCTACAACTGCCTGGACCGTCATCTCCAAGAACGCGGCGACCAGGTCGCGATCATCTGGGAAGGCGACGACCCCGCCGACCACCGCAACATCACCTACCGCGAGCTGCACGAAGACGTCTGCAAGTTCGCCAACGCCCTGCGCGGCCAGGACGTGCACCGTGGCGACGTGGTGACCATCTACATGCCGATGATCCCCGAAGCGGTGGTGGCCATGCTGGCATGCGCCCGCATCGGCGCGATCCATTCGGTGGTGTTCGGCGGCTTCTCGCCCGAAGCCCTGGCCGGGCGCATCATCGACTGCAAATCCAAGGTGGTGATCACTGCCGACGAAGGCGTGCGCGGCGGCCGTCGCACACCGCTCAAGGCCAACGTCGACCTGGCCTTGACCAACCCGGAAACCTCCACCGTACAGAAGATCATCGTCTGCAAGCGCACCGGCGGCGACATCGCCTGGCACCAGCACCGCGACATCTGGTACGAAGACCTGATGAAAGTGGCGTCCAGCCAATGCCTGCCCAAAGAGATGGGCGCCGAGGAAACCCTGTTCATCCTCTATACCTCCGGCTCCACCGGCAAACCCAAAGGCGTGCAGCACACCACCGGGGGCTACCTGGTCTACGCCGCCCTGACCCACGAGAAGGTGTTCGACTACAAGCCGGGCGAGGTCTACTGGTGCACCGCCGACGTGGGCTGGATCACCGGCCACAGCTACATCGTCTACGGCCCGCTGGCCAACGGTGCCACCACACTG
This sequence comes from Pseudomonas sp. UBA6562, assembly GCF_002434265.1. GTDB lineage: Bacteria > Pseudomonadota > Gammaproteobacteria > Pseudomonadales > Pseudomonadaceae > Aquipseudomonas. The sequence continues at coordinate 279,768 of NZ_DJJS01000003.1, read as the reverse complement.
CTGTTCGAAGGCGTGCCGAACTACCCGGACATCACCCGCGTGTCGAAGATCGTCGACAAGCACAAGGTCAGCATCCTCTACACCGCGCCTACCGCCATCCGCGCCATGATGGCCGAAGGCGAAGCCGCCGTGGCCGGCGCCGACGGCTCCAGCCTGCGCCTGCTCGGCTCGGTGGGCGAGCCGATCAACCCGGAAGCCTGGAACTGGTACCACAAGGCCGTTGGCAAAGAGCGCTGCCCGATCGTCGACACCTGGTGGCAGACCGAGACCGGCGGCATCCTCATCAGCCCGCTGCCGGGCGCCACCGCGCTCAAGCCGGGCTCGGCGACCAAGCCGTTCTTCGGCGTGGTGCCGGCGCTGGTGGACAACCTGGGCAACCTCATCGAAGGCGCCGCCGAGGGCAACCTGGTGATCCTCGATTCCTGGCCGGGCCAGTCGCGCTCGCTGTACGGCGACCACGACCGTTTCGTCGACACCTACTTCAAGACCTTCCGCGGCATGTACTTCACCGGTGACGGCGCGCGGCGCGACGAAGACGGCTACTACTGGATCACCGGTCGCGTCGACGACGTGCTCAACGTCTCCGGTCATCGCATGGGTACTGCCGAAATCGAAAGCGCCATGGTCGCCCACAGCAAGGTGGCCGAGGCTGCCGTGGTCGGTGTGCCCCACGACATCAAGGGGCAGGGCATCTATGTCTACGTCACCCTCAATGCCGGTGAAGAGCCGAGCGAGCAACTGCGTCTGGAGCTGAAGAACTGGGTGCGTAAGGAGATCGGCCCGATCGCCTCGCCGGATGTCATCCAGTGGGCGCCGGGCCTGCCGAAAACCCGCTCGGGCAAGATCATGCGGCGCATCCTGCGCAAGATCGCCACGGGCGAATACGACGCGCTGGGCGACATCTCCACCCTGGCCGACCCGGGCGTGGTGCAACACCTGATCGACACGCACAAGTCGATGGGCCGGGCCAGCGCCTGATCGACACGTATGAGTCGCCGGGCCTGGGCGGCGCCAGACCCGTTTGGCGTCGGCCGTCAGCGCTCTGCGAAACCCCGCCGATGTTTGGCGGGGTTTTCTTTGCGCGGCGTTACTTCGGCGGACACCGCCGCTCGGCCGTCGAGCCGACCTCGTACCCCTGCGAGGCATCGCGAAACAGGCGCGGCACCTTCATGGGGCGGCGATGGGTTCGGCAGGCAATCACACCCCACTGGACTTGCCGTATTACCTGGCTTTGCGAATAATAGGTCCGCTTATTGCTAGCCGATGGGTGCACTGTCCGCGAACCCTGTGGGAGCGGCTTCAGCCGCGAAGGGCTGCAATGCAGCCCCAATGCAGGCGCCGCATGACGCTCAGTGTTCGGTAAAACTGTCAGAGGGCCGGCGTTGCCGGCCATCGCGGCTGAAGCCGCTCCTATAAGGAATTTGCACGCATATTTCATATTCCTTGTCAACCTGGCTGGTTGCTGTTTCGAGCGCTTGTGTACGTAGTTGTCGCCTCAACGCAACATCGTCTTCCGCTCTGTCGTTAAAATGCCCCCTGATCGCTCGTGGTCTGCGACTTTGGTCGATGCCCGTGGCTCGCGCTGTACTCATTGGCATGCCCAGTCACCCTGGGCTGTCGTGCATTGCCTCGTACCGATGGAGTTACTTGATGAAGAAACTTGCCCTGTTCGGCGCCTTGGCGCTGTCCATGATGTCCCTGGTAGCGCACGCCGACGAGAAACCGTTGAAGATCGGCATCGAAGCGGCTTACCCACCGTTCGCCTTCAAGCAGCCCGATGGCAGCATCGCCGGCTTCGACTACGACATCGGCAACGCCCTGTGCGCGCAGATGAAGGCCAAATGCACCTGGGTCGAGCAAGAGTTCGACGGTCTGATTCCGGCGCTCAAAGTGCGCAAGATCGACGCGATCCTGTCGTCCATGTCCATCACCGACGACCGTAAGCAGTCGGTCGATTTCACCAAGCGCTACTACCTGACCCCGGCCCGCCTGGTCATGAAAGAGGGCGCCACCGTCAGCGACAGCCTGGCCGAGCTCAAGGGCAAGAAGATCGGCGTGCAGCGCGGCTCGATCCACGACCGTTTCGCCAAGGAAGTGCTGGCGCTCAAAGGGGCGACCATCGTGCCCTACGGCACCCAGAACGAAATCTACCTGGACATCGGCGCCGGTCGCCTCGACGGCACCGTGGCCGATGCCACCCTGCTCGAAGACGGCTTCCTGAAAACCGATGCCGGCAAGGGCTACGCCTTCGTCGGTCCGTCCTTCACCGACGTGAAGTACTTCGGCGATGGTGTCGGTATCGCCGTACGCAAGGGTGACGACGCCAACCGCGAGCGCATCAACGCCGCCATCGACGCCATCCGCGCCAACGGCGAGTACAAGAAGATCCAGGACAAGTACTTCAACTTCGACATCTACGGTCCAGACGCCCAGTAATCAAAAAGGGCGTCGCCCGTGCAATGGTGCAAACAGCAGAAGGTCTGTGGTTTGCACCATTTTTCTTTTCTAAGCCGTGAGGAATTCCAAACATGTTGAAAGGCTACGGGGCGGTCATCCTCGACGGGGCCTGGCTGACGTTGCAGCTGGCCCTGTCGTCGATGGCCCTGGCCATCGTGCTCGGCTTGATCGGCGTGGCGTTGCGCCTGTCGCCGGTGCGCTGGCTGGCCTGGCTCGGCGACCTGTACGCCACGGTGGTCCGCGGTATCCCCGACCTGGTGCTGATCCTGCTGATCTTCTATGGCGGCCAGGACATCATCAACCGGGTCGCACCGCTGGTGGGGTATGACGACTACATCGACCTCAACCCCCTGGCCGCCGGTATCGGTACCCTGGGCTTCATTTTCGGTGCGTACCTGTCGGAAACCTTCCGCGGCGCGTTCCTCGGCATTCCCAAGGGTCAGGCCGAAGCGGGCGTGGCCTATGGCATGAGCAGCCGCCAGGTGTTCTTCCGCATCATGGTGCCGCAGATGATCCGCCTGGCGATTCCGGGCTTCACCAACAACTGGCTGGTGCTGACCAAGGCCACCGCGCTGATTTCCGTGGTCGGTCTGCAAGACATGATGTTCAAGGCCAAACAGGCGGCCGACGCCACCCGCGAACCCTTCACCTTCTTCCTGGCGGTGGCGGCGATGTACCTGGTGCTGACCAGTGTCTCGCTGCTGGCGCTCAAGTACCTCGAACGGCGCTACTCGGTGGGCGTGAAAGTGGTGGAACTATGATCTTCAACTACTCGGTCATCTGGCAGGCGCTGCCGCTGTACCTCGATGGCCTGCTGACCACCTTGCAACTGCTGGCGATCTCGCTGTTCTTCGGCCTGCTGGCGGCGATTCCGCTGGGCCTGATGCGCTGCTCCAAGCAGCCGGTGGTCAACTTCGCCGCCTGGCTCTACACCTACGTGATCCGCGGCACGCCGATGCTGGTGCAGCTGTTCCTGATCTACTACGGCCTGGCCCAGTTCGAAGCGGTGCGCGAAAGCCTGTTCTGGCCCTGGCTGTCGAGCGCGACCTTCTGCGCTTGCCTGGCGTTCGCCATCAACACCAGCGCCTACACCGCCGAGATCATCGCCGGCAGCCTCAAGGCCACGCCCCATGGCGAGATCGAGGCGGCCAAGGCCATGGGCATGTCGACCTTGAAGATGTACCGCCGCGTCCTTTTGCCCTCGGCGCTGCGCCGGGCGCTGCCGCAGTACAGCAACGAAGTGATCATGATGTTGCAAACCACCAGCCTGGCGTCGATCGTCACCCTGATCGACATCACCGGCGCGGCGCGCACCGTCAATGCCCAGTACTACCTGCCTTTCGAGGCCTACATCACGGCGGGGGTGTTCTACCTGTGCCTGACCTTCATCCTGGTACGCCTGTTCAAGCTGGCCGAGCGCCGCTGGCTCAGCTACCTGGCGCCGCGCAAGCACTGAACGCTCTGTGAGAACCGACAGCATGTACAAACTTCAAGTCCAAGACCTGCACAAGCGCTATGGCAGCCATGAAGTGCTCAAAGGCGTGTCCCTGGCCGCCAAGGCGGGCGACGTGATCAGCATCATCGGCTCCAGCGGGTCGGGCAAATCCACCTTCCTGCGCTGCATCAACCTGCTCGAGCAGCCCCACGCCGGGCAGATCCTGCTCAACGACGAAGCGCTCAAGCTGGTGCCGGGCAAGGACGGCGCGCTGCGCGCCGCCGACGCCAAGCAACTGCAGCGTCTGCGTTCGCGGCTGTCGATGGTGTTCCAGCACTTCAACCTGTGGGCGCACATGACCGCGCTCGAGAACGTCATCGAGGCGCCGGTGCACGTGCTGGGCGTGAACAAGAAGGAAGCGCTGGAAAAGGCCGAGTACTACTTGGCCAAGGTCGGCGTCTCGCACCGCAAGGACGCCTTTCCCGGGCACATGTCCGGTGGCGAGCAGCAGCGCGTGGCCATCGCTCGCGCCCTGGCGGTGGAGCCTGAAGTGATGCTGTTCGACGAGCCCACCTCGGCGCTCGACCCGGAGCTGGTGGGCGATGTGCTCAAGGTCATGCAGGGCCTGGCCCAGGAAGGCCGCACCATGGTCGTGGTGACCCACGAAATGGGCTTTGCCCGCGAGGTGTCCAACCAGCTGCTGTTCCTGCACAAGGGCCTGGTGGAGGAAACCGGCCACCCGCGTGAGGTGCTGGCCAATCCGCAGTCGGAGCGGCTCAAGCAGTTCCTCTCCGGCAGCTTGAAGTAAGGGCTACGGATTTGCACCAGAATAGGGCATCCTGCGCAGCGCCTTTGGGCTACCCTTGGCGCCTCAGACTCGACCGACTTCAGGTTTCGGACCGCACCCTATGACCACCCAGCGTATCGGTTTTCTCATCTGGCCCAGCACCCGGCCCCTGACCTTGGCCCTGGCCGAAGAGGTGCTGCAGGTCGCACAGCGGGTGCATCCGGAGGTGAGCTACGAGCTGTCGTTCGTGCAGGCCGAGGCGACGCCCGAGCAAGCCTGGCGTCTGCCCGGCGAGCCTTGGGGCGCACGCCTGGAGGGGTGCGACAAGCTGTTCCTGCTGGCCGATGAGCCGCCCCAGGCCATCACCGCTGCGGTGTCCAGCGCGCTCAAGCAACTGGCCCGCGCAGGTTGCACGCTGGGCGGGCTGTCGGCAGGGGTGTATCCGCTGGCGATGCTGGGCCTGCTCGACGGTTACCGCGCGGCGGTGCACTGGCGCTGGCAGGACGATTTCGCCGAGCGCTTCCCCAAGGCGATCGCCACCAGCCATCTGTTCGACTGGGACCGCGACCGCCTGACCGCTTGTGGTGGCATGGCCGTGGTGGACCTGCTGCTGGCGATGCTGGCCCGCGACCACGGTGCGGAGCTGGCGGGTGCCGTGTCCGAGGAACTGGTGGTGGAGCGCATCCGCGAGGGCGGCGAGCGCCAGCGCATTCCGTTGCAGAACCGCCTGGGTTCCAGCCACCCCAAGCTGACCCAGGCGGTGCTGTTGATGGAGGCCAACATCGAAGAGCCGCTGACCACCGACGAGATCGCCCAGCACGTGTGCGTGTCGCGGCGCCAGCTCGAGCGCATCTTCAAGCAGTACCTGAGCCGCGTGCCGAGCCAGTACTACCTCGAACTGCGCTTGAACAAGGCGCGGCAGATGCTCATGCAGACCAGCAAGTCGATCATCCAGATCGGCCTGTCGTGCGGGTTCTCGTCCGGGCCGCACTTCTCCAGCGCCTACCGCAACTTCTTCGGCGCCACCCCGCGCGAAGACCGCAACCAGCGGCGCAACAACAGCCCCTTCGAACTCAGCTCCGCGCCGGTGGAGAAAGGGCTGTAGGCACGCCGAACCGCCCACTCCCACAAGAGCGTTCACGGAACCGCAACAGGCCGTTACACTGCGCAAATGTGACCGTTCGTGTCGCATCGCCGACAGCCCGGGCCTACCTCGGTGAGGCGCTGTAACAAGTTGTCGCCTGGCCGCAAGGTCGGGCGACGCCCAGTCCTTACAATCCCCAAACGCTCGCCGCCCCCGGCAAGCGTTCCTCCCCAGGAGACTCCGATGTCCGTTGAGCAAGCTCCGGTGCAACGTGCCGATTTCGACCAGGTGATGGTCCCCAACTACGCGCCGGCGGCGTTCATTCCGGTGCGAGGCCTCGGTTCCCGCGTGTGGGACCAGTCCGGTCGCGAGCTGATCGACTTCGCCGGCGGCATCGCGGTCAACGCCCTGGGGCACTGCCACCCGGCGCTGGTCCAGGCCTTGACCGAGCAGGCCAACCAGCTCTGGCACGTGTCCAACGTCTTCACCAACGAGCCGGCGCTGCGCCTGGCGCACAAGCTGGTCGAGGCGACCTTCGCCGACCGGGCGTTCTTCTGCAACTCCGGCGCCGAAGCCAACGAAGCGGCGTTCAAGCTGGCCCGCCGTGTGGCCCATGACCGTTTCGGCCCCGACAAGCACGAGATCATCGCCACCGTGAACAGCTTCCACGGTCGTACCCTGTTCACCGTCAGCGTCGGTGGCCAGCCCAAGTACTCCGACGGTTTCGGGCCGAAGATCACCGGCATCAGCCATGTCGCCTACAACGACCTGGACGCGCTCAAGGCGCAGATTTCCGACAAGACCTGCGCCGTGGTGATCGAGCCGATCCAGGGCGAGAGCGGCGTGGTGCCGGCCGACCAGGCTTACCTCGAAGGCGCCCGTGCCCTGTGCGACCAGCACAACGCCTTGCTGGTCTTCGACGAAGTGCAGACCGGCGTCGGCCGCAGCGGCTCGCTGTACGCCTACCAGCACTTCGGCGTCACCCCCGACATCCTCACCAGCGCCAAGAGCCTGGGCGGCGGCTTCCCTATCGGCGCCATGCTCACCACCACCGAGCTGGCCAGCCACTTCGCCCCTGGCACCCATGGCACCACGTATGGTGGCAATCCGCTCGGTTGCGCAGTGGCCTGCGCGGTGCTCGACGTGGTCAACACGCCCGAGACCCTGGCCGGCATCCGCGAGCGCCACGAGCGCTTCAAATCGCGTCTGGAGCGGATCGGCGAGCAGTACGGCCTGTTCAGCAAAGTGCGCGGCGTGGGCCTGCTGATCGGTTGCGTGCTCAGCGAGGCCTGGGCCGGCAAGGCCAAGGACGTGCTCAACGCCGCCGAACAGGACGGTGTGATGGTGCTGCAGGCCGGCCCCGACGTGGTCCGCTTCGCCCCGAGCCTGGTGATCGAGCACGCCGACATCGACGAAGGCCTGGACCGCTTCGAGCGTGCCGTGGCGCGCCTGACCCAAGCCTGATCCGCCACACACCGGTCGCGCCGGGCCACGCCCGCGCGACCCCGATCGTTCCAGCGGCTGCGTGCGCCCCCAGGGCGGCGCGGCCGTTTTTCCCCCGTGCCGCCGCGAGCGGCACGTTGCCCTCGAAGGAGTGACACCATGCTGGTAATGCGCCCTGCGCAGATGGCTGATCTGAACGAAGTGCAGCGCATGGCTGCCGACAGCCCCATCGGTGTCACCTCGCTGCCCGACGATGCCGGGCGCCTGGGCGACAAGATCGCCGCCTCCCAAGCCTCGTTCGCCGCCGAAGTCAGCTTCAATGGCGAGGAGCGCTACTTCTTCGTGCTCGAAGACAGCAGCACCGGCCAGTTGGCCGGCTGCTCGGCCATCGTCGCCTCGGCGGGGTACTCCGAGCCGTTCTACAGCTTTCGCAACGAAACCTTCGTGCACGCCTCGCGCGAGCTGAAGATCCACAACAAGATCCACGTGCTGTCGCTGTGCCACGACCTGACCGGCAACAGCCTGCTCAGCAGCTTCTACGTGCAGCCCGAATTGAGCGGCAGCGCCTGGGCCGAACTCAACTCGCGCGGTCGCCTGCTGTTCATGGCCTCGCACCCCGAGCGTTTCGCCGAATCGGTGGTGACCGAAATCGTCGGCCATAGCGACGAGCAGGGCGACTCGCCGTTCTGGGATTCGATCGGTCGCAACTTCTTTGCCATCAACTACGCCGAGGCCGAACGCCTGTGTGGGCTCAAGAGCCGCACCTTCCTCGCCGAGCTGATGCCCAACTACCCGATCTATGTGCCGCTGCTGCCCGACCGTGCCCAGGAGGCCATGGGCCAGGTGCACCCGCGGGCGCAGATCACCTTCGACATCCTCATGCGCGAAGGCTTCGAGACCGAGCACTACATCGACATCTTCGACGGCGGCCCAACCTTGCATGCGCGCACCTCGGGCATCCGCTCGATCGCCCAGAGCCGGGTGGCGGCGGTGGCCATCGCGCCCACCGCGCCGCCTGGCACCCGCGCCTACCTGGTGTGCAACGGCCAGTTGCAGGATTTCCGTGCGGTGGTGCTGGAGCTGGACTGGGCGCCGGGCCAGCCGGTGGCGCTGAGCCTGGCAGCCGCCGATGCCCTGGGCGTGGGCGAGGACGACCACGTGCGCCTGGTCGCCGTCTAACCCCGCCGTCCGATTGCCAGGCGCCGGGCGCGACCCGGACACAGTGAGTTTCGCGGCAGGCGCAGGCCACCGCCCAAGGAGAAAGCATGATCGTCCGTCCCGTACGCAGCAGCGACTTACCCGCGCTGATCGAGCTGGCCCGCAGCACCGGCAACATCGGCCTGACCACCTTGCCGGCCAACGAAGAGCGTCTGGCGCAGCGGGTGACCTGGGCCGAGAAGAGCTTTCGCGGCGAGGCCGAGCGCGGCGACACCGACTACCTGTTCGTGCTGGAGAACGACGACGGCGTGGTCGTCGGCATCTCCGCCATCGCCGGCGCCGTCGGCCTGCGCCGGCCCTGGTACAACTACCGCGTGGGCCTGACGGTCAGCGCCTCGCAAGAGTTGAAGATCTACCGCGAGATCCCGACCCTGTTCCTGGCCAACGACCTCACCGGCAACGCCGAACTGTGCTCGCTGTTCCTGCGCGCCGACCAGCGCAACGGCGTCGGCGGTGGTCTGTTGTCCAAGGCGCGCTTGCTGTTCATTGCCGAGTTCGCCGAGCTGTTTGGCAAGAAGGTGATCGCCGAGATGCGCGGCATGTCCGATGCGGCCGGGCGCTCGCCGTTCTGGGAAAGCCTGGGTCGGCACTTCTTCAAGATGGAGTTCAGCCAGGCCGACTACCTGACCGGCGTGGGCAACCGCGCGTTCATCGCCGAGCTGATGCCCAAGTTTCCGCTCTACACCTGCTTCCTCTCGGAAGCGGCGCGGGCTGTGATCGGCCGGGTGCACGAGGACACCGAGCCGGCCCTTGCCATGCTCGAACGCGAGGGCTTCACCTACCAAGGCTACGTCGACATCTTCGATGCCGGGCCTGCGGTCGAGTGCGAGACCGCGCGCATCCGCGCCGTGCGCGACAGCCAGACGCTGGTGCTGGCGGTCGGCACGCCGGGCGACGACGCCACGCCCTACCTGATCCACAACCGCAAGCGCGAAGACTGCCGCATCACCGCCGCCCCGGCGCGCTTGGCGGCGGGCACCCTGGTGGTCGATCCGTTGACCGCCAAGCGCCTGCGCCTGAGCGCGGGCGACAACGTACGTGCGGTGCCGCTGTCGGCCGTGCGGGAGGTGCGCGCATGAGCACGCACTACATCGACGGGCAGTGGCACGCCGGGCAGGGTACGCCGATGCAGTCGCTCGACCCGGTGACCCAGGCCGTGTTGTGGCAAGGCCAGGCGGCTACGCCTGAGCAGGTCGAGGCCGCCGTACAGGCCGCGCGGCGCGCCTTCGCCGGTTGGGCCGGGCAAGGGCTGGCAGCGCGCATCCAGGTGCTGGAAGCCTTCGCCGCGCAGCTCAAGGCCAATGCCGACGCCTTGGCCCACTGCATCGGCGAGGAAACCGGCAAACCCTTGTGGGAAGCGGCTACCGAAGTCACCAGCATGATCAACAAGGTGGCCATCTCGCTGCAGAGCCACCAAGAACGCACTGGCGAGAAGAGCGGCCCGCTGGGCGACGCGACCGCCGCCTTGCGGCACAAGCCCCATGGCGTGCTGGCGGTGTTCGGGCCATACAACTTCCCCGGCCACCTACCCAACGGGCACATCGTGCCGGCGCTGCTGGCCGGCAACTGCGTGGTGTTCAAGCCCAGCGAGCAGACGCCCAAGGTGGCCGAACTGACGCTGCGCTGCTGGATCGCCGCCGGCCTACCGGCCGGCGTGCTCAACCTGCTGCAAGGCGCACGCGACACGGGCGTGGCCCTGGCGGCCAACGAAGGCATCGACGGCTTGCTGTTCACCGGCTCCAGCGGCACCGGAGCGGCGCTGCACCAGCAGTTCGCCGGTCGGCCCGAGAAGATCCTGGCGCTGGAAATGGGCGGCAACAATCCGCTCGTGGCGGAAGAAGTGGCCGATGTCGATGCGGCGGTCTACACCATCGTGCAGTCGGCGTTCCTGTCGGCCGGCCAACGCTGCACCTGCGCGCGGCGCCTCCTGGTGCCCCGAGGCGCCTGGGGCGATGGCCTGCTCGCGCGCCTGGTCGAGGTCAGCCGCACATTGCGGGTGGGCCGCTTCGACGCGCAGCCCGCGCCCTTCATGGGGGCAGTGATTTCCCTGGCGGCGGCCGAGGCGCTGCTGGCCGCGCAGGCGCACCTGTTGGCCAGCGGTGGCGTGTCGCTGCTCGGCATGACCCAGCCGCAGCCGGGCGCCGCCTTGCTCACGCCGGGCATCGTCGATGTCACGGCCTTGCCCGCTGCGCCCGACCAGGAGCTGTTCGGGCCTTTGCTGCAGGTGATCCGCTACGACGGTTTCGAGCAGGCCATGGCCCAGGCCAACGCCACCCGCTATGGCCTGGCCGCAGGCTTGCTGTCCGATTCCCGGGCGCGCTACGAGCAGTTCTGGCTGCACAGCCGCGCCGGTATCGTCAACTGGAACAAGCCGCTGACCGGCGCCGCCAGCAGCGCGCCGTTCGGCGGGGTGGGCGCCAGTGGCAACCACCGCGCCAGCGCCTACTATGCGGCCGACTACTGCGCCTACCCGGTGGCCTCCCTGGAGACCGCCAGCCTGGCCCTGCCGAGCACCCTGACGCCGGGCGTCAGCCTATGAGCCATCGACCTGGAGCCCTGTCATGAATGCGTTCGAAGTCAATTTCGACGGGCTGGTCGGCCCGACCCACAACTATGGCGGGCTGTCGTACGGCAACGTTGCTTCGCAAAGCAACGGCCAGCAGGGCTCCAACCCTCGCGAGGCGGCGCGTCAAGGCCTGGCGAAGATGAAAGCCCTGGCCGACCTGGGCTTCCAGCAAGGCGTGCTGGCGCCGCAGGAGCGGCCGGACGTGGCCGGTCTGCGCCGCCTGGGCTTCACCGGCAGCGACGCCGAGGTGATTCGCCAGGCCGCCCGTGAGGCCATGCCGTTGCTGGTCGCCAGTTGTTCGGCCTCGAGCATGTGGGTGGCCAATGCCGCGACCGTCAGCCCCAGCGCCGACACCGCCGACGGCCGCGTGCACTTCACCGCCGCCAACCTCAATTGCAAGTACCACCGCAGCATCGAGCACCCCACCACCAGCCGCGTATTGCAGGCCATGTTCGACGACCCGCGCCATTTCGCCCACCACCCGGCGCTGCCGGCGGTGATGCAGTTCGGCGACGAGGGCGCGGCCAACCATACGCGGCTGTGCCGCGACCACGGCGGGGCCGGGGTGGAGTTCTTCGTCTATGGCCGCAGCGCCTTCGACAACCGTTTGCCGGCGCCGACCAAGTTCCCGGCGCGGCAGACCCTCGAAGCCTCCCAGGCTGTAGCCCGGTTGCACGGCCTGAGCGCCGATGGCGTGGTCTTCGCCCAGCAGAACCCGGCGGTGATCGACCAGGGCGTGTTCCACAACGATGTGATCGCGGTGGGCAATGGCGAGGTGCTGTTCCACCACCAGGACGCCTTCCTCGACAGCGATGCCGTGCTGGACGAATTGCGCGCCAAGCTCGCCGCCAGGGGCGGGCGCTTGCAGGCCATCGGCGTGCCGCGCGCGCAGGTGTCGGTGGACGACGCAGTGCGTTCCTACCTGTTCAACAGCCAGCTGCTCAGCCGTGCCGACGGTTCGATGCTGCTGGTGGTGCCCGAAGAGTGCCGCAACCACCCGCGCGTGTGGACCTACCTGCAAGAACTGACCGCCCAGGGCGGGCCGATACGCGAGGTCAAGGCCTTCGACCTCAAACAGAGCATGCAGAACGGCGGCGGCCCAGCCTGCCTACGGCTGCGTGTGGCGTTGAACGCGACCGAGCTGGCGGCGGTGAACCCTGGTGTGCTTCTCGACGACGGACTGCATGCCACGTTGTTGCAATGGGTCGAGCGGCATTATCGTGACCGCCTGACCGACGCGGATCTGGCCGACCCGCAACTGCTCGACGAGTCGCGCACCGCGCTCGACGAGCTGACCCGGATTCTAAAGTTGGGCGCGGTCTATCCGTTCCAACGCCAACCCTGAAAGAGAGAACCTGTAATGTCCGAAGCCTTGAGCCTGTTGCTGGAAGATGACGACGGCACCCAACTGCAAACCTCCTGCACCCGCTTCGCCGTGCTCTGGCAGGGCAAGGAAGTGTGGATTCAGCAGGATGGCCGCGGCCAGTTGCTGATCGGCGTCGACGTCGCCGAGGGCGACAGCGAATACGCCAACCTGTTGCTGCGCCCGATGGCCACCAACCTGGTCAGCCTGCAACTGGAAATGGAAGCCGCCGAGCTCGACGAAGACGACGACCACGTGCACGGCCCCGACTGCGGCCACCACCACTGAAGGACACGCGCCATGCTCTCGCTCGGTAAATTGCTTGAACTGACCTTGGCCGGGCGCGAACCGGCCGACAAGACCCAAGTGACCGTCGAGGGCGTGCGCCTGCGTTGGCTCGGCGAAGGCGCGCTCGAAGTGCGTCCTCCCGAGGCCCTGGACAATGGCCTGGACCTGCTGCTGTCGGCAGGTATCCACGGCAACGAAACGGCGCCCATCGAACTGCTCGACGCGCTGATCGCCGGCATCGCCGGCGGCACCCTCAAGCCGCGCGCCAGGGTGCTGTTCCTGTTCGGCAATCCACCGGCGATCCGTCGCGGCGAGCGCTATCTGGAGCAGGACATCAACCGCCTGTTCAACGGTCGGCATGCCGCCGCCAGCGGGGCCGAGGCCCTGCGCGCGGCGGAGCTGGAGCAGTTCGCCCGGGTGTTCTTCAGCCTGCCGGGGCGGACCCGCCTGCATTACGACCTGCACACGGCCATCCGCGGCTCGAAGATCGAGCAGTTCGCCTTGTACCCCTTCAAGGCGGAGCGCCGGCATTCGCGCCGCGAGCTGGCCCGGCTGGAGGCCGCCGGGGTGCAGGCGGTGCTGTTGCAGCGCAAGCCGTCGACCACCTTCAGCGCCTTCACCTACGAGCAGCTCGAGGCCGAAGCCTTCACCCTGGAACTGGGCAAGGTCAGGCCTTTCGGGCACAACGGCCAGGTCAACCTCGATCGCCTGCGCCAGCGGCTGTGGCAGCTCATAGAGGGCTGCGAACCGCCGTTGGACGCTGAGTTGCAAGGCTTGCAACTGTTCGGCGTGGCCCGCGAGATCATCAAGCACAGCGAGCATTTCCGCCTGCACTTGCCCGACGACATCGAGAACTTCGCCGAGCTTGCGCCCGGCTACCTGCTGGCCGAAGACCTGGCGCAGACGCGCTGGGTGGTGGTGGAGCAGGGCGCGCGCATCATCTTTCCCAACCCCCACGTGAAGAACGGCCTGCGCGCCGGTTTGCTGATCGTGCCGGAGGCGGGGGAGGGGCTCGAATAGGGCGTCGGCCGCCGTGTGTGGCGAAGCGCAGGTCCAAGTGGACTCCCAAGGTGGATGAAAACCTTTTAACGGGCTTGCTGCTTCCTTTTCCCACAAGCTGCGTCGTCAATGGGCTTGCCAGTGGCGAGAAGCTGCATTTAGCATCCGGGCCAGTCGTTTTTGTCCGCATCCACTTCAAAAGCCGTGTCTGCGACGCTTTCTAACGCATAAAACACACTGCACCGAGCTTGCAGGACCGATATAATGCGGCCCTTTGCCGTCGTTTCGTCGACGCGTTTGCCCCCAAGTGGGCCGCCGTTTCCGTGGAAGAACCTATGAAAAGCGCAGAAATCCGTGAAGCCTTCCTTCGCTTCTTCGAAGAGCAGGGCCACACCCGAGTCGCCTCCAGCTCGTTGATCCCGGGCAATGACCCCACCTTGCTGTTCACCAACGCTGGCATGAACCAGTTCAAGGATTGCTTCCTCGGCCAGGAAAAGCGCGCCTATACCCGTGCCACCAGCAGCCAGAAATGCGTGCGTGCCGGCGGCAAGCACAACGACCTGGAGAACGTCGGTTACACCGCGCGCCACCACACCTTCTTCGAGATGCTCGGCAACTTCAGCTTCGGTGACTATTTCAAGCGCGACGCCATCACCTTCGCCTGGACCTTCCTGACCTCGCCGCAGTGGCTGAACCTGCCCAAGGACAAACTCTGGGTCACCGTCTACGCCACCGACGACGAAGCCTACGACATCTGGACCAAGGAAGTCGGCGTGCCGGCCGAGCGCATGGTGCGCATCGGCGACAACAAGGGCGCGCCCTACGCCTCCGACAACTTCTGGACCATGGGCGACACCGGCCCGTGCGGTCCGTGCACCGAGATCTTCTACGACCACGGCGCCGACATCTGGGGCGGTCCACCCGGCTCGCCGGAAGAAGACGGCGACCGCTACATCGAGATCTGGAACAACGTCTTCATGCAGTTCAACCGCACCGCCGACGGCGTGCTGCACCCGTTGCCGGCACCGTCGGTGGACACCGGCATGGGCCTGGAGCGGATCAGCGCCGTGCTGCAGCACGTGCACTCGAACTACGAGATCGACTTGTTCCAGAGCCTGCTCGACGCCTCGGCCAAGGCCATCGGCTGCAGCAACGAGGCCCAGGCCTCGCTCAAGGTAGTGGCCGACCACATCCGTTCCTGCGGCTTCCTCATTGCCGACGGCGTGCTGCCGTCCAACGAAGGCCGCGGCTACGTGCTGCGCCGCATCGTGCGTCGGGCCTGCCGCCACGGCAACAAGCTGGGCGCCAAGGGCAGTTTCTTCTACCAGATCGTCTCGGCCCTGGTGGCCGAGATGGGCGAGGCCTTCCCCGAGCTGAAGAGCCAGCAGGCGCACATCGAGCGCGTGCTCAAGGCCGAGGAAGAGCAGTTCGCCAAAACCCTGGAGCAAGGCCTGCGCATCCTCGAACAGGATCTGGCGCAGCTCGACGGCAAGGTCGTGCCGGGCGACGTGGTGTTCAAGCTGTATGACACCTACGGCTTCCCCATGGACCTGACCGCCGACATCGCCCGCGAGCGCGAGCTGACCATCGACGAAGCCGGCTTCGAGCGCGAAATGAACGCCCAGCGCGAGCGTGCCCGTTCGGCCAGCGCCTTCGGCATGGACTACAACAGCCTGGTCAAGGTCGACACGCCCACCGAGTTCCTTGGCTACGGCGCCACCGAAGGCGACGCCAGGGTCGTGGCCCTGTACCGCGACGGCATGGCGGTCGAGCACCTGGCCGAAGGGCACGAGGGTGTGGTCATCCTCGACCGCACGCCGTTCTACGGCGAGTCGGGCGGGCAGATCGGCGACGTCGGCGTGATCGAAGTCGACGGCGCGCGCTTCGAAGTGCAAGACACCACCAAGACCGGCGGCGCCTTCCTGCACCACGGCGTGATGGCCAGCGGCGCGCTGGAGCGCGGCGCCCAGGTCCAGGCGCGGGTCGAGGCCCAGGTGCAGCAGGCCACTTCGCTGAACCATTCGGCCACCCACCTGCTGCACGAAGCGCTGCGCCAGGTGCTGGGCGAGCACGTGCAGCAGAAAGGCTCGCTGGTCGACAGCCAGCGCCTGCGTTTCGACTTCAGCCACTTCGAAGCGGTCAAGCCGGAGCAGATCAAGGCGCTGGAAGACATCGTCAACCGCGAGATCCGCCGCAACACCGAGATCCTCACCGAAGAGACCGACATCGAGACCGCCAAGCGCAAAGGCGCCATGGCGCTGTTCGGCGAGAAGTACGGCGACACCGTACGCGTGCTGAGCATGGGCGGCGACTTCTCGGTGGAGCTGTGCGGCGGCATCCATGCCAAGCGCACTGGCGACATCAGCCTGTTCAAGATCGTCAGCGAAGGTGGCGTGGCCTCCGGCGTGCGCCGCATCGAAGCGGTCACGGGCGCTGCAGCCCTGGCCTACCTGAACGCTGCTGAAGAGCAGGTCAAGGAAGTGGCCCAACTGGTCAAGGGCAACCGTGACAACCTTATCGACAAGCTGGCGGCGGTGCTCGAGCGCAACCGTCAGCTGGAAAAACAACTGGAGCAGTTGCAGGCCAAGGCCGCCAGCGCCGCAGGGGACGATCTCTCCAACGCGGCCGTTGAGGTCAAAGGCGCCAAGGTGCTCGCCGCCCGCCTGGATGGGCAGGATGGCAAGGCACTGCTGGCGCTGGTCGACCAGTTGAAGAACAAGCTCGGCCACGCAGTGATCCTGCTGGGCAGCGAGCATGAAGGCCGGGTCGTGCTGGTAGCCGGCGTGACCAAGGACCTCTCCAGCCAACTCAAGGCTGGCGACCTGATGAAGCAAGCCGCCGCGGCGGTAGGCGGCAAAGGCGGCGGTCGTCCGGACATGGCTCAGGGTGGTGGCGTCGATGTCGCCGCCCTGGACAAAGCCCTGGCCCTGGCCGTGCCGTTCGCCGAGCAGGGACTTTGAGATGCCGCGGGCGGTGAATCGCTGAGCCCGGTCTGCCTGCCCGCCAAGGGAGGCGGGTCGGGCGGCGCTCCGCTCGCCGGCAGGATGGATTGTTTACTGGGGCCCCTCGGGGCTGAGGCACCTTTGAAATGGCGTTGATCGTACAGAAATTTGGCGGCACCTCTGTCGGTTCCATCGAGCGGATCCAGCAGGTTGCCGACAAGGTCAAGAAATTCCGCGAGGCGGGCGATGACCTGGTGGTCGTGCTGTCGGCCATGAGCGGCGAAACCAATCGCCTGATCGAGCTGGCCAAGCAAATCAGCGAAAAGCCCGATCCGCGCGAGCTGGACGTGATCGTGTCCACCGGCGAGCAGGTCACCATCGCTCTACTGGTGATGGCCTTGCTCGAACGCGGCGTGCCGGCGGTGTCGTACACCGGCAACCAGGTGCGTATCCTCACCGACAGCGCGCACAACAAGGCGCGCATCCTGCAGATCGACGATCAGAAGATCCGCGCCGACCTGCAGGCCGGTCGCGTCGTCGTGGTCGCCGGTTTCCAGGGCGTGGACGAGCACGGCAACATCACCACCCTCGGCCGCGGCGGCTCGGACACCACGGGCGTGGCCCTGGCGGCGGCGCTCAAGGCCGAGGAGTGCCAGATCTACACCGATGTGGACGGCGTCTACACCACCGATCCGCGCGTGGTGCCGCAAGCCCAGCGCCTGGAGAAGATCACCTTCGAGGAGATGCTGGAAATGGCCAGCCTCGGTTCCAAGGTGCTGCAGATCCGTTCGGTGGAGTTCGCCGGCAAGTACAACGTCCCGCTGCGCGTGCTGCACAGCTTCAAGGAGGGTCCGGGTACCCTCATCACCATTGACGAAGAGGAATCCATGGAACAGCCGATCATTTCCGGTATCGCCTTCAACCGCGATGAGGCCAAGCTGACCATTCGCGGCGTTCCGGACACCCCGGGCGTGGCGTTCAAGATCCTCGGCCCGATCAGCGCTTCTAACATCGAAGTGGACATGATCGTGCAGAACGTGGCGCACGATAACACCACCGATTTCACCTTCACCGTGCACCGCAACGAGTACGATCAGGCGCTGGCCGTGCTGCAGAATACGGCTCGCGAGATCGGTGCGCGCGAAGTCATCGGTGACATCAAGATCGCCAAGGTGTCTATCGTGGGCGTCGGCATGCGTTCCCATGCAGGCGTTGCCAGCCGCATGTTCGAAGCGCTGGCCAAGGAGAGCATCAATATCCAGATGATCTCCACCTCCGAGATCAAGGTTTCGGTGGTGCTCGAAGAGAAGTACCTGGAGCTGGCCGTGCGCGCGTTGCACACCGCGTTCGAACTCGACGCGCCTGCGCGTCAGGGCGAGTAACACGCTGCAGGGAAGGGCGCGGCTTGCCGCGCCCTTTCGCGTTTCTGGCGATTGCGCGCGCTACTGTCCTTGCGAGCGCGGTCGCTTGGGGTCGATGGCCCCACCACTAGACTGTTATCCCTGATGAATTGTTTGAGGAGTAAGTTATGTTGATTCTGACTCGTCGGTGCGCCGAGAGCCTGATCATTGGCGATGGTGAAATCACCGTCACGGTCCTGGGCGTCAAAGGCAATCAGGTGCGCATTGGTGTCAGCGCCCCTAAGGAAGTGGCCGTTCACCGCGAAGAAATCTACCTGCGGATCAAGAAAGAGAAGGACGAAGAACCAAGCCTTTAATTTTTATCGAGTTTTTTTCAAAAAAAGGTTTGCAAACGGGGAGGGGTCTGGTTAATATACGCCCCGTGTTGCGGTGAGGTGGCCGAGTGGCCGAAGGCGCTCCCCTGCTAAGGGAGTATACCTCACAAGGGTATCGGGGGTTCGAATCCCCCCCTCACCGCCATTATTTCGCGATGTAGGTCGTTATCGCTCAAGTGGTTAAGTCGTTGAAATTAAACGAAAAATGACTTGGCAAACGTTTCAATCGACCTATAATGCGCTGCAAAACACGGACCCATAGCTCAGCTGGATAGAGTACTCGGCTACGAACCGAGCGGTCAGAGGTTCGAATCCTCTTGGGTCCGCCACTTTTGAAGTGGCTTTGTACATCAAGGCAGCTTCATCAGCCAGTGGTAATCTGGTCTAAAACTACCGTCACGGACCCATAGCTCAGCTGGATAGAGTACTCGGCTACGAACCGAGCGGTCAGAGGTTCGAATCCTCTTGGGTCCGCCACTTTTGAAGTGGCTTTGCATATCAAGGCAGCTTCATCAGCCAGTGGTAATCTGGTTTAAAACTACCATCCCGGACCCATAGCTCAGCTGGATAGAGTACTCGGCTACGAACCGAGCGGTCAGAGGTTCGAATCCTCTTGGGTCCGCCATATCAGAGAAGCCCGCTTTTTAAGCGGGCTTTTTGCTGTCTGCGATTCATGGAATCCTCTAAATCCTTTTCCCATCCTCTCCTGCTCAAGATCGGCCCGCCCCGGCATTGCACAGCCGCACGTAACGCCACGCCCGTTGTCATAGACACATCGCGGCAACGTTCACCCTTGACAAAAATTTAAGCGAACCAATCGCTTGGGCAGTGTATGATTGCGCCCGTCAGCCCCGCCGGGGCTTGTGGAATACCACCATGGACTTACCCAGTAGTTACTTATCCCTACGCTTTTTCAAGCCTGAACTGACCGATTGATTCCCCCGGCGTGCTCCGCTGCTGGGAGTGGAGTTCGCCTATGACCGAAATCGAAGTAAAGAAAAGCCAAGACAGCCTGCAGGACCGTCTGGCCCAGGTAATCGAGCTGCTGCAGCGTCAGCGTGTCGTCGAAGACCTGACCCATCGCCAAGAAGGTCAGCACCACGACCTGGTTGAAAACCTCGTCCACCGGCAGAACCTCGTCGAACTGCAACGCAAACTCGACGACCTGCACCCCGCCGATACCGCCTACATCCTCGAAGCCTTGCCGCTGGAAGACCGTCTTTCGGTCTGGCAGCTAGTGCGCTCGGACCGCGACGGCGACATCCTCCTCGAAGTCTCCGACGCCGTCCGCGAAACGCTCATCGCCGACATGGACGACCACGAGCTGCTGGCCGCCGCCAAGGAGATGGACGCCGACGAACTGGCCGACCTGGCGCCGGAACTGCCCCGCGACGTCGTCCATGAGCTGATGGAAACCCTCGATGCCCAGCAACGCGAGCGTGTGCGCTCCGCGCTGAGCTACGACGAGGAGCAGATCGGCGCGCTGATGGACTTCGAGATGGTCACCATCCGCGAAGACGTCAGCCTGGAAGTGGTATTGCGCTACCTGCGCCGCCTCAAGGAACTGCCCAACCACACCGACAAACTGTTCGTGGTCGACAACGGCGGCATCCTCAAGGGCGTGCTGCCGATCAAGCGTCTGTTGGTCAACGACCCGGAGAAGCAAGTGGCGGAGGTCATGGCGACCGATCCCGTCAGCTTCCGTCCCGAGGAAGATGGCTACGACGCCGCCCAGGCTTTCGAGCGTTACGACTTGGTCTCGGCACCGGTGGTGGATAAGAGCGATCGCCTGATCGGCCGTTTGACCATCGACGAGATGGTCGACCTGATTCGTGAGGAAAGCGAATCCGAAGTGCTCAACATGGCTGGTTTGCGCGAAGAGGAAGACATCTTCGCTTCGGTCTGGCGTTCGCTGCGCAACCGTTGGGCGTGGCTGGCGATCAATCTGATCACCGCATTCCTGGCCTCGCGGGTGATCGGCCTGTTCGAAGGCTCCATCGAGAAACTGGTCGCCCTGGCCGCCCTTATGCCCATCGTGGCCGGCATCGGTGGCAATTCGGGCAACCAGACCATCACCATGATCGTGCGCGCCATGGCGTTGGACCAGGTGAGCCCTGGCAACACTGTACGCTTGATGCGCAAGGAGCTGGCGGTCGCCTTGATCAATGGTCTGGTGTGGGGCGGGGTGATCGGTGTGGTGGCCTACTGGCTGTACGGCAGTTGGTCGCTGGGTGTGGTGATGACCGGTGCCATGACGCTCAACTTGCTGCTCGCGGCGTTGATGGGGGTGCTGATCCCCATGACCTTGATGCGCATGGGCAGGGATCCGGCCATGGGTGCCAGTGTGATGATCACTGCCGTGACCGACAGTGGCGGTTTCTTCATCTTCCTTGGGTTGGCCACGTTGTTCCTGCTCTGACGGCGGTGTCCAGCCCACAAAAAAGCCAGCGTAAGCTGGCTTTTTGCTGAGCGATTGGCCGGATTAGGAGGCGTCGGCAGCCATTTCAGCGTCGTGTGCGATCAGTGACACCAGCGCATTCTGCTGGCGGTGGGAGAGCTGGCGGAAACGTTGCAGCAGCTCGCGTTCGTGCAGGGTCAGCTCAGGGCTGTCCATGCGCATGCTCAGTTCTTCACCCAGGGCACCTTCCTGGATCAGGGTCTGTTCGAGACGAGCGATGATTTCGGAATTCATACTGCGGTGATGGTTGCGCGACACTTCGGCGATACGCTCACGCATGCCGTCTGGCAAGCGGACGACGAATTTGTCAGCGGTGCGGCTCGAGTAGATAGCCTGTTTCAATGGGCGCATATAAATTAACCGGTTCTTCTGGTTCAGGGGGAGCGGTTCGCAGATTGCCCGCACGGTGAAGGTACGACCGTTATTTCGGCAAAATGTTCAACCGCTGCTGTGACAAGGACCGTATATTGCCTGAGGGTAGTCGGTTCCTTGACGTCAAATCTGTGACAAATAGTGAGCTGGGTAAAGGCTTTTTGCCAGCACCGATTATCAGAAATGTGTACTGGTTTGAAAAGTGAAAGGCCTGTTACGCATTTTCATCCGTAAAGAATGAGTTCAAGCGCGGATAACAGGGGTCGGAACATCTGAGTCCACCCCGCGCATATCGTGCGCTCAATCGTCGAGGAGCCTGCCATGACCCCTGTGAATCCCCTGCCAGACGAGCGAGGCCGGCTCATCCTGCTGGTAGGCCCATCGGGGTCCGGCAAGGATTCGCTGTTGCAGGCGGCCCGACCTGTGCTGGAAGAGCAGGGCGTAAAGATCGTCAGGCGCACCATCACCCGTTCTCCTGAATCGTTGGGAGAGGAGGCGTTCGGTGTGTCCCGGCAGACCTTCGAGCACATGCAGGCGCAAGGCGATTTTGCCCTGCACTGGCAGGCCAATGGCCTGTGCTATGGCATCCCGAGGCAGATCGACGACTGGCTGGCTGCCGGTGATTCGGTCCTGGTCAATGGCTCGCGCGGCCACCTCGAGCAGGCACGCACGCTATACCCGGACCTGCTCGCCATCTGCCTGGACGTCGCGCCTGCTGTCTTGCGCCAGCGCCTGCTCAGCCGCGGGCGCGAGCTACCGGAGGAAATGGAGCAGCGCCTGGCGCGCAGTGCCGAGCTGAGCGGTGCGCTGCCCAGGGGCATGCGGCATCTGGACAATTCCGGCGCCCTTGAGGGGGCGGTCAATGCGCTGCTGGCTGTATTGGAAGAGGAAGGCATCATCGGCGTGCCGCGTCCTTCTCGACACGCGTAAACAAAGCCTTCGCTCGTGCAGCCTGATTCCTACATGACAAACGGCCGAGCGCTGGTTAACATGCACGCCTTCCTTGCCGCCGGCGCCCGCCGACGGCCTCAGGGTCTCAGTAGCTCAATTGGATAGAGCATCCCCCTCCTAAGGGGAAGGTTGCAGGTTCAAATCCTGCCTGGGACGCCATACCTTGCAGAATCTCGAAGACCTCAGTGCCTCAGAGAGGCTTGTTCGAATGCGCAGGGTATGTGCGCGACTCCGTTGACCGGCTGCCGAAGACTCTACGCTAGCCAGATCATCTGGACTTGGACTCTGTCATAAATCGATGCTCTATTTTGAATAGCTCATGGCGCGCTATTTTTGCGAGGCGATGCGTTGAGTCTGTGATGCTGCCAATACATGAAACAGGCTCCTATCAGTAACCCGCTGCCCATCGTGCCGAAAATGGCAATGGCAGAAAAGGCGATGCGGTCGTTCTTGTCATCTATTACTTGACTGAGCGAGCTGTCGTAGAGGGTTTCGTTATCCGTATACAAGCGCACGAGTATCAATTTGGATTGCGCGTAGCCTAAATCAACATATAGCGCCGTGGTTTTATGGATGCGAGCACTGTCGAATGTTATTTTATAGGCATAAGCTACGGTAGTTGCTTTTTTGCCTTCTGGATCTTTGTAGGTGATTCTGAATCTGTAAATCGATTGATCGTTCTCCCAGGTCTCGATGTTCGATGAGACTACGGCTGGTGTTCTCGTGGCAGCCATTGTGATAAAGCCGGGGTTCTCGCTCAGCGCGAGTATACAGAATGAAGCAAGGGTAATTTTCAAGGCCCCAGTCCAGGTGAAAAGCTTGGCGGCCTCGATGGGTGGCAAGCTTCGTACCAGTAGAATAATATCTTTCAAGCTCATCATGTCTTCGATCCTGATGAAGATGTGCGGTTGTTCAGTTTGTAGCGGGTGTGCATCAAGCTACTTTGAAGCGTTGGATCTGATGTTGCCGGTGCGTAAGGTTTCGCGCGGGTAGAGAACGAATTTGATGGATCAGTCGGAACTCAATCATCCAGTTTTTTACGCTATGTCTTTGCATGTTGATAGTTCGGACCTGTAATGCCGCCAATACATAAAGCACGCGCCCACCATAAAGCCGCTGCCCATTGTGCCGAAAATCGTCATGGCCGCGACCCCGAGTCGGTCATTCTCGTCATATATCATCTGTCTGGTGGATTTGTCATAAAGGGTTTCGTTTTCGGTGTAAAGGCGCACGATCATGGGCTCGGACCGCAAGTAACCAACATCTACTAATAATCTCGTGTTTTTATTAATGCGGGCAGTATCGAAGGTTATTTTATAGGCATACACCGAATGCCTCAGCTTATTTCCCTCAGGATCTCTGTAGGTGACATGGAACCTGTATATCGAACGATCTCGATCCCATGTCTCGGTTTTGGATGTGAGCACAGCGGGTACTCCAGTGGCTGATACTGTCAGCGTGCTTAAATCAGTGCTCGGTAATATGATGAAAATTGATGCGACTGCGATATTTAAAATGCCGGACCAAGCAAACAGTCTGGCTGCTTCGATGGGTTGCATGCTTCGTATCAATAGGATGATGTCTTTCAGGCTCATCATGATGTAAGCCTATTTTCTCGTGGGGTACGGGGATTTATCATGATTTTTCTTCTGCATGCATTGAATGGCCAGATTGAATCTGGCCTATTCACGAGGTGTTACTTAGACTCGGGCTAGTTTTTATAGCTGTCCTGTGTGTCGCCACTGGAACAGACATATTGATCTTGCTGGTTTCCTATGGGAACCGTTATCGAGGGCGGCGGTCCGGCGGGAGGGGTGCCATTGATGCTTTCTATACCAATTGTTACTGCCGCGCCTCCATTGTGATGAGGCGGTAACGGGGTAATTGCAGGTGTAATGGAACTTCCAGGCGGTGAAGTGGGCTCAAGAAAATACGTGGGATTGGCCGGTATTGGATATATCAGTGGGTATAAAGGCAAGCTCTCGATCTTTACTTCTTCCGATTGAGGATGCCAAGTGATAGCTTGTACTCGACCTGCAAATATTTGATTGATGGAGGAGACATCCCTGATAGTCATGTCTGGCGCTACAAACGGCTCAAGTGGCTCTCGAGTGATGTCGTGTTTTACGAGCATGTCAAAAATGGGTGCTATTTTCTTATTTATTTCTTCGGCCAGTTTAGAGTTGTAAGCTCCGAATAGAGCGGCACCTAATGCTATAGCAGTAAATGCTGTGGCCGCTGCAGGCAGCCCTGCTAGCGCGACAAATCCTGCAACGACGCCAGCGACATTGCCTACGAGACTGATAGAATCACCAAAATTGATTTTGCTATCGGATTTATATTCCGCAACTATCTTTAAGAAGGTTACGCTCCCCGCCAAGGTATTCGTTACAATGTTGATGAACGGCACTGCGCCGTGAGTCATCTTCTCCACTGCTAACACTGCTGCAATCGCACCCGCAGTTTGCGACCCCTGCACGACCAAGGAAAAGCCTTGGTTATCGGTTTTGAATTGATCATGTATCGCCGCAGCTGCCCCAACTTGAAATCCGGGCTTTTCAACTTTGTTGACGATGGCCACGAAAATCTCGAATCTATTACTCATGTCCTATATCCTGATCTACTGTTTTAAACGCAATGGTCATGCGCAGGCGGTCGCAACTCATGAATGGAGAGTTGGCACGGTGTGGAATTTTGCCGTTGAAAACGACAACGCGATTGGGTTTGGGCAGTACGGTCGCAGTGACGTCTGTCTTCATAGGGTTGAAAAAGGTGAGTTCTCCGCCCCATGCCATTGCCCAGTAATCGTTGCAGAACAGCACCGCGGTGCGTCCTGGCTCAAACAAATCGTTGTCTCGATGAATGGGACCATCCTGTCCTGCGGTCTGGCCGTTCGCATAAACGCCGATGAGTCTCGAGTTTTTCATGGACGAACTGCGTAGGCGTCTCCAGACATTTATGAGAAACCCCCACTGCTCATGATCGGCTAACTCCCGTTCACAGCAGTGCAAAGAACTTCGCTCGCTTCCCGCGATAAAGATGTGCCAGCATGGGCGCGAAAATGGGTTTGGGTGTATTGGCCAACCATAGCGCCAGAGGGCCTTTGATAATGTGCTATTCAGTTGGCACTGTTCCGTGTCGGTTAATACATTTTCTATTATTTCCAGATCGTCAATCTTCGTATGTTTTTCCATGGTTGCCCCGCGCAATTGCGCTGTCCATATTCATCCAGGCTTAGGGTGAAAACCGTCGAAAGAAAGATTGAGCGCTAAGTGAAAATCAAGCTACGGGATAAAGTTAACGTCCAGCGAAAGATTCTTCCGGTCTGAACGTAATCTGTTTACCGATGCCTGGTAGGAAATTTCTATTTAGAGATTTTTGGGCCAAAATCATTTCAGTAAGTCACCCGTCGTCAAACAAAAAACGCATCGAGCAACCCATTCAAACCTTGCAATCGTTGCTGTCACAATTTTTATCCTGTGCAGTTGAATGAGCGCCGACAGATCCTCGGCATCAACCCAGCCGCGTGACAGAAAAGTGCAGCCAAGCCTTGCCAAGTTAGGCCTGCGTACGGACAGAGGTTTGCGAGTCTGGTATTCGAGTCGGTGAGGGCAGGGCCTTACCCTTCTGGTAATGGACGTTGGTATTTTTCTCAAAGATGAGTCGTTGCGCCTTCCATCCAGACACAAGCCCATCAAACAAACGTCCGGGCTCCCCCAAGAAGCCTGTGCAGGCTATACGGATACTGCCATGGCTGATTCCTGCACTCCTACAGAATGAACATCCTCCCCCAGTCAACCTCAAAGTTCTGTCGATAGAAGAAAAGCACATAAGCGATCCCGCGCCCTCGCACACGCCGAGGTACGACTCGCTAAGGACCACACCAAGAGGTAATCCAATGAAAATCGGTTGTCTGGCTTGGGGTTCGTTGATCTGGAAGCCTGGCGATCTCCAACTCGCCGGCCAATGGCATGCCGACGGGCCGGCAGTGCCGGTGGAGTTCTGCCGCGTAGCCGACGGCGGCGAGCTGTCCACCGCCATCTGCCTGGGCGCCAACTGCGTCGATGTGCTGTGGGCCCGTCTGGCCACGCTGTCGCTCGAAGAGGCGTGCGCCCAATTGGCGGAGCGCGAGGCCATACCTGCCGGCCGCCACGATGGCGTGGGCACGCTGCTGGTGCATGAAGACGACGGCGTCGACGGCCTCAATCGCTGGGCGTTGCGCCAGGGCCTGGACGCGGTGATCTGGACCGCGCTGCCGCCGCGCTATCTGAACATCGAGAGCCGCATTCCCACGGCAGTGCAGGCCATCACCTACCTCGACGGACTCGAAGCGGACACCCGGACGCATGCGCGCGACTACATCCAGCAGGTACCGGCGCAAATCGCCACCGGTTATCGCCCTTTGTTCGCAGACAAGCTGGGGTGGTGAAGTGACCGTGTCGGCCGTTCGTAGGCGAACGGCCCGGTAAAGGCCTAACGGCTGCGTGGCGTATCCAGCGCCGGTGACCAGACGTGATGCCCGCACCGTTCGCAAACACTCCGCTCCTGCGCCTCGTGATAAGCCCCGAAACCGCAGCTCACGCAGCTGTACAGGCCTGCCACCGGCGGCAACGCGTATTCGGCGCGATGTTCGTCCGGGAGGACCGACAGGCCCGGGCGCGTGTCCTCCAGATCGTAGAAGTACAGGCTCAGATCGCCGTCGGTTTCCAATAGCCCCAGCCGTACCTGGCCCAGATGCTCGACGCCTTGCTGACGCAGTTCCATGAACAGCTCGTTTGAGGAGATGTTCAGGTTGCGCAGCGAGTGAATTTCATACATGCCGTCCTTGACCACGGTGATGGGCAGCCCGTCGATCCAGGCCTCGCAGGTCTTGCTGCGTTTCATGGCGTAGATCGTGCCGCGGTAGAGCAACAACAGGGTCACGAACACCAACAGTACCGGCAAGATGGGCACGTCTTCGTAGAAAGTGACGTCGCCGGCGGCCGAGCCCAGCGTAAGGATGACCACCAGTTCGAAGCGCGACAATTGCTTGATGCCCCGTCGACCGCTGAACTTGAGGAAACAGAACACCGCCAGGAAAGCCACCAACACTCGGGCGGAGACTTCCCAGAGAAACGACAGGGGCAGTTCGCCGAGCAGCATGCGTTGTGCTTCAAACGCGACCATTTACAGGTTCCTTGATAGTCGGCCTACAGCCGTTGATCGATGTCACGGGCAGTCCCTTGGTTCGGCGTTGGACTAACGTCGGATTCATCGCCCAAAGGAAGAACACCGATAGTACACCGCCCGTTAATGAGCGCTCCAAGCATTGGCCATCCTTTATTTAAAGGCGGTTTATCTGAGTGTTCATATTGTTTTCCATTCGTCAGGCAAGGCCTGATCCGTTCCAACCTTTCTCCGCGCACCTCACTCCCAATCATGGGCGGCGTCAACATACCTACATTCAGGCGCCCTCCCAACCGTGAGGAAACCGTCATGTTTATTCACAACAAACGTTTGCAGTACACCGTGCGTGTTGCCCAGCCCAATCCCGGCCTTGCCAACCTGCTGTTGGAACAATTCGGTGGGGCGCAGGGTGAACTGGCTGCGGCCGGTCGCTACTTCACCCAGGCGCTGGCGGAAGACGATCCGGGCCGCAAAGACCTGCTGATGGACATCGCCACCGAAGAGCTGAGCCATCTGGAGATCGTCGGTTCGATCATCGTGATGCTCAACAAAGGGGCCAAAGGGCGTCTGGCCGAAGGCGTGGAAGAAGAGGGTGCGTTGTATCGCTCCATCAACGGCGCAGGCAACGACTCGCACATCACCAGCATCCTGTACGGAGCTGGCGCGCCGCTGACCAATTCGGCGGGCGTGCCTTGGAGCGCTGCCTACATCGACACCATCGGTGAGCCGACCGCCGACTTCCGTTCCAACATCGCCGCCGAAGCGCGGGCTAAGATCGTGTATGAGCGATTGATGAACGTGACGGACGATCCTGGCGTCAAGGAAGCCCTAGGCTTCCTGATGACCCGCGAAATTGCGCACCAGTTGTCGTTCGAAAAAGCACTGCATTCGATCCAGCCCAACTTCCCCCAAGGTAAGTTGCCCGGCATGCCCGAGTTCACCAACAAGTACTTCAACATGTCGGGTGAACCGAATGTAAGAGGGCCCTGGAACGAGGGTGAGGAGTGGGAGTATGTCGAGCATCCCACGGCCGCAGTGGACGGCGGTGATGGCAGTGCTTCGGTGATGTTGTCCGCCGAGGAACTTCAGGTCGTCGAAGCCATGCGTCTGCGCACCCAGTCCAACCCGGCCAGCGACCCCATCACCGGTGCCGATCTCGGCTCGGGCGTGGTCAACGATCTGGATAAGTGAGCGATCGAGCGCCGAGTGTCTCGCCCAACCGAGACCCAAGCCTCGGCGCTCACGCCCAAACTTCGAACAAGTACCTGTTTTCCTACCTTTGGAGAGATAGCGATGGCCCGTAAGACGCTCGAAGACCTGTTCATCCACGAACTGTCGGACATGTACAGCGCCGAGAAGCAAATCGCCAAAGCCCTGCCACGTTTGGCCAGGGCGGCCACCAATCCGCAGTTGGCCGAAGCCTTCAAAACTCATCTGGAAGAGACCCATGGTCAGATCGAGCGTATCGACCAGTTGGTGGAAGCTGAGGGTCTGAAGCTCAAACGCATGAAGTGCGCGGCCATGGAAGGGCTGGTCGAAGAAGGCAAGGAGTTGCTGGACGAGATCGAGAAGGGCGAAGTGCTCGATGCGGGCATGATCGGCGCCAGCCAAAAGATCGAGCACTACGAAATCGCCGGTTATGGCACCCTGATTGCACTGGCCAAGCACCTGGGCATGAAGACCGCCGCCAAGCTGTTGGCTGAGACCCTGAAGGAAGAAAAGGCGACCGATGAAAAGTTGTCGGCCATCGCCGAGCAAGGCGGCGATCAGGCTGCCACTCTGGAAAAATGAAGGTGCATGCCCGGCATCTCGTGTGCCGGGCATCGCTCGTATGCTTCCCCCGCATGCCTCCCTTGTTTTCCTGCCAAGCCTTGTCGCCTCACAAGACGCCTGATGCTTCACAACGCGCGCTTCGTCACTGCAAGGCGGTCAAGCGAACGCCCCACCTAGGTGGAAGTTGCCCGCCTGTGCAGTCTGACCGCGTATCCGGCTTCCTTTTTGTCAGGTATCCGCGCAACCTCCCATCCCACAAGATTTGACCTGAAGGTCAAACCTGCCTAGGGTATCGCCCCTGTTTTTTGCTTGAGACCACCATGACCGACCGTGCTTCAATCCCCGCTGCCGTCTACCTACTGGGGTTGACGATCTTTTCCCTGGTCACTGCCGAATTCATGGTCGCCGGCATCATGCCCGCCCTGGCCGCAGAGTTTTCTGTGAGTCTGGCCCAGGTCGGCAATCTGATTGCGTTCTATGCCCTGGGCATGGCCCTGGGCGGCCCGCCGGTGACCATGCTGCTGATCGCCCGCGGCGTCAGCAACAAGCGTGCGCTGCTGGGGCTGTTGGCGGTGTACGTGCTGGCCGGGGCCCTGGGGGCGGTGGCTACCGACTACTCGGTATTGCTCCTGGCCCGCGTGCTGATGGGTATCACCAGTTCGGCCTGCCTGGGCCTGTGCATGACCCTCTGCGCAGGCCTTGTGCCTGCCGCGCAGCGCGGACGGGCGATCGCCATCGTGCTGGCGGGGTTGATGATGTCGCCGGTAGCCGGCGTGCCGATGATAAACCTGGTCGAGCACAGCTTCGGCTGGCGTGCCAGCGCCTGGGCGATCGTGCTGCTGTCGCTGCTGTGCACGCTGCTGGTGGCGACGTGCCTGAAGCAGGACCCGGCCGACCGGCAACCGCCGCTGTCCCGGCAATGGGCGGCGTTGAGCAACCCCAGCCTGTGGGGCGCGTACCTCACCAGCGGCCTGATCATCGGCGCGACCTTCGCCGGCTTCAGCTACATCACGCCGATCCTGATCGAGGAAGTCGGCGTACTGCCCAGCCATGTGGCGCCGCTGCTGGCGTTGTACGGCGTGGCCAACCTGCTCGGCAACATGCTGGTGGGGCGTGTCGCCGATCGGCACACCTTCGCCGCCTTGGGCTGGGGACTGGTGCTGTTGACGGTGGCGATGGCCGGCTTTGCCATGGCCGGCCAGACGGCGTGGCTGAACCTCGCCTGTTTCCTGGCCATCGGCCTGACCGGCGTGGCGCTGAACCCGGCGATGGTAGCGCGGGTGATGAAGGCGGCCGAGCCCGGCGCGCTGGTCAATGCCCTGCACACCTCGGTGATCACCGCCGGCCTGGCGCTGGGCAGTTGGGCGGGCGGCGAATCCATCGACGCCGGTTTCGGCCTGCGTGCGCCGTTGTGGGTCGGTGCGGCCATGGCGGCGGTGGGCCTGCTGAGCGTGGTGCGTCCGTGGCTCGCGCGTGCGCCGATGCCCCTGGCCAAACCCTGCGTCTAGCCCCAAGGCGGGCCGTGCGCAGACATTCGGTTACTTTCACCGGGAACGGCTGTACGTGTATCGTCCGCTCTTGCGTTCGGGCCGCCGCGCTGGCGCCCGGACGCCGGTAACTCCGACAACAACAGGATGTCCTTCCATGGCCCGCTCGCGTTTCCTGCCCGACAACTTCACCCTCATGCTGGTCGCCGTGGTGCTGACCGCGACCCTGCTGCCGGCCGCAGGTCAGGTGGCGGTGGCCTTCGACTGGATCACCAACATCGCCATCGGCCTGCTGTTCTTCCTGCATGGCGCCAGGCTGTCGCGCGAGGCGATTCTGGCCGGGGCCGGGCACTGGCGCCTGCATGGGCTGGTGTTCGTCTGCACCTTCGTGCTGTTCCCCTTGCTCGGCCTGGCCCTGCGCCCGCTGCTGCTGCCGCTGGTGGGCAAGGACCTGTACATGGGCTTTCTCTACCTGTGCACGTTGCCGGCCACGGTGCAGTCGGCCATCGCCTTCACCTCGCTGGCCCGTGGCAACGTGCCGGCGGCCATCTGCAGCGCGGCGGCGTCGAGCTTGATCGGCATCTTCATCACCCCGCTGCTGGTCACCTTGCTGATGGGTGTGCACGGCGACAGCGGCTCGACTCTCGAGGCGATCCGCAAGATCAGCCTGCAGCTGCTGGTGCCCTTCGTGGCCGGGCAGATCGCGCGGCGCTGGATCGGCGAGTGGGTAGGGCGCAACCGCAACTGGCTGAAGGTGGTCGACCAAGGCTCGATCCTGCTGGTGGTGTATTCGGCCTTCAGCGCGGCGGTGATCGGTGGCCTGTGGCAGCAAGTGCCGCCGCTGCTGCTCGGCTGGCTGGTGCTGGGCTGCTGCGTGCTGTTGGCACTGTCGCTGGGCGTCACGGCGCTGCTGGGCCGGGTGCTGGGCTTCAGCGTCGAAGACCGCATCACCATCCTGTTCTGCGGCTCGAAGAAAAGCCTGGCCACCGGTGTGCCGATGGCCCAGGTGCTGTTCGCCGGCAGCACCATCGGCCTGCTGATCCTGCCGCTGATGCTGTTCCACCAGATCCAGCTGATGGTCTGCGCCGCCCTGGCGCAGCGCTATGCCCGCCGTCCGGAAGCGCCGCTGCCAGCGGCCGAGGTGGCCAAGGCTACCGAGTGAGGGGCGCCCTTAGCCCTTGAAGGCGCCCAAGGGCTGACGCTGGCGACCCTGCCCGTCGAAGTTGCTCGGCGCCAGCCAGGCGTCGAACGCCACCTTGAGCGCCGGCCACTGGCCGTCGACGATCGCGTACCAGGCCGTGTCCCGGCTGCGGTCCTTGTACCGCACCGCCTGCCGAAACGTCCCCTCGTAGACGAACCCCAATCGCTCGGCCGCCCGCCGCGAGGGCAGGTTGAGGTCGTCGCACTTCCATTCGTAGCGCCGGTAGCCGAGTGCGTCGAAGGCGTAGGCCATCAGCAGGTACTGCGCTTCGGTCGACAGCGCCGATTGCTGCAGCGCCGGCGAAAAGATCACGTACCCCACCTCGATCACGGCATTGGCGGGATCGATGCGCATCAGCGCCAACGTGCCTACGGCCTTGCCGCTGGCCAGGTCGATCACCGCGAAGTGCAACGGGTCGCTGCTGCGCGCCGCCGCTTCGGCATGGGCCTGGTACTGCGCAAGGGTGTCGAAGGGGCCGATGGGCAGGTACGTCCAGTGGCGTGTGTCGCTGGCGGCGGCATAGGCGGCGTACAGATCGGCGGCGTGCCGTGCGGCATCCAGCGGCTCCAGCCGGCAGTGGCGACCGGTCAGGGTGACGGCAGCGGGGCGTGGCCGCGGCGAGCAGTCGGCAAGTGCCGGACCGATGGGTTGGGCGTACTCGTTGAGGCGGGTCATGGACGGAATTCCTGCGCGCAAGGGAGTAGCACTGTAGCGCGTCGGCGCTCTGATGAAAGGGCCATTGGCCCGTGTTTGCGGGGCACCAATCGCCTGCTTCGGCACGGGCCGCGCACCGCGTGGCAGACGCTGTGCAAACGGCCGACACTTAGAATGAATCTTTCCCGCGACCCACCGCTCCCATAACCATGTAACGATCAGGGAGGCCGAAATGGCAGGTCAGCAGCTGTATGTAATCGAGTATGCGCTTCACGCGCAGCCGCGCACGTTCATCATCCGCCTGGAACGCATGGACAATGCCCAAGCTTGGCATTGGGCCAGTTGCGATGCGGGGGTGGGGATCATCCCCCGGTTCGGTCAGCACCAGATCAAGCGGGTCAGCCGGCCCATGGCCGAGCGCTACGGCATCACCGAGGTAAAGTGGCGTCTGGCCGGGCAGGGTCCGGAATTCGTCGCGCCGCCGATCGACCTCAAAGGCATGGGTGATTCCGCCTCGCAGCGCTGCACCACCGGCGCGTGAAAGGTCCAAAGGCCATCTCCGTAGACCCGCGGAGATGGCCTTTGTCGTCATGCACGGAGCATTTTCGATAGCCGCTAACGTCCTGCCCACACAGTGCTGGCGAATTCCAAAGCCAAGACCCCTGCCTACTGCCGTTCGCAGCGTCCATGCGGACCAAGCGACGCACCTGCGCGCACCACGCCGCTAGACGTGCAATGCCCGCCCCAATGCCTTCAACGCCGCTTCCTGCACCGCCTCGCCCAATGTCGGGTGAGCATGGATGGTGCCCGCCACATCCTCCAGGCACGCGCCCATTTCCAACGACTGGGCAAAAGCCGTGGACAGCTCCGACACCCCCACACCCACCGCTTGCCAGCCCAGGATCAGATGGTTGTCGCGCCGCGCCACCACCCGCACGAAGCCGCTGCGGCTCTCCAGCGTCATGGCCCGCCCATTGGCGGCGAACGGGAACTGCGCCACCAGGCAGTCGAGCCCTTGTTCGCGGGCCTGCTCGGGGGTGAGGCCGGCCACCACCAGTTCCGGATCGGTGAAGCACACCGCTGCAATCGCGGCCGGTTGGAAGCGCCGGGTATGGCCCGCGACCAGCTCGGCGACCATCTCGCCCTGGGCCATGGCCCGGTGCGCCAGCATCGGTTCGCCGGTCAGGTCGCCGATGGCCCAGACGTTGCGCATGCTGGTCTGGCAACGTTCGTCGACGCTGACTGCCGCGCCATTCATGGTCAGTTGCAGCGCCTCGAGATTGAAGCCCTCGCTGCGCGGGCGCCGGCCGGCCGCCACCAGCACCCGGTCGCAGCCCAGGCGCAGCGCTTCGCCTTCGGGGGTGCGCACGCGTAGGCCTTGGGCATCGTGGCCTTCGACGCGGTGACCCAGGTAGAGGTCGATGCCCAGCGCCTTCATGGCTTCGAGTACCGGCGCGGTCAGCTCGGCGTCGTAGCTGGGCAGCACGCGCTCGCGCGCTTCCACCACGCTGACCTGCGCGCCCAGCTTGCGGTAGGCGATGCCCAGCTCCAGCCCGATGTAGCCGCC
Source organism: Pseudomonas sp. UBA6562 (assembly GCF_002434265.1). Taxonomy (GTDB): domain Bacteria; phylum Pseudomonadota; class Gammaproteobacteria; order Pseudomonadales; family Pseudomonadaceae; genus Aquipseudomonas. The sequence goes on along the minus strand of NZ_DJJS01000003.1, from coordinate 245,822 downwards.
CCCGACCACCACCAGGTGCTGCGGCAGCGTCTGTGGCGACAAGGCCTCGGTGGACGACACCACCGCGCCGCCCAGCGGCAGCATCGGCAACGCGACGCTGGTGGAACCGGTGGCCAGCAACAGGTGCTCGCAGCGGATGCGCTGCTCGCCGACCTGCACGGTCTTGCCGTCGACGATCTGCGCCCAGCCATGCACCACCGTGACCCGGTGCTTTTTCAACAGACTGGCCACGCCGCTGGTGAGGCGGTCGACGATGCCGTCCTTCCAGGCCACGCTGCGGCCGATGTCCAGGCTGGGCGCGCTGGCGCTGATGCCCAGGTCGGCATCGGTGGCATGCTTGCCGGCCTGATGGAACTGCTCGGCAACATGGATCAGCGCCTTGGACGGAATGCAGCCCACGTTCAGGCAGGTGCCGCCCAGTGCCTGGCCTTCGACCAGCACCGTAGGGATGCCCAGTTGCCCGGCGCGGATGGCGGCGATGTAGCCGCCGGGGCCGCCGCCGAGAATCAGCAGAGTGGTGTTCAAGGTTTCGGGCATGCTCACTCCACGAACAGGCAGGCGGGTTGTTCGAGCAAGCCGCGTACGGCCTGGATGAACAAGGCGGCGTCCATGCCATCGACCACACGATGGTCGAACGAACTGGACAGGTTCATCATCTTGCGCACCACGATCTGGCCATCGACCACCACCGGCCGCTCGACCATGCGGTTGACGCCGACGATGGCCACTTCCGGGGTGTTGACCACCGGCGTGCTGGCGATACCGCCCAGGGCCCCGAGGCTGGTCAGGGTGATGGTCGAGCCCGACAGCTCTTCACGCGTGGCCTTGTTGCCGCGCGCGGCCTGGGCCAGGCGGATGATCTCGCGGGCGTTGTGCCACAGGCCGGCGGCTTCGGCATGGCGCAGCACCGGCACCATCAGGCCGTTGTCGCCCTGGGTGGCGATGCCTACGTGCACGGCGCCATGGCGGGTGATCAGTTGCGCCTCGTCGTCGTAGGTGGCGTTGATCTGTGGGAAGTCGCGCAGCGCCACCACCAGGGCCCGTACCAGGAACGGCAGCAAGGTCAGCTTGCCGCGCTGTTCGCCATGCTGGCGGTTGAGCTGCTGGCGCAAGGCTTCGAGCTGGGTGACGTCGATTTCTTCGATGTAGCTGAAGTGGGCGACGCGGCGCTTGGCGTCCTGCATGCGCTGGGCGATCTTGCGGCGCAGGCCGATGACCGGGATCTGCTCGCTGTCGGTGCGCCGGGCCTGGCCGGCCGCTGCCGGCTCGCTGCGCTGCGGCGCCTGGAGGAAGGCGTCGAGGTCTTCGTGCAGGATGCGCCCGGCCGGGCCGCTGCCGTGCACGTAGCGCAGCTCGATGCCGGCATCCAGCGCGCGCTTGCGCACGGCGGGGGAGGCCAGGGGCTTGTCGCCGGGCTGGCGCGGCACCAAGGGTGCGGCAGGCTGTTGGGCATGTGCCGATTGCCCAACGGGCGCGCCGTCGGCTTTGGCGCCATGTGCCGATTGTGCGGCGAGTGCGCCGTTGGCTGTGGCACCCGACGCCGAACCGGTATCGGCAGGTACCGCCGTCGTCGGCGGGGTCGGTGCTTTGGCGACCGGCGCCGTCGGCTCGGGCTGCGACGCGGCAGCATCCGACGCCGGCTTGGCGGCGTGCGCCACGTCGGTGTGGTTGCCGCTGCCCTCGACCTCGATGCGGATCAGCTCGCTGCCCACGGCCATGACTTCACCGGGCTGCCCGCCCAGTGCGACCACGGTGCCGCTGACCGGCGACGGGATTTCCACCGTGGCCTTGTCGGTCATGACGTCGGCCACCACTTGGTCCTCGCCGATCACATCGCCGACCTTGACGAACCACTCGACCAGCTCGACCTGGGCGATGCCCTCGCCGATGTCCGGCATCTTGATGACGTGCGTGCCCATTCAGACCTCCATGACCTGTTTCAATGCCGCGCCCACCCGGGACGGGCCGGGGAAGTAGGCCCATTCCTGGGCATGCGGGTAGGGGGTGTCCCAGCCGGTGACGCGCTCGATGGGCGCCTCCAGGTGATGGAAGCAGTGCTCCTGTACGAGAGCGATCAGCTCGGCGCCGAAGCCGCAGGTGCGCGTGGCTTCGTGCACCACCACGCAGCGCCCGGTCTTCTTCACCGAGGCGACGATGGTGTCCAGGTCCAGCGGCCACAGGCTGCGCAGGTCGATCACTTCGGCGTCGACGCCGGTTTCCTCGGCCGCCACCTGGGCCACGTACACCGTGGTGCCATACGTCAGCACCGTGACGTCGTTGCCCGGTCGGGTGATCACCGCCTTATCCAGCGGCACTTGGTAATAGCCTTCCGGCACCGCGCTTTGCGGGTGTTGGGACCAGGGCGTTACCGGGCGGTCGTGGTGGCCGTCGAAAGGGCCGTTGTACAGGCGCTTGGGTTCGAGAAAGATCACCGGGTCGTCGCACTCGATCGAGGCAATCAGCAGACCCTTGGCATCGTAGGGGTTGGACGGCATCACCGTGCGCAGGCCGCAGACCTGGGTGAAGGTGGCTTCCGGGCTTTGGCTGTGGGTCTGGCCGCCGTAAATGCCGCCGCCACAGGGCATGCGCAGGGTCAACGGCGAGATGAACTCGCCGGCCGAGCGATAGCGCAGGCGGGCCATCTCCGACACGATCTGGTCATAGGCCGGGTACACGTAGTCAGCGAACTGGATTTCCACCACCGGGCGCAAACCGTAGGCGCCCATGCCCACGGCGGTGCCGACGATGCCGCATTCGGAGATCGGCGCGTCGAACACCCGCGAGGTGCCGTACTTGCGTTGCAAGCCTTCGGTGCAGCGGAACACGCCGCCGAAGTAGCCGACGTCCTGGCCGTAGATGACCACGTCGTCGTCGCGCCCGAGCATGATGTCCATGGCCGAGCGCAGGGCCTGGATCATGGTCATGGTGGCGGTAGCCTGTGCGGTGTCGGTGTGCATGACGCTTGTCTGGTCGTTCATCTCAGACCCCCAGTTGCTGGCGCTGACGGCGCAGGTGGTCGGGCATGTCCTTGTACACGTCCTCGAACATCGAGGCGGCACTGGGGATGTGGCCGTTGGCGAGGGTGCCGTGCTGCTCGGCCTGTTTCTGTGCGGCGAGGATCTCGGCTTCCAGCTCGGCGCTGACGGCGGCGTGTTCCTCTTCGCTCCAGTGGCCGCTGGCGATCAGGTGCTGCTTGAGCCGGGCGATCGGATCGCCCAGGGGGAAGTGGCTCCAGTCGTCGGCAGGGCGGTACTTGGACGGATCGTCCGAGGTCGAGTGCGGACCGGCGCGGTAGGTCACCCATTCGATCAGGCTCGGCCCCAGGCCGCGGCGGGCACGCTCGGCGGCCCAGCGCGAGGCGGCGTAGACCGCGACGAAGTCGTTGCCGTCCACCCGCAGCGAAGCGATGCCGCAGCCCACGCCGCGGCCGGCGAAGGTGCTGGCCTCGCCACCGGCGATGGCCTGGAAGGTGGAGATCGCCCATTGGTTGTTGACCACGTTGAGGATCACCGGAGCGCGATAGACGTGGGCGAAGGTCAGGGCGTTGTGGAAGTCCGATTCGGCGGTGGCGCCGTCGCCGATCCAGGCCGACGCGATCTTGGTGTCGCCCTTGATCGCCGAGGCCATGGCCCAGCCCACGGCCTGCACGAATTGCGTGGCCAGGTTGCCGCTGATGGTGAAGAAGCCGGCTTCGCGCACCGAGTACATGATCGGCAGCTGGCGGCCCTTGAGCGGGTCGCGCTCGTTGGACAGCAGTTGGCAGATCATCTCCACCAGCGACACCTCGCGGGCCATGAGGATGCTCTGCTGGCGGTAGGTGGGGAAGCACATGTCGCTGCGGTTGAGCGCCAGGGCCTGGGCGCTGCCGATGGCTTCCTCGCCCAGGCTCTGCATGTAGAACGACATCTTCTTCTGCCGTTGGGCGACCACCATGCGGCTGTCGAACAGGCGCGTCTTGAGCATCGCGCGCATGCCGCGGCGCAGCACCTGCGGATCGATGTCCTCGGCCCAGGGGCCGACGGCGTTGCCCTGGCCGTCGAGCACGCGCACCAGGCCCGTACACAGGTCGGCGGTGTCGGCGGCTTCGACGTCGATGGGCGGTTTGCGCACCTGGCCGGCGTCGCTCAGGTGCAGATAGGAGAAATCGGTCTGGCAGCCAGGCCGGCCGGTAGGCTCGGGCACGTGCAGGCGCAGGGGGGCGTAGTCGTTCATGCGGGTTACGCTCGCTCGGGTCGTTGTTTTTATGAGCTATGCAGCGATGGCCGCCATGCGCCAGTTCGGTCAGGGCAGCCTTGCCTATAGGGTAGAAGCCCGGCAGAAGAATATTTCTCTCATGTTCATTGCCTTTCGGCAGTGGCGCAGATAAACATTCTGCACAACCATAAAAAACCGGTGAATTTGTCTCATGCGCAAACTCGATCGTACCGACATCGGCATTCTCAACAGCCTTCAGGAAGACGCCCGCATCACCAACGCCGAACTGGCCCGCTCGGTGAACCTCTCGCCCACGCCCTGTTTCAATCGGGTACGGGCCATGGAGGAGGCGGGGTTGATCCGTCAGCAGGTGACCTTGCTCTCGCCGCAGGTGCTGGGCCTGGACGTCAACGTGTTCATTCACGTGAGCCTGGAGAAGCAGGTGGAACAGTCGCTGCACGGTTTCGAGGACGCCATCGCCGAGCGCGCCGAGGTGATGGAGTGCTACCTGATGACTGGCGATCCGGACTACCTGCTGCGCGTGCTGCTGCCGAGCATCCAGGCCCTGGAGCGCTTTCTCGACTACCTGACGCGCCTGCCGGGGGTGGCGAACATCCGCTCCAGCTTCGCCCTGAAGCAGGTGCGCTACAAGACCGCGCTGCCGCTGCCGGCCAATGGGCTGACCTTGCGCGAGTGAGGGGGGAGGCCAAGGAGGCGCCATCCTGACCGGCAGCTATTGGACCGGGTTCGCTCAGGCCCGCTCCTGGAGCTGCTACCGAAACGAATGTCCTGCTTGCTCTCGACTTGCCTTGGCTTCCCGGGAACTGTCGGCTCCGCTGTTCATCGAACGCTGTGCCGCTGCCCAGCCCCGCTTGCCGAGCGCTTCATGCCCCGCATCCGGCTGGTGCAGGCGCACGGCGGGTCCGACCGGCCCGACTACGACAACATCTTGACTCGCCGCGCCGCCTTGGCACCTTTTCCTGGGGCGAAGCGGGAAAGCGGGTTTAAGCTTGCCAGCTGTACTCCATCTCACCAGGGAGCCCGCCCGGGACGTATGCGCCATATCTGGAAGTCTTTTCGCTCGTTGTACTTCGCCGCGCTGATGATGCTGATCGGCTCGGGTCTGCTCAGCACCTACCTGGCCTTGCGCCTGGCGGCCGACCAGGCCGACAGCCTGTGGGCCGGCGCCCTGATGGCCGCCAACTATTTCGGCCTGGCCCTTGGCGGCAAGGTGGGCCATCGGCTCATCGCCCGGGTCGGGCATATCCGCGCCTACGCCACTTGTGCCGGCATCGTCGGTGCCGCCGTGCTCGGCCACGGCCTGACCGACTGGCTACCGGCCTGGGTCGGGCTGCGCATGGTTGTCGGCCTGGGCATGATGTGCCAGTACATGGTCCTGGAAAGCTGGCTCAACGAGCAGGCCGACGCCAAGCAGCGCGGCGCGGTGTTCAGTTGCTACATGATCGCGTCCTATCTGGGCCTGGTGCTGGGCCAGCTGATCCTGGTGGTGCACCCGCAACTGGGCCTGGAGCTGTTGATGCTGGTCGCCATGTGCTTCGCCCTGTGCCTGGTGCCGGTGGCCATGACCCGGCGCATCCACCCGGCGCCCTTGCGCCCTGCGCCGATGGACCCGCTGTTCTTCATCAAGCGCGTGCCGCAGTCGCTGTCGACCGTGCTCGGCGCGGGGCTGATCGTCGGCGCGTTCTATGGTTTGGCGCCGTTGTACGCCAGCAGCCAGGGCTTGAGCACCGAGCAGATCGGTCTGTTCATGGGCTGCTGCATCTTCGCCGGGCTGGTGGTGCAGTGGCCTTTGGGCTGGCTGTCCGACCGCTACGACCGTGCCGTGCTGATCCGCAGTGTGGCGGTGGGCCTGGCGGTGGCGGCGTTGCCCTTGGCGATCTTCCCGGCGGTGCCGCTGGAGATTCTTTTCGGCATGGGCTTCTTGATCTCGTTGCTGCAGTTCGGCTTGTATCCACTGGCGGTCGCGTTCTCCAACGACCATGTGGAAAGCGAACGCCGCGTGTCGCTGACGGCCATGTTGCTGGTGACCTACGGCGTGGGCGCCAGCATCGGGCCGTTGGCCGCAGGCGTGCTGATCAAGCTGTTCGGGACACAGATGCTCTATGCCTTCTTCGTTTTCTTCGCCCTGGTGCTGGTGTGGCGCATTCGGCCGCAAGCGGTCACCGGGTTGCATCAGGTCGAAGATGCGCCGCTCAGCCACGTGGCCATGCCGGCTACCAGTTCGCCGCTGTCGGCGGCGCTCGACCCGCGGGTCGACGAGCAGACGGTGCAGGATGTGATGCAGGCGCCGGTGGCGGCGGAGGATACCGAGGAGGAAGAGGACGCCGAGCAGGCGCAGGAAGCGCAGGGCGTGGAGGAGGAGGTCGCTGGTAAACCCTGAAGGGAGGGGGCAAATTGGGCGCGGTATCTATCTTGGGGAAGTTGGATCGGGGTCATTGGGCCGGCGTTGCCGGCCATCGCGACTGATCGGAGCGCCGAACCGGCCGCTCCAACAGGGTAGGCGGCGCTGCGCCTGTCCAGGCAGCGCCCTCTGCGAACCGGGCTCAGTAATCGTCTTTGTCGAACCGCCGCGCCTCGCGCTGCAGTTGGTACACGAAACTTTCCACCCGGCGCTGGCCCTGGCCGCTGAGGTTGTGGAAGCGCACGCCGGCAAAGGTGGTGTTGATGCGCTCTTCGAAATGCAGATGGCGCAGCTCCACCATCGTCTCGCTCAAGCCCAGCGGAGCGCCAGCTTTCATGCGCTCGTACACCTGACCGAGTTGCAGGCGGCTTTCCACATCGCCCTCGAAGCGCAGCTTGCAGCCGGTGGCGGAAATGTCCAGCAGCTTGCCGCGCAGCGGCCCGTCGCCACGCAGGTGCCTGCCATCGAGCACGACATCCACCAGCTGCGACAGCTTCAACGCGGCGCGGAAGGCATTGCGGCGCTGGTGGTAGGTGATTTCGCTAGGCAGCGGCCCACGGTAGCAACGGTGGCCGTCGATCTCGGTGATGGTCAGAGGGTGGTTGCATTCCCAGGCCACGCGCACGCCGTCATGGAAGCCCTCGACCCGGAACGGCTCGCCGTTTTCGATATAGCGCTCGCCGTCGCGGGGCATCAGCTCGTCCAACGCCAGCACATCGCTGTCCTTGTCGACGTGCACCACGTAGCTCTGGAAGCGCTGGTCGCGCTCCGGAAAGGTGAGAATCAGAGGGTCGTGGCTGTCGAGCAGTTGGCGCAGGTTGGCGTTGATCTCCAAAGGGGTGGCCAGCACTTTGGGCGGCTGTGGAGCATCGGCGTCATTGAACACGGGTTAACAATCTCCAGGCAAAAAGCGTCACATCCAGGTCGCGGCATTTTGCCAGTATGGAGGGCGGCTTGATAGAGGGCTGATCACACCTGGCTGAGCGGCCGGCGTCGAGCCATGGGCGAGGTACCGCCGCGGCTGTCGTACAGGGAGGGCGAGTCGCCACCCATGAGGATGCGTACTTGGTTGCTGGTGATGTGTTGCTGCACCTGGATGATCCGGCCGTTGGTCTGGTTGACCTCTTGGCAGGCGTCGAGCAGTTCGCCGAGCAGGTCCAGCCGCTGCAGGATCACCTCGCCTTGGGCCGATTGTGCGGCCAGCGCCTGCACACCCTGGCGATCGGCCGACAGGCCCAGCTCGGCGAGCAGTTGCGTGCGGCGGCGGCCATGCTGTTCGAGCAGCACGATCAGCGACTGCTTGCGCGCCAGGATCGTCTCCAGCACGGCCATGTCGCGCCCATGCAAGGCTACCGCTTCGCCCTGCAACAGCTCGAGCAGTTCCTGGGCGGGGGCGATGTCGTCTTCGATGAGGTGCAGCATGGTGGTGTCGTGCATGGCTAGGCCCTGTGTGAAATCGATCTCGCTCGAATCTGCTGCATCCGCGTGCGGCACTGCCGGCCTTGCTTGCGCCAGGGGTGCGTTCGCGTCGCCGCATGCCGGAGCCGCCCAACGCAGCTCAGGTCAGGTGAAGCACAGGCCGTACCCTTCGAATCAGCGGAGTGGACTCAACGCTGGCTCTCGAGATCGAGCATCTTGCTGGCGACACGGCCCGCATCGACCTGGTAGCTGCCGTCGGCGATGGACTGCTTGAGCTGCGCTACCCGTGCGCTGTCCACTACCGGCTGGTCGCGCAGCTTGTCGGTGATGGTCTTCAACTGTTGCGCTTCCTGGCTGAGATGGACCGCTTCGCCGCTGGCGCTGCTGGTCTTGGCCTGGTCGGCGACCGCTGGTTTTTCGGCAGGGCCGGTGGCGGCGGCGCTGCGGGTTCCACCGGCCACGGCCGGCGGATTGTTCAAACGATTGAAATCAATGACCATGATCGAAAACCTCTGGGGATATGGACGCTTGCCTTGTTTTCGGCCACCCCTGGAAAAACTTTAGGCACCGCTGCACGGCCGCCCATCGGCGAGCCCACGGTGTGCGGTGCCGCACAGTTTAAGAAAGGCCCCAGGTTAGCGCCAGCCCATTGGCCTTGGCGTCATCCCCACCGGTCCGATATCGCCACCTACATTGCCACCTCGACCTGCCCCGGCGCCGTTACACGCGCCTTGATCACCCGTTTGGAATTGAGGTTGCGCACGCGGATCTGTTCGGCCAGGCCGCCCTTGCTCAAGGCCTCGCCCGGCATGCGCACGCTCAAGGTGCCGCTGCGCGCGATGATCACCACATGGTCGCCCTTGCGAATCAATTCGGCCTGTTCCAGATGTTGCGGCGTCAACACCTGGTCGAGCACGGTGGGCCGCAGCAGTTTCATGCCCACCACTTGGTCGAGCTCGGTGATAAAGCCCTGGCCGAGGCCGCCGACATCGCGCTCGCGCAAGGCCACGTCGCCTTCGCCCACCACGCTTTCGCGCTTGAGCGGGCGCACCATCACCACCACCTCGCGGAACAGCTTGACCGTGGCCGGCACGAACACGGTCCACGGGCCGCTGCCGGCACAGCTCACCCGCACGGTGACGCGGCCCATGGGCGTCGCCGGGCTTTCCAGCGAAGCGTCCAGTGCCTGGCTGCACTCGGGCATGCGCAAACGCGGGTCGAGCGAGTTGACCGCGACCTCATAGCGTCCGGGGGTTTGCGTGCTCGCAAGATAATCCTCGACCTTGAACTCAAGAAATCCCTGCGTCACGCCGATAAGTTGTTCAGGCGAGGTAAACGCCTGCGCCAGCACCCTGGCGCCGGGTGCCCATAGGCACAGAGCCGCCAGCAAGGTGCTCAGCAGTTGCGTCAGTCGTCGGAAATTTGTCGTTTTCATAGGCATGACGCTCAAAAAAGCAAAGCCCGTGCCGACTTGGTATCAGGGCATCAGGTGTGAAGGAGTCGGGCATGGCGGGTGTAATGGATTCGGTCAACCAGCGTACGCAGCTGGTTGGGCAGAATCGTCTCGAGCTGCTGCTGTTTCGCCTCAACGGCGCACAGCTTTACGGGATCAACGTGTTCAAGGTGCGCGAGGTGCTGCAATGCCCGCCCCTGACGCTATTGCCCAGGTCGCATCCGGTGGTGCGTGGCGTGGCCAACATCCGCGGCGCCACCATTCCCATCCTTGACCTGTCGATGGCCACGGGCTTGCCGGGTCTGCAAGAAGAGCTGTGCAACAGCTTCGTGATCATCACCGAGTACAACACCAAGACCCAGGGTTTCCTCGTGCACTCGGTGGAACGCATCGTCAACATGAACTGGGAAGAGATCCACCCGCCACCCCGCGGTACCGGTCGCGACCATTACCTGACCGCCGTGACCCGCGTGGACAACAAGATGGTCGAGATCATCGACGTGGAAAAGGTGCTGGCCGAAGTGGCGCCGACCTCCGAAGCGGTGTCGGAGGGTGTGATCGACGCCGAGGTGCAGGACAAGGCCGTGATGCTGCGGGTGCTCACCGTCGACGATTCGTCGGTGGCGCGCAAGCAGGTCAGTCGCTGCCTGCAGACGGTGGGGGTGGAAGTGATCGCGCTCAACGACGGCCGTCAGGCGCTGGACTACTTGCACAAGATGCTCGACGAGGGTAAGCATCCGGAAGAGGAATTCCTGATGATGATCTCCGACATCGAGATGCCGGAGATGGACGGTTATACGCTGACCGCTGCCATCCGCAGCGATCCGCGCATGCAAAAACTGCACATCGTCCTGCATACTTCGCTATCCGGTGTGTTCAACCAGGCGATGGTGAAGAAGGTCGGTGCGGACGATTTCCTCGCCAAGTTCAGGCCTGACGACCTCGCCCAGCGTGTCGTCGACCGGATCAAGGCGACGCACTGAAACGGCCGGGGGCTCCGCTCCCGGCGTCAAAGATTGAAAATGAGGCGGCGACAGTGTCTACGGCTACTACTACCGATTTCGAACAGTTCAGGATCTTCCTGGAAAAAGCCTGTGGCATCTTGTTGGGCGACAACAAGCAATACCTGGTCTCCAGCCGCCTCAACAAACTGATGGAGCAGCAGGGCATCAAGTCGCTCAGCGAGCTGGTGCAGCGCATCCAGACCCAGCCGCGCAGTGGCTTGCGCGAGCAGGTGGTCGACGCCATGACCACCAACGAAACCCTGTGGTTTCGCGACACCTATCCCTTCGAGGTGATGAAGAACCGGGTCATCCCCGAGTTCATCAAGAACAACCCCGGCCAACGCCTGCGCATCTGGTCGGCGGCCTGCTCGTCGGGCCAGGAGCCCTACTCGCTGTCGATGACCCTCGACGAGTTCGAGCGCAGCAACCTCGGCCAGTTGAAGATGGGCGCGCAGATCGTCGCCACCGACCTCTCCAGCCTGATGCTGAACAACTGCCGCACCGGCGAGTACGACAGCCTGGCGATCGCCCGCGGCCTGTCGCCCGAGCGCTTGCAACGCTACTTCGACAGCAAGGGGGCAGGGCGCTACGCGGTCAAGCCGGCGATCCGCAGCCGTGTGGAATTCCGTTCGTTCAACCTGCTCGACAGCTACGCGGCGCTGGGCAAGTTCGACGTGGTGTTCTGCCGCAACGTGCTGATCTACTTCTCCGCCCAGGTGAAGAAGGACATCCTCATGCGCATCCACGGCACCTTGAAGCCGGGCGGCTACCTGTTCCTCGGCGCTTCGGAAGCGCTCAACGGCCTGCCGGACCACTTCCAGATGGTGCAGTGCAGCCCAGGCATCATTTACCAGGCCAAATAGCCAACCGCTCCATCTTCTCCAAAGCCAGCGCCCGTGCGCTGGCTTTTTCGTTGATGGGCGCTCGACCGCCAGCGCGCCAGCTGATCGACGCCCCGTCAAAAAATTGATTTTCCCGCTGTAATCCCGCCGATTTGCCGCTGTTTGCCGCCAAGCCGGCAGCACTTTGCCGCTTTTCCCGCTGACGGTTCGCCCGCTGTTGGCATCGACCCCACGTACTTCAAGGCTTTTGCCGATCTGGCACAACCCTTGCTATCTCAGCCTCAAACGATCTTCGGTCAACCCGCGCAGGTTCCAGACATGAGCATCAACTTCGACAAAGCGCTCGGCATCCACCAGCAGGCGATGAATTTCCGTGCCCAGCGCGCCGAGGTGCTGGCCAACAACATCACCAACGCCGACACGCCCAACTACAAGGCCCGCGACCTGGATTTCTCGTCGATGCTGGCAGCCGAGGCGAACAAGCAGAACAGCGGCGGCATCGCCCTGAACCGCACCAACGGCCGGCACATCGAGGCCGAAGGCCTGGCCAGCGCCGACGATTCGCTCAAGTATCGGATTCCGACCCAGCCGTCGATCGACCAGAACACCGTCGACGCCCAGGTCGAGGAGTCCAACTACGCGCAGAACGCCCTCGACTTCCAGGCCAGCTTCACCCTGCTCAACAACAAATTCAAAGGGCTGGTGTCGGCCCTGCGCGGAGAGTGACCATGTCCCTTGCCAACGTCTTCAACATCGCCGGTAGCGGCATGAGCGCGCAGAACACCCGCCTCAACACCGTGGCCTCGAACATCGCCAACGCCGAGACCGTGTCGTCGAGCATCGACCAGACCTACCGCGCGCGCCATCCGGTGTTCGCCACCACCTTCGAACAGGCGCAAAGCGGCGCCGGGCAATCCTTGTTCGAGGACCAGGGCCAGGCCGGGCAGGGCGTGCAGGTCAGCGGCATCGTCGAAGACCAGAGCGAGTTGCAGGCCCGCTACGAACCCAACCACCCGGCGGCGAACAAGGACGGCTACGTCTACTACCCCAACGTCAACGTGGTGCAGGAGATGGCCGACATGATTTCCGCCAGCCGCTCGTTCCAGACCAACGCCGAGTTGATGAACACGGCCAAGACCATGATGCAGAAAGTGCTGACGCTGGGTCAGTAATCGGGATATCGACATGACGACCACGACCGCCACCACCGGCTCGGCTTACCTGACGTCGCTGCAAAAGAGCACCGACGCCAATAACAGCAGCACGGGCGCTGCCGGCAGCGCGCTGGGCAAGGATGCGTTCCTCAAGCTGCTCGCCACGCAAATGCAGAACCAGAACCCGCTCGATCCGCAGGAGAACGGCGAGTTCGTCGCGCAGCTGGCGCAGTTCAGCAGCCTGGAGGGCATGCAGACGCTCAATAGCTCCGTGAACAGCATTCTCCAGGGCTTCCAGTCGTCCACCGCATTGCAGGCCTCCTCCCTAGTGGGGCGCAACGTGGTGGTGCAGACCGACAAGGCCAATGTCGAAGCCGGCCAGCCGCTGAACGGCTCGGTCAACGTCACCGGCTCCAGCACCTCGGTGAAGGTCGACGTCTACAACGACAAGGGCGATGTGGTGCGTAGCATCGACCTGGGCAGCAAGGCCAGCGGCTTGGCCGACTTCACCTGGGACGGCCTCGACGATGCCGGCCAGGCCGTAGCCTCGGGCGTGTACAGCTTCAAGGCCACCGCCGACATCAAGGGCACGGCCACGGCCATGACCACCAACTTGTCGGCCAAGGTCAACAGCGTCACCACGGGCGTGAACGGCAGCGAAATGATGTTGAACCTGGCAGGGATGGGCAGCGTTGCCCTGTCGAAAGTACAAATGATCGGAATCTGAGGGCCGACCCCGTCGGCAGGAGTGAGTAAATGTCTTTCAATATTGGACTGAGCGGGCTGTACGCGGCCAACAAGGCCCTCAACGTCACCGGTAACAACATCGCCAACTCCGCCACCACCGGCTTCAAGGCCTCGCGTGCCGAGTTCGCCGACCAGTACGCCTCTTCCGTGCGTGGCACCAGCGGCCGCACCCAGGTCGGCAGCGGCGTGCGCACTGACGCGGTGTCGCAACAGTTCACCACCGGCAACATCGTCGGCACCGGCAAGAGCCTGGACCTGGCCATCGACGGTGACGGTTTCTTCGCCATGAGCGACAACGGCTCGCGCATCTATACCCGTGCCGGCGCTTTCTACAGCGACAAGGAAGGCAAGGTGGTCAACGCCTCCGGCGCGACCTTGCAGGGCTACCCGGTCGACGCCAACGGCCAGATCGTGCGCGGCGCGCTGACCGACCTGAAGATCGACACCGGCAACCTGGCGCCCCGCGCCACGTCGAAAGTCAGCGAAACCCTGAACCTCAATTCCACGCAAGCCGCGCCCGCGCTGACGCCGTTCGATCCGTCCGACGTCAAGACCTACAACTACACGTTCAACACCGACCTGTACGACAGCCAGGGCAACCTGCACCAGCTGAACCAGTACTTCGTGCGCGACACGGTCAACAACGCCTGGACCATGTACACCACGGTCAACGGCCGCAACCCGGCCGATCCGAGCAACACCACACCGCTGGTCAACACCCTGCCGTTCAAGTCCGACGGCTCGCTCGACACCGCTTCGATGGCCGCCGGCCCGGTCGCCGGTGGCATGAGCATCGCCACCGACAAGACGTTCAAGATGGACAACTGGGTACCGGCCGCGAAGAACGCCGCCGGCGCCTGGGCCAGCAACGGCGCTGTCGCCAATGACGGCGGCGTCGGCCTGGACATGCTCGCCACCACGCAGTACAACGCGGCCTCGGCGACCACCGCCAAGGACCAGGATGGCTATTCCACCGGTGAATTGACCGGCCTGACGGTCGACCAGAGCGGCAACCTGTTCGCCAACTTCACCAACGGTCGCGACAAGGTCATCGGCCAGGTCGCCGTCGCCACCTTCGCCAACATGCAGGGGCTGACCCCGGTCGGTGGCACGGCGTGGCGCGAGTCGTACAATTCCGGCGTGGCGGTGGTCGGCGAGCCGGACACCGGCACCTTCGGCAAGATCGCTGGCGGCTCGCTGGAAGACTCCAACGTCGACCTGACCGGTGAGCTGGTCAACCTGATCAAGGCGCAGAGCAACTACCAGGCCAACGCCAAGACCATCTCGACCGAAAGCACCGTCTTGCAGACCATCATCCAGATGACCTGATGGGTGGGAGCGGGGTGAGGCGCGTGGCAGGGTTTTCAGGGGTGACGCGCGTGGTCTGGTTTCGAAGGGCACGCGTCGTCCCGGCCCATCCTGGCGGCACGGTTTCCTGGCAGATCGCGGTGGCTGGGTGGGGCCGGCGGTGCCGGCCATCGCGGCTGAAGCCGCTCCCACAGAAGCCGCTTCTGCAGTGAGTCGTTTCCACAATGAGTCGCTCCTGCAGTGAGCCGCTTCTGCAGTGAGTCGTTCCCACAGTGAGCCGCTCTTGCGGTGAGTCGATTCTGTAGTGCACCGTTCCCGTGTGGGAGCGGCTTTAGCCGCGATCCAAGGCGAAAGCCTTGGTGGCTGCCAATGAACCCTCTTTAGGCAAACACCCACCCGAGCCCCATGCCAATGTCGAAACGCTTTACCCTCACTGCGCTTCTTCTGCTCCTGGCCCACACTTGCGTACAGGCCGCCCCCGCGCCGTTCTTCCTCTGGCAAAGCAAGCTCACCGGCCGCTACATGTGCAGCCAGCACAAACCCGGCGATGGCTGGATCTGGCACGCCGGGCCGTTCAACAACGCGGGTTGCCGCGCGCGGTAGCGTTGGCGATCGCTGCATGGCAGGCGGTGACGGAGCCCCAAGATACGAAGCATCGAGCAGCGAACCCCAAGCACCGGGCCATGGGCGCCGACCCATGAGCCTCATGCCTCCAGCGCGGTGACCCCCCCCCCCGACCCCATCGTCCGATGCCGGACAATCTCCCCTCCCGGCAATTCCCTTGCGGCAAACCTTTGCCGACAAACTGACGCCATCGCCCAGCCATCCTCGTCAAACCCCAGTAAACACGGGCTTTGGCAAACCTGGTTCGATAATTGCTAAGGCTTGCACGAGGCGACAACATTTCGCTACGCGCACAGAGGATTCCCCGTGGACAAGATGCTTTACGTGGCCATGACCGGTGCCAGCCAGAACGCCCTGGCGCAACAGGCCCACGCCAACAACCTGGCGAACATTTCCACCACCGGCTTCCAACGCGATCTGGAGCAGGCGCGGTCGATGCCGGTGTTCGGCGACAGCTTTCCGTCGCGCGCCTACGCCATGACCGAGCGCCCGGCCACCGACTTCAGCGCCGGCGCCATGATCGAGACCGGCCGTGATCTGGACGTCAGCGTCTCCGGCCCCGGCTTCATGGCCGTCCAGGCCCCCGACGGCAGCGAAGCCTATGTGCGCACCGGCAGCCTCAACGTCGATGCCTTGGGCGTGCTGCGCGCCGGCAACGGCATGGCGGTGATGGGCAACGGCGGGCCGATCGCCGTGCCGCCCGAGCAGAAGATCGAAGTGGGCGAAGACGGCACCATCAGCATTCGCGGCATGGGCGAAGACCCGCGCGTGCTGGCGGTGGTCGACCGCCTGAAGCTGGTCAACCCCGATACCAAGGGCATGGTCAAGGGCACCGACGGCCTGATCCACACCAGCAGCGGGCAAGCGGCCGACGCCGACGTCAACGTCAAAGTGGTGTCGGGCTTTCTCGAGGCGAGCAACGTCAACGCTGTCGAGGAGATGACCTCGGTGCTGGCGCTGTCCCGGCAATTCGAGTTGCACATCAAGATGATGAACACGGCCAAAGAAGGCGATGAAGCCATGGCGCGTGTTTTGCAAATAGGCTGATAACACCTGAACGGGTGCCGAAAATCCGGCGCACGAGGAGAACGAGATGCTTCCAGCACTGTGGGTCGCCAAGACCGGTCTGTCTGCCCAAGACACCAATTTGGCCGTGGTATCGAACAACCTGGCCAACGTGTCCACCACCGGTTTCAAGCGCGACCGCGCCGAATTCCAGGACTTGCTGTACCAGGTCAAACGCCAGCCCGGCGCGCAATCGACCCAGGACAGCGAGCTGCCCTCGGGTTTGCAGGTCGGTACCGGTGTGCGCGTGGTCGGCACGCAGAAGAGCTTCACCGCCGGCAGCCTGCAAACCACCGAGAACCCGCTGGACATGGCGGTCAACGGTCGGGGCTTCTTCCAGGTGTTGCAGCCCGACGGTACGGTGTCGTACACCCGTGACGGCACCTTCCACCTGAACTCCGACGGCCAGATCGTCACCGCCAGCGGCTTCGCCCTGGAGCCTGCGGTGGTCGTGCCCAACGACGCACAGACCTTCACCGTGGGCCAGGACGGCACAGTGTCGATCACCACCGCTGGCAACCCGGCCTCGCAGGTGATCGGCAACATCCAGACCGCCGACTTCATCAACCCGGCCGGCCTGCAGGCCATCGGCAGCAACCTGTTCCTCGAGACCGCCGCCAGCGGCGCACCGCAGGTGGGTACGCCGGGCCTCAACGGCCTGGGCACCACCCAGCAGATGACCCTGGAAAACTCCAACGTCAGCACCGTGGAAGAGCTGGTCAACATGATCACCACCCAGCGCGCCTACGAGATGAACTCCAAGGTCATCTCCACCGCCGACCAGATGCTCTCGTTCGTCACCCAGCAGCTTTGATCACCGATCCGTTCCCGCGCCCGATCCACCGTGAGGTAAGCGTCATGAGTCGTCTGTTGTCCGTGTTCGCCCTGGGGGGCGTGGTCCTGCTGTCCGGGTGCGTGGCGCCCGCGGCCAAGCCCAACGATCCGTACTACGCCCCGGTGCTGCCGCGCACCCCGTTGCCGGCCGCGGCCAACAACGGCTCGATCTATCAGGCCGGGTTCGAGCAGAACCTCTACACCGACCGCAAGGCCTTCCGTGTGGGCGACATCATCACCATCACCCTCAACGAACGCACTTCGGCCAGCAAGAACGCCGGTTCCCAGCTCACCAAGAACAGCAAGGCCAACCTCGGTCTGACGTCGCTGTTCGGCGGCTCGGGCACCACCAACAACCCGTTCGGCGGCGGCGACCTGTCGCTCAACGCCGGCTACAACGGCGACCGCACTACCAAGGGCGACAGCAAGGCCAACCAGGGCAACACCTTGACCGGTTCGGTGACGGTGACCGTGGCCGACGTGCTGCCCAACGGCATCATCTCGGTACGCGGCGAGAAATGGCTGACGCTCAACACCGGCGACGAGCTGGTGCGCATCGCCGGGCTGATCCGTGCCGACGACATCGCCACCGACAACACCGTGCCGTCCACGCGGGTCGCCGATGCGCGCATCACCTATTCGGGCACCGGCTCCTTCGCCGATGCCAGCCAGCCGGGATGGCTGGACCGCTTCTTCCTCAGCCCGCTCTGGCCCTTCTGAGAACGATGACCATGCTCAACCCAAGGCAGCTGCTCGCCGCGACCCTTCTGCTGTGCTGTGCGTTTGCCGCGCAGGCCGAGCGCCTGAAGGACATCGCCAGCATTTCCGGCGTGCGCAGCAACCAGCTGATCGGCTATGGCCTGGTCGTGGGCCTGAACGGCACGGGTGACCAGACCACCCAGACGCCGTTCACCCTGCAGACCTTCAACAACATGCTGGCCCAGTTCGGCATCAAGGTGCCGCCAGGGTCGGGCAACGTGCAGTTGAAGAACGTCGCTGCGGTGTCGGTGCACGCCGACCTGCCGCCGTTCGCCAAGCCGGGGCAGGTGGTCGACATCACTGTGTCGTCCATCGGCAACTCCAAGAGCCTGCGCGGCGGTAGCCTGTTGATGACCCCCCTCAAGGGCATCGACGGCAACGTCTACGCCATCGCCCAGGGCAACTTGGTGGTCGGCGGCTTCGACGCCGAAGGCCGCGACGGCTCGCGCATCACCGTCAACGTACCGTCGGCCGGGCGCATCCCGGGCGGCGCCTCGGTCGAGCGCACCGTGCCCAGCGGCTTCAACCAGGGCAACAGCCTGACGTTGAACCTCAACCGCCCGGACTTCACCACCGCCAAGCACATCGTCGACAAGGTCAACGAGCTGCTCGGTCCCGGTGTGGCCCAGGCGTTGGACGGCGGGTCGGTGCAGGTCACCGCGCCCATGGACCCGAGCCAGCGCGTCGACTACCTGTCGATCCTGGAAAACCTGGAGATCGATCCGGGCCAGGCGGTGGCCAAGGTCATCATCAACTCGCGCACCGGCACCATCGTCATCGGCCAGAACGTCAAGGTGTCGCCGGCGGCGGTCACCCACGGCAGCCTGACCGTGACCATCACCGAAGACCCGGTGGTCAGCCAGCCGGGCGCCTTCTCCAACGGCCAGACCGCCGTGGTGCCGCGCTCGCGGGTGAATGCCGAACAGGAAGCCAAGCCGATGTTCAAGTTCGGTCCAGGCACCACATTGGATGAGATCGTGCGTGCGGTTAACCAGGTGGGCGCGGCCCCCGGCGACCTGATGGCGATCCTCGAAGCCCTGAAGCAGGCCGGCGCGTTGCAGGCCGACCTGATCGTCATCTGAGGCCCCGACCATGACGCCCAAGAGCCTGGTATCGACCACTCCCGACAGTGGCGCGTACACCGACCTGACCCGCCTCAGCTCGCTCAAGCATGGCGATCGCGACAGCGACGCCAACGTGCGCAAGGTGGCCCAGGAGTTCGAGTCGCTGTTCATCAGCGAAATGCTCAAGGCCTCGCGCAAGGCGAGCAACGTCATGGCCGACGACAACCCAATGAACACCGAGACGGTCAAGCAGTACCAGGACATGTACGACCAGCAGCTGTCGGTGAGCATGTCGCGCGAAGGCGGCGGCATCGGCTTGCAGGACGTGCTGGTGCGCCAGTTGTCGCAGAAGAAGGCCAGCGCCGCTGCGGCGGCCAGTGCCGCCAGCGCCCACGCGCCGGCCCTGTGGGGCGCACGGGTGGCGGCGACGGCGGCGGGCGAGGGCGGTGCCACCAGCTCGCGCAACGACGTCGCCCTGCTCAATGCCCGGCGCCTGGCATTGCCCGGCAAGCTGACCGACCGCCTGCTGGCCGGCATCGTGCCCTCCGCCAGCGGCACCTCCGCCAGCGGCACTTCGACGAATGGCGCCTCCGCGAGCGCTCCGACGCTGGCCACCGCCAGTCCCGCGCTGGTCAAGCTGGACCGGTCGAAAGTCCAGTCCGCCACCGCCGCAGCTGCCACTCCGAGCGCCGCCACGCAGATACTCGGTCGCGCCGTTGCCCAGCCACCGTTGGCGCCGCAAAAAGCCTTCTCGGGTAGCGATGAGTTCGTCAACACCATGCTGCCGATGGCCGAAAAAGCCGCCAAACGCATCGGCATCGACCCGCGCTACCTGGTGGCCCAGGCCGCGCTGGAAACCGGCTGGGGCAAGTCGGTGATGCGCAATCCCGACGGCAGCAGCAGCCACAACCTGTTCGGCATCAAGGCCACCGGCAAGTGGCAGGGCGGCGAGGCCAGCGCCATCACCAGCGAATTCCGCGAGGGCAAGTTCGTCAAGGAGCGTGCGGCGTTCCGCTCGTACGACTCCTACGAAGACAGTTTCCACGACCTGGTCAGCCTGTTGCAGGACAACGGCCGCTATAAAGATGCGGTGGCGTCTGCCGATAAACCGGAACAGTTCGCCAGAGAGCTGCAAAAGGCCGGCTATGCCACCGATCCGGACTATGCCCGCAAGATCATCAGCATCGCCCGACAGCTGCAACCCACTTCCCAGTACGCCATGGCCGGCTCTGCAACGACTCTATAAGGATTGACGCATGACGAATCTGATCTCGATCGGCCTGAGCGGCCTGAGTGCCAGCCAGGCGGCGTTGTCGGTCACCTCCAACAACATCGCCAACGCCGCCACCTCGGGCTACTCGCGCCAGCAGACGATCCAGACCGCCAGCCCCTCGCAGAATATCGGCGTGGGCTTTCTCGGCACCGGCACTACCTTGTCGGAAGTGCGCCGCATCTACAGCGCGTACCTGGACAACCAGTTGCAGTCGGCGACCTCGCTGCAGGCCGACGCGACCGCGTTCCAGGACCAGATCACCGGCATGGACAAGCTCCTGGCCGACCGTGACACCGGCATCAGCTCGGTGCTCACCGCCTTCTTCTCGTCGTTGCAGACGGCGGCGGCCTCGCCGTCGGACGTGGCGTCGCGGCAGTTGCTGCTGACCCAGGCGCAGACCCTGAGCAACCGCTTCAACGCCGTGGCCGGGCAGATGAACCAGCAGAATGCGCAGATCAATTCGCAGCTGCAGACCATGGCCGGGCAGGTCAACAAGCTCACGACCAGCATCGCCGACTACAACCGGCAGATCGTGCAGTTGTCGGCGGCGGGCACCTCGCCCAACAGCCTGCTCGACGCACGCAGCGAAGCGGTGCGCCAGCTCAACGAACTGGTCGGCGTCACGGTGCAGGAGCGCGACGGCAACTTCGACGTGTCGCTCGGCACCGGTCAGGCGCTGGTCACCGGTATCCACGCCAATCCTTTGTCGGTGGAGCCCGGCGTGGCGGACAAGAGCCAGGCGAGCCTGAAGATCGAATACGCCAACTTCAGCTCCGACGTGACCACGGTGACCACCGGCGGGCAGATCGGCGGCCTGCTGCGCTACCGCAACGAAGTGCTGACCCCGGCCCTGAACGACCTGGGCCGCGTCGCCCTGGTGGTGGCCGACAGCATCAACTCGCAGTTGGGCCAGGGCCTGGACATCAACGGCCAGTTCGGCGCCGATCTGTTCACCAGCATCAACAGCGCCACGGCGATTTCCCAGCGCAGCCTGGCGTCCTCGGCCAACAGCACCGGGTCGGGCAACCTCGACGTGACCATCCGCAACAGCGGCGCGCTGAGCACCTACGACTACGAGGTCAAGTTCACCAGCGGTTCGCAGTACAGCGTGCGCCGTTCCGACGGCACCGAGATGGGCAGCTTCGACCTCAATGCCGACCCGGCGCCGGTGATCGACGGCTTCAGCCTGGCGCTCAAGGGCGGTGCGCTGGCTGCGGGCGACAGCTTCAAGGTGATCCCCACGCGCACGGCCGCCGCCGACATCGGCACCGTCACGCAGGACGCCAACAAGCTGGCGTTCGCCGCGCCGGTCACTGCGGCGGCCAGTGGTGGCAACGGCGGTACCGGGACCATCACGCAGCCGACCCTGACCGAGCGTCTGGACATCTACGGCGGCAGCGACACGGCGGTGGCGCGCGAAGCCATGCGCACCTCGATGCCGGTGCGGGTGGTGTTCCAGGCGGCCAGCGGTGGCGCCCAGAGCTACACCGTGTTCGACGCCAAAGGCACTTCAATCGGCACCGGCAGCATCGTGCCCGGGCAAGACAACAAGCTCTCGATCGCCGTGCCGATGCGCGACGCCAGCGGCGCGCCGATCCTCGACGGCAACGGCCAGCCGCGCAGCTTCAGCCTCGACACCAGCATCGGCGGCAGCCCCAACGTCAACGACAGTTTCACCCTGTCGTTCAACACCGACGGCAAGTCCGACAACCGCAACGCCAGCCAATTGCTCGCGTTGCAGACCAAGGCGACCGTGGCCACGGGCTCGGGCGGTGGCATCAGCTTCACTTCGGCCTATGCTTCACTGGTGGAGCAGGTCGGCGCCAAGGCCAGCCAGGCCAAGATCGACGGCACCGCCACCGATGCCGTGCTCAAGTCGGCCAAGGAAAGCCGCAGCTCGGTGTCCGGGGTCAACCTCGACGACGAGGCGGCCAACCTGGTGAAGTTCCAGCATTACTACACGGCGTCGTCGCAGATCATCAAGGCGGCGCAGGAAACCTTCCAGACCTTGATCAACGCACTCTAAAGGAGAGCTGACCATGCGCATTTCCACCGCTCAGTTCTACGACGCCAGTGCCAGCAGCTACACGAAGAACTTTTCCGACCTGAACAAGACCCGCGAACAGGTCGACTCGGGCGTGCGTATCCAAAGCGCTGGCGACGATCCGGTCGGTGCCGCGCGTTTGCTGGTGTTGCAACAACAGCAGGCGCTGCTGGGCCAGTACAACAGCAACATGTCCACCGTGAACAACGCGCTGTTGCAGGAAGAGAGCGTGCTGTCGACCATCACCGAAGCCTTGCAACGCGCCAGCGATCTGGCGGTGCGCGCCGGCGGCGCGGGCCTGACCGATGCCGACCGCACCTCCATCAGCAGCGAACTGAAGGAAATCGAGGCCAACGTGTTCGGCCTGCTCAATTCGCGCGACGCCAACGGCAACTACATGTTCGGCGGTGCCAAGAGCACCACCCAGCCCTATGTGCGCAACGCCGACGGCACCTACAGCTTCCAGGGCGACCAGACCCAGTTGAGCCTGCAGGTGTCCGACACCTTGAGCCTGGCCACCAACGACTCGGGCTTCAGCGTCTTCGACCAGGCGACCAACAAGGAGCGCACGCAGTCGACCCTGACCGCGCCAGCGACCAACGACGGCAAGGTCTCGCTGTCCCAGGGCCTGATGACCTCGACGCCGACCTACAACAGCCGCTTCGCCTCGGGCCAGCCGTACTCGCTGAACTTCACCAGTTCCACCGCGTTCACCATCACCGATGCCAGCGGCAAGGACATCACCGCCGAAACCACCACCAACGGCAAGTTCGACGCTGACACCGAAGGCGGTAACGTGGTCACGTTGCGCGGTGTTGAGTTCCGCATCGACGTCGCCCTGAGCGAAGGCGAAAATGCCGACGCCGCCGTGGCGGGGCATGCGTTCCGTCTGGAGATCCGCCCCGACAGCCTCACCGCCACCCGCGGTGCCGGCAACGCCTCGACGGCGCAGATCACCAGCAGCACCATCAGCAACGCGGCCGACTACCACAGCACCTTCCCCAGCGGCGGTGCGGCGATCAAGTTCACCAGCGACAGCGAGTACGAGCTGTATGCGCAGCCAATGACCGACGGCGCCCAGCCCGTCGCCAAGGGCACCGTCACCGGCGGAGCCTTCACCGTGGCGGGTGTGACCTACCAGCTCAGCGATGCGCCCAAGGCCGGCGACCAGTTCACCGTGAGCGCCAACACCCACCAGACGCAGAACCCGCTGCAAACCCTGGCCAAGCTGCGCGCCGTGCTCGACGCACCCATGGACGACAAGAACGCCAACGTCGACCTGCGCAATGCCGTGGCCTCGGCCGTGGCCAACCTGGCCAGCGGCCGCGAGCGCATCGACATCACCCGGGGCTCGATCGGCGCGCGGGGCAACTCGCTGGAGATCCAGCGCCAGGAAAACACCAGCCTGGGCCTGGCCAACACCACCACGCAGAGCGCCATCGGCAATACCGACATGTCCCAGGCGGTCATCGCCCTGACCTTGCAGCAGGCCATGCTGGAAGCCTCGCAGTTGGCCTTCTCGCGGGTCTCGCAGTTGAGTTTGTTCAACAAGCTCTAAGCCAGCGGCATCTTCATCTCGATGGGAGGCAGAGCATTCACACGCTGTCGGGCCCGCTCTGCGGGCCATCGCGGCTGAAGCCGCTCCTACAGGGGTTCTGCTCTGCGGGCCATCGCGGCTGATCGGAGTATCGAGCCGGATGCTCCAGCAGGGCTTTGAGCTTCGGCCTGGTCTGGGACATCCATCCACTTCTAGAAACTCAGCTCATATCCTCCTGTAGGAGCGGCCGGTTCGGCGCTCCGATTAGCCGCGATGGGCCGCGAAGCGGCCCCAACCCAGCCGCCCAGGCCATTTCAGGTAAACCATTTACGCGCCCTTAAGCCCGCTTTGCGGGCTATCGCGGCTAACGCCGCTCCTACAATTCGGCGCGGTACATGTGACCAATGAGTCAAAACCTGCATCTTCCCTGTATCCTATTGGCGGTTGTCGCATTCTGTTGCCTTTTATCTTTCGGCATACAGGTAACGAATGCGTGCGCGTCGTGTCTCCACACGCCCAACCCCTCCTCATGGCGCCCTCATCCGATGAGCGGCGGACTTTGGCTGTTTTGATTGGGAAGCCAGAATGATTGGCATTAAAAGCATCGCCAGCTACGTGCCGGCCCAGGGCGTGGACAACTACGCCCAAGGTGCGCGTTTCGAAAAGAACGAAGATTTCATCCTCGGCAAGATCGGCTCGGCGTTCCTGCCGCGCAAAGAAGCCACGCAGGAAACCTCCGACCTCGCCGTCGAGGCGGCCCGCGCGCTGTTCGTCAACAACCCCAGCCTCGATCCGCAGTCGATCGATGCGCTCATCGTGGTCACACAGAACGGGGACGAAGAGGGCTTGCCGCACACCTCGGCCATCGTCCAGGACAAGCTGGGCCTGAGCACCTCGATCGCCGCCTTCGACGTTTCGCTCGGCTGCTCGGGCTACGTCTACGGCCTGTACGCGATCAAGGGCTTCATGGAAGCGGCCGGGCTGAAGAACGGCCTGCTGATCACCGCCGACCCCTATTCGAAGATCGTCGACCCCGAAGACCGCAACACCACCATGCTGTTCGGCGACGCCGCCACCGCCACCTGGATGGGCGAGGGCGCCGACTGGCAGCTCGGCCAGGCGCGTTTCGGCACCGACGGCGCCGGCGCTGCGCACTTGAAGGTCAGCGACGGCACCTTCTTCATGAATGGCCGCCAGGTGTTCAACTTCGCCTTGCTCAAGGTGCCCGCGCACCTGCGCGAGCTGCTCGAAGCGAGCGACTTGCAGTCCTCCGACATCGACGCCTTCTGCATCCACCAGGGCAGCGCCGCCATCGTCGACGCCGTGGCACGACGTTTCGAGGAAGAGCTGGAGCACAAACGTCCGGAGAAATTCGTCAAGGACATGCTGGAAACCGGCAACACGGTGTCTTCGAGCATTCCGCTGCTGCTGGAAAAGCACATGTTCGGCGGCACCTGGCGCCGCGTGGCGATCAGCGGCTTCGGCGTCGGCCTGTCGTGGGGCTCGGCGATCCTCCAGCGAAGCTGATCGACGGGTCATGAAAAAGCGCCGGCAGGCTTGGCCCCGGCGCTTTTTTCATGCCCGTTCATCGCCCCTGGCGGCCGATAAACCCTTGATTTGCAAAAAGATGGCCGTGTGATGGCAATTTTTTTTGCAAATCGCCCTCAAGCCAGGGCCACTCCCGACGATAACCATTACGAAGGTTCTCTAGGCCACACCCGGCGGTTGCCAAGGCCGGAAGCCGCAGTAACTCATCCAACGAGGATTTCGTCATGGCTTTAACCGTTAACACCAACATTGCTTCGATCACCACCCAGGCCAACCTGACCAAGGCCAGCAACGCCCAGACGACCTCGATGCAGCGTCTGTCGTCCGGCCTGCGGATCAACAGCGCCAAGGATGATGCGGCTGGCCTGCAGATCTCCAACCGTCTGACCAGCCAGATCAACGGCCTGGGCCAGGCAGTGAAGAACGCCAACGACGGTATCTCCATCGCCCAGACCGCTGAAGGCGCGATGCAGGCCTCGACCGACATCCTGCAGAAGATGCGTACCCTGGCTCTGTCCTCGTCCACTGGCTCGCTGAGCCCCGACGACCGTAAGTCGAACAACGACGAATACCAGGCTCTGACCGCGGAACTGAACCGTATTTCCGACACCACCACCTTCGGTGGCCAGAAGCTGCTCGACGGTTCGTACGGCACCAAGGCCATTCAGGTCGGCGCCAACGCCAACGAAACCATCAACTTGTCCTTGGACAACGTTTCGGCCAAGAGCATTGGTTCGCAACAGGTCAAGAGCGTTGGTATCACCCCATCCACTACTGGCGTAGCCGGCGGCGCGGTGACCGTGACCGGTAACGGTCAGAGCACTGACGTAACCATCGACGCTGGTGCCTCGGCCAAGCAGATCGCCAAGACCCTGAGCGGCGCTGTCGGCGGCCTGACCGCGACCGCCAGTACTGAAGTGAAGTTCTCGGTCGACTCGGCTGCCATCGCCGCTGCCACGCCGGATTCCGCCAACTTCGAGCTGGAAGTCGGTGGTCAGACCGTCAGTTTCGTCGGCGTCAAAGACACTGCCGGCCTGGCCGAGCAGCTGAAATCCAACTCTGCCAAACTGGGCATCAGCGTCAACTACGACGAAACCAAGGGCACCCTGTCGGTCAAGTCCGATACCGGTGAAAACCTCAAGTTCAGCGCAGCCGACGCCGGCTCCGTTGCAGGTATCCAGGTCGCTGCCAAAGACGGCACCGGTACCTACGGCACGGCTGCTGCGCTGGATGCCACCTCTTTGACCGTGACCGGTGCGGTCAACCTGGACTCCGCCAAAGGTTACTCGCTGAGCGGTGCTGGTGTGACAGGCGTGTTCTCGGCTGCAGGCACTTCGGCGACTTCGGCCAAGACCAGCATTTCGCAAACCGACGTCACCGATGCCACCAACGCCCAGAACGCTCTGGCGGTGATTGACAAGGCCATCGGCTCGATCGACAGCGTACGTTCCGGCCTGGGTGCTACCCAGAACCGCCTGAGCACCACCGTCGACAACCTGCAGAACATCCAGAAGAACTCCACCGCTGCCCGTTCGACCGTGCAGGACGTGGACTTCGCGGCCGAAACCGCCGAGCTGACCAAGCAGCAGACCCTGCAACAGGCATCCACCGCGATCCTGTCCCAGGCCAACCAGCTGCCGTCCTCGGTACTGAAACTGCTTCAGTAATCGCGCTGGCAGGCTAGTAACGAAAGGGCGCGTTCTACGTGCCCTTTTGCCGTTCTGACGTGAGGAGTTTCACCCATGGACATGAGTGTGAAAGTGAACCAGGTCTACACGCCGCCGCTGGCGCCGGTGGTCGCCGTCGCGCCCGCCGACGCCGCCAGCCTGGCCAAGGCGCCGGATGCGGTGACGCCGCCCGCCGCGGCGAGCGAGCCGGCGAGCCGTGAGGACTTGGAGAAAGCGCTCGGGGAAATCCGCGACTTCGCGCGTGACAACCACCGTAATCTGGATTTTTCCATCGACGAGGACAGCGGCCGGGTAGTGGTGAAAGTGATCGCCACCGATTCGGGCCTGGTGATTCGTCAGATTCCTTCCGAGGCTGCGCTGAAACTGGCGCAAAACCTCAACGACGCCAACAGTCTACTGTTCAAGGATGAGGTGTAGGTTGGCATGAAACTTGTTGCTGCAGCCGTTTGCCGAGCGTGATCGTCAAGCCGTTGGCAGCCACTGAGAATACAGGGAGACAACGATGGCAGGTTCAACCGTCAGCGGGATCGGTTCCAACATCGATACTCAAGCGATCGTAACGTCGCTGGTGAATGCGCAGAAGGCGCCCAAGCAAGCTCAGATCAATACTCAGACACTGAAGGCGACCACGACGTTGTCGTCCATCGGCAAGATCCAGGCGGCGCTTGATGCTTTCCGTGGGGCCTTGGACAACATGTCCACCACTAACACCTTCAGTGGCCTGACCGTGAAGTCGAGCGATGAAAAGGTCGCCACCATCAAGGCGGGTACCGGCGCGGCTAACGGCACTTTCGCATTGAAGGTGGAAAGCCTGGCCCAGCCCTCGAAGATCTCCACGCAGGTGTATCCCGAAGGTGCCAGCTCGGTAGTCAACAAGACCGGCACCGCCACGACGTTGAGCATCAATCAGTCCGGCAAGACCTTCGACCTCAACGTGCCGGCCGGCGCCACCCTGCAACAGGTGCGTGACAGCATCAACAGCCAGTTCGGCACTTCGGGCCTGAGCGCCAACGTGCTCACCGATGCCAACGGTTCGCGCCTGGTGTTGACCTCGACCAAGATGGGCGAGGGGTCGGACATCACCCTGGGCGGCAATTCGGGCATCGATACCGGCTATACCGTGATCGACAAGCCCAGCAACGCCAAATACATGCTCGACGGCATCAGCATGACGTCCAAGAGCAACGAGATCTCCGATGCCGTCAGCGGTTTGAGCATCACCCTGACGGGCGTGTCGTCGAAAAATGACGATGGCGCGATGTCGCCGACCACGCTTTCGCTGACCACCAACGCCAGCACGCTGAAATCCGGTGTTCAGGGTTTCGTCGACACCTACAACGCCCTGATGACGGCCATCAATGCCGAAACCAAGGTCACTACGGGCACCGATGGCACGCCAACCGCCGGCGCCTTGACCGGTGATGCCACGCTACGCGGGCTGGTCTCGTCGATTCGCAACGAGATGAGTCAGCTGTCAGGTAATGGCACGTTCAAGTCCCTGGCCCAATTCGGCGTCACCACGTCCCAGGACGGCGGCCTGTTGAGCCTCGACGACAAGAAGTGGAGCGCTGCGGCGGCCACCAACATCGCCGACCTCTCGAGCATCTTCACCGGCAAGGACGGCTTGCTCGCGCGCATGCAGAACGCCACAGAAAGCTACGCCAAGGCCAGCACCGGCACTTTCGCCGAGCGCACCAAGACGCTGACCGACAACTTGAACAAGCTCAAGACCGAGCAGACCACCCTCGACGAGCGCATGACGGCACTGCAAAAGACCCTGCAGGACAAATACAACGCCATGGACACCCTGGTGGCCCAGTTGCGCGCGCAGAGCGACAGCGTGATGACCACGCTCAACGCCTTGAACAAGTCCAACAGCGACAGCTGATCGGCGCTTAAGTTATCCACGGCTCGGCCGACATAAATGTCATCGAGCCGTTATCTTTTTTCTGTCACGAGGTTGCACGATGAACCCCATGAGAGCCCTTCGCCAATACCAGAAGGTCAATTCCCATGCACAGATCTCCGAGGCCACGCCCCATCGGTTGGTGCAGATGCTGATGGAAGGCGGGCTGGATCGCATGGCCCAGGCCAAGGGCGCGATGGCGCGCGGCGATGTGGCGGAAAAAGGCCTGCTGATCGGCAAGGCGATCGACATCATCATCGGCCTGCGCGATGGTCTGGATGCCGAAAAAAGCGAGAATCCCGAGAGCATCGAGCAGCTCGCCAGCCTGTACGTATACATGACCAATCGCCTGATGCAGGCGAACATCGCCAACGATGCCGGCATGATCGACGAAGTCGCCCGGCTGCTGATCACCGTCAAGAGCGGCTGGGACCAGATCCCGCCCGCGCAACAAGCCGGCTGAGCCCGCGAGGAGCGTGTCGTGAACACTGCCATCCAACGATTCGACGAAACCCGTGACGCTTTGCTCGATGCCCTGGACGAGCGCGACTGGGAGGCCATCGGCAAGCTCGACGAGGCCTGTCGGGTCTGCATCGACGACATGCTGACGGCCAGCGTGGTGGACGAGGTCCAGGTCAAGGCCAAGTTGGAAGATCTGCTGGGGGTCTACCGCGATTTGCTGGAAGCGACAATGGGCGAACGCCAAGCCATCGCCGAGCAAATGTCGCAGATCAATCAGGCAAAATCGGCGGCAAAGGTTTACCATCTATTCAGCTGAGGTAAATAGATAACGCCTATCCGGCGCCATAAATTTGACTGGTTCTACGTTTTTTACTTTACTAGTGGCTGTTTTCGAATTTCAGACGTCTCATTGCTGACTGTACGTCAGGGCGACGTCGAATTCGCCTCCCCGGCACCGATATGACTAGGGAAGTTGCTATTGCATGTGGCGTGAAACCAAGATTCTGCTGATCGATGACGACAGCGACCGCCGCCGCGATATGGCGGTGGTCCTGAATTTCCTGGGCGAAGACAATCTGCCCTGCTCGAGCCAGAATTGGCAGCAGGCCGTGCAGTCTTTGCAGTCGAGCCGCGAAGTATTATGCGTGCTCATGGGTACCGTGGCGTCGCCTGGCACGGTACTTGGGCTGCTTAAGACCGTGGCAGGGTGGGATGAGTTCCTTCCTGTCTTGCTTCTTGGTGAAATTTCTTCTGCCGAGTTCCCCGACGACTTGCGCCGCCGGGTACTGTCCAACTTGCAGATGCCCCCCAGCTACAGCCAATTGCTCGATTCCCTGCACCGTGCCCAGGTCTACCGCGAGATGTACGACCAGGCCCGCGAGCGCGGTCGCCAGCGCGAGCCCAACCTGTTCCGCAGCCTGGTCGGCACCAGCCGCGCGATCCAGCATGTGCGGCAGATGATGCAGCAGGTGGCCGACACCGACGCAAGCGTATTGATCCTCGGTGAGTCGGGAACGGGCAAGGAGGTGGTGGCGCGCAACCTGCACTACCATTCCAAGCGCCGCGACGCGCCGTTCGTACCGGTCAACTGCGGGGCCATTCCGGCCGAACTGCTGGAAAGCGAGCTGTTCGGCCATGAGAAGGGCGCCTTCACCGGGGCCATCACCACCCGCGCCGGGCGTTTCGAACTCGCCAACGGCGGTACGTTGTTCCTCGACGAGATCGGCGACATGCCGCTGCCGATGCAGGTCAAGCTGCTGCGTGTGTTGCAGGAACGCACCTTCGAGCGGGTCGGCAGCAACAAGACCCAGAGCGTCGACGTGCGCATCATCGCGGCCACGCACAAGAACCTCGAAACCATGATCGACGCAGGCTCGTTCCGCGAAGACCTGTACTACCGGCTCAACGTCTTCCCCATCGAAATGGCACCGCTGCGCGAGCGGGTCGAAGACATCCCCTTGTTGATGAACGAGCTGATCTCGCGCATGGAGCACGAGAAGCGCGGCTCGATCCGTTTCAACTCGGCCGCGATCATGTCGCTGTGCCGGCATGGCTGGCCGGGCAACGTGCGCGAACTGGCCAACCTGGTGGAACGCATGGCGATCATGCACCCCTATGGTGTGATCGGCGTCGCCGAACTGCCGAAGAAATTCCGCTATGTCGAAGACGAAGACGAGCAACTGGTCGACAGCCTGCGCAGCGACCTGGAAGAGCGCGTGGCGATCAACGGACACACGCCGAACTTCGCCAACCAGGCCATGTTGCCACCCGAAGGTCTGGACCTCAAAGACTACCTCGGCGGCCTGGAGCAGGGCCTGATCCAGCAGGCGCTGGACGATGCCAACGGCATCGTGGCCCGCGCGGCGGAACGTCTGCGCATTCGCCGCACCACCTTGGTGGAGAAGATGCGCAAATACGGTATGAGTCGCCGCGAC
Organism: Pseudomonas sp. UBA6562; assembly: GCF_002434265.1. Lineage (GTDB taxonomy): Bacteria > Pseudomonadota > Gammaproteobacteria > Pseudomonadales > Pseudomonadaceae > Aquipseudomonas. The sequence continues at coordinate 214,541 of NZ_DJJS01000003.1, read as the reverse complement.
GGCGAAGAGGCTGCCGAAGAGTAGGCGCCATCGAGGGCGTTGTGGGGCCTCCTGCAACGCGCTGTTGGCGAGTGATTTCATCTCTTTTGGAAGACCCATCCCACTGCCCTCGACATGGCCCGCGCCGCTATGCGGGTAACATGCGTTAACCAACTAGACCCTTGCGTATCCCATCCCCCGGCACGCCCCTTGCTACAACCTCGCCAACAGGTCGTTTTTATGACGGTCAGCCACGCGAGAATGTCCGATGCCTCAGGTTGCCTCTCTCTCCCGAGCCCCCGATCCGCAACGCCGTAACCCTGCCGAGCCGCAAAGCCGCGAAAGCCTTGAACAGGCCTTCGCGCTGTTTGGCCAAGTGTCCAGCCAACTGCACGCGTCCTACGGCATGCTCGAGGCGCGGGTCAGCGAGCTCAAAGGCGAGTTGGCGGTGGTCAGTGCCCAGCGCATGGCCGAACTGGCCGAAAAGGAGCGCCTGGCCAGCCGCCTGCAAAGCCTGCTCGATGCGTTGCCCGGTGGTGTGGTGGCGCTCGACGGTCGGGGCGTGGTGGTCGAAGCCAACCCTGCCGCAGCAGAGCTTCTGGGGCAGCCATTGCTGGGCGAGCTGTGGCGCGAGCTGATCGTCCAGCGTTTCGCGCCGCGCCACGACGATGGTCATGAAGTCTCGTTGCGCGATGGCCGCCGCGTGTCGATCGCCACCCGTTCGCTGGGCGCCGAGCCCGGCCAGTTGCTGCTGCTCACCGACCTGACCGAAACCAGGCGCCTGCAAGACCAGCTGGCGCGTCACGAGCGCTTGTCCAGCCTGGGGCGCATGGTCGCCTCACTGGCCCATCAGATACGCACGCCGCTGTCGGCCGCCATGCTTTACGCCGGGCATCTCGCCGACCCGGCGCACAGCCTTTCCGACGACACCCGGCAACGCTTCGCCGGCCAACTCAAGGAGCGCCTGCACGAACTTGAGCATCAGGTGCGCGACATGCTGGTGTTCGCCCGCGGCGAGCTGCCGCTGACCGATCGCCTGACGCCCAAGGCCTTGTTCCAGGCCTTGCAGCAGGCCGCCCACAGCCATGTCGAGGGCCATGCCGTGCGCTGGCAGTGCGATACCCGTCTGGGCGAAGTGCTGTGCAACCGCGACACGCTGGTCGGCGCCTTGCTCAACCTGATTAACAACGCCTTGCAGGCGAGCCACGGCCCTGCGCGCCTGAAGGTGCACCTGATGCGCCGTGGGCAGCAGATGGCGCTCTGCATCAGCGATGCCGGCGATGGCATCGATGCCGCCTTGCTGGCGCGCCTGGGCGAACCCTTCCTCACCACCAAGACCAATGGCACCGGCCTGGGCTTGGCCGTGGTCAATGCCGTGGTGCGCGCCCATCAGGGCCAGGTGCGGATCCGCTCGCGCGTGGGCCGTGGCACCTGCGTGACGGTCACGCTGCCGCTGTTGGGGGTGTCGGGAGGGGAGGGCATGGCATGACGCACAAGGTGCTGCTGGTCGAGGACGACCGCAACCTGCGCCAGGCTTTGGCCGATACCTTGGAGTTGGGCGGCTTCGCCTGGCGTGCCGTGGGTTCGGCGGAGCTCGCCTTGCAGGCCGTGGGCGAAGAGGCCTTCAGCCTGGTGGTCAGCGACGTCAACATGCCGGGCATGGACGGCCATCAGTTGCTGGGCGAATTGCGTCAGCGCCAGCCGCAATTGCCAGTGTTGCTGATGACGGCCCATGCTGCGGTGGAAAGCGCCGTGCAGGCCATGCGTCAAGGCGCGGTGGACTACCTGGTCAAGCCCTTCGAGCCGCGCGCCTTGCTCAGCCTGGTCGAGCGCCATGCGGCCCATCGCCTGCTGGCCGACGACGGCCCGGTGGCCTGCGAGCCCAGCAGCCGGCAGTTGCTGGCGCTGGCGGCGCGGGTCGCGCGCAGCGATTCGACGGTGATGATCTGCGGCGAATCGGGCACCGGCAAAGAAGTGCTGGCGCGGTACATCCACCAGCAGTCGACCCGCGCCGAGGGGCCGTTCGTGGCCATCAACTGCGCGGCGATTCCCGACAACATGCTCGAAGCCACTTTGTTCGGCCATGAGAAAGGTGCCTTCACCGGCGCCATCGCCGCCCAGCCCGGCAAGTTCGAGCAGGCCGACGGCGGCACCTTGCTGCTCGACGAAATCTCCGAAATGCCCCTTGCCTTGCAGGCCAAGCTGCTGCGGGTGTTGCAGGAGCGCGAGGTCGAGCGGGTCGGCGGACGCAAACCGATCCCGCTCGACATCCGCGTGCTGGCCACCAGCAACCGCGACCTGGCCGCGCAAGTGACGGCAGGCGCGTTTCGCGAAGACCTCTATTACCGTTTGTCGGTGTTCCCGCTGGCCTGGCAGCCCCTGCGCGAGCGCCGCGACGACATTCTGCCGCTGGCCGAGCGTCTGCTCGCCCGCCATGCCGGCAAGCTGCGCCTCGGCGCGGTTCGGTTGTCGCCCGAAGCCCGCGAGTGCCTGCGCGAACATGCCTGGCCGGGCAATGTGCGCGAGCTGGACAATGCCGTGCAGCGCGCCTTGATCCTGCAGCAGGGCGGCGTGATCGAAGCGGCGGATTTCTGTCTGACAGGGCTGGCGACAGGTGCTGCGTCACGACCGGCCGCGCCTCTGGGCGTCGAGCGGCAGGCGGCCGAGCCAGCGGTGCTGGGGGACGACCTGCGTCGCCATGAATTCCAGATGATCCTCGACGCCCTGCGCAGCGAGCGCGGGCGGCGCAAGGAGGCGGCCGAGCGGCTGGGTATCAGCCCACGCACGTTGCGCTACAAGTTGGCACAGATGCGCGAAGCCGGAATGGACGCTGAAATCGATGGCTGATGGGGCCGGGGCTGGCTGTTGCGCTGGGTGTATGGCAGCGGGTGATCGATCGGCTGGAGCGGGGTGAGGATGCGATTACCTGTCGACAGGTGCCATAGCTGCTGGGCCGGCGGGGCCGGCCATCGCGGCTGAAGCCGCTCCAACAGGATCTTCGTAGGGCGGCTGAAGCCGCTCCAGCAGCATGAGCATAATCCTGTGGGAGCGGCCGGTTCGGCGCTCCGATTAGCCGCAATGGGCCGCGACGCGGCCCTGAACCAAGCCGACAGATCCGGCCCCAGCCTTTTCCTGCTCTCATTCGCCACCCTGGCATTCTTGTTGCTAGTTCCCCTGTACCCGCCGCATGAGTGTCAAAAAAATGCGGCCGTCGCAGAGAGAAGTCCATGACCCAAGGTGTTCAATTCAACCGTCTGATGCTCGACATGCGCGCCATGCAGGCCGACGCCATGTCGCAGCCCAAAGCCGTGGCCGCGCCAGAGCTGGGGCAGAACTCGTTCGCCGACATGCTCGGCCAGGCGATCGGCAAGGTCAATGAAACCCAGCAGTCATCCAATGCCCTGGCCAATGCCTTCGAAATCGGCAAGGGCAATGTCGACCTGACCGACGTCATGGTGGCCTCGCAAAAGGCCTCGGTGTCGTTCCAGGCACTCACGCAGGTGCGCAACAAGCTGGTCCAGGCGTACCAGGACATCATGCAGATGCCAGTTTGAGGGCTGACTAAGTGGCCGATGCCGTCGACACTCCACCCGCCACCACCGGTGCCAAGCCTGCGTCCAAGCTGGCGCTGCCGGGGCTGGGTTTCCTGGAAAACATCTCGCGCATGCCCGCGCTGCGCCAGGTCGGCCTGTTGGTCGGGTTGGCCGCCAGCGTGGCGGTGGGCTTCGCCGTGGTGCTCTGGTCGCAGCAGCCGGACTACCGTCCGCTGTACGGCAGCCTGGCCGGGATGGACACCAAGCAGGTCATCGACACCCTCGGTGCCTCCGACATCGAATACCGCGTCGAGCCCAATTCCGGCGCACTGCTGGTCAAGGCCGACGACCTGTCCCGCGCGCGCCTGAAACTCGCCGCTGCGGGCGTGACCGCCAACGACGGCAACGTCGGCTTCGAAATTCTCGACAAGGACCAGGGCCTGGGCACCAGCCAGTTCATGGAAGCCACCCGCTACCGCCGCGGCCTGGAAGGCGAGTTGGCGCGTACGGTGTCGAGCCTGAACAACGTCAAGGGCGCCCGTGTGCACCTGGCGATTCCGAAAAGCTCGGTGTTCGTGCGCGACGAACGCAAGCCCAGCGCCTCGGTGCTGGTCGAGATGTACCCGGGCCGTACCCTGGAAAGCGGCCAGGTCATGGCCATCGTCAACCTGGTGGCGACTAGCGTGCCGGAGCTGGACAAGTCACAGGTCACCGTGGTCGACCAGAAAGGCAACCTGCTCTCCGAGCAGTTGCAGGACACCGCCCTGACCATGGCCGGCAAGCAGTACGACTACAGCCGGCGCATGGAAAGCCTGCTCACCCAGCGTGTGCAGAACATCCTGCAGCCGGTGCTGGGCAACGACCGCTACAAGGCCGAGGTGTCGGCCGACGTGGACTTCAGCGCGGTCGAGTCGACCTCCGAGCAGTTCAACCCCGAGCAACCGGCGCTGCGCAGCGAGCAGTCGGTCGACGAGCAGCGCTCCAGCAGCCAGGGCCCACAGGGCGTGCCGGGCGCGCTGAGCAACCAGCCACCGGGCGCCGCCAGCGCACCGCAAACCGCCACGGCCGGCGCGGCCGCTGCCGGGGCGATCCAGCCCGGCCAACCGCTGCTCGACGCCAACGGCCAGCAGATCATGGACCCGGCCACCGGCCAGCCGATGCTCGCGCCGTACCCCAGCGACAAGCGCCAGCAGAGCACCAAGAACTTCGAACTGGACCGCTCGATCAGCCACACCCGCCAGCAGCAGGGCCGCCTGACCCGTCTGTCGGTCGCCGTGGTGGTGGACGACCAGGTCAAGGTCGACGCGACCAGCGGCGAAGCCACGCGCACGCCCTGGACCAGCGAAGACCTGGCACGCTTCACTCGTCTGGTGCAGGACGCCGTAGGCTTCGACGCCAGCCGCGGCGACAGCGTCAGCGTGGTCAACGTGCCGTTCTCCGCCGACCGTGGCGAAGTGCTGGTCGATATCCCGTTCTACTCGCAGCCCTGGTTCTGGGACATCGTCAAACAGGCCCTGGGCGTGCTGTTCATCTTGGTGTTGGTGTTCGGCGTGCTGCGCCCGGTGCTGAACAATATCACCCGTGGCGGCAAGGACGCCGGCGTGGCAGGCGACACGGAGCTGGGCGGGATGATCGGGATGGATGGCGACCTCGCCAACGACCGCGTCACCCTCGGTGGCCCGCAAAGCATCCTGCTGCCCAGCCCCACCGAGGGTTACGAGGCGCAGCTCAACGCAATCAAGGGCCTGGTGGCCGAAGACCCGGGCCGTGTAGCCCAGGTCGTCAAGGACTGGATCAACGCCGATGAGTGATAACCGCGCCGTGAACGCCAAACTCAGCCGTGTCGACAAGGCTGCCATCCTCCTGCTGTCGCTGGGCGAGACCGACGCCGCCCAGGTGCTGCGCCACATGGGCCCCAAGGAAGTGCAGCGGGTCGGTGTGGCCATGGCGCAGATGGGCAACATCCACCGCGAGCAGGTCGAGCAGGTGATGAGCGAGTTCGTCGAGACCGTCGGCGACCAGACCAGCCTGGGCGTAGGCTCGGACGGCTACATCCGCAAGATGCTCAACCAGGCCTTGGGCGAGGACAAGGCCAACGGCCTGATCGACCGCATCCTGCTGGGCGGCAACACCAGTGGCCTGGACAGCCTCAAGTGGATGGAGCCGCGCGCCGTGGCCGACGTGATCCGCTACGAGCACCCGCAGATCCAGGCCATCGTGGTCGCCTACCTCGACCCCGACCAGGCCGGTGAGGTGCTGAGCAACTTCGACCACAAAGTGCGCCTGGACATCATCCTGCGCGTGTCGTCGCTCAACACCGTGCAACCGGCGGCGCTCAAGGAGCTGAACCAGATCCTGGAGAAGCAGTTCTCCGGCAACTCCAACGCGGCGCGCACCACCCTGGGCGGCATCAAGCGCGCGGCCGACATCATGAACTTCCTCGACAGCTCCGTGGAAGGCCAGCTGATGGACTCGATCCGCGAGGTCGATGGCGACCTGTCCGAGCAGATCGAAGACCTGATGTTCGTCTTCAACAACCTGGCCGACGTCGACGACCGCGGGATCCAGTCGCTGCTGCGCGAAGTCGCCTCGGACGTGCTGGTGGTGGCGCTCAAGGGTGCCGACGACCGGGTCAAGGACAAAGTCTTCAAGAACATGTCCAAACGTGCGTCGGAACTGCTGCGCGACGACCTCGAGGCCAAAGGGCCGGTGCGCGTCAGCGACGTCGAAGGCGCGCAGAAGGAAATCCTCACCGTGGCCCGACGCATGGCCGATGCCGGCGAGATCGTGCTCGGCGGCAAGGGTGGCGAGGAGATGATCTAAGCCCGCGCACGCTGCCTGCAAGGGCAGGTGGTGATTGCGTCGAGCGAGGCAACCTTGTTAGATGGGCCGACGCAATTGCGGGTGGGGCGGGACGCCGGCCATCCGCTCCTACAGGCGCACATCGCCTGAAACCGGTTTGAAGAGCCCAGCGCATGTCCAGCAAAGAGCAACACTCCAGCGACCTGATCCGCGCCCGCGACCTAGAGGGCGTGGACGTGTGGGCGCTGCCCAGCTTCGACCCCGCGCCGCGCTTCGTCGCAGAGCCCGAGCCCGAGCCGGCACCCGAGGTGGTCGAGGACGAGATCGCCGAGGTGCCTCTCGAGGACGTGCAGCCGATTACCCTCGAAGAGCTCGAAGCCATTCGCCAGGAGGCCTACAACGAAGGCTTCGCCACCGGCGAGCGGGACGGTTTCCACAGTGCCCAGCTCAAGGTGCGTCAGGAAGCCGACGCCGCCCTTGCCGCCAAACTGGCGAGCCTGGAGCAAGTGATGCGACACCTGCTCGAACCGATCGCCGAGCAGGACACGCAGATCGAGCGCAGCCTGGTGCACCTGGTCGGCCACATGGCCCGGCAGGTGGTCGGCCGCGAGCTGCGCGGCGACTCCAGCCAGATCACCCAGGTGCTGCGCGAGGCGCTCAAGCTGCTGCCGATGGGTGCCGAGAACATCCGCATCCACCTCAATCCCCAGGATTTCGAAGCCGCCAAAGCCTTGCGCGAACGCCACGAAGAGCGCTGGAAACTGCTCGAAGACGAGACGTTGCTGCCCGGCGGCTGCCGCATCGAAACCGCCCACAGCCGCATCGACGCGAGCATGGAAACGCGTCTGGAAAAAGCCGTGGCGCAGCTGTTCGACCAGCTCCACGAGCAGGCCCTGCACCCGGCACCGGCCGACCTGTCCATCGACCTGACCCAGCCACGCGAGGCCGACGATGCGTCTTGAGTTCGACCGGTTCCACGATCAGGCCGTGCATCCGGTAGCGGCCGCTCCATGCATTCGCTCGAACATCCCACTCGAGGCCAACCATGCGTCTTGACCGCACCAGCTTCGCCAAGCGCCTGGGCGGCTATGCCGAGGCCATCGCCCTGCCGGCCCAGCCGGTGGCCGAAGGCCGGCTGCTGCGCATGGTGGGCCTGACCCTGGAAGCCGAAGGCCTGCGCGCGGCCGTCGGCAGCCGTTGCCGAGTGATCAACGACGACGGCTACCACGCCGTCGAGGTGGAAGCCGAAGTCATGGGCTTCTCCGGCAGCAAGGTGTTCCTCATGCCGGTGGGCAGCGTGGCCGGCATCGCGCCCGGCGCGCGGGTGGTGCCGCTGGACGACAGCGGTCGCCTGCCCATGGGCATGAGCATGCTCGGCCGGGTGCTCGACGGCGCCGGCCGCGCCCTGGACGGCAAAGGCGGCATGAAGGCCGAAGACTGGGTGCCGATGGAAGGCCCGACCATCAACCCGCTCAACCGCGAGCCGATCAGCCAGCCGCTGGATGTGGGGATTCGCAGCATCAACGGCCTGCTCACCGTGGGCCGGGGGCAGCGCCTGGGCCTGTTCGCCGGTACCGGCGTCGGTAAGTCGGTGCTGCTGGGCATGATGACGCGCTTCACCGAAGCCGAGATCATCGTGGTCGGCCTGATCGGCGAACGCGGCCGCGAGGTCAAGGAATTCATCGAGCACATCCTCGGCGAGGAGGGCATCAAGCGTTCGGTGGTGGTGGCTTCGCCTGCGGACGACGCGCCCTTGATGCGTCTGCGCGCGGCCATGTACTGCACGCGCATTGCCGAATACTTCCGCGACAAGGGCAAGAACGTCCTGCTGCTGATGGATTCGCTGACCCGTTTCGCCCAGGCCCAGCGGGAAATCGCTCTGGCCATCGGCGAGCCGCCGGCGACCCGCGGCTATCCGCCCTCGGTGTTCGCCAAACTGCCCAAACTGGTGGAGCGTGCCGGTAACGGCGAAGCCGGTGGCGGATCGATCACCGCGTTCTATACCGTGCTGTCCGAAGGCGACGACCAGCAGGACCCGATCGCCGACTCGGCGCGGGGCGTGCTCGACGGTCACTTCGTGCTGTCGCGGCGCCTGGCCGAGGAGGGGCATTACCCGGCCATCGACATCGAGGCTTCGATCAGCCGGGTGATGCCGCAGGTGGTGGACATCGACCACCTGCGCCAGGCGCAGAAATTCAAGCAGCTGTGGTCGCGCCTGTCGCAGAGCCGCGACCTGATCAGCGTGGGCGCCTACGTACCTGGGGGCGATCCGGAAACCGACATGGCCATTGCCTTGCAGGGCAAGCTGGTGTCGTACCTGCGCCAGGGCCTGGACGAAAACGTAAGCCTCGCCCAGGGCCGCGCGGAGCTGGCGGCGGTGTTCGCCAGCCCCGCCAATGGAGGCTAAGCCATGAGCGTGCCCAGCCGTGCCGCGCGCTTGCTGCCAGTGGTGGAAATGGCCGAGGACGCCGAGCGCAAGGCCGCCCAGCGCCTGGGCCAGTTCCAGCAGCAGGTGAACGTCGCCCAGACCAAACTCAGCGAGCTGGAGCAGTTTCGCGGCGATTACCAGCAGCAATGGCTCAACCGTGGCGGCCAAGGCGTCGATGGCGCCTGGCTGGTCAACTACCAGCGCTTTCTCGGGCAACTGGAAACCGCCATGGGCCAGCAGCGCCAGAGCCTGACCTGGCATCAGAACAACCTGAACAACGCGCGCAAGGGCTGGCAAGAGGCCTACGCACGGGTGGAGGGGCTGCGCAAACTGGTGCAGCGCTACCTCGACGAGGCCCGCCGCGCCGACGACAAGCGCGAGCAGAAGCTGCTCGACGAGTTGTCGCAACGTCTACCGCGTCACGAGTTTCCGTAGCAGGCCGTCGGCGGCTTCGACGCCGCTGTGGGATGGGCTACACTTCGACCACCTCGCGGAACCCGAAGCGGTGTTGGGCGTCTGATCTTCGCTGCTCGATGGGTTCGGCAAGGGGCGCCACGCAAGGCTGCGGCGCAACGTCAAGGATGAAGCGGAACACAAGCGGCTGGCCGACCGACAGGCGCCCAGTCAGGCAATCGAGCTTGATCAAGGAGTGAGCAAGTGATGGACATGCATATCGACTACACCGTATTGAGCGACCTGCGCGACGTCATGGAAGACGGCTACTCGCAGTTGTTGCAAACCTTTCTGGAAGACTCCGAGCGGCGCCTGAGCCAGTTGCACGAGGCCAAGGATGCCAGCGAGCTGGGGCTAGCCGCGCACAGTTTCAAAGGCAGCAGCAGCGACATGGGCGCCGTGGGCCTGGCCGAACTGTGCCGCCAACTCGAAGAGCGCGTGCGCCAGCCGCCGCTATTCGGCATCGAAGACCTGATCAACCGCATCGACCTGGAATACCGCGAGGTGCAGCAGTTCTATCGCGGCGAACAGGATCGGTTGATCGCACCCTGAGCGAGTTGGCGCGACTTTTGCTGTAACAGCTTCATGCTGTTCAGCCCTTTGGCGCGGAGATCGCTCGATGCCTGTCGCACCCAACCCGTTGTTGCAAGTCAGCCGCGCGCCGTCCGCGCCGAACGTGGGCGCGTCTGCGGCCGAAAAGCCGCGCCAGCCGGGCGCTGGCGGCTTCGACAAGGTCTTGGCCGGGCAGTCGCGCAACACGCCGGCCAAGGCCGACAAGGAGGTTCCGTCCACCTCCGACATCGCTGACGCCAAAGGCCCGGGCAGCGGGGCGCTTGCCGCAGACGGCAAAACCTTGCCGGCCAAAGCCGATACCCCCGCCGACAGCGACACCGTCGAACAGGACGCCGGCACCTTGCGCGACGCCAGCCTGGTGGCCGGCCAGGTCACCGATGCCGCACCGGGCGCGCAGATGATCCAGGCCCAGGCCCAGGTCGTGGCGCCCATGCTGCAAGCGGCTGCCGCAGACGGCGATAGCCATGGCGAGGGCGAAGCCTTCGATCCCGAGGCCGACCCCCTAGCCGGCATGCCTACCCTGCGCCTGGCGCTGGAGCAGAATGCCAAGGCCCAGGGCGGTACCTCCGCCCACGCGCAGGACCCCGACGCCGAGATCGGCGAAGGCCGTGTGGCCGTCAATCCGTTGGCGGAGAAGGTCGCGGCATTGGAGGGCGACGAGCAGAGCGGCGCAGCGGGCGGCAAGGCCTTCGGCGCCTTGCTCGACGACGGCCTGAAAGACCTGAAAACGGCCAGCAGCGACACGCGCGTCGACGATTTCGCCAACCGCCTGGCCGCGTTGACCCAGGCCGCCACCCCCAAGACCGCCAATGCCGTTGCGCCCAATCCGCTACAGCAGCCCTTGTCGATGAACCAGAACGCCTGGACCGAAGGCCTGGTCAACCGCGTCATGTACCTGTCCAGCCAGAACCTCAAATCCGCCGACATCCAGCTCGAACCGGCCGAACTCGGTCGCCTGGACATCCGCGTCAACGTCGCCAGCGACCAGCCCACGCAGATCACCTTCCTCAGCGGCCACGTCGGTGTGCGCGACGCCCTCGACAGCCAGGTGCACCGTCTGCGCGAGCTGTTCTCCCAGCAAGGCCTGCAGCAGCCCGACGTCAGCGTCGCCGACTTCTCGCGCCAGCAGCAACAGCAACAGCAGCAACAAGGGCAGGCCAATGCCGACAGCCTGTCGGGCGTGGCCTCGCGGCGCGCGGCGGCAGGCGAGGGCGAAGGCGGCGCGCGCATCGAACCTGGCCAGGTGCAGGCCCAACAGGTGGTGATTGGCGACAGCGCGGTCGACTACTACGCCTGATCGCCGCACCAGGGCAACCTGGCATAACCCTTGCTCAATCCCCGTCATCTACCCTGCAACCCCTGACGGATGACGGATTATTGGCATGGCCAAGAGCGATGTAGAAAAAGACCCGGCGAAAAAAGGCAAACTCAAGCTGATCATCCTGGCGGTGGTCGGCCTGCTTCTGGCGATCGGCCTGTCGGTCGGCGCCACCTGGTTCATCATGCACAAGAACGAACCGGCGGCGCCCGCCGAGGCCAGCGAAGGCGGCAACGCCAAGCCCAAGGCCATCTACGAGGCACTCACGCCGGCCTTCGTGGTCAACTTCAACCAGAACGGTCGCCAGCGCTACATGCAGGTCAGCATCAGCCTGCAAGCGCGCAACCAGGCCGACCTGGACGCGCTCAAGGTGCACATGCCGGTGATCCGCAACAACCTGGTGATGATGTTCTCCGGCCAGGGCTTCGATGCTTTGGCCAGTAGCTCCGTGGGCCAGGAAATGCTGCGTCAGAAGGCCACCGCAGTGGTGCAGGAAGTGGCGCAGAAAGAAGTCGGCAAGCCGGTCATCGACCAATTGCTGTTCACCAACTTCGTATTGCAGTAGGAGCGCCCGATGGCTGTGCAGGACCTGCTCTCCCAGGACGAGATCGATGCCCTGTTGCATGGGGTGGACGACGGCTTGGTGCAGACCGACAGCGCTGCCGAGCCCGGCGGCGTCAAGAGCTACGACCTCACCAGTCAGGACCGGATCGTGCGCGGGCGCATGCCGACCCTGGAAATGATCAACGAGCGTTTCGCCCGCTACACCCGCATCAGCATGTTCAACCTGCTGCGCCGCTCGGCCGACGTGGCGGTGGGCGGCGTGCAGGTGATGAAGTTCGGCGAGTACGTGCATTCGCTGTACGTGCCCACCAGCCTCAACCTGGTCAAGATCAAACCCCTGCGCGGCACCGCGCTGTTCATCCTGGACGCCAAGCTGGTGTTCAAACTGGTGGACAACTTCTTCGGTGGCGACGGCCGCCACGCCAAGATCGAGGGGCGTGAGTTCACTCCCACCGAGCTGCGCGTGGTGCGCATGGTGCTGGACCAGGCCTTCATCGACCTCAAGGAAGCCTGGCAGGCGATCATGCCGGTCAACTTCGAGTACATGAACTCGGAGGTCAACCCGGCCATGGCCAACATCGTCGGGCCGAGCGAGGCGGTGGTGGTGTCGACCTTCCACATCGAACTCGACGGCGGCGGCGGCGACCTGCACGTGACCATGCCGTACTCGATGATCGAGCCGGTGCGCGAGATGCTCGACGCCGGTTTCCAATCGGACCTGGACGACCAGGACGAGCGCTGGATCAAGGCCCTGCGCGAAGACGTGCTGGATGTCGCCGTGCCGCTCACCGCCACCGTCGCCCGGCGCCAATTGAAGCTGCGCGACATCCTGCACATGCAACCCGGCGACGTGATCCCGGTCGAGCTGCCCGAGCACTTGGTGCTGCGCGCCAACGGCGTGCCGTCGTTCAAGGCGCGGCTGGGCTCGCACAAGGGCAACCTGGCCTTGCAGATCATCGATCCGATCGGGCGCCGCTGACCGCGCCGCGCCCGCATTCCACCGCATTCAACGTCTGTCGAGGACACTATGGCGAACGAAAACGAAATCACCTCTGCCGAAGACCAGGCCCTGGCCGACGAATGGGCCGCAGCCCTGGAAGAAACCGGCGACGCTGGCCAGGCCGACATCGACGCGCTGCTCAACGGCCAGTCCGGCGGCCCGGGCCGCATGCCCATGGAAGAGTTCGCCAGCTCGCCACGGCCCAACGAGAACGTCAGCCTGGAAGGGCCCAACCTGGACGTGATCCTGGACATCCCAGTGAACATCTCCATGGAAGTGGGCAGCACCGAGATCAACATCCGCAACCTGCTGCAACTCAACCAGGGCTCGGTGATCGAACTCGACCGCCTGGCCGGCGAGCCGCTCGATGTGCTGGTCAACGGCACGCTGATCGCCCATGGCGAAGTGGTGGTGGTCAACGAGAAGTTCGGCATCCGCCTGACCGACGTGATCAGCCCCAGCGAACGCATCAAGAAGCTGCGCTGAATGGGGCGCATGAATCAGCGCGGCGCTGCGGCGACCGAGCGGGTCGGCCGATCTGCCATTGCGGTCACTGGGCGGATCGGTCCACAGCGGCGACTGGGCCTGACCACGTTGCGCGCCACCGCCAGCGCGGTCGCGCTCGGTGCCGGCACGGTCGTCCTGGCCGCCGAGCCGGCTGCCACGGCTACGGTCGGCTCCACGCCGGCCGGCCTGGGCGGCCAAGTGCTGCAACTGGTTCTTGGCTTGCTGCTGGTAGTGGGGCTGATCTTCTTCCTCGCCTGGCTGCTGCGTCGGGTGCAGGGCGTGGGACCAGGCAACGGCCAACTGATCGAAGTGCTCGGCAGCCGCGCGATCGGCCCGCGCGACCGGCTGCTGCTGGTGCAGATCGGCAAGGAACAGATCCTGCTCGGCCATAGCCCGGGCGACATCAAGGCGCTGCACGTGCTCACCGAGCCGGTCGCCGCGCCCGCCGGCAGCCGCCCGGCCACACCCGAATTCGCCCAGCGCTTGCTCGAGCTGATGGGCAAGGACCAGAAGGACAAGCCCCGATGAGTGGCGCCCTGCGCATGCTGTTGACCCTGGCGCTGCTGCTGGCCGCGCCCCTGGCCCTGGCCGCCGACCCGTTGTCGATCCCGGCCATCACCCTGTCGAACGGCACCGACGGGCAGCAGGAATATTCGGTCAGCTTGCAGATTCTGCTGATCATGACGGCGCTGAGCTTCATTCCGGCATTCGTCATCCTCATGACCAGCTTCACCCGCATCATCATCGTGTTTTCCATCCTGCGTCAGGCGCTGGGGCTGCAGCAGACGCCGTCCAACCAGATCCTCACCGGCATGGCGCTGTTCCTGACGCTGTTCATCATGGCGCCGGTGTTCGACCGGGTGAACGAGTCGGCCATCCAGCCGTACCTGAACGAGCAGTTGAACGCGCAACAGGCCATCGACAAGGCCCAGGGGCCGATCAAGGACTTCATGCTGGCGCAGACCCGGCAGAACGACCTCGACCTGTTCATGCGCCTGTCCAAGCGCACCGACATCGCCACCCCCGACCAGGCGCCCCTGACCATTCTGGTACCGGCGTTCGTCACCTCCGAACTCAAGACCGCGTTCCAGATCGGCTTCATGATCTTCATCCCGTTCCTGGTCATCGACCTGGTGGTGGCCAGTGTGCTGATGGCCATGGGCATGATGATGCTCTCGCCGCTGATCATCTCGCTGCCGTTCAAGATCATGCTGTTCGTGCTGGTCGACGGTTGGTCGCTGATCATGGGCACCTTGGCCAGCAGTTTCGGCGGCGTCTAGCGCCCAGGAGAGTTTCCCATGACACCCGAAGTGGCCGTCGACCTGTTCCGCGAAGCGCTGTGGCTGACCACCGTGATGGTCGCGGTGCTGGTGGTGCCCAGCCTGTTGATCGGCCTGGTGGTGGCGATGTTCCAGGCCGCCACACAGATCAACGAACAGACCCTGAGCTTTCTGCCGCGCCTGCTGGTGATGCTGGTGACCCTGATCGTCGCCGGCCCCTGGCTGGTGCAGAAGTTCATGGAGTACATCACCACCCTGTACACCAACATCCCGCAGTTGATCGGCTGACATGGCCATGCTGGAGCTGACCGACGCGCAGATCTCGACCTGGGTCGCCACCTTCGTGCTGCCCCTGTTCCGCGTGGGCGCGGTGCTGATGACCATGCCCATCATCGGCACGCGCATGCTGCCGATGCGCGTGCGCCTGTACGTGGCGGTGGCCATCACCTTCGTCATCGTGCCGGGGTTGCCGCCGCTGCCGGAGGTCAACCCGCTGAGCCTGCAAGGGTTGATGCTGTGCGCCGAGCAGTTGATCGTCGGCGCATTGTTCGGCCTGGCGTTGCAGATGCTGTTCCAGGCTTTCGTGATCGCCGGGCAGATCGTCGCGGTGCAGATGGGCATGGCCTTCTCTTCGATGGTCGACCCGGCCAACGGCGTCAACGTCACCGTGGTCAGCCAGTTCATGACCATGCTGGTGAGCATTCTGTTCCTGCTGATGAACGGCCACCTGGTGGTGTTCGAGGTGCTGACCGAAAGCTTCACCACCTTGCCGGTGGGCAGCGCCTTGCGGGTCGACCAGTTCTGGTCCCTGGCCGGGCGCATGAGCTGGGTGCTGGGCGCAGGGCTGTTGCTGATCCTGCCGGCCATCGCCGCGCTGCTGGTGGTCAACATCGCCTTCGGCGTGATGACCCGCGCCGCGCCGCAGTTGAACATCTTCTCCATCGGTTTCCCGCTGACCCTGGTGATGGGCATGGTGATCTTCTGGGTGAGCCTGGCCGACATCCTCTCGCATTATCAGGACCTGGCCAGCGAAACCCTGCAATGGCTGCGTGAATTGGCGAGGGCGCGCTGATGTCGGAAAGCGAGAGCGGTCAGGACAAGACCGAGGAACCCACCGAGAAGAAAAAACGCGACGCGCGCGAGAAGGGCGAGACCGCCCGCTCCAAGGAGCTCAACACCGTCGCCGTGACCCTGGGCGGCGCCATCGCGCTGCTGATGTTCGGCGGCTACCTGGCGCAGACCCTGATGGAACTGATGCGCATGAACTTCAGCCTGCCGCGCGAGGCGCTGGTGGACGAACGGGCCATGGGCATCTACCTGCTGACCTCGGGCAAGATGGCCATCTGGGCGACCCAGCCAGTGCTGGTGCTGCTGTTCGCGGTATCGTTCGTCGCACCCATTGCCCTGGGCGGTTTCCTGTTTTCCGGCAGCCTGCTGCAACCCAAGTTCAGCCGCATGAACCCCTTGTCGGGGATCAAGCGCATGTTCTCGATGAACGCCCTGACCGAGCTGATCAAGGCCATCGCCAAGTTCCTCGTGATTCTCATGGTGGCGTTGATGGTGCTGTCCAACGACCGCCAGGCCCTGCTCGCCATCGCCAACGAGCCGCTGGAGCAGGCGATCATCCACAGCTTGCAGGTAGTGGGTTGGAGCGCGGTGTGGATGGCTGCCGGGCTGCTGCTGATCGCCGCCGTGGACGTGCCGTTCCAGCTCTATCAGTCGCACAAGAAACTGAAGATGACCAAGCAGGAAGTGCGCGACGAATACAAGGACAGCGAGGGCAAGCCCGAGGTCAAGCAACGCATTCGCCAGGTTCAGCGCGAGATTTCCCAGCGGCGGATGATGGCGGCGGTGCCCGAGGCCGACGTGATCATCACCAACCCCACGCACTACGCCGTGGCTTTGAAGTACGACCCGGAGAAGGCCGCCGGGGCGCCATTGCTGCTGGCCAAGGGCACGGACTTCATCGCCCTGAAGATTCGCGAGATCGGCAACGAGCACCAGGTGCAGGTGCTGGAGTCGGCGGCCTTGGCGCGGGCGATCTATTACTCCACGGAGATCGAGCAGGAGATTCCGGCAGGGTTGTATCTGGCGGTGGCGCAGGTGTTGGCGTATGTGTTCCAGATCCGGCAGTACCGCAATGGGCGGGGCAAGGCGCCGGAGCCGTTGAAGAAGGCTTTGCCGATTCCGACGGATTTGCGGCGGGATTGAGGAGCGCTAGAGTTCGAGTCGGCAGCGTTCTTCAAGTCGCCGCGCAGCTCTGGAGCGGCGCACCCTAGTGTATGGGTATGCTTCTCAAGCTTCTCAGTGCTTCAAGTTCTGGCGCCACAGGGCGGCCCGTGGGCAAGCGCAGGCGATGGTGCTGCGGGAGGCCGAAATGATCACGGCCCACGATCAGGGTTTCTCCCTGCCATTCTTCGAACAACTCGAACAGCGGGATCCTGATATGCCCTCTGGTGGGGTCGGCCAAGAACGCCTTGCCTTGGTTGACACCCTTGAGCACCACGAAATGGTTAAGGTTTTTTCGGGTCAACAGGATAATGACTGGTCCTTCCAGTAGAAATACTGACTCATGGTCCAAAATCAAACCGTCAGCGGAATACCCGAGGTGTTCGGCCGCTCTTTTGAGGTCCCGCATGGAAAACCCTTCGACCGCTTTCGCTGCCAGTTGCTCTTTTGGAAGCCTGGCCACTATATCTGCAAGCACGCCCTTCTCATCGATGGGTTCGTCAAAGTAATGTTTCAGCAGAATCGCCAGTGAAGCGGCGCCGCAAGAATAGTCAAGCGTTTGCCTTTCGATGCCTGACATTTGCATCTGAATCAAAGACTTTATTTTCGGCCCAGTGTCAGAGTGCGCAACGTTGTTGCAAAGCCCAAGATAGAAAAGCACACCATATGAACCGATTCTGATCCCCAGCCTCATCTAATTGAATCTTCTCTTGAAGTCGATCGCCAGTGCGGCGGGCCCCGCTGCGTCGTTTAGACCGAAAGTGACTTGAGGGGAGGCAACCCAGTTTTCGGACAGGCGGTAAGAGGCATTGAACGAAATGTCCAGTGGGTCGGTATCTGAACCGTGTATTTCTTCATCCTCCGCCTTGAGGTTGGCAGCATGTGCGTAGGAGAGTCTGGTTCCCAATGATAATTTTTCGTTGAGCGCGAACCCTAAACCCAGGTAGGTCTTGAAAACACTTCCAGGTTGAACGTCGTAGCCACTGATTTCTTGTTTGAACATGTACTGATAGCTCATGCCGCCAAAGATAACGGCAGGATCGGTGGTGCGAACGAACGCAATGCCCGGTGCAAGACTCCAATGGCCTAATCCATTGTTGAGCGGGTCCTTCCAATCGTTCAGGGCGTCGTTGTATTTCTTCTTTCCAGTGGGCGCTGTAATATCCACTGTCAGCGCAAGGGCGGGGACTGACGATCGTTCATCCACGAGCTGATATTGCAGGCCGAGTCCAATGTCTGCCAGGTCCCAGGCACCTGTGTGTCTGACATATTCGTTGCTGGACACGTCGTCTATCCGGGTGTAAGTCACGGGTAGCGCTAAATACCCTTCCAGCCCGGCAGTGATCCCGGCCCTGAAGGTATTTTGCAGTTGCAGCAGTCGCGCCGAATAAGAGGATTTTTGAAAGTATCCGACTTCCGAAAGATTGTATTGGGTTACGCTGTGTTTGTAAGACAATCCAACGTCGATTTCATAGGTGCCCGGTGATAGCAAGACGGCGGAGCCTGTCAGGAAGTCTACCGGAGCCTGCTGGTCTTGTTCGGCACCATAGGTGGCTTGGTGCTCTGCGCTTGAATGTCTATCCTGTGGCGTCGGGGCTGAAAAAATCCTGGTCAACGATTGA
Source organism: Pseudomonas sp. UBA6562 (assembly GCF_002434265.1). Taxonomy (GTDB): domain Bacteria; phylum Pseudomonadota; class Gammaproteobacteria; order Pseudomonadales; family Pseudomonadaceae; genus Aquipseudomonas. Next base: position 196,253 of record NZ_DJJS01000003.1, on the reverse strand, counting down.
ATTTTTTCTGGCAATAGCACGGTCGATCCAAAGCTATCCGATTCGAGTACCGTCCTCCCGGTAGGGTCCATATGGAAGGACCCGGTTGCTTTGTCACCGTTTTTGAAAACAACCGTATAGGCGTTGTCGGTTGCCAGTGCATGGACCTCTGAGGTCTTGACATTTATCGGTGTGCCGTAATTCGTTGCAAAAATGCAAAGGCCGTCCTGGAGAGAGATGATGCTTCCGGAAAAGGCGTCGCCATTTTTCATTTTCAGGGAATCTGCGGTGGCTGATTCGCTTAACAGCGCAAAGAAAGCCGCAATGCCTAACAGCTGAGTGGAATTTTTTTTGGGGGGATACATCTGGGATTTTGCCTTTTGTGTAAAAGCACCACGAGGGAGTGCTCATGGTGCCCATGCTGCCCATGCCAAGAATCTACCAAGAGAATGTGGATGTGGGGCGATTCCAAGCGCTGTTGCGCCAACCAAAGTTGAGAGGGGTTCCTGTGTTTGGATCCAGTGCTTGAAAATGCCTGTCAATCTCGAACGAGTTCGCCAAACTCCAGGAGCCTACGTTACTTATTTGATCGGCCAGCCAGCGGTCACCGGCTACTTTGTGTTCTACACCATTTTCATTGAAGGTAAGTTTTCTGTGTGGGTCGTAATCGTAACCTATCCTTTGATAGGATCTAAAGTCGGCAGTACTGCCTCTTTTCTTCCAGGTTACTTGGTAGGTTCTAAGTCCCATCGTGACGCTGGGTAAAGGCTGTCCTATGAGAAGGGCGGCGCCTTTTATTTCTTCCAACTTCGCGTTGTCCAGTACTGTCAAGGTTTTTTCTTTGGCTTTCAGAGATACAAGGATAGGGTTGTCGGCATAGGCTGCCATGGGTAGGATTACCGCGGCTGTAAGTGCAAATTTCAATATGGTTTTCATGATGACTCCACTGGGGGGTTAAGCGGTATTTTTTCAAGCCATGCTGACTTCCAGCTTCTGCATGAGGACAGTCATTCGTTCATCAGCGGCGAGGTTGTTCTTGAGTTCATCTCGAAGTTTTTCGTTCAGGCCGGGTACTGATTTCAACGCGTTGTATCGTTCGACTGCGTTGCTCAATCCATTTGTTTCATAAAGCTCTTGCATGTGTTTTTGCAGCAGTTCGTTGTATTCGGCGCGTTCGGAGTTTGAGACTTGCAGGTATTTTTGGTTGTTATGCTCAATGATCTCAACCTCACCCGTCGGGCCGCATATGTACCTCGTGCCTGCGAGCAGATCAACTTGCCAGCTGGGTATGACGGACGCTTGCCAATTGGGTGTAAGGGACGTATCCCAATTGGGTGTGCCGTAGGGTTTGTTTTGCATGTGGGAATTATTCGTGTAAAGGACGGTTTTTTCCTGAGCAGTTGAAGAAGCCTTGTCTGCCAAAGACGAAAGCGAGGCGCTATCGCTCGTAGCGTTATTCTTGGACGCGCTCGTTCCGTCAGGCGAACTAAGCGGGTTCGCTATTTTTTTTATGGCTGGATTGGCATAGCTGTGTATGTATCCCGTAGCATTGATATTCATCCAAAACTCCTGTGTGAGTGGGTGCCTTCGTACGCTCATATGAACTCAACGACGAGATTCGAATCTTCCAAAATCTGACGTATTTTGAAAACTTGAATACTTAAGGCAAACCGGGTGAGCCATTCCTGCCCTAGGGCGATGTGGCTGAATTCCTTTTCTGGGAAGATCTAGTTGGTTGAATGGATATGCCAGCAAAGTTATTGCTGTATTGATCAGTTTTGCATGAATTTTCAAACTTGCTACAGACGCAAGGTTCAATAAACAACTACTTATGTGGGATCCTTCCTACAGTTATGTCGGATTTTTCTGGGTTAACATCTCAACGACGATCTTGTTGGGCGCCATTGGCCGAACGTTCAAATGCTAACCTCAGCTAACCGGCGAGCCTTGGTAGACCATCGATTCAGACACTGCATGATCGGCATTGCCTATTGGCTGAGCAGGCACTCCGGTAGAGCTATATCGAGATAGGCCCTTGGCGGAGGCTGGCCACAAACCCCGCAATCAAGGCGTAAGCCATTGCACATTTCGGATGTGAACGAACACCTCGAAAGCCCGATGTAGCAGGGCGATCAGCCTGACGGTCGGTGCAGCCTCAACGCCCTCGGCATCGAACCTGTACCGCCACCGCCAGTCACCAAGCGCAGGCAATCCGACCGCAGCGCACCACGGATCGACGCCCCCTCACCCAAGTTGGACAGCTTCTTGCAAAGCACCCGCCAAGCGCCGCATTGGCGTCAAAGTTTTGCTGCAAGAGGACGCCCGGTGGATCGCTCGCATCTAATCAGTCATGCCCGCAACAACCTCGCCGGTCTCGGTCGGGGCAGCCTGGGCGTGCCGCTGCTGTTGCTGGTCATGTTGGCAATGATGATGTTGCCGATCCCGCCCTTTCTGCTCGACGTGTTCTTCACCTTCAATATCGCGCTGTCGATTGTGGTTCTGCTGGTGTGCGTGTACGCGCTGCGGCCGCTGGACTTCGCCGCTTTCCCGACCATCCTGTTGGTGGCCACGCTCCTGCGTCTGGCGCTGAACGTCGCGTCCACCCGTGTGGTGATGCTGCACGGCCAGGAAGGGCATGGCGCGGCCGGTAAGGTGATCCAGGCCTTCGGTGAGGTGGTGATCGGCGGCAACTACGTGGTCGGTGCGGTGGTGTTCGCCATCCTCATGATCATCAACTTCGTGGTGGTGACCAAAGGTGCCGGGCGTATCTCCGAGGTGAGCGCGCGCTTCACCCTCGACGCCATGCCCGGCAAGCAGATGGCCATCGACGCCGACCTCAACGCCGGCCTGATCGACCAGAACCAGGCCAAGCTGCGCCGTGCCGAAGTGGCCGGCGAAGCCGAGTTCTACGGCTCGATGGACGGTGCCAGCAAGTTCGTGCGCGGCGACGCCATCGCCGGTCTGCTGATCCTGTTCATCAACCTCATCGGCGGCATGCTCATCGGCATGCTGCAGCACGGCATGCCGTTCAGCGAGGCGGGCAAGGTCTACGCCTTGCTGACCATCGGTGACGGTCTGGTGGCGCAGCTGCCGTCGCTGCTGCTGTCCACCGCCGCTGCGATCATGGTCACCCGGGCTTCCAGCTCCGAAGACATGGGCAAGCTGATCAACCGGCAGATGTTCGATTCGCCCAAGGCCTTGGGGGTGTCGGCCGCGCTGATGATCGTCATGGGCCTCGTGCCGGGCATGCCCCACGTGGCCTTCATCGGCCTGGGCCTGCTCGCCAGCGGTGGCGCCTACCTGGTGTGGCGCAAGAAGCAGCAGGCCGAAGCCGTGGCCCTGGCCGAAGTGCAGCGCCAGCAAGACCTGCTGCCTTCGCCGCAGCGCGCCCAGGAAACCAAGGAACTGGGCTGGGACGACGTCACCCCCATCGACATGATCGGCCTGGAAGTGGGCTACCGGCTGATTCCGCTGGTGGACCGCAACCAGGGCGGGCAATTGCTGGCGCGGATCAAGGGCGTGCGCAAGAAGCTGTCCCAGGACCTGGGCTTCCTCATGCCCACCGTGCACATCCGCGACAACCTCGACCTGCAACCCAGCGCCTACCGCTTGACGCTGATGGGCGTGATCCTCGCCGAGGCCGAGATCTACCCGGACCGCGAGCTTGCGATCAACCCCGGCCAAGTGTTCGGCACCCTCAACGGCATCGCCGCGCGCGACCCGGCCTTTGGCCTGGAAGCGGTGTGGATCGACGTCGGCCAACGCTCCCAGGCGCAATCTTTGGGCTATACCGTGGTCGATGCCAGTACGGTAGTGGCCACTCACCTCAACCAGATCTTGCAGAAGCACTGCCACGAGCTGATTGGCCATGAGGAAGTGCAGCAGTTGTTGCAGGTGTTGGCCAAGGCTTCGCCCAAGCTGGCCGAGGAACTCGTACCAGGCGTCATTTCCTTGTCGGGGCTGCTCAAGGTCTTGCAGGCGTTGCTCAGCGAGCAGGTGCCGGTGCGCGATATCCGCAGCATTGCGGAATCGATCGCCAACAACGCGGGCAGGAGTCAAGATACCGCCGCGCTGGTGGCCAACGTGCGCGTCGGATTGTGTCGCGCCATCGTGCAAAGCATTGTCGGCGTTGAGTCCGAGCTGCCTGTGATCACGTTGGAGCCAAGGTTGGAACAGATTTTGCTCAATAGTCTGCAACGGGCCGGACAAGGTCAGGAAGACGGTGTACTGCTCGAGCCCAGCATGGCCGAAAAGTTGCAACGTTCCTTGATCGAAGCCGCCCAGCGTCAGGAAATGCAAGGCCAGCCGGCGATCCTGCTGGTGGCCGGGCCGATCCGCGCGATGCTCTCGCGCTTCGGACGCCTGGCAGTGCCCAACCTGCACGTGCTGGCGTACCAGGAAATACCGGACAACAAGCAGGTCACCATCGTTGCCACTGTGGGCCCTAACGGCTGAGGTAGTGGGTTATGCAAGTTAAGCGTTTTTTCGCCGCCGATATGCGACAGGCCATGAAGCTGGTCCGAGATGAGCTGGGCTCCGATGCCGCCATCATCGGCAACCGGCGCATTGCCGGCGGCGTGGAACTGACTGCCGCGCTCGACTACAAGCCTTCGGTGCTGGCGCCGCGGGTGCCCAATGCCGAGCTCGAGGAAGAACTGCGCAAGACCCAGACCCGTATCGTCACCGCCCAGGCCGAACTCTCCAGCCGCCACGAAAGCGAAGAGGGCAGCCAGCTGTTCGCCGGCCAGTCGCTGACCGCCGCCGAGCCGCTGATCGACACCCATGTGCAGGCCCCGGCCAGCGCCGCGCCTGCCGCGCCGGCGGCGGTCGATCCACGGTTGTTCGACGCCATGCGCGCCGAACTCTCGGGCTTGCGCGAACTGCTCGAAGTGCAGCTCGGCTCGCTGGCCTGGAACCAGCTGCAAGGCAGCAAGCCGCAGCAGGCCAACGCCTGGCGCCGCTTGCAGCGCATCGGCCTGAGCGGCGCCCTGGCCCGCGACCTGCTGGAGCTGACCGCCGAAATCGAAGACCCTCGCCATGCCTGGCGCATGGTCCTGGCGCACCTGGCGCGGCGCATCCAGGTGCCCGACGTCGAGCCGATCGAGCAGGGCGGGGTGATCGCCTTGGTCGGCCCGGCCGGCATGGGCAAGACCACCACCTTGGCCAAGCTCGCCGCGCGCTACGTGCTCAAGTACGGCGCCGGCAGCCTGGCGCTGGTGAGCATGGACAGCTTCCGCATCGGTGCCCAGGAGCAGCTCAAGACCCTGGGCCGCATCCTCAACGTGCCGGTGACCTACGTGAACCCGGGCGAGTCGCTGGCCCAGGCCCTGGAGCCGCTGCTGCGCAAGCGCGTGGTGCTGATCGACACCGCCGGCCTGCAAGCCAGCGATCCGGCCTTGCGCATGCAGCTGGAGACGCTCGCCGGGCGCGGCATCGCTTCGAAGAATTATCTGGTACTGGCCACCACCAGCCAGAAACAGGTGCTGTCGGCCGCCTACCACAGCTACAAGCGCTGTGGCCTGGCCGGCTGCATCCTGAGCAAGCTCGACGAAACGGCCAGCCTGGGCGAAGTGCTCAGCCTGACCATCGGTCACGAATTGCCGATCGCCTATCTCACCGATGGGCCGCGCATTCCTGACGACCTGCACCTGCCGCGCAAGCACCAGTTGGTGAGCCGCGCGGTCAGCGTGCAGATGCAGGACGAACCCAGCGAAGAGGCCATGGCCGACATGTTCGCTGATCTGTACCACCACCCAGGCAAGCGGGTGGGTTGAGAGATGTGCTGCGAAAAGTACCTACAGAACGGGGCGGGCAGTTGGCCTCCACTGTGGCATGGGTCCAAGCGAGACAAGGTAAACAACAGACATGGGTAGCATGCATCCCGTACAGGTCATCGCCGTGACCGGTGGCAAAGGCGGCGTCGGTAAGACCAACGTTTCAGTGAACCTGTCTCTGGCGCTCGCCGAGCTCGGGCGCAGAGTCATGCTGCTCGACGCCGACCTTGGCCTGGCCAACGTCGATGTGCTGCTGGGGCTGACGCCCAAGCGCACCCTGGCCGACGTCATCGAAGGCCGCTGCGAGCTGCGCGACGTGCTGCTGCAAGGCCCGGGCGGCGTACGCATCGTGCCGGCGGCGTCCGGCACGCAGACCATGGTGCACCTGCAGCCTGCGCAGCATGCCGGCTTGATCCAGGCCTTCAGCGAGATCGGCGACAACCTCGACGTGCTGGTCATCGACACTGCGGCCGGCATCGGCGACTCGGTGGTGAGCTTCGTGCGCGCCGCCCAGGAAGTGCTGCTGGTGGTGTGCGACGAACCTACTTCGATCACCGACGCCTACGCGCTGATCAAGCTGCTCAACCGCGACTACGGCATGAACCGCTTCCGCGTGCTGGCCAATATGGCGCAGAGCCCGCAGGAAGGGCGCAACCTGTTCGCCAAGCTGACCAAGGTCACCGACCGCTTCCTTGATGTGGCGCTACAGTACGTGGGCGCCGTGCCCTACGACGAATCGGTGCGCAAGGCCGTGCAGAAGCAGCGCGCGGTGTACGAAGCCTTCCCCCGTTCCAAATGCGCCCTGGCCTTCAAGGCCATCGCGCAGAAGGTCGACAGCTGGCCGCTGCCAGCCAATCCTCGCGGCCACCTGGAGTTCTTCGTAGAGCGCCTGGTGCAGCCGACCAGCGCAGGGCCGGTGCTATGAGTGCGAGCGGATTCAAGATGTACAGCCGTGCCTCCAAGGACGCTCAGTACGAGCTGATCGAGCGCTATGCGCCGCTGGTCAAGCGCATCGCCTACCACCTGCTGGCGCGCCTGCCGGCCAACGTGCAGGTCGAAGACCTGATCCAGGCCGGCATGATCGGCCTGTTGGAAGTGGCCAACAAATACGACGCCAGCAAAGGCGCCAGCTTCGAGACCTACGCCGGCATCCGCATCCGCGGCGCCATGCTCGACGAGGTGCGCAAGGGCGATTGGGCACCGCGTTCGGTGCACCGCAACACGCGCATGGTCAGCGAGGCGATGCGCGCCGTGGAATCGAGAACCGGACGCGACGCTAAAGATCATGAAGTCGCTGCCGAACTTAAGATGGAGCTGGATGACTATTACGGCATCCTCAACGATACATTGGGCAGCCGCCTGTTCAGTTTCGACGACCTGTTGCAGGACGGCGAGCACGAAGGGTTGCACGAAGACGGCGCCAGCGGCTCGCCGGAACCGGGTCGCGGCCTCGAAGACGAACGCTTCCAGGCAGCCCTGACCGACGCCATCGCCAACCTGCCGGAACGCGAGCGTCTGGTCCTGGCGCTGTACTACGACGAAGAGCTGAACCTCAAGGAAATCGGCGAAGTGCTGGGGGTCAGCGAGTCGCGGGTCAGCCAGTTGCACAGCCAATGTGCGGCGCGCCTGCGCAGTCGCCTGGGAGAATGGCGCGCCCGGTAGGGTGGCCGGCTACGGGTTGCATGCGGCAAGTGGTAGGTAAGAGCGGATCGCGGTGGTTTTACAAAGCGCGTAACTGTCTGGCAACGCCGCACAGCTTGTACCTGAAGCGTGCACCTTGCCGCTTTAAGAACGAATGACGCACGCGCTCGGCGCCGGGCGCGTGATGAGACTGCTTGGAGATCTCTAATTGAACAAAGACATGAAAATCCTCATCGTTGACGATTTCTCGACGATGCGGCGGATCATCAAGAACCTGCTGCGCGATCTGGGCTTCACCAACACCGACGAGGCCGACGACGGCACCACGGCGTTGCCGATGCTGGAAAAGGGCCATTACGACTTCCTCGTCACCGACTGGAACATGCCCGGCATGTCCGGCATCGACCTGCTGCGCAAGGTCCGCGCCCACGACACGCTCAAGGGCATGCCGGTGCTGATGGTCACCGCCGAAGCCAAGCGCGACCAGATCATCGAAGCGGCCCAGGCCGGGGTCAACGGTTATGTGGTCAAGCCTTTCACCGCCCAGGTGCTGAAAGAAAAGATCGAAAAGATCTTCGAGCGCGTGAACGGCTAAGCCGCCAGGGGGCGCAATGGAATCTATCGATACCTCTCTGGGTGAGTTCGAAGGCACCCTGAAAAAGCATGCTCGCGAGCTGGTCGAGAGCCTCGAACGAGGCCGTTTCGGCGATGCCGTGCAGCTTATCCATCAGCTCAACCAGACCCGCGACCTGGGCCTGTACAACGAGGTCGGCAAGCTGACCCGCGAGCTGCACAGCGCCATCGTCAGCTTCCAGATCGACCCGCGCATGCCGCAGGCCGAAGAAGTCTCGCAGATCACCGATGCCACCGAGCGGCTGGGCTACGTGGTCAAGCTGACCGAGAACGCCGCCAACCGCACCATGGACCTGGTCGAAGAAAGCACGCCCGTGCTCAACGACATGGCCGAGCAGGCCTCGGCCCTGAGCGGCGACTGGCAGCGCTTCATGCGCCGCGAAGTGTCGGCCACCGAGTTCCGCGACCTGGCGCGCCGCGTCGACGGTTTCTTGACGAGCAGCGCCGAGGGCAACCGCAAGGTCGCCGGGCACATGAACGATATTTTGCTGGCCCAGGACTACCAGGACCTGACCGGCCAGGTCATCAAGCGCGTCACCGCGCTGGTGACGGAAGTCGAAAGCAATCTGCTCAAGTTGGTGTTGATGGCCAGTCAGGTCGACCGTTTCGCCGGTATCGAACATGACCATCAGCAGCTGCGCGATGAAAAAGACCAAGAAAAACATCCGACTCGAGGTGAAGGTCCGCAGATTCATGCCGATAAGCGTGAGGACGTCGTGTCCGGTCAGGACGATGTAGACGATTTGCTATCCAGCCTTGGTTTTTAAGGAGCACGTTCAATGAGCTTCGGCGCCGATGAAGAAATCCTCCAGGATTTCCTGGTTGAGGCCGGCGAAATTCTCGAGCTGTTGTCCGAACAGCTGGTCGAGCTGGAAAGCCGACCCGATGATGCGGACCTGCTCAATGCGATTTTTCGCGGGTTTCATACCGTAAAAGGGGGCGCCGGCTTCCTCCAGCTCAATGAGCTGGTTGAGTGCTGCCACATTGCCGAGAACGTCTTCGACATCCTGCGCAAGGGCGAACGCCGCGTGGATGCCGAGCTGATGGACGTGGTGCTGGAAGCGCTGGATGCGGTCAACGGCATGTTCGGCCAGGTGCGCGAACGTGCCGAAGTGACGCCGGCCACGCCTGAGCTGCTCGCCGCCCTGGCGCGCCTGGCCGAACCGGCAGGCGCCGAAGCGGCCGCCGCGCCCGAGCCTGTGGCGCCGGTCGCCGCCCCGACCGCACCCGCCGTGGCCGCAGAGGCTGCGCCGGCGACCGACGACGGCGACATCACCGACGACGAGTTCGAGCGTCTGCTCGATTCGCTCGACGCGGTCAAGGCCGAAGCCGCTGCCGCTGCGCAGCCGCCCGCCGCCCTGGCCAGCGTCGAAGCGCTGCCGGTCGAACCGGTCGGTGGCGAGGGCGACGAAATCACCGACGCCGAATTCGAGTCCTTGCTCGACCAGTTGCACGGCAAAGGCCAGTTCTCGGCCAAGGCCACGCCAGCGGCGGCCGAAACGCCGGCGCCGGCCGCGACCAGCGACGAGATCACCGACGACGAGTTCGAAGCCTTGCTCGACCAGTTGCATGGCAAGGGCAGCTTCACCACCGACGCCTTGCCGGGCGCCGCTGCGTCGGGCGCCGTCGCGTCGGGCGCTTCTGCTTCGGGCGCCGCCGCGCCGGGCGCCGTAGCGCCGGGCGCCGCCGCGCAAACCGCGGCACCTGCCGCAACGACGCCCGCCGGCAACGACGAGCACATTTCCGAGAACGAATTCGAAGCCCTGCTCGACGAGCTGCACGGCAAGGGCAAGTTCGCCGCCGAGCGCGTCGCGCCTGCGGCCGAAACCGCCACGGCCGCTGCGGTCGCTGCCCCGGCGCCTGTGGCCAAACCAGCCCCGGCGCCGGCTGCCGCCAAGCCGGCGGCTCCGGCCCCGGCCCGTGCGCCGGCCGCGCCACCGGCGGAAAAGCACGCCAGCGAAGCCGAGACCACCGTGCGTGTCGACACTGCGCGGCTCGACGAGATCATGAACATGGTCGGCGAGCTGGTGCTGGTGCGTAACCGTCTGGTGCGCCTGGGCCTCAACAGCGGCGACGAGGCCATGTCCAAGGCCGTGTCCAACCTCGATGTGGTCACTGCCGACCTGCAGACCGCGGTGATGAAAACCCGCATGCAGCCGATCAAGAAGGTCTTCGGGCGCTTCCCGCGCCTGGTTCGCGACCTGGCGCGGCAGTTGAAGAAAGACATCAACCTGGAGCTGGTCGGCGAAGAGACCGACCTGGACAAGAACCTGGTCGAGGCCCTGGCCGATCCGCTGGTGCACTTGGTGCGCAACGCGGTCGACCACGGCATCGAGATGCCCGAAGAGCGCGAAGCTTCGGGCAAGGCGCGCACCGGGCGCGTGGTGCTGTCGGCCGAGCAGGAGGGCGACCACATCCTCTTGTCGATCTCCGACGACGGCAAGGGCATGGACCCGGCCGTCCTGCGCGCCAAGGCCGTGGAAAAGGGCCTGATGGACAAGGACGCCGCCGACCGCCTGAGCGAATCGGACTGCTACAACCTGATCTTCGCCCCGGGCTTCTCGACCAAGACGGAAATTTCCGACGTCTCCGGCCGTGGCGTGGGCATGGATGTGGTCAAGACCAAGATTTCCCAGCTCAACGGCTCGATCAGCATCAATTCGGTCAAGGGCCAGGGCTCGAAGATCATCATCAAGGTGCCGCTGACCCTGGCGATCATGCCGACCCTGATGGTGATGCTGGCCAACCAGGCCTTCGCCTTCCCGCTGGTCAACGTCAACGAGATCTTCCACCTCGACCTGTCGCGCACCAACGTGGTCGACGGCCAGGAAGTGGTGATCGTGCGCGACAAGGCCTTGCCGCTGTTCTACCTCAAGCGCTGGCTGGTACAGGGCCAGGCCCACGAGGAGCAGCCCGAGGGCCATGTGGTGATCCTGTCGGTGGGCACCCAGCGCATCGGCTTCGTGGTCGACCAGCTGGTCGGCCAGGAAGAGGTGGTCATCAAGCCGCTGGGCAAGATGCTGCAAGGTACGCCAGGCATGTCGGGGGCGACCATCACCGGTGACGGCCGCATCGCGCTGATTCTGGATGTGCCGAGCATGCTCAAGCGTTACGCCGCGCGGCGTATCTGATCGCGTCGGCGCGCCCGCGAAGGGGGCGCCGTCTAACGGAGTGTTTATGGTAGTCAAGGTCCTGGTGGTGGATGATTCGGGTTTCTTCCGCCGCCGTGTCTCTGAAATCCTCGCCGGCGATCCGGCGATCAAGGTCGTCGGCACCGCGACCAATGGCAAGGAAGCCATCGACCAGGCGCTGGCGCTCAAGCCCGATGTCATCACCATGGACTACGAGATGCCGATGATGGACGGCATCACCGCCGTGCGGCACATCATGCAGCGCTGCCCGACCCCGGTGTTGATGTTCTCCTCGCTGACCCACGAAGGCGCCCGGGTCACCCTCGATGCGCTGGATGCCGGCGCGGTCGATTATCTGCCGAAGAATTTCGAAGACATCTCGCGCAACCCGGATAAAGTCCGGCAGATGCTGTGCGAGAAAGTCCATACGCTGGCGCGCAGCAACCGCCGTTTCGGCAGCTACGCCAGCCCAAGCCCCGCACCTGCGCCGGCCACGCCCAGCCCTGCATCTGCGCCTACCGCCAGCGCCGGCACGCCTGCCAGCCACGCGCCACATCCGGCCACCGCGCGCAGCCCGGTGCCGTCGCGCAGCGCGGCGCCCACCGCCGCTGCGCCCGCCAGCTCGCCCGCGCCGCGACGCAAGGCCTACAAGCTAGTCGCCATCGGCACCTCCACGGGCGGGCCGGTGGCCCTGCAACGGGTGCTGACGCAACTGCCCGCGCATTTCCCAGCGCCCATCGTGCTCATCCAGCACATGCCGGCGGCCTTCACCAAGGCCTTCGCCGAGCGCCTCGACAAGCTGTGCCGCATCAGCGTCAAGGAAGCCGAAGACGGTGACATCCTGCGCCCTGGCCTGGCGCTGCTCGCACCGGGTGGCAAGCAGATGATGGTCGATGCCCGTGGCGCGGTGAAAATCCTGCCCGGCGACGAGCGCCTGAACTACAAGCCGTGCGTGGACATCACCTTCGGCTCGGCGGCCAAGTCCTACGGCGACAAGGTGCTCTCGGTGGTGCTCACCGGGATGGGCGCCGACGGCCGCGAAGGCGCGCGCCTGCTCAAGCAGTGCGGCAGCACGGTGTGGGCGCAGGACGAGGCCAGCTGCGTGATCTACGGCATGCCCATGGCCATCGTCAAAGCCAACCTGGCCGATGCGGTGTACAGCCTGGACGAGATCGGCAAGCACCTGGTCGAGGCCTGCCACTGATGGATGTGCTCAGCCTGATCGGCCTGATCCTGGCTTTCGTCGCCATCGTCGGCGGCAATTTCCTGGAAGGCGGCCATGCCGGTGCGCTGATCAACGGCCCGGCGGCACTGATCGTATTGGGCGGTACCTTAGCGGCCGCGCTGTTGCAGTCGCCGCTGTCGTCGTTCAAGCGGGCGTTGCAGATCCTGCGCTGGATCATCTTTCCCCCGCGCGTCGACCTGGCCGGTGGCATCGACCGGGTGGTGAACTGGAGCCTGACGGCGCGCAAGGAAGGCCTGCTCGGCCTGGAAAGCGTGGCCGACCTGGAGCCGGACCCCTATGCCCGCAAAGGCCTGCAACTGCTGGTCGACGGCGCCGAGCCCGAATCGGTGCGCAGCATCCTCGAGGTGGACTTCCTCACCCAGGAAAGCCGCGACCTGCAAGCGGCCAAGGTGTTCGAGTGCATGGGCGGCTACGCGCCGACCATCGGCATCATCGGCGCGGTGATGGGCCTGATCCACGTGATGGGCAACTTGGCCGATCCCGCGCAACTGGGCAGCGGCATCGCCGTGGCCTTCGTCGCCACCATCTACGGCGTGGCCAGCGCCAACCTGATCCTCCTGCCGGTGGCCAACAAGCTGAAGGCGCTGGTGCTGCGCCAGTCGCGCTACCGGGAAATGCTCCTCGAAGGCCTGCTGTCGATCGCCGAAGGGGAGAATCCGCGCTCGATCGAGCTGAAACTGCAAGGTTTCATGGAGTAGGCATGCGTCGTCGTCGCCACGTGGAAGAACCCGAAAACCATGAACGTTGGCTGGTGTCCTACGCCGACTTCATCACGTTGCTGTTCGCGTTTTTCGTGGTGATGTATTCGATTTCCTCGGTCAACGAGGGCAAATACAAGGTGGTGTCCGAGGCGTTGCTGGGCGTGTTCAACGACCCGGAGCGCAGCATGCGGCCCATCCCCGTCGGCGAAGAGCGGCCGTTGAGCACGCGCCCGGCGCAGCCGTTGATCAAGGACAGCGAGCAGACCGACGCGGGTCTGGGGCAGACCGCCAACGACCCGCTCAAGGCCATCACCGACGAAGTCACCGCCGCCTTCGGCGACCTGATCGCGGGCAAGCAGATGACCGTGCGTGGCAACGAGCTGTGGGTGGAGATCGAGCTCAACTCGTCGTTGCTGTTCGGCAGCGGCGACGCCATGCCCAGCGACGCGGCGTTTTCCATCATCGACCGCGTGGCGGGGATTTTGAAACCTTTCGCCAACCCGGTACACGTCGAAGGCTTTACCGACGACCAGCCGATCCGCACCGCGCAGTACCCGACCAACTGGGAGCTGTCCTCGGCACGCGCCGCGAGCATCGTGCGCCTGCTGGCGCTCGACGGTGTGGACCCGGCGCGCATGGCCTCGGTGGGCTACGGCCAGTACCAGCCGGTGGCCAGCAATGCCACTGCAGCGGGCCGCTCGCAGAACCGGCGCGTGGTGCTGGTGATCTCGCGCAACCTCGAAGTGCGCCGCAGCCTGACCGCCACCGGCTCGGCCAATGCCACGCCGGACGCGGCGTTGCGCCGGGCTGGCACACAAAGTGCACCAGCGAGCGGAGCGGCGGCGAATGACAGCTGATCCCGTCAATTCTCCGTCACCGAATCCAAAAACCGTTCCCGGCAAGGCTGTCGGCCGTCCGGGAGGAAGCAAGGCACCATGAGAGTCTGGGCAGTCGCCAATCAAAAAGGTGGAGTCGGCAAGACCACCACGACCATCGCACTCGCGGGCCTGCTGGCCGAGGCGGGCAAGCGCGTGATCGTCGTCGACCTCGATCCGCACGGCTCGATGACCAGCTATTTCGGGCACAACCCCGATGCCCTCGAACACAGTTGCTACGACCTGTTCCAGCACAAGGGCGCCGTGCCCGAAGGGCTGCCGGGCCAATTGCTGCTGCCGACCAGCGACGAGCGCATCTCGTTGTTGCCGTCGAGCACCGCGCTGGCGGTGCTTGAGCGCCAGTCGCCGGGGCAGAACGGCCTCGGCCTGGTGATCGCCAAGAGCTTGGCGCAGCTGTGGCAGGATTTCGATTTCGCCTTGATCGACAGCCCGCCGTTGCTCGGCGTGTTGATGGTCAACGCCCTGGCCGCGAGCCAGCAACTGGTGATCCCGGTGCAGACCGAGTTTCTCGCCGTCAAAGGCCTTGAACGCATGGTCAGCACCCTGACCATGATCAACCGCTCGCGCAAGCAGGCCTTGCCGTACCAGATCGTGCCGACCTTGTTCGACCGCCGCACGCAGGCGTCGATGGGCACCCTCAAGCTGCTGCGCGACAGTTATCCCGAACACGTCTGGCAGGGCTACATCCCGGTCGATACGCGCCTGCGCGACGCCAGCCGCGCCGGCGTCACTCCCAGCCAGCACGATGCCAAGAGCCGCGGCCTGATCGCCTACCGCGCGCTGCTCAAGCATCTGTTGACCTACCGCAACGCTTTGCAGGTGGCCTGATGAACGCACCCCGACCGCTCGCCAGCAAGCCGCAACTGGCCTTGCAGTCTTACCTAGACGGGTTGCTGCAGGAGGCCACCGAGCTGCCAGACGCGCCCGTCGCCGAGGCGCACAGCGACGCCGACGAGTTCGCCCAGGCCGTGCGCGAAGAGCAGCAGCGCGATGCCCGTCGCCAGCCGGTAAAACTGGCCAGCGTACCGTCGCGTCCCTTCGCCGAACCGACGCCGCCGGTGCTGCCCAGCGTGCTCACGCTGCCCGAAGCGGTACCGACCGTGGCCGACCAGCAGATGCTGGCAGAGGTTCAGGTGCCGGTGCCGAGCGAACCGGTCAGCGAGCTCGACATCGAGCCGCTGGCGCCGGTGGCCGACGTGCACCGGCCCGCCGTCCTGCCGCCACAGCCGCCGGCCAACGACACCGGCCGTCCGGCTTGGGCGGCCGAGCCGTTCGAGTGCCTATTGTTCGATGTCGCCGGGCTGACCCTGGCCGTGCCGTTGGTCTGCCTGGGCTCGATCTACCCGCTGGCCGGCCAGGAGCTGACGCCGCTGTTCGGCCAGCCCGACTGGTTCCTCGGCATCCTCACCTGCCAGGCCGGCAACCTCAAGGTGCTCGACACCGCGCGTTGGGTGATGCCCGACCGTTACCGCGACGACTTCCGCCAGGGCCTGCAATACGTGATCTCGGTGCAGGGCTACGAGTGGGGGCTGGCCGTGCATCAGGTCAGCCGCTCGTTGCGTCTGGACCCGGACGAAATCAAATGGCGCAGCCAACGGGGCCAACGCCCGTGGCTGGCCGGCACCGTGATCGAACACATGTGCGCCTTGCTCGACGTCGCCGAACTGGCGGAACTGATCGCCAGCGGCGCCGTCAAGCAGATGCACGCCAAACACCAATGACACAGCCGCACACACCGCCACTGGCGGATTTCGAGGGTAGGGGAATGAAAAAATCGTCTGCGCAGGGCTCCGAAGACCCGATTCTGCAATGGGTAACCTTCCGCCTGGACAATGAGTCCTATGGCATCAACGTCATGCAGGTCCAGGAAGTCCTGCGGTACACCGAGATCGCACCGGTGCCGGGGGCGCCCAGCTATGTGCTGGGCATCATCAACCTGCGCGGCAACGTGGTCACCGTGATCGACACGCGCCAGCGCTTCGGTCTGATGCCCACCGAGGTCACCGACAACACCCGGGTGGTGATCATCGAGGCGGACAAGCAAGTGGTCGGCATCCTGGTCGACAGCGTCGCCGAGGTGGTCTACCTCCGCCAATCCGAAATCGAGACCGCGCCCAACGTCGGTAACGACGAATCGGCCAAGTTCATCCAGGGCGTGTGCAACAAGAACGGCGAACTGCTGATCCTGGTCGAGCTGGACAAGATGATGACCGAAGAAGAGTGGTCGGAACTGGAGAACATCTAAGGTGATCTTCGAGGTGGCGGTGCTGTTCCTGGCGTTGCTATGGGCCGTGAGCCTGTGGTTGTTCCTCAACTACAGCAAGCGCCAGCGCCAGGTGCTGGCCGAGCAGGCGGTGGGCGATGCGCTGCGCGATCAGCGCATCAAGGACCTGGCCAAGCGCTTGGACGACTACCAGAACGTCACCGTGCGCATGGGCGACACCCTCCACGAGCTGCGCAGTGTGGTGGCGCCGCTGCCCGACAAGCTGTTGCAGCTCGAACAGCGCGATCCCAACGACGTGACCTTCTCCCAGGCCGCCAAACTGGTGGGCATGGGCGCCAGCGTCGAAGAGCTGACCCAGACCTGCGGCCTGACCCAGGCCGAGGCGCAGTTGATGAGCAAGCTGCACCGCGCGCAGTGACCGCCGCTCGCCTGTACGCTGCTCGCATCGATGGCTCGGCGTCCTTGGGCGCCGAGCCAAGCCTCCGAAGCCTTTGGCCTCAGCGCCGCTTCACGCCCACGAATGCAACTTGCCGATCTGCGCCACGCGTGCCAGGGGCAGTCGTGCAGTGCGCAGCGCGTTCAACGCGTCCAGGTCGACGAACTGGTAACTGTTGATGCGCGGCATCATGTACAGGTGCGCCAACTGACGCAGCGTGTACAGGTCCGGTAGGGTGCGGTCGACCACATCGGTCATCAGGTCCGGGCCGGTGAGCCAACTGATCTGTTTGGCGTAATGCCTGAACGAGGCCGGGTTGGCCATGCGGTCGGGACGTATGGGGTAAGGTTCCAGCAGGCGCAGGTAGCGTCCGCGCATCTCTTGGCTGACCGCCAGCAGCGTCGGATTGCCAGCATGGCTGCCGATCATGCTGTTGTTGTACGCCGAATCCAGCCCCATCAGTTCGTTCTGCACAGGCGGCTGTAATAGCAAGCCGGTTGCGTTGGTGGTCAGTTCGACGCTGTCGAGCGCGGCCTTGCCGGTGTCCGGATGCAGGAGCAGGGCGTCGTCGACGTCCATGTACAGGCCGCCTTCGCTGTGCAGCATCGGATAGCGCAAGACGTCGGCGGCCGAGGCGTAGTTGCTTGCCGAACCGCCATCGGCGAGCGCCGCCTGGTATTGCGCATACCCCGTGCTTTGCTCGAACGCCCGGTAGAAATCCTGTTCCTCCAGAACCAGCACGTCCAGTCGCGGAGCGCGGCTGTTCAACTGTGCCAGGTTGTAGGCGAAGGCCTCGGCACTGCGATTGGACAACATCAAACGGTATCGGTAAGGGCTGTCGCCCAATGCCTGGGCATTGTGGGCGAGGTTGTCCAACACCTGCGCGTCGATACGCTTGTCGCCGACCCACAGCGCGGTGATCTGCTTGGGAATGGGCGTGGCGCCTTCTGGCAGGAGGGGAGGCAGTTCGATGGGCAGGGACAGGTCGATACCCAAGGCGCGCAGGGTCGCCGTGCGCATGGCATGGGTCACCTCACGGTTGGCCGGGTTCGCCGGCCGTACGTTGCCGGTACCCGGCTCGGCCTCGTAGTAGCGCATTTCAACCTCGTTGAGGTCTTCTTCGGGCACGAACAGGTTGGTTTCCATGTCGTAGACCAGGTCGATCGGGTCGAGGTAGCCCGGCACCGGTTCGAAATACCCACGCAACATGTCGTTGTTGCCGTCGTAGCGCGGGTGGCGGGACACCGCTGCCGCCACGTCGGGGTCGCCTTCGGGCAGAGGTTCGATGCGCAGCCGGCGATTGAAGGACGGCGCGATGTCCATGTTCGGCAGGCGCGGCGGGTCGAGCGGGCTGAGCGGATAGCCGATCTGATCGTTGAGACGGGTCGGCACGACGAACCCGTCGCGCCATGTCTGGAACAACGCGTCAGTCTCGCTGGCGACGGCAACGACGCCAGGCAGGGCGTTGAACAGGCCGTAAGCGATGTCGCCAACCCCGTCCTGCTTGTCTTCCAGCGTTTTCCCATTGATCGCCTCGTCCAGACCCAGGCCGAGCTGTACGATGCCGCCGACCGCAAGCAACGGAGCCAGGCCGGGAACCACGAACGACAACGGCAGGAGCAAGGCGAGGGCGTTGTCGAGATAGTGCCGCCAGCGCCGTTTGCGGACCTCTTCGCTGCTGGTGATCAGAAAATCGGCGTCGTCCAGGCTGCGTTGACGTTGGCGCTCGGCCAAGGTCTGGAACAGGTCGCCGTCCAGGGCCGGGCTGTAGGTATCGGGGCGATAGTTGACGTAAGTGCGTGGCGGCCACTTGCCGTCGTCGTTGAAAAAGCCATGCTCCGGCGGCAGGGTATGGCTGTGCGGGTAGACGGCCAGCCCTTCGAGCGCGGTGTCCAGGCCGCTGAAGTCGATACCTTGGGGGGCATCGGCCAGGCGGAAGTGCCGTTTGAGGTGGCGACGCTTGACCTCGTCCTTGCACTGCTCGCCAACCCAGTCCCTGAGCAGGTCCTGGCTGGCGAATTCGAGCAGCGGCGAGCTGTTGCCTGGTACATGCAGCACCGTCAGGTCGCTGTGCGTGTCGTGCAGGCAGAGCAGGTCGGTGGCAGCGTAGCCGTAGATGTTCAGCAGACTGGCGCGCAGCGCAGCGCAGCGCTGCGCGGCAACAGGTGCGCGGCTTGCCAGATCAACAGGCGCGCCGCCTCGCTGAGGGTGCCTTCGGCCACCTGCTTGTTGCACGCAGCGACGAAGTTGAGTTTGCAGCACAGGCGGTGCTCGTCCAGGTGCGCGTGCCAGTAGTCTTCCAGCTGCGTTTTGTAGCGGTCGTGAAAATCCAGGGACTCGATGTGGCTCTGCAAAGTTTCGGCTGCAACGTCGATCAGCGTCGAGGTGTCGAACTGCAACGGTTCGCGGCGACGGAACAGGCCGTTGAAGACACGGTACTGCGACTGGCTCGACAGCTCGGGTCGATGGTCGAGCGCTTCGACCACGTCGATCGCGGCATGGGCAGGAAACTCGCCGGCCCAAGGTGCGGCGGTCAAGGTGCGGAAAATGTCGTTGGCCGACTCGCCTTGCCAGTTGACCAGCACCGCCTGCGGCAGGCTGATGCG
Organism: Pseudomonas sp. UBA6562; assembly: GCF_002434265.1. GTDB lineage: Bacteria > Pseudomonadota > Gammaproteobacteria > Pseudomonadales > Pseudomonadaceae > Aquipseudomonas. Next base: position 176,986 of record NZ_DJJS01000003.1, on the reverse strand, counting down.
CTGCACGACCTGCGCCTGGTAGCGGCCCGAGGGTTGCGGTTGAAGATGCAAGGTGACCACGTCGATCTCATCGGGGTCGAGGCTGACGCCCTGGCTGCGCAGCCAGCTGCCGATGGCCTTCTGCGCTTCGCGATCGGGGCGTGGCAGTTGCGCCAGGTGGTGGCGTACGCGTTGCACGCCTTGAGCGTTGATACCGGTAGGGGTCATGGCGGTTCTCCGGGGTTAGGGGCCCGGAAGGCTCGGCCATGGGCGCATGGTGTGCGCGGTAGATAATGCTGGCGTGGCGCCTGGCCGCGAGCAGGCCAGGCTCAGCGCTGCGACAGGTCGGGCGGCGGCAGACGCGGCAGGTCCGGGGTCACGTCGCGCTCGCGGGCCGTGGGTTCGAAATCGTCCGGCACCTTGCCGCGCAGTTGCCAGGCGAAGGCGATGATCTCGGCGATGGTCAGGTACAGCGCCTCGGGAATCTGCTCGCCCAGCTCCAGGCGCGCCAGCAGGCGCACCAGTTCGGCGTTCTCGTAGATCGGCACTTCGTGCTCGCGGGCCAGGGCCAGGATGGCGTCGGCCAGTTCGTCGTCGCCTTTGGCGCTCAGGGTCGGCGCCTGTTCGCCGTCGTAGGACAGGGCGATGGCTTGGCGGGGTGGGAGGTTCATGCGTTTTCGTCTACCCAGCGTTGTTCGAGGCGGGTGCGCGGGCCTTGCGGCGGCGTCCCGGCGTGGCAGTGCAAGTCGCCGACGTCCAGACCGCAACCGAGCAGGCGTTCGCGCAGGGCGCCCAGTTGGCTGTCGAGCAGGCGCGCGGTGGCCGGCTGTTCGGCCCAGAGCTGGCCCGACAGGCGCCCTTGGCTCAGTTGCGCCTGCACTTGCAGGGGGCCGAGCGGATGCAGGTCGAAGGCCAGCTCGATGCGCCATGAGGGATCGCCCGGTTCGCCATTGGCCGTTCGGCGGTCGGCCTGGGGGTCGGCAGCGTCTTCGCGCTCCTCGCGCTGCAGTTTGATCTGCAACGGTACGAATTCCTGACCGTGGCGCAGCGGGATCTCCGTCTGCCAGGTGCTTTGCAAAGTGCCGTCTTCGGTCAGGCCGGTCTGTTGCAGGCTGCTCAGTTGATGGCTTTGCAGGCGCGAGACGGCGCCGGCCGCCAGGCGCAGCAGTTGCTCCAGATCGCCTTCGGCTTCCAGGCTTTGCAGCAACCGCGATGGGAGCGGGAAACCGCCGGGTTGCGAACGGGGCGAGGCATTGCCGAGCATGCCAAGGGCGGCACGGGTGAAGCCGGGTAGCAGCGGCGCCAGCGCCGCGCCAGTGGGCGGTGTGAATGGCGGAGCGCCACTGGCCTGGCTGATTTGCGCCATCAGCCGCAGCAGGTTGGCCTTGAGGTCGGTGGCCAGCGCTGCCGTCTGTCCGCCGGTGAGCTTGGCTTCGAGAAACCCGCCGCTGTTGGCCAGGGCCTGGGCCAGGCCTTTGCTGTCGCTCAGTTGACGCACATCGGGCAGGCTGTTGAGCAGGCGCTCGGCGCTGCTGCGCAACTGCGCGCCGGCATCGGGGTCGTCGGCCAGGCTCTGCAGGCTGCCGAGCACTCCGCTCAGGTCGGCCTGGCGGCCTTGTTGGGTCAGCAACTGCTGGGCGACGGCCAGCTGCTCCTGGCGCCCGCTCAAGGGCACGAAACGCAGCGACTGGTCGCCCATCACCTGAGCGCTGAGCAGGCTGCCCAGCGGTAGCGGGCGAGGGCTGTCGATAGTCAAGGTGGCGCCGGCCTGAGTGCCGTTGAGCAGGCTGACCAACGAACGGTAGACCGCAGCCTGGCCGACCACGGCAGGCAGCGCCTGGGTTGTCAGCACCTTGCCTTGCAGCAAGCTGCCCACCGGCGTCTCGCGGGTGTCCAGGCGGGTCAGCGCCGCTTGCGGGTTGCTCGCCGCCGATTGCAGCATCACCGCCAGTTGGCTGCCCTGGGGTTGGCTGACCGTCAGTTGGCTGCCCAGCGGCATGGGTTGGCTGGCGCTGGCCTGCACCTGGGTCTGCTGGCCGTTGGCCAAAGTCAGGCGCAGCATCATCTGGAATGCCTGGCCCACCTGACGCAGGCTGAGCACTTCGGCCTGGGCGGTGGTACCGGGTGGCACCATGCCTTCCCGGGCATCGGCCAGGCGCAAGACCTCACCGCTCGTCGCCGGTCGGGCGCTGGGCGGTGCCGAAGCCGCTTGCGGGGGAAGACTATTGATCTCGGTCATGATTGTATACAACCTGCTGAACCTGACCGTCGGGACAGGCGCGGTCTATGTATAATGCCGGCCGCGCGGCGACCCACCCGGTGCGGGTCATTGCCACTGTAACGGCAGCGACCCTGCCGACTTGAGGCGGCGCAGGGGCATCGTTCGCGTTTCGCGCCCGAGCGAGCCCGCAGTTCCTGGGATGACACCACAGCATAAGGCGACACCTTGACCTTCCACCTCCAGGCCATCGGCCTTGCCTGCGAACGCGACGGGCGCCTGCTTTTCGAGCGCTTGGACCTCGACCTGCGCGCGGGCGACCTGCTGCAGGTCAGCGGCCCCAACGGCAGCGGCAAGACCAGCCTGCTGCGCCTGCTCGCCGGGCTGATGCAGCCGAGTGCCGGGCATCTGTCGCTGGGTGGTCTGCCGCTCGCCGAGCAGCGCCGGGCGCAGGCGGGCGGGCTGTTGTGGATCGGCCACAGCGCCGGCATCAAGGACATGCTCACTGCCCAGGAGAACCTGGCTTGGTTGTGCGCCTTGCACCAGCCTGCCGATGCCGCGGCCATCGACCGCGCGCTCGCCGCCATCGGCCTGCGCGGTTTCGAAGACGTGCCGTGCCATACGCTGTCGGCCGGGCAGCAGCGCCGTGTCGCCCTGGCTCGGTTGTACCTGCCCGGGCCGGCCTTGTGGATTCTCGACGAGCCCTTCACCGCGCTCGACAAACACGGCGTGGTCCAGCTCGAACGGCACCTGGCCGCCCATTGCCAGGCGGGCGGCACCGTGGTGCTCACCACCCACCACGAACTGCGCGAGCGCCCGCCTGGCTATCGCGAGTTGCACCTGGGGCAGGGCGCGGCATGAGCGTATTCCTCCTGTTGCTGCGCCGCGAAGCGCGCCTGCTGTGCCGCCGCCCGGCCGAGCTGGCCAACCCTTTGGTGTTCTTTGCCATCGTGGTGGCCCTGTTTCCGCTGGCCATGGGGCCCGAATCGCAACAGTTGCAGACGCTGTCGCCGGGTCTGATCTGGGTCGCGGCGCTGCTGGCGGTGCTGCTGTCGCTCGACGGCCTGTTCCGCAGCGATTTCGAAGACGGCTCGCTGGAGCAGTGGGTGCTGTCGCCTCACCCCTTGCCGCTGCTGGTGTTGGCCAAGGTGCTGGCGCACTGGACCTTTTCCGGGCTGGCACTGGTATTGTTGGCGCCGCTGCTGGCCCTGATGCTCGGCCTGCCCAGCGCCTGCCTGCCGGTGCTGCTGGCGTCCCTGCTGCTGGGCACACCGGTGTTGAGCCTGCTGGGCGCGGTGGGCGCGGCCTTGACGGTAGGGCTCAAGCGCGGCGGCCTGTTGCTGGCCCTGCTGATCCTGCCGCTGTACATACCGGTATTGATCCTGGGCAGTGGCGCCCTGCAAGCGGCGCTGCACACTATGCCCGCCACCGGCCAGCTGCTGTGGCTGGCGAGCCTGGCGGCCCTGACCGTGACCCTGGCGCCCTTTGCGATCGCCGCCGGGCTGAAGATCAGCGTCGGCGAATAACGAGCACCGGGCAGGGAAAGCCCGGCACACATTTGGATGCACCCTGATGAAAATGAGCTGGACGTGGTTCCACAAACTCGGATCGCCCAAATGGTTCTATGCCATCAGCGGCCGTCTGCTGCCCTGGCTGGCCATCGCCGCGACGCTGCTGCTGGGCATCGGCATGGTCTGGGGCCTGGCCTTCGCGCCCGAGGACTACCAGCAGGGCAACAGCTTCCGCATCATCTACATCCACGTGCCGGCGGCCATGCTGGCCCAGTCCTGCTACGTGATGCTGGCCGTCGCCGGCGCCGTGGGGCTGGTCTGGAAGATGAAGCTGGCCGACGTCGCGCTGCAATGCGCCGCGCCCATCGGCGCCTGGATGACCGCCCTGGCGCTGGTCACCGGGGCGATCTGGGGCAAGCCGACCTGGGGCAGCTGGTGGGTGTGGGATGCCCGTCTGACGTCGATGCTGATCCTGCTGTTTCTGTACTTCGGCCTCATCGCGCTGGGCCAGGCGATCGGCAATCGTGACAGCGCGGCCAAGGCCTGTGCGGTGTTGGCCATCGTCGGCGTGGTGAACATCCCGATCATCAAGTATTCGGTGGAGTGGTGGAACACCCTGCACCAGGGCGCCACTTTCACCCTCACGGAAAAGCCGGCGATGCCCATGGAAATGTGGCTGCCGCTGCTGTTCACCGCGCTGGGCTTCTACTGCCTGTTCGGTGCGCTGCTGCTGCTGCGCATGCGCCTGGAAGTGCTCAAGCGCGAAGCGCGGGCCAGCTGGGTCAGGGACGAAGTCTCGAAGGCCCTGAGTCGGGAGGCGCACCGATGAGCTTCGCTTCGTTCCCCGAGTTCATCGTCATGGGCCACCATGGCCTCTACGTATGGTCGGCCTACGGCATCTGCCTGCTGGTGCTGGCCATCAACGTCGTCGCGCCCTGGCGCGCCCGGCGGCGTTACCTGCAAGAAGAGGCGCGTCGTCTGCGCCGGGAGAGCACTTCGTGAATCCGCAGCGCAAGAAACGTCTGTTCGTCATCCTTGCCCTGGTGGCCGGCGTGGCCCTGGCCGTGGGCTTCGCCCTGAGCGCCCTGCAGCAGAACATCAACCTGTTCTACACCCCGACCCAGATCGCCAACGGCGAGGCCCCGCGCGATACGCGCATCCGCGCCGGCGGCATGGTCGAACAGGGCTCGGTGCAGCGCTCCGGCGATTCGCTCGACGTGCGCTTCGTGGTCACCGATTTCAACAAGTCGGTGCCGATCACCTACCGCGGCATTCTGCCCGACCTGTTCCGCGAAGGGCAGGGCATCGTCGCCCTGGGCAAGCTCAACGCCGACGGCGTGGTGGTGGCCGACGAAGTGCTGGCCAAGCACGACGAAAAGTACATGCCGCCGGAAGTGACCAAGGCGCTCAAGGAAAACGGCCAGGCCGGCACCGACACGCAGGCCCGCCCATGAACGCGGCCCTCTTGATACCCGAGCTGGGCCAGTTGGCGATGATCCTGGCGATCTGCTTCGCCGCGGTGCAGGCCAGCGTGCCGCTGGTCGGCGCCTGGCGCGGCGACCGCCTGTGGATGGGCCTGGCGCGTCCGGCCGCCTGGGGGCAGTTCGCCTTCCTGGCGCTGGCCTTCGCCTGCCTGACCCACGCCTTCATGACCGACAACTTCTCGGTCGCCTATGTGGCCAGCAACTCCAACACCGCCTTGCCCTGGTACTACAAGTTCAGCGCCGTATGGGGCGCCCACGAAGGCTCGCTGCTGCTCTGGGCGTTGATCCTGGGCGGCTGGACCTTTGCCGTGTCGGTCTGCTCGCGGCACCTGCCGCAGGTCATGCTGGCACGGGTGCTAGCGGTGATGGGCATGATCAGCGTGGGCTTCCTGAGCTTTCTGATCGTCACCTCCAACCCGTTCCAGCGCTTGTTGCCGCAGGTGCCGAGCAACGGCCGCGACCTCAACCCGCTGTTGCAGGACATCGGCCTGATCGTCCATCCGCCGATGCTGTACATGGGTTACGTCGGCTTCTCGGTGGCCTTCGCCTTCGCCATCGCCGCGCTGCTCGGCGGGCGGCTGGACGCGGCCTGGGCGCGCTGGTCGCGGCCCTGGACCCTGGTGGCCTGGGCATTCCTGGGCGTGGGCATCACCCTGGGCTCGTGGTGGGCCTATTACGAACTGGGCTGGGGCGGCTGGTGGTTCTGGGACCCGGTGGAAAACGCCTCCTTCATGCCGTGGCTGGTGGGCACGGCGCTACTGCATTCGCTGGCGGTGACGGAAAAGCGCGGCGTGTTCAAGAGCTGGACCGTGCTGATGGCCATCGCCGCCTTCTCGCTGAGCCTGCTGGGGACGTTCCTGGTCCGTTCCGGGGTGTTGACCTCGGTACATGCCTTCGCCGCCGACCCGGCGCGCGGGGTGTTCATCCTGATCTTCCTGCTGCTGGTGGTCGGCAGTTCGCTGGCTTTGTTCGCCTGGCGCGCGCCGGTGGTCAAGAGCCAGGTGGGCTTTGCCCTGTGGTCGCGGGAAACCCTGCTGCTGGCCAACAACCTGGTGCTGGTGGTGGCCGCTTCGATGATTCTGCTTGGCACGCTGTATCCGCTGATCCTCGATGCCCTGACCGGCGCCAAGCTGTCGGTAGGCCCACCGTATTTCGACGCCCTGTTCCTGCCGCTGATGGCGCTGCTGATGCTGGTGCTCGGCATCGGCGTGCTGGTGCGCTGGAAAGACACCCCCGGCCGCTGGCTGGCGAGCATGCTCACCCCGGTGCTGGTCGGCACGGTGGTGGCCGCGCCGCTGGCGGGCTGGCTAGTGGAGGATTTCGACTGGCCGGTGCTCGCCACCTTCGCCCTGGCCGCTTGGGTGGTGTTGGCCGGGCTGCGCGACGTGCTCGACAAGACCCGTCATCGCGGTCTGCTCAAAGGCCTGGGCGGCCTGGGGCGCAGCTACTGGGGCATGCAGCTCGCGCACCTGGGGCTGGTGGTGTGCGCCTTGGGCGTGGTGCTGTCGAGCCACAACAGCGCCGAGCGCGACCTGCGCATGGCGCCGGGCGAGAGCATCGAACTGGGCGGTTACCGCTTCCTGTTTGAAGGTGCACGACATTTCGAAGGGCCCAACTTCATTTCCGACAAAGGGACCGTGCGTGTGTCCCGTGAGGGGCGCGAGGTGTCGGTGCTGCACCCGGAAAAACGCCTGTACACCGTGCAGCGCTCGATGATGACCGAAGCCGGCATCGACGCAGGTTTCACCCGTGACCTCTACGTGGCCCTGGGCGAGCCCTTGGAAAACGGCGCCTGGGCCGTGCGCGTGCACATTAAGCCCTACGTGCGCTGGATCTGGCTGGGTGGCCTGTTGACCGGGCTCGGCGGTGTGCTGGCGGCGCTGGACCGACGTTACCGGTTGAAAGTCAAAGCGCGGGTGCGCGACGTGTTGGGTGTGGCGGGAGCGAACGCATGAAGCGCTGGATGATGCTGTTGCCCCTGGCGGCCTTTCTGCTGCTGGCGGTGTTTCTCTACAAAGGGCTGTTCCTGAAGCCCGACGAGTTGCCCTCGGCCATGATCGGCAAGGCGTTTCCGGCTTTCTCGCTGCAGACGGTGCAGGGCGGGCGCACCTTGACCGAGGCCGATTTGCGGGGGCGTCCGGCGTTGGTCAACGTCTGGGGCACCTGGTGCCCGTCGTGCAAGGTCGAACACCCCTACCTGAACCAGTTGGCCGAGCAAGGTGTGGTCATCCACGGCATCAACTACAAGGACGACAACGCCGCCGCGCAGAAATGGCTGGCCGAGTTCCATAACCCCTACCAGCTCGACATCGACGACGCCCAAGGCACCCTGGGCCTGGACCTTGGCGTGTATGGCGCGCCGGAAACCTTCCTGATCGATGCCCAGGGCATCATCCGCTACAAGCATGTGGGGGTGGTGGACGCCAACGTCTGGCGCGAGCAATTGGCGCCGCGCTACCAGCAACTGCTGGACGGGGCCACACCATGAAGCGCTGGATGAGCGCATTGGTGCTTGGGCTGGTGCTGAGCGCCGGCGCCCAGGCCGCCATCGACACCTATCAGTTCCGCGACCAGGCCGAACGCGAGCGGTACCAGCAGCTCACCAAGGAGCTGCGCTGCCCGAAATGCCAGAACCAGGACATCGCCGACTCCAATGCGCCGATCGCCGCCGACCTGCGCCGCGAGATCTTCCGCATGCTGGGCGAGGGCCGGAGCAACCGGCAGATCGTCGACTTCATGGTCGATCGCTATGGCGATTTCGTGCGCTACAAGCCGGCCCTCAACGCCCGCACCTGGTTGCTGTGGTTCGGCCCCGGCGTATTGCTGGTGGGCGGTCTGGGCGTATTGGCGCTGATCGTACGGCGCCGCCGTGCCAGCCCTGAGGACAACGCTGCCGAACTTTCACCCAGCGAGCGCGAGCGGCTGGCCACACTGTTGAAACAAGACCCTTCCCATGACTGAACTCTGGCTTGGCGCCGGGCTGCTGCTGGTAGCGGCGCTCGGCTTTCTGCTGATTCCGATCCTGCGCGGCCACCGCCAGCAACAGGAAGAGGACCGCACCGCGCTCAATGTCGCGCTCTACCAGGAACGCGTCGCCGAGCTGACCGGCCAGGCCGAGGCGGGCTTGCTCGACGCCGAGCAGTTGCAGCGCGGCCGTGCCGAAGCCGCCCGCGAACTGCTGGCCGATACCGAGTCGGCCGAGCCGGGCGCGCGACGCAAGCTGGGCGTCGCCTTGCCGGTGGCCCTGGCAATAGCGTTGCCGCTGACGGCCATAGGGCTGTACCTGCATTTCGGCGCCGTCGAGCAGATTCGCCTGACCCAGGAATTCGCCCAGCCGCCTGCTTCCCTGGCCGAGATGACCTCGCGCCTGGAACGCGCGGTCCAAGCGCAGCCCGACTCGGCCGAAAGTCTGTATTTCCTCGGTCGTGCCTACATGGCCGAGCAGCGGCCGGCCGAGGCAGCCGCCGTGTACGCGCGCGCCGTGGCCCTGGCCGGGCGCCAGCCGGATGTGCTCGGGCAATGGGCGCAGGCGTTGTACTTCGCCAACGACAAACAGTGGACGGCGCAGATTCAGGCGCTCACCGCCGAAGCCTTGCAAGGCGACCCCAACGAAGTGACCAGTCTGGGCTTGCTGGGCATCGCCGCGTTCGAAGGGCAGCGTTATCAGGAGGCGATCGGTTACTGGCAGCGGCTCCTGGCGCAACTGCCGGCCGAAGACAGCTCACGGGCGGCGCTGCAAGGCGGCATCGACCGCGCGGCCGATAAACTGCGCGCCGCAGGCGGTACGCCGGCTACGCAGGCGCGTTTGAAAGTGCGTGTGGAATTGGCCGCAGCGCTCAAGGACAAGGTGCGTACCGACGACACGGTGTTCGTCTTCGTCCGCGCCGCCAGCGGCCCTGGCGCGCCTTTGGCGGCCAAGCGCCTGACCGTGGCGCAGTTGCCCACCGAGGTGGAGCTGACCGATGCCGATGCCATGCTGGCGTCGATGAAACTGTCCGCAGCCGGCCAAGTCAAACTGGTTGCCCGCATCTCCCGTAGCGGGCAGCCCACGCAGGGCGAGTGGGTCGGGCAGAGCGCGCCGCTGGCGAGCGATACCCAGGCTACTGCGCACCTGATCATCGACAGCCCCGATTCGTGAGACACCGCGCCATGCACAGTATCGCCCGCCTGACCGTCATCGCCCTGGCCCTGGGGCTAGGGGCCTGTACGGTCCACCGCCCGGTCGAGCATCCGACGCCGCCCATCGAAACCGCGCCACCGCCCAAAGGCCCCGTGGTCCAGCCGCTGCCAGGCGCCAAGCCCGGCGCGCCCAAACCCGGTCAACCGGCTGCAAAACCCAAGGCCATGCCGCGCACCTCCGCCAGCTTCGCGCCGCCGCCAGGTGGCGCCAGCCACTGGGACCCGAAAATGGGCGTGTACGTGTTGGAGAAGCAGCCCAATACCTTCTATCGCCAGCGTACCTACTACCGTTGGAACAACGGCTGGAGCTGGTCGGTGAACCCCGAGGGGCCGTGGCAGGACACCGACAGCAGCGGCGTGCCGGGCGGCTTGGGCAAAGCCTTCACGCAGTGAGCCACTCCCGATTCATCGCCCCGTGCCTCGAATGAAATGGCCCGCCAATTGGCGGGCCATGTCGTTTGGCGCTCGGCGCTCAGGGCGCGAGGGTCGCGGTAGTGTTGGCCAGTTTGGGTTGCTGGTACACGTCGAGCAGGATCTGGTCGAGGATCGACGCCGCGCCCCAGGGCTTCGGATCGTTGAGGATGGCCGAGACCGCCCAGGTCTTGCCGTTGCTGTCGCGGGTGAAGCCGGCGATGGCGCGCACGGTGTTGAGCGTACCGGTCTTGATGTGGCCTTCGCCGCGTAGAGCGGTGGTCTTCAGGCGCTTGCGCATGGTGCCGTCCATGCCCACCAACGGCATCGAGCTCATGAATTCGGCCGCGTATGGGCTCTTCCAGGCGGCCTGTAACAACATGGCCATTTCGCGCGTGCTGACCCGCTCGGCGCGCGACAGGCCTGACCCGTTCTCCATCACCAGGTGTGGCGAGGTGATGCCTTTCTTGGCCATCCACTGGCGGATCACCCGTTGTGCGGCGCGGGCGTCGTCGCCGTCGGCGTCGGTACGGAAACGCGCGCCGATGCTCAGGAACAGCTGCTGGGCCATGGTGTTGTTGCTGTACTTGTTGATGTCGCGGATCACTTCCACCAGATCGGGCGAGAACGCGCGCGCCAGCAGGCGGGCGTTCTTGGGCACGTTCTCGACGCGGTCGCGGCCCTGAATGCTGCCGCCCAGCTCGTTCCAGATGGCGCGCACGGCGCCCGCCGCGTAGGAGGGGTGGTCGAGCAACGACAGGTAGGTCTGCGAGTTGCAGCCATCGCCCAGTTGGCCGCTGACCACTACGCTCATGCCGTCTGGCCCCGATACCGGGTTGTAGCGCACATCGCCGCTGCACTGCTTGGACGCCACTGCCTTGACCTGATTGTCGATGCGGATGCTGGCAATGGGCGGCTCGACCGCGACGGTGACCTTGCCGCCATCGTTGCGCGCCACGAAGCGCAGCGCCTTGAGGTTGACCAGCAGGGAATCGGGTTTGACCAGGAACGGCTTGTTGACGTCGCCGCCGTCGTCGTCGAACGCCGGTAGGTTGGGCTGCACGAAATGGCTACGGTCCAGCACCAGGTCGCCGGTGATGGTGCGCACACCGTTGGCGCGCAGGTCGCGCATCAGCAGCCAGAGCTTTTCCATGTTCAGTTTCGGGTCGCCGCCACCCTTGAGGTAGAGGTTGCCGTTGAGCACGCCGTTGCTCAGCGTGCCGTCGGTATAGAACTCGGTCTTCCACTGATAGGTCGGGCCCAGCAGTTCCAGCGCGGCGTAGGTGGTGACCAGCTTCATGGTCGAAGCAGGGTTGACCGACACATCGGCGTTGAACACGGTCGGGACACCTTGGCCGTCGAGCGGCAGCAGCACCAGGGAGAGGGCGGAGTCCTGCAGTTTGTTGGTGGCCAAGGCTTTCTGCACCTTGGGCGACAGCGTGGTGTTGACCGGTGCGGCATGGCTGGGAAGGGCCAGGGGTAGGAGCAGGCCGGCGAGCAATAGAGGGCGGAGCATTTTGATCATGGGAGGGAAGATCCTGCGCAGGAAAAGGTGAAAGCAGGAGGGGCTGTATAAGATGAAGGCCCCGCGAAACAGCGGTTCGCATTATGCCCCAAGCGTAGGCGACATGGACCAGATTTGAGACAAAAGCGGTCTTGACGCGCGGAAGCTGGTAAAGTGCCGCGCGTTACTACTCAAGAGGATTGTTTCATGGCCACTAACCGTTCCCGTCGTCTGCGCAAAAAACTGTGCGTGGACGAATTCCAGGAGTTGGGTTTCGAGCTGAACCTGGGCTTCAAGGAAGACCTGTCCGAAGAGGCCATCGACGCTTTCCTCGATGCCTTCCTGACCCAAGCCATGGATGCCAATGGCCTGGACTATGTCGGTGGCGATGACTTCGGTCTGGTCTGCCTGGCCGAACGTGGCTCGGTCAGCGAAGAACAGCGCGCCGCTGTCGAAGCCTGGCTCAAGGGCCGCAGCGAACTGACCAAGGTCGAGGTCAGCCCGTTGCTCGATGCGTGGTATCCGGAAAAGCCGATCAATTCGGCGTCCTGATCCTCGTAGAACGGCCACCTCGCGGTGGCCGTTTTCGTTTCAACCCTGCGCGCCGTCGGACAACTCCTTGTCCAACGCCTTCTCCACCCGCCGCATGTGCCGCGCCAGGCACTGGCGCTTGCGCCTCAACAGGTCGGGCCCGTCGCACGCCTGTATCGCTTCGCAAGCGGCCATCAACGACTGCGCTTCGAGCATGCGCGCCGCGCTGAGGATTTTGTGCGCCTGGTCGGCCAACGCTTGCGGCGCATGCGCCGGGTCGATCTGCATGAGCAGGTGCAGGTCCTGTTGCAGGCTGAGCCGCAAGGTGTCCAGCAGGCGCCTGCGGTCGGCCGCGCTATCGCCCACCACACTGCTCAGGCCTTCCAGATCGAACGGCATGGCACGGGGTTGCGGCGAGGTTTCCGTATATCGAATGCTGGCCAAACGTTGGCGCAGCGTAGACAGGGAGATGGGCTTGAGCAGGCAGTCGTCCATACCGGCCTCTAGACAATGTTGGCGCGCTTCGGGTTGGGCGTTGGCGGTGTAGCCGATGATGGTGCAGGGCGTACGGCTGTGCAGCTGCTCTTCGGCCCGCACGATCCGCGCCAGTTGGTAGCCATTCATGTGCGGCATGTTGCAGTCCAGGATCAGCACGTCGAACTGACCGTCGCGCCATTTGCGCAGCGCTTCGCGACCGTCGCAGGCGCGTTGGTGGCGCAGACCCAGCACGCTCAGCTGTTGCGCCATGAGCATCAGGTTGGCGGGATGGTCGTCGATGACCAGGACTTGCAGGCGCAGATCCAGCGGCGGGCAGCGCTCCTCGCATACCGCTGGGGCCGGTGCGGGCGCGGTCAATTGCAGCGGCATCTGCAGCCGCACCCGGGTGCCTACGCCATGCAGGCTTTCCAAGGTCAGGCTGCCGCCCATCATCTGGCACAGGTTGCGACTGATGACCAGGCCCAGGCCCGTACCGTTGCGCGCCTGCCGGCTGTCCGGGTTGACCTGGCCGAACGGGCTGAACAAGCGCGCCAAATCGTCTTCGCTGATGCCGATGCCGGTGTCCTGGACTTCGAGGTCCAGCGTAGCCGCGTCGGCGACGCGCTCGCGCAGGGCCACGCTGATGCGGACTTGGCCTTGCTCGGTGAATTTGATGGCATTGCTCACCAGGTTGGACAGCACCTGCTTGAACCGTAGCGGGTCGAGGCGGGCGTGACAGGCGGCGTCGGGGGCGATGTCCACGCGTAACGTCAGGCCCTTTTCCCGAGCCAGACCGTCGAATACCCGGCCCACCGATTCCACCAGGTCGATGGGGTTGACCACTTCGGGCTTGAGCGACAGATGGCCCGACTCGATGCGCACCACGTCGAGGATGTCGCCGATCAATCCGAGCAAGTCCTTGGCCGACTGATGCGCCACTTCGATGGCGGGACGGTCCAATTCGCCCTCGTCAGCGCGGCGAAGAGCCAGTTCGAGCATGCCGATCACGGCATTCATCGGGGTGCGGATTTCATGGCTGATGGTGGCCAGGAAGGTGCTTTTGGCGCGGTTGGCGTCGTCGGCCTGCTGCTTGGCCAGGCGCAGGTCCAGCACCAGCCTGCGGCGATCGCTGATGTCGATCCAGCCACCGATGATGCCTTGCACCTCGCCCAGCGAGTCGCGGTAGGGCAGCATCCAGTGGTACAGGGTCAGTTCTTCGTCGTGGACTCGCATGGAGCGGTCGAGGATCAGCGGCGTGCCCTGTTGCATGACCGTCTGGTAATCTGCCTCGATCTGTCGCGAATAGGGGCAGTCTTTCATCGCGCTGTCTTCCAGGCGCTTGCCCAGCACGGCCTCGGTGGTGGTGTCGAGCGCCTGCAGGTAGCTGGCGTTGCAGCTTTGCAGACGGCCCTCGCGGTCGCGCACGTACATCGGATGTGGGGTGCCGTTGAGCAGCGCGCCCATGAACTCCAACTGGTCGTTGAGCGCCCGCTCGGCTATCTGCCGCTGTTTGATCTGGCGCCGTAGCCGGGCGTTCCAGAGTAGCGCCAGCATCAGCAGGGCGGCCGTGGCGGCGATGACCTGCAGAATGATGCGGCGATACATGGGCCAGCGTGCGTCGTCGAACAGGCTGTAGCTGCGCCAGCGACTGTGGATGACGCCCAACTCTTCGGGGGTGATGCTCAGCAGTGCCTTGTCGAGAATCGACGCCAACTCACTGGCGCCTGGCGCCGTGGCCATCGCGAAGCTGGCCGGTTCGCTGCCGACGGTGGAGCGGATGACCAGTTTGTCGTTGCCTGTCAGGGCGTGATTGGCATCGATCAGCGTGGTGACGATGGCGTCGACCGCACCGCTGTGCAGCAATGCGACCGAATGCGCCGGGCTTTTGCTCGGCACCAGAACGATCTGCGGATAGCGGCTGGCGAGGCTCTTGGCGATGCTGCCGTGGTTGGACAGGGCCACGCGTCTGCCGCGCAATTGTGCGAGCGTGGTCCATGGCTCGGCATCCTTGCGCGTGACCAGAACGTGTGACGTTTCCAGATAGGGTCGGCTGATGCTCAGGCCCGTACCGTCGTCTTCGTCCGTGGCGAAGGTGGCGATGATGTCGGTCTGGCCTTTGTGCAGTTCATCGACCATGTCGCCGAGGTCGCCGCCGCGTTGCACCTTGAATCGCAAACCGGTGCGCAGGCGGATCAGTTCCAGCAGGTCCGCCGTGATGCCCCGCAGGCGCCCGTTGTTGTCGAGAAACGACAGCGGCGCTGCGTTCTCGTTGACCGATACGCGCATCTCGGGATGATCGCGTAGCCATTGCGCCTCGCGCTTGGACAGTTGCAGCTTGCGGTCGGTGAGCAGGCTGTCGTAGCCCGCGCTCCAGCGCCTGGAGATCTCGCCGCGAGTGGCTTGCGGCACGTGCTCCAGAATCGCGTTGACCAGCTCCAGCAGTTGGGTGTCGCTCTGCCGCATGGCGAAACTGAAACCGACCATCTCGTGCTTGCCGAAGTTGGCCATGCGCAGATGCGGCAGGTGGCCCTGATTGATTTGATAGTGCGTTGAAATGACGTCGCCGATGAACACGTCGGCCTGCTCGAAGGCGACGGCGTTGAGCGCCTCGGTGGTGGACTCGTACATTTGCACCTGGGCGCCGGGATAGGCCGCTTTGATCTCCGAGGCGGGCAGGTAATGGTAGAGCGCGCTCAGGCGCATGCCTTCGAGGTCCATGTCCAGTGGCCGGGTTTCGTCCTCGCGGGTTACCAGCACCGTCTGGTCGATGGCGTAGGGCCTGGACAGCACCAGCCCGGCAGAGTCCGCTTCATAGCGGTTGGCGCTGCCAAGCAGATCGATCTGGCCGCGCTTGAGCGCCTCTATCGCGGCCTGACGCGTGGGCAGGCGAAGAATTTCCACCGGCAAGCCCAGAGCGCCGCTGATGAGGCCGACGTAGTCGGCAGTCAGGCCCTGGTATTCGCGTCCGCCCAGCGTGATGTCGAATGGCGGGTTATCGGGCGCAGTGGTGCCTACTACCAAGCGCTGACGGCTGCCGATCCACTGGCGTTGGCGTGGGGTCAGGGGCAGGTCGGTGGCCTGGGTGCTGGCACGGCTCAACAGCAGGTAACTATGCGCCGTGGGAGCGGCTTCCCTGGCGTAGCTGGCGAGCGCGGTGAGAACGAGTACGAGGAGCATACCGGCAACGAACTTGCTCATGCCCACCCTTAGACCAACGCGTTACGCTTGGCGATGTCGATCAACTCGACGAGGGTTTCGACCTGCAGCTTTTGCATCAGGCGTTTTTTGTAGGTGCTGACGGTCTTGTTACTCAGAAACATGCCACGCGCGATGTCCTTGTTACTGCGGCCTTGAGCGAACAACTGCAATACCATCAACTCTCGATCGTTGATCAAACGGAAGCGTTCCAAGTCGCTGTTCTCTTCGGGGGCGGACTGGTTGAGCGCCTGGTTGGGGAAGTAGTTGTAACCGGAAAGTACCGCCTTGATCGCGCTCAATAGT
Source organism: Pseudomonas sp. UBA6562 (assembly GCF_002434265.1). Lineage (GTDB taxonomy): Bacteria > Pseudomonadota > Gammaproteobacteria > Pseudomonadales > Pseudomonadaceae > Aquipseudomonas. The sequence continues at coordinate 161,191 of NZ_DJJS01000003.1, read as the reverse complement.
TCGCCCAAGTCTTCCTGCTTGCAGACGTAACCCGAGGCGCCGGACTGCATGCAGCGCAACGCGAACAAGGCGGGCGACTGCGCCGTGAGCACCAGCACCTTGAGCGGCAGGCCCATGCTTTGCAGGCGGGAGAGCACTTCGAGACCGTCGAGCTTGGGGATGCTGATGTCGAGGATGACCAGATCGGGTTTGGCCTCACGGATCATTTGCATGGCGTCCACGCCATTGTCCGATTCGCCGACGATCTTGTAGTTCTGGTTTTCCAGCAACATGCGAACGGCCAAACGAATGACTGGATGATCGTCCACGATAAATACAGAGTGCATATTCGGCTTTCCATGCAACAAGAAGAGAGGCAGCCGGCACCTTAGCCTAGTTGTTGATGGCCGCACATGGCGGTTGGGCCATTCATGCAGATATAGGAAATTACTTACAAACAACTCGAAGTGTAGCTACACGCAGATTATGAAATTGGCCGTGTCAATGGCTGGATCGTTGCTAGCCATGTGCGAATCCTGCGGATGTTTAGCGATTTTGTTTATCGCGTAAGCCTTGTCCTAGGCATGGTGAACGAGGGGCGATCCAGGCCACCGGCCCAGGCGCCCCTGGCTCATGCCGGGCTGGAGCGTCCGGTCATCTCGCGCGCCATCTCGCTGGCGAAACTGTCGGTCATGCCGGCGATGAAATCGATCATGCGCAGGAAGGCGCTGTGCAGCGAAGTGTTGGGGTCGGGCGCGTGGTTGCCCAGCAGGTCCAGCACGCGACGGCTCTTGAAGGAAGGCGCGCGCCCGCCGTGCTGCTCGAGCGCGGCGGTGCAGAACGCATTGAGCAGGATCTCCAGCGTGGTATAGGCACCGATCTCGTGCAGGGTCTTGCGTTTGTCCTGGAAGATCTTCTTGCGTGCCATGTCCTTGGCGTGCAGCACGCAGCGTTTGGCCGGCCCATGCATGTGTTCGACCAGGTCGCCGTGCAGGCCTGTGCCCAGCAGGGCGTGCTGCTGTTCGACGAAGGCGTCGGCGGCCGCATTGGTCAGGTGCTCGATGGCTTTGCCGCGCAGAATCGCCAGCTTGCGCCGGCGCGAGTCGTCCGGTCCCAGTTGCCGGTAGGTGTCGGGCAGGTCGTCGCCGACCAGATCCAACAGCAACGCCTCGACTTCGGCGTATTGCAGCAGGTCCATTTCCAGGCCGTCTTCCAAGTCGATCAGGGCGTAGCAGATGTCGTCGGCGGCTTCCATCAGGTAGACCAGCGGATGGCGGCCCCAGCGCTGCTCGTCGAGCTGCGGCAAGCCCAGCTTGCCGGCGATCTGCTGCAACAACGGCAGCTCGCTCTGGTAGCAGCCCATCTTGTGCTTCTTGTAACCCAGGGCGTCGGCGTGGCGGGCGCTCCAGGGGTATTTCAGATAGGTACCCAACGTCGCGTAGGTCAGGCGCATGCCACCGTCGAACTGGTGGTATTCGAGTTGGGTCAGAACCCGGAAGCCTTGGGCGTTGCCTTCGAAGTTGAGGAAGTCGGCGCGTTGGTCGTCGTTCATGTCGTCCAGCCAACCGCGCCCGGCCGCTTGCTGGAACCAATAGCGAATGGCGTCTTCGCCCGAATGGCCGAAAGGCGGGTTGCCGATGTCGTGGGCCAGGCAGGCCGACTGCACGATCATGCCCAGGTCGTTCGGCTCGCACCAGTCGGGCAGTTGCGGGCGCAAGGTTTCACCGACACGCATGCCCAGAGAACGGCCGACACAGCTCACTTCCAGCGAGTGGGTAAGGCGCGTGTGGATATGGTCGTTGCTATAGGGCGGATGGACTTGCGTCTTGCGTCCCAGGCGGCGAAATGCGCCTGAAAAGATGACGCGGTCGTGGTCTTTATGGAACGGGCTGCGGCCCATCTCTTGCGGGCTCGAATGGGCCTTGCCCAGGCGTTCGCGGTTCAGCAGGGTGTGCCAGTCCAAGGCATAGGCTCCATCAGGTTGAGCGTGTGGCCCGAAGGGTAGAGGCGACCATGGTGAGCGGTTGCGCCATGGGCCGGCAAGCGACAATAGACCGATACCAACGAAAACCGGCCGGAGCGTTGCGTCGACTGGCGTCGAGAGCGCACCTGACCGGCTTTCGAGGCTTAAACCACAAGGTCTTGCGCCAAGCGCTAGCCCCTGGCTGTACGGTCAGCGCCGACGGCTCTCCAGCACGGCCTTGACCAGCGGCACCACACTGGTGCCCAAGCCCATCAGACGGCTCAAGCCGCCGCCGCGGACGCCCTTGCCCGTGACGAAGCCCATGGCGACGACGGCGGCAAGGTTCCAGAACGACAGGCGGCGCCCGTCCAGCCCATGTTGCACGGAGCTGCCCATGTTGCGCAGGCGCCGTACCGGGTCGAACAGGTGCGAGGCCTCCAGGCGCATTTCCTGGCGGTGCATTTCCATGCGCAGGCGCAGCAACGCCTTGCGCATTTCACGAGGGTCTCGGCTGGTAGGCATTTGAGGCAGGCTCATGGCAACAGGCGCTCCCGATCCTTGGCCAGCTCTTCGAGCGTGGCGCTGAAGGGTGATGATTCGTCGAACACTGCGGCCTTGAGGCGCAGCGCGCAGAACACGGCGGCCAGCGCATAGACTGCGCACAGACCGAGTATGCCGGCCAGGCGATAGGTATCCCACACCAGAACCAGCAGCAGGCCCGACAATGCGGTCAGCAGCATCAGGCCGAAAACCAGTGCGAAACCTGCGAACAGCAACAGGCGCAAGCTGCGGGCTTTCTGTTCCTGCAACTCGATGCCGAGCAGCTCAACGTGACTGTGCAACAGCCCAAGCACGGCCGCGCTCAGGCGCTTGCCCGTAGCGACGGTGCCGATGGCGTCCTTATCCATGAACTATTCCTCAGCGGCGGTTGGCCAACAGGCCGATCAACAAGCCCACACCGGCAGCGATGCCTACGGCATGCCAGGGTTTTTCCAGCACGTACAGCTCAACGCTGTCGCGGGCTTCCTGGCTGCGCTCGCGCACTGCATCCTGAGTTTGTTGCAGGCTGTCACGGGCTTGCAGCAAGCGTGTGCGGACCTGCTCGCGCAATTCGTCGGCCTGCTCGCCTGCCAGGTTGGCGGTATCTGCCAATAGTTTTTCGGTGTCGCGCACCAGTGCCTGGAAGTCAGCCGCGAGGATGTCCTGTGCAGTCTTTGCCGAGTTGCTAGCCATGTTGGCTCTCCCTGGTAAGTGTTCGTGGCTATTTCGAGTAACCGTTGTGTCGGAAGGTTCAGTGCCTGTAGCGGATGGTGGTTTCTGCTGGGTGAGCCAGCGCGATTTGAGAGCGTAGCGTGGATTCGAATGGGAGAAGTGCCGATTTGCAAGCATTGGCTCCAAGGTAAAGGAGGCGGGGTCGCTGCGGCTTCGATCGCTCTAGGCCTCAACTCTGACGCGGCGCAGGTGCAAGGTGGCCTGCGCAGTTCTAGACTGGACGCTCGATCCCCTTACAGGCAGGAATCTCCCATGCTCCCGGAATGCCAGTTGTTCGGCACCCTTGGGTGCCATCTGTGCGAAGTCGCCGAAGCCATGCTCATGCCATTGGTGGACCATGGCCTGATGGTAGAGCTGATCGACATCGCCGACCCTCCGCTCGATTGCCAACGCCTGGCCTTGCGCATACCGGTGCTACGCCGCGTGGATACGGGCGCCGAGCTGGACTGGCCGTTCGATACCGAGCAGGTGGTGGCCTTCCTCGCACAGCCCGGCGATTGACGGCGCAGGGCCGCCTTCGTATGCTGTATGGAAATACAGTATTCAGGTGGCCCATGCTCAACGTCGAGCAACTCAAATCCAGCGTCAACCGCATGCCGGTCGAGCAGGTCAGCGACGCGGCCTTGGCGCTGCACGTCGATGGCCTGGTGCTCGACGAGCGCACGCCCTTCGGCAAGACCCACTTCAACACCTGCTTTGCCGAAGTCGAAGCGCTTTTCCAACGCGCGGGCTACCACCGCGCGCTGGATGTGGTCGGTTACCAGGGCCTGGCCTATGCGCTGTACGACCCGACACGCTGGGAGCCGGTGCAGGTGCTGCGCTGGCTCAAGGCACGCTGCGAGCCTATCGACGAGGCTGGTTGAAGCGCGCGGCCTGGCCGATAATGCCGCCTTTGAACCACGGGCACTTGTCATGACGTCTTCTTTCGATCCGGCCCGCGTGCAGGCCAGCACCTTCTGCCTGCCGCCTGGCAACTGGGCCACCGTGCTCGATTGCCTGTGCGAGCGCTTCAAGGCCATTGGCCGCGAGCAGTGGCTCGATCGTTTCGCTCGCGGCCGTGTGCTGGATGCGCAGGGCCAACCGCTGGCGGTCGACCATGGCTACCGCCGCGGCTTGCGCGTCCACTATTTTCGCGAAGTCCCGGAAGAAAAACCGATTCCCGTGCAGGAGCACATCCTGTTTCAGGACGAACACCTGGTGGTGGCCGACAAACCGCATTTCCTGCCCGTCACGCCGTCGGGCGAATACGTCGAGCAAACCCTGTTGCGGCGGCTCATCCGCCGCCTCGACAATCCGCACCTGGTGCCATTGCACCGCATCGACCGGCACACCGCCGGGCTGGTGTTGTTCTCCGCCAACCCCGAGAGCCGTGGCCTGTACCAGCGCCTGTTCCCGGAGCGGCGCATCGACAAGGGTTATCAGGCGATCGCTGCGGCCCTGCCCGAACGCGAGTTTCCGCTGGTGCACCGCAGCCGTCTGGAGCATGGAGAGCCATTTTTCCGCATGCACGAGGTGCCCGGTGCTGCCAACAGCGAAACCCATGCCCAAGTGCTTGAGCGCAAAGGTGAGTGGTGGCGCTACGGCTTGTCGCCGGTGACCGGCAAGACGCATCAGCTGCGCGTGCACATGGCAGCGCTGGGTGCGCCGATTCGGCACGATCCTTTCTATCCGCACCTGAGCGACGATCAGGACGACCATGGGCAACCGCTGAAGCTGCTGGCCCATACCTTGCGTTTCGACGATCCGCTCGGTGCCGGCGAGCGGCGCTTCCAGAGCCGGATCGTGCTCGATTGGTGAGGCATGCGCCAAGGCCCCGCTTGCGCAGGGCCAGGATCGCTTAGCGGTTGAAGCGCTCGACCAGCGAGTATTGGGTGCCTGCCGTGGTGGTCAGCTCTTCGCTGAGCAACGCCGAACGCTGGGCCTGGCCGGAGGTTTCGTCGGCCAGGTCGGCGATGGTGCTGATGTTGCGGCTGATCTCGTCGGCCACGGCGGTCTGCTCTTCGGTGGCGGCGGCGATCTGCGTGGTCATGTCAGTGATGTTGGCCACCGCCTCGCTGATACCGACCAGGGCTTCATCGGCCTGCATGACCCGCTCGACGCCTTCCTGAGCCTGGCGATGGCCGCTTTCCATGGTCTGCACGGCGTTGCTGGCGGTCTGCTGCAATTTGGCGATCAACCCATGGATCTGCCCGGTGGACTCGGCTGTCCGCTGTGCCAACTGGCGCACCTCGTCGGCCACCACGGCAAAGCCACGGCCCATTTCCCCCGCGCGCGCCGCTTCGATGGCGGCGTTCAAGGCCAGCAGGTTGGTCTGGTCGGCGATGCCTTTGATCACATCGACCACGCCGCCGATCTCGTTACTGTCCTGGGCCAATTGCGTAACCGTACGGCCGGTTTCGCCTACGGCGCTCGACAGGCGCTCGATGGCTTCGCGGGTTTCGCCGGCGATGGTACGGCCCTGGCTGGTCAGGCGATTGGCCTGCTGCGTGGCGTCGGCGGTGCGCTGCACGTGGCTGGCGACTTCCTGGGTGGTGCTGGCCATCTGGTTGACGGCGGCCGCGACCTGTTCGGTTTCCACACGTTGACGTTCCAGCCCCGCAGAACTCTGGTGCGCCAGGGTGTCGGACTGGCGCGCCTGGTCGCTCAGGTGCTCGGCGCTGTCCTGCAAACGGGTCAGGCAGGTCTTCATGCGCGCATCCTGGCTGAGCATGGCCATTTCCAGGCGCGCCTGCACACCGCGGCTGTCGGTATACATCTGTGCGATCAAGGGATCGGAGGTGGTTTGCTCGGCCAGGCGCAACAAGCGTTTGAGGCCGCGCTGCTGCCAGCTCAGGCCAATCAGGCCGAGCGGTACCGAGAGCACGGCGGCGAGGGCGAAGCCTGCGCCATGGCCCAACAGCGAACCGATGACGAAACCGATCTGGCTGATGAGGATGAACGGCAGCCAAGCCTGCACCACCGGCACCCAGGTATCGCGGCGCGGTACGGCGCTCTTGCCCTGGTTCAGGCGCTGGTACAGCGCCTCGGCCCGGCGTACCTGCTCGGCGCTGGGTTTGATGCGCACCGACTCGTAGCCCACCACCTGGTTGTTCTCGAAGATGGGCGTGACGTAGGCGTTGACCCAATAGAAGTCGCCGTTCTGGCAGCGGTTCTTGACGATGCCCATCCACGGCAGGCCCTGCTTGAGGGTCTGCCACATGTGCGCGAACACGGCGGTGGGCACGTCCGGATGGCGCACCAGGTTATGCGGCGCCCCGATGAGCTGGTCGTGGGCGAAGCCACTGATTTCGACGAAGGCGTCGTTGCAGTAGGTGATCACGCCCTTGGCGTTGGTGGTGGAAATCAACCGCTGCTGTGCAGGGAAAGTCCGTTCTCTCTGGGTGATCGGTTGGTTGTTGCGCATGTCAGCTCATTCCGCGAGGTTTCCCCCGCTATCGGCATGTGTGACATTTTATTGAGGTTTTTTTACGCTTCGTGACCGAGCGGTCAGCGCGCCGACATACGCTGCGCTGTGGCGGTTTGCGCCGCGCAAGCATGGTCGGGCAGAGGAGGGCGCCGTGGCGTCTGGCGCAGGTTACTTGAAGCGCCGTTCGACGCCTTTTTCCACCAGGATCTTGGCCGAGATCTCCTCGACCGAGAAGTGCGTGGAGTTGATATGGGCGATGTTCTCGCGGCGGAACAGCCCCTCCACCTCACGCACTTCGAACTCGCACTGCGCGAAGCTCGAATAACGGCTGTTGGGTTTGCGCTCGTGGCGAATCGCGGTCAAGCGGTCGGCGTCGATGGTCAGGCCGAACAGCTTGCTGTGGTGCTTCTTCAGCACCGCCGGCAGTTGCAGGCGTTCCATGTCGTCTTCGGTGAACGGATAGTTGGCCGCGCGAATGCCGAACTGCATGGCCATATAGAGGCAGGTGGGTGTCTTGCCGCAGCGCGACACCCCGACCAGGATCAGGTCGGCCTTGTCGTAATAGTGCGTGCGTGCGCCGTCGTCGTTGTCCAGCGCGAAGTTCACCGCTTCGATGCGCTCCATGTAGTTGGAGTTGCCGCCAATCGAATGCGACTTGCCCACCGAATACGACGAGTGCGCGGTGAGCTCCTGTTCCAGGGGCGAGAGGAACGAGGAAAAGATGTCGATCATGAAGCCGTTGGACGTCGCCAGGATCTCGCGGATGTCCTGGTTGACGATCGTGTCGAAAATGATCGGGCGCATGCCGTCGCGCTCGGCGGCCAGGTTTATTTGCTGGACCATGGCGCGGGCTTTGTCGGGGGTGTCGATATAAGGACGGGTAAATTTGTTGAAAGGGATAGTATCGAACTGAGCCAGCAGGCTTTGCCCCAGGGTTTCAGCCGTGATGCCGGTACCGTCGGAAATGAAGAACGCGGTTCGTTTCATGAGCGCCTGGAGCCTTAAGCTGCTGAATGTGTGCGGATATGGTAGGTTCGGTTCGCCGAACACGATGTCCGGCATTCTTACTCATTTTGCAAGTCCAGGCCACAAGCGCCCGGGCCAGTTGCAAGCGACTGGCGGCGCCTCTTTGAGCTTTTCCCAAACACCGTTAGTGGAGAGATCACCTTGGTAGAGTACGTAGTTTCCCTCGATAAGCTCGGCGTCCATGATGTGGAGCACGTAGGGGGCAAGAACGCCTCCCTGGGCGAGATGATCAGCAACCTCGCAGGCGCCGGCGTTTCCGTGCCTGGCGGCTTTGCTACTACGGCTCAGGCGTACCGCGACTTCCTCGAGCAGAGCGGCCTGAACGAACGCATCCATGCCGCCCTCGACGCGCTGGACGTGGACGACATCGCTGCCCTGACCCAGACCGGTGCGCAAATCCGCCAATGGGTCATGGACGCCGAGTTCCCAGCGCGCCTGGACAGCGAAATCCGCACCGCCTTCGCCGAAATGGCCCAGGGCAACGACAACATGGCCGTGGCCGTGCGCTCCTCGGCCACCGCTGAAGACCTGCCCGACGCGTCCTTCGCCGGCCAGCAGGAAACCTTCCTCAACATCCGCGGCGTCGACAACGTGATCCGCGCGGCCAAGGAAGTCTTCGCCTCGCTGTTCAACGACCGCGCCATCGCCTACCGCGTGCACCAGGGCTTCGACCACAAACTGGTCGCCCTGTCCGCCGGCGTGCAGCGCATGGTGCGTTCGGAAACCGGCACCGCCGGCGTCATGTTCACTCTCGACACCGAATCGGGCTTCCGCGACGTGGTGTTCATCACCGGCGCCTACGGCCTGGGCGAGACCGTGGTCCAGGGCGCGGTCAACCCCGACGAATTCTACGTGCACAAGCACACCCTGCAGGCCGGCCGCCCGGCCATCCTGCGCCGCAACCTGGGCAGCAAGGCGATCAAGATGGTCTACGGCGACGAGGCCAAGGCCGGTCGTTCGGTCAAGACCGTCGACGTCGACCGTGCCGAGCGCGCGCGTTTCTGCCTGACCGACGCCGAAGTGGCCGAGCTGGCCAAGCAGGCGATGATCATCGAGCAGCACTACCAGCGCCCCATGGACATCGAGTGGGCCAAGGACGGCGACGACGGCCAGCTGTACATCGTCCAGGCACGCCCGGAAACGGTGAAAAGCCGTGCCAGCGCCAACGTCATGGAGCGCTACCTGCTCAAGGAAAAGGGCACGGTGCTGGTGGAAGGCCGTGCCATCGGCCAGCGCATCGGCGCCGGCAAGGTCCGCGTGATCAAGGACGTTTCGGAAATGGACAAGGTCCAACCCGGCGACGTGCTGGTTTCGGACATGACCGACCCGGACTGGGAACCGGTGATGAAGCGCGCCAGCGCCATCGTCACCAACCGTGGCGGGCGTACTTGCCACGCTGCGATCATCGCCCGCGAGCTGGGCATTCCGGCGGTGGTCGGCTGTGGCAACGCCACGCAACTGCTCAAGGACGGCCAGGGCGTCACCGTGTCGTGCGCCGAGGGCGACACCGGTTTCATCTTCGAGGGCGAACTGGGCTTCGACGTGCGGCAGAATTCGGTCGACGCCATGCCCGAACTGCCGTTCAAGATCATGATGAACGTGGGCAACCCCGACCGCGCCTTCGACTTCGCGCAACTGCCCAACGAAGGTGTGGGCCTGGCGCGCCTGGAGTTCATCATCAATCGCATGATCGGCGTGCATCCCAAGGCGCTGCTCAACTACGACAGCCTGCCGCCCGAGCTCAAGGACAGCGTCGACAAACGCGTGGCCGGCTACAGCGACCCGGTCGGCTTCTACGTCGAGAAGCTGGTCGAGGGCATCAGCACCCTGGCCGCCGCCTTCTACCCGAAAAAGGTCATCGTGCGCCTGTCGGACTTCAAGTCCAACGAGTACGCCAACCTGATCGGCGGCAAGCTCTATGAGCCGGAAGAAGAAAACCCGATGCTGGGCTTCCGCGGTGCCTCGCGCTACATCAGCGAGTCGTTCCGCGATTGCTTCGAACTGGAATGCCGTGCGCTCAAGCACGTGCGCGACGTGATGGGCCTGACCAACGTCGAGATCATGGTGCCGTTCGTGCGCACCCTGGGCGAAGCCAGCCAGGTGGTCGAACTGCTCGCCGAGAACGGCCTGGCCCGCGGCGACAACGGCCTGCGCGTGATCATGATGTGCGAACTGCCGTCCAACGCCATTCTGGCCGAAGAGTTCCTCGAGTATTTCGACGGCTTCTCCATCGGCTCGAACGACCTGACCCAGCTGACCCTGGGCCTGGACCGCGACTCGGGGATCATCGCCCACCTGTTCGACGAGCGGAATCCTGCGGTGAAGAAGCTGCTGGCCAACGCCATCGCCGCGTGCAACAAGGCCGGCAAGTACATCGGCATCTGCGGTCAGGGCCCGTCCGATCACCCGGACCTGGCCAAGTGGCTGATGGAACAGGGCATCGAAAGCGTGTCGCTCAACCCCGATTCGGTGTTGGAAACCTGGTTCTTCCTTGCCGAAGAGCAGGTCGGCGACTGATCCGCCCGCCGGACGGGCCACGGCCCGCCCGGACTTTCGCCTTGCGCTGCGGGCGAGTTCCGATGCCGACGTCGATTGGCATTGGGCCTCGCCCGCCGTGCATTTATACTCGCCGTTTTTTCGTGCGCCAGATTCCATGCAAAGCAGCAGTGCTCTCTTTCCCGTCGCCTTGCTCAGTGCCGAGCGACGCGGCGATCTCAGTGAAGACGTCTACCGTATCAAAGCCGGCAAGGCTGCCGACCCTAGCGTCGAGCTGGCGGTGACGCGCCTCGGCCGCGTCGAGCAGGCCGCGCCCCACGGGGTGCCGGTGATCCTCCTGCACGGCAGCTTTTCCAACCGCCGCTTCTGGTTTTCGCCCAAGGGCCTGGGCCTCGGCGCGTTTCTGGCGCGGGCCGGGTTCGACGTGTGGATCCCCGAGATGCGCGGCCATGGGTTGTCGCCGCGCAATCGTCAGTGGCGCGGCAACCGCGTGGCCGACTACGCCCGGGAGGACTTGCCGTTGATCGCGGCGTTCGTCGCCGAGAAGGCCGGGCGTGCGCCGCACTGGATCGGCCATTCCCTGGGTGGCACCACATTGGCCGCCGCCTTGGGCGGCGGCTACCTGCCCGCCGAGCAGGTGGCCAGCGTGGCCTTGTTCGGCACCCAGGTCAGCCGTGCCCACTGGGCGCTGAAGGTGCCGCCGCTGGTATGGATCGCACGCCTCGCGCTGCGCCGCTTCGCCCAGTTGTCGGGTTCGCGGCTCAAGCGCGGTCCGGAAGACGAACCCATCGGCCTGGCCCTGGAAACCCTGCGTTGGCACGGCCTGTTCGGGCGTTTCGGCGAGAAGGGCAACGATTGGTGGGTGGGGCTGGCGCAGGTGGAGGTGCCGGTACTGGCGGTGGCCGGTGCGGGCGACTTCAACGACCCGGCCTGGGCCTGCCGCCGCCTGCTGGAGCAGATGGGCGGGCCGCACCGGCAGTTCCTGTGCCTGGACAAGGCCCAGGGCTTCGAGGCGTTCGGGCATATCGACATGCTGGTGAGCAAGGCGGCCCAGGCCCAGGTATGGCCGTTGGTCGAAGCCTGGCTGCGCGATCCGCTGCACGCCGTGCGCGCGGCTCAGGTACTCGAACCGCCACGGGTGACCGAAGCCGCCTCCACGGTGTAGCCTTGGCCGGCGATTCTGCAAGACCCCTAACTTTGCTTGCCGACGACAGGAGTGTGCCATGCAGCATTACCTTACCCCCGACCTGTGCGATGCCTATCCCGACCAGGTGCGCGTGCTCGAACCCATGTTCAGCAACTTCGGCGGCCACGATTCGTTCGGCGGCCAGATCGTCACCCTCAAGTGCTTCGAAGACAATTCCCTGGTCCGCGAGCAGGTCGAGCTCGACGGCACGGGCAAGGTGCTGGTGGTCGACGGCGGCGGTTCGCTGCGCCGCGCACTGCTGGGCGACATGCTCGCCGCCAAGGCCGCGCAGAACGGTTGGGAAGGCCTGCTGATCTACGGTTGCGTACGCGACGTCGACGCTCTGGCGCAGACCAACGTCGGCATCCAGGCCCTGGCCAGCCATCCGCTGAAAACAGACAAGCGCGGCGTGGGCGAGCTCAACGTGGTGGTGGCCTTTGCAGGCGTCACGTTCCACCCGGGCGAATACCTGTACGCCGACAACAACGGCGTGGTGGTTTCGGCCACGCCCCTGACCCAGCCGCAGTGAGCGGCGCGCAGCGCTGATGGAGTGTCGATGACCGAGGAAGACAACGCGCAGTGGGGCCTGGTGCACGCGCTGCTGCTCGACGGCAAGGGCGGTGCGCGCGCCATACCGCGCACAGCGCTCGACGGGTTGCAACTGACCGCCGAGCAGAGCCTGTGGCTGCATTGGGATCGCAGCCATCCGCAGACCCGCACCTGGTTGCTGCACGACAGCGGTTTGAGCGAGTTCGCCTGCGAGCTGCTGCTCGAAGAGAACACGCGGCCCAGGCTGTTGCCGCTGGCCGACGAGCAGACGCTGCTGTTCCTGCGCGGCGTCAACCTCAACCCCGGCGCCGAGCCGGAAGACATGGTCTCGGTACGCATCTTCGCCGAAGCGCAGCGGGTCATTTCGCTGCGCCTGCGGCCGCTGCGCGCCAGCGACGAGATTCTCCAGCAACTGGCCGAGGGGCGTGGGCCGAAGACCGCTTCGGAGCTGTTGGTGGTGATGGGCGAGCTGTTGACCGAAAAGGTCCAGGCGCTGGTCACCGACCTCAGCGAAGAGGTCGACCTGGAAGAGGAGAAAGTCGAGGCCGACGAGCACTATTCGCCGGCCCAGGGCAGCCTGCAACAGATCCGCCGCCGCGCCGCCGCGCTACGACGCTTCCTGGCGCCGCAGCGCGACATCTATGCGCAGCTGTCGCGACACAAGTGGAGCTGGTTCGCCGACTCCGACGCCGACTACTGGAACGAGCTCAACAACAGCCTGATCCGCTACCTCGAAGAACTGGAGCTGGCCCGCGAGCGTGCCGCGCTGATGCTCGAAAGCGAAGACCGCAAGCGCGACGAGCGGATGAACAGGACCATGTACCGCTTGGGCATCATCACCTGCATCTTCTTGCCGATGAGTTTCGTCACGGGCCTGCTGGGCATCAACGTCGGCGGCATTCCCTGGTCGGAAAGCCCCAATGGTTTCGTCTTCGCAAGCCTGGTGGTACTGGGCCTGGCGGCAGGGCAGTGGTGGCTGTTCCGCCGCCTGCGCTGGGTGTAGAGGTCGCCCGTGGGTCAGCGCTATGTGACCTGCCGCCGGGCGCTCTCGTCTTTGACTGACACTACGCGAGGTGCCCATGCACGATCCGTTTGAACAATCCTTGCGCGACCTGCTCAACGCCGCGCCGTCCGGCCAAGACCGCGACGATGCCGCATGCCTGGGGCGCGTGCTGAAAACCGCCAACCGCCAGGTCGGTGCCGGCGACCTGTTCACCCTGCTCGGCCGCTGCGGCAAGGCAATGATGGTCGCCCTCAACAACGGCTCGGCGCATGTCGCGCCGGTGCGCCGCACACCTGCCGCTGGCAGCAACGCTGATAAGGCCGATTGATTATGGAACTCGATCTCTGGACCCAGAGCCTGGTCACCGCGATGACTGCGCTCTGGACCAAAATTGCGAACTTCATCCCCAACCTGTTTGGCGCCCTGGTCGTGGTCCTGCTGGGCTTCGTGGTCGCCAAGCTGCTCGACACCCTGTTGTCCAAGCTGCTCGCCAAGTTCGGCCTCGACCGCCTGATGAGCGGCACCGGCCTGACCAAGCTGCTCGGCCGCGTCGGTATCCAGGTGCCGATCTCAACGCTGATCGGCAAGATCGTCTATTGGTTCGTGCTGCTGATCTTCCTGGTGTCGGCCGCCGAATCGCTGGGTCTGGAGCGCGTCTCGGCGACCCTCGACATGCTCGCGCTGTACCTGCCGAAAGTGTTCGGCGCTGCCCTGGTAATGCTGGCCGGTGTCCTGCTGGCGCAACTGGCCAACGGGCTGGTGCGCGGCGCCGCCGAAGGCGTGGGGCTGGAATATGCCGCAGGCGTCGGGCGCATCGCCCAGGGCCTGGTGATCATCATCGCCATCTCGGTCGCCATCAGCCAGCTGGAGGTCAAGACCGACCTGCTCAACCATGTGATCGTCATCGGCCTGATTACCGTTGGTCTGGCAATGGCCCTGGCCATGGGCCTGGGCAGCCGGGAAATCGCCAGCCAGATTCTGGCCGGGATCTATGTCCGCGAGCTTTTCCAGGTTGGCCAGCAGGTCCAGATTGGCGAAGTAGAGGGGCAGATCGAGGAAATCGGTACGGTCAAGACCACGCTGCTGACGGACGAGGGCGATCTGGTCTCGGTGTCGAACCGGCAGTTGCTCGAGCACCGCGTGACCCGCCGCTAAACCGGCAAAAGCTGTTAATGTATGCCGCCGCTGAAATCGGGCCTCGACGGCTCCGCGGCGACATTGACCTGACTGTCGGCCAGATTCGCTTTGAATAAAGTTCACCCGCTACCCATGCGTTACGACCCCCGCGAACTCTCCGACGAGGAGTTGGTGGCGCGTTCGCACGAGGAGCTGTTTCACGTTACACGTGCCTATGAAGAGCTCATGCGGCGCTACCAGCGGACCCTGTTCAACGTGTGCGCACGTTATCTGGGGAACGACCGCGACGCTGACGATGTCTGTCAGGAAGTGATGCTCAAGGTGCTTTATGGGCTCAAGAATTTCGAGGGGAAGTCGAAATTCAAGACCTGGCTGTATAGCATCACCTACAACGAGTGCATTACCCAGTATCGCAAGGAGCGACGCAAACGACGGCTGATGGATGCCTTGAGTCTCGACCCTATCGAAGAGGCGTCCGAGGACAAGGCTCCCAAGCCCGAAGAAAAAGGCGGACTGGATAAGTGGCTGGTGCACGTGAACCCGATCGATCGGGAAATCCTGGTGCTGCGCTTCGTCGCAGAGCTGGAATTCCAGGAGATCGCGGACATCATGCACATGGGGCTGAGCGCGACGAAGATGCGGTACAAGCGCGCACTTGATAAATTGAGAGAAAAATTTGCAGGGTTGGCTGAAACTTAGTCGCTTGCAGGTCTCTCTAATCAACTGGCGAGTCTGCTAGACTCGTCGTCGAGTCGTGCCTTCACCCGGATGGTGGAGGGACTTCTTAACTACCATCAGATGGGGATTCAAACGGATGAAACTGAAAAATACTCTGGGCCTGGCCATTGGCTCGCTCGTAGCTGCCGCCTCGTTCGGCGCTATGGCTCAAGGCCAAGGCGCTGTCGAAACCGAAATCTTCTACAAGAAAGAATTCTTCGACAGCCAGCGCGACTTCAAAAACGACGGCAACCTGTTCGGTGGCTCGATCGGCTACTTCCTGACCGACGACGTTGAACTGCGTCTGGGCTACGACGAAGTGCACAACGCCCGTGGCGACGACGGCAAGAACATCAAGGGCTCGAACACTGCCCTGGACGCCGTTTACCACTTCAACAACCCGTACGACGCTATCCGTCCGTACGTGTCGGCTGGTTTCTCCCACCAGTCCCTGGGCCAGAGCTTCCGCGGCGGTCGTGATCACTCCACCTTCGCCAACCTGGGCGCTGGTGCCAAGTGGTACATCACTGACATGTTCTACGCCCGTGCCGGCGTCGAAGCTCAGTACAACATCGACCAAGGTGACACCGAGTGGGCACCGAGCGTTGGCGTTGGTCTGAACTTCGGTGGCAGCCCAAAAACCCAAGAAGCTCCAGTGACCCCGGCTCCAGTTGCTGACGTCTGCACCGACAGCGACAACGACGGCGTCTGCGACAACGTCGACAAGTGCCCAGATACCCCAGCCAACGTTACCGTTGACGCTGATGGCTGCCCGGCTGTTGCCGAAGTCGTTCGCGTTGAGCTGGACGTCAAGTTCGACTTCGACAAGTCGGTCGTCAAGCCTAACAGCTACGGCGACATCAAGAACCTGGCTGACTTCATGAAGCAGTACCCACAGACCACCACCACCGTGGAAGGTCACACTGACTCCGTAGGTCCAGACGCTTACAACCAGAAGCTGTCCGAGCGTCGTGCCAACGCTGTCAAGCAAGTACTGACCCAGCAGTACGGCGTAGAATCCAGCCGTGTTGATTCGGTTGGCTACGGTGAGTCGCGCCCAGTCGCTGACAACGCCACCGAAGAAGGTCGCGCTGTCAACCGTCGCGTTGAAGCTCAAGTAGAAGCCCAAGCCAAGTAATTGGTCTGACGCTTCATGAAAAACCCGGCTTCGGCCGGGTTTTTCTATTTATGGGGATCGTCAGCGTCCATGCGCTGATTCAATCCGTCGCACAGTCCTTTCCGGCTATCTTTCGAGCGGCGCAAGCGCCCACAGCCTGGCCGTTGGCGTATGCGTCACGAAGGTTCGACGCTGCCAGACGCAAGGGTTGGACGCCCGGCCCTGTCGCCCAAGGCCTGTGCTGGCTATAATCGCCACCCCACGCCTTCCGAGTCTTGCCCGCCCATGTATAACCTGGCCCGCCAGCTGCTGTTCAAGCTTTCCCCGGAAACCTCCCACGACCTGTCCCTGGACCTGATCGGTGCCGGTGGCCGCCTGGGGCTCAACGCCAAGCTGTGCAAGCAGCCGGTCGCAGCGCCGGTGCAGGTGATGGGCTTGAACTTCGCCAACCCGGTGGGCCTGGCCGCAGGCCTGGACAAGAACGCCACTGCCATCGATGGCTTCGCCCAGTTGGGCTTCGGCTTCGTCGAGGTCGGCACCGTCACCCCGCGGCCGCAGCCGGGCAACCCCAAGCCGCGCCTGTTCCGCTTGCCGCAAGCCAACGCGATCATCAATCGCATGGGCTTCAACAACCTGGGCGTGGACCACTTGCTGGAGCGGGTACGTGCGGCCCACTACCGCGGTGTGCTCGGTATCAACATCGGCAAGAACTTCGACACCCCCGTCGAGCGTGCCCAGGACGACTACCTGCTGTGCCTGGAGAAGGTCTACGCCGACGCCAGCTACATCACCGTCAACGTCAGCTCGCCCAACACGCCAGGGCTGCGCACCTTGCAGTTCGGCGATTCGCTCAAGCAATTGCTCGATGCCCTGGCGGCACGGCGCGAGCAGTTGGCCAGCCAGCACGGCAAGCGTGTGCCGCTGGCGATCAAGATCGCCCCAGACATGAGCGATGAAGAAACCGCACTGGTGGCGGCCGCGCTCATGGCTTCGGGGATGGATGCGGTCATCGCCACCAACACCACCCTCAGCCGCGAAGGCGTCGAGGGCTTGCCCAATGCGGGCGAGGCGGGGGGCTTGTCGGGCGCGCCGGTGCTGGACAAGAGCACCCACACGGTCAAGGTGCTGGCCGGAGAGCTGGGCGGCAAGCTGCCGATCATCGCGGCGGGTGGCATCACCGAGGGCCGGCATGCCGCGCAGAAGATCGAAGCCGGCGCCAGCCTGGTGCAGATCTATTCGGGCTTCATCTATAAAGGCCCTGCCTTGATCCGTGAAGCGGTGGACGCCATCGCTGCACTCAAACGCAGCTGAAACGCGCACCTTGATTGCGGGCATAAAAAAGGGCCTCGTCTGGAGGCCCTTTGGGCATTGGCCCGACGCCTTGAAGGGGCGCTTGGAGGAGTGCGGATTCAGTGTCCTTGTTCAGCCAACGGCGTGAAGTTCGTTGAGCCTATGGATACCTGCGGTGCCAGTCATGCCGTCCCAGTTGTCGCCTCGGCCCTCACGCCATCCGTTGATCCAGGCCTGGCGCACGGAGGGCAGGGTGAAGGGGCAGAGTTCACGGGATTTACCGGTCACTCCATATTGGTAGCCACGAGAAAAAGCTCTTTCCAACGGATCACGCTTAAGTCTTCTCATAGGGTGTTGCCCTCACTTGTTGACTGTAATGTCCCGTCGACCTCTGGGAGGTCGGGCAGAATCGTTCTGCCGGTTTGCGCTCGCTGCCGGCGTGGCGAGCTGGTAGTGCCGCTTCGTTGCGAAGTGGCCTGGGGTCAGTTCTAACCAAACACGATCAGGGTGTGAATGATCGATTTGTCATAAGAAGGTAACGTTTCCGAAGGTGAGGGGATAAGTAAATAAATGCGACTCAAAATCATCGCCCTAAAACTGCCACTCGATCAGTCGCTTACACGTATTTGAAATCATTGGGCCAGCTTCCAGCGCAAGGGGGTCGTGAAGCGACGTAATACGACGAAGGGTCATTACCGGCCCATGACTTCAAGAAATTTTTCATACTGTCTGGCGCTCGAATACCTTTGGCACTCGCCAAAACCCGATCGCTCAGCCGGCCCGGCCTTCGCTCAGCGCAAGGCCAACCGCGCGACCACTTGAAAGGCGCGCGGCAAAACCTCGGTGGGGACCTTGCGTCGACCTGCCACCCACTCAGCCTAAAGGCACTGGATTACTCATGTCGGACCTCATCGAACTCTACCTCACCTGCCCCAAGGGCCTCGAAGGCCTATTGGCCGAGGAAGCCCGCGCACTGGGCCTGACCGAAGTGCGCGAGCACACCTCGGCCATTCGCGGCGCGGCCGACATGGAGACCGCTTACCGCCTGTGCCTCTGGTCGCGCCTGGCCAACCGCGTGCTGCTGGTGCTCGAGCGCTTCAGCATGCGCGATGCCGAAGACCTCTACCACGGCGTGCACGGTGTCGACTGGCAAGACCACCTGGCGGCCGACGGCACCCTGGCGGTGGAGTTCAGCGGCCATGGCTCGGGCATCGACAACACCCACTTCGGCGCGCTGAAGGTCAAGGACGCCATCGTCGACAAGCTGCGCAATCGCGAAGGCCTGCGCCCCTCGATCGACAAGCTCAACCCGGACCTGCGCGTCCACCTGCGCCTGGACCGCGGCGAGGCGATCCTCTCGCTGGACCTGTCCGGGCACAGCCTGCACCAGCGCGGCTATCGCCTGCAGCAGGGCGCCGCGCCGCTCAAGGAAAACCTCGCCGCTGCCGTGCTGATCCGTTCCGGCTGGCCACGCATCGCCGCCGAGGGCGGCGCCCTGGCCGACCCCATGTGCGGCGTCGGTACCTTCCTGGTCGAAGCCGCGATGATCGCCGCCGACATCGCCCCCAACCTCAAGCGCGAACGCTGGGGCTTCAGCGCCTGGCTCGGCCACGTGCCGGCCTTGTGGCGCAAACTGCACGACGAAGCCCTGGCCCGCGCCGAAGCGGGCCTGGCCAAGCCGCCGCTGTGGATCCGCGGTTACGAGGCCGACCCGCGCCTGATCCAGCCGGGGCGCAACAACGTCGAGCGCGCAGGGCTCAGCGACTGGGTGAAGATCTACCAAGGCGAAGTCGGCACCTTCGAGCCGCGTCCCGACCAGCACCAGAAAGGCCTGGTCATCAGCAACCCGCCTTACGGCGAGCGCTTGGGCGACGAAGCCAGCCTGCTGTACCTCTACCAGAATCTCGGCGAGCGCCTGCGCCAAGCGTGCATGGGCTGGGACGCGGCAGTGTTCACCGGTGCGCCGGAGCTGGGTAAGCGCATGGGCCTGCGCAGCCACAAGCAGTACGCCTTCTGGAACGGCGCGCTGCCGTGCAAGCTGCTGTTGTTCAAGGTGCAGCCCGACCAGTTCGTCACCGGCGAGCGGCGTCAGAGCGCTTCCAGCGAAGCGCCGTCCGCACCGCGTCAGCCGGATGCGCCTGTCGTCCATGAGCCGGCACGCCTGTCCGAAGGCGCGCAGATGTTCGCCAACCGCTTGCAGAAGAACTTGAAGCAGTTGGGCAAGTGGGCGCGTCGCGAGCAGATCGGCTGCTACCGCCTGTACGATGCCGACATGCCCGAATATGCCTTGGCCGTCGACGTCTACCAGGACTGGGTGCACGTGCAGGAATATGCGGCGCCACGTTCCATCGACCCGGAGAAGGCCCAAGGCCGTCTGCTCGATGCCCTGGCCGCCATTCCCCTGGCCCTGGGTGTCGACCCGCAGCGCGTGGTGCTCAAGCGCCGCGAGCGCCAGAGCGGCACCCGCCAGTACGAGCGCCAGGCCACCGAGGGCCGGTTCCAGGAAGTCAGCGAAGGCGGCGTCAAGCTGCTGGTCAACCTCACCGACTACCTGGACACCGGCCTGTTTCTCGACCATCGCCCGATGCGCATGCGCGTGCAGCGCGAGGCCGCCGGCAAGCGCTTCCTCAACCTGTTCTGCTACACCGCCACGGCGTCGGTGCATGCGGCCAAGGGCGGCGCGCGCAGCACCACCAGCGTCGACCTGTCGAAAACCTACCTGGACTGGGCGCGGCGCAACCTGGCGCTGAACGGGTTCTCCGAGCGCAACCGGCTGGAGCAGGGCGATGTCATGGCCTGGCTGCAAGCGGCCACCGACAGCTTCGACCTGATCTTCATCGACCCGCCGACCTTCTCCAACTCCAAGCGCATGGAAGGGGTGTTCGACGTCCAGCGCGACCACGTGCAACTGCTCGACCTGGCCATGGCGCGCCTGGCACCGGGCGGGGTGCTGTACTTCTCCAACAACTTCCGCAAGTTCCAGCTCGACGAGCACCTGGCCCAGCGCTACGCGGTGGAGGACATCACCGCCCAGACCCTGGACCCGGACTTCGCCCGCAACAACCGCATCCACCGCGCTTGGCGCATCACTTTGCGTTGAGCCCGTAGCCTTGGCCGCGGTTCGCCTGCACGGTGAGCCGCGGCCAGCGGCCGCGGCATCCCCTGACCTGCGCGAGACTTCCGTATGAGCGACACACTACACATCACCGACCTGACCGTGGGCGAGGGCAAGGCAGTCGTCAAAGGCGCCTTGATCACCACGCAATACACCGGCTGGCTGGCCGACGGCAGCGAATTCGATTCGTCCTGGTCGCGTGGCAAACCCTTCCAATGCGTGATCGGCACCGGGCGAGTGATCAAAGGCTGGGACCAAGGCCTGATGGGCATGCGCGAAGGCGGCAGGCGCCGCCTGGTCGTACCCGCAGCGCTGGGCTACGGCGAGCGCAGCATGGGCAAGATCCCGGCGCACGCCGAGCTGACGTTCGAAATCGAGGTGTTGCAGGTGCTGACTCGCGACGATTGAGCGGTCATGTCCCGGCAATGAGAGGTCATTAGACTCGATCAGGCAGGGTCGGTCGGGAACAAAACACGCCGATCGCACTCTGAGGTTCCACCCAAGGCTTGACCCTCTTCTGCCAGCGACCTGCCTGGCAACGGACAGCGTCTGCCTGTGGGCTTTCTCCTTTTGCCGCAAGAGCCTGCTTATGACGTTGCCTGCCTTCCTCCGTCGTCGTCGCCACCTGCTGCTGGGTCTGGCCCTCGTAGGGGCCAGTGTGCCCGCAGCGCTGTACGTGCACGACCGCCGCGCCGAACCCGTCGACGGCACCCAGACCCTGGTGTTCATGCGCCACGCCGAAAAACCCGGCGAAGGGCTGGGCCAGCTCAACTGCCAAGGCCTCAACCGCGCCATCGACCTGGCTACGGTACTGCCCGAGCGCTTCGGCGAAGCCGATTACGTGTTCGCGGCCAACCCCACCCGGCATGTCGAAGAAGGCAGCCAGGATCTGAGCTACAGCTACATCCGCCCCTTGATGACCATCACGCCGAGTGCGATCCGCCTGGGTCTGCCGGTGAACATCGACTTCGACGCCAACGACGTCGACGACCTGGCCGACGAGCTGATGCGCGACAAGTACCGCAACGCCACGGTCTATACGGCCTGGTCCCATGGCTACTTGCCCGACCTGATCAATGCCGTGGCCGACAAGGCCACCGGCCACAAGCACACGATCACCGACGATTGGAGCGGCGACGACTTCGACACCCTCTATGTGCTGACCCTGACCTGGCACAACGGCAAGGCCAGCCTGCTCAGCCGCAACGTGCGCCAGGGGCTGGACGACGGCGAGCATAGCTGCCCGACCTGATTCCACTTGGCTCGGGCTGAGGCTTGAGCCAGGCCTGCGTTGTTGCCCATCGCGAGCGGGCTAGTACCCCAGGCGCTTGCGTGTTCGAGCCACTGAGTGGCTCAGCGGCCCAGACGCGGCGGCCAGCCGATCACCTTTTTCGGTCGGGGCTTGGCGTAGGTGCGCACCTTCGACGTGCTGAGCCCCAAGCGCACCAACGACTCGGCGATCGTCACCGCCGCGCTGACGCCATCGACCACCGGTACGCCCGTGCGCTGCCGGATCTCTTCGTCCAACCCTGCCATGCCGCCGCAGCCCAGGCAGATCACCTCGGCCTTGTCGTCGCGCACTGCGCGTTCGGCCTGCTCGACGATGGCCTGCACCGCGCGCTGCGGCTCGGATTCGAGTTCCAGCACGGCCAGGCCGCTGGCGCGCACCGAGGCGCAGCGGTCGTACAGACCCGACAGTTTCAGGCGGTCTTCGATCAGCGGCACGGTGCGGTCCAGCGAGGTCACCACCGAGTAGGCATGGCCCAGGTACATGGCTGTACTAGCCGCCGCGTCGGTGATGTCCACCACCGGCACGTCGAGCAGTTCCTGCAGGCCTTCGCGGCCATGCTCGCCGTAACCGGCCTGGATCACGGCGTCGTACGGCTCGTCATAGGCCAGGACCCGGTCCATGACGGCGATGGCTGCCAGATAGCTCTCGAAATTGCCCTCTACCGACTCTGCGCCGAACCAAGGCGTGAGGCCGACGATCTCGGTACCTGGCGCCGCCACGCTGCGCGCCTGTTCGGCGATCGCTTCGGTGATGGCTTCGGTGGTGTTGACGTTGACGATCAGAATACGCATCGGAAAATCCTTGCTCAGTGACTGCTGTGGTCGACGGCGATGCATTCGCCGCTGACGTCTTGATACACCCGGTGACGTGGCGCGATCAGCAGGTAGATCGCCGCTGCGATGCCCGCACCGATCAGCCAGGAAAACGGCGCCACGCTGTGGAAGTTGGGCACCAGCGCCAGCACGATCGACAAGGCCGCCGCCGGCACGAAGGCCGCGACTGCGCGCAGGTTGACGCCGCGGCTGTAGTGGTAGGCGCAGGCCGGGTTTTCGCTGTAGAGCTCGGGCACGTTGATGCAGCCTTTGCGCAGCAGCCAGTAGTCGGACATGATCACGCCGTACAGCGGGCCGAGCAGGGCGCCCAGGCCCGAGAGGAAGTACACGATCACCACCGGGCTGTTGTACAGGTTCCAGGGCAGGATCAGCACCGCCAGGGTGGCGCTGATCAGGCCGGCGCGGCGGAAGTTCAGGTGGCGCGGCGCCAGGTTGCTGAGCACGAAGGCCGGGGCGACGAAGTTGGCCATGATGTTCACCGCCACGGTGACGATCAGGAACGCCAGACAACCCAGCACCAGGAATGCGGTGTGTGGAATGGTCGCGACGATCTGCGTCGGGCTGTCGATGATCTGGCCGTTGATCTTGAACTGCGCGCCGCACAGCACCACGGTGATCACCGCGAACACCAGGATGTTCACCGGCAGGCCCCAGAAGTTGCCGACGCGGATGGTCTTGCGGCACGGCGAGGAGCGGGCAAAGTCGCAGAAGTTCAGCACCAGGGTGCCGTAGATGGCCAGCCACAGCGCGCCGCCGGCGAAGATGTTGCGCCACATCTCGTAGCCGGTCAGCGGTTCGGCCACCGACCAAGCGATGCTGGCGTCGGCTTTGAAGTACATATAAAAGGCCAGGCTGGCCACGGTCAGCAGAATCACCGGGCCGGCGAAGGCCTCGTAGCGGCGCACCATCTCCATGCCGTAGGCCAGGATCACCAGCTGTACCACCCAGATCGCCACGAAACACACCCAGCCCAGGCTCGACAGGCCCAGCACGCTGTTGTGGTCGTACGCGGCCACCTGCGGCCATACGGCGGTCAGCAGCACGCGCAGCACCACGGAGGCCAGGTAGGTCTGGATGCCGAACCAGGCGATGGCGATGACCGCGCGGATCAGCGCCGGAATCTGTGCGCCGTGGATGCCGAAGGCGATGCGGCTGATGACCGGGAAGGGCACTCCGGTTTTCTGCCCCATGTAGCCCGACAGGTTCATGAAGAAGTACACCAGCGCCGCGCCGATGGCCAACGACATGAGGATCTGCCAACCCCCCAGCCCCAAGGCGAACAGGCCCATGGCGAAGGAATAGTTGGCGATGTTGTGCACGTCGTTGGTCCACAGCGCGAAGATGCTGTAGCCGCCCCAACGGCGACCGGCCAGGCGCGTCGGCGCGAGGTCACGGTTGTGCAGGCGCGGGCTCAGTTGCAGGTCTGGCGGCAGCCCGTCGACGGGTATGGAGGTCGGGGTAGGGGAGGCGATGGGGTGTTCAGGGGCAAGGTTGAGGCTGGTGCTCATTCCGGCAGGCTCCTGATGCGCGTGTACTGCGATGAGTGGGCCGGTGCAAGGCGGGCCATCTCGTCAGTGCAGCGTGGGCATCACTGGGTTCTGGGCGCAACTGCCGCCATTGGGTCGGCGCTGCGGGTTCTTGTACTTATGTTCTGTTTAAGTTGTATACAAAACATGAGTGCAGGAAAGCGAGTTCCATGCCAGGACTAGAAAGCTATGAGGTCAAAGCCATCCTGATTTATCTAGATATAAAGAATAAGCCACTGAAATGTATAGATAAATATCTGATTGGTTGGTCAGGTTATAACTTTAGTACGGCCAATAAGCTGATTTTTAAGTCAACTATTGGAATGCGCAACGTGTAACATCTTGGGGCACCACCCGACAAAGTGCACACAATATTGACACCTAAGGTTACAGGGGTGTGTACAAAATAAATGGCTGCCATTCAGCTACGCACTGCCTTGTATACAGCGCACTCAGCCCATCGGCGGCAATCGCCGTTTCACCGGGCTCTTCTTGATGATCGCGGTGTTACTTTCGGCAATCAGGCTCAAGCGATCGAGCACGGTGTCCAACTGCTCCATGGAGCGCACCTGCAAACGCGCGATGAAACAGTCCTCACCGGTGACCTTGTCGCATTCGGTGAACTCGGGAGTCGAAACCACATGGCGCTCCACTTCCTGCAAACGACCGGGCAGTGGACGGATACGCACGATGGCCTGTAGCTGGTAGCCGAGGCTGCGCGGGTCTACATCGACCGTGAAGCCGCGCAGCACACCGCGCTCCTCCAGGCGGCGCAGGCGTTCGCCGACGCTGGGCGCCGACAGCCCGGTGATCTGCGCCAGCGCCTTGAGCGAGCGGCGGCTGTCTTCCATCAGCGCGTTGACCAGCAACTGGTCGATCGGGTCGATCATGGTGAGCCTCGTTAGGTTGAAAGCGATATTGGCCTTGATAGTAAAGGCCAGAGCGACGTTTGGCCTTGTTTAAGCTCTGGAGGGGCCGCACGCCGTTTTCCATACTGATCTCCTATTCGAAGGAGGTGCGCAATGAACGACTCGGTGCGACGGGGTTCGCTGGAAATGATCGCAGCCATGCTGATTTCGGGCACCATCGGCTGGTTCGTGCTGGTCAGCGGGCAGGCGGTGATCGAGGTGGTGTTCTGGCGCTGCGTGTTCGGCAGCCTGGCGCTAGGGGTGATCTGTGCGGCGCTGGGACACTTGAAGTGGGGCATGCTCACCCGGGCCGCATTGGGTTGGGCGGTGCTCAGTGGGGTGGCCATCGTCGGCAACTGGCTATTGCTGTTCGCTGCCTACTCGCGGGCGTCGATCGCCATCGCCACGGCGGTCTACAACCTGCAACCGTTCCTGTTGCTCGGGTTGGCGGCCTTGTTTCTCGGCGAGAAGATCACTGCGGCCAAGCTCACCTGGCTGGCCGTAGCCTTCGCCGGCGTGCTGGCCATCGCCGCCGCCCATGGCCAGGATCAGGCGCAGGGCGACGACTACCTGCTGGGTATCGCCCTGGCCTTGGGGGCGGCGTCGTTGTACGCCTTGGCGGCAGTGGTCATCAAACGCCTGCGCGGCACACCACCCCATGTGATCGCGTTGGTGCAAGTGCTCACGGGTGCAGTGCTGCTGGCGCCCTGGGTGATGCCCGTGAGCCTGCCGCAGGCTTCGGGGCAGTGGGCCAGCCTGGTGACCCTCGGTCTGATACACACCGGGGTCATGTACGTGCTGCTTTATAGCGCCATCCAGCGTTTGCCCACCGCGCTCACCGGGGCGCTGACGTTCGTCTATCCCGTCGCGGCGATACTGGTCGACTGGGCGGCGTTCGGGCATCGCTTGGGCGCGCTGCAGTGGTTGGGGGTCGGCTTGATCCTTCTGGCCGCCGCAGGCATGCAGCAGGGATGGTGGTTCGCGGCGGCCAAGCCGGTTGCGCTCGACCGTTGAACGATCGACGCCGACGAAGCGCCAAGGCTGCGGGCAAAGCCGGTAGAATGCGCGCTTTTCAGCTTGCGGCCCTGCCATGACCTCGCCTATCCAGACCCTCGAACAGCACCTGCTCACCGCCCTCGATCCGCCGCCAGCGGAAACCCGCCGTCTGTTCCACGGCCGCGGTCGCTGCTGGCCGGGACTGGAGCAGATCACCGTCGACTGGTTGCAGGGCGTGTTGTCGGTAGCGCTGTTCCGCGAGCTGCCGCCTGAGCAACTGGCCGAGCTCGAAGCCATGTTGCGCCGGCTCGCCGAAGGGCCGGCATGGCACGGCCAGGCAATTTTGCTGCAACACCGCTACCTGCCCGACAGCCCGGGCCAATGGCTTCTGGGCGAACCCTGCGTGCAGCGTGAAGTGGTCGAGGATGGCCTGACCTACCTGCTCGACCTCGGCGTGCGCCAGAACACCGGGTTGTTCCTCGACATGCGCCATGGCCGACGCTGGGTGCGCGAGCAGGCGGCAGGCAAGCGCGTGTTGAACCTGTTCGCCTACACCTGCGGCTTCTCCGTGGCGGCAGTCGCCGGTGGCGCCGAGCAGGTGGTCAACCTCGACATGGCCAAGTCGGCCCTGGCCCGCGGCCGCGACAACCACCGCCTGAACCGGCACGACGCCTCGCGCGTGGCGTACCTGGGCCATGAGCTGTTCAAATCCTGGGGCAAGGTGCGCAAGTATGGGCCTTACGACCTCATCATCATCGACCCACCGACCTTCCAGCGCGGCAGCTTCGTGCTGACCCAGGACTACGCCAAGATCTTGCGCCGCCTACCGGAACTACTGAACGCAGGCGGCACCGTGTTGGCCTGCGTCAACGATCCGGGCGTCGGCGCGCAGTTCCTGCTCGACGGCATGGCCGAGCAGGCACCGCAGTTGCGCTTCGTCGAGCGCCTGGACAACCCGCCCGAGTTTCCCGACATCGACCCCGAAGGCGGGCTCAAGGCGCTGGTGTTCGTCGCCGCCTAAACCGAGGCGGCCGGTGCCTCGACCCCCGGCAACCGTACCGGGTAGACCTGTGCGAAGTGCACGTTGTCGGTCTGGTCGACACGCTTTTTCAAGCGCTCGTTGAAGGCGCGGCTCACCGCGTACTGGCCCCCGGAAATGGTGCGGAACTGCGCGGTGAGCACGAAGCCGTTGAGGTCCATGCGGTCGACGCCGAACACCTGCAACGGGCTCTGCAGGTTGCTGTTGAGCAGCGGGTCGGCGGTGATCGACTGGCCCACCTCGTGGATCAGCGCCAGCGAAGCGTCGACGTCGCTGTCGTAGGTGAACTGCACCGAGAAGAACGCATAGGCGAATTGCCGCGATTGGTTGGTGACCGCCTTGATCTGGCCGAACGGCACCGAGTGCACGAAACCTTTGCCGTCGCGCAGGCGCAGGGTGCGGATGGTCAGGCTCTCCACGGTACCGGCGTGGCCTGAGTCGAGCACCACCCAGTCGCCGATGGAGATGGTGTCTTCGATGAGGATGAACAGCCCGGTGATCACATCCTGCACCAGCTGTTGCGACCCGAAGCCGATGGCCAGGCCGATCACCCCCGCACCGGCCAGCAGCGGCGCGACGTTGATGCCCAGGTTGGCCATGGTGGTGATGGTGCAGATGACGATCAGGATCACCTTCACCGCATTGCGCAGCATCGGCAGGATGGTCCGCACCCGTGTGCTCGGTTGCCGCGCCGCACGGCGCCCCACCGCCGGCTTGAGCGCTTCCTGGATGGCCGTGTCGAGCACGACCCAGAGCAGCCAGGTCACCAGCAGGATCAGGCCGATGGTCGAGACCGAATTGCTGATCGCCTTGCCCAGGCTGTTGCTCAGGGCGAAATCCAGTACCGAAAAGCCCCAGATGCGCCCCAGCAGTTCGATGAAGGCCACCGCCATGGCGATGCGCAGCAGCGCGTGGGCCAGGCTGCGCACGAGTTCCTTGTAGGGGCGGGTGCGCTGGGCGTTATCGGGCGTACGTGGGGCGAGCACATGTTGCAAGGTGGTGCTGAGGAACACCGCACCCACCAGCAGCACCGTGGTCAGCAAGGCGTTCTGCAAGGCTTTCTGGCTTTCCTCGCCTGCGCCGATCAGGTGCACCGCCGAGACCAGAATCATCAGCAGGATCGGCAGGTACCAGACCTTGGAGAAGATCCGCAGCGTTTCCTGCACGGCGCGATGCTGTAGACGCTCTTTCAAGTCGCGGTTGCGGATCAGGTGCGCCACCGGCCTGCGCAGGCGCAACACCAGGCTGGCGAAGATGGCGGTGGCGATGAGGCCCGTGAGCACCGCCACGCTGCTGGTGATGTTGCTGCCCAGTTGGCGGGCGATCTGCGGGCTGGTCAAGGCGTCGCTCCAGGCCGCCAGGAAGCCGATCAGGAACAGCGGCTTGGGCGCGATACGGCGGATCGCCGCCACGGCGCGGCGCTTGTGCCCGGCGTCGAACAGGGTGATCAGGCACAGGATGATCGAGGTCGAGAACAAACCGCTGCTGGTGGCATAGGCCAGGCTCAGGCCTGTAGCGCGGGCGATCGAGGGGTCGACGAAGCGGCTGGCGTATACCGCCAGCGGCAAAGCGGCCAGGGCCGGTACGGTGTAGGGCAGCAGGTAGTCCAGCAGCGCGCGCATGCGCACGCGTCCGCGCATCCAGGCGGTGGCGGCCAGGCGCTTGCTGAGCAGGCGACCGAGCAGGTTGAGCACCACGAAGCTGCCGGCCCAGGCCAAGGTCAGCAGCAGGAAGTCGACGAACAGTTGCAGGGTGTCGCTGGCCGAATGCTTGTCGACCAGGCGTTCGACTTCCTGGCTGGCGCGGTCGGTACGCAGGCGCCAGGCATCGACCAGGTGCTCGTCGAGGTCCAGCTCCTTGCCGGCGCTGTCCAGACCATCGGCCAGGGCGCCGAGCAGGCCGCCTTGCAAGACCGGCGCAGGCTCGGCGGGTGGCGCTTCGGCAGGCGCCGGGTCGGCGGCCCACAGGTGGGTGCTCAATAGGCAGCCAAGCAAAAACGGAGTGAGAAAACGCAGCACTGAATGATCCTCGGGCCGGGGTGAGCGGGCAGGGGGTAGTCAGGAAACTGAGTGGCGTAAGGGCGGGAAGTTCGATGGAGTGAGGTGGTGGCTGGCTGAGTGAGCGGGGTGGGACGTCTGATCTAGGGCGGTTGAGCCTGTTGCGGATACATCTCCTTCACCAGATGTGGGTCCAGTGTCGGAGCGGCCGGTTCCGCGCTCCGCTCCGATGGGCCGCTGCCTGGCCCACTGCGGCTGATCGGAGTGCTGAACCGGCCACTTCAACTGAAAAGCGTGCATCGCCCGAAAGTTCAGGTCGGTTCGAGCCGCGAGCAGGGCGCCTTCCAGGCGCTTTTACTGTTGGGTATAGATCTGATCGAACACACCACCATCGTTGAAGTGGGTCTTCTGCACGGTGCGCCAGTCACCGAAGGTCTTCTCCACCGACAGGAAATCGACCTTGGGGAAGCGGTCGGTGTACTTGGCCAGCACCGTGGCATCGCGCGGTCGCAGGTAGTTCTGCGCGGCGATTTCCTGCGCGGCCGGGGACCACAGGTATTTGAGGTACTCCTCGGCGGCGGCGCGGGTGCCTTTCTTGTCCACCACCTTGTCGACGACGCTCACCGGCGGCTCGGCCTCGGCCGACACGCTCGGGTACACCACCTCGAACTGGTCGCGGCCAAACTCGCGGGCGATCATTTCCGCCTCGTTCTCGAAGGTCACCAGCACGTCGCCGATCTGGTTGGTCATGAAGGTCGTGGTCGCCGCGCGCCCGCCGGTGTCGAGTACCGGCGCCTGCTTGAACAGCTTGCCGACGAATTCGCGGGCCTTGGTTTCGTCGCCGCCTTGCTTGAGCACGTAGCCCCAGGCCGACAGGTAGGTGTAGCGGCCGTTGCCCGAAGTCTTGGGGTTGGGGACGATCACCTGCACGCCGTCCTTGAGTAGGTCGGGCCAGTCTTTCAGGGCTTTGGGGTTGCCCTTGCGCACGATGAACACGGTGGCCGAGGTGAAGGGCGCGCTGTTGTTCGGCAAGCGCGTGACCCAGTCGTCGGGCACCAGCTTGCCCTTGTCGACCAGGGCGTTGATGTCGGTGGCCATGTTCATGGTGATGACGTCGGCCTGCAGACCGTCGATCACCGCGCGCGCCTGCTTGCTCGAGCCGCCGAAGGACATCTGCACCTCGACCTTCTCGTTGTGCTCGGCCTGCCAGTGTTTCTGGAACGCGGGGTTGTAGTCCTTGTAGAAGTCGCGCATCACGTCGTAGGACACGTTGAGCAACGTCGGAGCGGCTTGGGCCAGGTTGCCCAAAGCCAGGCCGGCGACGAGTAGTGACGCGCTGAGGAGTTTCTTCACGATCGGTCCTTGTAGGGAAGGTGGATGGCACAGTGCCTGCGACTATAGCGGGTGGCCAGGGTAGGGCTAAAGAACAAAAAGTGAGAGGGATATGCGCCAAGTGCCGGACTTGGCAGGCAGTGGGTTCGGCGCGCTGACCAGGTGCGATGGCCGCAGGCCTGGCATCGGCATAGCCAGGCATCGTCGGGATCTGGGCCGCCTCACGGCCCATCGCAGGTACGCGTGCCGCGACGGTCGTTCAGCCTTTGCCGAACAGGCTGCTGCCACAGCGCGAGCAGAACGCTGCGGCCTGTTCGTGCTGGGGCTTGGCGCAACGCGGGCACTCCTGCTGCAAGCGCTCCCCACGCATGGCGTTGGCCAGTTCGGCGGTGAAGATGCCGGTGGGCACGGCGATGATCGAATAACCGGTGATCATCACTAGCGACGACAGCACCTGGCCCAAGGGCGTCTGCGGCACGATGTCACCGAAGCCCACGGTGGTCAGGGTCACGATGGCCCAGTAGATGCCTTTGGGAATGCTGGTGAAGCCATGCTCGGGTCCTTCGATCACGTACATCAAGGTGCCGAACACGGTCACCAGGGTCGAAACGCTGACCAGGAACACGATGATCTTCTGCTTGCTGCCGCGCAGCGCCTTGAGCAGGTAGTCGGCCTGGTTCAGGTAGGGGCTGAGCTTGAGCACGCGGAAGATGCGCAGCATACGGATCACTCGCACGATCAGCAGGTACTGCGCGTCGCTGTAGTAGAGGGCGATGATCCCCGGCACGATCGCCAGCAGATCGACCAGGCCGTAGAAGCTGAAGGCGTAGCGCAAAGGCTTGGGCGAGCTGTACAGACGGGTCAGGTATTCGAGCAGGAAAATGGCGGTGAAGCCCCACTCGATGGCGGCCAGCACATCGGAATAGTTGCGGTGGACTTCGCTGATGCTGTCGAGGATGACCGTGACCAGGCTGGCGAGGATGATCAGCAACAACAGTTTGTCGAAGCGTCGACCGGCCGGGGTGTCGCTTTGGAAGACGACGACGTAGAGGCGCTCGCGCAGGCTCGCGGGGTGAGTCATGAACAGGTTCCATGGGGCAGTGAATGGGCCGGGAGACGGCTTTGCAGCCGAGCACGCTAGGGGCAATCCGCACAGACGGCAAGGGGGATGACTGACAAAAATGCCAGTTTTATCCATTTCTGCATCATCTGATAATTGGCAGAACAACGTGACGGGCGCTGGCCTGCGAGAACTTTGTCTGAATGACGAAGTGATTCACTGTCTGGGTTCAGTTGGGACGGAAGCGACCTCTGTGGTACTGCATTTCAGTTCTTGGCGGTCGTTGTCTATGAATGAATCGCTGAGGACCGTTTCTCTATCGACTGCGCAGTATCATGCGTGATGCCGATCAAAAAAGTGATGATGGAGCACTCGATGCGCTGTAAAACGCTAGGTCTGTGGCGTGCCAGGCTTCCAGGAAAGACAGCGCGGTCAGCTTCGGCGCGTTCCACCGCCTTTGATCCGATGCGCTGTAGGACAACAGTGCCAGCGTTTTAGAGGTTGGGACGAACGTTCGGCGTTGAACCTACGGTGTACGCGAGGAGAGCAAAAAATGATGATCGAAGATTGTAACAACGAGCCCCCTACGGCAGGGCGTAGTGTAGTTTCCTCGAAATACGATAAGCGTAGCATTGCCTACCTGCCATACGGCTTCATCGCCGACTTTGTAAGGAGGTCACGTATGGGGTACGCGGGACAGGTATTGGACTCGGCCACAAAAGCTTATACGCTCGGAAATGGCCATCGGCTTTACAACCCCGTGCTGCGGCGCTTCCATAGCTATGATGGTCTGAGTCCTTTTCGCCTGGGCGGTCTTAATGGTTATGCGTATTGTTCTGGCGATCCTGTGAATCACTCCGATCCTTCGGGTTTGGCAAAAACTGGCCTTACCAAGCGTCTAAAAGAACTGGGTTTGCCCAAGCCCTTACTTCGAGATTACCTGAAACCTTTGGGGCGGCCTGAAAATTTCAAACAGAGGCGAACGATTTACAAGCGCCAGGACGACTCTTTCGAGGCTTACGAGTTTTTTGGTGCAATGAAGATATACAGCAAACGACAGGGAACTACGCATCAGTCGATGTTCGATGGAGAGTTTTTCGTCAAGGGCGACATCTACATACCTAAGTCTTCACCTGTTATTGACCAACCGCTGTTGGATAAAGGTTTTCAACTTGAACGGTATGACTACAATACCCATCTGGACGAGGTGATTGCTTCCCTTGCCGCGACCCCGGCTCCGCAGAGTGGGAGTAGCTCGACAACGGGTAACTTCTACGCACCTCCGCCTGTTAGCACGAACAAGAGGATCAGAAACCCTCAAGGCAGTCATTAGGCACTTTGATGTTGCAATTCGTACCGCTTCTTTATATGCATCAACCAACACCCCACCACGAACGGCGCCGTCAACCCCGCCACCGGCATCAGGTCGAACGCCGGCTGCAACATCAGCGCCAGGGTGATCGCCAGCAGCGTCACCCACGGTCGCTCCCCCTGCCGGCTGAACGCCAACGCCGCCAGCGCCGCATTGAACCCATACAGCCCCATCCAAGCCGCCTGCTCCTGACCCGCCAGCAGCGCGACCCCACCACCCATCGCCGAGCCGATCACCGCCCACATGGCCGCATATGGCTGCGCGATGAACAGACCCACCACGATCAGCAGCCCTGCCAGCGGGTGGTCCAGCAGAAATATCTGGCCAACGCCGCGTAACAGCCCATGCAGCGGGTTCGCCTCGACGACCGCCGGCACCCCAGGCTCGGCCAGCAGCAACGTCGCCCACCCCAACAACACGAACGGCGCCGTATACGCCACCAGCAACTTGCCCCCACGCTTGCGCCACTGGTGCGTGACGATGCTCGACAACCCCCCGGCCGCGATGATCAACGGCGGCAAGATGGCCGACCACGGCAGCACCGCGCTGATCAGGATGCCGATCAGCACGCCGTTGTAGCAGTACAGGCCGGCCTGGCGGTCGGTGCGGTCGTAGCCGCGCCGTTGTGCGGTGAGCAAGCCGGCGAGGGCGCCGAGCAGTGCGCCGCCGACCAGGGTCGGTGCGGTCAGCAGAATGGCCAGTAGGCAGCACAGGCCGCACAGCGGGCTGCGCAGCAGCAGGACTTGGCTGAAGCCGTTGAGCAGGGCGGTGGCCCAGTCGGGGCAGGGGTTGACGAAGTGCTTGGTATGCATAGGCCATGGGCGCAATGAATGGAGATGTCTGCAGGGAAACCCGCGGTGCTGGCGTCTGACGGATGCCGCTCGGCAACGTACGAACGCCTGGCGATTGGCAGTGCCGAGCGGCATGGCTGCTAGGCGCAGTCGTGGTTCGCTCGTGCGAAGCGCTACACCAGCACCTCGATGCGCAACGTATTGGTCGTGCCCGGCTTGCCAAAAGGCACACCCGCCGTGATCAGCAAGGTGTCGCCCAACTGCGCCATGCCTTGCGCCTGGGCGATTTCCAGCGCCGTGGAACAGATCTCGTCGACCTGGTGCAGGCGGTCGTTGACCACCGAATGCACACCCCAGGTCACGCTCAGGCGCCGTGCGGTACGGCGGTTGGGCGTGAGGTTGAGGATCGGCGCGCGGGGCCGTTCGCGGGCCGCGCGCAGGGTCGAGGCACCCGATTCGCTGTAGTTGACCAGCACCGCCACCGGCAGGATGCCGCTGATGCGGCGGATCGCGCAGCTGATGGCGTCCGACACCGTGGCCTCGGCCTTGGGCCGGCCGACATCGAGTTGCGCCTGGTAATCCGGGCCGTTCTCCACCTGGCGGATGATCTTGCTCATCATCCGCACCGCTTCGAGCGGGTAATCACCCGAGGCGGTCTCGGCCGACAGCATCACCGCATCGGCACCTTCGGCCACGGCGTTGGCCACATCGGTGACCTCGGCGCGGGTCGGCGCCGGGGAGAAGCGCATCGATTCGAGCATCTGCGTGGCTACCACCACCGGTTTGCCCAACTGACGACACACGCCGACGATGCTTTTCTGGATCTGCGGCACGCGCTCGGCCGGCACTTCCACGCCCAAGTCGCCGCGGGCGACCATGATCGCGTCGGCCAGCTCGGCGATGGCCTGCAGTTGCGTCACCGCCGACGGTTTCTCGATCTTGGCCATCAGGTAAGCGCGGTCGCCGATCAGCGCGCGGGCTTCGAGGAGGTCTTGCGGGCGCTGCACGAACGACAGCGCCACCCAGTCGACCCCCAATTCCAGGCCGAACGCCAGGTCGCGGCGGTCCTTGTCGGTCAGCGGCGAGAGCTCCAGCATCGCTTGCGGCACGTTGACGCCCTTGCGGTCGGATAGCTCGCCGCCGTCCACCACCTCGGTGTCGATGGCCTCGAGGTGCTTGCCCACCACGCGCAGGCGCAGCTTGCCGTCGTCGAGCAGCAGGTCCATGCCCGGCTCCAGCGCCGCGATGATCTCGGGGTGGGGCAGATTGACGCGCGAGGCATCGCCGGGGGTGGCGTCCAGGTCCAGGCGCAGGGGCTGGCCGCGCTGCAGCTGCACTTTGCCCTGGGCGAATGTGCCGACGCGCAGCTTGGGGCCTTGCAGGTCCATGAGGATGCCCAGCGGCCGGTTGAGCTGGCGTTCGACGTCGCGAATCCAGTCGTAGCGCTGGGCGTGGTCGGCATGCTCGCCGTGGCTGAAGTTGAGGCGGAAGATGTTCACCCCGGCCTCGACCAGCTGGCGCACGTCGTCGACGCTGCGGGTGGCCGGGCCCAGCGTGGCGAGGATCTTGACTTTCTTGTCGACGGTCATGGGTACGGGGTCTCGAGGATGAGGATGGCGCGGAAGTCGTTGACGTTGGTGCGCGTCGGCTCGGTGACGATCAGTGCGTCCAGGGCCTCGAAGTAGCCATAGCCGTTGTTGTTGTCCAGCTCGTCGGTGGCCGACAGCCCGAGCGCGGCGGCTCGGGCGTAGCTGTCGGGGGTCATGAGGGCGCCGGCGTTGTCTTCTGAGCCGTCGATGCCGTCGGTGTCGCCCGCCAGCGCGTAGACGCCGGGCAGGCCCTTGAGGCTGTCGGTAAGGCTGAGCAGGAACTCGGCGTTGCGCCCGCCACGGCCGTTGCCGCGTACGGTGACGGTGGTTTCGCCGCCGGACAGGATGATGCACGGGGGCTTGAGCGGCTGGCCATGCAGCACGATCTGCCGGGCGATGCCGGCGTGCACCTTGGCCACTTCCCGCGACTCGCCTTCCAGGTCACCGAGGATCAGCGGGCTGTAGCCGGCCTGACGCGCCTTCACGGCGGCGGCTTCCAGGGATTGCTGGGGCTTGGCGATCAGTTGGAAATGGCTGCGCGACAACACCGGATCGTCGGCCTTGACCGTTTCCGAAGCGGGGTCGTCGAGCCAGTCGAGCACCGCCTGCGGCGCGTCGATGGCGTAGCGCTTGAGCACGGCCAGGGCGTCGTGGCGGGTGGTCGGGTCGGCCACCGTCGGACCGGAGGCGATCACCGTGGCCAGGTCGCCCGGTACGTCGGAAATCGCGTAGGTATAGACGGTGGCCGGCCAGCAGGCCTTGGCCAGGCGGCCGCCCTTGATCGCCGAGAGGTGCTTGCGCACGCAGTTCATCTCGCCGATGGTGGCGCCGGATTTGAGCAGGGCTTTGTTCACCTGCTGCTTATCGGCCAGGGTCAGGCCGGGGGCGGGCAGGGCGAGTAGCGCCGAGCCGCCGCCGGAGAGCAGGAAGATCACCCGGTCGTCTTCGCCGAGGTCGCTGACCATCGCCAACACGCGTTCGGCGACGGCCAGGCCGGCGGCGTCGGGCACCGGGTGCGCGGCTTCGACCACTTCGATCTTCTGGCAGCTGGCGCCGTGGCCGTAGCGGGTCACCACCAGGCCACTGACGTCGCCTTCCCAGTGCTTTTCCACCACCTCGGCCATGGCCGCGGCGGCCTTGCCGGCGCCGATCACGATCACCCGGCCGCTGCGGTCAGCGGGCAGGCAAGGTTCGAGGACCTGACGCGGGTGGGCCGCGGCGACCGCGGCATCGAACAGCGCGCGGAGTAAGGTTTGCGGATCGTCCGACATGGCAAGCTCCCAATCGTTGTTGTTGTGCAGAATCAGAACCGCCCCGCATCCGGCCTCCGTGCAGGCCGAATGCGGGGCGGGTGTTGCGCGTTGCAGAAGCGCTGACCAGGCACTCCCGTGAAACGGCTCAGTCCTCGTCGCGGATCGAGAAGTTGGCCATGTGCTCCAGGCCCTTGATCAGCGCCGAGTGGTCCCAGTTGCCGCCGCCCAGCGCCACGCAGGTGCTGAACACCTGTTGCGCGTTGGAGGTGTTGGGCAGGTTGATGCCCAGCTCCTTGGCGCCTTGCAGGGCCAGGTTGAGGTCTTTCTGGTGCAGGTTGATCTTGAAGCCGGGGTCGAAGGTGCCCTTGATCATGCGCTCGGCATGCACCTCGAGAATCTTCGAGGAGGCGAAGCCGCCCATCAGCGCCGCACGCACCTTGGCCGGGTCCGCGCCGTTCCTGGCCGCGAACAGCAGCGCCTCGCCGACGGCCTGGATGTTCAAGGCGACGATGATCTGGTTGGCCACCTTGGCGGTCTGGCCGTCGCCGCTGGCGCCGACGTGGGTGATGTTCTTGCCCATGGCCTGGAACAGCGGCAGAGCGCGTTCGAAGGCTTTTTCGCAACCGCCGATCATGATGCTCAGGGTCGCGGCCTTGGCGCCGACTTCGCCACCGGACACCGGTGCGTCCAGGTAGGCCGCGCCCAGCTCGCCGATGCGCTTGGCGAAGGCCTTGGTGGCGGTGGGTGAGATCGAACTCATGTCGATCACCACCTTGTTCGCGCTCAGGCCCTGCGCCACGCCATCGTCGTCGAACAGCACGCTCTCGACCTGGGGCGTGTCGGGAACGATGACGATGACGAACTCCGCTTCCTGGGCCACCTCTTTCGGGCTCGCCAGCGCGACCGCGCCGGCCTCGAGCAGGTCGGCCGGGGCCTTGCTGTGGTGTTCGGAGACGAACAGGTCGTGGCCTGCCTTGAGCAGGTTGAGGGCCATGGGTTTGCCCATGATGCCCGTGCCGATGAAACCGATCTTAGCCATGTGCAGGTGCCTCTTTATTATTGGAAGGTGGGGACAGGGGGTTGCGCCTGGAGGGCACAGCGGGCACGCCGGCCAGACGCTGCCGCCTTGGCGTGCCGTACCCTCGCACCCCAGGAAATACCGTCAGACCACGTTGTACGTCTTCAACCAGCCAAGGCCCGCCTCGGTCGTGCTTAGCGGCTTGTACTCGGCGCCCACCCAGCCCCGGTAGCCGATGCGGTCCAGGTGCGCGAACAGGAAGTGGTAGTTGATCTCGCCGGTGCCCGGTTCGTGGCGGCCGGGGTTGTCGGCCAGCTGCACATGGTTGATCAGCGCGAGGTTGGCCTCCAGGCTGCGCGCCAAATCGCCCTCCATGATCTGCATGTGGTAGATGTCGTACTGCAGGAACAGGTTGTCGCTGCCGACTTCGGCCTGGATGTCCAGCGCCTGGGCGGTGGTGTTGAGGTAGAAGCCGGGGATGTCGCGGGTGTTGATCATTTCCATGACCAGGCGCAGGCCGGCCTTGTGCAAGCGCTCGGCGGCGTAGCGCAGGTTGTCGACGAAGGTGGCGCGCACCTGGTGCTCGTCCACCCCTTGCGGGCGAATGCCGGCCAGGCAATTGACCTGGGTGTTGCCCAGCACCTGGGCGTAGGCGATGGCCTGGTCGACGCCGGCGCGGAACTGCTCGACCCGTTCCGGGTGGCAGGCGATGCCGCGCTCGCCCTGGCCCCAGTCGCCGGCCGGCAGGTTGAACAGCACCTGGGTCAGGCCGTTGGCGTCCAGTTGCTGGCGGATCTCTTCGGCGCGGTGGTCGTAGGGAAAGAGGTACTCGACCCCGGTGAAGCCGGCGTCGGCAGCGGCCTTGAACCGGGCCAGGAAGTCCTGTTCGGTGAACAGCATCGACAGGTTGGCGGCGAAGCGAGGCATGGTGGGTCTCCTAGCGGATAAGGCCCCAGCACCGCAAAGCGGGTGCCGGGGCGTCGGACGGTTCAGTCGAGCAGCGAAATGGCGGTGGGGGCGTCGTTGCCGATCAGCGCGAGGTCTTCGAATTCGTTGACCGCGTCGATCTCGGTGCCCATGGAGATGTTGGTCACCCGTTCCAGGATGATCTCGACCACCACCGGTACGCGCAGCGCTTGTGCCATGTCCTGCGCCTTGACCAGCGCCGCGCCGATCTCGGCCGGCTCGAACACGCGCAGGGCCTTGCAGCCCAGGCCCTCGACCACCGCCACATGGTCCACACCATAGCTGCTGGCGTCGCTGGCGTTGATGTTTTCGAAGGCCAACTGCACGCAGTAGTCCATCTCGAAGCCGCGCTGGGCCTGGCGGATCAGCCCCAGGTAGGCGTTGTTCACCAGCACGTGCACATAGGGCAGGTTGAACTGCGCGCCCACCGCCAGCTCTTCGATCATGAACTGGAAGTCGTAATCGCCCGACAGCGCCACCACTTTGCGCGACGGGTCGGCCTTGACCACGCCGAGGGCGGCGGGAATGGTCCAGCCCAAGGGGCCGGCCTGGCCGCAGTTGATCCAGTGGCGCGGCTTGTACACATGCAGGAACTGCGCGCCGGCGATCTGCGACAGGCCAATGGTGCTGACGTAGCAGGTGTCCTTGCCGAACACCTTGTTCATTTCCTGGTACACGCGCTGCGGTTTGACCGGCACGTTGTCGAAATGGGTCTTGCGCTGCAACTTGGCCTTGCGTTGCTGGCAGTCGGCGAGCCACTGGCTGCGGTCTTTGAGCTTGCCGGCGGCTTTCCATTCGCGGGCCACTTCGATGAAGCGGTCCAGGGCGCTGCCGGCGTCGGACACGATGCCCAGGTCCGGGGTGAACACGCGGCCGATCTGGGTCGGTTCGATGTCGACATGGATGAAGCGCCGGCCTTGGGTGTACACGTCCACGGAGCCGGTGTGGCGGTTGGCCCAGCGGTTGCCGATGCCCAGCACCAGGTCGGATTCGAGCAGGGTGGCGTTGCCGTAGCGGTGCGAGGTTTGCAGGCCGACCATGCCGACCATCAGCGGGTGGTCGTCGGGCAGGGTGCCCCAGCCCATCAGGGTCGGGATCACCGGCACGCCCACTAGCTCGGCGAAGGCCACCAGCTTGTCGCTGGCATCGGCATTGATGATGCCGCCACCGGCCACCAGCAGCGGGCGTTCGGCGTCGTTTAGCAGGGCCAGGGCCTTTTCCACCTGCACGCGCGAGGCGGCAGGCTTGTGCACCGGCAGCGGCTCGTAGGCGTCGATGTCGAACTCGATTTCGGCCATCTGCACGTCGAAGGGCAGGTCGATCAGCACCGGGCCCGGGCGGCCGCTGCGCATTTCGTAGAAGGCTTTCTGGAAAGCGTAGGGCACTTGGCCGGGTTCGAGCACAGTGGTGGCCCATTTGGTCACCGGCTTGACGATGCTGGTGATGTCGACGGCCTGGAAGTCTTCCTTGTGCAGGCGCGCACGTGGCGCTTGGCCGGTGATGCAGAGGATGGGGATGGAGTCGGCCGAGGCGCTGTAGAGGCCGGTGACCATATCGGTGCCGGCCGGACCCGAGGTGCCGATGCACACGCCGATGTTGCCGGGGTTGGCGCGGGTGTAGCCCTCGGCCATGTGCGAGGCACCTTCGACATGGCGCGCGAGGATGTGATCGATGCCGCCGGCTTTCTTCAACGCCGAATACAACGGGTTGATGGCCGCGCCTGGAATGCCGAAGGCCGTCTCGACGCCTTCGCGGCGCATGACCAGCACGGCCGCATCGATTGCTCTCATTTTGCTCATGGGTTGTGCCTCATCGATTTTGTAATTGTATACAACTTTTTCTGCGATGAAGTGTATTCATGCTTTCTTATGGTGGTCAACACCTTTCGGTGAAAGCCAAATGATCGGGATTCGTGCTGAATGGAAGGTATTTAGAGGTTTTTTGAGACGATCGTTTGAAAATATTGTATACAATTTTCAGTACTGTTGTGTTCTAGTGGCGGCTTCGGTTTTCAATCGCCTTCAGGCGCCCACAACAATAAGAGGACCTTCCCATGAACCCCCTGACGCTCAAATCCGCCGTCGGTCTGGTGACCGCCGCCCTGGCCGTCGGCCGCACCATCGAGGCCGCGCCGCTGACCGTGGCCGTGCTCGATGCCGGCGGCCATCTGCTGACCCTGCAACGCGAAGACGGCGCCAGTCTGATGCGTCCCGACATCGCCATCGGCAAGGCCTGGGGGGCGATCGCGTTGGGCAAGGGCTCGCGCCTGCTGGCGCTGGACGCGCAGCAACGCCCGGCCTTCTTCGCCGCCCTCAATGGCCTGGGCGAACGGCCCGTGGTGCCGGTGCCGGGCGGCGTGCTGATCCGCGACGCGGACGGCAAGGTGCTCGGTGCGGTAGGCATCAGCGGCGACACCTCCGACATCGACGAGCAGTGCGCCATCAGTGCGATAGAGGCGGTGGGGTTGAAGGCGGATGCGGGGGTGGGGGTGTAGGAGCGGCCGGTTCGGCGCTCCGATTAGCCGCGATGGCCGGCACCGCCGGCCCAGTCCAAGCACGGCGTATGGCGTGTCGAAAGCGCTGTGGCGCTTGGGCCGGCTGCGCCGGCCATCGCGGCAGAAGCCGCTCCCACAGGGAGGCAGCGGTAAGTCGTGCCCTCAGCCGGCGTCCGGTTCGCACCCCTTGAGCACCAGGCGAATGATGGTCTGCGCCGCCGCTTCGTAATCGCTGTCGGCCAACTTCGCTTTGCCCGTCACCGCCGAGATCTGCCAGTCGAAATCCGCGTAGGTCTGCGTCGCCGCCCAGATGCTGAACATCAGATGGTGCGCATCGATCGGCGCGATCTGTCCGCGCTCGATCCATTGTTCGATGCAGGCGATGTTGTGCCGCGCCTGCGCGTTCAACTGCTCGGCCTGGGCCGCCGACAGGTGCGGCGCGCCGTGCATGATCTCGCTGGCGAACACTTTCGACGCATGCGGCAGGTCGCGGGAAATGCGGATCTTGGAACGGATGTAGGCGCTGAGCACCTGCTGGGGGTCGCCGTCGGCGTTGAACGGCGTGGAGGCCTGCATAATTGGCGCGATGATGCTTTCCAGCACCTCGCGGTAGAGGTTGTCCTTGGACTTGAAGTAGTAATAGACGTTGGGTTTGGGCAGCCCGGCCTTGGCGGCGATGTCGCTGGTCTTGGTGGCCGCGAAGCCCTTGTCGGCGAACTCCTCGCTGGCCGCACGCAGGATCAGTGCCTTGTTGCGCTCACGAATGGTGCTCATGGTCCGGACACTTCCTCTATCGGCCTACCTCGGCAAGCGGGGGCGGCATGGTAGCACCGTGCCGGAAGCGCGCTCAAGGCGGTGCCCGGCAGCCCGGCCATTACCTTGGCATGGGCGTTTGCGACCTCAATGGCGATACCCCCCAGTCCGTTCAGCGTCTCGCTGCGGGAGCTTGCAATGGCGATAGCGCTATTCGCCAGCTCATTCAGCAGCTCGAACCGGCGGCTTGCTGGTGCGAGCACAGGCCTTGCAGCCCGGTCGATGCTCAGCGCGTTGATGGGCAGGCGCGGAGCCGCTGACGCATCGGTCTATCGTTGCCTGCCACCGCGTGGCCGGCGCAAGCGCGGCAGCTACGGCGCAGAACTCCTAGGTGCCCGCTCGGTCTGTATCCCATTCCCTCGCCGCCAGGCACCGGCTCGCGCTGGGCCTGGCCGGCCACGGGGTTTGCGGGCACCGCATCAATCGACTCAGGACGCACACACATGGCTGGCAGCAGTTTCTTCGCATTGTTGGACGATATCGCCGCACTGCTCGATGACATTTCCCTGATGAGCAAGGTGGCGGCGAAAAAGACCGCGAGCGTGCTCAGCGACGACCTGGCGGTGAATGCCGAGCAGGTCACCGGCATGCGCGCCGACCGCGAGCTGCCCGTGGTCTGGGCGGTGTTCAAGGGCTCGTTGCTGAACAAGGCGATCCTGGTGCCGTGCGCGCTGCTGCTCAACGCCTTCGCACCCTGGTCGGTCAAATGGCTGCTGATGGCTGGCGGCATCTACCTCTGCTACGAAGGCTTCGAGGCGATCAAGGAAAAGCTCCAGCGCGGTGGTGAGGAAGCCGAGGCGCGCGAAGCCAAGGCCGTGCCGAAAACTCCGGAGGCGCTGGCGGCCTACGAGAAACGCAAGGTCAAGGGCGCCATCCGCACCGACTTCATCCTCAGCGCGGAAATCACCGTCATCACCTTGAACGTGGTGGCGGCCGCGCCTTTGATGCAGCAGATCGTGACCCTCATCGTCATCTCCATCGCCATGACGGCCGGCGTCTACGGCGCGGTCGCCGGCATCGTCAGAATGGACGACGTGGGCTTCAAGCTGCAAAAGGCCAAGAACACACTGCTGAAAAAGATCGGCGGCGCGCTGGTGGCCTCGGCACCGGTGCTGATGAAGGCGCTGTCGTGGATCGGCACGGTGGCGATGTTCCTGGTCGGCGGCACCTTCGTGGCCGAAGGCATCCAGCCGATCGAACACTTCCTGGAAACGCTGGTGGGCGATCTGGGCGGCTGGGCGGTGGTGGCCAAGATGTTCGCCTATGGCGTGATCGGTGCCATCGCCGGGATGATCGCCGCCGTGGGGGTGGGTGCTGTCAGCAAGGTCGTGGGCACGGCCCGCAAGGAAGAACCGGCCAAGTGAGGCTCGAGCCGTCCGGACAGGTCGGAAAAGGCTCGGCCAGCTCACGCGCGGCCCGTGCAAGGTCGACCGGGCGGAGCAACCCAGCCTGGCCGAGCCCGACGCAGCCCGGCTGCGCTTGACCCGGCCCCGCCAAACCGCGGGGAGGCCTCGTCCAAACGCCCTATGACCGCACCATCGATGGCGCGCTTGCCCGCCTGGCGAATCCCGAGCAAGCGCGCCTGCCCTCAGAAGTGCACTTTCACCAACAAGCTGGCGGTGTTCTGGTCGGTGGTGAAGCCGTCCGAATCCTTGATGCCGTACTTGTTCTTCCAGTAGTCGTACTCCACACCCACGTACAGCTGCTTCTCGCCGAGCTTGAGCGCTTTGCCCAGGTCGTACTTGATCTGCGGGTTGAAGTGCAGGTTGGCGTGGTAGGTGCCGCGGCGGTTCTCGTCGTTGTCCACCACCCAGTCCATGTAGCCGTCGATCAGCAGATTGGACGAGCCCAGCGGCAGGGTGTAGGCCCACACCGGGGTGATCTGCCAGACGTCGTCGCCCGGCCGGCTGCCGTCGGTGGTGCGCTTGTAGAAGTTCACCTGGAAGTAGTCGAAGCCCGGCACTGCCAGGTCGAAGCCCGGGCCGATCAGGTACGACTCGCTGTCGCCCTCGCCGAACTCGTAGGTCATGGCCAGCAGCACGTCTTTAATCGGGCCGAACGACAGGTCCTGGTCGAAGATCTTGCCGAACGACAGGCGCGGGGTGAATTCGCCGTAGTAGGTATTGGGCCCGACGTTGGCGTCCTTCTTGCCCTGGTAGAAAATGCGGTCGATGAAGAAGAAGTTGTCGCCGTATTTCCAGCCGTCGGCGTGCTCGAAGGTGAAGGTCTGCTGGGTGTCGGGGTTGACCTTGAAGTTCTTGCCCCACAGGTAGGTGAGGCTGTTGCTCTGCCACTGCAGCAGGTCACCGGCGACGCTGGCGCCGCAGGTCAGCAAGCCGCCGGCAAGGATCAGGCTGTTGAGGGTACGCATGGTGGATGTCGCTCCTGTTGGGTCGGGTGGCGGCGCTCGACTGGCACCGTTTCTTGTCTTTTAGGTCAACTCGCAGCCCCGGGCCGCACTTCATCGCACACGGCGCGGCATCGGGTCGGGATGCCGCGTCGCCCGCTGCTCGGTGCCGTTGGGGCACGGATGAAGAGGGGCTCAAGGTGCGCTCGCAGGCTACGCTCCGTCGTGCCGCTACGCCTGGCAACC
Source organism: Pseudomonas sp. UBA6562 (assembly GCF_002434265.1). Taxonomy (GTDB): domain Bacteria; phylum Pseudomonadota; class Gammaproteobacteria; order Pseudomonadales; family Pseudomonadaceae; genus Aquipseudomonas. The sequence continues at coordinate 117,064 of NZ_DJJS01000003.1, read as the reverse complement.
GGTGAGCGAGGCAGACGGAATCCGTACCGTCCTGTTCGAGGGGCGCGCAGATTACTGGCTTGCGCGTGGACCCTCAAGCGCGCCGTCCTGGCACGCGAAAGCGCACGACTGATCGTTCGGTCAGGTTGTCGCCGCCGGCATGGCACCTGGCCGGCCGCGCCTGGCCGGCGGCAATCCTGGCTTCAGGGGTGGTGGCAGGCCTGGCGCTGCGCATCGCGGCCCGCCCCGCCGAGGATGTTGAACAGCACGTTCAACACCAGCGCGCTGAGCGTGGCCATGGCGATGCCGCTGTGGGTGATGGGCGCCATCCAGGCCGGCAGCTGCGCGAAGAAGTCGGGGCGCACCACCGGAATCAGCCCGAAACCGATGCTCACCGCCACCAGCAACTGGTTGCGCCGATCGGCGATGTCGGCCTCTTGCAGGATTTTGATGCCGGTGGCGGTGACCATGCCGAACATGGCAATCGAAGCGCCGCCCAGCACCGCCGGCGGAATCGAGGCGATCAGGTAGGCGGCCTTGGGCAGCAGGCTGAGGCCGATCAACAGCGCCCCGGCCGTTACCGTCACATAACGGCAGCGCACGCCGGTCATCTGCACCAGGCCGATGTTCTGCGCGAACGAGGAGTGGGTGAAGGTGTTGAACAGCCCGGCCACCAACGAGGCGCCGGCATCGCACAGCAGGCCGCGGCGCAGCATGCCGGGCGTGACTTCGCGGTCGGTGACCTGGCCCAGCGCCAGGAACATGCCGGTGGACTCGACGAAGATGATCACCACCACCAGGCACATCGACAGCACCGGTGCGAGGCTGAAGGTCGGCATACCGAAGTGCAGCGGCGTCACCACCTGCAACCACGGCGCCTGCGCCAGCCCGGACAGGTCGACCATGCCCAGGCTGCCGGCCAGCACGTAACCCAGGCCCATGCCCAGCAGCACCGAGACGTTGACCCAGAAGCCCCGCATGAAACGGTGGATCAGCAGGATGATCGCCAGCACCAGGCCGGCCACCATCAGGTACAGCGGCGAGCCGAAGGTCTCGGCCTGCTGGCCGCCACCGGCCCAGTTCACCGCCACCGGGAACAGCGACAGGCCGATGGAGGTGATCACCGTGCCGGTGACCAGCGGCGGGAAGAAGCGCACCACCTTGGACATGAAGGGTGCGATCAGCAGGCCGAAGGCGCCGGCGGCGATCGTCGCGCCGAAGATGCCCTGCAAGCCGACGCCGGGCATGCCGGCCATGGCCACCATGCTGCCGACCGCGGCGAAGCTGGCGCCCATCATCACCGGCATGCGGATGCCGACCGGGCCGATGCCCAACGACTGCACGATCGTGGCGACACCGGCGACCAGCAGGTCGGCGTTGATCAGGAAGGCGACGTCTTCACGGGACAGCCCCGCCGCCTGACCGACGATCAGCGGCACGGCGATCGCGCCGCCGTACATCAGCAGCACATGTTGCAGACCGACCAGGAACAGCTGGAAGGCGGGCAGGGGTTGGCGGGGCGGCGCCGGGGGGACGGCGGCCTTGCGGAACGTGGACATGCAGCACCTCGAGTCTTGTTTTTATTCTCGGATCCAAGCGGCGGGCGGCGGGCGGCCAGCTTCGTCGGAAGGCTGGACGCGCGCGCCCGAAGCTCGATGCTTGCTTGTTGCAGGCGGCTGGCAAACAGAGGCGACGCGCGTGGGCCGCAACCTCCAGGGAGTGCTTGGAGGCTGCGGCCCCAGCGTGGGGCGCGGTGCTTGCGTATCGCTCAGGGCTTACGGCTTACGTGCGACGGGTGCGCTTCACTCGACCGGCGCGCCTTTGGCGATCCAGTCGCCGACCAACTTGCGTTCCTCGACGGTCATCTGCGTGATGTTGCCCAAGGGCATGATCTGGCTGGCCACGGCCTGGGCCTGGATGCGCGCGGCCTGGGCATGCATCTGCTGCGGCGTGTCGAACAGCACGCCACCGGGGGCGGTGCTGAACAGCGGGCTGGTGGGGGTGGCCGAGTGGCACACGGTGCAGCGCTGATGGATCACCTCGTGCACCTGGGCGACGCTGCCGCTGCTGGTGCCGGGCGCCGTTTCGGCCGGTGCCTGGGCAGGCGCGGCCGCAGCTTGCTTGGCCTGCTCGGCCTCGTCGGCGCGGCGCTCGGCGGCCGTCTTGCCGCCGACGGCGGTGGCCGGCAGCGGCTGGTACTTCACGGCCGCCTGTTCAGGGCTGGTCGGCGCCGGCTTGGGCGCGGTGACGTAGGCCAGGCAGATCATCGCCAGGGCGCCGGCGGGCAAGGTCCAGGCGTACTTGTGGCTGTCGTGGCGGGTGTTGAAGTAATGGCGGATCAACACGGCGGCCACGGCGATGCCGGCCAGGATCAGCCAGTTGTACTGGCTGCCGTAGGTGCTCGGGAAGTGGTTGCTGATCATGATGAACAGCACCGGCAAGGTGAAGTAGTTGTTGTGCCGCGAGCGCAGCAGGCCCTTGGCCGGCAGCAGCGGGTCGGGCGCGCGGTTCTGCTCGATGGCGGCGACCAGTTGGCGCTGGGCCGGCATGATGATGCGGAACACATTGCCGACCATGATGGTGCCCATGATCGCGCCGGTGTGCAGGTACGCGCCGCGGCCGCTGAACACCAGGCTGAAGCCCCAGCAGGCTGCGATGATCAGCACGAACAGCACGCCGCCCAGCAGCATCGGGCGCTTGCCCAGGGGCGAATCGCAGAGCAGGTCGTAGACGAACCAGCCGGCGACCAGCGAGCCCACGCCGATGGCCACGCCTTCGGGGCCCGACAGCGTGCTGCCGGGAGCCAGCAGGTACAGCGTCGGGTTCCAGTAGAACACCACGCAGAGCAGGGCGATGCCCGACATCCAGGTGAAATAGGCCTCCCATTTGAACCAGTGCAGGTTGTCCGGCATCTTCGGCGGGGCCAGCTTGTATTTCTCCAAGTGGTAGATGCCGCCCCCATGGATCGCCCACAGGTCGCCCGACAGCCCCTCGCGGGGCGTACGCCGATCCAGGTTGTTTTCCAGCCAGACGAAATAGAACGACGCGCCGATCCAGGCGACACCCGTGATCATGTGAACCCAACGCACGCTCAGGTTCAGCCACTCGTGAAGGTGTGCTTCCACAGTAAGTACCTCATGCCGGTCACCAGGACGATGACCGACCCTTTCTTATTGGTTGGGACTGAGGACCATCAATTGCTCCTCGGTGAAGTAATGCTCATCGCAGTTGTGGCCTACACCACTGCGATCAACCACCAGGAAGTCATCCCGCTTTTCGATCGTCAGCACCGGATGGTGCCAGACGCCGCGATGGTAATTGATGCCCTGCCTGCCGTTGGTGCGGAAGGCGCGGACCAGACCCGATACAGGTTCATCGCCAATGGGCGCGACCACGATCAGAAAGGGGTTGCCGAGCAGCGGAATGAAAGCCTGGCTGCCCCGCGGATGGCGTTCGAGCATGCGGATGGTCAGCGGCATTTCCAGCGCCTCGGCGCTGAAGATGCTGATGATCGCCTTGTCGCCCAGCTCGGCGGTGTCGACGGTCGCGAGCTGGTGATAGCGCCTGGTCGAGCCGTTGTTGATCATGAAGTGGTCGCGGCCATCGGTTTCGATCACGTCACCGAACGGGGCGAAGGCTTCTTGGGTCAGGGGCTCGATCGTCAGGGTGCGCATGCTTTTTGTTCTCTGTCTTGTGATTGTCGTAAGGGTAAGGCATTGGCCTGCGGCGGGGCGGACGCTTCACGCACCGGGCCGCAGGGTGTTTCACGGTATCGAACTTCAGGCTTACAGCTGCGACAGGCGCAGCAGGGCGATGCGGTTGATCTGTACCAGGGCTTGCTGGAACTCGGTGTCAGGATCGTTGTGCAGGCGCGTTTCGAAGGCGGCGAGGATCTGGTGCCGGTCGCTGCCGCGCACGGCCATGATGAACGGAAACTGGAAGCGTGCCTTGTAGGCGTCGTTGAGCGCGGTGAAGCGTGCGAACTCTTCGGGCGTGCATTGGTGGATGCCGGCGCCGGCCTGCTCGGCGGTGCTGGAGGCGGTCAGCTCGCCTTGCACCGCCGCCTTGCCGGCGAGGTCCGGGTGGGCGTTGATCAGCGCCAGCTGTTCGGCGCGGCTGGCGCCGAGCAGCACGTCGCTCATGCGCTTGTGCAGCGTCTCGACGTCGTCGAGCTCGCTCACGTGGCCGTGGTCGAAGGCACGCTGCGCGACCCACGGGGAATGCTCGTAGATATCGGCGAAGGTGGCGATGAACGCCTCGCGGTCCAGGGACGACGGAGTGAGGGTCTTGAAGGCGGTCATCAGGCGTTCTCTTCGTTCACGAACGGGTGGGTGGCGTGCCAGTGGCGGGCGATGTCGACCCGGCGGGCGAACCACACCTGCTCATGGCCCTTGGCGTACTCGACGAAACGTTTGAGTGCGGCGATACGCGCCGGGCGGCCGACCAGGCGGCAGTGCAGGCCGATGGAGAGCATTTTCGGCGCCTCGGCGCCTTCGGCGTAGAGCACGTCGAACGCATCCTTGAGGTATTGGTAGAACTGCTCGCCACAGTTGAAGCCCTGCACCTGGGTGAAGCGCATGTCGTTGGTGTCCAGGGTGTAGGGGATCACCAGGTGCGGCTTGTCGGTGGGGTTGTTGCGTTCCCAGTAGGGCAGGTCGTCGTCGTAGGTGTCGCTGTCGTAGAGGAAGCCGCCTTCCTCCATCACCAGGCGCCGGGTGTTGGGGCTGGTGCGGCCGGTGTACCAGCCCAGCGGACGTTCGCCGCTCAGTTCGGTGAGGATGCGGATGGCTTCGAGCATGTGCTCGCGCTCCTGGGCCTCGTCCATGTTCTGGTAGTCGATCCAGCGGTAGCCGTGGCTGCAGATTTCGTGGCCGGCTTGCACCATGGCACGGATCACGTCGGGGTGGCGCTGCGCCGCCATGGCCACGGCGAAGACGGTCAGCGGCACGCCGGTGTCCTCGAACAGTTTGAGCAGGCGCCATACGCCGGCGCGGCTGCCGTATTCGTAGAGCGATTCCATGCTCTGGTTGCGCTGGCCCTGGAGCGGCTGGGCGGCGACCATTTCCGAGAGGAAGGCTTCGGACTCCTTGTCACCGTGCAGGATGTTGCGCTCGCCGCCTTCCTCGTAGTTGAGGACGAACGACAGCGCGATGCGGGCGTTGCCCGGCCAGTGCGGGTGGGGAGGGTTGTTGCCGTAGCCGATCAGGTCGCGGGGGTAGTCAGCGCTCACTGCAGTCTTCCTTCTTGTTCGTTCAGTGCACGAGATGGGCGAACCCGCGTCGGGATGTCGCACCACCGGATGAGCTGATTGTATACAAGTTTTGAAATCCTTTGTAATCCCGTTTTTTCCCGGCATCGACCTGACGGAGGCGTTGGGACAGGCGGCCTAAAGTTGCCTGATTGGTCAGGTATTGTCTAGGGTCATAGCGCATTTATTGTGCTCGTCGGAATATCTTGTGCAGCGATGGGTGTCAGGAATTCAACAAAAAATTGTGTACAATCTTCCGGCCGGCTGCCTTAATAAGCGCCACCGACAGCGTCGCGTACCGTTCACGCCCACGCTGCCCTGATCCTTCCCAAACCATTCGACAAGAGGCGCTGAGCCGATGGGACGCTTGACCACACACGTACTGGACGCTGCGCACGGTTGCCCGGGCAGCGCCATCACCCTGGAGCTGTACCGCGTCGAAGGCCAGCGCCTGGAACTGGTGCGCAGTGCCGTGACCAACAGCGACGGCCGCGTCGACGCCCCTCTGCTCGAAGGCGACGACTACCGCACCGGCGTCTACCAGTTGCAGTTCGCCGCCGGCGCCTACTACCGTGCCCGCGGCACGCCGCTGCCCGAACAGGCTTTCCTCGACGTGGTGGTGCTGCGCTTCGGCATCGATGCCGCGCAGGACCACTACCATGTGCCGCTGCTGATTTCGCCCTACAGCTACTCGACCTATCGCGGCAGCTAGGCTCTGCACGAAAAGCCTTGATACTTGGTCATGCTGCGTTGAAAACAGACTCAGAATGCTCACGTACTACAGTACGCTCCGCTTCCTCGCCTGTTTTCGCCTTGCCTGCCCGGCGTCTCAAGACTTTTCATACAGACCCTAGCACCGGCGCCGTCGTTCTTCGTAGGTACTTGCCCGCGCACACTGCGGGCTTTTTTATGCCTGCCGTACGGGCCGCCGACCAGGCGCTTCCGAGGAGGCACACAAGCGCCACGGCACAGGCCATAATTCCCCCTTAATCCAGCCCCTGTGCAATGCCACCCCTTTTACCGGAATACCCACCATGCACGTACTGCTCTGCGAGGACGACGACCTGATCGCCAGCGGCATCTGCGCCGGCCTCACCGCGCAGGGTCTGACCGTCGACCGTGTCGCCACCGCCGCCGCTGCGCAGCACATGCTGCACACCGCCCGGTTCGACGTGATGATCCTCGACCTGGGCCTGCCCGACGAAGACGGCCTCGCCCTGCTACGGCGCCTGCGCCAGCAGGGCGAGGCCCTGCCGGTGCTGGTGCTGACCGCCCGCGACGCCGTCACCGACCGCGTCGATGGCCTGCACGCCGGCGCCGACGACTACCTGCTCAAACCCTTCGACCTGCGCGAGCTGGCTGCGCGCCTGCACACCTTGCTGCGCCGCGCCGCCGGCCGTGCGGTGAACGTCATCGAACACGGCGCGCTGCGCTACGACCCGAGCAGTTGCGAGGCCTTCCTGCACGGCGCGCCGGTCGATCTGTCGCGCCGCGAGCAGGCCCTGCTGCAAGCACTGCTGCACAACCCCGGGCGGGTATTGTCGAGCGAACACCTCAAGGATTGCGTCTACGGTTTCAACGACGAGGTCGAGAGCAACGCCCTGAACGTGCACATCCACCACCTGCGGCGCAAGCTCGGCAGCGGCATCGTCGAAACCGTGCGCGGGCTGGGTTACCGTCTGGGGCCGGCCGCATGAGCCTGCGTTTAAGGCTGTCCCTGGGGCTGGGCAGCGTCTTCGTGCTGATCTGGGCGCTGGCTGCGGCCTGGATGCTGTGCGACCTGCGCCAGCAGATGATGTTCTCCCTCGACCAGCGCCTGGTGGCCTCGGCGCGCATGGTCGCCGGGCTGATCGACCAGTTGCCGCAGCCGCTCGGCGTCAAGGGCGAGGCGGCGCACATCGCCGCCGACCAGCTCAGCGTGCCCGACGGCATGGCCTGCCAGGTCACCTCGCTGCGCGGCGAGATCCTGGCCAGCAACCACCAGCACGACACCAGCCTCGACGAGCGCGGCACCGGCTTCCACGACCAGACCATCGACGGCGCCGCCTGGCGCAGCTTCACCTACAGCCATGGCGACGTGCGCATCACCACCGCCGACCGTCACCAGGAGCGCGAGGCGCTGAACCGCTCGGTGCTGCTGGTCGCTTCGGCGCCCGTGCTGATGGCGCTGCTGGGCAGCCTGGGGCTGTTGTGGATCGGCCTGGGCAAGGGGCTGGCGCCGCTCAACCGCATGCGCGACGCCTTGCGCCAGCGCCGCGCCGACAGCGTCGAGCCGTTGCAGGTCGAGGGCTTGCCCAGCGAGCTGCAACCGCTGCTCGACACGCAGAACCAGCTGTTCCGCCGCATCGCCCAGACCCTGGAGCGCGAGCGGCGCCTGACCGACGATGCCGCCCATGAACTGCGCAGCCCGCTGACCGTGGTCAAGACCCACCTGCAAGTGGCGCGCATGACCGACGGCGCGGTGCGCGAACAGGCCCTGGAGCACGCCGAGCAAGGCGCCGACCGCCTGCACCGGACGCTGGAGCAACTGCTGATGTTGGCGCGCGTGGAGGGCAGCCTGTCGTTCGACGACGGCGTGCAGTGCAGCGCCGAGCAGGTGGCCCGTCAGGCCATGCATGACGTTGGCCCGGACCATCAGCAACGCATCCACCTGCGCCTGCCCGACGAGGCGGCGCGCACCTACCTGGGCCTGCCCGCGCCCCTGGCCGTTACCGCGCTGCGCAACCTGCTCGACAACGCGTTGCGCCATGGTGGCGCGCAGGCGCCGATCGAGCTGGACGTGCGCATGATCGACGACCAGGTCGGCTTCGTGGTCCGCGACCATGGCCCGGGCATCGCCGCCGCCGACCTGCAGCGCCTGACCGAACGCTTCTGGCGGCACAGCCACAGCAGCGGCTGCGGTCTGGGCCTGGCCATCGTCGAGGCGATCGTCCAGCGCTGCGCCGGGCGTTTGCGCTTCGACAGCCGCGAAGACGGTTTGCGCGTCTCGTTGCAGTTGCCCGCGCGCAGCCTCTGAGCGGGTGGCGGCTGCGAAAACCCCTCACAGGCGCTAAATCCACCCGGCGCCTAAGCGTTCTCCAAGCATTGCCCCGCACAGATCCGGTTACTGGGCTGGGCGGGAATCAAACGCACGCTTGTGAGGGCCTTGCCATGTCCACCGCTTCGAGCCTTGCCCACGTCCTGCCGGCCAGTGCGCCCCAGGCGTTGTACGAATTCACCGACTCGCCGCTGCTGCTGCGCCAGCAACAGCAGGAGTCCAACGCCCGCAGTTATCCGCGGCGCATTCCGCTGGCGCTCAAGCGTGCCCGGGGCATCCATGTCGAGGACGTCGAAGGCCGCCAGTTCATCGACTGCCTGGCCGGCGCCGGCACCTTGGCCTTGGGCCACAACCACCCGGTGGTGATCGAAGCGATCCAGCGGGTGCTGAGCGACGAGCTGCCGCTGCACACCCTCGACCTCACCACGCCGGTCAAGGACCGCTTCGTCCAGGACCTGTTCGCCCTGTTGCCCGAAGGCCTGCGCCGCGAAGCGAAGATCCAGTTCTGCGGCCCAACCGGCACCGACGCGGTCGAGGCCGCGCTGAAACTGGTGCGCATCGCCACCGGCCGTAGCACCGTGCTGGCCTTCCAGGGCGCCTACCACGGCATGTCGCAAGGCGCTTTGAGCCTGATGGGCAGCCTGGGTCCGAAAAAAGCGCTGGGCGCGCTGCTCAACAACAACGTGCAGTTCCTGCCATACCCCTACGACTACCGCTGCCCGTTCGGCTTGGGCGGCGAGGCCGGCGTGCGCGCCAACCTGCATTATCTGGAAACCCTGTTCAGCGACCCCGAGGCCGGCGTGCAACTGCCGGCGGCGGTGATCGTCGAGGTGGTGCAGGGCGAAGGCGGCATGATCCCGGCCGACGTCGAGTGGCTGCGGGGCCTGCGCCGCATCACCGCGCAGCATGGCGTGGCGCTGATCGTCGACGAGATCCAGAGCGGCTTCGCGCGCACCGGCAAGATGTTCGCCTTCGAACACGCCGGCATTGTGCCCGACGTGGTGACTCTGTCCAAAGCCATCGGCGGCAGCCTGCCGCTGGCGGTGGTGGTGTACCGCGACTGGCTCGACCAGTGGGGGCCGGGTGCCCATGCCGGTACCTTCCGTGGCAATCAGATGGCCATGGCGGCAGGGTCCGCGGTGATGAACTACCTGGTCGAGCACGATCTGGCCGCCCATGCCGAGGCCATGGGCCAGCGCCTCTGTGGCCACCTGCGCCAGTTGCAGCGTGACTGCCCGCAGTTGGGCGACATTCGCGGTCGCGGTCTGATGCTCGGTGTGGAACTGGTCGACCCGCGGGGCACGCCCGACGCCCAGGGCCATCCGCCGGTGTGCCGTCTGCTGGCGCCGAAGGTACAGCGCGAATGCTTGCGCCGCGGCCTGATCGTCGAGCTGGGTGGGCGCCATGGTGCGGTGGTGCGTTTCCTGCCGCCGCTGATCATCACCGCTGAGCAGGTCGACGAGGTGGCCGAGCGCTTCGCCCAGGCCGTGCACGCCGCGCTGGCGGGCTGAGGCCCTTGATGAGGTCGGCCGCCAGGTCGGCCTCATCGCGCTACAGGCTGGGTCCGCAGCCGATTGTGCTGGTGCGGCCCGTCAATCCAGTACTCGTCCTGCACGCCAATAGCCCATCAAACTCAGGCATCCACGGTCCAAACCCCGTTCCTTGATCAGAAAACGGCGAATGTCCATCACCGTCGCCGACTCCCCGGCCACCCAGGCATGGAAGGCGCCGTCGTTGGCGCTGGCCTGTTCCCAAAGCATCTCGCGATCGACATCGACGTCGTCCAGCTCGCCCTCGGCACTCCACTGCATTGCTGGCAGCCAGGCCCGCTCGCGTACCGCCTGGCGCATGGCCTGGCCCTGTGCGCAGCGCAGCGTATCGCGCGCTAGCCAATGCAAGCGTGCCCCGCTCGGCAGCCGCAGTGGCAGGCAATCTTCGGCCAACGGCACTTCGACGAACGCCTCGATCTGAGCCGTGCTGGTCTGGTCGGCCAGTTGTTCGAGAATGCCCGCGATGGCCGGCAGCGCGGTTTCGTCGCCTACCAGCAGGAGACGTCGCAGACCCTGGGGCGGCTTCCACTCATAACCGCCCGGATCGCCGACGAAAGCCAGGTTCGGCGCGATCATCTGCAGGCGGTTCCCCGGTCGTGCCTGGGTCGCCCAAGCCGAGGCCGGACCGTTGACGCCGTGCAGGACGAAATCCACCGACACTTCCAGGACTCTGCGATCCAACGAGCGGATGGTGTAGGTGCGCATCGGCGGTCGCTGCGCAGGGGGCAAGCGGCGCCGGGCTTCGCTCCAGTGCAGGCTCGGGTCCAGGGCCGGCAGCGAACCGTCGGCAGCCGGAAACAGCAGCTTGACCCGCTGATCGGGGGCGAGGGTGCTCATCTGCGCGACGTCGGCGCCGGTGAACACCAGGCGCAACAGGGAAGGGCTGAGGGCGATGCGGCGCTTGAGGGTCAGGTCGAAGGTGCGGTAGCCGCTGGGCGGCTGTACGGGTGTCGTGGACATGACAGAGCTCCTGTGTGGCGAGTAGGCGTGGGCATGGCCGGCCGGCATTGCGTTTCAGCCAAACGCACCACAGCCGCTCAGCCAGGCGACGCGAGACGCAGCGCGGCGTATGACCATCGCGCCGCGCACCGCATCTACAGCGTGTCCAGCCAATCGGCGAGGTGGCTGTAGACGCCGTCGATCTGCCCGGTGATGCCGGACATGCGCAGGAAATCGTGGGTCAGGCCGTGTTGGGTGAGAAGCGTCACCGGCGTGCCGCTGGCCCGAAGATGCTCGGCATAGGCCAAGCCTTCGTCGTACAGCGGGTCGTACTCGGCCAGGCTCAGGTAGGCCGGTGCCAGCGCGGGCAGGGCGTGGGCCAGCAGCGGCGAGGCGCGCCAGTCGCGGCGCTGCTCGGGGTGGGGGAAATAGTGCTGGTAGAACCATTCCAGGGTGTCGCTTTCCAGCAGGTAACCTTCACCGAAGCGCGCATGTGAAGGACGGGTTCGTGAGGCATCCGTCACCGGGTAGAACAGCAGTTGCGCCCGTGGCGCGAAGCCTGCCGCGAGCGCGCCTCGCGCCGCGCCGATGGCCAGCACCGTGGCCAGAGTGGCGCCGGCACTGTCGCCGGCCACGATCACGCGGTCGCCGTCCAGGCCCAACGTCGGCGCATGCCGGACCAGCCACGCGGCGCTGTCTTCGGCGTCCTGCGCGGCTATCGGGAACACATGCTCCGGCGCCAGACGGTAGGCGGGCGCCAGCACGGCGTGCCCGCACACGGCGGCCAGGCGTCGACAGATCGAGTCGTGCGAATCGAGGCTGCCCACCACATACCCGCCACCATGGAAATACAGCACGCACGGCAGCGCGTGCGGGCTGCCGGCAGGCCGATACAGGCGGGCTTCGAGGCGCGCGCCGTCGCGGGTGTCGATCCAGTGCTGACTGACCGCCACAGCGGCCGGTGGCGCAGGGTCGAGCACTTGCGAACTCGACTCGAAGGTCGCACGGGCCTCTGTCACGCCCAGCGCGTGCAGCGGCTTGTGCTTGCCGCTCAGGCGGCCCAGCTCGGCGAGTTCGAGAAAACCTTCCAGGTCGGGGTCCAGCGGCATTGCGGTGTCCTCTTTGTAATCGGATGGCCAATAGGGGGCCCGTGTGGCCCCGGCAGAAAAAACGTCGATCAGGCCAAGGCCGGCTCACGCAGCACTTGCCCGGCCTGCAGGCGCACCACATGGTCGGCGACGTCGAAGTAGCGGTCGTCGTGGGAAATCACGATCAGGGTCTTGCCCAGGCGTTTGAGCTCGGGCAACAGCTCGGTGTAGAAGATGCGGCGGAAAGCCGGGTCCTGGTCGGCGGCCCATTCGTCGAACACCAGCACCGGGCGCTGGTCCAGCCAGGCGTTGACCAGGGCCAGGCGCTTGCGCTGGCCGGTCGACAGGTCGGTGGTGGTGAAGGCGCCGTCGCGCACGCTGACCTTGTGCGCGATCTCCAGGCGCTCCAGGTAGCGCGTGGCATCCTGCGGCACGCGCTGGTCGGGCTGCATCAGGTCGTCGAACAGGAAGTAGTCGGCGAAGATGGTGGTGAACAACTGCCGGTAGTCGTCCAGCCCGGCCGCCTCGACCGGCACGCCGTTGACCAGCACCTGGCCCTTGCTTGGCACGTACAGGCCCAGCAGCAGCTTGATCAGCGAGGTCTTGCCCGAACCGTTGTCGCCGACGATGAAGACGATCTCGCCGGCCGCGATGTCCAGGTTCACCGGCCCCACGCGGAAGGCGGCGCTGCCTTCGACCGTCGGGTAGGCGTATTCCACGCCGCGCAGTTCCAGGCGTTCCAGGGTTACGGCCGGCGGGCGTACGTCATCGAGCAGCAGGTGCGGCTCGGGCGAGGAAAAGCGCTCCGACAGGTCGGCGATGCGGCGGAAGGCGATCTGCGCACGGCTGACGATGGGCAGGTTGCCGATCAGGTTTTCCAGCGGGCCCTTCATGTACAGCAGCACCAGCACGAAGCCGCTGATCACCGCTGGGTCGCTGCTCGGCCACAGCGACTGCATCGCCAGGGCCAGGCCGATGACCACGAAGAACAGCATCGAACCCAGGCTCTTGGCGATCACGAAGATGTTGATCGAGCGGATGTGCGTGTCACAGATGTGGTCGGCGGTGCCCTGGATGTTGCGGGTGAACATCGCATGGCGGCGCGGGCGGTGGATGCGCAGTTCCTTGGCGCCTTCGGCGATGGCCGAATAGTGTTTCTGCAAGTGGTCTTCGGCGTCGCGCGCTTCGTTGAAGCCGCGTTCGCCCTTGTTGCGGGCCATGAACTGGATGGCCGAGCCGATGCCGATGGCCACTACGGTCATGGCGAAGATCGGTAGCGACAACGTGGCCAGGTAGCCCAGGCAGCCCAGTACTACGGTGCACGACACCGCAAGTGGCGCGAAGGAAAAGGCGAAGTCGCTGATGGTGTCGACGTCGTGGGTCAGCACCGGGATCAGGCGGTGGGTGCGGTAGCGCTCGATCTGCTCGATGGGCGCGGCCAGGACCTTGGCCCCCAGGTCCTTGCGCAGGCGCGCGATGACCTTCTGCCCCACCAGGTTGGTGCCGATGTCGGCGGCGATGCCGCTGAGCAACGCCACCAGGCACAAACCGGCGAACGCCAGGATCACGCCGCCGCTCAGGCCGTCGGCGTTGTGCAGGCCGCGGTTGACCGTGGCCAGCAGCGCCGTGATGCTCACGCCGCCGAGGACGCCCAGCACGATGGAACCGGTCACGATCCAGCGGTAGGGCCGCAGCAGGGTCATCAGTTCTTGAAGGGCGCTGCGCGGTGGTGCGGACATGGAACTACCTCGGTCGCAAGCTGGCGATTGCCAGGGGCGGGTGGGGGCCGGGCGGCCTGGTAGTAGATGAACGTTTGATCCGCAGGTGGATTTAACGCACCGCGAGTGCAGCGCTGGCGGCCCCGCCCGGTGTTGCCTGCCGGTGCCGCCCGGCCCGAGCGACGACGCAATGGGCCCGCCGCCATGCCGGGGCAAGTCTCAGGCCAGCGCCCGCTCCAGCTCGACCATCAACCGGTCGATCTGCGCTTCGTCGTTGAGCAGCCCCGGCGAGGTGCGGATCACCGGCCCCACGTCGCGGCTCACCGCATCGATGTTGACCTTGCGTGCGATCAGCGCCGCTGCCACCTGGTCGCACCCGCGACCCTTGACCGTGAAGAAAGTGAAGCCCGACGACAGCGCCGGGCTGCGCGGCGTCACCAGGTGCACCCGCGCATCCGCCGCCAGACGCTCGCGCAGGTAGCCGTTGAGCTGGTGGATGCGCGCCTGCACGTCGGCCTTGCCCAGTTGCAGGTGCAGTTTGAAGGCTTCGTCCAGCGCCCAGCGGTGCTCGAACGCATGGTAGCCGCCAGGGGTCATGCGCGTGGCGAAGTTAGTGTCCTCGGAAAAGGTCGGGATCGAGGGCGTGAGGTGTTCCAGCACTTCGCTGCGGGCGCAGATGATGCCGGTGCCGCGCGGGCCGAACATCCATTTGTGGGTGCCGGCGATGAAGAAGTCGCAGTTCATCCGCGCGAAGCTCAGGTCTTCGACGCCGAAGCCATGTACGCCGTCGATCACATAGAGGATGCGCTGGTCCTCGGCGCGGCCACGGTTATGCCGCGCCACCAGCTCGCCAATCTCCACCACCGGCAGCTTCACGCCGCTGCTCGAATGCACCCAGGTCATGCCCAGCACGCGGGTGTTGGGGCGGATGGCGCGGTCGATGTTGGCGAGGATTTCTTCCTGGGTGACCTGCGCCGGGTCTTCGAACAGGCGGATCTTGCGTACCTGGGTGCCCTCGCGCTCGCTGCGGAAGGCCAGGCTGTAGTAGGTCGAATAGTGCTCGTGCGCGGTGGTGAGGATTTCCTGGTCAGGGCGCACGTGGATGCCGCCGTAGACCATCGCCAGGCCTTCGGTGGTGCTGCCGGTCAGAGCGATCTGCCCGGGCTTGGCGCCCAGGTAGCGTCCGGCCCACTCGCGCACCTGGGCTTCATGGCGCCAGGTTTCCTCGCGGTCCCAGTCCATGGCCAGGCTGGGGTTGCGGTCCAGCCAGGCGCGATGGCGCTCGATGGCTTCGCGTACAGGCTTGGGGTGGGCGGTGAGCAGGAAGTTGGCGAAGTGCAGGTAGTCCGGGTCGAGGCTGAACAGGCTTTGCAAGTGGCGCCACTTGTCAGGGTCGGGCGCCTGCTCCCCCGGCGTCTGCGGCGTCTGCGGCTGTGCGGCACAGGCCGCCAGGCCGCTGCCCAGAGGTAACGCCATGGCCAGCACGCTGGCGTGTTTGAGGAAAGTACGGCGGTCGGTCATGGCATCGGTCACGGCTGTGAGGGCGGAGTAGGTTGGGCGGCGCGCTGCACCTGCGCCCAGACGCGCAGGAAGTTGCCGCCCCAGAGCTTGGCGATGTCCGCTTCGGAGTAGCCGCGTTGGATCAGCTCGGCGGTGACGTTGCGCGATTCGCCGACATCGTTCCAACCTTCGATGCCGCCACCTTCATTGAAGTCCGAAGCGATGCCGACGTGGTCGATGCCGATCTTGCGCACGGCATAGTCGATGGCGTCGCCGAATTCCTTGAGCGTGGCCTTGGGTTCTTCGTCGAGAATGGCGTACAGCTGGCTGGCGTAGCTGCCGAACTGCTGCTCGCTCCAGGCGGCGATCACCGGGTCGCCCGGCATCAGCGCCATGGCCTGGTTGGGCAGCGGCGGCAGGCCGAACGTGTGCCGCAGGGCGTTGAGCTTGTCCTGGGTCTTGGCCGTCAAGGGTTTGAGGTAGGCGGAGAACGCCACGATCTGCACCACGCCGCCGCTGTCGCGG
Organism: Pseudomonas sp. UBA6562; assembly: GCF_002434265.1. Lineage (GTDB taxonomy): Bacteria > Pseudomonadota > Gammaproteobacteria > Pseudomonadales > Pseudomonadaceae > Aquipseudomonas. Next base: position 101,480 of record NZ_DJJS01000003.1, on the reverse strand, counting down.
ATCAGGCGCATTTCCTTGTCGCTGAGGTTGCGCGGAATGTCGACGAAGGCCCGCGGTACCGAGTGCGAGGCCACGATCGGCGCACGGCTGAGCGCCGCCACCTGCTCCAGGGCCGGGGTGGACATGTGCGACACGTCGATGATCACGCCCAGGTCGTTGAGCCGTCGCACGGCCTGCCTGCCCAGGTCCGACAGGCCGCCCAGCGCGTCGGGCGAGTCGTTGAGAAACGGCAGCGGGCGCGACGAATCCGACCAGTCGTTGTTGCCGATGTAGTTGAAGCCGAACATGCGCATGCCGCGTGCGGCCCAGGTGTCGAGCGAACCGAGGTCGTGGCCCAGCGGGTAGGCGTTGAGCATGCTGATGAAAATGGCGAACTTGCCCTCGCCGTGCAGGCGCCGCAGATCGTCGGGGGTGTAGGCGATGCCGACCTGGTTGGGGAAGTCGCGGATCATGCCGGTGATGGCCTTGTAACGTACTTCCTGCTGGTTGCGCGCTTCCTCCACGAAACCGGCGGTAGGGCGGTGCGGGGCGTTGGGGCCGTTCCAGATTTCCGGCCAGCCGAAGACCGTCAGCGCCGCGCCCGACAGTCGGCCCTTGGCCGCCTTGGCCAGGTCGAACTGGCCGAAACCGTCCCGGTCGGCCTCGTTGCCCTGCACGCCGAAACTCATCGGTAAGGTGATGTGGCTGTCGAACGAGACGATGCGCGCTTGCAGTTCGTTGGCTTGCTCGACCACCTGGTGCGGGTAGGCCGCTGCCGGGTCCAACCAACGCCAGGCGAAGTAGCCGCCCGCGCCGATCAGCGCGGCCAGGGGCAGGCCGAGGTAGAGGATCTTCTTCCAGCGTGGTCGTGTCATTGCTGTCTCGCTGCGGGTGGCGAATGCCGGGCTTGGGCTACCAGGGAGGGACGAAGCGTCGGCATGGAAAATTAGCCCGGCGGTGGGGCGCCCAACCGCTAAATTTGCCCGTGCCGCATACGTTCTTGCTGGGATGACGCACGCTCGAAGGCGCGAACGCAGGTGGCTGGATGACGATTTCTCGACGAGGGTTCATGGCTGTGGCCGCACTGGTAGGCGCTGCCGTGCCCGCCGGTTACTACGGCCATCGCGAACTGGCCCGCCCCGACGAGCCGCCGGAAACCCCGGGCGAGGCCACGGTAGACCTCACCGACGTCGCCGGGCAGCAGTTGGCCAACCGTCTGCGCGGCATCTGGCGCCTGCGCCTGTACGGCGCTGAAGCCGGTCTGCCGGGCCTGCCCGAGCAGGACCTGGAGCTGTTTCTCGACATCGCCGCCCGCGGACGTGGCGTGCGCGGTTGCCTGGACGGCGCTGAGCGCCTGCGCAGCGCCGCAAGCCCGCGCTACCAAGTGATCGGCGATCTGCGCCAGGACGACGGCGGCCGCCTGTACTGGCGCCTGGTGCCCGAAGGGCAGTCCGCGCCACGCTATGAGATGACCGTGCTGGTCGACGAGGTCTGGGCCGCCTTCGGCAATGCCGGCAGCGACACCTTCACCGGGCAGTTGATCGACCTGACCCGCCCCTTGGCCCTGCCCGAGCAGGACAACCGCTTCGTCGCCACCAAGCAGCGCCTCCCCGAAGCGCGCCAGCGCATCGCCCTGGCCGCGCCGCTGCTGGACTGGCTAACGGCCCCCGAACACCGTCTGTTCCACCAGCTGTGGCACGCCAGCCGCGACAAATGGCACAAACTGCCCGAGCAGCGCCGCGAAAGCCTGCGCGGCCTGGGCTGGCAGCCCGGCCCGCGCGAACGCGAACGCGACGCTCGCGGGCGGCACAAGGACCGCAACGGCTCGGGCGTAGACTTCTTCTTCATGCACCGCAACATGCTCGCCCACGCACGCGCCTTGCAGCCGCTGCCGTCGTGGACGCATTTTCCGCTGCCGCAACCGGCGCTGGAGCGTGATCGCCAGGGTTTCGCCGCCTACTTCGACAACCTCGACGGTTGTTCGGTACCGCCCACCTGGGTGGCCGAAGACGACGAGGAATTCAGCGAATGGGTCAGCGGCATCAAGCGCGAGGAGACCTTCCAGGCCAACTTCGCGCTGTGGGAGTCGCAGTACCGCGACCCACGCTACCTGGCCAAGCTGACCCTCGGCCAGTTCGGCTCGGAAATGGAGCTGGGCCTGCACGACTGGCTGCACATGCGCTGGGCGGCGGTGCCACGCGATCCGTCCAACGGCGTGCCGGTGCCCTACGGCCGCACCCAGGACGACTTCGCGCCGCGCTGGTTCGCCGCCGAAAACGACTTTCTCGGCGATCCGTTCTCTTCCCACGTCCACCCGGTGTTCTGGCGTTTCCACGGCTGGATCGACGACCGTATCGAAGACTGGTTCGCCGCCCACGAGCGCTTCCACCCAGGCGAGGTGCGCAGGCTCGAGGTCAACGGCGTGCCCTGGTTCGCGCCGGGGCGTTGGGTCGAAGTGGACGATCCCTGGCTCGGCCCCGACACCCACGGTTGCAGCAGCGTGCCCGGCGTACGGCCCGGCAAGTCGGTGGAGATGGACGTCGAGACCATGAAGCTGGCCTTGCGCATCATCTTCGCCGAAGAGGAGCAGCGCATCGACGGGCTGCTCGAACGCGTGCCGAAACGGCCGTGGTATGCGCGGCACCTGTCGGTGGCGGGGATGGATTTCTAGGTTTTTTCTGAAAGGCCCTGAGGCTCGCCCATGCCCAGGCGTACACCGGGGTGATTCGGATCGCCAGCTTGCGCCTGACGCCTGCACCGGTTTTCGCCTTGCCTGACCTCGTCCGCGCGCCTTTCAAAGGGCGCCTGGCACATCGGGCGCGCCGGCCTGGCCCTTCGTGCCTTCGCGTTGACCCACCTGCCAGCCACCGCCCAGCGCCTTGTACAACGCCACGCTACCTTGCAGACGCTCCAGGCGCAGGTGCGCCTGCTGTTCTTGGGCGGCGAACAGCGTGCGCTGGGTTTCCAGGACCACCAGCAGGGTTTCGGCGCCGGCGCGGTAGCGCTGTTGGGCGAGGTCGAAGGCCAATTCCGCCTGTTGCACTTCCTGGTCCTGCCACTGCTGCTGGCGCTCGATTCCGGCCACGGCGTTCAGAGCTTTTTCCACGTCGCCGAAGCCGGCCACGATCCGCGCCCGGTAGTCTTCCAGCAGTTCGGCCTGGCGCGCTTGGGCGACGTCGCGCCCGGCGCGCAGGCGGCCGTTGTCGAAGATTGGCGCCGCCAGCCCCGCCGTCAGGGTATAGAACGGGCTGCGCAAGAGGTCGGCGGCGGTGCGGGCGCCGCTGCCCAGGTCGATGCCCAACTGCAAGGCCGGCAGCATCGCCGCCCGCGCGACGCGCACATCGGCGTTGGCGGCGGCCAGGCGCGCTTCGGCGGCGGCGATGTCCGGGCGGCGCGTGAGCAGTTCGCTGGGCATGCCGCCTGCGAGCGGCGGCCAAGCCAGCGCCGTGATCCGCTCGTCACTAGTGGGCAGTGCCTGCACCGGCTCGCCGAGCAGGAGGGCCAGGGTCACGCGGTTGTCCTGGCGTTGCTGTTCGAGCAACTGCACCTGGCGCCGTTGCGCCGCCAGCAGGCCTGACTGCTGGGCCAGCTCCAACCGGCTGGCTGCGCCGGCCTGCTGGCGGCTCTGCACCACACGCAGCACGTCGCTGGCGTTGTCCAGGTTGAGGCGGGCGATGCGTAGTTGCTCGGCCAGGGTGAGGTCGCGCAGGTAAGCGTCGGCGACCGCGCCGATCAGGGTCAGCTCGACGGTCTGGCGGTCGAAGCGGCTGGCCTCCAAGGCACGCAGGGCGCTGTCGCGCTTGCCGCGCACGCCGCCCCAGAAGTCCACCTCGTAACGGGTGCTGAGCACCGCGTCGAAGCTGCTGCTGGTGCGGTAGTCCTCGCTGACGTCGAGGCCGTCGTAGCCCGCGCCGCGCAGCAGGTGCTGGCGATTGGCGTCCAGTGCCAGTTGCACCTCGGGCAGCAAGGGCGCGCCGGCGACCACGGCATTGGCCTGGGCCTGGCGCACCCGCGCGGTGGCGGCGGCCAGGTCATGGCTGTTGCGCCGGGCGCGTTCGACCAGGCTGTCCAGCGTGGGGCTGGCGAAGGCTTGCCACCATTGCCGGTCGGGCCAGGCCTGGCGCGCATCGGGCGACGCGCTTTGCCAGCGCGCCGGCGCCTCGATGCCAGCCTCGGGCGCAGAGGGCGTGGAGCAGGCGGCGAGGCACAGGCTCAAGGTCAACAGGCAGATACGGCTGGGCAGGGTCATAGGCTCTTCGCTGGACGAGGCTGTTGGCGGGTCGAAAGGGTGTAAGGGGCGAGGCTGAGTCATGGACCAGAACGGTGTGGCGCGTCGAGGCTGGGTCATGGGCCAAAACGGTGTGGCGCACCGGGACGCTGTGGACCACGCTCATTCGCTGGTCAAGGCTTTGACCGGGTCCAGGCGCGCAGCCTGGCGCGCCGGCATGAAGCCGAACACCACGCCGGTGACCACCGCGCAGGCAAAGGCGCCGAGGATGGCGGACAGGGCGAAGGCCACGGCCACATCGGCCAGCACCAGGCCGGCCCCGATGAGCAGCGCCAGCGCGATGCCGCTCAAGCCACCGACCATCGACAGCATCACCGCTTCGCTGAGGAACTGGCGCAGGATGTCGCGCTGGCGCGCGCCGGTGGCCATGCGGATGCCGATCTCGCGGGTGCGCTCGCGCACGGTCATGAGCATGATGTTCATCACGCCGATACCGCCGACCAGCAGCGAGATGGCGGCGATGGCGCCGAGCATCAGCGACAGGCTGTTCTGCGTGCGCGCTTCGGCTTGGATCAGCGCGGCGTTGTTGGTCAGGTCGAAATCGCGCTTGCCCAGATGCCGCTGCACCAGCAAGCGGTCGATGGCCGCCTCGGTGTCCGACACCCGCGTGGAGTCGGCGGCGGCGATGATCACGTATTCGGGATCGTGCTTGGCGAACAGGCGGATGGCTGCGGCGGAGTAGGGCACCACGATGCGCTCGTCGCTGTCCTGGTCGCCGGAAATCGCGCCTTTGCCGGCCAGCACGCCCACCACCTGGAACGGCACGTTGCCCAACAGCAGGTATTGGCCGATGGGATCGCTGCCGGGCGGCAGCAGCTTGTCCCGCACTTTCTGACCGATCACCGCCACAGCGGCGCCGGCACGTTCGTCGGCCTCGGTGAAGAACGTGCCTTGCACCACCGGCCAATTGAGCATCTGTGGGAAGTGCGTGTTGTTTCCGCCCACATAGAACGGTTGGTTGTTATTGCCATAGCGCACGTCCACCTCCCCGCCGATCACGGGCATGGCACGTCGTACCTGGGGCAGTTGGCCGATGGCCTCGACATCGTCCAAGGTGACGATGCCGGCCGCTTCGCGCAGAGTCGCGTGCCTGCCGTTGAGGTAGAGGATGTTCGAGCCGAACGCTGCCATCTGTGCCATCACCTGGCGCTTGCTGCCTTCGCCGATAGCCAGCATCACCACCACCGAGGCCACGCCGATGACGATGCCGAGCAGGGTCAGCGCGGTGCGGAAGCGGTTGATCCACATCGTTCGCCAGGCCGCGCGCAGCGATTCGAGCAGCTCGCCTCTCCACGCGGCGCGCTGGGTCGCGCCGCGGTCCAGGCGTTGGCGCAGGTCGTCGGCCTGCAGGTGTTCGGTCGCCGCAGGGGGCTCGCTGGGCAAGGCGAGCTTGCGGCCCGAATCGCTGACCACTTGGCCATCGCGCACCTCGACGATGCGCTGCGCGCGCGCCGCCACTTCGCGGTCGTGGGTGATGAGGACGATCACGTGGCCTTGGCCGGCCAGCTCGTCGAGCAGGGCCATCACCTCCCCGCCGCTGTGGCTGTCGAGCGCGCCGGTGGGTTCGTCGGCCAGGATGATGTGGCCGCCGTTCATCAGGGCCCGGGCGATCGACACCCGCTGTTGCTGGCCGCCCGACAGTTGGTGCGGGCGGTTGCCGGTGCGGCTGGCCAGGCCCAGGCGTTCCAGTAGCGCGGCGGCGCGGGCGTGCCGCGCGTCGGCGGCCAGGCCGGCATAGATCGCCGGCATCTCGACGTTTTCCTGGGCCGAGCCGGAGGGGATCAGGTGGTAGCCCTGGAACACGAAGCCGAAGGCTTCGCGGCGCAGCCAGGCCAACTCGTCGACGTCCAGCTCGGCCACGTCCTTGCCGGCGAAGTGGTAGCTGCCCGAGGTGGGCCGGTCGAGGCAGCCGAGCACGTTCATCAGGGTCGACTTGCCCGAGCCCGAGCTGCCGACGATGGCGACGAATTCGCCGGGGTGGATGCTCAGGCTGACGCCTCGCAATACTTCGACTTCGGGGGCGTCGACGCCGCCGTAGACCTTGCGGATGTCGCGCAGCTCGATCAGGGGCAGGCTCATTCAACCCCCATTGACGGTGCTGCCGATCACAAGGCGCTCGCCCTCGCGCAGGCCGTCGAGCACCTGGGTACGCAGCCGATCGCTCAGGCCCACACGCACTTCGCGCCGCTCCAGCGTGCCGTCGTCGCGCAGTACCTGGGCCAGGCGCAGGTGCTCGTCGTCGGTGCTGTCCAGTGCGGCGGACGGCGCGGTCAGCACCTGCCGGGCCTGGCCGGCGACGAAGAACACCTGGGTGGTCATCTCGGCCATCAGCGCGCCGTCGGGGTTGTCGACGTCGAGCAGCACTGTGTACTGCACCACCTGGCTGCCGGTGGTACCGGAGCCGATGCTGGCCGGGCTGCCGCCGCCCTGGCTGGTCTGTTCGAGCGGGCGCGGCGGAATCGGCAGGATCTGCCGCACGGTGCTGGTCCAACGGCGCTTGCCGCCGGCCAGGGTGGTGAAGTAGGCGCTCATGCCAGCCTTGACCTGGCCGATGTCGGCTTCGGACACCTGCGCCCACACGGTCATCGGCGACAGCCGGGCGATGCGCAGGATCAGCGGGGTTTGCTGCTGCGCATTGAGGGTCTGGCCCAGGCGCGCATCGAGGGCGACCACGGTGCCGTCCATGGGTGCGTAGATGCGCGTGTAGCCAAGCTCTGCCTGGTCGCTGCGCAGGCTGGCCTCGGCCTGGCGGATCTGCGCCTGGAACTTGTCGATCCGCGCCTGGGTGACCTTGAGCTGGGCCTGGGCCGCCTGCACGTCTTCGGCGCGGGTGGCGCCGGTGCGGGCCAGGTCCTGCTGGCGCCGGTACTGCTGCTGCGCGAGTTCGAACTGGGCGCGCTGTTCGGCCAGCTCGGCCTTGAGGTTGTCGATGGAAAAGCGTCCGGCATCGACCCGCGCCTGTTGCGTGGAGGGGTCGAGTTCGACCAGCAATTGGCCCTTGTGCACCACATCGCCGACTTCCACCGCCAGCGTGCGGATCTGCCCAGAGGCCTGGGCGCCGACGTCCACGTAGCGCCGTGGCTGCAAGGTGCCGAGCGCGGTCACGCTGCTTTCGATGTCGCCTCGGGTCACCGCCACGGTGCTGGGAGCGGGCTGGCCCAGCGGCAGTTTGGCCCAGGCGGCGAGGCAGGCCAGTGCCACCAGGGCGGTGACGACCATAAGTGCGCAGCGTAGGGTGGATGTACGTTTCATGCGGGGGGTTCCGGCCGGAAGGCGAAGACGCGCGCCATGCTATGGCGTGCGTAAGTCCCCATTGGACGAAGCAGCCGGAAGACGATTTAGCGGTCATGGCAAGCCATGGGTAGCGCGGGAGTGAGCGTCGAGAAGCGAGGCGATCATAGGATTTGAAAATAGGCGGTACAAGAGCGTAGTCGTACGGCATTTGTGAGAAGGTATGACCTGGCGATCGAGGGCATGACCTTGCAACGCTATGCATCGGGCCCTGCTGGCCGGTGGCGTGAAGTCTTCGCTACGACGTTCGAGCACATCACCGACGACCCTGTCGGGCGATGCTTTTGCTATCCTGCTGCGCTTTGTCGAACCGCGGAATCCGGCCCATGTCTGCCACTGCTCCCGCCCGTGCGGCGTTTTTGAACCGCGGCGATCACCGCACTTTAGGCCTGGCTGCCCTGGGTGGCGCGCTGGAGATCTACGACTTCATCATCTTCGTGTTCTTCGCCCTGACCCTCAGCCAGCTGTTCTTCCCGCCGGACATGCCCGAATGGCTGCGCCTGCTGCAAAGCTTCGGCATCTTCGTCACCGGCTACCTGGCACGGCCCCTGGGCGGCATCCTGATGGCGCATTTCGCCGATCATCTCGGGCGCAAGCGCATGTTCAACCTGAGCATCCTGCTGATGGCCCTGCCGTGCCTGCTGATCGGGCTGCTGCCGACCTACGCCGACATCGGCTACGCCGCGCCGCTGCTGCTGCTCGCCCTGCGCGTGCTGCAAGGCGCCGCCGTGGGCGGCGAGGTGCCCAGCGCCTGGACCTTCGTCGCCGAGCATGCCCCAGCGCGGCGGCGCGGCTATGCCTTGGGCTTCCTCCAGGCCGGGCTGACCTTCGGCTACCTGCTGGGGGCGCTGGTGGCCACGCTGCTGGCCAGGCTCTACAGCCCGGAGCAGATTCTCGACCATGCCTGGCGCTATCCCTTCCTGCTCGGCGGGCTGTTCGGCGTGCTGGGGTTGTGGCTGCGCCGCTGGCTGAGCGAGACGCCGGTGTTTCTCGCCCTGCGCGCGCGCAACGCCGCTCCGGTAGCCTTTCCGCTGCGCCAGGTGTTGAGCGAGCACCGCCGGGCGTTGATTCCCGCCGCGCTGCTGACCTGCGTGCTGACCTCTGCGGTGGTCGTGCTGGTGGTGGTCACGCCCACGGTGATGCAGAAGAGCTTCGCCATCGGCGCGGGCGAGACCTTCGCCTTGAGCAGCGTCGGCATCGTTTTCCTGAACCTCGGCTGCGTGCTGGCCGGCCTGCTGGTGGACCGCATCGGTGCCTGGCGCGCGCTGGCGATCTACAGCCTGTTGTTGCCGTTGGGTATCGGCGGCCTGTATGCGAGCCTGGTGGGGCAGTGGGGGCCGCTATGGCTGGGCTATGCGCTGGCGGGCCTGTCGTGCGGGGTGGTGGGGGTGGTGCCGTCGGTGATGGTCGGCCTGTTTCCGACCGCGATCCGCGTGTCCGGCATCTCCTTCACCTACAACCTCAGCTACGCGCTGTGGGCCAGCACCACGCCCCTGGCGTTGATCGCCCTGATGCCGTGGAGCCCGTGGGTCGGTGTGGGGTTCTGTGCGGTGATGGGGGCGGTAGGGGTGGCGACGGCGCTGTATTTCGCCGACCGTCAGCCACTGCGCTTCGCCACGGACTGCGCCTCGGCCTGAGCGGGTCAGGCGGCCGATACGAAAAACCCCCGACCGAAAGGCGGGGGTTTTTCAATTGCGGGGTGGGTTACATGTTCGGGTAGGTCGGCCCACCGGCCCCTTCGGGCGTCACCCAGGTGATGTTCTGCGCCGGGTCCTTGATGTCGCAGGTTTTGCAGTGTACGCAGTTCTGCGCGTTGATCTGGAAGCGCTTGCTGCCGTCTTCCTGGGTCACCACCTCGTACACCCCGGCCGGGCAGTAGCGCTGCGCGGGTTCGTCGTACAGCGGCAGGTTGCTGGCGATGGGGATGTTCGGGTCGGTCAGCTTGAGGTGGCAGGGTTGCTCTTCCTCGTGGTTGGTGCCAGAAATGAACACCGAGCTGAGCTTGTCGAAGCTGAGCTTGCCGTCGGGCTTGGGGTAGTCGATCTTCGTCGATTCGGCGGCGAGCTTCAGGCAGGCATAGTCCGGCTTGGTGTCGCGCAGGGTGAAGGGCAGCTTGCCGGCGAACCAGTTCTGCTCGACGTAGTTGAAGGCCGCGCCGAACAATGGGCCGAACTTGTGCATGGCCGGGCCGAAGTTGCGGCTGGCGTACAGCTCGTCGTACAGCCAGCTGGCCTTGAACGCCTCGACGTAACCGGTGAGCGCATCGCCGCCTTCACCGCCGGCGAGCAGCGCTTGGGCCACCGCGTCGGCGGCGAGCATGCCCGATTTCATCGCCGTGTGGCTGCCCTTGATCTTGGCCACGTTCATGGTGCCCAGGTCGCAGCCGATCAGCGCGCCACCGGCGAAGACCATCTTGGGCAGCGAGTTCAGACCGCCCTTGGCCAGCGCACGTGCGCCGTAGCTGATGCGCTTGCCGCCTTCGAGGTACTGGCTGATGACCGGGTGGTGCTTGAGCCGCTGGAACTCGTCGAACGGCGAGAGGTAGGGGTTGGCATAGGACAGGTCGACGATCAGGCCGACCACTACCTGGTTGTTTTCCAGGTGGTAGAGGAACGAGCCACCGGTGTTGTCGTTGGCCACTACGTTCAGCGGCCAACCGGCGGTGTGCACCACCAGGCCTTGCTGGTGCTTGCTCGGGTCGATCTCCCAGATTTCCTTGAGACCGATGCCGTAGTGTTGCACGTCGGATTCGTTAGCCAGATCGAAGCGCTTGATCAGCTGCTTGCCGATGTGTCCGCGGCAGCCTTCGGCGAACAACGTGTACTTGGCGCGCAGTTCCATGCCGGGGGTATAGAGGCCGTCCTTGGGTTGACCTTCGCGGTCGACGCCCAGGTCGCCGGTGACGATGCCGCGCACCACGCCGCTGTCGTCGATCAGCGCTTCCTGGGCGGCGAAGCCGGGGTAGATCTCCACGCCCAGGTTCTCGGCCTGCTGCGCCAGCCAGCGGCACAGGTTGCCCAGGGAAATGATGTAGTTGCCCTGGTTGTGCATGGTCTTGGGCACGAACAGGTCAGGCACCTTGATGGCGTTTTCAGCGTCTTTGAGCACGTAGATGTCATCGCGCTTGACGGCGGTGTTGAGTGGCGCGCCCAGGGCCTGCCAGTCGGGGAACAGCTCTTCGAGCGCCCGCGGTTCGAAGACCGCGCCGGAGAGAATGTGGGCACCGACCTCGGAGCCTTTCTCGACCACGCAGACGCTGATTTCGCTACCGGTTTCGGCGGCCTTCTGCTTCAGGCGGCAGGCGGCGGACAGCCCCGCCGGGCCAGCGCCGACGATGACGACGTCGAATTCCATGTATTCGCGTTCCACTGGTTCTCTCCTACTCATCAAGGCATTTCGCGGGGCTTGTCGGGTGTCGATGCAATCGACCGCAGCTATCTTGGCTGTAGCTTCTGGAATGACTGACTACATCGTTTTGTCGTGGCCGGCATTATATCTACACCACCTCGGTGGTCCAATACAAACGTTTGTTTGAATTTGCCGCAGCCCTGTAAATACATAGGGGCAGGGCTGGAAACTGGCCGATTTGGCGTATTGACCGAAGGGGGTGTTGCAGTCAAGATACGAGCGCTTTTACGCTCGCTGCGGGCTGTCCGTCAGGCGCAGGAGCACCTCTAAAAACCCGGCGCCAGGCAGGGTTTTCCGGCCATCGAGCGTGTTGTAGTGAAGTCTACACGCCACCACCGAAAATGACCCGCGGGTTTTGTCCTGCCGTTGCACGCACGCTGACCGCGTCACGCTTGATTTCGCTGGCGCCGAAACGTTTTTCAGAGGTGCCCTTGTACCCACGCGCATTCGCCGGGCCGGTCCCGAGCGACATTCTTTTCACCGGAGAGTAACGAGGAATCCATGAAGGTTCTTGTAGCTGTCAAACGAGTGGTCGACTACAACGTCAAGGTTCGCGTCAAGGCGGACAACTCCGGCGTCGACCTTGCAAACGTCAAGATGTCCATGAACCCCTTCTGCGAAATCGCCGTGGAAGAAGCCGTGCGTCTGAAAGAGAAGGGCGTGGTCACCGAGATCGTCGCCGTCGCCGTCGGCCCGACCGCGGCCCAGGAGCAATTGCGTACCGCGTTGGCGCTGGGCGCCGACCGCGCCATCCTGGTCGAAGTGGCCGACGAGCTGAACTCGCTGGCCGTGGCCAAGACGCTCAAGGCCATCGTCGACAAGGAACAGCCGCAGCTGGTGATCCTCGGCAAGCAGGCCATCGACAGCGACAACAACCAGACCGGTCAGATGCTGGCTGCGCTCACCGGATTCGCCCAGGGCACCTTCGCCTCCAAGGTGGAAGTGCAAGGCGACAAGCTCAACGTCATCCGCGAGATCGACGGCGGCCTGCAGACCGTTTCCCTGAACCTGCCCGCCGTGGTCACCACCGACCTGCGCCTGAACGAGCCGCGCTATGCGTCGCTGCCCAACATCATGAAGGCCAAGAAGAAGCCGCTGGAAACCGTCACTCCGGATGCGCTGGGCGTCGCCATCACCTCCACCACCAAGACCGTCAAGGTCGAGGCGCCGGCGGCCCGTGGCGCCGGCATCATGGTCAAGTCGGTGGCCGAACTGGTCGAGAAACTGAAGAACGAGGCGAAGGTAATCTAATGACTATCCTGGTTATCGCTGAACATGAAGCCGGCGTCATCGCCCCGGCGACCCTGAACACCCTCGCCGCAGCCGGCAAGATCGGCGGCGACGTGCACCTGCTGGTGGCCGGCGAAAACGTCGGCACCCTCGCCGAAGCGGCCGCCAAGATTGCCGGCGTCGGCAAGGTGCTGGTGGCCGACAACACCGCCTATGCCCACTTCCTGCCGGAAAACGTCGCGCCGCTGATCGTCGAACTGGCGGCCAACTACAGCCACGTGCTGGCCCCGGCCACCACCAACGGCAAGAACATCCTGCCGCGGGTCGCCGCATTGCTAGACGTCGACCAGATCTCCGAGATCATCGCAGTGGAGTCGGCCGATACCTTCAAGCGTCCGATCTATGCCGGCAACGCCATCGCCACCGTGCAGTCCACGGCGTCGGTCAAGGTCATCACCGTGCGCACCACCGGTTTCGACCCGGTCGCCAGCGAAGGCGGTTCGGCGGGCGTCGAGGCCGTCTCGGCGGCGCACGATGCCGGCAAGTCGTCGTTCGTCAGCGAAGAGCTGGCCAAGTCCGACCGCCCCGAGCTGACGGCTGCCAAGATCGTCATTTCCGGCGGCCGTGGCCTGCAGAACGGTGACAACTTCAAGCACCTGTACAGCCTGGCCGACAAGCTCGGCGCAGCGGTCGGCGCTTCGCGCGCGGCCGTCGATGCGGGTTATGTGCCCAACGACATGCAGGTCGGCCAGACCGGCAAGATCGTCGCGCCACAGCTGTACATCGCCGTAGGCATCTCCGGTGCCATCCAGCACCTGGCCGGCATGAAGGACTCCAAGGTGATCGTCGCGATCAACAAGGACGAAGAAGCGCCGATCTTCCAGGTCGCCGACTACGGTTTGGCTGCCGACCTGTTCGAAGCGCTGCCCGAGTTGGAAAAGCTGGTCTGATCCAGCCGCTTCCCTTATAAAGAAGCCCGGCCCTCACTTTGAGGGCCGGGCTTTTTTTGGGCTTTTTTCGGGTCAGGAGCGGTGCATGGCGGTAAGGAGCAGGGTGAAAGGCAGCCTTCTGGCGTTGGTGGTGTGCGCGCCTGTGGCGCTGGCTGCCGGCAAGTGCGAACGCCTGGTCGCGACCGGCAGCCCCGACGCGCCGCCTTACGCCTGGCAAGACCCGGCTGACCCGCAGCATCTTATCGGCGCCAATGTCGACCTGCTGCGCCAAGCGGCCAAGGAGCTCGGCATCAGCGTGCAGGTGCTGCATGCGGGCCGGCGCGAACAAGCCCTGGAAGAAGTGCGCAGCGGCCGCATGGACCTGCTGCTCGACGCGCCGCTGCACGTCGAACAGCTCACCGCCCTGGACTATGTGCATCCGCCCCTGCAACTGAACGAGTACCGGGTCTGGACCCGTACCGATGCCGACTTTGTGTACGAAGGCGTGGCCGACCTGGCCCCTTATCAGGGCAGCGTCTCGGCCAAGGCGCGCCTGACGCCGGCCTTCGAGGCATTCGCCAAGGCCAATTTGAAGCTGACGCCTTCGCAAAACCTTACCCAGGCTTTCCAGAAGCTGGTGCTGGGCCAGGTCGATTATGTGCTGGCCGGCCACTACGCCGGCATGGCCATGGCCCAGAGCCTGGGCGTGGGTAACGATATCGAGGCCCGTGGATTGCCGGTGGACCGGCCAGGGCTTTACTTGGCGCTGTCACACAATTCGGCCTGTAACGAGCCGTGGTTGCGCGGACAACTGGCGAAAAAACTGACAGAATTGCCCATTTCTGGCGCTTCCGAAACCGTGCTGCAGCGCAATGTCGAGCGTTGGAAGACGCAGATGCAGCCCGTGCCGAATGCCCCCAAACCGTAGGAACCGTCGTTTGAGAATTTCCACTTTGACCTTCGCCGTGGCCGTGCTTGGCCTGGCCGGTTGCGCCAGCGATCCGGCACCCATCGAACAGCTGCGCTTGTCCGAACAAGCGCTGGAACAGGCCAAAGCGGTCGGCGCCAGCGACGAAATCGCCGAGTTCACCCTCGCCCAGGACAAACTCGAACGGGCCCGCGGCGACATGCTGGCGCAAGAGTTTCGCGACGCGCGCCTGCGCGCCGAGCAGGCCGAGCTCGATGCACGCCTGGCCGAGGCGCGGGTGCTGACGCAAAAGAGCGAAGCGCAACTGGCCACCGTGCAGACCCGCGTCGACCGACTGCGCAAGCAATTGGCGGTGCAACCATGAGCCGCGCACAGGCGATGTTGCTGGCGGTAGTGGCCGCCGCGGGCTTGCAGGGTTGCGCCAGCCAGCGCAGCGAACAGGCCTTGGGCGAAGCTTCGGCCACCTTCCAGGCGGTCAAGGACGATGCCGACGTGCTGCGCAGCGCACCGCGCGACGTGATCCGCGCCGGAGAGTCCCTGGGCCGTGCCGAGCGCTTGTCGAGCTATATCGGCACTGGCAGCGACGTGCGCCATTACGCCTACCTTAGCCAGCGCTACAGTGAAATCGCCCGCGAGCACAGCCGTCTGGCGCTTAACCAGGAACGCCTCGCCAAGCTCGACCTGGAACGTCAGCGGCTACAATTGGCGCTGCGCGAAGCCAAGCTCGACAGCGTGCAGCAGCAGGGCAAATGGCTGGAAACGCAGATCGCCGCCATGGCCTCCGAGCAAGATGGCCGTGGCCTGGTCATGACCTTGAGCGACGTGCTGTTCGACACCGGCCGTGCGGAGCTGAAGAACTCCGCCAGCCGCACCGTGCTCAAGCTGGTGCAGTTCCTGCAGCTCAACCCGCGCCGTGTGGTGCGCATCGAGGGCTATACCGACAGCACCGGCCCGAGCGAAGACAACCTGACGCTGTCGCGCGATCGCGCCCAAGCGGTGGCCGACATGCTGGTCGACCTCGGGGTCGACGAGCGACGCATCGAAGTGCAGGGTTACGGCGACCAGTACCCGGTCGAGGCCAATGCCTCCGAGCGCGGTCGTGCACAGAACCGGCGGGTGGAAATCGTCTTTTCCGACGCCAAGGGCAACCTCGCTCCGGCGCGTTGAGCGTCGATGTCCTTTACCGCTGTCGCCACCGCAGGCTTGCCGTGCGGTGGCGACAGCGGCAGCTCAATGTCGCCGTTCGAGGTCGAGCTTGTTTTGCAGGCGATCCAGATGCTCATGCATCAGCCCCAGCGCAGCGTCGGCATCGCCACGCTCGATGGCGTCGATGAGTGCGGCATGTTCTTCCCAGGCGCAGTGGTCGCAGCACGGTGATTCGTAGCGGGCGATGATCAATGAGGTCATCGGCACCAGGCCGTTGAGAAAGCGCGCCAGAGGCGCGTTGTCGGCCATCTGCGCCAACTTCAGGTGAAATTCGCCGCCCAGGCGGATGGCCGCGCAGCGTTCGCCGCGCTCGTGGTGTTGACGCTCGCGCTCCACCAACTGGCGCAGTTGGCGGATCTGCGCAGGCTGGGCCCGTTGGGTGGCCAGGCCGATCAGCGTGGTTTCGGCCAGCCGCCGAGCGCTGAGCACCTGCTGGGCCTGCTGCGGATCGGGCGCGGCCAGGAGCGCGGTGTGACTGGGGCGCTGCACGATCACCTGCTGGTCGGACAGCCGACCCAGCACACGGCGGATCACCGTACGGCTGACACCGAAGGCATTGCTCAGGGCCTGCTCGGGTAGCAGGCTGCCCGGTGGCAGGCGTTGTTCGAGAATGGCATCGAACAGCCGCGGGTAGATCTGCTCGGCAGACAGCCGTTTCTCATTGCCCAGCAGCAGGGTGGGCAGGCTGGGGGCGGCGTGGGCACAGGCGGGCATGGTCGCTCTCCAAGGTCAGGGGGACGGGGTGTCGTCCGGTATGTTCAGCTCGATGCCCATGCGCTGGCCTTCCTGAAGGATGTGTCGACGCATCTGGGCGCTGGCCTGGGCGCTGTTCTTCTCGCGGATGGCGCGCACCACCGCTTCGTTCTCGGTCAGCCGCGCGGCCAGGTGCTCGGGCGACTTGCGCAGCATGTCGGCGCTCTGCTTGAGGGCATTGCTGGTCTGCTGCACCACGCTCTGGAAGATCGGGTTGGTGGTCAGCGCGAACAGTTCCTGGTGAAACGCGATATAGGCCGAAACGCAGGCTTCGCTGTCTTGGGCGTCCAGCGCTTCGCGCATGTCCATCAGGGTCAGGCGCAACTGGCCGATGTCCTGGCTGTTGGCCGATTGCGCCACCAGCCCGACGATGAACGGCTCGAGGGTGTAGCGCAGTTGCAGCACATCGGCCAGGCTCGCCGCGGCGACGTGTTCGCCTGCCTGGCTGAGCACGCCGGCATCGACGTCCAGCACCAGTACGCCTTTTCCCGGCATCGAGCGCAACAGGCCCAGGGTTTCGAGCACCGTCACCGCTTCGCGCAGGCTCGGTCGGCTGATCCCCAGTTGTTCTGCCAGTTCGCGCTGGCCGGGCAGCATTTCGCCACGGCGCCATTGGCCATGGGCCAGGGCCTGACGCAGTTTTTCCACTACAGCGTTGACCACGGTCGATGAGCTGATCACAGGTGACTCTCCGGGTGTGGGTGCATCTTGGCTCCTCGCACGCCGGCGCTTGGCGCCGGCGGCTTTGTCGGTCGTGCTATTGATGGGCGGTGCCTGGCTTGCGGGCCGCCAGCGCGAACCCGGGTTTGCCGGCGAGCACGTTGTTGGCGCGCTCCAGGTCGATGTCTTTCTCCCAGCGGGCGATGGCGACGGTGGCCACACAGTTGCCGATCAGGTTGGTCAGTGCGCGGCCGATGCCCATGAACCAGTCCACCGCCAATACCAGCACCAGGCCCACTACGGGAATCGCCGGGACCGCGGTGAGGGTGGCGGCGAGAATCACCAGCGCCGAGCCTGGGATGCCGTGGGCGCCTTTGGAGGTCACCAACGATACCAGCAGGATGGTCAGCAGGTCGGCCATGGCCAGCGGCGTCCCGGTGGCGTTGGCGATGAACACGATCGCCAGGGTCAGGTAGATCGAGAAACCATCGAGGTTGAACGAGTAGCCGGTGGGGATGACCAGGCCTACGGTGGAGCTGCCGATGCCCAGGTGCTCGAGTTTACGCATGATCTGTGGCAGCACGGCATCGGACGAGGCGGTGCCGAGCACGATGGTCAGCTCTTCGCGCAGGTACTTGATCAGCGGAATCAGCTTGAGCCCCGACACGCGCATCACCGTGCCCAGCACGATCAGCACGAAGCCCGCGCAGGTCAGGTAGAACAGCGCCACCAGACCGCCCAGGTGCTGCAGCGATTCCAGACCGTATTTGCTGGTGGTGAAGGCGATGGCGCCGAACACGCCGATCGGCGCCAGGCGCACGATCATGCCCATGATGCGGAACACCACATGGCTGAGTTCGTTGATCAGGCGGGAAATGCCCGAGGCCGGCTCGCCGACCAGGTTCAAGGCGCTGCCGAACAGCACCGAGAACAGCAGCACCTGAAGGATGTTGTTGTCGGCGAAGGCGCCCACCACCGATGTGGGGATCAGGTCCATGAGGAAGGCGGCTGTGCCATGGATGTGTTGGCCGCGCTCGGCTAGGCCGTTGGCGTCGGCACTGGACAGCTGGTCCAGGTGAATGTTGGCGCCGGTGCCGATGCCGCTGGTGAAGGCGAACACCAGGCCGATGATCAGCGCCAGGGTGGTCAGCACTTCGAAGTAGATCACCGACTTCAGGCCGATGCGGCCGACCTTCTTCAGGTCGCCCGCGCCGGAAATGCCGCTGACCACCACGCAGAAGACGATGATGCCGATCAGCATCTTGATCAGCTTGATGAAGCCATCGCCCAGGGGTTTGAGTTGCAGGGAAACTTCGGGGAAGCTGAGGCCGCAGATCACGCCGAGGGCGAGGCCTAGCACGACTTGCAGGAAGATCGAGCGCGAGCACCATTTGAGCATGGGGGAAGTCTCTTGGTCGGTGTCCTTGCTCCAGGGTCGTGAAGGGCCAGTGAGCGCGGACTTAATTATTGTGGTCTTACCGGTTTGTCCAGTGCGCGCCCACTCTACGCCCGAATTTTTCAGCATTGCAAGGTGTTTCAGTATTACCGGTCTGACCAGTTGCGAGACCTTTTTCGGCCGACGGCTCTAGCAAAAGGGATCGAGCGCTTTTGCCAGGGCGAAAAAAACGGCAGGCCCGAGGGCGCTGCCGTTCTTCAGGGCGTTGCTACCGGTTACTTGTGCAGCTCTTCGGCGGCGAACAGCGTGTTTTCCAGCAGGCAGGCGCGGGTCATCGGGCCTACGCCACCCGGTACCGGGGTGATCCAGCCGGCGCGGGGCAGGGCGGTTTCATACACCACATCGCCCACCAGGCGGCCGTCTTCCTGCCGGTTGATACCGACGTCGATGACGATGGCGCCAGGTTTGATCCATTCGCCCTTGACCAGGCCCGCTTTGCCTGCGGCCACGACCAGCAAGTCGGCGCGGCCGACATGGCCCGGCAGGTCCTGGGTGAAACGGTGGCAGACGGTGATGGTGCAACCGGCCAACAACAATTCCATGGCCATGGGGCGGCCAACGATGTTGGACGCGCCGACGATTACGGCATTCATGCCATAGAGGTTCTGACCGGTGCTTTCCAGCAGGGTCATGATGCCTTTGGGGGTGCACGGACGCAGCAGAGGAATGCGTTGCGCCAAGCGGCCGACATTGTAGGGGTGGAAGCCGTCGACGTCTTTGTCCGGACGGATGCGTTCGAGCAGTACCGAGGCATCCAGATGGGCCGGCAGCGGCAGCTGCAGCAGGATGCCGTCGATGCTGGCGTCATCGTTGAGGCGGTCGATCAGCGCAGTGAGGTCTTGCTGGTTTGTGCTGCCCGGCAGGTCGAACGCCTGGGAGATGAAGCCAACCTCTTCGCAGTCCTTGCGCTTGTGCGAGACATAGACTTGGGAGGCGGGGTCGGAGCCGACCAGGATCACCGCCAGGCCTGGCGTGCGCAGGCCCTGCTGGCGGCGCTCAACGACACGTTGGGCGATCTGCTTGCGCAAGTTGGCGGCGATCGCCTTGCCATCGATAAGGTGTGCAGTCATAGACGCGTGTTTAACCATCAAAGGAGAACATATGAGGGGCGGCATTCTCGCACGACACAAGGCAGCGGCAAAAGGCGCGTGGTCGGGCAAATGCCCTAAGCCCTTAAATAGGCTAATTTTTTTTGAAAAAACAGTTGACGACTTTCGGGTGCGTCTATAACATTCGTCGCACTTGTCGGGCAGAGCCTAGCACTGGTTAGCAAGGTCAGGCAGAATAAGCGGATTTGTTGGCTTGTTCGGTACGGCTAAAGTTGATTTGCAATCCTATCAGAAAGCAGATTGAATATGCGCCCGTAGCTCAGCTGGATAGAGCATCCGCCTTCTAAGCGGATGGTCGCAGGTTCGAGTCCTGCCGGGTGCGCCACTAAGGCAGCTTTGGCAAGCAAGTGAAGTTTTAGAGCGTTAAAGTTTCAACGTAACACCGCAATATGGTGGGCGTAGCTCAGTTGGTAGAGCGCCGGATTGTGATTCCGGTTGTCGTGGGTTCGATTCCCATCGTCCACCCCATATTCTTCGAAGGCGCCTCGATTGCATAATCCGGCGCCTTTGTTATACCTGTTGCATGCGGACGTGGTGGAATTGGTAGACACACTGGATTTAGGTTCCAGCGGCGCAAGCTGTAAGAGTTCGAGTCTCTTCGTCCGCACCATCTTCTAAATCAAGGGGTTATGAGTCGCCTTAACGGCGCTCCTCCTTGGTTTTCTGCGTTATTTTGCAAGCAAACGTGACACTGGGTGTTACGGGTCTGCTTTGCCTCTTTAGTACGCGTCCTCTAGCTTTCCATCCTTAGTGCATCCATCGTGCCGTTATGGTCACGATCGAGTAATCGCGCAAGCGCCTGGCTTTATTTCCTCGAAAAGCGCAATCCAGGTACTGCTCGCGTGCAGCTCGCCTGTGCCATAAGGCGTGCATCGTAAAGTCTTCGATTTCGGCTTTGTCATATGCTCAGTTGAGTGCTGCCCGATCTGTAGCGAGCGGCCTGAGCGCCGGCTCGCTTGCGATGAGGCATCAGGGTTGGTCGTTAGGGCCTAAATAAGGAGCTTGTCTTGAGAAAAGCATTGCTGGTCGTCGCGTCGCTCTTCGTTGCCTCCTCGGCATGCGCTGAAATCCTGACCCCGGAACCCTCGAGGGCGTGCGTGCTGCTAGAGGACGTAGGCTTGAAGGCTGGCGAGTGGAGGGATGAGAACGGCGATGGCTCGTCGGGCTGTGCCAGCGCATACCAAGACATCGGCAATGCTGCGGCGGGCATGGCGAATCAACTGGCGTACTATGCTGCCGGCCCAGGCGACGCTGTGATCGAGGTATGGCTGGCCATGGATTACAACCAACCCACGGATGCATCATCCGGCACGGCGGCACTTGTGGCGGCTGCACAAAAGCTGGCGCAGCGTGCGCTTGGCGCCAGCCTTTCGGGCGCCGCTGCGGCGTTGATCGAAGGCGGGCAGCCTGGGATCGAGCGCGTAGGGAAGGGCTCGGTAGAGGTGGTTCGCGAAGATTGGCCGAATGACCAGGGCTATCAAGTGAACGTCGTGATGCGTTAGACGGGCCGTGGCCAGTGGGCAGTCTGCCGTAAAAGATTGTGGCGTCGACTGCTGGTCGTGCATACCTTACAGGCTGTTTCATCGCATCCTTCTTTCTATATAGAAAGCGCGGCTCGTCAGCCCTTGAATTCCCGCAAATCCACCCCAATCTTCGTCGGCTAACAAGCTGCGCTCGTTCCTTTATCGATGAGCTCGACGCACAGCGCGCCCATCTCACTGGCAGAGGAACGCTCCATGATTGCCAAGGAAGACCGTCAGACCGTAGCGCTGCAGCGCTTCGCCGAAGCCAATCCGCAATTGCTCGAAGAGATCGCTGCCCTGGATGCGCGTGAGCAGGCCCAGCAAATTCAGTGGGCGTTCGAGGATGAAGCCCAGGCCCAGGGCCTGCAAGCCTGGGAGTTGGCGTTGCAATTGGTCGCCGATTCGCCCGAAGCATTGGCCAGCATGCGCCTGGAAACCCATCGGGAAGTGGCTGAGGCGCTAGGCCTGGAGTGGGAAGAGTACTGCCATTTCAACGAGCTCGATCCCACCGCGCCCTGAGGGTTGGGAGCGTTGGCAAGGTATGTCTACGCAATGTACGGGTGTGGGGCTGCAATGCGCCGCATGCTGAGGTTCAGGTGGGCCTGACGCTGGGGTGTCAGGCCTTTGTCGAGAAAACATTCGGCGCTTGTTTCCGTCGTCTGGAGTGGGGTGACTTCTAGCGCATGAGTCACTAGAATGTTCGCCCTTGATTCTGGAGTCGGGCTATCGCCGGCTAACGTCTGTGCAACGAGGAATATCCATGCAAGTTTCTGTTGAAAACACTTCTGCTCTCGAGCGCCGCATGACCATCGCCGTTCCGGCCGAGCGCGTCGAGAACGAAGTCAACAAGCGTCTGCAGCAGACTGCCAAGCGCGCCAAGGTCCCAGGCTTCCGCCCTGGCAAAGTGCCAATGAGCGTCATCCGTCAACGCTACGAGGGTTCCGCTCGTGAAGAGGCTTTCGGTCAGCTGGTCCAGTCGGCCTTCTACGAAGCCCTCACCGAGCAGAAGCTGAACCCTGCTGGCGCGCCTTCGGTAGAGCCGAAGTCGTTCGAGAAGGGTGGTGACCTCGAGTTCGTCGCCACGTTCGAAGTCTACCCGGAGTTCACCGTGGCCGGTCTGGAGTCGATCAACGTCGAGCGCCTGAGCGCCGAAGTGGCCGACGCCGATCTGGACAACATGCTGGAAGTGCTGCGCAAGCAGAATGTGCGTTTCGAAGCGGTCGAGCGCGAAGCGCAGAACGACGATCAGGTCACCATCGACTTCGTCGGCAAGATCGACGGTGAAGAATTCCAAGGCGGTTCGGCCAAGGGCACCCAGCTGGTGCTGGGCTCGGGCCGTATGATCCCAGGCTTCGAAGATGGCCTGGTAGGCGCCAAAGCCGGTGAAGAGCGCGTCGTCAACGTGACCTTCCCAGAGGACTACCAGAACCTCGACCTGGCCAACAAGGCTGCCGAGTTCACCATCACCGTCAACGCCGTGGCCGCTCCGCAGCTGCCTGAGCTGAACGAAGCGTTCTTCGCCCAGTTCGGCATCAAGGAATCGTCGTTGGAAGGTTTCCGCACCGAAGTTCGCAAGAACATGGAGCGTGAACTGCGTCAGGCGATCAAGGCCAAGGTCAAGACCCAGGTCATGGACGGCCTGCTGGCTGCCAACCCGATCGATGTACCCAAAGCGCTGCTGGAAGACGAAGTCAACCGTCTGCGTGTGCAAGCGGTTCAGCAGTTCGGTGGCAACATCAAGCCAGACCAACTGCCGGCCGAGCTGTTCGAAGAGCAAGCCAAGCGCCGCGTGGCACTGGGCTTGATCATCGCCGAAGTGGTCAAGCAGTTCGACCTCAAGCCGGACGCCGCCAAAGTCAGCGAAATGATCGAAGAGATGGCCTCGGCCTACCAGGAGCCTGAGCAAGTCATCGCTTGGTACAACAAGAACGAGCAGCAGATGAACGAAGTGCGCTCGGTTGTGCTGGAAGAGCAAGTTGTAGATACTGTCCTGCAGAAAGCGACTGTGACCGACAAGTCGGTCTCGTACGAAGAAGCGGTAAAACCAGCGCAGGCACCTGCCGCTGAGTAATACGGCCCGTTCGTAAGAAACCCCCACAAGCCAGCCTTCGCGCTGGCTTGTGCGTATTCAAGCCATGACTATTTGGGAGTGAGTGCAGGACATGTCCCGCAATTCTTATATTCAGCAGAGCTCTGACATCCAAGCCGCCGGTGGCTTGGTCCCGATGGTTATCGAGCAGTCCGCCCGTGGCGAGCGTGCCTATGACATCTACTCGCGCCTTTTGAAGGAGCGGGTGATCTTCCTGGTGGGTCCCGTCGAGGACTACATGGCCAATCTGGTCGTGGCGCAAATGCTGTTCCTCGAAGCGGAAAACCCTGACAAGGATATCCATCTCTACATCAACTCGCCGGGCGGTTCGGTGACGGCAGGCATGTCGATCTACGACACGATGCAGTTCGTCAAGCCCGACGTTTCCACCATCTGCATGGGCCAGGCCTGCAGCATGGGCGCTTTCCTGTTGGCCGCTGGTGCCAAGGGCAAGCGTCACTGCCTGCCGAACTCGCGTGTCATGATTCACCAGCCACTGGGCGGTTTCCAGGGTCAGGCGACCGACATCGAGATCCATGCTCAGGAAATCCTCAGCATCAAGGCGCGTTTGAACGAGTTGCTGGCCTACCACACAGGTCAGGATCTCGAAACCATCAAGCGCGATACCGAGCGTGACAACTTCATGAGCGCCACGCGCGCTGCCGAGTACGGTCTGGTCGACTCGGTGTACGACAAGCGGCAACTGGTTTCCTGATCGGGGGGCCAGAGCAGGCAGGCGCTCCATGCGCCTGCCTGTGGACTTGAAAAAGACCGCAATTGCCTTCATCTTGTGTTGCAAGCCTACCCGGATTGGATCGATCGAATGACTGACACCCGTAACGGCGAGGACAGCGGCAAATTGCTCTATTGCTCCTTCTGCGGCAAAAGCCAGCACGAAGTGCGCAAATTGATTGCCGGGCCCTCGGTATTTATCTGCGACGAGTGCGTCGACCTGTGCAACGACATCATCCGCGAGGAGGTGCAAGAAGCCCAGGCCGAGAGCAGCGCGCACAAACTGCCTTCGCCGAAAGAAATCAGCGGCATCCTTGACCAGTACGTCATCGGTCAGGAACGTGCCAAGAAGGTGCTTGCCGTAGCGGTGTACAACCACTACAAGCGCCTGAACCAGCGCGACAAGAAGGGCGACGAAGTCGAACTCGGCAAGAGCAACATCCTGCTGATCGGGCCTACCGGCTCCGGCAAGACCCTGCTCGCCGAAACGCTCGCACGCCTGTTGAACGTGCCGTTCACCATTGCCGACGCCACCACCCTGACCGAAGCCGGTTATGTGGGCGAGGACGTCGAGAACATCATCCAGAAGTTGTTGCAGAAGTGCGATTACGATGTCGAGAAAGCCCAGATGGGCATTGTCTACATCGATGAGATCGACAAGATTTCGCGCAAGTCCGACAACCCCTCCATCACCCGCGACGTATCGGGTGAGGGTGTGCAGCAGGCGCTGCTCAAGTTGATCGAAGGCACTGTGGCTTCGGTGCCGCCGCAAGGTGGCCGCAAGCACCCGCAGCAGGAATTCCTGCAGGTCGACACGCGCAACATCCTGTTCATCTGCGGTGGTGCGTTCTCTGGCCTGGAAAAAGTCATCCAGAACCGTTCGACCAAAGGCGGCATCGGCTTCGGTGCTCAGGTGCGCAGCAAGGAAGAAGGCAAGAAGGTCGGCGAATCCCTACGTGAAGTCGAACCGGACGATCTCGTCAAGTTCGGCCTGATCCCGGAATTCGTAGGCCGTCTGCCCGTGCTGGCTACCCTCGACGAGCTCGACGAGGCGGCGCTGGTGCAGATTCTCACCGAGCCGAAGAATGCCTTGACCAAGCAGTACGCCAAGTTGTTCGAGATGGAAAGCGTAGACCTCGAGTTCCGCAGCGACGCACTCAAGGCGGTGGCACACAAAGCACTGGAACGCAAGACCGGTGCGCGTGGCCTGCGCTCGATCCTTGAAGGGATCTTGCTCGACACCATGTACGATATTCCTTCGCAGAAGGACGTCAGCAAGGTGGTCATCGACGAAAGCGTCATCGAAGGCAGCTCCAAGCCGTTGTTGATCTACGAGAACAACGAGCCGCAAGCCAAGGCTGCACCCGACGCTTGAGTCGGTAGCGAGTCGAATGCGACACCGGAAGGGGCCTTAGGGCCCCTTTCTGCATTTACTGGCGCGAACGCTTGTAATTTTGCGGACCTACCCCCACATTAGCTCCAAGCACTATTTCCACGGTTTCCGGCCACTGGGCCGCTGTAGAGGCGAAATCATGAAGACCACCCTCGACTTGCCTCTTTTGCCATTGCGCGATGTCGTCGTATACCCGCACATGGTCATCCCGCTGTTTGTGGGGCGCGAAAAGTCCATCGAAGCCCTCGAGGCGGCGATGGCGGGCGAAAAGCAGATCCTCCTGCTAGCCCAGAAAAATCCTGCTGACGACGATCCTGACGAAGACGCGCTGTACCGCGTCGGCACCGTCGCCACCGTATTGCAATTGCTCAAGTTGCCCGACGGTACCGTCAAGGTGTTGGTCGAAGGCGAGCAGCGCGGTGCGGTCGAGCGTTTCGCCGAAATCGACGGGCACATTCGCGCCGAAGTTACCCTGATCGATGAAGTCGACGCCGCCGAGCGCGAATCGGAAGTGTTCGTGCGCACGCTGTTGTCGCAGTTTGAACAATACGTGCAGTTGGGCAAGAAGGTACCGGCCGAGGTGTTGTCGTCGCTCAACAGCATCGATGAGCCAGGTCGTCTGGTCGATACCATGGCCGCCCACATGGCGCTGAAGATCGAGCAGAAACAGGAAATTCTCGAAATCATCGACCTGCCCGAGCGCGTCGAGCATGTGTTGGCGCTGCTCGACGGGGAGATCGATTTGTTGCAGGTCGAAAAGCGCATTCGCGGTCGCGTCAAAAAGCAGATGGAGCGCAGCCAGCGCGAGTACTACCTGAACGAGCAGATGAAGGCCATTCAGAAAGAACTCGGCGATGGCGACGAAGGGCACAACGAAGTCGAAGAGCTGAAAAAGCGCATCGAAGCGGCAGGCTTGCCCAAAGATGCCTTGACCAAAGCCCAGGCCGAGTTGAACAAACTCAAGCAGATGTCGCCGATGTCGGCCGAGGCTACCGTGGTGCGCTCGTACCTCGACTGGCTGGTGCAGGTGCCTTGGCAAGCCCAGAGCAAAGTACGTCTGGACCTGAGCAAGGCCGAGGAAATCCTCGATGCCGACCACTACGGCCTTGAAGAGGTCAAGGAACGCATCCTCGAATACCTCGCCGTGCAAAAGCGCGTGAAGAAGATCCGCGGTCCCGTGCTGTGCCTGGTCGGGCCGCCCGGCGTGGGCAAGACGTCCCTGGCCGAGTCCATCGCCGCTGCGACCAATCGCAAGTTCGTGCGCATGGCGCTGGGCGGCGTGCGCGACGAGGCCGAGATCCGTGGCCATCGCCGTACCTACATCGGCTCGATGCCGGGCCGCCTGATCCAGAAAATGACCAAAGTGGGCGTACGCAACCCGCTGTTCCTGCTCGACGAAATCGACAAGATGGGCAGCGACATGCGTGGCGATCCGGCTTCGGCGTTGCTCGAAGTGCTCGACCCCGAGCAGAATCACAACTTCAACGACCATTACCTGGAAGTCGATTACGACTTGTCCGACGTGATGTTCCTCTGCACGTCCAACTCGATGAACATCCCGCCAGCGCTGCTGGACCGGATGGAGATCATCCGTCTGCCGGGCTACACCGAAGACGAAAAGATCAACATCGCGGTCAAGTACCTGACGGTCAAGCAGATCAAGGCCAACGGCCTCAAAAAGACCGAGCTGGAAATCGACGTCAGCGCCATCCGCGACATCATCCGCTACTACACTCGCGAAGCCGGTGTACGTGGGCTGGAGCGGCAAATCGCCAAGGTCTGCCGCAAGGTGGTCAAGGAGCATGCCGGGCAGAAGCAGTTCCACGTCAAGGTCACGGGCGAGCAGCTTGAGCACCTCTTGGGCGTGCGCAAATTCCGTTACGGCCTGGCCGAGCAGCAAGACCAGATCGGTCAGGTGACGGGCCTGGCCTGGACCCAGGTCGGAGGCGAGCTGCTGACCATCGAGTCGGTGGTGATTCCGGGCAAAGGGCAGTTGATCAAGACGGGTTCGCTGGGCGATGTCATGGTCGAATCGATCACCGCCGCACAGACCGTGGTACGTAGCAGGGCGCGCAGCCTGGGCATCCCCGCCGACTTCCATGAAAAGCACGACGTGCACATCCACATGCCTGAAGGCGCCACGCCCAAGGACGGTCCAAGTGCCGGTATCGGCATGTGCACCGCTCTAGTGTCGGCCCTGACGCAGATTCCGGTGCGTGCCGACGTGGCCATGACGGGTGAAATCACCCTGCGCGGTCAGGTGCTCGCCATCGGTGGTTTGAAGGAGAAACTACTGGCTGCGCACCGTGGCGGGATCAAGACCGTCATCATTCCCGAGGAAAATGTCCGCGATTTGAAAGAGATTCCTGAAAATATCAAACAGGATCTGCACATCAAACCGGTCAAATGGATTGACGAAGTGCTGCAAATTGCGCTGCAATACGCGCCCGAGCCCTTGCCAGACGTGGCTCCGGAGGCTGTCGCCAAAGACGAAAAGCGCGACAGCGATGCCAAGGAAAGAATTAGCACGCACTAGTACGTATTTCCCTGGGTGGCCTTTCTTGACAATTTTTTCGAGGCCTTGCTATAAAGCGCCTCGCGAGTGTCACCAGGCCACCCAGTGCTCGTTTATGTAAGCTTTGTTACATACTTAGAAACAAACTCAATTAGAGAAATTAAGGGGACTTACAGTGAACAAGTCGGAACTGATTGACGCTATCGCCGCTTCTGCTGACATTTCGAAAGCTACCGCTGGCAAAGCGCTGGACGCCGTCATCGAGTCGGTCACCGGTGCCCTGAAGCAAGGTGATGACGTCGTGTTGGTCGGCTTTGGCACCTTCGGTGTCAAAGAGCGTGCCGCACGCATCGGCCGCAACCCGCAAACCGGAGCCGAGATCAAGATCGCTGCCGCCAAGGTGCCAGGCTTCAAAGCTGGCAAAGGCCTGAAAGACGCCGTCAACTAAGTCGTCTTTTTCAGCCGGCCCTGGCAGCACCGGGGCCGACCGCGTGACGGCGGGAGATACAGTTCCCACCGGGCACGCCCGCTTTGAGAAGGCGCATCCACAGGATGCGCCTTTCTTTATATCTGGACTCTACCCACGCTCCGCGGTTGTTTACGCAGTGGTACAACCGTTTCTGGGGGACGCATGCTGCAGAATATCAGGGACAATTCACAGGGTTGGATTGCCAAAACCATCATCGGGCTCATCGTGGTACTGATGGCATTGACCGGCTTCGAGGCCATCTTCCAAGCGGCCAGCCACAGCCAGGATGCTGCCAAGGTCAACGGCGAGACCATCAGCCAGAACGAGCTGAGCCAGGCCGTGGACATGCAGCGCCGTCAGTTGATGCAACAGCTGGGCAAGGATTTCGATCCCGCGCGCCTGGACGAAAAAATGCTGCGCGAAGAGGCCCTCAAAGGCCTGATCGAACGCAAGCTGCTGCTCGATGGCGCCAAAGACGCCAAGTTCGCCTTCTCCGAGGCGGCGCTGGACCAAGTGATCCTGCAAACACCCGAGTTCCAGGTCGATGGCAAGTTCAGCGCCGAGCGCTTCGATCAGGTCATTCGCCAACTGGGCTACGGTCGTCTGCAATTCCGTGAAATGCTGGGTCAGGAAATGCTCATCGGGCAACTGCGCACCGGCCTTGCCGGCAGCAGTTTCGTGACCGACAAGCAGGTGGAAGCCTTCGCCCGCTTGGAGAAGCAGACCCGCGACTTCGCATCGCTCACCTTCAAGGCAGACCCATCCGCCGTCAAGGTCAGCGATGAGGAAATCAAGGCGCACTATGACCAGCATGGCAAAGAGTTCATGACCCCGGACCAGGTCGTCATCAACTACATCGAACTGAACAAGTCGGATTTCTTCGCTCAGGTCGACGTCAGCGACGACGCGCTGCAAGCGCAGTACGAAAAGGAAACGGCCAACCTGGCCGAGCAGCGGCACGCCGCACACATCCTCATCGAAGTCGACGACAAGACTACCGATGCCCAAGCCAAGGCCCGCATCGAGGAAATCCAGCAACGCCTGAGCAAGGGTGAAGACTTCGCCGCACTGGCCAAGGAATTCTCCCAGGATCCAGGTTCGGCCGCCGCCGGTGGCGACCTCGGTTTCGCGGCGCCCGGCGTCTACGATCCGAGCTTCGAAGACGCGCTGTACAAGCTGAATCAGGACCAGGTGTCGGCACCGGTACGTACCGAGTTCGGTTACCACCTGATCAAGCTGCTGGGTGTGCAGGCGCCTGAGGTGCCGAGCTTCGCCAGCCTCAAGCCCAAGCTGACCCGCGACTTGAAGACCCAGCAAGTCGAGCAGCGCTTCGTCGAAGCGACCAAGCAGCTCGAAGACGCGGCATTCGAATCTTCCGATCTGGCGCAGCCTGCGCAAGACCTGAAGCTGAAAGTGCAGACCTCGGCACCGTTCGGCCGCGAAGGCGGCGAGGGCATCACGGCCAACCGCGCCGTCGTGCAGGCAGCCTTCAGCGAAGAAGTGCTGGAAGAGGGTGCCAATAGCACCGCACTCGAACTCGATCCTGAAACCATCGTCGT
The DNA here is from genome assembly GCF_002434265.1 of Pseudomonas sp. UBA6562. Lineage (GTDB taxonomy): Bacteria > Pseudomonadota > Gammaproteobacteria > Pseudomonadales > Pseudomonadaceae > Aquipseudomonas. Next base: position 71,963 of record NZ_DJJS01000003.1, on the reverse strand, counting down.
GCTGCGCGTCAAGGAGCATCGCAAGCCTGAGCAATTGCCGCTCGAGTCCGTGGCGCAGAGCATCCGTCAGCACCTGGCCAAAGACAAGGCGACCGCCGAGCTCAAGGCCAAGGCCGACAAGCTGGTAGCCGACCTGGAGAATGGTTCGGTTGCAGCCGATACCGGCTACGAAGGCCAAGCCTGGAAAGTGCAGGAAGCCGTGACCCGCAGCCAGGAAGGGATCGACCCTGTCGAGCTGCAAGCGGTATTCCGCATGGCCAAGCCCCAGGCCAAAGGCAAGCCGGTCTACGGCAGTGTGGTGCTCAAGGATGGCAGCTTGGTCGTGGTCAAGCTCAAGGGCGTCAACGAAGGCGCCGCAGCCACCGAGGAAGAGAAGCAGCAGATCGCCCGCTACCTCGCTTCACGTGCAGGCCAACAGGACTTCGCCGCTTATCGCAAGCAATTGGAAGCCAATGCCGACGTGACGCGCTACTAAGCGTTACCCGGTGAAACGAAACAGGCCGCGCAATGCGGCCTGTTTCGTTTCTGCCGGAAACTCAACGATGCTCGTGCTCGTAGCTGTCCAGGGTATCGCGGGCGATTTCCCGACCCAGGGCGATCAGCTCCGGTGCCTTGTAGAACTCGAAGAAGCGACAGACCCGCTTGGGCACGTTGACCAGCACGTCGGGCGGATAGCCGGCGATCTTGTACTGTGCCAACGAGGTCTGCATCACTTCGAAGCTCTGGTTGATCAGATCGAGCAAGGAGGCCGGCCCCACGTTGTCGATGATGAAAGACCCTGCGGCCGACTTGGGCGCACCGCTAGCCTGGGGCGCTGCAGCCGGCTGTTGACCCTCCGGATCGGCTTCGCTGAGCCAAGGGTTGGCTTTGGCGGCGCGCTGGGCCGCGACCTTCTGATCGATGCGCAGCAGTTTTTCTGCGGGCGTACGACGAAACGGCAAATGCGAGCCTAGCGAATCGATCAGGGCATCGAAGCGCATCTTGAAGGCAGGCGGACGCTCGATCACGGGCAACTGGTAATGGTTCTGGTTGGTAGCATTGAGGTTGACCGCGACGATCAGGTCGCAGTGGCTGGAGACCACCGGCACGATGGGCAACGGATTGAGAATACCGCCGTCGACCAGTACGCGATTGCCTTGCTGTACCGGCGTGAACAGGCTGGGGATGGCCGCCGAAGCGCGCATGGCCTGGTGCAGGCAGCCTTCCTGGAACCAGATTTCCTGCTGGTGGGTGAGGTCGGTCGCTACGGCGGTATAGGGGATGCGCAGTTGCTCGATGTCGATCTCGCCGACGATCTTGCGGATATGCCCGAACACTTTGTCGCCACGAATCGCGCCCAACCGGAAGCTGACATCGACCAGTCGCAATACGTCCAGGTAGTCCAGGCTTTCGATCCATCGGCGGTAGTCGTCGAGTTTTCCCGCCGCATAGATGCCGCCGATCACGGCGCCCATCGAGCAGCCGGCGACGCAGGCGATCTCGTAGCCGCGTCGCTCGATCTCCTCGATCACGCCAATGTGCGCATATCCACGCGCGCCGCCCGAACCCAGTACCAGTGCCACCCGTTTACGCATGAGCATCCCTCGCTTGGTGTCCATGCGCGCCACAATGAACCACTGCGCGAGGGGATTCAATTGCGGCGCCGGCTACCGGCCGCGGGCACGGCACTTTCACCGCCCGTTGCCGTCGAACAGGCACTGCGTCCCCACCTAAGAGGTTCACCTGATGAAAGCCTGGATCTGCCTTCCTCTGATCGCCATGGCCCTGGCCGGCTGCGCGGGCAAGACCGCCTACCGTGAAAGTTGTGGCACCCAGCTCGATGCCGCCTGGAAAGAGCTGGACTTGGCCAAGGCAGAAGGCTTTGCCGGCACCATCAGCTATTCCAAGGCGCTGTCGCTGCTGACCGGTGCCAAGACCCAGCAACAGTTCGAGCGCTTCGAAGGTTGTTCGAACAAGGCCGAAAAGGCGCGTTTCTACATTCGCGAATCCCGCGCCGGCCGCTGACCGAGGAAACTGCCCATGTCCGCCATGCTCGATCATCTGGTGACCCAACTGTTTTCCCTGCACGTGCGCTTGATGGCCTGTCGAGAACGGCTGGCGGCCAACACCGACAGCGAGGCCTTGCACGATCTGCGCACCAGCACCAGACGGCTGCGCAGCTTGATTCGGCCTGTGCGCGAAGTGCCGGCGATCGCGCAATTGGAGGACGCCGCGCGCGCCTTGGGGCGTCTGACCACGCCGCTGCGCGACCGCGAAGTGCTGGCTGCGCATTTGCTCGAGCAAGGGCACTCGCTAGCCGGTCAGCCGTCACTGGCCGAGCAGGAGCACACCTTCGCCAAGGTGGCCGATAGCGCTGAACTGGCACGACTGTTGACCGTACTCGATGCGGCGCCGGCGCTGCTGCGCGTGGCGCGGCGCGACAAGTTGTTGCCCAAACCGGGCGAGCAGGTGGAAAAGCGTCTGCGTAAGCAATGGCGCAAACTACGTGAGGCCCTCGAAGACCCGGCCCACGATCGCCATCGCCTGCGCCTGTTGATCAAGCGAGTGCGCTATGGCGACGAGGCCTTCCCGCAGCTCGACCATGCGGGTAAGAAGCTGCGTGCGCTGCTCAAGCGCGCACAAAGCGACCTAGGCGATTGGCATGACCGGTTGCAATGGTTGTTGCAGGCCGAACGCGAGCAGGCCTTGGCGCCGTTCGCCGAGCGTTGGCAGCGCGAGCTGCACCGTTTCGAAGGCAAGGCCGATGCGACCTTGGAGCAACTTGGCGTCGCTTTGGCGCGGCGCCGGCACTGAAGTCAGGCATGGCTTGCGGCGCGGCGGCTCAACAAGCGCCCGCCCGCAACCATCACCAGAACGCCGATGGCCAACTGGCTGACATCGAACGCGAACGCACCCGACAGCACGAGCAGCGCGCCCGGTACCAGCAGCAACATTGCCAGCAGTTGCAGCATATGTTCAGGGGTAGGGTGGGCCAGGTGCGACGAGGTTCGCCGCGTCTGGTCGAGCAAAACGTTCAGGCATCTGTTCATGGGGCATTCCTCTCGGCTACCCCATGAGCCTAGTGGTCTCCTGCCAAGACAGCCAATCGAGGCTGGCTATAGTGGTCATAGGGCCAGCTGGCCTATCGCCTGATTCAGTTGCCCAGCCAGGGTCGCCAAGTCACGGCTGGTGGTGGCCGAGCCGAGGGTCCGCTGCACGGTGTCTTCGGTCACGTCGCGAATGCTGACGATCGCCCGGTTCATCTCTTCTGCCACCTGGCTCTGCTGCGCGGCCGCCACGGCGATCTGCGTATTGCTTTCGCGCATCTGCGCCACGGCCGTGGTGATCTCGGCCAGGGCCTCGCCGGCCTCTCGGGCCTGGCGCACGCAATCGTCGGCCTTGAGCGAGCTTTCGTGCATGAAGTCGACGGCATCGCGGGTGCCGCTATGCAGGGTGGAGACCATGCCGGTGATCTCGTCGGTCGAGCTTTGTACGCGCTTGGCCAGGTTGCGTACCTCGTCGGCCACCACGGCGAAGCCTCGCCCTAGGTCGCCCGCCCGTGCCGCTTCGATGGCGGCGTTCAAGGCCAGCAGGTTGGTCTGCTCGGCGATGCTGTGGATGACGCCGACCACGCCCGTAATCTTCTGACTGTCGTCGGCCAGTTGGCGGATCATTTCCGCGGTCTGCTGCACGCCACTGGACAGGCCGGCGATGGACAGCTGCACACGGTTGACCACCTGCTGCCCACTGCCCGCCAGGGTATCGGCGGTCTGCGACAGGTCGCGGGTAGCGCCGGCGTGCTGGGCGATGTGGTGCACCGTGGCGGTCATTTCGTTGATCGCGGTAGCCGCTTGGTCGGTCTCGCTCTGCTGGCCGAGCATGCCGTTGCGGACCTCGTTCATGCTGGCGGCCAACTGCGCGGCGCCGGCGTCGAGCTGCGCCGCCGATTGCGCTACGGTGCCGACCACGCGGTGGTAAGTCGCCTGCATGGCATTGAACGCGGCCGCCATCTGACCGACTTCGTCCCCGCTGGCAAGGGGCACCCGGGCCGACAAATCGCCGGTTTTCTCCACTTGCAGCATGACGTTCTTGAGCGTGTTGAGCTGACGCAGCAGAAAGCGGATCAGCAGTTGCGAAGCGCCTAGCATAAGCAGCATCAGCACCAGCACGCACACGGCGTAGTGGCCGAAACGGTCGAAGAACACTTGGTTGAAGCCAGGCGAAGAAGCAAGGACGGCCACCTGGGTGTCGCCCAAGCGGATCACCTGGGCGCCGTGGACCGGCATGTCGTCCAGGCGCAGGCCCGCAGGCAGATCGACCCAGCCCTGGGCATCGCGCAGGCTCGGCAGCTCGTTGCCTTCGAGGCGGGGCGTCTGCCCCACTGGCCATGCCAGGAAATGCGACGAGGTGGGCAGTGTTTGGCCTGCGGGCCAATGGGCCAGTAGTGCAGCCTGCATCTGGGCCTGGGCGTGGCTGGTGTCGCGCCTGGCCTGCTGTTCCAGGCTCAGGGCGTAGAGCACCAGCAGCAGGGTCGTGAAAAAGGCCACCGCGTTGACGGCCCAGAATTTGTACTTGAGTGAAACGTTGCTAAGCCAGGCACCCATGTGAGGTTTTCTCTGAAATATGCGGAAACAGCATTGGCAAGGTGCCAGCATTCTGTACGCGCGCGTCAGAGCATTCGTTGATGCCTGTCAAGGAATCTGGGGTAAACCGAAAAAGGTCCGCGCACAGGCGGTGGTGTGCGCTGCGGTGTCCTCGGGGCGTTCGCCTCGATGGCGCGCCACTTCCTCGAGCACGCTTGGCAAGTAGGCGGGTTCGTTGCGTCCGCTTTTAGGTTTCGGCCGCAAAGTACGCGGCAGGAGGTAGGGCGCATCGCTTTCCAGCATCAGACGGCCTCGGGGAATGTTGCCCACCAGTTCGTGCAGATGAGTGCCGCGCCGTTCGTCGCAAATCCAGCCGGTAATGCCGATGTGCAGGTCGAGGTCGAGGTAGCTGAACAAGGCCTCGCGCTCGCCCGTGAAGCAATGCACGACGGCCGCGCTCAACTGGTCGCGGAAAGTCTTGAGAATGGCCAGCAGTCGCGGGTTGGCGTCACGCTCGTGAAGGAATACCGGCAGGCCGCTTTCCACGGCCAGCGCCAACTGCGCTTCCAGGGCTTTTTCCTGCTGCGGGCGGGGCGAAAAGTCGCGGTTGAAATCCAGCCCGCATTCGCCTACGGCGCGCACTCTGGGCTGGGCCAGCAACGCGCGCAACCGCTGCTCGCTTGAAGCCTGCCAGCTGCTGGCGTCGTGGGGATGCACCCCCGCTGTGGAGAACAGCGCCTGGCCCTGTTCGTCAAGGGTTTCGCACAGTTCCAGGGCCTGTTCGCTGCCCTCGAGACTGGTGCCAGTCAGCACCATTTGTACCACTCCAGCCTCGCGCGCACGCTCGACGACGGCGGCCTGTTGGCCTTGGAAGCTGCTGTTGGTCAGGTTGACGCCGATGTCGATCAGTTGCATGGTGTTGCCTCGTATCAAGGGCAGGCCAGCATAGCAAAGCCGATCGCAGAGGAAATATTCCTAGAACCTCAATGGCTTGCGAAGGTCTGTTGATGTCAGTTGTCAACCAGGTACCTCGCTAGAGCGTGCCGTTCAATTGGACATACCACGTGACTGCACGCACCTTGTTCACGGTTCTGCTACTGGCTGGACTCGCTTGCGCGGGCCCGGCCGATGCGCGTCTGGCCGGCCCTGCGCAGGCGGGCCATACCCATCCGGCCAAGGACTTGGCTGACATCCGCAAGACCAAGGTGCTGCGCGTGCTGGTCAATCAAAGCCGCAACAGCTCGGGTACCGTGAAGGGCGAACCGGTCGGCGTCGAATATCATCGCCTGCGGGCGCTCGAGCACTTCCTCAATACGCAGAAGGGCGTCACCCAGCAGGTGCACGTCAAGCTGATTCCCAAAGCCAAGGGCCAATTGCCCGGTGCGTTACTGCGCGGCGAGGGCGATATCGCCGCGCCTGGGGAATTGTTCGAGGCACAGGCCGTTCGACAGCTGGCGTCCAGTGCGCCCGTGGTCGACCGGGTGGCGCTGGTGCTGGTCGGGCGCAAAGGCGCGCGCAGTGTGGCCAGGGCCGAGCAGTTGTCGGGGCGCACCGTGGCGCTGGTCAATGCCAGCGCCGCCGGTGCGGCGATCGAGGCGCTCAACCAGCAGTTGGCTCTGCGCAAGCGAGCGCCGGTCAAGGTCGAGTGGGTCGATCCGACCCTGGCCGTCGAAGACGTGCTGGAAATGGTCCAGGCCGGTGTCTACCCGCTGACCGTGGTCGAACGGCCCATCGCTGAGCGTTGGGCGCGGGTACTGCCCAAGCTGCGGCTCGATACCCGTGTGCAGTTGGGCAAGCCCCAGGCGGTACGCTGGTACGTCCGGCGCGATACGCCGGCGTTGCAGGACGCCGTCAATCGCTTCCTGGCCGGCTACCGGGCGCCGGCCAACCAGAATGCCGTGTTCGAGCGTATCTATCGCAGCCAGTACCGTATGCACAACCCGCTGGCCAACCGGCCGCGCCAGCGCCTGGAGGCGGTGCGCACGGTCTTGCAGCGCCATGGCGCCAATCAGCAGATCGACTGGTTGAACCTCGCGGCCTTGGCCTACAAGGAATCGACCCTCGACCCCAAAGCGCGTGGTGGCGGCGGCGCCCATGGCCTGATGCAGATCACCCCGTCGGCCGCGCAACGCGTCGGTGTCAGCAACATCCAGACGGTCGATGGCAACGTGCAGGCCGGGGCACGTTATCTGGCGCTGATCCGCCGCAAATTCTTCTCCAGCCCCGCACTCAACGACCGTGAACGCATGGCTTTCGTGCTGGCCGCCTACAACCTCGGCCCCGAACGGGTACAGGCCATGCGTGCCGAGGCGCGGCGGCGCGGCCTGAACCCCAATCAATGGTTCTTCCAGACCGAGCGGGTGGCGATGGAGCAGGTGGGGATGGGGCCGGTGAACTTCGTCAACAGTGTGAACAAGTACTTCCTGGCGTTCGACCGTGAACGACTGGCGCTGGAAGGTACCCGCAGACGCTAGCGCCGTTGGCGCACCTCATACGTGACGCAGCGCTTGTATCTTCCTGCCCAAGCCCCTAGCATGGCCCTTGCGCCGATTTAAACAGCTACTTGCGGGGCGCGCGACGGCCCTCTGCGAGGCCGCCGAAATACCGCTAAAGCGCTGGTTCGGTGACGCCTCCCACCGCTGCCCAGCGGGATTCGCGAGGCGGAGATCTACCCCATGAGTTGTCCACGTACCAGTGTCTGCCTGAGCCCCTTGGCCGTCGAGCCTGCAGCGCGCACTCCCCGTATTCTGCTGGGCGGTTCCCATCAGCCTACGTTGCTGCGCCACCTGGAAGGCTTATCGCGACGCAGGGGTCAGGCACGGGCCTTCCTCATCCAGTTCGCCGACATCCACGAGCAAGCCGACCTGGCCCGCTATGGCAACGATCGTTTCGATCTGGCCGTGATCCAGGCGCCGACGGCGGCCATGGCCGAGCAAGTCATCGCCCAGCTCACCCGCATCGCCCGGCAAGGGCTGATCACCCGCCGCTGAGGCGCTTCCATTCCATCCAGCTTGCAACCACCGAGTGCGCCTGCGCGGCCGCTCGCGTGGCGTGAGGAGAGGGCTGTTGAGCACCAACATCATCACCACCGAAGGGCATCAGGCGCTCAAGCAGGAGCTCGACCACCTGTGGCGCGTGTACCGTCCGGAGATCACCCAAAAAGTGGCGTGGGCCGCTTCGCTCGGCGATCGCAGCGAAAATGCCGACTACCAATACAACAAGAAGCTGTTGCGTGAAATCGACCGCCGCGTGCGCTACCTGCGCAAGCGCTTGGAAGACGTACGGGTCGTGGCTTACGCTCCCGAACAGGAGGGCAAGGTGTTTTTCGGCGCCTGGGTGGAAGTGGAAAACGACGAAGGCGAACTCATGACGTTTCGCGTCGTTGGCTATGACGAGATCTACGGCCGCAACGACTACATCTCCATCGACTCGCCCATGGCCCGTGCCCTGCTGAAGAAACAGGTGGGCGATGAGGCGGTGGTGCAGACGCCGACCGGCGAGGCGTCCTGGTACGTCAACAGGATCTGGTACCTGCCGGTCGGCCAATGAGCCTCAACCCTCGCGCAACACCGCCAACGGGCTGGCGTTCAGCGCGCGGCGCGTGCCCAGCATGCCGGCACCGCCCACCAGCATTGCCCCTACGACCGGCAGCACCAGCAACCAGGGGTGCGGGCTCCAGGTGAGGGCGAAGGCGTAGCGGTACAGCACCCAGGTCACCAGTTCGCAGCCCAGCGCCGCCAGCACACCGCTGGCGGCGCCAAGCAAACCGAATTCGATGCGTCGAGTGCGCACCAGCAGCGATCTGGACGCGCCCAGGGCGCGCAGCAGGGCGCCTTGGCGAATGCGTTCGTCCAGCGTGGCTTGCAGCCCGGCGAAAAGCACCGCCAAGCCCGCCGCGAGCACGAATAGCAGCACGTATTCGACCGCCAGTGTCACTTGCGCGAGGATGCTGCGCAGTTGGCTGAGCAACGCATCGACTTGCAGAATGGTGGCGGCGGGGAATGCCCGCGACAGCGCCACCACGTCTTTGTCATGCCCGGCCGGCAGGTAGAAGCTGGTCAGGTAGGTGGTGGGCAGGCCTTGCAGGGTGCCCGGTTGGAAGATCATGTAGAAGTTCGGCTGGAAGCTGTCCCAGTGCACGGTACGCAAGCTGCTGACCTTGGCCGAGTGCTGCTGGTCGCCGATGTCGAAGGTCAGTTCGTCGCCGAGCTTGAGGCCCAGGCTGGCGGCGAGCTCGGCTTCGACCGAGACGTCGGGCGTTGAAGCGTCGGGTGTCGCTACGTCAGGCGTACCCTTCAGCGACTGCGCTCCTTGCCACCACTGGCCTTCGCTGAGCGCATTGCCAGAGGGCAGCTCGGCGGCCCAGGTCAGGCTCAGGTCGCGCTGCACGGCGCGTTCACCCGTGGAGTCCTTGCTCACCACCTGGTTGACCGGCTGGCCGTTGATCGCGATCAGGCGACCAGGCGTGACCGGATACAGCGGCGCCGAGCGTGCGCCGATGGCTTGCAGCTGCTGGGCGAAGGGCTCTCGCTGGTCGGGCAGGATGTTCAAGGCGAAATGGTTCGGCGCGTCGGCGGGCAATTGCGCCTGCCAGGTGTCGAGCAGCTCGCCGCGCAACAACGCTACCAAGCCCATGGCCAGCAGGATCAAACCGAACGCCAAGGCCTGCCCAGCCGCAGCCAGCGGATAGCGCAGCAGTTGCCCCAGGCCCAGGCGCCAGGTCAGTGGCGCACCGGCCAAGGCGCGGCGCAAGCTGCGCAGGCCCAGCAGCAACAGGCCACCAAGCACTGCGGCGGCGATCAGCCCACCGCCCAGCAAGGCGAAGGTCAAGAGCAGGTCGAGGCTCAACCGCCACATGATCAAGCCAAGTGCCAGCAACGCAGCCCCATAAACCAGCCAGCTACTGGGCGGTACGGGCAGCAGATCACGGCGCAGCACGCGAAGCGGCGGCACCCGGCCCAGAGCGGCGAGCGGCGGCAGGGCAAAGCCGGCCAGTGCCACCACGCCCGTGGCGATACCTGCCAGTGCCGGCGCGATACCGCCAGGTGGCAGGGTGCTCGGCAATAAGCCCTCGAGCAGTTGGAACAGCCCCAATTGTGCCAGCCAACCGAGCCCGGCGCCGAACAGCGCAGCGACCAATCCCAGCATCGCCAGTTGCAGGCAGTACAGCCCCAGGGCCTGGCGCCGCGACAACCCCAAGCAGCGCAGCAGGGCGCTGGCATCCAGTCGCCGCGCGGCATAGCGGCTGGCCGACAAGGCTACGGCGACACCTGCCAGGAGCACCGCCACCAGGCTGGCCATGTTCAGGTAACGCTCGGCCTTGCCCAGGGCGCCGCCGATCTGTCGGTTGCCATCACGGGTGTCGAGCAGGCGCTGGTTGGCGGCCAGGTGTTGTTCGACGCCTTTACGGTAGGCCGCCAATGCTTGTGGCTCGCCACGCCAGAGATCGCGATAGCTGACCCGGCTGCCGGGCTGGATGACGCCGGTGGACGCCAGGTCCGCAAGGTTCATCAACACCCGCGGCGTAAGGCTGTAGAAGTTGTTGGCACGGTCGGGCTCATAGGTGAGCACCCGCGATAGGCGCAAGGTCTTCTGGCCGACATCGATGTTGTCGCCGATCTGCATGCCCAGCGCGACCAACAGGCGCGGCTCGACCCAGGCTTCACCCGGTCCGGGGCCGCCACCGGGCGACTCGGCCCCATAAGGGGCGGGCGCGCTGCGAATTTCGCCGCGCAATGGGTATCGCGTATCGGCGGCCTTGACGCTGGACAGCTGAATGCCCTGATCGCCACCCACCACACTGGTGAATTCGACCACCCGCGCATGGGTAAGGCCCAGCGCCGCGCCGTCTTCGATCTGCTCGGCGCGGGCAGGGGAGCTGCCTTGCAGCACCAGGTCCGCACCCAGAAACTCCGTAGCCCGCAATTGCATGGCGCCGTTCAGGCGCGCCCCGAAATAACCGATGGCGGTACTGGCAGCCACCGCCACCAGCACCGAGAAAAACAGCACGCGCACTTCGCTGGCCCGTGCGTCGCGGCGCAGCTGGCGACCGGCAAGGGCCAGCAGGGCGGAAAAATTGAGTCGGCTCATCAAGGCTCCAGCGGCGCGACCAGGCGGCCGGCATCCAGGCGGATCGAATGCCGGCAGCGTCTGGCCAGGCGGTCGTCGTGGGTGACCAGCACCAGAGTGGTGCCGCGTTCCTGGTTGAGCTCGAACAGCAGGTCACTGATGCGCTCGCCGGTCAGGCTGTCGAGGTTGCCTGTGGGTTCGTCGGCGAACAGCACCGACGGTTGCGCGGCGAAGGCGCGGGCGATGGCTACCCGCTGCTGTTCACCGCCCGAAAGCTGGCGTGGCGTGTGGGTCAGGCGTTGGCCCAGGCCGACCCGCGCAAGCAGCTCGCTGGCCACGTCCCGCGCATCGCGCCGGCCTTCGAGTTCGAGCGGCAACATGACATTTTCCAGGGCATTCAAGCTGTCAAGCAACTGGAAGGACTGGAAGACGAAGCCTACGTGCTCGGCACGCACTTGGGCGCGCTGATCTTCGTCGAGCGGGGTGAGGTCCTTGCCGGCGAGGATGACGGTGCCCGCGCTGGGACGGTCGAGCCCGGCCAGCAGACCGAGCAGGGTGGACTTGCCCGACCCCGAGGCGCCGACGATGGCCAGGCTGTCGCCAGCGGCGAGGCTCAAGGTCAGCGAGTGGAGAATGGTCAGGTCGCCTTCCGCGCTGGGGACCACTTTGCTAAGGTTCTGCGCAACGAGAATGCTGGGGCCCATGGAGAATCCAATGCGAATGTGGTGGTTGAGTGCCGGTCTGGCCCTGTGTTGTCTGGCCCAGACCGCGGTAGCGGGAACGGTGCTGGTGGTAGGCGATAGTATCAGTGCCGGTTTTGGCCTGAATACCGGCCAGGGCTGGGTGAATTTGTTGCAAAAACGCCTCGAGCAAGAGGGAAATACTACCCAAGTGGTCAACGCATCGATCAGTGGCGACACCAGTGCAGGCGGCCTCGCGCGCCTGCCGGCGCTGCTCAAGGCCCATAAGCCGGAGCTGGTGGTGGTGGAGTTGGGCGGCAATGACGGCTTGCGCGGCCAAGCACCGGATCAATTGCAACAAAATCTTGCCTCGATGATCGACCAGGCCCGCGACAGCGGCGCCAAGGTCGCGCTATTAGGCATGCGCCTGCCGCCCAACTATGGCGTGCGCTACACGACGGCCTTCGCCAACGTCTATACCGACCTGGCAAAAGCCAAAGACGTTCCACTGGTGCCGTTCTTCCTCGAAGGCGTCGGCGGCGTGCCACAACTGATGCAGGCCGACGGCATCCATCCTGCGCAGGGCGCGCAACAACGGTTGCTGGAAAACGCCTGGCCGGTGATCGAACCCTTGCTCTGACGCTTTAATCGGGGGCGGCTTTCGGCTAATGTTGCGCCCCCCGTTTCGAGTGCCACCAATGCCACGCCCCGCCTGGTCCCTGTACGCCTATCAACTGATCGAACCCGACGAGCAACTCGATCTGTTCGCCTGCCAGGAAGTGCGTGTCCACCTCGTCACCCGTCAACTGGAGCTCGGCGCGCCTGCCGACCGCACCCTGTGTGGCGGACTGTTGCCGGCACAGCCGCGCTGGTCGACGGTCGAGCCGGGCGTCTACCGCGATACCCGCCTGTGTCAATTGTGCCGGGCCATTCTCGATGCCCAGCGCCGTGGCACCCGGCCGGTCTGGCCGGAACTCTAAAGGCCTTTGGTCATCTACCACAGGTGCCGGCGGCGCGCGCCTCCCGCTTGTAAGGACGCGCGTGTACAATCGGCGGACTTGAACCCGTTCGTTAAGGATTCACCGGATGTCGCCGCGTTTGCCTCGCGTTACCCGTTGCCTGTCTCTGGCTGCCCTGTTGCTCGCAGGCCCGGCCGTTGCGCTGGAACTGCCGTTGCCGTCACCGGGTGAGGACGTCGTCGGGCAGGTGCGCACCGTCACCGCCAAGTACGAAGACACCTTCGCCGACATCGCCACGGCCAACGATCTGGGCTATCTGGAAATGGTCGCCGCCAACCCTGGCGTCGACCCCTGGCTGCCCGGTGCCGGCACCGAAATCGTCCTGCCCACCCGTTACGTGCTGCCGCCAGGGCCCCGCGAAGGCGTGGTGATCAACCTGGCCGAGTACCGTTTGTACTACTACCCGAAGAACGAACCGGTGGTATACACCTTCCCACTGGGCATCGGCCGGGAAGGGTGGGGCTCTCCCATCGCCAATACCAAGATCACCGCCAAGACGCCGAACCCAACCTGGACCCCGCCAGCGTCCATCCGCGCCGAACATGCCGCTGACGGCGACATCCTGCCGGCCGTAGTGCCCGCCGGGCCGGACAACCCGTTGGGGCCTTTCAAGTTCACCTTGGGTGTGCCGGGTTACTTGATCCATGGCTCGAACAAGAAATTCGGCATCGGCATGCGCACCAGCCACGGTTGTTTCCGCATGCTCAACAACAATGTGCTGCAACTGTCGGAACTGGTGCCGGTGGGCACTTCGGTGCGGATCATCAACGAGCCCTACAAATTCGGCCTCAGTGGTGGCAAGGTCTACCTCGAAGCGCATACGCCTCTGGACGAAAGCGGCAACCCCTCGGTGGTCGACAAGCACACGGCCGTGATCAATGCCTTGCTCAAGCGTGAAGATCTGGCCAACAACCTGCGCATGAACTGGGACATGGTGCGCGATGTAGTGGCCGCTGAAGACGGCATGCCTGTGGAAATCGCAGTGCCCAACGCCACTGCCGGTACGGCGCCGGTGGTATCGGGCTTGCCGCCCGAGTTGCAGTGAGCGTCCTATAGTTGAAAGTACCCGCCTTGTGCGGGTTTTTTCATGCCCAAACGCTATGTCGCAGGCAACAAAAAGCCGATCCTGGATGGGATCGGCTTAGTAATAATCCGTGAAGATTATTATTTGCGGCTGGCTTTGTCCAGCATACGCAGAGCGCGCTCGTTGGCTTCGTCAGCGGTCTGCTGAGCCTTCTGAGCGGCGGCCATTGCGTCGTCAGCCTTACGGTAGGCTTCGTCGGCACGGGCTTGGGCGCGAGCTGCTGCGTCTTCGGTAGCGGTCAGACGAGCTTCGGTTTCTTTGGTGACGCTGCTGCTGCAACCGGTAGCCAGGATTGCGGCCAGGGCCAGACCAGAGAGTTTCAGAACGTTGTTCATCGTGTTCCCCTTCAAGGACTTTATATCTATTAAGTAGCCATCTCTCGAATGAGAAACTGGCCGGCGTACATAGTACTCATTACTTGTAGTAAGTAAACTGACTGAACGCAAGAAGCTCGAAAAAATCCGTGCGCCGGCGTTTGACTTAGTGGGGGTGAGCCCATTGTCACGTCCACCCTGTGACAACACCGATCGCACACTAGTGCAATAACTTTTTCGTGGAACTAAGAGCGGCTTTATGTGTCTTCGTGCGTCCATGTTCGTTGAACATTCGCACGCTGCCGTGGGAATGTTCACCTGACATCGAACTGTCTTTTTAGTGTGCGCCGCTTGAGTAACCCGACACGCAGCGCCTACTATCGACAAGTTGCACGGTGTAGAACGATGACACGCAGCCCAAGGTCGTACGCATAACCGCCCGGCCAGACGATCGTTCTGCAGCTACCACCCCGATAAGGCGAGGGTCTGCCTCAAGACCTGCAAGGAGTTGTGATGAGCGAAGCGTTGACCATCCACCATGACCAAGCTGGTCATCAATTCGAGACCAATGTGGACGGTCACCGTGCCTACCTGACGTATATGGACCTGGGTAAGCAAACGCTGGACATTTACCGCACCTTCGTTCCCAACGCCCTGCGCGGGCGGGGTATCGCCGCCGCCCTGACCCAGCAGGCATTGGCCTATGCCGAGCAGATGGGCTACACCGTCATTCCGTCGTGCTCTTATGTCGAGCGTTATATGGAGCGGCAACAGCGTCATGCCAACAAGGTCTGAAACGACTGCGGGCTGAATCGCCACTATCGAAAACGCCGGGCATTGCCCGGCGTTTTCGTACACGCAATCCGTGTCAGCCACGCTGGCGTTTAGGCAGCACGTCCTTGAGCTTGGCATGCATGCTGCGCAAGGCTTTCTCGGTGGTTTCCCAGTCGATGCAGGCGTCAGTCACCGACACGCCGTATTGCAGGTCTTCGAGGTTTTTCGGGATGGACTGCGCACCCCAGTTCAGATGGCTTTCCACCATCAGGCCGATGATCGACTGGTTGCCTTCCAGAATCTGGTTGGCCACGTTGTCCATCACCAGAGGTTGCAATGCCGGGTCCTTGTTGGAGTTGGCATGGCTGCAATCGACCATGATGTTCGGCTTGATCTTGGCCTTGGCCAGGTCCTGCTCGCACAGTGCGACGCTGACCGAGTCGTAGTTGGGCTTGCCGTTGCCGCCGCGCAGCACCACATGCCCATAGGCGTTGCCCTTGGTGGTGACGATCGACACGCCGCCTTGCTGGTTGATGCCCAGGAAGCGGTGGGGTTTGGACACCGACTGCAAGGCATTGATGGCGACGGTGAGCCCGCCGTCGGTGCCGTTCTTGAAGCCGACCGCCGAGGACAGGCCCGAGGCCATTTCCCGGTGGGTCTGGGATTCGGTGGTGCGCGCGCCGATGGCCGACCAGCTGATCAGGTCTTGCAGGTACTGCGGGGAGATCGGGTCGAGCGCTTCGGTGGCGGTGGGCAGGCCTTGCTCGGCGAGGTCCAGCAGCAGTTGGCGACCGATGTGCAGACCATCCTGGATCTTGAACGAGTCGTCCAGGTACGGGTCGTTGATCAGGCCTTTCCAGCCTACGGTGGTGCGCGGCTTCTCGAAATACACCCGCATGACCAGGTACAGCGTGTCGGACACTTCCTCGGCCAGCACCTTCAGGCGTTCGGCGTAGGCGTGCGCGGCCTTGAGGTCATGGATGGAGCAGGGGCCGACGACGACGAACAGGCGATGGTCCTTGCCGTCGAGAATGTTGCGAACCACTTCGCGACCTTTGGTCACGGTGTCCAGGGCCTTGCGGCTGAGGGGAATCTCTTTTTTCAACTGATCGGGGGTGATCAGGGTGTCGTTGGAGGCGACGTTCAAGTCATCGATCGGTAAATCAGCCATCGTGTTACTCGTCAGGTCACGGGTGCTGGCCGCCAGCGACCCCGTGCGGCCCAGCAGCAGATTGTTCGCAGCGGGGAAGGGCAGAACCTTAGCGCGTTAAAGGGGCCTGCGACAATGGGCAAACCCCGAGGCTACTGGGGTTTTTGCCCACCGGTCCGCAGCGCTGCCGGCGTCTGGCATGGGCGGACCTCGAAACTCGGCGACCGTGTGTGGCAAGATCGGTGGCCCGACCCAAGCCTTCTGGAGCGCCGCATGACCTCTAACCCCGTACGCGTCGGCATCATCGGCAGCGGTGCCATCGGCGGCTTTTATGGCCTGATGCTGGCGCGTGCCGGCTTCGATGTGCATTTTTTGCTGCGCAGCGACTATGCCCACGTACGTGACCAAGGCATGACCCTCGACAGCGCCCTGCATGGCACCTTCACCCTGAAGGTGCGCGCCTACGAGGATGCCGCCGACCTACCGCCCTGCGACTGGTTGCTGGTCGGCGCCAAGGCCACCAGCAACGCCGAACTGGCCCCGCTGATCGCCCGAGCGGCTGCGCCGGGTGCCAAGGTGATCCTGCTGCAGAACGGCCTGGGCGTCGAAGAGCAACTGCGCCCGATGCTACGCGACGACATGCACCTGCTCGGCGGGTTGTGTTTCGTCTGCGTCAGCCGCCAGGCGCCTGGATTCGTCCGCCATCAGGCGCTGGGCGCGGTGAACGTGGGCTATCACAGCGGCCCGGCCAGCGGCGACCAGGCCATGGATGTGGTCGAAGCCGCCGCCCAACTGTTCCACGCGGCCGGCTTGGACTCCCAGGCGATGGAAGACCTGGGCCTGGCGCGCTGGCAAAAGCTGGTGTGGAACGTGCCCTACAACGGCTTGTCGGTCCTGCTGCGTGCCAGCACCACGCCGCTGATGGCCGACCCCGACAGCCGCGCCTTGATCCAGGCATTGATGCGTGAGGTGGTACAGGGTGCGCAGGCTTGCGGCCACGATCTGGACGACAGCTTCGCCGCGCATCTGCTGCGGGTCACCGAACAGATGCCCGACTATTGGCCAAGCATGTACCACGACCACGCCCAGCAGCGCCCCCTCGAGTTGCAGGCCATCTATGGCGAGCCGCTCGCCCGCGCCCGCGAAGCCGGTTGCTCGTTGCCGCGCATGGAAGCCTTGTACCAGTCCCTGGCGTTCATCGATCGCAGCAATCGCGCAGGCTGAGCCGGCGCCAGGCACTGCCGGCAGCGGGGTGCTGCACGAAGCGCTGCGGCCGCGCAAGGCGCTGCTAAGCTCAACCTTGCGCTGCCGCCCGGCAGCCGAGGAGGTCGGATGATCCGTTCCCTGCTGTACGCCAGCGACCTTGGCGTGTACGCGCCATTCGTCATGCAACACGCGCTGGCCCTGGCGCGTACGTTCGATGCCAATCTGTATGTAGTCCATGCCGTCGAGCCCATGGGCCAGTTCGCCGAATCCTTGCTGCAGAGCTACCTGGACGCTCGCACCCTCGACCAGCTGCACAGCCAGGGTGTCAACGCGGTGCTGGCCAACATCGAACGACGGGTGCTGGAAAACTTTCGCGAGGAGCTGGGCGAGGCGGCGGATTTGGCGGTCATCAAGGCCGTGCGCGTGCGCCAGGGCGATCCGGCGCAGGTGGTCCTTGACCAGGTCGAATGCCTGCAAGCCGACCTGCTGGTGTTCGGCAGCCACAGTCACGGTGCGGGCGTGGATGTGCCGATTGGCCGCACGGCCGTGCGTTTGCTGCAATTGGCCCAGGTGCCGGTCTATATGGTTCCGCTTTCACCTCACCTAGGACGTAGGAAAGTTTGATCGATGCCAGTCAGAAATTTCCCTACCGCTAGGGCGAAAAAGTTCTAGATTTATTTCCTTGACCACTCATATAGTTATAACCCGTGCCGTTCGCCGCTGACTTACGCCGATTCGAGGTATACCTATGAAGCTCCAACAACTGCGCTACATCTGGGAAGTGGCGCACCACGACCTCAACGTCTCGGCCACGGCGCAAAGCCTGTATACCTCGCAGCCCGGCATCAGCAAGCAGATCCGCCTGCTCGAAGACGAACTGGGCGTCGAAGTCTTCGCCCGTAGCGGCAAGCATCTGACGCGCGTCACCCCGGCGGGCGAGCGCATCATCACCACCGCCGGCGAAATCCTGCGCAAGGTCGAAAGCATCAAGCAGATCGCCCAGGAATTCTCCAACGAGAAAAAGGGCACGTTGTCCATCGCCACCACCCACACCCAGGCGCGTTATGCCCTGCCTCCGGTGATCAGCAACTTCATCAAGCAGTACCCTGAAGTGGCCCTGCACATGCACCAGGGTTCGCCCATGCAGATCGCCGAAATGGCCGCAGACGGCACCGTCGACTTCGCCATCGCCACCGAGGCGCTGGAGCTGTTCAACGACCTGATCATGATGCCGTGCTACAAATGGAACCGCTGCGTGGTGGTGCCCCAGGGCCACGCCCTGACCAAGCTGCCCAAGCTCACGCTCGAAGCCTTGGCCGAATACCCTATCGTCACCTATGTGTTCGGCTTCACCGGCCGCTCGAAACTCGACGAAGCGTTCAATCACCGTGGCCTGATTCCTAAGGTGGTGTTCACCGCCGCCGATGCCGACGTCATCAAGACGTACGTGCGCCTGGGCTTGGGCGTGGGGATCGTGGCCGGCATGGCGGTCGATGCCAAGCTCGACAACGACCTGGTGGCGCTCGACGCCAGCGAGCTGTTCGAGCCGAGCATCACCAAGATCGGCTTCCGCCGCGGCACCTTCCTGCGCGGCTTCATGTGCGACTTCATCGAGAAGTTCGCCCCGCACCTGACCCGCGAAGTGATGGCCAAAGCCATTCAGTGCCACAACAAGCAAGAGCTCGAGGCGCTGTTCGAAGGCGTGGAACTGCCGGTGCATTGAGCCGGTCCGGAGCGCCGGCCAGGCGCTCCGGCAATCACAGGACCCTAAAGATCAAACCTTGGTAATGAGGTTGCCGGCGTGCAGCCCGCATTCCTTCTGCGTGGACTCCTCCCACCACCAGCGCCCTTCGCGCTCGTGCTGGCGTGGCAATACCGGGCGAGTGCAGGGTTCGCAGCCGATGCTGATGAAGCCGCGCTCGTGCAGGCTGTTGTAGGGCAGCTCGAGCATGCGGATGTAACCCCAGACTTCTTCGCTGGTCATCTGCGCCAAAGGGTTGAACTTGTACAGCGGCCGCTCGGGCGTGGAGAAGGCACCGTCGATTTCCAGCACCGGCACCTGGCTGCGCGTCCCTGGGCTCTGGTCGCGGCGCTGGCCGGTGGCCCAGGCACGCACGGTCGACAGTTTGCGCCGCAGCGGTTCGATCTTGCGGATGCCGCAGCACTCGCCATGGCCGTCGCGGTAGAAGCTGAACAGGCCCTTTTCCTTGACGAAGGCGTCGAGCCGGTCACGGTCGGGGCTGAGCAGTTCGATGGGCAAGCCGTATTGCTCGCGCACCTGCTCGATGAAACGGTAGGTCTCCGGGTGCAGGCGCCCGGTGTCGAGGCTGAACACCTTGACCTGCTTGTTGAGTTTCCAGGCCATGTCCACCAGCACCACGTCCTCGGCACCGCTGAAGGAAATCCACAGGTCGTCGCCGAAGTGTTCGAAGGCGAGCTTGAGGATGTCTTGCGGAGACTTGCTGGCATAGGCCGCGGCCAGGGCGGCGACGTCGAAAGGTTGGCTCATCAGGCGGTTTCCATCGTGAAAGTGGCGCTGGGCGCTCGTAGTGGGCCGATGGTAACAAAAAACGGCAGACCGGCGAGGCGAGCGGATGCCTGGCCACGTATAGCGAAGCCTTCACCCAAGCGGTAACGAGGCGACCCTTGGCGACCTTCGGCCGCTACAAGTCCTGCAAGGTTTCCATCAGCACCCGCACCTTGGCGATCGATTCCTCGAACTCCGCCTGCCAGTCCGAATCGGCCACCACCGCGCCGCCGCCCCAACAACAGACCTGGCCGTCCTTGACCAACACGCTGCGGATGGCGATGGAGCTGTCCATCTCGCCGCGTACGTCCAGGTACAGCAGGGAGCCGCAATACAACGCCCGGCGATGGGGCTCGAGCTCGTCGATGATCTGCATGGCGCGGATCTTCGGTGCGCCGGTGATCGAGCCGCCGGGAAAGCTGCCCGCGATCAGGTCCAGGGCGTCATTGCCCGGCGCCAGGCGGCCGGTGACGCTGCTCACCAGATGATGGACGTTGGGGTAGCTCTCCAGGCTGAACAGCTCCGGCACCCGCACCGAGCCGATCTCGCAACTGCGACCCAGATCGTTGCGCAGCAGGTCGACGATCATCAGGTTTTCCGAGCGGTCCTTGGCGCTCGCGAGCAGCTCGCGGGCGTTGGCGGCGTCTTGCTCCGGGGCGCTGGCGCGCGGGCGGGTGCCCTTGATCGGCCGGGTTTCCACCTGTTTGCCACGCACCTGGATGAAGCGCTCGGGAGAAAAGCTCAACAGCGCCGTGCCATCGGCCAGTTGCATGAAGCCCGAGAACGGCGTGGGGCACGCGCCGCGCAACGCCTGGTAGGCGTGCCAGGGATCGCCCGCGCAGGGTGCGCGGAAGCGTTGCGTGAGGTTGATCTGGTAGCAGTCGCCGGCCTGGATGTAGGCCTGCACACGGTCGAAGGCCTGGCGGTACTGCTGGCGGTCGAGGTCGCCGCGCATTGGTTCCAAGAGGCGGAAACCAGTGCGTTGCGGCGCTGCGTCGGTGTCGAACAAGCGCACCAGGCGGGCGCGCTCGTGCGCTTCCACCCGGGGGTGGAAGACCAGCTGGGTGGTGCGCAAACGGTGGTCGCTGATCAGCGACCAGCCATACAGGCCCAAGTGCGCGTCGGGCAGGCCGAGGTCGTCCACCGCGCAGGCCGGCGACGGCTCCAGGCGGCGGCCGAAATCGTAGCTCAGGTATCCGATCAGTCCACCTGCGAAGGGCAGCTCGCAGCCTTCCGGCAGTGCCGCCTCGCCCAACCCGTGCAAGGCCCCGCGCAGGCGCCGCAGGTACGCCGTACCGGTTTCGTCGACGTGCGCTTGCAGCTGTTGCAGCGGCCAGGCGCTGAGCAGGTCGAAGCGGCCGCGCTCGGCGCCAGGCCGGGCGCTGTCGAGCAGTACGGCGCCAGGTGCCTCGCGCACGTAGGCGAAATACACGGCGGGGTCGGGCTGATAGGGCAGGGGGTGGAGCGTACAGGTCGGCATCAGTCAGGGCAGTGATGGCAAAGCGAGGAGGGCGATTGTAGTCCGGTGTGGGAAGGGCGCCTAGGCTCTGTATGAAAAGCCTTGAGGCGACGGTCGGGCAGGGGCAATGCCGACTGGCGCCTGGTGGGGCGTTCAGGCTCGGCGGGTGATTCGGGCGGGACGTCCCCTATCGGACGTCACCCGCCTTCGACGCACGCCTATCGAGACGTGTGCCGTGCACCAAGGCGCTGGACATGCTCTCGGCGCGCCAGCGCCGTGCGCCCAAGGTGCGCTCCCCTTCGAGAGTGCGGCCAGTGCCGGGCGAACCCGGCCATGGTCAATACGCCGGCACGTGCCCGAACAAACCCTGGGCGACCTTCACACGCTGCTCGGCATCTTCGCTCAGCCCGTCCTTGGCCAGGGCTTCGAGGTGGGCCTCGATGGCGTGGGTGCGCTGGGTCAGGCCGCAGTCGTTGGCGATCTGGATGTTCAGGCCCGGGCGGGCGTTGAGCTCCAGGATCAACGGGCCTTTGTCCTGGTCCAGCACCATGTCCACCCCGATGTAGCCCAGGCCGCACAGTTCATAGCAACTGGCGGCCAGCTTCATGAAGCCGTCCCAGGTCGGCAGTTGCACGCCGTCGACCGAGTTGGTGGTGTCGGGGTGCTTGCTGATGATGCGGTTCAGCCAAGTGCCGCGCAGGGTGACGCCGGTGGCCAGGTCCACGCCCACACCGATGGCGCCTTGGTGCAGGTTGGCCTTGCCGCCGGACTGCCGGGTCGGCAGGCGCAGCATGGCCATCACCGGGTAGCCCATCAGCACGATGATGCGGATGTCGGGCACGCCTTCGTAGCTGATGCTCTTGAAGATCTGGTCGGGGGTGACGCGGTACTCGATCAGCGCGCGGTCGCGATGCCCACCCAGCGAGTACAGGCCAGTGAGGATGCTCGACACCTGGTGCTCGATCTCCTCGTGGCTGATGATCTTGCCCGACACCGTGCGGTAGCGGTCCTCGAAGCGGTCGGCGACCACCAGGATGCCGTCGCCACCGGCGCCCTGCGCCGGCTTGATGACGAAATCGCTGCGCCCGCCGATGATCTCGTGCAGCGTGTCGATCTGCTTCTCGGTCTCGATGATGCCGTACATCTCCGGCACATGGATGCCGGCGGCCAGGGCCCGTTCCTTGGTGATGATCTTGTCGTCCACCACCGGGTACAGGCTGCGCTTGTTGTACTTGAGCACGTAGTCGGCGTTACGCCGGTTGATGCCCATGATGCCCCGCGCCTCCAGGGCTCGCCAGGTCTTGATCAGTCCGAACATCAGCCGTCAGCCTTTTTCAGGAACGCCTTAAAGCGCACGAGCTCGGTCAGGCGGTAGCCGCGGTAGCGACCCATCGCCAGCATGAAGCCCACCAGGATCAACAGCACGGCCGGGAAGGTGAAGACGAAGTACACCAGCTCCGGCACCATCATCAGCAGGTGCGCCAGGGAGGCAGCGAACAGCGTGCCGATGGCGACCTTCATGGCATGGCCGCCACCACGCTCTTCCCAGGTGATCGACAGCCGCTCGATGGTCATGGTCAGGATCACCATCGGGAACAGCGCTACCGACAGCCCGCGCTCAAGGCCCAACTTGTGGCTGAACAGGCTGATGGCGGCGATCAGCACCACGACGAAGGTCAGCACCACCGACAGGCGCGGCAGCATCTGCAGCTTGAGGTGCTCCAGGTACGAGCGCAGCGACAGGCCCAGTGCGGTGATCACCGTGAACAGCGCGATGCCGAAACCCAGTTGCGTTTCGCGGAAGGCCAGGGCGATCAGCACCGGGGTGAAGGTGCCCAGGGTCTGGATGCCGATCAGGTTGCGCAGCACCAGGATGACCAGCACGCCGATGGGGATCATGACCATGATCATGAAGGTCTGCTGGGTTTGCAGCGGCAGGCTGTACAGCGAGTATTCGAGGAAGTCGGCGTCGGTGTTCTCGTCGGTCAGCTTGGCCAGGCGGATGGCGTTCATCTCGCTGTTGTTCAGGCTGAAGGTGACGTTGGCGCGCTTGCCGCCATCGACGGTGACCAGGTTGTCGTCGCCGCTCCACCACATCAGACGGTCGCTGGGCAGGCCCTGTTCGCCGGTGTCGGGGTTGAAGTACAGCCAGTCGCTGCCGTTGAAGCTGCGCAGCCACAGTTCAGGGGTTTGCGGGGTGTCGGCCACCAGGCGGATGGTGTGCACCTTTTCCATCGGCACGTGGGCGATGGACAGCAGCAGGTCGATGACCTTGGCCTTGTTCAATGCCGAGGTGTCGCCGGCCAGCAGCAGTTTGACGTTGTCGTCGTTGAGGTTGTTGACCCGCTTGATGGTCTCGCCGACGAAGGTTTCGACGTCGGCAGAATGCTGGCGGATCGGCGCCATCAAGGCTTCGGCGGCGACCTTTTCCGGGCCTTCGACGGCCAGGCTGTCGCGGAAGGTCGGGCCTTTGATCTTGGCCTTTTCGGTGCTGTAGCGCTTGGTCAGCACCAGACGGTAATAGAGGGTCTGGTTGCCGCTGGCGCGGCGCGCCGACCAGGTCACCTTGCGGTTGCCGTCGGCGCGGTTGACGCTCACGCCGTAGTTGTTGGAGATGAAGCTCTCGTTGAGGCTGACGTAATCGCGATTGAGCGGCGGCACGAACATCTGCACCTTGACCGGGTCCTTGGTGCTGGCCACGAACTCGACCTTGGCGTCGATGTTCCACAAGTCGTCGGTCTCGTCTTCGGTCACCGGAATGCCGAGGAAGAAGATCTGATAGGCCGTGACCATGATGCCCAGCAGCACCAGGACGGTGATGAGGACTTTCAGGTGAAGGGTAAGAGAACGCATCGGAATTACTCTGCGGTAGGAGCTTCGGGGGCACAGGCAGGTTTGCCGGCCGCGTATTTGAGGCTTGGATCGACCACGGCGCTGAAGTGCTTGAGCGCTTCGGAGCCGATCAACAGGGGAAACTGGAACGCGCTGCGGTCGGTGAGGTTGACCTCGATGGTGCGCTGCGTGCGGCCCATGCAGATCTCGAGTTCGATGACCGGGCGGGCGGTGTAGGCCTTGCCCGATTCGCCGTCATAGTCGCCGGCACGGCGCTTGATTTTGCTGACTCTGGCCAAGGGGCGTTCGATGGGGTGTTTGTGCGCGCTGTCGATGCCCAGGTAGAAGCGTACCCAACTTTCCCCGTCGCGCTTGAAGCGCTTGATGTCGCGGGCGCTGAGCGAGGCGGTCTTGGCGCCGGTGTCGAGCTTGGCGGCCACTTCCAGATCGAGGCCGCCCAGACGGGCGTACTCGTTCAGACCGTAGACGGTCTTGTCCGCCGCCTGGGCGAAGGCGGGCAGCAGAAGCAGGCAGAGCAGCGATAGAGCGGGTGTGGGTTTCATAATCCTGGCGCAGTACGGTGCGAAGTTGAGGCGGACGGCGGGCAGCGGCTGCCTGCGCATCCTCGTTCAGCTGCCATCGCGCTTGAGTCGCGGCAGGCAGGCTGGGCCTGCACCGCCAAGCGGCGCGGCAGTCTACCACGCCGAGGTACGGACGCCAGCGGGCGGCGTTCAGACAGCGAAGCGGGAAAGGAGTTTCTCTTGAGCGCGATTGTCGACAATCCCGGTGTTTGGCATTGACCGTTGGCCAGTTAATGGCTAGATTTGCCGTTAACAGCTTTCAAGGTGTCGACAATAATGCAAGCAACCGCCGTATCCGCGCAGACAACCGTCGACGAAGGCGAAACCCTCTCCGAGCACGTGTTCCGGCGTATCCAGGCCGCAATCATCCAGGGCGACATCGCCCCCGGTAGCAAGATTTCCGAACCCGAACTGGCCCGCACCTACGGCATCAGCCGCGGCCCCTTGCGCGAGGCCATCCACCGCCTCGAAGGCCAGCGTCTGGTCGTGCGCGTGCCGCATGTCGGTGCCCGCGTGGTGTCGCTGAGCACCCAGGAGCTGATCGAGCTGTACCAGATTCGCGAGTCCCTGGAAGGTATGGCCTGTCGTCTGGCCGCCGAGCACATGAGCGCCGAGCAGATCCAGGCCCTGCGCCAGGTGCTCGACACCCACGAGCAGGACGCCGCGTTCCAGGCAGGGCTGGGCTACTACCAGCAGGAAGGCGACTACGATTTCCATTACCGGATCATTCACGGCAGCGGCAACCAGACCCTGGTGCAGATGCTCTGCGGCGAGCTGTACCAACTGGTGCGCATGTACCGCATCCAGTTCTCCACCACGCCCAACCGCCCGCACCAGGCCTTCGCCGAGCACCACCGCATCCTCGACGCCATCGAAGCCGGCGACGGCGAACTGGCCGAGCTTTTGATGCGCCGGCACATCGGCGCGTCGCGCCGCAACATCGAGCGCCATGCCCTGGCCGCCGATTCTTCCAGCACCCGAGGTGATCAATGAGCAGCACGCGTACCCCCGGCCAACGCTTTCGCGACGCAGTCGCCGCCGAGCATCCCCTGCAAGTGGTCGGCACCATCAACGCCAACCATGCACTACTGGCCAAGCGCGCCGGCTTCAAGGCCATCTACCTGTCCGGCGGCGGCGTGGCGGCCGGCTCGCTGGGTTTGCCGGACCTGGGCATCAGCGGCCTGGACGATGTGCTGACCGACGTGCGGCGCATCACCGATGTCTGCGACCTGCCGCTGCTGGTGGACATCGACACCGGCTTCGGCGCCTCGGCCTTCAACGTGGCACGCACCGTACGCTCGATGGAGAAGTTCGGCGCCGCTGCGGTGCACATCGAGGACCAAGTGGGCGCCAAGCGCTGCGGCCATCGGCCGAACAAGGCCATCGTCACGCAGCAGGAAATGGTCGACCGCATCAAGGCCGCCGTGGACGCGCGTCTGGACGACAGCTTCGTGATCATGGCGCGTACCGACGCACTGGCCGTCGAAGGCCTGGACGCCGCGCTGGACCGTGCCGCCGCCTGTGTCGAAGCCGGCGCCGACATGATCTTCCCCGAGGCCATCACCGAACTGCCCATGTACCGGACCTTCGTCGACCGCGTCGGCGTGCCGGTGCTGGCCAACATCACCGAATTCGGCGCTACGCCGCTGTTCACCACCGAGCAGCTGGCCTCGGTCGACGTGTCGTTGGTGCTGTACCCGCTGTCGGCCTTCCGCGCCATGAACAAGGCCGCCGAAAACGTCTACGCCGCGCTGCGCCGCGACGGCACCCAACAGCAGGTGCTGGGCACCATGCAGACGCGCATGGAGCTGTACGACGCCATCGGCTACCACGCCTTCGAGCAACATCTGGACGCGCTTTTTTCCCAGGGGAAGAGCTGACACCCGCTACACCTCATAAGCCGATGACTCCCTGACAATTTCAATAAAAGGAGCAACACCATGGCCGAAGCAAAAGTATTGAGTGGCGCAGGCCTGCGTGGCCAGGTCGCCGGGCAGACCGCGCTGTCCACCGTGGGCCAGGCCGGCGCCGGGCTGACCTACCGCGGCTACGACGTGCGCGATCTCGCCGCCCATGCCGAATTCGAAGAAGTGGCCTACCTGCTGCTCTATGGCGAACTGCCCAGCGCCGCCCAGCTGGACGAATACAAGACCACGCTCAAGGGCCTGCGCAATTTGCCTCAGGCGCTCAAGGACGTACTCGAACGCATTCCCCGCGACACCCACCCCATGGATGTGATGCGCACCGGCTGCTCGATGCTCGGCACCCTCGAGCCGGAACTGACCTTCGGCGCCCAGCACGACCGCACCGACCGCCTGCTGGCGCTGTTCCCGGCTATCGTCTGCTACTGGTACCGCTTCAGCCACCACGGGGTGCGCATCGACTGCGACAGCGACCAGAGCACCCTCGGCGGCCACTTCCTGGCGCTGTTGCACGGCAAGCCGCCCAGCGCGCTGCACGTCAAGGTGATGAACGTCTCGCTGATCCTCTACGCCGAACACGAATTCAACGCCTCCACCTTCACCGCGCGGGTCTGCGCCTCGACCTTGTCGGACCTGTATTCGTGCATCACCGCCGCCATCGGCTCGCTGCGCGGGCCGCTGCACGGCGGCGCCAACGAGGCGGCCATGGAGCTGATCGAACGCTTCGCCAGCCCGCAGGAGGCCACCGCCGAGCTGCTGGCCATGCTCGAGCGCAAGGACAAGATCATGGGCTTCGGCCATGCCATCTACAAAGAGTCCGACCCGCGCAACGAGGTCATCAAAGGCTGGGCCGCCCAGCTCGCCGAAGAGGCGGGCGACCGCGTGCTGTATCCGGTGTCCGAAGCGATCGACAAGACCATGTGGGAGCAGAAGCGCCTGTTCCCCAACGCCGACTTCTACCATGCCTCGGCGTACCACTTCATGGGCATTCCGACCAAGCTGTTCACGCCCATCTTCGTCTGCTCGCGCCTGACCGGCTGGGCCGCGCACGTGTTCGAGCAACGCGAGAACAACCGCATCATCCGCCCCAGCGCCGAATACACCGGGGTAGCGCAGCGCCCGTACGTGCCGCTCGAGCAGCGTTAAATGCCGCACCGGGGGCCTGAGCGTCCCCGGTGGCCGCAGGTGGCACCCGATGACCGTGATAGAGCCCATAACGATATGAACACAGCCTACCGAACCCCTTTGCCCGGCACCGAGCTGGATTATTTCGACGCCCGCGCGGCCGTCGAGGCCTTGCGGCCGGGCGCCTATGCCGGCTTGCCCTACACCTCGCGGGTGCTGGCGGAAAACCTGGTGCGCCGTTGCGACCCGGCCACGCTCGACGCCTGCCTCGGGCAACTGATCGAACGCAAGCGCGACCTCGACTTCCCCTGGTACCCGGCCCGCGTGGTGTGCCATGACATCCTCGGCCAGACCGCGCTGGTGGACCTGGCCGGCCTGCGCGACGCCATCGCCGACAAGGGCGGCGACCCGGCCCAGGTCAACCCGGTGGTGCCGGTGCAACTGATCGTCGACCATTCGCTGGCGGTGGAATGCGGCGGCTACGACCCGCAGGCCTTCGAGAAGAACCGCGCCATCGAAGACCGCCGCAACGAAGACCGCTTCCACTTCATCGACTGGACCAAGCAGGCGTTCAAGAACGTCGAAGTGATTCCGCCCGGCAACGGCATCATGCACCAGATCAACCTGGAGAAAATGTCGCCGGTGATCCACAGCGAGGGGGGCGTGGCCTACCCCGACACGTGCGTGGGCACCGACAGCCACACCCCGCACGTCGACGCCTTGGGCGTGATCGCCATCGGCGTGGGCGGCCTGGAGGCGGAGAACGTCATGCTCGGCCGCGCCTCGTGGATGCGTCTGCCGGAAATCGTCGGGGTGGAGCTGCGTGGTCGCCTGGCGCCCAACATTACCGCCACCGACCTGGTCCTGGCCCTGACCGAGTTCCTGCGCCAGCAGAAGGTGGTCGGCGCTTACCTGGAATTCTACGGCGAGGGCGCCCGCGCGCTGACCCTGGGCGACCGCGCGACCCTCTCCAACATGGCCCCCGAATACGGCGCCACTGCCGCCATGTTCGCCATCGACGAGCAGACCCTCGACTACCTGCGCCTGACCGGCCGCGAGACGCAGCAAGTGCAGCTCGTGGAGACCTACGCCAAGGTCGCCGGCCTGTGGGCGGACGATCTGGCAGACGCCCACTACGAGCGCGTGCTCGGCTTCGACCTGGGCAGTGTGGTGCGCAACCTGGCCGGCCCTTCCAACCCCCATGCCCGCGTCGCCACCCGCGACCTCGCCGCGCGCGGCATCGCCGGCGCCTGGGACGACGTGCCGGGGCAGATGCCCGATGGCGCGGTGATCATCGCCGCCATCACCAGCTGCACCAACACCAGCAACCCGCGCAACGTCATCGCCGCCGGCCTGCTGGCGCGCAACGCCAACCGCCTGGGGCTGACCCGTAAGCCGTGGGTCAAGTCGTCGCTGGCGCCCGGTTCGCGTGCGGTGCAGCTGTACTTGCAGGAAGCGGGGCTGGAGCGGGAGCTGGAGCAGTTGGGCTTCGGCATCGTCGCCTTCGCCTGCACCACCTGCAACGGCATGTCCGGCGCCCTCGACCCGCAGATCCAGCAGGAAATCATCGACCGCGACCTGTACGCCACGGCGGTGCTGTCGGGCAACCGCAACTTCGACGGGCGCATCCACCCCTACGCCAAACAGGCGTTCCTCGCCTCGCCGCCGCTGGTGGTGGCCTATGCCCTGGCCGGCACCATCCGTTTCGACATCGAGAAAGACGTGCTGGGCGTGGTCGATGGCCGCGAGATTCGCCTGATGGACCTGTGGCCGAGCGACGCCGAGGTCGATGCCATGGTCAAGGCGGCGGTCAAGCCCGAGCAGTTCCGCCAGGTGTACATCCCCATGTTCGCCCTCGAGGCGGACAGCGGGCCGAAGGTGCCGCCGCTGTACGACTGGCGCCCCACGAGCACCTATATTCGTCGCCCGCCGTATTGGGAAGGCGCGCTGGCCGGTGCCCGCAGCCTGACCGGCATGCGCCCGCTGGCGGTGCTGCCGGACAACATCACCACCGACCACCTGTCGCCGTCCAACGCGATCATGCGCGACAGCGCCGCCGGCGAGTACCTGGCGCTGATGGGCGTGCCGGAAGAAGACTTCAACTCCTACGCCACCCACCGCGGCGACCACCTGACCGCGCAGCGCGCCACCTTCGCCAACCCCAAGCTGTTCAACGAGATGGTCCGCGATGCCGACGGCAAGGTGCGCCAGGGCTCGTTGGCGCGCCTGGAACCGGAAGGGCAGGTGGTGCGCATGTGGGAGGCCATCGAAACCTACATGGCGCGCAAGCAGCCGCTGATCATCGTCGCCGGTGGCGACTACGGCCAGGGCTCGTCCCGCGACTGGGCGGCCAAGGGCGTGCGCCTGGCGGGGGTGGAAGCCATCGTCGCCGAGGGTTTCGAGCGTATCCACCGCACCAACCTGGTGGGCATGGGCGTGCTGCCGCTGGAGTTCCACCCCGGCACCACCCGCCACACCCTGGCGCTCGACGGCAGCGAAACCTACGACGTGGTCGGCCCGCGCACGCCGCGCGCCACCCTGACGTTGGTGATCACCCGGCGCGACGGCAAGCGCGTGGAAGTGCCGGTGACCTGCCGGCTGGACACGGGAGAAGAAGTGTCCATCTACGAAGCCGGTGGCGTACTGCAGCGCTTTGCCCAGGATTTTCTGGAAGCGGCTGTTTGATTCGACGGGCCGGCTCTGCCGTTTCGGTGGCGCGATCGGTCAACACGCATCGATACGGTGTCGCTGGCGCTTAGCCGGAGGATGTCGGCAGCCACCGCACGACCCAACCCACCAGCGCCCGCCACGGCAGCGCTGGCCTACAGGAACGCACCATGGCACATGCAGCGCAATTGAAGATCCCCGCCACCTACATGCGTGGCGGCACCAGCAAGGGCGTGTTCTTCCGCCTGGCCGACCTGCCCGAACCCGCACAGGTCCCTGGCCCTGCGCGCGACGCCTTGCTGTTGCGCGTCATCGGCAGCCCCGACCCCTACGGCAAGCAGATCGACGGCATGGGCGGCGCCACCTCCAGCACCAGCAAGGCGGTGATCCTGTCGCCCAGCCAGCGCGACGGCCACGATGTCGACTACCTGTTCGGCCAGGTAGCCATCGACCGTGCCTTCGTCGACTGGAGCGGCAACTGCGGGAATCTGTCGGCGGCGGTCGGCGCCTTCGCCATCGCCAGCGGTTTCGTCGAGGCAGCGCGCCTTCCCCAGGACGGCGTGGCCACCGTGCGCATCTGGCAGGCCAACATCGGCAAGACCATCGTCGCCCATGTGCCGATCAGCGCGGGCGAGGTGCAGGAAACCGGCGACTTCGAACTCGACGGCGTGACCTTCCCGGCGGCCGAGGTGCAGTTGGAGTTTCTCGACCCGGCGGCCGACGAAGAAGGCGAGGGCGGGGCGATGTTCCCGACCGGCAATCTGGTCGACACCCTGGAGGTGCCGGGTATCGGCAGCGTGAAGGCGACCCTCATCGATGCCGGCATTCCGACCATCTTCGTCAACGCCGTCGACCTCGGCTACACCGGCAGCGAACTGCAAGACGCGATCAATGGCGACCCTGCCGCGCTGGCGCGTTTCGAAACCCTGCGCGCCCACGGCGCCTTGCGCATGGGCCTGATCGGCCAGCTGGAGGAGGCTGCGAACCGCCAGCACACGCCCAAGGTGGCCTTCGTGGCACCCCCTGCAAGCTATACGGCCTCCAGCGGTAAAGTGGTGCAGGCCGAAGACATCGACCTGCTGGTGCGGGCCTTGTCCATGGGCAAACTGCACCACGCCATGATGGGCACCGCAGCGGTGGCCATCGGCACGGCCGCGGCGATTCCCGGCACGCTGGTCAATCGGGCGGCGGGGGGTGGGGCGCGCAGCGCGGTACGTTTCGGGCATCCGTCCGGCAGCCTGCGAGTGGGCGCCGAAGCGCGGCAGGTGGACGGACAGTGGACGGTGACCAAGGCGCTGATGAGCCGCAGCGCGCGGGTGCTCATGGAAGGCTGGGTGCGGGTGCCGAGCGTATAGAGACGACAGGCAGCTCGATGTTCACGCGGGTCCAACCTGCCTCGCTCTCCATCCAGATCCGCCCGCCGTGGGCCTGCACGATCGACCGGGTGATGGCCAGCCCCAGCCCGGCATGTTCGCGCCCACCGTCGCTGCGCGCGGCATCGGCGCGGTAGAAGCGGTCGAACAGGCGTGGCAGCACCTCAGGCTCGACGCCTGGCCCGGTATTGGCCACGCACAGGCGCACGCCGGGCGCCAGGGTCACACGGATTTCGCCACCTGCGGGGGTGAAGCGCAGCGCATTGTCGAGCAGGTTGGACAACGCTCGGCGCAGCATCTGGCGGTCCCCGTGCAGCGCTGCCTGGCCCTCGCGGCCCAGGCGCACGTCGGCGTCCTCGGCCAGCACCGCGTAGTACTCCAGCAGGGCATCGACCTCGTCTTCCAGTCGCAACGGCTGCTGCCCCGGCACCAGCAGGCCATGGTCGGCCTTGGCCAGGAACAGCATGTCGTTGACCATCTGCGCCATGCGCTGCAATTCGTCGAGGTTGCCGTGCAACGTTTCGCGGTACTGCTCCAGGCTGCGCGGGCGGGTGAGGGTGACCTGGGTGTGGGTGAGCAGATTCGACAGGGGCGTGCGCAGCTCGTGGGCGATGTCGGCGGAGAACGCCGACAGGCGCTGGAAGGCGTCGTCCAGACGCTGCAGCATGGCGTTGACCGCCGTGGCCAGCTCCGCCAGTTCGTCCGGCAGTTCCTGGGCCGGCAATCGTGTGGTCAGGGAGCGCGCCGACACGCTGGCGGCCACCTTGCCCATCTGCCGCAGTGGGCGCAGGCCGCGGCGCACTGCCCAGGCGCCGAGCAGCGCAGTGGCCAGGGCCGAGAGGCCGACGGTCAGCCAGATCAACTGCTGCATGCGTTGCAGGAAATGTTGATGGTGGGTGATGTCCAGGTACAGCGTCAGGCGCGGCGATTGGGGGTCGTCGCTGCGCAGCGGCGCTTCCAGGCTGCGGTAGTCGACCCCGCGCGCATGCTGGGTGCCCAGGCCCGGACGTGCAGGCGCCGGCGGCAGGTCGGTGCGGCTGACGAACCAAGTGTCACCCTGCACGCTGCGGATGCGCAGCGCCAAGTCGGCCTGATGGCCCAGCTCGGCACGCAGCTCGGTCAAGTGCGCGGGCAGGTCGCCGGCCGTTTGCAGACCCGACAGTTGCTGGCGCCACTGCGACAATCGCCCCGTCAACAACTGCTGATCGAGTTCGATGAAATGGCCGGCGCTGGCCTGGCTGAACGACAGCCCGGCAATCAACGACACCGTGGCGGTACAGGCGGCGAACAGCAACCCAAGGCGCGTGCCGAGCGACAGGCGCAGCTTCATTGCAAGCGTTCCTCGAGCACGTAGCCCATGCCGCGCACGGTGTGGATCAGCTTGGTGGCGTGGGCGTCGTCGATCTTCAGGCGCAGGCGGCGGATCGCCACCTCGATGACGTTGGTGTCGCTGTCGAAGTTCATGTCCCACACCTGCGAGGCGATCAGCGACTTGGGCAGCACCTCGCCCTGGCGGCGCAGGAGCAGTTCGAGCAGGGCGAATTCCTTGGCAGTGAGGTCAAGGCGGCGGTCGGCGCGTTCGACCCGGCGGCGGATCAGGTCCAGGCGCAGGTCGGCGACGCTGAGGGAAGTCTCCTGGGTGGCGCTGCCGCCACGGCGCAGCAGGCTGCGCACCCGTGCCAAAAGCTCGGCGAAGGCGAATGGCTTGACCAGGTAATCGTCGGCGCCCAGCTCCAGACCCCGCACGCGGTCCTGCACGGTGTCGCGGGCGGTGAGGAACAGCACCGGCGTGTCGAGGCCGGCCTCGCGTACGCGCTGCACGATCTGCCAGCCGTCGCGTCCCGGCAGCATCACATCGAGCAGCAACAGGTCGTAGTCGCCGGTCAGCGCCAGGTGTAGGCCAGTGTCGCCGTCGCCGGTAAGCTCGGTGGCGAAACCCGCTTCGCGCAGGCCCTGGCACAGGTACTGGCCGGTCTTGGTCTGGTCTTCGACGATCAGCAACTTCATGGTGGAGGGTTTCCCTGGGCATTCGCGGCGGGGCAAGGATACGTCAGGCGGGCGCGGCGCGGCCAAGCTGACAGCTTTGTAATCTGCGTGTCAGGTGTTCGCCAGCGACGGGTGGGTAGGGTGGCTGCATCGCGTTCCACCGCCATTGGAGTATCCATGAAACCGCTGTTGCTCACCGCTGCCTTGTCGTTGTTCAGCCTCCCGGCCCTGGCCGATACTTTCGCCTTCGGCCAACCGGCGCCGGCCGCCCAGGCCGACCGCACCGTCGAGGTGCTGCTCAAGGACATCGCTTTCGAGCCTTCCAGCCTGCAGGTCAAGGCAGGCGAGACCGTGCGCTTCGTGCTGATCAACCAAGGCAAACTGCCCCACGAATTCAACCTGGGCGACAAGGCCATGCACGTCGAACACCAGAAAGAGATGCTGGCGATGCAAGGGCAGACGTTCGCCGGTGCCGTTCAGCAAGGCAGCGGACACGACGCCATGCAGCATGGCCACGGCGCCCATGCGCATGGTGCGGGCAATACCGTGCTGGTGCAGCCGGGCCAACGTGCGGAGTTGACCTGGACCTTCAGCGCCTCGGCACCCATCGAGTTCGCCTGCAACGTGCCAGGGCATTATCAGGCGGGAATGGTGGGACCGCTGACCATCAAGTGAGACGCAAAGTGGGCAGTGCTTCGAACCAGATACAGACCTGCGTTGCCCGCAACGATATCGGGCGCAAATGCTGGAGCCGTCTACCGTCTGATAAGTCGCAGGGTAGAAGGGCAGCGTTGCGAGCAGCAGTAACCTGCGGTGTCGCGCAAAGCTACCTCAGCCACGGCCGGTCGGGCCAGCTGCCGGGCGGGGTGAAACCCGGTAGAATCGCCCGCATTTGACTCTGCAGGCAGCTTCCCCCATGCATCCTTCCGCCGAACACTCGCCGCTGGGCAAGTCCAGCGAATACATCGCCACCTACACCCCGTCGCTGCTGTTCCCTATCCCGCGCCTGGCCAAGTGGACCGAGCTGGGCGTCAGCGCCCAGGCCTTGCCGTGGCAGGGTGTGGACTACTGGAACTGCTTCGAGCTGTCGTGGCTGCTGCCGTCGGGCAAGCCCGTGGTGGCCATCGGCGAGTTCGCCATTCCTGCCGATTCGCCGAACATCATCGAGTCCAAGTCGTTCAAGCTCTACCTCAATTCCCTGAACCAGACCGCGTTCACCACCAGCGACGAACTGCGCGCCTGCCTGGTGAACGACCTTTCCGCCGCCGCTGGTAAACCGGTCGCCGTGCGGGTGCGCACCCTGGCCGAAGTGGAAGAGGAGGGTACTACCGCTTTGCCGGGCCAGTGCATCGACGGGTTGGACGTGACCATCGACAGCTACGACCACCCGCAACCCGAACTGCTGCGCTGCGACTCCGAGCGCATCGTGCAAGAGACGCTGCACAGCCACCTGCTCAAATCCAACTGCCCGGTCACCAGCCAGCCGGACTGGGGCAGCGTGGTGGTGGACTACCACGGCTCGGCCCTGGACCACGCCAGCCTGCTGACGTACCTGGTGAGTTTCCGCCAGCACTCGGACTTCCACGAGCAGTGTGTGGAGCGCATCTATCTGGACTTGAAGAAACTGCTGAACCCGCAGCGCCTGACCGTCTACGCGCGCTATGTGCGCCGCGGCGGTTTGGACATCAATCCGTACCGCAGCAGCGAGGCCATCGCGCCGCACAACCTGCGATTGGTGCGTCAGTAACCCTTAGCCAAGGACTGGCTGCATAGGCGACAGGGCCTGGGTGTGGCGCCTGCGCCATTTCACCCTGGCCTTACCGTTGGCGGACGCTGGAGCGGCCGCTGCCTCAGATGCCCATGCTATGCAACGAGTTGGCGATGCTACGCAATGTGGCGGTGAGGTCTGGATGTTCGGCTTCGAAACGTTCGATGGCCAGGTTCACACCGTCGACCACGTTGTTGTCGGCCGTCGCTTCTTCGAGTTTGAGCTGCGCTTCGACCTCGCGCGCTTCTGCGTGCAGGTTGGCGACTTCCTGCTCGGACAGCGGCACGTTGCGATCCAGCTGTTCGCGCAGGCTGTTCAGACGCGCTTGCAGTTCGGGGGCGGACATGGGGGCACTCCTTCAATGACGTAAGGCATGGACCTACGCAATCGGCCAAAGGTTTCTGACCTACGGGCAAGCGTAATCCACCCGTCGCCACTTTGCCTGCCCACAGCGCTGGTTTCCACTTGATAGCAAAGCTGTTCATCGGCAGCGGAGGTCTTATACTGGCGCCTTGTCAGGCACCCGCGTTCCAGCGCGTGCCGCCGTGAACCCCTCGATGGAGAAGCATTATGCGTAGGACCGGCGTGATTGATCGCGTCACCCAGGCCTGTATCTGTGCCAGCTTGCTGCTGGCGCCGATCACGGCGACCCAGGCCGCCACCGAGGACGATCCCTGGGAAGCCGTCAACCGGCCGATCTTCAAGTTCAACGACGTGCTGGACACCTATGCCCTCAAGCCCTTGGCCAAAGGCTACCAGGCCATCACCCCACAGTTCGTGGAAGACGGTATCCATAACGTGTTCAGCAACCTGGGCGATGTCACCAACCTGGCCAACGACGTGCTGCAGCTCAAGTACCACGCCGCCGGTGTGGACACGGCGCGCCTGATCGTCAACACCACCTTCGGTCTGGGCGGCCTGATCGACGTCGGCACCCACATGGGCCTGACCCGCAACGACGAAGATTTCGGCCAGACCCTGGGCTATTGGGGCGTGCCGAGCGGCCCGTACGTGGTCATCCCGCTGCTGGGGCCGAGCACCGTGCGCGACGGCCTGGCGCGCTATCCGGACACCTACACCAAGCCGTATCGCTACATCGACCACGTCCCGACCCGCAACACCGTCTTCGCGGCCGACGTGATCGACACTCGTGCGCAGCTGTTGTCGGCAGAAAAACTGATCAGCGGCGACAAGTACGTCTTCATCCGCAACGCCTACCTGCAGAACCGCGAGTTCCGCGTCAAGGACGGCGAAGTCGAAGACGACTTCTGATACGCCCGCGCAACGAGCCGCCGACCTACCGTGCGGCTCAGCGCATTTCCAGGATGCGCAGCCCCAGCTTCTGCTCCCCATCGGGCTGGTCGGCGATCCACACCACTTCCGTGCTCGCTTGCAGGCCCTTGAGCGCGGCATGTTCCGACTCGATGCGCACTTCGATGCGGTCACCTACCTGAAAATGCTGCGGGGCTTGCACCTGCATGCCGCTGCTCGACAGGTCGAGGCACACGGCAGCGACCACTTCGCCGGCATGCAACAGGCTGGCGGCCGTATCGACCCGCATACGGATGAAATCGCGTTTCTCGCTGTAGTTCGGGGGCGTCTGTGACATGGGGCAACCTTCCATCCGGTAGGGCTTGGGAACTTTCTTATAACTCCCGGCGATTTCGCCTGTAAAGTGCGGGAACGTCGCGCCTGCCGCGCTTGAAACGCCTGGCGGATGGGAGTACCGTCTGCGCCTTACAGGGCACTTCTACCCTGGGCAGCCCGCGAGCCCCTCGCACCCTTGTCCAGCATGAGTGGCCAGAGAGAATTCCAGTAGTCGACTGCCAGCCACCTTGCAGCGCTACGCCAACCTATTTCTGGCGCCGTTCGCCCACATGCAGAAAACCAGTGCAACGCTGCTGATCATCGATGACGACGACGTAGTGCGCGAGAGCCTCGCCGCCTATCTCGAAGACAGCGGCTTCCGCGTGCTCCAGGCCAACAATGGCCAGCTCGGCCTGCAAACCTTCGAACAGCAGACCCCGGATCTCGTCATCTGCGACCTGCGCATGCCGCACATGGGCGGGCTGGAGCTGATCCGCACGCTCAACGCGCGCGCGCCGCAGTTGCCGGTCATCGTGGTCTCCGGTGCGGGTGTGATGAGCGATGCCGTCGAGGCCCTGCGCCTGGGCGCGGCCGACTACCTGATCAAGCCGCTGGAAGACCTCGCCGTCCTCGAACACTCGGTGCACCGCGCCCTGGAACGCGCGCGCCTGCAGTATGAGAACCAGCGCTATCGGGACAAACTGGAAGCGACCAACCGCGAGCTGCAAGCCAGTCTCAGCCTGTTGCAGGAAGACCAGACCGCCGGCCGCCAGGTGCAGATGAACATGCTCCCGCACAGCCCGTGGAGCGCGTCGGACTTCGCCTTCGAGCACCAGATCATTCCGTCGCTCTACCTGTCGGGCGATTTCGTCGACTACTTCCGTGTCGACGAAAAGCGCATCGCCTTCTACCTGGCCGACGTGTCCGGGCATGGCGCTTCGTCGGCCTTCGTCACCGTCCTGCTGAAGTTCATGACCACGCGGCTGCTGTTCGAATTCAAGCGCAACAGCGCCTTGCGCGACTTCAAGCCGTCCGACGTGCTGGGCCACATCAACCGTGGCCTGATCAACTGCAAACTGGGCAAGCACGTGACCATGGTCGGTGGTGTGATCGACGAAGACACGGGCCTGCTGACCTACGCCGTCGGCGGCCACCTGCCGCTGCCGGTGCTGTACACCCCCGACCAGGCGCGCTATCTGGAAGGGCGTGGGCTGCCGGTGGGCCTGTTCGAAGAGGCGACCTACCAAAACCACGTCGTGGAGCTGCCGCCGCAGTTCAGCCTGACCCTGCTGTCGGACGGCATCCTGGACCTGTTGCCAGGAAGTACCCTGAAAGAGAAAGAAGCTGGCTTGCCCGAGGTGGTCAAGGCAGCGGGCGGCAGCCTGGATGGCCTACGCCGACGATTCGGATTGTCTACGCTTGGGGAGATGCCGGATGATATCGCCCTCTTGGTGCTGAGCAGGAACCTGCAATGAGTACTGGAAGAATCCAGTTTGCCGAAGAAACCGGCACTTTCGTGCTGAAGTTCGTCGGTGAAGTGCGTCTGACCTTGTGCACGGCCCTGGACGCCACCATCGAGAAGATCTTCAGTTCGTTGAGTTTCTCCAACATCGTCATCGACCTGACCGAAACCGAAAGCATGGACAGCACTACCCTGGGGTTGCTGGCCAAGCTGTCGATCCTTTCGCGCCAGAAGGTCGGTCTGCTGCCGACCGTGGTCACCACGCACCCCGATATTTCGCGGCTGTTGCAGTCGATGGGCTTCGACCAGGTGTTCAACATCGTCGATCACCCGCTGCCCTGCCCGGAATGCCTGGACGAGCTGCCACCGCAGGACCAGAGCGAAGATCTGGTGCGCGCCAAGGTGCTCGAAGCGCACCGCATCCTGATGGGCTTGAACGACTCCAACCGCGAGGCGTTCCGCGACTTGGTCAATGCGCTGGAGCGTAGCTGACCGGCACCTGGCGCTTGGTTTCCACTCCTTCCCACACCTGCGCCCATCTGGCCAGATACTACCCGCCTGCACTGGTGTGGGTCCCCGCACCCTCTAGAATTCCGTAGCCGGCGTTGCCGATGACGAGCGCCAGCAACAGGCTCTGGCGTTGGGTTCACCTTGCCCCCGTCTGACTCGAATTCGTCATAGCACCTGGCTGCGTACGCTCGGTCGCAAGTCTTCGGTATGGCCTGGCGCCTGGGCATTCGAGGCGACAGCGCCCGCTGCCCAAGAAGGCGCGGGCTACGAGTGGCACGCTGGAAAAACCACTCACACAGGTTGAATGATTTTGCCATTGCTTCGCTGCGGGGCTACGGCCGATCCTCTTGGGCGATACGCCCAACAACAATAAACAGGTGCCGTGATGCGTGACTATCAATCCGCAGTGCTGGACTTCGACTATCGGAACGCCGCCGAGGCTGACTTGCAGGGCACGCTCGACGCGCTCAATGCCTGCGTCGAATGTTGCGATCGCCATGCCGAGCACAACGCCATCGCGCTGTACTACGAAGCCCAAGACGGCAGTGCGGCGCAGTACACCTATGCCGAGCTCGAGGAACAGGCCGCCCGCTTCGGCAACCTGCTGCGCGAGCAGGGGGTGAAGCCGGGCGACCGGGTGGCGGGCCTGCTGCCGCGCACGGTCGAGCTGCTAGTGGTGGTGCTCGGCACCTGGCGGGTCGGCGCGGTCTATCAACCGCTGTTCACCGCGTTCGGGCCCAAGGCGATCGAACAGCGCCTGGCCTGCTCGGGCGCGCGCTGGATCGTCACCGACCTGCACAACCGCCCCAAGCTCGATGAAATCGCCGCCTTGCCTACGATATTGCTGGTGGGCGGCACGGATACCGATACGGGCCTGGATTTCTGGGGCAGCCTCGCGCGGCAGAGCGCCGTGTGTAGCCCCCTGTTGCAGCCAGCCACGGCGCCGTTCCTGCTGATGTGCACCTCGGGCACTACGGGGCCGGCCAAGCCGCTGGAAGTGCCGTTGAGCGCCATCCTGTCCTTCAAACGCTACATGCGCGATGCCATTGGCCTTGAGCCCGGCGAGCCGTTCTGGAACCTGGCCGATCCCGGCTGGGCGTATGGTCTGTACTACGCCGTCATCGGGCCATTGGCCTGTGGCCACGCCACGCTGTTTTACAACGGCCCGTTCTCGGTCGAAAGCACCTGCCGGGTGATCGACAAGTACGCCATCGGCAACCTGGCCGGCTCGCCCACGGCCTATCGCCTGCTGATCGCGGCACAATCACAGTTCGCCGACGGCGTTCGCGGGCGCCTGCGGCGGGTCAGCAGCGCGGGCGAACCGCTCAATCCTCAGGTGATCCGCTGGTTCGCCGAACAACTGGGGGTCGTCATCCATGACCATTACGGGCAAACCGAACTCGGCATGGTGCTGTGCAACCACCACGGTCTGGACCATCCGGTGCGCGAGGGCTCGGCCGGCTACGCCTCGCCGGGCTACCGCGTGGTGGTGCTGGACGACGCCCAGCGCGAGCTGCCCGCTGGCCAGCCGGGCACGCTAGCCATCGACCGCGAACGCTCGCCGGCGTGCTGGTTTCGCGGCTACTTCGGCATGGCCACCAAGGCCTTCGTCGGGCGTTATTACCTCAGCGGTGACGTGGTCGAGCTCAACGACGACGGCAGTATCAGTTTCGTCGGGCGCGACGACGACGTCATCACCACCTCCGGTTACCGGGTGGGCCCGTTCGATGTCGAGAGCGCGCTCATCGAACACCCCGCGGTGGTCGAAGCGGCCGTCGTCGGCAAGCCCGATCCGCAGCGCACCGAAGTCATCAAGGCCTTCGTGGTCCTCGCTCCACAGCACCTGCCCAGCCCCGAGCTGGCCGAAGCGCTGCGCCTGCATGTGCGGCATCGTCTCGCCGCCCATGCCTATCCACGGGAGATCGAGTTCACCGAGCAGTTGCCCAAGACGCCCAGCGGCAAAGTGCAGCGCTTCATCCTGCGCAACCAGGAAATCGCCAAGCAGCGCGCTGTCGACGCCTGAGGGGCGCGCATGGAGGTGAGATGGGGTTCAGGAGGCTATTGGGCCTTGCCGGGGGGCTGAGCCTGCATGTTCAGCCAGCAGTGCCGGTGCTGTGCCTCAAACGCCGCTCTTGCCTACGAACTCCGTCTTCGCCGTGCCATCCGCATTCAGCTGGTACACCCGCGCCGGCCGCCCATTCTCGTCGAAGAGCACCTGCCCCAATCCTGCGCTGTTCCACAGCCTTTCCCCCGCCTGACAATTGCTCGGCGTGCGCGGCTCGACCTGCATCTTGCGCCGTTTGGTGAAGCCGTTCAGCGGCGAATGCGGCGCGTACAGCCAACGGTTCAACCGGTCCAGCACGTCCAGCAAACGCTTGGGAAACTGGTTCTTGATGCCGCTGCTGGTCACCTGCCACAAATGCGGGCTGCGCTGGCGATCGCGAATCAGCACTTCATAGACGAACGAGTAATGCACGTCGCCCGACAAAATCACGTAATGCCCCGGCGTGCGCGAGTGGCGAAAGATATTGAGGATGGTCTGCGCGCCCTCGCGGTGCGCCATCCAGTTCTCCGCATCGACCAGTAATGGATACCCCAGCCAGCTGAACACCCGCTGCACCGTCTCGATCAGCTTCACCCCGAAGATCGGTGCGGGCGAGACGATCACCGCCGACGGGTGGTCCAGCAGCGCCTGCTGCAACTCGCACAAGCCCTCCCAGTCCAGCAGCCCCGAGGGTTTGTGCGGGTGGTCCTCGTTGCGCCAGCGCCGCGTGCGGGTATCGAGCACCAGCAGCGGCGGGTCGCTGGCGATCTGGTAGTGCCAGCCCTGGAAGTGCAGCAGGCGTTCGATCAGCGCGTCCTGCCGCGCAGCGTCGAGGGTCGAGCCACTGTGCAGCAACTCGTTGGCGCCTTCGACCAACGGCCCGCAACGCTGCGGATCGTTGCCCCAACCTTGGCACAGCAGATAGCCCAGCAGCGCATTGCCGATGATCCGCCGCGAGAACGGGTGGCCGTAAGCGGTCTGCTCCCACAGCGCCGACAGGTTCCAGTCGTCGGTGATGTCGTGGTCGTCGAAGATCATCAGGCAGCTCAGGTGCGCCATGACCCGCGCCACCCGATCCAGCCCGCGGCTGAAGGCGTGCACGTGCGGCAGCTCGTCGCTGTAGCGCTGTTGGTGTTCTTCGCTGAGGCCTGCCGGCATGCGCAATTCGATCAACGACCACGGCACCGGCGACCACACCAGCACATACATCGCCATCACCTCGGCGAAGCTGACCAAGTGGTTGTCGGCGTTGCTCGACGAAAAGATCGGCTTGCGCTTGCCGCCGAAGAAGCGTCGCTTCAGGCCCTCGTTGCCAGGGTTGCTCGGCAGCAGCTCCGCACGCCGGTAGTAGCTGGAAACATCACCATGCAGCGCCTGGCTGTGCTCGATCCGCGCACCTTCCAGCACCTCGTTGAACAGCCCCAGGCGCTCGATCAGCTGATGGACGGCCTGCAACATCGGCCCGGCCACATCGTCCACGTACACCTGATCCCCGGTCATCAACAGCGCCGCCGGCCGTTGCTGCGGCTCAGTGCAGGCCTGCAGCAGGTCGTCGGCGCACAGTAGGCCGTCGTTGGCCGGGTGGTGTGGCTTGCGACAGGAACCGTGCAGCAACTGGTCGAAACGCCCGCGCAGCACCAGGTTCGGCATCGACTGGCCGGGGTAGAGCAGGTGCGCCGCCCAGTCCCGCACGCCCCCCAGGCCCGGCACCTGCACGTCGTAGGCGAGCAGGGTGTCGACCGGTAGTGGCGTGTCGAAGGCGACCTCCAGCAAATGCACGAACGCGTGCTGCCCGATCGGCACCAAAGTGCAGGTGGTCTCGCAGGGGTGTCCCGGCAGGTGGACGACAGGCGCCAGCGCACGGGTCGCCACCAGCCAGATCGCCAGGCGCCGAGGTTCGAGCCGCCGCAGCACGGGGCCGGCGAGGATGCACGGGAGGGGAGAAGTCATTGCGCTATCGACTGCGGGGAGAGAGAAGAAG
This sequence comes from Pseudomonas sp. UBA6562, assembly GCF_002434265.1. Taxonomy (GTDB): domain Bacteria; phylum Pseudomonadota; class Gammaproteobacteria; order Pseudomonadales; family Pseudomonadaceae; genus Aquipseudomonas. Next base: position 29,281 of record NZ_DJJS01000003.1, on the reverse strand, counting down.
GGCGCTTACGCGCTGAAGGCCAAAGGTGCGCCGACGCCGCATGAGGGCATCGGCGCACCCTAACCATCACTGCGCCATCAGCGCTTCGAGTTTTTCCTGGTCGCGGGCGAACTGACGAATGCCTTCGGCGAGCTTCTCGGTGCTCATCGCGTCTTCGTTCAACGCCCAGCGGAACTGGCTTTCAGTCAGTTGCTGCTTGGCTTCGCCGGCATTGCCCGGCTTCAGCACACGCGGCAGTTCGCCTTCGTCTTCGCTGAGCTTTTGCAGCAGTTCCGGGCTGATGGTCAGGCGATCGCAGCCGGCCAGTTGCTCGATCTGGTTGATGTTGCGGAAGCTTGCGCCCATGACCACGGTTTTATAGCCATTGGTCTTGTAGTAGTCGTAGATGCGCGCCACCGACTGCACGCCCGGGTCGTCGGCGCCGGTGTATTCCTTGCCGGTGCTCTTCTTGTACCAGTCGTAGATACGGCCCACGAACGGCGAGATCAGAAACACCCCGGCATCGGCACAGGCTTGCGCCTGGGCGAAGGAGAACAGCAGGGTGAGGTTGGTCTGGATGCCTTCCTTCTCCAGCTTCTCGGCGGCGCGGATGCCTTCCCAGGTGGAGGCCAGCTTGATCAGCACGCGGTCGCGGCCCACGCCGGCCTTGTCGTACAGCTCGATCAGGTGGTGCGCCTTCTTCAACAATGCCGGCTCGTCGAACGACAGGCGGGCATCCACTTCGGTGGAAATGCGCCCTGGGATCTCTTTCAGCAGCCCGCTGCCCACGCTGACCGAGAACTGGTCGCAGGCCGCTTGGACATTGCCTTTCGCGTCGCTTTTGACCTTCCCCAGCATCTCCGCATAGCCTTCCAGGCCGGAGGCCTTGAGCAGCAGGGAAGGGTTGGTGGTGGCGTCTTCCGGCTTGAGCCGGATGATGGCTTCCAGGTCGCCGGTGTCGGCGACCACGGTGGTGAACTGTTTGAGTTGTTCCAGCTTGGAGGTCATGGCGTGCTCTTTCCTTTGCGAGTTCTCGACAGTACCCGACGGTCAGGCTCCGCTCAAGGCGGGTAGGACAAGTCGGATGAGACTGTAGGCTTCGAGTCGGCGCCTCCCGGCTGGTTCACTTCACCGCCCCTGCAACAGCTCAGCGGCCTGGTCCAGCACCGCCAACGGCTCGGGATGCTTGTGGATGTCCGACGACAGCAACTGACGGAAGCGCCGCGCCCCCGGGAAACCCTGGCCCAGCCCAAGGATGTGCCGCGTCACGTGATGCATGGCACCGCCGCTCTCCAGATGCGCGACGATGTACGGCCGCAACTGCGCCAGCGCCTCGGCCCGGCTGATCACCGGCGTGGTGCTGCCGAACAACTGCTGGTCGACCTCGGCCAGCAGGTACGGGTTGTGGTACGCCTCGCGACCCAGCATCACCCCGTCGAAGGTCTGCAAATGCGCCTGGCATTCTTCCAGCGTCTTGATCCCGCCGTTGAGCACGATCTCCAGGTCCGGGAAGTCGGCCTTGAGCTGCGCGGCGATGTCGTAGCGCAGCGGCGGCACCTCACGGTTCTCCTTGGGCGACAGACCTTCGAGGATGGCGATGCGCGCATGCACGGTGAAGCTGCGGCAACCGGCATCGCGCACCTGGCCGACGAAGTCGCAGAGTTCGGCGTAGCTGTCGCGGCCGTTGATGCCGATGCGGTGCTTGACGGTGATCGGTGTGGAAACGGCGTCGCGCATGGCCTTGACGCAGTCGGCCACCAGGGCCGGATGGGCCATGAGGCAGGCGCCGATCATGTTGTTCTGCACGCGGTCGCTGGGGCAGCCGACGTTGAGGTTGACCTCGTCGTAGTGGGCGGCTTGGGCGAGCTTGGCGCAGGCGGCGAGGTCGGACGGGACGCTGCCGCCGAGTTGGAGGGCCAGGGGGTGTTCGGCGGAGTCGTGGCGCAGGAAACGGTGCGGGTCGCTGTGGAGCAGGGCGCCGGTGGTGACCATTTCGGTGTAGAGGAGGGTGTGTTTGGAGAGGATGCGCAGGAAGAAGCGGCAGTGGCGGTCGGTCCAGTCCATCATGGGGGCCACGGAGAAACGGCGGCAGGGCTCAGGGCGCGTGGTTTCTGGCTTTGATGCTGTATTTATAGGCATTATTGGTTACGCGTTTATGTACCATTTTCCGGGGTTTTAGGGCATTTTCGGTGTGACGGTGGTACGCTGTACCACCGTAAATTACGCTTGTACCACCGGAAATCATGGCAACGATTAGAGCAAGGAAAAAGGCCGATGGGACGGTTAGCTATACCGTCCAGATCCGCCTCAAGAAAAAGGGTGTCATAGTCTACCAAGAAGCCCAGACATTCGCCCGGAAGCAGGCTGCTCAAGCGTGGGCCAAGCGGCGTGAAACTGAGCTGTCGGAGCCTGGCGCCGTTGATCGAGCCAAGCGTCAGGGGTTAACGGTCAGGCACATGATCGAGCGCTATCTGTTGGAGGCTGAAAGGGCTCGGCCTCTCGGAGAGAGCAAGCGGCGCACGCTTGGCGCCATTCAGCGCAGTCCACTGGGCGACGTGATTGACTCTGACATTTCGCAAAAGGTGCTGGTCGACTACGCGCTGTGGCGCATGGGTCCCGAGGGTGGCGACGTGAAGCCGCAGACCGCTGGTAATGACCTGGCGCACCTCGGCTCGGTACTGTCGCTCGCTCGCGCCGCCTGGGGGTATGAGGTGAACCCCCTTGCTATGAAAGATGCCCGTCTTGTGCTCAAACAGTTCGGCTACAACATGCGCAGCCGCGAGCGAGATCGCCGGCCAACCTTGGCTGAGCTTGATCGGGTGCTTGAGCATTTCTTCGAGATGCTGCAGCGCCGGCCGACAGTGATACACATGCCCAAGGTGATGGCGTTTGCAATCTACTCGACAAGACGCATGGATGAGATCGCCCGGATTCGCTGGGAAGATCTTGACGAGCATCGACAGGCAGTGAAGGTGCGGGATATGAAAAACCCTGGCCAGAAGATTGGCAACGACGTGTGGTGTCACTTGCCCGATGAGGCGTGGCAGATCGTGCAGAGCATGCCCAGAGAGTGCCAGGAAATCTTTCCCTACAACACTGACTCAATCGGTACCGCCTGGGCCAGAGCATGCAGGTTTATGGGTATTGAAGACCTCCACTTCCATGATCTGCGCCATGAGGGAGTGAGTCGGTTGTTTGAGATGGACTGGGATATACCGAGGGTGGCGAGCGTGTCGGGACATCGAGACTGGAACTCGATGCGGCGTTATACGCATTTACGCGGGCGCGGGGATCGGTACAAGAATTGGATATGGTTAGAGCAGATTATTCAGGCCCAAGTCAATCTAGGCGGACGCGTTGCATAGCTGGCTATTCAGGCGTGCGCGATTATTGTTGGCAGCTTTTGGCCCAAAGCTGCCCTTCACTGAAGCAGCAATCAGCGAAAAGCGCTAACTTTAGCGAGGTTGTCACCAGCTATGCGCGACCACGAGAAGGTGTCTATTATCATGGGTAAAGCTCCTCGTGATCAAAGCGGATTAGGCACGGCGCTATCCCATCGTAGCTAGACTTGACGCCCTTGCAACATGGTAATTTTTACTCCATGGAAAGACATCAAGTTAAACCATGCCTCATCGGAGGGCCAGCCAGTGCGGTAGTCACTACTTGCTCACCGATGTAAGTGCTCAAGAGCTGGCTGGCTCCAGGCAAGCGGCTACAGCGAGATCGTTGATTAGGCTTACCCGCTGAGAGTGAGCCAGCCCTTCGATGAATCCCGCGCTCAGGAACACCACGGTCAGTTCTCGATCGGGGTCCACCATCCACATGGTCGATCCGCCTCCCACTGCGCAGTAAGCTTTGGGCGAAGCGAGTTGGCCGGTTGGGACCATATGGTGCCCCTCTCCGCGAGAATAGCCGCCGAGCAGGGAAAAATTCGCTCGGAGTTGCGGTAGGTCATGTTCGATGCAATAACTGATCCAAGCATCATTAGTTAAATCGCCGCAGTGATTACGGCTTGCATACTCGACCATTGCATGTGACATCAAGCGATAGCTGTCATTGCTTCCACCGCGGCGAAGCGTCTCTGCAAAGCGGAAGGTATCGATCGCAGTAGTATACGCGCCACCGGCAGGCATCTCTGCGCCTTCACTCGCCAACTGATTTAAGAACTGCGCTGTAGCGGCACTATTAGGTGTTGTCATCTTCTCAGTGAATGAAACATCTACTCTACGAAGGTCGCTTTCAGCAGAGCCGTAGCGCGTATCGATCATGGCTAACGGCCGGAAGAGCTCATCAGCAGCGATTTGAGCAAAGCTGCGCTTCTTCGAGTCCAGGGTTGTCAAGATTTTCGCGCACACAGCGTGACCGGCAAACGGTGCATAACATACCCGTTCTCCTGGTACGTATTCGACTGGCTGAGATGCAACTGCCTGATACATCTTCTCGAGGTTAATGATGTCGGTCGCTTTATAAGGGGCAGGCGGAACCAGCTTGCTATAAATACCGGCTTGATGGCACAATAATTGGAAAATAGTGATATTTTTCTTACCACCGGTAGAGAATTCCGGCAAGATCTTTCCCACCTTTGTATCTAGTGTAAATTTTCCTTGATCTATTGCTCTGAGCGTTAGTGCTGCTGTGAAAGACTTCGCTAGGGACATTGACAGATATAAATCATCATTTTTTGCGTTACGACCTGGCGCCACCGTCCCGATACTTTGGTGAAGAGCAATTTTTCCATGCCTTGCTACGAGAACAGTAGCTCCAAATATTAAACCTTGTGAAATGTCGCCTTCAATGGAGGTGATAATTCTTTGCAAGGCCTGTGCATCCATACCGGCAGATTCTGCATCGTTTGGGTAGGTGGAAATGGGCATAAAGGTCTCCTGATGACTGTAGTGACCGATAAATCCTAACGGCCGCGCAGCATCCCGTCGACCAATGAAAATTGCTATGCCCGTGGGTTTATGCATACGCAACTTGCCTTTGTGTATGCTTAAGTTTACATTAGACTTTCACGCGATTTGATCTCGGTACACATCATGAGCACCGATCTGCGGGTTGTAAAAACCCATCGAAATATTCGTAATGGACTAGTGGAGCTCTTACGCACAAAAGATTTTAATGAGCTCACAGTGCAAGAGCTTCTTAAGGTTGTAATGATAAATCGGGCAACGTTCTATAAGTATTACCGGGGTCTAGATGACTTGGCTGGCCAGATGATAAAAGACTTCAAGGCTATGTTCGCTGAAGCCTTGCGGCACAGATTTGACTTGGTTGATAGAGAGCGATTTTTGGGAGAGATCTCTCCTGATCTTTTCAGTAAGAAAGATCTAGTCATGGCATTGTGGAAAATCAAGACAGCGCGACATAACCTTTACAACGACATGATGCACATGATCAAGAATGCGTATTCTTCGTATGCTGATGATCGCGACGTGCTCTCAGAAAATGTAGATTACCAGGCAACGATCTTTGCAACACTTGCGCTTACTACTATCCAGTACTATCTGGAAAGGAATCAACCCATTCCTGTGAAGAAAGTATATGAGCAATGGAGTGAGATCATATTGCTGACCAAGCTTTAAGCTTACTAGCGCATTAGGTAAACCTCCGTTTGACCGCGCCGCAGACCGACAGTTTGTGACGCTCTAACCTTGCGCCTTTGGCTACATCGACGTTCTCAACCTAGGCGATGAGCGCCATATTGCTGATGTGGCGGTTACCGGCACTCTAAATATGAGCTCTGCGATTTTCAATCCTGGTACAGGCCTAGAGGGTTTCTTTTAGTTGGTGACCACCATCAGAGGGCGCTGCGATCAGACGAAAGGCCAAGCGTAATGATTGGCGCGCTGGCTTTCTTGCTCTCAGAATCCAAGCCCGCGCAGATGCCTATCATAGGTCGATAGCCGCTCTTCATGGGGCGGCTATCAGCGATGGTGGGCTTATTAATACAACGGCCGGCTCAAGCGGGTGAAAGTGTAGAGCCTGTGAAGCCTAAAGACGTAAATAAACAAGATTTCCGATTAGCCTGCGCCTAGAATTCTATTCAACTGCGCATACTCTTTCCGTGCGGCATCTCGCTGCTGATCCAGATACTGAGCCAAGTCCGATATATGGATTCCTCTGGCGCTCTTCTGACTTGGTTCGAGTCGAGTGATTGGCAGTTTGATCTTTCCGGTCAGCACCTTACGTTGAAACATATCGGGCGTGAGGTGAGTGAAATAGTCACCGCAGACACGCTCTAGTGAGATGATCGCTTGGCCGTTGTACTGAGCCATAAGCACGAAAGCGGTATTCATCGCGGTACCCTCCTGGCAATTACAGCGGGCGCGACCTGCTGCTCGCCATTCCTTACAGCTTCGAGCTTGCTTGAGTAGACGCCCGAACGACTTAGCCAAACCGTTGAGGAAGAGCGATCCACTGCTTGACCGATAACCTGGGCAAGCTGCTGGAAAACTTCTTCTGCAATTAACTCTGGTGCAAATTCCCCATAGCCACTCACTGTTCCAATTGCGCAGGCTAATGACTCCGCAGTGAATGTTACGGATTCGATGTAGGATAATTGCGCGTTGGAATGGCTCATGCGGCTTCTCCTGTTTCGGTAGTAGCGATTCCATTCCTGATTTCGCTCTGCACTCGAAGCGCGAGTCCGCGCAAGTCAGTGGCCTGCTGCTCTGCACGCCTGACCCAGGCTTCCGCCCCTTTCATCTGCGACCAAGTTCGCAAAGCTAACTTAAGCGTCTCGCATGCGCTAACCAGTGTGTCGAAGTCCGCTCGCGCCACCGCCAGACCGGTGTAGGACATGATGCGTTTCTCAAGCTCAGTGATGGTGCGCTTGAGGTTGGCGACAGTGTGATGCTCGGGCTGTTCGGCCTCGAGGTTGACTAGCGATTCGTCCAGCTGGGCATGCATAACCTGCCAAGACTCGTCGATTGGGCTCAGGAATCCGGCTTGCTGCAGGGCGGCTTCAATCACCTGTGCCATATGCTCTGAGGCGGCATAGGTACCGGCTTGCTCAACAAGTCTCGCTTCCATTACAGCGACGATGCGGCTGACGGCGGACGGGTTCGTATACCCCTCGACAGGCTGCGCGTGCGGGCGATTTTCAGCGATCAGCGTTCCTTTAGCAGGCGCTGCCTCGCGCAGCTTTTCGTGGGGTATCAGTGCCTCGGCAGAGTTGCTGGAGGGGTGAATAATGCCTGCTGCTTGGCAGCAGAAGCTCTTTGTTTTTTGTGCGTCGACATGACAGGCTTCACGGAGCGAAGCGGGAGTGGCCTCAATGTCGTCCTGTGCTGTCGCGTGCCCGCTTCCCTCCGGGGTCAAGTCTTGTGGTGGTATCCCCAAGGTGGTACGGCGTTTGGCATCGCTCGATTGGATATCGAAATGCAAGCCGCGTTGGTGGGGGTGTCGGCCTGTTTTTCTGCCTACAAAATAGGTGTAGGCACACAGCCCGACTGTGAAGATGCTGATGACAATGAGGACGATGACCTGTTGTGTGGTCATGGGTATTACTCCTTGTGGTATGCGGGCCGGTGGTGGCGGCCCTTGCTGGGGCTGTTACTACTTTTCTTGCTCGAGCTGCCGAGATTGCTTTTCATCCGCTAGGTAAGCCCTGCTATCGATGAGTGCAGCGACATGCCGGATGTGGGCGAACTTCGGCGCTTTTTGACTACTGTCCAATGTGGTGACTGGCAGGCTGATTCGGCCGACCTTCAACTGCTCAGCGAAGGTGTCCTCGTTGAGGTTTCGGAAGTACTGCACGCGCACTTTGTCGAGCGGGATAAGCACGTCGCCGAAGGTTCGGTACAGCAATTCCACGGTGCTTGCATCGGGCGCATGCGGGAGTCGCAGCGCCAGTTGGTCAAGGTTGCTCATTAGGTTGATGGCTCTGCCTGAGCTTGTTGCGTGACGGGTGGTTCCAGCTGATTTCGCAGTGCTTGCGCACCAGATCCCGCCAGGCCTCAGGAACGTTCTGGAGCGCTGCATTACGCTCCGCCCGGCTCCTGACTTGCAGAATCTGAGCTGCGTATTGCCTAGGCTGCATACCGAGGATCTTCTGGGGGAGTCGGAAGCTGGAGCTGCAGGCGTTCAGCAAGCCAGATGATCCCGGCCTGCTTTACACGCGTTGATTCGCTGTACTGCATGCCTGCCTTTGGGTGGTACCAGCTGCCTTCCTTGACTCGCAGATATTCGCGGTCGCGGGTCCGATAACGCGGGAGGTTTGTATCGTCCAGTAGGCCTTGCTCGCGCATCTTGCGGATCAGGGTGTTCCGAGAGATGCCAAACACTTTTGCAGTCTGCGCCAACGTCCTCTCCATGCATCCTCCTAGGCCGCTCGAGTGAGCAGCAGATCTGCATGTGAGAGTTCAGCGGTATCGAGCTGGCCGTTGGCAATAGCTTCGAGATGACGCGCGAGGGTCGCTGCGGTGCTGGTCGTGTTGGCACGCAGCGTCAGGCGATTCACGGTAAAGCCTATGCGGATCTCTATACAGACTTGCTCGTCGAAAAGCTCGGTCTGAAGCAACGCGGTGACGGTTTCACCAGTGATCCGGTTGCGCAGGGTGTGGGTGAACGTGCCGTTCAGGTTCGACTGGGCCTTCAGGCGGATCAAAGCGGCTGGGCTGGCTGCAAAGCTCATGCTGCGAACCCTCCGTTACCAGGCGTGGTAGGGGAGGGCGCCACCGAGAAACGCGCGCGATTCGAGCGCGCGAAAACGCAGCCATGATCCTTGGCCAGTCGACGGATTTTGAAGATTAGTTCAGGTGATGCAGCGGCCGGATGGACGTGCAGAGAAGCAGTGGTGTGCATAGTGAAGCCTCACTCTGTGGTGGAAGAGTGAGGCAAATATCAACCGCTGGTTGTTTTGTGTCAACCGTATTTTGATATTGGTTGTGGAATCTGGTTGAGATTACTCAGGTATGAACGACCCTACGATCTTGCCGCAGATGTGCGTTTCCTCAGTGATGTCAATGATCGGATACTGAGGATTGATGGGCTTGAGGAATTGGCGTCCAGCATCGGCAACCAGGACCTTGAATGTGACCTCGTTGGTGCGTGGCACGCGTGCCACTACCCGATCACCAGTGTTCGCTTCGACTTCTGGATCTACAAAGATGATGCAGCCAGCGGGATAGCTGCGGCCTGGGCCTGGATTAGTCATGGAGTCGCCAAGAACCTTCAGTGCATAGCCAGCTTCGCTGATTGGTACGGGACATGACAGCCAATGGTCTGCTTGGTATGCCTCAAAGTTGGAAAATGCCTCGCACCATGCCCCGGCTTGGACCCACGATATGAGTGGCACCTTTCCATACCGCTCAGAGATCTGTTGGACGTTCGAGTCATCAACTGTTGATTCAGAGTTGGACGAAGCTTCACCAGTCGCGGCCCTAGCTTTGGGAAGCACTCCATACTCCAGCCACTCGCGCCGGATTCCAAGCCAATTGCACAGCGCTGCCATGCTGTCAGCTTCCGCGATAGCCTCGGCATTCAGCCATTTGCTGATCGCCTGAGTGGTTTTGTTGACGCCTGCCGCTCTGAGGTGCTTTTGAACATCGACACCACGGCCTCGACCTCTGACACCGGCCCCATCAAGCGCTTCGTGTAGACGTGCACTAAATGCGGCACGCAGCTTAATTCTATCAACCATGAGTTGATGGTTGCACGAAGCTTGCGCAATAGTCAGTTGATCTATAATATCAACTCCGGGTTGATAAAAGGAGGTTGATTATGATGCGGCCCGAAGACTTTCCAAGCGCAATCGCGTTCGCTTTTGAAGCGGTAGGCGGTATCGGCGCTGCTGCAAAGGTTTGCGGCAGAAGCTACCAGGCGCTGAACAAGTGGCGGCTAGCTCAATCGCTGCCGCGAACCGACTACACCGGCGAGACAGCTTATGCCGAGAGGCTTGCAAGCGCTGCCGTAACCAAGGGCAATCCATTTGAGGCATCTTGGCTAAGAGAATCAGCTTCCCCAATCAAGCAACGTACCGCCTAGAAAAAAGGCGACCCGAAGGTCGCCCAGTTTCCCCCGGCATTACCACCACAGTGCAACCGGGACGCGTCCAGAGGAGATGGGCACACCACTGCAACCATCTACCCCGACCGCGTGATCCCTGACACGGATGTCAGAGGCCGCTTTCTCCACCACAGAGTGAGCGGCGACAGCGGAGCGGCTTTTGGCTGCTCCTGAGTGACTCTCTCAAGCCACGCGGCGAGTTTATCACTGGCACCTTGAGCAGGCACTGGCAGGATTTGTGACCTAATGCCACCAGCCAGTGCGGATGTTGTTGATCGTCATAAAGAGTCGGCACCACCACACGCCGTTGAGCGGCCGCAGGATCGGAAAGACGGCTGAGGCTTTACTAACGGCCTGCTTTGCTCGCACCGCCCAGGCACGGAGCCTGGGTCAATCTCCCTCACCACGGGAGACGACCGTTATACCGGGGACAATCGCAGGAGCGATTTCCTTGGTTAGAAGCCGTATCAGCTATCGCTGCCCGGCAACCAACTCTCTCAACGCTATGCGGCGCGACCACCACTGCACGCCGCAGGCACTGGCTACCTGAAAGGACACCGCCATGAGCCGAATCGCCATGAGCTGCACTGACCGCGCAAAGCGGGAGGTGCTATCACTTGAACTCGCGCTGTATCACGCTGTGCGGGAGTATCCAGGCGGTGCCGCCGCCATTGCCGCTACCACCGGCCGCAATCCCACCACGTTGCAGCACAAGCTTTCACCCACCCATCCCTCTCATGCCGTAAACATTCAAGAGTTCGGGGAGATCCTCGAACTCACGCGTGATCCTCGCATTCTTGATTCAGTTCATGCCCTGGTGGGTGACACCATCTGGCAAAGGCTTTCTGACGCCTACACCGGTGATGTACCTGAGACTCTGACGATGGGCTTGGCTCAGTTTTTCCGTCAGGTCGCCACACTGGCCGAAACATGGGCCCATAGCATCGGCGATGGCAAGGTTTGCGACCGCGAACTTGCTGAAATGCAGGAGCAGGTGTTCCGTGGCATTCAAGGTTTGCTAGGCATGTACCGCCGCGCTGAATACGTCCACCAGACAACGCGGGGTGTGACTCATGGCTGATATCGCTGATCTTGCAAACGACCGTGCCCAATGGCACCTCGATCTCGCGCTAGCAGCCAGAGCGCCGGTCCCTGTCCGCGAGTCGCTCAGTGAGTGCCTCGACTGTGACGATGCTATCCCCGAGCCGCGGCGGCTCGCCGTGAAAGGTTGCGTTCGCTGTGCCGAGTGCCAATGTTTCTTCGAGAAGTCAGGGGCTCGACATGCTGGATAAGGTTCTCGATCAGTTGCATGAGTATGGACTGCAGCCCCATCAGCCCCTGGTTTTCGGCAAACTGACACGTTGTCGGACTGAGCAGGACAAGGGCAAGGAAAAGAATGGCTGGTATGTACTGCACGAGCATCTGACCGAAAAGGGGCAGACGCTCGTTTTTGGTAGCTTCGGTGACTGGCGCCTTGGCGAGACGCAGAAGATCAAAACCGACGGCAAGGGACTGACTGCTGAAGAGCGCGAGGTCATGCGCGCCCGCCAGGCCGATGCCAAGCGCCGAGCGGCAGAGATCGCAGCGAACGCAGCGCGTCGAGCGTCCAGCCGCGCCAGCGGGATGTTCAAGCGCATGCCAGACAAAGGGCGCAGTTTGTACTTGGATCGTAAGCAGGTAGTCGGTTTCGGCGTCCGATATGCCCCGAAGTCTGGTGCCGTGCTGATTCCGATGCAGAACGCACAGGATGCCGTCGTCGGCTTGCAGGTGATTTTTCCAGCCGTGCAGGAAGACACTGGCAGGGACAAATCCTACTGGCCACATGGCATGGCGAAGGATGGTGCATTCCACATGATAGGGGGGCATCCCGAGCCTGGAGAGCCCGTGCTGGTATGTGAGGGCTACGCGACTGGCGCAAGCCTGCACATGGCGACCTCTCAAGCGGTCGCGGTTGCCTTCGACGCCGGCAACCTTATGACCGTCTCCAAGCACATGCGCGAGAGGTTCCCTGGTCGGCCAATCATCATCTGCAGAGACGACGACTGGAAAACTACAAGGCCGACCGGCGAGCCCTGGAACCCAGGTGAAGAGAAGGCCAATAACGCAGCGGTGGTGGTGGGCGGTCAGGTGGTCGCCCCGATCTTCTCGGTCGAGCGTGAAGCGAAGTGGACTGACTTCAACGACCTGCATTGCGCCGAGGGGCTGGAAGCTGTCCGCCGGCAAGTAATGGCGGTCATCAAGCCACCGGCAACTGGCGGCTGGAAGGACATGCTGGCCCGGACTGAAAATGGCGCTCTCATCGCACACATGCAGAACGTCGAACTCATTCTCAGTAATGACGAACGCTGGACCGGCGTGATCGGCTACAGCGCTTTCAGCTCTAAGATCGTCAAGTTACGCGCGGCTCCTTACGGAGGTGAGCCAGGCGAGTGGAGCGATATCGATGATACACGCGTGATGAAGTGGTTGGCCCAGCAGTACAACCTTCGTGTCAAAGCGTCGAACGTGGTCGAGGCTGTCAGCGTCGTTGCCCATGACAACGCCTTCCATCCAGTCCGCGAGTACCTGGCAAAGCTCGAATGGGACCGCACGCCTAGGCTTGAGATATGGCTGCACAAGGTGCTGGGTGTCACCAAGAATGACTACAGCGCCAAGGTGGGCAAGCGCTGGATGATCTCTGCCGTGGCGCGCGTGATGAAGCCCGGATGCAAGGCTGACAACGTGCTGATCCTTGAAGGCGCCCAAGGGGCGGGCAAGTCCACGGCCATGAGCGTGCTGGGCGGCCAGTGGTTCATGGACACGCCGTTCACCTTGGGTGACAAGGACGCATTCCAGGCGATCAGGGGCAAATGGATTGTTGAGCTAGGCGAGCTGGACAGCTTCAACAAGGCGGAAAGTACCAAAGCCAAGCAGTTTTTCTCTGCGTCCGTCGACACATATCGCGAGAGCTATGGGCGGAGGACAAGCGACGTGCCACGCCAGTGTGTTTTCGTGGGTACCACCAACCAGGACGAGTATCTCAAGGACGCAACGGGCAACCGTCGTTATTGGCCGGTGGCTTGTACTCGAGTGGATCTGGAGGCTTTGCGCAGAGTCCGTGACCAGCTATGGGCCGAGGCAGTGTTCTGTTACTTGGCCGGGGATATCTGGTGGGTCGCACGCGAGGAGGAAGACCTCTTCACGCGCGAGCAGGAAGAGCGGTTCGTGGTCGACGAGTGGGAGGGGCCGATTCTTGATTGGCTGGAGTCCTCACAGATCGGTGAGACAGTCACTGGAAGCGAACTGTTAAAGGATGCGCTCAGTTTGGACTTTGGGCACTGGGGCAAGCCTGAACAGATGCGGGTCGGTGCAATCATGCACAGACTTGGCTGGCGCAGGCGGCGTATGCCAGCATTGCAAAAAAGTGGTGTCAGGCCCTGGGCATATCAGAAGCCATCGGGATGGGGCACGCCCAGTCCGCTGGAGCAGTCTATCCCTGCCAGGGAGGAATGCTTTTGATCAAGCATATCGATGAAATGCTGAAGCTTTGGGCGCAGGAGCTGCACAGCCCTGAGCCAGTCGGTAGCGGCAGTGGCGGTGGGTGCATGCTCGGGCTTTTGATGGACTGTCGGGGAGACCTGATTCGAGGGACGAGAGGCAGTCGGGTACTGCTGGACGAGTCAGCAGACATTGAGCTCATCGTGAACAAACACCTCGAACCTCAGCTGTACGTCATTATCAGGGAGCACTATTGCAACCATGAAAGTCTGCTCGCGCAGAAGATGGCTTATTGCGGGTGCAGTCGAAAAACGTACTATGACCGACTTCATCAGGCGCATGTTTCAATTGCCGGGCTATTGAAGGGGAAGAGGGCCGCATGATCCGTACAAAGTTGTCCCACTGTCCCGGCGCTGTCCTGCTGCAAATTGCTAAGGCGAGTCAAGCCGAGACCCCGCGCCATGGGCCTTGTCCCGCTGTCCCACCTGTCAGCCTTGGGCGCACATGTGGGGCGCAAGCAGTGCAGTACGCGCGTATTACGCGCAGCGTGTAATCAATCCTTCTTTATACGGGGAGATTGGGTTTAAAAAGTAGGACAGTGGGACAGCCCTTGATTTCAGAGGCCTGCAAGTGTCCCGCCATCTGTATTCCCCATGGGACCAATGGGACGCAGGGTCAGCAACAGATAGCCGGGCAGGTGCATTGCTCTGACATTCGCCAGACATTCCCCGGGCGTTGATCCCTTATTGGCCGGTGGCATTAAAACTCGCTTGCTGCCAGTAAACTCGACCTGTAAAAAGTACCCATCTTCGAGACGTGCGGGCGCACAAAGCAGCCCGCCACACACAGCAAACCCGGCCATCGCGCCGGGTTTTTTGCATTTGGGGGCGGGATGACGAACGAACAACAAGCGCTGGCTGAGATGCCGATCTGGATGGTGATCATCCTGTCCCTGGTCGGCGGAGTGTCCGGCGAGATGTGGCGAGCAGATCGAGCAGGGGCGAGCGGGTGGAACCTGGTCCGCCGGATCGTGCTGCGCTCCGGCGCCTGCGTGGTCTGCGGGGTTGCAACCATCATGCTGCTTTACTCCATGGGCGCTTCGATTTGGGCGGCTGCGGCGTTCGGTTGCCTGACGGCCACGGCCGGCGCCGACGTTGCCATCGGCCTTTACGAACGCTGGGCCGCCAAGCGGCTGGGCGTCTGCGAGGCGCCGCCCCCGCCGGGCGGGCCAGCCCAGTGAGCCGGCTAGGTTTCTGCCGGGGGCCGGGGACCCTGGGGGGTTGGACGGGGTACGGGACGGGAAACCCGCGTTGCTTTGCCGGCGGGAGGATTGCCAGCTTACTGAAATCCAGTCTGCTGAACTTCATTGGCTCGTTACGACGTCAGCCAGGTAGTCCAAAGTGTGCGGTCACAAGGCGGGAGCCAACCGAAAGTACCTCGCCTGCCAAGCCACCCAAGACGCTCTTTGTACCGCTTTTGGTGGCATTAACGAGTTGGTCGCCCAATGAAAGTCCTGCAGATAGGCTTGAGGGTACAGCCTTCAGAGCTTCCAGACCCATTGCGGTCAACACTGCACTTATGAAGCCGCTGCCGTGCGATTGATCTCCGAAGGTGAGGTAGCCCGCTTCGGCTAGCCATTCGATACAGGCTATGAAGAACTCGCCCCGCTCGTTAGGGGTGTCCGCTGCCATGTGTTCATCGAAAGTGAACCCGCCCTCAACAAACTGTTTGATCAATAGATGGCGTGGGACCGGAAAGCTTTCGTACAGCGCGCCGAGCACCTGGCCGGTGATTTCATCAAATTGTTGGATGTTGGAGATGGTCATGTCCTTGACTCCTGAGCAAGAGAAAAAAAGCCCCCAAACCAGGGAGCAGGTAATGCGTTACATCGATATGCAGGTGCATCGAGCTTGCGACCTTATGCGTGCGCGACATTACTGGCAGAAGACGCTGGAGGAAACCCCTAAAGAAGTCCTTGTAGAAGCTTTGAGTCTGGCGCTGGCCACGGGACGTTACCAAGAAAAGCCGCGTAAGCGGTGTTGCCAGTGCGGTTGATACCCCGTGGCCGCAGCCGGTCAGGGAGCCGAGAGATATAGCCGAGGTACGGGGCTGGGAATCCGCATGGGCGAATCATCCGGTAGGGGCGGTGCCCCTGATTTTGGGTCCTCCCCCGGCCCCGGCCCCTACACGGGTGCGCAGACTCGCGGTTTCTCTGCAGCTGAGATCCTGGCAGGGATGTCCGTCTTTTCAAGGACTTAGCGATGGGCAAGACAGTTACCAAACTCGAATTGAGCGAGATCGTCGGCCGTGACGAACGCACCCTCAGCCGCTGGCAAAAAGACGGCATGCCGGTGATCGAGTTTGGCGTAGGACGCGGCAACGAAAACCAGTACGACACGCAGCTGGTGATCGACTGGCTGATGCGCCAAGCCGCCCTCAACGGCAAGAAGGAATCCACCCGCGACCGCCTTGACCGAATCCGAGGCGACCGCGAAGAGCTGGCGCTGGCCAAAGACCTGGGCGAGGTCGTAATCGAAGCCGATCTAGTGCAACGCTTCGAGGCGGTAATCACCGCCGCCAAAATCGAGCTGCTCAACACGTTGCCCGACGAACTGGCCGAGACGTTGTCCGCGCAGTACGGCGTGCAGATCGACGACCAGCTGATTCGCCAACCCATCGAATCGATACTTAGGAGACTGTCCGCGTATGACGAGGACGACGATCTCGCTGGGGATTCTGACGAGCCGGACGATGCGGAGGGCTCTGAAGAAGACGGCGAGTAAGGCAATGGGGCGGGTGTGCCGCAAGTGGGCACCGCCGCCGCGCATGACCATCATCGAGTGGGCCGATAAATACCGCTGGCTGGCTCCCGAAGAATCCGCCACTCCCGGCAAATACCGTTTCGACAAAACGCCGCACCTGATCTGGCCTGGTGGCCCACTGGAGGCGCTGGACGACCCGAATGTCGGTGAGATCGTTGGCCGCAAGTCGGCCCAGGTGGCCTGGACATCCGGCGTGCTGGGCAACGCACTGGGCAAGTGGATCGACCTCGACCCCTCACCGATCCTGATCCTGTTCCCCAAGGCCGAGGCCGCCAAGCAATACGTGGCGGAAAAGCTGGAGCCAATGATCGAGGCGACCAGACGGCTGGGCAAGAAGGTCGACCTGCGCAGCCGCAAGCTGCAGCAACGCCAGGACTTCAAGCGCTTTCCCGGCGGCTTCCTGAAAATGGTCGGCTCCAACAGCCCGGCCAGTGTGAAGTCCACGCCGGTACCGCGCGTGGCCATCGAAGAGCCCGACGACTGCAACCTCAACCTGCGCGGACAGGGCGACAGCATCAAGCTGGCCAAGGAGCGTCTGAAAACCTTCCGGCGCTCGAAGATCATCATCGGAGGGACGCCGACCATCAAAGGGCTGTCAGCCATCGACGCAGAGCTCGAACTGTCGGACAAGCGCGTGGGCCTGGTGCCGTGCCATGGCTGCGGTCAATCGCACGCCTTGAGCTTCGACCATCTGCACTGCGACGAAGACCTGCACTATAACCATGAGGTTTACCGCAAGCGTCGCCCGGAGACGGCCTATTACGCTTGCCCGCACTGTGGCGAGATATGGGACGACCACCAGAAAAACGCCAACCTCCGGCACGGCCGCTGGGAGGCCACCGCCGAGTTTCGCGGGATCGCCGGCTACATCCTCAACGAGCTGTATGCCACGTTCCACGGCTCGCGGTTCGAAGTGCTGATGGAGAAGAAGCTGCAGGCCGAGCATGCCGCTTCGATGGGCAACATCGGGCCGATGATCGCCTTCACCAACAGTTCGATGGGCGAAAGCTACGAGTACAAGAGCAACGCACCCAAGACCGACGAGCTGGAGAAGCGCGCCGAACCCTACGCCGAGCTGACGGCGCCGAAAGGCGTCTTGCTGGTTACGGTAGGGGTGGACGTACAGGGCGACCGCCTGGCGCTGGTGATCATCGGCTGGGGCAGGGGAGAAGAGTCGTGGCGGTTGTACTGGGGCGAGCTGCCCGGCAACCCCATCGATCCGAACGACGCCGTGTGGGACGAGCTGGATCGCATCATCGCCACGCCCATCCCGACCGAGGGCGGCGCACAGATCGCGGTATCGGCCGTCAGCATCGACAGCTCGGACGGCAATACCAGCGATGCGGTGTACACCTACGTGCGCGACCGCCAGCGCTTCAACATCATGGCGATCAAGGGCGCGTCGATCGACAGCCGCGACCGGGAGATCTTCACCAAACCGGCGCAGTCGACCGATACCAGCCAGGACAACACCAAAGCGGCCAAGTACGGCCTGCGCGTGTTCATCGTCGGTACGCACAAGGCTAAGACGCTGATCGATGGCCGCATGCGGCTCAAGGGCAGCGGGCCTGGGCGCATGCACTGGTACAGCGAGATCCGCGCGGACTACTACGAGCAACTGACCAACGAAGTGCTGGCCCCGCATCCGCGCATCCCCAGCCGCATGGTCTGGCAGAAGAAGGCCGGCCGGCGCAACGAGGCGCTCGACTGTGAGGTGTACGCGCTGCACGCCGCGCGTAGCCTGAAAACACACCTGCTGCGCGACCACGAATGGGACCAGCTGGAGCAGCAACAGCTGCAGCCTACCCTTTTCAATACCGAACAGGCGGTGGCGCCGGTTCCACGTCGCGCGGTCGCTCGCGGTCGTGGCACGCGGAGCCGCGTCGGCTAATCGAGGTTCACCATGACAGAAGCAGAACAACGCCTGGCGGAAGTCAGGGCGGCGATCTCGGCCGTTCTGAAGAACGGTCAGCGGCTACGCCGTGCCGACCGGGAGATCCAGTTGGCCGAACTCAATAGCCTGCGGCTGCTGGAAAAGCAGTACGCCGATCAGGTCGCGCTGGAGCAGGCCGGGCGTGCGCGCCGTGGGCGCAACCGCATCTCGTATGTGGGGCTTTGAGCATGTGGCCATTTCGTAAACGAGAATCCGCAGCCGAGCAACTGATGGGAGAGGCGATCCGGGTGGCCAGGGCTTCGGCCGAAGGCCAGCAGATCGTCGCCCAAGGCGGCGGTGGCGGTGTAGAAACTCGCTGGCGTGGTGCCTCGCGGGTGCTGCGCAGCGTGGCCAGTTGGATACCTGGCCTGGGCAGCCCACGGCGCGACTTCAACCAAAGCGAGCGGCGCATGCTGGTCGCGCGGTCACGCGATGCGATGCGCAATCACCTGGTGGCTCGCGCTGCGATCACCCGGCTGCGTACCAACGTGGTGGGCACCGGCCTAGTCTGCCGTGCTCAGGTCGACCATGAGGCATTGGGCATCACCGAGGAACGGGCCGAACAGCTCAACGGCCAACTCGACCGGCTCTGGTCGCTGTATGCCGACGACCCGCGCGAGTGCGATGCCGAAGCCACGCTCAACCATTACCAACTGCAGGCGCTGGTGCTGGTGTCCTCGATGGTGGCTGGCGATGTGTTCGTGGCCAGCCCCGATCAAGAACGCGCTGGCTGCCTGTTCAGCACGCGCTTGCAACTGATCGAGTCGGATCGGGTGGGCAACCCCAACAGCGGAATGGACCGGCCGGATCTAGTCGAAGGGGTCGAGTTCGACGGCCTGGGCGCGCCAGTGGCCTACCACGTCTGCACCGGCTATGCCGGTGAGCATCTGGCAGGTAATCCCCTGCGCTGGGAGCGTCTGCAAGTGTTCGGTGAAGCGACAGGCCGGCGGCGAGTGCTGCACGTCATGTCGGACAAAGAGCGGCCCGGCCAGAAGCGCGGCGCACCCTACCTGTCGCCTGTGCTGGAGCCGTTGCAGAAGCTGGAGCGCTACAGCAGCGCCGAGCTGATGGCCGCTGTGATTTCGGCGATGTTTACCGTATTCATCAAGAAGGGTGACAACTTCCAGTCGGGCAACCTGCCGATGTCGGCGCTGGCAGAAGAACAGCCCGGCGGCGACGACACGTCGGACGGCGAGCTGGCACTGGGCGAGGGTGCCATCGTGGATCTCGGCGTGGGCGAAGAGCCGATGGTGGCCAACCCCAGCCGGCCGAATGCGCAGTTCGATCCATTCTTCACCGCCGTTGTGAAGGAGATCGGCGCAGCGCTGGAGCTGCCGATGGAGGAGCTGCTGTTGCACTACAGCAGCAGCTACAGCGCCGCGCGTGCCGCCATGCTGCAAGCGTGGCGTTTCTACAGCCTGCGCCGTTGGTGGCTGGCGTGCGACTTCTGCCAGCCGAGCCGCGAGCTGATCATCGACGAAGCTGTGGCCCGTGGCCTGATCAACTTGCCCGGCTATAGCGACACCGCTAAGCGCAAAGCCTATTGCCAGGCCATCTGGATCGGCCCGGCACGCGGTGCCATCGATGAACTCAAGGAAGCCAACGCAGCCGGCAAGCGCATCGAGATCGGCGTTAGCAACGAGACGCTGGAGACGGCTGCCATGACCGGTGAGCCTTGGCAGCAGGTGATCCGGCAACGCACCCGCGAAGTCGGCTACCGGCGCGAGCACAACATCCAGGCCTTGCCCAAAGGCGGACTGGAAGACCCGCCAGAACCCGAACCCAAAGAGAACTGATCATGCCAAGAGCACTGGAGCTGGCTGCCTCGCAGCCCTGGCTGATGCTGCCTGACGCCCTGGATAACCTGCTGACCATCTCGGATCGCATGGGTGACCCGCTGGCGCTGGCCACCAAGCGCGGCGAGCAACTGGAAGAGACCCGCCGCGTCACGCTGCGGGGCAACGTCGCCCTGGTGCCCGTCATCGGCCCCATCTTCCGCTACGCCAACCTGTTCACCGAGATCAGCGGCGCAACCAGCACCCAGGTGCTGGGCAGCGATATCCAGCGTGCGCTGGACGACCCTAAGGTCAAGTCCATCGTGCTCAACATCGACAGCCCAGGCGGTGTTGCATCGGGCATCAACGAGCTGGCCGAGCTGATCTATCAGGGTCGGTCGCGCAAACGCATCGTCGCCTACATCGGCGGCATCGGCGCGAGCGCGGCCTACTGGATCGCCTCGGCGGCCCACGAAATCGTCATCGACGAAGCGAGTCTCGCCGGCAGCATCGGCGTGGTCGTGGAGGCTGTCGTCGACGACGAGAAAGCCAGTGGCCGCACTCGGTACCAGATCGTCAGCCGCAACGCGCCCAACAAGCGGCCGGATCTCGGCACCGAAGAGGGCCGCGCCAAGCTCGGCGAAACCATCGATGCCTTGGGCGATGTCTTCGTTGGCAAAGTGGCCCGCAACCTCGATGTGGCGGCGGAGCAAGTTCCCGAAATGGGCGACCACGGCGGTATCCGCGTCGGCGCCGATGCCGTCAAGCACGGCCTGGCCCACCGGGTGGGCTCGCTGGAATCGCTGATCACCGAACTGGCCAGACCGGCCTTCAACTCAACAAGGACCAACACCATGACCACTGTTAAGACTACGGCAGATCTGCGCACGGCGCTCGCAGCAGGCACCGATCCAACCACCATTGAAATCGCCCAGGCGGAGCAGCCAGACCTCTCGGCAATCCGTACCGAGGCCACAACCGCCGAGCGTGAGCGCATCAAGGGCATCAACGCGTTGGCCAGCAAAGGCTTCGAAAAGGAAGTCGAGGCGGCTATCGAAGACGGCAGCAGCGTCGAGGCCACCGCCATGGTGATGTTCAAAGCGGCTCAGGATCGCGGCATTTCCCTCTCCGGCATCAAGGCCGATGCCCAGGGCGTGAGCAGCACCACCCCACCCGCCGGCGGCAAGGAAGGCGAGCGCAAAGCCGCCGTCAGCGCAATCGTTGCAGGCGCCTCGCGCCGTTGATAGGAACCCGACATGTCCAACCCTGAACGCAAGACCTTTATACCAAGCCAGCTTTCGGCAGGGGATTTCCCCATCGTCATCGACTCCGGCGTGGTCGCGGCCGGGCAGGTGCTCAAGCGCGGCGCCGTCCTAGGACAGGTCACCGACAGCCGTGAATACGTGCTGTGCAAGACCGCCGCGTCAGACGGCTCGAAAACCCCGACCGCCATCCTCGATCAGGACGTCGACACCACCGATGGCGCCAAGGCCGCGCCGATCCGGCTCACCGGCCAGGTGCTCGGCAACCGGCTCACGCTTGGCGAGGGCCTGACGCTGGCCGCCGCCAAGGCTGCGCTGCGACCTCTCTGCCTCTTCATTCGTTAACGGAGCCCCCATGACCGATATTTTCGACACCCTGACCATGCTGGAAGCTGTCGAGCAGATGAGCCCGCCGCGCCGCTTCCTGCTCAATACCTTCTTCAATGGCGGCATGCCTGAGACGTTTGGCACCGAGGCGGTGACCATCGACATCATCAAAGGCCAGCGCAAGATGGCGCCGTTCGTCCATCCGACGCTGCCCGGTAGCGTCTCGCAGCGCACGGGCTTCACGTCCTCGACCTACAAGCCGCCTTACATCCAGCCCAAGCGTTCCACACGCGCCGAGCTGATTCTGAAACGCTCGGCCGGTGACAACCCGTTTTCCACGCGTACCGCGCTCGAACGTGCGGGTGAGCGGCTTGGCCGCGACCTGCTGGAGCTGGATGAAGAGATCATCCGCCGCGAAGAGTGGATGTGTGCCCAGGCGTTGACCACCGGCAAGATCCGCGTGGTGGGCGATGGCGTGGATGACACCATCGACTTTCTGATGGAGGAGACCCACAAGGTCACGTTGGCCAACGGTCGCTGGGACACCGACGCATCGGACCCTATCGGCAACCTGCGTCAGTGGCGGCGTCTGATTGCCAAGGATTCGGGGCGCTCGGCCAACGTCGCCGTGCTAAGCAGCGGCGCGCAGGATGCCTTCCAGAGCAACAACAAAGTGCTGGAGCAACTCAACAGCCGCCGCGTCGACATGGGACTGATCAAACCCGAGGAGCTGCCTGATGGCGTGACTTACATCGGCTACTTGAACGATCCCGGTGTGGACCTCTACGCCTATGACGAGTGGTACGCGGACGATGATGGCAAGGATCAGCCAGTGATTCCCGAAGGCGGTTTGATCCTCGGTTCCACCTCGACCCGCAACGCGATGCTGTACGCGGCCATTCAGGACATGGAAGCCATCGAGAGCGGCCTGGTCGAAGCAGCCCGCTTCCCGAAGAGCTGGGTAACCCAAGAGCCAAGCATGCGCTGGTTGAAGCTGCAGTCGGCGCCGTTGGCGGGTCTGCTCGAGCCGAACGCTTTCCTCTTCGCGAAGGTGGTGTGACATGGCTGGCAAAGTCGAATACGTCGTGGTCGATGGCTGCATTCAGGACGGCAAGCAGATCATCAAGAAGGGTGAGGTCTACACGCCATCGAGCAAAGAGCTGACCCAGTTGCTGCTTCAGGAAGGCAAGATCGCCGGCCGTGGCCAGCTGCCCGTAGCGGCGGCCGGCGATGACGACGAGACCTGACCATGGCCTTCCGCGAGAACGTGGCGTCCATGGACTCCGCGCTTCTGGACGTGCTGGGCGATGAAGCCGAGATCGACGGATTAGCCGAGCCGGTGCCTGGATTTTTCTCGGCACCTTGGCTGCAACCCAAGCTCGGCCAGATCAACACCGGCCTGCGCGAACCTACGTTTGCCGTGCGGATCATGCATGCGAACGGCATCAAGGAAGGCATGCACCTGGTGATCAAGCTTGCGCCGGAGGATGGCGGCGGACGGTATGTCATCGCTGCTCGCAAGCCTGACGGCACCGGTTGGATCAACCTGACCCTACGGGAGGTTCGATGAGCGTAGGTTCTTTCTACAAGACCTCGGCCGACGCCGGCCTGCTGACGCTGCAGCTCGATCCGAAGAGCCTCAGTGGCTATGAAGAGTTTGCCAAGCAGGTACCCAAGGCCATCGCGGCCGCTCAGCGCCGAGCCATCAACAAGACCCTGCGCTGGCTGCGCACGCACATCGCGCGCGATGTGGGCAGCCAAGAGCGCATTGCGGTCACAGCTGTGCGGCAGCGGCTCAAGGCATACCTGTCGGGCAACAACGGCCAAGGAAAGCTCTGGTTCGGCATCCGTCCGCTCGAAGCCAGTCGAGCTGGCCGCGCGCGGCAGAGCCGTACCGGCGTATCGGTGGCCGGCCGGCGCTATCAGGGCGCGTTCTTCAAGACCGTTTATGGCGGTCGCCCCGATATCTGGATACGCACGGCCAGCAATCACTTCGACGCCAGCCAGTTCCCCGACGTCGAGGCCGCGCGCGGTGGCCATCGCTCCGGCTGGGTCGCGGAAAACGGTAACCGTTTCCCGCTGGCCAAAGCCAAGATCTCGCTGGACGACGTACGCCCGCACTTCGAGGCCTGGACCCGCAAAGCGCATGAGCGTCTGCAGGTGGTCATGGAGCAGGAGCTGAACTACGAACTGCTCAAATACTTGAGGAAAACGGGCAATGGATGAGGATGCGATTCCGCTGGCCGGCGTGTACGCGGCCATCGAGCGGCACATCAGCGAAGCGATTCCGGGCCTGGCGTATGTCGGGACGATGCCAGAGGGATTGGAGGTCGTGCCGCCGCCTGCAGTGGTGCTGGAACTGACCGGTTTTGAAGCGGCAGAGAATGACCCCGGTACCGGCGAAACGGCGGTCGAGGCTCGCTTCGAGGCGCGGGTGATCGTGCCGGTCGAGGAGGCCAACTGCCTGCACATCGCGGCCTTCGTCGCGGCGCAACTCGCGGTGCTGCTGCGGATGCAGTCGTGGGGACTGCCGTGCGGGCTCGCTGAGTTCATCCGCGCGGAGCGTGATTGGAGCCGCCCAGAGTTGGACAGCTTTGCCGTCTGGGTCGTGGAGTGGAGCCAGGTGCTGTACCTCGGCACGGAAGAATGGCCTTGGCCCCGAGAGCCCGGCCCGCTAGTTGTTGCCTTCGATCCCGACACTGGGCCAGGCAACGAACACCACTACGTCGCGCCGGAGGACTTGGGTTGACGTACGCAACCGCACAGCACGACCGCATGTTGTCGTGCCTGGTGATCCCCTGCCGAGTGGTGGCCGTCGACCTGGCGGCCGCCATGGTGCGCGTTTCCGATGGCAGCAGTTGGACCAGCGCCTGGGTGCGCTGGCATGCGCTGGCCGCTGGCAAGGCCCGTCACTGGCGCGCGCCGAGCCTGGGTGAGCAGGGCGCACTTATCAGCCCCAGCGGGGAACCTGCCCAAGGCACGTTCGTTCCGGGGCTCTACGGCAATGCCGGCGCGCAGCCGGACAACCGGGACCATGTCGAGGCGTGGCGCTTCGACGATGGGGGCTCGCTGGTCTACGACTGGAAGGCCACGAGCTACACCATCATGCTTCCCAGCGGCACCGCCACGGTGAAGGTAGGAGGCACCGAAGTGGTGGTAACCGACAACGCTATCACCGCTAAGTCGGGCACCATCACCCTAACCGGTGAAGTGGAGATCAACGGAGCGTTACGCGTAACGGGCGATATCTTCGGCGGCGCCAGGATCATCGACACCGCCGGCAATACGCCAAACCACAAACACTGACAGCCCGCATTCGCGGGCTTTTTCTTGCCCGGAGTTTTCCATGGCGACGAAGAAAGATACCGCCGCGCCGAGTGCGCCGGCGGAGCTGATCTATTGCGACAAAGCCTATGCGCAGCGCTCGCTGTTCATGCCCAGCGGCCGCGAGCTGGTAGTGCTGCGTGGCCGGCTGGTAGTGCCGGCCGGCGACGAAGAAGCGCGCCAGTATCTCGACGCGCGCAGCGACTTCGAGGCCCTGGGCCGGGAGAGGTGACCCATGATCGGGATGGACCGCCGAACGGGTAAGCCGCTGTCGGGCCTGGCCCATCTGCGGCAGTCCATTGAGGACATTCTGACCACGCCGCTCGGCTCGCGGCGCATGCGGCCGGAGTACGGCAGCACCCTACGGCGCTACGTCGACCTGCCGGTCAACGAGGGCTGGAAAAGTGCGGTGCAGGCCGAGGTGGCCCGCGCCCTGGGGCGGTGGGAACCGCGTCTGCAAATGGAGCGGGTCAAGGTGGTGTCGGTGGTCGACGGGAAAATCACTTTCCAGCTGTCCGGCAAGTACCTGGGCGATGACGTGGTACTGGAGGCAAGCGCATGACCATTGACCTAACCGCGCTGCCGGCACCGGCGGTGCTGGAAACGTTGGACTTCGAAGAGACGTATCAAGCGGAGCTGGCCACCTTCCAGCAGCTGATGGAGCAGGACGGGCAGGAGTGGTCGGCGCCGCTGGAAAGCGACCCGGTCACCAAGCTGATCGAGCTGGGCAGCTACCGGCGCTTGCTCAACCGGGCGCGTGTCAACGATGCCGGCAAGGCGCTGCTGCTGGCCTATGCCAAAGGCACCGACCTTGACCAGCTGGCTGCCAACGTCAGCCTGCAGCGCCTGGTCGTTCAGGCCGAGGATTTGACCGCGGTGCCACCGGTGCCGGCGGTGATGGAAGAAGACGACGCGTTGCGCGAGCGGGTGCAGCTGGTCTATGAGGGCCTGACCACGGCCGGGCCGCGTAACAGTTACATCCTGCACGCGCGTAACGCCTCGGGCCTGGTGGCCGATGCCACGGCCGAAAGCCCATCGCCGGCGGTGGTGATGATTACAGTCCTGTCGCTGGAGGGAACTGGGGCTGCGCCGGCGGCCCTGCTCGATACCGTCGCGGCCCAGTTGAACGACGATGACGTACGGCCGGTAGCGGATCGGCTCACTGTGCAGAGCGCGCAGATTCTGCCGTACAAGGTCAGCGCCAAGGTCTACATGGTCAGTAACGGCCCCGAAAACGAGGCGATCTTGGCCACCTGCCGCACGCGCTTGCAGGCCTGGGTCAACCCCCGGCGCCGGCTGGGTGTCGAGGTGGCCAGGTCCGGGGTCGATGCCCAGTTGCATATCGACGGGGTTTCACGGGTGGAGCTGACCGGGTGGACGGATATCAAGCCGACCAAGGCGCAGGCGGCCTGGTGCACTGATATCAGCGTAGTGCGGGGGACGTGATGAGCAGCCTACTCCCCAACAACCGCACGCTGCTGGAGCGCGCTGTGGAGGGTGCCGAGGCTGAGACGACCACTATCACGCTGCGCACCCTCTACAACCCCGACACCTGCCCGGCGCACCTGCTGTATCAGCTGGCCTGGGCCTGGTCGGTCGACCGCTGGGACGACAATTGGTCCGAGGCGGTCAAGCGCTCGGTGATCAAGTCGTCGTTCTACATCCACAAGCACAAGGGAACCATCGGCGCGCTGCGCCGCGTGGTCGAGCCGTTTGGCTACCTGATCGAGGTGGTCGAGTGGTGGAACATGGCCCCCATGGGTGTGCCTGGCACCTTCGCGCTCAAGGTGGGGGTGTCGGACTCGGGTATCAGCGATGACACCTACCGCGAGCTGACGGCACTGCTCGATGACGCCCGGCCTGTGAGCCGGCACATGGTCGGCCTGGAAATCAGCCTGGAAGCCAAAGGCCGCTGCTACATCGGCGCGAGCCTGAGCGAGGGCGACATTCTGAGCGTGTACCCGCCGATCCAGCGCACCATTGAAGTCGTTGGCGTGATCGGACGCGGTGGGCGTGAAACCACAATCGACACATTGGAAATTGGACATGGTTGATAAGAACACCCAGTTCTACGCGATCCTGACGAACATCGGCGCGGCCAAGCAGGCCAACGCCGACGCCTTGGGCATCGCGTGGAAAATCACGCAGATGGGCGTAGGGGATGCCAACGGCGCCGACCCCACCCCGAACGCGACGCAAAAGGCGCTGATCAACGAGTGGCGCCGGGCGCCGCTCAATCAACTCAAGGTCGACGACAACGATCCGTCGATCATCGTTGCCGAACAGGTAATCCCAGCCGATATCGGCGGTATGTGGATTCGTGAAATCGGCCTGTACGACGAAGCCGGCGATCTGGTGGCCGTGGCCAACTGTGCACCGACCTACAAGCCTGTGCTGTCGCAGGGCTCGGGCCGTACTCAGGTGCTGCGCATGAGCTTGGTGGTCAGCAGCGCAGCGAACGTACAGCTCAAGATTGATCCCAGCGTCGTGCTGGCTACCCGCGAATGGGTGGCCGAAGAACTGGCCCGCCAGGACTTCAAGCATTCGGTACTCGCGGCCACCACGGGAAACGTCACCCTTAGCGGTCTGCAAACGGTGGACGGCATCGCGCTGCCTGCAGGCGCTCGGGTGCTGGTCAAGGATCAGAGCGCAGCCAAAGACAACGGCCTGTACCTGGCCGCGACCGGTGCCTGGCCGCGTTGCGCAGATGCGAACACCAGCGTGAAGGTCACGCCCAATCTGCTGGTCTTGGTCGAGCGCGGCACGGTCAACGGCGACAGCGCTTGGCAGCTGGTCACTGACGGTACGATCAGCGTGGGCGTTACCGCTTTGGCCTTCGAAATGGTCTTCGGTCGCACCGGGGTGGCGCCTGGCACCTATCGCAGCGTGCAGGTGGACAAGTACGGCCGTGTGGTTGCAGGGACGAATCCGACCACCGCCGCTGGCTACGGCCTGACGGATGTCTACACCAAGACCCAGGTCGACGACGCGTTAAGCAAGAAAGCCAATTTGTCCTCGCCCAAGTTTACGGACGTGCCGGAGGCGCCGACCGCTGAGGTGGGAACCAGCTCCAACCAGCTTGCCACCATGAAGGCTCTGATGCAGGGGCTGAGTGCGTATGGATTGGCGGACAAGTCCAGCCGTCCGGCCGACCTCGATGCGCTGCGCGGCACGCGCTTTTTCGGGTTCACGCACTGGACCATTGGTGCGCCGGTCGAATCAGGGGCTTACGATGCGGTCGGCCTGCAGATCGAGTCTTATGGGCAGCGCACGCAGTTTGCGGTTTCGGGCGGCGCCAAGTTGCAGATCCGCACTGACGACAGCGAGGACTACACCGGCTTTTCCGCCTGGGGCGAGTTGGCGACCGTGGACGCGCTAAGCGCGTTGTCGAACGCAATGGACATCCAGCTGAGTCAGAAGGCTCCGCTGGCCTCGCCCAAGCTCACCGGCAAGCCCGAGGCGCCTACGGCAGGCAAGGGGACCAACAGCGATCAGCTGGCCACCACCGCGTTTGTGCAGGCGGCTATTGCCGCGCTGGTTGACTCCGCACCGGGTGCGCTGGATTCGTTGCGCGAGTTGGCAGCGGCATTGGGCAATGACCCGAACTTTGCCAGCACCATCCTCAACGAGCTGGCCAAGAAAGCCAATTTGGCCTCACCCAAGTTCACGGGGATACCCGAAGCGCCGACCGCAGCCGTGGGCACCAACACCGACCAAGTCGCCACCATGAAAGCCTTGCTGCAAGGTATGGCGTCTTTGGGGCTGACGTCTGGACGATCCACTTTTGTCGAAGACCTGAACGCGCTACGCGGCACCTGCTTTTTCGGCTTCGGCGAAAAGTCTGTCGGGGCGATTGAATTGGGCGGCGGATACGACGCCATTGGCTTGCAGATTGAGTCGATAGGTCAGCGCACGCAATTTGCGGTACCGGGCGGAACCAGACTGTTCGTGCGCACGGACGACAGTAACGATGCCAGCGGCTTTGAAGGTTGGGTCGAGCTGGCGACAGTCAATGCGCTGGCCGCCTTGGAAGCGCTGGTAGCCCTGAAAGCGCCCCTGGCCTCGCCCAAGCTCACAGGCTTGCCCGAGGCGCCTACGGCGGGAAAGGGGGCCAATACCAGCCAGGTGGCGAATACGGCCTTTGTTCAGACGGCGGTCGGTGCTGTGGTCGACTCGGCGCCAAGCGCCTTGGACACCTTGAAGAAGATCGCCACGGCGCTGGGAAATGACGCGAACTTTGCCGACACGGTGACAAGCCTGCTGGGTCTGAAAGCACCGCTGACCTCGCCCAAGCTCACGGGCACGCCCGAGGCGCCGACAGCCAGCAAGGGCACCAATACGGCCCAGCTAGCCACCACCGCGTTCGTGCAG
>NZ_DJJS01000009.1:85756-178781 GCF_002434265.1 Pseudomonas sp. UBA6562 | reverse complement strand
CGACAAGGTCGTCGTCGTGGCTACATCAGTAATGGCTGTCGTAACTGGCGATTGGTCAGCAACCAAGTTTTCAAAATTACCACCCGTAGCCCCAGTGATGCTGACGCTGACCGGAGCCTGACCGGCGTAGGCATCGTCGGCCGGGGCCGGAGCATTGATGCTGGCGGTGGCTTGGCCCGCCTGGATGACCAGTGTCTGGCCATTGGACAGGGTGACGGTGACTGGGGTCTGCGCTGGGTTGTCCAGCGCCACGGTATAGGTGATCACGCCGCCTTCGGTCACGCTGGGCGTAGCGCTCAGGGTAAGCGTAGTGGTGTCGATGGTGTCGAGAATCTGTGTCACGGCCGGCGTGGTATCGGCCAGCACGGGTTCGCCGCCACCGCTGCCGCTGACGATGCTGGCCGAGACGTCGCGGTCGTCAATGTAGACGGTGTCGCCTGGATTGACGTTGACGTTGACGGTGCCTTGGCTTTGCCCGGCCGGGATGAGAATCACGGCGCCGTTGGACAGCGTCAGGCTCAGGTCCGAAAGTGGAGGGCGGTTGACTGTGGCGGTGTAGACGATCACACCGCCGGCTTCGCTAACGGTGGGCGTTGCGGCCAGCGTCACGGTAAGGGTGGTGGCGTCCGTACCGGTATTCCCGCTACCAGTGGTTCCCGTTCCGCCCCCAGTCCCGGTTCCTGCATCGGTCCCGGTTCCAGTCCCGCCCCCGGTCCCAGTCCCTGCATCCGTTCCAGTCCCAGTCCCGCCCCCAGCTCCGGTCCCTGCATCGGTTCCAGTCCCAGTCCCGCCCCCAGCTCCGGTCCCTGCATCGGTTCCAGTTCCAGTCCCGCCCCCAGCTCCAGCCCCTGCATCGGTGCCAGTTCCAGTTCCCACCCCAGCCGCATTCCCCGCGCTGGTATCCTGCCCGCCGGTTTGCACATCATCGGCGGCGGCTGCGAACTGCAGCGGTTCGGTCGGGTAGCCAATGGTCGGATCGACCTCGCCACCCACCTCGCTCAGCAACACGAAGCTATGGCCGCCACCCGCAGCGCCACCTGGGTTGCCGGTCTGTCCGGCGGCGGGCGCTTCCAGCTCGGTGGTCGGGTCGAGACCCGCGGCGATCGCTTGCTGCAACTCTTGCACCGACGGCGCGGACTGCGCGGTGGCCTCGCTGAGTTCGGCAGCCTGGTCGGGCACATTGGCGGACCATTGCGTGTCGCGGCCAAGGTCCAGCATGCGGCCATCGGTGAATTCGAGCGTGACGGCACCCGCTTCGCCCGTAAGGATCTGCTCGCCGGTATAGATCCGGTCGCCCTCGATCAAAAACCGCCGTACACCTTCTGCCGAGACGGCGACAACTTGACCCACGATGGTTTTGACGATGGCGACGACACTGCTCATTGGACCTTCTCCGGTTGGATCCCCTGTCGGCCGGTAGGCCTCGCACGTCCGCGTGCGCGTATGAACAGAAGAGAGTTGCAATGCCGCCGATAGCGGCAAACTGCTAAAAGTGTGGTTAACGCACTAAATAAGCGTGTCGTAGAAAAAAGCGTGACCGAGTCGAAATTTCACGCAAATTGGGAACATGACATATCGAAAATCTGGTAGCTGCCAATTCTTACTTTTGCACCTGCTCGGATGCAATAGCTCGGAGGGTGTAATCGGTAAGTAAATGACCCCCGCCAGCGCGCCAGGTTTCCCAGCATAGCCGCTCTGCAACGGGGCGTAAGGGCAGAATCGCTCGATATTATCAGCATGATGCCTCTATGATGGCCCTTGCAGGTGCGTTGCGTCGCGGTGAGATTGCGCACTCCCGAAAAAAATCGCCTTGCATCCAACCGATCTACGGTTAGGCTTGAGGCATTGCGTGACGGATATCTCATATCTCGGCATCGGCGCCTTGAAGTTTAGGCGCTCATAAATGGGCCCGCCTTTGCGCTTGGCGAGCCGTGGCGAGGTTTGAACTTTGCCGTAAAACGCAGCGTCTGCACTGTGCAGTCGTAATATGTCATGAGCCGAACCCTTAGGTGCTCGTGATTGGTGCGGTCCCCCTTTTTAAAGTCCCAGATTTCGCCGCACGTATTGCTCCGGCGTCTGGTCGAACCCCGCAAGCTTGGAGAGAGTGCCCGCGTGGAATCCGAAGTCAGTCGAGTGCACCTCAGCCATGACCCCCGCAGCCAACATGACGATCCGCTGCTCGACAGCCTGTTGACGCTGTGCGTCCTGCATCAGAAACCCGCCAGCCGCGCCATGCTCACTACCGGGCTGCCGCTTCCCGCGCAGCGCCTGAGCCCCGAGCTGTTGCCACGCGCTGCGGCCCGCGCCGGGCTGCAAGGGCGTCTGTTGCAGCGCAAGCTCCAGGACATTCCAACGATCGCCATGCCTGCCATGCTGCTGCTCAAGCGCGGGCGCAGCGCCGTGCTGTTGGGGTGGGAAGGCGAAGACACGGCCCGCTTGCTGCTCAGCGAGAGCGACGGCGGCGAAGTGCGCATCGCTCGGGAAGCACTGGAAGACGACTACAGCGGAAAAGTGTTTTTCGCCCAGCCCCAGCACAAATACGACGTCAACCACGGCAACCTCATCCCGCGTGCCAAATCCTGGTTCCGCGACACCCTGCTGCGCAGTAAATGGCTCTACGCCGACGCCATCGCCGCCAGCCTGATCATCAACATCATCGCCATGGCGGCGCCGCTGTTCGTGATGAACGTGTATGACCGCGTGGTTCCCAACCAGGCCACTTCGACCCTCTGGGTACTGGCGGTGGGCATCGGCCTTGCCTATGTCTTCGACCTGGTCCTCAAAGGGTTGCGCAGCCTGTGCCTGGACCTGGCCGGCAAGAAGACCGACTTGATCATTTCCGCCACGTTGTTCGAACGCATCGTCGGCATGGCCATGAAGTATCGTCCTGCGCGGGTCGGCAGCTATGCGCAGAACATCCACGAGTTCCAGGGGCTGCGCGACTTTCTGGCATCCTTGACCCTGACCAGTCTGATCGACCTGCCGTTCACCCTGCTGATCCTCATGGTGATCGCCATCATCGGCGGGCACCTGGTGTGGATTCCCGTCCTGGCCTTCCCGCTGGCGCTGGGCATCGGCTACGCCTTGCAAAAGCCGTTGATGGCGACCATGGAACGCACCATGGCGCTGGCCTCCGAGCGTCAGTCGAGCCTGATCGAAACCCTGGCGGGCCTGGACGCGATCAAGGTCAACAACGCCGAGAGCGAACGCCAGTACCTGTGGGAGCAGACCCTGGGCACGCTCAGCCGGCTCGAATTGCGGGTCAAAGTGCTGTCGGGCCTGGCCATGAACATCACTATGCTGATTCAGCAACTGGCCGGCGTGGCGATGATCTGTGTGGGCGTCTACCTGATCATCGCTGGCGATCTGAGCATGGGCGGCCTGGTGGCTTGCTACATGCTCAGCGGCCGTGCGCTCGGCCCGCTGGGCCAGCTCAATGGGCTGCTGGCGCGTTACCAGCAGGCCAAGGTCACCATGACTGCCACTGACCAGATGATGAGCCTGCCGCAGGAGCGCAATTTCGAAGAGCGTCCACTGAGCCGCCAGGTGTTGCAAGGCGCCCTGGAGTTCCGCGGTGTGGACTTCACCTACCCCAATCAGCAGAACAAGGCGCTCAAAGGCATCAACCTGATCATCCGCCCGGGCGAGAAGGTCGGCATCATCGGCCGTAGCGGTTCCGGCAAAAGCTCGCTGGCCAAGCTGATCGTGGGCCTGTACGAGGCCGAAAACGGCTCGTTGCTGGTCGATGGTGTGGACATTCGGCAGATCGATGTCAGCGAGCTGCGCCACAACGTCGGCTATGTGCCGCAAGACATCCAACTGCTGGCCGGCACCCTGCGCGACAACCTGGTCAGTGGCGCGCGCTACATCGAGGACGAGCTGATCCTGCAAGCCGCCGAGCTGTCGGGCGTACACGAATTCGCCCGCCTGCACCCGGACGGCTACGAGCTGCAAGTCGGCGAACGTGGGCAAAACCTGTCCGGTGGCCAGCGCCAGAACGTCGCCCTGGGCCGGGCGCTGTTGCTCAGCCCGCAAATCCTGCTGCTCGACGAGCCCACCAGCGCCATGGACAACACCGGCGAGGAACGCCTGAAGCAGCGGCTGCAGGCGGTCATCGAAGGACGCACCGTCTTGCTGGTCACCCACCGCGCTTCCTTGCTGTCGCTGGTGGACAGGCTGATCGTCATCGACCGTGGCAGCGTAGTGGCCGACGGTCCGAAAGCGGCTGTCATGGACGCACTGAAGAAGGGGCAGATCAGTGTCGCTTAAGTTCGATATCGGCCAGTTCAAGAACGGCCTGCGCGAGTACTTCAAAGGCAAGCGCTCGCTCGCCGGGCAGCCTCTTCCGGAGGTCAACAAGGCACTGATCGAGGATGCCCCTCGGGTGGTGCGTCTGACCATCTGGGGCATCCTGCTGTTCTTCCTGTGCTTCGTGCTGTGGGCCTGTTTCGCGCCCATCGACGAGGTGACCCGCGGCGAAGGCAAAGCCATCCCTTCCTCGAAAATCCAGAAGGTGCAAAACCTCGAGGGCGGTATCGTCGCCGAAATCTTCGCCAAGGAAGGCGAGGTGGTGGAAATCGGCCAGCCTCTGCTGCGCCTGGACGAAACCCGCTTCGTCTCCAACGTCGGCGAGACCGAAGCCGAGCGCGTGTCCATGGCCTTGCGCGTCGAGCGCCTGAGCGCCGAAGTCGAAGGTCGGCTGTTGCAGATCGACGAGAAGCTGCGCCAGGCCGCTCCGAGCCAGGCGGCCAGTGAAGAATCGCTGTACCAGAGCCGTCGTCAGCAACTCAACGACGAGTTGGGCGGTTTGCAGCAACAGCTTGTGCAGCGCCAGCAGGAGTTGCGCGAGTACGGCTCCAAGCGCGCCCAGTACGCCAACAGCTTGCAGCTGCTGCGCCAGGAGATCGGAATGTCCGAGCCTCTGGTCGCCAAGGGTGCGGTGTCGCCGGTGGAAATCCTGCGCCTGCGCCGCTCGGAGGTGGAAATCCGCGGTGAGATGGACGCCACCGCGCTGGCCATTCCCCGTGCGGAAGCTGCCATCAAGGAAATCCAGAGCAAGGTCGAGGAAACCCGCGGTAAATTCCGCAGCGATGCGCTCACCCAGCTCAACGAAGCGCGCACCGACCTGAATAAAGCTACCGCGACCAGCAAGGCGCTCGACGACCGGGTCAACCGCACCATGGTGACTTCGCCCGTACGCGGGATCGTCAAGCAGCTGCTGATCAACACCATCGGCGGGGTGATCCAGCCGGGCAGTGACATCGTCGAGATCGTACCGCTGGACGATACTTTGGTGATCGAGGCGAAGATCCTGCCCAAGGACATCGCCTTCCTGCATCCGGGGCAGCATGCCACGGTCAAGTTCACGGCCTACGACTACACGATCTATGGCGGGCTGGATGCGACCCTCGAACAGATCGGCGTCGACACCATCACCGACGAAGACAAGAAAACCACCTACTACCCCATACGCCTGCGTACCGAACGCAGCCACTTGGGCAGCGACGCCAAGCCGCTGCTGATCATCCCCGGCATGGTCGCCACGGTCGACATCAAGACCGGTAAGAAGACCATCATGAGTTACTTGCTCAAGCCGATCATCAAGGCGCGTGACGAGGCGTTGCGCGAACGTTGATGATGTCGTGAAGCGTCACAGTGAACGCCCCTGGATTGGGGCGTTTTCTTTTTCACCGGTATTGTTGGGTCGGTGCGATGTCGGCGTAAGTCCGGCTCAAGTGCCTGGTCGATATTGCAATGCCTCGCCCAGATGCGAGCGGGCAATGTGCGAAGCTCCATCGAGGTCCGCCAGGGTACGCGCCACCTTGAGCAAGCGATGCGCTGCGCGCAGCGACAGGGTCAGGCGCTCGCAGGCGTTTTCCAGCCAGGCCTGGTCGTCGCTGGCCAAGGCGCAATGGGCGTGCAGGCCCTTCATGTCGAGAAAGGCGTTGGCGCGGCCCTGACGCTGCTGTTGCAGGTCGCGCACTTCGGCCACCCGCTTGGCGATGTCGGCGCTGCGCTCGCCGCTGGGGGCTTGGCTGAGCACGGTGCTCTCGCGGGCGACGGTGAGGTGCAAGTCGATGCGGTCGAGCAAGGGGCCGGAAAGCTTGTTGCGGTAGCGCTGGACCTGCTCGGTGCTGCAACGGCAGCGACCGCCAGGGTCGCCCAGATAGCCGCAGGGGCAGGGGTTCATCGCCGCCACCAACTGGAAGCGCGCTGGAAAGCGGGTCTTGTCGCGTGCCCTGGCGACCACGATCTCGCCCGATTCGAGCGGCTCGCGCAACACCTCCAACACGCGCCGCTCGAACTCGGGCAACTCGTCGAGAAACAGCACGCCATGGTGCGCCAGGGTGATTTCGCCGGGCCGTGGCCGGCTACCGCCGCCGACCAGCGCCGGCCCTGAAGCGGAATGGTGCGGATGGCGGAACGGACGCTGTGGCCAGGCGTTGAGCGGGCCATGGCCGCTGACTGAGCGGATGGCCGCCACTTCCAAGGCCTCCTGCTCGTTGAGGGGCGGCAACAGGCCCGGCAGGCGGCTGGCCAAGAGGGTCTTGCCGGTGCCGGGCGGGCCGGTGAACAACAGGTTGTGCGCCCCGGCCGCCGCCACGGTGAGCGCCCGCTTGGCCGCCACTTGCCCTTGCACGTCGCACAGGTCGGGGTAGGGGTGGCTGTGCAGGATCAGACCGTTGGCGGCATAGGGCGTGAGCGGTGTCTGGCCTGTCAGATGACCGACCAACTCCAGCAAATGGCCGACCGCATAGACCACCAGGCCACTGGCCAGGCTCGCTTCCTCGGCGTTTTCCCTGGGCACCACCAACGCGCGTCCGGCCTCGCGCGCGGCCAGCGCTGCCGGTAGCACGCCCTGCACCGCACGCAATGCGCCCGACAATGCCAGCTCGCCGAGGCATTCGTATTCCCCCAGATGAGTGACCGGCACCTGGCCATTGGCGGCGAGAATGCCTAAAGCGATGGCCAGGTCGTAGCGGCCGCCATCCTTGGGTAGGTCGGCGGGGGCAAGGCTGAGGGTGATGCGCCGAGCCGGGTATTCCAGCTGGGAGTTGACGATCGCGCTGCGCACCCGGTCTTTGCTCTCTTTGACCGTGGCTTCCGGCAGACCCACCAGAGTGAGGGTGGGCAAGCCGTTGGCCAAATGGGTTTCGACACTGACGGCAGGCGCCTGGACGCCCACTTGGGCGCGGCTGTGGACGAGGGCTAGGGCCATGGACACTCCGTTGTCGCTGTAGGGAACCGCTTCCTGCGGCAGGGCAAGCATAGGCGGCGGAGCGATCGCAGGAGGGGAGCAATCGAGACAAGATTTTGCGCGTCTGCCGCAGTGCCTGGTCGAAGCGGGGCCGCTGCTCGATCAAGGCTGACCCATCGAGCGGCACCAGCGCGCCGGTGAGACGCCAAAGGCTTTCTTGAAGTGCCTGGCCATATGGCTTTGATCGAAAAAGCCCGCCTCCACCGAAGCATCGACCAGGGATGTGCCTGCGAAAACCGCAGCCTTCACGCGATCGAGGCGGCGCATGGTCAGGTAGCGGTGGGGGCTCGTCCCGAAATAGACGCGGTAATCCTTGGACAGGCTCCATTTATCTCGACCTGCGCACTCTGCCAGATCGTCCAGGCTGATCGGCCGTTGAAGATTGTCGAGCATGTACTCACGCGCGCGGTCCGCGGCCTTGAAACAACTGGCGCCCGTGATGGAACGTTCGCCGCATACCGCCTGCAGCGTGGTGAACAGTTGGAAAATGGCGTCGTCCTCTTCCAGCGGATCGAGCGGCTCATCCAACGCGCAGAGGAGGTTGTCGGTCGCGGCGGCGAACCGAGGATCGCTGGAAATGCCGCCTTTCAAGAAAGGCAGGGGCTTGCCATGCAGCACCTGCTGAGCCAGTTCGGGCGTGATGTACAGCATC
Source organism: Pseudomonas sp. UBA6562 (assembly GCF_002434265.1). Taxonomy (GTDB): domain Bacteria; phylum Pseudomonadota; class Gammaproteobacteria; order Pseudomonadales; family Pseudomonadaceae; genus Aquipseudomonas. The sequence goes on along the minus strand of NZ_DJJS01000009.1, from coordinate 170,871 downwards.
CTGTAGCGGAAACCCGAATCGTTGCCGGCGTGACCGTCGTGCTCCTCATCGGGGTGCAGAACGAGGGTTTCTCCAGGCAGGCTGTTTCGCTGCTCGCCGCGATAGCGGAAGCTTTGTACGCCCGACAACGTTCGACCGATGGCATAGGTATCATGTCGATGGGGATCGAAACCGTGCGCGCTGAAAAACGCCTCCAACCGCTCGAGCTTCGAGGTGTGAGGCGCATGTCGTACCCAGTCCTTGGCGGAGGGAAGCTCGATCACGATGGTTTCTCCAAGCGTTCGAATGCTCTGGCAGGGCGACGATCGCCAGCCTGGCCGGATGTCAGGCAGTGTGGATTTCCCGCATTCAAACATGAATCCAGAAATCGTAGAGCATCAACGCCGCGCATATCGCCAACACCATACCCATCAAGCGATTGAACACATTGAAATAGGCCACCTCGGTGATCCGCTTGCCAAGCATGGCACCCAACAGCGAGTAGCTTCCGGGCGCGCCGGCGCCGCCAAGCGCAATCATCATCGATACCAACGCGAGGGTCGCCCCGGTGATGTGGGCAGCCGGAAACATCACGGTAGTGATCGGCAGCACCACCATCAGACCTTTGGGATTCAACGCCTGGAGCAGAAAACCGTTCCAGAACGTCAGTGGTTTTTCCGTCGACCCCATCCGCTCGGTGTCGCCAGGCAATACCACGTTCGAAGTGAACACCTTGAATGCCAGGTACAAGGTGTAAAGGCCGCCGACGAGTGCCAGGAAGGGCAATGCGCTACGCGACAACAAGGCTTCGCCGGTATAGCCGAACACCAGAAGCAACATGAACATCGCACAACCGACGCCCATGAAAAATCCGACGGTTCGGCGCAATTGCCCCGTCAATCCAGCGTTCAGCCCCATCACATTGACGGGTCCTGGGCTGTACATGACGCTGAAGGCGTACAGAAATAGTTCCATGTCGTGCTGTCCTGGTCGAGTGTCGTGCGCACACCTTAGGACGAGGCATCGAGCCTTTCTTGTACGTTCTTGGGTCGGGTGGGCAAGTTCGAGGAACTGCCGATACAGACTCGTCGCTAGACGGGCTTTGGTTTGGCAGGCGCTATGGCAACACACTCATCGGAGCGAGCACGATGCAACCTGTCAGTCCTGTTTCGGCGTGATGGGCGCGAAGCGTGCCTCGAGTTCGGCCACTTGCTGCTCCAGCTGCTCGAGACGGGCCCGCGTGCGTGCGAGCACCACCATCTGGCTGTCGAATTCTTCGCGACTGACCAGATCCAGCTTGCTGAACGCGCCTTGCATCAGCGCCTTGAACTGGCTTTCGATTTCGCCGCGAGGTTGTGTGGCGTCGCCGCTGAACAGGCGTGAAGCCTGGTCGCTGAGCGCATCGAGAAAGGCTTTGGGCGCGAGCATGATCGAGCTGTCCGTGAAGAGGAGAAGAGGCGCGAGTGTACCATGGCGAATTCCACGGCCCGGGCTGCACTGTTTTTGCGCGCAGGTGCTCTTCACCCTGCACCGCAATTGTGCATGTTCGGCCTCAGTCGCCAGCGGTCTTCTTTAGGTTTTGCGCCGCAATGCTCCTAACTCAAGGGCTTGGTCGATTTGGCAAGGTTTCTGCAACGCCTTCCCACGACAGGCACCGAAGTAGGCCTAATACGACGTCAATCGGTTACTGAGTCGGCAGTGAACAGGACGACGCCATCGACGCGTTACAAAGCCAGGCGCTGCGCTTAGACTTGAGACGGGTTTGTTTTCCTGGGGCAAGTCCATCACATCGGGAGAGAGTTGCATGAAACTAGTCACTGCCATCATCAAGCCGTTCAAGCTGGACGACGTCCGCGAATCGCTGTCGGAAATCGGCGTACAGGGCATCACCGTCACCGAAGTCAAAGGTTTCGGTCGGCAAAAAGGCCACACCGAGTTGTACCGCGGCGCCGAATACGTCGTCGACTTCCTGCCCAAGGTCAAGATCGACGTCGCCATCGACGACAAGGACCTGGACCGGGTCATCGAAGCCATCACCAAGGCCGCCAACACCGGCAAGATCGGTGACGGCAAGATCTTCGTGGTCAATCTGGAACAGGCGATCCGTATCCGTACCGGCGAAACCGATACCGACGCGATCTAACGCCGCAGCACCGCCTCAGCAAACCCCAACGCCCCAGGAGATAACAACATGACTCTGCGTCAGATCGCAGGGCTTGGCGCCCTGTTGCCGCTCGTAATACCAGGCCTTGCCTTGGCCGACGAAACTGCCCCGGTGCTTAACTCCGGCGACACCGCCTGGATGCTCACCGCCACGGCCCTGGTACTGTTCATGACCATTCCGGGTCTGGCGCTGTTCTACGGCGGCATGGTGCGTTCGAAGAACGTGCTGTCGGTCATGATGCAGTGTTTCGCCATCACCGGCCTGATCAGCCTGCTATGGGTCGTCTACGGCTACAGCATGGCGTTCGACACGACGGGCATGGAAAAAGGCGTGACCAACCTCAGTTCCTTCGTCGGCGGCCTGTCCAAGGCGTTCCTGAGCGGCGTGACCCCCGCCAGCCTGACCTCGGCCACGGCGCTGTTCCCGGAAGCGGTGTTCGTCACCTTCCAGATGACCTTCGCCATCATCACTCCTGCGCTGATCGTCGGCGCCTTCGCCGAGCGCATGAAGTTTTCCGCCATGCTGATCTTCATGGCCATCTGGTTCACCCTCGTCTACGCACCGATCGCGCACATGGTCTGGAGCGGTGACGGTGCGCTGATGTGGGACTGGGGTGTGCTGGACTTCGCCGGCGGCACCGTGGTGCACATCAACGCTGGTATCGCCGGCCTGGTCTGCTGCCTGGTGCTGGGCAAGCGCAAAGGCTACCCCACCACGCCCATGGCGCCGCACAACCTGGGCTATACCCTGATCGGCGCGGCCATGCTGTGGATCGGTTGGTTCGGCTTCAACGCAGGTTCCGCCGCCGCCGCCAACGGCACCGCCGGCATGGCCATGCTGGTCACCCAGATCGCCACTGCCGCCGCGGCGCTGGGCTGGATGTTCGCCGAGTGGATCGGCCACGGCAAACCAAGCGCCCTGGGCATCGCCTCCGGTGTGGTGGCAGGCTTGGTCGCCATTACCCCGGCAGCCGGTACCGTCGGCCCGATGGGCGCCCTGGCGATCGGTCTGATCTCGGGTGTGGTGTGCTACTTCTGCGCCACCAGCCTGAAACGCAAACTGGGCTACGACGACTCCCTCGACGCTTTCGGCGTACACGGTGTGGGCGGTATCGTCGGCGCGATTCTGACCGGCGTGTTCGCAGCACCTGCCCTGGGCGGCTTCGGCGCGGTCACCGACATCGCCGCGCAAGTCTGGGTGCAGACCAAGGGCGTGCTGTTCACCGTGGCCTACACCGCCGTGGTCACCTACGTGATTCTGAAAGTGCTGGACAAGGTGATGGGGCTGCGGGTCAACGAAGAAGAAGAGGCAGTCGGTCTCGACCTGGCTCAACACAACGAGCGCGGCTACAACCTGTAAGCGCGGCGCCACAAAAATCAGCCCGGCTCGCCGGGCTTTTTTTTGTCGGAGTGTTCAACAATCCGGATTGCGCTGCGCTGTGTGTCCCACTGCGCTCGTATAGTCAAAAAACTTACAAGTCATGGTGCCTTCAGAGCGCTTTGCTTTTTCTACGGGCGCGCTAGAATGCGCGCCACAGTGCATTTCGCGGTCCAGGCGAATGGTGTTGGCCAGTGCGCATCGGACGTTGAAGCGGGCGCTTCGAGCAGCCCCGAACGCCACGGCGATACGCATGCGCCATCTGAGACGAACACACCCCTTTTGCGAAAAAACCACCGCTCAGCGCCGTGCGCCCAACAAGTGCTGCTGACCGGGCAAATCGGACCGCACTGCGCGGAATTATTTCTGTGGATCGCCGGTCTACGGCGTCAACAGGCGAAAAAACCAACTACATCTGCTTTTCGCAAGTCATGAGGCACATATGAGCGACGACGATCTGGAAAACGACGAACTCGAAGTAGGCGACGAAGACGAGGCTGACGAGGGCCTCGAATCCGCTGCCGAAGATGGCGCAGAAGACGCGGCCGGCGACGACAGCCCCGCACCGGCTGCCAAAGGCAAGGCCAAAGCCGTTACGGTAGAAGAACTGCCTAGCGTCGAAGCCAAGCAGAAAGAGCGCGATGCGCTGGCCAAGGCCATGGAGGAGTTTCTTTCCCGTGGCGGCAAGGTGCAGGAGGTCGAGGCCAACGTGGTCGCCGATCCGCCCAAGAAGCCGGACAACAAGTACGGCAGCCGCCCTATCTGAGCCGTGCTGCACCCGAAAAGCCCGCCGTCGCTGCGGGCTTTTTCATGCCTGCCAGCTCTATGCCCGTCAGGCCCAGCGCGCAAGCACGTCCGGCAACTGCGACAGGCGCTGGATCTGCGCATCCGGCGCGACCGGCCCTGCCCAGGGCAAACCCCGTGGGTTGAACCATACCGCCTTGAGCCCGGCGCGCTGCGCCCCACCGATGTCGTCACCAGGGTGGTCACCCACGTGCACCGCGCCCGAAGCGGCCACGCCGCTACGGCGCAAGGCCTCGAGAAAGGGCGCCGGGTCGGGTTTGCCGATGCCGACGTCCTCGGCGCACAGGGCGAAATCGAAATAATCCGCCAGGCCCAGGCGCCGCACATCGGCGTTGCCGTTGGTGACCACACCCAAGGTGTAACGCTGGCCGAGCAGCTCCAGCATGGGCTGCACCTCGGGAAAAATCTCCAGTTGGTGCCGTGCGTGCAGGAAGGTTTCGAAACCCTCGGCGGCGAGTGCTTCGGCGGTCTGCTCGTCGTATCCGGCATCGGCCAGGGCATGGAACAACACCCGCCGCCTCAGCTCGCTGATGCGATGCTTGAGGCCAGGCTCGGCCAGCACCAGCCGAGCGCGCACGTCTTGCAAGTGCTCGACCGGCATTGCCGCAAGTTTGGGCGTGTTGGCCTGCAGCCAGTCGCGCAGGACGACTTCGGCGCTGGCGATCACCGGGGCGGTGTCCCATAAGGTGTCGTCGAGGTCGAAGGTGATCAGCTGGATGCTCATGGGTCTGTGCCTTTCGTGCGTTTGGCCCGGGGGTGGGCGCTGTCGTACACCGAGGCCAGGTGCTGGAAGTCCAGGTGGGTGTAGATCTGCGTGGTGCTGATGTCGGCGTGGCCGAGCATTTCCTGTACGGCGCGCAGGTCTTGGGACGATTCCAGTACGTGACTGGCGAAGGAGTGGCGGAGCATGTGCGGGTGCAGGTGTTGGCCCAACTCGCGCTCGCCGGCGAGCTTGAGGCGCATCTGGACCGCGCGCGGGCTGAGGCGTCGACCCTGGCGGGTGATGAACAGCGCGTCGTCCAGCGGAGCGCCGAGCCCGCGCAGTTTCAGCCAGATGTGCAGTGCTTCCCGGGCTTTGCGGCCCACCGGCAGGATGCGCGTCTTGTTGCCTTTACCGAGCACCTGGACCAGGCCGTCGCCCAAGTCCAGGTGGGCACGGTCCAGCTGGATCAGCTCGGACAGGCGCAGACCGGAAGAATAGAAGAGTTCGAGGATCGCTTGGTCGCGACGGGCGATGAAGGTGTCGTCGACGCCGCCGTCGAGCAGTTGCACGGTACGGTCGGTGTCCAGCGTCTTGGGCAGGCGCCGTTCGCCTTTGGGCGGCGACAGGCCGGCGGCGGGGTCGTGCTGGCACAGGCCCTCGCGCACCAGGTAACGGTACAGCCCGCGTATGGCCGACAACAGCCGGGCCAGGCTGGCGGACGACTGTCCGTCATGGTGCAGCCGTGCCACGAGCTGGCGCACCTGCTGTAACTGCAGGTCGGTCCAGCGTTCGATGCCGTGCTTGGCGCAGTAGTCGAGCACCTTGTGCAAATCGCGTCGGTAGGCCAGGCGGGTGTGTTCCGACACCTGACGCTCATTGCGCAGGTGTGCGCAATAGGCGTCCAGTTCGGCGTTCATCAGCGCACCGAGCGCAGGGTTTGGGTGAAGCGCGGGATCACGCGGCCCAAGACGTCGGCGATGTGGCTGAGAAACAGCGAGCCGACACTGCTCTTGTAATGCTGGGGGTCGCGGCTACCGATGGCCAGTACCCCATGCAGGCCCTGGTGCTCGAGGGTAGCGACGGCGCTGGAGCCGACGTCCTTGCGCTGTTGCTCGCCGAACAGGAACGCCAGCTCGTGCTCGCGCAGGTTGCCGCTGACCGGCTTGCCACCGCCCATCAGCGCGCCGATGGCCACCTGCGCTTCGCTGCTGGAGACCCAGCGACCCACGGGCGTGGCGTGCTCGCTGAACAGGATCAGGCTGACGAAGGGCACCTGGAAGTCCTGGCGCAGGCTGTCTTCGACGGCGATCACCACTTCTTCCAGGCTACTCGCGTCGAGCAGGTCGAGGATCAGGCGGCGAGTCTTGTCGAACAGCCGGTCGTTGTCGCGGGCCACGTCCATCAAATGCGACAGCCGATGACGCATCTCGATGTTGCGCTCGCGCAGCAGCTTGAGCTGGCGCTCCACCAGCGACACGCTGTCGCCGCGCTGGTGGGGAATATGCTGTTCGAGCAGCAGTTCGTCGTGCTCGGCGAAGAACGTCGGGTGTTCGCGCAGGTAGGCGATCACCGCTTCGGTATCGAGGCTGGCGGCCTGGGGTACTGGCTGATCGGTCATGGGCGCTTACTCGGTTAGAGGCGAACCTGTCCTTCATAGACACGCACGGCGGGGCCGGTCATGCGCACCGGCAGGCCCGGCCCGGCCCATTCGATGTGCAGGCGGCCGCCGGGCAGGTCGAGGCTTACCGGCGAATCCATCCAGCCCTGGTTGATCGCCGCTACGGCGGCGGCGCAGGCGCCCGTACCGCAGGCTTGGGTTTCGCCGGCGCCCCGTTCCCAGACCCGCAGGTTGGCATGGTGGCGGTCGACGACCTGGAGGAAGCCGGCGTTGACCCGTTGCGGGAATTGCGGATGGTGTTCGATCTTCGGCCCCAGGCTGTGCACCGGCGCGTTGTCGATGTTTTCGACGCGCAGCACCGCATGGGGGTTGCCCATCGACAGCGCGGCGATCGGATACGCCTGGCCGTCGATCTCCAGCGGGTAGCTCAGCGCCTGGGCCGGTGCCACGAACGGGATGTCGGCCGGCACGAAGCGCGGTGGCCCCATGTCGACGCACACCTGGCCGTCGTGCTGTACGTCGAGCTCGATGATGCCGCTTTTGGTTTCCACACGGATCAGCTTCTTCGCGGTCAGGCGCTTGTCCAGCACGAAGCGGGCGAAGCAGCGCGCGCCGTTGCCGCACTGTTCGACCTCGGAGCCGTCGGCGTTGAAGATCCGGTAGCGGAAGTCCACTTCCGGATTGCTCGGCGCCTCGACGATCAGCAGTTGGTCGAAGCCGATGCCGGTGTGTCGATCACCCCATTGCCGGGCATGCTTGGGCTGGATGTGCGCGTGCTGGCTGACCAGGTCGAGGACCATGAAGTCGTTGCCCAGGCCGTGCATTTTAGTGAAACGCAGCAGCATGGGTTCACTCCGGCAGCAGGCTTTCGCCGGCGAACAGTTCGGGGATGGTTTCACGGCGGCGCACTTCGAAGGCCCGGTCGCCATCGACCAGCACTTCGGCGCAGCGGCCACGGGTGTTGTAGTTCGAGCTCATGACGAAGCCATAGGCGCCTGCCGAACCTACGGCCAGCAGGTCGCCTTCGGCCAGGGCCAGGGTGCGCGATTTGGCGAGGAAGTCGCCGGTTTCGCAGATCGGCCCGACGATGTCGTAGTCGCGGCCCGGCTCCGCACGCGGAGCGACGGCGCTGACGTCCATCCAGGCCTGGTACAGGGCCGGGCGGATCAGATCGTTCATCGCCGCGTCGATGATGGCGAAGTCCTTGTGCTCGGTGTGCTTGAGGTATTCCACGCGGGTCAGCAGTACGCCGGCGTTGGCCACGATGTAGCGGCCCGGCTCGAACACCAGGGCCAGGTCGCGCGCGCCGACGCGCTCGCGCACCGCTTGGATGTAGTCGGCCACCAGCGGCGGCTGCTCGTCGCGGTAGCGCACGCCGACGCCGCCGCCGAGGTCGAGGTGGCGCAGGTGGATGCCGCACTCGCCCAGGCGGTCGATCAGCATCAGCAAGCGGTCGACCGCGTCGAGGAAGGGTTCCAGCGTGGTCAGCTGCGAGCCGATGTGGCAGTCGACGCCGACCACTTCCAGGTTCGGCAACTGCGCCGCACGCACGTACAGCGCTTCGGCATCGCCGATGGCGATGCCGAACTTGTTTTCCTTGAGGCCGGTGGAAATGTACGGGTGGGTACCAGCGTCGACGTCGGGGTTGACGCGCAGCGACACCGGCGCCTGCTTGCCGAGTTCGGCGGCGACCACTTGCAGGCGCTCGAGCTCGTCGGCCGACTCCACGTTGAAGCAGTGCACGCCCACTTCCAGGGCGCGGCGCATGTCGTCGCGGGTCTTGCCGACGCCGGAGAACACCACGCGGTCGGCGCGCCCGCCGGCGGCCAGCACCCGCTCCAGCTCACCGCCGGAGACGATGTCGAAGCCTGCGCCCAATCGTGCCAGAACGTTCAGCACGCCCAGGTTGGAGTTGGCCTTGACCGCATAGCAGACCAGGTGCGAAGTGCCTTGCAGGGCATCGACATAGCTGCGGTATTGCGCTTCGATGTGCGCACGCGAATAGACGTAGGTCGGCGTGCCGAAGCGCTCGGCGATGGCCGACAGCGCCACGTCTTCCGCGAACAGTTGGCCGTCGCGGTAGTTGAAAGCGTCCATGGAAATCCCTTAGTGCTGGTGCGACGTGTGCTTGCCTTGACCGTCTTTGCTGTCGTCAGGCAGGTACAGAGGACCTTTCTGACCGCAGGCCGAAACGAGGCAGGCCACCGCGACCAGCGCCGCGAGGGAGGAAATCAGACGCTTCATGGGCGAAATCCTTTGAAATAAGCAGTATTTGCGCCCGAGTATACCCAGCGCCCGGCACCTTGCCTATGTGAGCGCCCGTCGGTCTGACGGCCTGATCCGTGGCCAACGGCGCTATTCTTTGCATTCCCGGCAAAGCGTCCGTATCTTGCCCGGCTTGCCTGTCAGCCGCCCTTTCCGAGGTTCCCGCAATGAGTTTGAGCGAAGCACGTTTCCACGATCTGGTCGACGCCACGCAGCAGGCGCTCGAAGACCTGTTCGACGAAAGCGACATGGACCTGGACATGGAAAACTCCGCGGGCGTACTGACCGTGAAGTTCGAAAACGGCAGCCAGCTGATCTTCAGCCGCCAGGAGCCGCTGCGCCAACTGTGGCTGGCCGACCGTTCCGGTGGTTTCCATTTCGACTACGACGAAGAAACCGGCAAGTGGACCTGCGAAAAAAGCGAAGAGCTGTTGGGCGAGATGCTCGAGCGCATCGTCTGCGAGCGGGCCGGCGAGAAACTGGACTTCTCCGAGATCTGATATGAGCATGCCCGCCCGTCCACCCAAGCCCCTTTACAGCAACGTCAGCCCGGCAGTGAAGTCGCCGTGCATCAGCATCTGCCGGCTCGACGAACACAAGGTGTGCACTGGCTGCCAGCGGCCGGTGGAGCACATCCGCGAGTGGCGTTCGGCCGACGACGCCCGGCGCCGGGAGATCTGCCGCCAGGCCGAGGCACGCCGTCAAGCCTGAGGCGCGGGCTTGAGTATTCGCCCGGCTGTGTTAGGGTCGGTCGATGCGTCGCCGACGCCACACACTTCCACAAACCCCGCCCTTGGGCGGGGTTTTGCTTTATTCGCCGGATGATATTTCCGTTCAAAGGAGCCTGACTGGATCATGAGCACCAAACCTTCCCTCATTCTTACCCGACTGGACGTACAGCGTCTGGAGCAACTCATCGACAGCCTCGACGAATCCGTGCCGGGCGTGCTCGCCCTGCAAGAAGAGCTCGACCGCGCCGAGCAGGTGGTGGGGCATGGGGAAGTGCCGAAGGGTGTGGTGACCATGAATTCCCGGGTGCATTGCCAGGAGCAGGGCAGCGGCAAGGACTATCACCTGACCCTGGCCTACCCCAAGGACGCCGGCAAGGAACACCACGTGTCGGTGCTCGCGCCTATCGGCGGAGCGTTGCTGGGGTTGTCGGTGGGCGATGAGATCGACTGGCCGGCACCTGGTGGCAAGACCTTGAAGCTCAAGCTGCTGGCAGTGGAATACCAGCCGGAAGCGGCGGGCGATTTCGAGCTGTGACGGCGTAAGCGGCCCCGGTAGAAGGGCCGCCCCCGGCCAACCGCTTAGCCGCCGCTGAGCGACCGCGCGCGCAGCCGGCAAGCGTGGACACAGTTGTCGACCAGCCGGCTGCGCAGTGTCCAATCGGTGTTGATGATGGCGAATTTCTGGATATAGCTTTCCAGATCTCGGGATTCGAACCACAGGTCGACCTTGTCGCTGAAGTCGTCAGGGGTAAACACGACCTTGTTGTACTTGGCGCATTGGATCGACCAGAGCTTGCCACTGCGACTTTCGCTCGCCGCCTTGTCCATGAATGCCTTGAGCTCGTCGGTGGAAGGCGTGTTTTCGCCCATCCACACTTGCTCCACACCTGGCCAATGCTCACCGCGTTTGGCGTGGTGATAGGCGATGACCACGGTTTTTCCAGGGTGCTCGCGCCATAGTTGGTCCAGCGTGAGGTCGTGCAACGCATACGGGATCAGGCGTTGACCCATGTACTTTCGCAGCATGTCCTGCAGCCAGGTGTGTTCGCTGTCGCTGAAGTGGTCCAGTTCGTGGAAATCGAGGATGACGATTTCCCGTTGGTTGGCGACGTCGTCGTAAAAATGGTTGAGGCGGTTGATCACATCGCCGAGCACCGTGCGCCCTGAAGGGTTGGCGTGGTAGAGCTTGTAGCGGCCGATTTCGTCCGGCGTGTACTCATGGTTGGCGCGCACGCGCAGATCGAGCACCCGGACGCCTTTCTGGATCTGTTCGATACACGGCACGTCCTGGGTCACTTCCTGCGGGACGGTAAAACTGTCTGCCTCTTTGTCCATGCCCGAGTCGTGGCTGCCGGGCAAAATCAGTTGATCGATGCGCAAGCAGCCTATTTCGGGCGAGTCGCCCATCCAGTGTTGGTAATTCATGTAGCGCTCCTCAAGGATCTATGAAGGCGCAAGCATTGGGCTTCGCTCGGCAGAGGTGCAGCAGGAAACGGCACAAGGATAGCGTCCACTGCGTATGCTGCTGGCCAGCATGAGAGACTCAATGGGGGGCGTTCGGTGGCCGCCTGTGTGCGGGCCGCTACCCGAGCCCGAGGCTGTCTAGCAGCGCTGCGAGGCGATGTTCGAGGGTCTCTGCATGTGGATCACAGAAGCAGCGTACGTTCACACGCGGCCGCCGTCGGTCCTGCGTGCGCGCCTCGTGCAGGTCATGCAGGCATTGCGCAAGAGCACCCACGCCGTCATAGCGCTGCACCAGCACTTCGTTCCAGCTGTTGAGGGTGAGCCGATCGAGGCTCAGCACCCACTGCTCGAGTGCGCCGGCATTGTCCAGCGCGTCGAGTCGCGGGCTCGTCATCGGCACTTGGGAGGCGCGATCTGGATGCAGCGGGTCGCCCCCGACATTGACCAGCAATAGCACCTCGTTCGCCACGCTGGGCTGTAGCAGATCGGTGTCGCTGATGGCCGGCAGTGGCAGCGGTAGATGCTGGCGCAGACAGTCCAATACATCGGACAGCGTCCGCTCGTTCAGATCGTTGATGCCAGGGTGCAGCGTCAGGCGTGTGCTGCTGTCGATCACGCCGTTGCGGTGAGCCCAGGTGAGCAGTTCGACCAGCTCGTGGTTGCGTTTGATCGGTGTGGCGGCGGGCCATGCATGTACCGTTAGGTTGCCGGGATACAGCGTCCAGTGATGGCTGCCGGGCGCTTGTCGATCGGGCGAATGCGCCAGGGTCAGGGCGTCTTCGGCCAGGTCCGGCGCGATGCCGGGGTTGATGACTTCGATCTTGCCGGCGCGGCGTTCGAAGGCGGCGTACAGGCGGCGCCCCAGCACATCCAGGTCACGTTGTTCGGCATGGCTGTCGGCCGTGCTGTCGCGGGCATAGCGGGCCAGAAAGCGGTACGCATGGTTCAGCTCCATCACCAGTTCGCGGCGCGATTGCAGGACCTGGCCGACCTTCCACTGGCTGCGGCTGTCGAGCAGCCGTAGTGTGCGCTCGTCCCAGCCCCATTGTTCGGTCAGGCGCCGCAGCAGGCTGCGCTGCCAGCCGCTGCGGCCCTGTTCGGCGCTGCCGAGCTTCTGGTTGACCTTGAAGTAAAGGCTGCGCCGCACCAGTTCCAGACGCCGGGTTTCGCCACGTCGCAGCAGGTAGTGCTCGATGCGCCTGTACACCATCACGTAGGGGTCGAGCTCGTCCAGGTCGAGACGGTTGGCGTGCACCGCGGCCTTGAAGTCCAGGCTCAGGCAGCGCAAGGCGGGATGGTCGCTGGCATAGGCTTCGGTCAGGAGCAGTTTGAGCAATGACTTGTATGGCGATTCGAGGCCTTTGTAGAGCTGCCAGAGCCCGGCGCCGACGAACTCCTTGGGTGGAATCCGTGCCAGGTGGCCCAAGTCGAAATGTTCGTGGGGATGGATGAAGCGCTTGTCGAGCAGTGCCTGGACGTAGGCCTGGTAGCGGTCCTCCTCGTACACCGGTACCAGCCACCATACAGGTGTCTGCCCGGCCAGCCAGATGGCCGTGCGGTAGAACTCGTCGAGCAACAGATAGTGCTGGGTATGGCCGCAATCGTCGGAGCTCAACGTGCCCGTGCGCTCGCCACGGGCAAAGCCGGCGCTGTCGATCAGAAACAGGTGGGCGTCGGCGCCTTGGGTCGCGGCCCAGTCTTCCAGCGCCTGGCATTTGCGCCTCAGCTCAGCCAGCGCGCCGCCATCGAGGTCGGTGCGGTGACACACCCATACGTCCATGTCGCTTTGCTCGGCTTGCGCCAGGGTGCCGAGGCTGCCGATCAGGTAAAGGCCTAGAAGTGGGCGAGGGGCATCGTCGCGCTGCGGCCTGTATGTGAAGGCGCGGGTCAGGCGCTGGGCCTCGACCAAGGCGCCGAGGTCCGGCTCGAAGCCGGCGATGCCTGCGGGTGTGGTGCCCGACACGTAGCCGGGCAACCCTGGATGGTTGATGTGCAGCAGGAGCGGCAGCAGGGTCAACACCTGCTGCTGGCGGCTCGACAAGCCCTCGCGGGCACGCCACAGGCGTCCCTGACTGAGCTGTAGGAAGCGTGCGCGCAGAGTAGCCAGCACCTTGCGGTCGATGCCTTGGGCAAGGTCTGGGCGAATCTCGTGGCGATGATTCATTGCGCACTCGGCGGCGGGGGCTGCGCGAGTTTAGCCTGAGTGGCAGGTGGGAATAAGGGTCTGATGAAAAATTGGCGTCATTTTTACATCGATACGGGCCAGGCCGCTGTTGGCCGGCTTGGCCCGTTTTGCAGAGTGGCCCGTCAGGCCGGCTGCGCCACGCCCAGGATGGTCAGCAGTTGCTGCGCGCTTTGCGCGGCGTCGATGCCAAGACTGGTCAGATAACCGCCATCGGGCTGACTGAGCAGTTGCTTGTCATGCAGGCGCTGGGCTGCGCCGATCAGATCGGGGGACGCGTTGCTGTGAACTTTGATGCCTTCTTGAGTGCTATCGAGGTTGAACAGGGCGAGGACTTCGAGTTCAGCGATCAGGTCAGGGGTAAAGGACATGGCGACTCCAGACTTCCGAGGGTGGAGAGCGGCGCCGCCTACGGTTGGGCGGCGCCTGAGCCTGGAGTGTAGTCACAGTTATTCGTCGTCGCCTTGATCCATCGCAGCGGCCAGTTCCGGGGGCAGTTCGGGCAGTGCGCGCAGGGCCTGCTCATACCAGGCGGTGTCGAATGGGCGGTCGTCGGCGAGCATGTTCTCGATCTCGAAGGCCAGCACCATGGCCATCAGCATGAGGCTGTCTTCGCGCGGCACACCGACGAGGGTCAACTTGTTCAACGTGGCCTTGGTCGCCGGCGGTTCGCCGCTGGCGATCTGGTTTTCGATGACTTCGATCAGCGCGTCCTGTGCGGAGGATGGGTCGTCGTCGTTGTCGAAGTCGTCGGACTGGTTCATGGCGGTGCTCCTCAAAGGTGAAGGCACAGTCTGCCATGCCTGTCCTGGCAATGTCCGCCCATCGACCGCAGGCATGACGCTGGTCAGCGCCACGGCGGCGGGCTATAAACCCCCGATCCAACCCCACACGGCCTGGAGGCTGTTCCAATGCTCAAGCTGCATGGTTTTCCGGTAAGCAACTACTACAACATGGTCAAGCTGGCATTGCTGGAGAAGGGCGTGCCCTTCGAGGAAGTGCAGTTCTTTCCGGGGCAGACGTCCCAGGCGCTGTCGGTGAGCCCACGCGGCAAGGTGCCGGCGCTGGAGACCGAGCACGGGCTGCTCAGCGAGACCAGCGCGATCCTCGACTACATCGAACGCACCCAGAACGGCACGCCGCTGCTGCCGAGCGATCCCTTCGCCCAGGCGAAAGTGCACGAATTGATGAAAGAGGTGGAGCTGTACATCGAGCTGCCGGCACGGACCTGCTACGCCGAATCCTTCTTCGGCAAGCCGGTGGAGCCGCTGGTGAAGGAAAAAGCCCGTAGCGAACTGCTCGCGGGCTTCTCCACGGTCGAGCGCAATGGCAAGTTCGCCCCGTATCTGGCAGGCGAACAACTGACCCTGGCCGACGTGATGTTCGCGTTTTCCGTGGACCTTGCGGTCGCGACCGCGAAGAAGGTGCTGAACCTCGACCTGCTGGCCGATTTCCCGAAAATCGCCACTCTGCTCGCGAAACTGGGCGAACACCCGCACATGGCGAAGATCCAGGCCGACAAGGACGCCGCCATGCCCGGGTTCCTGGAGATGATGCGCAACAAGAAGTGACGCACCGCGCAAGCGTTGCGAGGGCGGGGGCGCTGGCGCCCCCGGGCTTCAACGCGCTGCCAGCAGCTCGCGGCCACGTGCGGCGGCGGCGCGCACCTGCGCAGGTGCGGTACCGCCGATGTGGTCACGGGCATTGACCGACCCTTCCAGGGTCAGGACCGCGAACACGTCCTGCTCGATCTGGTCGCTGAACTGGCGCAGTTCGTCGAGGCTCATCTCGGCCAGGTCCTTGCCGCTGTCGACACCGTACTTGACCGCATGGCCGACGATCTCGTGGCAGTCGCGGAACGGCAGGCCGCGGCGCACCAGGTAATCGGCCAGGTCCGTGGCGGTGGAGAAACCGCGCAGCGCCGCCTCGCGCATGATGGCATGGCGCGGCTTGATCGCCGGGATCATGTCGGCGAAGGCGCGCAGCGAGTCGCGCAGGGTGTCGGCGGCGTCGAACAGCGGTTCCTTGTCTTCCTGGTTGTCCTTGTTGTAGGCCAGCGGCTGGCCTTTCATCAGGGTCAACAGGCCGGTCAGGGCGCCGAACACGCGGCCGCTCTTGCCGCGCACCAGCTCCGGCACGTCGGGGTTCTTCTTCTGCGGCATGATCGAGCTGCCGGTGCAGAAACGGTCGGGCAGTTCGATGAACTGGAATTGCGCGCTGGTCCACAGCACCAATTCTTCGGAGAAGCGCGACAGGTGCATCATCGCCAGGCTGGCCGCCGCGCAGAATTCGATGGCGAAGTCGCGATCCGAAACGCCGTCGAGGGAGTTGCCCGACACCGCTTCGAAGCCCAGCAGCGAGCAGGTCAGGTTGCGATCGATGGGGTAGGTGGTGCCGGCCAGCGCGGCGCTGCCCAGCGGCATGCGGTTGGTACGCTTGCGGCAGTCGACCAGGCGCTCGTAGTCGCGGCTGAGCATTTCGAACCAGGCCAGCAGGTGATGGCCGAACGTCACCGGTTGCGCGGTTTGCAGGTGGGTGAAGCCCGGCATGATGGTGTCGGCTTCGCGTTCGGCCTGCTCCAGCAGACCCTGTTGCAGGCGGGTGATTTCCGCCAGGATCAGGTCGATTTCGTCACGCAGCCACAGACGGATGTCGGTGGCGACCTGGTCGTTGCGGCTGCGTCCGGTGTGCAGCTTCTTGCCGGTGATGCCGATACGGTCGGTCAGGCGCGCTTCGATGTTCATGTGCACGTCTTCGAGGTCGACGCGCCAGTCGAACTCGCCGGCCTCGATTTCGCCCTGGATGGTCTGCAGGCCGTCGACGATGGTGTCGCGTTCGGCGTCGGTCAGCACGCCGACTTGCGCCAGCATGCTGGCGTGGGCGATTGAACCCATGATGTCGTGGCGGTACAGGCGCTTGTCGAAGTCGACCGAGGCGGTGAAGCGGGCGACGAAGGCGTCGACCGGCTCGCTGAAGCGGCCGCCCCACGACTGATTGGTCTTGTCGATGGTCATGGATTCACTCATTGCAGGCGTGAAGAAAAGTGCCGCCGATGATATCAGGGGTTATCCGACCTGTCGCAGGACGCCGGGGGCGAACAATGATCGGCATTTATAGGGACCGACTTCACAACGATCGATTCATGGATTGAACGGCAGCGTTCCAGGGAGCGTCTACAGTTGCACAGAGGCTCGGCAGAAACTGTCCGGCCACTGAATCTTTGGCCATTGCATCGGTCTAGAGCGTGATTACGGTGGCGGTCCACCGCCACCTGTCTACGCCACCGCCCGTGCGAGACTCACTCAGGAATCCAGCGTAATCATGAATGTCCTGATCGTTGATGATGAATCCCAATCCCGCGACCGTCTCAATCGGTTGTTAGGTGAATTAGAGGGTTATTCCGTGCTGGAGCCGAGCGCCACGAATGGCGAAGAGGCCCTGGCGCTCATAGACAGTCTCAAGCCTGACGTCGTACTGCTCGACATCGGCATGAAAGGGCTCGACGGCCTGCAAGTGGCGGCGCGCCTGTGCGAGCGCGAAGCACCGCCCGCGGTGGTGTTCTGCACAGGCGATGACGAATACGGCAGCGAGGCGTTTTCCGACAGTGGTTTGAGCTATGTCACCAAGCCCGTCGAATTGGCCGCACTGCGTGACGCCCTGCGCAAGGCCGAACGGCCGAACCGCACGCAGTTGGCCGCGCTGACCCGCCCGGCCAACGAAGCGGGCGGCGGTCCGCGCAGCCACATCAGCGCGCGCACCCGCAAAGGCATCGAGCTGATTCCGCTGGCGCAAGTGGTCTATTTCATCGCCGACCACAAATACGTGACCTTGCGCCATGAAGGCGGCGAAGTGCTGCTGGACGAGCCGCTCAAGGCGTTGGAAGACGAATTCGGCGACCGTTTCGTACGCATCCATCGCAATGCGCTGGTGTCGCGCGAGCGTATCGAACGGCTGCAACGCACGCCGCTCGGCCATTTCCAGCTTTACCTCAATGGCCTGGATGGCGATGCACTGACCGTCAGCCGACGGCATGTCGCCGGCGTGCGCAAGATCATGCCGCAGCTCTGACGGTCGCAGCCTAGGGCCCCTCATGCGCCAAGGAAGGCGTGCCATGACCTGGGTCTGCTGGCCCAGTCAGGTGATTTGCTATCATCGGCAGCATTTCCTTTGCTTCGGTGTGCTCCATGTCTATTCGCGAAATCCGCATTGCCACCCGTAAGAGCGCGCTTGCCCTTTGGCAGGCCGAGTATGTGAAGGCGCGTCTGGAGCAGGCCTACCCCGGGTTGCACGTGTCCCTGGTGCCCATGGTCAGCAAGGGCGACAAGCTGCTCGACGCGCCGCTGGCGAAGATTGGCGGCAAGGGCTTGTTCGTCAAGGAGTTGGAAACAGCGTTGCTGGAAAACCAGGCAGACATCGCCGTCCACTCCATGAAGGACGTGCCGATGGATTTCCCCGAGGGCCTGGGCCTGTTCTGCATCTGCGAGCGCGAAGACCCACGCGACGCTTTCGTTTCCAACCGTTTCGACAGTCTGGATGCCTTGCCGGCCGGCAGCGTGGTCGGTACGTCCAGCCTGCGGCGCCAGGCCCAGTTGTTGGCACGTCGCCCCGACCTGCACATCCATTTCCTGCGCGGCAACGTCAATACACGCCTGGCCAAACTCGATGCCGGCGAATACGACGCCATCATCCTGGCGGCGGCGGGCTTGATCCGCCTGGGCTTCGAAAGCCGCATCACCTCCACCATCAGCGTCGAAGACAGCCTGCCGGCCGGTGGCCAGGGCGCGGTGGGTATCGAGTGCCGCAGCGAAGACACCGAAATCCATGCCTTGCTGGCGGCGCTCGACCACACCGACACGGCCGACCGGGTCATCGCCGAGCGCGCCTTGAACAAGCGCCTCAATGGCGGCTGCCAGGTGCCGATCGCCTCTTATGCCGTGCTCGAAGGCGATCGACTGTGGTTGCGCGGGTTGGTCGGCCAGCCCGATGGCGGGCAGTTGCTCACCGCCCAGGCCCACGCGCCGCGCGCCGATGCCGAAGCGCTGGGGGTGCAGGTGGCCGAGGCACTGCTGGCCCAAGGTGCCGGTGACATCCTCAAGGCCGTTTACGGTGAGGCCGGCCAACCTTGAGCGGCTGGCGTCTGCTGCTGACGCGCTCGCGCGAAGACAGCCAGGCGATGGCCGATCACCTGCGTGCGGCCGACATCTTTTGCAGCAGCCTGCCGTTGCTCGACATCGAGCCGGTGGCCCTGGCCGCCGCGCAACGGGATTGTCTGGGCAGGCTGCACGACTATCGCGCGTTCGTCGTGGTCAGCAAGCCGGCAGCGCGACTGCTGCTGCAGCATCTGCGCAGCGCTGGGCTGCAAGCGCCCATCCAGGCCTGGTTTACCGTGGGCGAAGCGACCGGGCGCGTCCTACAGTCCCATGGGTTGCAGGTCAGTTGGCCGAGCGATGGCGACGACAGCGAAGCGCTGCTGGCATTGCCGGCGCTGGCTCAGGTACTGGCGCAGGACCGGCCGCAGGTGTTGATCGTACGCGGGGTGGGAGGTCGCGAACTGCTGGCCGAGCGTCTTGCCGAGCAAGGTGCTAGGGTCGATTATCTGGAACTGTATCGCCGTAGCCTGCCGGCCTACGGCCCCGGTGTGCTGGCCGAACGGGTCGACGGGGAACGCCTCAATGGCCTGGTGGTCAGCAGTGGGCAAGGTCTTGAACATTTGCACCGACTGGCGGGCGTCGATTGGCCTCGTCTGTCACGAATGCCGTTATTCGTGCCCAGCCCCCGTGTCGCCCAACAGGCGCGCGAGCTGGGTGCGCAACAGGTTGTGGAATGCCGTGGCGCCAATGCCGCGGCCTTGCTGGCAGCCGTGCAGCACAGTGCTGTACCTGCCTTGTCAGGGCGCTAAGCCATGCGCGGCGCCCCTCTGCGAAGGATGGATACGTGAGCGAAACTGTCTTGTCCAAGAACGATCAGCCCTCGGCGCCGGAAACGCCGAAAGCCCCGCCGGTCAAGCCTGCCAAACCTGCCAAGCGTACGGGCGCAGGCGTTGCGACCCTGGCCCTGTTGTTGGGGGTGGCAGGCGTCGCCGCTGGCGGTTGGAGCGTATGGCAAGTGCGCCAGTTGCAAGGCAGCGAACAAGGGCAGGGGCAGAGCCTGCAAGCGCTGAACGAGCGCGCCAATGCCCTGCAGCAGCGCGAGCAGCAGATCACCACGCAGTTGGCCAGCCTGCCGGCGGCCAATGTCCTGGAAGATCAGCGCCGCCTGGTAGCGCAGCTTCAGGGCGACCAGCAGCGGCTGGGGCAGCGTGTCGAGACCGTGCTGGGCGAAAGCCGCAAGGAGTGGCGCCTGGCCGAAGCCGAGCACTTGCTGCGCCTGGCCACCCTGCGCCTGTCGGCCTTGCAGGACATCAACAGCGCCCGCGCTCTGGTCGAAGGCGCGGACCAGATCCTGCGCGAGCACAGCGATCCTGGCGCATTCGCCGCCCGTGAGCAGCTGGCACGCAGCAAGGCCGCGCTCGACAGCCTCGAACAACCCGACCGCACTGGCCTGTTCCTCAAGCTGGCCGCACAGCGTGAGCAAGTGGCGCAACTGAGCGCGCAGACGCCCGAATTCGACGCCAACGCCGATGCCATGGGCGCCCTGAAGGGCGAGGGCGACGTGGCGACCCGCCTGTCACGCTGGGGGCAGCAGGTTTCGAAGTATTTCCAGGTCGAGTTCGATGCCGACAAGAACGTCAAGCCGCTGCTCGCCGGACAGTCGCTGAACCAACTGCGCCTGGCTTTGAGCCTGACTCTCGAACAAGCCCAATGGGCTGCGCTCAATGGCGAGGCCAGCGTGTATGACAAGGCCCTGGACGAGGCACGCAGCGTGCTGGTAGCCAACTTCAACCCCGACAACCCGCAAAGCAAGGCCATGCTCGAAAGCCTCAACCAATTGGCCGAGCAGCCCGTGGCAGTCAAGGTGCCCGACCTGAGCGAAAGCCTGGCGGCTGTGCAGACCTACATCCAGCGTCGCAACCAGCCAAGCGAAAACGAAGGGGCCAAGCCATGAAGCGCGTCTACCTGCTGGCGGTCTTCGCGATCGTCGTTGCGGCGGCGCTGGGCATCGCCATCGCCAAGCACAGCGGCTACGTGATGATCGCCTACGGCGGTTTCCGTTACCAGTCCGGCCTGTGGGCGGCGTTGGGCGCGCTGTTGGTAGTGGTGCTGGTGCTCGGCTTGCTGCGCTATCTGATCGGTTTGCTGCTGACTTCCACTGGCGTGATCAACCCTTGGTCGCGGCGTAACCGCAGCCGTCGCACACGCGTCGCCATCGAGCAGGGTCAGTTGGACCTGGCCGAGGGCCGCTGGGCCAGTGCCCACAAGCACCTACGCCGCGCCGCCGAAGCCGAGCGCCAGCCCCTGCTGTTCTACCTCGGCGCCGCTCGGGCCGCCAACGAATTGGGCCAGACGCAGGAGAGCGACAACCTGCTCGAGCGTGCGCTGGAACGTCAGCCCCATGCGGAACTGGCCATCGCCCTGGCCCATGCGCAACTGCAAATGGACCGCGCCGACAACGACGGCGCGCTCGACACGCTGCAGGCCATGCAGGAACGCCACCCTAACAACGTGCAGGTACTGCGCCTGTTGCAGCGGTTGTACCTGGAGCGTGGCGACTGGCCTGCTCTGGTTCGCCTGCTGCCCGACCTGCGCAAGCACAAGGCGCTGCCGGCCAACGAGCTGGCTCTGTTGGAGCAACGCGCGTGGGGGCAGAACCTGGGCCTCGCGATCACCCGCGGCGAAGAGGGCAACACGGCGCGCCAGTCACTGGAACGTACCTGGCAGCAACTGACCGCCGCGCAGCGCCAGGAGCCACAACTGGTACTGGCCTATGCCGAGCAGATGCGTCAGGCCGGTGCCCAGGACGAGTCGGAGCGGGTACTGCGTGCCGCCATCAAGCGTCAATACGAAAGCCATCTGGCGCGCTCATACGGGCTGGTCCGCGGCGAAGATCCGGTGCGTCAGTTGCACACGGCCGAAGGCTGGCTCAAAGACCATCCGCAAGACCCCAGTCTGCTGCTGACGCTGGGCCGGTTGAGTTTGCAGAACCGCTTGTGGGGCAAAGCGCGCGACTACTTCGAAAGCAGCCTGCGCCTGGAGCGCAACCCCGAAGCCTGTGCCGAGCTCGCCCGCTTGTTGGGTGCCCTGGGCGAAACCGAGCGCAGCAATCAGTTGTTCCAGGAAGGGCTGAACCTGTTGGACGAGCGCCTGTTGGCGTTGCCACTGCCCGAAACGGTACGCGCCTGAGCGACCCTCCCGGCTCCCCAGGCCAGGGGAGTCGGGGCTTGTTTATTTTTCCTAGGCGTAACGCAATGAGTTACGTATTGTCCTAGGCCACTTCCTACATTTTCTTACCTCCTTTCTCGGAGATTAAGCGACTTGTCTGCTCTGTAGCGCCTTGAAACAGAGGACATCTTTCCTTACCGTCTCAAGCCACTATTTCATCTCCGGGAATGTCACCTGTCATGTCGCTGTCTCGGCTGCGTACTTTGTTCTTTCCCGCTGTACTAGGCTCGCTGATGCTTCTGGTCGGCTCGTTGAGCCTGCTTCCCCAAGCCGGTCTCGAACGATGCGCATTGTGCTACAGCCAGCGTTTCCTGCTCGTGGGCTACCTGCTGTTGGGTGTCTGCGCGCTGATCCATGCGCCGGGCTGGCGCGGCGCGCGGCGCTATGCGCTCGGATTGTCGGGGTGTGCGGCACTAGGGGGCTGGTTGGCGGCGCGCCAGGTCTGGTTGCAAGGCAGCTATGAAACGGCGCAGGCCTGCTCGGTACCGCTCACGGCGCTGCTCGACCTGCCCCTGAAGCAACTGCTGCAGCAGTTGTTGCTGGGTGTGCCGAGTTGCTCGCCGATCCGTTGGAGTTTTCTCGACCTGACCTTGCCGGAGTGGAGCCTGCTGGCGTTCCTCGGCTTGGCATGCCTACCGCTGTCCTACCTGCTGAGCTACCGCTTTCGCCGTTTGACCAACCAGTTCACCTGAGCCGTCCAGACCAGAGCGGTCGACCGGCGGTGCCTTGCGTGCGGATTAAACGCTTGTATGAAGTTAGTGCCCTGCGTACCTTGATGGCCGCGACGCGCGGGAATAATCTCCCACATCGCACACTGAAAAATACACGTGCTCGATGCCCTTCTACTGATGTCATTCATGTGCTGCACGGTGGCAGCGCCTGGTGCGGGGGCATCCATCCACAAGGGACGAGACCGCCATGTTAGAGAGTTGTCAGAATGCCCAGGAACGCTGGGGCGGGGTTCACCAGCTGATCGATCGCTGGTTGGAAGAACGCCATGAGCTGGTCAAATCCTTCAGAGCGCTGCGCGACGCCAAACCGGCTTTCGCCGACAAACAGCACAACACCGGTTTCTGCGAAATCCTCGTCGACTACGTGTCCGGTTGGCACTTCGGTATCTGCGAACAGTTGATCAACGAAGCCAAGGCATTCGGTGACGACCGCGCTTTGCGTCTGGCCGACGAGATCAACCCGCGCATCGACGAAATCACCCAGATCGCCCTGGCGTTCAACGACCACTGCGAGCAGGCCAAATGCACGGACAACGAGCGTTTCGCCAAAAAGCTGGGTGAGCTGGGCAGCCTGTTACGCGAACGCTTCGAGCTCGAAGACTGCCTGATCGAAGTGCTGCACAACGCGCACAAGGAAGAAGAAGCGTTGAAGGTGTAGCGTTAGGCCGCGACATCCAGCAATTCGATTTCGAACACCAGCGGTGTGTAGGGCGCGATGAGGTCTCCCGCGCCTTCGGCACCGTAGGCTAGGGCCGAAGGCACGACCAAGCGCCACTTGGCGCCCACCTTCATGGCCGGAAGCGCCAGCTGCCACCCCTCGATCACCGAGCTCAGGTTGAACCACTGCGCCGCTTTGCTCCGATCGAACACACTGCCGTCCGGCAGCATTCCCGCATAGCGCACCTGAACCCGCCCGTTGGGCTGCGGCTGCGCGCCCGTACCGGGCGCCAGCACTTCATACAGCACTCCTTTGGCCAGCGCCTGCGCGCCGGGGCGGGCACGCTGCTCGGCCATGAAGCGTTGCTCGCTCGCCTGGGCCTGGTCGATCTGCGCCTGTTCGGCCAACGCGGCGGTCTGTGCTTCGTGCCGTTCGAGCAGCACTTGCATGCGCGCTTGGTCGAGTTTGGGCGGCTGTCCACGGTATGTGTCACCAAGCCCTTCGAGCAGCGCCTCGATCTGCAGATCGGGCACTTCCTGGCGCAACCGCTCGCCCAGGCTGGCGCCCAGGCTGTAGGCCAGGTCGTGCCGATCGGTTTGCTGGGTATCGGCGGCGAACGCTGCCAGCGGTAGGCACAGGCACAGAGCGAACATCAGATGACGGGACACGGCAAGCTCCTCGAATCGAGCGGCAAGTATGCCAGCGTTACTCCCTATTGAGTGCAAGCCCATTGATGCAGGGCTCTAGCAGGCCAGGCAGCAGAGGCTTAGTATGAGTCGCACTTTCGTCAGCCAGGATGTCCATCATGTCGGCAAAGAAAAAACCCGTCAGTACGCCGTTGCACCTGCTTCAACAACTGTCGGACAGTTTGTTGGAACACTTGGAAGAGGCCTGTGCGCAAGCCCTGGCCGATGCCGAGAAACTGCTGAGCAAACTGGAGAAGCAACGGGTCAAGGCCCAGGACAAACTCCACGACGCGCGCGCGAAGTTGCAGGATTCGGCGAAGGCGGGCAAAGCCAAGGCACAAGGCAAGGCGCAGAAAGTCGCTGGCGAACTGGAAGAACTGCTCGACTCGCTCAAGCAGCGCCAATCGGAAACCCGTACGTATATCCAGCAACTCAAGCGCGATGCGCAAGAAAGCCTGAAGTTGGCCCAAGGGGTCGGCAAAGTCCGCGAAGCGGCGGCCAAGGCTTTGGAACAACGCACTACCGATGCCAAAGCCGGCCCTGCCGACGCTCCGAACAAAGCCGCGCCGGCACCGGGCAAACCCACGCCTGCCAAGCCGGTGCCGCGCAAGCCGGCCCCTGGCAAGCCGGCAGCCGGCAGAACGACCGCCAGCACGCCGGCCTCCAGCGCCGCCGCGGTGCCAGCCGCAGGTCAACCGGCACCGCGCAAGCCTGCGGTGAAGCGCGTACCGCGTCCTGCGCTCGAGACGGTGAGCGAAGCCGGCGGCCCATCCGTAGGGACTGCGGGCCAAGCTGCCGCAAAGCCGGCGCCACGTAAGCCGGCACCGCGCAAGCCTGCCGTCAAGCCGGTCGCAGCAGAAGCGGAGCCCAAACCAGCTGACGGCCAAGCCGCCCCGCCTGCGGGCGCGGCTCAGTCGTCCGACGCGTAAAGGGTTTGCGCCGCGACGCGCAGCAGCGCTAGCGCGTCGTGGTGCTGGCTGGCTGGCGGTGCCAGCCATGCCAGCCAATCGCCGCCATCGCCCACCGGCCATTGGGCGGTGCAGGACGCCAGACGCTGCAACAGCGTCCGTTCGGCGTCCAATTCCAACTGTTTGACGCGCTCGCGCAGGCTGGCCAGCGCCGAGTCGTCCTGCGCCATCGCTTTCCAGCTTCGCCGCAGTTCGCGTAGCGGCGCCACCACCTGCTCCTGCCATGGCGTGCAGACCGCGCGCAGTGCCTGCGCACGCCCTTCGCTCGGCGCCACGCGGCGCGCCTGCAACCAGGTCGCGCACAGCAGCAGGCAGACGTCGGCGCCCTGTTCCTGCAACGCCAGACAAGCCGTTTCGACGCCGTTCAGGCCGTACAACGCCAGGGCGAAATTCCATAGATCGGTAGGCATGCTGGGGCTCGCACTAAAGGGCCGAGGAAGCTGGTAGACTCCGCGACCATCATGATCAGACTATCGAACCTCACTTTACAGCGTGGTCCTCAGCGCCTGCTAGACAGCGCCGAAATGACCCTGCACACCGGCCACAAAGCCGGCCTGATCGGTGCCAACGGCGCCGGTAAATCCAGCCTGTTCGCCTTGCTGCGCGGCGAACTGTCGCCCGATGGCGGCGACTGCCAGGTGCCGGGCGACTGGCGCATCGCGCACATGCGCCAGGAGGTCGACACCCTCGACCGTGTGGCCGTGGACTACGTGCTCGATGGCGACTTGCGCCTGCGCCAGGTCCAGCGCGAGCTGGAGGCCGCCGAGCAGGCCCACGACGGCACCGCCCTGGCGCGCCTGCACAGTGAACTCGACAGCGCCGACGGCTATACCGCCGATGCCCGTGCGCGCAAGCTGCTGGCGGGCCTGGGCTTCAGCAACGAGCAGATGGACCGGCGCGTCGGCGACTTTTCCGGTGGCTGGCGGATGCGCCTGAACCTGGCGCAAGCGCTGATGTGCCCGTCCGATCTGTTGCTGCTCGACGAGCCGACCAACCACTTGGACCTCGACGCCATCCTCTGGCTCGAAGACTGGCTCAAGGGCTACCCCGGCACGCTGTTGCTGATTTCCCACGACCGCGACTTCCTCGATGCGGTGGTCGACCATGTGCTGCACGTCGAACAGCGCAAGCTCAACCTCTACAAAGGCGGCTACAGCGCGTTCGAACGCACCCGTGCCGAACGCCTCGTACAGCAGCAACAGGCCTACGAGAAACAACAGGCCCAGCGCGCGCACATGGAAAAGTACATCGCCCGCTTCAAGGCCCAGGCCACCAAGGCCCGCCAGGCGCAGAGCCGGATCAAGGCCCTGGAGCGCATGGAAGAGTTGTCCGCCGCCCATGTCGATTCGCCGTTCGACTTCGTCTTCCGCGAATCGCACAAGCTGTCCAACCCGCTGCTCGACCTGTCCGAAGGCCAACTCGGCTATGCCGACAAAGTGGTGCTGGCCAAGGTCAAGCTGCAACTGGTGCCCGGCGCGCGCATCGGCCTGCTGGGCCCGAACGGGGCGGGCAAGTCGACCCTGATCAAGAACCTGGCTGGCGAGCTGCAACCCATCGCCGGCCGCCTGGTGCGCGGCGAGAACCTGGCCGTGGGCTACTTCGCCCAGCATCAGCTCGACTCGCTCGACGACAAGGCCAGCCCCTTGCTGCACCTGCAACGCCTGGCCCCCAGCGAGCGCGAGCAGACCCTGCGCGATTTCCTCGGTGGCTTCGACTTCCACGGCGGTCGTGTCGACGAGCCGGTGCTGAACTTCTCCGGTGGCGAGAAGGCGCGCCTGGCCCTGGCCCTGATCGCCTGGGAACGGCCCAACCTGCTGCTGCTCGATGAGCCGACCAACCACCTCGACCTGGAAATGCGCCTGGCCCTGACCATGGCCCTGCAGGAATTCAGCGGCGCCGTGGTGGTGGTCTCTCACGACCGGCATCTGCTGAAGAGCACCACCGACGACTTCCTGCTGGTGGCCGAAGGCAAGGTCGAGCCGTTCGATGGCGATCTGGACGATTACAGCCGCTGGCTGCTCGACTACCGCCAGCGCAGTGCTCCGGCCGTGTCCGGCACCGTCAACCCGGACAAGACCGACAAGAAAGCCCAGCGCCAGGCCGCCGCCGCCCTGCGCCAGCAGCTGGCGCCGCACAAGAAGGCCGCCGACAAGCTGGAGGCCGAGCTGGGCAAGGTGCACACCCAGCTCGCCGAGATCGAAACCGCGCTGGGCGACAGCGGCCTCTACGAGGCGGCGCGCAAGGACCAGTTGCGCGAGCTGCTGGCACGCCAGACCACGCTCAAGCAGCGTGAGGGCGAACTGGAAGAGGCGTGGATGGAAGCCTTGGAAACCCTGGAGTCGATGCAGGCCGAACTCGAAGCCTTGTCGTGAAATCCACCCCGTGCCGCTGCGGTCGGCGGGACGGGGGCCGGCAGGCGCTAAAACACTGGCGGTTTTCTCCACGCCCGCTTAGCGTAACGGCCTGTAAAAATTTCAGACGAGGTGTGCGATGTCCATTGAAACCTGGTTGGCGTTCTTCGCCGCATCCTGGGTGATCAGCCTTTCGCCGGGCGCCGGTGCCATCGCCTCGATGTCCAGTGGCCTGCAATACGGCTTCTGGCGCGGTTACTGGAACGCGCTGGGCCTGCAACTGGGGCTTTTGATGCAGATCGCCGTGATCGCCGCCGGCGTGGGCGCCATCCTCGCGGCTTCGGCCACCGCGTTCCAGGTGATCAAGTGGTTCGGCGTGGGGTATTTGGTTTACCTCGCCTACCGCCAGTGGCGCGCCTTGCCGATGGACATGGGCGACGATACCGGCGTCCGCCCGCTGGGCAAGCCGCTGGTGCTGGTGGCACGTGGCTTTTTGGTGAATGTCAGCAACCCCAAGGCGCTGGTGTTCATGCTGGCCGTGCTGCCGCAGTTCATCGACCCGCACGCCGCACTGCTGCCGCAGTACCTGACCATCGCCGCCACCATGGTCTGTGTCGATCTGCTGGTCATGGCGGGCTACACGGGGCTGGCCTCGCGGGTCTTGCGGCTATTGCGCACGCCGCGTCAGCAGAAACGCCTCAACCGCACCTTCTCCGGGCTGTTCCTGGGCGCCGCGGCCTTCATCGCAACCCTACGCCGCGCACCCCTCTGAGCTGTCCGGTCGGCTATCGAGCGGAAGATTTCAGGAACCTGCGCCCAGTGCGCCGCTGTCTACGTTGAAGTGGGTGTGGCAATCGCCCGCCTCGACGTCAACCAGCCGGCGTATTCCGACCTTTCGGGCCGGCGCAGAGGAGGCAACATGGACGCACCAATTCATCCCTTTTCCGAAATCTTCCAACAACTGGGCTTGAACGATGACCCCGTCGAAATCGACCGTTGGCTGACCACCCACGGCCCGCTGGACAACGACGTCAAGTTGGTCGACGCGCCGTTCTGGACCGATGCCCAGCGCGCGTTTCTGAAGGAAAACTACATCGCCGATTCGGACTGGATCGTGATGATCGACCAGCTCAACGTGGCGCTGCACAAGCACAAAGACTGAGTCTTTACCCATATGTCGATCCATTAGCGCCGTGATGGCTCAAGCGTGATCAACCTGTGGGAGCGACTTCAGTCGCGATGGGCGGCAAAGCCGCCCTGATCCAAACGAAATCACTTATTGCTGTAAAACTGCACCCGCCGCCACTTTCAATCACCGCGAATATACTGCTCCAACTGCGCGATCAACCCCGCCTGCTCGGCAATGGTCTCCTTGACCAGGTCACCGATCGACAACAGCCCCAACAACTCCCCGTTGCTCACCACCGGCAAGTGGCGAAGATGACGATTGGTCATCAAGTTCATGCAGTATTCGAGATTCTGCTTGGGCTCCACCGTCACCACAGGCGAACTCATGATTTCGCGTACCGGCGTCGCGGCCGACGAACGCCCCTTGAGCACCAGCTTGCGCGCATAGTCCCGCTCACTGAAGATGCCGACCACCTGACCGTCTTCCACCACCGGCAGCGCACCGATGTTCTTCTCCGCCAGCAGCTTGAGCGCCTCGAGCACGGATTCATCCGGGCCGATGGTGTAGGCGGTCTGGTGCTCGGATTTGGCCTTGAGGATTTGTTCGACGTTTTTCATGGGAGCCTCTGCGGAAGTGGGGTCGACGAGCGCGCGCCGGTTGCGCAAGCATCGTGCACGGCGCGCCAGGGCACAACGCAGAAAACGGCATCGACCCGATTGAAAAACGCCATGGGGTTTCGATTGCCGGTTTCTGTCTTCGAGCGCCTTAAGCATCACCGCTCAGGTGAAGATCAGACTGAACACGATCATCAGCAGCAACCCGCCCAGCATGATCAACCCCTGCCTCAGCACAGGGCCACTGAGCGGCACATGCCGCCATACGCGCTGGAGCCAGGCGGCAGGCGAATCGCCGCGCGTCACCACATCGACGAAGCGGATCGCGCCGAGCAGCGTCAACGGCCCCAGCACCCAACCCACAGGCGGCAGCTGCAGGGACCAGACGGACACCAGTGCAGCCAGCAGCAGGCAGGGCAGCAGGTGGCGCAACAAGAGCACGCCATTGCCCTGGCGCACCAAGCCTCCAGGCAGCAGACGCAAGCTGAGCCCGACATCGGCCAACACCCGTGCGCGTGCCACTTTCGACCACAGTCGCCACGCGTAGTGGCCCACCCCCACCAGCAACAGGGCAAGCGCCAGCGGCATGCCGACCGTCAACAGCAGGCTGTCGTCTCCGCGCGTGTTCCGGTGCGTCAGCATCGTCACGCTCAACACGGACCACAGCAGCAACATCGTGTACACGTGCGCCCAGCCCCAATAACCGCGCGGCGACCAGGCGCGCCAGTCGACGAAGGGGGGGCGTTGCAGGCGCTCCGGCAGCTGCGGATGGATCGCCAACACCTCTTCGAGCCCTGCACAGGCTTGCCAGTCTTCGAGCGTGAAACGATCGGCCCACTGCCGACGTTGTGCCGGCGCAAGGTCGGCGAACAGGAACCAGGCGGCTCGCTGCGCTGCATCGGCAGGCGGCAGGGCCAGGCGCTCGCGCAACGACGCCTCCCACTGGTAGCTAGCCTGGCGCTGGCTCAAGACCTGCCATTGGCTGGCATCGCCAGGCAGATGGCCGAGGGTTTCGTCCCAGCCGTTCAGCGCGCAGACCTGCTCGAAGAAAGCGGGTGGCCAGTGTTCGGCGTGCAGCAGCAGGTCGGCGATGCGTGCCTGGAAACGCGTACGGCGGTCCAGTGGCGCCAGCCAGACGCTGGCCAGAGCCGTGTGCATGAGTTCGAGCGCGTGCGAATGCTGAGCTTGCGCCATTGCCTCGCGCAGCTGACCGAGCGCGCGCGTGGCCAGCCGGTCGGCGAGCACTTCCAGCTCGCCCGTGGGCAGGTGAGGCGCCTGTGCGGCGCTCAGCCAGCCCAGCCTGGACTGTGCCCAGTCGAGCACTGCAAAGTCCGTACGTTGCACACAGCGGCGTAGGAGGTGGCGCTCGAATGCCTCTTCCAAACCGGCTTGACGGGCCTGGGCCAGACCCTGGTCGAGGTCCCCGTCGAGCAGTGTCTCGACCGATGCCGCGATGTCCGGCGCAGCCGTGGCCATGGGTGGTCCTGCGGACAGCGGCTCATCGGCGTCACCCATCGTTTCGATGGGGTGGACGGGGGTGGGCGACGTTTGCGGTACGTCTGCATCCGTGGCGCTGTCGTCAGGGCACGGTAGCACACCCTCGACATCGTCCTCGTTCTCGGTACATTGCTCGCGCCAGCGGGCATGCTCCAACGCGCCTTCGTAGGCTTCGCGCAGCCGCTGAAACGCAGCCGGGTCTTCGTCGGGGCGGTGGACTTTCAGCAGCCGCGCGTAGGCGCGCTTGATGGCGCGCTCGTCGGCATCGTGGGCCAGCCCCAGGGTTTTCAGATGCATGATCAGCCCTCACAGACGGCGTTCGAGGTGTTCCAGACGCTCCACCAGCGCAACCCGCGCTTCACGCAACGCACGCTCGTCCTGCCGCTCCAGCGCATGCTGGAACTGCTTGGCCAGCTCGGCGACGTATTCGCGGGTATCGCCCAGGCTCTCTTGGTACAGGCGCTCCAGGCGCGCCATCAACAGGCTGTTCACCTGTTGCTCGCGTGGGTGCACCTTGAGCGTCGCCAGGGCATCGAGGCGTTGGGCGATCTCCTCGGGGCTGAGCACGCCGGGATTATTCTCGATCACCAGGGTGCGCTGCTCGCCGGTCAGCGGAATGTGCACCTGGGCTTCGAGCAGGCCGTTGATGTCATAGGTGAAGCGCACTTCGATGCCGACATCGCCCCCTTTGCGTGGCGGCACGGGCACTTCCAGTTCGCCGAGGAAGATGTTGTTGCTCACCAGGCGGCTCTCGCCCTGGAAGATGCGGACCCTGACCACCGTCTGCGCTTCGTCGATGGTGTACACGGTCTGTTCGCGGCTGACCGGCACCACGCTGTTGCGCTCGATGATCGGCAGGTACAGGCCGCCGATGCGGCGCTGGCCTTCACTGGACGTCGTCTCGATGCCCAAGGTGTAAGGGCTGACATCGGTCAGCACCACCTCTTCGAGCGAAGCGTGCCGGGCTTTGAGCGCTGCCTGGATGGCCGCGCCCTGGGCCACCACCTCGTCGGGGTTGAGCTGCATGGCCGGAAAGCGTCCGAACAGGCTGGCCACCAAACGTCGCACCAGTGGCATGCGCGACGTACCGCCGACCAGCAATACCTCGTCCAGATCGGCAGCCTTGATGCGCGCATCGCGCAAGGCCCGTTCGATCGGCGCGCGCAGGCGATCGAGCAAGGGTTGGTAGAGGCGGGCAAGATCGTCCTGGGTGATCGGCAGGCTCCATTCGCGCTCGCCGTCGCGTACCGTGAAGGTGATATGCGGTTGCTGGCCGAGCGCATGGCGCACCCGCTGCGCCTCACGGCGCAGACGTTGGGCCAATGCGCCTTCGGTTGCCGTCGGCAAGGGCTGGGCATGCGCGGCGGCGCACACGTGGGCGACCAGCAGGTCGTCGAAGTCCTCACCGCCGAGGAAGTTGTCCCCGGCGCTGGCGCGCACCTCCATGACCCCCTCGAATAGCTCCAGCACCGACACGTCGAACGTGCCGCCGCCCAGGTCGAAGACCAGAAACGTGGCCTCTCCCTTGTGGTGCAGCCCATAGGCAAGCGCCGCTGCCGTGGGTTCGTTGATCAGCTTCTCGACCTTCAGCCCGGCCAACTGGCCGGCGACGCGCGTGGCCTTGCGCTGGGCATCGCTGAAATAGGCCGGCACGCTGATCACCGCTTCGGTCACCGGCTCGCCCAGGTAGCGCTCGGCATCTTCCTTGAGGCTGCGCAGCAGCAGGGCCGACAACTCTTCGGGACGGTAGGCGCGTTCGCCCAATAGGGTTTCCCGGGCGCTGCCCATGTGCCGCTTGAACAGCGCGGTGGTGGCTTGCGGGTGTGTCTGCAAGCGCTCGCGGGCGACGTCGCCGACGATCAGTTCGCCACGGTCGTCCAGGCCGACCACGCTGGGCGTCAGCAGCTTGCCGAGGGCATTGGGAACGAGCTGCGCGGTTTCTGCGTTCCAGACCGCTACCAGGCTGTTGGTGGTGCCCAGGTCGATGCCGATGATCATGTCCATCTACTCCTTGTTGATACACGGCACATGAGCGGTGACGCGTCGACATGGGGCATTAGAGCAGCAGGAAGACAAAGGTTCGATGCGCAAGGACGACGTTTGCGCAGGCATGCAAAATCTTCATGGTTGATAGCATTAAGTCATCACTGCTGTGGTCTGAAGTGGAATCCTTTCGTTCCCATTGGTGCAACATGCTCGCCCTCGTCCCCGACAGCCCTCGCCCGCAAAACCTGGAAGTCCTCAAGGCGGTCGAGCGCAGAATCACTTCGGGCGGCATGCGCCTGCGTTTCGACGATGAGCTGGAGCGTCGCTACGACATGGACACACGCAAGCGACGCTTGCGCTTCCTGACGGCCGTCGGTATCGGCGGTGCGTGCGTCTACAACCTGTTTCTCATCAGCGACTGGCTGGCACTGAACGACCTGTTCACCTACGTCGCACTGGGGCGGGTGGGCCTGATCACGCCGATGATCGTGCTCATGCTGCTGATCAGCCAGCGCTTGACCGCCCGTTGGGCGTTGGAGACGGTCTCGGCCACCGGTACGGTCCTGGCGTCGCTCATGCCGCTGTTGGTGATGATCCACAGCGCCAGCCCCTATCGGCTCCACTACCAGCTGGGCATGTCGTTGCTGATGGTCTACTGCACCGTGATCCAGCAATTGCCCGTGCGCTACGCGGCTGCCGCGCTGGGGTGCATGCTGGTCATCCAGCTGGTGACCACCTGGGTAGCCGGGTTCATGGACACGGTGATCTGGCAGGCCAATGCGATTTTTTATGTCTCGACGGCGGTGTTGCTGTTGATGGCTTCTTATTTTCTGGAGCGGGGTAGCCGTTTGAGCTATCTGTTCGCCTTGCGCGGACGGTTGCTGCAGGAACAGCTGACCGAAATGGCCCGAACCGATCCGTTGACCCAGCTGTTCAACCGGCGCTATCAAGGCGAATTCATCGCTTCGGTCTGGGAACGGGCGCTGCACACACCTACCCGCGTGGCCGTGATCCTGCTGGATATCGACCACTTCAAAACCTACAACGACAGCTATGGGCACATGCAAGGCGACACCTGCCTCAAGCTGTTGAGCCGCACCATCCACCAGACCGCGCAGGCGGCGGGGGCGCTGGCGTTCCGCTTCGGCGGTGAGGAGATGCTGATTCTGATGGTAGATGCCGATGTGAACCAAGCCCGTAACTTGGCCGAGGCGCTTCGCGCAGCGGTACACGAGCTGAACGTGCCTCATCCGGTGCTGGGCAACCAAGCGAGGGTGAGCATCAGCCTGGGCCTGGCCGAGGGCGTGGCGCCATCCGTCAGTGCAGGCGCCTTGATAGGGTCGGCTGATACCGCGCTATACGAGGCCAAGCGTGCTGGGCGTAATTGCTTGAGGTGTGCGTAGTCCGATCGTTGCCGGTCCTGCCGTGCTCAAAGCTGGGCGATACCTGGCAAGACGGCAGGGCAGACTGGGCGGGGATGCTGTCGAAAACGCTGACCCCTTGTGACACAAGGGGAGGAAAGATGGCGCACTCGGCGGGATTCGAACCCACGACCACTGCCTTCGGAGGGCAATACTCTATCCAGCTGAGCTACGAGTGCAACGGGGCGCAATCATACCCATGTCTGCCGATGACGTCCATTGCCTTGATTCGTGGGTCTTTTCCCTTGTCTTTGTCAGGCGCAGGCTTCAAGCCCTGCCCGTAATACGCTCATGCGCATACCCTCAACACCTCCTGCTCGGTAGTGATGCCAGCGGCCACCTTGTCTTCACCGCACTGACGCAGGCTGCGCAGCCCTTCGCCGGCCGCCAGCTGGCGCAGGCGTTGCACGTCCGCGTCGGCGTCGATGTGCTGGCGTAGCGGGTCGCTCATCACCAGCAGTTCGAACAGTCCGGTGCGCCCGTGAAAGCCAGTGCCGCGGCACTGAGGGCAGGTGCCGCTCCCTCGCCGCGCCTGGGCCAGACACTGCTGGCAAAGCGTACGTACCAGCCGCTGGGCCATGACGCCGGCCAACGTGGCCTTGATCAGGTAGGTGGCCACGCCCAGTTCCTGCAAGCGGGTGATGGCGCTGCACGCGTCATTGGTGTGCAGCGTCGAGAGCACCAAGTGCCCGGTGAGCGCAGCCTGGATCGCCACCTGGGCGGTCTCCTGGTCGCGTATCTCGCCGATCATGATCACGTCAGGGTCTTGGCGCAGCAGGGCGCGTACACCGCTGGCGAAACCCAGATCGAGCGCGGCGTGCACTTGCAGTTGATTGAGCGCCGGGTACAGGCGCTCGATGGGGTCTTCGATGGTGCATAGGTTGATCTGTGGCGAGGCCAGGCGGTCGAGGCTGGCGTACAGGGTTTGGGTCTTGCCCGAGCCGGTCGGGCCGGTGACCAGGATCATGCCCTGGCGTTGTCGCAGCAGGTGTTCCCAGCGTTGCAGCGTCGCGCCTTCCAGGCCCAGCCGGGTGAAGTCTTGTTGTAACTGTTGCGGGTCGAACAGACGCAGCACCAGCTTTTCCCCGAACGGCGTGGGCAGGCTCGACAAGCGCAGCTCGATCTCCTGCCCGCTCGGCAGCCGGCTGTGCAGGCGGCCGTCCTGCGGGCGCCGCTTCTCCGCCACGTTCATCCGCCCCAGGTGCTTGAGGCGGCTGGTGACGGCCAGGGTGACGCCCGTGGGGAAGGCATAGACCGGGTGCAGCAGCCCGTCGATGCGGTAGCGCAACTGGCCTTTGTCGCGCCGCGGCTCCAGGTGGATGTCGCTCGCGCGTTGTTCCACGGCGTACTGCAGCATCCAGTCGACCAGGGCCACGATGTGCGCGTCTTCGGCGCTGGCGGTGTCGAGGGTGCGGTTCTTGGCGAGCAGTTGTTCGAGTTGCGCCACGCCTGCGCCGTGCTGATGGTTGGCACCGGCCACTTGCCGTGCCAGTTGCCCGCAAGCCGCCCCGATCTGGCGGATCGACACCGGGTTGGCCATCACCCGATGGATCGGCCGGCCCAGGCTGCGCAGCAGGTCGGCCTCCCACTCGCGTTGATAGGGTTGGGCGCTGGCGATGGTGATGCCGCTGGCGTCGGCGGCGACCGGCAGGATGCCGTGGCGCTGGGCGAAGGCCGTGGAAACCAGGCCCGCGGCGTGGCTCAAGTCGAGTTGCAGCGGGTCGAGGTGCTGGTAAGGCTGGCCGACCTTGGTCGCCAGCCACTGGCACAAACCTTCGAGGTCCAGGGTGGCGCTCGGGTCGTCCTGCGCCAGGCTGGCGATCAGTTCCAGCGGATGCGTCCGTGCTTGGTGCTTGGCGGCGTCGAGCACCGCCAGGGCGGTGGTGGCCGACAGGCGCTGCTCGGCCAGCAGGGTATCGAGCAGGCGGTTGAGGTCGAGATTGTGGTCGGGCGTGGAGAACATCGTGGGCATCCTTGCCGGGGAAGAGTCGCCCAACGGTAGCCCGCCTCATGCGGTCACATGGCGCAATGGCTTTGCTGAATCTTGCCGGATTCCTGAAGGGTCACCTCAGCCACGCAAACGAGGTTACGCATCTTCTGTGCGATCAGCTCGGCACGCGGCCAGCTCAAGCCGCCCACCTCGATGCCCACGGTGAGCAGATCGTCCTGCTGGCTGGCCTGGAGCGCGTGGGGCGTCAGCGATTGCAATGCGAACAGGTTGAGGATGCGGCACAGGCTGTCGGGCTCGGCTTCGACCTTTATGCGGTAACTCACGCACAGGGGGGCGGGGCTGGGCGCGAAATGGTCGGGGCGGGCAGGGGTGTCGAGTTGGACGAATGCGTTCATGGCGATCTCCAGAAGTCGAAAGCATTCTGGCATGCGTCCGTTGCGATTATTTCGCTATGATTCATCTCTTTCAGGGTATCGATAGATCGTTTTATTCGTAGAAAAGCGTTTGGAGAATTGATCATGCAAAGCGAGCTGGATGCCTACGACCGCCGCATCCTCGAGGTGCTGCAAGAAGACGCTTCGCTGTCCAGCGCACAGGTGGCCGAACGCGTGGGCTTGTCGCAATCGCCCTGCTGGCGGCGTATCCAGCGCTTGAAGGAAGAGGGGGTGATCCGCGCGCAGGTGACCCTGCTGGACCGCAAGAAAGTGGGGCTGAACACGCAGATCTTCGCCGAAGTGAAGCTCAACGCCCATGGTCGCTCGAACTTCACCGAATTCACCGACGCGATTCGGGAATTTCCGGAAGTGCTGGAATGTTATGTGCTGATGGGCTCGGTGGACTTTCTGTTACGCATCGTGACCTCGGACATCGAGGCCTACGAACGTTTCTTCTTCGAAAAGCTGTCGAACGTGCCGGGCATCCAGGAGGTGAACTCGATCGTCGCGCTGTCGGAGATCAAGTCCACCACCTGCCTGCCGTTAGCGCGTTGAGGCGGATTTGAGCAGGTACTTCCAGCCGCGGCTCTGATCGACCGCGCGGGCCTGTTCGATGCGGGCTTCGAGCAATTGCTCGCGCACCTCGGCTTCGTCGTCGCCCAAAGGTTGCTCGGCCAGTTGCTGCAGCTTGTTGAGGTCGCCGTACAGGCGGTCGAGCTGCGGCGCTTCGAGCACCTGGCGGGCATGGTGCAGCCAGCTCTGCAGGCGCTCGATGCGCGGCAATTGTTCGCCCAAGTCTTCGGGACGCTGGACGTACAGCGCCAGTTGCAGATCGCGGCCTTCTTCGCCCAGCAGGTGCATCAGCCAGCTGGCCAATTGCGCCTTGCCCTGGCGCTCGCCGCGCTTGCTGCGCTCGACGGTCCAGCTGCGGGCCAGCAACCAGCGCGAGGTGTCCAGCGAGAACTGGCCCCAGCGTGGGTCTTCCAGCTCTTCGGCGAACTGCTCGGGCGCGGCGCGGCGGATGTCTTCGTCGTCGTTGCCGGCCTGGACCAGCGGGCGCCAGTCTTCCAGCAGTGCGTCGAGGCTGGTGCGCAGCGCGCGCGTGGTGGGGCGCGGCGCGGCTTGGCCGAGGCTGGCGACCAGCGCGCGCAGTTCGGCGAGGCACTTGACCCAGTCCTGCAGCAGGCTCCAGTGGCCGTTGTGGCGGTATTGCTCGGCCAGGCGCTGGCTGCTGCCCAGCAGTTGCCAAGCCAGGGCGGCGAAGGCGTCGTCCAGGGCCATGTCCGGCGTCAGCTCGGTAGCCGGCAGGTCCAGGTCGTAGCTGGCCGGGTCGAGCAGACGGTAGCCGCGCTCGGCCTTGCTGATGTCGCACGGCATCAGGGCATGCGTGGCGGCCAGTTCGGCGGCCAGTTCCAGCAGTGCTTCGGCGTTGCCTTCGCGCAGCTCCAGCTCGACTTCGCAGA
Source organism: Pseudomonas sp. UBA6562 (assembly GCF_002434265.1). Classification (GTDB taxonomy): domain Bacteria; phylum Pseudomonadota; class Gammaproteobacteria; order Pseudomonadales; family Pseudomonadaceae; genus Aquipseudomonas. The sequence continues at coordinate 133,377 of NZ_DJJS01000009.1, read as the reverse complement.
TGTCCTCCTTGCGCTTGCCCGCCACGACCGAGCCCTGGTCGAGTGCGACTTCGATCACCACTTTCGCCTTGCCGCGACCCCAGGCGATTTCAGCGTATTCGCGGGTGAAATCGGTGCTGAACAGCGGTTTGATGGTTTTCTTGTCGAGCGCGGCCAGCGCCTCGGGCCAGCAAGTAGCGTCGAGCTTTTTCAGGTCGAGCTTGGGTTTGTCCAGCTGCCATTCGAACTCTTGGCGCTCCGACAATCCGGCGACGCTGCGGCCGCGGCACTTGAGGGTCTGGATGATGACCTCGCCGTCGCGGCGCAGGCGCAGCGCCACTTGGGCGGCCGACAGGTCGCCCTCGGCGGTGTCGAAATATTGGTTGGTCAGCTCGCGGGTCTGCCAGCCGGACTTGTTGCGCTTTTTCAGCAGGGGGTGCTCGCGCAGGGCGGCAAGGGTCTCGCGGCTGGCGCGGAGTTTGAGTTCGGTTTCTGTGGGCATGGCGGGGCTCGGAGCAGGGGCGTGAATGTCTGCCAGTCTACAGCAGTCGCGCCTCTACCGCTGCGCCGGGCCGTCGGTCAAGCCGGTAGCCTTGCCCCAGGGCCTGCCGCCGTGGTTATGATGGCCGCAGATCTTGAGGAGAGCGCGCATGCCACTGCCGTCGTTGAAAGAACAGTTCGCCGCGCTGATCGCCGCGCCTTCCGTCAGCTGCACCCAGCCGTCGCTGGACCAGTCCAACCGTCCGGTCATCGACCTGCTCGCCGGTTGGTTGGGCGACCTGGGCTTCGCCTGTGAAATCCAGCAGGTCACCCCCGGCAAATTCAACCTGCTGGCCACCCGCGGCAGCGGCCCGGGCGGCCTGGTGCTGGCCGGGCACAGCGACACCGTGCCGTTCGACGAGCAGCTGTGGCGCACCGATCCGCTCAAGCTGACCGAGCAGGACGGCCGCTGGATCGGGCTGGGCAGTTGCGACATGAAAGGTTTCTTCGCCCTGGTGATCGAGGCCGTGCAGCCCTTGCTGGCGCACGATTTCAAGCAGCCGCTGCTGATCCTCGCCACCTGCGACGAAGAAAGCTCCATGTCCGGCGCCCGCGCCCTGGCCGAAGCCGGGCAACCGCTCGGGCGCGCCGCGGTAATCGGCGAGCCCACCGGGCTGCGGCCGATCCGTATGCACAAGGGCATCCTCATGGACCGCATCGACATCCTCGGGCGCAGCGGCCACTCCTCCGACCCGAGCCTGGGCCACAGCGCGCTGGAAGCCATGCATGCGGTGATGGGCGAACTGATGGGCCTGCGCCGGCAGTGGCAGAACACCTACAGCAACCCACAGTTCTCCGTGCCCACGCCGACCATGAACTTCGGCTGCATCCACGGCGGCGACAACCCCAATCGCATCTGCGGCCAATGTTCGCTGGAGTTCGACCTGCGGCCTTTGCCCGGCATGGACGTCGAGCAACTGCGCGCGGCCATCGGCGCCAAGTTGCGGCCCCTGGCCGAGCGCCACGAGGTGAAGATCGACTACGCGCCGCTGTTCCCGGAAGTGCCGCCCTTCGAGCAGGCCGCCGACACCGAACTGGTGCGCCTGGCCGAGCGTCTGACCGGACACGCTGCCGAAGCCGTGGCCTTCGGTACCGAAGCACCGTACCTGCAACAGCTGGGCTGCGAGACCATCGTGCTCGGCCCGGGCGACATCCGCTGCGCCCACCAACCGGGCGAATACCTGGACATGTCACTTCTGGACCCGACCGTGCGTCTATTGCGGGAACTGATCCAGCACTATTGCCTGCACTAAACCACCCACCACCGTTTTTCGTCTTGCCACAAGGAGCGTACGCGTGACCGCAAGCCTGTTCCGACGATGATCCTGAACGCCGTTCGCATCCCCGTTCTCCGTCCACTTAGCCACAGGCCCCGTCATGCCCGAATACGTCAACTGGTTGCGCCATGCTTCGCCCTACATCAATGCCCATCGCGACTGCACCTTCGTGGTGATGCTACCCGGTGAAGGCGTCGACCACCCCAACTTCGGCAACATCGTCCACGACCTGGTGCTGCTGCACAGCCTGGGCGTACGCCTGGTGCTGGTGCACGGCTCTCGGCCGCAGATCGAAAGCCGCCTGGCCGCCCGCGGCCTGGCCCCGCGCTACCACCGTGGCCTGCGCATCACCGACGCGCCGACCCTCGAATGCGTGATCGACGCCGTGGGCGCGCTGCGCCTGGCCATCGAGGCGCGCCTGTCGATGGACATCGCCGCTTCGCCCATGCAGGGCTCGCGGCTGCGCGTCGCTGGCGGCAACCTGGTCACCGCGCGGCCCATCGGTGTGCTGGAAGGCATCGACTACGTGCACACCGGCGAAGTGCGGCGCATCGACCGCAAGGGCATCGGGCGCCTGCTCGACGAGCGCTCCATCGTGCTGCTGTCGTCGCTGGGCTATTCGCCGACTGGCGAGATCTTCAACCTGGCCTGCGAAGACGTCGCCACCCGCGCCGCCATCGAGCTCGGCGCCGACAAGCTGCTGTTGTTCGGCGCCGAACCGGGTTTGCTGGACGAGGGCGGCAAGCTGGTGCGCGAGCTTCGTCCGCAACAGATTCCGCCGCACCTGGCGCGGTTGGGTAGCGACTATCAAGGCGAACTGCTCGATGCCGCCGCACAGGCCTGCAAGGGCGGCGTGATGCGTAGCCACATCGTCAGCTATGCCGAAAACGGCGCGTTGCTGACCGAGCTGTTCACCCGCGACGGCAGCGGCACCCTGGTGGCGCAGGAGCAGTTCGAGATCGTGCGCGAGGCCACCATCGAAGACGTCGGCGGCCTGCTCGATCTGATCAGTCCGCTGGAAGAGCAGGGCATCTTGGTGCGCCGCTCGCGGGAAGTGCTGGAACGCGAAATCGAGCAGTTCAGCGTGGTCGAGCGCGAGGGCATGATCATCGCTTGCGCGGCGCTGTACCCCATCGCCGATTCACAGGCCGGGGAGTTGGCCTGTCTGGCGGTGAACCCCGAATACCGCCACGGCGGGCGCGGCGACGACCTGCTCGAACGTATCGAAAACCGTGCGCGGCAGTTGGGTCTGGACACGCTGTTCGTGCTCACCACCCGCACCGCCCATTGGTTCCGCGAACGCGGCTTCGCGCCCAGCGGTGTGGAACGGCTGCCGGCGGCGCGTGCGTCGCTGTACAACTTCCAGCGTAATTCGAAGATTTTCGAGAAGTCGATTTGAGGGTGAGAGACGCGAGCTACAAGAGGCGTTGATGCCGTCCGCTCCAGCTCCAGCGAGGACGCTTTGGCAACGCCCTCCACTTTATGCCACACAGCAAAACGCCGCCCCTGAGGGCGGCGTTTTCATTCGTATCAGACCGTGTGCAAGTACCAGTTGTACTCGAGGTCGGAGATGGAGTGTTCGAATTCCTCCAGCTCGCTTTCCTTGCACGCGACGAAGATGTCGATGTATTTCGGATCGATGTACTTGTTGAGGATCTCGCTGTCGTCCAGCTCGCGCAGGGCATCGCGCAGGTTGTTCGGCAGGCTCTGTTCGAGCTGCTCGTACGAGTTGCCTTCGATCGGCGTGCCGGGTTCGACCTTGTTGGTCAGGCCGTGGTGCACGCCGGCCAGCACGGCAGCCATCATCAGGTACGGGTTGGCGTCGGCGCCGGCCACGCGGTGCTCGATGCGTACCGCGTCGGGCGAACCGGTCGGCACGCGCAGGGCCACGGTGCGGTTGTCCAGGCCCCAGCTCGGCGCGTTGGGCACGTAGAACTGCGCGCCGAAGCGGCGGTACGAGTTCACGTTCGGGCAAAGGAAAGCCATGGACGCGGGCAGGGTCTCGAGCACACCGCCGATCGCGTGACGCAGCGCGGCGTTCTGCTCGGGATCCTCGCTGGTAAAGATGTTGTTGCCGTCTTTATCCAGAATCGAAATGTGTACGTGCAGCCCGTTGCCTGCCTGGCCCGGATAGGGCTTGGCCATGAAGGTGGTGTCCATTTCATGGTCGTAGGCGATGTTCTTGATCAGGCGCTTGAGCAGCACGGCGTAGTCGCAGGCCTTGAGCGCGTCGGGCACGTGGTGCAGGTTGACTTCGAACTGCGCCGGGGCGCTTTCCTTGACGATGGCGTCGGCCGGAATGCCTTGTTCCTTGGCGCCTTCGAGGATGTCCTGCAGGCAGTCGGCGTATTCGTCGAGGTCGTCGATCAGATAGACCTGGGTGGACTGCGGACGCTTGCCGGAAATGGGCGAGCGCGGCGGCTGCGGACGGCCGTTCACGTTCTCCTGGTCGATCAGGTAGAACTCCAGCTCGAACGCCGCGCAGATGGTCAGGCCCATGTCGGTGAACTTGCTCACCACTTGGCGCAACACTTCCCGCGGGTCGGCGAAGAAAGGTTCGCCTTCGATTTCGTGCATGGTCATAAGCAGCTGCGCGGTGGGGCGCTTCTGCCAAGGCTCGTTGGAGAGCGTGTCGGGGATCGGATAGCAGATGCGGTCGGCATCGCCGATGTCCAGACCCAGCCCTGTGCTTTCGACGGTCGAACCGTTGATGTCGAGGGCGAAGAGGGAGGCCGGCAGGTTGATGCCTTTCTCGTAAACCTTGTGGAGGCTGGTGCGCTCGATGCGCTTGCCACGCACCACACCATTCATATCTGCAATCAGAAGGTCAACGTAGAGAACCTCAGGATGTTCCTTAAGGAACGCGTTCGCTTCGTTAAGCTGAACGGCACGCGGGGGTACCGACATGATGCAACACCTTTGTTGTTAAAAATATCAATCAAGGGGGGCTTGCCAACTCAGTCAATCGCAAAGCGTTTACCAAGTCAAGCCAGGCCCCTGACGCCCTGAAATGGCTCATCTACGGCAGATTTGCTGCAATTTGGGGCTCGGCATTATGTGCCATTTTAGTCGAGAACGGATATAGCGCCCTCGGCGTATTCTATTTTTTACAGGGCAGTTGTATAAAAAAATGGACACCGCTAAGCTCCGACTCACCCAGAACAGAACAATACGAGGGTGTCATGGTCCGCTCCCGTCGACCTGAAAAATCCGTCTGCCCATCGTCGGCAGCGGGCTGGCACGTATGCGGCGGCACCGTTGCCAGACGAGCGCCAATGCGCTGCGCACTGACCACAATAGTTGACGTTGCCACTCGCTCGCCTCGCATCGAGGGCATGCGCTTTCCCTCTGCCCACAGGCACTACCTCGACGATGGCCCGTCATGCAGGCCGTTTTGCTTTAGCCATGCAGTACAGCCAGAATCAAAACGCAGGCCCGTCCAGGCGGTCTGATGCATCGTGCCGGCCTTCGCCTGCAGCCGCATGACCCCACCCTGCGCGTATTCGCCGGGTCATACCATCCTCTGAGGTATTTATGAGTAACAACCTCGACCAGCTCACCGATTGGTTGAAAGAACACAAGATCACCGAAGTCGAATGCCTGATCAGCGACCTGACCGGTATTACCCGCGGCAAGATTTCACCCACCAACAAGTTCATCGCCGAAAAAGGCATGCGTCTGCCCGAGAGCGTATTGCTGCAGACGGTGACCGGCGATTACGTCGACGACGACATCTATTACGAACTGCTCGACCCGGCCGACATCGACATGATCTGCCGCCCCGACGAGAGCGCCGTCTACCTCGTGCCCTGGGCCATCGAACCCACCGCCCAGGTGATCCACGACACCTACGACAAGAAAGGCAACCCGATCGAGCTGTCGCCGCGCAACGTCTTGAAGAAGGTGCTCAAGCTCTACGCCGACAAAGGTTGGCAGCCCATCGTCGCGCCGGAGATGGAGTTCTACCTGACCAAGCGCGCCGAAGACCCGGACTTCCCGTTGCAGCCGCCGGTCGGCCGCTCCGGGCGCCCGGAAACCGGTCGGCAGTCGTTCTCCATCGAGGCCGCCAACGAGTTCGACCCGCTGTTCGAAGATGTCTACGACTGGTGCGAATTGCAGGAGCTGGACCTCGACACGCTGATCCACGAAGACGGCACCGCGCAGATGGAGATCAACTTCCGTCACGGCGACGCGCTGCACCTGGCCGACCAGATCCTGGTGTTCAAACGCACCATGCGCGAGGCCGCACTCAAGCACAACGTGGCCGCGACCTTCATGGCCAAGCCCATGACCGGCGAGCCAGGCAGTGCCATGCACCTGCACCAGAGCGTGATCGACCTCGCCACCGGCAAGAACATCTTCGCCAACGACGACGGCAGCATGAGCGCGCTGTTCCTCAACCACATCGGCGGCCTGCAGAAATTCATTCCCGAAGCGCTGCCGCTGTTCGCGCCCAACGTCAACTCGTTCCGCCGTTTCCTGCCCGACACCTCGGCGCCGGTGAACGTCGAGTGGGGCGAAGAGAACCGCACCGTCGGCTTGCGCGTGCCGGATGCCACGCCGCAGAACCGCCGCGTCGAGAACCGCCTGCCCGGCGCCGATGCCAACCCCTACCTGGCCATCGCCGCCAGCCTGCTGTGCGGCTACATCGGCATGGTCGAGGGCATCGAGGCCAGCGCCCCGGTGGTGGGCCGCGGCTACGAGCGGCGCAACCTGCGCCTGCCGCTGACCATCGAAGATGCCCTGGAGCGCATGGAAAACAGCCGTGCCCTGGAGCAGTACCTGGGCAAGAAATTCATCGCCGGCTACGTCGCCACCAAGCGCGCGGAGCACGAAAACTTCAAACGCGTCATCAGTTCCTGGGAGCGTGAGTTCCTGCTGTTCGCAGTCTGATCAATCCTGGGCCGCTGCGGCGGCCCGTGGCCCAATGGAGAAGCACATGAGCGTCGTCAACCCGCAAACCCGTGAATGGCAAGCCTTGAGCGGCGAGCACCACCTGGCGCCCTTCAGCGACTACAAGCAGCTGAAGGCCAAGGGCCCGCGCATCATCACCAAGGCCAAGGGCGTGCACTTGTGGGACAGCGAAGGCCGGCAGATCCTCGACGGCATGGCCGGGCTGTGGTGCGTCGCCGTCGGGTACGGCCGCGAAGAGCTGGTGCAGGCCGCCGAAAAGCAGATGCGCGAACTGCCGTACTACAACCTGTTCTTCCAGACCGCCCACCCGCCGGCGCTGGAACTGGCCAAGGCCATCACCGAGGTGGCGCCGGCCGGCATGAGCCACGTGTTCTTCACCGGCTCCGGTTCCGAAGGCAACGACACCGTACTGCGGATGGTCCGCCACTACTGGGCGCTCAAGGGCAAGCCGCACAAGCAGACCCTGATCGGCCGAGTCAACGGCTACCACGGCTCGACCGTGGCCGGCGCGAGCCTGGGCGGCATGAGCGGCATGCATGCCCAGGGCGGCCTGCCGATTCCCGGCATCGTGCACATCGCGCAGCCGTATTGGTTCGGCGAAGGCGGCGACATGACGCCGGAGGCTTTCGGCACCTGGGCCGCCGAGCAGCTCGAGCAGAAAATCCTCGAAGTGGGCGAAGACAACGTCGCGGCCTTCATCGCCGAGCCGATCCAGGGCGCGGGCGGGGTGATCATTCCGCCCGACACCTACTGGCCGAAGATCAAGGAAATCCTCGCCCGCTACGACATCCTGTTCGTGGCCGACGAAGTGATCTGCGGTTTCGGCCGCACCGGCGAGTGGTTCGGCTCCGACTATTACGGCCTCAAGCCCGACCTGATGACCATCGCCAAGGGCCTCACTTCCGGCTACATCCCCATGGGCGGGGTGATCGTGCGCGACGAGGTGGCCAAAGTGATCAGCGAAGGCGGCGACTTCAACCACGGCTTCACCTACTCCGGCCATCCGGTGGCCGCCGCCGTGGGCCTGGAAAACCTGCGCATCCTGCGCGATGAGAAGATCATCGAAAACGCCTGCAGCGAAGCGGCACCGTATTTGCAGAAACGTCTGCGTGAACTGCAGGACCACCCCCTGGTGGGCGAAGTCCGCGGCCTGGGCCTGCTCGGCGCCATCGAGCTGGTCAAGGACAAGGCCACGCGCAGCCGCTACGAGGGTCAGGAAGCCGGGATGATCTGCCGCAACTTCTGTTTCGACAATGGGCTGATCATGCGCGCCGTGGGCGACACCATGATCATCGCGCCGCCGCTGGTGATCAGCCATGCCGAGATCGACGAACTGGTCGAGAAGGCGCGCAAGTGCCTGGACCTGACCTTGCAAGCGCTCAATTGAAGCCAGGCTTTTTCGGGCAGCGCTCAGCGAAATGGCACTAACCGCTTGGATTGCCCGTCTTGGTTGAAACGGCGCTGGTTAACTTGCCAGACTATGTCTGTAAGAAAAGCGCCGAATGAAGGTTGGTAAATACGAAGCTAGGCGCATCGATGCGCCTAGCTTCGAGCCACTCCGACCCTCGCTCGGCGTCTTTTCGGGCAACACCTGGTGACGTAGGGCTGTTGAACCACTGAACACGACAAAAAATCTGGAGCACTACACATGAAGAAAATGGGCAAGACGCTGCTGGCCGCTTCCCTGATGGGTGCCGTGGCCACCGCCGCCATGGCGGACGACAAGGTGCTGCACGTCTACAACTGGTCCGACTACATCGCCGCCGACACCGTGGCCAAGTTCGAGAAGCAGAGCGGCATCAAGGTCGTGTACGACGTGTTCGACAGCAACGAGACCCTCGAAGCCAAGCTGCTGGCGGGCAAGTCGGGCTACGACATCGTGGTGCCGTCGAACAACTTCCTGGCCAAGCAGATCAAGGCCGGCGTCTATCAGGAGCTGGACAAGTCCAAGCTGCCGAACTGGAAGAACCTCGACGAAGACCTGCTCAAGGCCGTCGGTGACGCCAGCGACAAGGGCAACCAGCACGCCTTCCCGTACATGTGGGGTTCGATCGGCATCGGCTACAACCCGGAGAAGGTCAAGGCCGCGCTGGGCGTGGACAAGATCGATTCGTGGGACGTGGTGTTCAAGCCCGAGAACATCGCCAAGCTCAAAAGCTGCGGCGTGAGCTTCCTCGATGCGCCGACCGAGATGATCCCGGCCGCGCTGCATTACCTGGGCAAACCGACCGACAGCAAGGACAAGGCCGACCTCAAAGCGGCCGAAGACCTGTTCCTGAGCATTCGCCCATCGGTGGCCTACTTCCACTCTTCCAAGTACATCTCGGACCTGGCCAACGGCAACCTGTGCGTGGCGGTCGGCTATTCGGGCGACCTGGAGCAGGCCAAGACCCGCGCCCACGAAGCGGGCGACAAGGTCAAGCTGGCCTACAGCATTCCCAAGGAAGGCGCCGGCACCTTCTACGACATGGTCGCCATCCCCAAGGATGCCGAAAACGTCGAGGCCGCCTATAAGTTCATGGACTTCCTGATGCAGCCGGAAATCATGGCCGAAATCACCAACGCCGTACGCTTCCCGAACGGCAACAAGGCCGCGACCCCGTTGGTGGACAAGGACATCACCAGCGATGCAAGCATCTATCCGTCGGCTGACGTGAAAAAGCACCTCTACGCGATCAGCGACCAGGACCAACCCACCCTGCGCCTGATGACCCGCAGCTGGACCAAGATCAAATCGGGCAAGTAGGCCCGTTGGGCACCCTCTGGGCCGGGCTTTTCCGGCCCGAGCGGTGAGCAAGGCACATGAACATTGCGGCAGCCAGCCTACACAGGTAAGTTGCGCGCCGGTTTAGCCTGCGCGGATGCGTTCGCCGTGACCCCAGGCACACTTTGCGAGGACCACCCACTTGTCTATTTCCATGTTGCGCAAGGCCCTGATGGCCGGCGCGGGGCTGACGCTGGCATGCAGCGTCCAAGCGGCGGGCACGGTACACCTGTACAACTGGTCCGACTACATCGGGCCGACCACGTTGGCGGACTTCGAAAAGGCGACCGGCATCAAGCCGGTGCAGGACGTGTTCGACTCCAACGAAACCCTGGAAGGCAAACTGCTGGCCGGCCGCACTGGCTATGACGTAGTGGTGCCGTCCAACCATTTCCTCGGCAAGCAGATCAAGGCGGGCGCGTTCCAGAAGCTCGACCGCAACCTGCTGCCCAACTATGCCAACCTCGATCCGTCGCTGATGAAGCGTCTGGAGAAGAACGACCCCGGCAACCAATACGCCGTGCCCTATCTGTGGGGCACCAACGGCATCGGCTACAACGTCGACAAGGTCAAGGCCGTGCTCGGCGTCGACAAGATCGACTCCTGGGCCATGCTGTTCGAGCCGGAAAACATGAAGAAGCTCTCGCAGTGCGGGGTCGCCTTCCTCGACTCGGCCGACGAAATGCTGCCGGCCGTGCTCAACTACATGGGCCTGGACCCCAACAGCAGCAATGCCAAGGACTATCAGGCCGCCGAGAAGAAACTGCTGGCCGTGCGTCCGTACGTGACCTATTTCCACTCCTCGAAATACATCACGGACCTCGCCAACGGCGACATCTGCGTGGCCGCCGGTTTCTCCGGCGACGTGTTCCAGGCCAAGTCCCGTGCCGAAGAAGCCAAGAAGGGCGTACACCTGGCCTACGCCATCCCCAAGGAAGGCGGCAACCTGTGGTTCGACGTGCTGGCGATCCCCAAGGACGCGCGCAATACCGAACAGGCCCATGCCCTGATCAACTACCTGCTCGAACCCGAAGTGATCGCGCAGGTGAGCGACTATGTCGGCTACGCCAACCCCAACCTCAAGGCCAAGGCCCTGATGGACCAGACGGTGGCCACCGACCCTGCCGTATACCCGGCGCAGGATGTGCTGGACAAGATGTTCGTCAACGCCGAGTTGCCCCCCAAGGTGCAACGTCTGATGACCCGCAGCTGGACCAAGGTCAAGTCGGGCAAGTAACCCTCTGGGCCCGCCCTGAAGTGGCGGGCCGTCACATCCTGTTGGGAGTTTCCATCCATGCCACTCGCCTCCGGCGCCCACAAGAAAGCCCTCGAAGGCGCCCAGCAGCCCAAGCAGGTGCTGGTCAAGATCGACCGGGTAACGAAAAAATTCGACGAGACGGTCGCCGTGGACGATGTGTCCCTGGAAATCCGCAAGGGCGAAATCTTCGCCCTGCTGGGCGGTTCCGGGTCCGGCAAATCGACCCTGCTGCGCATGCTCGCCGGCTTCGAACGCCCCACCGAGGGGCGGATCTTCCTCGATGGCGTGGACATCACCGACATGCCGCCGTACGAGCGGCCGATCAACATGATGTTCCAGTCCTACGCGCTGTTCCCGCACATGAGCGTGGCGCAGAACATCGCCTTCGGCCTGCAACAGGACAAGATGCCCAAGGCCGAGATCGACGCCCGCGTGGCCGAGATGCTCAAGCTGGTGCACATGACCCAGTACGCCAAGCGCAAACCGCACCAGCTCTCCGGCGGCCAACGGCAGCGGGTGGCCCTGGCCCGCTCGCTGGCCAAGCGCCCCAAGCTGCTGTTGCTCGACGAGCCGATGGGCGCGCTGGACAAGAAGCTGCGTTCGCAGATGCAACTGGAACTGGTGGAGATCATCGAACGGGTCGGTGTGACCTGCGTCATGGTCACCCACGACCAGGAAGAGGCCATGACCATGGCCCAGCGCATCGCCATTATGCACCTGGGCTGGATCGCGCAGATCGGCTCGCCGGTGGACATCTACGAGACGCCCACCAGCCGTCTGGTGTGCGAGTTCATCGGCAACGTCAACCTGTTCGACGGTGAAGTGATCGACGATGCCGAAGGCCACGCGCTGATCGCCTCGCCGGAGCTGGAGCGTGCGATCTACGTCGGCCACGGCGTCAGCACCTCGGTGGAAGACAAGCACATCACCTACGCCTTGCGCCCCGAGAAACTACTGATCACCACCACCCAGCCGACCTTCGAACACAACTGGTCGCGTGGCAAGGTCCACGATATCGCCTACCTGGGCGGGCATTCGGTGTTCTACGTCAAGCTGCCCAGCGGCAAGGTCGTGCAGTCGTTCGTGGCCAACGCCGAACGTCAGGGCGCGCGGCCGACCTGGGACGACGAAGTGTACGTGTGGTGGGAAGACGACAGCGGCGTGGTACTGCGCTCATGAAAATCCGCAAGCTCAAGCGAGCCTTCAAGCGCTTGGTGCCGGAGGGCCGGCATCTGGTCATCGGGGCGCCGTTCCTGTGGCTGTTCCTGTTCTTCATGCTGCCGTTCTTCATCGTGCTGAAGATCAGTTTCGCCGAAGCCGACGTCGCCATCCCGCCCTACACCGAGATCTATACCTTCGTCGAAGACAAGATCCAGATCGTGCTGAACCTGGCCAACTACGGCCTGCTCGGTGAAGACGAACTGTACCTGGCGGCCTACCTCGGCTCGCTCAAGGTGGCTTTCATCAGTACCCTGCTGTGCCTGTTGATCGGCTACCCGATGGCCTATGCCATCGCCAATGCGCGCAAGGACATCCAAACGGTCCTGCTGCTGCTGATCATGATGCCGACCTGGACGGCCATCCTCATCCGCGTCTATGCCTGGATGGGCATTCTCAGCAACAACGGGCTGCTCAACAGCTTCCTGATGTGGCTGGGGCTGATCGACCAGCCGTTGCAGATCCTCAACACCAACCTCGCGGTGTACATCGGCGTGGTCTATTCGTACCTGCCGTTCATGATCCTGCCGTTGTACGCCAACTTGGTCAAACACGACCAGAGCCTGCTGGAGGCTGCGTCCGACCTGGGTTCGAGCACCTTCAACAGCTTCTGGAAGATCACCGTGCCGCTGTCGAAGAACGGCATCGTCGCCGGCTGCATGCTGGTGTTCATTCCGGTGGTGGGCGAGTTCGTGATTCCCGAACTGCTCGGCGGCCCTGAGACCCTGATGATCGGCAAGGTGCTGTGGCAGGAGTTCTTCAACAACCGCGACTGGCCGGTGGCGTCCGCCCTGGCGGTGGTGATGCTGGCGATCCTGATCGTGCCCATCTTGCTGTTCAACCGTAGTCAGGCCAAAGAGCTGGAGGGCAGGGCATGAAACGTTTCGGTTTCTCGAAGCTGATGCTGGTACTGGGCCTGGTGTTCATCTACCTGCCGATGGTCATCCTGGTGATCTACTCGTTCAACGCCTCCAAGCTGGTGACGGTCTGGGGCGGCTGGTCGGTGAAGTGGTACGTGGGCCTGCTCGACAACACCCAGCTGATGGGCTCGGTGATGCGCTCGCTGGAGATCGCCCTGTACACCGCCGTGGCGGCGGTGGCGCTGGGCACGCTGGCGGCCTTCGTGCTCACGCGCATCACGCGTTTCAAGGGCCGCACGCTGTTCGGCGGCCTGGTCACCGCGCCATTGGTGATGCCCGAGGTGATCACCGGCCTGTCGCTGTTGCTGCTGTTCGTGGCCATGGCGCAGATGATCGGCTGGCCGCAGGAGCGCGGCATCGTCACCATCTGGATCGCCCACACCACGTTCTGCGCGGCCTATGTGGCCGTGGTGGTGTCGGCGCGCCTGCGCGAGCTGGATCTTTCCATCGAGGAAGCGGCGATGGACCTGGGCGCGCGGCCGTGGAAGGTGTTCCTGCTGATCACCATCCCGATGATCGCACCGTCGCTGGCGGCGGGCGGCATGATGTCGTTCGCGCTGTCGCTGGACGACCTGGTGCTGGCGAGCTTCGTTTCCGGGCCGGGTTCGACGACCTTGCCAATGGAAGTGTTCTCGGCGGTGCGCCTGGGCGTGAAGCCGGAGATCAACGCGGTGGCGAGTCTGATTCTGCTGTCGGTGTCGCTGGTGACCTTCCTGGTCTGGTACTTCAGCCGCCAAGCCGAAGAGCGGCGGCGCAAGGCGGTGCAGTTGGCGATCGAAGAAAACGCTATGGCAAATACCGGTCAGGCAAAGGCCTAGAGGCTGAAGCGGTAGCTGTATCGTCTTGCTCGGAACCCTTCGCGGGCAGGCCTGCGAGGGGTTCGATGCTGTTACCAGACATCTTCCCCCTGGGCAGCACTTCAATGTCTGTTTTTCATGCGCGTCGATATTCCCACCCGAAGTGTTACTGGCATTTTTGCCAGTTTGCATTGACTTGTTTTCAGCTCAGGCTCCCCGTTGAATAAGCCGTCTGTAATGGCGTTGGAAAAATGACTCAGGGTGGGACTGTAATGAGCACTGGGAAAAACAATAAAGCGGGGACTGGGAAGCTTACAAGCTATACGGTTCATGGGTATGCAGTTATCGCTGAGCGTAAGAGTGCCCTTCGTTATGCGGGCGAATATGGGTTGGATCGCGTCTACCTTTTGGGCAACGGTTTTCGAGCCTACAGCCCGACGTTGATGCGTTTTTTTCCTCGGACGCTTACAGCCCCTTCGAATCGGGCGGCGTGAACGCGTACGCTTACTGCTCGGGAGATCCGATAAATTTTTCCGACTCGAGTGGGCAAGCGCGACACAGAATTGCCCACGTACCTAAAGCCAAAAAGGTCGAACCCTCGCTGGGAAGGCCTGGCGGTAACGTGCAGCCACCGACGATTCAGCAAGATCGACTGCCCGCCAGAAATGAACAACCGACGCCTCGTCTTGATCCTGCAGGGCCTCGAAGACGTGGTACGGAAACCGACCCTGTCGACCCAAGAACACGCTACCGCCAGAACATAGGTCTACGGGAGGACAGTATCGACCCGCGAAAAAACAGGCGTGGGCAGGCGGCGATTACAGCGTCCGAAGCCGAGGTTTTGCATGATTTCAATAAAGTGAGTACAAGGGTTTTTGACCACTTAAATATTAATAAAAGCCGACTCGCGCGCTTCATCGTTATCGAGGAAAAACTTAGTGGGGGAAATCCATTTGAGTCGCTACGTAGGGCGTTCCCTAAAATGCCCAACAGAGAAATTGAGTACATAACCAACTCGATAGGGCGTCAATTGGCCCAGATCAGATCGGGGCGGTAACAGTCTGGCATTCTTGGCATGAAACAACTCGGACCGCGCGGGCTGCCAGACCGTATCGCGACGGCGTACGACCCTGCAACTGACGAGTGAGCGGGCGGCGGGCAATTCCCTGCAACCGGCGGCGCGCCCTGGTGCGGCCGGCTGAATACGCTTCGAACAAATTTGGCTCGAAACCTGTGGACGCGGTTTCGAGTCGATCGCCAGCGTGCGGTGGGATTCTGTGACGCACACTGCTTTGAATGCGTAGCCTGTGTTCGGCCTGCATCAAGAGAACGCACGCACTTACAGGGTGCTACGGAATATGCAGTGATCCCAGCGTTTGGCTGATTATTCAAAGAGTTTGAAAGATTCAGCCCCTGATCGAACCGACTCAAGAAAAGCGAGCGTATGAAATTTTCTGGCCTTACCTTATTAAAGGCTTCTGCGCCTTATATTTGAGCTGCTTGCTTGAACACTGGCCGAAACGCTGGGGCCAAAAACCTGTAATTCATAAGCGTTTCCAGAGTTGACAACATCGTGCGACCGACTGTTATGGACTCCTTGATAAGCCGTCGCCTTACGGTATGAGGGCGGTGGAGTTTCTGGGACTACTTCGGTCCTGCTTATAATAGTCCTCGGGTCATTAATAGCTGTTGTATAATCGGGCGGCAAATCGGCCTGTTCTATTTGAGCAGCTCGTATAAAGCTTATTAACCTATTTCTGACTGGGGGTTCAGGTAGGCGTGACCCTGTAAGATAGCGACCTAAAGCCTTAGGATGAATCAATCCCCCCACACCCATCAATCCGAGACCTACGCCGAGTAAAATTTTTGCTGCACTTTTCGAGTCCGACGAATAAGCAATCGTCGCTCCAAAAAGTGTTAAAAACCCCACGCCCATCATCGCCGCTGAGGCAATTTTAAGCTGCCGTCTCGGTAGGAAAAAGTGTCCAGACGGATCGGTTCTATTCAGCGGGTCACCCGCACAATAAACATAATTGTTCAAACCGCCTCGTCCGAACGCGCTCAAGCTGTCCGGGCTGCAGAATCGCCTCAGCGCAGGGCTGAACAGGCGATAACCGTTGCCCAGCAAATAGCCTTCGGCAATCAAATCCAGCCGTTGGCCGTTGAATGCCAAAGGCGCCAGTGACGCGTCCTGAGCGACGGGGTATAGACCATAGGGGTCGTAGGTGCGTTGACATATGCCGTCTTGATTGTATTCAGCCATGACCGAATCGGTATCGCTTACCGCCATGAGGGCAAATGAATGCAGATCGGCAAAGGTGCCTTGCGCCAATAGGCCATGCTTGTGGCGGAAAACGGAGCGTGCCGTCTGCCCATTGAGCTCGGTGATCAGATGATCGTGTTGGTAAAAGCGATGGGTCCGTACGAAGGTCACCGGGGTGCTCCCTGAGGGTCGGGATCTGTTGGAGGAACCGCTTGAGGATCACAATCCTCGATACGTTCCAGGCCAAGCGAGTGTGTGATCGACTCTAAACCGGCCACAACTGGCAAAAGTGATGGGTACTCGATAGATTCGCTGCCTGTGTCGAATATTCTGGCGGGTCGGCCTCAGGGGCAGCGCGGCCATGTTTATCGAACCTTGAACCGGCGTGGCAGTCGCATGCCACGAATCTTTTGCGCGCAAACAAGGAGCGAGCATGGCGGTGATGCGTCCGTTGCTGGTCGTGTGCCTCGGGCTGGCGTTCACGCTGTCCGGCTGTGAACGGGAAGCCGAAACCCCGCAGTTGCCCAGGGTGGGCGTCATGCGCGTCGAGCCGCAGAATTTTGCGGCGTCGGTGGTGCTGACGGGCGACGTGCAGGCACGGGTGCAGACCGACCTGTCGTTTCGCGTAGGCGGCAAGATCGTATCGCGCAGCGTCGATGTGGGCGACCACGTCAAGGCCGGCCAAGTGCTGGCACGGCTCGATCCCAAAGACTTGAAGAACAACGTCGAGTCGGCCAAGGCCGAGGTCTTCGCCGCCCAGGCGCGGGTCGCGCAAAGCTCGGCGGCCTTCGTGCGCCAGGAAAAGCTGCTGCCCAAGGGCTATACCAGCCGCAGCGAATACGATGCCGCGCAAGCCGCCGTGCGCGGCAACCAGAGCGGCCTCAAGGCCGCCCAGGCTCAGTTGGCCAACGCCAATGAGCAGCTGAGCTACACCGCTCTGGTGTCGGCGGCCGATGGCGTGATCACCCAGCGCCAGGCCGAAGTCGGCCAAGTGGTGCAGGCCACGCAACCGATGTTCCGCCTGGCCGCCGACGGCGACCGCGATGCGGTGTTCAATGTCTACGAGTCGCTGCTGATGACCCCGGCCAGCAACGCGAGCTTGACCGTGCAACTGCTGGAAAACCCCAGCGTGCAGGCCCAAGGTGCCGTGCGCGAGGTCACGCCGACGGTGTCGGCGCAAAGCGGCACGGTGCAGGTCAAGGTAGCCCTGCGCGACGTGCCCGCCGCCATGCCGCTCGGCGCGCCGGTGACAACCAACGCCAGTAGCCAGGGCCAGTCGAGCATCGAACTGCCCTGGTCGGCGCTGAGCAAGACCTTGCGCGAGCCGGCGGTGTGGATCGTCGGCGAGGGCGACAAGGTCGAACTGCGCCCGGTGCGCATCGCCCGTTATCTGACCGGCAAGGTGATCGTCAGCGCCGGCATCAAGGACGGCGAAACCGTGGTCATCAACGGTGCGCAACTGTTGCACCCCGGCATGCAGGTCGAACAGGTCGCGGCCAAGGACGGAGGGGCATTGCCATGAAACGGTTGCTATGCATGTTGGCGGGCGTATGCCTGCTGGCCGGTTGCGGCAAGGACGAAGAAAAGCCCGAGCCCGTGCGCCCGGTGCTCTCCACCGTGGTCGAGGAACAGTCCCAGGCGCAGCTTGGGCGTTTTGCCGGCACCCTCCAGGCGCGTTACGAAAGCACCCTGGGCTTTCGCGTATCGGGCCGTATCGCCCGTCGCTGGGTCGATGTCGGCGCTTCGGTGAAGGCCGGCGAGACCCTGGCCACCCTCGACCCCACCGACCAGCAGAACCAACTGCGCGCCGCCGAAGGCGATCTGGCGCGGGTGCAGGCGCAGCAGATCAATGCCCAGGCCAATGCCGGTCGCCAGCAGCAGCTGTACGACCGCGGCGTCGGCGCCCAGGCCCAGTTGGACATCGCCCAGACCGACTTGAAAACCGCCAACGCCTCCATGGCCCAGGCCCGCGCCACGGTCAGCCAGGCCCGCGACCAGCTGGCCTATGGCACGTTGAAGGCCGACCACGCCGCAGTGGTCACCGCCTGGCACGTCGAAGCCGGGCAAACGGTGAGCGTCGGCCAGGAAGTGGTGACGCTGGCCCGCCCCGACGTGAAAGAGGCGGTCATCGACCTTCCCATCGCCCTGGCCGAACGCTTGACGCCTGCCATGACCCTCACCGTGGCCTCGCAACTCAACCCGGCGCTCAACACCACTGCCAGCCTGCGCGAACTCGAACCCCAGGCCGACGCCACCACGCGCACGCGCCGCGCACGCCTGAGCCTCACCTCCACGCCGTCAGGCTTCAACCTCGGCACCTCGGTGAGCGTCAGCCTGACCTCGGCGATCAGCGCCCGCAGCGAACTGCCGCTGACCGCACTGCTCGAGCGCGACGGCAAGGCCCAGGTCTGGGTGGTCGATACCGAACAAAAGATAGTCAATCTGCGCGATGTGACCGTGCTCGAGCGCGGCGAGAAGACGGCAGTGCTGGGCGCCGGGGTCAAGCCCGGCGAGCGGGTGGTGGTCGCCGGCGTCAACAGTCTCCAGCCAGGCCAGAAGGTCACGTTCGACGAGGAAACACGATGAAAGGCGGCTTCAACCTCTCCGATTGGGCGCTGCGCCATCAGTCGTTCGTCTGGTACCTGATGTTCGTCGGCCTGTTGATGGGGGTGTTCTCCTACTTCAACCTCGGCCGCGAAGAAGACCCGTCGTTCACCATCAAGACCATGGTCATCCAGACCCGCTGGCCCGGTGCGACCCAGGACGAAACCCTGTACCAGGTCACCGACCGCATCGAGAAGAAGCTCGAAGAACTCGACTCGCTCGACTACGTCAAGAGCTACACCCGTCCTGGCGAGTCGACCATCATGGTGTTCCTGCGCGACACCACCAAGGCCGGCGACATTCCGCAGATCTGGTACCAGGTGCGCAAGAAGGTCCAGGACATCCGCGGCCAGTTCCCACAGGGCATTCAGGGCCCCTCGTTCAACGACGAGTTCGGCGACGTGTACGGCTCGATCTACGCGTTCACCGCCGACGGCCTGACCATGCGTCAACTGCGCGACTACGTCGAACAGGTGCGCGCCGAAGTGCGCGAGGTGGAGAACATCGGCAAGGTCGAGGTGGTCGGTACCCAGGACGAGGTGCTCTACCTGAACTTCTCGGTGCGCAAGCTGGCGGCCCTGGGCATCGACCAGCGTCAGGTCATGCAGGCCCTGCAAGCGCAGAACAAGGTGACCCCGGCCGGGGTGATCGAGGCCGGGCCCGAGCGCATTTCGGTGCGCACCACCGGCCAGTTCGCTTCGGAAAAAGACCTGCAGAACGTCAACCTGCGCATCAACGACCGCTTCTTCCGCCTGGCCGACATCGCCACCATCGAGCGCGGCTACGTCGACCCCCCCGCGCCCATGTTCCGCTACAACGGCCAGCCCGCCATCGGCCTGGCCATCGGCATGCAGAAGGGCGGCAACGTGCAGACCTTCGGCGAGCAGCTCAAGCTGAAGATGGACGAAGTCACCGGCGAGTTGCCGGTCGGTGTCGGCGTGCACAGCGTCTCCGAACAGGCCGAAGTGGTGAAGAAGGCCGTCGGCGGCTTCACCAGCGCGCTGTTCGAAGCGGTGATCATCGTGCTGGTGGTGAGCTTCGTCAGCCTCGGCGTGCGCGCGGGGCTGGTGGTGGCGCTGTCGATTCCGCTGGTGCTGGCGATGGTGTTCGTGTTCATGGAATACAGCGGCATCACCATGCAGCGGATTTCCCTGGGCGCGCTGATCATCGCCTTGGGCTTGCTGGTGGACGACGCCATGATCACCGTGGAAGTGATGGTCACCCGGCTGGAGGCCGGCGACAGCAAGAAAGACGCCGCCACCTTCGCCTACAAGTCCACGGCCTTCCCCATGCTGACCGGCACCCTGGTCACCGTGGCCGGCTTCGTGCCCATCGGCCTCAACGCCAGTTCCGCCGGCGAGTACACCTTCACCCTGTTCGCGGTGATCGCCGTGGCCTTGCTGGTGTCCTGGGTGGTGGCAGTGTTCTTCTCGCCGGTGCTCGGCGTGCACATCCTCAGCGATGCCAAGGGCAAGCAGCACGAGAACAAACCGGGGCGCATCGCCCGTGGTTTCGAGCACGGCCTGCTGTGGTGCATGCGCCATCGTTGGCTGACGATCATCCTCACCATCGTGCTGTTCGCATTGGCAGTGCTGGGCATGCGCTTCGTGCAGAACCAGTTCTTCCCCTCTTCGGACCGGCCGGAAATCCTCGTCGACCTCAACCTGCCGCAGAACGCCTCGATCGAGGAAACCCGCCGCACCGTCGACCGCCTGGAGGCCACGCTCAAGGACGACAAGGACATCGACCACTGGAGCACCTACATCGGCCAGGGCGCGATCCGTTTCTATCTGCCCCTCGACCAGCAGCTGCAGAACCCCTTCTACGCCCAGTTGGTGATCGTCAGCACGGGCCTTGAGCAGCGCGGCGAACTCATCGCGCGTTTGAAGAAACGCCTGCGCGAAGACTTCGTCGGCATCGGCAGCAACGTGCAGTCGCTGGAGATGGGCCCGCCCGTGGGCCGGCCGATCCAGTACCGGGTCAGCGGCAAGGACATCGACCAGGTGCGCCGCCACGCCATCGAGCTGGCCTCGGTGCTCGACGCCAACCCCAACGTCGGCGACATGATCTACGACTGGAACGAGCCGGGCAAAGTGCTGCGCGTCGACATCGCCCAGGACAAGGCGCGCCAGTTGGGCCTGTCGTCCGAAGACGTGGCCAACGTGATGAACAGCATCGTCAGCGGCGCGCCGGTGACCCAGGTCAACGATGAGATCTACCTGATCGATGTGGTGGCCCGCGCGCAAGACAGCGAACGCGGCTCGCCCGACACCTTGCAGAACCTGCAGATCCTGACCCCCAGCGGCACCTCGATACCGCTGCTGTCCTTCGCCACGGTGCGCTACGAGCTGGAGCAGCCGCTGGTGTGGCGTCGCGACCGCAAGCCGACCATCACCCTCAAGGCCTCGGTGCACGGCGACATGCAGCCCACGGACCTGGTGGCCGAGCTGCAACCGAAGATCGACGAGTTCGCCGGCAAGCTACCCACCGGCTACGAGGTGGCGGTAGGCGGCACGGTGGAGGAGAGCGGCAAGGCGCAAGGCCCGATCGCGAAAGTGATCCCGCTGATGCTGTTCCTCATGGCGACCTTCCTGATGATCCAGCTGCACAGCGTGCAGAAGCTGTTCCTGGTGATCAGCGTGGCGCCGCTGGGCCTGATCGGTGTGGTGCTGGCGCTGGTGCCGACCGGCACGCCCATGGGCTTCGTGGCGATCCTGGGGATTTTGGCATTGGTCGGCATCATCATCCGCAACTCGGTGATTCTGGTGACCCAGATCGATGCCTTCGAGGCTGAAGGCTACACGCCATGGGATGCAGTGGTGGAAGCCACCAACCACCGTCGCCGCCCCATCCTGCTCACCGCCGCTGCGGCCAGCCTGGGCATGATCCCCATCGCCCGCGAAGTGTTCTGGGGCCCGATGGCCTACGCCATGATCGGCGGCATCATTAGCGCCACGCTGCTGACGCTGCTGTTCCTGCCGGCGCTGTATGTGGCTTGGTACAAGATTCGGGAGCCGCAGAAGGCGTGATGTTCGAGGACGGCGGCACGGGTTCGGTGCTGCCATCACCCGCGAGACGGTAGATCGAAACTGGAAGGAAAAAGAAGGAGCCACCTGGCTCCTTCTTTAAAGATGCTGGGCAGTCAGCTTCACGCCCAAAGCATTCACCACTCTGAGCACTGTGTCGTACCTCGGCTTTGCGCCGGGGCCGAGGGCTTTGTAGAGCGACTCGCGGTTAAGACCCGAATCGCGTGCCAACTGGGTCATTCCCCGTACCTTGGCAACTTCCTGCAACGCGCGGAGAAAAACATCAGGGTTGGGATCTTCCAGCGAAATGCTTAAAAATTCGGCGATCTCGGCATCGTTGTTCAAGTAGTCGGAAGCTTCGAAAACCTTCAAATCATTCATTTACCGCCTTCCTTCTCGATCTCGTCGAGGATGGATTTTGCTAGCTTGATGTCGCGCTTTTGTGTGGATTTGTTACCGCCACACAGTCACCAAAATGCCCTTCCTGAGCAGCCATGATGCGACTGATGATCCTTAGACGTGCGGTGACATCCTTAAGACCTTTGAGCCATACATCGAATTCGTGAGTTCGGATTATTGCATTCATGAAAACGATTGTAGCCAGACGGCTACACGTTGACTATCGCCCATCGTGAGGGGTTCGATGCACTGCGGCATAGAATTGCGCTTCTATCGATGGCGCCTACGTTCAGGCCTGAAACCAGAACTGCGAGGTCCGTAACTGCAAAATAGTTATATAAAAATTCTTAAACAGTATTTTTAAGAATAAATCGCTCTGAGTAGTATGGCCCCCACGCCAGGCGCCATTTCCTACGACACTGCCCGGCATTCACGACTGGAGAATAAGCATGAGTGCCAACCTGCGCAGCATCGACGGACAAGACGAAGCCACTCTCCTGCGGGAAATTCAGAATGCCCTGCGCAACCTGCGCTTCGGTGCGGTGGAGATCACCGTGCACAACGCCCAAGTAGTGCAGATCGAGCGCAAGGAAAAATTCCGTCTGCAACAGCCCGGCGGCAAACCGAGCTGATCGCCAATAGCCCTGCCTAAAACAACATGCACAACATGCCTATCGGGAGCTTCACCATGTCCATCCGCCGTTACGCCCTGGCCGCCCTGGCCAGTGCCGTGTTTGCCGGTTCTGCTATCGCCAAGGATTACGAACTGCTCAACGTGTCCTACGACCCGACCCGTGAGCTGTACCAGCAGTACAACGCCGAATTCATCAAGCACTGGCAGCAGAGCCACCCGGACGACAAGGTCAAGATCCAGCAATCCCATGGCGGCTCGGGCAAACAGGCCCGCGCGGTGATCGACGGCCTGCGCGCCGACGTGGTGACCCTGGCCCTGGCCGGCGACATCGACGAAGTCGCCAAGCTCGGCAAGACCCTGCCGGAGAACTGGCAGACCCGCCTGCCGGACGCCAGCACCCCGTACACCTCGACCATCGTGTTCCTGGTGCGCAAGGGCAACCCCAAAGGCATCAAGGATTGGGGCGACCTGATCAAGAAGGACGTCTCGGTCATCACCCCGAACCCCAAGACCTCCGGCGGCGCCCGCTGGAACTTCCTCGCCGCCTGGGCCTATGGCCTGAAGGCCGGCGGTAGCGAAGACAAAGCCAAGCAATACGTGCAGGAGCTGTTCAAACACGTGCCGGTACTCGACACCGGCGCCCGTGGCTCGACCATCACCTTCGTCAACAACGGCCAGGGCGACGTGCTGCTGGCCTGGGAAAACGAAGCCTTCCTGGCGCTGAAAGAAGACGGCGGCGCCGACAAGTTCGACATCGTCGTACCGTCGCTGTCGATCCTCGCCGAGCCACCGGTGGCCGTGGTCGACAAGAACGCCGAGAAGAAAGGCAACACCGAGATCGCCACCGAATACCTCAAGCACCTGTACAGCCCGGCTGGGCAGAAGATCGCGGCGGAGAACTTCTACCGCCCGCGTGACGAGAAGGTCGCTGCCGAGTTCGGCAAGCAGTTCCCGAAACTCGATCTGGTGACCATCGACAAGGACTTCGGCGGCTGGAAAACGGCGCAACCCAAGTTCTTCAACGACGGTGGCGTGTTCGACCAGATCTACCAAGCGCAATGACCGGGTGACCGACTTGACCGCGCACCGCTGGCGCACCCCCTTTCTGTAACCAGCACCGGCCCGGGATCGTCCCCGGGCTTGGTGCGTTCTACCAGGGACTTTTATGTCGCGACGTATTTCCCCCGTCATACCCGGCTTCGGGCTGACGCTGGGCTACACCTTGGTGTACCTCAGTCTGATCGTGCTGATACCGCTGGCCGCCATGTTCATCCATGCCTCGCAGCTGACCTGGGAGCAGTTCTGGGCCATCGTCACCGCGCCGCGGGTCATCGCCGCGCTCAAGCTGAGCTTCGGCACCGCGTTGCTCGCCGCCATCCTCAACGGTCTGATCGGTACCCTGCTGGCCTGGGTGCTGGTGCGTTACACCTTCCCCGGACGCAAGATCATCGACGCGATGATCGACCTGCCGTTCGCCCTGCCCACGGCGGTGGCCGGCATCGCCCTGACGGCGCTGTACGCGCCGGCCGGCTGGGTCGGCCAGTTCGCCACCGACCTGGGCTTCAAGATCGCCTACACCCCGCTGGGCATCACCCTGGCGCTGACCTTCGTCACGCTGCCGTTCGTGGTGCGCACGGTACAGCCCGTGCTGGCCGACATCCCGCGTGAAGTGGAAGAGGCCGCCGCCTGCCTGGGCGCCAAACCCTTGCAGGTATTCCGCCACGTACTGGCGCCGGCCCTGCTGCCGGCTTGGCTGACCGGTTTCGCCCTGGCCTTCGCCCGCGGCGTGGGCGAGTACGGCTCGGTGATCTTCATCGCCGGCAACATGCCGATGAAGACCGAGATCCTGCCGCTGCTGATCATGGTCAAGCTCGACCAATACGACTACACCGGCGCCACCGCCATCGGCGTGCTGATGCTGGTGGTTTCCTTCATTCTGCTGCTGCTGATCAATCTGTTGCAGCGGCGCATCGAAACCCCGTGAAGGAGGCTTGCCCATGTCCGCTTCATCCCTAGGCCACGGCGCCTCCGCCAACGCCAACGCCGCCCGCCGCGGCAGCGCCACCGCTCGCCGCGTGCTGATCGTCTCGGCCTGGCTGGTGTTCGCCCTGTTCCTCCTGCTGCCGCTGTTCATCGTGGTGTCGCAGGCGTTGAAAAACGGCTTCGGCACCTTCTTCGAAGCGATCTTCGAGCCCGATGCCCTGGCCGCGCTGCGCCTGACCCTGCTGGCGGTGGCGATCTCCGTGCCGCTCAACCTGGTGTTCGGCCTGAGCGCCGCCTGGTGCGTGAGCAAATACGATTTTCGCGGCAAGAGCATCCTGGTCACGCTGATCGACCTGCCGTTCTCGGTATCGCCGGTGATAGCCGGCCTGGTCTACGTGCTGATGTTCGGCGCCCAGGGCCTGATCGGCCCGTGGTTGCAGGACCACGACATCCAGATCGTCTTCGCCTTGCCGGGCATCGTGCTGGCGACCATCTTCGTCACCGTACCGTTCGTGGCCCGCGAGCTGATCCCGCTGATGCAGGAGCAGGGCACCCAGGAAGAAGAGGCCGCGCGCCTGCTGGGCGCCAACGGCTGGCAGATGTTCTGGCACGTGACCCTGCCGAACATCAAATGGGGCTTGATCTACGGCGTGGTGCTGTGCACCGCGCGGGCGATGGGCGAGTTCGGTGCGGTGTCGGTGGTGTCCGGCCATATTCGCGGCGTGACCAACACCCTGCCGCTGCACGTCGAGATCCTCTACAACGAATACAACCATGTCGCGGCCTTCAGCGTGGCCAGCTTGCTGCTGATCCTGGCGCTGTTCATCCTGCTGCTCAAGCAGTGGAGCGAATCCCGCATTAACCGTCTGCGCCATAACGCAGCGGAGGACTAATTCATGTCGATCGAAGTTCGCAACGTCAGCAAGCGTTTCAACAGTTTCCAGGCCCTGAACGCCATCAACCTGGACATCCACAGCGGCGAGCTGGTGGCTTTGCTCGGCCCGTCCGGCTGCGGCAAGACCACCCTGCTGCGCATCATCGCCGGGCTGGAAACCCCGGACGACGGCAGCATCGTCTTCCACGGCGAGGACGTCTCGGGGCACGACGTGCGCGATCGCAACGTCGGCTTCGTGTTCCAGCACTACGCGCTATTCCGCCACATGAGCGTGTTCGACAACGTCGCCTTCGGCCTGCGCATGAAGCCCAAGGGCGAGCGCCCCAACGAAAGCCAGATCAAGGCCAAGGTGCACGAGCTGTTGAGCATGGTGCAGCTCGACTGGCTGGCCGACCGCTACCCCGAGCAACTCTCCGGCGGCCAGCGCCAGCGCATTGCCCTGGCCCGCGCCCTGGCGGTGGAGCCCAAGGTGCTGCTGCTCGACGAGCCGTTCGGCGCGCTCGACGCCAAGGTGCGCAAGGAGCTGCGCCGCTGGCTGGCGCGGCTGCACGAGGACATCAACCTGACCTCGGTGTTCGTCACCCACGACCAGGAGGAGGCCATGGAAGTGGCCGACCGCATCGTGGTGATGAACAAGGGCGTGATCGAGCAGATCGGCTCGCCGGGCGAGGTGTACGAGAAGCCGGCCAACGACTTCGTCTACCACTTCCTCGGCGACTCCAACCGCCTGAGCCTCAGCGAGGGCCAGCACGTGCTGTTCCGGCCGCACGAGGTGTCGCTGTCGCGGCACGAAACCGAAGGCCACCATGCCGCGGAGGTACGCGATATCCGCCCCCTGGGCGCGACCACGCGTATCACGCTGAAGGTGGAAGGGCAGAGCGAGCTGATCGAGGCCGAAGTGGTCAAGGACCACGACAGCCTGACCGGCCTGGCGCGCGGCGAGACGCTGTTCTTCCGGCCCAAGGTGTGGCAGCAGGTGCAGGACGTCTGAGGCGGCCGAGCACCCAGTACCGAACGGCGGGCTGCCGAGTCGAACGCAGGTCAGGTGCTACCTGCGCTAGCGCGTAAGCCAGGGGCGGCCAACGTGAGGTTGCCTGCGCAGGGCTCGGCGGTCGTCGCCAGCGACGGAGCGCCGATTCGGTTGAAGCGTTACCGCAGCCATGAATACCAACGCCGGGGCCGCTCACACCGCCCTGGCGTTGGTGCGTTTGGGGTAGGTTCAGTCAGCAGGGGTTTTCGCAACGCTGCGGATTCTGCTTCACTTGACGGCTCATCGCCCACGGACGACAGCCATCATGACCACTGCCCTGCAGCGCATCCACTTCAACCACTCCCATCCGATCCTCACCCGCCCGCACGACCATGACCTGCACGGCCATGTGTCCGGCGCCTCGGTACATGCCTATTTCGAAACTGCCTTGCAGGCCTTCCTGTTGCAGGAGGCCGAACTCGACTTGCGCGAAGGACCGCTGGCGGCGTTCGTGGTCAGCTCGTCGGCGGATTTCTTCGCGCTGCCGGGCTTTCCCGACGTGCTGGAAGTGGCGTTGGGGGTGAGTCGATTGGCGGGGAGCACGGTGGAGTACCGTCTGGGCCTGTTCCGCCCAAGTGAACCGGAGCCCTGTGCGGTAGGGCGGGTGGTGCAGGTGTTCGTCGAACGCGCCAGTGGCCGGCCGGCGAACTTGCCTGAGGCGTTGCAGCAATTGTTGGCGGGTTTGCAGTTGCCCGAGCCCCTGTGAAAAGGCCCCGTTCGTTGGACAGGGCCTGATGTGGACGGCAACCGCCTCCGATCAGCGGTGATGGCGATGGTGCTTGGGACCGTGGTGCTTGCGGTGGCCATAATGGCGACCCCGGTCGTGGCGGCGGTCGTCGTAACCGCGGCGGGCCTCGCGATCGTTGCGATCGGCCCGATTGCCCATGTAGTTGCCCAGTGCGCCGCCCGCGCCGCCGCCTGCCGCCGCGCCGATCAGGCTGCCGGTGCTGCCGCCTACGGTGCGGCCGATGACGTTGCCACCCGCTGCGCCCAGGCCACCACCGATGGCGGCTTCGCCACGCTGGCGCTTGTCCGCGCCCACGGCGCTACCGGCTGCGCCGCCCAGGCCTGCGCCGATGGCAGAGCCTGTGCTGCCACCAACGGACTGGCCGACCACCGAGCCCAATACCCCACCCAGGGCGCCGCCGATGCCGGCTTCGGTGTTTCCGCCAGCTGAGGCGGTGCCACTGAGCAGGCCCAAGGACAACAGGAGCATTACGCAGGACTTTTTCATCGATCTTGTCTCATAGGGATGACGGGGCCGAATGTGCCGCCGGCATCGCCCCTTGGCAATGCAAATCCGACGAATAGCACGCAAGCTAACGATTTACCTAAGTGTTTGTTTTCACTATGAAACTTTGTTCTAAAAACGCTGTCATACGCTACTTGGGAAAAGCCCTGGCCGTTGCGGTCGGGGCTTTTTTGCAACCAGGCCGATAGGCTCCCTGGTAACGTCCAACGCTTCGGTTCGCGGCTCGCCTGCAGGCGCTCCATCAGCATTGGAACCTTCCTCTGTAATCGATACAGCAGGTACCGAAGCGGTCGCCCGGCTCCGTCGCAAGCAGAAAAAGGCCCCGCGATGCGGGGCTTCGTCATGCAGCGACGGTACGTTACCCGATCAGAGGATCCGCCCGTTGTCCCGCGCCCGCTCCAGCTTGATCGCCACGAACTTCGAAGTCGGCGTGTGGCTGCCGTCGCCCACGCTGTCCAGCGGCACCAGAGGGTTCACCTCTGGGTAGTAGGCCGCCGCCTGCCCCGCCGGAATGTCGAACGCCAGCAGCGTGAAGCCGTGCACACGGCGCACATGCTCGTCGCCCCACAACGACACGATGTCGACCTTCTGCCCCGGCTGGAAGCCCAGGCGGACGATGTCGGCTTCGTTGACGAACAGCACGTCGCGCTGGCCGCGCACGCCGCGGTAGCGGTCGTCCATGCCGTAGATGGTGGTGTTGTATTGGTCGTGCGAGCGCATCGACTGCATCACCAGGTCCGGCACTTGGCCGCTGGCCAGCACCCGTGGGTCGATCAGGGTGTCCGGCAGCAGGTTGGCCTTGAAGTTGGCGCGGCCGTTGGTCGTGGCCCAGGCCCGACGCGCGGCGCTGTTGCCCAGGTAGAAGCCACCGGGGTTTTGCAGGCGCAGGTTGAAGTCGGTGAAGCCCGGAATGGTGTCGGCGATCAGTTCGCGGATGCGGTCGTAGTCGGCCACCAGCCAGTGCCAGTCGACCGGCTTCTTGCCCAGGGTCGCGGCGGCGATGCCGGCGACGATGGCAGGCTCGGAGCGCATCTGCTTGGACAGCGCCTTGAGCTGGCCGTTGGAGGCGTGGACCATGCTGAACGAGTCTTCCACGGTCACCGCCTGCGGGCCGTCGGCCTGCAAGTCGATGTCGGTGCGGCCCAGGCACGGCAGGATCAGCGCGTTCTTGCCATGCAGCAGATGGCTGCGGTTGAGCTTGGTGCTGATCTGCACGGTCAGGTCGCAGTTGAGCAAGGCCTGCGCGGTGCGCTCGGTGTCGGGCGTGGCCTGGGCGAAGTTGCCGCCCAGGGCGAGGAACACCTTGGCGCGACCGTCGAGCATGGCCTGGATCGCTTCGACCACGTTGTGGCCATTGTGGCGCGGCACCTGGAAGCCGAAGCGCTGTTCGATGGCATTGAGCAGCGCCACCGGGGGGCGCTCGTTGATGCCCATGGTGCGGTCGCCCTGCACGTTGCTGTGGCCGCGCACCGGGCACAGGCCGGCGCCGGGCACGCCGATGTTGCCGCGCAGCATCTGCAGGTTGACCAGCTCCTGGATGGTCGGCACTGAGTGGCGGTGCTGGGTGATGCCCATGGCCCAGCACATGATCACGCGCTTGCCTTTGCAGTACATGCGCGCGGCCAGTTCGATGTCTTCCAGACTCAGGCCGGACTGCTCCTGAATGTGCGCCCAAGGCGTGGCGTCGACCACCGCCAGGTACTCGTCGATGCCGTGGCCGTGCTCGGCGATGAAGGCGTGGTCGAACACCGCCGGCTCGCCCTTGGCCTGGGCATCGCGCTCCCATTGCAGGGTGAACTTGGCCATGCCGCGCATCAGCGCCATGTCGCCGCCCAGGGCTGGACGCAGGAAAGCAGTGTTGGTCGGCTTGTCGCTGTTGGTGAGCATTTCCAGCATGTGCTGCGGGTGCTGGAAGCGCTCCAGGCCACGCTCTTTGAGCGGGTTGACGCAGACCACCTGGGCGCCGCGCTTCACCGCATCGCGCAACGGGTCGAGCATGCGCGGGTGGTTGGTGCCGGGGTTCTGGCCCCAGACGAAGATCGCATCAGAATGCTCGAAGTCGTCGTAGGTGACCGTGCCCTTGCCGACGCCGACGCTCTGGCCCAAGGCCACGCCGCTGGCCTCGTGGCACATGTTCGAGCAGTCGGGGAAGTTGTTGGTGCCGAAGGCGCGCACGAACAGCTGGTACAGGTACGCCGCCTCGTTGCTGGCCCGGCCCGAGGTGTAGAACTCGGCCTGGTCGGGGCTTTCCAAGGCATTGAGATGCCGGGCGATGAGGGCGAAGGCGCCGTCCCAGTCGATGGGCTTGTAGCGGTCGCTGTCGGCGTCGTAGACCATCGGCTCGGTCAGACGGCCCTGGTATTCGAGCCAGTAGTCGCTCTGCTCGCGCAGCGAGCTGACGCTGTAGCGGGCGAAGAAGGCCGCATCGACGCGGCGCTTGGTGGCTTCCCAGTTGACTGCCTTGGCGCCGTTCTCGCAGAACTTGACCATGCCGCTCTCGGGCGAATCGCCCCACGCGCAGCCGGGGCAGTCGAAGCCGCCGTTCTGGTTGGTCTTGAGCATCGCGCGCAGGTTCTTCAGCGCGTTGTCGCTGCCGATCCAGGCCTTGGTCACGCTGATCAGCGCGCCCCAACCGCCGGCAGGGCCGGGGTAGGGCTTGTAGCGCGGGCTGGACGCAGGGGCGTTGTCGGGAATCTTTTGATGCGAGCTCACGATGGCTACTCCGACGCGGGGCTGTAGACCCGCGGTGCGCTGTGTTTGGGCAAATGGATCAGGTTGAGGTTGTGCTTGCGCGCCCATTGCAGGGCAAGGCCGGTGGGCGCCGAGAGGCTGACCAGGGTCTGGATGCGAGCGCGCAGCACCTTCTGGATCAGTTCCAGGCTGCAGCGGCTGGTGACGATGGCAAGGCCGCCGGAGGTGTCGATGCGCTGGCGCAGCAGGGCGCCGATCAGCTTGTCGAGGGCGTTGTGCCGGCCGATGTCTTCGCGGCCCATCAGCAGTTCGCCGTGGCGGTCCATGAACAGTGCGGCATGCACTGCGCCGCAGTGCTGGCCCAAGGGCTGGAAGGCGTCGATGCGCTTGCGCAGGTCGGCCAGCCAGGCCACTGGCGGCAAGGGGGCGCCGGGCAGCGCGGTCAAGTCGGGCAGCGCCTGTTCCAGGGCCTCGACCCCGCACAGGCCGCAGCCGCTGGTGCCGGCCAGCTGCCGGCGCTGGTCCTTGAGCTGCCAGAAGGCGCGGCTGGCGATCTCGACATCGGCATACAGCGCCGAACCTGTGCCCGACAGCTTGATGTCGTAAATGTCGTCGGTACCGGTGACCAGCCCGCTGCCGATGCTGAAACCGACCACGAAATCGTCGAGGTCGGTGGGGCTGACCAGCATCACCGCCTGGTTCAGGCCGTTGTAGGCGATGGCCAGGGCCACTTCTTCGGCCAAAGGCGTGGCGGCACGCTCGCCATCGTCGAGCTGGGCGTATTCGTAGCGATTGCTGGCGGCAGGCAGGGTGAGCGAGGTGGAGGCCGCGCAGACCGGAGGCTTGCTGTTCATCGAGGCGGATCACCGAGGGGATAGGCTTTCCAGCCTATGCCCATGGGCGGGAAGCGTCTAATCGCTTGATTCGATGTCTTGATAGACCGCGTCGATCAGTCGCACCCCTCCGGCCCGATAGCTGCCTATAGAGCCTCCACCAGCGTGCGTATCTGCTCCTGGCGCTCGCGCTGGTCCAGCCGTGGCCTGAGGTTGAGGATCGACCATTGCGGGTGGGCGCGGGCCTTGTGCAAGGCGGCGGGCAGCTTGCCTTCGCGCCAGGAGCGCTCGGCCGGCGCCGACAACGCGATGCTGCCCTGCGCGGCGTGGCCACGGCTGTCGAGGGCCTGCATCAGTTGCTGCTGACGCAAGGCCAGGAGGCGCAGCACGGTGTCGTCGACGGTCAGCTCGCGCTGGCCCTTGAACTTGCCCATCAGCCGCCCGCCGTAGCTGCGTGCCGTTTGCAACGCGCCACCGGCGATGGCGCCGGCCAGGGCGGCGGCGCCGAGGGTCAGGCCGCCCATCAGCAGGTCGACGCCGGCACCGGCAGCGGCACCCGCGGCGACGCCGCCGCCCACACGCACGCCCAGTTGGCGCAGGGTTTCAGGGTTGAACAGGTCGTCGCCCCAACGCCCGTCCAGCAACGGCACTTCGTCGGCTGCCGCGTCTTCCCGGCGGAAGGCATACAGCGCCAGCAAGGCTTCGACGCACTGCTGCTCGCGCTGGCGCACCGCCTGGCGCAGGGCGGCGGTCGCGGCGGCTTGCGCGGCGGGCTCGGTATCGACGCTGCGCCGGCACGCCGCGCAGTCGATGAGCAGTTCGGCGATCAGCCGCTTGCCGTTGGCCTGGCGTGCCAGGCGCTGCGCCTGCTGGTCGGCGACCAGGCGCTGCAAGGCGGGGCGGGCGTTTTCCAGCAGCAGGGCCAGGCTGTCGTAGAGGCGCTGCTCGCCATCCTGCGGCGGTGCCACGCTGTCGAAACGCACCAGGGCGTGCAGGCCGAGGCGCGCCAAAGCCTCGCGCCACTGCGGCTCGCGGTGCTGTTCGCTGGCGACGAAGTTGAGCACCGGCAGCAAAGGCTTGCCGCAACTGGCCAAGACCTCCAGCTCGTCGCGGTATTTGGCCAGTACCGGCTCGCGGGCGTCGATCACGTACAGCCCAGCATCGCTGGCCAGCAATTGGCGCAGCACCTTGGCTTCCTGTTCGAAACGCTGGCGCGCTTCGCTGCCTTGCAGGAAGCGTTGCAGCCGCGCCGGGCCGTCGAGGCGTTCGCCGGGACGCTCCAGACGCTCCAGGTGTTCGAGCAGGGCGATGGCGTCTTCCAGGCCGGGCGTGTCGTACAGCTCCAGCAAGGGCTCGCCGTCCACCGACAGGCGCGCGCCTTCGACATGGCGGGTGGTGCTGGGGCGGTGCGAGACCTCGCCGAAGGTCACGTCGCGGGTGAGGGTGCGCAGCAGCGAGGTCTTGCCGACATTGGTGTGGCCCACCAGGGCGAGCTTCAGGGGTGCGGTCATGGGTAGGCTCCTGCGGGGCCATGGTAGGCGGCGGCGAAGTCGCGCCCAGGTTGGCGCAGCCCGGTGCGAGCGGTGGTGGGCCTGCTTTCGCTGGGTGGAAGGTCGCGCTGTGACGGGCTCGGCGGTACCGGTCGCTCAGTCATGGCCATGCTCCAGCCAGGCGAGCGGCAAGCGTTCGCTGTGGGCCAGGCCCAGCCGCTCGAGCGCTTCGTGCCAGTCGCCCAGACGCGTGGCGTCCAGGGTTTCGTCGGCGACGGCCGGCAGCAGCCAGATGCGTGTCGCACCTGCGTTGCGCGCCAGCTCCGCGAGCAGCGCCAGGCTACCTCGGTCGGGCGAGCGCTGCGGGTCGCAGGCGATCAGCAGGCGTTCGGGCGGAAACCGCCCGAGCTGCTCGAGCAGGCGGTTGCGCGAGGCACGGCTGTCGAGCAGGCCGGCGTCGCTGACCGTGGCAGGCAGTGTAGGCGGCCAGGGACGTCGGTCGTCCAGCTCCAGGCCGACCAGCAGGGCGCCATGGCTGCCCAACTCGGGTGTGGACAACTCGGCCTGGGGCAGCATTGCGGGGGCCGGGTCCTGTACGCCCAAGCGCTCGCTGCTGGGCATCAGCACGTCGCGCAACTGGCGGTAGGCGGGCAGTTCGAGGTCCAGTTCCAGGCGCGCGCGGCCCTGGCGCCAGCGCCACAGGCACAGCGCCGCCAGCAGCAGGCGCGGCACCAGGCCGTACACCAGGACCACGCCCAGCAGCCAGCTGGCCCAGGCCTGGCGCGCCACCTCCAGCGCCGGCTGGGTCGCGCCGCTGGCACGGATCATCGCCTCGCTGGGAATGCTGAAGCCGAGCAAGGCGGGCAGGGCGCCCAACGTTTGCGTCAGGGCGACGAACGGCTCGGCGGCCAGCAGCGTGGTTTCCCAAACGAAGCCATAGCGCCGCCCGGCCAGCAGGGTCAGTAGCATGCCCAGCGCGCTGAGCATCGCCAGCAGCCACAGGCCATGCACCCACAGCCCGAGCAGCCAGCGCGACAAGCGCCGCCGCTCCAGCATCACCAGTAGCGCCGGCGCCAATTGCGCGGCCTGGGCGTCGCGTGCCAGGCGTTCGGCGAGCCATAGCCACAGGCGCCCAAGCCCCGCGCCGTGTTCGCCCGATAGCCAGAAGCCCACGGCCCAGCCCAGCAGCATCAGCAGGTTCAGGCCCAACAGGCTGCCCAGCGCCCAGAACACGTTGACCGGCCGCGCACCATCGCCCAGTGCGGCGAAGGCAAGGCCCGCACCGCTGAGCACGGCGAACAGCATCAACCCCAGCAGCGCCAGGCGCGCGCCTTGTTTCCAATGGCGCAGGGCCGCGACCATGCCATCGCGCTCGGCCAGCCACAGGGCGCGGCGTTCGATGCGCTGGGCCAGATCGCCGCCGTGTTGGCGGGCCTGGCGGTTGGCCTCCTGGTCGTCCAGCAGGCCGGCGTGTTCCTCTCGCAGACGCACCGCCTCGGTGAGCCAGCGCGTGTCGAATCGGGTCAGTCCAGTCACAGGCTCTTCCAGTGCGCGATTGAGGGTGGAAGCATAACCCAGGCAGGGTTTGCTATCCTCGCCGGCATGACCACACCACTCCCCCTCAGCCTGATCGCGGCCCTCGCCGAGAACCGCGTCATCGGCATCGACAACTCCATGCCCTGGCACCTGCCGGGGGACTTCAAGTACTTCAAGGCCACCACCTTGGGCAAGCCGATCATCATGGGCCGCAAGACCTGGGATTCGCTCGGCCGACCGCTGCCGGGGCGGCTCAACCTGGTGGTCAGCCGCCAAGCGGGTCTGCAGCTCGACGGCGCCGAAGTGTTCGCCTCGTTGGAGCAGGCACAGCGGCGCGCCGAGCAGTGGGCCACCGAGCAGGGCGTCGACGAGGTGATGTTGATTGGCGGCGCGCAGCTTTATACCCAGGCGTTGGCGCAGGGGCTGGTCAGCCGGATGTACCTGACCCAGGTCGAACTGAGCCCGCTCGGCGACGCGTGGTTCCCGGTGTTCGACGAGAGCCGCTGGCAACTGACGTCCAGCGCGCCGCAGCCCAGCGACGGGCCGGGATACCGTTTCGAAGTGTGGGACAAGCGCTAGGCTGCTGTACGAAGACGGCAGCGGTCGCGCCCTGGCCGGTGCAGGGTGGAGAACGTAGCCGATCACTGCCATTTGAGCGCATACAGCCGGCAGACATGCTCACACTGCTGTTCAGCAAACATTGGTTACAGGATCGCCAACGGCGCATCCCGTAACCGGTGACTTGCCACAGGCCATAGTTTCTGTAGGCATTGGCTGAAAAACTGTATGCCAGAAGCTTCGAGCTGAAATCGCTTCGCTGCCCCGACGCTAGTAATGCAACAAACCCCACCACATACTCGATCCTTCGTTGACAGAGGGAGGGCTTTCCATGCGGCGCGCGGTGTTCAATCAGAAAGGTGGCGTGGGCAAATCCAGCATCGCCTGCAACCTGGCGGCCGTCAGTGCCCATGAAGGGTATCGGACCTTGTTGATCGACCTGGACGCCCAGGCCAACTCCACCCAGTACCTCACGGGCCTGACCGGCGACGACATTCCCCTGGGCATCGCCGACTTCTTCAAACAGAGCCTGGCCGGGGGCCCGGCCGCCAAGAAGCACAAGGTGGACATCCACCACACCCCCTACGACAACCTGCACCTGATCACCGCCAACGCGGAACTGGCCGACCTGCAACCCAAGCTCGAGGCCAAACACAAGATCAACAAGCTGCGCAAACTGCTCGACGCGCTCGACGAAGACTACGAGCGCATCTACATCGACACCCCGCCCGCCCTGAACTTCTACGCCGTCTCGGCCCTGATCGCCGCCGACCGCGTGCTGATCCCCTTCGACTGCGACAGCTTTTCGCGCCAGGCGCTATACGGCCTGCTGGCGGAAATCGAAGAGCTCAAGGAAGACCACAACTCAGGCCTGGTCGTCGAAGGCATCGTGGTCAACCAGTTCCAGGCCCGCGCCAGCCTGCCGCAACAGATGCTCGACGAACTGCTCGGCGAAGGCCTGCCGGTGCTACCGGTGTACTTGGCCAGCTCGGTGAAGATGCGCGAGTCGCACCACGCCAGCCAACCGCTGATCCACTTCGATCCCAAGCACAAGCTGAGCCGGCAGTTCGTCGAGTTGCATGATGTTTTGGAGCGGCAAGCCTGATTCATAGGCGCCGCTGCCGAGTGTAGCGTCCAGCTTGTTGGCAGGACGCGACATCGATTGGAACCGCGTCGAGTCATTGCAGTACTCAAGCGCTAAGAGGGGCAGCATAGGAAATGGATACGGTCGTCGAGTCTATTCGGGACGAGGCAGGTATGCAGCGAGCGTTCAGGCGACTTGAGCACATCTTTCAAGCCGAACCGGGAACGCCTGAGGCCAATGAAGTGGAAGCTCTTGTGACACTCATTGAGGCCTATGAGTCGCAAGATCCCTCAATTTCAGAGTTCTTCTTGGCAAAGGTTCGAGAGCCCCTACTTTTTAAACCCCCTCACCCCCTAACCACTGCATCAACGCCTGCAACGGAAACGCCCCCGCCTGCCGCGCCGTTTCGCGGCCGTTCCTGAACAGGATCAGGCTGGGGATGGAGCGGATGCCCAGCTGCGCCGACAGTGTGCGGTTGGCTTCGCTGTCGAGCTTGGCCAGGCGGCAGCGGCCGTGCAGTTGCTGTGCAGCCTGGGCGAAGACCGGGGCGAAGGCCTTGCACGGGCCGCACCAGTCGGCCCAGACGTCGACCAGCAACGGCAGGTCGCCTTTGATCTGGCTGGGGTAGCTCTGCTCGCTCAGGTCGAACGGTGTGGCCAGCAGCACCGGCCGTTTACAGCGGCCGCACTTGGGCGCGTCGACGAGGCGCTCGGCAGGCAGACGGTTGAGGCCGTCGCAGTGGGGGCAGGGGATCAGCAGCGGGTTTGGCATGGTTGCTCCTGTAGAAACGGACGGCCTGTCACGACGAACAACTGATTTCCAGATGCTTGCCCCAATCCGGTGGCCGCTGCGCATAGGCCTGCATTCCGGGCTGTGCCTCGAAGGGCCGACTCAGCACCTGGTGCAGTTCGCGCACCACGCTGTAGTCGCCGGCCTCGGCCGCCTCGATGGCCTGCTGGGCCAAGTAATTGCGCAGGATGTACAGCGGGTTGACCGCATGCATACGGTCACGCCGACCTTCGGCATTGTTCGGTTCGCGCGCGCAACGGGCGCCATACGCCTCGGCCCACTGGTCGAACGCCGCCAGGTCGACGAACTCGTCGCGTACCACCTGCAAGGCCGCTTCCACCGGCTGCTCGCCCAGGTGGCGGAAGAACAGCGTGTAGTCCACGCCACCGCGCTGCATGCAGTGCAGTAATTGCTCGACCAGCGCCATGTCGTCTTCTTCGGCCGTGGTCAGCCCCAGGCGGCGACGCATCAGGTCGAGGTAATGGGCCTGGTACAGCGGCAGGAACAGGCTCAGCGCCTCCTGCAAGGCTTCCACCTCGATGAAGGGCGTCAGTGCCTGGGCCAGCGCACTCAGGTTCCAGTGTGCGATGGGCACCTGGTTGCTGTAGCTGTAGCGGCCGCGGTCGTCGGAGTGGTTGCAGACGAAGTTGGCGTCGAAGTCGTCGAGGAACGCGAAGGGGCCGAAGTCGAAGGTGATGCCCAGGATCGACATGTTGTCGGTGTTCATCACGCCGTGGCAGAAGCCATAGGCCTGCCAGTGGGCGATCAGCTCGGCATTGCGCTCGACGATGCTGCGGAACATCGCCAGGTACGGCAGCGATTCCTCTTGGCATTCGGGGTAGTACTGTTCCAGCACGAAGTCGAGCAGCTGCTGCGCCTGCTCCGGCTGCTTGGTGTAATAGAAGTATTCGAAGTGGCCGAAGCGCACATGGCTCTGCGCCAGGCGCAGGAGCATGGCGGCGCGCTCCTGGGTTTCGCGCCAGACCACGGTGCTGGAGCCGATCACGCACAGCGCGCGGCTGCTGGGAATGCCCAACGCATGCAGCGCTTCGGAACCGAGGAATTCTCGGATCGAGGAACGCAGCACCGCGCGGCCGTCGCCCATGCGCGAGAACGGCGTCTGCCCGGCGCCCTTGAGGTGCAGGTCCCAATGCTCGCCAGCCTCGTTGACCACCTCGCCGAGCAGCAGCCCACGGCCGTCGCCCAGGCGCGGGGTGTAGCCGCCGAACTGGTGGCCGGAATACACCATAGCCCGCGGCTCGGCCCCTTCCCAAAGCTTGTGGCCGCTGAACAGCTCGGCGAACAGCGGCTGTTCGGCGACCGCCGGGTCCAGATCGAGCAGGGCCATGGCGGCGGGGCTGGCCACTACCAGGCGCGGGTCGGCGATGGGGTCGGGCAGCACTTCGACCGAGAACGCATCGCCCAGGCGGGCGAAGCGGGTGTCGAAGCTCAATTGATCGAGGGTTTTCACGCGGCTTCTCCAGGTTGTTCTGGCGTCGGTCTAGGTGTGAGTGCCATCAGTCCGGCGCAGTGCCATCGGACTTGCGCGGATCGAGACCGATCGTCTGTTGCCGCCCGCCTTTGGTGTCCATCAGGAACACCTCCACCTGGCGCACGGAGATCTTGATGCCGTGCTCGCGGAACGCCTTGTCGATGTAGCGGTTGACCTCGTCCAGCGTCGGGTTGCGGTCGCCCAGGTCGCGCACGTGCATGCGCAGTTCGTGCTCCAGGGTCTCGCCGAAGTTGAGGAAGTACACCAAGGGCTCGGGGTCCTTGAGCACTCGCGGGTTCTCTTCGGCGCCCTTGAGCAGCAGTTCGCGCACCAGATCCAGGTCCGAGCCGTAGTCGATGCCCAGCTTGAGGGTAACGCGAGTGATGGTGTCGGTCAGCGACCAGTTGATCAACTGCCCGGTGATGAAGGTCTTGTTCGGGACGATGATGTCCTTGCGGTCGAAGTCGGTGATGGTGGTGGCGCGGATGCGGATCTTGCTCACCGTGCCGGACAGGTTGCCGATGGTGATCGTGTCGCCGATGCGCACCGGGCGCTCGAAGAGGATCATGATGCCCGAGATGAAGTTGGCGAAGATCTCCTGCATGCCGAAGCCCAGGCCCAGCGACAGTGCCGCCACCAGCCATTGCAGCTTGTCCCAGCTCACCCCCAGGGTGGCCAGGGTGCTGACGATGCCGACCCCGACGATCACGTACGACAGCAACGTGGTGATGGCATAGGCGCTGCCCTGGGCCAGGTTCAACCGCGACAGCACCAGCACTTCCAGCAGGCCCGGCAGGTTGCTGGCCAGGGC
The DNA here is from genome assembly GCF_002434265.1 of Pseudomonas sp. UBA6562. Classification (GTDB taxonomy): domain Bacteria; phylum Pseudomonadota; class Gammaproteobacteria; order Pseudomonadales; family Pseudomonadaceae; genus Aquipseudomonas. The sequence goes on along the minus strand of NZ_DJJS01000009.1, from coordinate 94,340 downwards.
GATGGTGATGCCGCCGATCACCAGCGCGCCGAGCAGGTCGCCCAGGCTTATCGGCACCAGGCTGGCGGCCGCGCCCGTGCCGCTGCTGTATTCGTAGAGCGTGAAGTTGTTGAGGTAGGCGAACACGCTGAGCAGGTCCGACCACACCCAATACAGTGCAGCCATGAAGCCGCCGAGCAGTGCCAGGCGGATCAGGCGCAGCGACTGCTGGTTGACCTGTTCGATGTCCAGGGCCGGCTCTTCGATCACCACCTCGCCGTCGAGCCCTTCCTTGCTGGCCTGGCGCTTGCTGATCGCGCGCTGGTAGGCCAGGCGCCGCGCCGCCACCGACAGGCCGCGCATGAAGGCCGCTTCGATCACCAGCCAGAACAGCAGCAGGTAGAGGGTGTAGATCAGCCGGTCGGTGAGTTTGAGCGCGGTGTAGTAGTAGCCGAAGCACACCGCCACGAACAAGGCGATGGGCAGGGCGGTGAAGGCCACGCCCACGGCCTTGCGGAACAGCGAGGTGTCGCGGTGCGCCGGGCTGCTCAGCAGCAGGCGGCTGAGCAGCAGCGCCATCAGGGCGTAGCAGGCCAGGACCACGGCGATGCCGAACACGTCGTCGGCCAGCGCCGAGGGTTGGTGTTCGGCCACCGCCACCACGCCGACCAGGGCCAGCACCACGGTGCCCAGGCGCCGCACCCAACCGCGCAGGAACTGCACTTGCGGCTTGTACCAGCGGAAATGCACCTCGGCCACGCCTCCCGGAGAGAGGATGCGGTAGGCGGTATAGAACACCAGCCAAGCCTGCGCCAGTTGCCACAGGGCCGCGCCGAGGTTGCCGTTCTGCCCGCGGGCGTCGATCTGCAAGGCGTAGCTGCACAGCGCCAGGGCCAGGCTCAACGGCATGGCCAACAGAATGTTGATCAGGATCGCCTGGGGTGTGTGCCACTGGCTGTCGCGCTTGAAGTGGCCGATGTCCTGATGGACCTTGTTCAACTGCTCGTACAGATAGCTGCGCCGCCACAGCAGCGCGCCGATGGCCAGCAGCAACGGCAGGAACAGCAGCGGGTGCTGGGCCAGGCCGCTGCCCAGCTCGGTCACGCCGGAGGCCCAGGGCAGGCCGCCGATCTGTTCGACCAGGCGTTCGGGCGCATAGCGCAGCCATTCCACGTCCAGCGCCTTGTTGCTGGGAATCCAGAACATCTGCTCTTCGAGGGTGGTGCGCAGGTTCTGCGCCGTGCTGAACAGCTGTTTCTGATTGAGCTGCAGGGTGATCGATTCGTTGAGCACCGCCGACAGCTCGCGGTTGAGCCGCTCGAGCAGGTCGCTGCGGGTGATGGCCACCTCCAGCAAAGCCTTGCGCAGCGCCGGAGTGACGTTTTCCTGCGGCTGGTCGGCCAGCAGTTTCTCCACGTAGGCGCCCGGCGTGCTCATCTGCTCGCGCTGCTGGTTGACCTCGAACTGGTACAGACGGATGTCGGCGATCTGGTCGGCCAGGTCGCGGTCGAGCTTCAGATGCGGCAGCGCCTGCTTCTGCTTGTAGAGGATCTTGGACAGCAGCAGGCTGCCCTTGAGCACGTTGATCTGCTCGTCCAGGGCCTGGTCGGCCTGAGTGACGTTGTCGAGCTGCTGCTTGACGCGCAGGTTCTGCTGGGTCAGTTCGTTGAGGCGGTCGGTGCTCTTGAGCAGGTAGTCGGACAGCTCCAGGTTGTCGGCGCTCTCGCTGGCCAGCAAAGTGCTGCCACCGGCTTTTTGCGCTTCCAGCGACTGTTGGGTGACGGCCTGTTGCGACTGGGCCAGGCGTTTGCCGTTGATCAGGGTTTGCAGGTCCTGGATTTCCTGCTCCAGGCGTGCGGCCTTTTCGATCAGCAGGTCGTGCTGGGCGTTGCCCAGGTCTTGCAGCAGGCCGTTGCCGGCCAGCTCTCGGCGACGCAACTGGGTCAGGGCATTGAGCGAAGCCAGCTCCGCGTTGAGCTGGTTGCGCTGGTCGGCGCTGAGGGTCTTGCCGTTGTCCTTGCCTTGCTTGAGCAGGTTGTTGATCTGCTGGGTACGGCTTTGCGCGTTGCTGATTTCGGCCTGGGCGCGCTCGGGACGGGTCTGCGAGTTGATGATCAGGCTATTGGCTTCGGACAGCGCCTTTTGCAGGTCACCCTGCTGGGTGCTGCGCTCGCTGAGCAGCTGTTCGAGCTGCGGCACGTCGAGCTTGCTGTAGCGCTGCGCCACCGGCGCCGGCTGGCTGGCCTTGAGCTGGTTGAGCTGCTGCTGGCTGTCGTTGATTTCCTTGGGCGCGTCGGCCAACTGCACGCGCAGGGCGTCGAGCTTCTGCTGGCTGTCGTCGCGGCTGTCGAGCCAGGAAAGGGTCTTTTCCAACAGCTGTTGCAGCGCTTTCTGATCGGCCTCGGGCAGTTTGCGCTCGGCGATCTTGTCGAGGCTTTGCTGGACGCTGTCGCTGGTGGGCGCTTCGGCGGCCACGCCAGCCAGGGGAAGGAGCAGGCACAGCCCGAGCAGGGCTGTGCGGAGTACGCGCGGGAACATAGGCAGAATTCTTGAAATGCCGGGGCAGTGGCGAAGGTTTAGAGGAACAAGCCAGGACCGGGTCGGGCGCCCTCGGGGAATTTGACGCCGACTTTCATGATCTTGTTCCCCTCCATCAGCGCAATGGTCCACAGCGTGCTGTGCCATTCGATCTGGTCGCCCACCACCGGAGCGCCGCCGACCTTTTGGCGGATGAACTGCGCCAGCGGCATGCGGCTGTCCAGCCCATCCAGTTGCAGACCGTACAGCGCGGCCACCGCGCCCAGTTCGGCATCGCCTTCGAGCACGAAGTCGCCGAAGAAGCGCAGATCCAGCCCACGCTGCGGCGCCTGGCTGAACAGTTTGCCGAGGGCCGGCAGGTCGTGTTCGTGGCCGATCACGCAGAGCATGTCGTCGACCTGCAGCACGGTGCTGCCCGAGGGGTGCAGCAGTTCCTCGCCGCGGAACAGCGCGGCGATGCGCGTGCCCGGCGGCATCTTCAGCTCGCGCAGGGCAGCGCCGATGCACCACTTTTCCTGGCCCAGGCGGTAGACGAACAGCTCCCACTCGCTGGTGATGTGCACCTCCAGCGCGGAACGCGAAATCGGCGCCGGGTCGGGCGGCACGGTGACCTTCAGCAGTTTGGCCATCCACGGCAGGCTGGTGCCCTGCACCAGCAGCGAGATGAGCACGATGAAGAACGCCAGGTTGAAGAACAGCTGCGCTTGCGGCAGCCCGGCCATCAACGGGAACACCGCGAGAATGATCGGCACCGCGCCACGCAGGCCGACCCAGGCGATGAAGGCTTTTTCGCGGTCATGGAAGGCTTTGAACGGCAGCAGCGCGGCGAACACCGACAGCGGCCGGGCGACCACGATCATCCATAGCGCCAGGCCCAGGGCCGGCACGGCGATGGGCAGCAGGTCGTGCGGAGTGACCAGCAGCCCCAGCACCAGGAACATGCCGATCTGCGCCAGCCAGGCCATGCCGTCGAGCATGTGCAGGATGCCGTGGCGGCTGCGGATCGGCCGATTGCCCAGCACCAGGCCGCACAGGTACACCGCCAGGAAGCCGCTGCCGTGCAGGGCGTTGGTCAGGGAGAACACCACCAGGCCGCCGGCGATCACCAGGATCGGGTACAGGGCGCTGGCCAGGTGGATGCGATTGACCGCTTGCAGCATCAGCCAGCCGCCGCCCAGGCCCAGCAAGCCGCCGATGCCGAACTCGCGGATCAGGTGGCCGAGCAGGCTCCAGTGCAGGCCGGTCTGGTTGCTGGCGATCATCTCGATCAGGGTGACGGTGAGGAATACCGCCATGGGGTCGTTGCTGCCCGATTCGATCTCCAGCGTAGCGGTGACCCGTTCGTTCAGGCCTTTGCCGCCCAACAGCGAGAACACCGCCGCGGCGTCGGTGGAGCCGACGATGGCGCCGATCAGCAGGCCCTGGATCAGGCTCAGGTCGAACAGCCAGGCGGCGACCATGCCGGTCAATGCCGTGGTGATCAGCACCCCGACCGTGGCCAGCGACAACGCCGGCCATAAAGCCACGCGGAAACTTGCCACCCGCGTGCGCAGGCCACCGTCGAGCAGAATCACCGCCAGGGCCAGGTTGCCTACCAAATACGCGGTCGGGTAGTTGTTGAAGACGATGCCGCCACCGTCGACGCCGGCGACCATGCCTACGGCCAGAATGATGACCAGAATCGGGATGCCCAGGCGCGAAGACAGCGAGCTGACCAGAATGCTCGCACCCACCAGCAAGGCGCCGATCAGGAACAGGCTGTTGATGGTGCTTGCATCCAAGGGCGTGTACTCCAGCGTGTTGCGGGGAAAGGCAGACCTTGAGTGGGCTTTGGCTAGCAGGTCGCGTGCCAATCGATTCTAACCCGATGCCGATGCGGGCTGTAAAGTGATACCGAATGGTTCCCAGTAAAGGCGGTTTCAGTAGCGCACCCCTCACTCAGGTTGCCTATCGCCATGAATCCAAAAGATATTCCTTCCCTTGCCCGAATCACCCAACGCCTGATGGCGCAGTTTCCCGACCTACACGGCCTTGCGCGTCGGGCTGCGGGCCACTTGGTGGAGCGTCAGCTGGGTTACTGGCTCGATCCCGACCGGCTGTACTGGCACACCTTTCCATCCGCTGCCAGCAGCCCGCTGAGCTACACCGGCTGGCGCCACCGTGGGCCGCCGCAGCGTTCGATGACCCTGACCGACCTGGTCCTCCAGCGTTTCAGCGCGCAGCAGCAGGCCGCAGCCGACGAGTTGGGCCTGTATGGCGGTTTCTATCGAGTGGATGCCAGCCACGCCGATTACGACGAGCGCAATGAGGTTCGGCTCAGTGCCGAGCAAGTGCTGCTGGCCTTGTGGGACATGGATTTCGCCGGGCGTTATGCCCAGGCCCTGCAACGCTTCCAGGCGCAGCGCGGCGATGACTACTGCGTATGGGCTCGTGCCCGCTTTCTGGCGGCGGTCGGCCGCAGTGCGTTGAGCGTGGCCGAGCGGCGCGAGGTGCTTGCCGCCACCCTTGTCGTTCCCACGCTGCCCAGTAGTACGGACGCATTGCGGCAGGCTTTCGCATCGACCCAACGCACGGGCTGGTACGCGCTGTCCGCCACGACGCCCTTCGTCCAGCCGCTGTTCGTGCGTCGTCTCAAGAACGGCAGGATGTGCCTGTACTCCACAGACGCGGCCATCGGGCTGGAGATGTTCGAGAGCCGCCAGACACTTGCCGCTTCCCTTGCCGGCAAGGCCGTCGCCAGGCGGTCGAAAGCGGTGCTTGGCGATCTGTTCGTCCACCTGCGTGACAGGCTCATGAGCGAACTGGTCAGCGATGCCCACGAGCGCCTCACAACCAACGCGCAACTGCGCAAAGCCAAGTGGCTGGCAGGTTTGGAGACAGCCGGCGTGCTGATCGCCCCCTTGGCACCGTTTGGTTGGCCTGTCGTTCTCACATCGTTGGGGCTGAGTGCCGCAACCCTTGGCTTGCACCTCGACCGTGCGCTCACAGGGAAGGCGGCGTGGCGCTCGGCGGCCTGGTCGGCTGTGGTGTTGGACATGCTTTTCATCCTGCTCGATGCGGCCATGATGCGTGCCGGCGAGCTGTTCGAGGAAGGACGCCGACCGCTGTCGGTGGGCGGGTCCGAACCCTCGAATGAGGACGCTTTCGACTGGACGCCCTACATGGCGCCAGCGGCCGACGAACTGCTGGCCAGGTCAGATCAGGCATTGGCGCGCCAGCAAGCGCAGCTGACGGAAGTGCCTTGGGCCGATCACGAAGCGGTGGGTGCCGGCGGTGCATACCTGGACGCGTTCAGCGAACCTTATGCCGTCTATCGCGACGAACTGGGCTTCGGCTCCGCCGCCATCAGCGAGTACACCAGCGCGCCGGAGCGCTATAACCGCCTGTGGCAGGGACTGCCCCTGGACGGCACCCGGGCCGAGAACGTTCGGCGCAGCCAAGCGCTGGCACGCGCCCTGGGCCAGATCGGGGCGAGCAGTGAAGTGCCTTTGTACCGGGCGGGGTCGCATGCGCGAGGGTCGGGGATCGTCACGGCAGGCGAGCACGCCATTGGGGCGGGTGACGTGCTGGTGACCACGGACTTCACCTCGTTCACCGAAAATCCCTATGCGCTTTGGGAGGTGTTCAACGATCCGCAGGCGCAGGTCAGCGGCGCCACGGCGTTCGACGATGGCGCAGTGGTCTACGTTCTGGAGCCGGGGCCGTATGTCAAGGCGACGCCCATTGCGCCCTTTTCGAGCCGGCCGGACGAAGCCGAGGCGTTGATGCTGCCTGGGCGCCATCTGCGGGTCAAAAACCTGCGCGCCGTGCAGGCCGACACCTATCGATTCACCGAGGTGCGTCTTGAGGCGTTGGCGCAAGCGCCGGAGGGAGCATCGCTACGCGAGATGCGTAGCGGTGCGGTGTTCGACCGGCAACGGCTGGCCGAACGGTTGGGTACGGACGACGACGCGCTGATGCGCACGTTTTTTGCGCTGCCTACCTGAGCCAGGAGGCGGGAGGGAGCGCGTGGGGGCACTGCCGGACAGCCACCCCGGGTATTGCGCCGTCCTAGTGGGGTGGGCCGGCGTTGCCGGCGACCGGGAGGGCAGCTGATCGCTCTTGCCTGGCCGATCGGCACTGCTCACTCCACGGTCCAGCGCCGGGTATCAGCCCTGCTGGACCTCACGCATCGCTTTACCTTTGACCGGCGCGCCATTGGCCACGTGGTAGGTGGCGGTGCTGCGCGGCAATGGAGCGCGGTTGCGGATCTTGTCGGCGATTTTCTCGGCGATCATGATCGTCGTGGCGTTGAGGTTGCCGGTGATGATGATCGGCATGATCGACGCATCCACCACGCGCAGCCCTTGCATGCCGTGCACGCGGCCCTGACCGTCGACCACCGCCATGTCGTCGTCGCCCATCTTGCACGAGCAGGACGGGTGGTAGGCCGTCTCGGCGTGCTCGCGGATGAACTTGTCCAGTTCCTCGTCGGTTTGCACGTGCTCGCCCGGGCTGATCTCGCGGCCGCGGTACTGGTCCAACGCGGGCTGGGCCATGATCTCGCGAGTCAGGCGGATGCCGTCGCGGAATTCCTGCCAGTCCTGCTCGGTGGCCATGTAGTTGAACAGGATGCTCGGGTGCTGGCGCGGGTCTTTGGATTTGACCTGCACGCGACCGCGGCTAGGCGAGCGCATCGAGCCCATGTGCGCTTGGAAGCCGTGCTCCTGCACGCCCTTGCTGCCGTTGTAGTTGATCGCCACCGGCAGGAAATGGTACTGGATGTTCGGCCACTCGAACTCGGGGCGGCTGCGGATGAAACCGCCCGCTTCGAACTGGTTGCTGGCGCCGATGCCGGTGCCGTTGAACAGCCATTCGGCGCCGATGGCCGGCTGGTTCCACCACAGTAGCGACGGGTACAGCGAGACCGGCTGGGTGCAGGCGTATTGCAGGTACAGCTCCAGGTGGTCCTGCAGGTTCTCGCCGACGCCCGGCAGGTCGTGCACCACAGGGATGTCGTGGCTTTCGAGCAGCGCGCGCGGGCCGACGCCGGAGCGTTGCAGCAGTTGCGGGGTGGCGATGGCACCGGAGCTGACGATCACTTCCTTGCGTGCGCGCACTTCGATGCGCTCTTCGCTGTCGCCGTGCAGGTAGGTCACACCCACGGCACGCTTGCCGTCGAACAGGATGCGGTCGCTCAGGGCATGGGTGACGATGGTCAGGTTCGGGCGCTTCTTGGCCTGATCAAGGTAGCCACGGGCGGTGCTGGAACGGCGGCCGTTCTTGGTCACCGAGCGGTCCATTGGGCCGAAGCCTTCCTGCTGGTAGCCGTTGAGGTCGTCGGTGCGCGGGTAACCGGCTTGCACGCCGGCTTCGACCATGGCGTTGAACAGCGGGTTGTTGTCGGGCTTGGGCGTTGCCACGCTCAACGGGCCGTCGCCGCCGTGGTAGTCGTTCGGGCCGATGTCGCGGGTTTCGGCCTTGCGGAAGTACGGCAGGCAGTCGAGGTAGGCCCAGTCTTCCAGGCCGGGCAGCTTGGCCCAGCCGTCGAAGTCCATGGCGTTGCCGCGGATGTAGCACATGCCGTTGATCAGCGACGAACCGCCCAGCCCTTTACCGCGGCCACATTCCATGCGGCGGTTGTCCATGTGCGGCTCCGGATCGGTCTCGTAGGCCCAGTTGTAGCGGCGGCCTTGCAGGGGGAAGGCCAGCGCGGCCGGCATCTGCGTGCGGAAGTCGAAACGGTAGTCCGGGCCGCCGGCTTCGAGCAGCAGCACGGTGGTGCCGGCGTCTTCGGTCAGGCGGGTGGCGAGGGTGTTACCGGCCGAGCCGGCACCGACGATGATGTAGTCGTATTCCATGAAAAAGCTTCCTCCGGAAGCAATGGCGGGCTTCGCGCTTCAGGCTTCCCGTGGAAGCGGCGCGAAGCTCGCGCGATGAATGGGGATCAGGCGGGTTGCAGGCTTTGAGCGGTGCGCATGGAGGTCGGTTCGAAACCTTCGAGCGCCAGGGTCGGCGATCGGTGTGGGTCTACCGACAGCCGTCCAACGCCAGCCATTGCGCGCGTCCTGCACGTGTGTGCCGGCGG
>NZ_DJJS01000009.1:40688-85570 GCF_002434265.1 Pseudomonas sp. UBA6562 | reverse complement strand
CCGCCGGCACACACGTGCAGGTGGCGAGCGGTCAGAACACCGACGCGTAGTCGCCCAGCTCGACCTGCACCGACTTGATGCGGGTGTATTGCGCCAGGGAGCTGATGCCGTTCTCGCGGCCCACGCCCGACTGCTTGTAGCCGCCGACCGGCATTTCCGCCGCCGACTCGCCCCAGGCGTTGATCCAGCAGATGCCGGCTTCGAGCTGGTGGATGATGCGGTGCGCGCGGGTCAGGTCGTTGGTGCACACGCCTGCGGCCAGGCCGTAGTCGGTGTCGTTGGCGCGGCGGATCGCTTCTTCTTCGGTTTCGTAGCTGAGGATGCTCATGACCGGGCCGAAGATTTCTTCCTGGACGATGGTCATGTCGTCTCGGCAGTCGGTGAACACGGTCGGTGCCACAAAGGCGCCCTTGGCCAGGTCGCCGTCCTGCAGCCGCTCGCCGCCGCACAGCAGGCGTGCGCCTTGCTCTTTGCCCTTGGCGATGTAGCCCAGCACGCTTTCCATGTGGGCGAAGCTGACCAGCGGGCCGAAGTTGGTGTTCTCGTCTTCGGGGTTGCCGACGCGGATGCGCGCCACGCGCTCGAGGATCTTGGCTTCGAAGGCCTGCTTGAGCGAGGCCGGCACGAACACGCGGGTGCCGTTGGTGCACACCTGACCGGAGCTGTAGAAGTTGGCCATCATGGCGATGTCGGCGGCGCGGTCCAGGTCCGCGTCTTCGCAAACGATCAGCGGCGACTTGCCGCCCAGCTCCATGGTGACTTCCTTGAGCGAGGAGCTCGAGGCGCTGGCCATGACTTTCTTGCCGGTGGTGGTGCCGCCGGTGAAGGAGATCTTCTCGATGCCGGGGTGCTCGGTGAGCAGGCCGCCGACGTCGCGGCCGCTGCCGGTCAGCACGTTGAACACGCCAGCCGGCACGCCGGCTTCGGTGTAGATTTCGGCCAGTTTGAGGGTGGTCAGCGAGGTGACTTCGCTCGGCTTGAAGATCATCGCGTTGCCGGCTGCCAGTGCAGGTGCGGACTTCCACAGGGCGATCTGGATCGGGTAGTTCCACGCGCCGATGCCGGCGGTGACGCCCAGCGGCTCGCGGCGGGTATAGACGAAGGAGCTGTCGCGCAGCGGGATCTGCTCGCCTTCGATGGCCGGCACCAGGCCTGCGTAGTACTCGAGCACGTCGGCGCCGGTGACGATGTCGACGTAGCGGGTTTCGGAGTACGACTTGCCGGTGTCGAGGGTTTCCAGCATGGCCAGCTCGTCGTTGCGCTCGCGCAGGATGTCCACGGCGCGGCGCAGGATGCGCGAACGCTGCATGGCGGTCATCGCTGCCCAGACCTTCTGGCCGCGCGCGGCGCTTTCCACGGCTTTCTCGACGTCGGCTGCGTTGGCGCGCTGCACGTGGGCGATCACTTCGCCGTTCGCCGGGTTGACGGCTTCGAAGGTTTCACCGGAGCTGGCGTCCACGTAACCGCCGTCGATGTAGAGTTTTTGCGTTCCGAAACGGGCCATAGTGTCCTCGCAAGTGCAGTGTGAATGTGGCTATGCGCGTCGCACCTGTGCCGGTTGGGCAGTGGTCGTGCGCGCTTGTTCAGAAACTCGGGCGTCGTTGCCCGTGGGTCGCTGCTTAGCCAGTTGTAGATCCATGTATTCGTAGGCGATGCGTACCGCCTGGTCGGTGTCGAAGGCGTCGCCCGACAGCGCACCGCGCAACCACAAACCGTCGATCAACGCTGCCAGGCCGCGGGCGGCGCTGCGCGCCTGGTCGGCCGGCAGCGCGCGGCGGAACTGGTAGCACAGGTTGGAATACAGGCGGTGGTCGTTGATCCGCTGCAACCTGTGCAAAGACGGCTGGTGCATGCTGGAGGCCCAGAAGGCCAACCAGGTTTTCATTGCCGGGCCGGTGACCTGGCTGGCGTCGAAGTTGCCTTCGATGATCACCTGTAGCTGGGCACGGGGACTGGTGTCGGTCAGTGCCTGGCGCCGGGCGATCACGCCGTCGTTGAGCATGTTCATGATGTGTCGCATGGTCGCTGCGATCAGGCCGTTCTTGTCCCGAAAGTAGTGACTGATGATGCCGTTCGACACGCCGGCCAGGCGGGCAATCAGCGCAATGCTGGCATCTCCCAGGCCTACTTGATCGACCGCTTGCAGCGTGGCGTCGATCAACTGCTGACGGCGAATGGGTTGCATACCGACCTTGGGCATCGTGCGTTCTCCTCAGGCCTGGCGAGCGGACGAACAGCGTCCGACTCGGCGAAGGCCAGTCTATTTTGTTTTGATTGAACGTTCAATCAATAAAGAATAAGCTCTGCGACAATTTGTGCCATTGACAGCGTTTCAGCGGCTCTTGGCGGCGCAGATTGAATACCTCAGAAAATCGTGTGACCCCCGAAATACAAGGCGTTGACGGGTGAGAGCGATTGCAGGGACAGATTCCGCCCAGGGCTGCGACAGCCGTGCGGCAAGCCTTCGCAGTAGAGGCCGAACCTGTGTTTTTGCAACGATTCAAGCCGGGAACGCGATTTCCAAGGTGCTTTTATAACACCTGAAGCAGTAGGGCTATTGCACCAATTGCTCGGGAAAAGACTGATTAGCCTCCACTGCCGCACCCCCTGGAGCCTTCGTGCAATGAGTTCTGCTTCCCTTACCCAAGCCCCCGCCGAGAGGGTCCGGGTCAACCGCGTGGTGTTCTGCACCTCGGCGCTGTTGATTCTTGTCCTGACTGCCCTGCTGATCGCCGCGCCCGATGCCGCCGGCCACGTGTTGGGCGTCGCCCAGTCATGGCTGACCCGCACCTTCGGCTGGTACTACATGCTGGTCATCTGCAGTTACCTGGTGTTCGTCATCTACCTGGCGTTTTCCGATTTCGGCAAGCTCAAGCTCGGTGGCAAGGACGACACGCCCGATTTCAGCTACGGCGCCTGGGCCGGCATGCTGTTTTCCTCCGGCATCGGCATCTCGCTGCTGTACTTCGGTGCCTCCGAGCCGCTGGACCACTACTTCAACCCGCCCGAAGGCACCTCGGCCAGCCTGGCCGCCGCGCGCGAGGGCCTGCAACTGACCTTCCTGCACTGGGGCCTGCACGGCTGGGCGATCTACGCTCTGGTGGGCCTGGCCGTAGGTTACTTCGCCTATCGCCACAACCAGCCGCTGGCACTGCGCTCGGCGCTGTACCCGTTGGTCGGCGAGCGCTGGGTCAAGGGCGCCGGCGGCAACGCCGTGGACATCTTCGGCATGTTCGTCACCCTGCTCGGCCTGGTGACCAACCTGGGCATCGGTTCGATGCAGGTGGCCTCGGGCCTGGAATACCTGTTCGGCATGGACCACAGCAAGACCAACCTGCTGGTGGTCATCCTGACCATGGCCTCGGTCGCCACGGTGGCGGCCGTCTCGGGTGTGGAAAACGGCATCCGCCGCCTGTCCAACCTGAACATCTGCCTGTTCAGCGGCCTGCTGATCTTCGTCCTGCTGGGCGGCGAGACCCTGCACCTGCTCAACGGCTTCGTGCAGAACGTGGGCGACTACCTCAACGGTTTCGTGCTCAAGACCTTCGACCTCTACGTCTATGAAGGCGCCGGCGACAAATCCGAGCGCTGGCTGGGCCTGTGGACCGTGTTCTATTGGGCCTGGTGGATTTCCTGGGGACCGTTCGTGGGCATGTTCATCGCCCGCATCTCCAAGGGCCGCACCGTGCGCCAGCTGGTCTGCGGCGTGCTGCTGATCCCGCTGGGCTTCACCCTGGCGTGGCTGTCGATCTTCGGCAACACCGCGCTGGACCTGGTGATGAACCATGGCGCGGTGGAGCTGGGCAAGACCGCGGTCGAGCAACCGTCGATGGCGATCTACCAGCTGCTGGAATACTTCCCGGCGTCGAAGATCGTCATCGGTGTGGCCATCTTCGTCGGCTTCGTGCTGTTCCTCACCCCGGCCGACTCCGGCGCGGTGATGATGGCCAACCTGTCGTGCAAGGGCGGCAAGGTCGACGAGGACGCGCCGCACTGGATGGTGGTGTTCTGGTCGGCGGTGATCACCCTGGTGACCATCGGCCTGCTGCTGGCGGGCAACTTCGAAGCCATGCAGACCATGGTGGTGCTGGCCGGGCTGCCGTTCTCGGTGGTGCTGGTGCTGTTCATGTTCGGTCTGCACAAGGCCATGAAACAGGACATGGCCACTGAGCTAGAGCGTGCCGAACTGGCCGCCCGTGGCCGGCGCGGCTTCAGCGAACGGCTCACCCAGCTGGATCTGGAGCCGACCCAGGCCGTGGTGCAACGCTTCATGGACAGGAAGGTCAGCCCGGCGCTGCGCGAGGCGGCCGAGCTGCTGCGCGGGCAGGGCTTCGAGGTGGAAAGCCGTCTGGGCCAGTCGCGCGACATGATGGGCCTGCGTGTGCTGATGGAGGAGGGCAATCCCTTCGTCTACGAAGTGAGCCTGGACGGCTACTTGGCTGCGCCCAACGAAGCGCCGGTGGAGGGTGAGACCGACGTGCGCCAGCGTTTCTACCGCGCCGAGGTGTACCTGCACGACGGCAGCCAGGAATACGACCTGATGGGCTTCACGCCCGAGCAGATCGTGCGCGATGTGCTCGACCAGTTCGAAAGCCACCGCCAGGTATTGGCGCGCGTGTACAGCTGACAGTCGCCATGGCCCGCTCGTTCGAGCGGGCCATGGCGCGTGGGCCCGTCGATTCGCGCGTCTGATGGCGCGTGTCTTATGTACCGCTGACTGACCCAATGCGTTTCGTAGCCTGTGTCGCTTCTTTCGACGGAGCCGTACACATGCCCCTCCCAACGAACGCTGCATTCGATTACCGAAGCGCCGTGGCTGCCGAGTTCGCCGCCCGCCCCACCTTGCGCCGACTGCTGGCCCGCCAGACACTGAGCGTGCTCAGCCAAGCCCATGAAACCGTGGCGGCCGCCGCGATGCCTGACGCTGAGTCACTCATCCTGGTGATTCCCCAGCACCAGCACTGGGTACAGCGGCCTCTCGTCGAGTCGTTGTTCGAGGCGATGCGGCAAGGCACTTCCTTGCAGGCCCTGGGTATCGAGGGTGGTGAGTTCCTGGTTGCGGCGACGGCCGATTATCCGTTCAAGGACCCTCACGGCAATATGCTGGAAGAAGCCGTCGCCATCGGCCCGCAATTGCCGGCGATCGACGCCGTGCTGCAAGCGCTCATCGAAACTTTCGTCCAGGCGCAACTCGATTATTGGGCGGCACCCAGCAGCCTGGGCGAGAGCCGCGATCGCTGGTTGCAGCTGATGGTCAAGTCGGCGCTGCTGCAGAACCTGCCGCTGCAAGTGCTCGACGCTCAGCAGACGGCCTGCGTTCACAGCATGCTCAAGGGCGGCGCAAGGCGACCCAGCGTTTTTGCGGTCGAGGTCGAGCTTATGTGCGAGGGCGAAAGGCAGCGCGTACTTTCTCCCAAGCTGTTGCTCGAAGCCGAGTACGACGAACGCCTGATTCTGTTGTGGTGTGCTCCGTCCAGCCGGGTGCGTGCGTTCGATGGCTACGATGCCTTCGCGCAAGGGGTGCGTGACGAATTGGCCGAACGGTACCGTTTTGATGCACTGACCTTGCATCGCTATGAGCTCGAAGGCGATCCCTTCGCGCACCAGAGCGCGTTCGTGCTCGAAGGCCTCGTGCAGGCCATTCACTGTACGCAGGATTGGCGAACCGCCGATGCTGTGACCATTGACGCACTGTTCGCGCAACTGAGCGACCCTGCGGCCTTGTTCATCGAGGGGTACGCCGTCGCACCCGTTTCCACACTGGTCGTGCCGCCTGGTTTGCGCGCCGTCAAAGGAGCGGACGGCTTCGCGTGCCAGGAGGCCTTGTTCGCGCTGGCGCTGGCGCAGGCCGAGTCTGCGGGGCTCTCCTCACGCGATTCGGTCGAAAGCCTGCAGGACTATGCCCGTCAACGACTGCGCCAGGCATTGCTGGACGACCATCCGGACGATGCCAATTATTTCTCGGACGATCTTTTGTTGACCCTGCGACTCGTCCATGGGGTCCCGGGAGGGGGAGGCATAGGGCCGGGCGATGGTGTCATCGAGACGACTGAAATGACGTTGACCGAGTACGCCATCGGGCGCCTGGGCGCGTTTCAGCAGGCCTCGCTCAGCGCCATTCGCCATCGCGACGACCAGCTGATCATGCCGTGGTTGACGCTGGAGTATGTGCAGGATCTGGTCGAGCGGGTCGACATCGGCGGGCGATACCCGGCCCATGTGGCGCACGTCATGGAGGCACCCCACGGGAGGACCGAGCGCATTGCCTGCTTTGCACGCGAGTGGCGCAGTGCCTTGCTGTTCAGTGCGATCGAGGCGAGGTTGGCAGGCACCCTTGAGGCATCGGCCTTGCAATGTGTCATCGATTACTGCCGTGGCCAGGTCGATTCCGACGACCCGGCGATAACGCTCATGCCCCTGGCCTTCAAACCCGATCCGGAAAACGATGAGGTCGATGAGGTGCATGGCATGTACGTGCTGCTCTCGTCCGAGCCTGCCAGCGTGCTGTTGTATCGGCCTCTTTATGCGAAGGCGCCGTTGATGGCATTCGCCAGTCTGGAAGCGTTGAGGCTGGCAATCAGCGTGCCTGGTCCTTTGCAAACGAGCGTCTTGGATTGGCTTCCAGATCGGACACGACGCATCTACGACCATGGAGGCTTTCTCGAGCCGCATCGGTTGTCCCCAGTCTTAGATGATGCCGGGTTCCTCTTGCCCGTCAAACCGGTTGAGCTGCACGCCTCACCCTGGACGAGCGATGTGGACGGCCGGCTGTATACGGCCAATCGCGACCTGATATTGGCGCTGGCGAGCAGAGCGTCGGTTTCGACCGCACAAAGGCGCTGGTCCTCCTTGGTGCAAGGGGCCTGGTTGCTATTCGATGTGGTCAGCCTGACGCTGCGGGGGCCGGTTGCGACGATTGCCTGGCTGGTGCAGGGCATTGCAGCGTTGGACAGGGACCTGCCTGTTCTGACGCAAGGTACCGCTTTCGAGCGCTCGGCCGCAGTCGTTGATGTGCTCATCAACCTGAGCATGGGCATCGCCCACGCCAAGTTGCCTTCCGGTGCGCACGCCGAGCTGCCTGCCTTCGCGTCGTCGGCCCGTAGCGAACCTCTGGCCAGGCCGACGTTTGCATGGCCGTATAGTGAGGCGGTGCCAACGTCGGTGCCGGTCGAACCCTTGCAGGCGCTGGCGACAAGGCCGCAAACGTGTCTTGTATTCTCCTGGCGCGGCGCTCAGGGCTATAACGTGCTGACGGCCGCGCAGCGTGCTCAACTGGCGCGCCTGCGGGCCACCGTCGATCTACAGGGCGCAATTGGGCAGGGAGGTCTGTACCTGATCGAAGAGCGGTACTACGTGTCGATGCAGGGCCATAGCTACCTGGTGGAGGTGTCGGAGGAAGGCGTACGTATGGTCGGTGCGCAGGGTGAGAAGGGCCCCTGGCTGGAAAGGCGTTTCGGTGCCTGGCACCTCGACACTGCACTGCGCCTGCGTGGCGGCATGCCCAAAAGCCGGATCGAACTCAGACGCGAGGAGAATCGGGCGCGCCTGAGTGCGCTCAAGGAGCAGGAAGAGCGCCTCACCAGGCAGCACAACGAGCAGTCCCTGACGTTCGACAGGCGCCGTAAGTTCATGGCGGACAAGGAAGCCCAAATCATCGAGCTTGAGGCGCTCGAGCGTCCCGATGAACTGCAGCTGAGCGAGCTGAGCATGCTCAAGGCTCTGTGCAAGCGTATCAAGCAGACGCTCGTCTACGACTTGAAGGGACTGATCGATACAGGGCTGGCGCACGATCGGTTGATAACCCAGATACTCGACCTTCGACATGCCAATGCCAACATGGACGAAGCGCTCAAGATCCAGCGCCAGGCGCTTCGGCAAGATCTGATCGAATACTGCAGAACGTTCTATAACGAGATGGCGGCACTGATCAACGAGGAAAGCGCGCAGGAGCTGAGCGAAATGGTCGCTGTCCTGCCGGAGAGCGAGCAAGAGATCGAACAGTACAAGCGTCTGCGCGAGGCGCTGGAAAACGTCGTGAAATGGGAGGCCGATCTCATCGAAATAGCCCTGCACTTCGATCGGCTCCTGGAGTCCACGCTCGACGACCCGACCATCACCTTCCATGAGCCTGGCACCGGGGCCGTGATGGACAAAGTTGCCTACCTGAAGGAGATCGTCGAGAAGCGCAGGATCAATGCCGTCGATCTCGAGGCCCGTATGCTGCTGGACTTGGGCGAGCTGAGCATAGATCGCTTGGCGGGCGGCGACGAAGATACCCTCAAAACGATACGCTCTTATCTGGCCGGCGAGGCGCTGCAAAGCGCGGGGGTGGCCCACGGTGATCTGGCCGGCAGCGAGTTGAGCACGGACGAACGGATCAGCGTGTTGACCGGTGTACTGGAGGCCTATGAAGAAACGGCGGCGTCCGTGGACTACCTGATCAGCACGGCGCCGGTGAGCGTCCGACTCGACAAGCTGCAACAGTACGGCAAGGTGTTGGGCAGGCTCAAGTCACTGGCCGAGCAGACGTTGGAGCAGACGGTGCGCGAGCAAGAGCTGTCCGCGCCGCCTGCGCGCGCGCCCGTCGTCTATGCCAGCCGAGGCGGCAAGCGCCGAGTGGTCAAGACCCAGCGCGGGCGCAGCGTGGTCGGCACCGAAGTCGAGATCGACGGCGTGCCGGTGCTCCAGCAGCGCGACAGCCGCAACGACCAGGTGATCAAGACGTTCAAGCGACAAGGTTCGCAGTGGCTGGAGGACGTGAAAGGCAGTGAGCAGCCTGCGGAGCCTGTACAGAAGCCCGAAGCCTTGCGCCGAAGCGGACAGAAATTGCTCGACGAAGTCGAGTCGGTAGTCCGGCTGGCCCGTCAGTACGTGAGGTCGGACGAGCCTCAGGGGTTGTCTTCGATCATCGACCTGCATGTCGAAAAGCTCGTGGACGTTCAAGCCAAATTGCCTCGCACCGATCAGGACCAGGCGCTACATACAGCGCTGGCCGATGGCATCGAACGCCTGCAGGCCACCTGTCAGGATCTGCTGGTCGGCCTTTACCTGGCCACCAGTCATCCCACGGCGGCCAGCCTCAAGTTTCTGGTCGAGCATAACGCTGTGCGTGTCGAGCGTGCCGGGCCGCGAAAGCGGCTATCGGAGCATGACTACCTGGAGGTCTACGAGATTCGACGCGCACCCATTGCCGGCCAAGCGAAGGGCATCGGCTTGTGGGAGGCGCACTTCCATTATCCGGATGCGACGACGCCTGGTGCGGCCTTCAGCAAAGGGCATCTGAAACTGTGGTCTCAGCGCAAGCTGGGGCGTGAAGCGCAGTTGCGTGCGGCTGCCACGGGCCGTGACCTGCTGGCGATCTACAGAGGGGACGTGAAACCTGACGATGTCGCAGGTTTGATCCCATTCGAGTAAAGCGGTACCGCCAAGTCATCGACCTGGATAGACGCCATGCCGACCATGGGCCGGCATGGCCAGGTTGCTGCGCTGTCCGATCATCTGGTGGATATCGATCCACTCCACACCCTGGCGCTTGAGCAAGGGCAACGCACGCTCGAGCACTTCGAGGGTTTGCGGGTAGGGGTGGCCGATGACCACCACCGAGCCTTGCTTGCGCGCCAGTTCGACGGCTATTTGCAGTTGCCCGGCGATGGCCTCCGGGGTGCGCACATCGTCCAGGAACACATCGCGCGACACGTTGGCCAAGCCGATTTCCTGGGCCTTGGCCGCCGCCACCGTCGCCGCGCTGGTACGGCTATCGACGAAGAACAGGCCGCGCTGTTGCAGCTCGCCCATCAGCCAGGCCATGGGCGCGGGTTGGGCGGTCATGCGGCTGCCCATGTGGTTGTTCACCCCGGCGGCGAACGGCACTTTCAGCAGCGCGGCGTTCAGACGCTCGGCCAGGGTGGCGATGGGCAGTTCCGGATGCCAGGCGTAGGGGCCGGTGGCCGGGTCCATCGGCATGTGCAGGATCACGGTCTTGCCGGCTTTGTGCGCCTGGCGGGCGAAGTCGCTGGCATGGGGCGTGTCGGGCATGATCGCCAGGGTCACCGGGCCGGGCAGGGCCAGGGTGCGACTGTCGCGCTCGGTGTTCTGGCCGAGGTCGTCGATGATCAGGCTCAGGTAGGCTTTGGGCGGCTGGGCCGACGCCGTGGAAGCGACGCCGGCCAGCAGGCAGAACAGGGCGGTGGGCAGAAAACGCATGGGGCCGTCAGTTGCGCTTGGTGACGTTCAGCCCCTTGAGCAAGCTCAAGGCCTGGCTCAGTTGGAAGTCGCCGTCCTGCGGGCGCTCCTTGCTGGCCGTGCGCGGCGTGGCCACGGTCGGCCGGTCGGCGCCGCCGTTGCCGTTGCCCAGATGGCCCTTGAGGTCGGCTTCCTTGAGGCTCTCGCTGTCGTCGTCGGCGGTCAGCTTGCCCGAGCGCACCTCGATGTCCGGCACGATGCCCTGGGCCTGGATCGAACGGCCGTTGGGGGTGTAGTACAGCGCGGTGGTGAGCTTCAGCGCGCGGTCGTTGTTCAGCGGCAGCACGGTCTGCACCGAGCCCTTGCCGAAGCTGTCGGTGCCCATCAGCACACCGCGTTTCTGGTCTTGCAGGGCGCCGGCGACGATCTCCGAGGCCGAGGCGCTGCCGCCGTTGATCAGCACCACCAGCGGTACGCCTTCGCTGGCATCGGCCGGGTCGGCCGAGAAGCGCAGCTCGGAGTTGGCGATACGGCCCTTGGTGTAGACGATCAGGCCCTTGGTCAGGAAGTGGTCGGCCACTTCCACGGCCGATTGCAACACCCCGCCTGGGTTGTTGCGCAGGTCCAGCACCAGGCCCTGGAGTTTCTTGCCGTTGTCCTTGCGCAGCTTGGCCAGGGCCTTGGCGACCTCTTCGCCGGTCTTGACCTGGAACTGGGTGATGCGGATGTAGCCATAGCCGCTTTCCAGCAGTTGGCTCTTGACGCTTTTGACCTGGATCACGGCGCGCGCAAGGGTCACGTCGAAGGGATTGCTGCCGTCGCGGATCAGCGACAGCGTGATCTTCTGGCCGATCTTGCCGCGCATCTTGTCCACGGCTTCGGACATGCTCTGGCCGCGGGTCGGCGCACCGTTGATCTTGACGATCAGATCGCCCGCCTGGATGCCCGCCCGCGAGGCCGGGGTTTCGTCGATGGGCGACACCACCTTGAGGAAGCCGTCGTCCATGCCCACTTCGATGCCCAAGCCGCCGAACTCGCCGCTGGTGCTTTCCTGCAACTCCTGGAAGTCTTCCGGGCCCAGGTAGGCCGAGTGCGGATCGAGGTTGCTGAGCATGCCTTTGATGGCGTTTTCCAGCAGGGTCTTGTCATCCACAGGTTCGACGTAGGCGGCCTTGATGCGGTCCATCACCTCGGCGAACGTGCGCAGTTCGTCCAGCGGCAGCGGCGCGTTGGCGGTCACCTCCGTGGCCGGCACCGCAGTGCCTGGGGCAGGCTGCGCGGCCGAGGCCAAAGGGGCGCCGACGACCAAGGCGATGGTCAGGGCCAACTGGGTGAGGCGGGGCGAGTGCAGCATGTCGAACGAACTCCTGATCCTGGTCCTTGTGACGCTCCGCTGGGAGCCTCTGGGGCAGCCTGTGCAAGCGCCACGTCGTATAGACGCAAACGAGCTTAACCGCGACACCACTGCGACGGATCGGCAGGGCGACCTTGCTGGCGGATGGCGAAATACAGACCGGCGCTTTCCTGGCCGCCGCTGTCGCCAACCGTGGAAACGGCCTCACCGGCCTTGACGATGTCTCCGGCATGCTTCAACAGGCTCTGGTTATGGCCGTACAGGCTCAGGTAACCGTTGCCGTGGTCGAGAATGACCAGTAGCCCGGCACCGCGCAACCAGTCGGCGAACACCACGCGGCCACCATGCACCGCCCGCACCTGGGTACCGGGCGAGGCACCGATCAGCACTCCGTCCCACTTGGCGCGCGCATCGTTGCCGCGCGCGTCGCCGAAGCGTGCCAGTAGTCGACCATTGACCGGCCAAGGAAGTTTTCCGCGGGCCGCAGAAAAAGCCCCGCCATAACTGGCGCCGTCGCTCGACACCACCGGCCCCAGGGGTTGCCGTGGTCGGGCGGGAGCTTCTTCGACCGGCGCCGGTTCGCTGCGGGCAGCACCGCGGGCCTTCTCGGCCTCGGCCCGGGCCAGGGCTTCCTGCTGGCGGCGCTTCTGCGCCTCCTGCTCGGCCAGCAGCGCCCGCTGCCGCGCTTCTTCGGCCTCGCGGGCCTGACGGGCGAGGGTTTCCTCGATGGTCTTGAGCACCTGGTTGAGGTCGGCCTGATCCTGCTGGCGCGCCTGCAAGGCCTGGTTGCGCTGCTTGAGGTCGCCGTTGAGCTTGGCCAGCACTTGCTGGCGCTCGCTGCGCACCGCTTCGAGGTCGTGCTTGCGGCTGTCGAGGTTGCCGCGTTCGGCCAGCAACTGCGCCTGCTGGCGCGAGATGTCCTGCTCGACGCCGGCCAGCTGGCTCAAGGTCTGGTTGAAGGCGCGCAACTGCTCCAGGCGCGCCTTGCTCAGGTAGTCGTAGTAGGTGAGGGTGCGGGCGAACTTCTCGGGGTTCTGCTGGTTGAGCAGCAGCTTGAGGTATTCCTCGCGACCGCTCTGGTAGGCGGCACGGGCCTGGATGGCGATCAGCCGTTGCTGTTCAACGCGGGCGCTCTGGAGTTTTTTTTTCTCTTTATCGAGGCGCTCCAGCTCGCCTTCGGTCTTTTTTAGTTGCTGTTGCAGGGCCTCCACCTGCTTCTCCAGCGTACCGATTTGGGTTTCGGTGGTTTGCAGGTCTTTCTGCACACCGGCCTTTTCCGCCTGGACCTTGCCGAGCGCGTTCTGCAGCTCGGCGATGTCCTTGCGGGTGGCTTCCAGTTGTTGCTGGGTCTGCGCGCGCTCGTCGGCAAAGGCCGGACTGAGCAGGCACGACAAGGCGAGGGGAAGGAGTGCACGGAGCATGGGAGAGGCGTACCAGGTTGGAGAACGACCTAGTATGCCCGCCCATGCCAGCAAAAAAAACGCCCCGCCGAATCTACGGCGGGGCGTTGGTCTAGAAAGCCCGGCTTAGGGCTGCGCCAGGGTCAGGCGTCGATCAGGATCGAAGTGCCGGTCATTTCCGTGGGGATGTCCATGCCCAGCAAGGTCAGCATGGTCGGGGCCACGTCGGCCAGCACACCGCCCTCGCGCACCTTGAACGGCCGTTTGCCGATGTAGATGAACGGCACAGGCTCGGTGGTGTGCGCCGTGTGCGCCTGGCCGGTGGATTCGTCTTCCATCTGCTCGACGTTGCCGTGGTCGGCGGTCAGCAACGCTTCGCCGCCCACCTTCTCCAGCGCCTCGACCAGGCGGCCGACGCAGGTGTCCAGCGCTTCGACCGCTTTGACCGCCGCATCGAACACGCCGGTGTGGCCGACCATGTCGCCGTTGGCGTAGTTGACCACGATCACGTCGAAGCGCTGTTGCTCGATGGCTTCGACGATGCGGTCGGTCACTTCGGGCGCGTTCATCTCCGGCTGCAAGTCATAGGTGGCGACTTTGGGCGACGGGATGAGGATGCGCTCTTCGCCTTCGAACGGCTCTTCGCGCCCGCCGGAGAAGAAGAAGGTGACGTGCGCGTACTTTTCGGTCTCGGCGATGCGCAGCTGGGTCTTGCCGTGCTTGGCCAGGTACTCGCCCAGCACGTTGTTCAGGCTGGCGGGACCGAAGGCGGCGGGTGCCGGGATCTTCGCCGAGTATTGGGTCAGGCCGATGAAGGCCGCCACCTTGGGCATGCGGGCACGGGGGAATTCGTTGAAGTCCGGCTCGACGAACACCCGCGACAGCTCGCGGGCGCGGTCGGCGCGGAAGTTCATGAACACCACCGCGTCGCCGTCTTCGACCGTGACCGGCGCGCCGATGCGCGTGGCCTTGACGAATTCGTCGCTCTCGTCGCGGGCATAGGCTGCCTGCAAACCGGCCACGGCGCTGTCGGCGCTGTAGTCGGCGGTGCTGTCGACGATCAGGTTGTAGGCGGCGCTGACGCGGTCCCAGCGGTTGTCGCGGTCCATGGCGAAGTAGCGGCCGATGAGGCTGGCGATGCGGCCCTTGCCGAGTTTGGCGAAGGTGGCGTCGAGCAGTTCCAGGGAGGCCTGGGCGCTGCGCGGTGGGGTGTCGCGGCCGTCGAGGAAGGCGTGCAGGTAGATTTTCTCGGCGCCGCGCTGGGCGGCCAGCTCGGCCATGGCGACCAGGTGGTCCTGGTGGCTGTGCACGCCGCCGTCTGACAGCAAGCCGAGAATGTGCACGGCCTTGCCGGCGCCAACGGCCTTGTCCACCGCGCCGGTGAGCACCGGGTTGCTGAAGAACTCGCCGTCGCGAATGGCCTTGGTCACGCGGGTGAAGTCCTGGTACACCACGCGGCCGGCGCCGAGGTTCATGTGACCGACTTCGGAGTTGCCCATCTGCCCGTCGGGCAGGCCGACGTCCATGCCCGAACCTGAGATCAGGCCGTGCGGCTGGGTGGCGCGCAGGCGGTCGTAGACCGGCGTCTTGGCGGCGGCAATGGCGTTGTATTCAGGGCTTTCGCTATGACCGAAACCATCGAGGATGATCAGGACCAGGGGTTTGGGCGTGCTCGTCATCAATCCTACTCACGGTTGCTTGAAGGTGATAAAGACCCGCATTTTAGGGCAAATCTCCCACTGACTGCGAATAATCCTCCGGCTGGTCAGGCAGGCCGCCGACAGGCTGGTCGGCGAAGCGTGCCGCCGCCTGCCGGCCGGGCTGTGGCGGGTGCGGGGCGGTGTGTATACTGGCCGGCATTTTCACTCGCTTGGAACAGCCCTGATGGTTGAGAAACTGCTTCAATTTGCCTCAGAAAACCTTCTTTTGGTCACCGTCTTCGTTGTTCTGCTGGTGCTGCTGTTGCTCAACGAACTGCGCCGCGGCGGCAAGAGCCTGAGCACCGGCCAGCTGACCGCGCTGGTCAACGCCGACAAGGCCGTGGTGATCGACGTGCGCACCAACAAGGAATACGCCGGTGGCCACATCGTCGGCGCCGTGAACATCCCCCACGACAAACTGCTGGGCCGCACTGCGGAACTGGAGAAGCACAAGGGCAAGACCTTGATCCTGGTCGATGCCATGGGCCAGCAGGCCGGTACCCTGTGCCGCGAGCTGCTCAAGTCCGGCTTCGACGCCGCCCGCCTGAGCGGCGGTGTGTCCAGCTGGAAAGCCGACAACCTGCCATTGGTGAAATGACCATGAAGAGCGTCATCGTCTACTCCAGCGACTACTGCCCCTACTGCATGCGGGCCAAGCACCTGCTGCAAAGCAAGGGTGTGGCCTTCGAGGAGATCCGCGTCGACGGCAAACCGCAGCTGCGCGCCGAAATGAGCCAGAAGGCCGGCCGCACTTCGGTCCCGCAGATCTGGATCGGCGCCACGCACGTGGGCGGTTGCGATGAGCTGCATGCCCTGGAACGCGCCGGCAAGCTCGACGCCTTGCTGCAATCCTGACTTCACGTCTCGTTCAATTTCACTGGAAAAAAGGACCCGTCATGACCGAACAACAGAACACCGGCGCTGCCGCCGAAGACACCTCCCCGCAGTTCTCCATGCAGCGCATCTACGTGCGTGACCTGTCGTTCGAGGCCCCGAAAAGCCCGGCGATCTTCCGTCAGCAGTGGGAGCCGAGCGTCGGCCTGGACTTGAACACCAAGCAGAAAGCCCTGGACGGCGACTTCCATGAAGTCGTGCTGACCCTGTCGGTCACCGTCAAGAACGGCGAAGAAGTGGCGTTCATCGCCGAAGTGCAGCAGGCCGGTATCTTCCTGATCAAGAACCTCGACGCCGCTTCCATGAGCCACACCTTGGGTGCGTTCTGCCCGAACATCCTGTTCCCGTACGCCCGCGAAACCCTGGACAGCCTGGTCACCCGTGGCTCGTTCCCGGCCCTGATGCTCTCGCCGGTGAACTTCGACGCGCTGTACGCGCAAGAAATGCAGCGCATGCAGGAAGCTGGCGAAGCGCCTTCGCTGCAATAAGCGACAGCGGGTCCGCCCGAGTAGGAGCGCCGTTCCGGCTGCTCCTACCTCCCTTCCTCAGGCAAAACCCTGTTGCCGCCACGCCTCGTAGACCGTCACCGCCACCGTATTGGACAGGTTCAAGCTGCGACAGCCCGGACGCATGGGCAGGCGCAAGCGCTGTTCGGGCGGCAGGCTGTCCAGTACCTCGGCCGGCAGCCCACGGCTTTCCGGGCCGAATACGAAGGCATCGCCCGGCTGGTACGCCACCTCGTGGAACGGCCGCGACGCCTTGGTGGTGAACGCGAACAGCCGTGGTTGTCCAAGACTTTCCAGGCACGCCTGAAGGCTGGCATGGCGCTGCAAGGTCGCGTATTCGTGGTAGTCCAGCCCGGCTCGGCGCAGGCGCTTGTCGTCCAGCTCGAAACCCAGCGGCTCGATCAGGTGCAGGTGGCAGCCGCTGTTGGCGCACAGGCGGATGATGTTGCCCGTGTTCGGCGGGATCTCAGGTTGAAAGAGGATGACGTGAAACATGCACGGCTCCAGGCAGGCACAGGAAAATGACGCGCATTCTACCCTCGAACCGGACCCGCGTCCGAAGGCGCGGCGGCGCATGCTGCTGGCACTGGTGCTGTTCGGGACCCTGGTGGGGCTGATGATCGGCCGTCTCACCACGCCAACCCCCAGCACGCTGGAGCGCATCGAAGTGGTCGAGGGTGGCCTGGACCTGTGGTTCGACCACGAACCCAAGCTGCATGGGGAAAACGTTCAGGGCACGGTGGCGCTGCTGTTCGATGCGCAAGGCAAGCCCGCGCGTGGCCAGCTGCGTTTGGCTGGAAAGCCGGTCGGTTGGCGTGTGCAGCACAGTGACAAGGGCTTGTTGCTGACGGTGGTGGCCGCGCGCCCTCTGCGCGGTGACTGGACTGGCGCAGAGGGCGCGGGACGCTGGCGAGTGCAGGTGAAACTGCACGAATAAAAGAGGGGATATCTCGGCCTGCCTGTACCAAGGTCCCCGAAACTGGAGGTACCAAGGTTATTGCAGGTGTCGTGCCAAGTTGCGATACGCCGTGTAAACAGGGTGTTGACCGGGTTTCGCGCGCTTTCAGTCACCTATCAGGCTTCCCTATGGTGCAGCCGGCACAGGATCGGTGCACGCAGCCGCCGGTTAACCCTTTGCATACAGATTTCGGCGCAGGTCATCGAGGTAGGGATAGGCCGCCCGGCCTTGCAGTAGTTGTTCGCGGTCGATGTCGGCCAGCAATTGGCAGGGCGCCCGCCCGCCCATGGCCAGCAAGCTACCGTCGGGGCCGACGACGCTGCTCTGCCCGCAATAGGCGATGTCGTCTTCCTGACCGCAGTAGTTGGCATAGACCAGATAGCACTGGTTTTCCTGGGCCCTGGCCCGCACGGTGACCTGGCAGATGAAGTCGTAGGGCGCCATGTTGGCCGTGGGCACCAGGATCAGCTCGGCCCCGGTCAGCGCCAGGTGCCGGGCATTCTCCGGGAACTCGATGTCGTAGCAGATCAGCAGGCCGAGTTTCCAGCCGTGCAGCTCGACGATCGGGCAGGGCGCGTCACCGGCGCTGAACTGGGCGCGGTCCAGCTCGCCGAACAGATGGGTCTTGCGGTAATTGACCAGGCGCTGGCCTGTGGCATCGATCAGCTGCACGCTGTTGTACACGCGGCCATCGGCGCCGCGCTCGGCGTAGCCGTAGACCACGGCGAGGGCATGGGCCTGGCAGAGCCGGGCTATGGCCTGGGCCGAGGGGCCGTCGGCGGCCTCGGCCAAACGCTCCACCGCCGTACGGCCAATGGCGTAGCCGCTCAGAAACATTTCCGGACCCACCAGCAATTGCGCGCCGCAGGCTGCGGCGCGCTGCATCTGCTCGCCCAGGCGTTGCAGGTTGCCGGAGACGTCCAGAGGCAGCGGGGTGGTTTGTAGGACGGCGATACGCATGTTGGCTCCTGAGTCAGTCTGGCAGGGCAATCGGACCGATTTCGTGGAACACGTCGCCCGGCCCCGGGTTTTCGCTATGGGTGTGCCCGCCGTAATGGGCAAGGATGCCCCACACCGCGTTCAACGACGTCTGCACCGCGCCTTCGACCCAGGCCGGTGTCCACGACACGTCGTCCCCGGCAAGGAAGATGCCGCGCTGCTCGCTGGGCAGGTCGGCCTGCATGAAGTGCGCGTACATGCGCTGGTTGTAGCGGTAGTGCCCGGGCAGCGCGCCTTTGAAGGCGCCGAGGAAGTACGGATCGGCTTCCCAGGAAATGCTGATCGGGTCACCGATGATGTGGCCGGCGATGTCGGTGCGCGGGTAGATCTTCTTCAGGGCTTCCAGCGCCAGTTGCACGCGTTTTTCGGTGGGGTGCGGCAGCATCTTCAGCGCATCGCTCATCCAGGCGTAGGACAGGCAGATCACCCCCGGCTTGTCGTCGCCGTTGTCGAACAGATAGGTGCCGCGGGTCAGGCGGTCGGTAAGGGTCATGCTCATCAGGTCGCGGCCGGTGTCCGGGTCTTTGTCTTTCCAGAACGGCCGGTCGACCATGACGAAGGTTTTCGAAGCCTGCATGTAGCGGGTGCGGTCCAGGGCCATCCACAGCTTTTGCGAGAACAGCGCTTCTTCGCAATCGATCTGCGTGGTCAGCAGCCAGCTCTGGCAGGTGACCAGCACCGCCGCGTAGTGCCGGGCATTGCCCCAACTGTCGGTCACCGCCAGCAGGCCGTCGGCCGCCCGGGCGATGCGCTTGACCCCACTGCGCGGCGCGCCACCATGCAGGGCGCTGAGGCTGGTGCCGGTGGGCCAGTGCGCGCACCGCTCCGGCACGTGCCGCCAGAGCCCCTGCGGCACCTGCTCGACGCCACCGACCACCAGGTGCTGGTGGTCGTCGCAGTTGGTCATCACCACACGGAAGATTTCCAGCATCGAATTGGGAAAGTCCGAGTCCCAGCCACCGGTGCCGAAGCCGACCTGGCCGAACACCTCGCGGTGCAGGAAGCTCAGCTTGGCGAAGGATTTCGAGGTGGCGACGAAGTCGTAGAAGGTGCGGTCGTCCCACAGCGGCACGAGCTGGTCCCACAGCTGCTTGAGCCGCGGTACGTCACGGTCGCGGATGGCCTGCTGGATGTCGCCGAAGCTGGCACGCTCCTCCAGCGCATCGGCCCAGGCCTCGGCCACTTCGTTGAACAGGGCGGGCAGGTCGGCGGCGTTCTGCGCGTAGTAGGTCTGCCCTTCCAGGTCGATCACCGTGCTGCCGGAGGCCGGCGTCAGCGGGTTGGGGAACGGGCGCGTCTCCAGCCCCAGCTTGTCGACGTAGTGGTAGAAGGCCGTGGACGAGACCGGAAAGCGCATCCCGCCCAGCTCGGCGACGATGCCGTCGGTGCCGTTGAAGGCTTGCGAACGCAAGCGCCCGCCCAGTTTGGAGGCCTCGTAGACCACGGGTTTCAAACCCAGCTTCATCAATTCGTAGGCCGCGACCAGGCCAGCGATACCCGCGCCGACGATCGCCACCTCCTCGCCGTGCCGTTCGGCCGGAATGCTGCCCAACCCTGCCGGGTGCTCCAACCAATCGTCGAACGCGAACGGGAAGTCCGGGCCGAAGATGGTGATGGGGGCCTTGCCGTCAGCGGGGTGGCGGTTGTGCTTGTTCATGACCTGACCTTACCGGTGGGGCTGCGCGGGACGGAGCCTGAGTATAGGAAGTGCATCCAGCCTGGCCAGGTGTCGTGGTTCGTTTCCATGTGTAGGAAGCGTTGCCTCTGGACCCCCTGCCTGGAAGATGCCTGAGGGTCAGTGTAGAGAGCGCGCCGCTCGTAGATAAGACGCAATTCGTCAGCGTTTCGCCCACTGTTCGAACAAAACGACGAAGCCTACAAGGCTTCCGGCGAAATCAGCGTCGCTCGCTGCGATCGAGCTTGTTGCTGAGGATGATCGAGGTAGTGGTCTTTTCGACCCCTTCCACCCCACCGATCTGGTCCAGCGACTGGTCGAGCTGCTCGGGCGAGTCGGTGCGTAGCCAGGCCACGTAATCGAACTCCCCGCTCACTGCGCACAGCTGCTGCACTTGGCCCATGGCGCTCAAGCGCTTGACCACGTCCTTGCCCGAACGTGGCCGCACCTTGATGCCGACGTAGGCCTGCAAACCGCCTTCGAGCAAACCTTGCCCGAGGCGCACGCCATAACCGGTGATGAACTGGGCCTTTTCCAGGCGGGCCAGGCGCGAATTCACCGTGGTGCGCGCGATGCCCAACGCTCGCGCCAACGTGGCGACGCTGGCGCGGGCGTTGATTTGCAGCAGCGAGATCAACTGACGGTCGGTGTCATCCAAGGTCACGGGGCGTGTAGGCGACATGGCGAGTCTCTGTAGGCGGAGGCGGCAGACTAGCCAGGGCAGGTGGGGTAGGCAATAGCAGACGAAGGGGCGTGCGAATGCCATGGCGCCCGAACGAGCGCAGCATCCGGCGTCGCCATTCGAAGCCGCCCGTGCCGGCAGCCCGACGGGCGCTAGCGCGCGCCCATCGGGCTGGACATCGTCACTGGCTCGAACGGCTGTTCCTCTGCTCGGGCGTCGAGGTGGCAGGCTGGTGCAAGTGGCCACCGGTCGGGTCTTCGATCTGGTACGCCTTGCCGTGTCGCCCGCCGTCGGCAGCGGGATCGGGACGGGGAATGGCGATGTCCGCGCGTTGCCGTTTGGTCTTCGCAGTGTCGATGCCCAGCCGCGCATTGCGCTGCTCGACCATCGCCGCGTCCGCCTGGCCATCGGCGGTGAAGCCCATCATCAGTTGCGGCACGCCCACCGGCAGGTTCTTGTCCTGGTCGGTATGCCAGGTGTGCCAGGTCTTGCCGTAGGTGTGCGCCAGACGCTCCATCAACGCATGCTCCGCAGGCGCCGGAATGCCCGGCGCGACCAACTGGCCCGACGACACTTCGTAGCCGTGGCTGTGCCACAAGGCTTTCTCCTTGGGCGGCAGGCCGGCGAACAGCTTCTCGTCGATGATGTACTCCACGCCCATGATCTTGGCGTCTTCGCGGTTGCCGTCGAAGATCACGCACTGGATCACGTCCTCGTTGAGGATCGAGCAGTAGTGGTGCGCTTCCATCTGCACGTGCGGATGGCCGTTGTAGAAATGGAAGCCGTCGAGGTAGGCGTTTATCTTGGAAATCGGCGTCTTGGCCTGCAAGGTGGCGGCGCCGGCTTCGAGCAGTTGGGTCTTGGCGGATTCGGGACGGCCCGGCGCGTCGACCGC
This sequence comes from Pseudomonas sp. UBA6562, assembly GCF_002434265.1. GTDB lineage: Bacteria > Pseudomonadota > Gammaproteobacteria > Pseudomonadales > Pseudomonadaceae > Aquipseudomonas. Next base: position 64,325 of record NZ_DJJS01000009.1, on the reverse strand, counting down.
CGATTCGGTTTTCGGCGCGGCGCAGCCTCCGATCAGGGCGCAGGCGAGGGGAAGGGCGGCAAGCAGATGAGGCGGGCGCATGGCGGTGGTCTCTTGGCGTGTGTGCTGCAGAGGACCACCTCGCCAGGGTGCCTGTTCAGCGTGTGTGGGCAGGAGAGGGACATCGATGTGCCAAACCCGTCACAGTCTTCGAACGAATCGATTCGAATGGGCTCACCCTTCGCGCCCGAGTTCGAGCAGTACGCTGTCGAATGCCGCTGTCCAAGGTGCTGACACCTGCCGCTCACGAAGCACATCCAGCCCTTGCCGGGTGAAGGTGCCAGGCGTGGCGATGGCATTGCCCATCGTTTCAAGGTCCGTATCCGGATTGTGCCGAGCGCTGGCCAGACAATCCTGCAGGTTGCTCAACACCAGTTGCCTGGCCTGCGCGTGCGGCAGGCCCTGGTCGACGAACCAGCGCTGCAGGTCGTGCAGCCAGAAATAAAACCAGCCGTTCATGCAGGCCGCGACGGTCGCGACTTCGAAGGCGCTTTCGTCTTGCAGCGCAATGAACGTGCCCAACGGCGCCCACAGCTTGCGGGCAGCCCCATTGTCAGGATAGGTGACGACGGTCGTGGCATTGATCTCGGCCGCGTAGGAAAGCATGGCCCTGACCACGGTCGCTTCGGGGAAGCGTTGGGCCAGCGCACTCGAATCCATGCCCGCCACCAGCGAGATCAGTATCTTGTCGGCGCCTAGCGACACTTCGCTCGCCAGTTGCGCGACAACGTCCGGGCGCACGCCCAGTATGACCACGCTCGACCGCTCGACCAGCGCCTGGTTGTCAGGCATCACCTGGCAGTCGAACTGATCGCGCAACGCCGATGCGCGCTGCCGATTGCGCGGGGAAAGAAAGATGGCGCCGGTATGACCGCCATGACGCAGACCGCGCACGAGTTTTTCCGCCAGTTCGCCTACGCCGAGTATGCCGATACTGTGCATGTCCGCTCCAAGCTTGGGTAGAAGGTGGGCAGTGTGGCATGGCTACCCTTGTCAAAGCTGCCGATCGGACACTGCGATTTGCCTCGATGAGGGAAGCGATACCGGCCATTCCATCCCGCGCCGCGATTGCAAATCGCCCAGCACTTGCCCACAATGCGACCAATTATCATTTACGCAGCGCTCGGACGCGCCCTATGCCTTCCCATCACCCGAGCTTGACCACCCTCTATGTCGACCACCACCGCTGGCTGCAGGCCTGGTTGCACAGCAAACTGGACAACGCCGCCGACGCGGCCGACCTCGTCCAGGACACCTTCATCCGCCTGCTCAACCGTCGCGAGCGGCTGGAGCTGAAAACGCCTCGCGCCTTCCTGCGCACCGTCGCCAAGGGCTTGGTGATCGACCATTGGCGGCGTGGGGAAATCGAGCGTGCCTACCTGGAAGCGCTGGCCCTGCGGCCGGAACTGGAATCGCCTTCGCCCGAATCCCGCGAGCTCATCTTCGAGTTGCTGGAAAGCATCGCGCGCATGCTCGACGGCTTGAAACCCAAGGTGCGGCAGGCGTTTCTTCTGGCGCAATGCGAAGGCTTGTCACACCCGCAGATCGCCGCGCGAATGGGCGTTTCGCTGCGTTCGGTGGAGCGCTACGTCGCCGACGCGCTGTACCACTGCTACTTGCTGCGATACGGCGCGTGAACCGCGCTCCGAGGGCCGAGCCGCCTTGCGAGACGGTGGTCAGGCAGGCCATCCAGTGGTCGTTGCGCTTGCAGGTCCACCCGCGCGATTCTCGGCTTTATCAGCAATGCCAGCATTGGCGGGCGCAGACGAACGAGCATGAGCAGGCCTGGCAGCGGGTGCAGGCGCTCAACGGCGAGCTGAGTGCACAATTCGGGGCGCTGCCTGCGCCCGGTGTGGCGGTCGAAGCGCTGGAGCAGAGCCGGCAGCGGCTGGACCGGCGCCAGGCCCTGAAGCTGTTGTCGGGCGTGGCGGTACTCGGGTCGGCCGCTTGGCTCGCCCGCGACCTGTCGCCCGTGCACACATGGCGCGCCGATTACGCCACAGGTGTCGGCCAGCGCAGCAGCGTTCGCCTGGCCGATGGCACACGCCTGCAACTCAACACCGACAGCGCGGTGGACCAGCATTTCACCGCTCGCCACCGCTCGATCAGCCTCACGCGCGGGGAGATTCTGCTGGAGACCGAGCCCCTGCCATCCACCGACAACCGGTTGCCGTTGCAGGTGCGTAGCAAGCACGGCGTGTTCGAAACCTTGGGCGGGCGGTTCGTGCTGCGCCAAGGCAAGGACCAGACCCGGCTGGGCGTGACCGCTGGACAAGTGCTGATCCGCCCGTTCAACGCCAGCCCGGTCGAGGTCCACCCCGGCCAGGATTACCGAGTCAGCACCACGCAAGCGCTGCGCGTGGCGCAGCCGGACATGGACGCGGCAGCGTGGGTCGACGGCCTGATCGTCACCCGCGGCATGCGCCTGCACGACTTCCTGGCCGAGGTGGCGCGCTACCGCAAAGGGCATCTGGCCTGCACCGACGACATCGCCGACCTGCGCCTGTCCGGGGTGTTTCGGTTGGAGGACACGGACAAGCTGCTGGCCGTCCTGGCCCAGACCCTGCCCGTGCGCGTGGAGTACCGCACGCGCTGGTGGGTCACCCTGCGGCGTCAGGCCTGATCTTTTTTGGCGGGTTTTGCGCAGTCGTCCGGCTAAGAGGGAATCACCCCCTCGACTCCACCCTTTACGGAACTCCCGATGACCCGGCAACTGACCTCTTCCCAAGCGCGCCCGCCAGTCGACCGCGCCGGCGCACGACGCAACCGTCTGAGCAGTGCGGTTCGGCTCGCGACCCTGACCACGGCGCTGGGCGTCGGCGTCCTGTCTGCGCAGAGCCAGGCCCAGGAAACCACGGCCGTCGCCGCCAGCACGCGGGCGTACGCCATTGCACCCGCACCGCTGGGCGAGGCGCTGAACCAGTTCGCACGCCAGGCGGGGATCACCCTGTCGGTCACCCCACAGCAGACGACCGGCGCGCAGTCCCCCGGTTTGCAGGGCCAGTACTCGGTCGAACAGGCCCTGGCGCTGTTGCTGAGCGGCAGCGGTCTGCAGGCCGTGGCCACCGACACGGGCAGTTACGTGCTGCGCCCTGCGCAGGAGGGCGACGTCTTGTCCCTGTCGGCGACCGACGTACGCGGCTTCACCCTGGGCAATGCTCTGGGCAGCGTCGACGGCTACACCGCGACCCACAGCCAGGTGGCGACCAAGACCAGCACCGCGCTGGTGGAAACCTCGCAATCGGTCTCGGTCGTGACCCGTCAGCAGATGGACGACCAAGGCGCGCAGACTGTCGCCCAGACCATGCGCTATACCCCCGGCGTGCTGACCAACCCCTACGGCGCCACCCACCGCTACGACTACGTGGCCATGCGCGGCTTCAACGACGGCGCGGTGGACAACATCTACCTCGACGGCCTGAAGTCGATGGGCGACAGCGGCACCTTCAGCACCATGCAGGTCGATCCATACTTCCTCGAGCGCGTCGACATCCTCAAAGGCCCGTCGTCGGTGCTCTACGGGCGCAGCTCCCCCGGCGGCCTGGTGGCGCTGACCAGCAAGAAGCCGCTGTACACGCCGTACCACCAGATCCAGGCCACCGTAGGCACCCAGGGCCAACGCGGCATGGGCTTCGACTTCAGCGGGCCGGTCGATGACGACAAGCGCATCGCCTATCGTTTGATTGGCCTGGCCGACAAATCCGACACGCAGTTCGACCATGTCGAGGAAAAGCGCTACGCCCTCTCGCCCACCCTCAGCATCGACTTTTCCGAGGACACCTCGCTGACGTTGCAGGCCTACCTCCAGCACGACCCGGAGGGTGGCTACCATGGCGGCGTACCGGCCGACGGCAGCCTGCACCAGCGCAACGGCCGGCGCATTTCCGAGCACTTCTTCGATGGCGAGCCGAACGTCGATGGCTACAGCCGGGACCAGCAGTCCTTCAGCTACCAGTTCGAGCACCGCTTCAACGATGTCTTCACGGCTCGTCAGAACTTTCGCTATCAAGACTCGAAAGTCGAGCTCGACCAGATCTACGGCTATGGCTGGACCACACCGACCAGCAACGAGCTGAACCGCTACTACTCGGGCGGCAAAGAGCGTCTGCATGCCTTCATCATCGACAACATGCTGCAAGCCGACTTCTTCACCGGCAGCGCCAAGCACACGCTGCTGCTGGGTGCCGACTACCAGCGGCGCAAGACGGTGGTGGACTGGAGCAGCGGCGCGGTCGCCTCGCTCGATGCCTTCGATCCGGTCTACGGCAACGACGCGATCGACTACTACAGCCCCACCAGCTACCTGCGCCGCCTGGAGCAGACTGGGGTCTATGCTCAGGATCTGATCGAATGGGACCAATGGCGCTTCTCCCTGGGCCTGCGCAACGACTGGGTCACCACCTCGGACGAAAACCGCATCGCCGAGTTCGGGCGTCCGGAAGGCACCGAAATCGAGGACAAACGCACCAAGACCACGGGCCGCGCCGGTGTGCTCTACCTGTTCGAAAACGGCATCGCGCCCTACCTGAGCTATTCGGAGTCCTTCAACCCCAATTCCTACTCCGATAATACCGGCAGCCCGCTGGCGCCTACCGACGGCACGCAGTGGGAAGCCGGGATCAAGTACCAGCCGCCGGGCACGGACGATCTGTTCACCGCTTCGGTGTTCCACATCGAACAGGAAAACCTGGCCTCCAAACTGCCGCAAGAGAACTTCTACCGTCCCGTCGGCGCCGTGCGTTCGCAGGGGTTGGAGCTCGAAGCGCACATGCAGTTGACCGACAACTTCAAGTTGTTGGGTAGCTATACCCTGACCGACATCGAGTATTCGAAGTCGATGCCCAGCACCTTCAGTACGGCGGGCAACGTCATCGACAACAAGGGCAACTCGCCGACCCAGGCGCCGAAGCATATGGCTTCGCTGTGGGGCGACTACGCGTTTAACAGCGGTGCGCTGGATGGCCTGCGGGTCGGCGGTGGGGTGCGGTATGTCGGGTACAGCTGGGCCGACGCCGAGAACACCATGAAGGTGCCGTCGTACACGTTGTTCGACGCGTCGGTGGGCTATGACCTGGGCAAGGTGGGGCTCAAGGGGGTGGATGTGCGGGTTAATGCCAACAACCTGACGAACGAGTCCTACGTCGCCTCGTGCGCGAGCCTGAGCTATTGCTACCTGGGCGAAGAGCGGAATGTGAATGCGACGGTGAGTTACCAGTTCTGAGTGGGTTAGGGTTGCGTCTTCTGGAATCGGGTTCGTGCGCCTAGCGCATCGAGCTGTTCTTGCAGAGGCCGCAGCCATTTGCGCACGCCGCTCGCTGCTTTCAGCGGTGGCGTGTCGGCGAGCGCCAGGGTTTCTTTTAGCGGTATGCCGAGGTGTTTGCTGACCAGCTGAACGACGCGCAGCTTCTGTGGGCCGAGGTCGGTGACGATCAGGTCGCCTGCTTCGAAGTCGGTGGGGTCATAGTCAGCGTCGTCCGACGAGGACGCTTCCTCCACGTCCGCAGGTTGCATGCGTGCGTCGATGACTTCCTGCCAGAACGCATTCGCGGGACCGGTTTCGGCTTCGATCAAGGCCTGCCATTGGCCGGCGTCTTGCGTGTCTGCCAGTGCCTGCAACAGCCGGGCAAAAGTCTCCAGATTCGGCGCGATCTCCAGCGCATCCCAACGTCCGGCGCCGTGCGGGGCGTAGTAGACCGGGTAACCTTGGTCAGCCTGGTCTATGGCAATGAAGATGGGATCGTCGAGCCCGGTTTGGGCGATGGCGTACCAAGCGGGATGCCATGCGCCGTCTGCTTCGCTTACCAGGCTTTCGCCGGTGCGGCCGTGGGTGCGGATGCCTGTCTGAAAGGTTTCCAAGGTGTCGAAGTGCGCATAGTGCGTGGGCAGGAGCGGGTCGCCTACGACGATGGGGTGGGCCAGGAAGGTTTGCAGTAGGTGGTTGGAGCGGGGCATGGCGTTCTCCTGCAAGGTACGACGCGAATACCATCGATCGATCTTCTGTTGATCGCCCGTTATTTCCTATGGGTTCGGTTCAAAAACCTCATCCAATGACTATGTCAGGACTTCAATCCTCCTCCGTGAACCTCCGCCGTGTCGAGAAAAGCGTCATACCCAGCGGCACGGCCAACACCGTTAGCAATCCCAGGTCAAAGCCCAGCAAATGCTGCTCACCCCCCTTGAAAATGCCGATCACACCGATTGCCAGCAGCGCCAAACCCAGCCATTTTCGTAGCGAATAGGGTTTTAGAAACTGAATGAGGATCGCGCCTAACACCAACAAGACGACTGTTTGCGTGATATAGGACATATGCAGTTCCTTAGACCTTGATGACCAGCGTCCTGCCAGAACGCTGCGGGCCAATTCCGCCATTGACCTCTCCCTCGACGCTGACCAGTACGTCGCCTGCATGCAGGTTCGGCAGGACCCCCTTAAGGTACCAGGCGACACCCGCCGTCACGCCTGCCCCTGAAGCCCAGCCAATGAGCGGACCGCCCAGCGCACCTATACTCCTGGCTGCACCTCCTGAGGCCGCAGCAACCCCCTTTGCAACGTTGCCGCGCGTAGTGTTGATAGCATCGGCCTGCTGTCGAGTCAGTGGGCTGGAGATACGGATTGTCAGCAGGCATGGCAGGTGTCGAGCCTGCATTCGGTCGTACATATCGACGACCATTCTATTGACCTCATAATGGGCGCGTTTCGCTTCGCCAAAGTGCAACTCGCGCAGACGACCTCGGTCGCTTTCCATGAGGGTGATTTGAGTCAGCGTGAAGACGATCCCTTCCTCGGACCTGTATTGCGTAGTCTGCTCGAGTTTCATGCGCGTATCCCTGCGTGCCGAAGACCGACGATTTTCTAAAATCGGCAATCGGAAAACAAGACGGCTATGTAGAGTTGTACCGACCTGCTCCGTATAGCCATTGCCTTGTTGGCTTCCATACACGCCTTTAAAATGGCCGGCCCTCACAAGGTAGGAAGCACCATGTGGTTCATGAAGAAAAAAACGCTCAGTGACGAGCAGGCGACTGCGCTCCATGAGCAGGCCTGGACAGCGTTTCGCGCGCAGGATCTGGACACCGCGCAGAAGTGCTTCCAGGACCTTGCCAAGGCGTGTTCCGCCGACGCTCGCTGGATGAATGGCATCGGTGCGGTGAATTTGGCGCGTGAGGAGCGCGCCGATGCCCGTCGACACTTCCAGATGGCCGCCGATCGTGACTACCCTGGCAGCCACTACAACCTCGGCATCATGGCCTACCAGGACGGTAACAACGACGTCGCCCGCCGACACTTTCAGAGGGCTGCCGAGCATGATTATCCGGGCAGCCACTACAACCTCGGCAGCATGGCCTTCCAGGAGGGCGATCACGACACCGCCCGCCACCACTTCCAGAAAGCCGCCGAGTCGGATTGCCCGCGCAGCCACTTCTATCTGGGCAGCATGGCCTACCAGGATGGCGATCACGATGCCGCCGTCGAGCACCTCGACAACGCCGTGCGCCACGATCATCCGGAGGCGCTGAACCTGCTCGGCGATGTCCATCTGGATGCCGAGCGCTACCCGCAGGCCGAGCAGGCCTACCGGCGCGCGGCCGAGTTGGGCAATGTCGACGGCTACAACAATCTTGGCCTTCTGTACTTGCAGCTCGAAGACTATCAGCAGGCCAAGGAGGCGTTGTTGCAGGCCTTGGAATCCGACCACGTCTACGCCCAGCACAACCTGGCTGTGGCCTATCACCGCCTGGGCGAGCTCGAGGCGGCCGAGCGCTGGTATCTGATCTCCTTCTCTCTGCACGGCAACTTGCAGTCGCTGGAGAACCTTGGGCATGTGTATGGCGACAGTGGGCGTGAGGTCGAGGGCCAGGCGCTGGTCACGGCCTCCAACAAGCTCTGCGAGGAGCAGCCTCTCAACGATTACGAGCAGGCGTTGATCGAACGGTTGCTGGCGTGAGCCACGATGACCTTGCAGCGTCCTCAATGACTCTTGAGAGAGGCGCTGGGGTGCTGCAGCCATATAAGGCGATCTGCCGCCCGATCTGCAGATCAGCGGGATTGCCGTGCTACCGCACTTTATCCGAGAGGGTGTCGCCAGAAACGCGAAAGCCGCGCAATGCGCGGCTTTCGACAAGATGGTGGGCCCACACGGACTCGAACCGTGGACCAAAGGATTATGAGTCCTCTGCTCTAACCAACTGAGCTATAGGCCCTCAGAAGGAAGCCGGATTATAACGAGGGATCACCCTCGCTGCCATCCGAAAGATCCGAAAGTGCTATACGAAGAAACACTCCCTCGAATTCCCGTGCCGGCAACGGCAGGCTGACGATGTACCCCTGGATCTGCTCGCACCCCTCGGCCGCCAAGAACTGCTGTTGGGCCTGGGTCTCCACGCCCTCGGCGATGATGGTCAACTGCATGCTGCGCCCCAGGGCGATGATGGCGCGGGCGATGGCGGCGTCGTGGGCGTCTTCGGGCAGGCCGCGGATGAAGGATTGGTCGATCTTGAGGATGTCCAACGGCAGGCGCTTGAGGTAGCTCAGCGAAGAGTAACCTGTGCCGAAATCGTCGATGGCCAGTTGCACGCCCAGCTGCTTGAGCTGGTCGAGCACGGCCAGGGCCTCTTCGGCCTGACTCATGATGAAGTTTTCGGTGATCTCCAGTTGCAGGTCGCCGGCATCGAGCTGGTAGGTGTGCAGCAATTGCTCGATGCGCTTGGCCAGGTTGGGTTGGCGCAGCTGGGCGCCGGCCAGGTTGACGGACAGCGGCCCGAATGCCTGGTACTGGCTTTTCCACTGCTGCATCTGCTTGCACGCTTGCTCAAGCACCCAGTCGCCGATTTGCAGGATGCTACCGTTGTCTTCGGCCAGGTTGATGAAGTGCTCGGGCGGCACTTCGCCGAAGGTCGGGTGGTTCCAGCGTACCAATGCTTCGGCGCCGACCAGGGCTTGAGTCTTGAGGCTGAGCTTGGGTTGATAGCACAGGCTCAGCTCGTTGCGTTCGATGGCGCGGCGCAGCTCGTGCTCCAAAGCGATGCGCTCGTTCGCCTGGGCGGTCAGGTCGCTGGTATAGGCTTCGACACGGTTGCGGCCCTTGGCCTTGGAGCGGTACATGGCCGCGTCGGCGTTGCGGATCAGGCTCGCGACATCGGTACCGTCCTGTGGATATAGGCTAATGCCGATGCTGGCACTGGTGAAGAACTCGTGTTCGCCCGCCTGGAAGGGTGCGACGAAACACGCCAACAGCTTGCTGGCGATGGTGCTGGCGTCGCTGGGGCGGTGCAGGCCCGGCAGCAGGATGATGAACTCGTCGCCACCCAGTCGGGCCACGGTGTCGACGTCGCGCACCTGCTCCTTGAGCCGATGGGCGATGCCTTTGAGCAACAGGTCGCCTACGGGATGGCCGAGGCTGTCGTTGATGTGCTTGAAACGGTCGAGGTCGAGGAACAGCACCGCACCTTGGTGGCTGGTGCCATTGGCGTCGGCGAGGGCGATTTGCAGGCGGTTTTCGAACAGCGCGCGGTTGGGCAGGCCGGTGAGCGGGTCGTGGTGTGCTTGGTAGTCGAGCTTGGCCTGGGCGTGCTTGAGGCTGGAGATGTCGGCGAACACCGACACGAAATGGGTGATCTCGCGCTCGTGGTTGCGCACCACGCTGATGGTGACCCAGCCGGGGTACATCTCGCCGTTCTTGCGCCGGTTGTAGATTTCGCCCTGCCAGTGGCCTTCCGCGGTGAGCTGATGCCACATGGCGGCATAGAAGGCGCTGTCGTGATGCCCGGAGGCCAGCATTCGCGGCGTTTGGCCCAGTGCCTCGATTTCGCTGTAACCGGTGATCTCGCTGAACGCCCGGTTGACCGCGCTGATGTGCTGGTCGGTGTCGGTGATCAGCACGGCTTCGGCCGTGTTCTCGAACACGGTGGCGGCCAGTTGCAGCTTTTCCTGCATCAGGTGGCGTTCGGTGATGTCGCGGGCGATGGTCAGCATGCAGTCGACGCCGGCAATCGGCAACGGCCTGACCGACAGCTCGCACAAGCGCATCTGACCGTCGCTACGGCGGATCAGGCAGCTGAAGTCGCGTACGTAACCATCGCGCTTGAGCAGCTCGACGAGCCGCTGGCGCTCTTCCAGGTCGGCCCAGATGTTCAGGTCCACGGCTGTCTGGCCGCGCTGTTTGGGGTTGAGGTTGTAGCCTGTCAGGCGGCAGAAGCCTTCGTTCGCCTCGATCATCAGGCCATCGCTCTGGCGTGACAGCAGCAGGCCGTCAGGCGAGGCATGGAACGCCTTGGCGAACTTTTCCTCGGAGGTTTGCAACTGTTGCTGGGTTTGCTTCAACTGGCTGATGTCGCGTACGGCCACGACCAAGGCCAGGACGCCGTCGAGGTCGAAGGTTTCCGCAGAAGTCAGGCCGGTGAAGCGCTGCCCACCGCTGCGCAGGAAGGTCATTTCCAGATTGCGGATGCCGCCATGGTGCAGGCGCTCCAGCAGCCCCGGGGCGTTGTCTTCGAGCTCCCACAAGCCCAGCTCGGTGGCGGTGTGGCCAAGGACTTCGCTGCGCTTCAGCCCGGTTTGGGCTTCGAAGGCCTCGTTGACCTCCAGCAGCCGGCCATCGCTGTGGCGGGCGATGACCAGAATGTCGGGGCATTGCTCGAACACCGAGGCGAACTTCTGTTCCGAGAGCCGCAGGGCATGCTCGGTGCGCTTGGTCTCGCTGATGTCGATCATCAGGCCGCGCATCAGCGGCGCATGACCCTGCCTGATCATGCTGACGATGTTGCGCACCCATAGCGTGTGGCCATCGGCGCAGATCACCCGGTAGTCGAGGCTGTGGTGGCGGCTGGCTGCGGTCTCGCGCTCGCAATAGGACTGGGCGCGTAGCGCGTCGTCGGGATGCAGGATGCTGCGCCAGAACCCAGGTTTGAGCCAGTCCTTGAGCGGATAGCCCAGCAGCCCTTCGGCATGGGGCGAAACGTAGCTGAACGTGAAGTCCTTGGCATTGGCTTCCCAGGCCACCGCCGACAGGCTTTCGACCAAGCTGCGGTAGTGGTACTCGCTGCTGCGCAGCTCCTGCTCCAGTGCCATGCGCCGGGCTATTTCCGAACTCAGCCGGCGGTTGATGCGCATGACCATGGCCAGCCCGGCGATGAGCAACAGCAGCGCCGGCAGGCCGTAGACCAGTACGTCGTGCCACAGGCTGCGCTGGTCGAGCACATCGGCCACCCAGCGACGTTGAATCTCGCTCACTTCGGTTGCGGAGAGGTCGGCCAGCACCTTGTCCAGGATCGTCACCAGGATCGCATTTTCCCGTGGCACCGCCATCGCCAGTTGGTAGCGGTAGGGCGTTTGGCCGCTGACGTGCAGGCCATCGAGCTTGGTCTCGCGCAAGCTCCAGATGCTCGACGCCAGATCGCTTACCACTGCATCCACCTGCCCGGTGGCCAAGGCCTGCAAGACCGAATTGACGTTGGGCAGGGTCACCAGATTGAGGTCCGGATGGTGGGTGCGCAGCAGTTCGTGGGGCGCATAGTCTTCCACCACGGCGATCTTCAAGCCATACAGGTCATGCAGCGTGCGCGGCTGCGGGCCGCCTTTGCGCGCCAGGATGACGATGGGAAAGTCCAGGTAGGGACGGGTGAACGACAAGTACTCCTGACGCTCGGGTGTGGACATGATGGCTGCGAGCAGGTCGACGCGTTGAGTACGCGCCTGGTCGAGCATGTGCGTCCAGTCGCCCGGCGCGACTGGCTGCATGGCGACGCGCAGGCGCCGTTGGATCAGCTCGACGTAGTCGGCCGACAGGCCTTGGAACGGGCCTTCGCCGTTGCGGAACTCGAAAGGCGGCCAGGCTCCGTCGCCACCCAGGCGCAACTGTGGATGAGCCCTGAGCCAGGCGTTTTCTTCTTTGGTGAGGGTGAGGGCGCCGGCGGTTGCCGTCCAGGTGGCAAGAAACAGTGTGAGCAGGGCCAGCGACAAACGCATGAAGGGGTCTCGATCCAGGAACATGTCAAACGAGTGTAGACCGGCATTGCGAGTGCGCTCGGCTGCGCGAGGTTTTGCTTGGCAGGAAGTGTTGCTGGCGCTGAAAGCTGCGGTTTAGACGTGCTCTTGCACAGAGGCCACAAAGAAAAACCCCGGCCTGGGCCGGGGTTGATCGTCACTCGTCGAGGAAGGAGCGCAGATGCTCACTCCGCGTCGGGTGGCGCAGCTTGCGCAGCGCTTTGGCTTCTATCTGACGGATACGCTCACGGGTCACATCGAACTGTTTGCCGACCTCCTCGAGGGTGTGGTCGGTGTTCATGTCGATGCCGAAGCGCATGCGCAGCACCTTGGCCTCGCGTGCGGTCAGCCCGGACAGTACGTCGCGGGTAGCCTCTTTCAAGCTCTCGACCGTGGCGACATCGATCGGGGACTGCATGGTCGAGTCCTCGATGAAGTCACCCAGGTGGGAGTCTTCGTCGTCGCCGATCGGCGTTTCCATGGAGATCGGCTCTTTGGCGATCTTCAAGACCTTGCGGATCTTGTCCTCAGGCATCTCCATGCGCTCGCCCAGTTCTTCCGGCGTCGGCTCGCGACCCATTTCCTGCAGCATCTGCCGGGAAATACGGTTGAGCTTGTTGATCGTTTCGATCATGTGCACCGGAATACGGATGGTGCGCGCCTGGTCGGCGATGGAGCGGGTGATCGCCTGACGAATCCACCAGGTGGCGTAGGTCGAGAACTTGTAGCCGCGGCGGTATTCGAACTTGTCCACCGCTTTCATCAAACCGATGTTGCCTTCCTGGATCAGGTCGAGGAATTGCAGGCCACGGTTGGTGTATTTCTTGGCGATGGAGATGACCAGACGCAGGTTCGCCTCGACCATTTCCTTCTTGGCGCGGCGTGCCTTGGCTTCGCCGATGGACATGCGGCGGTTGATGTCCTTGATTTCGGCAACGCTCAGACCGGTCTCTTGTTCGAGGTCGATCAGCTTTTGCTGGCAAGCCACGATGGCTGCGTTCTTCTCACCCAGGGCCGCGGCCCACTTGGTGCTGCGCTTGGAGAGGTCACCGCTCCAGGTCTGGTCGGTTTCATTGCTGGGGAACAGACGCAGGAAGTCGGCGCGCGGCATGCGGGCATCACGCACGCACAACTGCATGATGGCGCGCTCTTGTGCGCGCAGACGCTCCAGGGCACCACGGACGCGCTCGACCAGGGCTTCGAACTGCTTGGGCACCAGCTTGATCGGCATGAACAGCTCGGCCAGCGCGGCCATGGCGGCCAAGCTGTCCTTGTGCGCACGGCCGTGCTTCTTCAGCACCTTGAGCGTGGCGTCGCGCTGTTCGGCGACCGCGCCGAAGCGCTGACGGGCCAGCTCTGGATCGGGACCGCTTTCGACTTCGTCTTCGCTGTCGTCGCTGCTATCGTCGCCGTCTTCTTCCTCGTCGCCTTCCTGCTTGGCCGCAGCCGGCTTGGCGCCTGGAATCGGCACTTCGTCGTTGGGCGAGGCGATGTTGTCGTCGGGGTCGATGTAGCCGCTAAAGACGTCGGACAAACGGCCCGCGTCGGTGGTGACACGCTCGTATTCGCTGAGGATGTGGTCGACGGTACCCGGGAAGTGGGCGATGGCGCCCATGACTTCACGGATGCCTTCCTCGATGCGCTTGGCGATTTCGATTTCGCCTTCGCGGGTCAGCAGTTCGACGGTGCCCATTTCACGCATGTACATGCGCACCGGGTCGGTCGTACGGCCAATATCGGTCTCAACGGCCGCCAACGCTGCCGCAGCTTCTTCGGCCGCGGCTTCGTCGGTGTCGGCTTCGGCCAACAAAAGGGCATCCGCATCCGGAGCACTCTCGAATACGTTGATCCCCATGTCGTTGATCATGCGGATGATGTCTTCCACCTGTTCCGGATCTGAAATATCCTCCGGCAGGTGGTCGTTGACCTCCGCGTAAGTCAGGTAGCCCTGCTCACGACCGCGGGTGATCAACTCTTTGATACGAGACTGCTGTTGCGCTTTTCCGGACATAACACCCTATCCACTGAAGGTCTTGGCGGGCAAAAAACAAGCCGGGGATTATACCCGAGCAAGGACCTCACGCGCCAGTTGAGGTCGGGGTTTGTGCTGGAACATGACGGATGAGCAGGGCGACCAGTTCGGTTTTTTCCTCGCTCGACAGCGCAGGCCCATGGCCGCTATCGCTTAGACGCGCCTTTTTCATCAGATGTTCAAGCCTTCGCTCGCGCTGACGAGCGGACAAGCTGGTTATGGTGTCGATGAACTGTTGTTCAAGGTTTTCGCCGTCAATCAACCACTCCTTTTCGGCCAGGGCCCGCAGCAACCGGCCCTGATCGGTGCCGTGCCAGCGTGCGATGAGTTGCATCGAGCTTAGTCGAGGATTCTTCTGCGCCGCTTCGATCAAGGCTACGAGCAACTGGCTGTAGACATGCTCCTCGTCGGCGAAGTGGCTGGCGTTCTCGACCTTGCCGGCCAGCAACGGATGGTGCAGCAGGGTGCGCAGCGCCGACAGGGTGGGCGGTTCCACGGGTGCCGGCACCCGTGGCGGTGGCTCGCGACGGTCGTCGCGCTGCCAGGGCTTGCCGCCCTTTTTCCAGGGTTTGTCCTGCCACTGTTTCTTGCCTTGGCTTTTGTGTGCGCCCCACGCGGGTTGTTCCTGATGGCCGGCGTAATGCTCGACGTGCGGCATGTCGCCGTAGTCGGGAGTAAAGGTGGCCATCGCGTCGTAGTCGTAGCCAGGGTCGTAATCGGGCGCGCTCGCGGGCGGTGCGCTCTGCGCCAGCTGCTCGACTTGCTGCGGGTCGAGACCGGTGATCTCACGAAGCCGGTTGCGCATCAACTGGCGCAGGTTGGCGCCCGGCACCTGCTCGATCAGCGGCGCTGCCAGGGTAGCCAAATGTGCCTTGCCTTCCAGCGAACGCGGATCGGCTTCGTTGCTCAGTTGCTCGAAGAAATAGTCGGCGAGCGGCTGCGCGTGCTGGTTGATGCGGGCGTGGAAGGCATCGGTGCCTTCGGCGCGCACCAAGGTATCGGGGTCTTCGCCTTCGGGCAGGAACAGGAAGCGCGCCCGGCGGCCGTCCTGCAGGCTCGGCAGGGCCGATTCCAACGCCCGCCAGGCCGCCTTGCGCCCGGCTTGGTCGCCGTCGAAGCAGAACAGCACGCTGGGCACCACTCGGTACAGGCGCTTCAAGTGCTCTTCGCTGGTCGCGGTGCCGAGGGTGGCCACCGCGTTGCGCAGGCCTTGCTGGGCCAGGGCGATGACGTCCATGTAGCCTTCGACGACGATGATTTCGTCGAGGTTGCGGTTGTGCTTGCGCGCCTCGTACAGCCCGTACAGCTCCTGGCCCTTGTGGAATACCGGGGTTTCCGGCGAGTTCAGGTATTTGGGCTTGTCGTCGCCCAGCACCCGGCCACCGAACGCGATGACGCGCCCGCGGCTGTCGCGGATCGGGAAGATCACCCGGTCGCGGAAGCGGTCGTAGCGCTTGCCGCTCTCGGCGTTCTCGATCAGCAGGCCGGCATCGATCATCACCTTTTGTTGCAAGGTGTCGGCGCCCAGGTGCTTGAGCAGGTTGTCCCAGCCAGGTGGCGCGAACCCCAGGCCGAAGTCGCGGGCGATCTCGCCGGACAGGCCGCGGCCTTTGAGGTATTCGACCGCAGACTTGCGCGTCGGATGGTTGCGCAGCGCCTGGCGGAAGAACTCGGCGGCCGCTTCGAGCAGCGGGTACAGCGGCGAGTCGGTTGGTTGGCGCGGCTTCTGGTTGCGCCGGCCTTCCTCGCGCGGAATCTCCATGCCGGCCGCGCGGGCCAGTTCCTCGACCGCCTGGGGGAAGTCCAGGTTGTCGTGGTCCATGATGAAGCCGAGCGCGTTGCCGCCGGCGCCGCAGCCGAAGCAGTAGTAGAACTGCTTGTCGGGGCTGACGGTGAAGGAGGGGCTTTTCTCCTTGTGGAACGGGCAGCAGGCGGACAGGTTCTTGCCGGTTTTCTTCAACTGCACGCGCGAGCTCACCACATCGACGATGTCGGTGCGGTTGAGGAGGTCATCGATGAAGCTCTGCGGAATCAGCCCGGCCATGGCGGTCTCGTCATCTGGCGACTGGCAAGTTTAGACGCTCGCGCGCAAACGCAACGTAGCGGCCAGTGATGAAAAAGAAGGAATGCGGGGTGGAGCGTGCGCGTGGGTAGCCTCGAAAGGCTCGTCAGTAAAACGTGCACCACTGGTCGAGGACCAGGTCTGACGAATGTCGCGAAGTGCCCATGGCTTGTGCCGGGGCGCCCGGAGCGCATGGCTCAGGGATTGAAACTACAACTGCCATTAGCCCGGCACGATGGCCGGGCTTTGGCAGAAGCTTTGCGACGTGCGGCTGTATTAGTACAGACGAACGGCGCGGCGCTGTTCGCGCTGAACCTTCTTGGCGTGACGCTTTACAGCGGCGGCAGCTTTACGCTTACGCTCCGAAGTCGGCTTCTCATAGAACTCGCGGCTGCGAACTTCAGCCAATACACCGGCTTTTTCGCAGGAGCGCTTGAAGCGACGCAGAGCTACGTCGAAGGGTTCGTTCTCTTTAACTTTGACGGCTGGCATCCAGGGCTACCTTATTCATTACCGGGGTAGACGGACTCCTGGCAAAACAAAGGTGTGCTGGAGAACGTCGGTTTTCAAGGGTTGCGGATGTTACCCCGTCGCCAGCAGGAATGCAAAGCCTCTGATCGAAAACCGCTGGTCGGTACCTGGCGCGGCGACTATCATGCGCCGCTTCGAATTCAGCCTCCACAAGGCACGCACCCATGTTAGTACTGGGCTTGGAAACATCCTGCGACGAGACTGGCGTCGCATTATATGACAGCGAGCGCGGTCTGTTGGCCGATGCCCTGTTCAGCCAGATCGACCTGCACCGCGTCTACGGCGGCGTGGTGCCGGAATTGGCCTCGCGCGACCACGTCAAGCGCATGCTGCCGCTGATCCGCGAAGTTCTGGCCAGTGCCGGGCGCGCGCCTGGCGACATCGACGCCATCGCCTACACCGCCGGCCCGGGCCTGGTCGGTGCCCTGCTGGTGGGGGCCTCCTGCGCGCAGGCGCTGGCCTTCGCCTGGGACATTCCGGCCCTGGGCGTGCACCACATGGAAGGCCATCTGCTGGCGCCCATGCTCGAAGCGCAGCCGCCGGCGTTTCCGTTCGTCGCTTTGTTGGTGTCGGGGGGCCATACCCAGCTGGTTCGGGTCGATGGCATCGGCCAATACCAGCTGCTGGGCGAGAGCCTGGACGACGCCGCGGGCGAGGCGTTCGACAAGACCGCCAAGCTCATCGGCCTCAACTACCCGGGCGGGCCGGAAATCGCTCGTCTGGCCGAGCGGGGCACACCGGGGCGCTTCAAGTTCCCGCGGCCCATGACCGACCGGCCCGGGCTGGAATTCAGCTTCAGTGGCTTGAAAACCTCGACCCTCACCGCCTGGCAGCAGTGCTGCGCCGCGGGCGACGACACCGAGCAGACCCGCTGCGACATTTCCCTGGCGTTCCAGCAGGCCGTGGTCGACACCTTGACCATCAAATGCAAGCGCGCCCTGCAACAGACCGGTCTCAAGCGTCTGGTCATCGCTGGCGGCGTGAGCGCCAACAAGGCGCTGCGGGCATCGCTCGAAGACATGCTGGCGAGCATCAAGGGCAACGTCTATTACGCGCGTCCGCAGTTCTGTACCGACAACGGCGCGATGATCGCCTATGCCGGTTGCCAGCGTTTGCTCGCCGGGCAGCGCCAGGACCTGGCGATCAGTGTGCAGGCCCGTTGGCCGATGGAGCAGTTGCCGGCGATTTGAGCCTGCATGAGCGCTGGGCGACACCTGGGATTCAGAAGTGCCGCTCGCGCCCGGCCCACAGGTCGCGCAGGTTGTTGCGGTGGCTCCAGACGATCAGCAGGGTAAGCAGCGTGACCGGCAGCAGGGCGTCGGCCTGGCGCCAGGCCAGCAGCGGCAAGGTCAGCGGAGTGGCGATCAGGGCGGCTAGGGAGCTGGTGCGGCTCAGATGCAAAGTGAGCGACCAGATCCCGATCGCCAGCAAGGCGGCCGGCGGGTACACCACCATCAACATGCCGGCGGCAGTGGCCACACCCTTTCCGCCGTGGAAGCGGAAATACACCGGGAATACGTGCCCGACCACGGCACACAGGCCGATCCAGGCCTGCGCTTGCAGGTCGAGGCCGGCCAGCTTGGCCAGCAGCACCGGTACGCTGCCCTTGCACAGGTCGCCCAACAGGGTCAGGATCGCCATGCGGCGACCCGCCAGGCGCAGCATGTTGGTGGCGCCCGCATTGCCGGAGCCGCTCGAGCGCGGGTCGGGGCTGCCTGCCAGTCGGCTGAGGACGATGGCGAAGGACAGTGAGCCGAGCAGGTAGGCAAACAGTGCCAATGACCAAAACATGCTAACTATTCCGGGCGAGAACGCCCCGATTCTAACGGCGCCAGTCGCCCTTGTCGTGCTGTGGAGAGAAGTGCTTGGACAGAGTGTTCATCGAAGGGCTGGAAGTCGATACCGTCATCGGCGCCTATGACTGGGAGCGCGACATTCGGCAATGCCTGCGTCTGGACCTGCGCTTCGCCTGGGACAACCGCCCTGCCGCAGCCGACGACGACCTGAGCCTGACGCTCGACTACGCCACCGTCACGGCGCGTATCCAGGCATTCGCCGAACAGGCGCGTTTCGAACTGGTGGAAACCTTCGCCGAGCGCCTGGCTGCGGCCTTGATGCAGGAGTTCGGCATCACCTGGATGAGCCTGAAGGTGACCAAACCGGGCGCCATACCGGCTGCACGTGGTGGCGTTGGCGTGGAGATCGAGCGCGGATGTCTCTGAGCACGGTATACCTGGGGCTTGGCAGCAACATCGAGCGCGAGCGCCATCTGTGCGCAGGGCTCGACGCGCTGGCCGAGCTGCTGAGCGACATGCGCTGTTCGGCCGCTTTCGAAAGCGATCCTGTGGGCATCAAGAGCGGCCCGTTCATCAACCTGGTGGTCACTGGCCAAACGACGCTGCCGCTGCTCGAACTCGACCGGCGCCTGAAATTCATCGAGGCCGACAACGGTCGCTATGCCGCCGATCGCAAGGGCCTACCGCTAGACATCGACGTGTTGATGTTCCGCGACTGGCACGGCACCTTCGACGGCCTGGTGCTGCCTCGGGCCGAGATCCTCAAGAACGCCTTCGTGCTCTGGCCCTTGGCACTGCTCGCGCCCGACCTGCAACACCCGCTGGCCGGCAAGAGCATGGCGCAGCTGTGGCAAGAGGCCGATATTCGACAAGTGCTCGCCCCAGTGCCGTTCGAGTGGCGCGGTAAGCAACTCACTGCCCTGTGACGAGCGGCGGGCCGGCCCGACATGGGGGCCGAGCGCCGGGCATCAGCCGTTCGACGCCATGCGCGCCGCTTTGAACGCCTTCAATGCATTGAGCCGCTCGCGCTTGATCGCATCGCCCAAAGCCTTGCCGGCCAGCCCCTGGTCGATCAGGTGCTGCGCGCTGGCAGCACGGGCCACCTTGGCCGCTTCGCGCAGGTACTCGGCCTGTGGATAAGACCGATTTTCCAGACCCAAACGGCCGCGAGCATCCATTTCGCATGCGGCGATGAAGTCTTCGAAGCGCTGTGGACGTCGGTACACATCGAATTTCTGCAGCAGCTCCAGCAGCGTGTCCGGCCGCAGTTCCAGCGCGCGATGGCCATGGGTGTGGTATTCGCCGACCAGCAGCGCCAGTTCCTGGCACTCCTTCGGCGCCTTGAAGCGCTGGTTGACCGCCTTGATCAGCTTCACGCCCCGGTGTTCGTGGGCGATGTGCCGTGGCCATTGCTCTTGAGGCGTGGTGCCCTTGCCCAGGTCGTGCAGCAGGCAAGCCCAGCGCACGCTCAGCGACTGGCCGTGCAGCGCGGCCTGTTGCAACACCGCCAGGGTATGCACGCCGCTGTCGATTTCCGGATGATGGGCTTCGGGTTGCGGCACGCCGAACAGCGCATCGACTTCCGGCATCAACTGCGCGAGCGCGCCGCAATCGCGCAACACCTGGATGAACATCTGCGGCTGCGCCTCCATCAGGGCGCGTTCGATCTCTTTCCAACTGCGCTCGGCGGTCAGCGCTTGTAGCTCGCCCGACTCACTGATCTGGCGCATCAGCTCCAGCGTTTCTTCGGCCACGCGAAAGCCCAGTGGAGCATATCGGGCGGCGAATCGCGCCACGCGCAGCACGCGCAAAGGGTCTTCGGCGAAGGCCGGGGACACGTGGCGCAGGAGCTTGGCTTGCAGGTCGCGTTGCCCGTGGTAGGGGTCGTAGAGGTTGCCCTGTGGGTCTTCGGCCATGGCGTTGATGGTCAGGTCACGGCGGATCAGGTCCTGCTCCAGCGTCACGTCGGGGCTGGCGTGAAAGGTGAATCCGCCATAGCCGCGTCCGCTCTTGCGCTCGGTGCGAGCCAGGGCGTACTCCTCGTTGGTCTTGGGGTGCAGGAATACCGGGAAATCGGCGCCTACGGGGCGGTAGCCTTGCTCGTGCATCTGTTCGACGGTGGCGCCCACCACCACCCAATCGACATCGCTTACGGCGAGGCCGAGCAAACGGTCGCGTACCGCGCCGCCAACTTTGTAAATGTGCATAAACGTCTCCAGTGCAGGCTCACAGCATACCCTGTGGGCCTGCGCCGGCGAACGTCGCCTCAGGGGTGGCGGGCGGCCATGTCCAGGCGCCCGTAGTCGTGGGCTTCGCCGTGTTCGCTGCGCGGTGGCATGTGATGGGTTTTCATCACCTGTTCGCCTTGCACGGTTTCCAAGTGCACGTCGAAGCCCCACAACCTGTGCAGATGGCGCATGACCTCTTCGGTGGAATCGCCCAGAGGCTTGCGGTTGTGCTGTTGGTGGCGCAGGGTCAGCGAGCGGTCGCCGCGGCGGTCGATGCTCCAGATCTGCACGTTCGGCTCGCGGTTGCCCAGGTTGTACTGGGCCGCCAATTGCTCGCGGATGGTCCGATAACCCGACTCGTCGTGGATGGCCGGCACCAGCAGGTCGTCGCGCTGGTCGTCGTCGAGGATGCTGAACAGCTTCAGGTCGCGCATCACCTTGGGCGACAGGTACTGCAGAATGAAGCTCTCGTCCTTGAAGCTGCTCATGGCGAACTTCAGGGTGGACAGCCAATCGCTGCCGGCGATTTCCGGGAACCAGTGGCGGTCCTCGTCGGTGGGGTGCTCGCACATGCGGCGGATGTCGGTGTACATGGCAAAACCCAGTGCGTAAGGGTTGATGCCGCTGTAATAGGGGCTATCGAAGCCGGGCTGGAACACTACGCTGGTGTGCGACTGCAAGAACTCCATCATGAAGCCGTCGGTCACCAGGCCTTCGTCGTAGAGATCGTTCATCAACGTGTAGTGCCAGAAGGTGGCCCACCCTTCGTTCATCACTTGCGTTTGGCGCTGTGGGTAGAAGTACTGCGCGATCTTGCGCACGATGCGCACCACCTCGCGCTGCCAGGGCTCGAGCAGAGGCGCGTGTTTTTCGATGAAGTAGAGAATGTTTTCCTGCGGCTCTGCGGGGAAACGTGCGAAGTCTCTGTCGTCGCCTTTGCCCGCACTTTTCGGAATGGTGCGCCACAGGTCGTTGATCTGCCGTTGCAGGTATTCTTCGCGCTCGGTCTGGCGCCGGCGTTCCTCCTCGGCCGAGATGGGGTAGGGCCGTTTGTAGCGGTCGACGCCATAGTTCATCAAGGCATGGCACGAGTCGATGAGGTCTTCCACGGCATCGATGCCGTGACGTTCCTCGCACTGGCTGATGTACTGCTTGGCGAACACCAGGTAATCGATGATCGAGGTGGCGTCGGTCCAGGTGCGGAACAGGTAGTTGCCTTTGAAGAAGCTGTTGTGCCCGTAGCAGGCATGGGCGATCACCAAGGCCTGCATGCACATGGTGTTCTCTTCCATCAGGTAGGCGATGCACGGATCGGAGTTGATCACGATCTCGTACGCCAGCCCCATCTGGCCGCGTGTATAGGACTTCTCGGTGCTGAGGAACTGCTTGCCATAGGACCAGTGGTGATAACCCAAGGGCATGCCCACCGAGGCATAGGCGTCCATCATCTGCTCGGCGGTGATCACCTCGATCTGGTTGGGGTAGGTATCCAGGGCATAGCGCGCGGCCAGACGGCTGATTTCCCTGTCGTAGGTCTGGATCAGCTCGAACGTCCACTCGGAACCGGTGGAAATGGGTTGGCGTCGCTGGGCTCTGGCGGTCATGTGGCTAACCTGCGCTGGAAGAGTTCACGGAAGACCGGGTAGATGTCACCGGCCGAGACCAGTTGCTGTTGCGCGAACGTGTCGGGGAAAGCCTCGCCCATGCGCTCGTACTCGTACCACAGCGCCTGGTGTTCGCGCGGAGTGATCTCGACATAGGTGTAGTACTGCACGTGGGGCATGATCTGCTTGGCCAGGATGTCCCGGCAGATGGGCGAATCGTCGTTCCAGTTGTCGCCGTCCGAGGCTTGGGCGGCGTAGATGTTCCAGTCGTTGGTGGGGTAGCGCTCGGCCATGATCTCCTGCATCAGTTTAAGCGCGCTCGACACGATGGTGCCGCCGGTTTCCCGCGAGTAGAAGAACTCTTCTTCGTCCACCTCGCGGGCGCTGGTGTGGTGGCGGATGAACACCACGTCGATGCGGTCGTAGTTACGCTTGAGGAACAGGTACAGGAGGATGAAGAAGCGCTTGGCGATGTCCTTGGTGGCCTGGGTCATGGAGCCGGACACGTCCATCAGGCAAAACATCACCGCTTTGGAGCTGGGGTTGGGCTGCTTGACCAGCAGGTTGTACTTGAGGTCGAAGGTGTCGAGGAAGGGCAGACGGTTGATACGCGCCCGCAGCCGCTCGATCTCGGCCTCGACCGCTTGGATGTCGGTGAAGTTGGCCGGCTCCTCCACCTTGAGACGGGCAAGCTCGGCTTCGGCCTTGCGCAACGCCGCACGGCTGCTGCCGGTCAGCGCGATGCGCCGGGAATGGGCCGAGCGCAAGGTGCGCACGATGTTGATGCGTGACGGATTGCCTTCGCTGCTGACTCCTGCACGTACGGTCTTGAAGGTATCGGTGCCATTGAGGTGACGCTTGACCAGATTGGGCAGTTCCAGGTCTTCGAACATGAATTCGAGAAACTCTTCCTGGGTGATCTGGAAGACGAACTCGTCCATGCCTTCGCCGGAATTGCCCGCCTTGCCAGGGCCGCTGCCACCGCCGCCTCCACCCTTGGGCCGAGCGATCTGCTCACCGGCCGTGAACTCCTTGTTGCCCGGATGCACGACGGTCTGCTTGCCACCACGGCCGTGGTGCAGCACCGGCTCGTCGATGTCGCGACCCGGAATGCTGATCTGTTCGCCGTGCTCCATGTCGGTGATGGAACGGCGGCCGACGGCCTCTTCGACCGCCTTCTTGATGTGGTCACGGTAACGCCGCAAGAAGCGCTGGCGATTGACCGTGCTCTTGTTCTTGCCGTTCAGGCGTCGGTCGATTACATAGCTCATGGTTCCTCCGGTCGCTGGGAGCAGCTGCAAGCCATAAGCCTCGCGCTGCAAGCAAGGGCATTTAGCAGTGTGCCAAGCCATGGAGCACCGG
>NZ_DJJS01000009.1:0-40547 GCF_002434265.1 Pseudomonas sp. UBA6562 | reverse complement strand
CCGGTGCTCCATGGCTTGGCAGCCGAAGCTTGCCACTTGCCGCCTTACTGCGATTTCCTGACCCGCAGGTACCATTCCGATAGCAGACGTACCTGCTTATCGGTATAGCCACGTTCCACCATCCGCGTGACGAAGTCGTTGTGCTTTTTCTGGTCCTCTTTGCTCGCTTTGGCGTTGAAGCTGATGACCGGCAGCAAGTCTTCGGTGTTGGAGAACATCTTCTTCTCGATCACCACCCGCAGCTTCTCGTAGCTCAGCCAGCTCGGATTCTTGCCGTTGTTGTTGGCGCGCGCGCGCAACACGAAGTTGACGATTTCGTTGCGGAAGTCTTTCGGGTTGCTGATGCCTGCCGGCTTCTCGATCTTCTCCAGCTCCTCGTTGAGGGCTACGCGGTTGAGGATTTCCCCGGTTTCCGGATCGCGGTATTCCTGGTCCTGGATCCAGAAGTCGGCGTACAGCACATAGCGGTCGAAGATGTTCTGGCCGTACTCGCTGTAGGATTCCAGGTACGCGGTCTGGATTTCCTTGCCGATGAACTCGATGTAGCGCGGCGCCAGGTATTCCTTGAGGAAACGCAGGTAACGCTCGCGGGTTTCGGCGGGGAATTGTTCCTGCTCGATTTGCTGCTCCAGCACATACAACAGGTGCACAGGGTTGGCCGCCACTTCGTGCGGGTCGAAGTTGAAGACCTTGGACAGAATCTTGAAAGCGAAACGCGTGGACAGGCCGTTCATGCCTTCGTCGACGCCGGCAGTGTCGCGGTACTCCTGGATCGACTTGGCCTTGGGGTCGGTGTCTTTGAGGTTTTCGCCGTCATACACCCGCATCTTCGAGTAGATGTTGGAGTTTTCCGGTTCCTTGAGCCGTGACAGCGAGGTGAACTGTGCCAGCATCTTCAGCGTGTCCGGCGCGCAATGGGCCTTGGCCAGCGAGCTGTTGGCGAGCAGTTTGTCGTAGATCCTGATCTCGTCGCTGACCCGTAGGCAGTACGGCACCTTGACGATGTAGATCCGGTCGATGAACGCCTCGTTGTTCTTGTTGTTGCGGAAGGTATGCCATTCCGATTCGTTGGAGTGCGCCAGCAGAATCCCGGTATAGGGAATCGCGCCCAGGCCTTCGGTGCTGTTGTAGTTGCCTTCCTGGGTGGCCGTGAGCAAAGGGTGCAGCACCTTGATCGGCGCCTTGAACATCTCGACGAATTCCATCAACCCTTGGTTGGCTCGGCATAGCGCGCCGGAATAACTGTAGGCGTCGGCGTCGTTCTGCGGAAATTCTTCGAGCTTGCGGATGTCGACCTTGCCCACCAGCGCCGAGATGTCCTGGTTGTTTTCGTCGCCCGGCTCGGTCTTGGCGATGGCGATCTGGTTGAGGATCGAGGGGTAGAGTTTCACCACGCGGAACTTGGAAATGTCGCCGCCGAATTCCTGCAGGCGCTTGGTGGCCCAGGGCGACATGATGGTGCTCAGGTAGCGCCGACTGATGCCGTAATCCTCTTCGAGGAGGTTGCCGTCTTCTGTAGCGTTGAACAGCCCCAAGGGCGACTCGAAGACCGGCGAGCCCTTAATGGCATAGAAGGGTTCCTTTTCCATGAGTTGCTTGAGCTTTTCGGCCAGGGACGATTTGCCGCCGCCGACAGGGCCAAGCAAGTAGAGGATCTGCTTCCTTTCTTCCAGGCCTTGAGCGGCATGCCGGAAGTAGGACACGATCTGGTCGATGCATTCTTCCATGCCGTGGAAATCGGCGAATGCGGGATAACGGCGAATGACCTTGTTGGAAAAGATGCGTGACAACCTGGAGTTGGTCGAGGTGTCGATCAATTCCGGTTCACCGATAGCCGTCAAAAGCCGTTCGGCTGCCGAGGCGTAGGCGCGGCGGTCTTCCTTGCACAACTCGAGGTACTCCTGAAGCGAGAGTTCCTCCTGTCGCGTCGACTCGAAACGCTGTTGGAAATGGCTAAAAATGCTCATGACGTCACCTCGCTCGATACGTGGAGCCGACGTCGGATCATTCAGCTGATGCTGGCATGCAAGCGGTGCTACCGATTGCCGTTATCCCCCCAGAACACCCTTGTAACGCTGCCGATGACCCGCGCGCCGGTGTACCGGCTCTCCCCTGTTTGGATGGCCTGGGCTTAAGGATAGTTGGTTCTGCGCAAGGTCAAGGGCGGGAGGGAAAGATCGTCTCTTGCAAGGCCTTCGGTCGAGGCGCAAGCCCGCGGCGAACGCGGGCTGCAGGGACTGTGAAAATTTATTCCGGCTGGCCCTGGGCGACCTCGTCGGGGTAGGTGCCGCGCCACAGTTCGAAACCACCGTCGAGGCTGTAGACGTCGGAGAACCCCTGCTGGATCAGGTACGCCGCAGCGCTCTGGCTGGAGTTGCCGTGGTAGCAGACCACCAGGGTTGGCGCATCGAGATCGGCCTGACGGATAAAGTCGGCGACCGAGTGGTTGTCCAAGTGCTGGGCGCCCTGGATGTGCCCGTTGGCGAAGGCCTGCGGGTCGCGGATATCGACCACCACCGCGCCTTGCTCACGCAGGGCTTGGGCTTGCTCGGGGGGAACGCGCTTGAACTCGCTCATGGATGTCTCCTTCAGGGCTGGGCTATGGGGTGGGCAGGGACGGCCGCAGTGCGCAGTGCGCCGCCTTCGGCGCAATCGCAACGGTGGTATTCGCCGCTGTCGAGGTCGTACAGAGTCATGGCGCCGCCCCAGACGCAGCCGGTGTCCAGCGCGATCACGCCAGGCTCGCTGACCCGTCCTTCGAGCGCGGCCCAGTGACCGAAAATGATGTCGACGTGCCGTGAGCGGCGGCCTTTATGGGCGAACCAGGGTTTGTATCCCTTGGGGGCGTCGTCCAGGCCTTCCTTGCTCTTGAGGTCGAGCTTGCCTTCGGCCGTGCAGAAACGCATGCGAGTGAAGTAGTTGGTGATCACCCGCAGGCGCTCCACGCCGGTCAGGCGCTTGCTCCATTTGTTCGGCTCGTTGCCGTACATGCCGTCGAGGAAGGATTTCAGACGTTCGTCGTCGCGCAGTACCTGCTCGACCTCGGCGGCCAGCTCCAGCGCCGTACCCAAGGTCCACTGCGGGGGAATGCCGGCATGCACCATGGCCACACCGCGCGGCTCGTCGTAATGCAGCAGTTTCTGCTGACGCAGCCAGCCCATCAATTGCTCGGCGTCTGGCGCTTCGAGCACTTCGCGCAGGGTGTCGCCTTTCTTCAGTCGATCGATGTTGTGCCAGGCCGCCAGCAGGTGCAGGTCGTGGTTGCCGAGCACACAGACCAGCGAGTCGCGCAGGCTGTAGAGAAAGCGCAAGGTTTCCAGCGATTCGGGGCCGCGGTTGACCAGATCGCCGACCAGCCACAGGCGGTCGGCCGAAGGGTCGAACTTCACGCGCTGCAACAGGCACTTGAGCGGTTGCAAACAGCCTTGCAGGTCGCCGACCGCGTACACCGCCATCAGTGCAGCGCCCCAGGCACGGCCAGACGGAAGGGTGCGATCGCGGCTTCGAACTGCGTGCCGTCGTCGGCCAGCATCTGGTAGCTGCCCTGCATGGTGCCGACGCGTGTGGCGATCACCGAGCCGCTGCTGTAGGTGTGGGAACCACCGGGCGCAATGGAGGGCTGCTGGCCGACGACGCCGGCGCCGCGTACTTCCTCGACCTCGCCATCGCCGTTGGTGATCAACCAATGGCGGGAGATCAGAGTGGCGGCCACGCTGCCGGTGTTCTGCACGGTGATGGTGTAGGCGAAGGCGAAGCGCAGAGCGTCGGGGTCGGATTGGTCTTTGAGGTAACGGGTCACGACGCTGACGTCGATCTGGTAACGGGGATCGGACATGCAAGGGCCTTGGACAGAGAGAGGCGGCGACGGCAATGGTTGCAGTCTAGGGCATTGATGGGGATACCGGCCAGCCGATGGGCCGACCGGTATCCCTGGTGGAGCGAGCCTACCGTCGCGCTCAGGCGCCGGCTTGCTGGGCGGCCAGCTGATCGGCCAGGCGCACGAAGGCGCTCAGGTCGAGCTGCTCGGGGCGCAGGCTGCCATCTACACCTGCAGCTTCGATGGCGGCGTTTTCGAGCAATCCCTTGAGGGTGTTGCGCAGGGTCTTGCGGCGCTGGTTGAAGGCTTCGCGGACCACGCGCTCGAGCAGGGCAGGGTCCTTGGCCGGGTGCGGCGGCGTCGCGTGCGGTACCAGGCGCACGATGGCCGAGTCCACTTTGGGCGGCGGGTTGAACGCGCCAGGCCCGACATTGAACAGGTGTTCGACCCGGCAATGGTACTGCACCATGATCGACAACCGCCCCCAGTCGCCGCCGCCTGGGCCGGCGGCCATGCGTTCGACCACTTCCTTCTGCAGCATGAAGTGCATGTCGCGGATCAGGTGGGCGTGGGCCAACAGGTGGAAAATCAGCGGCGTGGAGATGTTGTAGGGCAGGTTGCCGACCACCTTCAGGCTGCGCTCGGGCACCTGCAACTGGTTGAAGTCGAGCTTCAATGCATCGCCCTGGTGCAGGCGGAAGTTGTCGCGGTCGCGGAACTTGTGCTGCAGGATCGGCACCAGGTCTTTGTCCAGTTCGACGACGTCCAGGTGCGCGCCGCTGTTGAGCAGGCCCTCGGTGAGGGCGCCCTGGCCAGGGCCGATTTCCAGCAGGTGTTCGCCCGGTTTGGCGTGGATGGCGCGCAGGATGCGGTCGATGACGCCCGCGTCGTGCAGGAAGTTCTGCCCGAAGCGCTTGCGCGCCCGGTGTTGGTAATGCTCGTTCATGGTCGGTTCTCGGCCATCTGGTAGGCGGTTTGCAGCGCAACGTGCAGGCTGCCGGTGTCGACGCGGCCGGTGCCGGCGAGGTCCAGCGCAGTGCCATGGTCGACCGACGTGCGTACGATCGGCAGGCCCAGCGTGACGTTCACCGCAGCGCCGAAGCCCTTGTACTTGAGTACGGGCAGGCCTTGGTCGTGGTACATCGCCAGCACCGCGTCGCAGTGCTCCAGATATTTGGGGGTAAACAGGGTATCGGCCGGCAGGGGGCCGCGCAGGTCCATGCCTTCGCTGCGCAGGCGCTCCAGCGCGGGTTCGATGATGTCGATTTCTTCGCGGCCCAGGTGGCCGCTTTCCCCGGCATGGGGGTTGAGGCCGCAGACCAGGATGCGCGGTCGGGCGATGCCGAACTTGTCGCGCAGGTCGTCGTGCAGAATGCGCGCGACCCGCTCCAGCCGCTCGGCGGTGATGGCGTCGGCCACTTCGCGCAACGGCAGGTGCGTGGTCACCAGTGCGACCCGCAGGTCACCGGTGGCGAGCATCATCACCACTTGCGCGGTGTGGGTCAGCTCGGCCAGGAATTCGGTGTGGCCGGAAAAGGCGACGCCCCCTTCGTTGATCACGCCCTTGTGCACAGGGGCGGTGACCATGCCGGCGAAGTCGCCGTTCAGACAGCCCAGGCCTGCACGCGTCAGGGTTTCCAGCACGAAGGCAGCATTGGCCTTGTCGAGCTCTCCAGCCACCGCAGGGTGGGCCAGGGGGGTGTGCCAGACGTAGAGGCTGCCGGCCGGTGCAGGCGCGTCCGGCCACTGCCCAGGGCCCACCGGACGCAGGTCGATCGCCAGCCCCAACTGCGTGGCCCGCTCGGCGAGCAGGTCACGGTCGGTGATGGCGATCAGGGGGTGGGGCTGGGCCTGCGTGGCGAGCAGCAGGCACAGGTCAGGACCTATGCCGGCCGGCTCGCCCGGGGTGAGCGCGAAGCGCAGTGGCTTCACTGCGCAGCCTGGTCGGCGCCAGGCAGCTTGATCTCGACGTAGGCTTCGTCGCGAATCTGGCGCAGCCAGGTTTGCAGCTCTTCGTCGTACTTGCGGTTGCGCAGCACGCTCAAGGCTTGTTGCTCACGCGCTTGTTCGGTGCTGTCGGTCGCACGACGACCCAGGACTTCCAGCACGTGCCAGCCGTATTGGGTGCGGAACGGACGGGTCACCACGCCTTGCTCGGCGGAGGCCATCTGCTCGCGGAACTCGGGCACCAGACTGTTCGGGTCGACCCAGTTCAGATCGCCGCCGTTGAGTGCCGAACCCGGATCTTCCGAGAAGCTTTTCGCCAGTTCGGCGAAGTCTTCGCCGTTCTTGATGCGCTCGTAAAGACGTTCGGCCAACTGCTCGGTGGCCGCGTCGCTACGGATCTCGGTGGGTTTGATCAGGATGTGGCGCACGTGCACTTCGTCGCGCAGCACGTTGGCGGTACCGCCGCGCTTCTCCTCGAGCTTGAGGATGATGAAACCATTGGGAATGCGAATGGGCTGAGTGATGTCGCCTGTGCTCATGCTGCCCAGCAGTTTGGCGAAGTCTGGTGGCAATTGCCCGGCTTTGCGCCAGCCCATCTCGCCGCCTTCCAAGGCGTTTTCGCTGGCCGATTGGGAAATCGCCGTCTGACCGAAGTCCGCGCCTTGGCGCAGTTTCTGGTACACATCGCCAGCCTTGCGCGCAGCCGCCTGGATGGTGTCGGAGTTGGCGCTTTCGGGGGTGGGGATGAGGATGTTGGCCAGTCGGTACTCTTCCGACAGCTGCATCTTGCCCATGTCCGAGGCGAGGAAGTTCTTCACTTCCTGCTCCGACACCTGGATGCGTTCGGCGACCCGGCGCTGGCGTACGCGGCTGATGATCATCTCGCGCTTGACCTGCTCGCGCGCGTCGTCGAACGACAGACCGTCGCGCGAGAGCGCGGCGCGGAACTGGTCCAGCGACATGCCATTGCGCTGGGCGATGGTGCCGATGGCCTGGTTCAATTCTTCGTCGGTGATGCGAATGCCGGAACGCTCGCCCAGTTGCAGTTGCAGGTTCTCGACGATCAGTCGTTCGAGCACCTGCTGCTGCAGCGCGCTGGCCGGCGGTACGCCAGCGCCGCGCTTGGCGATGGTCTGTTGGACTTCGCGGGTACGCTGGTCCAACTGGCTCTGCATGACCACGTCGTTGTCGACGATGGCCACCACACGGTCCAGGGGCTGCACGGCGGCATGCACCGCGCCACTCAGCATTGCGACGCCCAGCAGCGCTGGGCGGAGGCGATCAAAAAGCTTGTTCTTCACGTTCGCGGTAACCTTGAATGCCTTGGTCGAGGAAGGATTCGACTTTCTTGCCAGCTACGCTGCCGAGGCCCTTGAGGACGACTTGCAGGAAGATGCCGTGGTCACCCTTCTCGTTTTGTGGGGCCGCCTGGCTGTAATCGTCGAAGTCGAGCCAGTAACGGTTGATCAAGCGCAGTTTCCAGCAGCAGTTGTCGTACTCGAAACCACCCATGGCTTCCAGGGTGCGGTTGCGGTTGTAGTCGTGCTGCCAGCGGGCGATGACGCTCCACTGTGGGACGATCGGCCAGATGACCGAGAAGTCGTGCTGCTGGATCTTGTAGTAGTCCTTGACGTAGTTCGCATCGCCAGGATTGCCATAGTCGCCGCCGCCCACTTTCCAGGTGCCGGTCGAAGAGTCGAAGACGACCTGGTCGTTGCGGTAGCGGTAACCGAGGTTGACGATCTTGTTCGGCTCGTCTTCGGGCTGGTAGTGGAACATCGCGCTACCCGAACGGGTGCTGTGGCTGTCCGGATCCCAGTTGAAGTCGGAGTTGAAGCGCCAGTCGCGGTTGAAGCGGTAGCCGTAGACCAGAGCGTAAGGCGAAACGTCCGAGGTGCTGTCCTGGCGGGTGCGATAGTCGATGCCCGGCAGTTGCACTTCGCGGTCCTTGAAGTACAGGGCTTGGCCGATGCTGAAGGTCTGGCGCTCGAAGCCGTTGTCCTCGATCCAGCGGGTGGTCACGCCCAGCGATAGCTTGTTCTCGTCGCCGATGCGGTCGGTGCCGGAGAAACGGTTGTCGCGGAACAGCGAGTCGTAGCTGAACAGGGTTTCCGAGGTGTCGAAGATCGGAATGTCTTTCTGGTCTTCCTTGGGCACGTACAGGTAGTACATGCGCGGCTCGAGGGTCTGGCGGTAGTTGGTGCCGAACATCGAGGTGTTGCGGTCGAAGTACAGGCCGCTGTCGACGCTCAGGATCGGTATCGAACGGTCGATCGAGCTGCTGTAGCTGCCGTAACCTGCTTGCGAAGATTGCGCCAGCGCCTGAGCCTTGCCTTGGCTGTCCAGATCCAGATCGTACTGGGTATAGACGTATTTCAGCTTGGGCGTGACATAGCCGTAGCTGTTTTCCATCGGCAGGCTCATGGACGGCGCGAGGTTCAACCGCGTGCCGTTGGCCCGTGCGATGCCTGTGATGTTTTCATCGATGCGCTTCCCAGGGTATCCGGCATCGCCCGCGCTCAAATCGAGGAAGCCGTCTTTGTTGCGAACGAGACCATCTTTCAAATCTCGCTCGAACCGTACCGCTTCCGTCTCGTAGTCGAAATTCAACCCGCCCGGCTGGAACGGCAGCGTGCCATTCAGGGTGATCTGCGGTAGGCGGTTATAGGGCGTGATCTGCGAAATGGTCGCCATCTCATAGGCATGCGCATTCAACCGTGCGGTGTAACTGTCGCCACGGTAGGTCAGCGCGCCCTGCTGATCGAGAATGTCTTTGCTCTCGACGCCGATCTGGTCGGATTCCAGATCCTGGAAGTAGAACGGGTCGCTGATGTCGGTGTAGTTCACCTCGGTCATCAGGCGCTCGTTCAGACCGCCTTTGTGCTGCCAGTTGACCATCCAACGGCGGTCCTGGTAGTCGGTCTGGTCTGTGCGCTCGTCGCTGCGGTCGTTCAGGTAACCGCCGCCGAACTGGCCTTCGCTCGATTCGGTGAGGTAGCGGAACTCGCCTTCCATCAACATGCCGCGCTTGGTCATGTAGCGCGGGTACAACGTGGCATCGTAGTTCGGTGCCAGGTTGAAGTAGTACGGGGTGACCAGCGTGAAGCCGGAGTCGCTGCTGGTGCTGAACGACGGCGGCAGGAAACCGGACTGGCGACGGTCGTCGATGGGGAAGTAGATATAAGGTGTGTAGAACACCGGAATATCCTTGACCCGCAGGGTGACGTTGGTCGCGGTGCCGAAGCCGGTGGCCGGGTTCAGCGTGATGTTGTTGCCCTTGAGCTGCCAGGCGTTGCTGCCCGGTTCGCACGTGGTGTAGGTGCCGTCCTTGAGCCGGATGATGGCGTCTTCGGCGCGTTTGGCGTACAGCGCGCTGCCGCGGATGTGCGACTTGTGCATCACGTACTCGGCGTTGTCGACCTTGGCCGCGCCCGTGTCGAGCTGCACCTCGGCCTGGTCGCCGACCACCAGCGAGCCGTTGTCGCGCAGCTTGACGTTGCCCTTGAGCTCGCCGCGGTTCTCGGTCTGGTACAGGTTGGCCTCGTCGGCCTGCAGCTGCATGCTGCCCTGGCGCATGACCACGTCACCGGCCAGGGTAGCGACCTGCTGTTCCTGCTGGTAGCGGGAAACCTTGGCGTTGAGGTAGGTCGGCGACTCGTCCTTGGGCGTGGTGTCGTTCATGCCCGGGCGGGTGGGCTCGACGTAGGCGCCGCCGCAGTACGGGCCGGTTTCGGCCAGCTGTGCGGGGGTGAGCTTGTCGCGCGGGACCCAGTCGAGGTGGCTGTAGTCGGCGCTGCGCGACTTCAGGCCACGGCCCTTGGCCTCGGTCACCAGCACGGGCTTGTCCTGTGCGGCGTCGCTGCTTTGCGCGACGTCGCCCTGGTCACCGGCGGCTTGCGCGGCGCCCTTGTGCACAGGCCGTGGGGGGAGGTTGTCCTTGGCTTGCGGCTTGCAGTCCCAGCCACCCGAGGCGGACACTTGGCAGGCGAACTGCTCGGCGGCCATCACCTGCGGCGCGGCCAGGGGTTGCAGGGCCAACAGGCCGCCGGTCACCAGCAACGGAAACTTTCTACGAAACGCGGGGGATTTCAATGCCATCTTATTAGTCCGGGCTTCCTGCGTGCCATCTGCCCGCGTGTGGGGGCCGCACGCCTCTCGATGGTCTGAAAAAGATGCTGGATAATAAAGCATGACCCGCTTGACGGCTAGGGCCGTCGGAGACCCATGTAATGCCCGAACACGATGTACGCCTGCAACACCTGACCGAGTGGCTGAATGAGCAGCTGCCGATCCTCTTCGCGCACAATGGCTGGGGCGCCGTCCCCGCTGGAACATTGACCGCAGCCAGCAGCGACGCCAGCTTCCGCCGTTACTTCCGTTGGCAGGGCGGCGAGCGCAGCCTGGTGGTCATGGACGCCCCGCCCCCCCAGGAAAACTGCCAACCGTTCGTCGATATCGACCGGCTGCTGGGCGAAGCCGGCATCAACGTGCCGCGCATCCACGCCCAGGACATCGCCCGCGGCTTTCTGCTGCTGAGCGACCTGGGGCGCCAGACCTACCTGGACGTGATCGATGCGGACAACGCCGACAGGCTGTTCGGCGATGCCATCGAGGCGTTGCTGGCCTTCCAGCGGATGCCTGCCCAGGCACCGCTCCCCCACTATGACGACGCACTGCTGCGCCGCGAAGTCGAACTGTTCCCGCAGTGGTACGTCGGCCACGAACTCAAGCTGACCCTGACCCCTGCCCAACAGGCGGTCTGGCAGCAGGTCAGCCAGCAGCTGATCGACAGCGCCCTGGCGCAGCCCAAGGTATTCGTGCACCGCGACTACATGCCGCGCAACCTCATGCTCAGCACGCCCAACCCCGGCGTGCTGGACTTCCAGGACGCGGTCTACGGCCCGGTCACCTACGACATCACCTGCCTGTTCAAGGACGCCTTCGTCAGTTGGCCGCAGGCGCGGGTCGACACCTGGCTGCGCAGCTATTGGACTCAAGCGCGGGCGGCGGGCATTCCGGTCCAGACCGACTTCGACGCTTTCCAGCGCGCCAGCGACCTGATGGGCGTGCAACGCCACCTCAAGGTGATCGGCATCTTCTCGCGCATCTGCCACCGCGACGGCAAACCGCGCTACCTGGCCGACGTGCCGCGCTTCTTCGCCTACATAAAGGCAGTGATCGAACGCCGCCCGGAACTCGCCGCCCTGGGCCAGTTGATCGACGAGTTGCAGGCCGAGGCCCGCCCATGAAGGCCATGATCCTGGCCGCCGGCAAGGGCGAGCGGATGCGGCCGCTGACCTTGCACACGCCCAAGCCCCTGGTGCCGGTGGCCGGACGACCGCTGATCGAGTACCACCTGCGCGCCTTGGCGGGCGCAGGCTTCGCCGAGGTAGTGATCAACCATGCCTGGCTGGGCCAGCAGATCGAGGACCACCTGGGCGACGGCAGCCGTTTCGGCCTGCGCATCCGCTACTCGCCCGAGGGCGAGCCGCTGGAAACCGGTGGCGGCATCTTCCAAGCGTTGCCCTTGCTGGGCGACGAGCCCTTCGTGCTGATCAACGGCGATATCTGTACCGACTACGACTTCGCTGCCCTGCGCCGGCCCTTGCCCGGCCTTGCGCACCTGGTGTTGGTCGATAACCCCGGCCACCACGGACGCGGCGATTTCCGTCTGCTCGACGGCCAGGTGCAGGATGGCGACGAGCACGCCGGCAACCTGACCTTCAGCGGCATTTCCGTGCTCGACCCGGCGTTGTTCGAAGGTTGCCGGCCGGGGGCCTTCAAACTGGCGCCGCTGCTGCGCCGGGCGATGGGGCAGGGGCGCGTGAGCGGCGAGCATCATCGTGGGCGCTGGGTCGACGTCGGTACGCCGGAGCGTCTGGCCGAAGCCGAACGCCTGATCACCGGGCGGCCTTAGCATGTGGTGGCCAAGCACGTTGCTGGGCGCAGGCGCGGGCTTTGCCGTGGCGAGCATTCCAGGCGCCTTGCTCGGGGGGCTGCTCGGCCAGGCCATGGACAGGCGCCTGCGCGTGCGCTGCTGGGCCGATCTGGTCGGCCGTCTGCGCGGCCATGGCCCGCTGGGCGACGAAGAGCTCTTGTTCGTGCTGCTAGGGCGCCTGGCCAAGAGCGAAGGGCGCATCGAGCAGAGCCACGTGCGTCAGGCCCGCGAGGAAATGCAGCGGCTGAACCTGTCGGAGCCGGCGCGGCTGCGGGCGATCGAGGCGTTCAACCGCGGCAAGGCCGGCAAGGACCGCTTGGGCCATCACCTGCGCCGCATCAAGCAGCAGGCCCACGCCAGCGAAGGCACGGTGCGCGCCTGCTGGCGCATGGTCTGGGCCGACGGCAAGGCCGGGCGCCGCGAACAGGCGTTGCTGGCCGACTGGGGCGCGCAGTTGGGGCTTGGGCGTTTGCAGGTGCAGGCCCTGGCCCGCGACTACGCACCAGGAACGGCCCGGCCCGGCCCGATCGAAAAGCCGGCCTTGACCTATGCGGCCGCGCTGCGCTTGCTGGGGGTGGCTGCCACCAGCGAGCCGGGTGCGATCAAACAGGCCTACCGGCGGCTGCTCAGCCAGCACCACCCCGACAAGCTGCAAGGCCGGGGCGCCAGCGCCGCCCAAGTGCGCGCAGCCACCGAACGCACGCGCGAGCTGCACCTGGCCTACGCGGTGGTGCGCAAGCGGCACGGGTTGTAAACGACGGGGCCGTGCCTGGCGAGCCTTCCTAGCGCTCGCGCGTGCGTTGCTTGAGCGCGTCGGCACCTGCTCCGTGGGTGCACGCCGTGCCAGGGCAGCGGCCCTGGCGCGTCTCTGCGTTCACGGTGTTGCGCCCAGCCATCCCTTGACCCGCCTGAACACCTGCTCCTGCTGCGCGGCGCTGTCACCGGGCGCGGCAATCAGCGACAACTGCCGATACGGGCTGTCCTTGACCCGCTTGGTCGCCTGCAGGCGCTGCTCGGCCGCGCGTTTGTCTTGGTCGCGAATGGCGTAATAGATGTCGGCGGTGGGCACCTTCAGCGTCGGCAACAGACTCTGTAGCGTGTCGTCGACGCGCGCCGGGGTTTGCGCCGCCACCATCACCAGTTTCTGCACTTCGGCGGGTTGCTGTTCGCTGACGAAGCGTGCTGCCCAATAGGCGCCGCTGCCGTGCCCGAGCAGCACGATGGTCTGCGCGTTCTGCGACTGGGCATAGGCGATCGCCGCCTTCAAGCGGGCGAAGATGCGTTCGGCGTCGGCCTGCGCGTGCTGGTCGCCCGCCTGCGCCGCGTCGGTACTCTCGGCGCTGTCGGGCTCGGGCGAGGTGGCCTGGGCGACATTGGCGTTGGCGTCGTCCGGTGTGTCCTTGGCCGGTGCCGTCTGCCCGTCGGCAGGCGCGGGTGTGGTGCTGGGCGTCTCGACGCGCGCCTGCGCCTGTTCGGCGACTAGGTCGGGCAGGGTCACGCTCAGGCTGTGCCAGCCGCTGTCGGGCAGCTTGCGCCGCAGCGGGCCGACGCCATTGGGCCAGTCTGCGCTTTCGCCGGCGCCGGGCACGATGATCACTGCCCCCTTGGGTTCGGCATCGTTGGCCGGTTTCCATAGGGCCAGGAAGCTGTCGCCGCCGGCTTCCAGGGTCCGCTGCTCGTCCTTGGGCACCAGGCGCTGCAAGGCCTGGGCTTCGTCCGCGCTGCGCTCGGCCAGGGGCGGCCTGGGCGCTGGCGCGGTGGCCGACGTCGCCGGGGCAGCCTCGGGCGCTGCCGGCGCCGGTTCGTCGGCGGCGTGCGCAACGGGCAACAGGGCAGTAACCAGGCAGAAGGCCACCAGCGACGGGCGATAAAGTGAGAACATCGGCTTACCCAGCGTCAGAATGTTCCTTGCAGACTAATGGTATTTTCCTTCTCCGGCCACGCATGATGGCCACCCCTTTGCCAGGATGCGCGTTAGCGATGAATCCCGTTCGTTGGCTGTTGCTGCTCTGCTGCTGGTGCCTGTTCAGTGGGGCGGCCGTGGCGCAGGCGCCGGCGGTCAGCCTGGAGCCGGCGCAGCGGCAATGGCTCGATGCCCACCGCAGCCTGCGCGTGGGCCTGGTGCTGCAAGCGCCCTATGCCCAGTTCGACCGCCGTCTACAGCAGTTGTATGGGGCCAACGTCGAGCTGGTCACCTGGCTGGCCCAGGCCTTGCGGCTGGACCTCACCTGGCGCAATTTTCCCGATCAGGCGGCGCTGGAGCGGGCCGTGCAGGCGGGCCAGATCGACTTCGCCCCCGGCCTGACCCAGACCCAGGCCAGCCTGCGCCTGTGGCTGTTCAGCGATCCCTATATGCGCATCCCGCAGCGCGTGGTCGGCTTGCGCACCGGCGCGGTGGCCGTGGAGCTGGAGCGCCTGGGCGTCGACGAGCGCGTGGCGGTGCGCATGCCCAGCGCGCTGGCCGACTACCTGCGCAGCAACTATCCGCAACTCAACCTGCAAGGCGTACCCAACGAACGCACGGCCTTGCAGTGGACGGTGGGCGGGCAAACCGCCTATGCGGTGCTCGACGAGGCGCAACTGAGCCGGCTGTCGCGCGAAAGCGAATTCGCCGACCTTGCAGTGGTGGGCGATATCGGCCTGCCGCAACTGCTGCGCATCGGTTCGCGGCCCGACTGGCCGCTGCTGGCCGAGGTGCTGCAGCGCGGCGTGCAGGCCATGCCCGGCAAGACGCTGGAGCAGATCCATCAGCGCTGGCTGCAGCCAAAATACCCGCGCTTCGCCGAATCCGCCGGGTTCTGGCAGAACCTGGCCTTGCTGCTGAGCATGCTGCTGTTGTGCGCCGCGGCCATTCTGGTCTGGCAACGCCGTCAGCAGCGCCAGCTCGAACGGCACCTGCTGGCGACCCGCGAGAAACTCACCGAGCGGCAGTTGCGCGAAGAGTCCCTGCGCCTGAGCCAGTTCTCCCTCGACCAGAGCGCCATCGGCATTCTCTGGGTCAACTGGGACAGCCACGTGCGCTACGCCAACCAAGCCGCCGAACGCATGCTCGGCTACCGCGAAGGCGAGTTGCTGGAACGGCCGTTGATCGACATCGAACCCAGCCTGCACATGGACCGCTGGCTGGAGGTGTGGAAGCGCGCTCGCAGCGGTGACGACATCGAACATGTCGAAAGCCATTGCCAGCGGGTCGACGGCACGCTGCTGCCGGTCGACCTGTCGATGTCGTTTCTGCGCTTTCGCGATGGCGAGTACTTGGTGGTGTTCCTCACCGACGTCACCGAGCGGCGCCGCGCCCTGGCCGCCCTGCGCGAAAGCGAGGCCCGTCTGAAGGGCATCGCCGGCAACGTGCCCGGTCTGGTCTTTCGCCTGGAGCGCGACCCCAGCGAAGGCCGCCTGGAGTTTCCCTACATCAGCGAAGGCAGCCTAACGCTGGTCGGCTATTCGCCGGCCAGCCTGCAGCACCCGGACATGGGGCTGCGCGGACTGGTCCACCCCGACGACCGCGCCGACTACCACCGCGTGCAGGACCTGGCCTTGGCCAATGACCGGGATTGGTCATGGCAGGGCCGCATCCTCACCCGCGAGGGCGAGCGGCGCTGGGCCGACATCAAGGCCAGCAGCCGGCACCTGGGCGACGGCCGGGTGGTGTGGGACGGCGTGGTCTGGGACATCACCCAGAGCAAGCGTGCCGAACAGGCGCTGGAGCGCTCGCAGGAACAGTTGCGCGAGCTATCGGCGCACCTGGAAAGCGTGCGCGAAGAAGAAAAGGCGCGCATCGCCCGCGAGGTGCATGATGAGCTCGGGCAGATGCTGACGGTGCTCAAGCTTGAGGTGTCGATGTGCGAACTGGCCTACGCCGAACTCGACCCTGGTCTACAGGAGCGGCTGTCGAGCATGAAACGCCTGATCGCCCAGCTGTTCCAATTGGTACGCGATGTGGCCACGGCGTTGCGTCCGCCGATCCTCGATGCCGGCATCGCCTCGGCCATCGAATGGCAGGCGCGCCGCTTCGAGGCGCGCACGCAGATTCCCTGCCTGGTGCGGGTGCCCGAATCGCTGCCGGCCTTGAGCGACGCCAAGGCCACCGGGCTGTTTCGGGTGCTGCAGGAGGCGCTGACCAACGTCATGCGCCACGCCCAGGCGCACACGGTGCAGATCGAGCTGGTGCACGAGCATCCGTTGCTGCGCATGACCGTGATCGACGACGGCGTGGGTTTCCGCCCAGACGCTTCGCGACCGACCTCGTTCGGCCTGGTCGGCATGCGTGAGCGGGCCTTGATGCTGGGCGGTAGCATGACCTTGGACAGCGAGCCCGGCGAAGGCACCAGCCTGAGCGTGGCCATTGCAGTGGAACAGGAGGAACGCGCGTGATTCGAGTAGTGGTGGCCGAAGACCACACCATCGTCCGGGAAGGCATCAAGCAACTGATCGGCCTAGCTCGCGACATGCAGGTGGTGGGCGAGGCGGGCAATGGCGAGCAGGTGCTCGAGACCTTGCGCGGTACGCCGTGCGAAGTGGTCTTGCTGGACATCTCCATGCCCGGCGTCAGCGGCCTGGAAGCGATCGCACGGATTCGCGCGCTGAACGACCCGCCGGCGATCCTCATGTTGTCCATGCACGACGAGGCGCAGATGGCCGCACGTGCGCTGAAAGCCGGTGCGGCAGGGTATGCGACCAAGGACAGCGACCCGGCGCTGCTGCTCACCGCCATCCGCCGTGTAGCGGCCGGCGGGCGCTACATCGACCCGGCACTGGCCGACCGCATGATCTTCGAAGTCGGCCTGACCGACTCGCGGCCGTTGCATACCTTGCTCTCGGAGCGTGAGTTCTCGGTGTTCGAACGCTTGGCCCAGGGCGCCAACGTCAACGACATCGCGCAGCAGTTGGCGCTGTCGAGCAAGACCATCAGCACCCACAAGGCGCGGCTGATGCAAAAGCTGCAAGTGCATTCGCTGGCCGAACTGGTGAAATACGCCATGGCGCACAAACTGCTGTGACCCGTGGCCAGGGGCGGGCGGTCCGCGCTTCCAGGTAGCTATCCAAACGCGACAGACGTGTAGGGATCGCCCTACACGCAATCTTCCATTCGGATGATGGCATTCTCTCAGCACCGCCGATTTTCCCCGCTCCGCACCTCCACTAGCCTGTGCACACGGCAGTCATCCAATAAAAAGGTGCAGGTATGAGTGAGGTGAATTCGAGCGGCGCGGTCGGCGAGACGCTGGTCAGCTTTCGCGGCGTACAGAAGAGCTACGACGGCGAAGCGTTGATCGTCAAGAATCTCAACCTGGACATCCGCAAAGGCGAATTCCTCACCTTGCTCGGCCCGTCCGGTTCCGGCAAAACCACCAGCCTGATGATGCTGGCCGGTTTCGAAACGCCCACCGCCGGTGAAATCCAGCTCGCCGGGCGCTCGATCAACAACGTGCCGCCGCACAAGCGCGACATCGGCATGGTGTTCCAGAACTACGCGCTATTCCCGCACATGACCGTGGCCGAAAACCTCGCTTTCCCCTTGAGCGTGCGCAACCTGAGCAAGACCGACATCAGCGAGCGGGTCAAGCGCGTGCTCAACATGGTGCAGCTCGACAGCTTCGCCAAGCGCTATCCCGGCCAACTCTCCGGCGGCCAGCAGCAGCGTGTGGCCCTGGCCCGGGCATTGGTGTTCGAACCCCAACTGGTGCTGATGGACGAACCCCTCGGCGCCCTCGACAAGCAGCTGCGCGAACACATGCAGATGGAGATCAAGCACATCCACCAGCGCCTGGGCGTGACCGTGGTCTACGTGACCCACGACCAGGGCGAGGCGCTGACCATGTCCGACCGCGTGGCGGTGTTCCACCAGGGCGAGATCCAGCAGATCGCCGACCCGCGCACCCTTTACGAAGCGCCGAGCAACACCTTCGTCGCCAACTTCATCGGCGAGAACAACCGCCTCAACGGCACCTTGCTGCAACGCGACGGCGAACGCTGCCAGGTGCAGCTCGGCCGTGGCGAGCGGGTCGAGGCGCTGGCGGTGAACGTCGGCCAGCCGGGCGAGCCGGTGACCCTGTCGATCCGCCCGGAGCGGGTGCGCCTCAATGGCCACAGCGAACAGTGCGCCAACCGTTTTTCGGGCCGCGTGGCCGAATTCATCTATTTGGGCGACCACGTGCGCGTGCGCCTGGAGGTGTGCGGCAAGACCGATTTCTTCGTCAAGCAGCCGATCGCCGAGCTCGATCAGAGTCTGGCCGTGGGCGATGTGGTTCCGCTGGGTTGGGCGGTCGAGCACGCACGTGCCCTGGACCCTGTCGCCCAAGCCCATTGAAGGTGTCTGTCACCAACGTCCTACCGTGGAGAGAACAATAATGCACAAGCAGTTGAAACTGACCGCCCTGGCACTGGGCCTGACCCTCGCCGGCCAAGCCATGGCCGCCGACCTCACCGTGGTGTCCTTCGGCGGCGCCAACAAGGCCGCGCAGGTCAAAGCCTTCTACGAGCCATGGGAAAAGGCTGGCAAAGGCAAGATCGTCGCCGGCGAGTACAACGGCGAGATGGCCAAGATCAAGGCCATGGTCGACACCAAGAGCGTGTCGTGGAACCTGGTCGAGGTGGAATCGCCGGAACTGGCCCGTGGCTGCGACGAGGGCATGTTCGAAGAACTCGACCCCGCCCTGTTCGGTAACGAATCCGACTACGTGAAAGGCGCCATCCAGCCTTGCGGCGTCGGCTTCTTCGTCTGGTCCACGGTGCTGGCCTACAACGCCGACAAGCTCAAGACCGCACCGACCAGCTGGGCCGATTTCTGGGATACGAAGAAATTCCCAGGCAAGCGCGGCCTGCGCAAGGGCGCCAAGTACACCCTGGAATTCGCCCTGATGGCCGACGGCGTGGCGCCCAAGGACGTCTACAGCGTGCTGGGCACCCAAGAGGGTGTGGACCGCGCCTTCAAGAAGCTCGACGAGCTCAAGCCGAGCATCCAGTGGTGGGAAGCCGGCGCCCAGCCGCCGCAGTTCCTGGCCTCGGGTGACGTGGTCATGAGTTCGGCCTACAACGGCCGCATCGCTGCGGTGCAGAAGGAAAGCAACCTGAAGGTGGTGTTCAACGGCGGTATCTACGACTTCGACGCCTGGGCCATCCCCAAGGGTGCGAAGAATGCCGAGGAGGCGAAGAAGTTCATCGCCTACACCCTGCAGCCTGAGCAGCAAAAGGTGTACTCCGAGAACATCGCCTATGGCCCGGCCAACGGCAAGGCGGTCGACCTGCTGTCAGCCGAGGTGAAGCAGAACATGCCCACCACGCCGGACAACATCGCCAATCAGGTGCAGATCGACGTGGCCTTCTGGGCCGACAACAGCGAACAGCTGGAGCAACGTTTCAACGCTTGGGCTGCGAAGAAGTAATTCGCGCTGTGGGGCGCCGGCCTGGCCGGCGCGCCTGGTTTTTCCTGATCCCGGAGTCCGTCATGGCCATTGCAGTGCCCCTCAATGAAGGCGCAGGTCCCAACCTCAAGCAGCGCCTCAAGCGCGCCGAGCGGGTCAACCGCTGGAAGGCGCAGGCGTTGATCGCGCCGCTGGCGTTGTTCCTCCTGCTGGTGTTCCTGGTGCCGATCGCGGCGCTGCTGTACAAGAGCGTCGGCAACCCGGAGGTGGTTGGCGGCTTGCCGCGCACGGTGCAGGTCATCGAGCAGTGGGACGGCACCAGCCTGCCGGGCGAAGACGTCTACCGCGCCCTCAGCCAGGACCTGGCCGAAGCGCGCAAGAACCAGACCTTGGGCGACCTGTCCAAGCGCCTGAACATGGAGCTGGCCGG
This sequence comes from Pseudomonas sp. UBA6562, assembly GCF_002434265.1. Taxonomy (GTDB): domain Bacteria; phylum Pseudomonadota; class Gammaproteobacteria; order Pseudomonadales; family Pseudomonadaceae; genus Aquipseudomonas. The sequence goes on along the minus strand of NZ_DJJS01000009.1, from coordinate 21,051 downwards.
CTACCGCAGCCTGCTGGCCAAGACCGCGCGTGCGTTGCCGCTCAAGAGCGAGCCCACCTCCTATAAAGAAGCCTTGCAGGGCATCGACGAGCGCTGGGGCGACCCCGCCTACTGGCAGGCGATCCGCCGCAACACCAGCAGCGTGACCTCGTTCTATCTGCTGGCCTCGGTCGACCACCGTATCGACGACCTGGGCGAGCTGGCCAAGACCTCGCCCGACCAGGCCATCTACCTCGACATCTTCGCCCGCACCCTATGGATGGGCGTGGTCATCACCGGCATCTGCCTGCTGCTGGCCTACCCGCTGGCGTACCTGCTGGCCAACCTGCCGACCCGGCAGAGCAACCTGCTGATGATCCTGGTGCTGCTGCCGTTCTGGACCTCGATTCTGGTGCGCGTCGCCGCGTGGATCGTCTTGCTGCAATCGGGCGGCCTGATCAACAGCGCGCTGATGGCGCTGGGCATCATCGACCAGCCGCTGGAATTGGTCTTCAACCGCACCGGGGTGTACATCTCGATGGTGCACATTCTGTTGCCGTTCATGATCCTGCCGCTGTACAGCGTCATGAAAGGCATTTCGCCGAGCTACATGCGTGCGGCCATTTCCCTGGGTTGCCACCCGTTCGCCAGTTTCTGGCGCGTGTACTTCCCGCAGACCTATGCCGGGGTCGGCGCCGGCTGCCTGCTGGTGTTCATCCTGGCCATCGGCTACTACATCACCCCGGCGCTGCTCGGCAGCCCCAACGACCAGATGGTCAGCTACTTCGTGGCCTTCTACACCAACACCAGCATCAACTGGGGCATGGCGACCGCACTGGGCGGCCTGCTGTTGCTGGCCACCGTGTTGCTGTATCTGATCTATAGCTGGCTGGTCGGCGCCAGCCGCCTGCGCCTGAGCTGAGGAGCGTTCGTCATGCTGAGCCCTTACATGTCGCCCGTGGAGCGGGCGTGGTTCTACGGCCTGCGCATTCTCTGCGGCCTGGTCCTGTTGTTCCTGGTGTTGCCGGTGCTGGTGATCGTGCCGCTGTCGTTCAACAGCGGCAGCTTCCTGGTGTACCCGCTGCAAGGCTTCTCGTTGCAGTGGTACCAGGACTTCTTCGGCTCGGCCGAGTGGATGCGCGCCCTGAAGAACAGCGTCATCGTCGCCCCGGCGGCCACGGTGCTGGCCATGGTCTTCGGCACCCTGGCGGCGATCGGCCTGACCCGCGGCGATTTTCCCGGCAAATCGCTGGTGATGGCCCTGGTGATTTCGCCCATGGTGGTGCCGGTGGTGATCATCGGCGTGGCCAGCTACCTGTTCTTCGCCCCGCTCGGGCTGGGCAACAGCTTCCTGTCGCTGATCCTGGTGCATGCGGTGCTGGGCGTGCCATTCGTGATCATCACCGTGTCGGCCACGTTGCAGGGTTTCAACCACAACCTGGTGCGCGCTGCGGCCAGCCTCGGTGCCTCGCCGCTGACCGCGTTCCGCCGGGTGACCTTGCCGCTGATCGCGCCGGGGGTGATTTCCGGGGCGCTGTTCGCCTTCGCCACCTCGTTCGACGAAGTGGTGGTGACCCTGTTCCTCGCCGGCCCCGAGCAGGCGACCTTGCCTCGGCAGATGTTCAGCGGCATCCGCGAGAACCTCAGCCCCACCATCGCTGCGGCGGCGACCTTGCTGATCGCCTTCTCAGTAGTGCTCTTGCTGACCCTGGAATGGCTGCGCGGGCGTAGCGAGAAGCTGCGCACCCAACAGCCGGGCTGAGCACATCTATAAGGGAGCTGGCGCCTGCCTGCTCCCCATTGCCTCGGCCGATGCGGATTGATACCAATCAGCGCCGAAGCATTTCCCTGAGTTACAATGCGCGCCACCGTGATTCCGCCAACAGGTGCGCCATGCAGCCCTACGCTATTGCCCCCTCCATCCTTTCCGCCGATTTCGCTCGTCTGGGCGAGGAAGTCGACAACGTACTGGCCAGCGGCGCCGACATCGTCCACTTCGATGTGATGGACAACCACTACGTCCCCAACCTCACCATCGGCCCCATGGTCTGCTCGGCCCTGCGCAAGCATGGCGTCACCGCGCCGATCGACGTGCACCTGATGGTCAGCCCGGTCGACCGCATCATCGGCGACTTCATCGAGGCCGGCGCCACCTTCATCACCTTCCACCCCGAAGCCACCCAGCACATCGACCGTTCCCTGCAGTTGATCAAGGACGGCGGCTGCAAGGCCGGCCTGGTGTTCAACCCGGCCACCAGCCTTGACGCGCTCAAGTACGTGATGGACAAGATCGACATGGTCCTGCTGATGAGCGTCAACCCAGGCTTCGGCGGGCAGAAGTTCATCCCCGGCACCCTCGACAAGCTGCGTGAGGCGCGTGCGTTGATCGACGCCAGCGGGCGCGACATCCGCCTGGAGATCGACGGCGGCGTCAACGTCAACAACATCCGTGAGATCGCCGCCGCCGGCGCCGACACCTTCGTCGCCGGGTCGGCCATCTTCAACGCCCCCGACTACCGCGAAGTGATCGACAAGATGCGCGCCGAACTGGCCCTGGCGCGCCCATGAGCGGCTTCGAGCAGCTGTTCCCAGGCACGCTGCCCCGGCTGGTGATGTTCGACCTCGACGGCACCCTGGTCGACTCGGTGCCAGACCTGGCCAGCGCCGTGGACCACATGCTGCTCGAACTGGGCCGCCCGCCGGCGGGCCTCGAAGCGGTCCGCCAATGGGTCGGCAACGGCGCCCCGGTGCTGGTGCGCCGGGCGCTGGCCGGCGACATCGAGCACGCCTCGGTCGACGACGAGCTGGCCGAGCGGGGCCTGGCGCTGTTCATGGAGGCCTACGCCCGCAGCCATGCGCTGACGCAGGTCTACCCCGGCGTGCGCGACACCCTGCGCTGGCTGCGCGCCCACGACGTGCCGATGGCCTTGATCACCAACAAGCCCGAGCGCTTCGTCGCACCGCTGCTCGACCAGATGAAATTGGGCGAATTCTTCAAGTGGATCATCGGCGGCGATACCCTGCCGCAAAAGAAGCCCGACCCGGCCGCACTGCTGTTCGTCATGCAGATGGCCGGCGTCAGCCCGCAGCAGGCATTGTTCGTCGGTGACTCGCGCAGCGACGTGCAGGCCGCCAAGGCCGCGAGCGTCCCCTGCGCGGCGCTCTCCTACGGCTACAACCATGGCCGCCCGATCAGCGAAGAGGCGCCGAGCCTGGTGATCGACGACCTGCGCCTCCTGATCCCCGGTTGCGTCGTCACAGCCACTGGGATAACGTTGCCCGACCTCAAACCGTCCAAGCACAGAGAGCCTCCCGTGGTGGTCACCGGCAAATTCTGGATGAAAGTCATCAAGGCCCTGGCCCGCTGGCGCTGGCGCGCCTGACGCCCCCCGCCGACACCTGTCGGCCCGCCCGTTCGCCTTCATCCATTGCTGTCCGCCCACTTGAGGCTACCCATGACCCGCGAAGACTTCCTGCGCCTGGCCGCTGCCGGCTACAACCGCATTCCCCTGGCCTGCGAAACCCTGGCCGACTTCGACACGCCGCTGTCGATCTATCTCAAGCTCGCCGACCAACCCAACACCTACCTGCTCGAATCCGTCCAGGGTGGCGAGAAGTGGGGCCGTTACTCCATGATCGGCCTGCCGTCGCGCACCGTGTTGCGCGTGCACGGCTATCGGGTGAGCATTCTGGAAGACGGCGTCGAGGTGGAGCAGCACGAGGTCGAAGACCCGCTGGCCTTCGTCGAAACCTTCAAAGACCGCTACCAGGTCGCCGACATTCCCGGCCTGCCACGCTTCAACGGCGGCCTGGTCGGCTACTTCGGCTACGACTGCGTGCGCTATGTGGAAAAGCGCCTGGGCGCCTGCCCCAATCCCGACCCGCTGGGGGTGCCCGACATCCTGCTGATGGTCTCGGACGCAGTCGTGGTGTTTGACAACCTGGCCGGCAAGATGCACGCCATCGTATTGGTAGATCCGGCCGACGCGCAGGCCTACGACCTCGGCCAAGCCCGTCTGCAAGCCTTGCTGGCCACGCTACGTGAGCCGATCACGCCGCGCCGTGGCCTGGACCTTTCGGCACCGCCGGCCGCCGATCCGCAATTCCGCTCCAGCTTCACCCAAGGTGACTACGAGCGCGCAGTCGATACCATCAAGCAGTACATCCTCGCCGGCGACTGCATGCAGGTGGTGCCGTCGCAGCGCATGTCGATCGATTTCCAGGCCGCGCCCATCGACCTGTACCGCGCGCTGCGCTGCTTCAACCCGACGCCCTACATGTACTTCTTCAACTTCGGCGACTTCCACGTGGTCGGCAGCTCGCCGGAAGTGCTGGTGCGGGTCGAAGACGAACTGGTCACCGTGCGCCCCATCGCCGGCACGCGCCCGCGCGGTGCCAACGAGGAAGCCGACCGCGCGCTGGAAGACGACCTGCTGTCGGACCACAAGGAGATCGCCGAGCACCTGATGCTGATCGACCTGGGCCGCAACGACGTGGGCCGGGTTTCGGCCACCGGCAGCGTGCGCCTGACCGAGAAGATGGTGATCGAGCGCTATTCCAACGTGATGCACATCGTGTCCAACGTCACCGGTCGCTTGCGCGAGGGCTTGACGGCGATGGACGCCCTGCGCGCGATCCTGCCGGCGGGTACCTTGTCGGGGGCGCCGAAGATCCGCGCCATGGAGATCATCGACGAGCTGGAGCCGGTCAAGCGCGGCGTATATGGCGGGGCGGTGGGCTACTTCGCCTGGAACGGCAACATGGACACCGCCATCGCCATCCGCACGGCGGTGATCAAGAACGGCGAGCTGCACGTGCAGGCCGGCGGCGGCATCGTCGCCGACTCGGTGCCGGCGTTGGAGTGGGAAGAAACGCTGAACAAGCGTCGGGCGATGTTCCGCGCCGTGGCCTTGGCTGAGCAGACGCCCAACGTCTGACCCGTCCGGGATGGAAAAACGGCGCTCACGATGAGCGCCGTTTTTCGTGGTGCCGGGGGTTAGAAGTCCAGGCTCAGCGCCAGGCCCACCCCTTGTTGCGTCACGGCATCGCTCTTGCGCCAGTCGTAGTTGCCGCGCAGGGTGAGGCCCGGTGCCAGGGCCTGGCTCAGGCCCAGGCGGGCGCGGGTCAGGTTGCTGTCCGGGCGGTAGCCGGTGAGGGTGAAGTCGTTGTCGGGCAGGCTGGCCAGGTGCAGCGTCACGTCCTGTTGGTCGTTCTCGAACTCATGCTCGCGTGCCACTTCGGCGAACAGCCGGGTGGTCGGCGCCACTTGCAGGCTGCCGCGCAGGCCGGCGCCGAGGCGGCGCGAGGTGCGTTCCTGGTCGTCCACGCCCAGGGCCGTGGCGCGTTGGCTGCGCTCCTCGTAGCCATCGACCTTGACCCGTGCGTAGTCGGCGCTCAGGAAAGGCGACAGCTGCCAGCGGCTTTCGACCGGTGCCAGGTCGAATCCCACCCGACCGGTCACCGCCCAGGCCTCGCCATCGGTGTCGCCTTTCTCGCTGCGCTCGCTCACGCCCAAGGCGAAGGTACGTTTGAGGTCGCCATAGTCCAGATGCCCGGCGGTCAAGGCGGCATCGGCCCACCAGCGGTTCTGACGAAACTCGGCGAAGGCGCTGGCCAGGTAGCTGTCGAGGCGATAGGCCGAGTCCTGGGCGCCGGCTTCCAGCTTCTGCCGGTACACGCCACCGGCCAGGCCCACCCGCCAGGCCTCGTTCAGGCGATAGCTGCCGCCCACGGTCAGGTTGTAACCGCGGCCATCGCCTTTGGCGGCGCTGCGCTGGCCGTCGAAGTCCAAGTTCTGGACGCCGGTGGCGACGATGGCCTGCCATTGGCCGATGCCTTGCCAGGGCGTCTGCCATTGCGCGCGTAGCTCGTCTTGCTGGGCGCGGACACCGGCGTGGGCCATTTCCGGCAATAGCGTCAGTTCCCATGGGGCGGCGAGGATCGAGTAGCCGTAGTCGGCGATCAACCGCTGGCCGGCGATGGTGGGGTGGACCGAATCGTTGAACAGCAGCTTGGTCGGGTCGGGTGTAGTGCCGCCTATGCCGTAACGCGGGTTTTGTGTGCAGCCGTCGCCGCTGTAGCAGGTGGCGATCAGGTTCTGGTCGGTCGCCAGGCCGAACTCGCTGGGGTTGGCGAGCGCTTCCTTGAGCAGGGCAGGGACGTTCAGCGGGATGATCTCAGCATCGATCTGCCGCAACTGCGCCACCAACGCTTGGTTGAACACCCCGGACAACTGCGACAGCGGGCCTTGCATGGGTGTGCCGCCGTAGTTCGGCGTTTGCCCCAGATCGGGCAGCAGCCACACCATCATGTAGCGCGCGCCGCCCTGTTGCAGCGCTTGGGCGCTGGCCGCCAGGCGTGTGCCGGCCGCCGCGGCGCCGGCGGGGCTGGTGACCAGGCCTTGCAGGAAGTCGTTGCCACCGCCGGTGAGGTAGTACAGCGCGTTCGGGTCGGCGCGCAGGCCGTTGGCCAGGTAGCCGGGGCGCTCGCGCAGCACCAGGCCGGCGAAGGGTTTATTAGGCGGAATCACCAGTTCCGAGGTGTCGGTGATCGAATCGAGCACCTGCTGGGTGGTGTAGCCGCCTACGGCCCAGTTGTTGCCGTCCGGCAGCCGGTTGATCTTGTTGTACAGCGATGTGGAGGGGCCGAGTTCGCTGGCGCCAAAGCCCAGCTTGCCGCCGAGGATCATCGGCGACACGGGCGCGTAGTCACCCTTGGCCTCGCGGTTGGTGAAACGCAGGCCGGTCGCTTGCCCGGTCGCGTCGGGAAACTGCCCGGCGTCGCTCAGGCTGTCGCCGAAGACCCTCAACGTGGAGTAGGGGGTGGATGCCGCCATGGCCTGGCTGCCGGCAAGCACCAAAAGGCCCAGCAGCGTTCGCAGGAAAGGAGGTTTGCGCATGTGTGGATTCCGCTTCGTTGTTGTTATTGGATCGAGCCGGTCGAACATAGCAAATCCGCACATCGGGGTAATTCAACACTTCGTTTACCAGGCGTTGCGGCCTTGTTGCGCCCGCTTCGCCGGTAGGCTACTGTGCGATCTCGAATGAGCGAGACCTATCCCGTGTTGATCGTCAGCAAACTCTTGATGCGCGTTATCAAGGCCCACGCCCGTTGGCGTTGGCGCGCCTGACTTTATCCCCTGCCGGTTAGCCCGGCCCGTTTCCGATTGCTTCTCCAATGCGTCGATCACTGCCCAGGCAAATGGCCCGCGGCTGTGTCCGACCTCGAAGCACATATTCAAAGTCAGTGGAATCAAGAGGTTCAGCCCGATGTTACTGATGATCGACAACTACGACTCCTTTACCTACAACGTCGTCCAGTACCTGGGCGAGCTCGGTGCCGAGGTCCAGGTCATTCGCAACGACGAAATGACCCTGGCCCAGATCGAGGCGCTCGCCCCCGAACGCATCGTCGTCTCGCCAGGGCCTTGCACGCCCAGCGAGGCCGGGGTTTCCATCGAAGCCATCCTGCACTTTGCCGGCAAGCTGCCGATTCTGGGCGTGTGCCTGGGCCACCAGTCCATCGGCCAGGCCTTCGGCGGCGATGTGGTGCGCGCGCGCCAGGTCATGCACGGCAAGACCAGCCCGGTGCATCACCACGACCAAGGCGTGTTCGCCGGCCTCAACAACCCCCTCACCGTGACTCGCTACCACTCGCTGGTGGTCAAGCGCGACACCTTGCCCGACTGCCTGGAAGTGACGGCCTGGACGGCGCTGGAAGACGGCTCGATCGATGAAATCATGGGCCTGCGTCACAAGACCCTGAACATCGAAGGCGTACAGTTCCACCCCGAGTCGATCCTGACCGAGCAGGGTCACGAACTGTTCGCCAACTTCCTCAAGCAGACCGGCGGCCGCCGTTAAGGACAACCCAGTGAGCATGGACATCAAAACCGCGTTGAACCGTATCGCCAGCCATCTGGACCTGAGCACTGCGGAAATGAGCGACGTCATGCGCCAGATCATGACCGGGCAGTGCAACGAAGCGCAGATCAGTGCCTTCATGATGGGCATGCGCATGAAGAGCGAAAGCATCGACGAGATCGTCGGCGCCGTGACGGTGATGCGCGAGCTGGCCAGCAAGGTCGAACTCAAGACCCTCGATGGTGTAGTCGACATCGTCGGCACCGGTGGCGATGGCGCCAACATCTTCAACGTCTCCACCGCCTCGGCGTTCGTCCTGGCCGCGGCCGGTTGCACGGTCGCCAAGCACGGCAACCGCGCCGTGTCGGGCAAGAGCGGCAGCGCCGACCTGCTGGAGGCGGCCGGCATCTACCTCGATCTGACCCCGGTCCAGGTGGCGCGCTGCATCGACAGCCTGGGCATCGGCTTCATGTTCGCCCAGAGCCATCACTCGGCTATGAAGTACGCCGCCGGCCCCCGCCGTGACCTGGGCCTGCGCACGTTGTTCAACATGCTCGGCCCGCTTACGAATCCGGCTGGCGTCAAGCACCAGGTGGTCGGGGTATTCAACCAGCAGTTGTGCCGTCCGCTGGCCGAGGTGCTGCAGCGCTTGGGCAGCACCCACGTGCTGGTGGTGCATTCCAAGGACGGCCTCGACGAATTCAGCTTGGCCGCGCCGACCTTCGTCGCCGAATTGAAACGCGGTGAAATCAGCGAGTACTGGGTCGAACCCGAAGACCTCGGCATTCAGAGCCAGAGCCTGCATGGCCTGGCCGTCGACACCCCGGCAGCCTCGCTGGCGCTGATCCGCGACGCCCTGGGGCGGCGCAAGAGCGAGAGCGCGCAGAAGGCGGCGGAAATGATCGCCCTCAACGCCGGCGCCGCGCTGTACGCCGCCGACCATGCACCGAGCCTCAAGACCGGCGTCGAGATGGCGCACGATGTGCTGTACACGGGGCTGGCCTGGGAGAAGATGCAGGAGCTCGGCGCGTTTACGGCGGTATTCAAAGTGGAGAACCAAGCATGAGCCTACCCACGGTGTTGGAAAAGATCATCGCCCGCAAGGTCGAGGAAGTGGCCGAGCGCAGCGCGCGCGTCAGCCTGGCGCAACAGTTGGAGCTGGCCAAGGCGGCCGATGCGCCGCGCGGTTTCGCCCAGGCGCTGGTCGAGCAGGCCAAGCGCAAGCAGCCGGCGGTCATTGCCGAGATCAAGAAGGCCTCGCCGAGCAAGGGCGTGATCCGCGAGCATTTCGTGCCCGCAGAGATCGCTGCCAGCTATGAGAAGGGCGGCGCTACATGCCTGTCGGTGCTGACCGACATCGACTACTTCCAGGGCGCCGACGCTTACCTGCAACAGGCCCGCGCAGCGTGCGGCCTGCCGGTGATCCGCAAGGACTTCATGATCGACCCTTATCAGATCGTCGAGGCCCGCGCGCTCGGCGCCGACTGCGTGCTGTTGATCGTCGCCGCACTGGACGATGCGCGCATGGCCGAGCTAGCCGCCACGGCCAAGGATGTCGGGCTCGACGTGCTCGTGGAAGTGCACGACAACGCCGAATTGGAGCGTGCACTGACCCTGCTCGATACCCCGCTAGTGGGAGTCAACAACCGCAACCTGCACACCTTCGAAGTCAGCCTCGAGACCACCCTCGAACTGCTGCCGCGCATTCCTCGCGATCGCCTGGCCATCACCGAGAGCGGCATCCTCAATCGCGCCGATGTCGAATTGATGGAAATCAACGAGGTGTATGGCTTCCTGGTCGGCGAGGCTTTCATGCGCGCCGAGCAACCGGGCCTGGAACTGCAACGCCTGTTCTTCCCCGGGCGCCCGGTGCAGAGCAGCCAAGCCCTGGATTGATCATCGACGATGGCTGACGGCGAGCGCGATATGACCCACCCCGTAATGGCGTTTGCCGTCGAGCAAGGCCTCCAGGCCGAGCAGGACCTCCTGGCAGCAGTCTGTCGGGGCGAGCAGGAAACGGCGCTGCTGTTCTGGCAGCCCACCGACCGCGCGTTGGTCATGCCCCGGCGCATGAGCCGGCTGCCCGGTTTCACCGATGCGAGTGCGGCGTCGGCCGCCAGCGGCTGGCCCGTGCTGTTGCGTGAGACCGGCGGCGAACCGGTGCCGCAGTCGAGCGCCACGGTCAACATCGCGTTGGTCTACGCCGCGCCGCGCAGCGAGGGCGACCACGGGCGTATCGAGTTGGCCTACCAGCGGTTGTGCGAACCTTTGTGCCAGGCGCTGCGTGCGTGGGGTGGGGAGGCTTCGGTGGGCGAGATCGACGGCGCCTTCTGCGACGGCCGCTACAACGTCAACCTAGACGGCCGCAAACTGGTCGGCACCGCCCAGCGCTGGCGCCAGGGCTTGGGTGGCAAGCGTCCGGTGGTGCTGGTTCACGGCGCGTTGCTGCTGGAAAACGAGCGTGAATCGATGGTCGCTGCGGTCAATCGTTTCAACCTCCATTGCCAACTCGACCAACGTTGCCGCGCCGACAGCCACATCGCCCTGCGCGAAGCGGTGCCACACCTCCCTGTGTTCGAACCGCTGGCGCAGGCCTATACGCAGTTGCTCGCGGCCATTCCCCGGGACTAGCGGGTGCCGTAGACCACCATCGTCTTGCCCTTGACGCTGACCAGGTTGCGCTCTTCCAGGTCTTTGAGCACGCGACCGACCATTTCCCGCGAGCAACCGACGATGCGACCGATTTCCTGACGGGTGATCTTGATCTGCATGCCGTCGGGATGGGTCATGGCATCGGGTTGTTTGCACAGGTCCAGCAGGCAGCGGGCCACGCGTCCGGTCACGTCGAAAAAGGCCAGGTCGCCGACCTTGCGCGTGGTGTCGCGCAGTCGTTGGGCGATTTGCCCGCCAAGCGCGTAAAGAATGTCCGGTTCCTGACGCGCCAGCTCGCGAAAACGCTCGTAGCTGATTTCCGCCACCTCGCACTCGCTTTTGGCCCGTACCCACGCGCTGCGTTGGCGCGGCTGGCCGGTGCTTTCGAACAGGCCCAGCTCACCGAAGAAATCGCCGCTGTTGAGGTAGGCGATGATCATTTCTCGTCCTTCGTCGTCCTCGATCAGGACCGTGACCGAGCCCTTGACGATATAGGCCAGCGAGTCTGCTGTGTCACCCGCGCAAATGATGTTGCTCTTGGCCGAATAACGGCGGCGCTGGCAGTGCACCAGCAGTTTGTCGATGTTCTTGATTTTGGCGGAAAGCGCGGACGCGACCATCACGAAATCCTGTTCGGTGAAGCGAAGGGGGAGAGAAAAAGGATTACTGGCTATGTGCCGGTGATTTGGCGCCAGATTATCAGACACTTCCTACAGCAACGCCAGAAATCCCCACATCGCTTTTCCGTTGTCCAGACAAGGTCTAAGCTGGCAGCCTTTTTCCAAGCTTCCTGGAGTTTCACAGATGAAGGCACGCATCCAATGGGCCGGTGACGCCATGTTCCTCGGCGAGTCGGGCAGTGGCCACGTAGTGGTCATGGACGGCCCACCCGAAGCCGGTGGCCGTAATTTGGGCGTACGCCCCATGGAAATGCTATTGCTGGGCCTGGGGGGCTGCAGCAGCTTCGACGTGGTGAGCATCTTGAAGAAGTCGCGTCAGGCGGTGGAAAGCTGCGAAGCGTTTCTCGAAGCCGAACGCGCCGACGAAGACCCTAAGGTCTTCACCAAGATTCATCTGCGTTTCGTGGTCAAGGGGCGCGGGCTGAAGGAGGCGCAGGTCAAGCGCGCGGTCGAGCTGTCGGCAGAGAAATACTGCTCGGCATCGATCATGCTGGACCGCGCTGGTGTGGAAATTACCCACAACTACGAAATCGTCGAACTGGGCTGAGCTTCGCTTCAGGGCGTGGCTCATGCGGCCGCGCCTTCGATCGGCCCTCAGCGCCGTAGCGCGGGAAAGGCCTGTTGCACCCAGCCTGGCAGGCGATCGCGCAGCCGTTCGGTGAGCCGCTCGCGACGCTTCTGATAGGCCAGGCCGCCCGCAATCACGCCCAGGCCGAGCAACGTCAGCACCAGAGGGAACAGCAGCGAATCGGCGAACACGTCATGGGCGAGGTAGCCCAGGTACAGCGCCACGCCCAAGGCGCCGAAGGTCATGAAGACCGGTCGGCGCAGCAGCAGCGCCAGCGCCATCAGCACCAGGTTGATCAGGCAGTAGCCGAACTTGCCCAGCTCGCTGCCGCTGTCCAGCGCGGTCAGTCCACCCCAGAAGGCCAGCAGGCCTGCCAGGTAGCCCCAGTGGGCATAGTCGTCACGGGTTCTTCCATCGATCAGCACCGACACCAGCAGCAGTGCCAGCCCGAACCAGAGCGACACCTCATGGCGTTGCGTCCAGTCCAGCTCAGGGCTGTACAGGTAAGCGCTGAGGTCCATGGACATGAACCACAACGCCAGCGCCATGGGCATCACGATGAACGGAAAGGGCACCGCGCGCAGCATCAATAGGCCTGCGACCACCGTACTGGCTTCCATCAGCAGCCATTGGCCGCGCACGTAGCCGTAGTAGTCGGGATAGTCCGCCATCCCCTCGGCGAACGGCCAGAACCCCGTGACTCGCTGCAAGGCGAACACCGCCAGAGGCACGATGCTGACCGCTACGGCGGCCAGGGCGCCTGCGGCGATTGGCTGGTCTCGGCGCCGCAAGGCCAAGGCGAGGGCGGTGAGCGAAGCGACGTAGAGCGAGCTGATCGCCAGCAGGGCGCCATCGCCGATGCTCATCCAGGCGACGGTGAGCAGCCAGCCCATGGCCGCCATGATCAGCACCGCTCCACCGTAGAAAGCCGCGTGAGCCGACTGAAAGCTCGGTCGAGCAGCGCCACCTTGTGCCTTCAGGAAGGTCAACAAGGCCTGGTCCTGGCCGGGCTGGAGAACCCCAGCCTCGACCGCGCGGGCCAGGTCGTCGGCGTCGAAGCGCTGCTGCATGGCGTGACCCTCGGCGTTGGGTGTCAGATCCGGTAGGTGCTCTTGGTCATGACCTTGGCCAGCAGGCTCATGCCCAAGCGCACCGGCGCCGGGAAGCGGTAACCGCCGGCATCGAGCGCAGCCTCGGCGTGGTGTTCCTCGTCCGAGCGCATCTGCTCGAGAATGGCACGGGATTTGGCGTCCTCGGCTGGGAGTTGCTGCAGGTGTTCGTCCAAGTGCTTGCAGACCTGGCGCTCAGTGGCCGCGACGAAGCCGAGGCTGACCTTGTCGCTGACCAGCCCGGCGAAGGCACCGATACCGAACGACATGCCGTAGAACAGCGGGTTGAGCACGCTGGGATGGCTGTTCAGCTGGCGGATGCGCTGCTCGCACCAGGCCAGGTGGTCGATCTCTTCCTCGGCCGCATGCTCCATGGCGCGCCGCACTTGCGGCAGCTTGGCGGTCAGGGCCTGACCTTGATAGAGGGCCTGGGCGCAGACTTCACCGGTGTGGTTGATGCGCATCAGCCCGGCGATGTGGCGGCTTTGACGGTCGTCGAGCTCGACGTTCGGTTGCACGATCGCCGGCGACGGCCGGGAAGGTTGGCCGCTGAAGGGCAGCAAAGTGCGCATGGCCGTGTCGGCCTGCAGCAACAAGCGGTCGAGCGGCGAGTAGTGACGTTCGGTAGCCATCGGGCACCTCCGCAAAAGTGTGCCCGACAGTCTACCTCAAACGTGGGAAAGGCGATTGCCCAGGGTCATCTCCCTGACGCTCGCCTTGTAGGCCTCAGCCTGGAGGCCAATTCATCTGGCGCTGACCCAGCACATGCAAGTGGATATGATAGACGGTCTGGCCACCCAGTTCGTTACAGTTCATCACCACGCGGAAACCCTCCTCGCAACCCTGTTCGACGGCCAGGCGCTGGGCGGTGAACAGGATATGGCCAGCCAGGCCCTTGTCCTCTTCGGTCAGGTCATTCAGGGTGCGGATGGGCTTTTTCGGGATGACCAGAAAGTGCACCGGGGCCTTGGGGTCGATGTCGTGAAAGGCCAGCACCTGATCATCTTCGTAGATGATCTTGGCCGGAATTTCCCGGTTGATGATCTTGGTGAAAATCGTGTCCACGACGCTGCTCCATGATGATGGGGTTGGCGGGGCAGTGTACCCAGCCAGACGCCTGCCGCCCATCACTCCTGCAATCGGCTAACGCAGGCCGGAAGGGCAGTAGCGCCGGTGCAGCATGCCGGCCAGCTTGCGCGTCAGCCAACGCGGCAACAGGCGCGGCATGAAGGCCAGCCAGCGGTTGCGGCGGCCCGGCATGATCAAGGCACGGTTCTTGTCCAGCGCGCGTACGGTGAACAAGGCCACTTCTTCAGGGGAAAGGCAGCGTGTGCTGCCTTCGAGGCGTTCGATAGGCCGCTGCGCCGAACGCACGGGCCCGGGGCACAGCAGCGACACCTTGATGCCGGTGCGTTTGAGCTCCTCGCGCAAGGCCTCGGTGAAGCTCATCACGTAGGCTTTGCTCGCTGCATAAGCGGCCATCCACGGGCCTGGGGCGACCCCGGCCAAGCCAGCGACGTTGAGAATCTGCCCGCCGCCATGCACGGCCATCAGGTTGCCCACTGCGTGGCACAGACGGCTTAGGGCCAGCACGTTGACCTCCAGCAGATCCTGCTCGTCGGCCCATTCATGGGCGAGGAACGGGCCGTAGGTGCGCAACCCGGCACAATTGACCAGCAGGTCGATGCGACGCTCGCCCTCTTCCAGCTCCAGTACGAATCCGGAAAGACGCAGCGGCTGGCTCAAGTCGCAGGCCCGGAACAGCACCTCCACACCGAAGCGTTGGGTCAGCTCGAGGGCGACCGCTTCGAGCGGCTCGCGCTGCCGTGCCACCAGGATCAGATTGCGCCCACGCCGCGCCAAGGCTTCCGCCAGCGCCAGGCCAAGGCCGCTGGACGCTCCGGTGATCATGGCGTAACGGGTCATGCAGCGCTCCTGGGGCGGCTAGGGGGCGCTAGTGTACAGCGTGCCCCCCGCAGTGCCACGGCCTGTTTCGCCAAAGCCGGTCAAAACGGTTTGACCACCACCAGCGCGACGATGAGCAGCAACAACAGTACCGGTACTTCGTTGAACCAGCGGTAGAACACATGCGTGCGTGTGTTGGTGCCGGCGGCGAAACGTTTGCGCTGCGCACCGCAGACGTGGTGGTAGCCGGTCAACAGCAGCACCAGGGTCAGCTTGGCATGCATCCAGCCCTGGCTGAGCCAGCCTGGGGTGAGGTAGAGCATCCAGATACCGAAGACGAAGGTCGCGATCATCGCCGGGTTCATGATGCCTCGGTAGAGCTTGCGCTCCATGGTGACGAAGCGTTCGTGGCTGATGCTGTCGGTGCTTTGGGCGTGGTAGACGAACAGCCTTGGCAGGTAGAACAGGCCGGCGAACCAGCAGACCACGCTGACGATGTGCAGCGCTTTGATCCAGAGATACAGCATGGGAAGGCTTCCTTCAGGTTTTCACGGTGCGCAGATAGTAGTAGCCCTGTATCGCCAAGCGTTAATCGAGTGTTGTGGCAGGCGTGTGCGACCCCTATCATCGAAGGCTTTCCAGTGGCTTCGTTGATAAGGGGCAAGCGTCATGATCAAGGTCGGTATCGTCGGCGGCACGGGTTACACCGGTGTCGAACTGCTGCGTCTGCTGGCGCAACACCCGCAAGCCGAGGTGGCCGTCATCACCTCGCGATCGGAAGCGGGCACGGCGGTGGCCGACATGTATCCGAACCTGCGCGGCCACTACGACGAGCTACGCTTCACCGTGCCCGACAGCCAGACGTTGGGCGCCTGCGACGTCGTCTTCTTCGCCACCCCCCATGGGGTCGCCCACGCCCTGGCCGGCGAACTGTTGGCCGCTGGCACCAAGGTCATCGACCTGTCGGCCGACTTCCGTCTGCAAGATCCCGTCGAGTGGGCCAAGTGGTACGGCCAACCCCATGGCGCTCCGGAACTGCTCGCCGATGCCGTGTACGGCCTGCCGGAAGTCAACCGCGAAAAAATCCGTCAGGCACGCCTGATCGCGGTGCCGGGCTGCTACCCAACCGCCACGCAACTGGGCTTCCTGCCTCTGCTCGAAGCCGGTGTGGTCGATGCCAAGCGTCTGATCGCCGACTGCAAATCGGGTGTCAGCGGGGCCGGGCGCGGCGCGGCGGTCGGCTCGCTGTTCTCCGAGGCAGGCGAGAACATGAAGGCTTATGCGGTCAAAGGCCATCGTCATTTGCCGGAAATCAGCCAAGGTCTGCGCCTGGCGGCGGGCGGCGACATCGGCCTGACGTTCGTACCGCACTTGACGCCCATGATCCGCGGCATCCACTCCACGCTCTATGCCACGCTGCTGGACACGTCGGTCGATCTGCAGGCGCTGTATGAAAAACGCTATGCCGATGAGCCGTTCGTCGACGTCATGCCGGCCGGTAGCCACCCGGAAACCCGTAGCGTGCGCGGTGCCAACGTCTGCCGTATCGCCGTGCACCGTCCTCAGGGCGGCGACTTGGCCGTGGTGCTGTCGGTGATCGATAACCTGGTCAAAGGCGCTTCTGGCCAAGCTGTGCAAAACCTCAACATCCTCTTCGGGTTGGACGAGCGCCTGGGTTTGAGCCATGCCGGCATGCTGCCGTAACCGATCCGAGCGCCCGGCCTGCCCCGTGCAGGCCGGACGAAGGACAGGATATTGCGCCCTCGTCAGGACAATTGTTGACCAATTTTCTCGGAGAAGCGGATAATACGCGCCATCGAGTTTTGTTACGGCGTCCTGCCGGGAGAATCTACATGAGCGTCGAAACCTTCACTCCTACGGGTCTGGAATTCACCCATGGTGCTGCGCACAAGGTGAAGACCCTGGTCAGCGAAGAGGGCAATGATCGGCTGAAGCTGCGCGTGTTCGTCACGGGCGGTGGTTGCTCGGGCTTTCAGTACGGCTTCACGTTCGATGAAGACGTGGCCGAAGACGACACCATCGTCGAGCGTGAGGGCGTGTCGCTGGTAGTCGATTCCATGAGCTTCCAGTATCTGGCAGGCGCCGAGGTCGACTATCAGGAAGGGCTGGAGGGTTCGCGCTTCGTGATCAAGAACCCCAATGCGACTACTACCTGTGGCTGCGGGTCGTCGTTCTCCATCTGAGGCACTGGCCGATACGAAAACGCCGCGCATTTGCGCGGCGTTTTCATTTTCGGTGTACGCCTCAGGCGGGGTAGATGGCGCCCAGCACTCTCAAGCCTTTGGCCGCCGTCACGCTAGGACGGTTGCCGGGCAGGCCTTGCAGGCAGCAATGCGCCAGCCAGGCGAAAGCCATGGCTTCCACCCAGTCCGGATGTACGCCATAGGCTTCGGTGCTCTGCACTTGGGCCGAAGGTTGCAACACTGCCAGTCGACGCATCAGCGCACCATTGCGCGCACCGCCCCCACAGACCAGCAGTGTCTGCGTACCAGGCTGTGCATTATCCAGTGCCTCGCAGATACTGCGGGCGGTAAGCTCGAGCAGCGTGGCCTGTACGGTTTCATCCGACAAACCTGGCAAGGCACCCAGATGGCGGTTGAGCCAGGCCAGGTTGAACACTTCGCGACCTGTGCTTTTGGGGCCGGTGCCTGCGAAGAAAGGGTCTGCCAGCAGCGAGTCCAGCAAGGTCTGGTCCACGTGGCCGGAAGCTGCCCAAGCGCCATCGGCATCGTAGGCCGCGCCGCGCTTGCGCTGAATCCAGGCGTCGAGCAAGACGTTGCCCGGCCCGCAATCGAACCCTTTGACCGGTTGGTCTTGGGCGAGCAAGGTGACGTTGCTGAAACCGCCCACGTTGAGAACGGCAAGTCGTTCACCGAGATGGCCGAACAGCGTTTCGTGGAAGGCCGGTACGAGCGGCGCGCCTTGACCGCCGGCCGCCACGTCGCGACGCCTGAAATCGGCCACTACGCTAATACCGCTGAGTTCGGCCAGCAGCGCCGGATTGCCGATCTGCACGGTGAAACCACGGGTAGGCTCGTGGCGTACGGTCTGGCCATGGCTGCCGATCGCTGTGATTGTCGCCGGCGTCAGCTGTTGCGCAGCCAGCAATTGGGCTATGCCCTCGGCTGCCAGGCGCGCCCAGCGGTTTTCCGCCAGGGCCGAACGGGCGATTTCATCCGGGCCGCTGGCGCACAGCGCCAGCAGATCGCTGCGTAGATCCGCTGGCATCGGTAGGTAGTGCGTGGCGATCAGCCGGGGCTGCTCATCCTGCTCGATCAAGGCGATGTCCAGCCCATCCAGGCTGGTGCCAGACATCACACCTATATAACGCGCCATGGCTCAGCGCTTGTTCGAAGCGAGCATGGTGGCTTTTTCCTGGTCCATGCGAGCGATCAGAGGCTGGCTTTGCTGCAGGAACCGCTGGCGCTCGGCTTTGGCGATAGGCTCGGACATCGGCACTTTCTGGCTCAGCGGGTCGACGTGCACGCCGTTGACCTGGAACTCGTAGTGCAGGTGCGGACCGGTGGAGAGGCCGGTGGTACCGATGTAGCCGATGACCTGACCCTGCTTGACCGTACCGCCCGTCTTCACACCCTTGGCGAAGCCCTGCATGTGGCCGTAGAGGGTTTGATACTTGTTGCCATGGGCAAGGATGATGGTGTTGCCATAACCGCCGCGACGACCGGCCAGGACGACCTTGCCATCGCCGGCTGCCTTGATCGGCGTACCGCGCGGCGCAGCGTAGTCGACACCCTTGTGAGCACGGATCTTGTTCAGGATCGGGTGCTTGCGGCCTGCCGAGAAGCGCGAGCTGATGCGGGCGAAATCGACCGGGGTACGGATGAAGGCCTTGCGCAGGCTGTTGCCGTCGGCGGTGTAGTAGCTGGTGTTGCCTTGTTTGTTGGTGTAGCGCACGGCGGTGTAGGTCTTGCCGCGGTTGGTGAAGCGCGCCGAGAGGATGTTGCCGGTACCGACGACCTTGCCGTCCATGACCTTCTGCTCGTAGACCACGTCGAATTCATCGCCCTGGCGGATGTCCTGGGCGAAGTCGATGTCGTAGCCCAGCACGCGCGCCATGTCCATGGTCATGTTGTGCGACAGCCCGGCGCGTTGCGCCGAGGCGGACAGCGAGCTTTTGATCACGCCATGGGCATAGGCGGTACGCATGACTGGCTTGCTGATTTCACGGCTGAAGCTGTAGCCCTTGTCCGAGCGGGTGAGGCGAATGCTTTCCAGGTTGCTGACCTTGCTGTGCAAGCTGGCCAGTTGGCCGTCCTTGTCCAGTTCGAACTGCAGGATTTGCCCGTGCTTGAGTTGGCTGAACTGTTTCGCCTGTTTGTTGCTGGCCAGCAGATCATGCACGGCGTTTGCGGGCAGGCCGACCTTGGCGAACAACGTGGACAGGGTGTCGCCCTTGGTGACTGCCACTTCGCGGTGGCCCGGCAGGGCAGGTTTCTTCTCGACGGCAGGTTGTGCGGCTTGTTTGGTCTGCGCCTGGGCAGGGGTGTCGATTTGTGCGAATGGCGAGCGGGTGGCTTGCTCGGTTTGCGCTACCGGGGTGTCGGTGGCGCTGTCCTTGAGTGCGTCGGTAGGGTTGTCCAGCTCGAGGTTGAGGGTAGTTCGCTTGGCTTCCACTTCGCTGGAAGGGAATACCAGCAGAGCGAGACTCAGGAGCGCGGCAAGGCCGCTGGCGGCGAGTAGGTGAATTTTGGGATACAGCCGAGGCGCCTTTGGATTGTTTTTGGTCATAAGGGTGCTTTGAAAAAAGGTGAAAAGGAAAAGATGAATGACATTATGAAGATGAAATAACTGTATAAAATATAACCAAATTCATCTGCGCGCAAGGGCGCGTAGACGCTACGGGGCGTTCACTAAGTCACAAGATTTTGCAAAACTTGTATTTGACGGCCGATCTTGTATGGTTGGCTCCCTTTGAACCCTGAGCCTTGCGGATCTGTTTATGAAGTCGGTGGAAGAGCAGCTGGCGCTTATCAAGCGTGGTACGGAAGAGGTACTGGTCGAATCTGAGCTGGTCGAGAAGCTCAAGCGGGGCGAGCCTCTGCGTATCAAGGCGGGGTTCGATCCCACCGCGCCCGATCTGCACCTTGGCCATACGGTCTTGATCAACAAGCTTCGCCAGTTCCAGGAATTGGGCCATCAGGTCATTTTCCTGATCGGTGACTTCACCGGCATGATCGGCGACCCAAGCGGCAAGAGCGCAACGCGCCCGCCGCTCACGCGTGAGCAGGTGCTGGACAATGCCGAAACCTATAAGCAGCAGGTCTTCAAGATCCTCGACCCTGCCAAGACCGAGGTGGCCTTCAACTCCACGTGGATGGACAAGCTGACGCCGGCCGACTTCATCCGCCTGGCTTCGCAGTACACCGTGGCGCGCATGCTCGAGCGCGACGATTTCGACAAGCGTTATACCAGCAATCAGCCGATCGCCATCCATGAGTTCCTGTACCCCCTGGTGCAGGGCTACGACTCGGTTGCATTGAAGGCCGACGTGGAGCTGGGTGGCACCGACCAGAAATTCAATCTGCTGATGGGGCGCGAGTTGCAGCGCGCGTATGGGCAGGAGGCTCAGAGCGTGGTGACCCTGCCATTGCTCGAAGGGCTGGACGGCGTGAAGAAGATGTCCAAATCGCTCGGCAACTACGTGGGTATTCAGGAAGCGCCGGGTGTGATGTACAGCAAGCTGGTGTCGATTCCCGACACGCTGATGTGGCGATACTTCGAGCTGCTCAGCTTCCGCAGCATGGAAGAGATCGAGCAATTGCGGGCTGACGTGCAGGCGGGCGCCAACCCGCGTGACGTCAAGATCAAGCTGGCCGAGGAAATCGTCGCTCGCTTCCACGGAGAAGAAGCTGCCGCCAATGCGCACCGTGCGGCCGGCAATCGTATGAAGGATGGTGAACTGCCGGAAGATCTGCCGGAAGTGGTGCTGGAAGTGGGCGAAGACATGCCTATCGCCGCCGTCCTTAATAAAGCAGGGCTGGTGAAGAACTCGGCGGCGGCACGTGATCTGCTAGCGGCGGGTACCGTGAAGGTCGATGGCGAGGTTGTCGATCGCAGCTTCGTGTTCGTTCAGGGCTCTACCCATGTTTGCCAGGCGGGTAAAAAAGCCTTCGCGCGGATCGTCCTTAAATAGAAGCACCTGGGTTTGCAGTGATTGCATAAAGGAGGCGAAGCCTCCTTTATGCATTTAAGGGCATGCGAAACTATTTTGAAATAAGCCCTTGACGCTTCCTCAGATCTCTTTATACTGCGCA
>NZ_DJJS01000010.1 GCF_002434265.1 Pseudomonas sp. UBA6562 | reverse complement strand
TCGAAGCGCTTCCAGTCTTGGTAAAACGTTCAACTCGTTGAATCTCAAGGAGTTTTCCGTTCCGTTTGCCCCGGAAGTGGTGCGCAGTATAAAGAGATCTGAGGAAGCGTCAAGGGCTTATTCGGAAATAGTTCAAAAAGAACAAGGGAGGCCCAAAATTGGCCTCCCCTTCCATATCAAAGGCTTGGGAACGCGAACTGCGACGCCTCATGGCTCTTGCGCTGTGGCCAACGCTGGGTGATGGCCTTGCGACGAGTATAGAAGCGCACACCGTCCGGCCCGTAGGCATGCAGATCGCCGAACAGCGAGCGCTTCCAGCCACCGAAGCTGTGGTAGGCCACCGGCACCGGCAAGGGCACGTTGACGCCTACCATGCCTACTTCGATCTCGTCGCAGAACAGCCGCGCCGCTTCGCCGTCACGGGTGAAGATGCAAGTGCCATTGCCGTATTCGTGGTCGTTGATCAGTTGCATGGCCTGCTCCAGGCTCTGCACACGCACCACGCACAGTACCGGTCCGAAGATCTCTTCTTTATAGATGCGCATGTCCGCAGTCACCCTGTCGAACAAGGTGCCACCCAGGAAGTAGCCATCCTCATGGCCTGGAACGCGCAGGCCACGGCCATCGACCACCAGCTGCGCTCCGGCGCTCACGCCTTCTTCTATATAGCCGACGACCTTGTCGCGTGCGGCGGCGGTCACCAGCGGCCCCATGTCCAACCCACAGGAAGTGCCGGCACCGATCTTCAACGCCTTGATCTGTGGCTCCAGTTTGGCGATCAAGGCATCCGCCACCTGATCGCCGACACAGACGGCCACCGAAATCGCCATGCAGCGCTCACCGCACGAACCATAGGCCGCGCCCATCAAGGCACTGACTGCGTTGTCGAGGTCGGCGTCAGGCATCAGCACCGCATGGTTCTTCGCCCCGCCCAAGGCTTGCACGCGCTTGCCACGCTTGGTGCCCTCGGCATAGATGTATTCGGCGATCGGCGTGGAGCCGACGAAGCTCAACGCCTTGACCTGCGGCGCCTCGATCAGCGCATCGACCGCTTCCTTGTCACCCTGCACGACATTGAGGATGCCCTTGGGCAAGCCGGCCTCGAGCAGCAACTGGGCGATATACAGCGTCGAGCTCGGATCGCGCTCGGACGGCTTGAGGATGAAGGCATTGCCACAGACGATGGCCAGCGGGTACATCCACAGCGGCACCATGGCCGGGAAGTTGAACGGTGTGATGCCGGCGACCACGCCCAATGGCTGGAAGTCGGACCAGGCATCGATGTTCGGCCCCACGTTGCGGCTGTACTCGCCCTTGAGGATTTCCGGCGCGGCGCAGGCGAACTCGACGTTCTCGATGCCGCGCTTGAGCTCACCAGCGGCGTCCTCGAGGGTCTTGCCGTGTTCCTGACTGATCAATTGGGCGATATGCGACTCGTGCTGCTCCAGCAACTGCTTGAAGCGGAACATGACCTGCGCGCGCTTGGCCGGCGGGGTATTGCGCCAGGCGGGATAGGCGGCAGCGGCGGAGTCGATGGCCTGTTGCACAGTGGCTTGGCTGGCCAGTTCGACTTTGCCAGTAGCCTGCCCAGTGGCTGGATTGAAGACATCGGCGGTGCGTCCGCCATTGGACACCAACTGGCCGTCGATCAGATGCTGAACGATGCTCATGCAAAACTCCGTAAACAATGGGGAAGGGACCGGTGCGGGATGCCGCACCGGTCGTCTAAACGATAGCGATCAGTCGATGCGGTTCAGGTGCTCGCCCACCGCATCGAACAGGCGATCCAGTTCATGGGGCTGGGTATTGAAGGTCGGGCCGAACTGCAGGGTGTCGCCGCCGAAGCGCACATAGAAACCGGCCTGCCACAGCTTCATGGCCACTTCATAGGGCCGCACGATGGCATCGCCGTCGCGCGCAGCGATCTGAATGGCGCCGGCCAGACCGTAGTTGCGAATGTCGACCACGTTCTTCGCGCCCTTCAAACCGTGCAGCAGGGTTTCGAAATGTGGCGCCAGTTCGGCGGAGGCCTGCACCAGGTTCTCCTTTTGCAACAGGTCCAATGCTGCGATGCCCGCCGCACAGGCGACCGGATGCGCCGAATAGGTGTAGCCGTGGGGGAATTCCACCGCGTACTCGGGCGTCGGCTGGTTCATGAAGGTCTGGTAGATCTCGCTACTGGCCACTACCGCACCCATGGGGATGGCGCCGTTGGTGACCTGCTTGGCGATGCACATCAGATCCGGGGTGACGCCAAACGCTTCGGCGCCGGTCATGGCGCCCATACGACCGAAGCCGGTGATCACTTCGTCGAAGATCAGCAGGATGTTGTGCTGGGTGCAGATCTCGCGCAGACGCTTGAGGTAGCCCACCGGTGGCGGCAGCACACCCGCCGAGCCGGCCAGTGGCTCGACGATCACGGCGGCGATGTTGGAAGCGTCGTGCAGCTCGATCAGCTTGAGCATTTCCTCGGCCAGCACAACGCCACCCTGCTCAGGCAAGCCCTTGCTGAACACGTTGCCCGGCAGCACGGTATGCGGCAGGTGGTCGACGTCGAGCAGTTGGCCGAACATCTTGCGGTTACCGTTGACGCCGCCCAGGCTGGTGCCGGCGATGTTCACCCCGTGGTAGCCACGCGCGCGACCAACGATCTTGGTCTTGCTGGCCTGCCCCTTCAGGCGCCAGTAGGCACGGACCATCTTCAGCGCAGTGTCGGCGCACTCGGAGCCGGAGTTGGTGAAGAACACATGGTTGAGGTCGCCCGGCGTGAGCTGGGTGATCTTTTCCGCCAACTGGAACGCCAATGGATGACCGAACTGGAAGGCTGGCGCGTAATCGAGAGTCGCCAACTGGCAGCTGACCGCGTCGGCGATTTCCTTGCGGGTATGGCCGGCGCCGCAGGTCCAGAGCCCGGACAGAGCGTCGAAAATTCTTCGGCCTTTGTCGTCCACCAGATGGTTGCCGTCGGCCGCCACGATCAACCGCGGGTCGCGGTGGAAGTTGCGGTTGGCCGTGTAGGGCATCCAGTGGGCGTCCAGCTTGAGTTGGCTGGCGATACCCACGGGCGCGTTTTCAGGCATGTTCATCGGCGGTTCCTCGAAAGACGGTCAGACAACGATGGTTACGTTTGCCGATAAACTGGCACGGCGATAAAGTCTGGAAAACTCAACATTTCTAATCTTCAGTCAGTGGCGCACTAAACTAATGAGTCGACGTCCCGAGGCACTCTCCCAGGTCAGTGATTTCGATATTCGCCTGTTGAAGATTTTCCGCAGCGTGGTGGAGTGTGGAGGGTTCTCGGCCGCCGAGACCATCCTGGGGATCGGCCGTTCGGCCATCAGCCAGCAGATGAAGGACCTGGAACAACGGCTGGGCCTGCGCCTGTGCCAGCGCGGGCGCGCCGGGTTCTCGCTGACCGAGGAAGGCCGCGAGGTGTACCAGTCGGCCTTGCAGTTGCTCGGCGCCCTGGAGTCGTTCCGCACCGAGGTCAATGGCCTGCACCAGCACCTGCGCGGTGAGTTGAACATCGGCCTGACCGACAACCTGGTGACCCTGCCGCACATGCGCATCACCCACGCCTTGGCGGAGCTGAAGGATCGGGGGCCGGAAGTACGCATCCAGATCCGCATGATCGCCCCGAGCCAGGTCGAGCAAGGCGTGCTGGACGGCAGCTTGCACGTTGGCGTGGTGCCGCAGACCAGCCCGTTGTCGGGGCTCGAGTACCAACCGTTGTACAGCGAGCGCTCGCTGCTCTATTGCGCGGTGGGCCATCCGCTGTTCTTCGCCGACGATGCGCACATCGACGATGAGCGCCTCAACATGCAGGACGCCATCGCGCCCACCTTCCGTCTGCCGGCCCAGGTGCAGGCCTGTTACCAGGCGCTGCACTGCACGGCCAGCGCGTCGGACCGCGAAGGCATGGCATTCCTGATTCTGACCGGGCGCTACATCGGCTACCTACCCGACCACTACGCCAGTTTCTGGGTGCAGCAGGGCCGCTTGCGCGCGCTGAAGCCGACGCAGCGCTTCCACGATTTGAGCTTGAGCTGGGTGACGCGCAAGGACCGGCGCCCGAATCTGGTGCTACAGCGCTTTTTGGATAGCCTGGCGGCGACACGCTAAGGTTTGTCTGATGCGCTCAGGCAGGTAATCTGTCCGACAATCCGCACCACCCAGAACTGACGGAATCGTCCATGACCCTCGAAGTCCCCGCGCACCGCCACTCCACCTCGGGCAAGCCCGCCGGCCGCATTCGCCAGAAGAACGAGCGCGCCATCATCCAGGCTGCCGAGGATGAGTTCGCCCGCCACGGGTTCAAGGGCACCAGTATGAACACCATCGCCTTGAAGGCCGACCTGCCCAAGGCCAACCTGCACTACTATTTCACCAACAAATTGGGTCTGTACATCGCGGTGTTGAGCAACATCATCGAACTATGGGACAGCACCTTCAACGCCCTGAGCGTGGAAGACGATCCGGGCGAAGCGTTGAGCCGCTACATCCGCACCAAGATGGAGTTCTCCCGGCGCAATCCGCAGGCCTCGCGCATCTTCGCCATGGAAGTGATCAGCGGCGGGCAGTGCCTGAGCGAATACTTCTCGGCCGACTACCGCGTCTGGTTCCGTGGCCGCGCGGCGGTCTTCGAGGCGTGGATCGCCGCAGGCAAGATGGACCCGGTCGATCCGGTGCACCTGATCTTCCTGCTCTGGGGCAGCACCCAGCACTATGCCGACTTCGCCACGCAGATCTGCCAGGTCACCGGCCGTAGCCGATTGACCAAGCAAGACATCGAAGAGGCCAGCAACAATCTCATCCACATCATTCTCAAAGGCTGCGGCGTGAAATCGCCCGTTTGATCCGGACTTATGCCCTCTACCCTGCTCGAGCCTTGCGAATTTCGTGAAGAAATTCGCAAGAGCCGCTTCATCACCCTGGCCGCGCCCATCGCCACACCTGGCGAAGCCGCGCAGTTCATCGCCCAGCACAGCGACCTGGCCGCTACGCACAATTGCTGGGCCTGGAAGATCGGTGGCCAGTACCGCAGCAGCGACGACGGCGAGCCGGGCGGCACGGCGGGCCGGCCGATCCTGGCGGCCATCGAGGCGCAGGATTGCGATCGGGTCGTGGTGCTGGTGATCCGCTGGTATGGCGGCATTCAGCTGGGTACCGGTGGGCTGGCCCGGGCCTACGGCGGCGGCGCGAACAAATGCCTGCAACAGGCGGCCAAGCGTTTGCTGGTACAGCGCAGCCACTTCACGTGCAGTTGCAGTTTCAGTGAGCTGGCGCTGGTGAAGCTGCGTGTGGCTGACATCGATGGGCTGATGGTGGATGAGCAGTTCACCGCCGAGGGCGTCGATCTGGAGCTGGCGTTTGCCGAGGTCCATCTCGACGCTTTGCAGACCCAACTGGCCGATTTGAGCCGCGGGCGAATTCGCTTGCGACGAATATGATTGAGTTGCGCACAACTACTGTGTGCCTGCCTGTGAATAACCTTGGGGCATAGGGCTACGCGCCAGTCATATCAAGGGCTCCAGCCAATTGATCAATAATTGATCAGGGATGGGGTTCGCGCAGTTGGCACACCGCTTCCGCACAGGTTATGCACAGGCTGTACACTCAGGGGACACTTATCCCGTGATGACGAAATCGCTTCCACGCTTGCACACAATTGCAGTGGAGGAGCTTGTGGACAACCCGTGTGCGACAGGCGCTAAGCCAGGCCAGACGTGGCCTACAAGAAATTGTTCAAAATTTGTACAGCACCCCATGGGGCCGCGTTAACGTTCAAACGCCAAGTGTTGCGGTATGCTCCGGCATTCTTCAACTGTTCGAGGAACGTCGCATGTCCACTACACCCTCCGCTCTGATCATCGGTGCCTCCCGCGGCCTGGGGCTCGGCTTGACCGAGCGTCTGCGCGAAGCAGGCTGGAACGTCACGGCCACCGTGCGCGATCCGAGCAAGGCCGAGGCGTTGCAGGCGGTGCCTGGCGTGCAGGTGGAAACGCTGGAGATGAACGACGATGCCCAACTCAATGCCCTGGTGCAGCGCCTGCAAGGCCAGGTGTTCGACCTGGTGTTCGTCAATGCCGGCGTGATGGGCCCGCAGCCACAGTCGCCGCAGAGCGTGACCTTGGACGATGTCGGCCAACTGTTCATGACCAATGCCGTCGCCCCGATCCGGGTAGCCAGCCGTCTGGTCGAACAGATCGGTCGGGACCGTGGCGTACTGGCCTTCATGAGTTCGGGCCTGGGCAGCGTCACCAGCCCGGACGGCGGCGAAATCTGCTTGTACAAGGCCAGCAAAGCCGCGCTCAATTCGATGATCAACAGCTTCGTGGTGCAACTGCAGCGCCCCGATCTGACCGTGCTGGCCATGCACCCGGGCTGGGTGCAGACCGCCATGGGCGGCGACCACGCGCCGCTCGACGTGCAGACCAGCACCCGTGGGCTGGTCGAACAGATCACTGCCCAGCGCGGCCAACCGGGCCTGCGCTTCATCGACTTCCAGGGCGAAACCCTCACCTGGTGAATTGAACGCTGCGGCGCGAGGCTCTATAGTCGGTGCCTCGCCCCACGGCGGACCTGGATCAGCAGACAGGGCAACACTGAGCTGGCTTACCTGAACCCACTTTCAGAGGAGCCGGCGCCATGCCTGCGACCCGTACCTGGTTGAAAACCCCGCTTGCCATCTTCACCGCCAATGACCACGACGCCCGTGGCGGCCTGGTGATCGAGGGCGGCCGGATCAGCGAACTCGTCCCCTTGGGCCAACGGCCCGCACAACCCTGCGAACAGG
Organism: Pseudomonas sp. UBA6562; assembly: GCF_002434265.1. Taxonomy (GTDB): domain Bacteria; phylum Pseudomonadota; class Gammaproteobacteria; order Pseudomonadales; family Pseudomonadaceae; genus Aquipseudomonas. Next base: position 245,231 of record NZ_DJJS01000010.1, on the reverse strand, counting down.
TCTTCGATGCCCGCGAGCATGTGGTCCTGCCCGGCCTGATCAACACCCACCACCACTTCTACCAGACCCTCACCCGCGCCTGGGCGCCGGTGGTCAACCAGCCGCTGTTCCCCTGGCTCAAGACCCTGTACCCGGTCTGGGCACGCCTGACCCCGAAATCCCTGGCCCTGGCCAGTGAAGTGGCTTTGGCCGAACTGCTGCTGTCGGGCTGCACCACGGCGGCCGACCACCACTACCTGTTTCCCCAGGGCCTGGAAGAAGCCATCGATGTGCAGATCGAAGCCGTACACACGCTGGGCATGCGCGCCATGCTCACCCGCGGCTCGATGAGCCTGGGCGAAGCCGAAGGCGGTCTGCCGCCGCAGCAGACCGTGCAGCAGGGCGAGGTGATCCTGGAAGACAGCCGGCGCTTGATCCGCAGCTACCACCAGCGAGGCGCCGGCGCGACGATTCAGATCGCCCTGGCACCCTGCTCGCCGTTTTCGGTGACGCCTGAAATCATGCGCGCCAGCGCTGAGATGGCCGGCGAACTGGATGTGCGCCTGCACACGCACCTGGCCGAAACCCTCGACGAAGAAGCCTTCTGCCTGCAACGCTTCGGCCTGCGCACCGTCGACTACCTCGACAGCGTCGGCTGGCTCGGGCCGCGTACCTGGCTTGCCCACGGCATCCATTTCGAGGCCGACGAGATTGCCCGCCTGGGTGCGGCCGGCACCGGGATCTGCCACTGTCCAAGCTCGAACATGCGCCTGGCCTCGGGCATCTGCCCGACGATGGCGCTGGAAGAGGCCGGCGCCCCCATCGGCCTGGGCGTGGACGGTTCGGCCTCCAACGATGCCTCCAACCTGATCCTGGAGGCGCGTCAGGCCCTGTACCTGCAACGCCTGCGCTACGGCGCCGAAGCGATTACCCCGCAGCGGGTGCTGGGCTGGGCGACCCGTGGCTCGGCAAGCCTGCTCGGACGCGACGACATCGGCAGCCTGGCGGTGGGCAAGCAGGCCGACCTGGCCTTGTTCCGTCTCGACGAACTGCGCTTCTCGGGCAGCCACGATCCGCTGTCGGCCCTGCTGCTGTGCGGCGCCGACCGCGCCGACCGGGTCATGGTCGGTGGCCACTGGCGTGTGGTCGACGGCCAGGTGCAGGGGCTGGACCTGCAAGGTCTGATCGCCGACCACCGCCAGGCGGCGCAGCGTCTGGTCGGTTGATCGCCCCGCCCGGCTCGCGCGCTTGATCGACGCCCTGCGCCGAAAGGACGCGGGCCGGGCCATGGGAAAAAATTCCAGTAGAATGTCCACAACCGTTCCTGATCGAGACCCACCCCATGTATGACTGGCTCAATGCCTTGCCCAAGGCCGAATTGCACATGCACCTCGAAGGCTCCCTGGAGCCCGAGTTGCTGTTCGCCCTGGCGGAACGCAACAAGATCGCCCTGCCCTGGAACGATGTCGAAGCGCTGCGCAGCGCTTATGCCTTCAACAACCTGCAGGAATTTCTCGACCTCTATTACCAAGGCGCTGGGGTCTTGCAGACCGAGCAGGACTTCTATGACCTGACCTGGGCCTACCTGCTGCGCTGCAAGGCGCAGAACGTGATCCACACCGAACCGTTCTTCGACCCGCAAACCCACACCGACCGCGGCATCCCGTTCGAAGTGGTGCTCAACGGCATCCGCCACGCCCTGCGTGACGGCCAGCAGCAACTGGGCGTGAGCAGCGGCCTGATCCTGAGCTTCCTGCGCCATCTGAGCGAAGAAGAAGCGCAGAAAACCCTCGACCAGGCCCTGCCCTTCCGCGACGCATTCGTCGCCGTCGGTCTGGACAGTTCCGAGCGAGGCCACCCGCCGAGCAAATTCCAACGCGTATTCGAGCGCGCCCGTGGCGAAGGCCTGGTGGCGGTGGCGCACGCCGGCGAAGAAGGCCCGCCCGAGTACATCTGGGAAGCCCTCGATCTGTTGCAGATCAAGCGCATCGACCACGGCGTGCGCGCCATCGAAGACGAACGCCTGATGCAACGCATCATCGACGAGCAGATTCCGCTGACCGTCTGCCCACTGTCCAACACCAAGCTGTGCGTGTTCGACCACATGAGCCAGCACAACATCCTCGACATGCTCGAGCGCGGCGTGAAGGTGACGGTCAACTCCGACGACCCGGCCTACTTCGGTGGCTATGTGACGGAAAACTTCCATGCCTTGCATCAACACCTCGGCATGACCGAAGACCAGGCCAAGCGCCTGGCACAGAACAGCCTGGACGCGCGCCTGACCTGAGCCCAGGATCAGCCCACTTGCAGATTGTCGACCCGGGCGATGCGGCTGATCTGCTGAATGCCCAAGGGCGTGGTCTGCAAAGCCCGCCCGCCCTCCTGTTCGCGCACCCACCCCGACTGCACGAACAACTTGAACAAGGCCCGCCCCAGCACACCGCCCAGGTGCGGGCCCTGGTCACTCCATTCGCTGCAATGGCACACCACCCCTCCCCGACTGTGCTGGGGCGCCAGGGCATCGATGAAGACGCCGATGCTTTCCAGCTCGACCCTGCCCAAGGGCGTCACCAACAGCTGTTCGCCATGGCGCTCCAGCCAGCCCGCATCCACCAGGCGCTGGTATAGCTCGGCCGCTATTTCACCGCCCAAGTGGTCGGTGCACAGCCGCGCCCGGCGCATGGCCAACGGAATCTGCAAAGGAAAGGTGCCGCGGCGCGACTGCTCGGGGTCGACCACCAGGTTCGCCAATGCTTCGACCGCGGCACCGACCTCGGGCGTGGCCAAGCGGAAGTAGCGTTTGCGCCCGCGCGATTCCGGCCGCAGCAGACCGGCGGTGGACAACAGCGAAAGGTGCGCGCAGGCCGACGAGCAGGTCAGCCCGGTCATCATCGCCAGCTCGGCGGTGGGCCGCGGCGTGCCGTCGATCAAGGCCCAGAGCATGGCGCTGCGCTTGGGATCGGCCATCAGGCTGGCAATACGGCTGATGCTGCTCACTGCTTTCATATCTACGCTGCTCCCTTACGAGATAGTGATTCGCCGACCAGGGCCTGCACGACGCCTGATACACGCTGGCTGAGGGGAATTGAGAGGGCTGTCGAACGTCCCTGGCCACCTGCCGCACTTCGGCACCTGGGAAGGGCCAGGGCGACCGCCTGGGTAGCCTGTCAGAGGCGAGTATAAGCCGGCAGCCGGCAGCGTCTGCGGCCGGGTAAGCACAGCGCAGCGGCTGAAATGCAGAGGGTGACATCACCCATAGAGGAAACGCCTCCACGGCCAGAAGTCGGCGATGAGCCCTAGACCCAAGTGGCAGACGGCATTTCGCAAGCAGGCCATGCGGCCTGGCAATGGACATTGCCGACAGCCCGCTTCCACAGGTATTGCAGGAAAAACAGACACATCTACAGCTGGCAGCGCAGCTGCACTGATAGCCCTGCGTACGCCCGGGGTCGACGCACGCAGAGCCGCCCGATCCTCAGGCCTGGGTCTGCCAGCGCCGGGTCAGGTACGCCGCGGTCACCACCAGGGCGCCGCACAGGCTGATCACCAGCGTCATGGGCACCGCACTGCCGTCGGCCAGCACGCCGACCAATGCGGCGGCGGCCGAGGCCACGCTGAACTGCAGGCAGCCCATCAAGGCCGAAGCGCTGCCGGCGCGCGCGCCTTTACCAACCATGGCGCACGCCGAAGCGTTGGGCACGATGCAGCCCAGGCTGGCGATGCAGACGAACAGCGGTACCAGCAGCGGCCACAACTGCACCGGGTGCAGAACCGCCATCGCCAGCAGCACCAGGCCACTGCCGAGGTAGACCCACACCGCACGCGCCAGCAGCGTCGCCGGCCCCAGCCGCGAGAGCAGGCGCGCGTTGACCTGCGCGGTGAGGATGAAACCTGCCGCGTTGATGCCGAACAACCAGCCGTAATGCTCGGCCGGCACGCCATACAGGGTGATGAACACGAACGGCGAGCCGGCGATGTAGGCGAACATGCCGGCGATGGCGATGCCGCCGGTCAGCGCGTGGCCGACGAAGACACGCTCGCGCAGCAGTCGCAGGTAGGCGCTGCCCGCGCCGGACAGCGGTGCGCGCTTGATGTGCGCCGGCATGCTTTCCGGCAGGCCCAGCGCCACCGCTGCCAGGCAGGCGCCGCTGAACAACGCCAGGATCAGGAAGATCGCCTGCCAGCCGGCATTGTTGACCAGCACACCGCCGAGCATGGGCGCGAGAATCGGCGCCAGGCCCATGACCAGCATCAGTTGCGAAAAGACCTTGGCCGATTGCACGGCATCGCACGTGTCGCTGACGATGGCCCGCGACAGCACCATGCCGGCGCAACCGCCCAGAGCCTGGACGAAACGCGCGGCGATCAGCGTCTCCAGGTTGGGGGCGAAGGCGCACGCCAGCGAGGCCACCACGAACAGGCCGACGCCGAACAGCAACGGCACGCGCCGGCCATAGCGGTCAGCTACCGGGCCGTAGGCCAGTTGGCCCAGGGACAGGCCGAGGAAATACACGGCCAGGGTGGTCTGGATGTGTTCGGCGTCCGTGGCGAAAGCCAGGGCCATGGCCGGGAAGGCCGGCAGGTAGAAGTCGATCGCCAAAGGCCCGAACGCACTGAGGGCGCCCAGGATGAGTACTGTTCGAAGGTTCATCGGGAATCCGTAGCAGGCTAAGCAAACGGCTCAGTCTACTCCTCCTGGCGGGGCCGAGGGGGGAAACCTATCCCTGGGTGGGGTGGGGGAAGCGGGGGGAAAGAGGCGTTGTAGCTGTTGGGCCGGCGATGCCGGCCATCGCGGCTAATCGGAGCGCCGAACCGGCCGCTCCTACAGGAATGCCGGTTGGAGCGGCCATCGCGGCTGATCGGAGCGCAGAATCGGACGCTCCGGCACAGTCGTGATCGTCAGGAGGATTTGGCTGCAACCATAGGATCTCCCAAAGAGTTCGGAATCCCTAGAGCGGCGGGCATGCTGGCCCACCTGTCATGAACCGCTCCGCTAGACCGTCCTGGAGGGTGGCCAGCTCATCGTTCAGGCCGTGCGCGAAATCCAGCCTCAAGCAAGCTCCGCCGCATACCCTTCTTCCCGGATCAGCTCCAGAATCCGCTCATCCGCCAGTTGGCTGTCCACACGCACTTGCTTGCCGGCCAGGTCTACCTCGACCTTGGCTCCCGCATCCTGGGCCTGCACCGCCTGGGTCACGGCCTTCACGCAGTGGCCGCAGGTCATGCCTTGCACGTTGAATACTTGCATCGCTCGTCACCTTGTTGGAATGGGTTGAGGGGCAGTCTCGACCTTGCCACGGCGGCAAGGTCAAGGGGCAACGTTTCACCGGGCTGGCAATCCGCGCGCGGCTCGGCCAAGCTGGGCGCTCGACGAGCGCATCGGCAGGAGACCTTTCATGATCAGGGCAGCATTGGGTGTTTTCGGACTGCTGGGCCTGCTGGCCAGCGCCCTCCCGGCCAGCGCCGAGGACAACGCGCAGTACAGCGTGCTGATCATTTCCCGCAGTCGCCTGGAAGTGGCGACCAACTGCGAGATCGGCATCTACCTGAACGACCAGTTGTCCGGGCGTCTGTTTCAGGAGCAATCGACCGCCTTCAACCTGCCGCCGGGGCCGGTGGACGTGCGTCTGCGCCTGCTGCCAGGGCAAGTCTCGGGGTGCAGCGCGGGGCTGGAGAACCAGCGCAACCAGCGTTTGAACCTCAAAGCCGGACAGATCGACAAGTACCGTATCGCCATCAGCCAGGACGGTCTGCACCTGACCCGCGCCGGCCTGGGCTATTGACCTTACCCGCATGGCAAGGTTGAAGCTGACGGCCTGATACCGGGAGTGAGCGCCATGTCTGCATCCACCACCTTCCAACTGCCCATCGTCGGCATGACCTGCGCCAGTTGCGCCGGCCGCGTCGAGCGCGCCCTGGCCAAGGTCGGCGGCGCCGAGGGCGTGAGCGTCAACCTCGCCACCGAGCAGGCCCGCGTGCAAGCGCCCGCAGGCAGCCTGCCGGCCCTGATCGATGCCGTGCAGACCGCAGGCTACCAAGTGCCGGTCCGCACCTTGGAATTGCAGATCGGCGGCATGACCTGCGCCTCGTGCGCCGGCCGTGTGGAGCGCGCACTGAACAAGGTCCAGGGCGTGCGCCAGGTGAGTGTCAACCTGGCCAACGCGCGTGCGCACATCGAGCTGATCGCCAGTCTGGACGATGCACAGCTGGTCGATGCGGTAAGCAAGGCCGGTTACAGCGCCAGCCTGCCTCATGCCGATAACGACGACGCTGCGCACGCCCAGCGCCGTTTGCGCCACGAGCGTCTCGCGGTGCTCACCGCCGTGCTGCTCGCCTTGCCTCTGGTGTTACCGATGCTGCTGCAGCCGTTCGGCGTGCACTGGATGCTACCGGCCTGGGCGCAATTCGCGCTGGCCACGCCCGTGCAGTTCGTACTGGGCGCATGCTTCTATGTGGCGGCCTGGAAAGCCGTGCGCGCCGGGGCCGGCAACATGGACCTGCTGGTCGCCCTGGGCACCAGCGCCGGCTATGGCCTGAGCCTGCACCAGTGGGCCACGGCCGATGCCGGCATGCAGCCGCACCTGTACTTCGAAGCCAGCGCCGTGGTGATCGCCCTGGTGCTGCTCGGCAAATACCTGGAAAGCCGCGCCAAACGCCAGACCGCCAGCGCCATCCGCGCCTTGGAAGCGCTGCGCCCGGAACGCGCGGTGCGCCTGGTCGAGGGCCGCGAGGAAACGGTCGCCATCGGCCAACTGCGCCTGGACGACCAGGTGCTGGTCAAACCGGGCGAACGTTTCCCGGTCGACGGTGAAGTGCTCGAAGGCCACAGCCACGCCGACGAAGCGCTGATCAGCGGCGAAAGCCTGCCGGTGCCCAAGCAGCCCGGCGACCGCGTGACGGGCGGCGCCATCAACGGCGAAGGCCGGCTGATCGTGCGTACCCAGGCGCTCGGTGCCGAATCCGTGCTGGCGCGGATCATCCGTCTGGTCGAGGACGCCCAAGCCGCCAAGGCGCCGATCCAGAAGCTGGTCGACCGGGTCAGCCAGGTGTTCGTCCCGGCCGTGCTGGTGTTGGCGCTGCTGACCCTGCTCGGCTGGTGGCTGAGCGGCGCAGCCTTGGACGTGGCGCTGATCAACGCCGTGGCCGTGTTGGTGATCGCCTGCCCCTGCGCCTTGGGCCTGGCGACGCCCGCCGCGATCATGGCCGGCACCGGCGTGGCCGCCCGGCACGGCATTCTGATCAAGGATGCCGACGCCCTGGAGCGCGCCCATGCGGTCGACCGGGTGGTGTTCGACAAGACCGGCACCCTCACCTCCGGCAGCCCGCGCATCGTCCACAGCCGAGCTGCCCAGGGCGACCTCGACGACGCCCTGCGCCTGGCCGGTGCCCTGCAACGCGGCAGCGAGCACCCGCTGGCCAAGGCCGTGCTGGAACAGTGCCGCGAGCAAGGACTGGACGTACCGCCCGTGGCCGACAGCCAGTCGCTGACCGGGCGCGGTATCGCCGGGCGCGTAGAAGGCCGCGAGCTGGCCTTGGGCAACCACCGCCTGCTCGACGAAACCGGCTTGAGCGCCGACCCCCTGGCCGGCGACGCCCACACCTGGGAGGCCGAAGGCCGCACCTTGTCCTGGCTGATCGAACGCGGTCCCGCGCCGCGCCTGCTGGCACTGTTCGCCTTCGGCGACAGCCTCAAGCCCGGCGCACGCCAGGCCATCCAGGCGCTGCACGCACGAAGCATCGGCAGCCACCTGCTGACCGGCGACAACCGCGGCAGTGCCCAGGCTGTCGCGCAGGCCCTGGGCATCGACAACGTGCACGCCGAGGTGCTGCCGGCCGACAAGGCCGCCCACGTGGCCCGGCTCAAGGCCGACGGTGTAGTGGCGATGGTCGGCGACGGCATCAACGATGCCCCGGCCCTGGCCGCAGCCGACATCGGCATCGCCATGGGCGGCGGCACCGACGTGGCCATGCAGGCCGCCGGCATCACCCTGATGCGCGGCGACCCACGCCTGGTGCCGGCCGCCTTGGAGATCAGCCGCAAGACCTACGCCAAGATCCGCCAGAACCTGTTCTGGGCGTTCATCTACAACCTGGTGGGCATTCCACTGGCGGCCCTCGGCTACCTCAACCCCGTATTGGCCGGCGCGGCAATGGCGCTGTCGAGCGTCAGCGTGGTGGGCAACGCCCTGTGGCTGAACACCTGGCACCCTGCCGAACTTCCCTCGGAGCACCTATGAACATCGGTCAAGCCGCCCGCCGCAGCGGGCTCAGCGCCAAAATGATCCGCCATTACGAAGCCATCGGCCTGCTCGCTCCGGCTGCCCGCAGCGACAGCGGCTACCGTCTGTACCAGGCCGAAGACCTGCACCGCCTGGCCTTCATCAAGCGCTCCCGCGACCTGGGCTTCTCCCTCGACGAAGTGGCGCGCCTGTTGACCCTCTGGCAGGACGGCCAACGTGCCAGCGCCGACGTCAAGGCCCTGGCCCAGAGCCACATCGAGACCTTGGACCGGCGCATCGCCGAGCTGCACAGCCTGCGCGACACCCTGGGCGAACTGGTCGCCGGCTGCCAGGGCGACGATCGGCCGGATTGCCCCATTCTCAAGGACCTGGCCCAAGGGCACTGACGCTGCACGGGCGTTCGAACCCGAGGCCGGCCCGCCTCTGCTCTGAATACGACACATCCGATTCCAGGAGCGACCGAAGTCAATGAACGGGCGAATTCGCCTTTACAAAAAAGGTCGCCTGCCGATGCCCTGACACGGGCGACGTTCGCTCCGTACTCGATGTCTGGAGCGTGAATGAATATCAAACAAAAACTCACCTTGGCCTTCGCTGTGATCGCAGGCCTACCCGTCGTTTTGGTCGCCGTTTTGGTGATCGTCAACCTGCGCGATGACGCCCGCGACGCTTTCGTCGACGGTAGCACTCGGGAAATCCGTCAGGTCAGCAACGCCATGCAACTGTTCTTCAAGGGCATCGACCAGAACGTCGAGTTCCTGGCCCAGCAGCCGCTGCTGGCGGCCTCGGGCAGCAACCTCAACAAATACCTGACCGCCGACGCCTCCAACGTGCTCGGCGAGCAGGACCAGCGCGTGCTGGCGCTGCTCCAGCAACTGGGCGCCAGCCACCCGCAATACGCTTACATGGCCTACGCCGTGTCCGACGGCGGCTACGTGGGCTACCCGGCCGGCCAGAAGCTGAGCAACTACGACCCGCGTCCAAGGCCCTGGTACCAGTTGGCCATGGCCAACCCCGGCAAGACCTTGCGCACCGACGCCTATTACTGGGCCGCCGACGACGCCGTACTGATCAGCACCGTGCGCACGGTAGCCAACCCGCTGGGCAGTAGCGGCGGCGTGGTCAACATCGACGTGTCGCTCAATGGCCTGACGGACTTGGTGAAGAACATCAAGATCGGCGAAAGCGGCTACCTGATGCTGGTCGAGCGCAACGGCAACGTGCTGGTCGATCCGCACGACGCCGCGCACAACTTCAAGCAGCTCGACAGTCTGGGCGGCGACTACGCGACCCTGGCCAAGGCCGGCAAGGGCCGGCATGAAGTCGAACTCAACGGCGAGCGCTACATGGCCAACGTCTACACCGACGACACCCTGGGCTGGACCTTCATCGGCCTGATCCAGGAAAGCGAAGTGATGCAGGGCAGCACCCGTCTGAGCTGGCTGATCGGCATCATCACCCTAGTGCTGGCCGGCCTCTTCGCCCTGGCGGGCACGGCCTTCGCCAACGTCATCGTGCGCCCGATCAACGGCGTGAGCCGCGGCCTGGAAGACATCGCCCAGGGCGAAGGCGACCTGACCCGCAGCCTGAGCGTGCAGGGCCGCGACGAAACTGCGCGGCTGGCCAGTTGGTTCAACCAGTTCCTCGGGGTGATCCGCAGCCTGATCCAGCACATCGGCGGCTCGGCGAACAAGATCCTCGAAGCTTCCGCCACTGCCACCCGGGTCTCCAACGACATGGCCGACGCCGCCGGGCGCCAGCGCGAAGCGGTGGACATGGTCTCCACCGCCTTCCACGAAATGGTCGCCACCGCCAACGAAGTGGCGCGCTCGTGCAGCCAGGCCGCGCAGTCGGCCGACAGCGGCCAGCAGCAGGCCCGCGAGGGCCAGGCGCAGATCGATGCGGCGGTGTCGAGCGTCGACCGCTTGAGCCAGGAGATCGAGCAGTCGGCGCAGTCGATCCAGCAACTGGAACGCGACAGCAACGCCATCCAGTCGATCCTGGGCACCATCCGCTCGATCGCCGAACAGACCAACCTGCTGGCGCTCAACGCCGCCATCGAAGCGGCGCGGGCCGGCGAGCAGGGCCGCGGATTTGCGGTGGTGGCCGACGAAGTGCGCGCCCTGGCCAAGCGCACCGCCGACTCCACCGCCGAGATCGACGGCCTGCTGGGCAACCTGGCCAGCCGCACCGCGCAAGTCGCCGGGCAGATGCATGCCAGCCTGGAGGTGTCGGTGCAGTCGGTGACGCGCATCGGCATGGCCCGCGACAGCTTTGGCCAGATCCGCGAATCGGTGGACGTGATCCGCGACATGAACACGCAAATCGCCACCGCCGCCGAAGAGCAGCACCAGGTGGCCGAGGACATCAACCGGCACATCGCGCAGATCCACGGCGATGCGCAACGGGTCGCGGAACTGGCCCATTCGGCACGTGAGGATTCGGCGAACCTGGCGGGGTTCTCCAACGAACTGGATACGCTGGTCAAGCGTTTCCGCACCTGAAACCACCCCGGCGCGCGCCCTGACCGGCGTGCGTCAACTGTGCTGCATACGCTCTACACGACAATCGTTGCTTCGCCCACACCACTGCCTTGCCAGACAACAACAAGCCGGAGCGTAGTAGATGAACATCAAGCACAAACTCACCTGGGCCTTCGCGGTCATCGCCGGCTTGCCGATCGCCGTGGTCGCGGCCATCGTCGTGCTCAACCTGCGCGACGAAGCACGCGACGATTTCGTGGAAAACAGCAGCCGGGAAATCCGCCAAGTCGGCAATGCCATGAGCATCTTCTTCAAGGGCATCGACGAAAACGTCCAGTACCTGGCCGCGCAACCGATGCTCGCAGCGGCAGGCGCCGACCTGAACAAGTACATGGCGGCCAAGCCGTCCTACGAGCTGACTCCACCCTCGCAGGAGATGCTGGCGGCGTTCGACCGCATGGCCAAGACCCACCCGGCCTACGCCTACGTTTCTTACGCAGTGTCGGACGGCGGTTACGTCGGCTGGCCGAAGAGCGACAAGCTCGACGGCTACGACCCGCGCGTGCGCCCCTTCTACAAGTCGGCGATGAGCGCACCGGGCAAACCGGTGCGTTCGGCCGCCTACTACTGGGCCCCCGACGACATGACGCTGATCGCCACCGGCATGACCGTGGCCAACACCTTCGGTGCCAATGGTGGGGTGATCAACGTCGATGTCTCGCTCAACGGCCTGACCGACATGGTGAAGAAGATCAAGCTCGGCGAGAGCGGCTTCCTCATGCTGGTGGAGAACAACGGCAACATCCTCGTCGACGCCCACGACGCCAGCCACAACTTCAAGCAGCTCGACAGCCTGGGCGGCGACTACGCGACCCTGGCCAAAGCCGGCAAGGGCATGCAGGAAGTGGAAATCGAAGGCGTGCGCTACATGGCCAACGTCTACCCCGACGAGCAACTGGGCTGGACCTTCATCGGCCTGATCGAACAAGGCGAGGTGATGCAGAGCGCCACCCGCCTGAGCTGGGTCATCGGCACCATCGCCCTGGTGCTGGCGGTGCTGTTCGCCATCGTCGGCGCGACCTTCGCCAAGCTCATCGTGCGGCCGATCAACAGCGTCAGCAGCGGTCTGGAAGACATCGCCCAGGGCGAAGGCGACCTGACCCGCAGCCTGGAGGTGCGCGGGCGCGACGAAACCGCGCAGTTGGCCGGCTGGTTCAACCAGTTCCTCGGTGCCATCCGCAGCCTGATCCAGAACATCGGCGTGTCCGCGAGCAAGATCCTCAGTTCCTCGGCCAACGCCACCCGGGTGTCCGGCGACATGGCCGATGCGGCCGGGCGCCAGCGCGAGGCGGTAGACATGGTTTCCACTGCCTTCCACGAGATGGTCGCCACTGCCAACGAAGTGGCGCGTTCGTGCAGCCAGGCGGCGCAGTCGGCCGACAGCGGCCAGTTGCAGGCCCGCGAGGGCCAGGCGCAGATCGATGCGGCGGTGTCGAGCGTCGACCGTCTGAGCCAGGAGATCGAGCAGTCGGCGCAGTCGATCCAGCAACTGGAGCGCGACAGCAATGCCATCCAGTCGATCCTCGGCACCATCCGCTCGATCGCCGAGCAGACCAACCTGCTGGCGCTCAACGCCGCCATCGAAGCGGCGCGGGCCGGCGAGCAAGGCCGCGGCTTTGCCGTGGTGGCCGACGAAGTGCGCGCCCTGGCCAAGCGCACCGCCGACTCCACCGCCGAGATCGACGGCCTGCTGGGCAACCTGGCCAGCCGCACCGCCGAAGTGGCCGGGCAGATGCATGCCAGCCTGGAGGTGTCGGTGCAGTCGGTGACGCGCATCGGCATGGCGCGTGACAGCTTCGGGCAGATCCGCGATTCGGTGGACGTGATCCGCGACATGAACACGCAGATCGCCACTGCTGCCGAAGAGCAGCATCAGGTGGCCGAGGACATCAACCGGCACATCGCGCAGATCCATGGCGATGCGCAGTTGGTGGCCGAACTGGCGCAGGCGGCGCGACAGGATTCGCAGAGCCTGGCAGGGCTGTCCAACGAGCTGGATGCGTTGGTGCGGCGGTTCCGCACCTGAGGGACGGGCCGGCGGTGCCGGCCCTCCCCGCTCACATCAACGTTCGACGATCACCGTCACGCCTTGCCCACCGGCCGCGCAGATCGAGATCAGCCCGCGGCCTTTGCCGGCCTTGGACAGCAGCTTGGCCAGGTGCGCCAGGATGCGTCCGCCCGTCGCGGCAAACGGATGCCCGGCCGCCAGCGAACTGCCCTTGACGTTCAGCTTGCTGCGGTCGATGGCGCCCAGGGCGCCGTCCAGGCCCAGGCGGGTGCGGCAGAATTCCTCGTCTTCCCAAGCCTTGAGGGTGCACAGCACTTGGGCGGCGAAGGCTTCGTGGATTTCGTAGTAGTCGAAATCCTGCAGGCTCAGGCCGTTGCGCGCCAGCAGGCGCGGCACGGCATACACAGGCGCCATGAGCAGCCCTTCCTTGCCGTCGACGAAATCCACTGCGGCGGTTTCCCCATCCACCAGGTAGGCCTGCACCGGCAGGCCGCGCTCGGCCGCCCAGTCTTCGCTGGCCAACAGCACCAACGAGGCGCCGTCGGTGAGCGGCGTGGAGTTGCCGGCGGTCAGCGTGCCTTTTTCGCTGCGTTCGAAAGCCGGTTTGAGCCGGCCGAGCTGTTGCAGGCTGAGCTCGGAGCGCAGGTTGTTGTCGCGCACCAGCCCCAGGTAGGGCGTGAGCAGGTCGTCGTGCCAGCCTTCGGCGTATGACGCAGCCAGTTGCTGGTGGCTGCGCAGGGCCAATTCGTCCTGGGCGCTGCGCTCGATGTGCCAGGTCTGCGCCATGCGCTCGCAATGCTCCCCCATCGACAGCCCCGTACGCGGTTCGCCGTTGCGCGGCAGCTCGGGCTTGAGCTGGGCCGGACGCAGGCCGAGCAAGGGGCTGAGGCGCTGGCCCAGGCTTTTGCCGCGGCTGGCGGCGAGCAGGATGCGGCGCAGCTTTTCGTTGACCGCGATGGGCGCGTCGGAGGTGGTGTCGACGCCGCCGGCGACGGCGCAGTCGATCTGCCCCAGGGCGATCTTGTTGGCCACCAGCAGGGCCGCTTCCAGGCCGGTGCCGCAGGCCTGCTGCACGTCGTAGGCCGGGGTCTGCGGCGACAGGCGCGAGCCGAGCACGCACTCGCGGGTCAGGTTCATGTCGCGCGAATGCTTGAGTACCGCTCCGGCCACGACTTCGCCCAGGCGCAAGCCGTGCAGCCGATACCGCTCGACCAGCCCTTCGAGCGCGGCGGTGAGCATCGCCTGGTTGCTCGCGGTGGCATAGGCGCCATTGGAGCGGGCGAAGGGAATGCGATTGCCGCCCAGAATGGCGACCCGACGAGTGCTGCGCATGGCTGCGTTCCTCCTGAAACTCAATGGTCGGCCCGGTCATGGGGCCGCTCTGTAAACCGCTACGATAGACGGTGGCGCCGCCGGCGCGCAGGGTCGGTGTCGACGTCCGCGCGCGCCAGGCTGCGCTGCCAGGCCCGGCGCAACACTCTCCGTGCCGTACGCTTGCCGTGGCGATGCGGATTTTTCACCGGTTCGAACGACCCATCGCCCAACTGGGTCCACACTGCATGTTTGCCCTTCCAGGAGACCTTCCCCATGAGCGATCGCTACATCGGCTTTGCCAACTCCGCCCTCGGTCGACGCGTGGTCGACGCCCTCGGCCTGCCCCAACCCGCGTCGCTGGAACGCTGGCAGGCGGGCCGCATGCGCCCGGTCGAGGGCGCCTTGATACTGGGCGGCGGGCCGCTGGCGCAGCAGGTGCTAAGCCTGGGCAAAAGCCTCGGCGACGAGCTCTACGGCTATGAAAGCGCCGACCTGCAGGCGCCGGCCTGGGTCGCCGGTCTGGGCAAGAAAGCCAAAGCCGTGGTGTTCGACGCCAGCCACCTGTCCGACAGCGATCAACTGCGGCAGTTGCGCGAATTCTTCCAGCCGCTGATGCGCAGCCTGGCGCCCAGTGCCCACATAGTGATTCTCGGGCGCCCGCCCGAGGACGTGAGCGAGCTGTCGGCCAGCATCGCGCAACGCGCTCTGGAAGGCTTCAGCCGTTCGCTGGCCAAGGAACTGCGCAATGGCGCCACCGCGCAATTGCTCTACGTCAGCCCAGGCGCCGAGGCGCAGCTCGAAGGCGCCCTGCGCTTCTTCCTCTCGCCCAAGAGCGCGTTCGTCTCCGGTCAGGTCTTGCGCCTGAAGGCCTGCGACGCGCAGGTCGGCGATTGGAGCCGCCCATTGGCCGGGCGCCGTGCCCTGGTGACGGGTGCGGCCCGTGGCATTGGTGCCTCGATTGCCGAAACCCTGGCCCGCGATGGTGCGGAGCTGGTGCTGCTCGATGTGCCCGCTGCGCAGAAAGACCTCGACGCCCTGGCCGCGCGCCTCGGCGCCCGCACTCTGGCCCTGGACATCTGCGCGGACGATGCGGCCGCGCAACTGATCGATGCCCTGCCCGAGGGCGTCGACATCCTGGTGCACAACGCCGGCATCACCCGCGACAAGACCCTGGCCAACATGACCCCCGACTATTGGGATTCGGTGCTGGCGGTCAACCTCAAAGCGCCGCAACGGCTGACCCAGGCCCTGCTCGACGCCGGCCGTCTGGGCAATGCCGCGCGGGTCGTGCTGCTCGCCTCGGTCAGCGGCATCGCCGGCAACCGTGGGCAGACCAACTACGCGGCCAGCAAAGCCGGGCTGATCGGCCTGGCCCAGGCCATGGCGCCCCAGCTCGCGGCAAGTGGCGCAACCATCAACGCCGTGGCCCCTGGCTTCATCGAAACCCACATGACTGCCGCCATGCCCATGGGCCTACGCGAAGCGGGCCGGCGCCTCAGTTCGCTGGGCCAGGGCGGGCGTCCGCAGGATGTCGCCGAGGCGGTGGCCTGGCTTGGCCAGTCCGGCAGCGGCGCGATCACCGGCCAGGCCCTGCGGGTCTGCGGCCAAGCATTGATGGGGGCCTGAGATGACTCGACCCTGGCTCGACCTGCATGCGCCCGATGCGCGTGCCAGCCTTTACCTGCGCGCCGTGGGCAAGCGCAAGATCAGCGGTGCCACCCTGCCTGCCCAAGGCTTGCGCTGTTACTTGCGGGTGCAGCCGCAGAACCTCGCGGCCTATCGCAACCTGTGCCATTTCCCGGACGACGGCCGCTTGCCGGCCACCTATCCCCACGTGATGGCCTTCGACCTGCAACTGCAACTGCTGACCCGTGCCGACTTCCCCTTCCCCTTGCTGGGGCTGGTGCATTTGTACAACGGCATCGAAGTCTACCGGCCGCTGGGCGGTGTGGATGGCCTGCACGTGCAGGTCTGGGCCGAGAACCTGCAGCCCCACGCCAAGGGCGGCACCTTCGATCTGATCAGCGAAGCCCGCGACGGCCTTGGCCTGCTCTGGCGCGAGACCAGCCGCATGCTGGTGCGCGGCCTCAAACTCGATGCCCCGGCCCGGGAGGCGTCTGAACCCGACTCCATGAAATCCACAGAGACGACAGGCCTCGACGCCACGGCCATGCCGCCGGTGACCGAGCCGGCACGGGCCACGCCCACAACCGAACTGGACGCCACCGCCGTTCCGCCGCTCGAAGAGCCGGCCGACATCGCGGCCATGGCAGCGCCCGAGCCAGCCGACACCGACGGTCCGACACGCTTGGTCGAAGCCACGCGTTGGTATGCCGACGGCGACATCGGCCGGCGTTACGCCAAGGTCGCCGGCGACTACAACCCCATCCACCTGAGCGCCTTGAGCGCCCGCCTGTTCGGCTTCCCCAGCGCCATCGCCCATGGCATGTGGAACCAGGCCATGGCCCTGGCGGCGCTGCGCACGCACCTGCCCAAAGCGGGCTACTGCTTCGAGGTCGACTTCCACAAACCCGTACGTCTGCCTGCTGAAGTGGTGCTCAGCGCAAGCCCCGCAGGGCCATCCGGGACGCTGCGCCTGGAAGGCAAGGAGCAGCGCCTGCACATGTCCGGCCGCTGGACCGCGTTGTGAGGTGACCAGGCCTGCCTTGGCATCGGCGCGCTTGCTTTGCGGCGGAGCGCGCCGGAAGCTATGCGGCCAAGGAGACCTTCATGAACCTGCAAGAACTGACCGAACGCATGCACCGCATCCGTGATGCCAACGACTGGCAACGCTTCCACAGCCCGAAGAACCTGGCCATGGCCGCCAGCGTGGAAATGGCCGAGCTGGTGGAAATCTTCCAGTGGCTGGGCGAAGACGAATCGCGTCGCCTACCGCCAGAGCAACTGGCCCACGCCGGCCAGGAAATCGGCGACGTGGTGCTCTATCTGCTGCTGATGTGCAGCGAACTGGGCCTGGACATGGATCAGGTGGTGCGCGCCAAGCTGGCCGACAGCGAACGGCGGTTCGGCAAATGAACGACCGCCATTTCGACGAGCTGGCCACCCGTTTCGCGGAGAAGATCTACGGCGGCGCCAAGGGTGCCATCCGCTTGGCGGTGTTGCAGGCCGACCTGAGCGAAGCGCTGCCGCCGTGCCCCCTGCGGGTGTTGGACATCGGCGCGGGCCTGGGGCACATGGCCTTGTGGCTGGCCCAGAACGGCCATGAGGTGACCCTCGCCGAACCCGCCGCGCCGATGCTCGAGGGCGCCCGCCAGCGATTCGCCGACGCCGGCCAGACGGCCACGTTCGTCCAGGCGCCCTGGCAGACGCTGAGCGAGCACGTGCAGGCGCCCTACGACCTGGTGCTGTGCCATGCCGTGCTGGAGTGGCTCGCCGAGCCGCAGGCCATCTTGCCGACCCTGCACCGCCTGTGCGCCGCCGACGGCCACCTGTCGCTGGCCTTCTACAACCGCGACGCGCTGGTCTACCGCAACCTGGTCAAGGGCCATTTCCGCAAGCTGCGCACCAATCGACTGGCCGGCGAAAAGCAGAGCCTGACCCCGCAACGCCCGCTCGACCCACGTGAACTGCGCACGCAACTTGCCCCCCTGTGGCAGGTCACACAGGAAAGCGGCGTCAGAGTCTTTCACGACTACATGCCCAGGGAATTCCAGGATAAGGCCGCCCTGGCCGACCTGCTGGACATGGAGCTGACCCACCGGCGCCATCCCGCCTTCGCCGGGCTTGGCCGTTACCTGCACTGGATCTGCCGACCGCGCTGAACGGTCGACGCCCAGGAGGACACATGTTCAATCGTCTATTGTGTTTGGCCTTGCTGCCCATCGCCCTGGCCGGTTGCCAGAGCGTCAACCCCTATGTGGCCAGCAGCCGGCCTTTGCCCCCCGCCCCGCCGCAGGCCGCCACCACGTTCGACGCCAGTGCCTATCCGGCTCCGACCCGCGACTACGGGCGCTACCGCAGCTGGGCCTGGCGCGATGGCCGTCTGCCACGCGGCAGCGCCAACAGCGATCCTGGGCAGATGGCGCAGATGGTCGCCGAGTCGCTCGACCAGCAAGGCCTACGCCCGGCCCGCTTGGGCCAGCCCGACCTGCTGGTCAGTGCCGACCTGCGCACCGAGCGCCGCACGCGCCAAGTGCGCGACTACGACAGCTACGATCCCTACTACAATCGCCCCTATGGCGGCGTCGGCTATGGCGGCTACCGCGACGGCTACGGCGCTTATGGCAGCGTGCCGATCGTGCGCACCTATGAGGTGGATGTCAGCGTGGTGCACATCGAACTGTTCGATGCCCGCGACGGCCAGCCCGTCTGGAGCGCCAGCGCCGAAACCGGCGTTGGCGGACAATCCCTCCGTGACCGCGAGAATGCCCTGCGCCAGACCGTGCAGAAGGCGCTCAGCGGTTACCCCCCACGTTGACGTTTGGAGACATCACCATGCTGCGCCCCCTCGCTGTACTGGCCTGCGCACTTCTGCTGGGCGCTTGTGCCAACACCAACGTGCAACAGGATTACGACGCCAGCCGGGACTTCGCCGGTTACCGCAGTTGGGCCTGGCAGGAACCGGCCTTGCAATACCGTCCGGACGACCCGCGCATCAAGAGCGACCTCACCGAGCAGCGCATCCGTCAGGCAGTGGCCGGGCAACTCGACCAGCGCGGTCTGCGCCCGGCCCAGGCCGGCAGCGGTGCCGACGTCAAGGCCCGCGCTTACCTGATCGTGGAAGACCGCCAACGCGAAATCACGACCAACTACGGTGGTGCCTGGGGCGGCTATTGGAATGGCTACTGGGGCGGGCCGATGTTCAACGAGACGCGTAGCGTCGACTACAAGGTGGCGACCATCCAGGTCGATCTGTTCGACGGCCGCGATGGCAAGCTGGTCTGGCGCGGCAGCGCCGAGCAGATGATGAGCGAGTACCCCCCCACCCCTCAGGAACGCAGCGCAGCGATCCAGAAGACCGTCACCCAGTTGATGAGCAACTATCCACCTCGGTGATGACTGTAGAGGCAGCCGTGCGGCGTACGTCCTAAGTTGTAACCGCACCACTGCCTACGCGCCAGCAGGGTAGGTGCAATGAACATTGGCTCGAATGCGACCGCACGCACGGGTGCAGGCCTTCTCTTCGCGTTTGCAGCGCCAGCGTGCAGCGTTTCAAGTGCAAAATCCCGCGATCTAGATACGATCCACAGGAAAACAGCACAGTTGTGGATTAAAACAGCGGAACAAATACAGTTCTCCTATTTTTTTGCCATCGGACTCTGGCGGCCGTCCCGATCGGGTCTACCCTAATGCCTAAGTTGTAGGAAATTTCTTCAGACAATGGCCTGTAATCCGCGATGCCAAGACCGGTGACCTGCGTGGCATCGTTTCAGAACAAGGATGGCAATCGTCGATGCACAGCATGGTTCTCTTGATGTGGCTGGCTCTGTGTAGCGAACAGGATGTACGCGAGCGGCAGATCTCCGAATACCTGACCCTGGGCGTCGGCGCCTGCGCCTTGTTCTGGCTGTTCGCCACGGGCCACAGCTGGCTGGGGGCGGAGGCGAGCGATGCCGGCTGGGGTCTGGCCATCGTCATGCTGCTGACCCTGCCCGGCTATTGGTTGGCCCGGCTCGGCGCCAGCGATGTGAAGCTACTGGCGACGCTGGCCGTGGCCAGTAGCCACGAATACGTGCTCGGTACGTTCATCGGTGCGGGCGTTTGCGTGGTGGTCTGGCTGCTGTTTCGCCGTCGCCTGCTGGGCCTGCTCAACCCCAAGGTCAAGAAACGGCTCCAGGCCGTGGCCGAGCGGATGAACGAAAGGCAGCCGTTCGCCCCCTATGTATTGGTGGGGTTCGTGCTGACCTCGGTGTGGATCCAGTGATACGCACAATGTGTTGCCGGCAGAGCCGCGCCGTGTTCAGCGCGGTTCTGCTTTCGCTTGCCGTAAACGGCTGGCCCGGGACGCCAGCCCTCAAACAACAGGGAGTTGCCCATGAGTAAAGCTGTCAGTGAGATCAAAGTGCTAATCGTCGATAGCCAACCCACCGTGCTCGAAGAATTGACCACGGTGCTGACGCGACAGGGCTACCGCTGCACCACGGCCAACAGCGCCGAACAGGCACTGGTCCACTACCAGGACGACAGCGCCATCGGTCTGGTGCTCTGCGACCTGCACCTGCCGGGCACCGATGGCATCGAGCTGATCCGCCAACTCAAAGCCGTCACTTTCCCACCCAGATTGGTCGAGGCAATTCTGCTGACCAGCCACGCCGACAAGGCCGACCTGATACGCGCCCTTCGCGAAGGCGTCGCCGACTATTACCAGCAACCGGTGGACTTCGACGAACTGTTGCAGGGCGTGCGTCGCCAGGAAACCTCGCTGCTCGAACGTCGACGCCAGGCTCGCGAGCTGGGTAGCCTCAATCAACGCCTACATCACTTGGCCGAGTCCATCGACGAGCTGTATCAGGACTTGGAGCGCGCCCGCGGCAACAACCTGGAGCGGCGGGCCAGCGATCCGGTGGAAGGCGAAACCGAACTGCCGGCGCTGTTCCAGAAGCTGTCGCCGCGCCAGTTGGAAGTGGCGCAACTGGTCAGCCTGGGCAAGACCAACTTCCAGATTGCCTGCGAGCTGGGCATCACCGAGAACACCGTGAAACTGTACGTGTCGCAGGTGCTGCGCCTGACCCATATGCACAACCGCACGCAATTGGCCCTGGCGCTCACACCGCATAATTCGCCTGTGCATCAGCGTTTCACGGCGCATTGACGGTTGGTTGGAGGGCAATACCAGTCGGTTGAGCCGAAACAGTGTTTATTGGGGCCGCTTTGCCGCCCCGATTACTCAACTGACCGGTATCACCCCTCGCCCTACTCGCTGACCTGAAACTCCACCCGCGCCGTCTCGCCACTCTCGTCCAGCGCGCTCAACTCGACCCGCCCGGTCTGCTGGAACGACACCGTCAGCGCCTGTTGGTCGAGGGTCTCGCCCTGCGGCTCGCCGTTGACGAACCACCAGCGCCGCCCGCCACCGCCCAAAGCCGAGACCTGCACCTGCAACGGCTCGCGGCTGCCGACGGGCCGGCGCAGGTGGTCGCCGGCGCGCACACCGACGATAGACAGCGGCGGCGCGCTGACCGGCACCTGCGGCGGGCACTGCGGGTCGACGGCCGGCAAGCGCGCCGCGCGGCGCTCCGAACGCGGCAACCAGGGCTCCAGCGGCGCCGGCCACAAGGCCACCTGCCGTTTCTGCGCACCGGGGCAACTGGCATCCACGCGCAGGCCCTGCGGGTTGACCCACAGCGTTTCGCTCAAGCCCAGGCCTAATGGCTGGTCGCCTGCCTGCAAGGTCGGCGGCGTGGTGCCCTGCAACGTCCAGGCGAAGCGCTGCCGACGGCAGTTGTCGTCGCGACGCGGCAGTGGCTGGCCCAGCGGCCAGCAGATCGCCGCCACGCCGACGCTGTCCGGCACCGGTTCGACCGGCACGGCGATGCCGCGCTGGCTGTCGCGATTGCTCAGCAGGTCGTGCACTTGCAGCATCAGCGGCGCCGCCGAGGCCAGGCCGAACTGCCCGGCCACCGGTGTGCCGTCGGGGCGGCCGATCCACACGCCGATCAGGTAGCGCGGCCCGACACCCACCGACCAGGCATCGCGAAAGCCATAGCTGGTGCCGGTCTTCCAAGCCAGCGCCGGGCGCTGCACCAGCTCGGCGCGGGGGTCGCGGTCGGGGCGCGCCTGGCCGCTGAGGATGCGTCGCACGATCCACGCCGCGCCCGGCGACAGCAGCCGCCGTTCGATCAGCGGGTCTTGCGGTTGCAGCCGAATCCGCGCGCTGTGCCCCTGACGGGCGAACGCGGCATAACCGCCGACCAGGTCTTCAAGACGGCTACCCGCACCGCCGAGGATCAGCGACAGGTTGGGCTCGGCCAGCGGCGGCAGGGCCAGGGGCACGCCGCCTGTGCGCAACTGCGCGGCGAAGCGCTTGGGGCCGTAGGCTTCGAGCAGTTGCACCGCCGGCAGGTTGAGCGACAGGGCCAGGGCCGCGCTGGCCGCGACCGGGCCGCTGAAGCCGCTGGAGAAGTTGCCGGGACGGTAGTCGCCATAGCGCCGCGGCACGTCCTGCAACAGCGACTCGGAGTGGATCAGGCCGTCGTCCAGGGCCATGCCATAGAGAAACGGCTTGAGAGTCGAGCCGGGCGAGCGCAGGGCATGCACCATGTCCACGTGCCCGAAGCGCCGCGCATCGCCGATTTCGATCGAGCCCAGGTAGGCGCGCACCGCCATGGTCTTGGCCTCCACCACCAGGATCGCCGCCGAGGTACGCTCCGGCAGGCGCGCGCGCCAGCCCAGCAGCAGGTCTTCCAGGCGCCGCTGCAAGGCGGCGTCGAGGGTGGTGCGGATCAGCGCCGGGCTGTCGCGGGTGTTCAGCCGCCGCGCCAGCAAGGGCGCCAGGGCCGGTTCCTGGCGCGGCGCGAGCAGCAACGGCTCCTCACGGGCCTCCTGCAACCGCTCGGCAGGCCAGACGTCATAGTCGGCCAGCCGTTGCAGCACCTTGTCGCGCGCGCGTTGGGCGCGTTTCGGGTGGCGGTCGGGGCGCAGGCGGCTGGGCGCCTGGGGCAGCACGGCGAGCAAGGCCGCTTCGGCGTGGGTCAGGTGCAGCGGCGACTTGCCCAGGTACGCCCAACTGGCCGCCGCCACCCCTTGCAAGGTGCCGCCGAAGGGCGCGCGGTCGAGGTAGATCTGCAGGATCTGCGTTTTCGACAGGTGCCATTCGAGCTGCGCCGTGCGCCACAACTGGCGCAGCTTGCCGCCCAGAGTCCGGTCATGCGGGTCGAGCAGGCGCGCCACCTGCATCGACAGGGTGCTGCCGCCCGAGACCACGCGCCCGCCGCGCAGGTTGAGCCAGGCCGCGCGCGCCAGGGCCATCGGGTTGACCCCGGGATGGCGGTAGAACCAGCGGTCTTCGTAGGTCAGCAGCGCTTGCAGGTACAGCGGCGAGACCTGCTCGGGAGTGACCGGGTAGCGCCATACGCCGTCGGCATCGGCGAAGCGCCACAGAGGCGTGCCGTCTTCGGCCAGCACTACCCGGGCCAGGTCGTCGCCGGGCAACGGCAGCGGCCACAGACGGTCGGCCACCCACAGCAGCGCCAGCACCAGCAGGACCGCCAGCACCACGCTGCGGCACAGGCGCCCGGCACGGCTGCGCGGGCGGACTAGACTGGCCATCGGGAACCGACCTGCCCCGGCCATGGCCAAAGCGCTGACACCGATTCATTCATCAGGACGTAATCATGCATGTAGAAGGCTTTTTCGAATGGCTGGGCCAGGCGCTGGGATCGCTGATCCGCATCATCGTCGATGCCTTGAGCGGCCTGTTCAATCTGCTGGCCAACGCCGGCGGCAATTTCATCGACGGCCTGTCCCGCACTTTGGGCATGGACACGTCGCTGGTCAGCATCGCGGCATTGATCGTCGGTTTGATGCTGCTGTTCTCGGCGGTGCGCGCGTTCATGCGCGCCTCGATCGTGCTGGGCATCGTCTGGCTGCTGCTGGGGTTGTGGGTGATGAGTTGGGTGGTGCATTAAGTCGAGTCTGAATCCCGATCCGGCCAGGCCAGGCCCGGCTCGGCCAGACCCGGCCTGCACCCCCTCCGCCCACCGACAGGCCAGCGCTGCTGGCCTGCCGCGCCCCTGCCCCTCAGCGGGCCTTGATCTGCATTTCCCCTTGGCTTTCGCCCACCGCGTTCAGGTTGGGGCGGTACATCGACTCGACCTGCGCCGGCGGAATACGGTAGCTGCCCGGCGTGACCGCGCGAGCCAGGTACAGCAGGTGGGTGGTGCCGTAGTTGTCCAGCTTGAGTGCGGCGACGTAACGGTCGTCGCGGAACTCCTGGTGCACCACGCTGGCGTTCTGCATCGAATCGCGCCATTCCTTCACCGCGCTGCTGGCGTTGTCCAGGCTGGCCGAGCTTTGCGCCAGGTTCTGGTTTTCCAGTTCCAGGCCGGCCGGCAGCAGGTCCACTACCAGAGCGTCCGGCACACGGTCCTTGGCCTTGAGCGCCAGGTGCACCAGCACCAGGTCGCCGCTGCGCAGGTTGCCGAGGTTCAACGGCTGACCGTTGAGGCCCAGGTACTCGCGGCGGATCTCGATGCCGTTGCTTACCGGTGCCGGCGCCTGACGCGGATAGCCCGACAAGGTCAGTTGCTGGTACAGGGTGTCGCCGCTCTGGTTCTGCACGCTCAATGGCGAGGCCAGTAGCGGGCCTTCGAGCTTCAGGCCGGATTCGGTGTTGTCCAGCTCGCGCACTTCACCGGCGCTGTCCAGGCGCGCCTTCCAGGCACCTTCCGGTTTGCCGAGCAGGTTGCGGCCGGCGAGGAACAGCGCGTTGCGTTCCTGAGTCGAGAGGTAGCCGTTGGCGGCGAGTTCGTCGGACAGCGCGAACAGGCGTTGGTCCACCTGGTTGGCCGCCAGCTGGTTCTCCTGCAGCAGCGCCAGGATCAGCGCCTGGTCGCGCAGCGTACTGCCGTAGTCGGCCAGCCAGCCCTTGCCGCGGCCGATGCTCAAGCCGGTCTGCAAGGCCTGCTGGGCGCGCGGTTTGTCGCCCATCTTGTCCAGGGCCACAGCCAGCTGCACCAGCGCCAGGCCCGAGCGTGCATCGGTGCGGCGTTCGAACAGGCTGCGCAGCGCGCCCAGCGGCGCCTGCTGGTTGCGTGCCAGCACCAGGGCGGCGTAGGCCTGTACGGCGAAGCGGGTGTGCTCAGCGTTGTCGCTGTAGTCGACCTCAATCAGGTTGCGCTCCTGCAAGTAGCGCAGCAGGCGCTCGTTGGCCTTCTTCAGGGCGTCGGCCGGTACGCCGTAGCCCTGCTCGCGGGCGCGCTGCAGGAAGTCAGTGACGTAGGCGGTCAGCCAGTATTCCTCTTCGCTGTCGCTGCCCCACAGACCGAAGCTGCCGTTGTAGCGCTGCATGCCCAGCAGGTGCTCGATGCCAGCCTCGATCTTGCGCTTGCGCACCTCGGCCGGCTCGCCCTTGATGCCGAGGCGTTTGAGGCTGTCGGCGTCGGCGTACAGCGAGGGGTACAGGCCGCTGGTGGTCTGCTCAAGGCAGCCGTACGGGTAGGCTTCCAGAGCACGGATCTGCTCGGCGAGGTTCAGCGGTGGTCGGCTCGACAGCGCCAGGCTGGCTTCCAGGCCGGCCGGCTCGAAGGCCGCCAGGTCGTTGTCCGGCAGGCTCCATGGCTGGTCCTTCAAGGCCACACGGTAGTGCTTGAGCATCGCCGGATAGGCCGGGCGCACGCCCAGGGTCCAGTCGCGGGTATAGACGCTGGTGGGTTCGTTGGGCAGTTGCAGGCCGGTGACCTGCACCTGCACCTTGCCCTGCCCCAGACCACCTTCGGCCTGCACCGGGATCATCAGGGTGCTGCGCTGGCCTTCGCTGAGGCTGACCTGCTGCTCGGTCGGGCCGATCAGGCCGATCTGCCCTTCGCTGCGCAATTGCACGGTCAGTTGCTGGGCACGGCCCGACAGGTTGGCCAGGTCCAGAGCCAGGCGCGTACGGTCACCCCCGGCCAGGAAGCGCGGCGCCGACAGCTCGGCGATCAACGGCGCGGCGACCACGGTCTTGCCTTCGGCGACGCCGAAGTGGTCGTCGCTCCAGGCTTGGGCCATCAGCCGCAGCTCGCCGTTGAAGTCGGGAATGTCGACGCTGGCGACGCCCTCGCCCTTCTCGTCCAGGGTCACCGGCACGCTCTGCTGGGCGACGATGGTCACCGTGGTGTTGGGCCGCTTGCCGCCCTTGGCCATGGCCGCGTCGCCACCGAAGGCCAGGCTGGCCAGACGGCCTTGGCCGGCTTCGATCAACTGGCCGTAGATGTCCAGTTGGTCGGCGCCGTAGGCCTTGCGCCCGAACATGCCGGTGAAGGGGTCGGGGGTCTTGAAGTCGGTGATGTTGAGGATGCCGACGTCCACCGCCGAAAGCAGCACGCGCACCTGCTTGGGCACGCTGCCGTCGGCGTTGGTGGCCTTGAACTTGACCTTCAGCGGCTGCTTGGGCCGCATCTTCTCGGGCGCTTGCAGGGTCAGCGCCAGCTTGCGGTCGCCGCGTTGCAGCGGCAGGTGCAGCACGCCCACGGCGCGCTTGGGCGTGGCGTTGACCTTGCGCTCGCCCGGGCGGATCACCAGGGCGCTGACGTACAGGTCGTGGCGCGCCCATTTCGGGTCCAGGCGGATGTCGAAGGTCTTGCCTTCGGCCGGTACGTCGATGGCCTGCCACCACAGCGGGCCATCGGCGGACTCGACCATCAGGTAGCCGCTGCCCGCGGCAGGCGGGGTGACGGTGACCTGGGCGCTGTCGCCGTCGGCATAGGCCGGCTTGTCGAGCGCCAGCTTGACCTGGTCGGGGCGCACGGCGCCGCCTTCGGCGTTGTCCTGGGCACGGTAGCCGGCCCAGAAGCGCTCGCTGGAGACGATGCCGGTTTCGGGATCTTCCACTTCGACGCGGTACGGGCCCCACTCCACCTGGAAGCTCAGGGTGGCGGTGGCGCCGGCCTTGACGCTGACGGTCTCTTCGCTTTCGGTGAGGAATTTCTCGTTGAAGTTGTAGCTCCAGCCGTCGTCCTGGGAGTAGTTCCAGTAATAGTCGCGGCGCTCGCGGACCAAGCGGACCTTGAGGTCGTCGGCGGCCAGCTTGTGGCCGTCGCGGTCGGCGACCAGGACTTCGAACTGCACTGGGGCGTCGCCGTCGGTCTCTTCACCGTCGAACAGGCCGCGCAGGCCCGGCAGGCGTTCGGCTGGCCAGATCGGCTGCTCGAAACGGCGGGTGATGGGCCGGCCGCCGGATTCCTGCAAGCTGGCCTGGACGGTCAGTTGCAGCGGCGAGCGGGCCTCGGCCCAGCGGCTTTCGATGTCCAGGCTGGCCTTGCCGGCCTGGTCGAGGGTGACTTCGTCGAGTTCCAGGTCCTGGCTCAGGTCGCTTTCGCTGACCGAACCGAACTGGTAGCCCGGCAGCGCCGGCACGGCTTCGCGCAGCGGGCGCAAATACGCCTGGCCGCTCAAGCGGTTGCCGGCGGCGGGAGCGCCGTAGAGGTAGCGGCCATTGACCTGGATGTGCGCAGGCTCTTCGGGGCTCAGCGGCGTGGGGCTGCCTTTGAGTTCCAGGGCCAGGCGTTCGGGCAGGAAGTCTTCGACGAGGAATTCGTAGACCTGCTTGCGCCCGCCGCCCAGGTCGAGCAGCAGTTGCCAGCGGCCTGTCGGCGCTTCGCCGGAGAGTTGCAGCTGGTACTGGAACAGTCCGTTGCCGTCGGCCTCCCAGACGAATTTGCGGCTGACCTGCTCGTCGGGGCGGCGCACTTCCACGTTGACTGGCTGGGCCTTGACCGGCTTGCCGTCCTGGTCGCGCAGCAGGCCGTTGAGCAGCACGGTTTCCCCTGGGCGGTACAGGTCGCGCGGGCCGAAGATGAAGAACTGCAAGGGGTTGGCCTGGGGGCCGGTGATGTCGAATTCGGCCAGGTCCAGCGCTGCGGTGTTCAGGCGCAGCAGCGTGGTGTGCACGCCCTGGGTGGCGATCAGGGTGTCGGCCTTGGCGTCGATCGGCATCTGCGCATGGCCGTCGCCGTCGGTGCTGGCCTGGGCGAGCAGCTTGCCCTTGTCGTCGTGCAGTTCGAGCTTGACGCCGTCCATTGCTTTGCCGCCGTCCAGCGCCTGGGCGAAGACGTCGATGCGGTCGCGGTAGCGGTGCGCCGACACGCCGATGTCGCTCAAGGTGAACAGCGTGGCCGGCTGGGAATAGTCGTAGGTGCCCGAGGCGCGCATCACCGCCAGGTACACGCCTGGCTCTTGCAGCGGTTTGATGCCGGCGATGGGCAGCAGTACCGTTTCGCGGGTGTTGCGTGCGGGGTCGAGGTCGAAGCGGCCGCTGTAGACCAAATCGGCCATCTCCAGGGTCTCTTTGGACTGGTAGGCGTACAGGCTGCTGTTGCGCCCCCAGTTGACCAGGAAGTTCGACAGCTGCTCGGGTTTGACGCGGAAGAAGTCGACGTCGACCTTGGCCACGTTCAGGGCGATCACCGGCAGGCCTTCGGCCAAGCGCGTGGGCAGCAGCGAGCCGCGGCTGGCGAAGCCCACGGTGGCCTGCATGTCGCGGGTTTCCAGGCGGCTGACCACTTCGCTGTCGAGCTGCTTGCCATTGACCGCCAGCAGGCCCTTGTCGACGGTGAGCACCAGCTTGCGCTGCGGTTCGAGGTGGCGCAGGCGCAGTTCCATCTGGTTGTTCGACAGCTCCCAGGCGCCGTCGACCTTGCCCTTGACGGTATCGACCAGGTGCAGTTTGCCGGCGAAGTCCTGGTCGGCGTCCAACGGCGCGGAGAAGCTGACCGACAGCGCGCTGGCGCCGTCTATCTGCACTTCCGAAACATCCAGCACGCTCAGCTCGCGGCCTGCGTAGCGCTTGGCGAGCACGGCCGGGTCTTCGCGCTTGCTCGATGCGGTCTGGGCGGGCGCGGCCGCGGTCGGCGTATCGGCCGGGGCGGGCTTGGGCGCCTCGGACGTGGAGGAATCACAGGCACTGAGCAGTGCCAGCGCACAGGCCAGCAACAATCCTTTGTTGAACATGAGGAAGGGACTCTTCGGCAGCGTGGTCGTAAGGGCGGCAACTATAGCCCACCGGGAAACAATTCACTCGGATGGGTGCGTGAGCTGAGACTTCGTTCGCAGGGATTGGTTGCTTGCTGACACAGGAGATTTTACAAAATATGTCCACTTGCCCGGAGCCCGGTAGAATGCGCGGTTTTCCTGCGATGATCGGATGCCCCGGCCCCATTGTGGGCCATCCGCCGGACACCCCTGTCATGCCCGAACCATCTGGAGCCGCATGCCTTCACTGCTGACCGACTGGCGCCACCGCGCCACCCACCGCAAGGTCTGGGCACTGGCCGCGCCGATGGTCCTGTCCAACGTCAGCGTGCCGCTGGTGGCCCTGGTCGACAGCACGGTGGTCGGCCACTTGCCCCATGCCCATCAGTTGGGCGCGGTGGCGGTGGGCGCGGTGCTGTTCACCTTCATGATGGGCCTGATGGGCTTCCTGCGCATGGGCGCCACCGGCTTCGCCGCCCAGGCGGCCGGGCGCGGCGACGGCGCGGGGTTGCGCCAGGTGCTGGCCCAGGGCCTGCTGCTGGCGGTGGGCCTGGCGCTGCTGCTGGGCCTGCTCGCCCTGCCCTTCAGCCAGTTGGCACTGCACGTCATGCAGCCCAGCGCGGCCCTGCAACAGGCCACCCAGGACTTCTTCCATACCCGCCTGTTCGGCCTGCCGGCGGCGCTGGCCAGTTATGCGCTGGTAGGCTGGTTCCTCGGCACGCAGAACGCCCGCGCGCCGCTGGCGATCCTCTTGGCCACCAACCTGCTGAACATCGCCTTGAACCTGTGGTTCGTGCTGGGGCTGGACTGGGGCGTGGTCGGTTCGGCGCGCGCCTCGGTGATCGCCGAGTGGAGCGCCGCCCTGCTGGGCCTGGCCCTGACCCGCCCGGCGCTGCGCGCCCATCCGGGGCGCATGGCATGGCCGGCCCTGCGTCGCTGGCAGGCCTGGCGCCCGTTGCTGGCGGTCAACCGCGACATCTTCCTGCGCAGCCTGGCGTTGCAGGGTGTGTTCCTGCTGCTGACCGTGCAGGGTGCGCGGCTGGGCGAGGCGACGGTGGCGGCCAACGCGCTGCTGCTCAATGGCCTGCTGCTCACCGCCTACGCGCTGGACGGCCTGGCCCATGCGGTGGAGGCGCTGTGCGGCCATGCCATCGGCGCCCGCCAGCGCGAGGTGTTGCGCCGTTCGCTGGTGGTGGCCGGGGGCTGGTCGTTGCTGGTGAGTCTGGGCTTCGCGGCGCTGTTCCTGGGTGCCGGGCACCTGTTCGTCGACACTCAGACCGACATCGCGAGCGTGCGCCAAGCGGCGTATCCGTATCTGCCGTACCTGGCGCTGCTGCCATTGGTGGCGGTATGGAGCTATCTGCTCGACGGGCTGTTCATCGGCGCCACGCGGGCACGGGAGATGCGCAACGCCATGCTGCTGTCGGTGTTGCTCGCTTTGCCGCTGGCCCTGGCCTTGCGCGGGCTGGGCAACCATGGATTGTGGTTGGCGTTTCTGGCGTTCATGGCGCTGCGGGCGATCACCCTGGGTGGGATCGCCTGGCGCTTGCAGCGCAGAGACGGCTGGATGTAGACCGCAACGTGCGGAAGCGGGCGAACCCACTCCCGCACGGCAGATCAGGACGACAGGTACGACGAGCGGGTCAGCCCCAGGCGCAGCGCGTCGAGGTACTGGGTACGCTCGCGCGGGCTGATCTTGGCGCTGGCGACCTTGTCGCGGTAGTGGGTCATCAGCTCTTCGGGCGACAGGTGCACGTAGCGCAGCATGTCCTCGATGGTGTCGTGGGTCTCGATGCCGGCGTGGTACACGCTGCCGTCGGCGTTCTGGTAGATGTTCACCGAGTCGGTGTCGCCGAACAGGTTGTGCATGTCGCCGAGGATTTCCTGGTAGGCGCCAACCAGGAAGATGCCCAGCAGGTAGTCTTCGCCTTCGTTGATGCCATGCACCGGCAGGCTGGTCTCGATGCTCTGCTCGTCGACGTACTGGTTGATCTTGCCGTCCGAGTCGCAGGTCAGGTCTTGCAGCACGGCGCGGCGCAGCGGCTCTTCGTCCAGGCGGTGCAGCGGCAGGATCGGCAGCACCTGGCCGATGGCCCAGGTGTCGGGCAAGCTCTGGAACACCGAGAAGTTGCAGATGTACTTGTCGGCCAGCTTGTCGTTGAGCTCGTCGAGCACCTGGCGGTGCGAGCGCTGGCGGGCCTTGAGCGAATTGTGCAGGCGCCGGCACACAGCGAAGTAGCACTGCTCGGCCAGGGCCTTTTCGGACAGGCTGAGCTTGCCGTCGGCGTACTGCGCGGCCACATCGCTCATGTAGTGGGTGGCGCGCCAGTAGGTTTCGGTGACCATCTCGATGTCGGTCGGGCCGAGCAGGTCGACCAGCCACTGCACGGTCTCCGGCAGGCTGGCCTTGTCTTCAATGGTCGGCACCTGGTCGTTGTGCTTCTCGACGTCGGTGACCTGCACCACCAGCATGGCATGGTGCGCGGTCAGCGCCCGGCCGCTCTCGGAGAAGATGTGCGGGTGTGGCAAGCCCTGGGCGTCGCAGAACTCCTTGAGCATGCCCACCACCACGGCGGCGTAGTCGTCGATGTCGTAGTTGATCGAGCTGGCGTTGCGCGAGTGGGTACCGTCGTAGTCGACGCCCAGACCGCCGCCGACGTCGATGTGGTCGACCGGCAGGCCCAGCGCGCGCAGCTCGCCGTAATAGCGGATGGCTTCCTTGAAACCGTGCTGGTAGTCGGCCAGGTTGGCGATCTGCGAGCCCATATGGAAGTGCAGCAGGCGGATGCCCTGGTCGAGGCCGGCGTCCTTGAAGCGTTGCACCACCGACAGCAACTGCGCGGCCGAGAGCCCGAACTTGGACTTCTCGCCACCGGTGTCGGCCCATTTGCTCGACGCCAGCGACGACAGGCGCACGCGCAGGCCGACCTGGGGCTTGACCTTGAGCTCGGCGGCTTCGTCGATCACCAGGGCCACTTCCGACTCTTTCTCGATGACGATGAACACGTTGTGGCCCAGCTTCTGGCCCATCAGCGCCAGGCGGATGAACTCGCGGTCCTTGTAGCCGTTGCAGACGATGGTGCCACCCTTGGGCGCCAGGGCCAGCACGGCCAGCAGCTCCGGCTTGGAGCCGGCTTCCAGGCCGATGGAGACGTTCTGCGTGGCGATGATGTTCTCGACCACCGCCTCCTGCTGGTTGACCTTGATCGGGTACAGGGCGGTGTACTGGCTCTGGTACTCCATGCGCGCGATGTTGGCGTCGAAGGCGCCGGTGAGCTGGCGCACGCGGTCTTGCAGGATGTCGGGGAAACGCACCAGCAGCGGCAGGCTCAGGCCGCTCTGACGCAGCTCGTCGACCTGTTCGAAGAGGTCGATGGGCGAGCTGTCGGGGCCGTTGGGGCGCACTTCCACGCGCCCGGCTTCATTGATGGCGAAATAGCCTGCGCCCCAATGGCGAATGCCATAAACACTGCGGCTGTCGGCCACGGTCCACTGGCTGCCATCGTCTTTGCGTGTGCGTCGTACGGACATTCAAGTCCCCTATTAGAGAAGTCAGAACACGGCCCAATGCGCGGTGGCAGGCAGTGTAGAAGCTGAAAATGACGGTTCGTCCATGCTGGGGATAGACCCCGGTTGCACAAGCGAGTTTAGAAACGCAGGGGTAAAAACCTTGGCCGCTGCGGCAAGGGCCTGGCGCCTTAGGTCATGCAGGGTGGGGTCGGACGGCGCTCGAAGTCGCCGGCAACGCACCCGCGCGCAGCCTTCAGCCACCCGACTTCTTGGCGGTGAAGCCACGCTTGGTCAGTTCGGCGAGCAGCAGTTCGACATGCTCGCCCTGGATCTCGATGACGCCGTCCTTGAGCGCGCCACCGGTGCCGCAGCGGCGTTTGAGCTCGGTGGCCAGCGCCTTCAACGGCTCGGCCGCCAGGGTCAGGCCGGTGATGGTGGTGACGGTCTTGCCGCCGCGGCCCTTGCTCTCGCGCCGCACACGGGCGATGCCGTCGCCTTGCGGCACGTGCTGCTGGCAGATGCAGGCATCGACCGGCTGGCTGCAGTCGGGGCAATGGCGACCGGCGTCGGTGGAATAGACCAGACCGCCGAGGGCGGCGAAGGAGGAGGATTTCTTGGCCACGTTCGTGCCTCTTGTTGAGGGCAGAAACTGATCGAGCCTGGTGGCGGGCCGACCGCGAAGCCCCACTCTGGCAGGGGCGGCGCTGATTGCCGCGGTACACGCGGCAACCCATAAAGGGCGCGCAGTTTAACGAGAAAAAGCCTACGGCCCAAGTAGCGGAATGCGCCATTTTTCGCCTGTTTTGCGACCTTGGCGGAGGCGTCGCCAGGTCAACGGCCGAGCGCGTGCCGGTAACGTTGCAACGCGGCCAGGGAATCGGGGCAGTAGGGCTTGCTCAGGCTGTCGGCTTGCGCTTGGTCGAGGCTGACGAAACGCGCTTCCAACACCTCTTCGGGTTGCAGGCGCAAAGGACCGTCCCATACCGCAGAGAACACCGCGCACCACAGGTGGTTGTCGGGTTGGTCGAAGAAGAACTTTTCATGGAACTGCAACGCCACGCCGCTCACGCCCAGCTCTTCCTCCAGTTCACGGGCGGCCGATTGCGCATAGGTTTCCTCAGGCCCGACCATGCCGCCGGCGGCCACGTCCCAGTAACCGGGGTACAGCGCCTTGCTCAAGGTGCGGCGGTGCACGCACAGCTCGCCTTGGCCATTGAACAGGAGAATGAACGTGCCACGGCCGATCAGCGCACGCTCGCGCAGTTCGGCCCGTTGCAGGGCACCGAGCAGGCGGTCCTGGGCATCCACCCAGGCGACCCGCTCAACGTCGGAGGCCGCGCGGTGCGCGGCCTCCACAGGGTCGATCGGCATATCAGCCCTGGGACAGCAGCTGGCGCAGGTCGATCACTGCGGCATTGGCACGGGAGATGTAGTTGGCCATCACCAGCGAGTGGTTGGCCCACATGCCGAAGCCGCTGCCGTTGAGCACCATCGGGCTCCACAGCGGTTCCTGCGAGGCTTCCAGTTCGCGGATGATCTGCCGCACGCTGACGGTGGCATTCTTCTTCGCCAGCACGTCGGCGAAGTCGACTTCGATGGCGCGCAGCAGGTGCGACAGCGCCCATGCCTGGCCACGGGCCTCGTAGAACACGTTGTCGATCTGCAGCCAAGGCGTTTCCACCAGCTCCTCGTCCACTTGCGGCGCTTGGCCAGGCACGATGGCCTCGGTCTTCAGGTTGCTGTTGAGCTTGACCCGGCCGACGCTCGCCGACAGGCGCTGCGACAGCGAGCCCAGACGGGTGGCGACGTCGCCCAACCAGTTGTTGAGGTTGTCGGCACGGGTGTAGAAGATCGCGCCCTTGTCGCCGGCGGCCAGGCGCGCCTGGTAACGCGACAGCGACTTGATGCCTTCCTCGAACTCCGATTCGCTCGACGGCAGGATCCAGCTCTTGTGGTCGAAGTTGAAGCGTGGCTCGGCCTTGGCCAAGTCCGCGTCTTCGGTGGACTGCGACTGGGAACGGGCGAAGTCCTTGCGCAATGCGCGGGACAGGTCACGCACCTGGACCAGCACGCCGTACTCCCAGCTCGGCATGTTGTCCATCCACAGGCCTGGCGGGAAACGGTCGTTGGCGATGTAGCCACCCGGCTTGTTCAGCAGGGTGCCGGACACGTTCTTCAGGGTTTCGACGGTGGTGTAGCCCACGACCATCTTCTGGCCGGACTGCTGCGCGGCGGTCTGCGCGGTCTGCTGCACCGGGAACAGGTCGGGCTCCTGGCTCCAGTACCAGCTCAGGCCGATGCACACCAGCAGGTACACACCGATCACCGCAGCCAAGGTACGGCCCCAGATGCCGCCACGGCGGCGGGGGGTGGCTTTGCGGGATTCGGCCCGCTCGCTCGGCGCTTCAGCGGCCTCGCGTTTTTTCCAGTCCAGCATGGCTTTTGTCCTTAATTCAGTCACGTCGAGTGCGAAACGTTGTACGGAAACCGCCTGCCCTGGGCAGACGCTTTCGCTACAGGGCCTGGGGCTTGGACCACAGGGTAACGCTAGGGTGCCACGGCAGATCCCTGGCTCGGCACTATAAAGCAGACGCTTTCATGCGCATACGCGACCCACCGCTCGGCGGGCCGTACACAAAGATGCTGCTTTTTATCGCATGGCAGCGGGCCGTTGGCCCCCGAGCAGTGCTAGCATGGAGCCACTATCGGACTGCGACCGCAGTGAGCCCATGAACCCACCCCTTACCCCCTCTTCCACCCCCTCAAGGTCTTCGCGCATGCACCAAGTGCTGCAACAAACCCGCGATGTCCTGCTGCTCTGGCAACGCCTGCACCACACCGACCCGACCCGCACCGGCCTGCGCTATCTGCACAAGGCGAGCCTGCGCCTGTGGCGGACCGCCGAGCAGTGCGAGCACGCGCAACAAGTGGCTGCGGCCCAGGCCCTGTGTGCGCAGCTCGAACCGCTGCTCGAAGGCCAGCCGTCGTTGCCGGCCGGCGCGCTGGACGCGCTTGCGCCCTTGATCCAGCAACTGGCCCGCAGCAGCCTGCGCCGCGACGACCAGTTCGACGACGTGCTCCTGCCGGCCTTGCGCCGGCCGCTGTACCTGTTGCTGGAAGATGCGCAAGCGACCGAGCGGCTGGTCCAGCAACTGGCGTTCTTCGGCCTGGCGGCGCAAGCCCTGGACAGCGCCGAAGCCTTGCGCAGCGCGCTGGCCGAAGCGCCGCCGGGCATCGTGGTGCTGGATGTGGATTTCGCAGGCCCCGGTCGCGGCCTGCAATTGGCCCAAGCCCTGCAAGCCGACGCCGAACCGCCATTGGCGCTGTTGTTCTTCAGCCAGGACGACAACGACACGTGTGCGCGATTGAGCGCGGCGCGCATCGGCGGCAAGGCGTTTCTCACCGGCACCCTGGAGGCCTCCGCGCTGCTGGAAAAGATCGAACGCTTGAACGATTCCGCCGACGTGGACCCGTTCCGCGTGCTGATCATCGACGACTCGCGCGCCCAGGCGCTGTACACCGAGCGCATGCTCAGGCACGCGGGGATCTCCACGCGGGTGCTCATCGAGCCGCTGCGCACCATGGACATCCTCGCCGACTTCCAGCCCGACCTGATCATCCTCGACATGTACATGCCGGGCTGTACGGGCTCGGAGCTGGCACGGGCCATTCGCCATAACGATCGCTACGTGAGCGTGCCGATCATCTACCTGTCGGCCGAAGCCGACCTGGACAAGCAGCTCGAAGCCATGAGCGAAGGCGGCGACGACTTCCTCACCAAGCCGGTGCAGGCCCGGCAACTGGTCACCACGGTGCACAACCG
This sequence comes from Pseudomonas sp. UBA6562, assembly GCF_002434265.1. Lineage (GTDB taxonomy): Bacteria > Pseudomonadota > Gammaproteobacteria > Pseudomonadales > Pseudomonadaceae > Aquipseudomonas. The sequence goes on along the minus strand of NZ_DJJS01000010.1, from coordinate 209,183 downwards.
CGCCGCCCGTGCCCGCCACTTGAACGCGCGCCTGGTGCGCGACAGCCTGACCGGTCTGTACAACCACACGCACATCCTGCAACTGCTCGAAGATTGCAGCCACCGCGCACGCCGCGAGGGCCAGCCATTGAGCTTCGCCATGCTCGACATCGATCACTTCAAGCGCATCAACGACGTGCACGGCCATCCCACCGGCGATCGCGTGCTCAAGAGCCTGGCGCTGTTCCTGCGCCAGCGCCTGCGGCGCACCGACTTCATCGGGCGCTACGGCGGCGAAGAGTTCGCCATCGTCATGCCCGACACGCCGCTGGACGCGGCCTACCGCCTGCTCGACGACCTGCGCCAACGCTTCGCCGAGCTGCACTACCCGGCCCACCCGCAGCCGTTGAACTGCACCTTCAGCGCCGGCGTGGCGAACCTGGGCGACGGCATGGACGCCTCCCAGCTGGGCAACATCGCCGACGAAGCGCTGTACGCCGCCAAGCACAGCGGGCGCAACTGCGTTCTGAAAGCCGAGCCGGCCCCGTAGCGGCCGGTTCGGCGCTTCCGCTCGGTAGCGGTGGCCGGCACAGCCGGCCCACTCCAAGCGACGCGGTCGGCCCACTGCTCGCATCGCCATGCGCCAGGCATCGACATACCGCCCGGATCGGCGCTTCGCTGCGACCGTCGCGTGCAAACCGCCATGCCGTCCCACCGCGCCTGCAAAGGACACAGGCCTCTGCCGTCATCAACCGGTCATCAATGGGCAATACCGTCAGCGCGGTCATCCCCCTGCCGGAAGTGCGCGCGCATGCGTCTGAAGCTGCTGACCAACCTCAACACCCTGCTGCTGGTAACGGTGTGCATCGCCTTGGGCGCGACCCTGTGGTGGTCGCAGCAGGCGCTTCAACGTCCGTACCAGATGATGGAACGCTACCTGACCCTGGCCCAGCGCTTCCAGAACGAGGGCGCGGCCAACGTCCAGGCGTACCTGGGCAGTGGCGATGCGCTGCGCCATGCCGCCGCCATCCAAGCCATCGAGCAGTTGCAAGAAAGCCTGAACGCCTGGCCTAGCGCCTTGGCCGACAGCCTGCACCCGAGCCTGGACGACTTGCAGCGTTTCGCCGCAGCCGACCTGCTGGCCGCCGGCAAGCTGGCCGCCGATCCCCAGGCCCTGCTGTTGCAGGCCGAGCGCGAGCTAGGCGCGACCCTCCAGCAACTGGCGCGCTATGCGGCCGATGGCGGCGGCGCCACAGCCGACGGTTACCGTGCGCCGCTGCTGGACGCCGCCGTGCACCTGGCGCGGCTGTCCCTGGCGCGCGACAAGCTGGTCAGCAGCGGTCGCGCCGAACTGGCCGACGAGGTGCAACGCGAGCTGCAGTTGATCGACGCCCAGGCCGCGCAGCTCGACGCCTTGCCCCTGCTCGGCGTGACCGTTGCGGCAACCACGGGCGGCGACGACTTCGCCGCGCTCATGGGTTTGCAGAGCGAAGCCCAGCAGGCCCCGCAAGACCTGGGCGTCGACCTCAAACGCCAACTGCGCAGCCTCATCAATCGCTACCCGACCGAGTTGCAGCGCACCCGCGCCCAGATCGAGCAACGCGCCGCCCTGGCCGCCAGCACCGAACGGCGCGTTGGTGCGGTACGCAGCGCGATCGCCGCCGTGGAGCCCCAGGTGCGCGCCCTGCACGGCCAGATCCAGAGCGAAGTGCGTACCTTGCAAGGTCTGATGATCGCGCTGATCCTGCTCATCGCCGTGCTCATCGACACCCTTCAGCGCCGCCTCGCGCGCACCCTGGGCAACCTGGCCCCGGCCCTGTCGCGCTGGGCCGAGGGCAATTTCGCCCAGCCCATCGCACTAGGCCGCACCAACCGCGAACTGCACGACATCCAGGCCTCGCTCAACCGCCTGCGCCACTACCTGGTGGAGCTGATCGGCACGCTGCGCCACCACGCCGAGCAGGTAGGCGGCAGCAGCCATGCGCTGGCCGACATGAGCAGCGCCCTGCACGACGGCGCCGAACGCCAGGCCGGCGACACCGCGCTGATCCGCGACGCCTTGGGCGAACTGGAAGCCACCATCGTCCAGGTCGCCAGCGACGCGAGCGCCGCCGCCGGTGCCAGCCAGGACGCCGGCAGCGCGGTCGCACAAGGTCAGCAGGTGATCGGCGGCAGTCTGGCGGGCCTGCGCACCCTGGTCGAGGAGGTGCAGGGCAATGCCCGCAGCATCGAGCAACTGGCCGAGGAGTCGGCCACCATCGGCAGCGTGCTGACGGTGATCTGCTCGATCGCCGAACAGACCAACCTGCTGGCCCTCAACGCGGCCATAGAGGCCGCCCGCGCCGGAGAGATGGGCCGCGGCTTCGCCGTGGTCGCCGACGAAGTACGCTCGCTGGCACAGCGCACCACCGGCGCCACCGGCGAAATCCAGAGCCTGATCGACCGCCTGCAGCACGCCGCGCGCCAGTCGGTGGACGGCATGCGCGCGCAGCTCGAGCACGCCCGCCATACCGCCAGCCAGGCGCAGGCCGCCGACGGCGCCCTGGACGACATCGTGCGCGCCATCGCCACCATCGCCGACACGGCCGTACGCATCGCCGATGCCACCGCCCAGCAGCGCGGCGCGGTGGGCGAGATCCGCGACCACAGCGAACGCATCCACGCCTTGGGCAACGACAACCTGCAGCGCATCGGCGAGGGGCGCGCGCAAGGCGGCCAGTTGCTGAGGCTGGGGGGCGAATTGAATACGGCGGTGCGGGCGTTTCGGGTGTGAGGCCGGCGCCCGGACGGCCAAAGGTCGCGTTCGAACGCCGCGTGGACGTGGAGCGGCGCGGTCTTCTGCCCTGCCTGCATGGCAGGCCCGACGCCAAGGGCCTGATTCTCGCGCCTGCCGAGCACGGCGGGTGGAGCACCCTGTGGCGTTCATGACCCCTGCCGGCAACTCCGCTATCATGCGCGCACGTTCCACCTAGCGAGTCCGCCATGCGCCGCCTGTTTTTCCTGTTGATCCTGCTGCTGGCCAGCCCCGCATTCGCCGCCGGGCTGCTCGACGACCGCCCCAGCGCCACCCTGGGCGCAGCGCCCGGCAGCAACCAGGCCGACTTCCTGCCGGTCGAGAAAGCCTTCCAGCTGAGCCTGGTCAAGAGCGACGCGCAAAGCGTCACCCTGCGCTTCGTCGCCACCGATGGCTACTACCTGTACAAACACCGCTTCCAGTTCCACAGCGAACCGGCGGGCCTGGCCCTGGGCACGGCGCAGATTCCGCCAGGCCAGCCCAAGCACGACGAGTTCTTCGGCGACGTCGAGGTATACCACGACGTGGTCGACATCCGCGTGCCGCGCCAGGACGTGCCGCAAGCCTTCACCCTGCTGGTGGGCTATCAGGGCTGCGCCGACAAGGGCCTGTGCTACCCGCCACAGACCCAGCGCCTGAGCATTCCCGGCGACGGCCCCGCCACAGGCGCCACAGGCCTGGCGCCCGAAGAGGGCTGGAGCTGGAAATCGCTGCTGCTGTTCTTCCTCGCTGGTGTCGGCCTGACCTTCACCCCCTGCGTGCTGCCGATGCTGCCGATCCTGTCGGGCGTGGTGCTGCGCGGGCAAGTGGGCGGCGGCCGTGGGCTGGCGCTGTCGCTGGCCTACGTGGTGCCCATGGCGGCGAGTTTCGCCGTGCTGGGCGCGCTGATGGGGCTGTTCGGCGCGGGGCTGAACCTGCAGGCGCAACTGCAATCGCCCTGGGTGCTGGTGCCCTTCGCGCTGTTCTTCGTGCTCTTCGCCTTGGCCATGTTCGGCTTGTTCGAGATCAAGCTGCCGCAACGGTTGAGCGACCGTCTGGACGGCATGGCCCAGCGCACCCGCGGCGGCTCGCTGCTGGGCGCGGCGGTGCTGGGGGTGCTGTCGAGCCTGCTGGTCTCGCCCTGCGTCTCCGCGCCGCTGGCCGGCGCCCTCTTGTACATCAGCGCCAGCGGCGATGCCTTGGGCGGCGCGCTGAAGCTGTTCGCCCTGGGGCTGGGCATGGGCGCGCCGCTGGTGCTGGTCGGCGTGGGCGGCGCAGCCTGGCTGCCCAAGAGCGGCGCCTGGATGAACACCGTGAAGAACGCTGTCGGCGTGCTGCTGCTGGGGCTGGCCATCGGCCTGCTCAGCCGCGTGCTGCCGGGGCCGGCGACGCTGCTGCTGGTGGGCTTGCTGGCGGTGGGCGTGGCGCTGTTCCTCGGCGCCCTGGAGTGGGCGCAGGTGAAGAGCCCGCGCCAGCGCCTGGCGCAACTGCTGGGCCTGCTGCTGCTCAGCTACGGCCTGGCCTGCTGGTACGGCGCACTGAGCGGTCAAGGCGACCCATTGCGCCCCTTGCCCCAGGCCACGGCGCCCGGCGCGGCCCAAACCGTCGCCAGCGCCGGACGCTGGCAGACCCTGAGCACTCCCGCCGCGCTCGACACTGCGCTGGCCGAGGCCAAGGCCGCCGGCCGCCCAGTGCTGCTCGATTGGTACGCCGACTGGTGCATCAGCTGCAAGGTCATCGAACACGAAGTGCTCAACGCGCCGGCCGTGCAGCAACCCTTGGACGATTTCACCCTGCTGCGCCTGGACATCACCCAGAGCAACGCCGAACAGCGCGCCCTGCTCGACCGCTACGGCCTGTTCGGCCCGCCCGCGCTGCTGTTCTTTGCGGCGAACGGCGACGAACTGCGTACAGACCGTGTGGTAGGCGAAGTGAACGTCGACGACTTCGTCGCCACCCTGAGCCGAGTGCGCAGCAAACTCCAGCCCTGACGCGCCGTCGTCATCTAAATGACCCATTTCTGGCTTTTAGTCACGTACTTTGGTCGAACCTCGGTCATCGTGCTGACTATTGCCGGGAACTGGACACTCAAAGCGGTTTGCGGCATAGTCGCCGCGCTGTGTCGAATTGCCCTACAAAACCAAGGAATCGCAGATGGCAACCCTACTGGTGCTGCATGGCCCCAACCTGAACCTGCTGGGCACCCGCGAGCCAGGCCACTATGGCGCCGCTACGCTGCCGCAGATCAATCAGGACCTGGAGCAACGCGCCCAGGCTCAGGGCCACCGCCTGCACACCTTGCAGAGCAATGCCGAGCACGTGCTGATCGAACGCATCCACGCCGCACGCGACGAAGGCGTCGATTTCATCCTGATCAATCCGGCGGCGTTCACCCATACCAGCGTCGCGCTACGTGACGCATTGCTGGCGGTGAGCATCCCATTCATCGAAGTGCACCTGTCCAACGTGCACAAGCGCGAACCGTTCCGTCACCACTCTTACTTTTCCGACGTGGCGGTTGGCGTGATTTGCGGTCTGGGCGCCACCGGCTATCGCCTGGCCCTGGAGTCCGCGTTCGAACACCTGGCTGCGCCCGCACAGCCCTGATGACACACAGCCGTGGCCTCGGGCCGCGGCTTCGACTGAACGTTGCTGATACGTTTTCAATTTACACCCCCGACCGAATCCTGGGAGTCGCTTAATGGATATCCGTAAAGTCAAGAAACTGATCGAGCTGCTGGAAGAGTCTGGCATCGACGAGCTGGAGATCAAGGAAGGCGAAGAGTCCGTCCGCATCAGCCGTCACAGCAAGACCCCGGCCGGCCAGCAGTTCTACGCACCCGCCCCGATGGCCGCGCCGTTCGCCGCTCCTGCCGCCGCTGCCCCTGCCGCGCCGGTCGCTGCCGCCGAAGCCGCCGCGCCTGCGCTCAAAGGCACCGTGATCCGTTCTCCGATGGTCGGTACCTTCTACCGCAAGCCGTCGCCGACCTCGCCGAACTTCGCCGAAGTCGGTCAGTCGGTGAAGAAGGGCGACACCCTGTGCATCGTCGAAGCCATGAAGATGATGAACCACATCGAAGCCGACATCGGCGGCGTCATCGATGCCATCCTGGTCGAAGACGGTCAGCCGGTTGAGTTCGACCAGCCGCTGTTCACCGTCGTTTGAAGCGCGGAGAGCCAACGATGTCTGGGAAGCTCGAAAAAGTCCTGATCGCCAACCGGGGTGAAATCGCCCTGCGCATCCTGCGTGCCTGCAAAGAGCTGGGCATCAAGACCGTCGCCGTGCATTCCACGGCCGACCGCGAACTGATGCACCTGGGCCTGGCGGACGAATCGGTGTGCATCGGCCCGGCGCCGTCCAACAAGTCGTACCTGCACATTCCGGCGATCATCGCGGCGGCCGAAGTCACCGGCGCCACGGCGATCCACCCCGGCTACGGCTTCCTGGCCGAAAACGCCGACTTCGCCGAGCAGGTCGAGAAATCCGGCTTCGCCTTCATCGGCCCGAAAGCCGACACCATCCGCCTGATGGGCGACAAGGTGTCGGCCAAGCACGCCATGATCAAGTCGGGCGTGCCGACCGTACCGGGCTCCGACGGCCCGCTGCCCGAAGACGAAGACGCCGCGCTGGAGATCGCCCGCAAGGTCGGCTACCCGGTGATCATCAAGGCCGCCGGCGGCGGCGGCGGTCGCGGCATGCGCGTGGTGCACAAGGAAGAGGATCTGATCGCCTCGGCCAAACTGACCCGTACCGAAGCCGGTGCGGCGTTCGGCAACCCGATGGTGTATCTGGAGAAATTCCTCACCAACCCACGCCACGTGGAAGTGCAGGTGCTCTCCGACGGCCAGGGCAACGCCATCCACCTGGGTGATCGCGACTGCTCGCTGCAACGCCGCCACCAGAAGGTGCTGGAAGAAGCGCCGGCCCCCGGCATCGACGAAACCGCGCGCCAGGAAGTGTTCAAGCGCTGCGTGGACGCGTGCATCGAGATCGGCTACCGCGGTGCGGGCACTTTCGAGTTCCTGTACGAGAATGGCAGCTTCTACTTCATCGAGATGAACACCCGCGTCCAGGTCGAGCACCCGGTCTCGGAGATGGTCACCGGTATCGACATCGTCAAGGAGATGCTCAGCATCGCCGCCGGCAACAAGCTGTCGTACCGCCAGGAAGACGTGGTCATCCGTGGCCACTCGCTGGAATGCCGGATCAACGCCGAGGACCCGAAGAAATTCATCCCCTCCCCCGGCACCGTCAAGCACTTCCACGCCCCGGGCGGCAACGGCGTGCGGGTCGATTCGCACCTGTACAGCGGCTATTCGGTGCCGCCGAACTACGATTCGCTGATCGGCAAGCTGATCGTCTACGGCAAGGACCGCGAAGAAGCCCTGGCACGCATGCGCAATGCCCTGGACGAGATCGTCGTCGACGGCATCAAGACCAACATCCCGCTGCACCGCGACCTGGTGCGCGATGAAGGTTTCTGCAAAGGCGGCATCAACATCCACTACCTCGAGCACAAACTGGCCAACCAGGATTGATCGAGCGGTAGTGCGATGACCCAAGACAGCCCCGGCCTTGCGCCGAGGCTGTCGTTTTTACAGGCCGCCGACGTCCACCAGACTGATGGCGTGGGTCTGGTAATCGGCACTGCCCAGCGCGACGCCTGCACGGTTGCGCACGACGCCATCGCTGCCCTGCACCAGCGGCTCGGACCGCACCCGGGCCATGAACTGCCGCGCGCGCAGCGCCAGCGGACCCGGCGCGCCCTGCTGCGCCGAGCGCATCAGCGGGGTGAGCACGCGGTCGACCAGATCGCCATTCAGGGTATAGACCCGGGTCAGGCCGGTGCGCAGGTCCAAGGTCATGCCGTAGGTGTTGCCGAAACAGCTGGACCAGGACCAGTGCTCCCAGTTCGGCCGCAGACCGTTCTGGCGCAACACGGCGCGCACCGGCTCGCCGATGCTTTCACCGCCCAGCCAATCGCCGCCCGCCATCACCGCGCTGACCCTGTCCGACGCCTGACTGCGGATGCGTGCCAGCACGCCGCGTACCGACTGCTCGATCAGGGGCTTGATGTTGTGGTCGAAGTGGATCACCGCACCGGCCTGGGTGCTGGGGTTGTACAGCGACACGGCCACGCAGGTCTGGGCGTTGAGGGTGAACAGATAATTGTCGTCGGTTTCTTGGCTCAAGCGCCCCACCACCGCCTCGCCTTGCAGCGCGCCGCGGCGGTTGTCCGGCTGGCCGACGCCGGCGGTGATCTGCCGAGGCTGGGTGATACGCCCGCCATCGCGCACCGGCGCGCCGCCACGCAAGCCACTACTGTGGGGCAGCCAGCGCCCTTGTGGCCCCAGGACCACGGCTTGGCGGTGATAGCTGCCGGGATTGTTGCCCTTGACCACGCGCAGGGTGGCATGGGCGCTGTCGTATTCGACCTTGAACAAGCGACCCTGCTGGCGGATGAAATACTCGGCATCGGCCGCCTCGGCCGTGGCCGTGGAACGCCAGGTGCCGGCCCAGATGCCCTCTTCGCCCACTTCGTGCAAGGCCTGCGGCGCACGCTGCACCGCCCAATGCCGATCGAGTTGCACACCGGGCTGGCGCATCGACTGGCTCAGCACCGGACGTGGCCGCAGCCAGCGCTGGCCCAGGTCGCGCAACACCGGCTTGACCGCCTTGAGGCTCGCGCCGGGCAAGTGCGCCAACAGCCCGAGCGCGCCCCACGACACCTCCAGCCAGGCTTGCAGCGCGCGCGCCGTGTCGCCCTTGCTGTGGGCGATCACCGCCTCGCGCAACGGCGCCACCACGAACCAGGCCCCGATGAAGGCGGCGAAGGGTGGATAGACCATGCTCAGCGGCGCGGCGAACAGCAGACCCTTGACCACCTGATCGCGGATCACCTCGGCGCGGCTGGCGGTGGCGTCCTCGACATCAGCCAGCGCGTGCTCGATGTACAGGTCGTACTCGTTCGCCAAGCCCGCCACCTGGTTGAGCCGACGCAGCGCATCGCGATGGCCGCTGCCGCTGGCCAGTGCCTGCAAACGCGCCAGTACGGCCGCATGCTGGCTGAGGCGCGTGCGTGTCAGCAGGTAACCGCGCAGCGACCCGCCCGCCGCCCGGTCGAGCTCGGCGTAGGGGCGCAGCTGGAAACCGTCAGGGGCGCCAGGGGTGTACAGCCAGTCCTGGGCCTCGCTGCCCTGCATCCAGCGGAACACGTACGCGCCCAGGATCGGCGCGTCGTCCAGGGTGAGCCGAACCAGGCCGGAGCTATCCAGCACGGTTTCGGCCGTGTCCTGGGGCAAGTCCAGGGTAGCGGTCGCGGCCAAGGCGTTGAGCCGTGCCATCAGCCCCTCATAGGTGGCGCGGTCGATGTGGCCCTGGGCCAACGCCTCGCGCACGTCCCGGTCCATGCCGGTGGCCAGGGCGCGGGCGAAGGTCTGACGCTTGGGGCCATAGTCGGCGGCGTGCAGGTGCTGGGCGCGCATCGCCGCCGCGTACCGCTCGCCCAGGTAGGCGCGCCGCGCGTAGTGCGCCAGATCGGCACTGCGCAGGGCGGTCAGGTCTTGGCCGACACTGGAGCGCACGCCATGCTCGGGGTGGTCGATGCCGCTGTTGTCGTCGTAGCCGAAGCTCACCAGATCGACCAGATTGATCGTGGCCGCACGGCCATCGGCCAGGCCCGGCTGGTAGTCGATGAGAATCGACTCGGGATCGACCGCCTCGTCCACCCCCTGGCTGCGCAGATAGGGCTCGATGGCCTGGGCGATGGCGCCGCGCGCGTAGTGCTGGAAGCTCTGCCAGCCGCCCAGGGCATCGGCGAAGTCCTGTTCGGCATGGCTCGCCTGCTGGCGCAGCAGGTTGATCGCTCGCTGTTCTTCCAGCGCCAAGGCGCTGTACCAGGCCGGAACCTGGCTGCCCGACACCTCGTCGAGCTGGGCCTGGAGACGCGCCCGTACGCCGTGCTCGAGCGCTTGGCGATAATCGCCGAAGGGGCTCAGGTGCGCTTGTTCGGTAGACCAGTCGCTGGGCCTTTCCACCACCGCTTCGATCGCCTGGGCCACCCGCTCGCGCTCGGCCAGGGCTACCTGCGCCTGCACATAGGCGCGCCCCGGCGCCTCGCGCAGCCAGCCGCCCAACTCTTCGGACAATTGCAAGGGCGAACGCAGCTCCACCCACTCCTGCCCGTCGGGTTTACCGGGCGCGTAGAGCAATAAGGTCTGCGGCACGCCTTCGTCACCGCTCAGGGCGAACACGCGCAGGTCGGCGCACAGCGCCTCGAACACCCGCACCCCGTTGACCGCGACCCCGGTGCCGGTGCCGGCCGCCGCCTCCAGCACGCGCGCGTACTGGGCGTCGGTCATGTGCCCGGCGAAAGCCCCGACCAGCGCGCTGTACTTGAGCGCCAAGTCGGCCGCATCGAGCAGCGCGCTGTGTACCTCGGAGTGGGCGGCGTGTTGGCGCAGCGCCTCGGGGTAGCCGGCCAGGTAGTCGGCGCCCGACAGCAACTGTTGCACCTGCTCGGCCGTCGGCACCACGCCCAGGCGCACGGCGCTGCCGATGTCGTCGACCTGATAGAGCTGGCCGAGGTCCCGCGCGCCGCGACTGGCCAGCTCGCTCAGCGTGAGTTCGACAGGTGGGCGGTCGGCGGTATCGCGGCGCGACAGGCGCAGGCGGATCAAATCGGGAGACAGTTCGTTGTCGTACTGCTCGCGCAGCGCTTCACCGAGCCGTTGACGTACATGGGCTTGCAGGTCGATCACGGGTGAAAATAACACCATGGCGTGCTGTTCGGCGGCGCGCCACAGTTCCAGCGCTTCGGTGAGGCGCGCGCTCTGCGCGTCGTCGAGCTGTTTGCGCCAGTCCGGCAGTTGCGTCCGGCCCAGGCGATCGATGGCCTCGCGCTCCTCGCCGGTGGCCAGGGCCGGCAGCACCGCCTGCTCGTGCCAGGCCTGTTGCAACGCTCCGATCAGCAGGCGCGCCCCTGGCGCATCCATGCCGGCCAGGGCCTGCGGCTGCAAGGCGTCGCCCATGGCCTGGAGGTGGGCGTCCAGCCAGGCGTCGATGCGCAGCCGGTAGTCCTCGGCCGCGTCGATGCCCGCCGGCGTGGGGCTCCAGTAGCGGCGTACGGCATCCTCGTAGTGCTCCAGCAGACGGCTACCGACGCTCTCGACCAGCTGTACGGTGGCTTCGCGGCGTTCTTCGGGAATTTCCTGGACGCTCAGATCCTCCCAGCGCCAAGGCGCGTGCAGGGCCTGGTCGTAGACCACCGGCGCCTGGTCGATGTGCCGCAGCAGGGCGGCGTCGATCATGTCCTGCACGAAGCGCGGGTCGATCGGCCCTGGGAAGTAGGTGCGCAACTCGACGCCGACCTGCTCCTCCAGCACTTCGAGAAAACGCGGCTGGGCGCGCAGGCGTGGTTCGACGTACGCGGCCCACGCGACCAGGCGGTCGAGCGTCGTGGCGATGGAGGAAGGCACCAGCGGGGTATCGGTCGATGTGCTCACAGGGGAAGGCTCCAGGCAGACAAAAGGGCCGTCACCCTGCGCCGCGTGCTGCCTGGGCAAGGGCTATTTATTGCTCGCCCGGCGCGGGAGTTCCCCATTTCCCGGTGCCTGGCGTAGACTGCGCGCTTTGCGCAGCCCTGCCGCTGCCCCGTCGATTTTTCTAAGGTACCCGCCATGCCCTGGCTGCAAGTACGCCTGGCCATCAGCCCGGAACAAGCCGAAACCTACGAAGATGCGCTGCTCGAAGTCGGCGCCGTGTCGGTCACGTTCATGGACGCCGAAGACCAGCCGATCTTCGAACCCGATCTCAATACCACGCCGCTGTGGTCCAACACCCACCTGCTGGCGCTGTTCGAAGCCGACGCCGAGCCGCAGGCGGTGTTCGCCCACCTGCAATTGCTCACCGGCGCCGCGCTGCCCGAGCATCAGGCCGAGGTGATCGAAGACCAGGACTGGGAGCGCAGCTGGATGGACAACTTCCAGCCCATGCGTTTCGGCCGGCGCCTATGGATCGTGCCGAGCTGGCACGACGCGCCCGAGCCCGAGGCCGTCAACCTGCTGCTCGACCCGGGCCTGGCCTTCGGCACCGGCACCCACCCCACCACCGCGCTGTGCCTGGAGTGGCTCGACGGCCAACAACTGCAAGGCACGCAGGTCCTGGATTTTGGCTGCGGTTCGGGCATTCTGGCCATCGCCGCGCTGCTGCTGGGCGCGCGCGAGGCGGTCGGCACCGACATCGACGTGCAGGCGCTGGAGGCCTCGCGCGACAATGCCGGGCGCAACGGCATCGCCGAGCAGCGTCTGGCTCTGTATCTGCCCGAGCACATGCCGGCCCTGCAGGCCGACGTGCTGGTCGCCAACATCCTGGCCGGGCCGCTGGTGTCGCTGGCCCCGCAACTGGCCGGGCTGGTGCGCGAGGGCGGGTTGCTGGCGCTGTCGGGCGTTCTCGCCGAACAGGGCGAAGAAGTGGCCGCCGCCTATGCGGACGCGTTCGACCTCGATCCGATCGCCGAGCGCGACGGCTGGGTGCGCATCAGTGGCCGCCGCCGCGGGGCGTGAAACCCGCTTCGTGCGGGGTCTTGCGCCGTGCCTGCGCACGGCGCGGGCCGTGCATGCCGAGCGCCCAGGGTGCTGGCACGGTAGGCCTGGGCCCGCATGGCCGCCCGGCGCCGCTTCGGTGTTGCGCAACGTCTAAAATCACTTTCCGCCCACCTCCACGGATCGCCGCATGACCGACAGTTTCGTCACCCAGTGCCCGCAATGCCAAACGCGCTTTCGCGTGACGCATCACCAGTTGAGCGTGGCCCGTGGCGTGGTCCGCTGCGGTCAATGCCTGCAAGTGTTCAGTGCGGCCAAGCAGTTGCTGGAGCAGAGCCAGGCGGCCACTGGCCAGGCGCTGGCGGCCGCAGCCGAGGGCCTGCCGCCTGCGGTGCCGACGGCGAATACCCCCGAGCCGAGTCTCCCGCCCGTGGCGGTGGCCCCCGTCGCGTCGACCCAGGCCGACTGGGACGCCACCCATTCGGCGCTCGACGCCCTGGACCTCGACCAGGCGCTGGCCAATCTGGAACGCCGGCACGTCGCCGCACCTTCCAACGATGCGGCGCAGCGTACGCCCTTGCAGGCACGGCGCGACGATGCTGGGCTCGACGAACACCTGCACGAACCCTTCGGCACCGCCGAGCGCGGCCAGGCCGACGAGCCTGCTGTGCCCTTCGCCCCTGTGCCCACCCTGGTGGAAACCCCGCAAGCCGACGAACACCACGACGAGCCGCGCACCGAACCGACCTTGCGCCTGGACGCCGTTGCGCCGGAGCCGCTCGCCGACGAGCAGCCGCGTCTAGGCCGGCCGCTGTCCGAAGAACGTTTGACGTCTCTGGGTAGCCTCAGTGCTCTGGATGACGAACCCCATGGCGAACGCCTGTCGGCCCATGAGGAGGCCGACGAGCCGAGCCCCGAACAAGACCCCGAAGAGCGCCTGGAACCGAGCCTCGGCCCACGCCCATCGCGCGGCCTTCGCAGCGAACCGTTGATCGACGTGGTCGACGACCCGCTGCAACTGGGCTGGGAAGCGCCGCCACCACGCTGGGGCCGGCGCCTGTTGTGGGGCCTGGCATGCGTGCTGGCCCTTGGTTTGCTGGCCTACCAATACGTGGCCTACCACTTCGACGAACTGGCCCGACAGGACAGCTACCGCCCCCTGTTCCAGCAGGTCTGCCCGCTGGTGGGCTGCACCGTGCCGACCCGCGTGGACGTGCAGCGCATCAAGAGCAGCAACCTGGTGGTGCGCAGCCACCCCGACTTCAAAGGCGCGCTGATCGTCGACGCGATCATCTACAACCGCGCGCCGTTCAGCCAGCCGTTCCCGCAGCTCGAACTGCGCTTCGCCGACCTCAACGGCCAACTGATCGCCAGCCGACGTTTCAAGCCCAGCGAATACCTTTCCGGAGAACTGGCCGGGCGCGGCGACATGCCGAGCCAGACACCGATCCACATCGCCCTGGACATCCTCGATCCGGGGCCGAAGGCGGTGAACTACAGTTTGAGCTTCCGCTCGCCGGAGTGAGGCGAGCAGCCCGAAGCCGGCCCCATTGGGCCGATGCCGGCCAGTCGAACAATCGGGGGCGCATAGAGGCCCATCGCTGATCGCTGGAAACGGGTCGCCGCCCTCCCAATTGCTCAGATTTTATCCAATTCCGTCTTTATCCAGTCACCCAGAGCGGGTATCATGCCCACCCTTTTTCGAACTCCCATGATCCGGCCCCACAACAGGGAACACCTATGTCGGCGGTACGCATCGGCCCTTACACACTGAACAACAACCTGATCCTCGCCCCCATGGCCGGGGTCACCGACCAGCCTTTCCGTACGCTTTGCCAGCGCCTGGGCGCGGGCATGGTGGTGTCGGAGATGGTCACCAGCGACATGAGCCTGTGGAACAGCCGCAAGTCGCGTCTGCGCCGTATCCATGAAGGCGATCCCGAGCCGCGCTCGGTACAGATCGCCGGTGGCGACGCGCAGATGCTGGCCGCGGCGGCCCGCGCCAATGTCGAAGCAGGCGCGCAGATCATCGACATCAACATGGGCTGCCCGGCGAAAAAAGTCTGCAACAAAGCCGCAGGCTCTGCTTTATTGAGAGATGAAGCGCTGGTCAGGGACATCCTCCACGCCGTGGTCGGCGCGGTGGACGTGCCGGTCACACTGAAAATCCGCACGGGTTGGGACCGCGCGAACAAGAACGGCCTGAACGTGGCGAAGATCGCGGAGCAGGCAGGCATCCAGGCCCTGGCGGTGCATGGCCGTACCCGGGCCGACCTGTACACCGGCGAAGCCGAATACGACACCATCGCGGCCATCGCCCAGGCGGTGTCGATCCCGGTCTTCGCCAACGGCGACATCACCTCGCCCGAAAAAGCCCGCGATGTCCTGCAGGCCACTGGCGCCAGCGGGCTGTTGATCGGCCGTGCCGCCCAGGGGCGGCCGTGGATATTTCGCGAAATCGCGCACTACCTGGAAACCGGCGAACACCTGCCGGCCCCGGCGCTGGACGAGGTGGAACGCATCCTGCTGGAGCACCTGGCCGCGCTGCACGCCTTCTATGGCGAGGTGATGGGCGTACGCATCGCCCGCAAGCACGTTGGCTGGTACCTGGCGACACGACCCGGCGGCAAGGAGTTTCGCGCCCGGTTCAACGCGCTGCAAGACACGCAGGCCCAACGCGACGACGTTGCCGCGTACTTCCAGGCGCGTCGAGAGCACCTTGAGACAGAGGACGGACGAGGGGTGGCCGCATGACGATGATGACCGAGACATTAGTGAGTGGAACAACGCCCGTGAGCGACAACGCCAACCTGAAACAGCACCTCAACACGCCGAGCGAAGAAGGCCAGACCCTTCGCGACAGCGTCGAAAAGGCGCTGCACAACTACTTCGCCCACCTCGAAGGCGCCACTGTCACGGACGTGTACAACCTGGTGCTCTCGGAGGTCGAGGCGCCGTTGCTGGAAAGTGTGATGAATTACGTCAAGGGCAACCAGACCAAGGCCAGCGAGATGCTCGGCCTCAACCGTGGCACCCTGCGCAAGAAGCTCAAGCAGTACGACCTGCTCTAGGCCAGAATCCAACCCGAAAAGGCGGCTCCTGATAAGAGACGCCTTTTTTGCTGACTCCACCGCGTTATGGAATCCGAAATGACCGACCAGACTACCCGCCTGCCGATTCGCCGCGCCCTGATCAGTGTCTCCGACAAGACCGGGATCCTCGAATTTGCCCGTGAGCTGCAACAGCTCGGGGTCGAGATCCTGTCCACCGGCGGCACCTACAAGCTGCTCAAGGACAACGGCGTGAACGCGGTGGAAGTGGCCGACTACACCGGCTTCGCCGAAATGATGGACGGCCGGGTCAAGACCCTGCATCCCAAGATCCACGGCGGCATCCTGGGCCGTCGCGGCACCGACGACGCCATCATGGCCGAGCACGGCATTCAGCCGATCGACCTGGTCGCGGTGAACCTGTATCCGTTCGAAGCCACCATCGCCAAGCCCGGCTGCGACCTGCCGACCGCCATCGAGAACATCGACATCGGCGGTCCGACCATGGTGCGTTCGGCGGCGAAAAACCATAAAGACGTCGCCATCGTGGTCAACGCCAGCGATTACGCCAGCGTCCTCGACAGCCTCAAGGCCGGTGGCCTGACCTACGCCCAGCGCTTCGACCTGATGCTCAAGGCGTTCGAGCACACCGCCGCCTACGACGGCATGATCGCCAACTACCTGGGCACCATCGACCAGTCCCGCGACACCCTCGGCACCGAAGAGCGCAGCGCCTTCCCGCGCACCTTCAACAGCCAGTTCGTCAAAGCCCAGGAGATGCGCTACGGCGAGAACCCGCACCAGAGCGCGGCGTTCTATGTCGAAGTCAACAAAGGCGAGGCGAGCATCTCCACCGCCGTCCAGCTGCAAGGCAAGGAACTGTCGTTCAACAATGTGGCCGACACCGACGCCGCGCTGGAATGCGTGAAGAGCTTCGTCAAGCCGGCCTGCGTCATCGTCAAGCACGCCAACCCGTGCGGCGTGGCCGTGGTGCCCGACGAAGACGGCGGCATCCGCCAGGCCTACGAGCTGGCCTACGCCACCGACAGCGAGTCGGCCTTCGGCGGCATCATCGCCTTCAACCGCGAGCTGGACGGCGCCACTGCCCAAGCCATCGTCGAGCGCCAGTTCGTCGAAGTGATCATCGCGCCGAAAATCTCCCAGGCCGCCCGTGACGTCGTGGCCGCCAAGCAGAACGTGCGCCTGCTCGAGTGCGGCGAGTGGCCGGCCGAGCGCGCCGCCGGTTGGGACTTCAAGCGGGTCAACGGTGGCCTGCTGGTGCAGAGCCGCGACAACGGCATGATCAGCGCCGACGACCTGAAGATCGTCACTAAGCGCGCCCCGACCGAACAGGAAATCCACGACCTGGTGTTCGCCTGGAAAGTGGCCAAGTTCGTCAAGTCCAACGCCATCGTCTACGCCAAGCAGCGCCAGACCATCGGTGTCGGCGCCGGCCAGATGAGCCGCGTCAACTCTGCGCGCATCGCCGCCATCAAGGCCGAGCACGCCGGTTTGCAGGTGCAGGGTGCGGTCATGGCGTCCGACGCCTTCTTCCCGTTCCGCGACGGCATCGACAATGCCGCCAAGGTGGGCATCAGCGCGGTGATCCAGCCGGGCGGCTCGATGCGCGATGCCGAAGTGATCGCGGCGGCCGACGAAGCCGGCATAGCCATGGTCTTCACCAGCATGCGCCACTTCCGCCACTGATTTTTTGCGATCGGCCGCGCTGAGGCAGGCATCTGCTGCGTTGGGGCCGGTTTCGCTGATGCTCATTGCCAGGAGGCAACTCCGCTCAGCGAAACCGGCCCCGCCTTGCATCTACCTGCCTCATCGCGACCTTGTACAGCGTGAGGCCTGGACCCACGCCCGACAGCATTCGAGGTTTTTGACATGAACGTTTTGATCATTGGCAGCGGTGGGCGCGAGCATGCCCTGGCCTGGAAAGTCGCGCAGGACCCGCGTGTCGAGAAAGTCTTCGTCGCGCCCGGCAACGCAGGCACCGCCACCGAGGCCAAGTGCGAGAACGTCGCCATCGACGTCACCGCCATCGAACAACTGGCAGACTTCGCCGAACAGAACGTGCAACTGACCATCGTCGGCCCGGAAGCGCCGCTGGTCAAAGGCGTGGTCGACCTGTTCCGCAGCCGTAAACTGGACTGCTTCGGTCCCACCCAGGCCGCCGCGCAGCTGGAAGGCTCGAAGGCCTTCGCCAAGGACTTCCTGGCTCGGCACAAGATCCCCACCGCCGAATACCAGAACTTCACCGAAATCGAGCCGGCGCTGGCCTATCTGCGGGAGAAAGGCGCGCCCATCGTCATCAAGGCCGACGGCCTGGCGGCGGGCAAAGGCGTGATCGTCGCCATGACCCTGCAGGAAGCCGAGGAGGCGGTGCGTGACATGCTCGCCGGCAACGCGTTCGGCGAGGCCGGTTCGCGGGTGGTCATCGAAGAGTTCCTCGACGGCGAAGAAGCCAGCTTCATCGTCATGGTCGACGGCCACAACGTGCTGCCCATGGCCACCAGCCAGGACCACAAACGCGTCGGCGACAAGGACACCGGGCCGAACACCGGTGGCATGGGTGCCTACTCCCCTGCCCCGGTGGTCACCGCCGAAGTGCACCAGCGGGTGATGGACCAGGTAATCTGGCCCACCGTGCGCGGCATGGCCGAGGAAGGCAACGTCTACACCGGTTTCCTCTATGCGGGGCTGATGATCGACAAGGCCGGCAACCCCAAGGTCATCGAATTCAACTGCCGCTTCGGCGACCCGGAAACCCAGCCGATCATGCTGCGCCTGGAGTCGAGCCTGGTGCTGCTGGTGGAAGCGGCGTTCGCCAAGGCCCTGGACAAGGTCGAAGCGCAGTGGAACCCGCGGCCGAGCCTGGGTGTGGTACTGGCGGCCGGCGGCTATCCGGGCGACTACGCCAAGGGTCAGGTCATCGAGGGCCTGCTGGCGGCGGCCAAGCTCGACGGCAAGGTGTTCCATGCCGGCACCGCCTTGAAAGACGGCAACGTCGTGGCCAACGGCGGTCGCGTGCTGTGCGCCACGGCCCTGGGCGAGAGCGTTGCGCTGGCGCAGGAACAGGCCTATCGTCTGGCCGGGCTGGTGCACTGGGAGCAAAGCTTCTACCGTACCGACATCGGCTATCGCGCCATCGCCCGCGAACGTGGCGAGCACCACGACTGAGCCTGTGTATCGCGTCGCGCGGCCCTTGGGCCCGCGCGGCGTTCGACCGGCCGAGCCTGCGCGGTCGGCCTTGTGTTCGTGCAGACGCGCCGCGCATAGTGGCCAATCGGCTATTGAGCTAAGAAGGGATTTCGTCTTGCGTCGGCTTCGGATTGCCATTGCCCTGATCGTCAGCCTGCTGACCGCACTGAGCCTGCTTCCGGCCCTGGCCGAGGAACGCGAAGGCTGGTCGATGCTGCTCGACGAGCAGGCCAACCTGCAACTGAGCGACGTGCGCTCGGCGCGCTACCTCAACCAATTCAGCCCGCAAGCGCTCGACCAGCTCGATGCCGCCAGCTCCGACCAGGCGTTGTGGCTGCACTACCGCCTCGAGCCCGGCGACCCGCAGCGCCTGCTGCGCCTGTTCGCCCCCGACCTTTCCCGTCTCGACCTGTATGCCCTGGATGGCGGCAAGATCGTGCGCCAGTGGCATCACGGCGTGCAGATCGATGGCGGCAGCCCGACCCTGCGCGGCAGCGAACACGTGCTGCCGTTGCCCAGCAGCGAGCGCCCGCTGGAGGTGTACCTGCGACTGGTATCCGAGCATCAGCTGCGCCCCGCGATCAGCCTGGAATCGGCTGCCGAGGCGGCTTCCGACCAGCGCCTGCCGCTGCTCTTCGGCCTGTTGATCGGCGGCATGCTGATGCTGATCCTCGACAACCTGGCGCGTTTCGGCAAGACCCGCTCGATCACCGCGCTGGTGCTGGGCCTGTACCACGCGCTGATGCTGCTCAGCGCACTGATCCTGCTCAACCTCAGCGGCCCCTGGTGGCAGATCTGGCACAACGCCCAGACGCCCGCGGCTTATCTCACCCTGGTCCTGGCCGGCATGGCCGGTCTGTACTTCACCCTGCAGTACTTCGCCGCCTGTGGCGCCCCGCGGCTGCGCCGCGTGTTGCAGATCGAGATCGTGGTCACCGGCCTTGGCGGGTTGCTGCTGCTGTTCGTCGACACCTTGCCGCTAAGCTTGATCACCTATGGGCTGTCGATCCTCAGCAGCGCCACCATGCTGCTGGTCGGTCTCTGCCATTGGCACCGCGGCTATGCGCCGGCACGTCCGTTCAGCCTGGCCATGCTGATCTTCAACGCCGGGGGCCTGGTGCTGCTGCCGGCCCTGCTCGGCCTGACCCGCACACCTACCCCCTGGCTGCTGTGCATGCTCATGGGCCTGGCGGTACTCAGCGGCCTGCTGCTCAACTTCGCCGTCAGCGAGCGCCTGTGGCGGATCAGCGAGGAGCGCTTCCGCGCCAGCCGCGCCTTGGCCGCCAGCGACGCCGAGATCAACGCCAAGGCCGAGTTTCTGGCCAAGATCAGCCACGAAATCCGCACGCCCATGAATGGCGTGCTGGGCATGACCGAGCTGCTGCTCGGCACGCCCTTGTCGGTCAAACAGCGCGATTACGTGCAGACCATCCACAGTGCCGGCAACGAGCTGCTGACCCTGATCAACGAGATTCTCGACCTGTCCCGGCTCGAGTCGCGGCAGATCGAACTGGACGATGTGCAGTTCGACCTCAACGCCTTGGTCGAAGACTGCCTGAACATCTTCCGCGGCAAGGCCGAGCAGCAGAACATCGAGCTGATCAGTTTCGTCCAGCCGCAAGTGCCGCAGGTGATCAGCGGCGATCCGACCCGCCTGCGCCAGGCCTTGTCGAGCCTGCTGGAAAATGCCGTGAGGAACACCGCTCAGGGCGAGGTGTTGCTGGTCGTCGCGCTCGATCAGCGCAGCGAGCCGCCGCGTTTGCGCATCACCGTGCAGGACAGCGGCGAACCGATGCCGAGCGCCGAGCGCGAAGCCTTGCTGCAGGCCGAGTTGCACAGCCATCAGTTCCTGTCGGACAACAAGCTCGGCGGCCACCTGGGCCTGGTCATCGCCAAACAGTTGATCGGCCTGATGGACGGTGAGTTCGGCATCAAGACCAGCACCGGCGTGGGCAACAACCTGTGGCTGACCCTGCCGCTGGACCCGGCGCGCCTGGAGCAGCCCGCCACCGACCTCGACGGTCCGCTGCGCGATGCCCGTGTGCTGGTGGTGGACGATAACGACACCTGCCGCAAAGTGCTGGTGCAGCAGTGCACCGCCTGGGGCATGAACGTCAGCGCAGTGCCTTCGGGCAAGGAAGCGCTGGCGTTGCTGCGCACCAAGGCGCACTTGCGCGACTACTTCGACGCGGTCCTGCTCGACCAGAACATGCCCGGCATGACCGGCATGCAGCTGGCCACCAAGATCAAGGAAGACCCGAGCCTGAACCACGACATCCTGGTGGTGATGCTGACCGGTATCAGCAACGCGCCGAGCAAGGTCATCGCGCGCAATGCCGGGATCAAACGCATCCTCGCCAAACCGGTGGCCGGCTACACGCTAAAGACCACCCTGGCCGAAGAACTGGCCCAGCGCGGCCGCGAGCAGTCCGGGCCGTCACCGGCGCTCGGCTCTGGGACGGCGCTGGTGCTGCCAGGCGACTTCCGCATTCTGGTCGCCGAAGACAACAGCATCTCCACCAAAGTGATCCGCGGCATGCTGGGCAAGCTCAACCTGGAGCCGGACACCGCCAGCAACGGCGACGAGGCGCTACAGGCGATGAAGTCGCAGCGCTACGACCTGGTCTTGATGGATTGCGAAATGCCGGTGCTCGACGGCTTTTCCGCCACCGAACAGCTGCGCGCCTGGGAGACTGCGAACCTGCGCGCCCGCACACCGGTGGTGGCGCTGACCGCGCACATCCTCAGCGAGCACAAGGAACGCGCGAAAGCGGCGGGCATGGATGGGCACATGGCCAAGCCTGTGGAGCTCTCGCAGTTGCGCGAGTTGATCCAGCGCTGGGCCGGACAAAGGCCGCCCGCCGACGGTGCCTGAGTCTTCGTACTGGTCGGGCACCGCCGCCGAAAAAGGGCTGGGATTACGTTGAAGGCTCGAGCCGAAACTCGCGGATCTGTCGACTTTGCTGAGCGGCCAAAGCCTTGGCGACCTTCGCCCGATGCTGTTGTTCGAACAAGCGTACGTTGAACCTGACCAACTCGGCCCTGACGCGGGTTTTACGCTGCTCGTCGAAGAGGAAGCCGAGCGTGCTGGACTGTGCCGTCAGCGTCTCATGGCATAGCACCATGTCGACCCGACTGCCGCCGCTCGGCGCGCAGGGCAGCAGGCGGAAGCTGCCGCACTCGATGGCGCTGTGTTCGAACTGCAATAGCGTCGGCGGCGCGCCACGCAACCCCGCATAGGCCAGGCGCATGGCGTCGACGTGCCGCTCGCCGGCCACCTGGCCGATAGCCGCCAGCGCCTTGTCGCGTACGTTCTTGCGCTGCTCGTCCGGCCAATGCACCTGCTCAGCGCTCAGCGCGTCCCACCCGTAGAACTGCAACTGCCTGCGGTAATAGTCGAACCAATCGGTCACCGAACCCTCTTTGTACGCCTGCGCAGTGCTCTGCTCGGCCATCAACAGCGCCAGCATGACCGACTCGCGCCGACGCTGATCGATGTGTGGCATGAACGAAACGATGCTGCTGCCCACTACGGCAGCCCCTGGTGTATCCATATGCACCTCCGGCGCAGCACAGGGCGTGCTGCGTCGTCTATTCAGTGGAGCGCGAATGCCTGGCAGGCGCCTACGCCCGCAGACCCGAAAAAGCGTGGCTCAGCACTAAGGCAGCTTGATGGCCAGGACACCTTGGGTGGCATGGGCGCCCAGTTTGCCCAGGATGTCTTCGCGCACGTTGGCGTATACCGCGCCGTTGAACGTCAGCACCGCCGTACCTTTGTAGAACTCGTTGCCTTCGATGTGGACGTTGATGCCGAGCACGTCGAGGTCGTTGTCCGGGGTCTTGACGTCCACGGCACTGACCACCATGTACAGCGAACCCTCGGACTCGACGCAGCCGACGATGCCGGTCAGGCCGTGCAGCGTGTTTTTTCTCTTGGACAAGAACACTTCGACGTCCTTGGTCATGGCTTCCAAGCCACTGAAGGCTTGCTCGGCCAACGCACCCAAGGCTTGGCCGATAGGGCCGCCCAATGCCGCACGGCCTACTGCACCAAAGACATTCAAGGCTACCGAGCCTACGGTGATGCTGGTACTGGAAGCGGTCTGCTTGTCATAGGCGCGCTCCTGCACGCTCCAACCGCACGTGCGCATCACTTCCAGCATGCGGTCGAACCACTCCTCGCGCTGCTCCTTGCGGCTGAACTCGGCGCTGGCGGCCAGGGCGGCGAACTGGAAGCTGTTCTGCGCATCCAGGCGATTCTGGGTCGACATGCCGGCGCGGTAGGTGGTGACGACGGTGTCGACCAGCGCGGCCGAATCTTCGGTGGTGGGGGTTTTGGACGTATCGCTCATGGCTGCTTTCCTCAAGTAAGCCCGTCCGTTCTGGACGGGGGGCCCACTCTAGAAAGACCGGCGCGAAGATGGCGGCTCGAAACGTTTCCCTGGCTCAGGGCGGCGTAGGGTACCAGCGCGGGGTATAGACCCATTGGCTGCCGTCGGCGCGCGGGAAAGTGCAGGTGGTCGAAGAGCCGACCAAGACCATGGTGCGCATGTCGACCATGTCGGGCGTCAATTCCCCCAGGCTCACCACCTTGAGGGTCGCGCCAGGCCGACCGACGTCACGCCCCAGCACCACGGGCGTCTCGCTCGCGCGGTGCCGGCGCACCACCTCCAGCGCCCGCCCCAGTTGATGCGGGCGCGACTTGGAGATCGGGTTGTAGAAGGCCAGCACCAGGTCGGCCTGGGCGGCGAGGTCGAGGCGGGTCTCGATGATCGACCAGGGCTTGAGGTTGTCCGACAGCGACATCACGCAGAAGTCGTGGCCCAACGGCGCACCGGCCCAGGCAGCCGTGGCCAGCGACGCCGACACGCCAGGCAGGATTTCCAGCTCGACCTGGTGCCAGCTCGGTTCGCTCGAAGCATGCAGCGCTTCGAGCACCGCAGCGGCCATGGCAAATACGCCAGGATCGCCCGAAGACACCACCACCACCGAACGACCCTGTGCGGCCAGCTCGAAGGCATGTCCGGCACGTTGCAGCTCTTCGCGGTTGTCGGTGCAGTGCAGGCGCTGGTCGTCGCGAAACGGGCCGGCCATGCGCACGTAGGTTTCGTAGCCGAGCACGTCTTGGGCGGCGGCCAGGGCCTGCTTCGCCGCCGGCACCATCAACTGCGCAGCACCGGGGCCCAGACCCACCACCGACAGACGACCCCGACGCATGCCGATCCGCTCGACCGCAAGCGGCGCCGGGGCTACGGCCACTTGTAACGATCCGATCTGCCGGCAGGCGGCTTCGGGCAGCGCGCTGGCCAGCCATTGCTCCAGGCCGTCGGCGCCTGCGGCAAAGCGCAGCGGTACCTGCAAAGCGTCGGCGGCGGCGTGCAGGGCCGGGTCGGCCATCTGCGCGTCTGCCGCCAGCAGACACGCCAGGGCAGGCTCTGCAACGCCTGCCATGTGCAAGGCATTGCGGACCTGCTCGACCAAATCGGCCGTATCCGCACCGACCGCCACCAGCACGCAGCGGCTGTGGATGGACAGTTCGTCGCGGCTGGCCGGCCGCGCCTGCCAACCGACGTGCAAGGTGCGCTGTCCTTGCTCGCTGCACGGAAGTTGCGCGGCATCGAGCCAGGGCGCCTGGCCCTCGATGCGCAGCTGTTCACCGGCGAGCAGATCGGAGACGAAGCGCTTGCCCTGCTCCAGGTCGGCCAGCACGTAGCCCGCCGGTGGGTTGAGCAGGCAGGTGCCGAAACGCAGCTCGCCGCTGGTGGTGATCGCCGCCTGCACCTGCAAGTGTGCGGCCAGCTCGCGGGCCATGCGGTTGACGCCGCTCAGGCCGCCGAGCAAGGGCACCACCGCGCTGCCGTCTTCGGCCAAGGCCAACACCGGCGGCTCGGCCTCCTTTTCGCCGAGCACACTGGCCAGGCTGCGGATGACGATGCCGGCGGCGCACAGAGCCAGGATCGGCGTGCCCTGCCGGTACAGCGCGCGCAGGTGCTCGCCGAACGATTCGAACAGTTGCTCGACACCGTCCACCCGCCCCTGCAAGCCGTGGATCGACGCCTGTGGATAACAGGTCTGCACGCGGCGCGCGGTCGCCAGGCTGCCTGGCCCGAGTACGACGATGGCCGGTGCCGTGAGGTTCAACCCTGCCATTTTTCCCCCGGCACGATGATCAGCGAGAAATACGGCGAGGACTGCGGGTCGACCTCGGCCAGCGGCACGATGCGCTGGTTGGCCATGGTCGCCCGCTCGACATACAGCGCACGGCCGTCCAGACCCAGCTCCACCAACACCTCGCGCACTTTCGGCAAGTTGCGGCCCAGCTTCATGATCACCGCCGCATCGGCGTCGGCCAGGCGTCGCTTCAGGGCCTCGGCCGGCAGCACGCCGGAGAGCACCGACAGGCTCTGGTTGCGGTACACCAGCGGCGCACCGAGCACCGACGCACCGCCGAGCATCGAGCACACGCCCGGAATCACCTGCGCCTCGTAGCGCTCGGCCAGGCGGTCGTGCAGGTACATGTAGGAGCCGTAGAAGAACGGGTCGCCTTCGCAGATCACCGCCACGTCGCGGCCGGCATCCAGGTGCGCGGCGACGTGCAGGCTGGCTTCGTCGTAGAAGTCGCTGATGATCCGCTCATAGGACAACGGCGCCGGCAGCGCTTCCGTCGTCACTGGGTACACCAGCGGCAGCAAGGTCTGCTGCGCCTGCAAGTGCCCTTCGATGATGCCGAAGGCGTTGCCGCGCTTGCCCTTGGCCACGAAGTACGCCACCACGGGCGCTTCGCGCAGCAGGCGCAGGGCCTTGACGGTGATCAGTTCCGGATCGCCGGGGCCGACGCCCAGGCCCAGCAAGCGTCCACGCGGCTGCATCATTCCACCTCCGTGGCCAGGGCGTTGACCGCCGCCGCCGCCATGGCGCTGCCGCCCAACCGCCCTTGCATGATCACGAACGGCACGCCGCGGCTGTCGGCGGCGAGCATGGCCTTGGACTCCGCCGCGCCGACGAAGCCGACCGGGAAGCCCAGGATCAGCGCGGGCTTGGGCGCGCCGGCGTCGAGCATCTCCAGCAGGTAGAACAACGCGGTGGGGGCGTTGCCGATCACCACCACGGCGCCCTCCAGGTGCGGCCGCCACAGCTCCAGCGCCACCGCCGAGCGGGTGTTGCCGGCAGTCTTGGCCAGGTCCGGCACGCTGGGGTCGCGCAGGGTACAGATGACCGGGTTGTTGGCCGGCAGGCGCGCACGGGTGATGCCTTCGGCGACCATGTGCGCGTCGCACAGGATCGGCGCCCCGCCCAGCAGCGCCTCGCGCCCGGCGCGGCCGGCACCCTCGGAGAATTGCAGGCCGTCGATGGCCTCGACCATGCCGCACGCGTGGATGACCCGCACGGCGAGCTTTTCCAGGTCGGCGGGGATGCGCTCCAGGCGGGCTTCCTCACGGATGATGCGGAAGGAATTGCGATAGATCTCCTGACCGTCGCGGATGTAGTCAATCATCAAGGTGCTCCGTCTGCAGGGCGAGCAAGGCGCCTGCGTCTTTCAAGGTAAGGTCGGACCCGCGCAGCAGGCCGAAGCCCGGCACATGCGGGTCGCGCAAGTAGAGGTCGTAGCGGCCCGGTGCGCGGGCCAGCAAGGTGGCCGGCGCCACGTGGGCGGCGGCGCAGGAGCGTGGGCAGCCGCTCAGGTGCACGCTGGCCGGTGCGCCGGGGCCGAGCAGGGCCGCCAGCGCGCGGGCGTCAGCCTTGGTGTCGGCCAGGGCCTTGGCGCAGCCGCTGTCGCCGGTACAGGCAATCAGCCGCGCCAGCGGTTGGTCGTCGGCGCAGAGCAGGCCTAGCGCGGCCAGTTCGGCCACGGCGGCGGGCTGCCACGCTTCGTCGAGATGGGGCAACACCAGGCTCTGCCAGGGGGTCAGGCGCAGGCTGCCGTCACCCCACTCACGGGCGATGCGGGCAACGCCGCGCAGCATCGCCGGGGTCAGCCGGCCCAGTGGCGGAGCGACGCCCAGGGCGCGGCCGCTCGACTGCGCCAGCCTGCCTAGCCAACTCACGGGCGTACGCGCGCGGCGCCAGCCCAGCACGGCGGGATCGCGGCGCAGGTCGAGGGCGAGGCTCTGCACGAAAGTGTCTGCCGGCATGCTTTCGAGCACCTGGCGCATACGCGATTGGTCGGCGCGGGCGTGCGCCAGGAAACCTTCGAGCACCGCGCGCACCAAGTCCAGACCCCGTTCCTGGCGAACGGCGCCGAGTACGGGACCGGCCGCGGGCGAGCTGGCCAAACCGAAGCCCAGCCAGGGCTCGCCGTCGAGCGTCAACGCCGACAGCCACAGGTCATGGGGATGGTCGAGCATCGCCAGTGCCTCGCCGCCGTCCAGTTGCACGGCGAACTTGGCCGACAGCTGATGGAACGCCGGGGTGTTTTCCAGCAGCGCCAGGATCTGCGCGGCCAGGGGCCGGGTGTCCAGCACACGCTGCGGATCGAGACCGGCCAGCGGGCTGAGCATCAGGTTGCGCACGTCGTCGCCGGCCGCCTCGCGGGGGCCGAGGCCGGCGTCGAGCAGATACCGGACCAGGGCCGCGTGTTCGTTACCGATGCCGCGAATCTGCAGATTGGCGCGGTTGGTCGCCTCGATCACGCCGCCCGCATAGCGCTCGGCAGCGTCGGCCACCGCTTCGGCCTGGGCAGCCGACAGCGCGCCGCCGGGCAGCTTGACGCGGCAGATGCCGCCGTCACGGGCGGCAACGATGCGCCACAACCCAGGGCAAGCCGAGGGGCGAGGCGAAATGTCGAGGGGCTGGGCCTGCTTCAAGGGGGTATCCGGCAATCGTCAAAGGGCGCTTCGGGGGAGAAGGCGCGGTATTATGCCTGCTTTGTCCGGCGGCATGAAAAGCCGGTGGTCGAGGGCCGTCGTCGGCGCGCCCGGCAACGACGGCGCACAGAGACTTCAGAGGACCCCATGACACCCTGGCTGACAGTAGTAGGCATTGGCGAAGACGGCTTCGGCGGCCTGGGCAAACAGGCCCGCCGCGCGCTGCTTGGTGCCCGGCAGATTTTCGGCGGCCCGCGGCAACTGGCGCTGCTGCCGCGCTGTGTGACCGGCCGGCAGGTGCCGTGGGGCAGCCCGTTTTCCCTGGCGCCAGTGCTGGCGCAGCGCGGCGAGCCGGTGTGCGTGCTGGCCAGCGGCGACCCGATGTTCTATGGCGTCGGCGCGAGCCTGGCGCGCCAGGTGCCTGCCGACGAGCTGCACGTGCTGTCGATGCCCTCTTCCTGCGCCCTGGCCGCGGCGCGCCTGGGCTGGCCCTTGCAGGAGGTGCAGGTGCTGTCGGTGGTGGCGCGGCCCCTGAGCGCGCTCAACGCCCATCTGTATAGCGGCGTGCGCCTGCTGGTGCTGAGCAACGACGGCGACAGCCCGGCGGCACTGGCCGCTCTGCTGACCGAACGCGGCTTCGGCCCGAGCCGCTTGCAGGTCTTCGAACACCTGGGCGGCCCCGACGAGCGCTGCCTGCGCGGTCGGGCCGACGCCTGGCCCCACGGCCCGCTGGCGCCGCTCAACCTGGTGGCCATCGAGTGCCTGGCCGGGCCGCAGGCTGTGCCCCTGTCACCCCTCGCCGGCCTGCCCGACCATGCCTTCCGCCACGACGGCCAACTGACCAAACGCGATGTGCGCGCCATGACCCTGGCACGTCTGGCGCCGCGCCCTGGCGAGCTGCTGTGGGACGTCGGCGCCGGCTGCGGCTCGATCGGCATCGAGTGGATGCGTGCCCATCCCAGCTGCCGCGCCCTGGCGATCGAGGCCGACGAAGGGCGCCAGGCATTCATCGAATTCAACCGCGAAGCGCTCGGCGTACCCGGCCTGCACCTGATACGCGGCAAAGCGCCCGACGCCCTGCACGGCCTGGAATCCCCCGACGCCGTGTTCATCGGCGGCGGCGTCACCCGCGAAGGGGTGCTGGAGCGCTGCTGGGCGGCGCTGCGCCCAGGCGGACGGCTGGTGGCCAATGCCGTGACCCTGCAAAGCGAACTGACCCTGGCGCACTTCCGTGAGCGCCATGGCGGCGACCTGACCCGCCTGCATGTGGCCCAGGCGCAACCCCTGGGCAGCTTCGACACCTGGCGCCAGGCGCTGCCGATCACCCTGCTCGAGGTGGTCAAGCCCGTCGATGCGTGAAGAAACCCGCGAAACCCCTGCCCCCCTGCGCAGCGGCCTGACCACCGGCAGTTGCGCCACCGCCACCAGCCTTGCCGCCGCGCGCCTGCTGCTCAGTGGCCAGGGCTGCGATGCCGTGCACATCACCCTGCCCAAGGGCAAGGTGGTGCAGATGCGCCTGGAGTTCTGCCGTGTCCAGGACGAGATGGCTGAAGCCGGGACCTTGAAGGATGCCGGCGACGACCCTGACGTGACCCACGGCGCCCTGCTCTATAGCCAGGTGCGCCTGCTCGACGCGCCCGGCGTGCGCTTCATTGCCGGCGAAGGCGTGGGCACGGTGACTCGCCCCGGCCTGGTGCTGGCGGTCGGGGAACCTGCGATCAACCCGGTGCCGCGGCGCATGATCAGCGAGCACCTGACGCAACTGGCGTGCGAACTGGGCTTTGCCGGCGGCTTCGAAGTCACGGTGAACGTGCGCAACGGCGCGCAGCTGGCGCTCAAGACCATGAACCCGCGGCTGGGCATTCTCGGCGGCCTGTCGATCCTGGGCACCAGCGGTATCGTCCGGCCGTTTTCCTGCGCCGCCTACATCGCGTCCATCCAGCAGGGCATCGACGTCGCCCACAGCAACGGTTATACGCACATCGCCGCCTGCACCGGCAACGCCAGCGAAGACACCATGCGCCGGGTCTACGACCTGCCCGACATCGCCCTGATCGAGATGGGCGACTTCGTCGGCGCGGTGCTCAAGCACCTGCGCCGGGTGCCCATGACGCGCCTGACCCTATGCGGCGGCTTCGGCAAGATCAGCAAGCTGGCCGCCGGGCACATGGACCTGCACAGCCGCCACTCCAGCATCGACCTGCCGCAACTGGCCGGCTGGGCCGCCGACCTCGGCGCCGACGCCGCGCTGCAACAGGCCATCCTTGGCGCCAACACCAGCCAGCAGGCTTTGGCCTTGAGCCATGCGGCCGGCATCGGCTTGGGCGATGCGGTGTGCGCCCACGCCCTGGCCTTCGCCCGCAGCGTGGTGCCGGCCCACGTGCAGGTGGAGGTGTTCGCCATCGACCGCCAAGGCGGCATCGTCGGCACGGCGGGGCGCCCATGAACCCGCGCATCCTGTTGTTGGGCGGCGTCACCGAGGCGCTGGCCATCGCCCGCCGCCTGGGGCCCGAACATGTCTACAGCCTGGCCGGCATCGGCCGGGTGCCGCACGACCTGGACTGCCAGGTGCGCGTGGGCGGCTATGGCGGTGCCGAGGGGTTGGCGCGCTACCTGCGCGAGGCGGGCATCACGCTGCTGATCGACGCCACCCATCCCTACGCCGCACAGATCAGCGCCAACGCCGCGCAGGCTGCGCGCAGCGCCGGCGTGGCCTGCTGGGCGCTACGTCGGCCCGCCTGGCAGGCCCAGCCTGGCGACGACTGGCGCGAGGTCGCCGACTGGCCTGAACTGATCGCCGCACTCGAACCCTTCGCACGGCCCTTGTTCACCCTGGGCCGCGAACCGCTGGCGCACCTGGACGAAATCCCTGCGCGGCAATTCTGGACCTTGCGCGCCCTGGAGGCGTACCCGGGCAACGATCGTTGTGAAGTGATCGGCGCGCGCGGCCCGTTCTTGCTGGACGACGAGCGCGCGCTGTTCGCCCGGCGCCGGATCGATGTGCTGGTGAGCAAGAACAGCGGCAGCGTTGCCACCGAACCCAAGCTGGAAGTGGCGCGCGAGCGGGGCATCCCGGTGCTGGTGCTCAAGCGCCCACCGCTGCCGGCAGCGGACCGCGAATTCTTCGACGTGGCGTCGCTGTTGGCGGCATTGGCGCGCTGATCGCCTGACTGGGATAGGGTTGATGTCCTACAGCGACGTCCTACAGTGGCGACGACGTTTCCTGCATCGTTTCAGCCATCGAGCCAATGGCGGCTGGTCCTGCCACTGCCGTAAACTGCGCACTCCCTTTCTGGAAGGCCACCCATATGGACATGCAATGGTGGATCTGGCTCGTTTTCGGCGTGGCCCTGATCCTGCTCGAACTGCTCCTGCCCACCTTCTTCATTCTCTGGTTCGGCATCGGCGCCGTGCTGGTCGCCCTGGCCGCCCTCGTCGTCCCCAGCCTGCACCTGGATATGCAGGTGCTGTTGTGGGTGCTGTTCTCGTCGGTCACCACCCTGCTCTGGTTCAAGATATTCCGCCGCAAGAAACCCGACGTGCGTTGGACCGCCGACAGCGTGATCGGCGAAGTCGGCCTGCTGACCGTCGCCGTCTCGGAGTTCCAGAAAGGCCGCGTGCGCTTTCAGAAGCCGATCCTGGGCAGCGAAGAATGGATCTGCGTCGCCGACAGCGAAATCGCCGTCGGCGAGCGCGTACGCCTGACCGCCATCGAAGGCAATACCGCCCGCATCAGCCGGGCCTGAATCCGTAGCAAAAGGACGCCACCAATGACTAGTCTGATTGTCGCCATCACGTTCGCTCTGTTCGTTCTGATCACCGTGTTCAAGGGGGTGCGCATCGTGCCCCAGGGCGAGGAGTGGATCGTCGAGCGCCTGGGTCGCTACCACAGCACCCTCAAACCCGGCCTGAACATCCTCATTCCCTACATGGACGTGGTCGCCTACCGCCTGCCGACCAAAGACATCATCCTCGATGTGCAGCAACAGGAAATCATCACCCGCGACAACGCGGTGATCGTCGCCAACGCGCTGTGCTTCGCTAAGGTCGTCGACCCGCAGAAAGCCTCCTACGGCGTGCAGGACTTCTCCTTCGCCGTCACCAGCCTGACCATGACCTCCCTGCGCGCCATCATCGGCGCCATGGACCTGGACGAAGCGCTGTCCAGCCGCGAGCAGATCAAGGCACGCCTGCGCGAGGCGATGTCGGAGCAGACCGAAGACTGGGGCGTGACCGTGCGCTCGGTGGAAATCCAGGACATCAAGCCGTCACAGAACATGCAGCTGGCCATGGAGCGCCAGGCCGCCGCCGAGCGTGAACGTAAAGCCGACGTGACCCGCGCCGAAGGCGCCAAGCAGGCGGCGATCCTCGAAGCCCAGGCGCGCCAGCAGTCGGCCAAGCTGGACGCCGAAGCGCAGATCAACCTGGCCGAAGCCTCGGCGCGGGCCATCACCCTGGTGCGCGACGCCGTAGGTAACGAAACCACGCCGGCCATGTACCTGCTGGGCGAGCGCTACATCGGCGCGATGGAAACTCTGGCCGCCAGCAGCAACGCCAAGATCGTCGTACTGCCGGCCGACCTGCAGGAGACCGTACGCGGCCTGATGGGGCGCAAGGCCTGAGGCCACTCACACTCGGTCAGGTATCCATGCGCCAGGTAAGGGCGCCGCTGCGGCACATCACCGCACCCGGCGATATTTCCCTATACTGCGCCGTACAATACGCCACTGATTCCTGACCGGATCTCTCCATGCCCCCACGTCGCCACATCGCCTGGATCGCCTGCCTGGCAGTGCTGTTCAATATGCTGGCCATGCCACTGTCCGCCGCCACGCCCAAAAGCTCGGCGGACCGGCTGCTGTGGGGTGCGTTCTGTTCCAGCGCCGGCAAGGCGCTGGTCGAAGTGCAAGGGCTGGCCAAGATCGACCTTGGCCAGCCCCACGACGAACACTCCAACATGCAGCACTGCTGGTGCTGTTCGGGCGCGGCGCCACTGCTGGCCCTGGGCGGCCAGCCGCTGCACGTGCGCCACCCGCCGCAGCGCCTCCTCGGCGCGCTCGAAGAACACCCCACCTATCGACCCACACCGCGCCAGCTCTGGCCCGGCATCAATCCCCGCGCCTCCCCTGTCGCTTGAGTGCTCCAGCGCCACCTGCCCGAACCTCAATCGATCGGAGCTCCACCATGCTCAAGCAAGCCCTCGTCGTGGCCGCCCTGCTGCTGCCCGGCGTCTTCGCCAGTGCCCATGAATACACCATTGGCGACCTGCACATCGCCCATCCTTGGTCCCTGGCCCTGCCGCCCAACGCGCCGAACGTGGCGGCCTATTTCGTGGTGCACAACAACGGCAAGCGCGACGACCGGCTGCTGTCGGTGGACACACCCATCAGCGGCCAAGCGCAGTTGCACGAGCACGTGCAATCGGGCAGCGGCGCGATGCGCATGCAGCAGGTCGCAAGCGTCGCCGTGCCGGCCGGCCAGGACTTGGTCTTCGCCCCCAGCGCCTACCACGTGATGATCCTGCAACCCAGCGAGCGCAGCCTGCTCGTCGCCGGCCAGCGCTTCCCGCTGACGCTGCACTTCGAGCGTGCCGGTGACGTCACCGTACAAGTCGCCGTGCAGCAGCAGGCGCCGGCCACGCAACAAGGCCACGACCACGCCCACTGATCGCTAGCTCGCGCCCTCCATGAGCCTTTTGCGCCACAGGCCCCGCCGTACCACCCGCCCTGCCCGCAGGCGCGTCGGTGGCAGTTGGCTGAGCCTGTTCGCCATGTGGATGATCTTCATCGGCCCGCTGGTTTCCCAGTCGATGCCGATGAACCATCGCGCCGGCATGGCCATGCCGATGCCGGCACACATGGCCATGGACATGCCTGTGGCCGAGCAAGCCGCCGGGGCCGACCATGGCGCCCATGCCAGCCACGGCACGGGCAACGACGGCCACCTGCACGTGCTGTGGGAGCAGTGCGGCTATTGCAGCCTGCTGTTCAACTGCCCGGCCCTGCCGCAGACCCTCAGCCCCCTCACCTTCAGCCACGTACCCGCACCCCTGCACGTGGCGGCGCCCGTGCGCAGCGGGCATGGCCGCCAGGCCGTGTTCCCCGGCGCACGCAGCCGCGCGCCGCCCAGCCTGTCGATCGTCTGACGCCTCTACCGCCGAAGCCCTGTGCTTCGCGCCCACTGCTGACTGATCGACTGGAATCCTTATGTCTGGCTGTATCCCCGTTTCCGCCTTGTCCCTGCGCGGCAGCATCGCCCTGCTCTGCGGCTCGCTCATCGCGCCCATGGCCCTGGCCGCCGACCTTGCGCCCGCTCCCTCCGCCGTCGACGGCGAACTGAGCCCCACGGTCATCACCGCCGTGGCGCCCAGCTCGCCGCTGACCGTCACCACCAACCCCAAGGACCCTCGCCAACCGGTGCCGGCCAGCGACGGCGCCGACTACCTGAAAACCATCCCCGGCTTTTCCGCCATCCGCGCCGGCGGTACCAACGGCGACCCGGTGCTGCGTGGCATGTTCGGTTCGCGCCTGAACATCCTCACCAACGGCGGCCTGATGCTCGGCGCCTGCCCCAACCGGATGGACGCGCCCACCTCCTACATCGCCCCGGAAACCTACGACCGTTTGACCGTCATCAAAGGCCCGCAGAGCGTGATCTGGGGCCCGGGCGGCTCGGCCGGCACGGTGCTGTTCGAGCGTGAACCGGAACACTTCGGTACGCTCGGCAGCCGCGTCAATGCCAGCCTGCTGGCCGGCTCCAACGGCCGTTTCGACAAAGTGCTGGATGCCGCCGCCGGCAATGGCGAGGGCTACGCGCGCTTCGTCGGCAACCAATCGCGCGCCGGCGATTACGACGACGGTCATGGCGACCGCGTGCCGTCGCGCTGGGACAAGTGGAACGGCGATGTCGCCCTGGGCTGGACGCCCGACGCCGACACCCTGCTGGAGCTGACTGCCGGCAAGGGCGACGGCGAGTCGCGCTATGCCGGACGCGGCATGGACGGTTCGCAATTCAAGCGCGAGAGCCTGGGCCTGCGCTTCGAGAAATCCAACCTCGGCGGCGTACTCGACAAGCTCGAAGCCCAGGCCTACTACAACTACGCAGACCACGTGATGGACAACTACAGCCTGCGCCGCCCCTCGGGCAGCGGCATGATGGGCATGCCCATGGTCAGCAACGTCGACCGCCGCACCTTGGGCGGGCGGGTAAAGGCCACCTGGCGCTGGGAGGATGTGCAGCTGATCGGCGGCCTGGACGCGCAGACCAACGAGCACCGCAAGCGGGGCGGCATGGGCATCGATGCGCACAAGGCCCAGCCCTGGACCAAGGACGCCGACTTCCATAACTACGGCGCTTTCGGCGAAATGACCTGGTACGCCAGCGGCGACGACCGGTTGATCGGCGGCGCACGCCTGGACCGCGCCTCGGCCAAGGACTACCGCCAAGGCCTGGCCACCCGCGGCGACACCCGCGCCGACACCCTGCCCAGCGGCTTCGTGCGCTACGAACACGACCTGGCCGCGCTGAACGCCACCACCTACATCGGCCTGGGCCATGCCCAGCGTTTCCCGGACTATTGGGAGCTGTTCTCGCCGAAGATGGGCCCGCAGGGCTCGGTCAACGCCTTCGACGCCATCAAACCGGAAAAGACCACCCAGCTCGACGCCGGCATCCAGTACCGCGGCGAGCGCCTGGAAGCCTGGGCATCGGCCTATGCGGGCCAGGTGCGCGACTACATCCTGTTCGACTACGCCGGTGCCATGATGGGTGCCAGCCAGGCGCGCAATGTCGACGCCCGCATCATGGGCGGCGAGCTGGGCGCGGCCTACGCCCTGACCGAACGCTGGAAAGCCGACGCCACCCTGGCCTACGCCTGGGGCAAGAACAGCAGCGACGGTCGCGCCCTGCCGCAGATGCCGCCCCTGGAAAGCCGCCTGGGCCTGACCTACAGCCACGACCGCTGGAGCGTCGGCAGCCTCTGGCGCCTGGCCTCGGCGCAGCACCGCGTGGCCCTGAACCAGGGCAACGTGGTCGGCAAGGACTACGACCAAAGCGCCGGTTTCGGTGTGTTCTCGGTCAACGGTGCCTACAAGGTCAACGCCAACCTCAAGCTCAGCGCCGGGGTGGACAACCTGTTCGACAAGGCCTATTCCGAGCACCTGAACCTGGCCGGCAACGCCGGCTTCGGCTACCCGGCGCTGGACCCGCAAGCGGTGAACGAGCCGGGACGAACGCTGTGGACCAAGGTCGATATCAGCTTCTGACGGTGATTGCTTCGGTAGATCAAAACAACAAGGGCGCGGCTCGAACCGCGTCCCTTATCTGACCTATGCGTTGGGATGCGCATGGAGCGCGTTGGCGCAAAGGCCCGGACATCCCGGGCCCCGCGCCAACGCCCACATGCCCATCTTTGGAGGTTCTCTTGCGTGCACCCCGTACATCCTTCTATTCCCTGGCCTGGCGCTGGCATTTCTACGCCGGGCTGTTCGTCGCGCCCTTCATGATCCTGCTGGCGCTGACCGGCATCGTCTACCTGTTCAAACCCCAGCTCGACCCATTGATGTACCGCTCGTTGCTGGTGGTGCAGGCCGAGCCTCACCGCCAGGACGCCGACCAGCTGCTGGCCGCCGTGCACCAGGCCTACCCCAAGGCCCACGTCGCCCAATACCTGCCGCCGCCTGCCGCCGACCGCAGCGCGCAGTTCGTGGTGCACGACGCCGGCCGCGAGCTGAACGTGTTCGTCGACCCCTACCGCGCCGCAGTGCTGGGCGAGCAGGACGGCAAGCGCAACCTGCAGGCCATCGCTCGGGCGCTGCACAGCGAACTGATGATCGGCACCCTGGGTGACCGTCTGATCGAAATGGCCGCCGGTTGGGGCATCGTGCTGGTGGTCTCGGGCCTGTACCTGTGGTGGCCGCGCGGGCGGCGTGGCGGCGTGCTGTGGCTGCGCAAGGCCGCCACGGGGCGCCTGTGGTGGCGCGATCTGCATGCGGTCAGCGGCTTCTGGGGCGCCGGCCTGCTGCTGGTGATGCTGCTCAGCGGCATGACCTGGACCGGGTTCTGGGGCAAGCAGTACGCCGAGCTGTGGAACCGCTTTCCGGCCGCCATGTGGACCGACGTGCCGCAGTCCACCCGCCAGGCCGGCGAGCTGAACCAGGCCCATCGCCAGACCGTGCCCTGGGCGGTGGAAAACACCCCCATGCCGCAGTCGGGTGCCCACGCCGAACATGCCGGCCACCACATGATGTCCAGCGGCCCTGCCGCGCCGCAGGTCAGCCTGCAGCAGGTCGAGGACATCGCCACGGCCAAGCGTGTGGCACCCGGCTACAGCATCACCCTGCCCACCGGTGCCGAAGGCGTGTTCACCGTGGCGGTGTTCGCCGACGATCCGCGCAACGACGCGACCCTGCACATCGACCAATACGACGGCCGCGTCCTGGCCGACGTCGGCTGGCGCGACTACAACACCGCCGCCCGCGCCACCGAACTGGGCGTGAAGCTGCACGAAGGCATGATGTTCGGCGCGGCCAACCAGATCGTCGTGCTGCTGGTGTGCCTGATGATCCTGCTGGGCTCGATCAGCGGCCTGGTGATGTGGTGGAAGCGCCGTCCGAGCCGGGGCCTGGGCGTGCCGCCGCTGCGCCACGACCTGCCGCGGTGGAAGGTCGCGGTGGCGGTGATGCTGGTGCTGGGCGTGGTGTTTCCGTTGGTGGGGGTGTCGATGCTGGTGTTGTGGGTGGTCGACAGCCTGGTGGTACGGCGGCAGCGGGCCGTCGGCGCTTAAGCTGACTGTGGGATACGCCTGCGCCTGGGCGGACAACGTCACTGGCGCAGGCTGTGACGCACCATCAGCCTGCGGCACACCGTCGAGAACTGGGCACCGTGGGCGGTCGACAGCCTGGTATTGCGTCGTCGGCACGCAATCGGCGCCCTGCCCCTGCCGATGCGGGCAATGCTACCGGCGCAAGCTGTGGCGCTCAGGCCGGTGGCGTTGACCGTCGTCAATAGGACGGTTCGGCAAACCCCTGCTGCGCATTCCTCGTGTCGATCTGTCGCGCTACGCCGGGTGGAGGCCGTGGTAGCCTACGCGGCTACGTCTCCTCAGAGGACGGCCCCTAATGGAATGCAGACCATGACCCGGACCACCCAAGCTCCGCCCGATGACCAGCACCTGCAACGCAACCTGAACAACCGCCACATCCAGCTCATCGCCATTGGCGGTGCCATCGGCACCGGCCTGTTCATGGGCTCGGGCAAGACCATCAGCCTTGCCGGCCCGTCGATCATCTTCGTCTACATGATCATCGGCTTCATGCTGTTCTTCGTCATGCGGGCGATGGGCGAGCTGCTGCTGTCGAACCTCAACTACAAGTCCTTCATCGACTTTTCCGCCGACCTGCTCGGCCCCTGGGCCGGCTACTTCACCGGCTGGACCTACTGGTTCTGCTGGGTGATCACCGGCATCGCCGACGTCATCGCCATCGCTGCCTATTCGCAGTTCTGGTTCCCCGACCTGCCGCAGTGGATACCGGCGCTGACCTGCGTGGCGGTGCTGCTGTCGCTGAACCTGGTGACGGTGAAGATGTTCGGCGAAACCGAGTTCTGGTTCGCCATGATCAAGATCGTCGCCATTCTCGGTCTGGTCGCCACCGGCCTGTACATGGTGGTCACCGGCTTCGAGTCGCCCAGCGGGCGCACCGCGCAACTGGCCAACCTGTGGAACGACGAGGGCATGTTCCCCCATGGCCTGATGGGCTTCTTCGCCGGTTTCCAGATCGCCGTGTTCGCCTTCGTCGGCATCGAACTGGTGGGCACCACCGCCGCCGAAGCGAAGAACCCCGAGCGCACCCTGCCGCGGGCGATCAACTCGATTCCGATCCGCATCATCGTGTTCTACGTGCTGGCGCTGATCGCCATCATGGCCGTGACGCCATGGCGCGACGTGGTGCCGGGCAAGAGCCCGTTCGTCGAGCTGTTCGTGCTGGCCGGCCTGCCGGCGGCGGCGAGCATCATCAACTTCGTGGTGCTGACCTCGGCGGCCTCCTCGGCCAACAGCGGCGTGTTCTCCACCAGCCGCATGCTCTACGGCCTGGCCCAGGAAGGCGACGCGCCAAAAGCCTTCGAAAAACTCTCGCGCCGCGCCGTGCCCGCCAACGGTCTGCTGTTCTCGTGCATCTGCCTGATGCTGGGCGCGGTGATGATCTATCTGGTGCCGGACGTGGTCGAGGCCTTCACTCTGGTCACCACCGTGTCGGCGGTGCTGTTCATGTTCGTCTGGACGCTGATCCTGCTGTCGTACCTGACCTACCGCAAACGCCGCGCGGCCTTGCACCAGGCGTCGAAGTACAAGATGCCGGGGGGCCGGGCGATGTGCTATGTGTGCCTGGCGTTCTTCGCCTTCATCCTGGTGCTGCTGAGCCTGGAGGCCGACACCCGTTCGGCGCTGGTAGTGACGCCGATCTGGTTCGTGGTGTTGGCGGTGACGTATCGGTTCGTGCGCAGCAAGCGGCAATTGCGCCGCTGAGCGCAGGGCGATGAGGGCGCACTTCAGACATGAAGGGCGCCCTTTTTCATTTCAGCGCTCGGCCTCGATGCCCTGTAAAACGGCCTCGGTTAAGGCCAGACCTTTTTCCAGCGAGTTTTCCGTTGCCGCCAGCAGGCTGCGCATTGGCTCGACCGCTTTTTCCAACGCGATGGCGTTGGTTTCGTAGGCCGCTTTCAGCGCCGCGACTGCGCATACCAGCGCGTCTTCACTGTCGATTCCTTGGCGAACCGTAAACGTAGGCTCGTGGGCGTGATTGCAGGTGCCGAAAGAGGTGCAGGCGGTGACTGGACGGGATGCGTCCGGATCATGAGGGGTACACGAGGGGAGGTTCATGGGCGTACCTCTCGAGCATCGGAGAGGCGTTTGAACGACAAGCGAGGTGGATCTGGGATGGCTTTCTCAAGCATGGGCTACTCCTTGCAACGCTCTGTGATGTCGCTCCGTACCCATACGCCAATATAGGTGGGCGGAGCCGTGCGGGTTGGCGTGCCGGACAGAGAACCGGTGAGCCCGAGGGCTCCCACACACGGCGCCGCCCATAGAGGGTGCAGCCATGCAGAACACACTGCCGTTGGCAGCCATGCTCAAACTCTGTCTTGTCTGGGACGCCAATCCCGTGCCGCAGAATCTACTGCGGTGCCGCACGGTACTCAAGTGCTGCTTAGGTGTCAAAAGTGTCCGGCCGAGCCGTACCGCTTGTCACAATCGCTTCCAAGCATCCGTCCAGTGCTCACTGACATTTTTGCCAGTTGTGGAAACCTCGTATCAAGCCTGAAATGCCCTCTGATCTCGATGTATGGCGACCACCATTCTCATCCCTCAGGGAGCATGCCCGCATGGCAGAACAATCCGCTACCGCTTACACTTACGCCAAACTATTCCCCGAACAGTTGTCCAACCCGTGCAGCCCGGACGCTCCCGAATCGAACACCGGGCCCATCGCTTATCTGCATGCGCTCTACCAGAAAGCCATTGAAATTGAGAAGACCAGCACCAAGACCGACCGCCTGACGCTTGCGCAACGGCGCCCGGACATCGGCGCCCTGCTGCTCGACCCCAGCAAGCTGGAGCAACCCGTCAGCGCACTGGCCCTGGCCATTCGTGTCCTCACTCATCACGCCCAGGAACGCTCCGGGCCAACGGCTAACTTGCCCGAGACCCTGGCAAGCGCGGGCCAGCATGCCCAACTGCCGTTCAACTATGCCCACGAGCAGGCCAAGGCCGTGCTCTGGCACAAAAAAATCCCGCTGCTCGAACTGCTGCTGCAGACGCAGCACAGCTACCCCAGCTTCTGCTACGAAGGGTTACGCAGCGATGAGCTGCGCCAGGTCATGCGTAACGCCAGCGGCTTCAGTCCCGCCCTGCAAGCGTTGCTACTGGAGGAAAAGCCCTTGCGCGCGGTCGGCCACGCATGGCGTCAGTGGTACGGCATGGCCGATATCGACCCCAAAGAGGCCAATGCTTCGTTGCGCGATGTCGAAACATTCGGCCGCCGAACCGGGCTGAGTTTCGAGCAAATACTGGAAATGCTGGCCGTGGCCGGGATCGATGACAATGCTGCGGCCAGCTACAGCCTGGTGCACAGATCCAACGCCTACCGCCCCACCGGCAAGCCTGTACTGAAAAACTTCCATCACGGCGCGGCCTACATCAATACGCGTCGAACGACGTCACTCACGATCAAGGATGTCTTGGCCGGGGCGGGTATCAAACCGCAGTTTAACTGGATGGATTACGACTGCCTGTCGCGTATGTACCAGATGATCCACCTGCAACAGGCGCTGGCGTTACCCTTCAAGGACGCGGACCTGCTGTTGATGTCGATCCTGCGTGCCGAAGGTCAGTTCGACAACTGGCACCTGACGCCATCCACTCTCCGTGCCATGGGCGTTTTCCGCTACCTGAACGAGGTTTATGGCATCAGCGCCGAACAGTTCGCCGCCCTGGTGTGCGAGATCAACCCATTTGCGGTTGGCGAGCAAGCACCGATGCTGGACCGGGTGCTCGATGGCCCAGGTGCAGGCCAGCTCGACACACCCAACCCACTGATCCTCGACGATCGCGTATTCGACCCGGCCGATGGCGAGGATGGCCAGTTCAAGGTCGTACCAGCGCTGGCCAAGGCATT
This sequence comes from Pseudomonas sp. UBA6562, assembly GCF_002434265.1. GTDB lineage: Bacteria > Pseudomonadota > Gammaproteobacteria > Pseudomonadales > Pseudomonadaceae > Aquipseudomonas. The sequence continues at coordinate 168,154 of NZ_DJJS01000010.1, read as the reverse complement.
GGGCGTGGATGAGCAGGCTACACAGGTGTACCTGGCGCAGGTCAAACAGGCGCAAGGGCTAAAGACACTCACCGTCTCGCTGTCGCTGCTCAGTGCGCTCTATCGCCTTGGCCGTTTGCATCGCCTGTTCAAGCGTTCCGCCCGGGAAGCAAGCGCCCTGGTCGAGCTGTTGGCGACGACAGGCACCGATGTGGTTGCCCAGTTGGCAGGCACGCCGCTGATCAGTGACGTTCCAGGTGCCAGCGATGTGCTCGACATCCTGGTCGCACTTGGCAACCTTGACCAGTGGCTGCGTCAACAGCAGATCTTGCCCAGTGTTCTGCTAACGACGTTGGCGCCAGTACCTACAACGGAGCTAGCGGTAGGCAGCTCGCTGCAGAGTGCCCTCCAGCAGCATGGCGAACCTATCAGGAAAGCGCTGCTTCCCGAGGCGACTGAAAGCGATCAACGAGAGGCGGCGGCAAACTTGTTGATGTTCATTTTTGGCAACCAGCGGCCTCAGCCCGAGCTTAGCCTGCAGCATATGACAGCACTGCTGGACTGGCCCGGTGCGACAGCGGGGCAACTGCTGAATGCAGCGGTGACGATCCTCGATCAGGACAGCAAGACCAAGGCCGCCGACCGGTGGGAATCAAACCTGGTGTGGTCCAAAGCCGAGCGCCGCTGCGCTCTTGTCAGCCTGCTGCGTGTAAGCCCCGGTGTGTTGAGAGCACTCTGCGACCATCCGGAATGGTTCGACTTGGAAAAAACCCCGGACGAGGTCATTAACCTCGACCTGTGCTATCAGCTCAGTCGTTTCCGGGTTTGGATCGAGGTGAGCAGGGCCAATGGCGCCGATGAACGTGACGTCATCGACTATCTGACCAAACACCGTTTCTCCACCGATTCGGAAAAAATTGCCCAAGCGGCCAAGGCATTAGGCACCTTGATAGGATGGGACGAGCGTGAAGTGGAAGCGGCCTGTCCGAGCACTATGAAGCTGGGGGTGGTAGAAGACGCAAGGTCGACCTTTGACGATTTCCTGGAAAGACTTTCTGATATAGAACGGGCCTACTTCGATGAACAAGGACTCGGGGTACGATTTGAGGAATTTGTTGTGCGCCACACGGGGTACACCACCTACTCTGATAAATTTCAAGGTTTTGTGGACAAATTGGTCGAATTCCTCAAGCAAAACCCGGGGCCGTTGTTACTTACGCAGGACCAGTACAACAAAGCGTATAAACCTGATAAATGGATGACGCGGTGGGAAGCTAAAAAAACAACCTCCACATTTGGCTATTTCCCGATTGCCATGGAAGCACTCGCCGACCGCCCTGGAACGGTCAATCGTCTGGTCGGCACGCCCTGTGTGCCCAGCACCATCAGCGACATCGACCATATCCTGCGGCTGAAACGGCTCTGCGAGAAAACCGACCTGGCCTGCAACTCGCTGCTGAGCCTCAGCGAGCTCAGCGAGACTTCGCCATACCGGGCGTTCGAGGGTGCCAGCCAGCTGCTGATGGCCAGCGCCGATGACGCGCTGCGCGAGGTAGTAGAAAAACAGATGCGTGAACGCTGGCGCGACGCACTGGCCGGCTACCTGCTCTCGCACTGGGCACCGCCTGAGCCTGATGCGAAGCCAAGCGTGGCCTCCTTCGATGACCTGTCGAGTTATTGTCTGACCGATATCCGGGTCGCCAGCGAGGTCACCACTACGCCGCTCAACCAGGCCATCGGCACCTTGCAGCACTACCTTTCACGGCTGTTTGCGCGGCTCGAACCCGGTTACGGCGATACCAGCCCAGCCGGCGGGGCGCAGGCCGAATGGCAGAATGGGCTGGGGCAGTACCGTACCTGGAAACGCCTGATCGACCGCTCCAACCACCCTGCCAACCTCATCTATTACGCCAACCGGACCAACAAGAGCGTGGCGTTTCAGGAACTGGAGGTGGCTCTCAACCAAGGCAAGATGGACACCTCGCTCCTGCACACCGCCATCTGCACCTACCTGGCCAAGTTCGAACGGGTCAGCAACCTGCAAGTCATCAGCGGTTACATGGATGGGCATGACCCCAAGCAGGACACCTATCACTTCATCGCCAAGACCAATACCACACCGAATGAATATTACTGGCGCACACTGGATATCAGCTTGCGTGACAACCAGAACCGGCTAAGCCCGCTTGCCTGGAGCGAGTGGGAGAAAATTGATCTGGCACCGATGGGCGAAATCGCACAAAGCCAATCCGATGGGAAACTCCATGACACCGTCCGGCCGGTGGTCATCGCCGGGCGCCGTTATGTATTCTGGGTGGAGCGAGGCAGCACCGATTTGCCGGACCGCAAAAACCAAAACCAGACTTTGCATAACAAACGCAAGCTGTCAGTGAACTTTGTATTCCAACAGAGCGACAGTAGCTGGAGCACCAGCAATGAACTGTTCTGCTTGGATGGCTATAAAGATGGACGCTGGGACGAAAACCGCGCAAAAAACCGGGATTTCATGCCTGGTCTGATCGTGGTCGTGCAAGAGCCCAGTGATCAGGACCTGTGGTTGACTGCCGTCCTGTATGACAGCGCTCGAACCTTTACGAAAACCGATGAATTCACCCGGGACAAGGACTACTACCTCGAAGCGCGAGACCTTCTGCTGTTGGAAAACAAGGCAATCAATGATGAAGACGCTAACAAGCTCTTTACCTCACTGCAGTCCTCTTACAGTAATGCGCACGCGATCCAGCACCCTTACGACGGCAGCCCGACACACTTGGTACTCACTACGTCAAAGACAAATAGAAAGCAGTTTGGCATTACTGCAAAATATACTGCACCCCGAAAGCATGAGATCGAGATAACTTTACAAGGACCCATTGACCTTGAGAAAACCCCTCATATTTCAGAACCCTTCTCTACAGACTTTCCTGAAATAGACTATTCCGTAAATATCTTCGCAGACGGCGAATTACTCCGTGGTACTTTTGACCTCATACGTGGAGAGAATTGCTTCATACACAAAGACACTTATTCCATAATATTAAAAATAGACGCAAAAACCTATAAAAAAATAGAAGTAATACTCGACCACAGCCCCCAAAGCGCACACACAAAAGATATAACGACCGCAACGTTTGAAGTACAGAACATCACCGACAATGACGAACTCTGGACTATTTCGATTGCCTCGAATGCCAAGCAGGCACAGTACCTCGACCTTAGCCAGGTAGCGAAACTCGAACCGACCTGGCCAACGCATAAGATTCGCCTCAATACGCTGTTCGGTAAGAACCTTGTCTCACGCGCCAGCCAGGGGGTCGAGCAGGTGCTAGCGTGGGACACGCAGAAACTGCAAGAGCCGGGCTTGGAGTCCGACAAGCCGGTAGACATGGATTTCCACGGCGCCAACGCTCTGTATTTCCGTGAGCTGTTCCTGCATGTGCCCGCCCTGGTGGCCATGCGCCTGACCGAGCAACAACAGTTCGAAGAAGCAGAAGACTGGTACCTGCGTTACCTGTTCAACCCTTACCGGACCAAAGCCGATGCGCATGGCCGCCCCGCGCCTTGGGTTACCCGCCCCCTAGCCCAGGTCGGGACCTTGGGTTCGGCCCTGCGCAAGGGCGCCGACCCCATTAGCCGGGTGTTCACCCTATCGCGTTACTACCAACAGGCGATCTACCTGTCGCTGCTGGAAAACTGGCAGTTGCAGGGCGACCACTTTTACCGCCAGCTCACCCTCAGCTCACTGAACCAGGCCTGGCTGTGCTACCAGCAGGCGCAGCAGCTGCTTGGCCCGCTACCCTCAGGTAGCAGTATTCCGCGCTGGAACGTGGTGGCCTTGGCGTCGGTCGACGGCGACAACTTCCGCCGGCCAATCAATGGCCGGGTGCTCGACCTGCACCAAACGTTGCAAAGCCGCCTGTACAACTTGCGCCACGGCCTTACCCTGGATGGCAAAAAACTTCCAGCGCTGGAGTGGAGCAGCGAAAGTGTGGACGTTTTCGACAATGGGCAAGGCGGCGTGAGCAATCTGCCCATCCCCTACCACAGTGGCCAGGTCGATATCCCGCATTACCGCTTCCGCCAACTGCTGCCCCTCGCCAAAGTAGCGGCGCAACAATTGTCGGATTTTGGCCGACATTACATGAGTTTGATGGAGGAGGAGTTCAACACCAGCCTGTCGGTGCAATTGAAAGCGCAGGATATCGGGATGGCCGAGTTCGCCATTCGCTTGCAAAAAGAAGCGGTCGCCAACATTGAGGCGAAGAAAAAAGGCCTGCTGATCAGCCGCGATAAATTATCGGCGCAGGAAACGTATTTCAGCGACCTCATCGACGTCGGTCGGTCCCTGGAGGAAGAGGCCGCCACCGCGCTCACCTGGATCGCCCATGCGACCACATTTCTCAGTGTTCCCTTTAAAACCGTCGCTGGCGCTGTGGAAGCGGCGGTGCCTACCATTTACGGCATGGCGGTTGGCGGCATCGACCCGGCAGCCCCCATGGCCAGAACCGCCGAGGTCTTAACTGCCACAGCCGAAGCTTCAAAAATTATCGCCGACGAGCTGACCGTGCAGGCAGGCTACAACCGCCGCGCAGCGGAGTGGGTATTTGCCAAAAGCCAGGTCGAATGGGATCTGAAGATCCTCAACCAACAACTGGCCGAAACCAATATCGAACTCAATGCCAGTACCATTGCCCTTGACCAGTGCCGACAGGACCTCGTCAACCTGAAGGAAGCCTACGTGTCCATGACTACCGGGTTTACCATCATTCCCATCTATAACTGGCTGGTGGCACGCCAGGAGTCCATCTACGGGGCGGCCTACGATGCCGTACGCTCACTGTGCATGGGGGTAGAGGCCGCCTGGCGCTATGAAATCGGCGACTACCGGCGCGACAGCTTCATCGATACGAGTGCCTGGCGCGACCAATACAAGGGCATGCTGGTGGGCGAATCGCTGCTGGTGAACCTGCAACAGATGGAGAATGAATACCTGGCCAGAAACGAGCGGCGCTTGACGATCAAGAAGTCCTTTAGCCTTAAGAACCAGCTGGACAGTGTTGCGACCAAGCCCGAAGAAAAGTGGGCCGGCATCTTCAAAAAGAGCGCTACTCGCACCGCCCCGCTAACCTACACATTCGAATTCAAGGCAGAGGATTTCGACAAAGGTTACCCGGGTCAGTACCTTCGCCAACTGAAATACGTGTCCGTCACGCTCGTACTCAAGGCAGACAAGAAGGTGGAAGAGTTGTATGCAGTCCTCACGCAGACCGGTAGCGCTACGCTGCTTGAGGCCGACAAGCATGCGGCCCGCTCGCTTTACCCAGGCAAAGAAAGTGATGAAACAATAACGGCCGCGCGCGAGAACCCCAAGCTGGTCCTGCGCAACCCCCGCGAAAACCAGCAGATCGCGTTGTCGTCGACCATGGCCGAAGATGGACTTGGGTACGATGCAGGTACCTGGGTGTATGAGTTGATGTTCCACGATGGCCGTTATTTGCCGTTCGAAGGCACAGGCGCCATCTCACAATGGACGCTGGAGCTACTGGGCAATGAGGAGCTGCTCAAGGACCTTTCGATCATCGACGACATACGGTTCAATATGGTGTACACGGCCAAAGCGGGTGACGACCAGTTCGTCAAGGAGATAGGCAAAATTCGAAAAGAAGCAAGCGCATCCGCAGCGCAAGGCAAAAGCTGACGCGGTGATGGGATCGGGGCCCATGTGCGGCCCCGAGCCTGCGCATACAGATATTTCAGTCGCCAAGCTACCCCATCCCAGCGAGCGACGCAGTGCCCGCACTTCGCGCCGTGTCGCTTGCTGGCGATAGGCCGCCCCCGCTTAGCGATGTATCGAGAAGCTGATCAGAATGGGCCGCGACCACTCGGGAAACTTCGCGTCCACTGCCTTGAGTTCCAGCACACTGTTGAACCAACTTGGCGGAAGGTGCGCGTTGTCTTCGACGTCATAGCTGACGAACAGTGAAAACCCACCCCTGTCGTAAAGTGGGTTGCAGCCTCTGTTGGAATTCATGCCCGTGCGGCTGCACTCTCCGACCTGCTTCTGTGCGCGCAGATTGGCGATATAGGGCCGGCCGTTTTCATCCCTGGCTATCGTGCGCAACATCGTGTACGAGCCTGCATTCGCGGTGAGTTCAACCGGACCCTCCCGAGATGACAACGCCACTACCCCGGCCGAACTGGAGGTCGGCATCGTAACGACATTCAGTCTCGCCTCGCCCTGACTCGAGAGCATGATCATCCGATCACCCCCGAACGCTGGGCCAGCGTCCACCAGCCGGCTTGCCTGCTCGCGCCACAAACGTGCCATGTCCGCCGTCGCCCCATTGCCCACCGGCACGCCCTCCAGGCTCACACGGGGATTCGAATAGAAGGGAAGATTATTGCCGCACAGGTGGGTGCCCATGCCAGATGCGAGCTGATGCCCGTGCCTGTAGTCGTCTCCCCCATCGGGATAACAATGGTGGCCGCCGACGTTGTGCCCTAACTCGTGACGGAAGGCCAGGGGATAGTCGATCGAGTTGATGCTGCTCAGGCCGGGAGCGTAAGCCAGGCCGGCATAGGGGCCCTGCTTGCCATAGGCGACGTTGATGTCGTGCCGATAGGCACGCCGCCGCCCCCCTAGGTCCTGGTCGGTCTGGCGCAAACCTTCCGAGTCGACGCCACGGTCGGTATCGGTCACGACGATTCCCGCCAAATCGACGCGGGTGCTCCATATCTGTGAGTTGCGTAAGCCCACGTTGACCGTTTCCAGCTGCGCCAGTGCGAATGCGATGGGATCGCTGCCCAGGGAATCCAATGCCTTAACGGAAAAAGCCACGAGGGCGTCGATGACGAAGGCATCGGCGGCAGGCCGCTGAACGGCTGGCGGATCGCCGGGCGGGGCTCCCGCCACCTCATCGGCCTTCAGGTAATCGTAAGCGGGCTCTTCGAGAAAGCGTCGCGTACCTTGGACATCGACCAATAGCAACCCTCGCCTGCCTGGCCTGTCGATGACAGCAGTCACTGCGCCTGTGGGCGAGCGCACGGCGATCAGGCTGCCGGTGGCCGCGCCCTTATGATCCGTCAACGCACCGCTTTCCACGGTGTACCCGTCGTTTCGTCGAGTGCGCTGCAACGGCCCCATCTGCATATTGCCCAGCTCGCGCTGGTAGACGCGGCTATCGATAGCTGCCGGCAGCGCTTGAACAGAGGACAGCGGAGCGCTGCCGGAGGGCGGTCCTACCCGATCCAGGCTGGCGCAGCCTGAGGCCAGCACGGCGAGCAAACCTGTACAAAGGTAGGTCGAGTGGAATTTTTCCATGGTAATCATCCTGTGGTCAGTTGCGCGAACTGTCTGTAGGGTGGGCTTTTCGTTACGCGGGCATAACTGACGAAACTACCAGGCCGGGCATCCCTTCACTTTTCGCGAGACACCCCCATGAACCCCTGCATCCGTAACGCCACGTCGGACGACCTGCCCGGCATCCTCGCCATCTACAACGATGCCGTGCACAACACCCTGGCGATATGGAACGAGGTACCTGTGGACCTCGCCAACCGCCAGGCGTGGTTCGACGCCCGCCAGCAGCAGGGCTACCCGATCTTGGTAGCGGTCGACGACAACGGTGTGCTCGGCTATGCCTCGTTCGGCGACTGGCGCCCGTTCGAAGGCTTTCGCCTGACGGTCGAACATTCGGTGTACATCCGCCATGACCAACGCGGCAAAGGCCTGGCGCCACGCCTGATGGCCGAACTGATCGAGCGGGCTCGCGCCTGCGGCAAGCATGTGATGGTGGCGGCCATCGAGAGCGGCAATGCCGCTTCGATTCGCCTGCATGAGCGTCTGGGGTTTGCCGTGACGGGGCAAATGGCCCAGGTCGGTGTGAAGTTCGGCCGCTGGCTCGACCTGACGCTCATGCAATTGCAACTGGATGAGGATGCCAACCCCGCACACTGACGCGTCCTCAATCGCGCAGTACGTCGGCCAGCTTTTTCTCGTACCAGCCCTGGGCAGGGTCCGTGCGCAGCGTGTAGTTGCTGTTGACGTAATTGCCCAGCACCTGCAGTACGCACTTGCCGCCTTTGAAGTAGCACACGGCTGGGGCACTGGCGAGGCCATCGAACGTGTCGGGGTCGGCCATGGCCAGCTCCAGTGGCACCCTCAGGAAGGTGATCGCAGAGTTGGCATGCGCTGACCATTGCTTCATGTAGGCACTGACCGCCGGGCTGGCTCTGCCTGACACTTTATAGACTTCGACGACGACCACGCCTTGCTTGGAAATGGGCCCGGCGTAGTCCTGTTTATCTTCGGCAATCTCGATGCTCATGGCGAAGCCCTCTTCGTCTAGTAAGACAGATCAGGCTCGCACTATGGAAAACCGCCAACCATGCCGTCTACTGACAAAAATGTCGGCGTCAGCTTATTCATCGTTGCGTGAAGCGCCCCAACTGCTGGCGCAGCCGGGTGTTCTCGGTACGCAGTTGCCGCACCTCGTCGAGCAGTTCCAGCGCCAACGCCACCCCCTCCCATTCCAGCTGCAACTGCTGACGCAGCTTGACCGCCTGCCGGGTGCGCAGCGGCGCCTGATCGTCGAACAACCAGTCTTGCGGCGTTCGCCCCCAAGGTTCGACGATGCCGTGCTCGACGATCGCGATCACGTAGTCGGCCGACACGTCGGCCTCGCGACACAGGGTGTGCAGGTCCAGTTGCACGATCAGGCTGCTGCTCATGGTCACTTGCTCCAGTTGGCCCTCGGGTCGAAGGCGGCCTGTTCGGAAAGTTTGCTCCACAGCTCGCGCGCTTTCGCGTCGGATTGGCTGGGCATGACCACCTTGAGCTGCGCGTAAAGGTCGCCGCGTTCGCCCTGCTTGTTGGTCAAACCCATGCCCTTGACCCGTAGGCGCTGGCCGCTCTGGCTGTCGGGGCGGACGGTCAGGTTGATGCGCCCGGTCAGGGTCGGCACCGCGACCTTGGCACCCAGCGCGGCTTCCCAGGGCGCCAGGGGCACGGTGATGATCAGGTCGTGGCCTTCGACGTCGAACAGCGGGTGCGGTGCCAGGCGCAGGGTCAGGAACAGGTCGCCGTTGGCACCGCCGCCCAAGCCTGGAGCGCCCTGGCCCTTGAGGCGGATACGCTCGCCGTCGGTCACGCCGGCGGGAATCTTCACGTTCAGGGTCTTGGTGGTGAAGCCGGTGCGCTGGCCGGCCGCGTTGCTTTGCGGCACCTGGAAGCTGATCTGCTTGGCGTCCTTGCTCAGGGTTTCTTCCAGGAAGATCGCCAGCTCCAGCTCCACGTCCTGCCCCCGGCGCCCGGCGCTGCGCTGCTGCTGTTGGCCACGGCCGAACGGGCTGCCGCCACGGGCGCCGAACATCGAGCTGAAGAAATCGGAGAAGTCGCCGTTGTCGAAGCCGCCGCCGCCACCGCGATTCTCCCAGCCAGGGGGCGCCTGGAACGGCCGGCCATGCTGGCCACCGTATTTGCGGATCTCGTCGAATTCGGCCCGTTTCTGCGCGTCGCCCAGCACTTCATAGGCCTCGTTGGCCTCTTTGAATTTGTCTTCGGCGCCGGGCTCCTTGCTGACATCGGGGTGGTACTTGCGCGCCAGCTTGCGGTAGGCGGCCTTGATGGCCTTGTCATCCGCGTTCGGCTCGACGCCCAATATCTTGTAGTAGTCTTTGAAGTCCATCCAAGGGTCACCAGTGTGAAGTTACATGTTGCAACTGAAGATAAGGCCCAAGGATAGCCGTTCAAGGCCCGCTTGGGCGCTTCTTGCAATGGATGGCCGGTCTTGATTTAGCTGCCGACTCGCATACACTGCGCGGCCGTTTTGCCTCCGGAAGCTTTTCTTCATGTCTGACCTCTCCCCGGCCCGCGCCTGCGGCATCGACTTCGGCACCTCCAATTCCACGGTCGGCTGGCACCGTCCGGGCGTCGATTCGCTGATCGCGCTGGAAGACGGCAAGATCACCCTGCCCTCGGTGGTGTTCTTCAACCTCGAAGAGCGCCGCCCGGTGTATGGCCGCCTGGCCCTGCACGAATACCTCGAAGGCTACGAAGGCCGGCTGATGCGCTCGCTCAAGAGCCTGCTCGGCTCCAAGCTGATCAAGCACGACACCAGCGTGCTGGGCACGGCGCTGCCGTTCAAGGACCTGCTGGGCATGTTCATCGGCGAGCTCAAGCAGCGCGCCGAGGCCGAGGCCGGGCGCAGCTTCGAGCAGGTGGTGCTGGGCCGGCCGGTGTTCTTCGTCGACGAAGACCCGGCCGCCGACCAGGAGGCCGAGGACACGCTGGCCGACGTGGCGCGCAAGATCGGCTTCAAGGACGTGTCGTTCCAGTACGAGCCGATCGCCGCCGCCTTCGACTACGAGGCCAACATCGCGGGTGAGGAGCTGGTGCTGATCGTCGACATCGGCGGCGGTACGTCCGACTTCAGCCTGATCCGCCTGTCGCCCGAGCGCCATCTGCTCGACGACCGCCACAGCGACATCCTCGCCACGGGCGGCGTGCACATCGGCGGCACCGACTTCGACAAGCAGTTGAGCCTGCAAGGCGTGATGCCGCTGTTCGGTTATGGCAGCCGCATGAAGAGCCAGGCACTGATGCCGACCAGCTACCACCTCAACCTCGCCACCTGGCACACCATCAACGCGCTGTACTCGAAGAAGTCGCAACTGGCCCTGGGCAGCATGCGCTACGACATCGAAGACACGCTGGGCATCGACCGGCTGTTCAACCTGATCGAGCAGCGCGCCGGGCACTGGCTGGCGATGGAAGTGGAAGCCAGCAAGATCGACCTGACCGAGCAGACTTCGCGGCGCATCGACTTGAGCCGCGTCGAGCCGGAGCTGAGCGCCGAACTGACCCGCGCGCTGTTCGAAAGCGCCATCGACGGGTTGCTCGAACGAGTGCGCGGCAGCGTACGCGAACTGCTGGCCAAGGCCGGGGTGAGCGAGCGGCAGGTGGACACGGTGTTTTTCACCGGTGGCTCCAGCGGCATCCCGGCGCTGCGCAACAGCGTGGCGGCCATGCTGCCCAACGCGCGGCATGTGGAAGGGAACATCTTCGGCAGCATCGGCAGCGGCCTGGCGATCGAGGCGCGCAAGCGCTATGGCACGGTTTGACCGCAGGGTGTGAGAGCGATCGACCAGGGGTCGGGCTCATCACATGCAGGCGTGCAGCGCGATGGGCGTGCAACGCGGCAGGCGACCTGGAAACCAAGCAATCATTGTCGTAACGCATTGTGGCCATTGGGCCGGCGTCGCCGGCCATCGCGGCTGATCGGAACGCCGAACCGGCCGCTCCTACAGGGAAACGTGTGTTGCTCAGGTACGCACAGACGTGTGGGAGCGGCTTCAGCCGCGATGGGCCGCGCAGCGGCCCCAATAGGCCGCCTTTTCATCGACGGGCATGACGCTTGCTGTGGCGCGGCGAACGGCCATACCCAGGCTTATCGCGGTTGCAGGCGATAGCCGCGTTCTTGCAGACAGGCGCCCAGGGCCTGCTGATAGACCTGCCAGACCGACTGGGCGGGGGCATAGGGCGCATTGGCGGGGTCGAAGCCGGATTGGCCGACGGCCCATCGATAACACTGGGCGCCGTCCTGCTGTTGCTGCTGTGGGCCTTGCCCGTACAGCGGCTCAACGTCGATGGCCGGAGCGGCACCCGCTGACGGCTGCGACGGAAGGCTTGGCATGGGCTGGGGCGCCTGGCCTGGCATAGGCCGCGGCGCCGGCGCGGTCTGCGGCTGCATCGCCGCCGGGTCGACCACCTGGTATTGGCCGATGTCCGGCAGGTACTGGTAATAGGTGCCGGCCACAATGAACAGCGGCTGCCCGTTCAGCCACACTTCCTGGGCATAGTCCGGCAGCGCGTCGACCTGCAAGCCGTAGGGCGGGGTGATGACCCTATAGGCATCGCCGTACGGCCGGTACCAGTACCCTCCCGAATAGAAGTAGTCCTGCCCGTGGTAGGGAATTTTCCAGTGTCGTTCGGCGAAACCGTCGATGCGCTGCCCGGGCCGCAACTGCGGGCCGCCGCCCCAGCCGTCGCCCTGCCCATGGGGCCGCCCCGGCCAATCGCCGCCGGGGCGCTGGCCGGGGCCGCCGGCTTGCCAGGGGTGGTAGTCGCCTTCGCGACGAGGAATGTCGCGGTAGAAACCGGGACGCGCCGGCTGGGTCTGCCAGACTTCGTCCCGGGAGTTGAGCGGCGAATGGCCCGGCGCGTTCTGCGCAGCGGCGCCTCCGTTCGGCCCGGCTGCCGGTGAAGGTGCTTCGGTCGATACGGGCGGGGTCGATCCAGGCGCGGCCACTACAGGCGCGGTTAGCCCCATGCAAACAACACCCACACACGCCCATCGAGCGAAACCTGACTTCATCGCACCACCCTCGACCGACATTGGCCTCAATGCCGTCGAGTCTACCCGCACCCTGCCCCCGGGCGGTGAATCGCGCGCATTAAAAAAGGGAGGCCGCTGGGGCCTCCCTCTCGAATGGTCGTCCGTGCTCGACGTGGGTAACGTCGGCTCACCTCACCTGGTCTTCTGGACTGGGTGTAGCCCGGGGGCCTGGCGGATCCGGTGGGATGGCCTGGCCGCGAGCGCCTGTCTGAGGCGCCTCGCCGTGGACTGTTGTCCGGGCAGTGATTCTGTTGATAACGATAGAGCAAGCGGCCCGACACAAGATTGCGAATATTGCTGATTCAAATACTGCTTGCGCAATTTTTTACTCTGATTCGATAATTCGCCGCAATCTGCACAGACAAGGCCCTAAACATGAGCAAACTCGACCGCTATGACCTGAACATCCTCGAAGAACTGCAGCGCGACGCGCGCATTTCCAACCAGGAACTGGCCGAACGCATCGGCCTGTCGCCCTCGCCTTGCTCGCGACGGGTCAAGCAGCTCGAAGACGACGGCTACATTTCCCGCCAAGTGGCCCTGCTCGATCGCAAGAAACTGGGTTTGAGCCTCACCGCCTACGTGCTGATCGGCATGGACCGGCATACCCCCGAGCGCTTCGAAAGCTTCGAAGCGGTGATCCGCAGCCTGCCGCAGGTGCTCGAATGCAGCCTGGTGACGGGCATGGACGCCGACTACCAGCTCAAGGTCGTGGTGCCCGACATGGACCACTACCAGAAACTGCTGCTCGGCAGCCTGACCCGTATCGAAGGCGTCACCAGCGTGCGTTCGAGCTTCGTGCTCAACCAGGTGCTGGCCAGCACCGAAATGCCGCTGACCCACCTGCGCTGAGCGCGCAGCGAGCGGTGAGGTATGCTCGCCGTCCGCACCCACCTTGAAGGAGCGCAGCGATGGACCCGGCGGTGTTCGAAGAATGGATGATGATCGGCCTGATCAGCGCGCTGGTCGGCTTCATGGGTTTCATCGTCTGGGACCTGGCGAAAAAGTCCAAGGCCGGGCGCCTGGGCACGCTGATCCTGTTTTTCGTGCTGGGCCTGGGCGTGATGGCGTTCGTCGTCAAGACGGTTGCGGTGGCGTTGATCGAAGGCGTGTGACGCAGCCGCAGACCGGCCTCTAGCGTGGCACCGGCACCTCGCGCCATGCGCCCGGTTCGAGCCCCTCCAGAGTCCAGTCGCCGATTTTCACGCGCACCAGACGCAGCGTCGGCAAGCCGACCGCCGCCGTCATGCGACGTACCTGGCGATTGCGCCCCTCACGGATGACCAACTCCAACCAACAGGTCGGCACGCTCTTGCGAAAGCGCACGGGCGGTGTGCGCGGCCACAGCGCCGGCTCGTCGAGCGCACGCGCCTCGGCCGGCAAGGTCGGGCCGTCGTTGAGCGCGACGCCTTCGCGCAACTGCTGCAACTGCGCTTCGCTGACCTCCCCCTCGACCTGCACCCAATAGGTTTTCGCCAGCTTGTGCTTGGGGTCGGCGATGCGCGCCTGCAAGCGCCCGTCGTTGGTCAGCAGCAACAGGCCTTCGCTGTCGCGGTCCAGCCGCCCGGCCGGGTAGATGCCGGGGATGTCGACGAAATCCTTGAGCGTGGCGCGCCCTTCGCCGTCGCTGAACTGGGTCAGCACGTCGAAGGGTTTGTTCAGCAGGACCAGCCGCGGCTCGGCCGGTGGCGCCTTGGGCGGGCGCCGTGTCGCGGCGGGCCGCGCCGAGGGACGGCGCGGGGTGGAACGGGATGGCGGGGGCATGCGACCTCAGCGGAACGGCGGCTCGTCGAAGCTGCGCAGTTTACGCGAGTGCAGCGCGTTCAGCTCGGTGCGCAGCAGGTCTAGGGCGGCGATGCCGATCTTCAGGTGCTGGCTCACGGCGCGGTTGTAGAAGGCATTGGCCGAGCCCGGCAGCTTGATCTCGCTGTGCAAGGGTTTGTCGGACACGCACAGCAAGGTGCCGTAAGGCACCCGCAGGCGGTAGCCCTGGGCGGCGATGGTGCCGCTTTCCATGTCCACCGCTACGGCCCGCGACAGGTTGATCAACGGCCGCTCCTGGGCCCAACGCAGCTCCCAGTTGCGGTCGTCGTAGGTCAGCACGGTGCCGGTGCGCAGGCGCTTCTTGAGCTCGTCGCCGCGCTCGCCGGTGACGTGCGCCGCGGCCTCCTGCAAGGCCAGCTGCACCTCGGCCAGGGCCGGGATGGGGATGTTCGGCGGCACCACGCGGTCGAGAATGCCGTCGCGGCGCATGTAGGCATGGGCCAGCACGTAGTCGCCGATGGTCTGCGACTGGCGCAGGCCGCCGCAGTGGCCGATCATCAGCCAGCAGTGCGGACGCAGCACGGCCAGGTGGTCGGTGATGTTCTTGGCGTTGGACGGGCCGACGCCGATGTTGACCAGGGTGATGCCGTCGCCGTCGGCGGCGATCAGGTGGTAGGCCGGCATCTGGTAGCGGTGCCAGACCACGCTGGCGACCAGGGCCTGGGTCTGCACTTCGTCCATGGCCTTGTCGACGATCACGTTGCCGGGCAGCACCAGGCGCACGAAGCGCGGGTCATCGCGCAGCTTTTCCAGGCCGTGGGCGATGAACTGGTCGACATAACGGTGGTAGTTGGTCAGCAGGATCCACGGCTGCACGTGGCGCCAGTCGCTGCCGGTGTAGTGCACCAGGCGGCGCAGGGAAAAGTCCACGCGGGTGGCGTCGAACAACGCCAGCGGCAGGGCCTGGGCGTTGCCCCAGTCCCACTGGCCGTCGGCGATGTCGTCGGTGGCGGCGGACAGGTCGGTGCTGGGGAACACCCGCGCCAAAGCGGCGGCGGTGATGCCGCTACCGGCCAGCTCGTCGCCCTGGTCGACCACGTAGGGGTAGGGAATGCTCTGCTCGCTCATGCCCACTTCGACGGTGACGGTGTAGTCGTCCATCAGCGGCCGCAACTGGTCGAGCAGGTAGCCACGGAAGGCCTCGGGCTGGGTCACGGTGACGCTGTAGACGCCATCGACCTGGACCTTGGCGTAGGCCCGCGTGGTGGCCGCCACCTCGCCCTGGCTGGCGTAGGTCAGACGGATGGCCGGATAACGGTACAGCGCCCGCTCGGCGGCGGTCGGTTCGGTACGGTCCTTGAGGTAGCGCTTGAGGGCCTGGCTGAGGGCCCCGGTGGCCTGTTGGTGCAAGGCCGCCAGACGGTCGACGGCCTGTTCGGGGGTATCTACGACTTCAAACGCGTGGCTCACACTGTGCTTCCTGTCTGGGACATGCAGGCAGCCATCTTGCCTCGGTTGCGCGGGAAATACATCCCCGGGCGCGCGCCATCGATGCGCTTGCCGGGTGTAGCGTCCGCCCTGCTCGCGCGACGCCGTCGGCAGCCTGGAGGACGCGCCGTAGACGCGTGCGCAGCCGACCTGGCAACGGCCGAGAGCCCCTTCGCCAAGCGACTCGCCCTCCGTGTCGAGCACCTGCCGACCGTACAGGTCAGAACGATTGCTTCATCCGACCAGCGCGCGCGACGCGCTCGTCATACAATCCCGCGCCGGCCGCTTCGCGCCAGGCGGTTTGGTGTTAAGCTCGCCGACCATGAATATCTACAGCTCCCGCCCTGTTGTCCTCTGTCTCTCCGGCCACGACCCCAGTGGCGGCGCCGGCTTGCAGGCAGACATCGAAGCCCTGCTGGCGCAAGGTTGCCATGCGGCCCCGGCCGTGACCGCGCTGACCGTGCAGGACACCGTCAACGTCACCGACTTCCGCGTGCTCGACCGCGAGTGGGTGCTGGCCCAGGCCAACGCCGTGCTGGCCGATTCCGAAGTGGCTGCGGTCAAGCTCGGCATGCTCGGTTCCATCGAGATGGTCGACACGGTCGCCGAACTGCTGGCGGCCCATCCGCACCTGCCCATGGTCTGCGACCCGGTGCTGCGCGCTGGCGGCGGCGGGCGGCTGGGCAAGGATGAAGTCGGCTATGCCCTGCGCGAGCGCCTGCTGCCGCTGGCCCTGATCGCCACGCCGAACCTGCCCGAGGCGCGCATCCTCGCCGAACTGCCTGAGGGCAGCGCCGACGATTGCGCCAAGGTGCTGCTGCCGTTCTGCCGCAACCTGCTGATCACCGGCGGGCACGGCGACGAAGCGCAGATCCACAACCGCCTGTACCGCCGCGACGGCGCGCCGCTGACCTGGATCTGCGAGCGCCTGCCGGGCAGCTACCACGGCTCGGGCTGCACCCTGGCCAGCGCCCTCGCCGGCCGCCTGGCCCAGGGCGAGCGACTGCACAGCGCGGTGCCCAGCGCCCTCGACTACACCTGGCGCACCCTGCGCGACGCCGAACGGCTCGGTCGCGGCCAGTTCGTGCCGCGCCGTCTGCCCCTGGATTTCTGTTCCTGAACAGCACGAGGTCTGCCATGGCCCTACGCGGTCTCTACGCCATCACCGATAGCCAACTGCTGGCCGGGCGCCTGCTGCCGTATGTCGAGGCGGCGCTCGACGGTGGCGTGTGCCTGTTGCAGTACCGCGACAAGAGCGACGACGCCGGCCGCCGTATTAAGGAAGCCGAGTCCTTGCTGCGCCTGTGCGAGCGCTACGGCACGCAGTTGATCATCAACGACGACGCCGAACTGGCCGCGCGTCTGGGCGTCGGCGTGCACCTGGGGCAGACCGACGGCCCGCTGAATCCCGCGCGGGCGCTGCTCGGGCCCAAAGCGGTGGTCGGCGCCACCTGCCATGCCAGCCTGGCGCTGGCCGCCCAGGCCGCCGCCGAAGGCGCCAGCTACGTGGCCTTCGGCCGCTTCTTCAATTCCGTCACCAAGCCCGGCGCGCCGGCGGCCAGCCTCGACCTGCTGGCCCAGGCCCGCGCCGCGGTCAAGCTGCCCATCGCCGCGATCGGTGGCATCACCCTCGACAACGCCGCCCCGCTGGTCGCCCATGGCGCCGACCTGCTGGCGGTGATCCACGGCCTGTTCGGTGCCGACAGCGCGCAGGATGTCACCCGCCGCGCCCGCGCCTTCAACGCCCTGTTCGTTTCCTGATTCAAGAGAGTTCATCCATGTCCCGTTCCGAAGACCTGTTCGCCCAAGCCCAGAAACACATCCCCGGTGGCGTCAACTCGCCGGTGCGCGCCTTCCGCAGCGTGGGCGGCACGCCGCTGTTCTTCAAGCATGCCGAAGGCGCCTATGTGATCGACGAGGACGACAAACGCTACGTCGACTACGTCGGCTCCTGGGGCCCGATGATCCTCGGCCACGGCCACCCGGACGTGCTGGAATCGGTGCGCAAGCAGTTGCAGCACGGGTTGTCGTACGGCGCGCCGACGGCGATGGAAACCGAGATGGCCGACCTGGTCTGCTCGATCGTGCCGTCGATGGAGATGGTGCGCATGGTCAGCTCCGGCACCGAGGCCACCATGAGCGCCATCCGCCTGGCCCGTGGCTACACCGGGCGCGATGCGATCATCAAGTTCGAAGGCTGCTACCACGGCCACTCCGACAGCCTGCTGGTGAAGGCCGGTTCCGGCCTGCTGACCTCGGGCGTGCCGAGCTCGGCGGGCGTGCCGGCCGATTTCGCCAAGCACACCCTGACCCTGCCCTTCAACGATTTGGCCGAAGTCGAGAAGACCCTGGCCGAAGTGGGCCAGACCGTGGCCTGCATCATCGTCGAACCGGTGGCCGGCAACATGAACTGCGTACCGCCCGCACCGGGCTTCCTCGAAGGCTTGCGCGCGCAGTGCGACAAGCACGGCGTGGTGCTGATCTTCGACGAAGTGATGACCGGTTTCCGCGTCTCGCTCGGCGGTGCCCAGGGCCACTACGGCGTCACCCCGGACCTTTCGACCTTCGGCAAGATCGTCGGCGGCGGCATGCCGGTCGGCTGCTTTGGCGGCAAGCGCGCGATCATGGAGTGCATCGCCCCGCTGGGCCCGGTCTACCAAGCCGGTACCCTGTCGGGCAACCCGCTGGCCATGGCGGCGGGCCTGACCACCTTGCGCCTGATCAGCCGCGAAGGCTTCCACGCCGAACTCACCGCTTACACCAGCCGTATGCTCGACGGCCTGCAGGAACGCGCCGACGCGGCGGGCATTCCGTTCGTGACGACCCAGGCGGGCGGCATGTTCGGCCTGTACTTCAGCGGCGCCGACGACATCGTCACCTTCGACGACGTCATGGCCAGCGACGCGCAGCGCTTCAAACAGTTCTTCCACCTGATGCTCGAAGGCGGCGTGTACCTGGCGCCGAGCGCATTCGAGGCCGGTTTCACCTCCATCGCCCATGGCGATGCCGAGCTGCAGATCACCCTGGACGCCGCCGAACGCGCGTTCGCCAAGCTCAAATAAGTAGACGCCAACACGGTGGGGACGCAACTTCGCGTCCCCGCTATAGAATTTCGCGTAAATCTTTGTAAGGTTTGCCTCGCTTATCCCATAATGTGCCACCAGAGACATTGGCCGCAGCTTTGCAGAGGTAAGTCTATCCCCATGAACCGCACCGGCCGCGCCCTGACCCTGGGGTGCCTGTTGCTCACCACGCCCCTGCTGTCGCTGGCAGAGGAAGGCAACTCGTTGCTGATCCCAGCCACGGGCCGCTGCACGCTCAACACTCAGCCCCAAGACCTCAAGCAGGCGCTACACACCTGTGAGCGTCTGGCCGAAGCCGGCGAGGCCGAAGCGCAGTACGAACTGGGCGAGTACTTCTACACCCAGTCCCCGCAACAACTGCAGAAGGCCCTCGACTGGTTCCAGAAAGCCTCGCTGCAAGGCCATGCCCAGGCCCAGTACCGGCTTGGCGGCATGTTCTTCCACGGTGAAGGGGTCAAGGCCAACCACGTGCAGGCCTACATTCTGCTGAAGATGGCGGCGGTCAACGGGGCCGAGGATGCACTGGACATGGCCGACGAGGTCACCGAGCAGATGCCGCGCGAAGAGCTGGAGCATGCCACCCAGGTGCTGGGGCAGATCTTCCGCAAGTACCTACTGGAGTTGCAGACCGCCGAAGGGCGCTCGCCGTTCGCGCCCCTGCCTTGAACCGGCCTCAGCGCTCCGGCGTTGGCATCGGGAACGGCATGACGTTGCCCGAGCCCTTGGCTTCGCTGATCTTCGCCGTCCCCAAACGCTCCACCTCGTCGATGCGCACGATCGACTGCATGGGAACGAAACTGCGGATCACCCCCTCGAACTGAGCCTTGAGCTTTTCTTCGCCCGGATCGACTACAAGTTGGCTGCGCTCGCCGAAGACGATTTCCTCGATCTCCAAGAAACCCCACAGATCGCTCTGGAAGATCTGCTTGGCATACAGTTCGAAGACCTGGCCCTGGTTGAGGAAGATCACTTTGTAGATGGCAGGTTCGGGCTTGCTCATGGTCGATAGGAAAGTACAGGCGGAAAAAGGGCCGGCATCATAGCAGAGCCATGCCCCCGCGGATCGGCCGCCGAGCAGGATTGCCAATGCCAGCAAGGCTTTACCGCCGTCGCCCGAATCGCCAGCCGGGACGATGACCGCCTTTCGCCGACCCTTGATCGTTTCAGTGCTTTCGTCGCTGTCATTCAAGGGTTATTCTTCAGCCACATTCATTGCCGTCGAGCGGCCAAAAACCACCTTGAACGCACCCACGCCTCCCCATCGTTTCCTCCTCGAGCCTTTCGAGGCCCATCGGTTCGCCAACTTGAGCGGCCAGTTCGACGAGCACCTGCGGCTGATCGAACAACGCCTGGGCATCGAAATCCGCAACCGCGGCAATCAGTTCGAACTGATTGGCGAAGCCAAAGCCACCTCCAACGCCGAACAGCTGCTGCGCCGTCTCTATCGCGAGACCAAGGCCACTGAACTGTCCCCTGAAATCGTCCACTTGTACCTGCAGGAGTCTTCGGTGGAACACATCGACAACCCGGCCGTGAACGAGGTCAGCGTTTCCCTGCGCACGCGCAAAGGCCCTATCCGTCCACGCGGGGTCAACCAACAGCGCTACGTGCAGAAGGTCCTGGCCAACGACATCAACTTCGGTGTCGGCCCGGCCGGTACCGGCAAGACTTACTTGGCCGTGGCCTGCGCGGTCGACGCGCTGGAGCGCGAACAGGTGCGGCGCATCCTGCTGGTGCGCCCGGCGGTCGAAGCGGGCGAAAAGCTCGGTTTCCTGCCCGGCGACCTGGCGCAGAAGATCGACCCGTACTTGCGCCCGCTGTACGACGCCCTGTACGAGATGCTCGGCTTCGAGCACGTGGCCAAGCTGATCGAGCGCCAGGTGATCGAGATCGCCCCACTGGCGTACATGCGCGGTCGCACCCTGAACAACAGCTTCATCATCCTCGACGAAAGCCAGAACACCACGCTCGAGCAGATGAAGATGTTCCTCACCCGCATCGGCTTCGGCTCCACGGCGGTGATCACCGGCGACATCACCCAGGTCGACCTGCCGCGCGGCACCAAGTCGGGCCTGGCGCACGTGATCAACGTGCTCAAGGACGTCGAAGGCATCAGCTTCACCCACTTCGAGCCCAAGGACGTGGTGCGCCACCCGCTGGTGCAACGCATCGTCGAAGCCTACGACCGCTTCGAAGCCCTGCAAGCCGCCGAGGCGCCCGGCAAAGATGCTTGAACTCGATCTGCAACGGGCCTCCAGCGCGGCGGCCCCGGACGACGCCGACTTCCGCCGGTGGTGCGAACTGGCGCTGCGCCAGCGCAGCGCCGACTCCGAGCTGACCGTCCGTCTGGTCGACGAAGCCGAAGGCCGCGAGTTGAACCACACCTGGCGGCACAAGGACTACGCCACCAACGTGCTGTCCTTCCCTGCCGACGTGCCCGATGAGCTGCTCGACATTCCGCTGCTCGGCGACTTGGTGATCTGCATCCCGGTGGTCGAGCGCGAAGCCCGCGAGCAAGGCAAGGCGCTCGACGCACACTGGGCGCACCTAGTGATCCACGGCTGCCTGCACCTGCTCGGCTACGACCACATCGACGATGAGGAAGCCGAGGAGATGGAAGCCCTGGAACGCACGCTACTGGCGGAGCTGGGCCACCCCGACCCCTACGCCGACGATGACCATTCACACACCGACCACTGCAAGGAACACGAGTAACCGCCATGAGCGAAGACCGATCGAGCAACGGGCAGAAGTCCTGGCTGGGTAAACTGACCCAGGCTTTTGCCCATGAGCCGAAAAACCGCCAGGAGCTCCTCGAGCTGCTGCGCGAAGCCCATCAGAACAAGCTGCTCGACAGCGAAGCGCTGGCCATCGTCGAAGGCGCCATCCAGGTCGCCGACCTGCAGGTGCGCGACATCATGGTGCCGCGCTCGCAGATGATCAGCATCAAGGCCAGCCAGACGCCCCGCGAGTTCCTGCCGGCGGTGATCGACGCCGCGCATTCGCGCTATCCGGTGATCGGCGAGAGCCACGACGATGTGCTCGGGATTCTCCTGGCCAAGGACCTGCTGCCGTTGATCCTCAAGGAAAACGGCGACAGCTTCGACATCAAGCAGCTGCTGCGCCAGGCCACCTTCGTGCCTGAATCCAAGCGCCTCAACGTGCTGCTGCGCGAGTTCCGCGCCAACCACAACCACATGGCCATCGTGGTCGACGAATACGGCGGCGTGGCGGGCCTGGTGACCATCGAAGACGTGCTCGAGCAGATCGTCGGCGACATCGAGGACGAGCACGACGTCGAGGAAGACAGCTACATCAAGCCGCTGCCCAACGGCGACTTTCTGGTCAAGGCGCTGACGCCCATCGACAACTTCAACGAGTTCTTCGACGGCGCGTTTTCCACCGAAGACTTCAACACCGTCGGCGGCCTGGTCATGACGGCCTTCGGCCACCTGCCCAAGCGCAACGAGACCACGGAAATCGGCACCTGGCGCTTCCGTATCCTCAATGCCGACAGCCGACGCATCCATCTGCTGCGCCTGACCCCGATCAACCGTTAAGGACTCCCATGCGCTGGATCACCCGTCCCGGCTGGCCCGGTAATCTGCTGGCCGTGGCGGCCGGCGCCTCGACCCTGCTGGCCCTGGCGCCCTTCGACTTCTGGCCGCTCGCCCTGTTGTCTATTGCGCTGTTCTACGCCGGCCTGCGCGAGCTGAGCCCGCGCCAGGCCATAGGCCGTGGCTGGTGCTTCGGCTTCGGCCTGTACGGCGCCGGCACCAGCTGGATCTACGTCAGCATGACCACCTACGGCGGCGCCTCGCCGCTGCTGGCGGTATTGCTGCTGGTGGCGTTCTTCGCGGGCGTCGCCTGGTTCTTCGCCCTGCCCGCCTGGGTCTGGGCGCGCTGGCTGCGCCGCCGCGACGCGCCACTGGCCGACGCCTTGGGCTTCGCCGCGCTGTGGCTGCTGCAAGAGGCGTTCCGCGGCTGGTTCCTCACCGGGTTCCCTTGGCTCTATGCCGGTTACAGCCAACTGGCCGGGCCCTTGGCGGGCTTGGCGCCGCTGGGCGGTGTGTGGCTGGTGTCGTTCGTCCTGGCCTTGAGCGCGGCGCTGCTGTGCAACCTGTATCGCCTGCGCGCGCAACCCAAGGCGCTGGCACTGGGCGCGGTGCTCTTGGTCACGCCTTGGATCGTGGGCCTCGCCCTCAAGGGCCATGCCTGGACCCGTCCTGCCGGCGAGCCGCTGAGCGTGGCGGCGATCCAGGGCAACGTCGAGCAAGAGCTGAAATGGGACCCGGCGCACATCAATGCGCAATTGGCCCTGTACCGCGACCTGAGCCTGAACGCCAAGCCCGTGGACCTGCTGGTCTGGCCGGAAACGGCCGTGCCCATCCTCAAGGATCAGGCCCAGGGCTACATCGACATGATGGGGGGCTTCGCCAGCGGGCGGCATTCGGCGCTGATCACCGGCGTGCCGGTGCGCGAGGAAGTCGACGGGCAGCGCCGCTTCTACAACGGCGTGACCGCCACCGGCGAAGGCAGCGGCACCTACCTCAAGCAGAAACTGGTGCCCTTTGGCGAGTACGTGCCGCTGCAAGACCTGCTGCGCGGCGCCATCGAGTTCTTCAACCTGCCGATGTCCGACTTCGCTCGCGGGCCGGCGGACCAGCAGTTGTTACAGGCCAAGGGCTACCGGATCGCGCCGTACATTTGCTACGAGGTGGTGTACCCGGAATTCGCCGCAGGCCTGGCGGCGCGCAGCGACCTGCTGCTGACCATCAGCAACGACACCTGGTTCGGCACCTCCATCGGCCCGCTGCAACACCTGCAGATGGCGCAGATGCGCGCGCTGGAAGCCGGCCGCTGGATGATCCGCGCCACCAACAACGGCGTGACGGCGCTGATCGACCCGCAGGGCCGCATCACCGCGCAGGTGCCGCAGTTCGAGCAGGCGATTCTCTACGGGGAAGTGGTGCCGATGCAGCAACTGACGCCTTACCTGCAATGGCGTTCGTGGCCGCTCGGCACAGTGTGTGTGCTGCTGCTTGGATGGGCCCTGCTGGCACGACGCAAAACGCGGGCGCTGTAAGCCTCGCACTGCGGCCTTGTAGGCGCGGTCGATCGGCCGTACTTACAAGGTGCCTCAATAGAGCAACCGATACGCCAGCAACCCCAACGCCTCGTTCAACAACTGCGCGTTCTGCCCGATGGCTCGGCTCTCCGGCAACAGGCCGAAGAAGGGTCGGCCCTCGGCGCTGCCGAGCGCGCCCATCGGCGCCGGGATCACCGTGAAGCCTGCACGCTCGAAACTCCAGCGTGCGCGGGGCATATGCCAGGCCTGGGTCACCAGCACGATCCGGCGCTTACCCAGGGGCTGCAGCACCTCGGCGCTGTACACGGCGTTTTCCCAGGTGGTGCGGCTGCGTCCTTCCTGCCAGGTCACGGCGATACCGAAGTCCGCTTGCAGACGTTCGGCCATCAACTGCGCCTCGCTAGGCGGCTCGCCGAAGTGCAGGCCGCCGCTGGTCAGGAGCGGCAGACCGCAGGCTTTGGCCAGGTTCGCCGCGAAGCGCATGCGCTCCAGCGCCAGCAAGCTCGGCTGGTCGCTCGCCCCCCAGGCCAGGTCGCCACGCTCGCGCCCGGCGCCCAGCACCACGATGGCATCGGCCTGCTGCGCCAACTGCGGCCAGGCCTGCACCGCCAGCGGCGCTTCGCGCTCCAGCAGGCGCGCGCTCTGCTGCACCACCAGCGGCAGGCTCATCAGCCACAGACCGGCCAGGCCCATGCCGAAGCACAGGGTCGACAGCCGCGGGAAGCGCCCGCGCAGGCACCAGCCCAGCAGCAGCAAGAGAATCAGCACACCGGGCGGCAACAGCCATTGTTTGATGAAAAAGCGAAGGGGCATGGCGCATACCTCGTGACAAGGCATGCAGACTAGGAGGATCGGCGCCGGCCCTCAAGGGCAACGGACGCCGATCAAGTCGAGAGCGTGTAATGAGGCCCGGAAGCGGGCTGGAAAAGCCGTGGAAGGCCGTGCCTACCTGAAGGTCGGCGCGCGCGGCCTGGCGGCGACGTCAGGGCGTTTCCTGTCTTTGAGCCAGACGATCCTGGCCGTGCCGGCGGGCGCTTGCGGATCGCTGCCGGCCTGCCCCAAACGGCCCTGCGCGTGGACCTTCAACCAGGCCTTGATCACCTCGAACTCGGCCTGGCTCAAGCCGCGCAACTCAAGCTCGGCGGGTGCCTGGTCGCGCAGCTTGGCTGCGGTTCTGGCCGTTTCCAGCGCCAGTCCCAGGCGGTCGATCAAACGTTCGTAGACCTCAGGTTTGGTCTTGCTTAGCTGCGAATCTCCCATCTACTCACCTCTTCGAAGATAACGGCATCTCCCCCAGCCCTGAGCTTAGCGCCACTCACCAAAGCAGCAGGCCGCCGCGACCAACGGCCCACGGCATAGATTGGTTAGCCACCGGCGGCGGCGCTCATGTATGCTACGGCGCTCACTCTATCGACGCCGGAGTACCGGACGCAGCGAGCTCGCGCTGCCTGGAACAGGGTCTTTCCTCTCTCAGCAAAAAGTAGCCATGCACGAACAATACACGCCCCGTGATATCGAAGCCGCCGCCCAGTCTTTCTGGGACGCGCAACAGTCGTTCGCCGTCAACGAACAGCCAGGCAAAGACACCTATTACTGCCTATCGATGTTCCCGTACCCGAGCGGCAAGCTGCACATGGGGCACGTGCGCAACTACACCATCGGCGACGTGATCGCCCGCTACCAGCGCATGCTCGGCAAGAACGTGCTGCAGCCCATGGGCTGGGACGCCTTCGGCATGCCGGCGGAAAACGCCGCGATGAAGAACAACGTCGCACCGGCCAAGTGGACGTACGAAAACATCGATTACATGAAGACCCAGCTCAAGAGCCTGGGCCTGGCCATCGACTGGTCGCGCGAAGTCACCACCTGCAAGCCGGACTACTACCGCTGGGAACAATGGCTGTTCACCCGCCTGTTCGAGAAAGGCGTGATCTACCGCAAGAACGGCACCGTCAACTGGGACCCTGCCGACCAGACCGTACTGGCCAACGAGCAGGTCATCGATGGCCGCGGCTGGCGTTCGGGCGCGCTGATCGAGAAGCGCGAAATCCCCATGTACTACTTCCGCATCACCGACTACGCCGACGAGCTGCTGGAAAGCCTCGACGAGCTGCCGGGCTGGCCCGAGCAGGTCAAGACCATGCAGCGCAACTGGATCGGTAAATCGCGCGGCATGGAAGTGCAGTTCCCGTACGACCAGGCCAGCATTGGCCACAGCGGCACGCTGAAAGTCTTCACCACCCGTCCAGACACCCTGATGGGCGCCACTTATGTGGCCGTCGCCGCCGAGCACCCGCTGGCCACCCAGGCGGCGCAGAACGACCCCGAGCTGCAAGCGTTCATCGATGCCTGCAAGGCCGGCAGCGTGGCCGAGGCCGACATGGCCACCCAGGAAAAGAAAGGCATGCCGACCGCGCTGCGCGTCGAGCACCCCCTGACCGGTGAGAAGCTGCCGGTGTGGGTCGCCAACTACGTGCTGATGCACTACGGCGACGGCGCGGTGATGGCCGTGCCGGCCCATGACGAGCGCGACTTCGAATTCGCCCGCAAGTACCAGTTGCCGATCAAGGCCGTGGTGCGCACCAGCGCCGGCGACGACGTCGGCAGCGAGTGGCAGGACGCCTACGGCGAGCACGGCCAACTGATCAACTCCGGCGCGTTCGACGGCCTGGACTTCGCCGGCGCCTTCGACGCCATGGAAGCCGCGCTGATCGGCAAGAACCTCGGCAAGTCGCGCACCCAGTTCCGCCTGCGCGACTGGGGCATCAGCCGCCAGCGCTACTGGGGCTGCCCGATCCCGATCATCCACTGCGCCACCTGCGGCGATGTGCCGGTGCCCGAAGACCAGCTGCCCGTGACCCTGCCGGAAAACGTCGTGCCCGACGGCGCCGGCTCGCCCCTGGCGCGCATGCCCGAGTTCTACGAATGCGTCTGCCCCAAGTGCGGCAGCGCGGCCAAGCGCGAAACCGACACCATGGACACCTTCGTCGAGTCGTCCTGGTACTTCGCCCGCTATGCCTCGCCCAACTACGAAGGCGGCATGGTCGATCCGAAAGCGGCCAACCACTGGCTGCCGGTGGACCAGTACATCGGCGGCATCGAACACGCCATCCTGCACCTGCTGTACGCGCGCTTCTTCCACAAGCTGATGCGCGACGAAGGCCTGGTCACCTCCAACGAGCCGTTCAAGAACCTGCTGACCCAGGGCATGGTGGTCGCCGAGACCTACTACCGCGTGGCCAGCAACGGCGGCAAGGACTGGTTCAACCCGGCCGATGTCGAACTCGAACGCGATGCCAAGGCCAAGATCGTCGGCGCACGCCTGAAAAGCGACGGCCAGCCGGTGGAAATCGGCGGCACCGAGAAGATGTCCAAGTCCAAGAACAACGGCGTCGACCCGCAGTCGATGATCGACGCCTACGGCGCCGACACCTGCCGCCTGTTCATGATGTTCGCCTCGCCGCCCGATGCCAGCCTGGAATGGTCCGATTCCGGTGTCGAAGGTGCCAGCCGCTTCCTGCGCCGCGTCTGGCGCCTGGCCCAGGCCCACGTCGCCCAGGGTCTGCCTGGCGCGCTCGACATCGCCGCCCTGGACGATGCGCAGAAGACCATTCGCCGCGCCATCCACTCGGCGATCCGCCAGGCCGGCACCGACGTGGGCCAGTTCCACAAGTTCAACACCGCCATCGCCCAGGTGATGACCCTGATGAACGTGCTGGAGAAAGCCCCGCAAGCCAGCGAACAGGACCGCGCCTTGCTGCACGAAGGCCTGGAGGCGGTCACCCTGCTGCTGGCGCCGATCACCCCGCACATCTCCCACGTGCTGTGGAACCACCTCGGCCATGACGGCGCGGTGATCGATGCCGCCTGGCCCGTCGTGGACGAATCCGCGCTGGTGCAGGACAGCATCGTGCTGGTGGTGCAGGTCAACGGCAAGCTGCGTGGCCAGGTGGAAATGCCTGCCGCCGCCAGCCGCGAGGAAGTCGAAGCCGCGGCCCGCAGCAATGAAAACGTCCTGCGCTTCATCGATGGCCTGACGATTCGCAAGGTCATCGTGGTACCGGGCAAGCTGGTCAACATCGTCGCCAACTGATGGCAACGCCTGCGCGCCGAGGGCGGGCAGGCGGAATCGGCCCACAAGGGAGCTACAACATGATCAAACGCAATCTGCTGGTGATGGGCCTGGCCGTCATGCTCAGCGCCTGCGGTTTCCAGTTGCGCGGCACTGGCACCAACGACCTGAGCATCAAGGAACTGGACGTCACGGCGCGCAACGCTTATGGCGAGACGGTCAAGCAACTGCGCAACACCCTGGAAAACAGCGGCGTGAAGCTTTACAGCGGCGCGCCTTACCACTTGGTACTGCTCAACGAGCAGGAAGACCAGCGTGCGGCCAGCTACACCGGCGGCTCGCGCACGGCCGAATACGAGCTGACCACCACAGTGGACTACGCGGTGAAAGGCTTGAACGACGCCACGCTGCTGCAAGACAAGATCGAAGTGAACAAGGTCTACGTACGCGACGGCAACAACGTCATCGGTTCCAGTCAGGAAGCCACCAAGGTGCGCAAGGAAATGCGCAACGAACTGGTGCAACGCCTGGTGGTACGTTTGCAGCAACTGACGTCTTCGCGCCTCGATGAGCTGCAGCGCAAAGCCGACCTGCGCGCCAAGGCCGAAGCCGAAGCCCTGGATGCCGCGCGTCGTGCGCAAGACGCCACGCCCCAGCAATCGCCGATGCAAATCCCGGCCAACTGAGCCTGAACGGGGCACGCCTGTGCCCCGCCCTACCCCATGAAGCTCGCTCCCGCCCAGCTCAACAAACACCTGCAAGGCGACCTGGCACCGGTCTATATCGTCAGTGGCGATGACCCGCTGCTGTGCCAGGAAGCCGCCGATGCCATCCGCGCCGCCGCGCGCCGGCAGGGCTTCGACGAACGCCAGGTATTCAGCGCCGATGCCAACTTCGACTGGGGCACTCTGCTCCAGGCCGGGGCCAGCCTGTCGCTGTTCGCCCAGCGGCGCCTGCTGGAACTGCGCCTGCCATCGGGCAAGCCCGGCGACAAGGGCGCTGCCGCGCTGATCGAATACTGTGCCCGACCTGCCGAAGATACCGTGCTGCTGATCAGCCTGCCCAAGCTCGATGCCAGCGCCCAGCGTGGCAAGTGGGGCAAAGCCCTGCTCGAAGGGCCGCACTGCCAGTTCGTGCAGATCTGGCCGGTCGATGCCCACCAACTGCCTAACTGGATCAACCAACGTCTGGCCCAAGCTGGGCTGTCTGCACAGCGCGAGGCGGTCGAGCTGATCGCCGCACGGGTCGAAGGCAACCTGCTGGCCGCGGCCCAGGAAATCGAGAAGCTCAAGCTGCTGGCCGAGGGCAATCAGATTACCCTGGAGACCGTTCAGGCTGCCGTGGCAGACAGCGCCCGCTTCGACGTGTTCGGCCTGGTCGATGCCATCCTCAACGGCGACGCTGGGCATGCTTTGCGTGTCCTCGAAGGCTTGCGCGGTGAGGGCGTCGAGCCACCGGTGATTCTCTGGGCGCTGGCCCGTGAACTGCGCTCGCTGGCCGGGCTGGCGCAGCTGTTCAGCCAGGGCGTGCCGCTGGACAAGGCCTTCAGTCAGGCCAAGCCGCCGATCTGGGACAAACGCCGGCCTCTGGTCAGCAAAGCCTTGCAACGCCTCAGTGCGCAACGTTGGGCGCAGCTGTTGCAGGATGCCCAACGCATCGACGCGCAGATCAAGGGCCAGGCCGAAGGCTGCCCTTGGGTAAGCTTGAGCCGCCTGACCCTGTTGATGGCCGGACAGCGTCTGGCATTGCCGGCGCAGTGAACCGCGTGCCGATTGACACATTCAATTGGCCCCCGCTCCGCCCTGGTCCTAAAGTGCGCGCTTTCCCAACCGCTTCAGGACATCGCCATGAGCAAAAGGCCTCAGAAACACGGCCCGAACAAAGCCAAATCCATCGTCGCCCAGCCGCTGTTCCGCTGCCGCCAGGAGCGGCCCGGCAAAGGCAAAGGCAGCTACCAACGCGAAGCCTTCCAATCGAAAGATTGGGAGGCTTCTTCCTTTCTGGCGGCATGAAAGCAATCGCGGCACAGGCATGATATGGTCGTCGTCTGTCCTGTAATCCCTGGATCTGTGCATGCTCCCCAGTCTTTTCCCTCGCTGGCATTCCCGCCAATTGATCGCAGCATCCAGCCTCGTCCTGCTGGTCGCCTGTGCGGAAAAACCCACCGCCGCCGACGCCGTGCCCCTGGCACCCGCGCAACCTGCGCCCGTCGTCGGGCTAGCCACGGCCGACGTGGATGCCGGCAGCGAACTCCAACCCGTACAGACCTTCGCGCAATGGCAGGCGGGCTTCCGTGAACAAGCCTTGCAGGCCGGCATCAGCGCCAGCCTGTTCGACCGCGCCTTCTCCGGCGTCACGCCCGACATGGACGTGATCAAGGCCGACCGCAGCCAACCCGAATTCAGCCGCCCGGTCTGGGAATACCTCGACGGCGCGCTGTCGCCGCTGCGGGTACGCAATGGCAAGCGCCTGCTGCAACAGCACGCCGACCTGCTGGCCCAGCTCGAACAGCGCTACGGCGTCGATCGGCAGATACTGGTGTCGGTATGGGGCATGGAAAGCAACTTCGGCCAGTTCCAGGGCAGCAAATCGGTGATCCGTTCGCTGGCCACCCTGGCCTACGAAGGCCGGCGTCCGCAGTTCGCCCAGGACCAGCTGATCGCCGCCTTGCAGATTCTGCAGAACGGCGACATCCAGCCCGAGGCCATGCGCGGCTCCTGGGCCGGCGCCATGGGCCAGACCCAGTTCATTCCCACCACCTACAACACCCACGCCGTCGACTTCGACGGCGACGGGCGCCGCGACATCTGGAACAGCACGCCCGATGCCCTGGCCTCCACCGCCCACTACCTGCAAAGCTCGGGTTGGAAGCGCAGCCAGCCCTGGGGCTTCGAGGTTCAGGTGCCCGCAGGTTTCGACTTCTGGCAGGCCGACGGCAGCCAGCGCAAGCCGGTCAGCGAATGGTTACAGATGGGCGTCACCCTGCCCGCCGGCACCCAGCTACCGGCCGGCAGCAACGAGCTGTCCGCGGCGCTGCTGTTGCCCGCGGGCGCCCGTGGCCCGGCGTTCCTGGTGCTGGACAACTTCCGCGCCATCCTCAAGTACAACAACTCCTCGTCCTACGCCTTGGCGGTGAGCCTGCTGGGCGACCGCTTCTCCGGCTGGGGCTTCATCGCCGGCAGTTGGCCGAAAGACGATACGCCCTTGAGCCGCAGCGAGCGCATGGAGTTGCAGAACCTGCTCAATGCCAGCGGCCACCCGGCCGGCAACGCCGACGGCATCATCGGTGCCAACACCCGCAAGGCCATTCGCACCGCGCAACAGGCGCTGGGCTGGCCGGCGGATGGGTATCCGACGCACAAGCTGCTCGATAGCCTGCGCAGCCGCTGAGCCTGGCGACGCGCCGGGCAAACCTTCCGGCGCGCCAGTCAGACGCTTCGAGCGATGCCAGCCGGCCAAGCGCCGGCTTGCTCGGGCAATGCATGCGCCATCCCGAGCGCCCCGTTTCGCCTGACGCTCCAAGCACACGACCCTGCCGACGCCACAAGACGCCGGCTGTGTGCGCATCTCAAACGTCTGGCGCTACCACGAGCGACGGGCGCTGAGCAGTACCTCTGCCCGGTCACCGTACTGGCAACGGGTGGCACTGCCGCAACGGGACACGAACTGCTTGTCCAACAGATTGTTGCCCGACAACACGAAGCGCCAGTCCTCCACGTCGTAATGCACCGCCGCGTCGAGCACCGCGAACGAATCCACTCGCAGGGTATTGGCGGCGTTGGCGTAGGTCGAGCCGACGTATTGCGCGCCGGCACCGAAGCCCAGACCGCTGAACGGGCCTTCGTGCAGGGTGTAGTCCAGCCACAGCGAGCCCAGGTGACGCGGCGTCGCGGTCGGCGCATTGCCCACCGCGACATCGGTTGGCCCGCCCTTGGTGACTTCGACGTTCTGCAAGGTATAGGCACCGAGCAACTTGAGGTTGCGGGTCAGTTCGGCCGTGGCTTCGAACTCCAGGCCGCGGCTGCGAATCTGGCCCTGCTGCACGCTGGTGAACACGCTCGGGTCGGGTGAATCGGTCAAGGTGTTGTCCTGCCGCAGATCGAAAGCGGCAGCCGAGAACGTGGCGTCCATGCCAGGCGGCTGGTATTTCAGGCCTGCTTCCCACTGCTTGGACTTGAGCGGCGAATACGGCGTGCCGCCAGCGCCGCTGCCCAGCACCGGCTGGAACGAGGTGGAGTAGCTCAGGTACGGCGCCAACCCCGATTCGAACTCATACATCAGGCCGACACGACCGCTGAAAGCATCGTCATGGCTGTCCTGCCGGGTGTCCGCTAGGTTGTCTTCGCTCGTGGTGGAAACCCAATCCTGCCGACCGCTGACCACCAGGACCCAGTTGTCCAGTTTCATCTGGTCTTGCAGGTACAGGCCCGTCTGGGTCTGCACCTGATGGGTGCGGGTGTCGTTGAAGTCCGGCTTGGCGATGCTGCCGCGCAGCGCCGTGGGGTCGTACAGGTTCAGCGCATACCCGTAGTCGTAGCCTTCGCTGTCGTAGAAGTTCTGCGTGGTGAGGTTCAGGCCCATCAACAGCGTGTGGTCGACTTCGCCGGTGCTCAGGTGGCCCTGGACCTGGTTGTCGAAGTCGAAGTTGTTGAAGCTCGACGCCAGGTTCATGGCCGCGCGTTGGATGGTCTGCTGATCGCTGCTCAGGGCGTAGCCGAACAGCGCCTGGTTATCCAGATCGACATGGGAATAGCGGAAGTTCTGACGGAACGACCAGTCTTCGTCGAAGGCATGTTCGAGCAGGTACGCCAGGGAATATTGGGTCTTGTCGTAGTTCTCGTAGCTCGGATTGCTGGTCGCCAGGCGGGTGGGGATACGCTGGCCCAGATGGGTTCGGTGCACCGTGCCGTAGTACGGCAGGAAATTGTTCGAATCCATGGTGTCGTCGCGCAGGTAGCCGGCCATCACCGAGAGCGAGGTCGCCTCTCCCAGGCGAAAGGTCAGGGAGGGGGCCAGCAGCGTGCGGGTGCCATGCACCGAATCGACTTCGTTGCGGCTGGTGGTTTCCTGGGCGATCACCCGGTACAGAATGTTGTCGTTGCCCTCCACCGGGCCGGACACATCGACCCCCAGCTGATAGCGGTCATGGCTGCCGACCTGGGCGTCCACCTGCCCGCGCGCGTAGTCGGTGGGCCTCTTGGACACCATGTTGACCACCCCGCCCGGCTCGCCCTGGCCATAGAGCACCGCTGCTGGCCCTTTGAGCACCTCGATGCGCTCGAGCTGGTAGGGATCGACGCGGAACTGGTCCAGTGCGCGACCGGGCACCGCAGGCAGGCGCGTGCCGTCGAGGTAGAAGAAATCGGCGCTGAAACCGCGCAGGGTGAAGGCGTCGTTACGGGTGTCGTTGCTGTACGAAGTGTTGACCCCAGCCGTGTAGCGCAGCGCCTGGTTGAGGTCGGTGACGTTGCGGTCGTCGAGCTGTTCGCGACCGATCACGGAGATCGACTGCGGCGTTTCCTGGATCGGCGTGTCGGTCTTGGTCGCCGCACCCGCCTGGCGTGCAACGAAGCCGGGTACAGGGCCGTCGGCCCGTTCAAGTATCTGCTCGGCCGTCACGCTGGACGCCGGTAGCGCGATGCTCGTGCCAGTGCCCGCTGCCGAACTGAATGCCTCGACGGCGAATACGGGCAGGACCTGCATGCCCATGCCCAGCACCGCCAAGGTGCGCAACTGAAAACCCGCTCTCATTTCATCTCCTGATGTCCCACTGCGCTCGAACGGCGCTTCTAGGGTGCTGCCACCTATGTCCGCCGCAGGGCACGCCTGTGGCGGCGAGATTTAAATACTAATTATTATCACTTGCAACAATTTGTTACGAGGAGATGAGATCGAGCGGTTTCACAGCGCTGGGTCGGCCGCGTCGTGGACCTGACAACCAGCGCGTTTGTGCGGGCTGGGACACGCCCTGCCTTCCTTGGCAGGGCGAGCGCGCGGCCGATGCCCGCACTGACGGGTCTGTTTCGTACTGTCCACGGCAGAGCGTCAAACCGCGAACAGGGCCTGTTCCACGTGCAACGTGCGCGCCGTACTGTCGAGCCTGACCTGCGCCCCGAGCGGCAGACACACATTGGGATCGCAATGCCCGCTGCGCCACCCCGCCAATACCGGAATCCGCAAGGGCTCGAATATGTCGCGCAACAGCGGCGTCAGCGCCGACACGGTGATGCCGGCAAAATCGCCCACCAGCACGCCCTTCACACCTTGCAACAGGCCGGCCAGGCGCAGCTGGGTCAGCAGCCGGTCGACCCGGTAAAGCGGCTCATTGACGTCCTCGATGAACAGAATGCTGCCCGTCGGGCGCACCTCTGCCAGCGTGCCCAGGGTGGCGCCGAGCATCGAAAGGTTGCCGCCCAGCAAAACGCCGCTTGCCGCACCCGGAACGATCTCGGTCAACGGCCATTCGCTGGGATGGACGACCGCCGCGCCGCTCGCGAGCTGCCCAGTCAATTGCTCGAACAGCGAAGCTTCGGTGGGCTCGGCCTTGGCGCCCAGCAGGTCGGCGTTGAGCATTGCGCCATGGAAGGTGACCAGCCCGGTATGGCGCTGCAGCGCAGTGTGCAGCGCGGTGATGTCGCTGTAGCCGATCAATGGTTTGGGGTGGCGGCGGATCAGCTCGAAGTCCAGGCCGTCGAGCAGGCGCATGCTGCCGTAACCGCCGCGCATGCACAGGATGGCGTCGATGCTCGGGTCGGCAAAGGCGTCGTGCAGGTCTTGCAGGCGCTGTGCGTCACTGCCGGCGAGATACCCTTCGGCCGACGTCACGCTGGGGTACAAACGGCATCGGTAGCCGCGCTCGGCGAACCAGCGCTGGGCTTTGTCCGCGTCGAGTCGCGCAGGGCCGGCCGGGGCCACCACGGCGAAGCAGGCACCCGCGCGTAGCGCTCGGGGCAATGGGGTAACGGGTTGCAGACCGCGCATCTTCACTCCTCAAAGGCCATGGCCCTGAACGAAAAATGCCGATGGTACCTTGCGGTACACATCGGCACTGTCGGCACCTGTCGCGATCAGAGCTTGATCTTTGCTTCGTGCGCTTGCTGGTCGGCATGGTAGGACGAACGCACCAGCGGCCCGGAGGCCACGTTCTTGAAGCCCATCTTGTAGCCTTCCTCGGCGAACCAGGCGAAGGTGTCGGGGTGCACGAAACGCTGCACCGGCAAGTGGTTGCGCGACGGTTGCAGGTACTGGCCGAGGGTGAGCATGTCGATGTCATGCTCGCGCATGCGGTGCATGACCTCGATGACTTCCTCGTCGGTTTCGCCCAGGCCCAGCATCAGGCCGGACTTGGTCGGCACATGGGGCACCAGTTGCTTGAATTTCTGCAGCAGGTCGAGCGACCAATCGTAGTCCGACCCTGGACGTGCGGCCTTGTACAGGCGCGGCACGGTTTCCAGGTTGTGGTTGAACACATCCGGCGGCTCGTTGGCGGTGATTTCCAGCGCCACGTCCATGCGCCCGCGGTAGTCCGGCACCAGGGTTTCGAGCTGCACGCCCGGCGACAGCGCGCGGATCTCGCGGATGCAGTCGGCGAAGTGCTGGGCGCCGCCGTCGCGCAGGTCGTCGCGGTCGACCGACGTGATCACCACGTACTTCAGGCGCAGGTCGGCGATGGCCACGGCGAGGTTCTTCGGCTCGTCGACGTCCAGCGGGCGCGGACGACCGTGGCCGACGTCGCAGAACGGGCAGCGACGGGTGCAGATGTCGCCCATGATCATGAAGGTCGCGGTGCCGCCCGAGAAGCACTCGCCCAGGTTCGGGCAGGAGGCCTCTTCGCAGACGCTGTGCAGCTTGTGCTTGCGCAGCAGTTGCTTGATGCGGTCGACCTCGGGCGAGACCGGGATGCGCACGCGGATCCAGTCGGGCTTCTTCGGCAGCTCTTCGGTGGGGATGATCTTCACCGGAATGCGCGCGACCTTCTCGGCGCCGCGCAGCTTGACGCCGGCTTCGACTTTCTTCGGCGCCTGGCGGCGCGGTGCGTCGCTGGCGATGAGGTTCGGCACGGCTTCTTGCACAGTAGTCATATTCAGTCGATTCCGCCCGTGAGGGTCGTCTGCTCTGCGTAGTCGAGGTGCCTGACCAGCTGTTCGCGCAGCCTCGTCCTGACCTCGTCGAGTTCGATCGGGCCTGTGTGGTCGCGCAGCTGGGTCATGGCCAGCCCGGCGTACCCACAGGGGTTGATGCGGCGAAACGGCGCCAGGTCCATGTCGACGTTCAGCGCCAGACCATGGAAGGCGCAGCCGTTACGGATGCGCAGGCCCAGCGAGGCGATCTTCGCGCCATCGACGTAGACGCCCGGCGCATCGGGCTTGGCGGCGGCCTGCACCTGGTAGCTGGCCAGCAACGCCACCAGGCTGGCTTCGATACGGCTGACCAGCTCGCGCACGCCGATGCCCAGGCGGCGTACGTCCAAGAGCAGGTAGGCCACCAGCTGGCCCGGCCCATGGTAGGTCACCTGGCCGCCGCGCTCGGTCTGCACCACCGGAATGTCGCCGGTGAACATCAGGTGTTCGGGCTTGCCGGCCTGGCCTTGGGTGAACACTGGCAGGTGCTCGACCAGCCAGACTTCGTCCGGCGTGGCGTCGGTGCGCTGCCCGGTGAAACGCCGCATGGCCTCGAGCACCGGTTCGTACGGTTGCAGGCCGAGCACGCGAAACCCCAGGCAGGCGGGCATCACAGCACCATTTTCACGATGCCGGTGGCACGCAGGGCGCTGTTGATGTCGTGCAACTGGTCTTCGCTGGTCGCCACGATGTGCAGCTGCACGGTGGTGTACTTGCCTTCCTTGCTCTGGCGCTCGGCCAGGGTCGAGAGGTCGACTTCAGCGTGCTTCTTGAGGATTTCGATGACCGTGTCGCGGAAATTGACCACGGTGTCGCCGATGACCTTGATCGGGTAGTCGGCGCAGGGAAATTCGATTTTGTGCGACTTGACGTCTGCTTCGCTCATGGCGGTAACGGCCTCGTTAGCCGTGGCAACAACGAAGCCCCCACCGTGGGCGGGGGCTTGCCGGGGTCACGTGTCAGTTGAACAAGCCATAGAAGAATAGACGAATGCTATCCCACATACGGCGGATGAAGCCACCTTCCTCGACGGCTTCCAGGGCGATCAGGTCGGCGCTGTGCACCACTTTGTCGTCCAGCTTGACCTCGACCTTGCCGATCACATCGCCCTGGGCGATGGGGGCGGTCAGTTGCGGATTGAGGGTCATCGACGCTTGCAGGCGCTTGAGCTGGCCCTTGGGCATGGTCATGGTCAGGTCGTTGGCCAGGCCCGCCTTGACTTGCGAGGTGGCGCCCTTCCACACCGGCGCCTGCGCCAGTTCCGTGCCCTTCTGGTAGAAGGTCTGGGTTTCGAAGAAGCGGAAGCCGTAGGTCAGCAGTTTCTGCGTCTCGGCCGCACGGGCCTGCTCGCTGTTGGTGCCGAAGACCACGGCGATCAGGCGCTGGCCGTCACGCACGGCGGAAGACACCATGCAGTAGCCGGCCTCCTCGGTGTGGCCGGTTTTCAGACCGTCGACGGTCTTGTCGCGCCACAGCAGCAGGTTGCGGTTGGGCTGCTTGATGTTGTTCCAGAAGAACTCTTTCTGCGAGTAGATGGCGTAGTGGGCCGGATCTTCGTTGATGATCGCGCGCGCCAGCAGGGCCATGTCGTAGGCCGAGGAGTAATGCTCGGGGTTCGGCAGGCCGGTGGGGTTCATGAAGTGGCTGTTGCTCATGCCCAAGTCCGCAGCGGTCTTGTTCATCATGTCGGCGAAAGCGTCTTCGCTGCCGGCGATGTGCTCGGACAGCGCCACCGAAGCGTCGTTGCCCGACTGGATGATGATGCCGTGCAGCAGGTCGCTGACGGTGACCTGGCTGCCGACCTTGATGAACATGCGCGAGCCG
The DNA here is from genome assembly GCF_002434265.1 of Pseudomonas sp. UBA6562. Lineage (GTDB taxonomy): Bacteria > Pseudomonadota > Gammaproteobacteria > Pseudomonadales > Pseudomonadaceae > Aquipseudomonas. The sequence continues at coordinate 130,340 of NZ_DJJS01000010.1, read as the reverse complement.
CCGGTGCGCCAGGCGTTTTCGCTGACGGTGACCGGGTCGTTCTCGCCGATCTGCCCGCGGCGGATGTCGAGGGTGGCGATGTAGGCGGTCATCAGCTTGGTCAGGCTGGCAGGCGGCAGGCGCTCGTCACCGTTGTTCTCGACCAGCACATTGCCGCTTGCGGCATCCATCAGCACGTAGGATTTGGCTGCCAGTTGCGGGGCCGCTGGCACCATCTGCTCCGCCGCGAAGGCGGCAGGCATGATCAGCAGCAGCACGGGCAGGCATAGACGTTGGGCTAGTTTGGTGATGTTCATCCGTCTCTCGTAAATCGTTTGAAGGTCTGATGTTCGTGGCCGCAAGCGGCACAGGTGCCGCCTATGCGGGCCACGCCCCCACATCAATGTTCAGCGCCCTGGGAGGGGCTGGCGGGCAAAAGCGGCCATTGTACATGGCCATGCCCGCCGGTTCATGACAAAACCGACCGATCGGCTCAGTCCGCCGTGACCAGCTTGGCCTGGCCGAGGTTGGCCAGACGCACGCTGTCCTGCATCTGCTGCACTTCGCCCTGGCTGCCGATCGGCCCCAGGCGCACACGGTGCAGGGTCTGCTGGTTGCGCACGATGGAACTGATGAACACCGGCGCGCTGACCATGGTGCTCAGCTTGGAGCGCAGCAGCTCGGCCGCGTCCGGGTTGGCGAAGGCGCCGACCTGCAGGAACATCGCGCCGTTGCCGGCAGGCGCGGGGTTGCTCGCCACCTGTACGGGCACCACGGCGGCCGCGTGCTGCTGCGGCGGTGGCGTCCATTGCTCGACGCCGCCGGTGCTGGCCGGCAGGGGCTGGGTCTGCGCCACCTGTGGCTCTTTGAGCACCAGTGGTGCCGGACGTCCGCGCTGGGCCCACCACTGCTGCGGATCGATGCCTTCGACGCGCACCCGCGCGGTGCCGATCTCGGCGTAGCCGAGCTTCTTGGCGGCGGCATAGGACAGGTCGATGATGCGGTCGGAGTAGAACGGCCCACGGTCGTTGACCCGCAGGATCACGCTGCGCTGGTTGTCGAGGTTGGTCACCCGCACGTACGCCGGCAGCGGCAAGGTCTTGTGCGCCGCGCTCATGCCGTACAGGTCGTAGACCTCGCCGTTGGCGGTGTTCTGGCCATGGAACTTGGTGCCGTACCACGACGCCGTACCTTCGGCGCGGTAGTTGCTGAACTGCTGGATCGGGTAATAGGTCTTGCCCAACACCGTATAGGGGTTGGCCTTGTAGGCGCCGGTGTGCAGGGTCGGCGTGGCGTCGGGGATCTTGTTGACGTCCACGTCCCACCAGGGCGCGCCGTCCTTGTGCGCACGGTTGATGTCCAGGCCCGGCTGGGCGCGTACGATCGCGCCGCCTTTGGGCGCTTTCGCGGCGGTGGTGGTGGGACGGCTGGAAGAGCAGCTCGCCAGGACCAGCGCGGCGGTCAGGCAGCCCAGGACTTTCAAGGTGTTCGCTGTGAAGAATTCGCGCATTTAGTTGACGCCTCGTGCCTTGACCAGCTGCTCGGACAACTGATGCACCGCCATGGCATACATCACGCTGCGGTTGTAGCGGGTGATCGCGTAGAAATTTTTCAGGCCCATCCAGTATTCGGGGCCGTTTTCGCCTTCCAGACGGAACGCCGTGACCGGCAGATCGTCGGGCAGCGCATCTTGACTCGACCAGCCGAGGGCACGCAACTGAGCGACCGTGCTGGCCGGCTCGATGCCCTGGGTCAGGCCCTGGTCGGCTTGCGCGCCGCTGACCTGCGCCCGGCTGACCACCGCCTCGCCCTCGACCCAGCCGTGGCGCTGGAAGTAGCTGGCGACGCTGCCGATGGCATCGTCGGCGTTGTTCCAGATGTTGATGTGGCCGTCGCCGTCGAAGTCCACGGCATAGGCGCGGAAGCTGCTGGGCATGAACTGCGGCAGGCCCATGGCGCCGGCGTAGGAGCCTTTGAGGCTGAGCGGATCGACCTGCTGGTCGCGGGCCAGCAGCAGGTACTCGCGCAGCTCTTTGCGGAAGAAGTCGGCGCGTGGCGGGTAGTCGAAGCCCAGGGTCGACAGCGCGTCGATCACCCGGTAGTTGCCGGTGTTGCGGCCGAAGAAGGTTTCCACGCCGATGATCGCCACGATCACCTGCGCCGGCACGCCGAAGGTCTGCTCGGCACGGGCCAGGGCGGCCTCGTGCTGGCGCCAGAAGTCCACGCCGCGGGCGATGCGCGCGTCGGTGAGGAACATCGGGCGGTAGTCCTTCCACGGCTTGACGCGCTCGGCCGGCCGCGAAATGGCGTCGAGGATCGACTGCTTGCGCTCGACTTCGGCGAACACCGCCTGCAACTGCTCGGGGGCGAAGCCGTGGTCGCGGGTCATCTCGGCGACGAACGCCTGCACTTGCGGCGAGCCGTCGTAATCCCCGGCGGTGGCCTGCGCGGCCGCGCCAAGCAGGCCCAGGGCGCCGATCCACGGCATTTGACGAGCCACCCAGCCACGCACGACTTGCATGTAATTGTTCACCTTATTCAAACCTGCGCGATCCACTTGCGATGCGTGTGGATCGACATCAAAACGCCAAACGCTGACAGCAGCGTCACCAATGAAGTTCCGCCGTAGCTGATGAAGGGCAACGGCACGCCCACCACGGGCAGAAGGCCGCTCACCATACCGATATTGACGAACACGTACACGAAGAACGTCATGGTCAGGCTGCCGGCCAGCAGCTTGCCGTACAGGGTCTGCGCCTGGGCGGTGATGACCAGGCCGCGGCCGATCAGCAGCAGGTAGATGATCAGCAGCATGCAGATGCCCACCAGCCCGAACTCTTCGCCCAGTACGGCGATGATGAAGTCGGTGTGGCTTTCGGGCAGGAAGTCCAGGTGCGACTGGGTGCCCAGCAGCCAGCCCTTGCCGAACACCCCGCCCGAGCCGATGGCGGCCTTGGACTGGATGATGTTCCAGCCGGTGCCCAACGGGTCGCTTTCCGGGTCGAGGAAAGTCAGCACGCGCTGCTTCTGGTAGTCGTGCATGACGAAGAACCACATCGCCACCGCCACCGGTACTGCGGCGGCCAGCACGCTGACGATCCAGCGCCAGCGCAGCCCGCCCATGAACAGCACGAAGGCGCCGGACGCGAGGATCAGCAACGCTGTGCCGAGGTCGGGCTGGCGCACGATGAGGATGAACGGTACGCCGATCAGCACCAGGCTGATCAACACGTGCTTGAGCTGCGGCGGCAAGGTGCGCTTGGCCAGGTACCAGGCGATGGTCGCCGGCATGATGATCTTCATGAATTCCGAGGGCTGGAAGCGAATGACCCCGGGGATGTTGATCCAGCGCGTGGCGCCCATGGCGTTGTGGCCCATGACGTCGACCACCACCAGCAGCATCACCCCCATCAGGTAGGCCAGCGGCACCCAGCGCGCCATGAAACGCGGTTCGAGCTGGGCGATGACGAACATCGACACCAGGCCCAGGCCGAAGGAAGAGGCCTGCTTGAGCAGCAGGTCCCAGTTCTTGCCGCTGGCCGAATACAGCACGAACAGGCTGCCGGCGGCCAGGGTCAGGAGAATCAGCAGCAGCGGCCCATCGATATGGATGCGCTGCAGGAAGCTCGCGCGACGACGCATCACGTCTTCGCTGGAGAGCATGCGGTCGAAATTGTTCATCACGGGGCCGGTTCCTCGGCGACGGTGGCAGGCACGGCGGCGGACTTGAGCCGGCCATGTTCATCGAGCAGCCAGGCGTCCATGATCTGGCGCACCACGGGCGCGGCCACACCGGACCCCGACTCGCCGTTCTCGACCATCACCGAAATCACGATCTCGGGCTTTTCGGCCGGGGCGAAGGCGACGAACAGGGCATGGTCGCGATGGCGCTCCTGGAGCTTGTTGCGGTCGTATTTCTCGCCTTGGCGAATCGCCACCACCTGCGCGGTGCCGCTCTTGCCAGCGATGCGGTACTGCGCGCCGAGCGCAGCCTTGCGCGCGGTGCCGCGCGCGCCCTGCATCACCTGCTCCATACCGTGGGTGACCTTGTTCCAGTCGGACGGGTCGCGCAGCACGATATTGGGCATCGGTTCTTCGTCCACCGGCGGCTCGCCTTCGATGGTCTTGGCCAGGCGCGGGCGGTTCCACACGCCCTTGTTGGCGATCAGCGCGGTGGCCTGGGCCAGTTGCAGGGGGGTGGCCTGCATGTAGCCCTGGCCGATGCCGAGGATCAGCGTTTCGCCGGGGAACCAGGCCTGGCGGCGGGTGGCGCGCTTCCATTCGCGCGACGGCATGAGCCCGGCCGATTCCTCGAACATGTCCAGCGACACGCGCTGGCCGATGCCGAACTTGTTCATGTAGGTCGACAGGCGATCGATGCCCATCTTGTGCGCCAGGTCGTAGAAGTAGGTGTCGTTGGAACGCATGATCGCCGTGTCGAGATCGACCCAGCCGTCACCGCTGCGATTCCAGTTGCGGTACTTGTGGTCGTAGTTGGGCAGTTGGTAGTAGCCGGGGTCGAACACCCGGCTGCCGGCGTTGATCACGCCGCTGTCGAGGCCGGCGATGGCCACGGCGGGCTTGATCGTCGAGCCTGGCGGGTACAGCCCGCGCAGCACGCGGTTGAACAGCGGCCGGTCGATCGAGTCGCGCAGCTCGGCGTAGGCCTTGAAGCTGATGCCGGTGACGAACAGGTTGGGATCGAAGCTCGGCTGGCTGACCATCGCCAGCACCTCGCCGGTACGCGGATCGAGCGCCACCACGGCGCCGCGCCGTCCGCCCAGCGCCGCTTCGGCGGCCTCCTGCAGCTTGATGTCCAGGCTCAGCACGATGTCCTTGCCGGGCTTGGGGTCGGTGCGCTTGAGCACGCGCAGCACGCGGCCGCGGGCGTTGGTCTCGACCTCTTCGTAGCCGACCTGGCCATGCAGGGCGCTCTCGTAGAAGCGCTCGATGCCGGTCTTGCCGATGTGGTGGGTGCCGCTGTAGTTGATCGGGTCGAGGGTCTTGAGCTCTTTCTCGTTGATCCGCCCCACATAGCCCACCGAATGGGCGAAATGCGCGCCCTGGGGGTAGTGCCGCACCAGTTGCGCCACCACTTCCACGCCGGGCAGGCGGAACTGGTTGACCGCCACGCGGGCGATCTGCTCTTCGGTCAGTTCGAACAGGATCGGCACCGGTTCGAACGGCCGACGCCCCTGGCGCATGCGCTTTTCGAACAGCACGCGGTCGTCTTCGCTCAGTTGCAGCACTTCGACGATGGCGTCGAGCACCTGGGGCCAGTCGCTGCCGGCGCGCTCGCGGGTCATGCTCAGGCTGAAGCTGGGCCGGTTGTCGGCGATGATCACGCCGTTGCGGTCGTAGATCAGCCCACGGGTGGGCGGAATCGGCTGCACGTGCACCCGATTGTTCTCCGACAGCGTGGAGTGGTAGTCGTACTGCACGACCTGCAGGAAGTACAGGCGCGCGACCAGCACGCAGATGAGCAACGTGACCGCCACGGCGCCGACCACGACGCGCTTGCGCACCAGACGGGCGTCTTTCTCGTGGTCCTTGAGGCGGATCGGCTGCGACATCGGTCAGGCTTACAGGCTATTTGTGGTAGGGATGCCCGGACAGCACGGTCCAGGCGCGGTAGATCTGTTCGCCGATCAGTATCCTTACCAACGGGTGCGGCAGTGTCAGCGGCGACAGCGACCAGCGCTGTTCGGCCCGCGCGCACACCTGCGGGGCCAGCCCCTCGGGGCCGCCGACCATCAGGTTGACGGTGCGCGCATCGAGGCGCCAGCGGTCGAGCTCGCCCGCCAACTGCTCGGTGCTCCAGGGCTTGCCGTGCACTTCGAGGGTGACGATGCGCTCGCCCGGCTGCACCTTGCTCAGCATGGCGTCGCCCTCCTGACGGATCAGGCGGGTCACGTCGGCGTTCTTGCCGCGGGTGTTCAGCGGGATTTCCACAAGCTCCAGCGCCATCTCCGTAGGCAGGCGCTTGGCGTATTCGTGCCAGCCTTCCTCGACCCACTTGGGCATGCGCGAACCGACCGCGATCAGGCGCAGACGCATGGCGCCGACCTATTCCCGGTCCTTGAGCTTTTCGAAGTAGTCGTGGGTGCTGTTCTCGGGGCTGTGGTGCTTGCCGTCGGCGGCGCGGCTCTGCTCGGCGCCGACCCACAGACGCTCCAGGTCGTAGAACTGGCGGGCAGCGGCGGTCATCATGTGCACGATGACGTCGTTGAGGTCGAGCAGCACCCAGTCGCTGTCGCCCTTGCCTTCTTCGCCCAGAGGCTGCGCGCCCTTGGCCTTGACCGCTTCCCGGACCTTTTCCAGCATCGCGTTGATCTGCCGGTTGGAGGTACCGGTGGCGATGATCATGTAGTCGGTGAGGCTGTGCTTGTCGCGGACGTCGATCACCTGGATGTCTTGGGCCTTGACGTCTTCGAGCGCCGATTTGGTCAGCTCGACCAGTGCTTCGCCATGGATTTTCTGCTTGGTCATATCAAACTCGTTCAACGTGTTGAGTGAGGTGCCCGAGGCACCTTCAGGTAGACGCACGATACAGGTCGTGCGCCTCTATGTAGGCCAGTACTGCGTCCGGCACCAGGAACCGCACCGACTTGCCGCTGGCCAGCAGCTGTCGGATCTGCGTAGCGGACACCGCGAGCGGGGTCTGCCAGACGAACGAAATGTGCCCCGCCGGGCCGGGCATGGCGGTAGGATCGCTCGCGGAGCGCGCAGCCAGCAGGTTGCGCAGCTCGAAAGGGGGTTCGACGTCGGCATCCGGGCGTTGCAGCACCAGGATGTGACAGTGTTGCAGCAGCTCTTCCCAACGGTGCCAGCCCGGCAGGCCGCAGAAGGCGTCCCAACCCAGCAGCAGGAACAACTGGTCGTCGGCGGCGAGTTCGGCGCGCAACGATTCGAGCGTGTCGATGGTGTACGACGGTTTGTCGCGCGCCAGCTCGCGGGCGTCGACGCTCAGTTGCGTCGTGCCGGCCACCGCATGGCGCACCATGGCCAAGCGGTCTTGCGGCGTCACCTGCGGTGTGTCGCGGTGCGGCGGGCGGGCGTTGGGCAGCAGGCGCAGTTCGTCCAGCCGCATCAGCTCGGCCACTTCCAGCGCGCTGCGCAGGTGGCCGATGTGCACGGGGTCGAAGGTTCCGCCCAGGATGCCGATGCGCCGGGCTGGCAGGGGTGCGGTCAATTCAGCTCGGCTCCTGGCCGCGCAGTTGGCCGTCGCCGATCACCACGTATTTTTCGCAGGTCAGGCCTTCCAGGCCGACCGGGCCGCGGGCGTGCAGCTTGTCGGTGGAGATGCCGATTTCCGCGCCCAGGCCGTACTCGAAACCGTCTGCGAAACAGGTCGGCGCGTTGATCATGACCGAAGCCGAATCGACTTCGGTGAGGAAACGTCGGGCCTGGCCCTGGTGCTCGGTGACGATGGCGTCGGTGTGGTGCGAACCGTAATGGTTGATGTGCTCGACGGCCTGTTCGAAGCCGTCGACGACGCGGATCGACAGGATCGGCGCCAGGTATTCGGTGTGCCAGTCCGCTTCGCTGGCCGGCTGGGCGTCGACGATGGCGCGGGTCCGCTCGCAGCCGCGCAGCTCCACGCCCTTCTCGATCAAGGCCTCGGCCATGCCGGGCAGGAAAGCCTGGGCCACGCGCTGGTCGACCAGCAGGGTTTCCATGGCGCCGCAGATGCCGTAGCGATAGGTCTTGGCGTTGAAGGCGATGCGCTGGGCCTTGGCCAGCTCGGCGTGCTCGGCCACGTACACGTGGCAGATGCCGTCGAGGTGCTTGATGACCGGCACGCGGGCCTCGCGGCTGACGCGTTCGATCAGGCTGCGCCCGCCACGGGGCACGATGACGTCGACGTAGTCGGGCATGCTGATCAACGCCCCGACCGCCGCACGGTCGGTGGTCTCGACCACCTGCACCACCGCGGCCGGCAGACCGGCGTCGGCCAGGCCGCGCTGGATGCAGCGGGCGATGGCGCGGTTGGAATGGATGGCTTCGGAGCCGCCACGCAGGATGGTCGCGTTACCCGATTTAAGGCACAGGCTGGCGGCATCGATGGTCACGTTCGGACGCGACTCGTAGATGATTCCCACAACGCCCAAAGGCACACGCATCTTGCCGACCTGAATGCCCGAAGGCCGGTAGCTCATGTCGCGGATCGCCCCGACCGGATCGGGCAGCGCGGCGACCTGGCGCAGGCCGGTGATCATGCCGTCGATGCGCGCCGGGGTTAGCGCCAGACGGTCGAGCAGCGCTGGCTCCAGGCCATTGGCGCGGCCAGCGGCCAGGTCTTGCTCATTGGCGGCGGTCAGCTCATCGCGGGCAGCGTCCAGCGCCGCGGCGGCAGCCTGCAGGGCGCGGTTCTTCTGCGCGGTGCTGGCACGGCCGATGACCCGCGAGGCTTCGCGGGCGGCGCGACCCAGGCGGGTCATGTAGTCAAGAACGGACTCAGTCATGGGTTCGGTGTCTTGGCGAAGGGGAAAGCGGCTGATTATAGCGGGCGCGCCGGTATACGCCCAGCGGTGGGAGGCGGATGGTAGTAAATGTCACAGCCGCAGGGTCAGAAAGATGTAACGGTAGGTATCGGAATTGTCCGATTTTGGCTTGGTAAGTGTCTCGGTGTGTCACCGCAGCCCGTGTTTACGGGCGCATGGCCGGTGCGCGGTCAATGGCCATGGATTAGGTACAGGCACAAGGCCAGCGCTGCGGTCCGTCATTCGTTGCTATGATCCCGGTCTTTTCGCCTGGAAGCCGCCCCCCATGACGACGCCGGATCCCCACCCGCCCTCGGCCTTGCCCGACAGCTTCTTCGACCGCGACGCCCAGACCCTGGCCAAGGACCTGCTCGGCAAAGTCATCCGCCATCGCCAAGGCGACCTGTGGCTGGCCGCGCGGATCATCGAGACCGAGGCCTATTACCTCAGCGACAAGGGCAGCCACGCCTCCCTGGGCTTCACCGAAAAGCGCAAGGCGCTGTTTCTCGACGGCGGGCACATCTACATGTACTACGCGCGCGGCGGCGACTCGCTGAACTTCAGCGCCCACGGGCCGGGCAACGCCGTGCTGATCAAGTCGGCCTACCCCTGGACCGACGCCCTGAGCGACGCCAACAGCCTGGCGCGCATGCAGTTGAACAACCCCGACGCCAGCGGCAACCCGCGCCCCGACGGGCGCCTGTGCGCCGGCCAGACCCTGCTCTGCCGCGCCCTGGGCCTGAAGGTGCCGCACTGGGACGCCCAGCGCTTCGACCCACAGCGCTTCTACGTGGAAGATTGCGGCATCGCGGTGCCGGAGATTATCCAGACCGCGCGCCTGGGCATTCCCCACGGCCGCGATGAGCACCTGCCCTACCGCTTCGTCGATGCCGCCTATGCCCGCTTCTGCACGCGGAACCCGCTTCGCCGTGGCCAAGTCGAAGGGCAGGACTTCTCCATCCTCAAGGCTTTCCCCTCCTGAACGAAGGACACTGATATCATGGGCCAATGGCTCGACAGCCTCACCACCTGGCTCAGTGCCAACCCACAATGGCTGGGCATGGCCATCTTCCTCATCGCCTGCATCGAGTGCCTGGCCATCGCCGGCATCATCGTGCCCGGCACCGTGCTGCTGTTCGCGGTGGCGGTGCTGGCCGGCAGCGGCGCCTTCACGCTGGGGGAAACGCTGTTGCTGGGGTTCGCCGGGGGCTTGCTCGGCGATGCGCTGTCCTACGCCATCGGCAAGTACTTCCACCAGAACATCCGCGGTTTGCCGCTGATACGCCACCACCCCGAATGGATCGGCAGCGCCGAGACCTATTTCAAGCGCTATGGCATCGCCAGCCTGCTGGTGGGCCGCTTCATCGGCCCGCTGCGGCCGATGCTGCCGATGGTCGCGGGCATGTTCGACATGCCGCTGCTGCGCTTCGTCGCCGTCAGCCTGGTGGCCGCCGCCGGTTGGTCGGTGGCCTATCTGCTGCCCGGCTGGGCGACCGGCGCGGCCATCCGCCTGCCGCTGCCGGAAGACTTCTGGCCGCAGGCCGGCATCGTCGTGGGCACTCTGGCGCTGCTGATCGTGGTCAGCCTGAACAGCAGCATCCGCGACCACCGCCACGGCAGCCGCCTGATCAGCGGATCGTGCCTGCTGGCGTTGATCGCCGTGTTCGTCGGCTGGCCGTGGCTGCACGACTTCGACCAGGGCGTGATGACCCTGGTCCAGGAACACCGCCGCCAGGCGCTGGACGGCGCCGTGGTGCTGATCACCCGGCTGGGCGATTTCCGCACGCAGTTCTTCCTCGGCGGGCTGCTGACCGGGTTGCTGCTGCTGGTGCGGCAATGGCGCCATGCGCTGTTCGCCGGCTGCGCGCTGATCGGCACCGCCGTCGGCAACGGCAGCTTGAAATGGCTGTTCGCCCGCGCGCGCCCCGAAGTGCTCACCGAGCCGCTGACCAGCTACAGCATGCCCAGCGGGCACAGCTCGGCCTCGTTCGCCTTTTTCCTGGTGCTGGCGGTCCTGGCCGGGCGCGGCCAGCCGACGCGCATGCGCCTGACCTGGGTCTTGCTGGGCTGCCTGCCCGCCATGACGATCGCCCTGTCGCGGGTCTACCTCGGCGCGCACTGGCCGACCGACATCCTCGCCGGCACCCTGCTGGCCTGCTGTGTGTGCGCCCTGACCCTGACCCTGGTGCAGAACCGCGAGCCCCTGCCGGCCATGCCGGTGCGGGTGTGGTGGCTGGTGCTGCCGGCCTGCGCGGCGCTGATGGCGTTCTTCGCCTTCCACGCCCTGCCCGCCGCGCTACTGCGCTACCAGTACTGAAAGGGGCGCCGCAAGGCGCCCGTCGGCCTCAGCCGATCACCTCGCCTTGCAACTGCTCGAGCAATGCCTGGATGGCGTCCAGACGCTGCTCGGGGGAGTCGGTGGCCAGCAACCTGAGTTTGTCCTCTTCCGGAAACGGCAACAGGTACCCCAACTGGTTGGCCAGCGACTGCCGGCCGTCGACCGCCTGGGGCATGTCCAGAGACTTGACCATCGGGTGCTCGCCCAAAGCCAGCAGCAGCGCCAGCAGATCATCGTCCTGTTCGAGCAAGGCGCTGTCGGCCTGCTCGGCCAGCCACTCGACTTCGCCGACCAGCAGCTGGTCCTTGCGCACCTGGGTTTCACCCAGTCGGAAGCGTCGGGCTCCCTCGATGCGAATGCCCAGCAGGCCGTTCTCCTGCTGTACGAAGTCGCGGATCAGCGCCTCGCAGCCGACCGTCGCCACGCCGGTGGGGGCGTGGCCGACCTGCTCGCCGTCGAGGATGCACACCACGCCGAAGCCTTCGCCCTGCTTCATGCAGCGGCCGATCATGTCCAGGTAGCGTGCTTCAAAAATCTGCAAGTCGAGCAGACAGCCGGGAAACAGCACGGTATTGAGCGGAAACAGCGGTAACGTCATGTCGCGTCCTCAGGTCACCAGGCTGACCGCCAGCGGCAGGAGCACCGCGGTGGCCACGCCCATCAGGCTCATCGCCAGCGCCGCGAAGGCGCCGCATTCATCGCTTTCCTGCAACGCCACCGAGGTGCCCACCGCGTGCGCCGTGATGCCCAGCGACATGCCGCGGGCCTCGGGGTGGGTCACGCCGAAGCGGTCGAGCAGCGCCGGGCCGACGATAGCGCCCAGCACCCCGGTGATCAGCACGAACACCGCCGCCAGCGCCGCCACTCCGCCGATCTGTTCGGCCACGAGCATGGCGATGGGCGAGGTCACCGACTTGGGCGCCATGGTCATCAGGATCATGTGCTCGGCGCCGAAGGCGTAACCCAACGCCACGCACGTCAGGGTGGCGAACACGCCGCCGACTACCAGCGTAGTAAAGGTCGGCCAGAACAACTGGCGGATGCGCCGCAGGTTCAGGTACAGCGGCACCGCCAGGGCCACGGTGGCCGGCCCCAGCAGGATGTTGAGGATCTCGGTGCTCTTGCGGTACTCGCTGTACTGGATGCCGCACGACAGCAGCACACCGATCAACAGCAGCATCGACACCAGCACCGGTTGCAGGAAGATCCAGCGGGTTCTTTCGTAGGCCGCGACCGCCAGTTGGTAGGCGCCCAAGGTGATGCCGATGCCGAACAGCGGGTGGTGCACCACGGCCGTCCAGGCGCCCTGCACGTCGGGGGTCATGGCTGCTCCTTGCGCGCGCTCTGACGGTGGATGAGCCTCTGCATCAACACGCCGGCCAGCACCAGGCTCAGCACGCAGGAGATCACCAGCGCGCCGACGATGGCCCAGAAGTCGGCGGCGATGTCCTTGGCGTAGACCATCACCCCTACCGCCGGCGGCACCAGCAGCAGCGGCAGGTAGCGCAGCAGGCTCGACGACGCTTCGCTCAGCGGCTGGCCGACTTCGCCCCTGGCCATCAGCCAGACCAGCAGCAGCAACAGGCCGACGATCGGCCCCGGCAACATGGGCAGCAGCAGGTGGTTGAGCGCCGTGCCCAGCAACTGGAACAGCACCAACCAGGTCAATCCGCGCAACAGCATAGGCACCTCCTTCGAGCGAGGCGGCCATTATAAGCACGCGAGCCGACGGCATCGGCCGACCGTGGCCGTAAACTTCTTCCCTTGACCGGCCCGACACTGCCGTGCAGGCCTTCGAGGCCCGCCAGCGGCAACGTCGACGACCTCTGGCAGGCACGCGATGCCGCGCCGCTGCGCTGTTCGTCCGAAGGCGATGCGCGGCACGTGCGATGGCTGTCGGCGCGCAGGCAATCTGCGGCATACTCGCCGATTTTCCAGCCGGACTCCGTCATGCGCCCACTGCTGCCCCTTGCGTTGACCCTGCTGCTCGCGGCCTGCGGCGAGGGCGAGTCGCTTTCGCCGCCCGACGCGCGCCTGCCCGATGGCGGCCGTTACCGGGGCGAGGTGGTCAATGGCTTGCTGCAAGGCCAGGGACGCATCGACTACCCCAACGGCAGCTACTACCAGGGCGGTTTCCACGACGGCCAATGGCACGGCGACGGCGAATGGCACGGCAGCCACGGCGAGGTCTACCGTGGCCAGTTCGTCCAGGGCCTGTTCGACGGTCTGGGCGAACTGACGACGCCCGACAGCCACTACAGCGGCACCTTCAAACAGGGCCGACGCGACGGCGACGGCACGCTCAAGCAGCACGACCAGCTGTACCGCGGCCAGTTCGCGGACGACCAGTACCAGGGCGCCGGCGAACTGCAAATGGCCGACGGCAGCCGCTACCAGGGCCTGTTCAGCCAAGGCAAGCCCAACGGCGCCGGGGTGCGCAGCGACGCCAGCGGCAACCGCTTCAGCGGCACCTTCGTCGACGGCCAGCTGCAAGGCAGCGGCACCTTCGACAGCGTCGAGGGCGAGCAGTACATCGGCGAATTCAAGGACAACCGCCTGGAAGGCCGCGGCCGCTACGAGAACGCCGAAGGCGACGTATGGATCGGCCCGTTCAAGGACGGCGCGCTGGCCGGCGAGGGCGAACTGCTCGGCGCCGACGGCAGCCACTACAAAGGGCAGTTCCGCGACTGGCGCTTCTCCGGCCAGGGCCATCTGCAACTGTCCGAGGGCAGCCAGTACCAGGGCGCCTTCGACAACGACACCTACCACGGCGAGGGTCGCCTGACCTACGCCGACGGGCGTGTGGAAGCCGGTGTCTGGGTCAACGGTGTGCGCGTGCGCGACGAGCGCGGCCACCTGCTGCCCGACCCGCTGGACCTGGCGCTGCTCAACCAGGGTGCCCTGCTCGACCAGGCCTTGGCGCGGCTGCCACAGGCGCACGGCGTGAAGCCCGGCGTGGCGTCGGGCCCTGCGGCCGGGCATGCGCACACCGGCGCCGCGTCGCCGGCCAAGCCTGCCACTGGGCTGTACAGCCTGGTGGTGGCCGGCGACGGTCAGCAGAGCGTGTTCCTGCGCGAAGCCGACTACGTCAGCAACCTGCTCAAGGTGCGCTTCGGCGCCACCGGCCAGATCACCCTGGTCAACCACCGCGACAGCATGGCGACCCGGCCCATGGCCACCCGCGAAAGCCTGCGCCGCGCAGTGCAGGCGCTGGCCGAGCGCACGTCCAACGACGACCTGGTGTTCATCTACCTCACCACCCATGGCAGCGCCGACCACCAACTGGTGCTCGACCAGCCGCGCCTGCAACTGGCCGACCTGGCCGCCGACGAGCTGGCCAGCGTGCTGGCGCCGCTCAAGCAGCGCGACAAAGTGATCGTGGTCTCGGCCTGTTATTCGGGCGGTTACATCGCACCGCTCAAGGACGAACGCACGCTGATCATGACCGCCGCACGGGCCGACCGGGTATCGTTCGGCTGTTCCGAAGAGGCGGATTTCACCTATTTCGGCGATGCCTTGTTCGCCCAGGCGCTGAACCAGACCGACGACCTGAAACAGGCGTTTGAACTGGCTCGCGCCAGCGTTGCCGAACGAGAACGCCGGGAAGGCTTCGAAGCCTCTGAACCGCAGATCTGGGCGCCTTCGGGGGTAATCGCACACTGGCAGCGCCTGCGCCGCCAGCAAGCCGAGCAGGCATTGAATCTGTAGGCGCGGCCACAGGCCGTTTCTACATCGAACAGGGAGATACCGTATGTACCTGACGCCCCAGCGTGTCTTGATCGCCGGCGCCACCGGCCTGACCGGCGAGCACCTGCTCGACCGCCTGCTCAGCGAACCCACCATCAGCCGCGTCCTGGCACCGACGCGACGTCCCCTGGTCGAGCACGCGCACTTGGAAAACCCCGTGGGCGAGCTTGCCGACCTGCTGCCGGCGCTCACCGGCAACGTCGACATCGCCTTCTGCTGCCTGGGCAGCACGATCAAGCAAGCCGGCTCGGAAGCGGCCTTCCGCGCCGTCGATCTGGAACTGGTCACCGCCTTCGGCAAGCGCGCCCGCGAGCTGGGCGCGCGGCATCTGCTGGTGATCAGCGCGATCGGCGCCGACACCGGCTCTTCGGTGTTCTACAACCGCGTCAAAGGCGAGATGGAAGAGGCCCTCAAGCAACAGGGCTGGCCGCAACTGACCATCGCCCGCCCTTCTCTATTGCTGGGCGAACGCCTGAACCAGCGCTTGGCCGAGCGCCTGGCGGCGCCTCTGGCGCGCCTGATTCCCGGCAAATACAAAGGTATCGAGGCCTGCACCCTGGCCCGCGCGCTATGGCGCTTGGCGCTGGAAGAGCAGGACGGCGTGCGGGTAGTGGAGTCGGACGATCTGCGTCGCCTGGGCAAGTAAAAGGGCTACAGGCCGCCAGTGGCGTTGAACTGTGCGCCCAGTGCAGTCGCCACCGACAGCGGCAGTAACAGGGTGTCGAGCACCGCGCTGAAGGGCAGGTCCAGTCCCGGCCAGGCAGGCGCCGGGGTGCCGAAGCGGTCCTCGGCGCAGCAGCCGCCTTTCAGGGCATAAAGGTCGAGCCGCGTGCCAGCATAGACCACGGGTGCGTCCGCCCGCTTGGCGTCGAGCGTGCCGACCGTGGCGCAGCCGCTCAGCAGCACGGCACCGGCCAGCAGCAGTGCCTTCACAGATCGCTGCCGACGTGGTGCTCGCCCCAGCGCGGCAGCATGTCTTGCGGGATGTCCAACAGGTTAAGGATCCGCGCCACGACGAAGTCGATCAGGTCGTCGATGGTCTGCGGCTGGTGGTAGAAGCCCGGCGCCGCCGGCAGGATCACCGCGCCCATGTTCGACAGCTTGAGCATGTTTTCCAGATGGATCGTCGAGAACGGCGCCTCGCGCGGCACCAGGATCAGTTGCCGGCGTTCCTTAAGGGTGACGTCGGCGGCACGCTCGATGAGGTTGTTGCATGCCCCGGTGGCGATCGCCGACAGGGTGCCGGTGGAACAGGGCACCACCACCATCGCCGCCGGCGCGCCGGAGCCTGAGGCCACGGGCGACATCCAGTCTTCCTTGCCGTATACGCGAATCTGCCCAGCAGAGGCGCCGGTGTATTCGGTGAGGAACGCCTGCGCCGCCTGTGGCTTGGCCGGCAGTTCGACGTCGGTCTCGGTGGCCATCACCAGTTGCGCGGCCTTGGAGATCAGAAAATGCACCTCGCGGTCTTCGCGCACCAGGCAATCGAGCAGGCGCAGGCCGTATTGCGCGCCCGAGGCTCCGGTCATGGCCAGGGTGACGCGTTGCGGCCCGCTCATCGCAGGGCCTCGGCGAGTTTCAGGTGCAGGCCGCCGAAGCCGCCGTTGCTCATGATCACCACGTGGGTGCCGGGGCGGGCCTGGCCCTTGACCTGCTCGATGATCGCTTCGAGGCTGTCGGCCACCACCGAAGGCACGCGACATTCGGCGGCGGTGGCGGCCAGGTCCCAGCCGAGGTTGGCCGGGGCGTACCAGATCACCTGGTCGGCATCGACGACGCTTTCCGGCAGGCCGTCGCGGTGCGCGCCGAGCTTCATGGAGTTGGAACGCGGCTCGATGATGGCAATGACCGGCGCCTCGCCAACCCGTTTGCGCAGGCCGTCGAGGGTGGTGGCGATGGCCGTGGGGTGGTGGGCGAAGTCGTCATAGATGGTGACGCCCTGTACCTCGGCGATGGTTTCCATGCGCCGTTTGACGTTCTTGAAGGCGCTCAAGCCTTCGATGCCCAAGGCCGGCGCCACGCCCACGTGGCGTGCGGCAGCCAAGGTGGCCAGCGCATTGTCGACGTTATGCCGGCCGGTCAGTGGCCATTGCACGGTGCCTTGTACCTGGCCGTCGAACAGCACTTCGAAGCGCGAACCGTCGGCGCTGAGCAGGCGCGCCTGCCACTGGCCGCCTTCGCCGGTGGTCTGCACCGGCGTCCAGCAACCCATGTCGATCACCCGCGCCAGCGCTTGCTCGCGGGTCGGATGGATGACCAGGCCTTCGCTGGGGATGGTGCGCACCAGGTGGTGGAACTGCCGCTCGATGGCTTGCAGATCGGGAAAGATGTCGGCGTGGTCGAATTCCAGGTTGTTGAGGATCGCGGTGCGCGGGTGGTAGTGCACGAACTTGGAGCGCTTGTCGAAGAAGGCGCTGTCGTACTCGTCGGCCTCGACCACGAAGAAGGGTGTATCGCCCAGGCGCGCCGACACCGAGAAGTTCTGCGGCACGCCGCCGATCAGGAAGCCCGGGCTCATGCCGGCATGTTCCAGGACCCAGGCCAGCATGCTGCTGGTGGTGGTCTTGCCGTGGGTGCCGGCCACTGCCAGCACCCAGCGCCCTTGCAGCACGTGGTCGGCCAGCCACTGCGGCCCCGACACGTAGGGCAGGCCCTTGTTCAGCACGTACTCCACCGCCGGGTTGCCGCGCGACATGGCGTTGCCGATCACCACCAGGTCTGGCGCCGGTTGCAGCTGCGCCGGGTCGTAGCCCTGGGTCAGCTCGATGCCTTGGGCTTGGAGCTGGGTGCTCATCGGCGGATAGACGTTGGCATCGGAGCCGGTGACCCGGTGCCCGAGCGCCTTGGCCAGTACCGCCAGGGAGCCCATGAAAGTGCCGCAAATACCGAGAATATGAATGTGCATGATCGACCTCGCAAAACGTCGAGGCAGGGTAGCCCAGCCCTAGGCAAAGCGCACCCGCTGTTTCGCTCAGTCGGCGCGGCGGATGCCGTGCTTACGCAGCTTGCGGTACAGGGTGTTGCGGCTGATGCCCAAGTGCTCGGCGACCTGGGTCAGATGCCAGCGCCGGGCTTGCAGCAGGTCGAGCAGCGCGTTGCGTTCGGCGAGGTCCAGTTCGTCGCCCAGAGCAGGCGGCGGTCGCTCGCTCGGCGCAGCCGGCGCTGAGGCGATGCTGCCTGTGCCACCGCGCACTGCGGCCGGCAGATCGGCCAGGGTGATGCGCCCCTGCTCGCTCAAGGCGACCACGGCGCGCAGCACGTTCTTCATCTGCCGCACGTTGCCCGGCCAGGCGAAGTCGAGCAGCGCCTGGCGCGCGGCCGGCTCCAGGACGGTGACCTGCCCCGCGGCTTCAGTGGCCAGCAACGTGTCCAGCAGCGCACCTCGGTCGCTGCGCTCGCGCACGGCCGGCAGGGCGATTTCCAGACCGTTGAGGCGGTAATACAGGTCTTCCCGAAAACTGCCCTGCTCGACCCGCTCCAGCAAATGGCGGTGGGTGGCGCTGATGATGCGGATATCGACGCGCCGCGGCTCGCCGCCGATGGGCACCACCTGGCGGTCTTCCAGCACGCGCAGCAGCCGGGTTTGCAGTGCCAGCGGCATGTCGCCGATCTCGTCCAGCAGCAAGGTGCCGCCGTCGGCCTGCAACAGCTTGCCGCGCATGCCTTCCTTGCGCGCGCCGGTGAAGCTGCCGCCGCGATAGCCGAACAGCTCGCTCTCGATCAGGCTTTCCGGGATCGACGCACAGTTGATCGCCACGAACGGCCGGCCCTGGCGGTCGCTGGCCTGGTGCACGGCCTGGGCGAAGGCTTCCTTGCCGCAGCCGGTTTCGCCGCACAGCAGCAGCGGCACGTCGCGCTGGAACACGCGCACGGCGCGGCGGAAGTCGTCCTGCAAGGCCGGGTCGACCCAGCAGCCCTGCACAGCGGGCTTGCGCGCAGGCGGCGCACTGGCCGGCACCGTCCACACCGGCCGTGGTGGCTGGCCGCGCAGGCTGGCGAACATGGCCCGGCCCTGGTGGGTGGTCAGCGGCCACACCGCGCTGCCCTGGGGCGCGGCGCGGGCCAGCAGGTCGTCCAGGCGGCAGGCGAAGAAACGCTCCACCGACTGCCCCAGCAACCCGCTGCGCGGCGCACCGATCAGGTTCAGCGCACCCTGGTTGACCGCCTGGATGCGGCCGTCGCCGTCGATCGCCAGCAACCCTTCGCTGAACAGGCCCACCGATTCGGCCTGCACATGAAAACGCAGCAGCCACAGGTGCTCGAACTGGCGCAGGAAATAGCAGCGCTCGATGACCTTGGCCGACAGGTTGACCAGCGCCATGGTGTGGAACTGGCTCTGCCGCGACACGTCGGTGCGCGCCGAAGAAACGTCGAGCACAGCCAGCAAGTCGCCCTGGGGGTCGAACACCGGGCTCGACGAGCAGGTCAGCCCCGTGTGCCGCCCGCGGAAGTGTTCGTCCTGGTGGATGGTCAGCGGCTGGCGCTCGACCAGGCAGGTGCCGATGCCGTTGGTGCCTTCGCGCGCCTCGCTCCAGTCGGCGCCCAGCCACAGCCCGGCGCGCTCGAAGATGCGCTGTTCGGTGGGCGCGGTCAGGCAATTCAGGATGATGCCCTGGGCGTCGGTGAGCAGCACCGCGTGCCCGGCGCCGCTGAGTTGCTGGTGCAAGCTGTGCATTTCCGTACCGGCGATTTCCAGCACCTGGCCCAGGCGCTGGCGGCCCTGCTGCACGTGGGCATGTTCGAGCACGGCGGGCGCCTGGGCCAGGGCCGGGTCGAGGTGGTAGTCCTCCAGGCAGCGCAACCAGGAGCGGGCGATCGACGGGTCGCTGCCTGCACCGATGGGTTGACCGTTGGCGACGGTGAGCACTTGGCGGGCATGACGGCTGAACGAGCGGCTGTTCATCGCGTGTTTCTGCACAGAAGGATTTCCCCGAGCATCGCCCAGCGACCGGGGCTTTGCAATGGGGCGTGCGGCGCAGTCACGTGCAACGCGCCAAAACCGGTACAAAACGTCACGGCGAACGTGCCACCTGCGTTACGTCGTCTTGGCGTCGGCCCTATTCAATTTTCCGCAAACCCGCGCATCGCCTGGGCTGGCAGGCACTGGCCCGACCTTTGCTCTACGCTTTGCCACTCCTCAACAAACATAAATCGATCAGGAGACACACCATGCGTTACGCACATCCCGGTACCGACGGCGCCAAGGTCTCGTTCAAGGCGCGCTACGGCAATTACATCGGCGGTGAGTTCGTCCCGCCGGTCGAAGGCCAGCACTTCACCAACACTTCGCCGGTCAACGGCCAGCCCATCGCCGAATTCCCCCGCTCCACCGCCAAGGACATCGACAAGGCGCTGGACGCCGCCCATGCCGCCGCCGACGCCTGGGGCCGCACCTCGGTGCAGGAGCGCTCCAACGTCCTGCTGCGCATCGCCGACCGCATCGAGCAGAACCTGGAACTGCTGGCCATCACCGAAACCTGGGACAACGGCAAGCCGATCCGCGAAACCCTGAACGCCGACATTCCCCTGGCCGTCGACCACTTCCGCTACTTCGCCGGCTGCCTGCGCGCCCAGGAAGGCGGCGCCGCCGAGATCGACGAGAAGACCGTCGCCTACCACATCCACGAGCCGCTGGGCGTGGTCGGGCAGATCATCCCGTGGAACTTCCCGTTGCTGATGGCCGCCTGGAAACTCGCCCCGGCCCTGGCCGCCGGCAACTGCGTGGTGCTCAAGCCCGCCGAGCAGACGCCGCTGGGCATCAGCGTGCTGATGGAATTGATCGGCGACCTGTTGCCCAAGGGCGTGCTCAACGTGGTGCAAGGCTACGGCCGTGAAGCCGGCGAGGCCCTGGCCACCAGCAAGCGCATCGCCAAGATCGCCTTCACCGGCTCCACCCCGGTGGGCTCGCACATCATGAAGTGCGCGGCCGAGAACATCATTCCGTCCACCGTGGAGCTGGGGGGCAAGTCGCCCAACGTCTACTTCGAAGACATCATGCAGGCCGAACCGAGCTTCATCGACAAGGCCGCCGAAGGCCTGGTGCTGGCCTTCTTCAACCAGGGCGAGGTGTGCACCTGCCCGTCGCGCGCGCTGGTGCAGGAGTCAATCTACCCGCAATTCATGGACGTGGTGATGAAGAAAGTGCTGCAGATCAAGCGCGGCGATCCGCTCGACACCGAGACCATGGTCGGCGCCCAGGCGTCCGAGCAGCAGTTCGAGAAGATCCAGCAGTACCTGCAGATCGCCCAGGAGGAAGGTGCCGAACTGCTCACCGGCGGCAAGGTGGAACGGCTCGAAGGCGCGCTGTCGACCGGCTATTACATCCAGCCGACCCTGCTCAAGGGCAACAACAAGATGCGCGTGTTCCAGGAGGAGATCTTCGGCCCGGTGGTCAGCGTCACCACCTTCAAGGACGAAGCCGAAGCCCTGGCGATCGCCAACGACACCGAGTTCGGCCTCGGCGCCGGGGTCTGGACCCGCGACATCAACCGCGCCTACCGCATGGGCCGTGGCATCAAGGCCGGCCGCGTGTGGACCAACTGCTACCACCTGTACCCGGCGCATGCCGCGTTCGGCGGCTACAAGAAGTCGGGCGTGGGCCGCGAGACCCACAAGATGATGCTCGACCACTACCAGCAGACCAAGAACCTGCTGGTGAGCTACGACATCAATCCGTTGGGGTTCTTCTGATCGGCTGAACGTTTCGCGGGCGAATCGAACACCGCTTCGCCCGCGAAAGCTCCACTACCGATCCCCCGACAACCCTCTTCCAAGCCAGACCGCAATCCACCGCAACCGCTCTGGCTCGCTTCCTGCAACGCACATCACCACACGGCCGACCGTTTCAGCGGCCAACCAAAAAAACAACAGGTGAACACTATGCCAAGCGATCACTCCGGCTCTGCGCCGGCCAATCCTTCGGTCGACTTCGAGAACGTCGGCTCCGACTATTTCCAGCAACGCGAACTGAAAAAAGGCGCCGCCGGCTGGGTCCTGCTGGTGGGCCTGGGGGTGGCGTACGTCATCTCCGGCGACTACGCCGGCTGGAACTTCGGCCTGGCCCAGGGCGGCTGGGGCGGCATGTTCCTGGCCACCCTGCTGATGGCGACGATGTACCTGTGCATGTGCTTCTCGCTGGCCGAGCTGTCCTCGATGATCCCTACCGCCGGCGGCGGCTACGGGTTTGCCCGCAGCGCCTTCGGCCCCTGGGGCGGCTTCCTCACCGGCACGGCGATCCTCATCGAATACTCCATCGCCCCCGCCGCCATCGCGGTGTTCATCGGCGCCTATTGCGAGTCGCTGTTCGGCATCGGCGGCTGGATGATCTACCTGGCCTTCTACATCGTCTTCATCGGCATCCACATCCTGGGGGTGGGCGAGGCCTTGAAGCTGATGTTCGCCATCACCGCCGTGGCCGCGATCGCCCTGCTGGTGTTCCTGGTGAGCATGGTGCCCCATTTTGATGCAGCCAACCTGTTCGACATCGCCCCGACCGACGCCGTCGGTGCCAGCAGCTTCCTGCCCCTGGGCTACGTCGGCGTGTGGGCGGCGATTCCCTATGCGATCTGGTTCTTCCTGGCGGTCGAGGGCGTGCCGCTGGCCGCTGAAGAAACCAAGAACCCCAAACGCGACCTGCCCCGCGGGCTGATCGGCGCGATGTTGGTGCTGCTGGCCTTCGCCCTGCTAATCCTCATCATCGGCCCAGGCGCGGCCGGCTCCGAAGCGCTCAAGGCCTCGGGCAACCCGCTGGTCGAAGCCCTGGCCAAGGCCTACGGCGGCTCGACCTGGATGGGCGCCTTCGTCAACCTGGTGGGCCTGGCCGGTCTGATCGCTAGCTTCTTCTCGATCATCTACGCCTATTCGCGGCAGATCTTCGCCTTGTCGCGCGCCGGCTACCTACCGCGCAAGCTGTCGCAGACCAACAAGAGCAAGGCCCCGGTGCTGGCCCTGGTGATTCCTGGCCTGGTGGGCTTCGCCCTGTCGCTGACCGACCAGGGCGACCTGCTGATCCTGGTGGCGGTGTTCGGCGCTACGCTGTCGTACGTACTGATGATGGCCGCGCACATCACCCTGCGCATCCGCCGGCCGAAGATGGCCCGCCCGTACCGCACGCCCGGTGGCATCTTCACTTCGGGCGTGGCCCTGGTACTGGCCTGCATCGCCGTAGTGGCGGGGTTCTTGGTCGATCCGCGGGTGGTGATCGGCGCCGCCGTGATCTATGGCGTATTGATCGCCTACTTCGCCTTCTACAGCCGCCACCACCTGGTGGCGGGCACCCCGGAAGAAGAATTCGCCGCGATCCAGGACGCCGAAGAGGCCCTGCACTGATCGCCGAGCCGCGCCGCAGCTAACCCTGCGGCGCTCTGGAGAACCCCTATGGCACGTTACGTACACAGCATCGGCCACCTGCTCTACCGCTTCGACAGCCTCAAAGAGGTG
This sequence comes from Pseudomonas sp. UBA6562, assembly GCF_002434265.1. Taxonomy (GTDB): domain Bacteria; phylum Pseudomonadota; class Gammaproteobacteria; order Pseudomonadales; family Pseudomonadaceae; genus Aquipseudomonas. The sequence goes on along the minus strand of NZ_DJJS01000010.1, from coordinate 107,354 downwards.
ATGGCCAAGGCCAGCCCGGCGCGCTCGGGCGACGTCCTGGCCGGGGTGGCGGCGGGCAACGACGGCGAGCGCGTCGCGGCGCAGATGGCCCTGGCAGACATCCCGCTGCGCGAATTCCTCAACGAAGCGTTGATTCCCTACGAAGATGACGAAGTCACCCGGCTGATCGTCGACAGCCATGACGCCGAGGCCTTCGCCCCGGTCGGCCACCTGACCGTGGGCGGCCTGCGCGACTGGCTGCTCAGCGAGGCGGCCGACGAGCACAGCCTGCGCGCCTTGGCACCGGGGCTGACGCCGGAAATGGCGGCGGCGGTGTCAAAGATCATGCGCGTGCAGGATCTGGTTCTGGTGGCGCAGAAGATCCGCGTGGTCACCGCATTCCGCGGCACCATGGGCCTGCGCGGGCGCCTGTCGACGCGCCTGCAACCCAACCACCCCACCGACGAGCCGGCCGGCATCGCCGCGAGCATTCTCGACGGCCTGCTGTACGGCAACGGCGACGCCATGATCGGCATCAACCCGGCCACCGACAGCACCGCCTCGATCTGCGCCTTGCTGGAGATGCTGGATGCGGTGATCGAGCGCTACCAGATTCCGACCCAGGCCTGCGTGCTCACCCACGTCACCACCTCCATCGAGGCGATCAACCGCGGCGTGCCGCTGGACCTGGTGTTCCAGTCCATCGCCGGCACCGAGGCGGCCAACGCCAGCTTCGGGGTCAACCTCAATGTGTTGCAGGAGGGTTACGAGGCGGGGCTGTCGCTCAAGCGCGGCACGGCCGGGCAGAACCTCATGTACTTCGAGACCGGCCAGGGCAGCGCGTTGTCGGCCAACGCCCACCATGGCGTCGACCAGCAGACCTGCGAGACCCGCGCCTACGCCGTGGCCCGGCATTTCAAGCCGTTCCTGGTCAACACCGTGGTCGGCTTCATCGGCCCGGAATACCTGTACAACGGCAAGCAGATCATCCGCGCCGGCCTGGAGGACCACTTCTGCGGCAAGCTGCTCGGCGTGCCGATGGGCTGCGACATCTGCTACACCAACCACGCCGAAGCCGACCAGGACGACATGGACACCCTGCTGACCCTGCTGGGCGTGGCCGGGATCAACTTCATCATGGGCATTCCGGGCTCGGACGACATCATGCTCAACTACCAGACCACCTCGTTCCACGACGCGCTCTACGCGCGGCAAACCCTGGGGCTGCGGCCCGGGCCGGAATTCGAGGCCTGGCTCGAACGCACCGGGATCTTCACCCAGGCCGATGGCCGGGTGCGCTTCGGCGACAACCTGCCGCCGGCATTCCGCCAGGCGCTGGCGCAACTGGCCTGAGAGGTGACCATGGACCGTTCCACGCTCGAACCCGCCGCAGACGCGGCCGGCGACCCGACCTCTGCTCCCGCCTTGGACAACCCCTGGCTTGCCCTGCGCACCCTGACGCCTGCGCGCATCGCCCTGGGCCGCACCGGCACCAGCCTGCCCACCGCCGCCCAGCTCGACTTCCAGTTCGCCCACGCCCAGGCACGCGACGCGGTGCACCTGCCGTTCGACCACGACGCCCTGAGCCAGCAACTGCACGGCGCTGGCCACGAAACCCTGCTGCTGCACAGCGCAGCGAGCGACCGCCACGAATACCTGCAACGCCCCGACCTCGGCCGACGTCTGTCCGAGGATTCGGCTGTCCGGTTGCGCGAACATGCCGAACGACACCCGGGCGGCGTCGACCTGGCCATCGTCATCGCCGATGGCTTGTCGGCCCTGGCCGTGCACCGCCACAGCGCCGCCCTGCTCAAGCGTTTCGACGAACAGGCCGCGGTCGACGGCTGGCGCCGCGCGCCGGTGGTGCTGGTCGAGCAGGGCCGGGTGGCGGTGGCCGACGAAGTGGGGCAACTGCTCGGCGCGCGCATGACGGTGATGCTGATCGGCGAGCGACCGGGGCTCAGCTCGCCCGACAGCCTGGGGGTGTACTTCACCTACGCGCCCCGCGTCGGCCTGACCGATGCGGCGCGCAACTGCATCTCCAACGTGCGCCTGGAAGGCCTGAGCTACGGCATGGCCGCCCACCGTCTGCTGTACCTGATGCGCGAGGCGTGTCGGCGGCAGCTGTCGGGGGTCACGCTCAAGGACGAAGCCGAAGTGCAGAGCATCGGCGACGAGGCGGCCGATAAGAAAACCGGGAATTTCCTGCTTGGCAGCGATTGAGGCAGGGTAAAAGTACCCGGTAATCCCCCGCTACAAACTCCACGGGCACTTTCCGAAGTTGCCCGTATAATGCCGTGCCTATCACGTAAGAAATTTTACCCACCCTCTCAGGCAAGGACGCTCGCCACCAGCGCGCAGTCCGTCGTCGCTCGCCCGTCGCCGCGGGACCCGAACACAGGTGCTGTACATGGAATTCAATCCGCTGGACCTCATTCTGCATCTCGACTACTACCTCGACGTGCTGGTCTCCAACTACGGTCCGTGGATCTACGCCATCCTGTTCGCGGTGATCTTCTGCGAAACGGGCCTGGTGGTGATGCCGTTCCTGCCGGGCGACTCGCTGCTGTTCATCGCCGGCGCCGTGGCTGCCGGCGGCGGCATGGACCCGGTGCTGCTCGCAGGCCTCCTGATCATGGCGGCGATCCTGGGCGACAGCACCAACTACGTCATCGGCCGCACGGCAGGCGAGCGGTTGTTCCGCAATCCCACGTCGAAGATCTTCCGCCGCGACTACCTGCAAAAAACCCATGAGTTCTACGCCCGCCATGGCGGCAAGACCGTCACCCTGGCGCGTTTCCTGCCGATCCTGCGCACCTTCGCGCCTTTCGTGGCCGGCATCGCGCACATGCAGTACGTGCGCTTCCTGGCGTTCAGCGTGGCCGGTTCGGTGCTGTGGGTCGGCAGCCTGGTGACTCTGGGCTACTTCTTCGGCAACGTGCCGTTCATCAAGCAGCACCTGTCGCTGATGGTGGTCGGCATCATCCTGCTATCGCTGATCCCGATGATCCTGGGTCTGCTGCGCAGCCGTTTCGGACGCGCCGCCAAGGCCCACTGAGGCGCGCCCATGTGGTCGTTCAGCGCCTGGCGCCGACGCCGCACCCTGGCCCGCTACCCGGTGGACGCGGCCCTGTGGCAGCAGGTGCGCGAACGCCTGCCGATGCTCGACGGCATCGGTGCCGATGAAGACCGCTGGCTGCGCGAAGCCAGCGTATTGTTCCTGCACGACAAGCACCTGACCCTGCTGCCGGGCGTCGATCTCGACGATGCCCAACGCCTGTTCCTCGCCGCCCAGGCGCAATTGCCGCTGCTGCACCTGGGCGAGCACGACTGGTACCAGGGTTTCCACGAGCTGATCCTCTACCCCGACGACTTCCAGAGCCCGCAGCGCCACCGCGACGGCAGTGGCGTGGAACACGTGTGGAACGGCGAGCACAGCGGCGAAGCCTGGCAGCAGGGGCCGGTGATCATGGCCTGGCCGGGGGTGCTCGCCGGCGGTGGCTGGGACGCCTACAACCTGGTCGTCCACGAGCTGGCGCACAAGCTCGACATGCTCAACGGCGACGCCAACGGCCTGCCGCCGCTGCACCGCGGCATGGTCGTCGGCGACTGGGCCAACGCCATGCAGACGGCCTTCGACGACCTCAACCGCCAACTCGACGCCGACCCCGACGCCGAGACCGCCATCGACCCCTACGCCGCCGAAAACCCCGCCGAGTTCTTCGCCGTCACCAGCGAATACTTCTTCAGCGCGCCCGACCTGCTCATGCAGGCCTACCCCGAGGTCTACCGACAACTGGCGTTGTTCTATCGGCAATCGCCGCTGGAGCGTCTGCAACGCCTGCAGGCCGAAGACCCCGCCTATGGGCCCGAGCCCGCTTGAAGCCACGCCGCCCCGGCCGGACATGGCATGCCCTTGTGGAATGTGCCTATAATCGCCGCCACTTTTTCGGTCCTAACAGGGGGGCTTTGCCCAATGAGCTACAGCAAGATTCCGGCCGGTAAAGACCTGCCGAACGACATCTACGTCGCCATCGAGATCCCGGCCAACCACGCGCCGATCAAATACGAAATCGACAAGGACAGCGACACCCTGTTCGTCGACCGTTTCATGGCCACCCCGATGTTCTACCCGGCCAACTACGGCTTCATCCCCAACACCCTGGCCGACGACGGCGACCCCCTCGACGTGCTGGTCGTGACCCCTTACCCGGTCGCCCCAGGCTCGGTGATCCGCGCCCGTCCGGTCGGCATCCTGAACATGACCGACGACGGCGGCGGCGACGCCAAAGTCATCGCCGTCCCGCACGACAAGCTGTCGCAGCTGTACGTCGACGTGAAGGAATACACCGACCTGCCGGCGCTGCTGATCCAGCAGATCGAGCACTTCTTCGCCAACTACAAGGATCTGGAGAAGGGCAAGTGGGTCAAGATCGAAGGCTGGGACGGCGCCGACGCCGCCCGCGCCGCGATCACCAAGTCGGTCGAAGCCTACAAGGGCTGATAGCGCCGCATCGGAAAACCCTGTTTCGGCAGGGTTTTTTTATGCCCGCAGAATGGACCTTCCCGCTGGGCGTTTAGAATTCGTCCTACAGCGTCCTACACCGCCGTCTTACAGACTCCCTACGCGGTTCCCGATCCGCTCAACGTCCTGTTGATGTTTCGCATACGGCCGCGCCGCTAGACTGTTCCAATGAACAATTCCGGTGATCGTTTGAAGGCACTTCTGCAGGAGTGCAAATTGACCCCGTCCGACTTTGCCGCCCAGCGCAACGTCTCGCCGCAACACATCAACAACTGGTTCAAACGCGGCGTGCCCATGGCGCGCATGGACGAGATCGCCGACCTGTTCTGCGTACACCGTCGCTGGCTCAGATGCGGCGAAGGCCCCAAGCACCCCGACCCCATCCTGCGCCCGCGCGCTACCGTGCCTGGCCAAGTCCGGCAGGCCTCGTTGCTGCTGGCCGCCGACGGCGCGCAAACGCGCTTTTCCCTGCACCGCCTCGACGCCGGCCTGCTCAAGCCGGTGACCGCGCACCAGGTGCTGCTGCCGCAGCAGGCCCTGGACGCCCTCGGCATCGCGCCGCGCGACGTAGTGTGCATGGCCATGCCCGCGCACAACATGACTCCCGTGATCCCACGCAACGCTTTGCTGGCCGTCGACCGCAGTTGCACCCGGGTGGTGGAAGGCGAAACCTACGCCCTGCTGCACAACGGCCGCCTGCGCATCCATCAACTGAGCCTGGGCGACCGCGACGTGCTCAGCCTGCACAGCCACGACCGCCTCAACTACCCCACCGAGCGCTTCTCCCCTGCCCAGCGCCGCGCCCAGGACCTGTATGTGTTCGGTTGGGTGTTCTGGTACTCGCACCTGCGCCAGCAGCGACCACGGTGAAACGACTGGGGTAGTTTGTGCTGGGCAAGTGGGGTGTGGGCTTGTATCCTTGGCGACACTTTTTGCCCCTGGCCGCACACGACGCGGTGCAGCGGGTGGAACAGAGCCCGTGCGGCGACTGTTCTTTCCTTTCATCGCCCGTCGAGGTCATACCGTTCAAGGCGGTTGCGGCTTGTCAAAAACGAGCCAAGACTGCCCTCGAGAAGCCGGCCACAAGCCGGCTTTTTAATGTCTGTCGTCCCGTCCCGAGCATGTTCCATATCTCCACGACCCGAAACCTCGACGCGGTCCAGCCCTAGAAAGTTCTGGTGCAGCTTCATCCTCACAAGACGTATGCATCCTGCAAGGTCATGCCCTCGGTTCAGCCAGTGCTACGCCGCCCACTCGGAAATTTGGTACAACGCTTTTCAGAAGACTATCGAGCCAAGTGACGGCTGGCGTCTGATGCTCCATGCCAACGGAAACGGCGCCGATGCGAAGTATCCGTTTTCCATCTCAAGGAAGATGAAGATGCTAAAAATATTGGGTAAGGCCTCCTCGATCAACGTACGCAAGGTGCTCTGGACATGCGCCGAGTTGCAGATTCCCTTCGAGCGACAGGACTGGGGCTCTGGCCTCAGGGACACCAATACCCCTGAGTTCACTGCGCTGAACCCCAACGCGATGGTGCCGGTGATCGATGACGAGGGATTCGTGGTGTGGGAGTCCAACACGATCATCCGATACTTGGCGAACCGAGCCATGGCCGATCATCTTTATCCGACGCAAGCGCAACCCAGAGCACGGGTGGACCAGTGGATGGATTGGCAGGCCAGCGACCTCAACAAATCCTGGGGTTATGCGTTCATGTCGCTCGTCAGACAAAGTGCTGCCCATCAGGACCCTGAAGCGCTCGCTCAAGGATGTCGTGAGTGGAGCAGGCATATGGCGACTCTGGACAGACAGCTCGGCAAAACGGGAGCGTATGTCAGTGGCTGCGCGTTTTCGCTGGCGGACATTCCGATTGGCCTTTCGGTGAACCGCTGGTTCGAAACGCCGCTAATCCACCCGGATTTTCCTGCGGTCAGCGCCTATTACGAACGCCTGAGCGAGCGCGCCGGCTTCCGCCTGCATGGCCGGAACGGTACGCCGTGAAAGGCATCAGTCTCGGCATCCAACTAAGCCATGGCCCAATCCGGAACAAGGCCTGCGCCTATCGCCTTGAATTTCCGAGTCTTGAGAAACTGCAAAGCGTTAGACACATTCCGTGTAACCCCCCCGCGATTTCAAATAGGCGGTAGTTTGATCCGATCATAGAAGCGAAATGATCCATTGCCGGGCTGTGGCCTTGCAGTGGGCCCATGGGCCTCGCACCCCACATGACGATTCGTTCACGCACAAAAACGAACACCCCCCATCGCCCACCTGTCACTACTCCATCGACCGCTTACGTTCGCATCAGGAGTTCCCATGGCAAAGATCAACATGGCCCAGCAATTGGCCTCCACCCTCGAACAGGCCGGCATCAAACGCATCTGGGGCCTCACCGGCGACAGCCTCAACGGCCTCACCGACGCCCTGCGCAGCATGGACAGCATCGAGTGGATGCACGTGCGCCACGAGGAAGTCGCGGCCTTCGCCGCCGGGGCCGAGGCGGCGGTGACGGGCGAGCTGACGGTGTGCGCCGGCAGCTGCGGGCCGGGCAACCTGCATTTGATCAATGGCCTGTTCGATTGCCACCGCAACCGGGTGCCGGTGCTGGCCATCGCCGCACAGATCCCCTCTACGGAGATCGGCCTGAACTACTTCCAGGAAACCCACCCGCAGGAACTGTTCAAGGAATGCAGCCATTTCATCGAGCTGGTCAGCAACCCGGCGCAGATGCCGCAGGTGCTGCACCGCGCCATGCGCTCGGCGATCCTCAACCGCGGCGTGGCGGTGGTGGTGATTCCCGGTGACGTGTCGCTGCTGGAGGTCGAAGAAAAGCCGGCGGCCTGGCCTGCATTGCAGCAACCGCGCATCCTGCCCGCCGAAACCGACCTGCAGCGCCTGACCGATCTGCTGCAAGACAGCCACAAGGTGACCCTGCTGTGCGGCAGCGGCTGCGCGGGTGCCCACGATCAAGTGGTGGCCCTGGCCGACGCGCTCGGCGCGCCGGTGGTGCATGCGCTGCGCGGCAAAGAGCACGTGGAGTGGGACAACCCCTTCGACGTCGGCATGACGGGCTTGATCGGCTTCAGCTCCGGTTACCACGCGATGATGGACTGCGAGACTCTGGTGATGCTGGGCACCGACTTCCCCTACCGACAGTTCTTCCCGAGCGACGCCAAGATCGTGCAGGTCGACCGTGATCCGCAAGCGCTGGGCCGCCGCGCCACGCTGTCGCTGGGCATCGCTGCCGATGTCGGCGAAACCCTCGACGCCCTGCTGCCACGCCTGACGCGCAAGACCGACCGGCGCTTCCTCGACGACGCGCTGAAAGCCTACGGCAAGGCCCGCCAGGGCCTGGACGATCTGGCGGTGCCGTCCAAGGGCGACCGGCCGATCCATCCGCAATACGTCACGCGCCTGCTCAGCGAGCTGGCCAGCGAAGATGCGATCTTCACCGCCGACGTCGGTTCGCCCACCGTCTGGGCGGCGCGCTACCTGAAGATGAACGGGCAGCGTCGTCTGGTCGGTTCGTTCAACCACGGCTCGATGGCCAATGCCATGCCACAGGCCATGGGCGCGCAGGCGGCCTTCCCGGACCGTCAGGTCATCTCCATGAGCGGCGACGGCGGTTTCAGCATGTTGATGGGCGACTTCATCTCGCTTTCGCAGCTGCGACTGCCGGTGAAAGTGGTGGTGTTCAACAATGCCTCGTTGGGCTTCGTGGCCATGGAAATGAAGGCGGCGGGCTACCTCGACACCGGCACCGAGTTGCGCAACCCCGATTTCGCCGCCATGTCCAACGCCATGGGCATCCTGGGCATTCGCGTGGAGCGCTCGGAAGACCTGGAGGACGCCCTGCGCCGTGCCCTGGCGCACGATGGCCCGGTGCTGGTGGACGTGGTCACCGCCACCCAGGAGCTGGTCATGCCCCCGACGATCAAGCTGGAGCAGGCCAAGGGCTTCAGCCTGTACATGCTCAAGGCGGTGATGAGCGGGCGCGGTGACGAGGTGCTGGACCTGGCCAAGACCAATCTGCTGCGCTGACCACCTAGCGTGCCCGGTGCACGACGGGCACGCATGATGCGTCTCCTGGCCCGCACGGTCGACTTCGCCGAGGACGGCCGTGCATGTTCGACGTGCTTGCTGGGCAGAACCCGGCGCCTGGGGCTCAAACCATGCCCCGAGTCGAATAAAAGCTGCTAGCCAGCGCCCTTTACACCAAGCCATCGAGCCCAAGTTGCGCGTAGAATCCCCGGGCTCGTTCGGCCGCAGGTTGAGGCCTGACGCCGGGCCAGTCGATCGGCCTTGCGACCATCGCAGGCGGGTGCTTTTTCGTCACGAAGACGAGCACGACCGATGCCGTACGATCCGATGAATTCATTCACATCCGGGTACTGAAACAGTAAGGTAGCAAATCGCCATAATCCCGCCCTGGACGGCACGTAGCACAGAGCATGGAGCCGCTTTCGCTCTCCTCTCTCTCGATACGCATGCACGCCGCACTACCCCGCGCACGGTCGCTGTGTGCGAGGCTCGCGACGCGCCTGGCGTGGCTACGGTGATCTCCAGGCAGGAACGTGACAGCCGAGGCTACGACGATTTCAGCGCCAACGCGGGTATGTGTCCGGGCTGGGCAATAGGGAAGAGAAAGGGAATGTTGAGCAAAAAGACAATGCAGCGCACGGTGCTCGCCACGGCCATCGCCATGGGGCTGAGCAGCTGCGCAACGGTCGACGACACCTTGGGCGAGCGCTCCGGCGGGTTCGCCTGTGGCGCCGGTGCGGTCATCGGTTCGCTCGCCGTCGGCGCTATCGTCGCGGCTGCGGGAGGTAACGGCAAGCAGATCGCCACAGGTGCCGTCGCCGGTGGCGCGGTGGGCTGTGCGAGCCTGTATGCATACAAGCAGCGCGTCGATCGTCTCAAGTCGGTGGCAGCGCAACAGGGCCTGACCGCCGAAGTGCGCGAAGTGCAAGTGGTCGATGCCACCGGCCGGAAGAAGTCCGTAGGCGTGGAGGCCCAGATCGAAGTCGCCGAGATGTTCCCGTCGAACTCGGCGACCCTGACCAGCGAGGGCTATCGCAAGCTGAGCGTGATGGCGCAGGAATTTGCGCGCGATCGCGCCGCCACCCAGCGCGGAACGCCTGCCAAGAAGCTCCTGGTGGTCGGCCATACCGACGCTTCGGGCGGTGCCGAGATCAACCAGAGGCTGTCCGAGCAACGCGCCCAAACCGTCGCCGACATGATGGCCGCGATTGGCGTGCCCAAGCAGGACATCTTCTTCCAGGGTGCGGGCTCCGCACGGCCTGTGGCAGACAACGCCACCGATGCCGGCCGGGCGAAGAACCGTCGGGTCGAGATCGTCGAAGTCGACAACGAGCAGGTCCTGGCGCAACGCGTGCGTGACGAACGCTCCAGCGCCAAGTACCTGACCCACGGCACCGCCGTCGCGTCCAACGGCACGGCCAAGCCCAAGGCCAAAAAAGCCACCGCAAAGCCTGACACCGCAGCCAAGACCCCGCGCGTCGCCACCACGGCGAAACGGCCAGCGGGCACGCCCGCCAAGGCGCCCGTGCCGGCGGTCAGCGAAAAGGCCCCCGCCACTTCCACTGCCGCAGCGCCAGAGACCGTGGTGCAACTGGCAGGCAAAGGCGGTATCGATTTTGGCGGTACGCCCGTCACCACGACCAGCTCGATGCTGGCGTCGAGCATTCAGCCCAAGCGCTCGACCTTTTCCCTGATCACCCCGGCATATGCCGACGCGCCTGCCACCTCGTGCGTGGGTGACCTGCCGCGGATCCAGGGCGAAGTGAAGAACCTGGCCACCGGCACCGCGCTGAAGGACTACTCGACCATCGACTTCCTGCCGGGCCTCAACGGCGGCGTGTGGGCAAGCAAAGTCAACGGCCACGTGGCCGCCGTAGGCCCGGTTGCGGTGCTGCGCGGCACCGGTGCGGCTGCCGGTGCCCCGCTCATGCAGTTCACCTCGAACGTCGGTACAGCCAACAAGCAGGATTCCGCCGCCTACAAGTCGGTGGCCAACACCTACGAAGGCGAGACCCAGGTGCTCTACCGCGTGTTCGCGCTCGACCAGAAGAGCGCCCCGGTGTCCTGCATGGACATCGTGTTCGACAAACGCGCAGGCAACGCGGTGGCCGGCGAAATCTACTACCCGAAACAGGGTGACGCCTATGTGGCGCAGTTCCGACCGCAGAAGCGCGGCTAAGGAGAAGTATCCATGCTCGAAACCATCCAGACGTTTTTCGCCAACTACTGGCATGTGGTCCTGCCCATCGTCCTGCTGACGTTCCTGGCCATCCCGATCATCATCCACTGGTACGAGGTGCGCTACGCCCTGATGAAGGCGCGCATCAACGTCCCCTGGGTCGGCTACCTGTCGCACTGGGTGAAGAATCCGGGCTCCAAGGAGCAGCCGACGCCGAAGAACCCTGACGCCGTCGGCTTCTACGAGTCGGAAAACCAACTGAACCTGAAATACGAAACCTACTACCGCGACCACCAGCCGTCCGAAGCGCATTTCAAGCGCTGCCAGGACTATCTCGGCAAGATCGGCGAGGACAACCGCAAGGAAAAAGGCTTCGCCATGTGGGCGATCATCATCGTCCTGATGCTGATCGAAGCCACGGCGTTCGGCTACGCGCTCGCCCCCTTCGCGCTGACGCTCGCCACCCCCGACACCGCCGTGGCGGGTGCATTCGGCATCGGCCTGGTGATCTCGATCATCGGTGTGTTCCTGTCCGAGTTCGCCGGCCGTCAGCTCTACCTCAACAACATCGTCAGCAAGATCATGGGCTACGAGGAGCTGCGCCACGCAGGCGCCGATGGCGACATGATCTCGCGCGACATCGTGACCATCGACAATACCTACATCGACGATGAGCGCCCCGAGTACCAGCGCATGCTCAACCGGGTGAAGGTGCCGCAGGACGGCGCCATGCCGGCCAAGCGCTACGGCATCGTGATCGGCTATGCCCTGTTCATCGTCATTCTGGCCGTCGCGGCGTTCTGGGTGCGGACCGAGACCCTCAACGCACAGGAAGCCGAACTGATCGCCAACCCGCCGGCCGTCTCGCAAGGCGCCGACGATTTCCCGGCCAGCAGCGAGGACGACTTCCCGCTGCCGAGCGAGATGCAGTCCATCGCCAACGACACTGCCGGCAAATCCGCCCAGGACCAGATCGACGCATTGCACCGCGCCAGCCTGGTGACGTTCGCGGTATTGAGCGCGCTGTTCATTTTCATCCAGTTCACCTCGACCTTCCTGGCCTACACCTACGGTTTCGCCGGCACCTACTCGCGCAAGGCCTGGGAGTTGGTGCACAAGTTCTCCAGCGCCAGCGAGTTCACGCGTTACCACCAGGCCAAGGCCCGCAGCGTCGCCAACGACGCCCAATCGGCCCTCGGCAAGCTGCAGGCGCTGCAGCTGGCGCGGTTCCGCGTCAAAGGCGGCGATCGCGAGGCCCTGCGCACGGACAACGTGCGCCGCACCTTCAACCGCTTCATCGAAGAGCAGGATGCGGGCAAGGCCTGGGCCGACCAGAAAGCCATCGCCGAACAGCTCGGTAAGGACAGCCGGGCGGTATTGGAAAACTACATCAAGAAGTCGACAGCCGACCTGAACGCTGCGATCGCCAACAACGACGCTGTGCGGATCGATGAAATCATTCGCGTCGCATTGCCACGCCTGAACCAGATCGACGACCCGGCCCTGTTCCAACTTCGCGATACGTTCCGCAGCGTGGCGAAAACCTTCCTGGCACCGGCCGTGGCGGCGGTGGCACCGGCACCTACCGTGGCCGTGCAAGTGAACGTGCCCGTCGAAACCCAGCCAGTGGTGGCCGTCGTGCAGGCGCCGCCCGCGCCGCCTGTGGCACCTGTAGCACCTGTGGCAGCCGCGCCCACAGCGCCAGCAGCCGGCGCTTTCGACCCGCACCAGTTCGGTGACCTGACCGAGTTCCATGAGGACGACCTGGCCTTCGTGGCAACTGCCAAAGGCACCGACCTCGACACCATCAAGCGCGCTCGCCGCCTGCAACTGATGGTCAAGCAAAGCGTCTAGCCCGACCGAGCGGCTGCGTCCTCGCGCAGCCGCCTACCCCATTTCCGGAGGCACCATGAACTTCAAGAGCCTGGCGCTGGCGCTGCTGCTCGCGCCTACTGCGCTGCTGGCAGCCGAACGCAACGACGTGCCCAGCTGCTACGCCCAAGCCCGCATCGACGAGTTCCGCACGGCGCCGTCCGGCCGCATGCTGACCGTGGTCGTGGACCAGACCACGCCCCTGACCCAAGACCTGCAACGCACGGCCTGGGGCCACATCAAGCGCTTCATGCAGCCAGGCGACAAGATCCGTCTGTACGCCTTCAGCGCGTACCTCGAGGGCCACTACACCCGCCTGCGCTACGCCGGCGAGCTGGAACGGCCGATCGACGAAAAGGTGCTGGGCAGCGTGCCGATGATGGCTGCGCGCAAATTCCAGTCCTGCCTGAAGAACCAACCCGCGCAGCTGTTCAAGGGCTTCGGCAAGGCCTTCGCCGCCACCATGGGCAAGTCGAGTTCGGACATTCCGCGCAGTGAAATCCTGTTCAGCCTCAAGGCCGTGGGCGAGGACATGGCCAAGGCCGAAGGCGTCGACGAGCATGTCGTACTGGTGATGTCCGACATGCTGGAGTACAGCGATTTCGCCAGCTTCTACCAATCCAACGGCATCCGTCAGATCGATCCGAAGGTCGAAATCGCCAAGGTCGAGAAACAACACCTGCTGGGCGATTTCAGCGGCGCGCGCGTCTACGTGCACGGCGCAGCCTTCATCCCGACCACCGCCAAGAACGGCTACCGCAGCGGCAAGATGATCCAGAACCTGGAACAGTTCTGGAGCACCTACTTCAAGGAGTCGAACGCTACGCTCGCAGGCTTTGGCAATCCTGAGCTGACGTCGGCCGTCGAGTAGACGAGCGACGGGGCAGGCGCTGCGCGACGCCCTGTTCGACCTTGCGAACGGGGCTTGCCGGCATCCTTTGACAGGCATCAGATGGCGCGGTGGTCTTTGTCGGCCCCGACGCCAGTGGCCTATTGAAACAACCGCGTCTCGATGCAATAGGTCAACAACGCCTGGTCCGTCTCCACCTCCAGCTTGCGCATGGCCGACACCTTCTGCGCGCTGACGGTCTTGTTGCTGCGCGACAGGTGCCGGGCGATGTCGCTGACGCTGAGCCCGCCGACGAACAACCGCAGCACCTCCACCTCGCGCGGCGACAGTTGCGCGAAACGCGCCTCGACCTGCTCGCGGTGGCGGACCACCGAGGTCGCCTCGGGCGCCGGGCTCTGGTAGCGGCGTTGCGCACCGATGGCGCTCAGGGCCTTTTCGATTTCGTCGTGCAGGTGGTTCTTCTGGATCACACCGGCCACACCCAGCTCATGCAGACGCGACAGGATGAGGCTGTTGGAGATCATCGTCAGCACCAGCACCTGAGTCGCGGGGAAGTGGCGCAGGACGTATTCGATCAGCTTCAGGCCGTCGCCATAGGTCGCATCGCCCGGCATGTTGAAGTCGGTGATCAACACCTCGGGCCGGTGCGCGTGCAATTGCTCGATCAGCTCGGACGAGCTGACCGCCTGACCGACCACGCAGTAGCGCCGATCGCGCTGGACGATCTCACGCACGCCCAGCAGCACGATGGGATGGTCGTCGGCGAGGACGACGTTCAGTTGGCGCATGTTCAAGGCTTGGTTCATGGGCGGGGGCTCGATGGGGAAGGGTCCAACAGGCGTCGGGCGACAGCGAGCAGGCGTGTGCACAGCGCGTCGATGTCCTTGGCCAGGGCGTCGGTCAGGGGGGCGTCATGCAAGGTGTTTTCCAGGTGCTGGCAGGTGCGCAAGAGCGGCTGGGCGTTGACGGTCGCGAGCGAGCCGCTCAGCCGGTGCAGGCGCTGCTGCAACGCCAGCGAATCGGCGTGTTGCACGCCTTGTTCGAGCTGGGCGATATCGGCCAGCAGGGTTTCGCCCATCAATTGGCGCATCTGCGGGGACAGCTCGATCCAGCCCTGGGTGTCCAGGCCCGACTCGTCGACCGCCACGGGCGCAGGCGGCGCGATCGGCGCCAGGGGATTCCTGCGCTTGCAATGCGACAGCAAGGCCTGGCGCAACATGCCCAGGCTCAAGGGCTTGACCACCCAGGCGTTCATGCCCACCGCCAGGCAACGTTGCCCTTCTTCACGCAGGGCGTTGGCGGTCACGCCGATGATCGGCACGCTAGCACCCTGGGCGCGCAAGGCGCGCGCCAGCTCGTAACCGCTCAGGCGCGGCATGTTGATGTCGGTGATCACCAGATCGAAGGGCTGCGCGTGCCAGATCTGCAAGGCATGCTGCCCGTCCCGCGCAACGGTGGGCCGAGCGCCGAGCGCTTCGAGCTGCTCGCGCATCACCGCCTGGCTGACCGGGTTGTCTTCGGCCACCAGCACGCGCACGTTCAGGCAGGGCTCGTCGGCTCCCGACCACGCCAGCGGCGCAGCCTCCGCAGGGCTGGGCGTATCGACCACGGGTACGCTGACCAGCAGGGAGAAACTGCTGCCCAAGCCGGGTTCGCTGACGGCACGCATGCTGCCGCCCATCAGCTCGCTCAAACGCGAACATATCGACAGCCCCAGCCCCGCGCCACACCCGCCCTGCCCGGCCGCCACCTGGTAGAACGGTTTGAACAGCTCGCCCAGTGCCGCCTCCGGCACCCCTACGCCGGTGTCGGTGACCTGCCATTGCAGGGCCACGTTGTGGTCGGTACGGCCCTGCACCATGAGGCGCAAGCGCACGCGCCCCGAGTCGGTGAACTTGATCGCGTTGTTCAACAGGTTGTGCAGGATCTGCCGGATGCGCACGGCATCGCCTTCGATCCGCCCCGGCACGCTCGGGTCGACCTCGGCCTCGATCTCCAGGCCTTTGTTGCGCGCGGTGGCGGTGAAGGCCAAGACCGCTTCCTCGACCAGTTGCGCGGGGTCGAAGGCGGCCACCTCCAGCGCCATTTGCCCGGACTCGATCTTGGACACGTCGAGTACGTTGCTGATGAGCTGGAACAACACCGTCGACGAGCTCTGAATGACGTCCAGGTACTGACGCTGGCGCTCGCTCATCTCGGTCAGGGCCAGCAGTTCCAGATTGCCAAGCACGCCATACAGCGGCGTGCGGATCTCGTGGCTCATGGTGGCGAGGAACACGGTCTTGGCTTCGTTGGCGGCGGTCGCCTGGCGGTGGGCCTGGTTGAGCAGCAGTTGCTCGGCCACCTGCTGGGTGATGTCGTTGCAGCCGCAGAGAAAAACGTCCTGCCCTTCGTAGCGGGTGGCGACCACCACCACTTGCAGATAGCGGCCTGGAAGCAGCAGCGTCATCTCGCCCGGCGCCTGATCGCCATGGTGTTCGATCAGCAGGCGGGTGACGGTTTCAGTCCCGCCGAGCTCGACCGCACGCTCGTTTTCCAGCAGCAACTGGAAATCGCTGCGGCGTACCACGAACAACCCCACGGGCGCGTTGTGCAACATACTGCGGTTGAAGGCTTCGCTTTCGAACAGACGGTCCTGCGCCCGTTGCGCCGGGGCGACGATGCGCGTGCGGTACCAGCGGTTGATCCACAACGCGACCAGCACGGCGACGATGACCGTCAGGCCCAGGCCCAGCAGTGGCCATTTCGCGTAGCGCAGGAATTCCTGGTAGGTGATCGCGTACAGACCGGTCCAGCGCTCGTCGCCGGCCGAGACCATCTTGAAGCGCAGGCTGTGCTTGTCGAAGCTCAGCCCCACGGGCGCGAGTTCCACATCGCTGGCCTCGCCCATCACCGTTTCGCCCTCCGGCGAAATCAGGGTGAACTGGTTGTGCACCGAAAGCTGCAGCACCCGATCGAACTCGTCCACGCGCGAGGTATCCACCACGGCAGCCAGCGTCAAGTCGCCGCGCGCGGCAGCGCCGGGCAGGACACGCCTGGGGTCCAGGCGCGTCACCGCCACGATGGTGTGGTTGCCTTCGTACAGGCGCGCCGGGGCGCGGACCCAGTGCACGCGGGGGTCGACCAGGCCAGGTCGTTGGGCGGTCAGTTGCTGGAGCTGGCTGACGACACGCTCGAACTGCGGTGCGGGCAATTGCAGGTGCTGGCGACGATGGCCGACCGCAGGAACGGCCAGACTGGCCTGGCCCTCGGGCGCCAGCACGAACAACTGGGGCGAGACGTTGGACGAACCGGCCCAGAAGTCGCCGAAGTAATTGGCCAATCGTGCGCCCCAGGCCAATGCGCTGTGCAGATCGTCCGGTCTGAGGGTTTTCTGGTAGGCCAGGGAGAACGGCACGGCCAGCTCCGAGGCGCGCGCCTTGAGCAAGGTGCGCTGGCCCGCCTGCTGCGACTCGGCGATCAGGACCGGCGAGGCCGCAGACGCTTGGGCCGCTTCCATGCCCGACACGGCACGCAGAAAGGTCTCGTGCTCGCTGACGATTTCGAGCATGCGGGCGAAGTGGAACGCCGCACGCTGCTGCTCGGACTCGAGCAAACGCGAGGTGGCCCAGTAGCAGGTGCTCGACAGCAACAGCAACAGGCCACTGAGCAGCAACAAGGCTTTGTTGAGGCGTTGGGAGCTTTTCGCCAATTTATCCAGGCGTAGGCTGGCGTGTTTCATGAATGCGGTTGCCCTGATCGTGGAATGGCGAAGCGGATGCGTGAAATCCTCGCATCGAGCGCCCTACCTGGGCAGCATCTTCTAAGCTGAAACGTTTTAGCGGAAAGATCTACAATAACACCGATCGCGGACGCTCCACGCTGATCAGCGTGACGATTTCATCCGCGGTGATGGCCGGCGAGACGATGAATCCTTGTACGTGGTCGCACTGCATGCGCCGCAGCACGTCCAGTTCGGCGCAGGTTTCCACCCCTTCGGCCACCGTCACCATGTTCAACTCGCGCCCCAACTCCACGATGCTCAGCACCGCCGAGGCCTGCTGGGTATCGTCGGCGCAGCCGTGTATCAGCGAGCGGTCGATCTTCAGCTCCGTGAAGGGCGTGGAGACCAGGTTGAAGTAGGAGCTGTAGCCCTTGCCGAAATCGTCCTGGGCCAAACCGAAGCCCATCATGCGCAAGCGGCATGCACCCGCGTAGTAGTTGCTCGAATGCTGCGTGGTGGAAGTCTCGGTCAGCTCGAAGGTGATGTGCCTGGGCTCGGCTTGGCTCAGGCGCACCTGGGCGAGCAAGCGCTCGATCAGGCCGTCGTGGTCCAGCAGGTGGGTGGGCAGGTTGATCGACACCGGCAGCGGGTGGCCGATCCTGGCCCACTGCGCCTGTGCCGTGAGGGTCTGCGCGAGCATGCGGGTGAGCAGTTGCACTTCCAGCTCGGCGCGCTCGATGTCGCCGAGAAAGTCACGCGGCATCAGCAGCCCCTCGGTTGGGTGCACCCAACGCACCAGGGCCTCGGCACCGACGATGCCGCCATCGTGCAGGGCCTTTTTCGGTTGGAACCAGGCTTGAATCTCGCCGTTGCCCAACGCCCTGGCGAGTGTGCTGGCAGCCCGGCAACCGGTAGGCCGCGTGCGGAACGCCCGGGCCTGCTCGGCGCGCTCGTCGAGGCTTTCGCGCAGCTCGACGAGGTTGCGCTCGCCGAGGGGCTTGGGCAGCAGCCCCACCACGTTCAAACCCAGGTTCTTGGCCACCTGCCCGGCGCCGGTCAGCATGCGCCGGGAAGCCGCGCTCATCAGCGCCAGCGCGGGCGGGCAAGGTACGCGCGCCAGGGCCTGGATCAGCTGTATGCCGTCCATGTGCGGCATCATCAGGTCCGTGAGCAGCAGGTCGACGGGCGCGGCCGCCAGGCGTTGCAGGGCCGAAGCGCCATCCCAGGCGACGTCGACGACGAAGCCACCCATGCTCTCGAACAAGGCCGCCAGCAAGCGGGATTGGAAGGGATGGTCCTCAACGATGAGAACCCGATAGACCGTCACGTCGCGCTCCGTTGGTAGGGCTGCAGGCACTGGTACAGCGCGTGCAGGGTGAAGGGTTTGACCAGGAACTGATCCATGCCGGCGCCCAGGCAGCGCTCGGCTTCGTCGAGCATGGCATTGGCGGTGGCGCCGACGATGGGCGCCCGGCACCCGAGTTGGCGCAGGCGCTCGGTCAGTTCGTAGCCGTTCATGCGCGGCATGTTGACGTCGGTGAGGACCACGTCGAACGGCGCCTCCTGCCAGCGCGCCAGCGCCTCGACGCCGTCGCGGGCGAGCACCACATGGCAGCCGAGCTCTTCGAGCTGGTCGCGCAGGATCAACTGGTTGATCACGTTGTCTTCGGCGACCAGCAGGCGCAAGTCCAGGCGCGTCTCGCGCGGCGCGGCGGACGCGCCGGCGCTGAGCACAGGGGGCGTGCCTTGCGCCTGGGCCACCGCCTGGTTCAGCGCACGCAAGCTGTTGAGCCCGACGTGCCAGCGCCGCTCCGACACCTTGACGAGGCCATGGCTGTCCGCGCAGACCAGCACGCACTTGCCCGGCCATCGCGGCCACAGGGTCTGCGCGGACGGGCCGATGCCCAGTTCCACCAGCACGGCGTCGCTGGGCACCTGCGCCATGTCGGGCACGCCCACCTGCGCGCGGGCGCCCCAGCGGCGCAGCCAAGCGGCGGCGTGTTCGGCCACCTGGGCGGCAGCGCAATGGACGTAGACCCACTCGTCGTGCAACGGCTCGACCCAGGCGTGCTGCGTGTGTTCGGCGACGGCTTCCAGCGGCAGGCTGAAGGCGAAGCTGCTGCCCAGCCCCGGCTCGCTGAAGACCCGTAGCGAGCCATCCATCAGGTCCACCAGGCGCTTGCAGATCGACAGGCCCAACCCCGTGCCGGCCACCACGTTGGTGCGCCCGCCGCTCTGGAAGAACGGCTCGAACAGATGCGCCTGATCGGCGGCGGGAATGCCTTCGCCGGTGTCCAGCACCTGCCAGCGCAGCACCTGCCGTTGGTCGTGGGCGACCACCTCCAGGCGCACCACGATGCGCCCGCTGGCGGTGAACTTGACGGCATTGCTCAGCAGGTTTCCCAACACTTGGCGCGTGCGCGTGGCATCGCCCATCACCTGCACCGGCACCTCGGTTCCCAGGAAACCGAACAATTGCAGGCCTTTGGTGTGCGCCGCGCCGGCATAGCTGTGGATGACGTCCTCGGTCAGCTCCAGGGGCGAGAACGCGCTCAGTTCCAGGGCCAGTTGCCCGGCCTCGATCTTCGACACCTCGAGCACGTCGCAAATCAACTGCAACAGCGTGGCCGAGGAGCCTTCGATGGCATCGAGGTAGCCGCGCTGGCGGTCATCGAGCGGTGTGCGGCCCAGCAATTCGAGGGTGCCGAGCACGCCGTACAGCGGCGTGCGGATCTCATGGCTCATGGTCGCAAGAAACAGGGTCTTGGCTTCGTTGGCGGCATCGGCCAGCGTGCGCGCCTGCTGCAAGGCCAACTCAGTGGACTTGCGCTCGGTGATGTCGCTGAAGGCGCAGATGAGCACCTCTTCACCGTGGTAACGGGTGGCGGCGTAACTGAGGTACAGGTGGCGGCCATCGGCCATTTGCTGTTCCTCGGTGGTGCCCTTGCTGGTGCCCAGCACGAAGGCACGGTCCACCCAGGCATGGCACAGGCGCGTGCGTTCGTCGCCCTGCCCCAGCCACTGCGCGGACAGCGGATTCTCCAGGACCACGGCGCCGTCGCTGCGGCGCAGCACGCACAGGGCCACGGGCGCGACGCGGATCACGGCGCTGCAGAACGCTTCGCTGTCGACCAGCGCTTCGATGCGCGCGGCAGCCGGCGCGATGAGCCGCTGCTCGATGCGCCGCACCCACCAGGCCATCAACAGCGTCGTCAGCAGACAACCGAACACGGCGATGGCGAACGGCATGGCCAGCGCCGGCAGCAAGGAGCGCAGTTGCAGGCTGTAGACGATCTGCCAACCCGAATAGTCCAGCTGCTTGCGGATGGTCAGGCGCTCGGGCAGCCAGTGCCCCCCTTCCCAGCCGAAGCTGTGGGTCTCGTGCAGGTCGTTCGACAACAAGGCGGACGGGTGGCGCTGCAAGGCGTTGCTGACGATGAGCTGGCCGTTGCCGTCGAGCAGCTTGAAGTCGCCGGCCTGTTTGTGTTGCAGGGCCTTGATCAAGTCGGGCCCTTCCACCTCCAGGCCCAGCCAGCCGGACGTCAGGTCGCGCTCGTCCATGCGGATGAAGACGTACAACGGCGAATCCAGCCGGCCCGGATCGGTCAGCCACAGTTCCTCTTGGGCAGGGTCGTCGTCGGCCTGGCGGACCCGCTGCAGCACCCCTTGCGCGATCGCCCCCGTAGCGGACACCGCTACGCCCGCCGAAACCGAGGTGAACAGACGCTGCACCTGCCCGTCGCGGGCGTGGGGAATGTAGAGCAGGTTGACCTGGCTGGCGCTCAGGTAGTCGAGCAGCCGCCGTGTCAGCCACAGGCTCCAGATTTCCCGGCCATTGCCCAGCCGCAGGTGTACCTCTTCCTCCGGCACATTATTGGTCTTGGCCTGGACCGGGTCCGGTTGGCGCACGGTCGATAGGCCCAGGCTCTTGAGCAGGGTCTGGCGGCTGACGAAAAAGCTCTGCGCGTCGAACACCGCTTCGTTCATGTAGCGCCGATGCAGCGAAATCTCCTGGTTGAGGGTCAGGCGCAGGTAGCTGTAGGCACCGATGCACACGCCGGCCACCAAGGTGAAGGCGAACAGCCGCAACAACGTGCGCGCGGTCAGCGGCGTCGAGAGGTTGCGATGGGCGGCGGGCAGCAGGCGGGCGACGTTCATCGACGCAGCCTAGGGAGGCCGAGGCGGCGGCTGAATAAGACGGATCTTAAAAGTGCCTGCCCGCGAGCGCGGCCAGTGGCGCTCAACGTAACCTCGAGGTAGCCGCTTGGGTATTGCCGCCATCGTCGAGCCATTGATACGCCACCTGGTCGCCACGCGCCAAGCGCGGCGCCTGCACCGCGAACCGGTGCTGGGAAAAAGGCGCCAGGGTCTCGCCCGGCAGCGGCGTGAGCGCCGTGCCGTGGCGCACGCTGACGCCGGCCAGGGTGATGCAGTACGGCGTCGGGTTGTCCACCTGCACACGGTCGCCGGCCCAGGTGAAGCGCAAGCGTTCGGGCGCTCGCTCGGCATCGGCTTCGAGCGCTTTGGGGCGGTAGATGACCTTCATTTGCGTGCGCAGGGTCACCGTCAGGCGCGCTTGGCCCTCGGCCAGCTCGGCTTTGTCCTGCGGCGGAATCTCGTAGAGGTTCAGCCAGAACAGGGACTCGTGGTCGTCGGGCAGGGCTTGGCCGGTGGCCAACACCCGCACGCTGCGTTGCTGCCCGGCTTCCAGACGGAACACTGCGGGCAAGGGCATGAAGGGCGCCTCGGCGGTATCGGGCTCGGCGTCCAGCGCGCCGTCGTCGATCCAGGTCTGCACGATCACCGGGTAGGCGTTCTGGTTGACCAGCGCCAGGGACGCTTCGCGCTGCCCTTCGGTGAGGACAAGCCGGGTGCGTTCGGCCGTGACGCCTGCCCAGGCGTCGGCGCTCGCCAGCATCAGCAGCGCCGCGAGCGCACCACCCAGGCGCTTATTGAACACGGATGACCACCTGCGCGGTCGCTTCGATGCGGCCCGGCGTGACGGCAGGCTGGGTGCCGACCTTGAGCTTTTCCAGGCGCGCGCGGAAGGTTTCGGTGTAGTACGCGATGCCGCTCACGTTGGCCGTCTGATTGGCGCTGGCGCCGATGGCCGGGTACCAGCCGCGGGCCTGGGCGGCGCTGCCGTTGGCCGAGTCCTCGTTGGCCAACAGGGTCATCGGGCTGCCGTCGCGCAGCAGACGGATGCCGACCCCTTCGGCCATGCCGGGCTGCCCATAGCGGTCGGAAACCAGGTAGGACAGCCCGCCTTGTGCGTTCAGCAACCCCAATGCCGAAGAAGCGGCCAAGGCGCCGGTGGACACCTTGATCCCCAGTCCCGTGCCGTTGACCGCCGTGCCATTGGTGACACCGCTCTGGCATTTGAACGACACCTGGAACGGCAGCTCGCGGCTGCCACCGGCGTTCGCCTCGTTCAACGACATGCTCGGAAACACCACGTACGGCGTGACGGTGGTCACCGCGCAGGTGGGGAACCGCTTGAGCGTGACCTTGTTGAACAGCGCCAGCGAACCGGGCCAGTTGGCGTACCAGCCCGCCCAGTTGCCGTAGTGGGTCTGGCCCACGGTGGGGTAGCTCAGGCCCGGGCCCTTGATGGCGATGTAACCGGCCGGCTCGGGATAGCCGTAGATCTGCGAGGGCGTGGCTGTGCTGTAGTAGTTGTAAGTGGGGTCGACCGGCGCGCTGAACAGCTCGGCGCGCACGGCGCTGAGGTTCTTCGCCTTGACCAGTTGATAACCGCGCGAGTCGATGTCCAGACCGGTCAGCAACCGCTCGCGCCATACGTCGGTGAAGTATTGCCCGGTTTCCATGTGGGTCAGCCGCAGGAGCACGTTCGGCCAGGCCGTGCGGTAAGCCGCTTGCAGGCCAACGCTGGTGCCGACGCTATCGCCGCCCTGGAACCAGCCGCTATAGAGGTCGTCGCCGTTGAGCGAATACATCTCGTACACCGGATCGTTGGCCGCGCAGCGAAACAGCACTTGTTCGGGGTCATAGCCGCCGGCCGTACCGTATTGAGTGAAGGGGGTGACCGCACTGGCAATCAAAGATGGATAGGGCAAGAAACTGGGATCGCTGACATTGACCACGCTGGGCAGACCCATCGATCCGTTGCAGGCACCCGTGCAGGCGCCAGGCCAGGCCGTCGCCGTGCCCTCACCCGGACGGATGGCGGCCAGATCTGTGGTGGTTGCCGAACCGACCGTGGTGACGCGGTAGCAGGTGGCCCACGCCTCGTGGCCGAACGGCAGGAGGATCAGCGGCAACAGCCGCAGCGTGCGTCTCATGGTTCATTCCCCAAAGGTGTGCAGATGGCGCGCAGGCGCCGCAGCGCCTGTTGCGCAGAGGAGGCCTGTGCGGTGAGGTCGTAGGCCAGGCGGCAACCGTCTTCGCGGCGCTCGCCCCAGCGCACGTCCAGTTGGCCCTGGTCGCCTTGGGCGCGGGCATACACCTGGCTGCCCTGCCCGACCATGCCGACGTTCACACCCTGGTCGTCGAACACCTCGGCGCCCAGGGGCAAGGGCGAGCCGTCGCCCAACCGCGCCTGGATCAGCAACGGGTGGCCGGTGAGGGTCTTGAAGCGTACGCGCACGGCGGCGCCGGCATAGGGCGCGACCTTGCGCTCGGTCTCCAGCAGCTCGGCGTCCTCGTCGATCCCCTTCGGGTCCAGCCCGATGGGGTTGTAGCGGTACGCGGAAAGCGATGGGACGACGGCGTAGCCGTTGCGGTCCACGCGGGCACCCTGCCCGCCGCGGATCGCCGCGCCACTGGCCCCTTTGGCTTCGACCAGGGCGAAGGTATCGCCGACGTAAGGCCCCAGGGTGATTCCGCCGCCATGCACCACCGCCGCGCCGCGCAGGCCGCCGTTGAGCTGGCGGTAGCTGTCGCTTTGCGAGTAGCCCGCGTTGAGGGTGGCCAGGGCGGTTTGCCGCTGCAGGTTGCCGTTCCAGTTGCTGCCCTGTGCGTCGCTGTCGCGGCTGGCGGCAATGGCGTAGCTGGTGCTGCGGTCTTGCCCGAGGGTGCCGTTCAGGCCCGTTTGATAACTGCTGCCGCGGCTGTCGCCAGAGCGGCTGGCGACCATCGAGGTGAGGTTCGGCGCCTGGCTGGACGCGCCGAGTGGCATCGACAGCGTGAGGGTCAGCGCATTGTTGCGGGTGCTGCCGTGCTGCTCGCTCAGGTCGGGCGGCAGTGCCGGGTCGAAATGGCGCTCGGCGTCGCGGTACCAGGTGGTCTGCTGGCGCGAGTAGGCCAGGCTGTAGCTCAGTTGCCGCCAGGTGCTGGAATAGCCGAACTGCAACTGCGTGTCGCGGCTTTTGCCATCGTAGTAGTCGCTGGACGAACCGGACAAGTACAGGTTGCCGTAGTCGCCCAGGCTCTGGTTGACCAGCAAGGTCAGCTGGTTGCGCTGCTTGAAGCTGTTGGAGTCCCAATCCTGGCCCTGCTCGTCGGCGCGGCGCGCGCCGAGCGCGTCGGTCAGGTCGCGGTAGCCTTCGGTGGAATAGCGATAGCCGGCCAGGGTCAGGGTGGTCTGGGTGGGTTGGAAGGTGCGGCTGTAGTTCAGGCCCACGCGCCAGCCCTGCTTGCGCTGGTCGTTCTCGACCGTGGCGCTGGAGAAGGTGCTGTTCAGACCGAAGGCGCCCTGACTAGTGGCCCACACGCCACCGCCCAGCACCGCCAGATAGTCTTGCGCGACGCGGGCGCCGAGGTTGGTCGAAAGCGCATTGCTCAAGCCGCGCTGGTAGGTCAGCTCGGCGAAGGCGCCCTGGTTGCGCTCGTTCTGCCGTACCTGGCCGAAGGTGGCCGAATAGCGCGACAGGCCGGGGCGGATCGATTCGGGCACGGCGGCGAAGGGTACGGTGAAGCGCGATACGCTGCCGTCGGCCTCGATCACCTGCACGTCCAGATCGCCGTCGTAGGCCGTGCCGTAGAGGTCGTCGATCAGAAAAGGACCGGGCGCCACCGTGGTTTCGTGGATTTTCTGGCCGTTCTGGCTGATCACCACACGCGCGTTGCCCCTGGCCGTACCGCGCACCTGTGGCGCGTACTGACGCTGCGAATCGGGCAGCATGCGGTCGTCGCTCGCCAGGCGCAGCCCGCGGTAGGCGGCGCTGCCGAACAGGTTGCCTTCGGTGAAGCTGTCGCCCAGCGTCAGCTCGCTGCGCAGGCCTGGGACGGCGCGCTGGGCATAGGTGCGCACAGGGTTCCAGGTCTGGGTGGCCGTGCCGTCGTAGCGCGAATAGGTGTAGTTGGACTGGTGGCGCAACCGCCAAAGACCCAGGTTGAAGCCACCGTTGAGCCCCAGGTAGCCGTAGTCGGACTGGCCGCTGCCTGCGGTCTGGTAACGCGAGCGGTAGAGGTTGGCGTCGTAGTTGACGAACGCCATGCTGCTGCCGGCATCCCACTCCTGTGGGTCGACATAGCCCTGCGGCTTGAGGTCGAGCAAGGCTTGGGGAATCGACAGGTCCAGGCGCAGGCGGGCGCTGTCGAAGGTGTAGGTCGCACCCGGCAGCCGCGCGGCCAGGTCGACACAACCGTCGGGCTCGGCGCCGGCCTTGGCTTTCGCGCCTAAGGTGTGGCTGAGCAAACGCTCGCTCAGGCAGGGCTGCACGGTGCCGCGCTGCTCGCGGAACTCGACCTCGCCGCGGTGCGCGGAGCGTCCGTTGACGTACAGGTCGATGTGGTAGCGCCCCGGATCGACTCGATCGGCGCGGTTGAAGCGCGTCAGTTGCCCACCGGCCAGGCTCGACCCCATCAACAGATCGTCGTCGAACTGGTACGCAGGCTGCGCACCGGCCAGCGCCGTGTGCAACAGCGCGACACCGCCCAGCAGCAGAGGCCGTGGCCAGGAGGGGCGGCACTCAACGCGGCAGATCATGGCGGATATCGATACGCGCGCCGAAGTCGTTGATCAGCTGCGCGTGCAGGTGCGGCGTGCCGGCCGGCAGTGCCACCAGGGGTGAAGGTGCCCAACGTACGCTGCTCATCGGCGGCACCATCTTGGCGTCGAGCACCAGCGTACGCTCGCCCAGGTGCACTGCCGCGCTGCCGAAGGAGGCATGGAAGCCGCTGTCGTTCCTGACTTCGACGTACCAGCGCCCGCCTTCCTGGCGCAACTGGAAGTGCAGCTGCTCGGGCAGCGCATCGACGCTGCCGGCGATGCCGGTCGGGCGATAGAACAGCTTGAGCCGGTTGCGCAGCATCAGCAGCATCTGGTTGCGGTCGGCGTTGGCCATGTTGCGCGGCGGAATCTGCAACACGTTCAGATGGAACAGCGACTCGCGGTCCTGCGCCAGACCGCTCCCGGTGTAGACCAGACGCAAGCTCTGCCCGCTGCCGGGCGCCATGCGCGACACGGGCGGGTTGACCATGAACGGCGCATCGGCGGTGTCGGGGCTGGACGCCGGGTCGTCGATGTCGACCCAGGCTTGCACGACGTTCGGGAAGGTGTCTTCGTTGGTCAGTTGCAGGGTCTTCTCGCGGGCGTCGCCGGGGTAGATCACCCGGGTGCCCGTGACCACGACGCTGGCGTGGGCCGCAGGCAGGCCGGCCACGCTCAACAGCAAGGCCAGCGTGGCCGCCGCAGCGCGCAGTGGATGCAGGGAGAGCGTGTTCATCGGTCGTCGCCAGGTGGGGCCGCCGCGCCGGGCGGCGCAGCGGTCGGGTTCGAAGGGAGCCGGCACCGTGCGCGGTGCCGGGCGGTCACTCGTAGCGCAGGGTGTAAGTGACCGAGCCCAGTACCGGGCCGGGCGTGACGGTGGCGGCTTCGGCCACGTACTGCACCGCGTAGTCGTGGCTGGCGCTGCTCTGGCCGCTGGCCAGGACGATGTCGCCGGCTTCCACGGCGGCGTTGCCCGCCAGGTCCAGCTTGGTGCCGCCGGGGGCCGCGAGCATTTGCAGCGCCACACCGCTGGCGCCGCCACTGGCGGTGTTGGTCAGGTTGCCGGCGCTGGTGGGGTTGGTGGCCTGGAAGACGGCGGTGAAGTGCTCGCTGGTGCTGGTCGGGGCCACGCAACCGGTCAAGCGCAGCGTGAAGCTGGTTTCGCCCGCGGTCTTGCCGACCGTGCCGTTCAAGGCGCTGACCGGAACGCTTTGCAGCACCACGGTCGGGTCGGTGTTGCCGTCCACGACCGCCGAGCAGGTCTGGTCGGTGACTTCACCGCTGAAGTTGATGGTGTTGGCGGCCCAAGCGTGGCCAGAGGCGGCGATGAAGGCCGCGAAGGCGAATGCGGTGGCGCGAAGGGTCATGTCAGGCTCCTGGTGTGCTCTGGGTGAGTAGATGCACACAGGATGCGATTTACCGGCGGCGGGGTATTTAAGACAGATCTCAAAGGGCCACTAGCGGGTGGAAACAGGCCCCTGCCCCTGCGGCGACGAGCGATCGTTCACCGTCGCCGCAGGGGCCGTCGCCGCGAACGGCGCGCTTCACCAGTTGTAGGTCAAGGTCGCCAGCAACGTGCGTTCCTCGCCCCAATAGCAACGTCCGGCGTTGTTGCAACCGGTCGTGTATTCCTTGTCCAGCAGGTTGCGCGCATTGAGTTCGGCCGACCATTGCGCGTCGATCGCATACCCTACTGCGGCATCGACCAAGGTGACGTCGCCGCTGTCGAGCGTGCCGTACAACGCCGGGCTGGTGTAGGCGAAGGTGCTGTCGAAGTGGCGGACGCCGGCGCCGATGCGCAGGCCCTTGAGCCCCTCGTCGAGGAAGCGGTAGTTGGCCCACAGCGACAGTTGGTTGCGCGGCACGCCGGTCATCTGCCGATCTTCGAGCAGCGAGCCGGGCGCGTCCTTGGTGATGCGCGAATCGGTGTAGGTGTAGGCCGACGTCAGGCTGAGGCTGTCGGTCAGGTCGCTGTTGATTTCCAGTTCCACGCCCTTGGCGCGGCTACGGCCGACGTTGCGGTAGTCGCCGACTGCGCTGTCGTACAGCGAGTCGTCTTTCTTGCGCAAATCGTACACCGAGGCGCTGATGGCGGTGTTCCAACCCACCGGCTCGTACTTCACGCCCACTTCGTACTGCTCGCTGGTGGTGGGATCGAGCGGGCCGCTGGTGCTGGAGAGCTGCTGGGTCGGGTTGTAGGCCGTGGAATAGCTCAGGTACGGCGACACGCCGTTGTCGAACTGGTACATCAGGCCGGCCTGCCAGGTGAATTGGCCATCCCAGTAATCCAGGTCGGCAGGCGCGTTGAGGGTGCCGGCCTTGTTGCGGTACGAACTGTTGACCCGGTCGTAGCGCCCGCCCACCAGCAGCACCCAGTTGTCCACCCGGCTTTGCAACTGCGTGTAGGCGCCGTACAGGGTCTGTTCGAGCAGCGCGTTCTGAATCGCCGTCGGGGTTTGCGGCGGGCCGGTGTAGACCGGGTCGAAGACATTCACCCGGCCACCGGAGCCTGCGTTCCAGTTCTGGCTGAACGAGGTACGGTCCAGGCTCATGCCCAGCAGCACGGTATTGTCCACCGCGCCCAGCTGGACCTTGCCTTCGAGCTGGTTGTCCAGGGAATAGGCGATGGATTTGTTGTCGCGGTCGTACGCCGTGTTGCTCACCAACGTGCCGAAGCCGCCGTTGTCCAGGTTGCCGGGCCAGATCTCCTGGCGGTCGATGCGCGACTGCATGTAGCGCGAATTCTGGCGGAACTGCCAGGCGTCGTTGAAAGCGTGGGCGAACTCGTAACCCAGGGTCCAGGTTTCGCGCTCGAAATCGTCCCAGTCGGGGTTGCCCAGCAACGCATCCTTGTCGATCTTGCCGTTGGGGTTGTGCAGCAAGGTGCCCGCGGCAGGATAGCCCAGCTCCATGAGCGTGCGGTCGCGCTGGTAGGTGCCCAGCACGGTCAAGGTGTTGGCCTCGTCGAGGTTGAGCGTCAGCGACGGCGCGAGATACAGACGGTCGTCCGGTTGATGGTCCACTTGGGTGCCCGACTTGCGGCCGAGCATGACCATCCGCCCCAGCACGTTGCCGCTGTCGTCGAGCGGGCCGGATACATCCACACCGAGCTGGCGGCGCTCATGACTGCCGTAGCTCAGTTGCACCTGGCCACGGGCGTCCTGGGTCGGCTTCTTGCTGACCAGATTGACCACGCCACCGGGGGCGTTTTCGCCATACAGGATGGACGTCGGGCCCCTGAACACTTCCACGCGCTCCAGGCCGTAGGGTTCGCTGGTGGTGTCGTAGCGATTGCCCTGCACGCGCAGGCCGTCGCGCAGCAGGCCGTAGCCGTAGTCGGTCGCATTGAAGCCACGGATGAAGAACAGATCGCCCGCCTGGCCGTCACCAGCAGCGAACGGCGGCGCGAAGATGCCGGGCACGTAGCCCAGCACTTCGGTCAGGGTCTGGGATTTCTGGTCGTCCATGCGTTGGCGCGTCACCACCGACACCGAGCGCGGGGTGTCGGCCAGTGAGGTGCTGGTCTTGCTCGCGGTGGCCGACTGGACAGCGCGATAGCCGACGTCCCCTTGCCCGTTGGCACTCGACACCTGGGCGCCGGTGACGGACGTCGGCTGCAGTTCGAGGGCGCTGCCGCTTGCCACCGGCACCGGTTGCAGCACGTAGCCGGACGCGCCTTGCGCCACTGCTTGCAGCCCCGAGCCCTGCAGCAGCGCTTGCAGCCCCTGGTCGACGCTGTAGCGCCCGCGCAGCCCATCGCTGACCTTGCCCCGCGCCAGCGCATCGCTGCCCACCAGGTAGATGCCGGCCTGACGGCTGAACTGGTTGAGTGCGCCGCTCAAAGACCCTGCCGCGATGTCGAAGCCCCGTTCGCTGCCCGCCTGCGCGGCCTGCGCCGTGCCCGACGCGAGCGCCAAGGGCGCCAGGGCAAAAAGTGTCGAGGGCGCGAACAGCGCCAAACAAAGAGTGAAAGAGCGGTGCGGCTGCATGGTGATCCCCAGAAGACAATGAGTGCTAAGGGATGAACCGGACGACACCCGGAAAAGGGAACCACCCTGGGAAATTATGTGTGGCTCACGCAGGCTCGACGCTGACCCACCAGTCGGTCAGGCGCCGAACCCGCACGGGGAGGGCCGCCTCCAGCAGGCGCAAGGCCTGCTCGGTATCGTCCAAGGGGAAGGTGCCCATCACCGTCAGGTCGGCGATGACGGGCGCGTAGCCCAGGTAGCCATGCCGGTAGCGGCCGAGCGTGTCGACCAGCTCGGACAAGGGCATGGCGTCGGCCGCCAGCATGCCCCAAGTCCAAGACTCGCCCGCAGCTTGCGCGGCCGTCGGCGCGGCGAGCCCGGTCGCCGTGAAATCGATGGCCTGGCCGGCGAGCACTGGCTGGCGCAGGCGATCGCGCGCCGTGGAGACGCTCGCTTGGCCTTGGTAGACGTTCAACCGCGTATGGCCTTGCCGCTGTTGGACACCCAGGCGCGCCATGCCGGAGGCCACCTGCACCACGCCGCACTCGGTGCTGATGCGCAGCGGTCGTCCGTCGCCAGCGGAGGCTTGCAACAGCACCTCGCCAAAACGCAGGTCGAGCTCGCGGGCGTAGCCGTCGAAGCGCGTGTCCACCGCCGTGCGCGGCCCGAGCCAGAGCTGGCTGCCGTCGTCGAGACGTACCTGGCGCCGGGTGCCGACGCCCGTGGCGATATCCGCCGTCCAACCGGCCTGGCCGGCGACCCGCCAGCCCGTCATCCCCAACAGCGAGCCGACGCCCAGCAACGCCAGCGCTTTGGCGCCTTGGCGCCGCGTGAGGCCTGGCATACGCGCCTGCCTGAGCACCTGCCCAGTCGACGCCGCTTGCTCGCGCAGTGGCGCGAAGCGTTCGCCCACGCCTGCCACGTAGTGCCAGGCCGCCTGGTGCTCGCTGTGCTGGGCGAGCCAGCGCTGCCACTGCTCGTGCAGCGCGGCGGGGCAATCGGCCTCCTGCAACGCGACGTACCACTGCGCCGCCTGTTGCAGGGTGGCGTGACGGATGCGGCCGACCGGCGCCATGCTCATTCCACCAGCACGCCGTCGAGTTCCGCACCCAGCACCGCGCAGTGCACGAACGCCTGGGCCATGTACTTTTTCACCATGCGCTCGCTCACCCCCACGCGCTCGGCGATCTGCCGGTAGGGCATGCCGTCGAGCTGCGCCAGCAGAAAGCTTTCGCGCACCTTGGCCGGCAGGCTGTCCAGCATGGCATCCACCTCAATCAGGGTTTCCAGCACCATGGCGCTGTGCTCGGGCGAAGGCTGCAGCGCATTGGGTTGGCTGGCCAACGCAGCCAGATAGGCGCTTTCCACGTCCCGGCGGCGCCAGCGGTCGATGCACAAGCCGCTGGCGATGGCGGCCAGGAACGAGCGCTCGCCGGCTTCGTCGGTCGGCAGGCGCGGCCGGCCGAGCACGCGCATGAAGGTGTCGTGCAGCAGATCCGGCGCATCCAGGCGGCTGCCCAGCCGCCGGCCGAGAAACCTCAGCAGCCACGGCGCGTGCTGCGTGTACAGGCGGTGTACGGGATGATCGAGGGCATGGGGGGAGGACATGGTAGATCCGACGCAGCGAAGCAGCTAATGAGAAGTGTTCGCGATATTAGTCGGGCGCGGCGTTTATCACAATGCGAGGTCGTCGGGCACGCTTCGCAAGGGCGGCTAGCTGTTGGCCGTGCACCGACGTTTCACGATCCCCGCTTTCGCGGGGTACCCATCCACCGTCATCATGGACCCCCGCTCGCACGCAGGACGCCCCTACGATGAACCCGCTTTCGCCTCAAGCCATCGACTCGCTGGAACAGCAGTTGGGTTTTCCGCTGCCCCCCTTCTATCGCCAGCTGCTGAGCCGTTTCGGCCCTGGTCGGCGAGACGACCTCGAGCTGTACCACCCCCAAGACATCGCGGCGCTGTATGCCCACCACTTCGAAGCACCCGATCAGTTGTTCCGGATGTACTTCCCGTTCGGCTGCAACCACCACACGCAGGAGATCTGGTTGATAAGGATGGACGACTTGAAGGTGGCCTCCCTTTGGCACGAAGCCCATCCCGACGACTATGCGGATGAGTCGTGGGTGGGTGGCGAACGGTGGTTGAGACAGGTAGAACCTGTTTTGAGTCCGCCTATTCAAGCGCTTGTTGAGCCGTAGTGCTCCCTTCGGTAGGCAAAACTTGGCAGTGAGAGAGCGTCCAATGAATGACGCTGCGGACAATGTCTAATCCTATGTGCCATTACATCCGGCAACACCAATTTCTGGTCGTCGCCTCGGGGCGTTGCGTGTCTCTGCTAGACTCACCGCCCTATGTAAGGGCCGGTCTTTGCTCTACCTGGCCCGATGGCTAGCGCTCCGGAGTGGATATGTATCTTCGCAAATTGGAACTGACGAACTTCCGAGCCTTCGCGTCTTTGGTGTGGGAAATCGACGCTGGAGAAGAGCCGGGCTGGCACGTGCTGATCGGTCCGAATGGCTCTGGTAAGTCAGGATTTCTGCGGGCTGGTGCCATTGCCTTTACAGGTGCCATCGAGTTCGCTGCTGCTCGACGTCCGGCGCAAGAATTCATCCGCAGGGCGCCTGGCGTCGTCAAAGCAGTGATCAATGTAGAAGTGGCGCCCACTGCTGACTGGGATACATCGGGCAAGCAGGGGCCCCAGTCTTTGCGCATTGTCAAAGGAGGCCTCTCTCTCCAAAGCGACGGTTTGATCAAGCCCACAACCAGTAGCACGCCGAAATTCTTGGGCGATGGCCGTGGTTGGTTCTCCGCAGCCTTCGGGCCTATGCGTCGTTTCAGCGGCGGTAACCCAGAAAACGTCAGGTTGTTTACAGCATTCCCGCGTCTCGCTCGGCACCTGAGCATCTTTAATGAAGACGTTGCATTGACCGAAGCGTTGGAATGGCTTCAGAGGCTACGCTTCAAGCAGTTGGAGGGCATTTCTTCCAATACGCATGACGGCTTACTTGGAAAGGTCCGCACCTTCATTAATCAACCCGGCTTTCTTCCACACGGCGCTGAGCTCACCGAGGTGAATTCGGAAACCGTGAAGTTTGTCGATGGCAATAATGTAGACGTGCCTATCCTAGAACTGAGCGACGGTTACCGTGCTGTGTTATCGATGACCTTCGAGTTGTTGCGCCTGCTCGTATCGAGGTACAGCGAGGCTATCTTTTCGAAAGATGCCTGCACCGTGCTAGCTCCTGGCGTAGTGTTCATCGATGAGATAGATGCCCACCTGCATCCCTCATGGCAGCGCGAAATAGGCCCATGGTTGACTCGACTGTTTCCCGCTATTCAATTCATTGTGACTACCCATTCCCCCTACGTTTGCCAGACGGCGGCGAGAGGTTCTGTATGGCGACTACCCGAACCGGGTGCTGGGGAACAGCTTCACCGCATCACAGGTGACCAGCTCAATCGCGTGCTTTACGGGGATGTACTGCACGTCTTGAACAGTGAGGCATTCGGTGGCTTACCCGGTCGCTCCGACGAAGCCGTGGATAAACTCGATCGACTGGCTAAGTTGAACAGGGTCATGGACAGGGGCACATTATCCGCCCCGGAAGTCTCCGAACGCCTGAAGCTGGAAAGCACACTAGCCTCGGTGACGGAAGACGAAAGCCTATGATCACCCTCGCCTCGCAAGATCTCGAAGCCAAACAGGTGCAGCGTTTGCAGGCCCTTCAGGACAACGTAGACAAACTCGATGGTTACGAGGCATAAGTGGCTTATGCCAAAAGCAGCTGGAAGGATAAGCCACGAGGTTTGTTCAGCGAGCTGAAAGAGGTCCTGACGCGGATGTGCAGTGGAAACGCCAGGTGCGTGTATTGTGAAGATTCGTTGGCTTATGAAATCGAGCATATGCGACCTAAGGATCTTTTCCCGGAAGTCTGCTACGCCTGGAGTAACTATGTGCTTGCCTGTGGTCCCTGCAATGGCCCCAAGAACAATAAATTTGCCGTGCTGGTAGAACCGCTGAAACGCGTGGACATTACGCGTAAGCCCAATGCAGCGGTGGTTCCACCTGAAAGAGGCCGCCCTGCCCTCCTCGACCCACGCGTCGATGACCCACTCGATTTTTTATGGTTGGATTTTCGAACCTTCCGCTACGTACCCAATACCGATGACGACATGTCCGAGGTTTGGTTACGTGCCGATTATACGATCGACGTACTTGGCCTAAACAAGCGCGATGCACTGGTCCGAGGCCGTAGAAGCGCCTTCTCCGGGTTCAACGCGCGGCTGTCCGCGTGGATAAACCAACAGCACCAATTGACCGCCGTAGAGCGCCAGGTATTTATCGAAGACTTTCGGAATGAGCGATACAGGGGGGTATGGGAAAGGATGAAGCGCTATAACAATGAGTTGCCTTTGCTTGCCAAGTCCGCGGAACTGATAAAGGCGGCGCCAGAAGCGTTGCAGTGGTAAACGTCAAGCACTGACTCAACCGTGCCTACCGTGCCCGAACAACCGGACACGGCAGCATACCTACTCTGCGCAAACGCCCATCAGCGCGTCAATCGCCAAGCTGTCACTCTTTCTGATTCAGATAGTCCGTCAGAAACGCCTGCGCATTCCCCGCGTCCGACAACCCGTCCGAATACGCGAGCCTGATCACCTGCGACTCGCCCGGCAGGTACAGCTCGCTGGGGCTCCAGCTATCCGGGCCCTGGATGAGCAAGGCTGCGAACGGCTTGCCGTCGACGGTGGTGAAGTAAGAGGTACGCTTATCGGTCTTCTCCACCTTCATCTTCTGGATGCGCATGTTCCAGTCATTGTCCACGCCCTCAACCTGCACCAGCGCTTCGTTGGCGCTACGCTCGCCGATGCGCAGGGTCCAGACCTTCACGCCGTGCTCGCCGATGTAGGCCACGACCTTGTCGGCCACCGGTGGGCGATCTTCGGCGTGGGCCAGGCTGCTCAGCAGGGCCAGGGAGGCGATCAGGGCGGCGGCCCACTTGCGGTACGTCAACATGGTGTTCGGTCCTCGAAAGTCAGATGGGCTGCATTAAACGAGGCATGCGCCGAGGTGCCAAGCGCCTTGGCCGTGGTTCACAACAAAGCGCTTGGAAATCACAACCCGATGGCTGAAGTTGTGAACTGTTCGGCAATGGCCAAGCCCCTTCACGGCCGCCGTCCGTATGAAGGAAGGACGGCGGCCCACGCATCACGCTCAGCGCGTCAGTTCCCGGCGAACGATTTCGGCCCCCGCGCTCAACGCGCGCAACTTGCCGTTGGCCACATGGCGCGGCAACGGCGCCATGCCGCAGTTGGTGCACGGGTACAGCTTGTCGGCATCGACGAACTGCAAGGCCTTGCGCAGCGTATCGGCCACTTGCTCGGGGGTTTCGACGGTGTGGTTGGCGACGTCGATGGCGCCCACCATGACCTTCTTGCCGCGGATCAGCTCGATCAGTTCCATCGGCACATGGGAGTTGTGGCACTCCAGCGAAACGATGTCGATGCTCGATTGCTGCAGCTTGGGGAAGGCCTCTTCATACTGCCGCCATTCCGAACCCAGGGTTTTCTTCCAGTCGGTATTGGCCTTGATGCCGTAGCCATAGCAGATATGCACGGCGGTTTCGCATTTGAGGCCTTCGATGGCGCGCTCCAGGGTGGCGACGCCCCAGTCGTTGACGTCGTCGAAGAACACGTTGAACGCCGGTTCGTCGAACTGAATGATGTCGACCCCCGCCGCTTCCAACTCGCGGGCTTCCTGGTTGAGGATCTTGGCGAACTCCCAGGCGAGCTTTTCGCGGCTTTTGTAATGGTTGTCGTACAGCGTGTCGATCATGGTCATGGGGCCGGGCAGCGCCCACTTGATCGGCTGGTCGGTCTGCGCCCGCAGGAACTTGGCGTCCTCGACGAACACCGGCTTCTGCCGGCTCACCGCACCTACCACGGTGGGCACGCTGGCGTCGTAGCGATCACGGATGCGCACGGTTTCGCGACGCTCGAAGTCGACGCCGTCCAGGTGCTCGATGAAGGTGGTGACGAAGTGCTGGCGGGTCTGCTCGCCGTCGCTGACGATGTCGATACCCGCTTGCCGTTGCTCGTGCAGGGCCAGGCGCAGCGCGTCCTGCTTGCCCTCGAGCAGTTCGGCGCCTTGCAGTTTCCAGGGCGACCAGAGGGTTTCGGGCTCGGCCAGCCAGGCGGGTTTGGGCAGACTGCCGGCGGTGGACGTGGGAAGCAGCTTGTTCATCGGGCGATAACCTTGTGTTCGGGGCGTGTCAAAGCGCGTAACCGGCGGACCACTGTTCGAGCAGGGCGCCGTAGGGCTTGATGAAATGTTCTTCGGCGAAGCGGCCTTGCTCGAGGGCCAGGCGGCTGCGCTCTTCGCGGTCGTAGACGATGCGCGTCAACGAGTAGTCTTCGTGCTGCAGGCTGGGCTGGTAGCGTTTGCCGGCCGCCGAATTGGCGTTGTAGATCTCGGGCCGGTAGATCTTCTGGAAGGTGTCCATGGTGCTGATGGTGCTGATCAGCTCCAGGGCGGTGTAGTCGGCCAACAAGTCGCCGGCGAAATAGAACGCCAGGGGCGCGACGCTGTTGGCGGGCATGAAGTAGCGCACCTGCAAGCCCATCTTGGCGAAGTAGTCGTCGGTCAACGAGTGCGCGCTCTGCACGTACTCGTAACCCAATACCGGGTGGTGGTTTTCGCTGCGCTGGTAGGTCTTGCTGCTGGACACGCTCAGGCAGATGACCGGCGGCTTGCCGAAATGGGCCTTGTAGTCCGCCGAATTGACGAAGCACTTGAACAGCTTGCCATGCAGCTCGCCGAACTGCGCCGGGGCCTCGGTCGCGCCGGCACGCTGCGACAGGCGCACGCTGAAATCGTAGTCGCGCACGTAGGACGAGAAGTTGTTGCCGACGATGCCGTCGATGCGCTCGCCGGTCTGCCGGTCGAGCACGGTGGTCTTGAGCATTTCGATCAGCGGCAGCGCGGTGCCCTGGCCCTCGATGCCCGGTTCCGCCACCTGCATCGCCACCGATACGATGTCCAGCTCCACCGCGTAACGGTCGGCATTGGGGTTGTCCCAATGGGCGAGGGCGTTGAAGCGGTTGTCGATCATCTGCAAGGTGTTGCGCAGGTTGGCCTGGCGACGTTCGCCGCGGGCCAGGTTGGCGAAGTTGGTGGTGATCCGCGTGTTGTCCGCGGGCCGGTAGTGCTCATCGAAGCGAATGCGCTTGATGGTGAAGGCGAAGTCGTTGGCCATGTCGGTCCGGCACCCTGATGCGTTGAGAACGTTCAGTGCCTACCCGATCGCCTGGCGGTTGCCGCGTGGGTAGAAACACCGTTCCTGATGGGGGCCAGTGTAGGGAGGACTGCCTTCGGCGACTAATGAGCGTTTTTCAAA
The DNA here is from genome assembly GCF_002434265.1 of Pseudomonas sp. UBA6562. Taxonomy (GTDB): domain Bacteria; phylum Pseudomonadota; class Gammaproteobacteria; order Pseudomonadales; family Pseudomonadaceae; genus Aquipseudomonas. The sequence goes on along the minus strand of NZ_DJJS01000010.1, from coordinate 69,941 downwards.
GGATCTTTAGCAGGATTCAAGTTCATGCTCCTATCTCCCGCGCCTCTTACCCATTGCGGCAACTTGTGTTCAGCGCTGCCCGCGCCGTTGCAGGCGAAAGCCCTTGGGCGTACAGCCGGTTTCGCGCTTGAAGAAACGTGAAAAATACGCAGGTTCGCTGAAGCCCAGGCTGTCGGCGACCTCGCTGACGGTCATGGCGGTGTAGACCAGGTTGCGCTTGCCTTCGAGGGTCAGGCGCTGGTTGAGCAGTTGCAGCGCCGACCGGCCGGCCAACTGTCGGCACAGGGCATTGAGATGGGCAGTGCTGACGCCAATGGCCTGGGCGTAGAAGTCGATGGGCCGATGCGTCCTGAAGTGCCGCTCGATCAGTCTGCTGAACTGCGCAAGGTGCTGCTGCCCACGGCTCTGCGCGCTCGCCACCTGCTGCGGCCGTTCGCCGGCGCGGCGCGCGACCCACACCAGCAGTGCGCCGAGCAAAGCGTGCAGCATCAGCTCGCGCTCGGCACGTGGCACGGCGTATTCGTCCAGCAGCCGAGCGAAGAGGTCGTCCAGATGGGCGCGATCGGACCCGGCCGCATACGCGCCTGGGCGGTCGAACGGCTGGCCCTGCACGCCGGCGCCCATGGCATCGAGGGCCGGCTTGGCGAGGCTGAGGATGCAGCCCTGGATGTCTTCGGAAAAGCGGAAACCGTGGATGCTCATCACCGGCACCACCTGCAGGGTGCCGGGGCCGAGCTGGCGTGCCTGCCCTTCGATCGACACCTGCGCCCGGCCCGCCTGGACATACAGGAACTGGACCAGGTCCGCATGGCGGTGGGTCTTGATCTGCCAGTCGTGCAAGCGGCTCCTGGCGGGGATCGACTCACAGTGCAGCAAGTCCGGGGTCGGCCAGGCGGTTTCGCCATACAACTTGAAGACCGGTACCGACAGCGCGGCCTGAGCCATGGCGCAACCCTCGAAAAGTCCATGAATGCACACGGAAATTGCCTTCTTTCCTGCGCGCCACCCGCCAAAAATACAGGCGCTCGATAAAAAAACCCTGGGCCGCAGTGCCCGTGAGGATAACAACAATGCATACCAAGATCGCCATCATCGGCGCCGGCCCCTCGGGCCTGCTGCTCGGCCAACTGCTGCAACGGGCCGGCATCGACAACGTCATCATCGAACGCCAAAGCGCCGAACATGTGCTCGGCCGCATCCGCGCAGGCGTGCTGGAACAGGGCACGGTCGACCTGCTGCGCGAAGCAGGTGTGGGCGCGCGCATGGACCGCGAAGGCCTGTCTCACGACGGTTTCGACCTGGCCTTCGACGGCCGCCTGGCGCACATCGACCTGCCGCCGCTCACGGGCGGCAAGCGCGTGATGATCTACGGCCAGACCGAAGTCACCCGCGACCTCATGCAGGCGCGCGCCGCCACTGCGGCGCCCACCTTCTACGCCGCGAGCGAGGTGGCCGTGCATGGCCTCAAGAGCGGCAAGCCCTATGTCACCTTCATCCACGCCGGCCAGCCAGTGCGCCTGGACTGCGAGCTGATCGCCGGCTGCGACGGTTACCACGGAGTGTCGCGTCGCTCCATTCCCGAAGGCGTGTTGAAGACCTTCGAACGGGTCTATCCCTTCGGCTGGCTGGGCGTGCTGGCCGACACCCCGCCGGTCAACCCTGAGCTGGTGTATGCCAGCCACGAGCGGGGCTTCGCCCTGTGCAGCCTGCGCTCGCCCACGCGCACGCGCTATTACATTCAGGTGGGCCACGAAGAGCGGGTCGAGGATTGGTCCGACGAGCGTTTCTGGGCCGAGCTCAAGCGGCGCTTGCCGGCGCCCATCGCCGCCCGGCTGGTGACCGGCCCGTCCATCGAGAAGAGCATCGCCCCGCTGCGCAGCTTTGTGGTCGAACCCATGCAGTACGGCGAGCTGTTCCTGGTCGGCGACGCGGCGCATATCGTGCCGCCGACCGGCGCCAAGGGCCTGAACCTGGCGGCCAGCGACGTCAGCACCTTGTTCAACATCCTGCGCAGGGTCTACGGCGAGGGCCGCCGCGACCTGCTGCAACGTTATTCGGAGGTCTGCCTGAAGCGGGTCTGGAAGGCCGAGCGGTTTTCCTGGTGGATGACCCGCCTGCTGCACCGTTTCCCCGACACCGACGCCTTCGGCCAGCGCATGCAGCAGGCCGAGCTGGACTATTTCGTCGGCTCGCCGGCGGGGCGCCAGAGCATTGCCGAGAACTACGTGGGGCTGCCCTACGAGCCGATCGAATGAGGCGCATCTGGCCCCTTGCCCAACCAACGTCGTAGACGCCCACGGTTGCCAAGGGGCCTACCCTTGCCTGTATGCTGGCCGGGTCTTCAGGGCGGGGTGCAAGTCCCCACCGGCGGTAAATCGAAAGATGAGCCCGCGAGCGCTCCGACCCGGTCGGAGGTCAGCAGATCTGGTGCGACTCCAGAGCCGACGGTCATAGTCCGGATGAAAGAAGGCGTAGCCAGGTGCCCCGGTGGGCGCCTGCACGCGCATTGTGTTCGCCCCGAGACGTTCATCGATCTGTTACGAGGAGCGTTTCCATGTCCACCCCGCAATTCCCCAACGTCGCGGCCGCCATCGCCGCCTTCCAGGCCGGCCTGCCCGTGCTGCTGCTCGACGACGATGACCGTGAGGACGAAGCGGACATCATCGCCGCCGCCGAAAACCTCTCGCTGTCGAGCATGGCCATGATGATCCGCGACTGCAGCGGCATCGTCTGCCTGTGCCTGGACGAAGCCACGGTCGATGCCCTGGAGCTGGCGCCCATGGTGGCCAACAACCAGGCCCGCCACGGCACCGGCTTCACCGTCACCATCGAAGCCGTCGAAGGCGTCAGCACCGGCGTGTCGGCCCAGGACCGCATCACCACCATCCAGGCAGCGCTGGACTCCACCCCCGGCGACCGGCGCATCGTCAGCCCCGGCCATGTCTTCCCGCTGCGCGCGCGCAACGGTGGCGTGCTGACCCGCCGCGGCCACACCGAAGGCTCGGTGGACCTGGCACGGCTGGCCGGCCTGCGTCCGGCGGCGGTGCTCTGCGAGTTGATGAACCCGGACGGCAGCATGGCCCGCGGCGAACAGGTGCGCACCTACGCCCGCCAGTACCAGCTGCCGGTGCTGACCATCGAAGAGCTGGCCCAGTACCGCCAGGCCATGAGCGCGCGCGAAGCTTTGGCCGTGTGAGCGCGAACCGGCTCGGTGGCGTTTCGGCCGGGCCGGCAGGCCGCCAGCCTCCAACGCTGGCGGCCTGAACGAACACCTGGCTCGGTGGCTTGCCGAGCCAGCGCCGAGGGGGGCCGACCTGGCACCGTCCTCGGCGCAGCTTCTGCAATCGGCGCCTCGATGCATGTGCCGGGCGTTCGAAAGCTGAGCAGGTGTTGCAGGGAAACCAAATACTCCTAGCCATATGGCCGATCACCCTCCACTGCTCGACTGCGTCAGGCATGACACGTAGCCATTTGCTAGCCCTGCCCCGCTCTGCTAGTGTCCCGCCGTTATAGACATCGCCACCGAGACCGTCGCCATGGCCCCCCGCAAGAAAGCCTCCATCGATTTCGAACACTCCCTCGCCGAGCTGCAAACCCTGGTCGAACGCCTGGAAAACGAAGAGCTTTCGCTGGAAGACTCGCTGGCGGCCTTCGAGAAAGGCATCGGCCTGACCCGCGACTGCCAGGACGCCCTGGCCCAGGCCGAGCAGAAAGTGCAGATTCTGCTCGAGCGCGACGGCGAGCTGAAGGCGCGCCCCTTCGACCCGGAGCCCGAAGCATGATCGCGGCCTACCAGGCCACCTGCCAGGCACGGGTCGATGCCGCCCTACAACCGCTGTTCGACGCCCCGTCCCCGGAACTGCAACGCCTTTACGCGGCCATGCGCTACAGCGTCATGAACGGCGGCAAACGGGTCCGCCCGCTGCTGGCCTACGCCGCGTGCGAAGCCCTGGGCGCGCCGGCCGAAGCAGCCAACGGCGCGGCCTGCGCGGTCGAGCTGATTCATGCTTACTCGCTGGTGCACGACGACCTGCCGGCCATGGACGACGACGACCTGCGCCGCGGCCAACCGACTACCCACAAGGCGTTCGACGAAGCCTGCGCCATTCTCGCCGGCGACGGCCTGCAGAGCCTGGCCTTCACTGCCCTGCTCGACCCGCACCTGAGCACGCAGAGCGAAGCGCTGCGCCTGAGCATGGTGCAGACCCTGGCCAGCGCCGCCGGCCCGGCGGGCATGGTCGGCGGCCAGGCCATCGACCTCGGTTCGGTAGGGCTGACCCTCGACCCGCACGCCCTGGCCTTCATGCACCGGCACAAAACCGGCGCGCTGATCGAAGCCAGCGTGCGCCTCGGCGCCCTGGCCAGCGGCCGCGCACAGCCCGCCCAGCTCGAGGCGCTGCAAACCTATGCCCGCGCGGTGGGCCTGGCCTTCCAGGTGCAGGACGACATCCTCGACGTGGAAAGCGATACGGCCACCCTCGGTAAACGCCAGGGCGCCGACATCGCCCGCGACAAACCGACCTACCCCGCCCTGCTCGGCCTGGACGCCGCCAAAGCCTTCGCCATCGAACTGCGCGACCAGGCGCTGGTCGCAGTGCAAGGGCTGGGCGAATCCGCCGAGCCGCTGCGGGCCCTTGCGCGCTACATCGTCGAGCGCCGTCACTGACGCACGCCACCGCGCGCGAACACCCGATCGCACCCCATCATCGCTGGCCAGCTACAGGCCGGCGCTGGCTCGCCTTAGCGGACTGGCGTCGCCCAGTCCATGGGCAGCTTTTCCTCCGATGGGGTAAACTGCCACGACTTCGAACCTATAACGACTCGCCTGATGCCCACGACGTTTCAAGAGATCCCCCGCGAACGCCCGGTCACGCCGCTGCTCGACCGCGCCGATACGCCCGACGGCCTGCGCCGCCTGGCCGAAGCCGACCTGGAGACCCTGGCCGACGAGTTGCGCCAGGAATTGCTCTACAGCGTGGGCCAGACCGGCGGGCACTTCGGTGCAGGCCTGGGCGTCATCGAGCTGACCATCGCCCTGCATTACGTCTTCGATACCCCCGACGACCGCCTGGTGTGGGACGTCGGCCATCAGGCGTATCCGCACAAGATCCTCACCGGTCGTCGCCAGCAGATGCTCAGCCTGCGTCAGAAAGACGGCCTGGCCGCCTTCCCGCGTCGTGCCGAAAGCGTCTACGACACCTTCGGCGTGGGCCACTCCAGCACCTCCATCAGTGCCGCGCTGGGCATGGCCATCGCTGCCCGCCAGCAGGGTGAAGAACGCAAGTCGATCGCCGTGATCGGCGACGGCGCGCTGACCGCCGGCATGGCCTTCGAGGCGCTGAACCACGCGCCGGAAGTCGACGCCGACATGCTGGTGATCCTCAACGACAACGACATGTCGATTTCGCGCAACGTCGGCGGCCTGTCCAACTACCTGGCCAAGATCCTCTCCAGCCGCACCTACGCCAGCATGCGCGAGGGCAGCAAGAAGGTGCTGTCGCGCCTGCCGGGCGCCTGGGAAATCGCCCGCCGCACCGAGGAATACGCCAAGGGCATGCTGGTGCCCGGCACGCTGTTCGAGGAGTTGGGCTGGAACTACATCGGCCCCATCGACGGCCACGACCTGCCCACGCTGATCGCCACCCTGCGCAACATGCGCGACCTCAAGGGCCCGCAGTTCTTGCACGTGGTGACCAAGAAGGGCAAGGGCTTCGCGCCTGCCGAGGTGGACCCGATCGTCTACCACGCCATCACCAAGCTGGAACCGGTGGACCAACCGGTCGCGCCCAAGGCCGTCAGCGGCCCGAAATACTCCAGCGTGTTCGGCCAATGGCTGTGCGACATGGCCGACGCCGACCCGCGCCTGGTCGGCATCACCCCGGCCATGAAGGAAGGCTCGGACCTGGTGGCCTTCAGCGAACGCTACCCGGAGCGCTACTTCGACGTGGCCATCGCCGAGCAGCACGCGGTGACCTTCGCCGCCGGCATGGCCTGCGAAGGCAGCAAGCCGGTGGTGGCGATCTATTCCACGTTCCTGCAACGCGCCTACGACCAGTTGATCCACGACGTCGCGGTGCAGAACCTCGACGTGCTGTTCGCCATCGACCGTGCGGGCCTGGTGGGCGAGGACGGCCCGACCCATGCCGGCAGCTTCGATCTGTCCTACCTGCGCTGCATCCCCGGCATGCTGGTGATGACGCCGAGCGACGAGAACGAACTGCGCGCGATGCTCACCACCGGCCACCACTTCGATGGCCCGGCTGCCGTGCGTTACCCCCGCGGCACCGGCCCGAACGCGCCGATCTCCACTGAGCTGCTGCCCATCGAGATCGGCAAGGGTGTGGTCCGTCGCCAGGGCAGCAAGGTGGCGCTTCTGGCCTTCGGCGTGCAGTTGGCCGAGGCTCTGCAAGTGGCCGAGACGCTGGACGCCACGGTGGTCGACATGCGTTTCGTCAAACCATTGGACGAGGCGCTGGTGCTGGAACTGGCCGCCAGCCACGAACTGCTGGTGACGATCGAAGAGAATGCCATCATGGGCGGCGCAGGTTCCGCAGTCGGTGAGCTACTGGCTCGTGAGGCGGTGCTCAAGTCATTGCTGCAATTGGGCTTGCCGGACACCTACGTCGAACATGCCAAACCTGCGCAGATGCTCGCCGAATGCGGCCTGGACGCGGCCGGTATAGAAGCCTCGATCCGCGCTCGGCTGGCGAAGCTAGGTTTGTAGGACCGCCCGGTGTGGGAGCGGCCGGTTCGGCGCTCCGATCAGCCGCGATGGGCCGCAACGCGGCCCTGATCTAGGCTTCGCGTTCACCCTATGGGGTCCGGATTGAGGCCATTGGGCCGGCAGCACCGGCCATCGCGGCTATTCAGAGCGTCGAACCGGCCGTCTCTACAGTGAGAACAGGCCAATTCGTGACCGCAGCGCTTCGGGCCGAGCTATCGCAGCTGATCGGAGCGCCGGGCCGGCCATCCCTGCATGTTCAGCGCTGCTTGAGCGCCGGCGCTGTAGCCTCCAACACGGCGCACAGCCGTGCCGTCGCCTCGATCATCTGTCCGCTGGGTCGCTCGAGGCCTTTGTCCGGCACCACCCGCACGCGCCCAGCGGCCACGGCATCGAGCTGTGGCCAGGCCTGCCAGGCGGCGAGCTGGCGCGGCTCGCCGACCAGAATCACCTGTGGGTTACGCTGGATCACCGACTCGACGCTGACCAACGGGGCCGGCTGCGGCAGGTCGGCGAAGACGTTACGCGACCCGCATACGCTCAGGGCATCGCTGACGATCTGCTGGCCGCCCAGGGTGTACAACGGCGAATCCCACACTTGGTAAAACACCTGCAGCGGCGTTGGCCGTGCGTACTGCGCGCGCAGCGCCTGAAGCCGCTGGCGCAGCGCGGCGGCATGGCGCCGCCCGGCTTCGGCGCGGCCGATGCGCGCGGCGAGGGCTTCGATCCTTTCGATCAACTGGTCGAGGGTATGCGGGTCGCCGCTGAAAGTGGCGATGCCCAGACTGTCCAACTGCTTGCGCTGGGCGGCCGGTACGGCGCCGGGCCAGAGCAGCAGGAGGTCGGGCTGTAGGCTGAGCAGGCGCTCCAGGTCGAGCTGCCCGTAGCGTCCGACCGTAGGCAAGTGGCGCACCGCCTCGGGCCGTTCCTTACCGTCGAGCACGCCGACCAGCAGGTCTTGGGCATTTAGTTCGAGCATGACGTCGGTCATCGACGGCGCCAGACTGACCACGCGCAGCGGCACGTCGGCGAACGCCAATCCCGAGCAAAGCAGCAGGCCCAGCCACAGTGCCCGCACTCAGCTCGGCGCCTTGCCTGCGGGGGACGGCGAACGGTCGCACGCTTTTCGAACGGGACGCCTCCGAACGACAGAGGCGCGGTGAGAGCCTGGCAGGCTCACGCCTGTGGCACTTCGCCCTGGTGCTCGTCGCCCATCATGTGCCCCAGCTTGCCCGCCTTGGTGGCCAGGTAATGCGAGTTGTGCGGATTGTGCCCGGTGTGCAGCGGCACGCGCTCGCTGACGCGGATGTTCATGCCGGTGAGGGCTTTGACCTTGCGTGGATTGTTGGTCATCAGGCGCAGCGAGGTCACGCCCAGGTGCTCGAGCATCGGCAGGCACATGGCGTAGTCGCGCTGGTCGGCGGCGAAGCCCAGGCGCTCGTTGGCCTCCACGGTGTCGGCGCCGCCATCTTGCAATTCATAGGCGCGGATCTTGTTCAGCAAGCCGATGCCACGGCCTTCCTGGCGCAGGTACAGCAGCACGCCACGGCCTTCACGGGCGATGGCCTGCAGCGCGGCTTCGAGCTGCGAACCGCAGTCGCAGCGCTGGCTGAACAAGGCATCTCCCGTCAGGCACTCGGAGTGCAAGCGCCCCAACACCGGCTGGCCATCGGCAATGTCACCCAGGCTCAGCACCACGTGTTCGCGGCCGGTGGCTTCGTCGAGAAAGCCATGCATGGTGAAGGTTGCAAAGGGCGTCGGGAGTTTAGAGGCGGCAACAAAGACGACGGGCACGTTGTGCTCCTGATTGGTAACTTGAGGTTTCACTTTGCGCGATTGTATCAGCAGACCCCGCACCTGTGCGCAGGCCGGACCCAGCGGCATTCACTGCGGCCGGCCGTTGGGGGTGAAGGGGTAGGGCTGCCGCCAGCGCTCGAAGATCGGTTTCAGCTCGCCGCTGCGTACCAGCTGCTCCATGCGTCGATCGAACAGGTCGCGCAGGGTTCGGCCGGCGTCGCTGTCGGCGAACGCCAGGTACAGGGGCAGCTCGGCGATGTAGGTGCGCCGGAAACGTTGCGGCTGGTTGGACTGGCCGATCACGTAGTCGATTTCGGTGAGGGCGTCGATATAGAAATCCACCCGGTCGTGTTCGAGCATCGGCAGAATGCCTTCGCGGCGCTGCACTTCACGGCCGTCGCCGACGTTGGGCAGGTAACGGGCATAGTCGTAGCCGCGCACCCAGGCCAGGCGATAGTGGCCGATGGTGGCAGCCGTGGGCACCGGCCCTTTCGCCAGGCCAAGCGCGTAGATGTGGTCGACGTCGAAATGCCAGCGCGGGTAGAGATTGTCGGGGCTCTCGTTCTGGTAGGAGCCGACCCAGGCATCGGCCTCGCCCCGCCTGACCAGGCCGATGGCCCGGCTGTAGGGCGCGCTCTGCGCCACCACCCGTACCCCGGCCGGCTCGAACACCTGGCGCAGCACGTCCCAGGCCAGGCCCGTGCCGTCCGCCTCGGTATAGTCCTGCCACTGCTCGCTGACCAGGCGCACCTGCGCAGGAGCCGGCGCGGCGACGGCTGCGCCGCTCAAGAACAGCCATAGGGCCAGCAGGGCAGTTTTCATGACCATTGCCTCGATTCCTTACGCACTAAGCGGCGCGCCGAACGATGCGGTACCACCGGCTGCGCTTCGACGGCGGCGCGCACCGGATAGGGACTTGCCTGCACAGCCTAGGCAAGCCTCCAGCCCAGCGCCTGCATCGGTGCGCAGGCGAACACGCTGACGAGGATATCGCCGAGCATAGGGCTGCGCCTACGCATGGGCCTGTCGAGCCAACCGATGGGCCGGACTGCGCGACAGACCGGAGACGCTACGTACTGCGTCGGCACCTGTTGCGGGTAATCGGTCATGGGGTCTGCGGGAAATGCTGGTAGCCGCGTTGCGTCGGCGTCACGTCGTGGCCCTGGGCATCGCGCACGGTGACGCCCTGCCCGGCCCGTACGCGGCCGATCACATGAACCGGCTCGCCGATCTGGATCAACGCGGCGAGGTGCGCAGGCGGCAGGGTGAAGGCCAGGACATAGTCGTCGCCACCGCTGAGCGCCGCTTGCAACGCGCCGTCCTGGCCGAGCAACGCGACCAGCGCGGCGGACACCGGCACCTTGGCGAGTTCGATGTCCAGTGCCACCGCCGACGCCTTGGCGATATGCCCGCAGTCGGCCAGCAGCCCGTCGGAGATATCCAACGCGGCGCTGGCACGCCCGCGCAGGCGCAAGCCCAGGTCGAACTGCGGGGCCGGCGACCAGTAGCGCGCCAACAGCGGCGCTGCGATGGGTTCGCCGGCCTGGCGCGTGCCGAGCACCAGAGGCAGCGCACCGGCGGCATCGCCCAATGTGCCGCCGACGCACAGCAGGTCGCCCGGCTGCGCGCCACTGCGGCGCAGGGCCTGGCCTGCCGGTACACGGCCGAACACGGTCAGAGTCAGGCTCAACGGGCCACGCGTGGTATCGCCACCGATCAGGCTCAGGCCGCACTGCTCGGCCATGCGTTGCAGGCCCTCGGCATAGCCTTTGAGCCATGCCGCGCCGACGTCGGGCAGGGTCAGCGCCAGGGTAAAGGCCACGGGCTGCGCGCCCATGGCCGCCAGGTCGCTGGCCGCGACGGCCAGCGAGCGCTGACCGAGAAGAAAGGGGTCGCACGCCACGGGAAAGTGCACACCGGCGACCAGGGTGTCGGTGGACACCGCCAGCTGTTCGCCCGGCGGCAGGTCGAGCAGCGCGCAGTCGTCGCCGATGCCCAGGGCCACGCCCTCGCCGCCTTGCGCACAAGGCGCGGCGGCGAAGTAATGGTTGATCAGCTCGAACTCACCCATGGCACGCCGGCGCCGGGATCAGCGCTTGTTGGCCTTGACTTCGGCTTCGCGCAGGCTGGGTGCCAGCTTGTCGAGCACACCGTTGACGAACTTGTGGCCGTCGGTGGCGCCGAAGACCTTGGCCAGCTCCACGCCTTCGTTGATCACTACGCGGTAGGGCACGTCGACGCGTTTGATGAACTCCCAGGTGGACAGGCGCAGCACGGCCAGTTCGACCGGGTCGAGCTCTTCCAGGGACAGGTCCAGGCAAGGCGCCAGGGCCTGGTCGATCTCGTCGCGGATCGCCGGAACGCCGTGCAGGATCTCGCGGAAGTAGGCGCCGTCGATGTCGGTGAACTCGTTGTCGACGCGGAACTGCGCTTCGATTTCGTTCAGCGAGTGCTTGGCCATGTGCCACTGGTACAGCGCCTGAGTCGCGAGCTTGCGGGCTTCGCGGCGCTTGCTGCTCTTGGAGGGCTTGCCGGCATCGGCAGGCTGCGGATCGCGCGGGTTGAAACGATCGCTTTCGTCGCTAATCACTTGGCCTCCAGCTGCGCCAGCAGACTCACCATTTCCAGGGCCGAGAGGGCCGCTTCGGCGCCTTTGTTGCCGGCCTTGGTGCCGGAACGCTCGATGGCTTGCTCGATCGAATCGACGGTCAGCACGCCGAAGGCGACCGGTACGCCGAACTCCATCGACACCTGGGCCAGGCCCTTGGTGCATTCGCCAGCGACGTATTCGAAGTGCGGGGTGCCGCCACGGATCACGGCGCCCAGGGCGATGATGGCGTCGTACTCGCCCTGCTGGGCGACCTTCTGCGCCACCAGCGGGATTTCGAAGGCGCCAGGTGCGCGGATGATGGTGATGTCGCTGTCGCTCACACCGTGGCGAACCAGGGCGTCGACGGCGCCGCCGACCAGGCTTTCGACGACGAAGCTGTTGAAGCGGCCAACCACCAAGGCATAGCGACCTTTGGGGGCGATGAAAGTACCTTCGATGGTCTTCAGGTTCATTCCGGGAATCTCATATTCAGTAGCCGAGGCCGCACAGGGGCGGCCTCAGCAGGGTTCGGACTCGAGCGTCAGGCCTTTGCGGCACCTGGGATTACTCGGAGGGCACGTATTCTACAACTTCCAGATCGAATCCGGATATCGCATTGAACTTCAACGGCGAACTCATCAGGCGCATCTTGCGCACGCCCAGGTCGCGCAGGATCTGCGAACCGGCGCCGACGGTGCTGTAGGTGGTCGGCGCCTTGAGCTGCGCCTCGCCCGCCGCTTCGCGGATGTGCGCCAGCAACAGGTCGCCGTCGAGCGGATGGCCGAGCAGGAGCACCACGCCGCTGCCGGCCTCGGCCACCGCGCCCATCGCCGCGCGCAGGCTCCAGCGCCCGGGGCTCTTGACCAGCAGCAGGTCGCGCAGCGGGTCCATGTTGTGCACGCGCACCAGGGTCGGTTCCTCGGCGCGGATCTCGCCCAGGGTCAGGGCCATGTGCACGTCGCCCTCGACCGCGTCGCGGTAGGTGACCAGGTTGAAGGCGCCCAGCTCGGTGTCCATCACCTGCTCGGCGACGCGCTGCACGGTGCGCTCGTGGATCATGCGGTAGTGGATCAGGTCGGCGATGGTGCCGATCTTGATGTTGTGCTCGGCGGCGAACAGCTCGAGCTCGGCACGACGGGACATGGTGCCGTCGTCGTTCATCACTTCACAGATCACCCCGCTCGGCTCGAAGCCGGCCATGCGCGCCAGGTCGCAGGCGGCTTCGGTATGCCCGGCGCGGGCCAGGGTGCCGCCGGGTTGCGCCATCAGCGGGAAGATGTGGCCGGGGCTGACGATGTCGTCGGCCTTGGCGTCGCGTGCGGCCGCAGCCTGCACGGTGCGCGCGCGGTCGGCGGCGGAGATGCCGGTGGTGACGCCCTCGGCGGCCTCGATCGACACGGTGAACTTGGTGCCGAAGCCCGAGCCGTTGCGCGGCGCCATCAGCGGCAGCTTGAGGGTTTCGCAGCGCTCGCGAGTCATCGGCATGCAGATCAGGCCGCGGGCGTGCTTGGCCATGAAGTTGATGTGCTCGGCCTGGCAGCACTCGGCCGCCATGATGATGTCGCCTTCGTTCTCGCGGTCTTCGTCGTCCATGAGGATGACCATTTTGCCCTGGCGGATGTCTTCGACCAGTTCTTCGATGCTGTTGAGCGCCACGCGGCACCCCCTTCTCAATTCATTCAGGATTTCAAGAAGCCGTTGGCGGCCAGGAAGCTTTCGGTGATGCCACTGCCCTTGTTCGGATCGGCCGCCTTGTCGCCCAGCAGCAGGCGCTCCAGGTAACGGGCCAGCAGGTCGACCTCGAGGTTGATCCGACGCCCTGCGCGGTAGTCGGCCATGATGGTTTCGGACAGGGTGTGCGGGACGATGGTCAGCTCGAACTCGGCGCCATCGACCTCGTTGACCGTCAGGCTGGTGCCGTCGACGGTGATCGAGCCCTTGTGGGCGATGTACTTGGCCAGATCCTTGGGCGCGCGTACGCGGAACTGGATGGCGCGGGCGTTATCGCTGCGCGAGACGATCTCGCCGACGCCGTCGACGTGGCCGCTGACCAGGTGGCCACCCAGGCGGGTGGTGGGCGTCAGGGCCTTTTCGAGGTTGACGCGGCTGCCGGTCTTGAGGTCGACGAACGCGGTGCAGTCGAGGGTTTCGCGGCTGACGTCGGCCCAGAAGCCGTCGCCCGGCAGTTCCACGGCGGTCAGGCATACGCCGTTGACCGCGATGCTGTCGCCGAGCTTGACGTCGCCCAGGTCGAGCTTGCCGGTCTGGACGTAGACCCGCACGTCACCGCCTTTCGGGGTCAGGCTGCGGATGGTGCCGATCGATTCGATGATGCCGGTGAACATGGTGTCTTCCTCGGGAACGGGGCTGCACGGGGCAAGCCGAGCATTATACGTCGCTGGCGCGCTGCGGCACGGCGGTGACGCACCAGTCGTCGCCCACCGCGCGCATACCGGTGATTTTCAGCCGTGGGGCCTCGGCCATGGTGTTCAGCGGCCAGTCCAGCAAGGGCCGCGCGCTGGAGCCGAGGAAGGTGGCGGCGACGAACAGGCGGTATTCGTCGATCAAACCAAGCTGGGCGAAGGCGCCGACCAAGCGCGGGCCGGCTTCGAGCAGCACTTCGTTGACGCCGCGCGCGGCCAGCGCCGGCAGCACGTCGGCCAGTTCGACCCGACCGTCCTGGCCCGGCAGGCGCAGCAGTTCATGGCCGGCGGCGGCGTAGCGCGGGTCGTCTTCGGCGGCGGTCACGACCAGGGCCGGACCGGCCTGGAAGAACGGCGCGTTCAATGGCAGGCGCAAGCGCCCGTCGATCAGCACGCGCAGGGGCGGCCGCGATTCGGCCAGGGCCGTGAGTTCGGCGGCCAGGCCCAACTCGGCGCCGCGCACGGTCATCCGTGCGCCGTCGGCCAGCACGCTCTGCGCACTGCTGAGCACCACGCTGGAACGTGCGCGCAGGCGCTGCACTTCAGCGCGCGCTGCGGGGCCGGTGATCCACTGGCTTTCGCCGCTGGCCATGGCGGTGCGCCCGTCCAGGCTCATGGCCAGCTTGGCGCGCACGTAGGGCAGGCCGTGTTCCATGCGCTTGAGAAAGCCTGGGTTGAGCGCCCGCGCTTCGCTTTCCAGCACGCCGCTGGCGACGTCGATGCCGGCCGCCGCCAGGCGCGCCAGGCCACGGCCGGCGACCTGCGGATTGGGGTCTTGCATGGCGGCGACCACACGGGCCACTCCCGCCTGCACCAGTGCCTCGGCGCAGGGCGGCGTGCGCCCGTGGTGGCTGCAGGGTTCGAGGGTGACGTAGGCGCAGGCGCCACGGGCCTTGTCGCCGGCCTGGCGCAGCGCATGCACTTCGGCATGCGGCTCGCCGGCGCGCACGTGCCAACCTTCGCCGACCACCTGGCCGTCGCGCACGATCACGCAGCCCACGCGGGGGTTGGGGTGGGTGCTGTACAGGCCCTGGCGGGCGAGTTGCACGGCACGCGCCATGTACTGGGCGTCGAGGGCGGGGGTCGGGCTGGGCATGCTCACTCTTTGGCGGGCTCGCGGGCCAGGCGGTCGAGTTCTTCGCGGAACTCGTCCAGGTCCTGGAAGCGTCGGTAGACGGAGGCGAAGCGGATGTAGGCGACTTCGTCGAGCTTGCGCAGCTCGGCCATCACCAATTCGCCGACCACCAACGACTTCACTTCGCGCTCGCCGGTAGCGCGCAGCCTGTGCTTGATGTGCGCCAGCGCCGCCTCCAGCCGCTCGATGCTGACCGGGCGTTTTTCCAGGGCGCGCTGCACGCCGGCGCGCAGCTTGTCTTCGTCGAAGGGCTGGCGGGTGCCGTCCTGCTTGATCAGCCGGGGCAGGACCAGTTCGGCGGTTTCGAAGGTGGTGAAACGCTCGCCGCAGGCCAGGCATTCACGGCGACGGCGCACTTGCTCACCTTCGGCGACCAGACGCGAATCGATGACCTTGGTGTCGTTGGCACCGCAAAAGGGACAGTGCATGGTGGCAGGCAACAGAAAAAAGGGGCCCTCATGGTAGCGCATCCCACTGGCAAGACAAGCCAAAGGGGTTACCATCAGGCCAATTGCCCCCTGAAGGATTTCCCCATGCACCCTCGTGCGCTCATCGTGTTGTGCTGCGCCGCCTTGCTCGCTGCGTGCGGCAGCGACAAACCCAAGCCCGTCCAGACGTCTGTCAGCGCGCCGGCGAAAGTCACGCCAAAGCTGCCCGAAGCGCTCGGCCCGCTGCCCAGCTACCAGCGCGAGCTCACTGGCTCGCTGATGGACATCCCACGCGGCGCCGAAGTCGAGCTGGCGCTGTTGGTGATCGACGAGAAAGGCCGCCCGCAGCGCCTGTTGGCCAACAGCACCCTGACCGGCACCGGCCAGCCGCTGCCGTACCAGCTGCGCTTCAATCCCGAAGCCTTCCCCGCCAACGCCAGGGTCGAGCTGCGTGGCCGCGCCAGCCAGTCGGGCCAACTCATCCTGCACATGGCGTCCTTGCCCATCACCCAGGCGCAAACCCAGGCCACCGGCCCGCTGCGCTTCGAGAAGGCGCCGTAATTTGCCGGTGCAGGCACTGCAAGACGCCTTGAGCGCATTGATCGGCGAGGCCCGCTTGCGGGCAACGCCCTTGCCGGGCACCGACCTGCGCCTGTGGCTGCTCGACGAACGCAACATGGACCGCGCCTTCAGCCCGGACGAAACCCGACGCATCCTTGAAGAGCCACCCTACTGGAGCTTCTGCTGGGCCAGCGGCCTGGCCCTGGCCCGCCACCTGGCGGCCGAGCCGCACTGGGTACGTGGCAAGCGCGTGCTGGACTTCGGCGCCGGTTCCGGTGTCGCCGGCATCGCCGCGGCGCGTGCCGGCGCCCGTGAGGTGGTGGCTTGCGACCTTGATCCGCTGGCCTTGCAGGCCTGCCGCGCCAATGCCCGGCTCAACGACGTAACTCTGGGTTACAGCGAGGATTTTTTCGCCGAGGCCAACCGCTTCGATCTGATCCTGGTGGCCGACGTGCTCTACGACCGTGCCAACCTGCCGCTGCTCGACCAGTTCCTCGGCCGCGGGCGCCAGGCACTGGTCGCCGACTCGCGGGTGCGTGACTTCGACCACCCGCTATACCGTCCCCTCGGGGTGCTGCACGCCCTGACCCTGCCCGACCTGGCCGAACCCCACGAATTCCGCCGGGTCAGCCTGTACCACGCGACGCGCCAGCCTTTATAGTGGCGCCATACCGCCTTGCGAGAACCATGATGAGCGCTACCGACACGCCGTACATCTTCGATGCCACCGATGCCGACTTCCAGCAGTCGGTGATCGAGAACTCCTTCCACAAACCGGTACTGGTGGATTTCTGGGCCGAATGGTGCGCGCCCTGCAAGGCACTGATGCCGATGCTGGCGAAGATCGCCGAGGCGTATCAGGGCGAACTGCTATTGGCCAAGGTCAACTGCGACGTCGAGCAGCAGGTCGTCGCCCAATTCGGTATCCGCAGCCTGCCGACCGTGGTGCTGTTCAAAGACGGCCAGCCGGTCGACGGCTTCGCCGGCGCGCAACCGGAGTCGGCCATCCGCGCCCTGCTCGAACCGCATGTGCAATTGCCCGCGCCCGCCTCGGCGTCCCCGCTCGAACAAGCCGAGGCGCTGTTCGCCGAGAGCCGCTTCGGTGAGGCCGAGGCGCTGCTCAAACAAGTGCTGACCGAAGACAACGGCAATGCCGCGGCGCTGATTCTCTATGGGCGCTGCCTGGCCGAGCGCGGTGAGTTGGGCGAAGCCGAAACGGTGCTCGACGCGGTCAAGTCCGACGAGCACAAGGCCGCCCTGGCCGGTGCCAAGGCGCAATTGACCTTCCTGCGCCAGGCTGCCAGCCTGCCGGAGGCCGCTGAACTGAAAAGCCGCCTGGCGCAGAACCCGGGCGACGACGAAGCGGCCTACCAGCTGTGCATCCAGCAGCTGGCACGCCAGCAGTACGAAGCGGCGCTCGATGGCCTGCTGAAACTGTTCCAGCGCAACCGCAGCTACGGCGAAGGCTTGCCGCACAAGACCTTGCTGCAGGTGTTCGATTTGCTGGGCAATGCGCACCCCTTGGTGGGCATGTACCGCAGCAAGTTGTTCGCCGCGATGTACTGAGGTTCGGCGGGGCATGGGCACAAGCACCAGGCTTCGTCCCTGCCCCGCTCCATGGACGTCCCATGGGTTCCCCGCGCGGTGCTTCAACCGGTTCTTCACGATACCGCTGGCGTATCCCACACGTAGACCGGCGCATCGCCCTGGCTGACCACCCGCACCTGTGCGCTGTGACGCAAGCGCACCAGCAGACGCTTGGCAGCGGCGAAACTGCCGGTTAGGCCTTCCAGCCGCTCCAAGAGCTCCGGCCCTTCCAACTGCCCTGCCGCTTGCAGCAGATCACAGGCCGCACGCAAGGGCTCATCGTCCCGCACTGCGGCAACCAAAGGTTTCGCAGGTACTGGCACCGGGCTTTCGGCACTCGATGCCGCATCGACAGGGCGGCTCAAGTGCGCCCATTCTTCCGGCGTCAGTTCGATGCTCAGGTCCACCGGCCAGTCGCCAATCTGTCCACGAATTCTCACGCGCTACCCTCGCTCTCAAGTCAGTGTCGGCATGCTACCGCAACATGAAACCTGCGCCACGAAGACTGGCCTGGCAAATAAAATTTGTTATAACATTACCAAATCATTCAGCCTGGTCCCGGAGTCCACCCATGCGTCGTCTGTTGCTCGTCCTGCCCTTCGCCCTGCTGCCCCTGGCCGTGGCCCATGCCCACGACGAACATGACCATGACCACGCCCACGGCACCCTCGGTGCCCATGAGCACGGCGTCGCCAAGCTCAACGTGGTGCTTGACGGCAATACCCTGGAACTGGAACTGGACAGCCCGGCCATGAACGTCGTCGGTTTCGAACATGTTGCCGCCAGCGAAGCCGACAAGGCCAAGGTCGCCGCCGCCCGTCAGCAGTTGGAACAACCGCTGAAGCTGTTCGGCCCGGCTCAGGCCGCTGGTTGCGCGGTCGACAGCCAAGAACTGGAAAGCCCCCTGTTCGGCGATGCGGCCCACGCCGACGATGACGATGATGGCGACGAGCACGAGCACGGCCATCAGCACGCCGATGTGCACGCGCATTATCAGTTCACCTGCGCCACGCCGGCCAAGCTCACCCAGCTCGACCTCGGCCCGCTGTTCAAGACCTTCCCGCAAACCCAGAAGGTCAACGTGCAACTGATCGGCCCGAACGGCCAGAAAGGTGTGGAAACCACCCCTGGCAAGGCCGTGGTCGTCTTCTGAATGGGCCAGGCGCTGATCGAACTGAGCGACTTGCGTTTCGCCTGGCCGGGCCAACCGACGCTATTGGACATCCCGCACTTCCAACTGCAGGCCGGTGAGACGCTGTTCCTCAAAGGCCCAAGCGGTAGCGGCAAGACCACGTTGCTAGGCCTGCTCGGCGGCGTCAGCCGGCCGCAGCACGGCAGCGTGCGCCTGCTAGGCCAGGACCTGGGCGAGCTGGGCCAGGGCGCGCGCGATCGCTTTCGGGTGGACCACACCGGCTACATCTTCCAACAGTTCAACCTGCTGCCGTTCCTCTCGGTGCGGGAAAACGTCGAACTGCCCTGCCGCTTCTCCGCCAGCCGTGCGCAGCGCGCCAGCCAGCGCCACGGCAGCATCGCCCAGGCGGCAGCGGCGCTGCTAAACCACCTAGGCTTGGCCGATCCGGCCTTGCAGGCCCGCCGCGCCGACACCCTGTCGATCGGCCAGCAACAGCGTGTGGCGGCCGCCCGGGCCTTGATCGGCCAACCGGAGTTGGTGATCGCCGACGAACCCACCTCCGCGCTGGACGCCGACATCCGGGTAAGTTTCCTGCACCTGTTGTTCGAAGAGTGCCGCAGCGCCGGCGCCAGCCTGCTGTTCGTCAGCCACGACCAGAGCCTGGCCACGCTGTTCGACCGTCGCCTGTCGCTTGCCGACCTCAACCGCGCCAGCATGCCCCAGGAGGCTTGATGTACCTGCTCCGTCTTGCCCTGGCCAGCCTGGCCAACCGGCGCTTCACCGCCCTGCTCACCGCCTTCGCCATCGCCTTGTCGGTGTGCCTGCTGCTGGCTGTGGAACGGGTGCGCACCGAGGCGCGCGCCAGTTTCGCCAGCACCATCAGCGGCACCGACCTGATCGTCGGCGCCCGTTCCGGCTCGGTGAACCTGCTGCTGTATTCGGTGTTCCGCATCGGCAACGCCACCAACAACATTCGCTGGGACAGCTTCGCGCACTACGCCAACGACCGCCGGGTGAAGTGGGCCATCCCCATCTCGCTCGGTGACTCGCACCGCGGCTACCGGGTGATGGGCACCAGCGAGGCGTATTTCGAGCATTACCAGTACGGCCATCGCCAGCACCTGCAACTGGCCGACGGCCGCGCCTTCGCCGACGATCCGTTCGAGGTGGTGCTGGGCGCCGAAGTGGCCGAGGCGCTGCATTACAAGCTGGGCGACCAGTTGGTGCTGGCCCACGGCATCGCCGCGGTGAGCCTGGTCAAGCATGACGACAAGCCCTTCACCGTCGTCGGCATCCTCAAACGCACCGGCACCCCGGTCGATCGCACGCTGCACATCGGCCTAGCCGGTATGGAAGCCATTCACGTCGACTGGCACAACGGCGTACCGGCGCGCGGACGGGTCAGCGCCGAGCAGGCGCGTGGCATGGACTTGCAGCCCACGGCCATCACCGCCTTCATGCTCGGGCTGAACAACAAGATCGCCACCTTCAGCCTGCAACGGGAGATCAACGAGTTCCGTAGCGAGCCGTTGCTGGCGATTCTGCCGGGGGTGGCGTTGCAGGAGCTGTGGAGCCTGATGGGCACGGCCGAGCAGGCGTTGTTCGTGGTTTCGCTGTTCGTGGTGCTGACCGGGCTGATCGGCATGCTCACCGCCATCCTCACCAGCCTCAACGAGCGCCGCCGGGAAATGGCGATCCTGCGTTCGGTGGGCGCCCGCCCGTGGCACGTGGCGGGCCTGCTGGTACTCGAAGCGCTGGCCCTGGCCGTGGCGGGAATCGTGGCCGGGCTCGGCCTGCTGTACGCCGCCATCGCCCTGGCCCAGGGCTACGTGCAGGCCAACTACGGCCTGTACCTGCCGCTGGCCTGGCCCAGCGCGCACGAGTGGAACCTGCTGGCGATCATCCTCGGCGCCGCCCTGCTGATGGGCAGCGTGCCGGCCTGGCGCGCTTATCGGCAGTCGCTGGCCGACGGCCTGTCGATCCATCTATGAGGCGCTCGACCGCTGTATGTGCCAGGCCCTGTGGGCGGTTGCGGCTATCAGCTGCCCGCCTGTGCTTGTTGCTGCTGGTGTTGTTGGTCAGCACGGCCTGGGCGGGCGAGCCCCGCGAGCTGGACTGGCCCGCGTTGATTCCCGAAGGCGCGCCAGTGGTCGAACCGCAACTGGCGCCGCTGCACGACCTGTCGCAGCTGAGCGACGCGCTGTCGGCCGAATCGGCGCCCGCCGCCCAGCAACCGGCACCGGACGCGCCGGTGGTGCAAGCGCTCGACGGCCAGGCGATCAAGCTGCCGGGCTACATCGTGCCGCTGGAAGTCAACGAGGAAGGCCGCACCACCGAGTTTCTGCTGGTGCCCTACTACGGCGCGTGCATCCACGTGCCGCCACCGCCGGCGAACCAGATCGTGCACATTTTCAGCGAGATGGGCGTGCGTGTGGAGGACCTTTACCAGCCCTACTGGATCGAGGGCACGCTCAAGGTCGCCCACTCCACCAGCGAACTGGCGGCATCGGGCTACCAGATGGAGGCCGAGAAGATCTACGCGTACGAATTGAAGTGAGAAGGTTCCCGGACACCGCCGTTTCGTTGAGCTGTGTCAAACCTTGGGCTAGAGCCGCTCCGTAACATGGCGCCACTCTTTTCTCACGTCCTTTCGGAGCACCCATGAACAAGTCCTTGCTCGGCGCCTCGCTCGTTGCCCTGGCATTGGCAGCGCCGGTGGCCAACGCCCACCAGGCTGGCGATTTCATCCTGCGCGCCGGCGCCATCACCACCGCGCCCAACGAAGACAGCGGCGAAATCAAGCTCGACGGCGCCCGGGTCTCCGGCACCAAGGCCACCTTGAACAGCGACACCCAACTGGGTCTGGCCTTCGCCTACATGCTCACCGACCACGTCGGCGTCGAGCTGCTGGCCGCCACACCGTTCCAGCACACCGTGGGCGTCAAAGGCCTGGGCGCGGGCCTGGACGGCAAGCTGGCCGACATCAAGCAACTGCCACCGACCCTGTCGCTGCAGTACTACCCCATGGAACCCTCCTCGAAGTTCCAGCCCTACGCGGGCGTCGGCGTGAACTACACGCTGTTCTTCGACGAAGAGCTGAGCGGCACGCGCAAGCAGCAGGGCTTCAGCAACATGAAGCTGCAAGACTCCATCGGCCTGGCCGGGCAAGTGGGCATGGACTACATGCTGACCGACAACCTGCTGTTCAACGCCGCGGTCTGGTACGTCGATATCAACACCAAGGCCACCATCGACGGCCCGAGCGCCCTGGGCGTGGGCACCACCAAGGTCAACCTGGAAGTCGACCCTTGGGTGTACATGGTGGGCCTGGGCTACAAGTTCTGACCGACCCCTTACAGCACAACGCCCCACCCTGGTCTGCCAGGCGTGGGGCGTTGTCGTTTCGGCCAGGGCGCGTGTCAGGCCTTGCCGAGTAGCTGGCGCAGGCCGTCCACCAAGGTCGTGGGCCGGTCGAGGGTGAAGCGTTGCAGCAGGCGCGTGTTGTCTGCCCGTGAGTGGCGAATATCGCCTGCACGTGCCGCACGGTGGCTGACCGGCGGCAAGCTGCCGATGACCTCTTCGAGCGCTGCCAGCAACCGATTCAGCGACGTAGCTTGATTGAGGCCGATGTTCACCGCCCCTTCTTGCACCGCCGGCTGCATCAGCGCCTGCACCATCACCCGCACCAGGTCGCCCACGTAAAGGAAGTCGCGGGTCTGCTCGCCATCGCCGAACAGCGTGATGGGCTGCCGGTGCAGCGAACGCTCGGCGAAGATGCTGATGACGCCGGAATACGGCGAGGACGGATCCTGGCGCGGCCCGAAGATGTTGAAGAAACGCAGCACCACCGGTTCCAGACCATGCTGGCGGCGGTAGAAGTCCAGGTACTGCTCGCTCGCCAGCTTGTCCACGGCATAGGGCGTCAAAGGCGCCTTGGGCGTGTCTTCGCCGATGGCCTGGCCTTCGCCGTTGTTGCCGTACACCGCCGCGCTGGAGGCGTACAGCACACGGCGGATACCGTGCACGCGCATGGCTTCGCAGACGTTCAGGGTGCCGATGAAGTTGCTCTGGTGGGTCTTCACCGGATCGTCGACCGACGCCTGCACCGAGGCCACGGCGGCCAGGTGCACCACCGCGGCGCAACCGGCCGCAGCGCGCAGCAGCAACGCCGCATCGGCCACATCGCCTTCGATCAGTTCCAGGTGCGGGTGCTGTACTTGCAGGTTGCTGCGCTTGCCGGTGGAGAAGTCGTCGAGGATGCGCACGCGATGGCCGCCCTTGAGCAAGGCGTCGCACAGGTGCGAGCCGATGAAGCCGGCGCCGCCGGTAATCAGAATGGGAGCATCAGACATTTCGGTAGAAGCGCTCCAGTAGAGGTGGCAGACCGGAGCGCCAGGCGCGCGGTTTGATGCCGAAGGTATGCAGAATCTTCTTGCAGGCCAGCACCGCGTTTTGCGGCTCTTCGCTGGCGTCGGCGCTGGCGGCGTGGGCTTGGGCGGTGGGCGCCTGCACGGCGAGCGGGTGGCGCTGCGCCGCCTCGGCGAGGATGGCCTGGCCAAGCACCAGCGGCGTGGTGGCCTCGTTGCCGGCGTAGTGGTAGGTGCCCCACAGCGGCGATGCGCAATCGAGCTGCTTGAGCACCGAGAGGATCACCCGCGCCGCGTCGTCCACCGGGGTCGGATTGCCGCGGCGGTCGTCGGCCAGGAACAGTTCGCGGTGTTGCTCGGCGCGGGTCAGAAAACGCCCCAGCAGGCCATCGACACTTTCGTCCAGCAGCCAGCCGAAGCGCAGCAGCACGTGCTGCGGGCACGCCGCGCGCACGCTCTGTTCGATGCGCCACAGCGCCTGGCCACGTTGGCCCAAGGGGATGGGATCGTCCTTTTCGCTATAGGCCGTGGCCCGCGAGCCGTCGAAGACCCGGTAGCTGGACGGTTGCACCAAGGTGATCTGGTGGTGCTGGCACAGTTGCGCCAGGCGCTCCACGCCCCGCTCCTGCTGCGCCAAGCGTTCTTCGCTGACGGTCTCGGCCTGGAACCAGTCGAAGTAGTAGGCCAGGTTGACCAGCGCGTCGGGGCGGTGGTCGTCGAGCAGTTGCGTCAGGCTGGCGGCATCCCAGCCCTGATCCGGGGGACGCGGCGCCAGGAACCCGATGTTGTCCTCGGCCCCGAGACGAATCAACGCTTGCCCAAGGGCATTGCCACCACCCAACAGCATCAAGCGCATTCGCATAGAGTCAGCAGATCCGAACAGATGAAAGGAAAGCGAACATTGTGAGGCGTCCATCCAGGGAAGTACAACCCCCGGTGCCGGCGATTGCCGTCACGATCAAGGCCGATGCCCGCCACTGCTGGAAATTGCGCCTGTCGTGTCCAGCATGAGCGCCGATGTTTGATGCCGACGTGCTTGCTGCGGGTGCATCATTCGATTTCGAACAACCCATGGCTGATCGGCCCGACGCTGAGCCGTTCGCGCACGTCGTCGTCGATGCGAGGGTCGTCCGGCTGGTACAGCTTCACTTGCCGGTAGGCATTGATGCGGTTGATGTCTTCGCCCAGGTATTCCCAGACCACGCGGGTGCAGGCCGGATTGCGCCGGTCGCCGCTGGAAACGCCGGTCTTGAGGCCATTGAGGCGCGTCACCCGGCTCTTGAAGCTGGGGATCAGGATGGTCTGGCTGATTTCGTTGAAGGTGAGCGACTCGTAGTCGACCAGAAACAGCCGGTCTTGCAGCTGGAACGCCGCCCCCAGGTAGCGGCAACGTACCCAGTCTTCGGCCTGCACGTTGCTGCTGCTGGTGCGCTCCTGGCGCTCCTGGCGCTCGAACAGGAAACGCCCGCGTTCTTCGCGCAGGTGCACCAGCGACAGCAGGATCGTGCCCGGCACCGACATGCAGTTGGCGTATTCGAAGTAGTAGCCGCAATAGCGCGACAGGTTGCCGCCATGCTCGTGCAAAGGCTGGAACAGTTCGGCGATCGGGTCGCCCTGCGCACTTTCGGCGTCGGCGCCATTGCGTGCGCCGATCAGCCGGGCGAACTGGTCGGGCGGCAGGCCCAGCTCGTAGTCCTCGACACCGAAGAAGTCGCCGATGCGTTTGAGGTTGTAGCTCGTCGGATGGCTCTGCCCGCTGAGGTACTTGTTGAACTGTGCGCGATTCATCGCCAATTTCCGGCAAACCTCGGAAATAGAGCGGTAATGGCTGCACGCCAGCTTGAGATTGAGGGCGAAATGCTCACTCATGGCGGGTTCCATCTGATGCGAAGCGCGCCAGTATAGCATCAAGTCGCATCAATTCGGACCAAGCCGCGAAATTGTAACCCTTCTTGTCATAGCCAACCATGCGCCCCATTGAGTAGCGCTGCCCCTGGGCGGCCTGCTGGTGTCCAACGCGAAAAATAAGAATCGAGGTTCTTTTCATGCTCGAAGCACTCAACGATTTCCTCTCGGGGAAGCTTCTCATCGTGCTCATCGTCGGCCTGGGTAGTTACTTCACGATCCGCTCGCGGTTCGTGCAGTTCCGTCACTTCGGCCACATGTTCGGGGTCTTCAAGGAATCCCTTCGCGGCCAGGCAGGCCAACTCAGCTCGTTCCAGGCCCTGATGCTCAGCCTCGCCGGCCGCGTCGGCGCCGGCAACATCGCAGGCGTCGGTATCGCCGTGACCCTGGGCGGCCCAGGCGCGGTGTTCTGGATGTGGGTCACCGCTCTGGTGGGCATGGCCAGCAGCTTCTTCGAGTGCACCCTGGCCCAGGTCTACAAGCGCGCCGACGGCGATGGCCTGTACCGCGGCGGCCCGGCGTACTACATCCTGCACGGCCTGAAATTCAAGGGCATGGCGATCGTCTTCTCGCTGCTGCTGCTGGTCACCTACGGCTTCGCCTTCATCGGCCTGCAGTCCTACACCGTGACCCACTCGCTGCAAAACGCCTTCGCCTTCGAGCCGACCCACACCGGTATCGTGCTGGCCGTGCTGCTGGCCATCACCTTCATCGGCGGCATCAAGCGCATCGCCAAGGTGTCGGACCTGCTGGTACCGATCAAGACCATGGCCTACATCGGCGTGACCCTGTACGTGATCGGCACGCAGATCGAACATGTGCCAGCCATGCTGGAAACCATCTTCAAGAGCGCCTTCGGCCTGGACCCTGCCTTCGGCGGCCTGCTGGGCAGCGCCATCGTCATGGGCGTCAAGCGTGGCGTGTTCGCCAACGAAGCCGGCCTGGGCAGCGCCCCGAACGTGGCTGCTGTGGCCGCCGTCAAGCACCCTGGCGCGCAAGGCGTGGTACAGGCGTTCAGCGTGTTCCTCGACACCTTCGTGATCTGCACCTGCACCGCGTTGCTGATTCTGCTGTCGGGCTTCTACACCCCGGGCTTCGAAGGCGACGGCATCGTGCTGACGCAGAACTCGCTGGCCGCCGTGGTCGGTGACTGGGGGCGCATCTTCGTCAGCGTCGCGCTGTCGCTGTTCGTCTTCACCTGCATCCTCTACAACTACTACCTGGGCGAGAACAGCCTGCAGTTCCTGACCCGCAACCGCGTCGTGCTGATGGGCTTCCGCGTGCTGGTACTGGTGCTGGTGATCTGGGGCTCCACACAGGACCTGTCGACCGTGTTCGCCTTCGCCGACATCACCATGACCTGCCTGGCGTTCGTCAACCTGATCGCCCTGACCCTGCTGTTCAAGGTCGGCCTGCGGGTGATGCGCGACTACGACGCCCAGCGCCGCGCCGGCGTCAAGCAGCCGGTGTTCGACTCCAGCCAGTTCACCGATCTGGACCTGGACCGCGCCGCCTGGCCGGCCAACCCGCAGCAGACCGTCGCCACCGACGCCACGGTCGGCCAGGCGCAACCCCTGCGCTGAGCCCTGTGCCAGCCGCCCCGTCCGCGGGCGGCTGACGTAAGCTTCGTCCCCAATGCACCCGCCCGACGATCCAGCGCCTAGCCGCGCCGGGTCGCCGCCGGCATGGGCTGCGCTCGAGTCCGATCTCGCTAAGGAATGCGCCATGCGTGCAGTCAACAACCTTCTCGTCCTCTACACCGGCGGCACCATCGGCATGCTGGAAACCCCCGAGGGCCTGGCCCCGGCCGGCGGTTTCGAAGCGCGCATGCGCGATCATCTGGCGCAATGCAGCGATGCCCCGCAACTCCGCTGGGCGCTGCGCGAACTCGATCCGCTGATCGACAGCGCCAACATGCAGCAGGCCAATTGGCTGGCGATGCGCGAGGCCATCGTCGAAGCGGTCGAGCGCGACGGCCATGACGGTGTGCTGGTGCTGCACGGTACCGACACCTTGGCCTACAGCGCCGCTGCCCTGTCGTTCCTGCTGCTGGGCCTGCCGGTGCCGGTGCTGCTGACCGGCTCCATGCTGCCGGCCGGCACGCCGGACAGCGACGCCTGGGAGAACCTGATCGGCGCCCTGCGCCAGTTCGAGCAGGGTTTGCAGAATGGCGTACAGCTGTTCTTCCACGGCCAGTTGCTGCACGGCTGCCGGGCTTCGAAGCTGCGCAGCGAGGCGTTCGACGCGTTCACCGCGCCGGCCCGCCATCGCCAGGGCGAGCGCGCCGCCGAGCTGCCCGCCACGCTGACCTATCGCCAGGCGCGCCAGCCGGTGAAGCTTGCGGTACTGCCGGTGTTTCCCGGCCTTGGCGCCGAGCACCTGCACGGGCTGCTGGCCAGCGGCATCCGCGGGCTGGTGCTGGAGTGCTACGGCAGCGGCACCGGGCCGTCCGACGACCTGGCGCTGCTCGACGCGCTGCATACGGCGCGCCAGCAGGGTGTGTTGGTGGTCGCCATCAGCCAGTGCCCCGAAGGTTCGGTGGTGTTCGACACCTATGCGGCCGGCAGCCGCCTGCGCGATGCCGGGCTGCTCAGCGGTGGCGGCATGACCCGCGAAGCGGCGCTGGGCAAGTTGTTCGGGCTGCTGGGTGCGGGGTTGGACATGGAAGCGGCCGGGCATTGGTTCCAGTTGGATCTGTGCGGCGAGCGTGCCTGACCGGATGGGATGACCCTGCTTCGTGCATACGCGAAACGGCGCCCGCTCTCTCTGAGCAGGCGCCGTTTTTCATTGTCGGCCCATGACCTGAATGCGGTCGAAAAGACAGTTCAGAGCATGACTTAAAGGCCGTGGGTGACGCCACCGTCGACCTTGAGGTTCTGCCCGGTGATGTAGGTCGCCCCGTCGCTGGCCAGAAACGCAATGGTCGCTGCGACCTCCTCGCTCGTCCCATAGCGCTTGAGCGGCACGCTGTCGCGTCGTTCGTCGGTCGCCGGCAGGCTGTCGATCCAGCCGGGCAGCACGCTGTTGATGCGCACGTTATCGGCGGCGAAGTGATCGGCGAAGATCTTGCTGAAGGCCGCCAGGCCCGCGCGGAACACGGCCGAGGTCGGGAACAGGGCGTTGGGCTCGAAGGTCCAGGCGCTGGAGATGTTGATGATGGCGCCGCCCTTCTGCCGCTGCATGATCGGCGCCACCAGCCGCGTGGGGCGGATGACGTTGAGCAGGTAGGTGTCCATGCCGGCGTGCCAGTCCTCGTCGCTGATCTCCAGGATCGGCGCGCGCGGGCCGTGGCCGGCGCTGTTGACCAGCACATCGATGCGCCCCCATTCGGCCATCACTGCATCGACCAAGCGTTGCAGGTCGGCGGTCGATTGATTGCTGCCGGTGACGCCGATGCCGCCCAGTTCGTGGGCCAGCGCCTCGCCTTTGCCCGACGACGACAGGATGCCCACCTTGAAGCCATCGGCGGCCAGGCGCCGCGCCGCCGCTGCGCCCATGCCGCTACCGCCGGCTGTGATGATCGCCACTTTTTCTACCGTCATGTTGCCTCCAGGGCTGTGTTCGTTCAGATGCAGTGACGGTAGCAGCGCGGCACGGCGCGGGGGAGGCAGCCAGGCTTTGCCGAGACGATAGTTCAGCTACTGTCTGCCTGATCTTTGAGCCACTGCGCCACCTGCAGCAGCAGCGGCGCATTGCGCGACTTGTGCGGCCAGATCAGGTAGAAGCCTTGCTCAAGGCCGAGGCTTTGCTCGAACACCTGCACCAGCCGACCTGCCGCGATGTCCTGGGCCACGAAGGCCGCAGTGGCCAGGGCGATACCCTGCCCGCCGATGGCAGCCTCGATCGCCAGGGAGGTCTGGTTGAAACGCATGTGCTTGGTGATGAGCGACGCATGTTCCGGAAACAGCCTGGCGGTGAAGGCCGGCCAATGGTCGTGGGCGTCGTGCAGCAAGGCGAAGCGTTGCAGGTCTTCGAAACGGCCGGGCATGGCCTTGTCGTGGAACAGTATCGGGCTTGCCACCGCGACGATGCGCTGTTCGAACAACCGTTCCACGTGCAAGCCTGGGCCGAAGCCGGGCACCCCATAACGCACGGCGAGGTCCACCCCATCGGTCTGGAAGTGCGAAAGCCGTTCGGTCGCCAGCACCCGCAGGTCGATCTCGGGGTGGCAGTGGGCAAAGCTGCCTAGCCGCGGGATCAGCCATTTCGAAGCGAAGCTCGGGGTGACGCTGACCGTGACATG
Source organism: Pseudomonas sp. UBA6562 (assembly GCF_002434265.1). Taxonomy (GTDB): domain Bacteria; phylum Pseudomonadota; class Gammaproteobacteria; order Pseudomonadales; family Pseudomonadaceae; genus Aquipseudomonas. Next base: position 41,052 of record NZ_DJJS01000010.1, on the reverse strand, counting down.
CAGTGGCTCGGGCTTGAGCAGGCGGGTGGCCTCGTCGATCATCGACAAGGCACTGCGCACGCTGCCGCTGTAGGCGCGCCCGGCATCGGTCAGCGCCAGGCCCCGTGGCAAGCGCTCGAACAGGCGCACCGCCAGCTTGGCCTCCAGCCCCCTGACCTGTTGGGCCACGGCCGCCTGGGTGACGCCGAGCTCTTCGGCGGCCAGGCGGAAGTTCAGGTGGCGGGCGACCACTTCGAAGATGCGCAGGGCGTTGAGCGGTGGGAGAGCTGGAAAACCTTCGGACATGGGGCGCATTCGTCAGTGTTTGGGCATGGCCGAGCGATACCCGGCGCTGTTGCAGGGAGGTTAGGCCAAAGCGTGGAGCATGACGCACCTGTTCGTCGGTGTTGGCCTGCACCTTGACGCGCTGACAGCAGCGTTGGCGGTGACCGGAGAGTGTCGCTGGGTCGCTTGCCATTGGCGAGGGTCGATGCCGAGCGGCCGAGCGGAACCTTTGCAGTTAAAACGCGAAACCCCCGCAGTGCGGGGGTTTCTGGACCTAAACCTTGCAAGAAGGTCCTGGGTAAGCCTTAGAACGGAATGTCGTCATCGAAGCTGTCGAAATCCGCCGCCGGCTGCTGTTGCTGCTGTTGCGCCGGCTGCTGCTGTTGCTGCTGCGGACGCTGCGTTGCCTGCTGCGGGCGCTGGGCCTGCTGACGTGGCGCTTGGTTGTATTGCTGCTGGCCGCCGTCCTGGTTGTACTGCTGCTGACCGCCACCCTGGTTGTAACCGTCGTTGCCGCCCTGCTGGTTCTGCGGACGGCCGCCCAACAGCTGCATGGTGCCGTTGATGTCGACGATGATTTCGGTGGTGTAGCGCTTGATGCCGTCCTTTTCCCACTCGCGGGTTTGCAGCTTGCCCTCGATGTAGCACTGCGAACCCTTGCGCAGGTATTCGCCAGCGATCTCGGCGACCTTGCCGAACAGCGACACACGGTGCCACTCGGTACGCTCGACCTTCTGCCCGGACTGCTTGTCGGTCCACTGCTCGCTGGTAGCCAGGCTCAGGTTGGTCACGGCGTTACCGTTGGGCAGGTAGCGGACTTCGGGATCCTGACCGCAGGTGCCGACCAGAATGACTTTGTTAACCCCACGGGCCATAACGTTCTCCTAGGCTTCGCACGCCGATGAAGCTGGGTTGACCAGCCGTTCCAAGGTCGTGCGATCCAAAATTTTCGTATCCAGTTTGATGTAGATGGCAGCTTCGTCTGCCACCACCACGGCGTCGGTCACACCCGGCACAGCCATGAGACGTTCAGCCAGCCCGGCGTTGCGCATCGCCTCGGGCATCAGCGGCAGGCGCAGGCTGGTCACATAGGGTGGCTCGTTCATGCCCACGGTGCCCACCAGCCAGACCACGCACAACGCTGCGCATCCGAGGAACACCACGCCCAAGCCGCCGTGCTGGTACAACCATCCACCGAGAATGCCGCCCAGCGCCGCACCGAGGAACTGGCTGGTGGAATACACCCCCATGGCCGTGCCTTTGCCGCCCGCAGGCGACACCTTGCTGACCAGGGAAGGCAGCGACGCCTCGAGCAGGTTGAACGCCGTAAAGAATATCACGGTGCCGATGACCAGTCCGCGCAAGTTGTCAGCCCATTGCCAGAAGAACACCTCCACCAGCAACAGCACGCCGACCGCCCCAAGCAACACGCGCTTCATCTTGCGCTTCTTCTCGCCGTAGATGATGAACGGCACCATTGCGAAAAATGAAATGAGCAAGGCGGTCAGGTATACCCACCAGTGCTCTTCCTTGGGTAGCCCCGCACCGACGTAGGCCAACGGCAAGGCGATGAAACTGGCCATGAGGATGGCGTGCAGGACGAAGATGCTCAGGTCCAGCCGCAGCAGGTCCGGATGGCGCAGCGTGGGGCCTAGGGCCTGGCGGGCGACGCCCGATTCGCGGTGCGACAGCGTGCTGTGCGCACTGGGCACGACGAAGGCCACGATGGCCAGCCCCACCACCGCCAGCGCCCCTGTGGCGAGGAAAAGGCCTGACAGGCCGAAGGCACTTGTCAGCAGCGGGCCGACGACCATCGCCACGGCGAACGACAGGCCGATGCTCATGCCGATCATGGCCATGGCCTTGGTGCGGTGCTGCTCGCGGGTCAGGTCGGACAATAGCGCCATGACCGCTGCGGAAATCGCGCCCGCCCCTTGCAGCACCCGCCCCAGGATCACGCCCCAGATGGAGTCGGCCTGCGCCGCCAGCACGCTGCCCAGGGCGAACACCAGCAGGCCGAGGTAGATCACCGGGCGGCGGCCGATGCGGTCGGAAATCATCCCGAACGGGATCTGCAGCACCGCCTGGGTTAGGCCGTAGGCGCCGATGGCCAGGCCAATCAGCGCCGGCGTGGCGCCCGCCAGGTCCATCCCGTAGGTCGCCAGCACCGGCAGCACCATGAACATGCCCAGCATGCGAAAGGCGAAGACCAGGGCAAGCCCGCCTGCGGCGCGCGTTTCAGTGCCACTCATGCGTTCGCTATGGGTGTCGTGCATGGATAAACCTCGTGTGAACCGGCGGCGATTCTATCAGTCGGACCGCTTATGGGCATATACGCGACGCTTTGCCGCGTGATGGCAGAGGGCCGTATACTTTTTCGTTTATGCCCGCCAAGCGAGGCTGCAGTGGACAAAATCCTGATCCGTGGGGCACGTACCCACAACCTGAAAAATATTGATCTGACCCTTCCACGGGACAAGCTCATCGTCATTACCGGGCTGTCCGGTTCCGGCAAGTCCTCACTGGCCTTCGACACCCTCTACGCCGAGGGGCAACGCCGCTACGTGGAGTCGCTTTCGGCCTACGCGCGGCAGTTCCTGTCGATGATGGAAAAGCCCGACGTCGACACCATCGAAGGTCTGTCGCCGGCCATTTCCATCGAACAGAAATCCACCTCGCACAACCCTCGCTCCACCGTCGGCACGATCACCGAGATCTACGACTACCTGCGCCTGCTCTACGCCCGCGTCGGTACGCCGCGCTGCCCGGACCACGACATCCCGCTGGAAGCCCAGACCGTCAGCCAGATGGTCGACCTGGTGCTCGAGCAACCCGAAGGCACCAAGTTGATGCTGCTCGCCCCCGTGGTGCGCGAGCGCAAGGGCGAGCACCTGGCCGTGTTCGACGAGCTGCGGGCGCAAGGCTTCGTGCGCGCCCGCATCAACGGCAAGCTGTACGAGCTCGACGAAGTGCCCAAGCTCGACAAGCAGAAGAAGCACAGCATCGATGTGGTGATCGACCGCTTCAAGGTGCGCAGCGACCTGCAACAGCGTCTGGCCGAGTCCTTCGAGACGGCGCTGCGGATGGCCGACGGCATCGCTTTGATCGCGCCCATGGACGAAGAAGGCGGCGAAGAGACCATCTTCTCGGCGCGCTTCGCCTGCCCGATCTGCGGCCATGCCATCAGCGAGCTGGAGCCCAAGCTGTTCTCCTTCAACAACCCGGCCGGCGCCTGCCCGACCTGCGACGGCTTGGGGGTCAAGCAGTTCTTCGACATCAAGCGCCTGGTCAATGGCGAGCTGACCCTGGCCGAAGGCGCGATCCGCGGCTGGGACAGGCGCAACGTCTATTACTTCCAGATGCTCGGATCGTTGTCCAAGCAGTACGGCTTCAGCCTGGACAAGCCGTTCGGCGAGCTGTCGGCCGACCACCAGAAGGTCATCCTGCAAGGCAGCGGCAAGCAGAACGTCGACTTCAAGTACCTCAACGACCGGGGCGACATCGTCAAGCGCTCGCACCCCTTCGAAGGCATCGTGCCGAACCTGGAGCGGCGCTACCGCGAGACCGAGTCGTCGACCGTGCGCGAAGAGCTGGCCAAGTTCCTCGGCACCCAGCCCTGCCCCGATTGCCGCGGCACGCGTCTGCGCCGTGAGGCGCGGCACGTCTGGGTGGGCGAAAAGACCTTGCCTGCGGTCACCAACATGCCGATCGGCGATGCCAGTGGCTATTTCTCCGACCTGACCCTGACCGGACGTCGCGGCGAGATCGCCTCGAAGATCCTCAAGGAAATCTGCGAACGCTTGCAGTTCCTGGTCAACGTCGGCCTCGACTACCTGACCCTGGACCGCAGCGCCGAGACTCTGTCCGGTGGCGAGGCGCAGCGTATCCGTCTGGCCAGCCAGATCGGCGCGGGCTTGGTGGGGGTGATGTACATTCTCGACGAACCGTCCATCGGCCTGCACCAGCGCGACAACGACCGTCTGTTGGGCACGCTCAACCACCTGCGCGACCTGGGTAACACCGTGATCGTGGTCGAACACGACGAAGACGCCATCCGCCTGGCGGACTACGTGGTCGATATCGGCCCGGGTGCCGGTGTCCACGGTGGCGCCATCGTCGCCGAGGGCACGCCGGCCGAGGTCATGGCGCATCCGGATTCGCTGACGGGCAAGTACCTGTCCGGGCGCAAGAAGATCGTCGTGCCGGCCAAGCGTACGCCGCGCAACAAGAAGCTGTCGCTCAAGCTCAAGGGCGCGCGCGGCAACAACTTGCAGAACGTCGATCTGGAGTTGCCGATCGGTTTGCTGACCTGCGTGACCGGGGTCTCGGGGTCGGGCAAATCGACGTTGATCAACAACACCCTCTACCCGCTCGCCGCCGCCGCGCTCAACGGCACCACCAGCCTGGAGGCCGCTGCGCACACCAGCATGGACGGCTTGCAGCACCTGGACAAAGTGGTCGATATCGACCAGAGCCCTATCGGCCGCACGCCTCGCTCCAACCCCGCTACCTATACCGGGCTGTTCACACCCATTCGCGAGCTGTTCTCGGGCGTACCGGAATCGCGCTCGCGCGGCTATGGGCCAGGGCGCTTCTCCTTCAACGTCAAGGGCGGTCGCTGCGAGGCTTGTCAGGGCGACGGTCTGATCAAGGTGGAGATGCACTTCCTGCCTGACGTCTACGTGCCGTGCGACGTGTGCAAGAGCAAGCGCTACAACCGCGAGACGCTGGAAGTGAAGTACAAGGGCAAGAACATCCACGAGGTGCTGGAGATGACCATCGAGGAAGCCCGGGGCTTCTTCGACGCCGTCCCTGCCTTGGCGCGCAAGCTACAGACCCTAATGGACGTAGGCTTGTCCTACATCAAGCTCGGGCAGTCGGCCACGACGCTTTCAGGCGGTGAGGCGCAGCGGGTGAAGTTGTCGCGTGAGCTGTCCAAGCGCGACACCGGCAAGACCCTGTACATCCTCGACGAACCCACCACCGGCCTGCACTTCGCCGACATCCAGCAACTGCTGGACGTACTGCACCGTCTGCGCGACCACGGCAATACCGTGGTGGTGATCGAGCACAACCTGGATGTGATCAAGACAGCCGACTGGCTGGTGGACCTGGGTCCCGAAGGGGGTTCCAAAGGTGGGCAGATCATTGCCAGCGGTACACCGGAAGAGCTGGCCAAGGCGAAACAGTCCTATACGGGGCATTATTTGAAACCCTTGCTGGAACGCGATAAGGCATAAGTTTCAAGCAGCCAAACAAAAAGCCCCGCCAGGTCGACCTGGCGGGGCTTTTTCATGTTTGCGCAATGGCCATCACATCTGCGATTGCAGGTAGTTCTGCAAGCCAATGGATTTGATCAGGCCTTGCTGCTTTTCCAACCAGTAGGTGTGGTCTTCTTCAGTATCGGCCAACTGCACGCGCAGGATGTCGCGACTGATGTAATCCTGATGCAGTTCGCACAGCTCGATGCCTTTGCACAATGCGGCGCGGACTTTGTACTCCAGGCGCAGGTCGGCTGCGATCATCTCCGGTACCGTGGTACCCACGTCGAGATCGTCGGGGCGCATGCGCGGCGTGCCTTCGAGCATCAGGATACGACGCATGAGCGCGTCGGCGTGTTGTGCCTCTTCTTCCATCTCATGGTTGATGCGCTCGTAGAGCTTGGACAAGCCCCAGTCTTCGTACATGCGCGAGTGGATGAAATACTGATCGCGTGCTGCCAGTTCGCCCGTCAGCAACGTGTTGAGATAATCGATTACGTCCGGGTGACCTAACATCGACGTGATACTCCCTGAGTCATAGCGGTATGCACATAGTGTGAACCACGATCCGTCGGAGGTCACTGAAAAAGAGGAAGATCCTTGCAAAAAAGTCGGCAAACAGTAGTGATATTCATTGAAAAACCGCCCAAATGAGGGCGGTTCTTCTTAGCATTAAGAGTTAGGCGAGATTGCGCCCCAAGGCTCTGACGATCCCTTCGCCATAGTGCGGGTCCGCTTCGTAGAAGTAGCCCAGTTGGCGTTCGACGACATCGTCGCTCACACCGGCCATGCTGCCGGCGATGTTGTTGACCAACAGCGCCTGCTGCTCGCTGCTCATCAAGCGGAACAGCGCACCGGCCTGGCTGAAGTAATCGCCATCTATGCGGTGGTCGTGGCGATCAGCCGCACCGCTAAGCGGCAGGGCTGGTTCCGCATGGCGCGCAGACTGCTTGGGTGCGTCGCTGTAGCTGTTGGGCTCGTAGTTCGGTGCCGCTCCATACGTGCCTTGGGCCATGGCGCCATCACGCTGGTAGCTGTGGACGGCGCAGCGTGGGGCATTGACCGGCAATTGCTGGTGGTTGGTCCCTACACGGTAGCGATGGGCATCGGCATAGGCGAACACGCGACCTTGCAGCATGCGGTCAGGTGAGAGCCCTACCCCAGGCACCATGTTGCTCGGCCCGAATGTGGCTTGTTCGACTTCGGCAAAGTAGTTGAGCGGGTTGCGGTTGAGCTCCAGCACACCGACTTCGATCAGGGGGAATTCTTTTTGCGACCAGGTCTTGGTCACGTCGAACGGATTCTCTTCGCGGTTGGCCGCTTGCGCTTCGCTCATGACCTGGATGCAAGCGGTCCACTTTGGATAGTCGCCGCGCGCGATGGCTTCGAACAGATCACGCTGGGCATAGTCCGGGTCGGTACCGGCCAAACGCGCGGCATCGGCCACGGACAGGTTCTTGATGCCTTGCTGGGTCTTGAAGTGCCACTTGACCCAAGTACGTTGACCCGCAGCGTTCACCAGGCTGTAGGTGTGGCTGCCAAAACCGTGCATGTGCCGGTAGCCGTCCGGGATGCCACGATCCGAGAACAGGATGGTGACCTGGTGCAGGGCTTCGGGCGAGTGCGACCAGAAATCCCACATCATTTGCGCATTCTTCAGGTTGGTCTGCGGATGACGTTTTTGGGTGTGGATGAAATCGGGAAACTTCAGTGGGTCACGGATGAAGAACACGGGTGTGTTATTGCCGACGATGTCCCAGTTGCCTTCTTCGGTATAGAACTTGAGGGCGAAGCCGCGAGGGTCGCGCTCGGTGTCGGCCGAGCCCCGCTCGCCACCCACGGTGGAGAAGCGCAGGAAGGTTTCGGTCTGCTTGCCGACCTGTTCGAACATACGTGCGCTGGTGTAAGCACTGATATCGCGGGTCACCGTAAAGGTGCCAAAGGCGCCCGAACCCTTGGCGTGTACACGGCGCTCGGGAATGTTCTCGCGGTTGAAGTGGGCGAGCTTTTCGATCAGGTGGAAGTCGTCCAGCATCAATGGCCCACGTGGGCCAGCGGAGCGGGAGTTCTGATTGTCGGCGACGGGGGCGCCGCTGGCGGTAGTGAGGATCGTGGTCATGGGCTCTCCTGAACGAATGGCATTGCCAACTGTGTGGCTTGGCGAGGAGTATGCCGACCAGCGGTCTATTGCTCTAATTGATTGATGCTTTGATATCGATAGCCTTCGACAATATTCCAGGCACAAAAAAACCGGACACTGGGTCCGGTTCTTTCGTGATCAGACTGACGTCTTATTCAGCAGCTTCTACAGCGCCGCCGACAGGACGATCAACCAGCTCGACGTACGCCATTGGCGCGTTGTCGCCAGCGCGGAAACCGCACTTGAGGATGCGCAGATAGCCGCCTTGACGGGTGGCGTAGCGCTTGCCCAGATCGTTGAACAGTTTGCCAACGATGGCTTTCGAACGAGTACGGTCGAAGGCCAGACGACGGTTGGCAACGCTGTCTTCCTTGGCCAGGGTGATCAGCGGCTCGGCAACGCGACGCAGTTCTTTGGCTTTCGGCAGGGTAGTTTTGATCAGCTCGTGCTCGAACAGCGACACCGCCATGTTCTGGAACATAGCTTTACGGTGAGAGCTGGTACGGCTCAGGTGACGTCCACTTTTACGATGACGCATGATTCATTCCTTACCAAACACTACGTTCGGTGGTTACGACGATCAGGCAGTCGCCTTGTCGTCTTTCTTAAGACTTGCAGGCGGCCAGTTGTCGAGGCGCATGCCGAGAGACAGACCACGCGAAGCCAGCACGTCCTTGATTTCAGTCAGGGACTTCTTGCCGAGGTTAGGAGTTTTCAACAGCTCTACTTCGGTACGCTGAATCAGGTCGCCGATGTAATAGATGTTCTCCGCCTTCAGGCAGTTGGCCGAACGTACGGTCAGTTCAAGGTCGTCTACCGGGCGCAGCAGGATCGGATCGATCTCGTCTTCCTGCTCAACCACTACCGGCTCACTGTCACCTTTGAGGTCGACGAACGCAGCCAACTGCTGTTGCAGGATGGTTGCAGCGCGGCGAATGGCCTCTTCAGGATCCAGGGTACCGTTGGTTTCCAGATCGATGACCAGCTTGTCCAAGTTGGTACGCTGTTCAACACGGGCGTTCTCGACCACGTAGGCGATACGACGCACCGGGCTGAACGAAGCGTCCAGCTGCAAACGGCCAATGCTGCGGCTTTCGTCTTCGTCGGTTTGACGGGAGTCGGCCGGCTCGTAACCGCGACCACGAGCTACGGTGAGCTTCATGTTCAAGGCGCCGTTGGACGCCAGGTTCGCGATTACGTGATCGGGATTGACGATCTCGACATCATGATCCAGCTGAATATCGGCAGCGGTAACCACCCCCGAACCCTTTTTCGACAAGGTCAGCGTAACTTCGTCACGACCGTGCAGTTTGATAGCCAGGCCTTTCAGGTTCAACAGGATTTCAATGACATCTTCCTGTACACCTTCGATCGCGGAGTACTCATGGAGTACGCCCTCGATCTCGGCCTCGACTACTGCACAGCCAGGCATGGAGGACAACAGGATGCGGCGCAGCGCGTTGCCCAGGGTATGGCCGAAACCACGCTCGAGAGGCTCGAGCGTAATCTTGGCGCGGGTAGGACTGACAACCTGCACATCGATGTGGCGGGGTGTCAGGAACTCATTTACCGAAATCTGCATGGATGCACCTATTTTCTAGCCCTTACTTGGAGTAGAGCTCGACAATCAGGTTTTCGTTGATGTCGGCGGACAGGTCGCTGCGAGCAGGAACGTTCTTGAAAACGCCCGACTTTTTAGCAGCATCCACGTCGACCCACTCAACTCGGCCACGCTGGGCGCACAGTTCAAGGGCTTGAACAATGCGCAGCTGGCTCAGCGATTTCTCGCGAACCGAGACCACGTCACCCGGACGAACTTGGTAGGATGGAATGTTCACAGTCTTACCGTTGACGCTGATCGCTTTGTGCGAAACCAGCTGACGGGACTCGGAACGGGTAGAACCGAAGCCCATACGGTAGACGACGTTATCCAGACGGCACTCGAGCAGTTGCAGCAGGTTCTCACCGGTGGCGCCTTTTTTCGAGGCTGCCGCTTGGTAGTAACCGCGGAACTGACGCTCCAGAACACCGTAGATACGACGGACTTTTTGTTTCTCGCGCAGCTGGGTACCGTAGTCGGACTGACGGCCACGGCGCTGGCCGTGGATACCTGGGGCTGCTTCGATGTTGCACTTCGATTCCAGAGCGCGAACGCCGCTCTTCAGGAACAGGTCAGTGCCTTCACGGCGAGACAGTTTGCATTTTGGACCAATGTAACGTGCCATTTATCTGTCTCCTGATTACACGCGGCGCTTCTTCGGCGGACGGCACCCGTTATGCGGGATTGGCGTCACGTCGGTGATGCTGGCGATCTTGTAGCCGCAGCTGTTCAAAGCACGAACGGCGGACTCACGACCTGGACCTGGACCCTTGACGTTGACGTCAAGGTTCTTAAGACCGTATTCCAGCGCAGCTTGACCAGCACGTTCGGCAGCGATCTGAGCTGCGAACGGAGTGGATTTGCGCGAACCACGGAAACCGGAACCACCGGAGGTCGCCCAGGACAAAGCATTGCCCTGACGGTCGGTGATGGTCACGATAGTGTTGTTGAAAGACGCATGGATGTGGGCGATGCCATCAACCACTGTCTTTTTGACTTTCTTACGAGGACGAGCAGCAGGTTTTGCCATGTCTATATTCCCGGGCGGTTACTTGCGGATCGGCTTACGCGGGCCCTTACGGGTGCGTGCGTTGGTCTTGGTGCGCTGACCGCGAACCGGCAGACCTTTACGATGGCGCAGACCGCGGTAGCAGCCCAGGTCCATCAAGCGCTTGATCTTCATGTTGATGTCACGACGCAGGTCACCTTCAGTGGTGAACTTCGCGACTTCGCCACGCAGGGTTTCGATTTGCTCGTCGCTCAGATCCTTGATCTTTGCGGCTGGATTTACGCCAGCGTCTACGCAGATTTTCTGCGCAGTGGTGCGACCAACACCATAGATGTAGGTCAGCGAGATAACAGTATGCTTGTTATCTGGAATGTTTACGCCTGCAATACGGGCCATTCAGTGGGACTCCAATTGACAGCTACCTACGCCCCGGAAGCCAAGAAATAGGGCGCGAGATAATATCGCTGTAGAAACGATTAATCAACCCAGCAGCGCACTAGCTGCTGGGCTTAAAGCACAATCACACTCAGCCTTGGCGCTGTTTGTGACGCGGTTCCGCGCTGCAGATCACGCGCACGACACCTTCGCGGCGAATAATCTTGCAGTTACGGCACAGCTTTTTCACCGATGCACGAACTTTCATTACCGACTCCTCGACCTTAGGGGCGTATCAGCGCAGCAGGCTGCTGCCACCGTAGCCTTTCAGGTTGGCTTTCTTCATCAGGGATTCGTACTGGTGCGAAACGAGGTGCGATTGTACTTGGGACATGAAGTCCATCACAACCACTACCACAATCAGCAACGAGGTCCCGCCAAGGTAGAACGGCACGTTTGCAGCCACCACCAGGAACTGGGGCAGAAGGCATACGGCCATCATGTATAGAGCACCGAACATGGTCAAACGGGTCAGAACGCCATCAATGTAGCGAGCCGACTGTTCACCAGGACGGATGCCCGGAATAAAGGCACCGGACTTCTTCAGGTTTTCCGCTACGTCTTTCGGATTGAACATCAGCGCTGTGTAGAAGAAGCAGAAGAAAATGATCCCTGCACTAAACAGCAAGATGTTCAACGGCTGACCAGGAGCGATCGACTGCGAGATGTCCTGCAGCCAGCCCATACCTTCGGACTGACCGAACCAGGCACCCAGCGAAGCCGGGAACAGCAGAATGCTGCTGGCGAAAATGGCTGGGATGACCCCTGCCATGTTCACCTTGAGCGGCAAGTGGCTGGTCTGCGCAGCGAAGACCTTGCGGCCCTGCTGACGCTTGGCGTAGTGAACGGCGATACGACGCTGACCACGCTCAATGAACACCACAAAACCGATGATCGCTACTGCCAGCAACCCGATTGCGACCAAGGCGAAAATGTTGATATCGCCGGTACGCGCAGACTCGAAAGACTGCCCGATTGCTCTCGGAAGACCGGCAACGATACCTGCGAAGATCAACATCGAGATACCGTTGCCCACACCGCGCTCGGTGATCTGCTCACCCAGCCACATCATGAACATCGCGCCTGCCACGAAGGTGGAGACGGCGACGACATGGAAGCCGAGGCCAACAGAAAACGCCACGCCCTGGTTGGCCAGGCCAATGGACATGCCAATCGCTTGAACCAATGCCAGGATTACAGTGAGGTAGCGGGTGTACTGGCTGATCTTGCGACGGCCAGCTTCACCTTCCTTCTTCAACTGTTCCAGCTGTGGGCTGACAGCGGTCATGAGCTGCATGATGATCGATGCCGAAATGTACGGCATGATCCCCAGTGCAAAAATGCTCATGCGCTCCAGCGCACCACCGGAAAACATGTTGAACAAGCTAAGAATGGTCCCCTCATTCTGCCGAAACAGATCCGCCAGACGGTCGGGATTGATGCCAGGCACCGGGATATGCGCGCCGATCCGGTAGACGATGATCGCCAGAAACAGAAAGCGCAGACGAGCCCAGAGTTCCGACATCCCGCCCTTACCGAGCGAAGAGAGAGCACCTTGCTTAGCCATTTATTCCTCGAACTTGCCGCCAGCTGCTTCGATAGCCGCACGCGCACCTTTGGTGGCTGCGATACCCTTGATGGTGACTGCACGGGTGACTTCGCCAGACAGCATGATTTTCACACGCTGTACGTTCTGGTTGATCACGTTGGCATCCTTCAAAGATTGCACGGAGACGATGTCGCCTTCCACTTTGGCCAGCTCGGACAGACGCACTTCGGCGCGGTCCATGGCTTTCAGGGAAACGAAACCGAACTTCGGCAGGCGACGGTGCAGCGGCTGTTGGCCACCCTCGAAGCCTGGAGCAATGGTGCCACCGGAACGGGAGGTCTGACCTTTGTGGCCGCGGCCGCCAGTCTTACCCAGACCGCTACCGATACCACGACCCGGACGATGCTTCTCGCGACGGGAACCCGGCGCTGGACTCAGATCATTGAGTTTCATCGATTAACCCTCAACGCGCAGCATGTAGTAAGCCTTGTTGATCATCCCGCGGTTCTCGGGAGTATCTTGGACTTCTACGGTGTGACCGATGCGACGCAGACCCAGACCTTTAACGCACAGAATGTGGTTAGGCAGGCGGCCGGCGGTGCTTTTGATCAGCGTTACTTTAACGGTAGCCATGATCAGAAGATCTCCTCGACGCTCTTGCCGCGCTTGGCAGCAATGGATTCAGGAGATTGCATGGCTTTCAGACCCTTGAAGGTGGCGTAAACCACGTTCACTGGGTTGGTCGAACCGTAGCACTTGGCCAGAACGTTCTGAACGCCAGCAACTTCCAGGACGGCACGCATGGCGCCGCCGGCGATGATACCGGTACCTTCCGAGGCAGGCTGCATGTAGACCTTCGAGGCGCCGTGGGCGGCCTTGGTGGCGTACTGCAGGGTGGTGCCTTTCAGGTCAACCTGAATCATGTTGCGACGAGCAGCTTCCATGGCTTTCTGGATCGCAGCCGGTACTTCGCGCGATTTGCCACGGCCGAAACCAACACGGCCCTTGCCATCACCTACCACGGTCAGCGCGGTGAAGGTGAAGATACGGCCGCCTTTGACGGTTTTGGCTACGCGGTTAACTTGAACCAGCTTCTCGATGTAGCCTTCGTCGCGCTTTTGATCGTTATTTGCCATAACTTAGAACTCCAGCCCGCCTTCACGAGCAGCATCAGCCAGCGCTTTGACGCGGCCATGGTACTTGAAGCCGGAACGGTCAAAGGCAACTTGAGATACACCAGCGGCTTTCGCACGCTCAGCGACCAGCTTGCCAACCTTAGTGGCCGCGTCGATGTTGCCAGTGGCGCCATCACGCAGGTCTTTGTCCAAGGTCGAGGCGCTTGCCAGAACCTTGCTGCCGTCTGCCGAAATGACTTGGGCATAGATGTGCTGCGACGAACGGAACACGCAGAGGCGCACGACTTCGAGTTCGTGCATTTTCAGGCGTGCTTTGCGAGCGCGACGCAGTCGAATAACTTTTTTGTCGGTCATTTGCTAGGCCCTACTTCTTCTTGGCTTCTTTACGACGGACTACTTCGTCCGCGTAACGCACACCTTTGCCTTTGTACGGCTCTGGCGGACGGAAACCGCGGATTTCAGCGGCCACCTGACCCACCAGCTGCTTGTCGATACCCTTGATCAGGATGTCGGTCTGGCTTGGGGTTTCAGCGGTGATGCCGGCTGGAAGTTCGTAGTCCACTGGGTGCGAGAAGCCCAGGGCCAGGTTCAGGACGGTGCCTTTTGCCTGGGCCTTGTAACCAACACCGACCAGCTGGAGCTTACGCTCGAAGCCTTGGCTTACGCCTTGGACCATGTTGTTCACCAGAGCACGGGTAGTACCGGCCATGGCGCGAGCTTGCTGATCACCGTTGCGAGCGACGAAACGCAGCTCACCAGACTCTTCGGTAACTTCAACAGACGAGTGAACGTTCAGTTCGAGAGTGCCCTTGGCACCCTTCACCGAAAGCTGCTGACCGGCGAATTTGACTTCGACGCCCGATGGCAGCTTAACGGGGTTCTTAGCGACGCGAGACATGCCTATCCCCCCTTAGAACACAGTGCAGAGCACTTCGCCGCCGACACCGGCAGCCCGCGCAGCACGATCCGTCATCACACCCTTGTTGGTGGAGACGATGGATACGCCCAGACCGCCACGAACTTTCGGCAGATCAGAAACGGATTTGTACTGGCGCAGGCCTGGACGGCTGGAGCGCTTCAGTTCCTCGATGACCGGACGGCCTTCGAAGTACTTCAGTTCAAGGGAGAGAGAAGGCTTGGCTTCAGCGCTGACTTCGTAGCCAGCAATGTAACCTTCGTCCTTCAGAACTTTGGCAACCGCAACCTTCAACGTCGAAGAAGGCATGCTCACGACTGACTTCTCAGCCATCTGGGCATTACGGATGCGAGTTAGCATGTCCGCTAACGGGTCCTGCATACTCATGGGCTAGATGCTCCTGATACAAGAATTATTAGCCTTGCGGCTATCACAACCACCTGAGCAGGCAGGGCAAAAGGCCCGGACCCAGGTGAGCCGGTCATTCTAGACACAAGACAAAAACGAAACAAGCCCCATGAAGGGGCTTGTTTCGTTGCAGAGTCACCGGCGGTCGGAAGGTTCCCCTTCCGACGCGGCGTCCTGACTTGCCGAGCTTACCAGCTGGCCTTGACCAGACCCGGTACGTCACCGCGCATTGCAGCTTCGCGCAGTTTGTTACGGGACAGGCCGAACTTACGGTATACACCGTGCGGACGACCGGTCAGGCGGCAGCGGTTGCGCAGGCGCGCAGCGCTTGCGTCGCGTGGCTGCTTCTGCAGAGCGACAACGGCGGCGAAACGGTCTTCCGGAGAAGCGTTCAGGTCGACGATGGTCGCTTTCAGCTCAGCACGCTTTTTGGCGAACTTAGCTACCGTGAGCTGACGCTTCAGCTCGCGGTTTTTCATGCTCTTCTTGGCCATTTTCCTACTCCAATCAGTTGCGGAACGGGAATTTGAATGCACGCAGCAGAGCGCGGCCTTCGTCATCCGAACGAGCAGTGGTGGTCAGGGTAATGTCCAAACCGCGCAGAGCATCGATCTTGTCGTAATCGATTTCCGGGAAGATGATCTGCTCTTTCACGCCCATGCTGTAGTTGCCACGACCATCGAAGGACTTGGCATTGAGGCCGCGGAAGTCGCGGACACGTGGCAGGGAGATCGCCAGCAGGCGGTCCAGGAACTCGTACATACGGTCGCTACGCAGAGTCACCTTGACACCGATCGGCCATCCTTCGCGGACTTTGAAGCCAGCGATGGATTTGCGAGCGAACGTCACGACTGGCTTTTGACCAGTGATCTTTTCCAGGTCGGCAACCGCGTGCTCGATGACTTTCTTGTCACCGACCGCTTCGCCAAGACCCATGTTCAGGGTGATTTTGGTAACGCGTGGAACTTCCATCACGTTCGAAAGCTTAAGTTCATCCTTAAGCTTGGGAGCGATTTCGTTCCGGTAAATCTCTTTCAGTCGTGCCATGGTCTTCTACCTAGCAGTGTTCAAGCATCAACCGCTTTTTGGGTCGACTTGAAGACACGAATTTTCTTACCGTCTTCAACCTTGAAACCAACGCGGTCAGCTTTGTTGGTTTCGCCATTGAAGATGGCAACGTTGGAAGCGTGCAGAGGCGCTTCTTTCTCGACGATACCGCCTTGTACGCCCGCCATCGGGTTAGGCTTGGTATGGCGCTTGACCAGGTTCACACCACCGATGACCAGACGGTCGTCAGCGAGCACCTTCAGCACCTTACCGCGCTTACCTTTGTCTTTGCCGGCGATCACGATGATCTCGTCGTCACGACGAATCTTTTGCATGTCGGATCTCCTTAGAGCACTTCAGGGGCGAGCGAGACGATCTTCATGAACTTCTCGTTGCGAAGTTCACGGGTCACTGGCCCGAAGATGCGAGTGCCGATCGGCTCTTGCTTGTTGTTCAGCAGAACAGCAGCGTTACCGTCGAAACGAATGATGGAACCGTCAGCGCGACGTACACCGTGACGGGTACGGACAACAACGGCGGTCATCACTTGGCCTTTTTTGACCTTACCGCGAGGAATCGCTTCCTTGACGGTAACCTTGATGATGTCACCGATGCCGGCGTAACGGCGGTGGGAACCGCCGAGCACCTTGATGCACATGACGCGACGAGCGCCGCTGTTATCGGCCACATCGAGCATGGATTGAGTCTGAATCATAAAATTTCTCCGACCCCTAGCCCTTAGACTTCAACAGCGCGTTCGAGGACTTCAACCAGTGCCCAGGACTTGGTCTTGGCCAGCGGACGCGTTTCGGTGATCGAAACCTTGTCGCCGATCTTGCACTGGTTGGTTTCGTCGTGCGCGTGCAGCTTAGTCGAACGCTTAACGTATTTACCGTAGATCGGGTGCTTGACGCGACGCTCGATCAATACGGTGATGGTCTTGTCCATTTTGTCGCTGACGACACGGCCAGTCAGCGTACGGACGGTTTTTTCAGCTTCAGCCATGATCACTTACCTGCCTGCTGGTTGAGCACAGTTTTCACGCGAGCGATGTCACGCTTAACTTGCGAGAGCAGGTGCGACTGCCCCAACTGGCCAGTTGCTTTCTGCATACGCAGATTGAACTGGTCGCGCAGCAGGCCGAGCAGTTGCTCGTTCAGCTGCTGTGCCGATTTTTCACGAAGTTCATTCGCTTTCATCACATCACCGTCCGCTTAACAAAGGAGGTGGCGAGAGGCAGCTTTGCAGCAGCCAGGGCGAAAGCTTCGCGCGCCAGCTCTTCAGAAACACCCTCGATCTCGTACAGGACTTTGCCTGGCTGGATCTGGGCAACCCAGTACTCCACGGAACCTTTACCTTTACCCATACGAACCTCGAGAGGCTTCTTGGTAACCGGCTTGTCCGGGAAGACACGGATCCAGATCTTGCCGCCACGTTTTACGTGACGGGTCAGCGCACGACGCGCGGACTCGATCTGACGGGCGGTAAGACGACCGCGAGCAACAGCTTTCAGGGCGAACTCGCCGAAGCTGACTTTGCTACCGCGCAGTGCCAGACCACGGTTGTGGCCAGTCATCTGCTTGCGGAATTTTGTACGCTTAGGTTGCAACATTTGGCGTACCCCTTACTTAGCAGCTTTTTTACGAGGCGCTGGTGCTTGTGGTTTCAGCTCTTCTTGGCGACCACCAATAACTTCGCCTTTGAAGATCCAAACCTTCACACCGATCACACCGTAAGTGGTGTGAGCTTCGTAGGTGTTGTAGTCGATATCGGCACGCAGGGTGTGCAGAGGCACACGACCTTCGCGATACCACTCGGTACGTGCGATCTCGGCACCGCCGAGACGACCGCTCACCTGGATCTTGATGCCCTTGGCACCAATACGCATGGCGTTCTGAACGGCGCGCTTCATGGCGCGACGGAACATAACGCGGCGCTCCAGCTGCTGAGCTACGCTTTGCGCAACCAGCATGGCGTCGAGTTCCGGCTTGCGGATCTCTTCGATGTTGATGTGCACAGGCACACCCATCTGCTTGGTCAGGTCCTGACGCAGCTTCTCGACATCCTCACCCTTCTTACCGATAACGATACCGGGACGAGCGGTGTGGATGGTGATGCGTGCAGTTTGGGCCGGACGATGGATATCGATACGGCTTACGGACGCGCTTTTTAATTTGTCTTGGAGGTACTCACGTGTTTTCAGATCCTTCAACAGGTAATCTGCGTAAGTAGCACCGTCTGCGTACCAGACGGAGGTGTGCTCCTTGACGATTCCCAGGCGAATGCCAGTGGGATGTACTTTCTGACCCATCTGATCGACTCCGTTACTTGTCCGCAACCTTGACAGTGATATGGCAAGACCGCTTGACGATGCGATCAGCGCGGCCTTTGGCACGCGGCATGATGCGCTTCAGCGAACGCCCTTCGTTGACGAAAACGGTGGAGACCTTCAGGTCATCAACGTCTGCGCCTTCGTTGTGTTCGGCGTTGGCTACGGCCGACTCGAGGACTTTCTTCATGATTTCAGCGGCTTTTTTGCTGCTGAAGGCCAACAGGTTGAGCGCTTCGCCCACCTTCTTCCCGCGGATCTGGTCGGCGACCAAGCGGGCTTTCTGGGCGGAGATTCGAGCGCCCGACAACTTAGCGGCTACTTCCATTTCCTAACCCCTTAACGCTTGGCTTTCTTGTCAGCCACGTGCCCACGATAAGTGCGGGTACCGGCGAACTCGCCCAGTTTGTGGCCGACCATGTCTTCGTTCACCAGAACGGGGACGTGTTGACGACCGTTGTGTACAGCGATGGTCAGACCGACCATTTGTGGCAGGATCATCGAACGGCGCGACCAGGTTTTCACCGGTTTGCGATCGTTCTTTTCCGCCGCCACTTCGACCTTCTTCAACAGGTGAAGATCGATGAAAGGACCTTTTTTCAGAGAACGTGGCACTGTCGTATCCCTCTAGTTACTTGCGACGACGGACGATCATATTGTCGGTACGCTTATTACCACGGGTTTTCGCACCCTTGGTTGGGAAGCCCCATGGCGATACCGGATGACGACCACCGGAGGTACGACCTTCACCACCACCATGCGGGTGGTCAACCGGGTTCATGGCAACACCACGAACGGTTGGGCGAACGCCACGCCAGCGTTTGGCACCAGCTTTACCCAGCGAACGCAGGCTGTGCTCGGAGTTCGAGACTTCGCCCAGGGTCGCACGGCACTCGGCCAGTACTTTACGCATCTCACCAGAACGAAGACGCAGGGTCACGTAGACACCGTCACGAGCGATCAGCTGTGCCGAAGCACCTGCGGAACGAGCGATCTGGGCACCTTTGCCAGGCTTCAGTTCGACACCATGAATGGTGCTACCAACTGGAATGTTGCGCAGCTGCAGCGAGTTGCCGGCCTTGATTGGGGCCAGGGCACCTGCGATCAGCTGGTCGCCTGCACTCACACCTTTCGGCGCGATGATGTAGCGACGCTCGCCATCTGCGTAGCACAGAAGGGCGATGTGAGCAGTACGGTTTGGATCGTATTCGATACGCTCGACAGTGGCAGGGATGCCATCTTTGTCGTTGCGACGGAAGTCGACCATACGGTAGTGCTGCTTATGACCACCACCGACGTGACGCGTGGTGATGCGGCCATTGTTGTTACGACCACCAGACTTCGATTTCTTCTCGAGCAGCGGTGCGTGAGGAGCGCCTTTATGCAGCTCCTTGTTGACCACCTTGACCACGAAACGGCGGCCAGGGGAAGTCGGTTTGCATTTAACGATTGCCATGATGCACCCCTTCCTTACTCAGCACTGCTGCTGAAATCGAGATCTTGGCCGGCTTGAAGGGAGACGATCGCCTTCTTCCAGTCATTACGCTTGCCCAGACCACGTGCGGTACGCTTGGTTTTACCCAGAACGTTGACAGTCGACACGTTTTCAACTTTTACGTTGAACAGGCCTTCGACAGCTTTCTTGATTTCCAGCTTGGTTGCGTCAGTAGCAACCTTGAATACGAACTGGCCTTTCTTCTCAGCCAGAACGGTAGCCTTCTCGGAAACGTGCGGGCCAAGGAGGACTTTGAATACGCGTTCCTGGTTCATCCCAGCAGCTCCTCGAATTTCTTCACGGCCGAGACAGTGATCAACACTTTCTCGTATGCGATCAGACTGACCGGATCGGAACCTTGAACGTCACGAACGTCGACGTGCGGCAGGTTGCGGGCAGCCAGGTACAGGTTCTGATCAACATCATCGGAAACGATCAGTACGTCGTTCAGACCCATGCCGTTCAGCTTGTTCAGCAGGTCTTTGGTTTTCGGGGCTTCAACAGCGAAGTCCTGAACCACGACCAGACGATCGCTACGCACCAGCTCAGCGAGGATGGAGCGCAGAGCTGCGCGGTACATCTTCTTGTTGAGCTTTTGCGAGTGATCTTGAGGGCGAGCTGCGAAGGTGACACCACCGCCGCGCCAGATTGGACCACGCGAAGTACCGGCACGAGCACGGCCAGTACCCTTCTGACGCCATGGGCGCTTACCGCCACCGGAAACGTCGGAACGAGTCTTCTGCTGCTTGGTGCCCTGACGGCCGCCGGCCATGTAGGCCACGACTGCTTGGTGTACCAGCGTCTCGTTGAATTCGCCACCGAAGGTCAGTTCGGAAACTTCGATCGCCTGAGCGTCATTTACATTGAGTTGCATGTCAGTTTCCCCTTAACCGCGAGCCTTGACAGCCGAACGTACAACCACGTCGCCGCCAGTAGCGCCTGGAACGGCACCTTTGACGAGCAGCAGGTTGCGCTCAACGTCTACGCGAACAACTTCCAGGGACTGCACAGTCACGCGCTCGGCGCCCATGTGACCGGACATTTTCTTGCCCTTGAACACACGACCAGGAGTCTGGCACTGGCCGATGGAACCTGGGACACGGTGCGACACGGAGTTACCGTGGGTGTTGTCCTGACCACGGAAGTTCCAGCGCTTGATGGTACCGGCAAAGCCTTTACCTTTGGACTGACCGGTCACGTCTACCAGCTGGCCTGCAGTGAAGAGTTCAGCTTTGATCGAGTCGCCAGCCTGGAACTCGCCTTCTTCAAGACGGAACTCCCAGACACCGCGACCAGCGGCAACGTTTGCTTTGGCGAAGTGACCCGCTTGAGCTGCGGTCACGCGCGAGGCGCGACGCTCGCCGACAGTGACTTGCACTGCACGGTAGCCATCGGTTTCTTCGGTTTTGAACTGGGTGACGCGATTCGGTTCGATCTCAATGACCGTGACCGGAATGGAGACACCTTCTTCGGTGAAAACGCGGGTCATGCCGCATTTACGACCGACTACACCAATAGTCATGTTGTAACCTCATGAGTGTACGGGGCTTTCACCCGCTATGGCCGCCCATTTCAGAGCGTTACACGGACAAGACCGAAGTCTTAGCCGAGGCTGATCTGTACTTCCACACCTGCCGCAAGATCAAGCTTCATCAGCGCGTCAACGGTTTTATCCGTTGGCTGGACAATGTCCAGAACACGCTTATGAGTGCGAATCTCGTACTGGTCACGCGCGTCTTTGTTGACGTGCGGGGAAACCAGAACGGTGAAACGCTCTTTACGGGTAGGCAGTGGAATTGGACCACGCACTTGTGCACCAGTACGTTTCGCGGTTTCCACGATTTCCTGGGTGGATTGGTCGATCAGGCGATGGTCGAAAGCCTTCAACCTGATACGGATTTGCTGATTTTGCATTGGATTTCAGACTCCAGGCTGTTCCCAACGGGCGCAATAGGCCCGCTAAAAGGAGGCGTGATTCTATAGACGCCCCCATTTAGTGTCAACCCAATAAAAAAAGCCCCCGCTGAGCGGGGGCTTTTTCAATCGGTCGAGTGATTACTCGATGATTTTGGCTACGACGCCGGCGCCGACGGTACGACCGCCTTCACGGATGGCGAAACGCAGACCGTCTTCCATTGCGATGGTCTTGATCAGAGTGACAGTCATCTGGATGTTGTCACCTGGCATTACCATTTCAACGCCTTCCGGCAGTTCGCAGTTACCGGTCACGTCAGTGGTACGGAAGTAGAACTGAGGACGGTAGCCTTTGAAGAACGGAGTGTGACGACCGCCTTCTTCTTTCGACAGAACGTAGACTTCTGCGGTGAACTTGGTGTGCGGCTTGACCGAACCTGGCTTGACCAGAACCTGGCCACGCTCAACGTCGTCACGCTTGGTACCACGCAGCAGAACGCCGCAGTTCTCGCCAGCACGACCTTCGTCCAGCAGCTTGCGGAACATCTCAACACCGGTGCAGGTGGTGGTGGTGGTGTCACGCAGACCAACGATTTCCAGCGAATCTTGAACGCGGACGATACCACGCTCGATACGGCCGGTTACCACGGTGCCACGACCCGAGATCGAGAACACGTCTTCGATCGGCATCAGGAACGGCTTGTCGATAGCACGCTCTGGCTCTGGGATGTAGCTGTCCAGGGTCTCGACCAGCTTCTTGACAGCGGTGGTGCCCATTTCGTTGTCGTCTTTGCCTTCCAGCGCCATACGAGCCGAACCGATGATGATCGGGGTATCGTCGCCTGGGAAGTCATAGGTGGACAGCAGGTCGCGAACTTCCATCTCGACCAGTTCCAGCAGCTCAGCGTCGTCTACCAGGTCAGCCTTGTTCAGGAAGACCACGATGTACGGAACGCCAACCTGACGGGACAGCAGGATGTGCTCACGGGTTTGTGGCATCGGACCATCGGCGGCCGAGCAAACCAGGATCGCGCCGTCCATCTGGGCAGCACCGGTGATCATGTTCTTCACGTAGTCAGCGTGACCTGGGCAGTCGACGTGAGCGTAGTGACGAATGGTCGAGTTGTATTCGACGTGAGCGGTGTTGATGGTGATACCGCGCGCTTTTTCTTCTGGAGCCGAGTCGATTTTGTCGAACTCAACGGCGGCCGAACCGAAAACTTCGGAGCAGACGCGGGTCAGAGCTGCGGTCAGGGTAGTTTTACCGTGGTCAACGTGGCCGATGGTGCCAACGTTAACGTGCGGAAGGGAACGATCAAATTTTTCTTTAGCCACGACAGTGAACCTCTTGCCTAAAGGGGATTAGCCTTGTTTTTTAACGAGTGCTTCGACGATGTTCGACGGAGCTTCGGCGTATTTGGAGAATTCCATGGAGTAGCTTGCGCGACCCTGAGACATGGAACGAACGTCGGTCGCGTAACCGAACATCTCTCCGAGCGGAACTTCAGCGCGGACGACGCGGCCGGAGACCGACTCATCCATACCCTGTACCAGACCACGACGACGGTTCAGGTCACCCATCACGTCACCCAGGTAGTCTTCCGGGGTTACAACTTCGACCTTCATGATCGGCTCCAGCACCACGCCACCGCCTTTTTGGGCCAGTTGCTTGGTTGCCATGGAAGCAGCGATTTTGAACGCCATTTCGTTGGAGTCGACGTCGTGGTACGAACCGTCGAATACCGTGGCCTTGAGGCCGATCAGAGGATAACCGGCAACGACGCCGTTTTTCATCTGCTCTTCGATACCTTTCTGGATCGGGGCGATGAATTCCTTAGGAATCACACCACCAACGACTTCGTTCTTGAATTCCAGACCTTCGGTGATGTTGCCTTTCGCATCGACTTCCGGCTCCGAGAAACGGATCCAGCAGTGACCGAACTGACCACGACCACCCGACTGACGAACGAACTTGCCTTCGATCTCGACGTTGGACTTGGTGATCTTCTCGCGGTACGAAACCTGCGGCTTACCGATGTTGGCTTCGACGTTGAATTCGCGCTTCATGCGGTCAACGAGGATGTCCAGGTGCAGCTCACCCATACCGGAAATGATGGTCTGGCCGGTTTCTTCGTCGGTCTTGACGCGGAACGACGGGTCTTCCTGGGCCAGCTTACCGAGAGCGATACCCATCTTCTCTTGGTCGGCCTTGGTTTTCGGCTCGACGGACAAGGAGATGACCGGCTCTGGGAAGTCCATACGCTCGAGGATGATTGGCTTGTCGGCGTTGCACAGGGTTTCGCCCGTGGTCACGTCTTTCATGCCGATCAGGGCGGCGATGTCGCCAGCGCGCACTTCCTTGATCTCTTCACGCTGGTTGGCGTGCATCTGCACCATACGACCAACGCGCTCTTTCTTGCCTTTGACCGAGTTGATGACCGAGTCACCGGAGCTCAGAACGCCGGAGTAGACGCGAACGAAGGTCAGCGTGCCGACGAACGGGTCGGTCGCGATCTTGAACGCCAGGGCCGAGAACGGCTCGTCGTCGTCAGCGTGACGCTCGTCTTTACGGATGGCCGGATCTTCTTTGTCCAGGTCCTTGTCGTCCGGGTTGATGCCCTGGATTGCAGGGATCTCGGTCGGCGCAGGCAGGAACTCGATGACGGCGTCGAGAACCAAGGGAACACCCTTGTTCTTGAACGACGAACCGCAGACAGCCGGAACGATTTCGCTGGCCAGGGTGCGCGCGCGCAGGCCTGCCTTGATTTCGTCGACGGTCAGCTCACCACCTTCGAGGTACTTGTTCATCAGTTCTTCGTTGGCTTCGGCGGCGGCTTCAACCATGTTGTTGCGCCACTCTTCAGCCAGCTCCAGCATATCGGCAGGAATTTCTTCCTCGCGATAGGTGGTGCCTTTGTCGTCGTCGTTCCAGTAGATAGCCTTCATCTTGATCAGGTCGACCTGACCTTGGAAGTTATCTTCCGAACCGATGGCCAGCTGGATCGGAACCGGGGTGTGACCCAGACGGTTCTTGATCTGACCTACGACGCGCAGGAAGTTGGCACCGGCACGGTCCATCTTGTTCACGTAGACGATACGTGGAACGCCGTACTTGTTGGCCTGACGCCATACGGTTTCGGACTGCGGCTCAACGCCGGAGGTGCCGCAGAATACGACGACCGCGCCGTCGAGTACACGCAGCGAACGCTCTACTTCAATGGTGAAGTCAACGTGGCCGGGGGTATCGATGACGTTGACACGGTAGTTGTCGTACTGACCAACGGAGCCTTTCCAGAAGGTGGTAACCGCAGCGGAGGTAATGGTGATACCCCGCTCCTGCTCCTGCACCATCCAGTCGGTGGTCGCGGCGCCATCATGCACCTCGCCCATCTTGTGGCTCAAACCTGTGTAGAACAGGATCCGCTCGGTAGTGGTAGTTTTGCCCGCATCGACGTGCGCGCAAATACCAATGTTACGGTAGCGGTTGATTGCTGTAGTACGAGCCATAAAGCCCTCGCAAAAAGTGTAATGCTTGAATTAGAAGCGGTAGTGCGAGAACGCCTTGTTGGCTTCGGCCATGCGGTGCACGTCTTCACGCTTCTTGACTGCAGCACCTTTGCCTTCAGCGGCATCCAGCAGCTCACCGGCCAAACGCAGGGCCATGGACTTCTCGCCGCGCTTGCGGGCGTAGTCTACGAGCCAGCGCATTGCCAGCGCGTTACGACGGGACGGACGAACTTCAACCGGGACCTGGTAAGTGGCACCGCCTACACGGCGGGACTTTACTTCGACCAGCGGAGCGATGGCGTCGAGAGCTTTCTCGAAGATTTCCAGGGGGTCGCTGTTCTTGCGTGCTTTGACGGTATCCAGAGCGCCGTAAACGATGCGCTCGGCTACAGCCTTCTTGCCGCTTTCCATCACGTGGTTCATGAACTTGGCGAGGATTTGGGATCCGTATTTAGGATCGTCCAGAATCTCACGTTTTGCTGCTACACGACGTCTTGGCATGATAAGCCCTCAAACGGTCTTCAGGTTAGCCCGGGACGTGGGTCTTCGACCCCTGCCCGACCTTACTCTTATCGACTCAAAAAAATGATTGTCTGCAAACGGCCGATTACTTCGGACGCTTGGTACCGTACTTCGAACGACCCTGGTTACGACCTTTAACGCCGGAAGTGTCCAGAGAGCCGCGAACGGTGTGGTAACGCACACCTGGCAAGTCTTTTACACGGCCGCCACGGATCAGGACGACGCTGTGCTCTTGCAGGTTGTGGCCTTCACCGCCGATGTACGAGGAAACCTCGAAACCGTTGGTCAGGCGCACACGGCATACTTTACGCAGTGCCGAGTTAGGTTTTTTCGGCGTGGTGGTGTACACACGGGTGCACACGCCACGACGCTGCGGGCAGTTCTGCAGCGCAGGTACGTCGGATTTCTCGACGGTACGCTTACGCGGCTGACGTACCAGCTGGTTGATAGTTGCCATCTACTAGCTCCACTGATTGTCTTGCGACGCTATTGTCTTGCAAGAAAGCCAAAAATTGGCGAGACGGAGCCTCACCAAATTTAAGGGTACAAAAGTCTAAAGAGGATCTTGCGGCCAGTCAAGACAAAGGCCTCGCCCCTCCTGCCCGATCATCGGTGACATTTGGTGTCACCGCGATGCGGGAAGGAGGGCCGAGGCCCCGCCTTCGACTTAGTTGCCGCTGGAATTCAGCGCTTCGGTCAGAGCTGCTTCCACTTCACTGGCGCTTACGCGCAGTGGCTTGTCGGCATCACGGCGACGCTTACGCTCGCTGTGGTAGGCAAGGCCGGTACCCGCCGGGATCAGACGACCCACGACCACGTTCTCTTTCAGACCGCGCAGGTAGTCACGCTTGCCAGTGACGGCCGCTTCGGTCAGCACGCGCGTGGTTTCCTGGAAGGAAGCCGCGGAGATGAACGATTCGGTCGACAGCGAGGCCTTGGTGATACCCAGCAGTACGCGCGAGAACTTGGAGATGAACTTGTCTTCGCCAGCCAGACGCTCGTTCTCTACCAGTACCTGGGTCAACTCCATCTGGTCGCCTTTGATGAAGGTCGAATCACCCGACTCGGCGATCTCAACTTTACGCAGCATCTGACGCAGGATCGTCTCGATGTGCTTGTCGTTGATCTTCACGCCTTGCAGGCGGTAGACGTCCTGGATCTCGTTGACGATGTACTTGGCCAGTGCGCTGACGCCCAGCAGACGCAGGATGTCGTGCGGGTCGCTCGGGCCGTCCGAGATGACTTCGCCGCGGTTGACCTGTTCGCCTTCGAAGACGTTCAGGTGGCGCCACTTCGGAATCAGCTCTTCGTATGGATCGCTACCGTCGGTCGGGGTGATGACCAGGCGACGCTTGCCCTTGGTCTCTTTACCGAACGCGATGGTACCGCTGACCTCTGCGAGGATCGACGCTTCCTTCGGACGACGTGCTTCGAACAAGTCGGCAACACGTGGCAGACCACCGGTGATGTCACGGGTCTTCGACGTTTCCTGAGGAATACGTGCCAGAACGTCACCCACCGCGATTTGCGCACCGTCAGCCACACCGACCAAGGCGTTGGCCGGCAGGAAGTACTGTGCCGGTACGTCGGTACCTGGCAGGTACAGGTCCTTGCCGTTGGCATCGACCATCTTGATCGCTGGACGGATTTCCTTGCCGGAGGCAGGGCGATCCTTGACGTCCAGAACTTCGATGTTGGTCAGGCCGGTCAGTTCGTCGGTCTGACGCTTGATGGTGATGTTTTCTTCCATGCCCACGAAGGTCACGGTACCTTTCAGCTCGGTCACGATCGGGTGGGTGTGCGGGTCCCACTTGGCGACGATTGCGCCAGCATCGACCTTGTCACCTTCCTTGACCGAAATCACAGCACCGTAAGGCAGCTTGTAGCGCTCACGCTCACGGCCGAATTCGTCGGCAATGGCCAGCTCGCCGGAACGCGATACGGCAACCAGGTTGCCATCGGCGCGCTCGACCTGCTTGAGGTTGTGCAGACGTACCACACCACCGTTCTTCACCTGGACGCTGTCGGCAGCCGAGGTCCGGCTTGCAGCACCACCGATGTGGAAGGTACGCATGGTCAGCTGGGTACCCGGCTCACCGATCGACTGTGCGGCGATGACGCCCACGGCCTCACCGATGTTCACCTGGTGACCACGGGCCAGATCGCGACCGTAGCACTTGGCGCAGATGCCGTAGCGGGTTTCGCAGCTGATCGGCGAACGCACGATCACTTCGTCGATGCTGTTGAGTTCGATGAATTCGACCCACTGCTCGTCGACCAAGGTGCCTGCCGGCACGACCACGTCTTCGGTGCCTGGCTTGAACACGTCACGGGCGATGACACGGCCCAATACGCGCTCACCCAACGGCTCGACGACGTCACCGCCTTCGATGTGCGGGGTCATCAGCAGACCGTGCTCGGTACCGCAGTCGATCTCGGTCACAACCAGATCCTGGGCGACGTCGACCAGACGACGGGTCAGGTAACCCGAGTTCGCCGTCTTCAAGGCGGTATCCGCCAGACCTTTACGAGCACCGTGAGTCGAGATGAAGTACTGCAGTACGCTCAGACCTTCACGGAAGTTCGCGGTGATCGGCGTTTCGATGATCGAGCCGTCGGGCTTGGCCATCAGACCACGCATACCGGCCAACTGACGGATCTGTGCAGCGGAACCCCGCGCACCCGAGTCAGCCATCATGTACATGGAGTTGAAGGACTCCTGATCGACTTCGTCGCCATGGCGGTCGATGACCTTCTCTTTCGAGAGGTTGGCCATCATCGCCTTGGACACTTCGTCGTTCGCCTTCGACCACAAGTCGATGACCTTGTTGTACTTCTCGCCCTGGGTAACCAGGCCGGAGGCGTACTGGCTCTCGATTTCCTTCACTTCGTCGGTAGCGGTACCGATGATGCGGGCCTTCTCGTCCGGGATAACGAAGTCGTTAACGCCGATGGAGACGCCGGAAATGGTCGAGTAGGCGAAACCGGTGTACATCAACTGGTCAGCGAAGATCACCGTCTCTTTCAGACCAACCACGCGGTAGCACTGGTTGATCAGCTTGGAGATGGCCTTCTTCTTCATCGGCTGGTTGACCACATCGTACGGCAGACCTGCCGGGACGACCTGGAACAGCAGCGCACGGCCGACGGTGGTGTCGACGATACGGGTGTTCTTGACCTCGGAACCGTCGCGCTCACGTACGGTTTCGTTGATACGCACCTTGATCTTGGCATGCAGGGCAGCTTCGCCGGCGCGGAACACGCGGTCGACTTCCTGCAGGTCGGCGAATACGCGACCTTCGCCCTTGGCGTTGATGGCTTCACGGGTCATGTAGTACAGACCCAGTACAACGTCCTGCGACGGCACGATGATCGGCTCACCGTTGGCGGGCGACAGGATGTTGTTGGTCGACATCATCAACGCGCGCGCTTCGAGCTGGGCTTCCAGGGTCAGCGGCACGTGAACGGCCATCTGGTCACCGTCGAAGTCGGCGTTGTACGCCGCACAGACCAACGGGTGCAGCTGGATCGCCTTGCCTTCGATCAGCACGGGCTCGAACGCCTGGATGCCGAGACGGTGCAGGGTCGGTGCACGGTTGAGCAGTACGGGGTGTTCGCGGATCACCTCGGCGAGCACGTCCCAGACCTCTGGCAGCTCGCGCTCGACCATCTTCTTGGCGGCCTTGATGGTAGTCGCCAGACCGCGCATTTCCAGCTTGCCGAAAATGAACGGCTTGAACAGCTCGAGAGCCATCTTCTTCGGCAGACCGCACTGGTGCAGGCGCAGGGTCGGACCTACGGTAATTACCGAACGGCCGGAGTAGTCCACGCGCTTGCCGAGCAAGTTCTGACGGAAACGACCTTGCTTACCTTTGATCATGTCGGCCAGGGACTTCAGCGGACGCTTGTTCGAGCCGGTGATGGCGCGACCGCGACGGCCGTTGTCCAGCAGGGCGTCGACCGCCTCCTGCAGCATGCGCTTTTCGTTGCGCACGATGATGTCCGGCGCCGACAGATCGAGCAGGCGCTTGAGACGGTTGTTACGGTTGATCACCCGACGATACAGGTCGTTCAGGTCGGAGGTCGCGAAGCGGCCGCCATCCAGCGGTACCAGCGGACGCAGGTCCGGCGGCAGCACGGGCAGCACGGTCAGGACCATCCACTCAGGCAGGTTGCCCGAGCCCTGGAAGGCTTCCATCAGCTTCAGACGCTTGGACAGCTTCTTGATCTTGGTTTCCGAGTTGGTCTGCGGAATCTCTTCGCGCAGGCGGCCGATCTCGTGCTCCAGGTCAATGGCGTGCAGCAGCTCGCGGACAGCCTCGGCACCCATGCGGGCATCGAAGTCATCACCGAACTCTTCCAGTGCTTCGAAGTATTGCTCGTCGTTGAGCAGCTGACCTTTTTCCAGCGTGGTCATGCCCGGATCGATGACGACGTAGCTCTCGAAATAGAGCACGCGCTCGATGTCACGCAGGGTCATGTCCATCAGCAGGCCGATACGGGACGGCAGCGACTTCAGGAACCAGATGTGGGCGACCGGCGAAGCCAGTTCGATGTGCGCCATGCGCTCACGACGAACCTTGGCCAGCGCGACTTCGACGCCGCACTTCTCGCAGATCACACCGCGGTGCTTGAGGCGCTTGTACTTACCGCACAGGCACTCGTAGTCCTTGACTGGGCCAAAGATCTTGGCGCAGAACAGGCCGTCACGCTCGGGTTTGAACGTACGGTAGTTGATGGTTTCCGGCTTTTTGACTTCACCGAACGACCACGAACGGATCATTTCAGGCGACGCCAGACCGATACGGATGGCGTCGAACTCTTCGACTTGACCCTGGTTTTTCAGCAAATTCAGTAGGTCTTTCAAGGCCTTTCCTCCTGGCGGAGCAGGAAGCGGGCGATTACCAGCCCCGCTCCCCTCGCGTCACGTGTTATTCGGTTTCCAGATCGATATCGATACCGAGCGAACGGATCTCTTTGATCAACACGTTGAAGGACTCGGGCATGCCCGGCTCCATACGGTGATCGCCATCCACGATGTTCTTGTACATCTTGGTACGGCCGTTCACGTCGTCCGACTTCACTGTGAGCATTTCTTGCAGGGTGTAGGCGGCGCCATAGGCTTCCAGCGCCCAGACCTCCATCTCCCCGAAACGCTGACCACCGAACTGCGCCTTACCACCGAGCGGCTGCTGGGTGACCAGGCTATAGGAACCAGTGGAACGCGCGTGCATCTTGTCGTCCACCAAGTGGTTCAGCTTGAGCATGTACATGTAACCAACGGTCACCGGACGCTCGAACTTGTTACCGGTACGGCCGTCGAACAGCTGCATCTGGCCACTTTCCGGCAGGTCTGCCAGTTTCAGCATGGCCTTGATCTCGCTTTCCTTGGCACCGTCGAAGACTGGCGTGGCCATTGGCACACCTTTCTTCAGGTTGTTCGCCAGGGCGATGATCTCTTCGTCCGAGAACTCGTCGAGGTTTTCCTGACGACCGCCGATCTCGTTGTAGATCTCGGTCAGGAAGCCACGCAGTTCGGCGGCCTTGCGCTGTTCTTCGAGCATGCGGTCGATCTTCTCGCCCAGTCCCTTGGCTGCGAGGCCCAGGTGGGTTTCGAGGATCTGCCCGACGTTCATACGCGAAGGTACGCCCAACGGGTTGAGCACGACGTCGACCGGCGTACCGTTGGCGTCATGCGGCATGTCTTCGACCGGCATGATGACCGAGACTACACCTTTGTTACCGTGACGACCGGCCATCTTGTCGCCTGGCTGGATGCGACGACGGATGGCCAGGTAAACCTTGACGATCTTCAGCACGCCTGGAGCCAGGTCATCGCCTTGCTGCAGTTTGCGCTTCTTGTCTTCGAACTTGTCGTCCAGCAGACGGCGGCGGTCGACGATGTAAGCCTGGGCTTTCTCGAGCTGCTCGTTCAGGGCGTCTTCTGCCATGCGCAGCTTGAACCACTGACCGCGCTCGAGGCCGTCGAGGACTTCGTCGCTGATCACGGTGCCTTTCTTCAGACCAGCACCGCCATCGACGGACTGACCATTGAGGGCCGAGCGCAGACGCTCGAAGGTCGCGCCTTCGACGATGCGGAACTCTTCGTTGAGGTCCTTGCGGATCTCGTCGAGCTGCATCTTCTCGATCGACAGCGCACGGCTGTCACGCTCGACGCCATCACGGGTGAAGACCTGTACGTCGATGACCGTACCTTTGGTGCCGGTCGGCACGCGCAGGGAGGTGTCTTTGACGTCGCTGGCCTTCTCACCGAAGATTGCGCGCAGCAGTTTTTCTTCCGGCGTCAGTTGGGTCTCGCCTTTCGGCGTGACCTTGCCGACCAGAATGTCGCCGGCGCCGACTTCGGCACCCACGTAGACGATACCGGCTTCGTCCAGCTTGTTCAGTGCGGCTTCACCCACGTTCGGGATGTCCGCAGTGATTTCCTCTGGGCCAAGCTTGGTGTCACGCGCCACACAGGTCAGTTCCTGGATGTGGATCGTGGTGAAACGGTCTTCTTGAACGACGCGCTCGGACAGGCAGATGGAGTCTTCGAAGTTGAAGCCGTTCCACGCCATGAAGGCGATACGCATGTTCTGACCCAGTGCCAGCTCACCCATGTCGGTGGACGGGCCATCGGCCATGATGTCGCTGCGACGGACCCGATCACCTTTGCTCACCAGCGGACGCTGGTTGATGCAGGTGTTCTGGTTCGAGCGGGTGTACTTGGTCAGGTTGTAGATGTCGACACCGGCTTCGCCCGGCTCGACTTCGTCGTCCGCCACACGGACCACGATACGGCTGGCATCGACCGAGTCGATCACACCGCCACGACGTGCCACGACGCAAACGCCGGAGTCACGCGCAACGTTGCGCTCCATGCCGGTACCTACCAGCGGCTTGTCGGCGCGCAGGGTCGGTACGGCCTGACGCTGCATGTTCGAACCCATCAACGCACGGTTGGCGTCGTCGTGCTCGAGGAACGGAATCAGCGACGCGGCGACCGAGACGACCTGCTTGGGCGAGACGTCCATCAGGGTGACGTCTTCTGGCGCCTTGACGGTGAACTCGTTCAAGTGACGCACAGCGACCAGTTCGTCGATCAGCTGCTTGTTCTCGTTCATCGCGGCCGAAGCCTGAGCAATCACGTGGTCAGCTTCTTCGATGGCCGACAGGAACACGATGTCATCGCTGACCACGCCTTCCTTCACCACACGGTACGGGCTTTCCAGGAAGCCGTACTGGTTGGTGCGGGCATACGCCGCCAGGGAGTTGATCAGACCGATGTTCGGACCTTCCGGGGTCTCGATCGGGCACACGCGGCCGTAGTGGGTCGGGTGTACGTCACGGACTTCGAAGCCTGCACGCTCACGGGTAAGACCGCCCGGGCCAAGCGCGGAGACGCGGCGCTTGTGGGTGATCTCGGAGAGCGGGTTGTTCTGGTCCATGAACTGCGACAGCTGGCTGGAACCGAAGAACTCTTTCACCGCGGCCGCGACCGGCTTGGCGTTGATCAGGTCCTGCGGCATCAAGCCTTCGCTTTCAGCCATCGACAGACGTTCCTTGACCGCACGCTCGACGCGCACCAGGCCAACACGGAACTGGTTCTCGGCCATCTCGCCTACGCAGCGGACGCGACGGTTACCCAGGTGGTCGATGTCATCGACGATGCCTTTGCCGTTACGGATGTCGACGAGGGTCTTGAGCACCTCGACGATGTCTTCCTTGCTCAGCACGCCCGAACCTTCGATCTCGGTACGACCGATACGACGGTTGAACTTCATGCGGCCTACGCCAGACAGGTCGTAGCGCTCGGCACTGAAGAACAGGTTGTTGAACAGGGTTTCGGCGGCATCCTTGGTTGGCGGTTCGCCAGGACGCATCATCCGGTAGATCTCGACCAGCGCTTCCAGTTGGTTGCCAGTGGTGTCGATCTTCAGGGTGTCGGCGATGAACGGACCGCAGTCGATGTCGTTGGTGTACAGCGTCTCGATGCGTACCACCTGAGCCTTGGCGATCTTGACCAGCAGGTCGGTGGTCAGCTCGGTGTTGCACTCGGCGATGATCTCACCGGTAGCCGGATGCACGATGGCCTTGGCCGTGGTGCGGCCCAGGACGTATTCCATCGGAACAGCCAGCTCTTTCACGCCAGCCTTTTCCAGCTGGTTGACGTGACGGGCGGTGATGCGACGCCCCTGCTCGACGATGACTTTGCCGTTCTCGTCGTGGATGTCCATCGCGGCGACTTCACCACGCAGGCGCTGAGGCACCAGTTCCAGGCTGAGCTGTTCGCCCGAGACGTGGAAGACGTTGGTGGTGTAGAAGGTATCGAGGATTTCCTCGGTGCCGTAACCCAGCGCGCGCAGCAGGACCGATGCCGGCAGTTTGCGGCGACGGTCGATCCGGACGAATACGCAGTCTTTCGGATCGAACTCGAAGTCCAGCCACGAACCGCGGTAAGGAATGATACGAGCGGAGTACAGCAGTTTGCCGGAGCTGTGGGTCTTGCCACGGTCGTGGTCGAAGAACACGCCAGGCGAACGGTGCAGCTGGGAAACGATCACACGCTCGGTACCGTTGATAACGAAGGTACCGTTCTCAGTCATCAGGGGAATTTCACCCATGTAGACTTCTTGCTCTTTGATGTCCTTGATCGCTTTGTTCGACGATTCTTTGTCGAAGATGATCAGGCGCACCTTGACCCGCAGTGGCACTGCGAAGGTCACACCGCGAAGCACGCATTCCTTGACATCGAAGGCTGGTTCGCCCAGGCGATAGCCTACGTACTCCAGGGCAGCATTGCCGGAGTAGCTGATGATCGGGAATACCGATTTGAAAGCCGCGTGCAAGCCTATGTCGCGGAACTGATCCTTGGATGCTCCCGCTTGCAGGAATTCGCGATACGAATCCAGCTGGATGGCCAGGAGGTAAGGCACATCCATGACGTCCGGCAACTTGCTAAAGTCCTTGCGGATACGTTTTTTCTCAGTATATGAGTAAGCCATCAGCGTTCCCCAGCTTGGTCACCTGCTTGTTTGGCTTCTCCCGGCGGGAGCAGCCAGAAAATCGTGCAAACCCCGTGGTTTGCGCCACCCACTATGGGTGTTTACCGCGCGTTACCGGGGTCGAAAACAATCGACCACCAATAACGGAAAAAGGCCGGTGGCCTAAGCCACCAGCCATCAGCCTTCGCTTAACGCTCAGGCTGGAGTCGCACAGTCGAAATTACTTCAGCTCGACTTTAGCGCCAGCTTCTTCCAGCTTCTTCTTGGCGTCTTCAGCAGCTTCTTTCGAAACGCCTTCAGCAACGACCTGAGGAGCGGTGTCTACTTTCTCTTTGGCTTCTTTCAGGCCCAGACCGGTCAGTTCACGAACTGCCTTGATCACGTTGACCTTCTTGTCGCCAGCTTCCAGCAGAACGACGTTGAACTCGGTTTGCTCTTCAACGACAGCAGCGGCAGCAGCTGGGCCAGCAGCGGCGACAGCAGCGGTAACGCCGAAGGTTTCTTCCATTGCTTTGATCAGCTCGACAACTTCCAGAACGGTTTTCTGGCCGATTGCTTCGATGATTTGCTCGTTAGTCAGGGACATGACTTAAATCCTGTATTGGGGTGACAGCCTACGCAGCCATCAAATTAAACGTATGATTTTGAAAGCAGATGCGCAGGCTTAGGCCGCAGCAGCTTCTTTCTGGTCGCGAACGGCTGCCAATGTACGAGCCAGCTTGCTGGTAGCGCCTTGGATCACGCTCATCAGCTTAGCGATAGCTTCGTCACGGGTCGGCAAGGTAGCCAACACGTCGATCTGGTTGGCGGCAATGAAATTGCCGTCAAACGCAGCTGCCTTGATCTCGAACTTGTCCTGACCCTTGGCGAATTCTTTGAACAGACGAGCAGCAGCGCCCGGGTGTTCGTTGGAGAATGCGATCAGGGTAGGGCCAGTGAAGGCGTCGTTGAGGATGCTGAATTCAGTATCGGCAACGGCGCGCTTGAGCAGGGTGTTACGTACGACACGTACGTAGACGCCGGCTTCACGGGCCTCTTTACGGAGTCCGGTCATTGCGCTTACAGTCACGCCACGGGCATCAGCCACGACAGCAGACAGAGCGACTTTGGCAGCCTCGTTGACTTCAGCGACGATGGCCTTCTTGTCTTCGAGTTTAATTGCCACGGGTTTACTCCTGGTTTTAACCGTTTCATCTGGCCGGAGCCGGATGTCGTTTTGGTGTCTGATTCGATAACGAACCGGGAGCACCATCTGCGTAGGCTGGAGGTTTAAGACTTGCGTCGCCTACGGTCTTGGATAGCCCCCGCCAGGCAGGGACCCCAATCTCTTGCTACCGGCACGGTCAAACCGTGCCGGCATTGTCGCTTATACGTCGAGCGAACCTTGGTCGATGACCAGGCCTGGACCCATGGTGGTGCTCAGGGTAACGCGCTTGACGTAGATACCTTTCGAAGAAGCTGGCTTGATACGCTTCAGGTCAGCGATCAGGGCTTCAACGTTTTCCTTCAGCTTGATGGCTTCGAAGCCAACCTTGCCAACGGAAGTGTGGATGATACCGTTCTTGTCGGTACGGTAGCGAACCTGACCAGCCTTGGCGTTTTTAACCGCGGTGGCTACGTCTGGGGTCACGGTACCGACTTTCGGGTTAGGCATCAGGCCGCGAGGACCCAGAACCTGACCCAGCTGACCTACGACACGCATGGCATCAGGCGATGCGATGACGACGTCATAGTTCAGGTCGCCGCCTTTCATTTCGGCAGCCAGATCGTCCATACCTACACGGTCAGCGCCGGCAGCCAGAGCGGCCTCGGCAGCTGGACCCTGGGTGAAGACGGCAACGCGTACGGTCTTGCCAGTGCCGTGCGGGAGCACGGTAGCGCTACGAACGACCTGGTCGGATTTACGCGGGTCGACGCCGAGGTTGACAGCGATGTCGAACGACTCGGTGAACTTGACAGCAGACAGCTCAGCCAGCAGAGCGGCGGCGTCTTCGAAGCTGTAGCTCTTGCCAGCTTCGACTTTCGAAGCGATAGCTTTTTGGCGCTTGGTCAGCTTAGCCATTACACACCCTCCACGTTCAGGCCCATGCTGCGGGCAGAGCCGGCGATGGTGCGCACGGCAGCGTCCAAGTCAGCAGAAGTCAGATCGGCCTGTTTCGTTTTGGCGATCTCTTCCAGCTGAGCACGGGTCACGGTACCGACTTTGACGGTGTTCGGACGAGCCGAACCGCTGGTCAGGCCGGCAGCTTTCTTCAGAAGAACCGAGGCAGGGGTGCTCTTGGTTTCGAAGGTGAAGCTACGGTCGCTGTAGACGGTGATGATCACGGGAGTCGGCAGGCCGGCTTCTTGACCCTGAGTACGGGCGTTGAAGGCCTTGCAGAATTCCATGATGTTCACGCCGTGCTGACCCAGAGCTGGACCAACGGGCGGGCTTGGGTTGGCCTGGCCGGCCTTTACTTGCAGCTTGATGTAAGCCTGAATCTTCTTAGCCATGAGCTACTCCAAAATCGGGTACGAACGCCAAATGGCTCCCCGGATGACTTGCGTTTTATCCCAGTGACGACAAAACCCCGCAGCACATAGGGCTGCGGGGTATGGGATGCGTCGTTCTGCTAGACCTTCTCGACCTGGCCGAACTCGAGCTCTACCGGAGTAGAGCGACCGAAAATGAGCACTGCAACCTGCAGCCTGCTCTTTTCGTAGTTAACTTCTTCGACGTTACCGGTGAAGTCGGCAAACGGGCCATCGGTGACACGCACGGTCTCACCTGGCTCGAACAACGTCTTGGGCTTGGGCTTGGCGCTACCATCCGCAACGCGGCGCAGGATCGCTTCAGCCTCTTTATCGGTGATAGGCGCAGGCTTGTCTGCGGTACCGCCGATGAAACCCATTACGCGAGGCGTGTCTTTGACAAGGTGCCAAGTGCCTTCGCTCATCTCCATCTGGACCAATACATACCCAGGGAAGAATTTTCGTTCGCTCTTGCGCTTCTGGCCATTGCGCATTTCGACGACTTCCTCGGTAGGAACCAGGATTTCGCCAAAAACGTCTTCCATGCCAGCAAGCTTTACACGCTCAATCAGGGAGCGCATTACATGCTTCTCGTAACCCGAGTAAGCATGCACGACGTACCAACGCTTAGCCACGGGACACCCTTAACCAACAATCAAGGAAACCAACCAGCCGAGCAGGGAATCGAGACCCCACAGCAGCAACGCCATGACCAGCACTACGACCACAACGATCAACGTGGTCTGCATGGTTTCTTGGCGGGTTGGCCACACGACTTTACGGATCTCGGTGCGAGCTTCCTTCGCGAGCGCAAAGAACGACTTGCCCTTCGCCGTCTGCAGGGCAACGAAGCCTGCTACAGCAGCCAGAGCGAGCAATGCGAGTACGCGATACAGGATTGGCGCTGCGGAGTAATACTGGTTACCCACTACACCAACGACAACCAAAGCCACGACAGCCAGCCACTTGAACAGATCGAAACGTGTTTCTTGGGCTTCAGTTTTGGGAGTCATCGAGGAGGATCCTGTAAGAAGAAAGCCAATCACGCCGAGGTGAATGGCAGGTCAGGAGGGAATCGAACCCCCAACCTACGGTTTTGGAGACCGTCGCTCTGCCAATTGAGCTACTGACCTTTAACGCTGTATCAGGCGGCGCATTATGCCGATCTGACCTTGGGAAATCAACCACTTGTTAGAGCGTTTTTACTACTCGCCCTGCGCAGTGCCAACCTTGCGAATCGTTGGCTGCTGGCGCCTTACCAGAAAGCGAATTCGATCTTCCTGATAAAACAAAGGCAGATATTTTCATATCTGCCTTCGTCTATATGGAGCTCTTGAGCGGACTTGAACCGCTGACCTCACCCTTACCAAGGGTGTGCTCTACCAACTGAGCTACAAGAGCAAACACATTGAAAACAGCAAACTTGGAGCGGGTAGCGGGAATCGAACCCGCATCATCAGCTTGGAAGGCTGAGGTTCTACCACTAAACTATACCCGCGGAGCTTGCAGCTCTCGCAAAATGGTGGAGGGGGAAGGATTCGAACCTTCGAAGTCGAAGACGTCAGATTTACAGTCTGATCCCTTTGGCCGCTCGGGAACCCCTCCTGAGCGTGGGCGGCATTTTCAACTCTTGCCGTCCTACTGTCAAGCTTTTTCTCATTTAAATCTTGAGGTTAGCTCATTCGACAGCAGCTTCCGGTTCAACCACCTGAGTGGCGTTCCCTGCGAAGCGGGCGCCATT
Source organism: Pseudomonas sp. UBA6562 (assembly GCF_002434265.1). GTDB lineage: Bacteria > Pseudomonadota > Gammaproteobacteria > Pseudomonadales > Pseudomonadaceae > Aquipseudomonas. Next base: position 2,263 of record NZ_DJJS01000010.1, on the reverse strand, counting down.
CTATCAAGCTAACCAGCACTTGCAACCCCCCCGCATAAAATAATTTTATGTTTTAAGTCTTTGAAATCCTTGGAAAGACTCGTGAGCACCGGCTGATCCAGCAAACGCTCGCTCTGGGCATCCACTTGCAACCAATACCCGGCCTCTCCTGGCAGTCTGTAAGCCAAGCTTTCGGTGGATATGTCCAAGCTGATCAAACGCTGGCGCAACGACTGCAGCTGCTCTTCGCTTTGCAATCCACCGACCACCAAGCATTCGTCACGCTTGCGCACTGCCCGTCCTGCTCCGGCTTCGCGTATCAAGCGAATTTCTTCCTGCCCACCTTTGTACAGCGATACCGGCGTTACATCCTTGGCCATCAGCGGTGCCTCATGTCGATGCCAAGCGAAGTAACCGATGTTGAGCACGAGTAGCAGCATGAATAACCAGCGCATAGAGACCTCAATGCATAGGGCAGGCGAGCGCGAGCCCGACGAATACCAAGTCCGGCACGGTGCGCGCTTGTGGCGCTGCGCTTTTTGCCAAGGGCGCGTCACCACCCGTGAGAAATACGGTGAAGTCATCCCCCCACAGCATTTTTGCCTGGTCGATCTGTGAGCGGGCAAACCCCTGCAACATCATCACGCAACCACGCTCTACGGCTTCCACTGTCGACGTGCCGGGCGTCAAGCTGGCCATCGCGCGCTCTGCCGAAGCGTCGTCATAGCGGATTCGACGTGTATGGGTGCGTAACTGGCTGCGCATCAATGGCATGCCTGGGCATATGTAACCACCCAAGTGATTGCCGTCTGCGCCCACGAAATCGGCTTTGGCTGCGGTCCCGAAATCGATGATCAGGCACGCCCCGTTAGCCAGGTGGAACCCGCCCAGAATTGCAAGCCAACGATCCATGCCTAGACGCTGGTAATCTTCATAACCATTGCGCACCCCTGCGAGCATTCTCGCCGGCGCTGCGACCTGCACGCCCACCTTGAAGGCTTCGTGTAGCGCCGCGCATAGTGTCGACGTTTCTTCCTCGCTGCGCACACTGACCATTCGGCAAGCCACCAACCGCACTTCTGGGTGACAGTTGGCGAGATCCTGCAACAGTTGCTCATCGGCGTCAGCGATACCACCGGCTATGATCGATGCATCCGCAGCGGCTATGACTCGCCACTTTATGAAGCTGTTACCGCAATCGAGCTCAAGAATCATCACGCAACCTCAGGCTGAGCTCACCACCGCTAAAGCTCTTTTCAACACCTTCAATTTCCAGGCGCAGGCCACCTTGCGCATCGATACCGCGTACAACCCCGTCTATCCGGGTATTACCCGCTATCAGCGAAGCCTCTCGGCCCTGCCAGGCATGCGCTTGCTCCCACTCATCCCGAAATACGGTGAATCCGTGCTGACGGTGCCTTTCCAGCTCATGTCCCAGCTGCCTACCCAGCGCGACCACCAGGTGATTGCGATCGACCTCTTTGCCTGTTTCACGCCTTAGGGAAGTCCATGCCTGGTCTACCTGGGCGTTGGCTTGCATGTTCACATTGATGCCGATACCTATGACCACATGGCAGATGTCCGCCGGATCGCCCACCAGCTCGAGCAGGATTCCGGCGACCTTATGATCACGAACTAGAACGTCGTTGGGCCATTTCAGGCCAACGCCTTTTACGCCTAAGGCCTGTAGCACTCGCATCACTGCAAGACCGACTACCAGGCTCAGCCCCTCGAGCTGACGCATACCGCCTTCTACACGCAATACCAGGCTGTAGTAGAGGTTTTCGGCAAAGGGGCTGATCCATTGCCGGCCACGCCGGCCACGCCCTGCGGTCTGGCTTTCCGCCAGGACCAAGAATGGTGTGGACCGTCCTTGCCCGATCAGTCGCAAGGCTTCGGCATTGGTCGAATCAATGGTTTCGTACACGAGCACCGGCCATTGCGGTGTGTGACCGTGTTCGCCTATGGCTTGGGTATCAAGCAGTTGTAGCGGAGTCGAAAGCTGATAGCCCCGGCCGCGCACTTTATGGATGGTCAGGCTGCATTCGGACTGCAGGTTCTGCAATTGCTTCCACACAGCGCTGCGACTCACCCCCAAGGCGGCGCCCAGTTCTTCGCCTGAGTGAAAACGGCCATCCTTTAGGAGGTTCAACAACTTCAGCATGCCAGTCTCGATTTTGAATGAGGCTGGCATGATAGCCACGCCCCGAAAAAATGGATAGGAACAACGGCATTGGAACGGGTGTACGCTTGCACGCGTAGAAAAGACAAAACCCCTACCTGC
>NZ_DJJS01000007.1:500774-833651 GCF_002434265.1 Pseudomonas sp. UBA6562 | reverse complement strand
CGGCGACCAAGAAAGCGACGGATACCAAACCATTTCCACCAGCTCGGGCGGGGCTCACAAGCACTCCGTCATTATCGCCGCGTCCGGTGAGAGCGAGGCGCGCCCGTACAACACCGCCTATCTGCCGTGCATCAAATACTGAGACAGGACCGCACCATGCAAGAGCAAGAAACCACCAACTCCACCGACGACCTAACGCCCTGGTGGCAGTTGCCGGGCGTCATGGCCCCGCAGATCTGCAACCTGGCACCAAGCACGGGTGAATTCCTGTCGAGCGGTTTGGCCGACCCCAGCCCCTTGGAGCCGGGTGAGTGGCTGTTTCCAGCGCATAGCTGCCAACTGGAGCCGCCGGAAGTAGTGGAAGGCTTCGTAGCGGTCGCGGTCGAGGATGGCAAGGCCTGGCAGCTTGTGGCCGACCATCGCGGCGCTTTGGTGTACAGCACCAAAACCGGCGAGCCGCAGCGGTGGCAAGAACTGGGCGATCTGCCGGACGGCTACACCGCCCAGGCGCCGGAAACGGCGTTCGACACCTGGCAGGAAGACAAGTGGGTGCCGGACGAGGCGGCCATTGCTGAGGCGGCGCGCCGCACGGCCTACCGCAAGCAGTTGCTGGCCAACCAGTACGCAACGGGACGCATCAACACCCTGCAAGATGCCGTCGATCTGGACATGGCCAGCGAGGCCGAAACGGCCGCACTCAAAGCGTGGAAGGTCTACCGCGTCCAGCTGAGCCGACTGGATATCACCACCAGCGCACCGGCCGACGACGACTGGCCGAGCAGCCCGAACGACGAAGCGCTGGCCACGTGGCTGGCTTCGCAAACCGAATAAACGCCCCGCACTGACGGGGCGTTTTCATTTCCGCAGTACCACAAGCCCCGCATGCGGGGCTTTCGCATATCTGGAGATCCATCCATGAGTTTCTTCCACGGCGTTACCGTAACGAGCGTCGACACCGGCGCGCGCAACATCTCCCTGCCGTCGTCCTCGATCATTGGCCTGGTCGACACGTTTACCCCGGCGCCGGCCTTCACCGCACAGGCCAATGACCTGGTGCTGATCACCACCGAGCGCGAAGCGGTTTCGGCTTGGGGGCCAGACGCTGCGATCACCAAGGCCTGCATCGCCGTCTTTACCCGATCCAAGGCTGTAATCGTCGCGTGTGGCGTCGCCAAGGTGGCCGAAGCGGCGGCGCAGGCTTCGGCGATCATCGGCGGCGTGCTGGCCAACGGCAAGCGTACCGGCCTGCAGGCGTTGCTGGACGGCAAGAGCCGCTTCAATGCCCAGCCTCGGCTGCTGATTGCACCCAAGCACAGCTCGGCCCTGCCCGTGGGCACCGCGTTGGTAAGCCTGGCCGACAAGCTGCGCGGCCTGGCCATCATCGACGGCCCGGGCACGACCGACGAAGCGGCCAAAGCCTACGCCAAGAACTTTGGCGCCAAGCGCGCCTTCATGGTCGACCCCGGTGTGCAGTATTGGGACACCACGTCCAGCACCACGGTCGACGCGCCGGCCTCGGCCTGGGCCGCCGGCGTGTTTGCCTGGACCGATGCCAACTACGGGTTCTGGGCATCGCCTTCCAACAAGGAACTGGTCGGGATCACCGGCACCACGCGCTCGGTGGAGTTTCTGGACGGCGACGAGACTTGCCGGGCCAACCTGCTCAATAACGCCAATGTGGCAACGATCATTCGCGACGACGGGTTCCGCCTGTGGGGCAACCGCACGCTGTCGAGCGATGCGAAATGGGCGTTCGTCACGCGGGTGCGCACCCTGGACATCATCATGGATGCCATTCAGGCAGGGCACAAATGGGCGGTCGACCGCTCGATCACGGCCACTTACGTCAAGGACGTGACCGAGGGCCTGCAATCCTTCATGCGCGATCTCAAAGCGCAGGGGGCAGTGATCAACTTCGAAGTCTACGCAGATCCTGACCTCAACACGGCCTCTCAACTGGGCCAGGGCAAGGTGTACTGGAACATTCGTTTCACCGACGTGCCGCCGGCCGAAAACCCCAACTTCCGCGTGGAAGTCACCGATCAGTACCTGAACGAAATCCTCGACAACGCTTAAGGAGCGCACAGCATGGCAATGATTCCCGAAACCCTGGCCAACTTTAACCTGTTCGCAGACGGCATCAGCTTCCAGGGCGATGTTCCAAGCCTGACCCTGCCCAAGCTCACCCTCAAGACCGAAGACCATCGCGTTGGCGGCATGGACATGCCGATCGAGATGGATCAGGGCATGGAAAAGATGGAGGCCGGGTTTGTCACCACTGGCGTCCGCCGCGAGTCGCTGAAATTCTTCGGCCTGGCCGATGGCAAGGCGTTCAACGGCACGTTCCGAGGCTCGTTCAAAGGCCAGGGCGGCAAGACCACCCCCGTAATCGTCACCCTGCGCGGCTCGCTGAAAGAGGTCGACATGGGCGACTGGAAGGCCGGCGACAAGGCCGAGATCAAGCACAACGTCGCAGTGACCTTCTACAAGCTCGAAGTCGGCGGCCGCACGGTGTACGAGATCGACCCGGTAGGCATGCGCCGCGTTATCGACGGCGTCGACCAGCTGGCCAGCCAGCGCGCTGACCTGGGCCTGTAAGGCTCTCTTTCACCTCTATCACATTCGAATCAAGGATCTTGCACCATGACCAATAAAATCGCCCCTGCCTTCCTCTCCGTCGCCGCTGACGGCGTCACCATTAAGCTGAGTACCCCCACCGAACTCAACGGCACCACGGTTGATTCGTTGCATATGCGCACGCCCACTGTGCGCGACATGCGCGCCGCCACGGCGGCATGCGGGTCTGATAACGAACAGCTCGAACTGAACCTGTTCGCCTCCCTGGCCCAGGTAGGGAGTAAGGACTGGGAAAACATGACGCTCAAGGACTACGAGCGCGTCAAGCTGGGCTACCGCTTTCTGGTCAGCGAACGCTGAGTTCAGCCCCACTGTGCAAAAGCAGCTGGCCAAGCGTCTGGCTGCTGAGCTGAATTTTTCCGCCACCGAGATTATGACCATGACGTTTGCCGACATGGTGTGGTGGCTTTCGGACTAAAGCCCGGGGGATAGCTGATGTCGAGCAAACTGGCGTTAGCAGTGGTGATCGGCGGCGCCGTCAGTTCGTCGGTCGGCGCCGCGTTCAAGAACGTCGAAGGCCGCATCGACAAGCTGGAGAAGCAAGGCAACAAGGCCAAGGCCCTCAAGGGCATGATCGGCGAGACCATGCGCCTGCGCGACGAGTGGCGCAAAGCCCATGAAAGCGGCGCCGCCAATGCAAGCAAGCTGCTCAACAGGCTGGAGGCCAACAACAACGCCCTGCGCAAGCAAGGCGTCGAGGTGGGCAGGCTTGCATCGGAGTACGCACGCCTCGGTCAGGTGGCCAGGGCGTCCGACTTGCAGATGAAAGGGCACCAGCAGGTCGAGCAGGGCCGGGCCTCGCTCAAGTCGAGCCTTGGGCAGGCGGTGGTGGCCACCGGCCTGGTCACTGTGCCGGCCAAGATCAGCGCGGACTATCAGGCGATTATCCGTGACATTGCGATCAAGGCCGACATCGTCAACAAGCCAGAAGAAGCCCAGCTAAACCGTACGGTGATCGACACGGCCAGCAATACCGGCATGTCGCGCAACGACGTGGCGGATCTGGTCAACCAGCTGGTGGGCGCCGGCATGGAGCTGGACAAGGCGCTGTCGTATGCCCCAGTCGCGGCCAAGTTTGCGATCGGGCAGGGCGCATCGGGGGTCGACACGGCGTCGATGATTCAGGCGCTTGAGCAGAACGCCAAGATCACTGACCCCAAGGTCATGCAGCAGGCCCTTGAGGCGATCGCCTATCAAGGCCAGGCGGGCAGCTTCGAAGCCAGCGACATGGCCAAGTGGTTTCCGCAGCTGCTCGCAGGCATGGAGAAGAACGGGATTACCGGCCTGGATGCCGTGACCTCGCTCGGCTCGATGCTGCAAGTGCAGATGAAGACTGCCGGCAGTTCGGATGAAGCGGCCAACAACTTCAAGAACTGGATGGAGAAGTTAGGCGCCGGCGACGTGGTCAAGGCTTACAAAGACGCCGGCATCGACTATCAGGCCTCGCTCAATACGGGCCTGCAGAAGGGCATGAACGTTATCGAGGCGTCCATGGCCCTGGCCATGAAATACGTCAAGGCGACCGACCCTGCCAAGGCTGAGAAGATCGAGCAGGCCAAGGCCAAAATCGACAAGGAGGTCGATCCAGAGAAAGCCCGGGCCGCGCTCGATGCCTTGGAAAAAACCTTGCGCACCGGCGACATCTTTGCCGACATGCAGGTCAAGGCAGCGCTCACCGCCTACGGGCAGAACCGGGGGCTGTACGAAGAGTTAAAAGCCGACTCCCGAAAGGCGTCGGGGATTCTCGACAAGAACCTGGCTGAGCGCCGGGAAACGTCTTCGCAGCTGTGGGCGGAGACAATGCAGTCGGTCAACGACTCGATGCGCAGCATTGGCGATGCCATCCGGCCGATGACTGATGGGGTGGCTAAGGCCATCACTGCTACGGCCCAGGGCTTTACTGAGCTATCGGACAACTCCAAGCCTGTCGTCGCCGGCATGGTGGCAGTTGGTGCAGGCTTCATAGCGCTAAAATCCGTGTTCAGCGCCTTCAAAATTGGTAAGGGGCTGCTGAACATTGGTCGCGGTGCGTTGCTTGGGCGTACCGGAAAGCCCGGGGAGGTGCAAAAGGTCTTCGTCACCAACCCTGGAGCTGGTGATGCTGACGGGGATGGTGACGACCAGCCCAAGAGCAAGCGGGAAATTGCCCTTGGCCTGCTGGCAAGCGGAATCAAAGCGCTTGGAGGCAAGGACGCGGCCGAGCCTGAAAATGAAGGTGCCGATGCTGCCGAGGAGGGCGGCAAAAAGCCCTTTAGCCTGATGGACACCGGGCTGAAAGTGCTCGATCTGCTGCGCCCTGACGAGGACGGAGCGGCCAACGATGGTGACGGCGGTAGTGGTGAGCCGCAAAAGGTATTTGTGGTTAACGCCAGTGCCATCGGAGGTGCTGTAGGCGGGTCGCCGGCCGGCCCGGGGCAAGGTGGCCAAGGCCGCCGGCGCGGATCGCGCCGACGCAGGTCCGGCCGCAACGGCGCCGGTCGACCACCAAGCCCGCCGCCGACACCGCCACCGCCGCCGCCACCACGACCGGTACCGGGCCGCATGGCGCGCCTGACCGGCATGGTCGGCAAGTTGGGCGCCGTGAGTAAAGGTATCCCTGGGGGTGCCTTGCTGGAAGCTGGAATCAACGCGGTTGACACCTACCAGAACGCCGAAACTCAGGACGAGAAGGCCGAAGGGTATGGCGGCGCCGCTGGCGGCCTGGCGGGCACCCTCGCCGGCGCCGCTGCTGGAGCAGCGATCGGGTCCGTCGTACCGATTTTGGGTACGGCGATCGGCGGTGCGGTCGGGGCTTACCTCGGCAGCCTGGGCGGCGAAGCCGGCGGCAGCTGGCTGGGTAAAAAGTTGTTTGGGTCTGACGACGAAGACAAGGACGAATCCAAGCAGCCCCCGCCGGCGGAAGCCAGCCAGCAGACTGGACCAGCCGAAACCAAGCCCACAGACGCGGCCGCCGCTTCACCGGTGGTGGTCAAGCCTAGTCCGGTGGTCGTATCGCCGGCGGCGCCAGGTCAGCCGGCGGCACCGATCGAGGCTAGGCCCGCCGGCGCGGCCACGGTCCCGCCTGTAGTGGTCAGGCCTAGTCCGGTAGTCCTACCGCCGGCGGCGCCAGGTCAACCGGCGGTACCGATCGAGGCCAAGCCCGCCGGCGGGGCCACGGTCCCGCCTGTAGTGGTCAAGCCTGGTCCGGTAGTTCTACCGCCGGTGACGCCAAGCCAGCCCGGGCAGGTCGAGGTAAAGGCGCTGGCCAGGCCAGCAGAGGCCATGCCCAAGCCGGCCGTGTCTGCGGCGGTGCCGCCTGCGCAGCTATTGCCTACTGTCGGTGAGGCGGTGGGTCAGCAGGCCAAGCCCGCCGGCGATCAGAAGGTTACATACGATCCGCCCGCCCCGGGCTATGGGGCCGCGTTCATGGTGCCGGCATTGCCGGCTCAACAGGTGCGCTTCCCTGGCGCAGATCTGGTTCCACCAAAAAGACCGGTAGAGCGCCAGGACGACAGCGGCCCGCCCCTACCGCCTGCCGTGCAGGCAGCGCTGAAATTGCCCAGGGCTACCGACAGGCCTGCTAGCCCGTTGGTGCTGCCGGCTAAGGCGCCGCCACCTGCAGCGCTGGGTGATCTGGTGCGGGAGCTGGCCGTGCCGCCGGCGCAGACAGCGGCCGTACTCGCCAAAGCGCCGGCGCCGGCCAAGGCAGCCGCGCCCAAGGTAGAGCAGCAATTTGAGTTCAAGCCGAGCCTACAGATCACGGTCCAGGGCGATGTCAAAGATCCCGCCCAGCTGGCCCGTGAGCTGGAGCCGCACATGCGAGCGCAGTGGGAAGCCTTTTCCCGCGAGGTCGCGGCGCGGCAGGCCTCTACGCAGCTGTTCGACGCACCGCACATTTGAGGAGGGGCTATGCCCTACATGGAGCTACTGCAATCAGGGCTGACCAACTTGGTAGCAGCAAAGGAGGCTGGCCGTACCAGCATGGACGGCATGGTCAGCCCGCTCAACGGCGCTGTGAGCGATATCACCGGTGCGGCCTCGGATCTCGAAAGCGTTCCATTCGTTGGGCCGGCGATCGGCGCCAAGCTGCAGCGCACCATGCGCGCCATCAGCGTGGCCCAGTCCGCCGTGGGGCGGGTGACGTCGACATACGGTCAGGCGGTTGCGGCGGTGGGGCAGGTGCAAGAGCGCCTTGGCGTTATCAAGGAGCAGGCCGGCCGGGCGACTGCCGCTATCGGGCGGCTTGCAGGCAAGTCTTCACCGGCGCTGGCCAGCGTCGTGCCGAGCAGCGCACTAGCGCCGCAACTCACGCCCAAGGCCGATGCCGTGAAGGCTTTCCCGCACCTGCTGATCTTGCAGCCGGTTGAGCCAAACGCGCAGCCGTATTACTTCAACATCGATACGGCAGCGTTTGACGAACTGCGCCGGCAAACGTCGTTCAAGTGGGCAGGGCAGGAGCGTTTGACGCGCAGTATCGCGCAGCAGGCGGTGGGGCTGGGCGAAGACAAGTTGACGCTCAAGGGGGCTATTTTCCCGGGCTTCAAGGGCGGTCTCAAGCAACTGAACACGTTGCGCAGCATCGGGCGCGCCTTGCAGCCGGTGGGCCTGACTACAGGCTATGGCGAGGTGCTGGGTACCTGGTGCCTGCTCAGTGTGGAAGAAGAGCAAAGCAACCTGCTCGCCGGCGGCATTCCGCGAAAACAGGCGTTCACCTTGGAGTTTGTGAGCTATGGCAATGACCTGCAGAACGTCTGACGGGGATCTGCTCGACAGCATCTGTTACCACCACTATGGGCATCTGAAAGGGGCGGTTGAAGCTGTGCTGAACGCCAATCAGGGCTTGGCCGAGCACGACCAGCCCTATCGCGCCGGGGTGCTCATCTACCTGCCAGATCTGGCGGCGCAGACCACCGAACTCATTCAGCTATGGGATTGACCCTCCCGTTACGCGTAACGAACCCCGCCCAGTGCGGGGTTTTCTTTTCTGGAGCCTGAACCATGCAACCTACCTACCGGATCATTGCAGACGGCCGGGACATCACCACGCTGATCAACGACCGACTGCTGATGCTGCGTATCTCGGACAAGCCCGGGATGGACTCGGACGAATTCGAGCTGCGAATTGACGATCGGGACCAAGCCGTTGCCCTGCCTTCGCGCGGAAGCAACGTCACGGTGATGATGGGCTATGTGGGCCAGGCGCTTACCCGGATGGGCGCCTATAGGGTCGACGAGGTGGAGGTAAGCGGGCCGCCTGACACGATCGTTATACGCGGCAAGGCAAGCGACATGCGCGGCAGCGGTAAGACCGTGCGTAGCGGTAGCTGGGAAGGCACGCCCTTGTCGCAGATCGTCAACGATATCGCCAAGCGCAACGGCTGGGAGCCGGTGTGTTCGGTGGGTACCAAGGTCGAGCGAATCGACCAGCGCAATGAGTCCGATTTTAACTTCATCACCCGCCTGGCCAGGCAGTACGACTGCACGGCCAAGGTGGCCGAAAGCAAACTGCTGGTGATGCCCCGCCAAGGTGGCCAGAGCGCGTCCGGCAAGACGCTGTCGGTGGTGACGATCAACAGAGCCGACGTGAGTCGGTACCAATTCCGGCTTGGCGATCGCAACACGCAGAAGGCCGTGAAGACCCAGCACCAAGACCCGAAGACCGGAAAGCTGCAGGTCGTGGAGCTGGCCAACGATGACGCCCCGGACAGCCTGCCGCCGGTGCATACCGATCGACACACCTACCCCAACAAGAGCGCTGCCGAGCAGGCCGCTAAGGCGCGTCTGGCCGCATTCAACCGCAGCACTGCCGCTGTACGCCTCGAAATGGCCGGGCGTGCCGATCTGTTCGCTGAACGGTCGATCAATGCCGAGGGCTTTAAGCCCGGGCTGGACGGTGAGTATCTAGTGGACGGCGTGGAACAGGTATTTACCCAGTCCGGCTGGACCACGTCTGTGGAATGCAACGGTGGCAAGAAGGGCAAAGCAAAAGCCGCCGGCAAGAAAAAGAAAGAGACAAAACCCCTCAAGGTCGTGGACCTATGAGCTTCCCCCAATCCACCAATACCCCGCGCATCGCGGGGTTTTTTATTTGGAGCTGACCCATGACCGCACGCGGCATCCGCAACAACAACCCCGGCAATATCGACTACAACCCACGCAACGACTGGGTAGGCCAGTTGGGCCTTGAGGAAGGTGTGGCCAAGCCGCGCTTCGCCCGGTTCGACTCGCCCGAGAACGGCATCCGCGCCTTAGGCAAGCTGCTGATCAACTACCGCAGCAAAGACGGTATGCCTGGCGTCGGCGGCAAGGGCATCGACACCGTGCTCGAAACCATCAACCGCTGGGCGCCGAGCAATGAGAACGACACTCAGGCCTACGCCCGCGCGGTGGCCACGCGCATCGGCGTGGATCCCACGACAATGATCGACATCAAGAGTCTGGCCACGCTGCGCGGCATGGTGGCCGGCATCATCGCTCATGAGAACGGCAGCAATCCGTACTCGGCTGCGGTGATCGATGAAGGCGTGCGGCGGGCGCTGGCATGACCTGGCCGGTGCGGCTGGGCCTGCTGACCCTAGTGCTGGCGTCGTACTGGGGCGCCTACCAGCACGGCCGGTCGGTAGAGCGCAGCGATGCTCTGGCCGCATCGGCGCAGCGCGACGGTAGCGTCCGACTGGCCGAAGCCGTGGGCGAGCGGGCCGCCCGCGAGGAAGAACAACAACGCGCTAAGGCGCAGGAAGAGACGAGAGCCCATGCATACAAACAACACCAAGTGGCTGACGCTGGCGCTACTGGCGCCGATGCTGCTGGCGAGCGGCTGCAGCACGACGCCGATCAGTTCGCCGCCGCCGTCAGTTGCCCCGGCCCGGATACCGTCGCTGTCGCCCGAGGCCAGGCAGCCACCCGCGCCGCTATGGTGCTCTCCGACCTGCTCACACGGGCTGATGCTCGAGCGGGAGAGTTGGCGAAAGCGTATGACCAAGCCCGGATAGCGGGTCAGCAGTGCTCGAACGAGTACGATCAGCTAACGAGAGGGGCTAGCCTCAACCATTGACTTGTTTCAAAATACGGTCCTCATTTTATTCAGCCTGATCAAGACGTATGGCAGACGAGCCCTCAGGAAAAATGCCTCTCCGAGCTTATGATGAGGCTATCGAAAGGTACCTGCGTAGCGTTGATCGGGCCTCAAAAGCAGTGGACTTGTATCACCGCGCACGAGACTTTGGCAGCTCCGAATCAATCTTGAAGACTTTGCGAACTGAGATTGAGAGCGCTTTTCGGGAGCTAGAGTTGGCGCGGTTGGCTGTACAGTGATAGCAGTCGACCCTAAACGACTAAGGGGAGGAAGCGAAGCCTCCAGCGCGGCTTCGAACTAGTGATGTCATCTGTTCTATGGACCATGGTTTGGCAAGGAATACAGCCGAAGAGGGCAGTGGCTTCCCAAAGTGGGCATTGCCGCCACTAGTCACAATCACAGCCAGGCTCGGCCATTGGTGATGAGCAGTCCATGCCAGATCCCAGCCATCTGAGCGTCCAGGCGTTCTAACGTCCGTTACGACCATTGCCCAAGCATGGGCACCTAGCAGCTCGATTCCATCATCGACAGTAGCAGCTGTCGTTGTGGTGAAACCCATTTCGTCGATGATCGTGACGAGGAGCTCTAAAAGCATTGGTTCGTCTTCCACGATCAAAACCCGTTTCATATTCACCACACCAGTTATAGGCCTAATCAGTGATAGTGAGCGCTTATCAGAGCCGAGTTCCTGATAAAAGATGAGCGGTCTATTTTGTACAACAATTAGCCGTTTCGAGCGCAGGCTGTACAACAAATTTCATTTATAGCCCCCGCTTCCGCCATTCAGCAGCGGTTGCCTTACAGGCCCACGCAAGGACGACGTTCTCGAGGTGAGCGTAGGTGGCGCTATCCTTGCTGCTCGCACGGGCTGATGCTCGAGCGGGAGAGCTGGCGAAAGCGTATGAAAGAGCCCGGATATCTGTACAGCAATGCGCTAAGGAGTACGACGCTTTGACGGAATTGAGTGGCAAGCATGAATGATTTGTATCAAAATGCGCGTCTACAGAAGCTTTATTCCAATGAGCGACTTTAATGACGCAAGACAGCATGATGGCCTCAAAGAAAATCATTGTAGTGGTTGAGGATGATGATCTATTGCGCAGCTTAATGGTTGATGCAATTCGAGAGCTTAATTTTGAAGTAGTCGAATTTGCGACTGCTGATGATGCTCTGATATATGCTATGGGTGCGTCAGTTGATATTGGTCTAGTAGTTGCTGATCTGACAGTACCTGGTCAGCTGGATGGTGCTGAGCTTGCGGAAATGTTGGCGGGCCGTTATCCGCATATTCCCTTCATTCTTACGACAGGTTACATAGATGCTCATCGAAAGCTTTCTAGTCAGATACACTTCCTGCCGAAGCCATGGGCGCTAGTGCAATTAACCGGTGCTGTTTTGAAAGCCATATAGCGCTTTGGTAAGTTAGCTTTGTTCAGCTTGAATGATGACTATGGAAAGCTGATTACTTCACATGCTGCTTTCCATGAAGGCTACTACACTCTGACAATAGGCGTGCTGGGGTGACTATAAAGCGAACGATTCGAGGACTGGCTGATGCAGGAGAGCCGCTGATCTTGGAGGCCACTGCAGCGTTGCGCCGGTACAACGAGGCCCAAGATGCCTGCGAACCGGCAGAGCAGGTCGAGCGCCTGCGCGTGCTCGCCGAGTCAGCCTACCAGGCGGTGACGGACTACCAGCTTTACGCCTACGGCCTCCAGGCGATCACAAAGCATTGATACGGCGGGTTACGCAATTGGGTTTGCTGCTGCCACCGTCGAGTGAAAAACTTGGAGCGTATCTTTGACGCATAGAAATACGGCCATGAAGCTTGGTACTTAGTAGCGCGAAATGACATAAGGCAAAAGCCGCTTACCGACTAATGTGGCGGCTTTTGCCATTTTGGCATTGTGGATAATAACCTAGATCAGAGCACAAAATTTAGCGTGTTATGCCGAATCGGCATCAAGCCTCTGATGGCGGCTGGGACCATTCGACGGACCACTGCATATGGTGCGGAGAGGGGAGCCGCGTTCTGTAGCCCAACAGGATCAACACTCATTCACCTGCGATCACTCATGAGATAGTGCATGGTGATGTTGGCGGTAGAGATCAAAGGGCTAACCTATCAGTCACTTACAGGGCCGGATCTCAACCTGATACCGATTTGATACCAATTTTGAGTTTTTCCAGCTCGCTCCAATCGGAGCTTGAGTTAAGCCAACGGGCATAGGTCGACAACAGCATTCGAACGCTGTGACCCAGCTGTTGGGCGATAAATGCGGGATTCAGACCAGACATTAAGCGTATTGTCGCATAGGTGTGACGGCAGTTATACGGGGGACGGCGTCGAATCCCCAGCTCACCCAGCGCCGGTACCCACTGCTTGTGCAGATCGGAGGCCTGCTTCACATACTCGACGTTCTTGGAAGGCGGGAATACGAACGGCGTCAAGGTCACCGAGCACTTGCGGCTGCAGCGTCAGGTAAGGCTATAGACTCGTCCGGCGTTACCGTCACCCAGCAAGGCGACGAGTTGGCGGCGGAAAAACAGCGGATAGACGACTTGCTCACCCCACTGGGCAACATCAACGCGGCGGTGCAGGTCGAGACGAAGGCCAGGTCCGATGGCGACTCGGCGCTTGGTACGCGCGTTACCCCTGCGACACCGCTACAAGACCTGCTGTGCCATCCAATGAAGAGGCAGACGCCCGCGCCCGCGGGGTTTTAAATAATTCGCGAGTGCCCAGGTATGCGTGTGCCAAGTCCTGAAGGACTACAGCGCCAAGTTATCGATTACTGCAAAGGAGCCAGCAGTGGGGGAGACCGAACCCCCGACCGCCTGATCTAGTCTAGCCGAGATCACCGCGACCTAGGGAGGGGTATCAGTATTCCAGCCTACGAATTGGCACATTGCCTTGCTTATACTGCTGATAGCCGGTGTAAGGAAGAACAACGGTGTCGACAACTCCCGACGCTGCCATGTCGAGCAGGATCGGGAATGTAGCCCAATGCGGACCTGTTCGCGGAGGCCCGTTCAAATTGCAGAACTGATAAGCAACGCCACTATACGCCCGCGGAATCGTATGGCAATGAGTCTGCCATTTCGCCAGATCGTCCACGGCTTTTGACTCGTTGGACACCGTGCGTACGGTCCCGCACCCGCCCAACGCCAAGGCGAGCGTCATTCCCATCCATAGTCCTTTCATGAAGTCACTCCCAGTGAGATGACCCGATCATAACGCGTCTTTCGTGTGGCCCGCCTAGCGCGGGCTTTTTCCATGCCTTGAGAAAACCCTTGCCATTCTCTACTCGGTGGAAAGACGAAAGTGCTTGTAGGGTTAAGCGGACCTTGAGCCAGCCTGCGCAAGCCGGCCATACGGTGTGCGTGGCGCAGAATACGCGGATTCCTCTGCCGGCCTATCGCGGCAGCAAGCGAGAGCAAAATTTGGTAAGCGGAACCGTCATTTCAGCGGCGACCTATTTGTGACCTTATAGTCATGGTGTGATCTGCACCGCTTGACTCGACGTATTTTGTCGCGTGTCCTGTAGACGTGTCGGACCGGCACAGGCATAGGGAGGTGATTATGCGAGTACGAGGAAATAAATATTGGAATTGGGCAGATGTCAGGATTCACAGCAGAACGCACGAAGAAATGCTTTCTGATGGGACCAATTTTGACGTCCAAGCTCGATTATCAAGGACTGGAGAAACGCAGATGTTCATTGGCGTGTACGCGCCTTCAGGAAGAACGATCCGCGAAGAGGCGTACAGCAGACGTCCAGGAGAAACCGTCACCAAAGCTTTGGCCTGGGGAGTGGAGCGAGCTCGGACACTCGCATCCGAGGCCAGATAAACTGCCGACAGTTAACCCTTGCTCTGCATGCGGTAGCGGGCGCGGATAACGAATTGGATTCGCCGCGCCGGCCGGCAGAGCGTGGAAGCATGGTCCGTTTTACGGCCATACGGCGGCAATGGAAAGAGGGAGAGGGTTGCAGCAGGAACTACAGAGGGAGCCAAAATAGGGACATGCAGTATAAGCGTCCGTACAACGTAATCGCCAGGCGCCACGGAAGGTCTAGCTCGAGCCTGCCGGCGCTGAGCACCAGCCAGTTTGGGGGATAAAGGGAAGCCGCGTCCGTGTTAACTTAGCGACCCCCTTGAGGCAACCGGTCCTACCAAGTGTCCACCGTATTTCCCGAGTTCATGTTAGAAAGAATCATATTGAGAAAGATACTGCCTATGCACGTGGTCGATGTGTACAAGGCCCTTTCCGACCCTCGCGTGGTCGCTCATTACGGCGTGTCCTATTCGAGTCTCACCGAGACCGAAGAACAAATGCGCTGGTTTGAACGAATCATTACCGAGCGGTCTGGTATCTGGTGGGGAATGTCCCTCATCCACCATGAGCCGTTGATAGGGGCATGCGGCCTCAACGACTGGTCCCACGCCCACCGAAAGGCAGAGATCGGCTATTGGTTGATGCCTGAGTATTGGCGTCAAGGCCTACTCTCCGAAGCGTTGCCGTCAGTGATTGACTACGGGTTCGGCAATCTGGGTTTGCATCGCATTCATGCAGACGTTGAGCCGGAAAATGAGCCCAGTTGCTTACTGCTGAGGAAGTTCGGATTCCAGCGTGAAGGCACCCTGCGCGATGTGGAGTTCAAGGACGGCAGGTTTTTGAGCCTCCACCAGTACAGTTTACTGTCTACAGACCCTAGGCGCTGTACGAAATTCTGAGAAATCTAGTCACTGCCCCACAGCCCTAAGGATTTTGTAGATTCCTCAGCCATCAACGGAAAGAAATCCTGTGATGGCGAAGCGCTAGGAAATTTCGGACGGGGCCTGAGTTCTGGTCTCTGACCTTTTTATCGAAACACATAGGCGGGTTCGACCTCGAATCAGTGACCGTCCTGGGGTTTAATGTGATGAAAGCAAGGGTTGGGATTTGAGAGGCCCTTGCAGTTGGCCTCGTCAGTTGCTCATTGTGCTTGAAATCCATTGCCGTAAACGGTGAGGCTATTGCAAAGTTATCAACTATTTATCGAGAGATCTTGTAAGGGCTAAACGTCAACAGTTCAGAGTCGGCATGGGGCATGGTCGCGGATCTGTTGAGTTCACCTCTAGCTTAGGTAGATCACGATCAAATGTTCGCCTCATACCCGGTCTCTCGATTTTTTCCGGACAAAGAGTTGAAATCAATGGGCCTGCCGTCAGTGCGAAACACTGATCCAGGCGCCGGTGCCAGCGCAGGTCATCCACAGAGGACGTGACTTACGCTGATGGAAACACCGGTGCAAATGCTTGCGCCGGGTGAGAAGAAAACCCCCGGAGTTTACATCTGCGCCTATAACACTCACCCGTCGCAAGTTTTTCGATCTGCAGGTGGCGAACAAAAGCCGGTTGGCTGAACAGGCTCTGCACTCGATAAACGGCTTGTACGAGATCGAACACCAAGCGCAGGACATGAGCGATAAAGATCGTTGTCGAATACTGACGCGGCTGCCGACCCAGCGACCCAGTGAGTTTGGGCGATTGCCACCGCATCAATGGGTGCCCGCCTGACTTACGCAAGGTGAGCTCGCCGGGCGCTTACGTACCCGCCAAGGGGTAATGTTCAATACGACACGCATGGGGATGGCCATCGCCTTTACACGTCCCATCTAGATATCGATAGTCGATGTGCATCATCTGGCCTTTTTTGGGCCACTGCCTGCGTGGGAGCGTGTTTTGGTAATCAGCAGTTTCCGGTACGAATGTGATAGTCGCCCCCTTTTCCGGGCATTCCGCCGTGGTCGATGCCTGACTTACCTTCACGACCTGGGCCTGTAGCCTTGGATAGGGAAGCTTCAACACATCGGTGATATGTAGCTCCATACGGCAAATTTGCCACGCCGATGCTTGTACGGGTTGGCACATTACGAAGAAGGAAAAAGCAAATAAGGCGTAGCGCGTTGCACGGTAGTCCATTGTTGGCCTTGCCTTGAATATTGATGTCCGAGGTATTATCAGACGTGGACTCACCGAATCATAGAGCGATCCTGTCTTGCGCGCATTCAGCCAAGTCGATGCGCGCCCAAGCCATGCAAGGTGACTTCAGCGAACGCTTACGAACCGAATGCAAGGTGAAGATCTTCACGCAATGAGCGTCAGAAAGCCTGAATCAGACATTGCCGACTTAGAAGGTATCGGCGTCGATGTTCCGTTCGTGCCTACATCGCATTTTCCGGTTCTGGTGATCAAGCTGTGGCGGGTATTCCCAACCGACTCAACGGCAGTCTTTTTGCCTGGACAGCACCCACCGCCACACCCCCTCGATAACCGTCTGACCTACCCCAAAGTGCACGAAGCCGTGCGGTGCCTCCCGCACCATCCATAGGTCGACCGCCGTCACCTCGCCCCAGCACGTCGCCATCTGTAGCGTGTCGTCCAGCAAAGGGTCGCGTTCCCCAACGACCAGTAATGCGGGTGGCAGGCCGTCTAGATCCGCATACAGCGGCGACAGGGGCGGCGCCCGACGTTGCTCATCGCTCAGCCCTGGGGTCAATCGACGCAGCGCATCTACCATCCCTGGCCCATCCAACACCAAAGTATCGGGACCTGCAGCGTGCACGCTTGGGGTGCCGGCGAGGTCGTACACTCCGTAGTAGAGCACCGCACCCTGGATGCGTCGCAGCAGCTCGGGCCACGCCTTGAGGCCCAGCAAGCAGGCGGCGGCAAGGTGCCCTCCGGCTGACTCACCCACCATGATCACCGGCAGCTCCCGGAAGGTGGGGTTGCAAGGATCGAGCAACCAGCGTGCAGCTATTAGGCAGTCTTGTATCTGCTCTTCAATGGACGCACCTGGCGCAAGACGGTAGTCGACAGACACCACCGCCATGTCGCAGGCATTCATAAGCCCCAGGTTCAGGGCATCATTCATGCTCGGGCTACCGATCACCCAGCCGCCACCATGGATGTCGAGCACTACGGCCTTTGGCGCATCCTTGGGGTGCAGGATGCGTACCGAAGCAGTCGCGCCTTCTACGCTGACTGTTTTGCACTCGGCACGTACCCCATGCCGAACGAGTTTGGTGTTGCGCAATTGGCTCAGTTTGAGCAGCCCTTGAATGCTTCGCAGGACAAGCTTATGCGGGATGCGAAAGCGCGGCAGCCGAGCCAAGACTTTGTTGAGTCGGCGCATGTGCGCGAGCTCCTGGTCTGTGCCACCAACGGTTTGACGGTTCAACATGGCATGGGCTCCGGTAATGCAGATGTATACGTTGACCGTTTGGCTGCGCTTGCGGTTGCAAGTCAATCCAACTGCTGACGCTGATACGGATTGGTCTTTGGCGGCTGACAAGGCCGGCATGGGTTACGGTGCCCGGTACCCAGCCATGGCTCCGTCAATAGCCGAGCCCTGAGCCAGAGCCCGGGAGTCATGCGTTCACCCAGTGAGTAGGGCGTTTACACCAGCCCGGCTGCGTCTATAGCAGCCTGTCCAACTTGAAACGGCGCGATGCCTTGCCTTAAGTTCGACGCCTTTCACATCTATTACAACCTGCGACTCTTCAATCCAGCAGCCTCGCAACCGCTGGAATCTCGTACTTGGGGTCGAGCCGGTGTAATACCTCAAAACCTCTTGCGGTCAAGATATGGCTTGCGCCGAACTTGTTCTGCCGGTCACGGACCAGACCTTGCTCCATAAGCCAGGTAAGGACGCCCGCGAGCTCTGTGTCCAATGTATGCCATTCATCGGATGCGGATCGCCCCCCGGATGTATTGAGGGCAGGCGCTTCATCACTGAGTCCGGCTTCCTTGGGTCCTATGTAACGGGCTGCTGGGAATGCTTCGTGTAGACCCGCCAAAATCCTCTGCGCGAAATCATCAAATCTTTTTATATTGCCTGCCATGTGTGACCCTCAAATCTTACGACAGTCGAAATTAGCACAAAGCCGTTCCCGCGTTCGATTGTCGACGCAAGCGTCGAATTCGATCGGGCTGCGCTCCGGTGGTCGTACTGCAAATGGGTATGGTGCCCGCCATGTCATTTCTACGTTGCAATGCCCAGGCATCTACCAGAGCTTTCATGAAGCGATCAATGGTCCAGACCGACTTTGGCCCAGGCATAGGTACCTCCTGAAAAGCGCTCGGCAATGTCACGCGCCGCCCAGGCAACATCATCTAGACACACGATCGGTCGGACGACGCAATGCTTTCCCAATCTTCAACGATCACGTCACGTCCGG
Source organism: Pseudomonas sp. UBA6562 (assembly GCF_002434265.1). Lineage (GTDB taxonomy): Bacteria > Pseudomonadota > Gammaproteobacteria > Pseudomonadales > Pseudomonadaceae > Aquipseudomonas. The sequence continues at coordinate 815,735 of NZ_DJJS01000007.1, read as the reverse complement.
ACCGCTTGGCGCGGTACATCGCGCTGTCGGCTCTTTTGAGCGCTTGCCTGAACGGTTCGTCGCTCGCGAACCACGCGCACCCGATGCTGACGGTAAAGTCGATCTTGGCGTCTTCGTACGAGAACGACTCGTTGCGAACCGCGGCCCAGATGCGCTCAGCCAACGCTGCGGCTTGCAAAGTATCCGGCGGCTGCGAAATCACTAGAAACTCCTCGCCCCCCAAACGCACGAGGTGGTCGCCAATAGGCAAAACGCTGGCGATACGGTTCACCAGTGCACGCAACACTTCATCGCCGGCCGCATGGCCGAAACGGTCATTGATCATTTTAAAGTGGTCGACATCTATCAGAAGCAGAGCGGCATCGGTGTCGATCTTCGACAGTAGATCGTCGAGCCCCGAACGATTGAGCGCCTGGGTGAGCGGGTCTCGGCGCGAAGCGTTGACCAGCGACCTGAAGTCGCGCTGACCGACCATCGCAATGACGGCCAGCATGAAGACGATGGTCATTGCATGATCGGTCAATATGAACAACGTGGCATGAGTGTCATTCTGAGTTTGGTCATTCCAGGCGATGCCCGTCAGCATGACGGACAGGAGGATGACGATCACCGCATAGGCAGAGATGGACCGCGGGGAATACAGTGCATCGGACTTTTTGAGTACGTACCCCACTTGGGCTAGCGAAATCGCACAGTAAGCGACGATCGTGGCCTGCTCGGCGAAGATCGATGTATAGGAGGGATATCCGAACGCGAGCGCGGTCAGCAGAGGGATCGTCGGCAAACCCAGCAGCCAGCCAGGAACGGCAAGCACACCGTCGAACACCCGATACCCTGCCCAGAACATGATGTTGGCGATCTGCAGCGCCGAATAGGTAAGGCCCGTACCGATGTTGCCGTCCGGGAGGTAGGGCAGCCAGCAGGCGGTAAGGCCATACAACGAGCCGCCGAGGCCCCAATAGGCAAAACATCTATCGCCAGGCCTGCTTGCCCAGATAGCGAAGCACATGAGCCCGCACGTTAGATTCACCAATGCATCGGTGAAATGCAGCGTGGTCAGGTCCATTCGCAACCTTCTCTGTTGTGGGCGTCGGTCGTGCGCCGGATGTGCGAATTCGTATGGCTGCGTAGGGCGGTATTGTCAGCACTCCGTCCTGTCACTGATGCTTCGGTCATCGGTTACGCCCTAAATGGTATCATTTTGCCATATCTGCACAGTGGACCCTGCAAATATGAAGAACGATCCCAAGCCAGCCAGCTGGGCGGCCATTCTTGTCGTCGATTGAAAACAGCACGGTTTATTCACTCGATGCCGCGTTAAACAAGGCGATGTTCAAGTGCGCTACTTCTCGCTTACTTAACGGTCCGATGCCAACCAAATAGGCGAAGATGATGTTCTATTGCCGTATCGGTCGAACGATGTCCAAAGCGGCAATGCCTCACGCCTGTCCGAAAAAACGCTCATCCACGTTGACCAATTACCAGGGGCTGGATTAACTGTATATACATACAGATAACCCTCAGGCCCTCCAACCATGTCAATCACCTACCTGGGTAAGCCAACCGACGGCACCGAACGTCACCCGGTTTACGCCTTCCTCATCCCTGCGGGCTTCCCTTCGCCAGCAGCCGATCACATCGAGCAGCATATCTCGCTAGACGAGTTGTTCGAGCTCCGTGCGCCTCAGGTGTACTTGGCCAAGATCGAAGGTGACAGCATGCAGGGCGCGGGGATTTACTCCGGTGACCTGGTGATCGTCGACCGAGGACGTGAGGCCGAGCATGGCGACATTGTGATCGCCGCCATCAACGGCGAACCTGTATGTAAACGACTTCACCGTCGCAATGGGGTGGTCATACTCAAATCGGAAAACCGTTCCTACCCGCCGCGCTACATCATGGAAGGCGACGAGCTGTCCATCTGGGGCGTCGTTCGGTATAGCGTGCGCGACCATGCGCAGTGAGCAGGTGTTCGCGCTGATCGACTGCAACTCGTTCTATGCGAGTTGCGAGCGCGTGTTCAGACCCGACCTTGCCAAAACGCCGATCGTGGTACTTTCGAACAACGACGGTTGTGTCATCGCCCGGTCATATGACGCCAAGCCGTTCGTGAAGATGGGCGACCCTTACTTCAAGGTCAGGGACACATTACGCCAGCATGGCGTCAAGACGTTCAGCAGCAATTATGCGTTGTACGGCGACATGAGTGAGCGCGTCATGAGCATCATCGAAGGCATGGTGCCGGAGGTCGAGATCTATAGCATCGACGAGTGCTTTGCCGATCTCACCGGAATCCGCGAAAACTTGACCGACTTGGGCCGAACTATTCGCAGCCGCATTTACCTGTACACCGGACTTCCGGTGGGCGTGGGCATTGCGGCCACCAAGACCTTGGCCAAACTTGCCAACCACACCGCCAAGCGGCTGTTGACGCAGACGGGCGGCGTGGTCGACATCTGCGATCCCTTCAAGCGCGACTGGGTGCTGCGCAATACCCAAGTGAGCGAAGTGTGGGGGATTGGCCGGCGCATGACTGGCCACTTGGCAGAGATGGGTATACGGACGGCAATGGACCTGGCCAACGCGGACGCAAGAACGCTGCGGGAGAAGTTCAGCGTCGTGGTGGAAAAGACAGCGCGGGAGCTGAACGGTGTTTCCTGCCTGGAGTTGGACGAAACCGAGCCTGACAAGCAGGAGATATGTTCGAGCAGAATGTTCGGCATGCGCCTGAGCGAATTGGCACCCATCGAGCAGGCGGTAGCCACCTACGTCGCCCGGGCGGCCGAGAAACTGCGGACGCAAGGGTCGATGTGCAAGCGCATGCGCGTGAGCATCCGCACGGGCATGCACAGCGTAGGTGAGCCACACCATGCCCAGGGCGCGCTGGTCGAATTGCCCTATCCCACCAATGACACCTTGCTGCTGACCCGCCTGGCTACCGAAGCGGTGGGCCTGGTTTTCCGCGAAGGCTATCGCTACAGCAAAGCCGAGGTCTTGCTCATGGACCTGCGCAAGGCAGGCGAGTATTCCGGGGATTTGTTCACGCCTGCCCAGCCCGTCGAATGCGATCGATTGATGCAGGTGGTGGACACGATCAACAGCCGTTGGGGGAGGGGAACGGTGCGGGCGGCTAGCGTGCCGGCGTCGCCGGAGTGGGCGATGAGGCGCGACATGATCAGCCAGGCGTACACCACTCGGCTGGATCAGCTATGGACGATCCGTGGATGAGCGTTCGAGCGATCTGGCTGGCTGGAACCGGAGACAAAGACAGAGACTTCTCCGGTACCCCCGTCCAACTACATGATTTCAGCCAATCGAAGTGCCGCAATCGACGCCTGTTCGACGCAGGTGATGTTTGTGAAGCCAAGCACCAGACCGTGTCTAGGCTTGGCTTCCAAGTACCAACGCGATAGCGGTTCGACAGCGATGCCAGCGGCCCGGGCACGCTGAGCGAGCTCGATATCATTACCCTCGCAAAGACCCACGACCAGATGCATGCCACCGACCTGAGCGCTGATCTGCAGACGGTCGCCGAATTGTTGGTGCAGTGCATCGACAAGCCATTGACGGCGGCGCGCGTAGAGGGTCCGCATTTTCTTTAAATGCCGAGCGAAGTGACCCTCGTTGAGAAAAGCGGCGACGGTCGCTTGAAGTAGATGTGGGCAGTGGTTGTGCAGACGATCCGCCTGACGGGCGAACGCTTGGTTCTGTTCGGCTGGCACAACCAGATAAGCCAAGCGCAGGCCTGGAAACAGTACTTTGCTGAAGGTCCCGGTATAAAGCACGCGGCCCTGCTGATCGAGGCTCTTGAGGGCTGGCAAGGGCTTGCCTTGATAGCGATATTCACTGTCGTAATCGTCCTCGATGATCCAGCTGCCTTGGCGGTTGGCCCAGTCCAGCAACGCAAATCGCCGCGGCAGTGATAACGACACGCCCAGTGGACTTTGGTGGGTCGGAGTGACCACTGCGAAGCCGGCATCCGGCGCTCGGGCGATGCCTTGCGCGACGTTCAGGCCCTGGTCATCCACTGGAACCGGCACTAATTGCGCGCCCGCTTCCAGCAAGGCGTTCCTGGCCATGAAGTAGCCGGGCTCCTCCAGCCAGCACGTATCGCCTTGGCGCATCAACGTGTGGCTGATCAGGTCGAGGCAGGCGCGATAGCCGGCGCACACGAAAACCTGATCCGGGTGGCAGGTGATACCTCTCGAGATCCCCAGGTACGACGCGATAGCCGAGCGCAGCGGTGCATAGCCTCGCGAGTCCGGGTAGACAAGGCCTTCGAGGCCGGCCTGTCGCAGTTGACGGCCCGCCAGTCTTGTCCAGAGCTTGCGGGGGAAAGCATCCAGCGCGGGAAGCCCTATCTGCAGTGCTAGCGGCAGCGCCCCGCAATGGGCGGCTTGATGCGTCGTCGAAGCAACGGGGGCACGATGCGTGGGCGAGGCAACAGGCGCCAGTTGTGGTGTGACGACGGTCCCGGCCGCCCCGCGGGCAATTAGGTAGCCCTCGCCAATCAGTAACTGGTAGGCCGCATCCACTGTGCCGCGCGCCAGGTTCAGCTCCGCCGCTAACGCGCGAACGGCAGGTACTCGATCCCCCGGGCGCAGGCGGCCGTCAGCAATGCATTCACAAAACCGCTGATAAATCTGGCGATAGATCGGCACAGGCTGGCTGGGGTCCAACTCGAAGGGAACGATCATGGCCTAGTCATTTATGCATTTTTTGGACCTGTAGCTTAAGCCATTACGACTCTAAAGTAGGCCATCTCTCTCCAACGGACGACGGGCATGCCTTACACATTTCAACACCTCGAGAGCGAAGGGGCCTTTCAGGCCAGTTTCGACTTGATGCGCGTCTTGCGGCCGCATCTCACCGACCCGGCCAGCTACGTGGCGCAGCTGGTTCGGCAGACCGAGCAGGGCTACCGTCTACTGGCGGTGTGGGGCCGTGAGCGCATCGTCGGCCTGGTTGGTTATCGCAAACTGGAAAACCTGCTCTACGGGCGTTTCGTGTACGTCGACGACCTGGTGGTGGCTCCTGACCTTCAGGGCAGCGGTTTGGGGGCGCGGCTGTTGACCGCTGTTCGCGACGAAGCCGTGCAAGAGGGGTGTGATCACTTTGTGCTGGATACCGGATTGCATATGCCATTGGCCCAGCGCTTCTATTTTCGCCAGGGGCTGCTGGCCCGTGGCATGCATTTCACCCAGGGCCTTCGAGCAGAAAGCCGGGTATGAACAACGTCCTGTTGATCAACGCCAGCCCCAATGGACAGGATTCCCATGCGAACCAGTTGGCACTGGAGCTAGTGACGTCCTTGCGGTACCGGTATCCAAGGCTTGAACTGGTTGAGCGTGACCTGTGCGCGCATCCGTTGCCACCGCTCGATATGAGCTACGCCCATGCCCTGACCACTGCGACGCCATTCGACTCGCCGGCGTTCGAGGTTTCCGAAGTGCTGATCGGCGAGTTGGAACGCAGCGATCTTCTACTCATTGCCACCCCCCTGCACAACTTCACACTGCCCGCCGCACTCAAGCTCTGGATCGACTACGTCCTGCGTATTCACCGGACATTCAGTTCGCATTCGCAGGGTAAGACCGGCCTGCTGAATGACCGCCCTGTGTACGTATTGGTGGGTTCCGGCGGCTTTCACCAGGGCGCGCGGGCACGCCAACCGGACTTTCTAACGCCCTACCTGTGCCAGGCGCTCAACACCCTCGGTCTATTCGAACTGCAGTTCACGTACCTCCAAGGGCTGGTGTTCGGTGAAGAGGCTGTCCGCGCAACGGTCGAGGATGCCCGGAGCGTGCTGTCACTGGAACCGCTGTTCAACAACCTCGTTTGTATCTGATATTTTTTCTATAGAGGACTTTCACCATGAGTCAACTCAGACTGCCGTTTGCTTCCCTTTCTCCTGCGGCCTATCAAGGCCTGCTCGCCACCAATACGGCGCTGGCCACGAGCCCGCTAGGCTTGCCGCTGCTCGAACTGGTGTATTTGCGTATCTCACAGATCAACGGCTGCGCTTTTTGCCTGGGCAAGCATTCGCAGACCCTGCGCGAATGTGAAGTGCCGCAAGAGAAGCTGGATTGCCTTGCAGGCTGGCGGATCAGCGAACTGTTCAATGAGCGCGAGCGGGCCGCCCTGGCATGGGTCGAGGCGCTCACGTACGTCAGCGAGAAGGGGGCGCCAGACGAGTTATACGAGCCTTTGAAAGCATACTTCTCCGACGCCGAGATTTCCGACCTGACTTTTGCAGCGGCGTTGATGAATGCCTTTAATCGGTTAGCGGTGGGTATGAAGCTTTGAGGACGAAGTGATCGTTGACGGTGTAGCGGAGTGAGCCACGTCATCAGGGAGCGGTCGGCTGTCTCTGTCGCTTGCACCTTTGTACAAGCAACTGCGCAACCGGCCGGGGCGTCAGGCATAGTCTGCACCGTCGACTGGCAAACCTGGCCCGTGGCGCATAATCCCATCAAGGCTCAGGTGCTGCAAAACGTTTAAAACGGTGTAGGGGTTGGTGAAAGACGACCCTCGCCGCCATCATGACGAAGCGCGGGTGCTCGCCCGGCATCTCGAAACGGCGGCCGGGCTGGCTCTTGAGGCCATCCGCACCCGCTGCGCACCCCACGACCTTTCTCCATCGCACGAGGTGATCCAATGAAACGCTCCATCTGCGCGCTCGTCGCCGCCGTCGTATTGTCGGGCTGCGCTGCCCAGCCCGAAAAACCTGTCATGCAGGCTGCCCAGTACCGGGCGATAGCCCTGTCCTCGACGCTCAGCGAGCAGTGCGCGGCTGCGGGGATGATGGATGCCGATCTGGCCGCCGCGAGCAGCCGGATGCTCAAGGAGCGGATGGCCGAGTTCGACTACGACCCGTCCAGATTGCAGAAGGAGCGCCAACAAGCCGCCATCGAAATCCAGCAACAGGGCACGTTGACGCGACCGGCCTGCGACGCGCTCGCTTATGAAGTAATGCGGCTTCAGGCAGTCCGCGGCCAGGCCGGTGACGCGCAGTAGTGCCTGACCGCCTTCAATTTCGCATTCCGCCATCAAGGAAAGACGTTTCGAGCCGATGCTTCTGTATGCCATAGACCCCATGCCGGCGCTTCCTCACTCTCTCGAGTCTTCTCCGATGCCATCATCCCGCCTCGACGCCTTCAACAATCTCAGCGTGCGCATCAAGCTCGCACTCGGCTTCTCCCTGCTGGTCGCGCTGATCGTGCTGGTCGCCTATACCGGTTGGCAGACCGGCCAGATCCTGGCCGAGCGCAATACGCGCATGCAGGAGGTCGCCAAGTTGAGCACCCTGGCCCGGGACATGCGCATCGAGCGGCTGGTGTATTTCGTCAATGCCTCCGACGAGCAGGCGACCAAGTGGCTTGCCGCCCTGGAGGCGACCAACGCACAAGTGCAAAGCATGGCCCCGCGCTTCCGTACGGCGCAGAGTCAGGCGCTGATCGGCCAGGCGGGCGGGCTGCTGAAGAACTATCGCGGCTTTTACGACCAGTCGGTGGCCGCTACCCGTGAACGCGAGGAGGCACGCAACAATGCCACCGCGTCGGCGGAAACCATGAACGAGGCGCTGCAGCGGCTGTGGGATGTGGGCAACGCCGACGGCGGGCTCTATGACGACCGCCAGTCGTTGGGGAGCCTGGCACTGACCCTGCAGCGGATGCGCATCAGTTTCCGCACCTATGCCGCCACGCCCAGCCCGGCGCTGGAAGCGGCGGCCATCGAGGCGGTGACCGAAATGCTCAGCCAGACCCGTGAACTCGCCAGTAGCTCGCTGCCGCAGTCCTATGTGCAGACGATGATCGAGGAAGTGACCGCCTACCAGCAGCGCATCCAGCAGACCGTGCAAGCCCAGGGTCGGGTCGATGCCGGTCAGTCGGGCATCAGCAAGACCATCGCCGAACTGCTGGCACTGACCGACAAGCTCACCGCCATCCAGGTCGAGTTCCAGCAGGCCGATGTGCGCGACGCACAGCGCACCTTGCTGCTCTGGCTGGCCGTCGCCATCGTTCTAGGCGGCGCGGCCGCGTGGCTGATCACCCGTTCGATCGTGACGCCTTTGAAGGAAACCGTAGAAATCGCCGAAACCGTCGCCCGTGGCGACTTCACCCACCGCCAGACCGTTACTCGCACCGACGAGCTCGGCGCTTTGCAGTCGAGCATGCAGCGCATGACCCTCAACCTGCACGGCCTGGTCAGCGAGCTGCGCGACGGCGTGGTGCAGGTCGCCAGCGCCGCCGAGCAGCTCTCGGCCGTGACCGAGCAGACCAGCGCGGGCGTGCAGGCGCAGAAGAGCGAAACCGAGCAGATCGCCACGGCCATGCAGCAAATGACCGCCACCACCCATGAAGTGGCGCGCAACGCCGGTCAGGCCGCCGCCTCCGCGCTGCAAGCCAGTCAGCAGGCGAGTCAGGGCGATCAGGCGGTGGACAAGGCCGTCGCGCAGATCGAGCGGCTGGCCGAGGAAATGTCGGCGGCGCAAACCGTGATGCAGACCTTGCGCAGCCACGCCGACAGCATCGGTGGGGTGCTCGACGTCATCAAGTCGGTGTCGGAACAGACCAACCTGCTGGCCCTCAATGCGGCCATCGAAGCGGCACGCGCAGGCGAGGCGGGACGCGGTTTCGCCGTGGTGGCCGATGAAGTGCGCGGGCTGGCGCAGCGCACGCGCAGCTCTACCGATGAGATCACCCAACTGATCGCCGCGCTCAACCAGAGCACCGACCATATGGGCAATGTACTCGAGCAGAACGTGCAACTGACCGACGACAGTGTCGGCCTGTCCCAGGAGGTCGGACAGATGCTCAAGCGCATCGCCGGTTCGATCAAGGACATCGAGGCCATGAACGAGCAGATCGCTTGCGCGGCCGAGCAGCAGAGCGCGGCGGGCGAGCAGATCAGCCGTGGCGTCACCCAGGTGCGCGACATTTCCGATCAAACGGCGGCGGCCAGTGAGGAGACGGCGAGTTCCAGCGCGGAACTGGCGCGGATCGGGGTGCAACTGCAGGAGATGGCGGGGCGGTTCAAGGTTTGAGGCGAAGTGACATTGCTTGCCGTGCCCAATGTTAGGCTCTGCGCTCGCTATAAAGGAGCGACCGCCATGGCATCAGGCCGACTGATCGAAAAACTGCGCAGAACCCTGACCGACAATCCGTCCCGGACAGTGGCCTGGGTCGGATTTGCGCTGTGGATCGCCTGCCTGCATCACGGCGGCATGTCCCTCCTATGGGCCATGGTGTCGATGCCGCTGGGCATTGCACTGTTGGCAGTGGGCCCACTGGAGGGATTACCCGCACGATGGAAAATGTTCAACTGGTTCGTCAATGCCATGACCACCATGGCGTTCGTGCTCAGCATCATGTTTGCAATTGCAGCGGTTTCGTTCGAGTTGCCGTGGGGCAAGTCTGGCCGTACGGTGTTTCTCCTGGGTGGCTGGGCCGTGGAAATCGCGCTGTTGCACGCATTGCGACCCCGGATGAGGCGCTCGATGCTGTATCGACTCAGTGAGGACCGTAGGGTCTATACCCCTATGGATGACGACCGGCGTTAGCAGCGTGTCTGCGCTCGGCAAGGCACGGTGACGACCGCGGTCACGGCCGGGGCATCAACCAATGGCGCTGGCTCGACCACCCCAGAAACACTCGCGCCCCCTCGGTCGTGACTTCGCCTTGCGGCAGTCGGCGCCCGGCTGCGGCCACGCGTAACCCCATCATCACTGGCAGGAAACGCTCGCGGAAAAGCGCCGGTTGTGCTGCAAAGTGGCGCTCGATGTCTGCAATGGCCGAGCCGCTTGCAGGCTCATCGAGCAGCGACAGATAGAACAGCATCTGTCGCCATGCATACGCCGTGTTCTTCAGCATCGCTAGCCGCGCAGGGTGATGCGCCAGCGGTATTTGCTGGCGTAGACAGATCCACTCGAAACAGGCGAGGGCCATTGGTCCTAGTTTCGGCCGCAACAACGTCTGCACATCGAGCTCGCAGAGCAACGGCACCAGGTTCTGCGTCGTCAGAATCTGCTGCTGCTCGACGATCGTGCCGTTGGTAGCCGGGTTGCGCGGCGCCTGTTCGGCGCCCGCGCGGCGGACGCAGAGTTTCGCCAGGGCGTCGCAGTCGTCTGGCGTTCGCCGCCATCCGGCGTTGGCCTTGGCTTTCGGTCTATCGGGCAGCGCTGCCAGGGCTTGCGTATCGATATCGAAGTAGCGGGCGTACAAGGTCCCGGTCAACGGCCCGGCGGCACGTCTGGCGGCTTCGATGAAGGTGTTGGAAAACGCGCCCATGAAGATGTCGGTGGCGACTTCATTGACGAAAGGCAGCGACAGGCCCGCCGCCTTGGCCAGAGCGTCGAACTCCTGCAGCAACTTGTTGGGCACGAGCGCCTGCGGGAAGGCGCCGAGCGTCGTGGCCGAGGCTTCGACCAGCGCTTGGCGGGCGATGTCTGCGGTCACCGCCTGCGGTTGGGCGTCGGCCTTGAGCACTGCCACCCACGGTAGTTCGTTCAAGGCGACCTGGTGTTGCAGGTCGAGCAACAGCAGCGAGCGGCGGCGACGGAACGCCTGGTAGGTTGCGGCATACAGCTTGCGCAGTGCAGGGTCCTGGAAGCCTGCGCCGTGGATTTCGGCGGTCATGGCCGGCAGCACCTTGGCGACGGTTTCGCCCGAGGTGATCAGCCCATAGTCGACCAGTTCGGCGATCGTGCCCCTGCGGCAACGTTCCAGGCGACGGCGTACCGCCTCAGGCAACAGGACGCCCGCAGCAATCTCGAACACCTGCGATTCTGCCGGCGTAATGGGGTGTAGCAGGGGGGCGAAATCGCGGATGCCGGCTTCGGACGGATACGGCGTCATGCGCTCCGCCACGGCGGCGGCGACCCGGTGATAACCCGGCGCAGCGATTTGCGCTTGTTGCCGTGCCCGTTGCGCGAGATGGGTCGCCGAACCGGGCCGCCCATGCTTGCGGACGAAGTCGGCGATGATCTGGCGTACCCGTGCGAGCTGGTTGCGCGTCAGCGTTTGCGGCGCCTGGGCACATTGTCCGAGCCGGGCGTACAGCTCCACGACACGGCCCTTTGCCGGAGTGCCTGCGCGGCACATCGTGTCGAAGCGGATGCCCAGTTGCGCGGCCTGTTCCGGCCAGGCCGGCGGGTAGTGCTGGCACGGCCAGTCGTCGGCATAGGTCAGGAGGAAATGGCTGATGGCCGCATCGTACAGCGGCAGGCGCTGCTCGATGACCCGCTTCTGCACGGCCAGACGGGGCTGGGCTGGCAGCCTGGCCAAATGCTGCCGGACCTTGCCGGCGGTGGACACCTGCACCTGTGCCGCCAACACGGGCAGACCCTGGCCGGGTAGCGGGAAGAAGCGCAAACGGTCGAAAAACGGCGCGAGGGTCTCGATCAGCGATCGCGCTTCGTCCACACGTTGTTCACCCAGCAACCAGGCCACGGTCGGTAGCGCAGCGGCTTCCGGCACATCGACCCGGTAGTTGCCGTCGACCAACTGCTGGCGCAGGGCCGCCAGACCTTCGTCAGTGAGGTGCCAAGCGTTGATGTCGAGCCGCTCGGCACCGCTGCGAATGCTCGGAAGCGCTGCCGCCAAATGGCGCTCATATTCGGTCAGGTCCCCGCCTGCCAACAGTTGCCCGGTCGCAAAGCCGCCGGTGCTGACCTCGAGCGTGACCCAGGCGGGTACGTCGGGCAAGGGTGTGCGCGAGCCGTACTGCGCGCTGCCCCCAAGCGCGTGGGCGACCACTTGCTGCCAGCGTTCGACCCGTTTGGCCGCACGCGTGCGTGCCTCTGGAGGAAGGCTGTCACTCAAGGCGAGTAGCGCTTTCGAAAGCTGGAAGGCTGCATAGCCCGCGCCGATGCCAGGTGCCTGGGCAGAGTCGGAATCGCGTTTGCGCATGGGGCTCATCGCATGAAGGGAGTGGGTCCGGGGGCTGGATTCGAACCAGCGCCGATTCGGTTAACAGCCGAGTATTCTGCCGCTGAATTACCCCGGAACAGGATGGGCATTGTCAGTTAAAGTCTGGCGCCTGTGAAGTGTTGGGCAATCGGCTGCCGATTGCCACTCACCAGCGCCTGGCCAGCTTCACTGGGCGGCAAAGCCGACTAGGCCAGCGCACCGTAATTTCCCTACGCCCAATCGACTGCAAGGAATAGCCCTCGATGCACGCCCTGTTGATCCTCGACATTCAAGTCGGTCTCATCCACGGACCGGAAACGCCTTGGCGCAGTGCCGCCTTGTTCGGCACCCTCAACATGCTCATGCACCAGGCCCGCGAAGCCGGCGCGCCGATTTTCCTGGCGCGCCATGTCGGCCCCGCCGGCTCGCCTATCGCACCCGACAGCCCACTGACCAAAATCGCCCCGGAACTGCAACTGCGTGGCGATGAAATCGTTTTCGAGAAGCGCCGCCCCAGCGCCTTCGAGCACACCGACCTGGCAGCCAGCCTGCAGTCACGTGGCATCGATGGGATCGTGGTCACCGGCATGAAAACCCAGTACTGCGTCGACAGCACCTGCCGCGCCGCCCGCGGCCTGGGCTTCGACGCAGTGCTGATCGCCGACGGCCATACCTGCAGCGACACGCCCTTGCTCAGCGCCGAAACCATCGTCGCTCACCACAACGCGACGCTGGCTGGCCCGTTCTGCCGCGTGCTGCCGGCGAGCGAATGGCACTTCGACTAACGCCCTGCGGCTGAGCCAAGGCGCAGCCAAAGGGATGTCGAACGCCTGCCTTCAACCGGCAGGCGCACCCGCCACGAACTCCGCCATCGCATCGAGCACGGCGTCTGTGAAGTAGCTCAGCGACGCGCGATCGAAGAGCAGTGCCAGCGCAGCTCCTCGTTCGTCCCCGACATTGACCACGATCACATTGATCCGCGCCGCCGAGGTCTGCGCCACCGCACCGACCGCGAACGCTTCGGCACGCAGGTCGACGCCGCAGAGCTTGGCCATCACGGCGCTGCACCGAACACCGGACAACTGTAGCCAGGCATGGCTGTCCTGACGCGGCAGCAAGTAACTGCGCCGCTCGTCCTGGACCCACTCGGCTTCCTGCGCTGCTACACGTGCGCCCTGGTCCTCGTCACTGCCCAGCACCAAGTATTCGGTCGCCGACAGGCGTGCGACCCAGCTGCCGTCGGCCTGGCGCACGGCTTGGTTGGGGCGCTCGGGCAAGCTGTAGCCGAGGGCTAGCAGGCAGCCTGCGCTGTCGCTACCGCGCAGACCGTAGCGGGGCAGTTCGGTGAGGTCGCTCAGGCTGCAGGCCGCTGCCTCCACCGGCACGGGCCGGCGGCTGGATGTGGGGGTGTTGAGGCTGGTCATGGCTCAGAGCTCCTGGCGCGAGTTGTCGGGATCGTGGAAAGGCAAGGGCACCACCGTGGCATGCACCAGCGCGCCGCCTTCGACGCGGATCGGGATGTGCATGCCCGGCGTGGCCTGGTGCGCGCCGGCATACGCCAGGCCGATGATCTGCCCCAGGGTCTGCGAGTACTCGCAGGAGGTGACGTTGCCGCTGATGTCCGGGCCATCGAGCACCAGGTGGCCTTCGAGCGGCTGCGGGCTGCCTTGCGGCAGGCTGAAGCCGACCAGCTTGCGCTTGAGCGGCTGGGCTTCGAGGATTTCGATGGAGCGCTTGCCGACGAAGAAGGGTTTCTTGCGGCCGATGGCCCATTGCATGTCGATCTCGGCGGGGTGGGTCATGCCGTCGGTGTCCTGGCCGATGATCACGTGGCCCTTTTCCAGACGCAGCAAACGCTGCGCCTCGACCCCGAACGGGCGGATGCCCAGGCCGGCACCGGCCTGCATGAGCGCGTCCCACAGGTACTCGGCATGGCGCGCCGGCACGTGCACTTCATAGCCCAGCTCGCCGACGAAGCCGACCCGCAGGATGCGTGCGGCGATGCCAGCGACCTTGCCCAGGCGTACGCCGAGGTAGGGGAAGGCGGCGGCCGACAGATCGACGTCGTCGCAGACCCGTTCCAGCACCTGACGCGACAGCGGCCCGGCCAGGTTCACCGCCGCCAGAGCAGCGGTCACGTTGGTGATGTCCACGTCCAGACGCCACTGGGCGTTCCACTTGAGCATCTGCTGATAGAGACGATCGACCCCGCTGGTCGTCGCGGTGACATAGAAATGCCAGTCGGCCAGGCGCGCGCAGACGCCGTCGTCGATCACCACGCCGTGCTCGTTGGTCATCAGGGCGTAGCGGGTACGGCCGATGGCCAGCTTGGCGAAGCCGAAGGTGTACAGCCGCTCGAGCAGTTCGGCCGCGTCCGGCCCGCGCACGTCCAGGCCGCCCAGGGTGGAGACGTCGATCAAGCCGACCTTCTCGCGCACGTGCCGAGCTTCGGCCTGCATGCACGGGTCGCGCTGTTCGGGCGAGCCGTAGTAGGCCGGGCGCTGCCAAGCGCCGGCGGGCATCAGCTTGGCGCCGGCCTGCACATGGCGGCGGTGCATCGGCGTTTGCCGGTAAGGGTCGAAGGCGCGGCCCGCTACGTGGGCGAGTTTTTCCGCCTGGAAGGGCGGACGGGCGGTGGTCACCCCGGTTTCGCCAATGCTGCGACCGGTGGCCTGGGCCACCAAGCGAGCAGTGGGCAGCGCCGAGTGACGGCCCTGCGAAGGCCCCATGCCGACCGTGGAGAAGCGCTTGACCAGCTGGATGTCGCGGTAGCCGCTGCGGGTGGCGTTGACGATGTCGCGCACTTGCAGGTCTTCGTCGAAGTCGACGAAATCCTTGCCCTTGGGGTGGGGGAAGATCGGCCAGGGGAAGTTGACCTTGGCTTCGAGCACCGAGTCGGACAGCGCCGGTGCCGGCAGGCCGAGGGCGAGCAAGGCTTCGCCGGCGCTGCGGGTGGCGTCGGCCAGCACGTTGTCGAGGTGGTGGCGGCCGTTCACCGAACCGGCGATGTCCAACCCGGCGGGTAATTGGTCGATGACGAACGCGTCGCGCTCGACGTCGTAGTTCAGCTTGCCGCCGGCCTGGCACAGCAGTTGGTAGACCGGCATGTAGCCGGCCGACATGCACAACAGGTCGCAGGCCACGCGCAGGCCTTGGACGCCGACCTTGCCCTGGCCGACGATGGGGCGGATGTCCGCACCACTGACGTGGCGCATGCCCGCTTCGTGCAGGGCTTCGTAGACGGTGCTGCCCAGGTGCAGGGGGATGGCGCGCCGTTGCAGTTCGGCGGCCAGGGCGGGATCGAGCGGCGCGGCGCGCATGTCCACCACGGCCGCCACGGCCACGCCTTGCTCTTGCAGGTCGAGTGCGGCGAGGTAACCGTCGTCGTGGCCGGTGAGCACCACCGCGCGCTGGCCGGGCTTGACCGCGTACAGCTTCATCAGGCGCTGGGCGGCACTGGTCAGCATCACGCCGGGCAGATCGTTGTTGCGAAACACCACGGGCTGGTCGAAGGCGCCGGCTGTGACCAGGCAGCGCGTGGCGCGGACTTTGTACATGCGCTGGTGCTGGATCACAGGCAGGTAATTGTCGGTGAACCAGCCGTTGCAGGTGGCTTGCAGCAGCACCTGGATGTTGGGGTGGCCATCGATGGCGGCCAGCAGTTCTTCGCGCAGGGCGGCGGCACGGGTGCCGGCGATGTCGAAGCGGGCATAGGTGAGCGAGCCGCCGAGCACCGGTTGCTGCTCGATCAACAGCACCTTGGCCCCGGCATTGGCGGCTTCCAGAGCGGCGCGCAGGCCGGCGGGGCCGGCGCCGACGATGGCCAGGTCGACGAACAGGTAAGCCTTGTCGTAGTACTGCGGCTTGAAGTCGAGATTGAGCACGCCCAGGCCCGCTTTTTTGCGAATCAGCGGCTCCCAGCGTTTCCACATGCCTTTGGGCTTGTAAAAGGCGCGGTAGTAGAAGCCCACCGGCATGAAGCGCGAGAACGTGCCGAGGTAGGCGTCGCGGTCGTCGTTCAGACTGCCGTTGTAGTTCTGCCCTTCGACTTCCAGGCCGTCGCGGATGTGCTCCAGATCGGCCAGCACGTTGGGTTCGTCGGGCAATTGCACCAGGGTGTTGGCGTCTTGCCCGGCCATGCTCAAGGGGCCACGCGGGCGGTGGTACTTGAACGAGCGCGACAGCAACCAGCGGCCGTTGCCCAGCAGCGCGCTGGCGATGGTGTCGCCGGCGAAACCTTCGCAAGCCTGGCCGTCGAAATGGAAACGCACGGGCCGCGCGCGGTCGATCAGCAGGCCCATGGGGGCGGGTAGGCGGACAGGGCTGTTCATCCGGCGATCTCCGGGGTGGCGGCAGGGGCGAAGTCGACGCGGCGGTCGAACATGTCTTTAGGGTCGAAGGTGCGCAGCACTTGGTCGCTGACGGTGTGGCGCTCGGCCAGGAACCAGTAGCTCGACGCGTTGTGCAGCCACCATTCGGTGACCACGCCGGCCTGGTTGGCGCTGTTGAACACGTAGTCGGCCCATTCGACGTCGCTGCAGGTGGCCGGATCGGGCATCGGCTTGAGCTCGCCGCCGTAGGAGAACTCGCTGATGTTGCGTGGCCCGTTCAAGGGGCAGGTCAGAATCTTCATCGTCTGGTGCTCCTGTCAGTGGCTCGCGGCCGTAGCGCCCATTTCGTTGACTTGCTGGAAGCGGCTGAAGCGCTCCAGGGCGAAGGGGGCGATCAGCTCGGGGACCCTGCCGCCGCTGGCGACCAGTTCGGCCATGGTCTTGCCGCAGATGGGCGTGGCCTTGAAGCCCCAGGTGCCCCAGCCGGCGTCCAGGTAATAGTTGTCGACCGGCGACAGGCCCATGATCGGGCTGTAGTCGGGGGTCATGTCGGTGCTGCCGGCCCATTGGCGCATCAGCTTGGCGTTGGCCATGAACGGGAACATCTCGATGGCATGGGCCAGCAGGCTTTCCTTGAGGTCCAGGGTCGAGCGGCTGCCGTACAGCGGGTAAGGGTCCGAGCCACCGCCGAAGACGATTTCGCCACGGCTGGTCTGCTGCACGTAACAGTGCAGGGCCGAGGAGCTCACCAGCGGGTCGAGGAACGGCTTGAGCGGTTGGGTGACCATGGCTTGCAGCGGGTAGGTCTGGATCGGCGCGCGAATGCCCGCCTTGTTCATCAACAGCGAACTGGCGCCTGCCACCGCCTGCACCACGCAGCCGCACTGCACGGTGCCACGGTTGGTCTTCACCGCCTCGATGCGGCCGTTGCGGATCACCAGGTCCTGCACTTCGGTGAGCTGATGGATCTCCACGCCGCGCTTGGCCGCCTGCTTGGCATAGCCCCAGGCCACGGCGTCGTGCCGCGCGGTGGCGCCGTCGATGTGCCAGAGCCCGGCCAGCACCGGCAGGTGGCCGGGGTCGAGATTGAGGCTGGGCACCAGTTCGCGGATCTGCTGACGGTCGATCATTTCCGTGCGCCCGCCAAAGTGCTTGTTGACCTCGGCGCGCTGGCGGAAGGCACGCACGGTGGCGTCGGTGTGCGCCAGGGTGAGCTGGCCGCGCTCGGAATACATGATGTTGAAATCGAATTCGTTGGACAGGTTCTGGAACATCCGCACCGATTCGGCATAGAAGCGCACGCCCTCGCTGGTCAGATAGTTGGAGCGGATCACCGCCGTGTTGCGCGCCGTATTGCCACCGCCCAGGTAGGCCTTTTCCAGTACCGCGACGTTGGTGATGCCGTGGTACTTGGCCAGGTAATAGGCGATGGCCAGGCCGTGCCCGCCGCCGCCGATGATCACCACGTCGTAGTGGGGTTTGAGTTCGCACGGCGGCGGCAGGTCGACATCGACCGGGTAGTCGGCGCTCAAGCCGTGTTTCAGCAGGGCGAAGGGCATGGGGTGCGCTCCTGGCGAGTGGCCTGTTGCTGCAGCGCGAAGGCCAGCAGCGTGTTTTTCATCAGGTAGGCGATGGTCATCGGGCCGACGCCGCCGGGCACCGGCGTGATGCCTGCGACCTGGGGCAGGGCGGCGGCGAAGTCGACGTCGCCGACCAGACGGCTGCGGCCGTCTTCGTCGATGCGGTTGATGCCGACGTCGATCACCACCGCGCCGGGCTTGAGCCAGTCGGCACCGATCAGGCGAGGCTTGCCCACCGCCGCCACGAGAATGTCGGCCTGGCGGCACAGCGCCGGCAGGTCGCGGCTGCGCGAGTGCACCGTGGTCACCGTGCAGTCGGCCTGCAACAGCAGGGCGGCCATGGGCTTGCCGACGATGTTGGAGCGGCCCACCACCACGGCGTGCTTGCCGCGCAGCTCGCCGCAGGCTTCGCGCAGCAGGCGCATGCAGCCGCTGGGGGTGCAGGGCGTCAGCACTTCGCGGCCCTGGGCCAGGCCACCGACGTTCTCGCTATGAAAGCCGTCGACGTCCTTGAGCGGACTCACCGCTTGCAGCACGCGGTGTTCGTCGATGTGCGCCGGCAATGGCAGTTGCACCAGGATGCCGTGCACCTGCGGGTCTTCGTTGAGCCGCGCGATCAGGCTCAGTAGCTCGGTCTGCCGGGTGGCGGCGGGCAGGCGATGCTCCAGCGAGCGGATGCCCACTTCATTGGCGCGCAGCACCTTGTTGCGCACGTACACCTGGCTGGCGGCGTCCGTGCCGACCAGCACTACGGCCAGCCCCGGTTGCGTACCGTGCTCGCGCAGCGCATGCACCTGCTCGCGCACCTCGACCAGCACCCTCGCCGCACAGGCCTTTCCGTCGATCAGCTTGACGCTGGAAAGGGCGTTCATTTGAAGATCACCGTGCGGTCGTGATTGAGGAACACCCGGTGCTCGAGGTGGTACTTCACGGCGCGCGAGAGGGCGATGGTTTCGGTATCGCGGCCGATGGCGACCAGGTCTTCAGGGTTGTAAGCGTGGTCCACGCGTTGCACCTCCTGCTCGATGATCGGGCCTTCGTCCAGGTCGCTGGTGACGTAGTGGGCCGTGGCGCCGATCAGCTTGACCCCGCGCTGGTAGGCCTGGTGGTAGGGCTTGGCACCCTTGAAGCCGGGCAGGAAGGAGTGGTGGATGTTGATCGCCTTGCCGCTCAATTGGCAGCACAGGTCGTCGGAGAGGATCTGCATGTAGCGCGCCAGCACCACCAGCTCGGTGCCGGTCTCCTCGACAATGCGCATCAGCGCCGCTTCCTGCGCCTGCTTGGTGTCCTTGCTCACCGGCAGGTAGATGAAACGGATGCCCTGGCGCTCGGCCATGGCGCGCAGATCGAGGTGGTTGGAAACCACAGCGGTGATGTGCATGTCCAGCTCGCCCTTGGCGTGGCGATAGAGCAGGTCGGCCAGACAATGGTCGAACTTGCTGACCATCAGCAGCACGCGGGTCGGGCGCGCGCTGCTGTGCAGGCTCCAGTCCATGTCGAAGCGCTCGGCCACGTCGCCGAAGCCGGCTTCCAGCTGCGCCGTATCGCCCGTGACGCCGAGGTTGTAGCGGAACACCGCACGCATGAAGAAGCGGCCGTTGTCCTCGTCGTCGAACTGCGCCATTTCGCTGATGTAGCAACCTTGCTCGGCGAGGTACGTGGTCACTGCCGCGACGATGCCGGACACCGCCGGGCAACTGACGCGCAGGATGAAGTGGTCGGGAGCGGGGTGCATGCTCGGATCCTCGTGATGAAGTGGGGCAGGTCGGGCACAAGGGCGAAAGGGAGTGGTACTAAATAATTCTTGGCAGGAATATAAATTTCCTTTTGCGGGTTTATAGGCGAAGTTGATCGCCAGGTCTATATCTGGTAGGAAATTTATTATCTTGAGAGGAAAGGTCACAGGTGGGTGGGAGGTGCGACGACTGCCCTGTTCAGCGGATCGTCGTCACTCGGTACCGTAGTTGATGACGGACAGCATCCGAATCGGCACTCGCACCAGCTCCTCTGGCCCGTGGGGGGTTTCGCCATCGAAGCTCAAGCTGTCGCCGGCCTGCATCCGGTACAGCTGGTTGCCGTGCCGGTATACCAACTCGCCTTCCAATAAGTGAAGTAGCTCGGTACCGGGGTGGGAGAAGGTTGGGAACTCCTCGCTGGCATCGTCCATGCTCACCATGTACGCCTCGAAACTCTTCTTCGGCCCGCGGGTGTGGTTGAGCAACTGGTAGGTATGGCCTTTCTCGGTGCCGCGGCGCACTACCTCCATGCCTTCGCCCGCTTTGACCAGCAGCGCGTTGCCGTCTGGCTGATCGTATTGCGCGAACAGCTTGGACATCGGCATCCCCAGCACGTCGCACAGGCGGCTCAGGGTATCCAGGCTGGTCGACACCTGGGCGTTTTCGATCTTGCTCAACATGCCTTGGCTGATGCCGGCGATGCGTGCCACGTCGGCCAGTTTCAGCGCCTGGGCCTGACGCTCACGCTTGAGTTGCAAGCCGAGAAACTGCTCGAGGCGCAGCCGGGGTTCGATCTCGGTGGACATGTAGGCTCCTGCACGGTTTCAGTTCAAGAATATTATTTTCGCACCAGGAATTAGCAAAAAGCTCTGGGCCAAGTACTGGGTTTCCTGCGGTGAAAGGAAGTTTCCCATATAGACAGAGGGAAAAGCGCGCTTCCTGTGATTTGCAACGCAACCCGCAAAGTTGGCAAGCCCGTTGCATTCCTGTGGTGAAAGTAAGTTTCCTGATTGGAAATACCCACTGGCCCACCTCGCCGTGCCCTCATCCAGGAGTGATCAACCCATGTTGCCAGCAGACACCCAGCGCATTCTCGACCAGTTCGGCATCAAGTACGTGCTGGCGCAATTCGTCGATATCCATGGCTCGGCGAAGACCAAATCGGTGCCGGTCTCGGGCCTGAAGATGGTCGCCGAGCAGGGCGCCGGTTTCGCCGGCTTCGCCATCTGTGGCATGGGCATGGAGCCGCATGGCCCCGATTTCATGGCTCGGGGAGATCTGTCGACGTTGACTCCAGTGCCCTGGCAACCGGGCTATGGCCGTGTTGTGTGCGTGGGCCACGTCAACGGCCAGCCCTGGCCGTACGACCCGCGCTACGTGTTGCAGCAGCAGGTGCAGCGCCTGGCCGACAAGGGTTGGACGCTCAACACCGGCCTGGAACCGGAGTTCAGCCTGTTCCGCCGCGACGAGCAGGGCAAGCTGCAACTGGTGGACGCCTCCGACAACCTTGACAAGCCCTGCTACGACTACAAGGGCCTGTCGCGCTCGCGGCTGTTCCTCGAGCGCCTGACCGAAGCCCTGCAACCGGTGGGCTTCGACATCTACCAGATCGACCACGAAGACGCCAACGGCCAGTTCGAGATCAACTACACCTTCAGCGACGCCCTGGAATCGGCCGACCGCTTCACGTTCTTCCGCATGGCCGCCGGTGAAATTGCCAACGACTTGGGGATGATCTGCTCGTTCATGCCCAAGCCCGACCCCAAGCGCGCCGGCAACGGCATGCATTTCCATCTGTCGCTGGCCAGCGACAGCAACCCCAACCTGTTCCAGGACGACAGCGACAGCAGTGGCATGGGCCTGTCCAGGCTCGCCTACCATTTCGCCGCCGGCCTGATGGCCCATGGCCCGGCGCTGTGCGCCTTCGCCGCGCCCACGGTGAACTCCTACAAACGCCTGGTGGTGGGCCGCTCGTTGTCAGGTTCGACCTGGGCGCCGGCCTTCGTCGCCTGGGGCGCCAACAACCGGTCGGCGATGGTGCGCATTCCCTACGGTCGCCTGGAATTTCGCCTGCCCGACGCCGGCTGCAACCCGTACCTGGTCACCGCCGCGATCATCGCCGCAGGTCTGGATGGCATCGACCGCCAGCTGGAACCTGCGCCGATGTGCAACGAGAACCTCTACAGCCTCGGCCTGGACGCCATCGCCGCGCGTGGCATCGCCACCTTGCCGCAGTCGCTCAAGGAGGCCGCCGACGCCCTCGAGGCCGACCCGCTGTTCCGCGAGGTGCTGGGCGCCGAGATCGTTGACGAATTCATCAAGCTCAAGCGGATGGAGTGGGTGGAATACAGCCGCCACGTCTCGGACTGGGAGATCCAGCGCTACACCGAATTCTTCTGAGCGGCACGCCGCCCGCGAAAACTTTCCCGTTCGACACGGACAACTTGCAGCCTGCCGCTTGCCGCCGGCTGCCCAACGAAGTGAGGCTTTTATGTGCGGAATCGTAGGTCTGTACTTGAAGAAACCCGAGCTCGAAGCCCAGCTCGGCCAACTGTTCGAACCCATGCTGCAAGCGATGACCGACCGTGGCCCGGACAGCGCAGGGTTCGCCATCTATGGCGATGAAGTGGGCGACGGCTGGCTCAAGCTGACTCTGCAAGCCACCCGCGCCGACTACCCCTGGGCGGCCCTGATGGGCCAGCTGGAAGCGCGCCTGGCCTGCTCGCTGGACTGGTTCCAGAACGCCAGCGCCGCCGTGCTCAAGGTGCAGACGAGCGAGGCGGCCGCGCGCGCGGCGCTGGCCGAGTTCGCCGACGAAGTGCGCATCATGAGTGCCGGACAGAGCATCGAGATCCTCAAGGGCATGGGCCTACCGGCCGAGATTTCCAGCCGCTTCGGCCTGGCCGGCATGCAGGGCAGCCACATCATCGGCCATACCCGCATGGCCACCGAAAGCGCCGTGACCATGGAAGGCAGCCACCCGTTCTCCACCGGCGCCGACCTGTGCCTGGTGCACAACGGCTCGCTGTCCAACCACTTCCGTCTGCGCCAGGTGCTCAAGGCCCAGGGCATCAGCTTCGAAACCGACAACGACACCGAAGTCGCGGCCGGCTACCTGACCTGGCGCCTGCAACAGGGCGACACCCTGGCCCAGGCCCTGGACGGCGCGCTGCAGGACCTCGACGGTTTCTTCACCTTCGCCATCGGCACCCGTAACGGTTTTGCCGTGATCCGCGACCCGATCGCCTGCAAGCCTGCGGTGCTGGCCGAAACCGACGACTACGTGGCCATGGCCTCGGAATACCAGGCCCTGGCCAGCCTGCCGGGCATCGACAAGGCCAAGGTCTGGGAGCCGGCGCCGGCCACCTTGTACGTCTGGGAGCGCGAAAGCGCCTGAGCCTTCCCCCGAACCACTGGAGACAGCCATGAAAACGATCGACCTTTCCAGCGCCTCGGTGCGCGACCTCAACCAGGCCCTGCACGGCGATGTGCAAGACCGCGAATGGCGCGTCAGCCACCCGGCCGGCAAGCACAACCTGGCCGTGGGCATCGACCAGGCGATCTCGGTGGATATCGACGGCCATGCCGGCTACTACTGCGCCGGCATGAACCAGCAGGCCGACATCACCGTGCACGGCAACGTCGGCGTGGGCGTGGCCGAGAACATGATGTCCGGCTCGGTGCGCATCAAGGGCAGCGCCTCCCAGGCCGCCGGCGCCACCGCCCACGGCGGGCTGCTGGTGATCGAAGGCGACGCCGGGGCGCGTTGCGGCATTTCCATGAAAGGCGTGGACATCGTGGTCGGCGGCAGCATCGGCCACATGAGCTGCTTCATGGGCCAGGCCGGGCGTTTGGTGGTGTGCGGCGATGCCGGCGATGCCTTGGGCGATTCCCTGTACGAGGTGCGCATCTACGTCAAGGGTTCGGTGCAGTCGCTGGGTTCGGACTGCGTCGAAAAGGCCATGCGCGCCGAACATCTGGAAGAGCTGCAAGCCTTGCTCGACCAGGCGGGGCTGACGCACCGGGCCGCCGATTTCAAACGCTACGGCTCGGCCCGTGAGCTGTACAACTTCAAAGTCGACAACGCCAGCGCGTACTGAGCCAGGAGCCTACCCATGAGCGAACAATTTCCCCCCGTGCTGCGCGAATCGGCCACCTTCGACCGGCTGACCATCCAGGAAATCCAGCGCGCCGCCGAGACCGGTATCTACGACATCCGTGGCGGCGGCACCAAACGCCGGCTGCCGCACTTCGACGACTTGCTGCTGCTGGGCGCCAGCGTC
The DNA here is from genome assembly GCF_002434265.1 of Pseudomonas sp. UBA6562. Lineage (GTDB taxonomy): Bacteria > Pseudomonadota > Gammaproteobacteria > Pseudomonadales > Pseudomonadaceae > Aquipseudomonas. The sequence goes on along the minus strand of NZ_DJJS01000007.1, from coordinate 791,896 downwards.
TCGCGCTACCCATTGGAAGGCTACCGCGAAAAATGCGGCACCGACGTGGTGCTGGGCACGCGCTTCGCCAAGAAGCCGATCCACCTGAAGATCCCGGTGACCATCGCCGGCATGAGCTTCGGCGCGCTGTCGGCCAACGCCAAGGAAGCCTTGGGCCGTGGCGCCACCATCGCCGGCACCAGCACCACCACCGGCGACGGCGGCATGACCCCGGAAGAGCGCGGCCAGTCGCAGCATCTGGTGTACCAGTACCTGCCGTCGCGCTACGGCATGAACCCCGACGACCTGCGCAAGGCCGACGCCATCGAGATCGTCCTGGGGCAGGGCGCCAAGCCCGGTGGCGGCGGCATGCTGCTGGGCATGAAGGTCACCGAGCGGGTGGCCGGCATGCGCACGCTGCCGATCGGCGTCGACCAGCGCAGCGCCTGCCGCCATCCCGACTGGACCGGCCCGGACGACCTGGCGATCAAGATCGCCGAACTGCGTGAGATCACCGATTGGGAAAAACCGATCTACGTGAAGATCGGCGCCAGCCGCCCGTATTACGACGTCAAGCTGGCGGTCAAGGCCGGTGCCGACGTGATCGTGCTCGACGGCATGCAGGGCGGCACGGCGGCGACCCAGGAGGTGTTCATCGAGCACGTCGGCATCCCGATCCTGCCGGCCATCCCGCAAGCGGTGCAGGCCTTGCAGGAGATGGGCATGCACCGTCAGGTGCAATTGATCGTCTCCGGTGGCATCCGCAACGGTGCCGACGTCGCCAAGGCCATGGCCTTGGGCGCCGATGCGGTGGCCATCGGCACCGCCGCGCTGGTGGCCCTGGGCGACAACCACCCGCGTCTGGACGCGCAACTGCGCGAGATCGGTTCGGCCGCAGGCTTCTATGACGACTGGCAGAACGGCCGCGACCCGGCCGGCATCACCACCCAGGACCCGGAGCTGGCCAAACGTCTGCACCCCGAAGAGGCCGGCCGGCGCCTGGCCAACTACCTGCGGGTGCTGGTGCTCGAAGCGCAGACCATGGCCCGTGCCTGCGGCAAGTCGCACCTGCACAACCTCGACCCGGAAGACCTGGTAGCCCTGACCGTGGAAGCCGCCGCCATGGCCCGCGTGCCGCTGGCGGGCACGGCCTGGGTGCCGGGACAGGCCCAGTACTGATCCACACCATACCGCCGGCCCGCATGCCGGCGGTTTTCATTCGTAAAGGAGCGAACCCATGAAGCGTGCCTTTGCCTTACTCGCGTTGGCCGCCGCGCCGCTGGCCCAGGCGGCCGAGCCGGGCCTCGATACCGGTAACACTGCCTGGATGATCTGCGCGGCGATGTTCGTGCTGCTGATGTGTCTGCCGGGCCTGGCGCTGTTCTATGGCGGCATGGTGCGGGCGAAGAATTTCCTTTCGATATTCACCCAGCTGTTCGCCATCGCGGGCGTGATCGGCGTGCTTTGGGTGCTGTTCGGCTATAGCCTGGTGGTCAGCACCCAGGGCATGGTCGCCGGGCAGTTGACCCTCAACAGCTTCATCGGCGGCCTGGACAAGGCGCTGATGCTCGACATCGGCCATGACAGTTTGGTGAGCAGTATCCCGGAGGGGGTCTACGCGGTGTTCCAGCTGACCTTCGCCATCATCACCCCGGCATTGATCGCTGGCGGCTTCGCCGAGCGCATGAAGTTCGGCGCGGCCTTGCTGTTCATGGCGCTGTGGTTCGTGCTGGTCTATGCGCCCATCGCGCACATGGTGTGGGGCGGGCCGGGCGCGTTGATGGTCGACTGGGGCGTGCTGGATTTCGCCGGCGGCACCGCCGTGCACATCAATTCGGGGGGGGCGGCGCTGGCGGCGGCGTACATGCTCGGCAAGCGCAAAGGCTATCCGCAAACGCCCATGCCACCGCACAACCTGGGCCTGACTCTGGTCGGCGCGGGGTTGATCTGGGTCGGCTGGTTCGCCTTCAACGTGGGCTCGGGCTTGGCCGCCAACCAAGGGGCGGGCGTGGTCATGCTGGCGACCATGGTGGCAGCGTGTGCAGGCATCGTCGGCTGGCTGCTCACCGAGCATCTGGTGGACGGTCGGCCCACGGCGCTGGGTGCAGCCTCTGGCGCGTTGGCCGGGCTGGTCGGCATCACCCCGGCGTGCGCTTTCGTCGGGCCGCTCGGCGCGTTGGCCATCGGCATTCTCACCGGGGTCGGCTGTTTCTTCGCCGTGACTCGGCTCAAGCGGGCGCTGGGCTATGACGACAGCCTGGATGTGTTCGGGCTGCATGGGGTAGGGGGGATGATCGGGGCGGTGTTGACCGGCGTGTTTGCGGCGCCGTCGCTGGGTGGTTATGTGGAAGGCATCACGCCGGGGCGGCAAGTGCTGGTGCAGTTGCAAGGGGTGGGTTTCACCTTCGCCTACTGCCTGGCAGTGAGCCTGGCGATTCTCGCGGTGCTCAAGCTGACCATCGGTTTGCGTGTCGACCGTGAAGACGAGGAAGAAGGGCTGGACCTGACGACGCACAACGAACGGGCCTACAACCTGTAGGTAGAACCGCCTGCCGCACCCACGCTTTTGGATGGCGCGCGTCTGAGCCAGGGGCTGGCCTAATGTCAGTCAGTTAAGCCGGAGTGGTGTCACTTGGGGCTGCTTTGCAGCCCATCGCGGCTAAAGCCGCTCCCACAGGAGTTTAACCATCCTGTGGGAGCGGCCGGTTCGGCGTTCCGATTAGCCGCAATGAGCCGCTAAGCGGCCTCGATTGCTTGACTGATCGGCATTGGGGCGTGGCCTGGCTTGGATCGACGGCGAGCGGTGTGGCGCTAGGCCGATGCGCGCGTGGCCTCGGCGGCCCGCGCGGCCGTATTGCTCTTGTAGATCAACACCAACGCCACCGCCAGCAGGCCGATGGCAACCTTGCGCGAAGTGTCCAACTCGATCACGGCATTGCCGAACCAGCCGAAGTCGTCGATCAGCAGGCTCATCAACAGCTGCCCGCTGATCACCGCCACCGTCGCCGCTGCGGTGCCGATACGCGGCACGGCGAAGACGATCACCAGCATGTACACCACCCCGAAGAACGCACCGGTCACCTGCCAGCGCGGCACGCTGAACAGGTTCATCGCGTGTTGCGGTTCGAACAGGAAGGCATACAGAAAACTCACCATCGCACCCATCACGAACGTCAGCCAGGCGCTTTCCAGCACGCCCACCTGATGCCCCAAACGCCCATTGATGGCGGACTGCGCGCACAACACCGCGCCGCCCAGAACTACGATCACCAGCATGATGAACAGCATCGGTTTCCCCTTACGAATTGATCAGCCACAGCGCGCCGAGAATCGCCACTAGAGCGCCCAGACGGTAGCCGTCGACATGTTTTTTCTCCGCGCCCAGCCACCCGAAGTGGTCGATGACCAGGCTTGCCGCCACCTGGCCGAACAAGATGCCGACCATGGTCAGGCCGACGCCGATGTGCGGCGTGGCGAGGGTCAAGGCGCCGACGTAGAGCGGGCCCAACAGGCCGCCTGCCAGCATCCAGCGCGGCTTGGCGAACATCGCTGCCAGCTTCGGCCGGCCGAAGATCAGGCCGAAGGTCAGCAGCAGCGAGCCCAGGCTGAAAATGCCGAACACCGCCCAGCCGTGGCCGACGGTTTCGCCCAACGGGCCGAGCAGCCCGGCTTCGACGGAAAGCCCCATGCCCGCAAGCACGACGAGGGGCACTATCCAGAGTTGTTGCATGACGGTGGATCTCCTGAATCAAGGGCGGCATGGTATTTCGGTGCGCTAATCGTCACAATTGCGGCTCCCAGCAAAACACCATTGCTGCAATCGCAACGCCCAGGTTGATCGTAAGGGCCTTCGGCCCGTTTGTCCCAAGGACCCACATGCACCTCAAGGCCCACCGCTTCTTCGTCATGGTCGCCGTGACCGGCAGCTTCGTCGCCACAGCCCGGCACTTCCAGGTGCCGGCTTCTTCTGTCTCGCGGTTCATCGCGGCGTTGGAGAAGAGCCTCGGGCAGCAATTGCTCTATCGCAACACCCGTGGCGTGCGGCTGACCGAGGCGGGGGAGCGCTACTACTATCAATTGCGCGAAGTGCTCGAGTTGCTCGATGCCGCCGACGAGTCGCTGCAGGGCAGGCCGGATGCCGTGCAGGGGCTGGTGCGTATCAATGCGCCGGTAGCCTTGGGCAAGTTGCAGATCGCCGGCCTGCTCAACCGCATGGCCGACACCTACCCCGACATCACCATCGAGTTGACCTTGACCGACGCCTTCATCGATCCGGTCCAGGAGGGTGCCGACATCACCTTGCGCGTCGGGCATCTGGAACCCTCGGGCCTGATCGGCCGCCAAGTGGCCGAGCAGAAGTACGTGCTGGCGGCCAGCGCGGCCTATGTCGAACGTTTCGGCGCACCCACTTGCCCTGAAGAGCTGGCCCAGCATCGCTGTCTGGTCTACAAGGGCTTGGCGGGTGCGCAGCGCTGGTTCTTCCGGCAGTCGCCGCACGCGGCGCCGCAGGTCATCGACGTGCAGGGCCCGCTGCGCAGCAACGATGCGCAGGTATTGGTGGCGGCCGCACAGGCCGGACGGGGCATCGTGCTGTTTCCGACCTGGCTGTACGACAAGCACACCTTCGCCAGCGGGCAGATGGTGCGGCTGCTGCCGGACTGGACGGCCGCAGTCGAAGCCGATCCGGGTGCGATCCATGTGCTGTCGCCGCAGAGCCGCCTGCGCTCGCGCAAGGTCAGCGCCGTTACTCAGTACCTGGTCGAGGCCATTGGTGATCCACCCTATTGGGACGCGTTGGCCTGAGTCTGTCGAAGCGCCCGAGGCGAAGGGCTGTTGCACTGTGCGCCAACGGGTGCAAGATATCCGGCTCTTCCCAACGCCCTCTAAGGAGCCCCCATGTCCGGCAAATTCATTTCGCGCTGGTTCTACGCCTCGCTGACCAGCGAAACCAAACCCGCTGGCCTTTTCGGCAACAAGACCAAGGAGGTCTACAGCAGCCGTCACGTCAACTTCGACGAGTATGCCAACCTGCTGCGCGACATGTACGAGGCCTACGACGCCGAGGGATACGACGTGGTCAACGTGGTGCCGGTCTCGATGGGCCAGACCGAGCAATGCCTGCAGAGCAACGGCAACTACGTCGGCGATGTGGGTTTTTCGATCACCCGCGGCGCCGTCGTGATTGGCAAGAAACGCGAGCAATAAGCGCCAGACTCAGCCTGCGGCCAGTGTCTTTTCCATGGCCTTGACCACAGCGCCGCGCATCTTGGCCGAGAGAAACACGCTAGGCAGGCTGCCGATCGGCCCGTGGATGGAACGGGCCGGTCGGTCGGTGGCCCGCACGTAGTCGAGAATCTGCACAGCCTGGGCCCGGTCGCAGGCCCACAGCAGATGACCACGGATCGACCATTGCCACCACAGGTCGTCGGGCCAGGCCAGCTCATGGACGAAACGCGCCATGCACGCCCGGCAATCGACCACGCCGCGATGCAACACCGCATAGCCCCGGCCATCGTCGCCGCCATGCACCAGGTACTGACTCGAACGGCCCTTGGGCGCCTGCCAGGGCAGCACGTCGGGGTAGCGCTCGACCACGAACCAGCCGCCCCAGGCAATGGCCGTCTGGCCGGTGGGCGCTGCCCGCAGGAACGCGAACGGCTCATGGAACTGGGCACAGGCGCCGCACCGGGGGCACTTCACCGTCACGTGCTCGGAGACGTTCATGGGCGCTGCGCACCCTGAGGCGGATGCCCGCCATCGACCTGATGCGGGTGTATGGAGTCGATCAGTCGCAACTGCCGGCCCCCCCGTCGCTGGACCCGCTGTCGCCGGCGCTATCGGACGACGAGCAATCCGCCTGGTGATGATGGTGGCTGGAGTCGTGCGAGGCGTGCCGCGAGGCGCACTCGGCCAGGGGCAGGCCGGCGAGCATCGGCCCCAGAGGGTTGGGCAGGTCGGTAGGCTGCGCCGATGCTCTGGTGGTCTGAGGCTTGCGCCTGAACAAACGACTAAACACGTTGGGCATGAAGACCTCCAGTTCCGTGAAGTCGATAGGAAGGCGTGCAAACTGCCTGCTCGAAGGCTGCTCGTCAAATGGCGTGGCGCCGGAACTTGCGCTGCTTCGCACACGCACTGCCACTGCGGCGTTCGTCCTCGGCTGAAAAGATCCGCGTGCAAAGTCACTAGGGAAAACGCTGCGGAAAAAGTTATACGCCGTTGGGGGCTTGTCCAAATAAATGAAACAACATGCTACAGAAACGTAAAACGCCGCCGATGCAGGTGAATGACGCCAGGGATCAGGCCTTTTCCATCAAGAGGTTACCCCATGTTTTCCTTCCTGGCGCCGCGGCGCGACCGCAAGGCTTTGCACGAGTTGGTCAAGGCCGTCACCACGCTGCAACCCCCTCAACTCGAACAGCGCTCGCGCAACCAACCCGTGCTGCAAGCCTGGCAAACCCTGCAAGCACGTGAGCAGGCGCAGGTTCAGGCAAGCGCCGAAGTCGAGCAGCGACTGGCTGCGACCGAGGCAGAGTTGGCCCAAGCCAGCGCCGCTGCGCAACGCCATCAGGTGCGCTTCGATCTGGTCAACCGTGCGTCCAGCGAAGGCTTGTGGGACATGGAAGTGGTCGCCGGTGACCCGGTCAATCCGCACAACGTGTTCTGGTGGTCGCAGCAATTGCGCCAGATGCTGGGTTTCCAGGGCGAACATGACTTCCCGAACGTGCTGTCGAGTTGGGCCGACCGCCTGCACCCACAAGACAAGCAGGCCACCCTCGACGCTTTCGCGCGCCATCTCAACGACCGCTCGGGCAGCACTCCCTATCGGGTCAAGAACCGCCTGGCCATGAAAGACGGCACCTACCGCTGGTTCTATGCCCAGGGCGAAACCCTGCGCGACGGCAAAGGCGCGCCTCTACGCGTGGCCGGCTCGCTGCGCGACATCCACGACCAGTTGGAGCGCGATCGCGAGCACGATGTGATCATCACCCGTTTCGAATTGGCCCGTGAGATGCTGTCCGACGGCTTGTGGGACATGGAAGTGATCGCAGGCGATCCAGTCAACCCGCGCAATCCCTTCTGGTGGTCGCCGCAGTTCCGCCGTCTGCTGGGCTTCGAAACGGTCGAGGAATTCCCCGACGTGCTCGACAGCTGGGCCTCGCGCCTGCATCCGGAAGACAAGGAGCGCAGCCTGTCAGCCTTCGCCGCGCACTTGACCGACCGCAGCGGCAAGACCCCATTCGACATCGAGTACCGCCTCAAACACCGCTCGGGCGAGTACCGCTGGTTCCGCGCCCGCGGCCAGACGCGGCGCAACGCCGATGGCCTGCCGTTGCGGGTGGTGGGGGCATTGGTGGACGTCCACCTGCAGCACGAGCAGCGCGCGATGCGCCAATCCCAAGCCGACTATCAGAAAACCCTGGAAGCCAACATCGCCCAGTTGTCGAGCATCGTCGCCACCATCCAGAGCATTGCCAGCCAGACCAATTTGCTGGCGTTGAACGCGGCCATCGAAGCGGCTCGCGCCGGTGAAGCGGGGCGCGGTTTCGCCGTGGTGGCTGACGAGGTGCGCAAGCTGGCGACGCGCACCACCGAGGCAACCGAGCAGGCCGCCAGCATGATCGCCCGCTGACTGCGGGCCCATTACAGGCGAGGCGTTGGGTTCAAACGCGCTCGTCTCGGTCCAGCTCGCTCAGGGTGACCGCAAGTTTCGCGGCCGCCTCGTCGCTGTCGACGAAATGCTCGACACCGTCGTCGTCCGTCACACGAAATATCTGAGTCACGTCTTCGCGGCGACGGTGGGGAGGGATGTCATCGCCTTCGAGTTTTTTGACGGTCACTGGCATGGCTGTTCTCCAAAGTGGATCGTGGGCAGAGCGAAGGGTGTGCGCACCTGTCGTGTGAGGTGGCGCGGCACCGCCGTCCAGGTCGGAGCAGGGCTCGCTGTACGCTTGGACCGCAGCGTGCACGCAAGCTCCCGTCCGATCTTCGATTGTCGTCCAGGGGCGTCTCGAGTTCGCCTGGCGAGCAGCATCGATGGGCCAGGCGTGTTGACATGGGCGTCGGTCATGTCCGCGCCTCTGCGCCGCCAGTGCGGATGTGTAAGATGGTTCGGCGCGAGCTTTCGCGCCCGGTCCACATACCTCACCAGCACGTTAAACGACGTCGGCGTCTCGCCCGAGTAAGGAGCTGCAATGTTCACTCGCATCATCATCGGTATCTTGATCGGCCTGGCCGCCGGTTACGTGGTCAATGGCAAGGTCGCGGTGTCGCCCAAGACCGTGCAGATCCTGCAGATCTTCGCCGGTATCGTCGCCGTGGCGTTCATCGCCTCGTCCTTCATGTTCGGACCGCTGCATGGCGTGCTCGCCGTCGCCGAAATCGCCGGTGGCTACTTCCTCTACACCCAGGTGATCCAGCCAAAGACACGCAAATGACGCTGTTTGCCGGCGGCGGCTCGTCGTGAAGCGGGTTGCCGCCGGTCCGACTGAACATATGGCCGTCCATTGCTGCCCAACGTCCGTCACTTTTCAGTCGAGGACGTTGACATGACCGATCCCAAGCAAGAGCAACCCAAGCCCACCCCTGCCCAGCAGGACGACGTACCGGCGCACGCCACCGAAGAAGAACGCGAGCGCCTCAAGGACAAGAACAAGGACGGGATCCCGCCCGGTTACTGCTGAGCCCTGCGACCCACTGCGCGTTTGCCATCGAGCGAGACAGGGCAAGCGCGCCGACCGCCCCGCACCGTTACTGCACCGTGACCTGGTCGGGCTGGTGGTTGACGATCTGCAGGCCGGTGCTCTGAATGGCCGCCTGGATGGCTTCGCGGCGGGTCATTTCGCCTTTCACCACATTGGGCTTCACCGCGCCCGTGCTGTTCAGATCGGATTTGATCACGCAACCGCTGTCGTTGCCGATGTCCTGCGCGACTTCGTCGAAGCGCGAAAACGACAGGTCGAACCTTGCCACTTCGTCGCATTTGCCTTCAAGGTTCGGCGTGTTCGGGACAGGTGTGTCATGGCTGCAGCCAACCAGGGCAGCGAAGGTAGCCAGGGCCAGATAGCGTTTCATCGGGTACTTCCTTATTGAACGGATGACGTCGACTCGATCGAGCACAGGGGTGTGCCGCGAATACCGGTGCAACCCTACCAGTTCGGCTCGTCGAAAGGGTAGGGCAGTGTGCAGGCGCGTGCCGTTCGTCAATGCCATCGCACTTCGGCGAGTGACGTTCTTCCAATGTTTCAGATGCAGATGGCCTGCGTCCACCAGCGGAGAACGATCGTGATCAAAGACAACAATGGACCCGCAGCACCTTATCCAGGCCCGAGCAGCGACACCCCAGATACCGGCGAAGGCCACGGTTCGGGACTCGAGCAGACGTCGTCCGAGCCCAAGCAAGGTGTCGGTTCCCAGGAAGGCAAAAAGCCTGAAGACTGGAACCCGCCGGCGGGTAACCCAGGCTCGGACCAAGACTCCCAGGTGCCCCGCGAAAACGGCACCGCCAAGACCGAGTGATCCGCTCGGCGTTTGAACGACAAAGCCCAGCATCAGTGCTGGGCTTTGTCGTTCAGGGCCGTTGGAGCGCTAGGGTCGGTCAGACAGATTCGACCGGCTCCACGGCCTGATCTTCGATGCACGCATACAGGATGCACCCTACCAGGCGTGCGAACAGGGACAGTACTTCGGCCAGGTCCGGGTCGTCGAAATACGCTTCGCGGGTATCGAGCGCGCATAAAGCGCCGTACAGGTCGCCGTTGGGCAGGAAAATCGGCACCCCGGCGTAGCTGTCCAAGCCCAGCTGATTGACGATGGGGCGCAGGGCGAAACGCGAATCCTGGGTCAGCGAGGGCACCAGCAAGGCTTCCGGCGCGCGCAAAAACTCGCTGCAAACGGTGCGTTCCAGTGGAAAGGCGTCGCCCTGCTCCAGGCCGAAGTCGCCTCTGTCCAGCGCCGCGCAGATGACCCAGTCGTTGTCGTTGAACTTGGCGATAGCCGCGAACGGCATGGCCGTGTACTTCAAGACCAGTTTGAGAATGTTGGTAGTACCCTCGATTTCCGCGATCGCCGAGCGTTCCGCGCCTGAAAGGTAATACTGGTGCTGTGACGAATAAGGCGACATGCGCTGCAAGCCTCGGTAAGCGGTGGATGCGGCAGTGTGAGGGGAGTGCGGCGATTCGCGCAAGCCGTCAATTCGCGCCGAAAAACGTTCCCCAGGTCTGCTTCTACCATGTGATTAATCAGGAGGTAGCGCCGCCGTCGGTCCGGCAGCGGGCACTGCCCGGGTCGAGGGTCCTCACAGCTATACGGACGGGCACTTCGCCCGTCGGCTTGGAGATACGACGATGGACAACCACCCAACCGTGCCACGCGATCCCGCACCGCAAGATCCGGCCACCAAACAGGCACCTGAGCTGCAAGACGATGACGCTGGTCTCGATGAAGAGATGCCGGACGTCGAAGTCAACGATTCGGTGACATCCGAGCATCCAGACGATCAATAGGCGGCATTGCCGCTGCAACCGCTACTGAACGACTGGTTGCACCTTAACGCCGCACCTCGATGTGAGAAGCGCAGGGCAGTGCCAGGTCAGTCATGATGTGGCTCTGCCCGCCCGAGGCGCTCGTTGAACGGCGCGCTGATCAGGCAATTGAACCCTGCCGCTTCGTAAGTGAAGGCGGCCGAGCCGTTGAACGCATTGCGCAGCGCCCCGTTGACCATCAGCGTTCCGTAGCCTTTGCGCGACGGCGCTAGCACTACGGGCCCGTTGAGTTCCTGCCAGCTCAAGCTGAAGCCGTCGTGCGCATCGTCGGGCGAGCGTTGTTCGGTTTGCCAGCTGATGTGCAACTCGCCCCCCGGTTGCGAGAGCGCGCCGTATTTCGCGGCGTTGGTACCCAGTTCATGGACCACCATGGCGAAGGCCGCCGCTGCCTCCTTGGCCAACAAAATGGCGGGGCCGTCGAAACGGATCCGGTAACGGTCGCTGTACGGAGACAGGACCTCGCTCAGCAGCGAGGCCAGCGGCATTTCCGCCGGGGACAGCGCCAGGGCATGGGCGCGCTGCATCATCACCATGCGCTGATCGAGCATGTACCGGAACTGCTCGGGCTCCGGGTAGTTTCTGAGGGTCAGCACCGCCACTCCGGAAAGCGTCGAGAACAGATTGCGCATGCGGTGTTCAAGCTCACCGATCAGCAAAGTCTGCGACTCCTGGGTGCGGCTGTAACGGCAGAACAGGGCGCACAAGCCCGCCGCGCCCGACAGGAACACCCGTTGCTCCTTGGTCAGGCCCATGTCCATGGGATGTATGACTGCGAGCGATCCATGTACCTCGCCGTCTGTGCCGATGGCCGGTACCGAAATCAACGAGGTCAGATCGTGCTTGCGAAACTCGTCGCGCCACTGCTCGGAAAAGCGCTCGTCCGACGCCACATCGGGCACTTCGACGGTCTTGCCGGTGCGTACGGCATGGCTACAGGAACCGCGGCCCGCGCTGATCGGGTTGCCGATCAATGCGGTGGTGAAGGTCGTGGGCATGGCGGGGAATATGGCGTGGCGAAACGTATTGCCGGGCGTGTCCAGGACCAGGATGCCGACCACGGCATCGGGGACTTCGACCTGCAAGGCCAGTGCGAATTCGCCGAGCAGGCCCTGAATGGAAGTGCCCGAAGCCATCACTTCCAATGCGCGGTCTCGAAAGTGACTAAGGAATACACGCATGGGTGATGTCTCTGACAATCAGGTGCGAGAGTATTGCACCCAAATTGCCACTGTTCCACTTGTATGGACGCTAATATCGTCATCATCCGTGCAAATTCGCGTCAAGCGCACCTGGGCCTGACGCCGTCAGTCAAGGCGAAGGAATTTCAGTTGGGGCGGCGTTGCAGCCCATCGCTTGACTGACCGGCAATGAGCCTAGGCCGCGCATTCTTCGATCTGCTTGCCCGCCGCCACGCGCACCGCGCCAGGCAAGGCTACGCCGTTCTTTTCTGCGAGAAGCTCGGCCATCACACTGACGGCGATCTCCGCAGGTGTCTTGCTGCCGATGTGCAGACCGATGGGGCCGTGCAGGCGCTGCAGCGACGCTTCGGTCTGGCCGAAGTGTTCGATCAACCGCTCGCGACGGCTTTGCGAGTTGCGCCGCGACCCGATGGCACCGATGTAGAACGCCGGACCTTGCAGGGCTTCGAGCAGGGCCAGGTCATCCAGGCGCGGATCGTGGCTCAGGGCGACAATGGCACTGCGCTGGTCGGCGCCGAACGCCCGCACCACGTCGTCGGGCATGCCCGGCAGGTGCTCGACGCCGGCCACCGACCAGGTGCTGCGGTATTCGCTGCGCGGATCGCACAGCGCCACCTTGAAGCCGTTGAACAGGGCCATGGTCGCCAGGTACTCGGCCAGCGCCCCGGCACCGATCAACAGCAAGCGGTAGCCTGGGCCAAGCGTGGTGTGCATCACCTGGCCTTGCAGGCCGGACACTGCGGGTTGGTCGGTGACGGTCAGCGCGACCTTGCCACTGTCGAGTTCGAGCCGGCGCTGCACCAGATGGCCAGCGTCCAACTCGGCGAGCAGCGCCCGCAACGACGCTAGCTCGGGCGCGAATTCCAGCACCAGCTCCAAGGTGCCGCCGCAGGGCAGGCCGAAGCGGTGTGCTTCGTCGGCGCTGACGCCGTACCGCACCACCTCGGTGACCCGCGCCGGCATGCCAGGGCCACCGTGTGCATGGGTGTAGCGCTGGATCAGGTCGTCTTCGATACAGCCGCCGGAGACGCTGCCCACCACACGGCCGTCGGCGCGCAGCGCCATCATCGAGCCCACAGGACGTGGAGACGACCCCCACGTGCCCGCAACGGTCGCCAACAGCACCCGTTCGCCGCTGGCCAGCCAGTCACAGGCAGTGCGTAGAACCAACAGATCGATGCTTTCCATGAAAATCCTTCGCGCGGTGAACGCCATAGCGCGGGCGACAGTGCCCAATGGCGCTTGGACCGCAGCAGGCGCCGGAGCATTCCTTTTCGATGGCAAGTATCGAGCAACGTGGTGACCCAAGGCTCAGCGATCGACGCCAAACCGCCGCCCAGGCTCACGCGTGCGGGGGTTTGGCCGCAGTCGTCGCCGCTTTCAGATGGCCCTGGTCATCCAGCAGCCAGGCGTCCATCACCTCGCGCACCACCGGGCCCGCCACGCGGCCGCCGGCCTCGCCGTTCTCGATCATCACCGCGACCACGATGCGCGGCGCCTCGGCCGGGGCGAAGCCGACGAACAACGCGTTGTCGCGATGGCGCTCGAGGGTTTTCTCACGGTTGTAGCGCTCGCCCTGACGGATCGCCACCACCTGCGCGGTGCCGCTCTTGCCGGCGATGCGGTATTGGGCGCCCGCTGCGGAAGCACGGGCGATGCCGCGCGGGTCGTGCATCACCCGTTGCATGCCCTGGTTGACCTCGTCCCAGGCATGCGCGTCGCGCAACACGATGTCGGGCATGGGGTTGGGGTCGACCGGCGTCTGGCCGCCCACGCTCATCGCCAGGTGCGGCCGGTGCCACACGCCCTTGCTGGCCAGCAGGCTGGTGGCCTGGGCCAGTTGCAGCGGCGTTACCTGCATGTAGCCCTGGCCGATGCCGAGGATCAGCGTCTCGCCCGGGAACCAGGCCTGGCGCCGGGTGGCACGCTTCCACTGCGCCGAGGGCATGAGCCCGGCCGCTTCCTCGAACAGGTCCAGCGACACCTTCTGCCCGAGGCCGAATTCGGCCATGTAGTCGTGCAGGCGGTCGATGCCCAGCTTGTGCGCCAGGTCGTAGAAGAAGGTGTCATTGGAGCGCATGATCGCGGCGGACAGATCCACCCAGCCGTCGCCGCTGCGGTTCCAGTTGCGGTACTTGTGGGCGTAGTTGGGCAGTTCGTAGTAACCGGGGTCGAACACCCGGCTGGCGGGGCTGATCACGCCGCTGTCCAGGCCCGCGATGGCGACTTCCGGCTTGATCGTCGAGCCCGGTGCATAGAGCCCGCGCAGCACACGGTTGAACAGCGGGCGGTCGATGGAGTCGCGCAGGGCGGCGTACTGCTTGAAGCTGATGCCCTTGACGAACAGGTTGGGGTCGAAGCTGGGGTTGCTGACCATCGCCAGGATGTCGCCGTTGGCCGGGTCCAGCGCCACCACCGCGCCACGGCGCTCGCCCAGGGCGTGTTCGGCCGCCTGTTGCAGGTGCGCGTCCAGGCTCAGCACGATGTCTTCGCCCGGCGTCGGGTCGCGGTGGTTGAGCACGCGCATCACCCGGCCCTGGGCGTTGGTTTCCACTTCTTCGTAGCCGACGTGGCCGTGCAGGCGGTCCTCATAGAAGTGCTCGATGCCGGTCTTGCCGATCGACTCGGTGCCGCGGTATTCGGTGGGGTCGAGGGTCTTGGCTTCACGCTCGTTGATCCGCCCCACATAGCCCACCGAGTGGGCGAAATGTTCGGCCAGGGGGTATTCGCGGATGAACTGCGGTTCCACTTCCAGCCCCGGCAGGCGGAACTGGTTCACCGCGATGTGGGCGATCTGCTGCTCGCTCAGCCCCACCATCAGGGTCACCGGCTCGAAAGGCTTGCGACCGCGGCGCAGGTCCTTGTCGAACTGCTGGCGGTCTTCGGCGTCCAGGCCCAGCACTTCGGTGAGCTGGTCCAGCACCTGGGCCACGTTGCCTGCGCGCTCGCGGGTCATGGTCAGGTTGAAGCTGGGGCGGTTGTCGGCCAGGACCACGCCGTTGCGGTCGTAGATCAGGCCGCGCTCGGGCGGAATCGGCAGCATGTGCACGCGGTTGTTCTCCGACACGGCGCTTTGCTTGTCGTGCTGGATCACCTGCAGTACGTACAGGCGCCCGACCAGAGCGCCGACCAAGGCCACGGTCAGCCCCGCGCAAACCAGCAAGCGGCGATTGACCAGCGATTTTTCGCGTTCGTGGTCCTTGAGGGGGATGGGCTGGGGCATGACGGGCTCTGGATAGCGGGCTGGCGGGCGGCGGCGCCTGGGACGCGAGCGTGCGGATGCTACGCAAGCCGCCCCTGGGGCTCAAGACGCTGGCGGTGCGCAGGCCTTGGCTAATGCCGTGGGCCCCACAGCCAGGGCATCGCAGGTCCATGAACAATGTTTCATGGGTGCAGGCGCAGCCTGGGCGAAATCGCTCTGGCACCGTGCAGGGGCGGCCGCCGGCTGGCTATACTGCGCGCTTTTTGCCGTCGCACGGGGAGGGCGCATGCGCCAGGTGCTGCTGATCAATGACGTCCAGGCCACTTTCGAACCGCCCGAATGGCTGGTCGATGGCGTGCGGGCGTTCTCGGCGCGGTTGCTGACGCTGGCGACGCTGACCTTGCACGATGAGGCACGCACGCCTTTCCAGCGCCAGGCGGGCTGGCACCCGGCGCGTAGCGACGAAAGCCTGCACGAAGCGGATCGGGTGTTCGTCAAGCATGGCTATGGCCTGCCGGCCGAGGCGCTGGACTACTTGCGCGAGCTGGCGCCCGAGCGCGTGCTGGTGTGCGGAGTAGGGGCCGACAGCGGTCTGCTGGCGGCAGGCTTTGCCTTGTTCGATGCCGGGTTGACGCCGACGCTGGTCACCGACCTGAGCATCGGCTCCTGGCTGGACCGCTCGGGGCAGACGGGCCAGGCCTTGTGGGTCCAGCATCTGCGACACGTCACGACCCGCGCCGAGGTACTGGCCGGCTCGCAGGAACCCGCGCCCTCAGCGCCCCGGTAGGCGCACATGCTTGGCCATTAACCCTTCGAACAGCTCCCACAGCTGCGGCGCCGTACTGAACGCCACATTGAAACGCATCCAGCCCGTGGGCTGCGCGTCGACCATGAACAGCTGCCCCGGGCCCAGCATCATGCCCTGGCTCAGCGCCTCGTCGAGCAGCACCGCGCTGTCCGGCAATTGCGGGTGGCGGGTCCAGATGTACATGCCCTCGTCGGACTCGACGAACAGCTCGAAGCCCAGCCGTTGCAGGCGTGCGCCGACGTCTTGATGGGCCTGGGCCAACCGCTGGCGCAAGCGCTTGAGGTGCTTGCGCCAGCGCCCGTCGATGATCGCGGCATAGACCACGCGCTCCATCACCTGCGAGGTGGTCAGCCCCGAGCGCATCTTCAGGGTCAACAGCTGCTGGATCAGCTGCGGGTTGGCCAACAGGTAACCCACCCGCACGTTGGGCGAGATGCTCTTGGAATAGCTGCCCACGTACACCACCTGCTGCAAGTGGTCGAGGCTGGTCAGGCAGGGCTGCGGCTCGGCGATCATGTCGGCGTAGAGGTTGTTCTCGATCAGCCGGAAACCGTGCTGGCTGGCCAGTTGCAGGAGCCGGTGCAGTTGCGCCAACGGCGTGCGCGAGCACGTCGGGCTGTGCAGGTGCGGCTGGGTGAAGAAGGCCGTGGGCCGGTGCACGGCCAGCAGCCGTTCGAGCTGGTCGAGGTCGTAGCCGTTGGGCGTGCGCGGCACGCCGACCAGCGTGGCGCCCTGGAAGCGCAGGATGCTCATCAGGTTGGGGTAACCAGGGTCGTCCACCAGCACCACATCGCCTGGGCGGACCAGCGTGCGCACGGCCAGGTCCAGCGCCTGGCTGGCACCGTGGGTGAGCAGCAGCTGCGCCGGGTTGGCGACGATCGACAGTTCCTGTTGCAGGTTCTGCGCGGTCACGGCGCGCAGTTCCGGCAGCCCCAGGGGGTCGCCATAACCCGACAGCTCCAGGGGGCTCCCAGCTACCTGGCGCAGACCGCGGCGCAGGCCGTCTTCATACATCCAGTCGTTGGGCAGCCAGCCGCAACCGGGTTTGAACGGCAGCTGGCGGGTTTCGAAGATCTGTTGCAGATACCACTCGGCATTGAACGAGGGGCGCGCGGCGTCGGTGTCGCGCGTGGGGCCGTCGAGGCGCTCGCCGCTGACGCGGCTGACGAAGAAGCCGGCGTTGCCACGGCTGATCAACACACCCTGGGCCACAAGGCGGTCGTAGGCCTCGACCACGGTGAAGGTGCTGACCGAATAGGTCGCCGCGAACGCCCGGATCGAGGGCACCTTGGCGCCCGGTTTGAGGGTGTGCGCGTCGATCAGCTCGCGCAGGCCGTCGATGATCTGGTTGACCAACGGCGTAGCGGAGTCTGGACGTAGTTCGAGCATGTTGGGGCCTTGGGGGAGTGCGGACGTGCCGAGTGGCGAGCGGTGTACAGCATCGACGGCCTGTACAGTGCAGTGCGGATTTCACTGCGCTGTGCATGGCTCAATGTGTCAGACATTTTTACATTAGGTATCAGATAGCGCCACACACTGGCCGAAATGACCTGTTTCGGACATTCGCCCAGGGTGTTGAGCAGTCGAATGTCGAAGGGGCGTGGACCCTGCCCGAAGCAGCGGCAATGCCCATCCGCCGCTCGAACATAGCAACAACCGGCAGACGCCGCCTCCGAGCGGCGAACCGGTGGAGGCCGAACGCGCTGGAGTCTAGCCGGCGTTCGGCTTTTTTACGTTTTGGTAGGGCTGCCGGCGATGCCGGCGACCTGCCAGCAGGCTGCCAAGGAAGGCCTGAACGTCTGTGTGCGGCGTTGCCGCACGAAATGAACCTGGGGTTCGGCAAGGCGGAGCGGGAGCGGGGCGCACGGTCGCGTCCGAGCAAACCGTTCGTTTTCCGATAGAGGCTGCCACGCATGCCGTGGTCTGACCCGACGCGTCCCGTTTGGTTCGATGTCTGCACATGCTGTACAGGTGAGGCCGCTGCCCATCGGGGTCTCACTCAAATTCCTTGGATAAAAAGAAGCACGGGGTACACCACTGATGGACGCAACATCCACCTCCACCACTTCCGCGACCGTGGAGAACGAGAGCAAGCTCAGCGCTTCGCTCAAACCGCGCCACCTGACCATGATGTCGATCGCCGGCGTCATCGGCGGCGCTTTGTTCGTCGGTTCCGGCAGCGTGATCCACAGCGCCGGGCCCGCTTCGGTACTGGCCTACCTGGCCGGCGGCATCCTGGTCGTGCTGATCATGCGCATGCTTGGCGAAATGGCCACGTCGTCGCCCGACACCGGTTCGTTCTCCACCTATGCCGACCGCGCCATCGGCCGTTGGGCAGGCTTCACCATCGGCTGGCTGTACTGGTGGTACTGGGTGATCCTCATGGCCTGGGAAGCCTACGTGGCGGGCAAGATCCTGCACGGCTTCTTCCCCGACGTGAGCGTCAACGTGTTCGTGCTGGCGACCACGCTGATCCTGATCACCGTGAACTTCTTCAACGTCAAGCACTACGGCGAGTTCGAGTTCTGGTTCGCGTTGATCAAGGTGGTGGCGATCTGTTGCTTCCTGATCGTCTGTACCGCCGCGGTGTTGAACATCTGGCAGTTCGGTGAGGTGCGCGGCATCACCCATCTGACCGCCGAAGGCTTCATGCCCAATGGCTTCACCACGGTCATCGGTGCGTTGCTGGGGGTGATGTTCGCCTTCCTCGGTGCGGAAATCGTCACCATCGCAGCGTCCGAATCCAAGGATCCGGCCCGTCAGATCGTCAAGGCCACCAACTCGGTGGTGTGGCGTGTGTGCCTGTTCTACGTCGGCTCGATCTTCCTGATCGTCTGCCTGGTGCCGTGGAACGACCCGCACCTGGGCATCTCCGGCTATGGCGCCTACCGCCGCACCCTGGAGCTGCTGGGCGTGCCCTACGCCGAGCTGCTGATGAACTTCGTGGTGCTGACCTCGGTGAGCAGCTGCCTGATCTCGGGCCACTACACCGCTTCGCGCATGCTCTTCTCCCTGGCCAAGCGCGGCGACGCGCCGGCGTTGTTCAAGCGCACCCGTGGCAACAGTGGGGTGCCGGTGCTGGCTATCATCGGCTCGTGCCTGGTCGCAGTGTTCTGCGCGCTGATCAACTTCAGCGAGACCTTGCGCCCGCAGGACGTGTTGGAAACCCTGATGAACACCACCGGCATGATCGCCTTGCTGGTGTATCTGGTGATCGCTTTCTCGCAGCTGCGCATGCGCCGCAAGCTGATCGCCGAAGGCAAGGAAATCCAGCTCAAGATGTGGCTGTTCCCGTGGCTGACCTACCTGGTGATCGCCTTCATCGTGGTTTGTCTGGTGGTCATGGCCTTCATGCCCGACTACCAGATCCTGGTGGTCTCCACCGGCGCTGCAGCGGCCGTGGTCGTGGTGATGGGCATCATCCATCAGATGCGTAGCGCCAAGCGCGCTTGATCTGAGGGTATGGAAAACCCGCGTTCGCCAGGGTTGGCGAACGCGGGTTTTTTTATGGCCGCTCGGCGGGATCGCTTTAGCCTTCTCCCTGCAAGGCCCTGCCCGCCGCTGTACCTCTAGCTGACTGGCCCGCTGTGGCTTGAGAGAGGTGCCGTCGCGACAGATGCTCCGAGAGGAAGTCCACGAACACGCGTATCTTGGGCGACAAGTGCCGACTAGGCCGCCACTGGGCCCAGAACTGTCCTCCGTCCGTGGTCCACCCGTCCAGAAGCGTTTGCAGCGAGCCGGCGGCCATTGATTCACGCACTAGAAAGTCCGGCATGTAGGCGATGCCCAGGCCGTTTTGCGCCGCCATCAGGATCGCTTCCATGTTGTTCAGGGTCATCGCCGCAGGGGGCACGATGGAGCGAGGCGAGGCGCCTTCGGCCAGGTCCCAGGGCATGACCTTGCCCGTCGTCACGAAGCGATAGAGCAAGCAGTCGTGCGACGTCAGTTCGGCAGGCGTGCGGGACCAGCCCTTGCGCGCCAGGTAGGCAGGCGACGCACACAGCACGAACTGGAACGGTCCCAGCTGCCGCGACATGGGTTTGGAATCAGTCAACCCGCCGCTGCGCACCAGCACGTCGAAACGGTCGTCGACCAGGTCGACCAGATGGTCGCTGAAGTCCATGTCCAGTTCGATTTCAGGGTAGGTGTCGCGAAACTCGGCCATCAGCGGCATGACCAGGCGATAGCCGATGGTCGGCAGGCTGATGCGCAAGCGACCGCGTGGCGTCTGCGCGACGTGCGACAGCATGGCTTGGGCATCTTCGAGGTCGTCGAGGATGGGCCGGCAGCGCTCGTAGAACAGTTGGCCCTCGTCGGTAAGGCTTACTTTGCGGGTGTGGCGCTGGAAAAGCCGTACGTTCAGCGAGGCCTCCAGGCGGGCAACGTTCTTGCCCACAGCCGAGGCGGAAATGCCGATGGCCCGGCCTGCCTTGACGAAACTCAGGAGTTCGGCCGTTCTCACGAACGCCAGGATGCCATTGAGACTTTGCATTGAATTACATCCATTACGTCCGTTGACAGTGGAGCGGCAGGGCGTTTTTCCGCAATTGCGGACCTTATAGATTCTGTTGCCCATCTTGCAACATAAGGATTCACGTCATGCAGATCGCTCAAGGTGCCTCGCCAAGAGGACGTTTACATGTTCTGTGCGCCATTTGCCTTGCGGCGCTGGTGCTGCCATTGAGCTTCACGGGTGGCGCCGTCGCCACACCTGCGATCGGTCGGGCCTTGGCCGCTGAGCCGTCCCAGCTTCCCTGGGTCACCAACGCTTTCATGCTCAGCTTTGGCAGTCTGCTCATGGCCGCCGGCACCCTCTCCGATGCCTACGGCCGCAAGCGGCTGTTCATCGCAGGGTTGGCACTGCTGGCAACGGTCAGCATCGCCCTTGCCGGTGTGTCCAGCATGCGCTGGCTGATCGTGCTGAGGGCGGTGCAAGGCGCTGCCGCTGCGGCCACCCTGGCCAGCGGTTCTGCGGCACTGGCCCAGGTGTTCGAAGGTCGGGCGCGGGCACGTGCGTTCAGTCTGCTGGGTACCACCTTTGGCATAGGGCTGGCCTTCGGCCCCCTCGCAGGCGGCCTGTTACTCGAGCATTTCGGTTGGCGTGCGATCTTTGCCACCCCCGCAATCTTCGCGGCAGTCTCGCTGCTGGTGGCGGTGGTCTGGATGCGGGAGACCCGCGCCCCCAAGGCATACGCGTTCGATTGGGCAGGCGCTGCCAGCTTCTCGGCCATGCTCGTGTTGCTCACCGCAGCGATCGTTCTTGCGCCCCAGACTGGCTGGCGCACGCCTTTGGTCATTGGGCTCCTGGCGGGTGCGGCGCTGAGCATGGCGGCGTTCGTGATGATCGAACTGCATATCGAGCAACCGATGCTCGAGCTGACATTGTTCAGGTACCCGCGGTTCATAGGCGTGCAGTTACTGCCTATCGGTACCTGCTATTGCTATATCGTCTTGATCGTACTGCTCACGTTTCGCTTGGGTGTCGAAGGCATCGCACCTTCGGACAGTGGCTTGCTGCTGCTGGCCCTGTCTGCGCCGATGCTGGTCGTGCCGCTACTGGCGGCCTGGCTGTCACGATGGATCCGGGCAGGCAAGCTGTGTGCGGTCGGTTTTTCGATCGCCGCTGTGGGTCTTTATCTTCTGGCGCATACGCCTACCGAGGCGGGGCCACGATTCGTGGGTACGATGCTGACGATCGGTATGGGCACGGCGCTTCCGTGGGGGCTGATGGATGGGTTGGCCGTTGGCGTGGTGCCTCGCGAGCGGGCCGGCATGGCTGCGGGTATTTTCAATACCACGCGAGTGGCAGGTGAGGGCATTGCGCTGGCGACTGCCGTCGCGTTGCTCGGCGTGCTGGTGGCCGGCCGGCTCGAACCCCTGATGCCTGGCCAGCGCAGCAGCGAGGTAGCCCAGCTTCTGTCGCTGGGCACGCTGGACCCTGCATTCGATCCGCAGTTGCTGCGTGTCGCCTACCTCGACGGTTTCGATACGCTGATGCTGATATTGAGCGGCGTCACCTTGGGGGTAGCCGTCGCCACCTGGCTGCTGCTGGGCCGAGGCGAACAGGCGGCCCCCTATGAGCCGCCGGCAGCCGAGTCCCCGGCTGCGTCATACAGCACGCCTGGAACGGCATCAGGGCGAAACGTCTGATCGCGGGACGATCACTGGTCGTTCAGGTCGACCAAGGGTGTCGGTCGCACCTGCGTTTCGCGGCCTTTCTGAATATTGCTTATCTGCTTGAGGGCCTGGTCCACGGCAGTTTTGTCCGCCAGCAAGCTGTAGCTGATGCGGAACTGCCGCTGCTCCTTCGGCCCGATCGTGGGCACCAGATTCAGCGGCCGCTGATAGCGGCGGTTGTACGAGAAGCTCGTACCCGGCTCCAGCCCGGTGACATAACCCTGGCCTTGCGTGTCGGTGTTCTTCCACAACGAGAACACCGGCAGCGTCTGCGTGTTGAAGCCCACCGCGACGCCCAGGTTGGCGGCCTTGTTGTGTAGCACGGTCAAGGTGTCGCCCTTGTCGTCGGCATAGGGCACCACGTTGTACACCGTCTCGTCGTAGTCTTTGGTGGGCGCGCGATAGGTTTGCCAGTCGGCCAGATCGCCCTTGGCCTTGTCGTTGAACGGCGACACCTGCTTCACCGGAGCGACGAAGCGGGCACCTTCATCGAGCAGCGGCGTGCCGAAGTTGCTGTGGTACAGGGCCTGGTATTCCTTGGTGTAATCGCCGTTGTTGATCAGGGTGTCGTTGAGGGCGAACGCCGCGCTGCCAGGTTCGGTGACCAGCTCGGTGGCGACCGAAAAATCGACCTTCTTGAACGCCTGCTCCTTCAACTCGCCGCGCAGGGTGATGGCGTAGGGCGGTCGTTCGTCGATGTGCAGGGTGACTTTGCTCGCCGGAATGTTGGCCGCGCGGCCGTGCAGGGTCAGCAGCTCGCCGTTGTCGACGCCCGGATGGCCGACCCACTCGTAGCCGCAGCGGGCCACCAGCTCGTTGAAGCCCTCCAGCCAACCCAGGCCGTTACGACCGTTGAGCTCGATGAAGGCGGGGTTGACCACGTCCTTGACTGGGGAGTCCCAGCCCATGCGCACGTCGCCGACCGAGGCGTGCAGCACGTTCATGCCGCGCGTGGGCACGACCGAGAGCTTCATCGTGCCGTTGTCGATGTCGACGATGCTGACGCCTTCCTGCCGCCCACCGTGCAAGGTGCGCAGGGTGACGCTGAACGGCTTGTCGGTCTTGACGCCCAGTTGTGCGCTGGTGATCTGCCAGGGCTGGGCGGCTTTATCGGTGTCGAGCAGGACGTAGTCCCAGGCCGAGACGGGGGTGGCAGCGGACAGCGCGCCAAGGGTGGCGAGGAGTTTGAGCGGAGTCATGGCAACGGCCTTTATTGGAGTTGTGCGTTTTTATAGCCCCACAGAAACGTTTCAGCAAGTAGGGAAAGCGGCGGCTTGGCGGGCACCGTGTGAGCTCACGACGCCAGCCAAGCAAAAGCGCTCGAATGTTCATCCATTGCCTGCCGCGTCGATGCGGCAGCCGGGCTCAACCCGGCACGTTGAACACATGCCGCAGGTAGCTGACGAAGTTCTCGTCACGGCACTGGGTCTTGCCGGGGCTGTCCGAGATCTTCGCCACCGGCGCGCCGTTGCAGGCCGTCATCTTGATCACCATGTTCATCGGTTGGACTCCTGGAATGTCGCACGTCAGGTTGGTGCCGATGCCGAAACTCACGTTGATGCGTCCGTGCAGGGCGCGGTACAGCGCCAGCGACTTGGCGAAATCCAGGCCGTCGGAAAAGATCAACGTCTTGCTGGCCGGGTCTATGCCCAACCGCTGATAGTGGGCGATGGCTTTTTCGGCCCAGGCCAATGGGTCGCCCGAATCATGGCGCAAGCCGTCGAAGAGCTTGGCGAAGTACAGGTCGAAGTCGTCCATGAAGGCGTCCATGGTGATGCAGTCGGTGAGCGCAATGCCCAGCAGCCCGCGGTATTCGCGCACCCAGCATTCCAACGCCGCGACTTGGCTGTCGACCAGGCGCGGGCCGAGCTGCTGGTGGGCCATGAACCATTCGTGGGCCATGGTGCCGATGGGCTTGAGTTCGTGCTCGCGGGCCAGGTGCACGTTGCTGGTGCCGACGAAACGGCCAGGGAAGTCGCGCTTGAGGATGTGCACCACCTCTTCCTGGACCGGGTAGGAGAAGCGCCGGCGGGTGCCGAAGTCGGCCAGTTGCAGGCCCGCGAGTTCGGCATCGCTGGCTTCCTGGCGCAGCCAGTCGAGCTTCTGGTACAGACGCTCGCCCACCTGCTCCAGACGCACGTCGCGGTAACGCTGGCGGTTGCGCACCTCGGAGACGATCGCCAGCAAAGGAATCTCGTAGAGGATCACGTGCAGCCAAGGCCCGCGTACGCGGATGGCCAGTTGGCCACTGTCGTCCAGGCCGATGTGGACGTAACGCAGGTTGAAGCGGAACAGGCTGAGGAAACGGATGAAGTCCGGCTTGATGAACGGGATCTTTTCCAGGTAGGCCAACTGGTCGAGGGTGACCGAGACCTCGGCCAACTGCTCGACCTGATAGCGGATTTCGGCCAGGTAAGGGGAGAGGTCTTCGCCATTGCGGCAGCGGAATTCCCATTCCACTTCGGTGTTGGGGTAGTTGTGCAGCACCGCCTGCATCATGGTGATCTTGTAGAAGTCGGTGTCCAGCAGGTTCTGGACGATACGGTCGCCGAAGATGTGTTCGCTCATTGCAAGGTCTCCCGCAGTTCGTTGAGGGTCTGGTCGAGGGCGCTCTCGTCGGCGCACAGGCGGATACCGTGGGCCACCATGGCCTCGCAGGCGCTGTCGCAACCCGCCGCGTTCAGCCCGCGGCAGGCCGGCAGATAGAGCAGCACCTGCAGGCCGGCATCGCGCAGTTGGCGTGCGGTGGTGGCGACGCAGTAGTCCAGGGCCAGGCCGCCGACGAGCACCACGCTTACGCCTTGCGCCTTGAGGTATTCGATGGCACCGGTGGAGCGGCGCTCGGCCAGGTCGTGGTAGCAGGCCCCGTAGGGGTGCAGGTCGGGCTCCACGCCTTTCCAGACGAAGTAGTCGTAGTCGATGGGCGCGGGCAGGCCGGGCAGCAGTTCGAAGCCGGGCGTGCCCGGAACGCAGTGGCTGACCCAGGTCAGGTCGGCGTTGGGCAGGTCGAGCGGTTGCAGCATCTGCGCGTGCTCCGGCACCACCCACACGGCATTGCGCGGGTGGGCGTCCTTGCTGCCCAGGCGCAGGTCAGCGCGCTGGGCCATGGCCTGCAAGGCCGGGACGATTTCGTGGCCGCCGGGGACGGGCAGTTCGTCGGGGGCGTTGCAGGTGAAGCCGTTCTGCGCGTCGACATCGAAACTGGCGATCTTCATCACATGACTCCTTGTGCGGGAATGCCTATATAATTCACCTGGTGTAATAAGTATGTCAAGCCTTGAGTCTTGAAAAATATGGGTCTTGTCATGAATTGTATTTCTGGTGGAATATCTCGACTTCTCATTCCTGGAGTGCCGCCATGAGCCGTGCCGAAGTTCTGGCCAGCGTCGACATCGTCGCGCTGCGCATGGCCCCTGACACCGCAACCTTGCAAGTGCTGTTGCACCGCCGTGAACGCGAACCGCACCTGGGCGACTGGGCGCTGCCTGGCGTCATCGTCAACGGGCGTAGCCCCGACAACAGCCTGGCGACTGCCGCCGAGCGCGCCTTGCGGGAAAAGGCGCGGGTCGAGCCGCGTTACCTGGAGCAGGTCGGCACCGAGGGCAATGCCTTTCGCGATCCGCGCGGGTGGTCGCTGAGCACGTACTACTTGGCGTTGCTGGCGCCCGATACCGTGCTGTCGGGCGACGACCTAGGGTTCTTCGAACTAGACAGCGTGTTGCAGCGCAAGGTGCTGCTGCCCTTCGACCATAACTTGCTGGTGCGCCTGACCCGCGAGCGTCTGGCGACCAAAACGGTGTACAGCAGCTTGCCGCTGTACCTGGCGCCCGAGCGCTTCACCGTGCTCGATGCCTTGCACGCCACCCAGGCTTGCCTGGGCGCTACGGTCAATAACACCTCGCTGCGCAAGCGCCTGGAACGCATGAAAGAGCTGGGGTGGGTGAGCGATACCGGGGAGCGCAACCAGCCGCGACTCGGGCGGCCGCAGCAGTTGTACCGGCATACGCCCCAGGCCGATCGGTTGTTCACCTTCGAGCGCAGTCTGTTGCCCGAAGGCCTGGGCAGTTGAGCCGCCTCGGCGCCCTGGCGCCGAGGCAGGGCATGGGTGCCAGACGCCCCGCAGTCTCTGGCCTGCAACCTGTTACATACAGGCTATGCTGAGGCCATGACCCAACCCACGCCCTTGCGCCAACCTTGCCCACCCGGTGCCTGCGACTGCGGTCGCGAGCGATTGGCCGAAAGCCCGTCCCCGGCCCAGCGCATCCTGCTGCTGACCCGTCAGGAAGAGCGGCGCCTGCTCGAGCGCTTGGAAAACCTGCAAGACCTTGCCGACCTCTATCGTCTGCAACAGCGTCTACAGGACAACCTCGGCATCCGTTTGCACATCGGCCCTGGCGACCATGAGGTGCGCAGCGGGCGCGGCGTGCAGATCGACATTGACGCGCAACCCGGCCTGTGCCGGAAAACCCGTCGGGAAATTCCCGCAGCCATCCGCCGTGGGTTGGAGCGCAATCCTGAAGTGCTTTATCGCTTGCTTGACGCCCACGATTTGCTGGGCGGTGCGTGAGGGGGCTTGACCCACGGTGTGACTGGCTAGGTTCTGCGGTTTCGTCTGACTAATTTCTCAGAACGCTCCTACGTCTTTTGAAGACCTGCCCTGCGTTCCACGCAGTGGCCCCACCTTCAAGGAGACAGGCAATGACTTCCGTATTCGACCGCGACGACATCGTGTTCCAGGTAGTGGTCAACCACGAAGAGCAATACTCCATCTGGCCCGACTACAAGGCGATCCCCAACGGCTGGCGCACCGTCGGCAAGAGCGGCTTCAAGCCCGAATGCCTGGCCTACATCGACGAGGTGTGGACCGACATGCGGCCCTTGAGCCTGCGCCAGAAGATGGCCGAAAGCGCCGCGTCCTGAGGCCCTGCGGTGACCGCACTGAACCTGTTGTGCCTGCCGTATTCGGGTGCCAGCGCCATGGTCTATGCGCGCTGGCGGCGGAAGCTGCCCGCTTGGCTGAACGTCCGCCCGGTGGAGCTGCCTGGACGTGGCGCGCGCTTCGGCGAAGCGTTGCAGACCGACATGCAGGCGTTGGCCCGGCAACTGGCCGTCGAGCAGCGACTGGCCGCCAGCAAGCCCTATGCGCTGTTGGGGCACAGCCTGGGAGCGCTGCTGGCGTTCGAGTTGGCCCACGAGCTGCAAGCCCTGGGCTGCCCGGCGCCGTCGGCCCTGTTCGCCTGCGGTACGGCGGCGCCGACGCGCCGCGAGGAATACGACGGCAGGGACTGGCGCGAGCCCAAGTCCGACCCTCAGTTGATCGATGAGCTGCGCCAATTGCAGGGCACCCCTGAAGACGTATTGGCCAACGAAGAACTGATGGGCCTGACCCTGCCGATCCTGCGTGCCGACTTCCTGTTGTGCGGCCGCTATGCCTATCGCCAGCGGCCACCGTTGCGTTGCCCGTTGCATGTGCTGGCCGGCGACGCTGACCGTGCCACCCAGGAGCAGTTGCTGGCTTGGGCTCAGGAGACCTTGGGCCCCTTCGACCTGCAGATGTTTCCAGGCGGGCATTTTTTCATCCATACCGAGGAAGATCGCGTGCTGGAAGCGCTGGCCAGCCGTTTGCAGCCGCATCGTCTGCGTGCTTGATGGCGCTTGATTGACGTGGCTCCCTGCTTAGGGGAGGCTAAGCCGCTATTCCAAGCACGGGACGTCCGCATGTTGATCGATCGGCTTCAGGCCACGTCGTTGCCCTGCCCATGGCAGACGCCCGGCAGCGCACTGCATGCGGCCAAGCCCCCCACGATGCCTGCCCGCTCTTGGCGCCTACGCGCCAGTTGCACCGGATTGATGGTGCTGGCGTTGCTGCAAGGTTGCACCGGTCAGCGCGCAGCCGCGCCCGACCCCCAGGACGATCCTGCCGCGGTACGCGCCCAACTACTGCGTTTGCTACCCGCGCACCTCAACGACCGCAAGGGCTGGGCCGAAGACATACAAGTCGCCATGGCCGCCCAGCGCCTGCCCGCCGACCGCAGCAACCTGTGCGCGGTACTGGCGGTGGCCGAGCAGGAGTCGACCTTCAACGCCGATCCGCAGGTGCCGGGCCTGGGCCGCATCGCCCGGGCGGAGATCGATCGGCGTGCGGGGCGCCTGCACATACCCAACCTGTTGGTCGACGTCGCGCTCGACAGCACTTCCGCCAACGGCAAGACCTACCAGCAACGCCTGTTGGCCGTACGCAGCGAGGGCGAGCTGAGTGCGCTGTACGACGACGTCATCGCCAGTCTGCCGCTGGGCCGTACGTTGTTCGCCGGGCTCAACCCCGTGCGCACGGGTGGGCCGATGCAAGTCAGCGTCGATTTCGCTCAGAAACACGCGCAGGACTATCCCTATACCTATAGTGGAACCTTGCGCCAGGAAGTGTTCACACGCCGGGGCGGGCTGTATTTCGGCATCGTCCACCTGTTGGGTTACCCCACCCATTACACCCAGCCGCTGTACCGCTTCGCCGACTTCAACGCCGGTTGGTACGCGAGCCGCGACGCCGCGTTCCAGGCGGCGTTGAGTCGTGTGACGGGCGCTCCTCTGGCGCTTGACGGCGACTTGATCGACCCCGGCGCGCTAATGCCCGGCAAGACCGAGCAGGCGGCCCGAACCCTGGGCGGCAAGCTTGGCTTGCGCAACCCGCAGATTCGTCGGCAGTTGGAGCAGGAAGACGGATTGGCGTTCGAAGAGACGGCGCTTTACACCGGAGTCTTCGCCTTGGCCGATGCCAAAGCTGGCAAGCCCGTGTCGCGCGCGGTGTTACCCGGCATCGTGCTGGAAAGCCCGAAGATCACGCGCAAGCTCACCACGGCCTGGTTCGCACAGCGTGTGGATGCGCGTTACCAGCGCTGCATGCAGCGTTGAGAGAGGGGAAAGGCGGGGCAAGCGGGAAGGGCATCGAATAACGGTCGGCTCACGGCCGAAGGCAAAGGCAATGGCGTGACCCGCAAGCACGGGTCAACGCCGACCATGCCTCACTGCTTGGGCGCGGTATTGTCGGTGCCAGGCAGTGAATTGGTGCTGCCGTCGTTGTTCTTGGGCTTCGGCATGCCGGCAGCCGAATCGGCATTGGTACCCGTACCGGTGCTGGTGCCCGAATGGTTTTTCATGCCGCTGGCGTTGGAGTTGACGCTGCTGCCATCACCTGCGGTGGTGCCCGGGGTAGTGCTGCCCGGAGTACCCATGCCGGTGCTGGTGTCAGCGCCGGTGCCATGGGTGGTGGAATGGCCGGCGCCTGTGGTGCCGGTGGAGGTGCCGGTAGTGGCTGCGAAGCTGCCGGCCGAGGCCAGGCCGAGGCTCAGGGCGAGTGCGATGGAAAGCGGGCGAATGCTGATCATGTGAATCTCCTGAAGGAAGGGATCTTACATTCGGTTCGGCTGCGCCGGCCGGGCGACGGTGCCCGGCAGACGACAGACGGTCATGCGCTTGAGGTTACTGGATGTTACGCGCCATCCGTCTTGGGTGGCGTGGCGCTCTCGACTGTCTCTACCTCAGCGTAGGAATGCGTATCGGCCATGGTGGGGTGCTCATGGGCCGCATGGATCAGTTCTTCGGTCACCCGCAGCTCGGCGCCAGTGGGCGAAAAGGTCGCCGACGGCGCGAAGGGTGCCGGATGCTCGGGGGCCGGGCGCTTGCCACGGCGCCACAGGAAGAACCCGACCATGCCCAGGTTGACCACCGCGAAAGCCCAGAACAGGCCGGTCTCACCGTAGGCGGTCATCGCAGGCGAAATCATCAGCGGGGCCATCGCCGAACCCAGCGAGTTGATCAGCAGCATGCCTTGGATCATCGGCACGATGGCGTCGGCCGGCGCCCGGTCGGCCGCATGGCTGACCGCAACCGGGTACACCGCGAACACCCCGCCGCCCAGCAGAAACAGCAGCGCAGGCAACAGTGGCGAGCCCGACGGCAACAGCAGAATGCCCACCGACAGCGCCACGCACACCGCCCCCAGCACGATCAGCACGTCCTGGCGGTCGGTACGGTCGGACCAGCGCCCTACCGGGTATTGCAGAAGCATCGCGCCGAGGATCACCCAAGCCATCATGCGGCCCACCTCACCGGTGTCCAGGCCGATGCGTTGCAGGTACAGCGGCAGCAGCGAGTACACCGCGGCGATGGCCACGCCCGAACCGAAGCAGCCGACCAGCCCGCTGGGCGTCACGCTGAGCAGCTGGCGCGGTTTGAGCGGTTCCACCTGGTCGAGCAAGGGCGAGACCCGCGGCAGCACACCGATGGGCAGGATCGACAGCGAGGCCAGCATACCGGCGACCATGAACGGCGCGGTCGCGCCCCAGCCGGCCAACTCGCCGAGGAACGCCTGGCCCAGCACCCCGGCGCCGTACAGCGCGATCATGTACAGCGCCAAGAGGCGCCCGCGAATCTTCGCGTCGCCGGCCAGCAGCATCCAGCTTTCGATCACCAGGAACACACCGACGGTGGCCCAGCCGTTGATCAGGCGCAGCACCATCCAGCCCCAGGTGTCGACGAACAGCCCTTGCAGCAGGATGGTCGCGGCGATCAGCGAGGCGAAGCAGGTATAGGCGCGGATATGGCCGATGCGCAGGATCAGCCGGTCGTTGAACAGCGCGCCCAGGGTCAGGCCGAGAAAGTAGGCGGACGCCACCACACCGATCAGGGTGGCCGACTCACCGGCCTCGCCCAGACGCAGAGTGGTCAGCGAAGACAGGAAGCCGTTGCCCAACGCAACGATGAACAACCCGAGCAATGGCGCCAGCGCCATGCCCAGCAAACGCACGGACATACGTACCTCTAGAAGTAGGAAAACGACGGACGCCCTTTCAGGCATGCAGGATCGAGCAGGCCTTGGAGGCCGGCGCTGCAGCAAAGTGCCAGGGAATGTCTGCGACCGAGACATGACGCGACCGCGGGCCGCGAACGAGCGGGCGGGCGGATGGATCCTGGTCGATCAGGGCGGCGCAGGAGCGTGGAGGGTCATGGCGACGGATGGCCAGCGTTCGTGGCGACTGGACTAAAAAGGCCGGGCGGATTCTACGGTTCGGCGAGTCGCCGAGCTGAGGAATTTGCTGCGACAGGATGACGCAGTGTCGAGTGCGGGAAACGTAAGGAGCAATGGCGGTCAGCTGAGCACTCCGTGTCGCCACGCACCTGACCGGAAGTGATCGCGGCCATTGGACCTGCTGCGCAGGTCATCGCGGCTAAAGCCGCTCCAACAAGAGCATGCCCATCGCGGCCATGACGTTTGTTGGAGCGGCCGGTTCGGCGCTCCGATCAGCCGCGATGGACGTTACTCCCCTTCCAGGTCCAGACCTGCTAGCCGCACGCCCAGTCCAACTGCATGGACGCCAGGTCTATCTGGCCTGTACCACAGCCGAAGTTGAAGCCGCCGAAATCCTCTTCGAACTCCAGAAAGCGTGGGCCGAACTCCGGGTAACCCTGCACTGGCATCATCGTGCCGCCCAGATGGTTGCGCCCGAAGAAGCGTTCCAGGTCCAGTCCCTCGGCCGATTCGCCGAAAGCCGGCACATAGCCGCTTTCGACGCATTCGTCGTCCCACTCTCGCGGCGGCTTGCCCACGTTGGGGTCGCCCTCGCGCAGCTGCGCGTAGATGGGCAGCGCCGTTTCCAGGCCGGCGTGCGGCAACAGTTCGATGGGCGGCGCGTTGGGTTCACGGATGCGCAGGTCGTAGAAGTAGGTCGGATAGGGCTGTGTATGCCAGCTCGGCTCAGGGCCGAGCAACGTACTGGCGGGCAAGCGCGGGGCAGGGCAGAGCGTCCCGTCGAACTCGGCTTGAGTCAGCCACAGGCCGGCATATTGCGTACTGAGGATGTCGCGCATGTCGAACCGCGCAGGATGGCGGTCTCTGGCGTGTTGCCACAGCACGTGCAGTGCTGGGTCTTGCGGAGCAGCTTCAGGCAGCTCAGCGGCGAAGAAGGCTTCCACCGCTTCATTGGCCGACAGTTCGTCGAACTGATCGTCGACGAACAGGCTCAGGGCCACGCGCGTATCGCCCTGGGTGCGGTACTGCGCGGGAATGTGCAGGGTGAAGGCATGCCGCAGCGGGTGGCCGAAGGTCTCACTGAGTGGCCATTGGCTAGGGCGAATACCGGGCGGCAAACCCAGACACCAGCCCCCGGCCCATTCGGCGCCGCGCTGCGCGTCTGGTAGCGGGCGTTGCGAGTGGCGCAGCAGGTCGTAGGCGCAGGTCAGCGTAGGGTCGGCGGACGGGGTACGCGAGGCGTCGGGCGAGGAAGGCATCAGGCGAATTCCGGACAGAGGGAAACGTTGCGTAGGGTATCGCAACGAACGGCCTGGCAGCGGTTTTGACTCGTAGGGCCTTTAAGAATGTGAGCGAGCGCAAAGCTTGCGCAAAAAACCGTTGCATGTCGGGCTTTGCAAGGCACTGCGCTGTGCGAAGGCGCCACGGATGTCACCCCGGGACTTCTTCCAGGTCAGCGGCCTCGGCGGCGCGACACCCGCGCTTCGATGTTCTTGCGGCCGATGAGCAAGGGCGGTGTCTCGGTCACCGGCTCGTCGGCCAGCCACTTGTACATCACCAGGCAATCCACCAGACCGAAACGGGCATGGCGGTAGGCTTTGGGCAGGCGCCCGACGGTTTCGAAGCCCAGTGCCTGCCACAGCGCGACCGCCACCTCGTTGGTGGCCACCACCGAATTGAACTGCAACGCCAGCAGGCCCGCCTGGCGCGCGAGCTTCTGCGAGTGCTCGCACAGCGCCCGCGCCACGCCGCGGCCGCGTGCCGCTTCACAGACCATGTAGCCGCAATTGCCTACGTGCGAGCCGGGGCCGGCGGCGTTGGCCTTGAGGTAGTAGGAACCCAGCAGTTGCCCCTCGTCCTCAGCCACCAGGGTGTGCATCGGCAGTTCCAACCACAGCTGACGCGCCTGCTCGAAGCTGATGTCGGGGGCGTAGGCGTAGGTCTCGCGCGCCTGGGCCACGGCCTGGAAGGTGGGCCAGAAGCGCTCGAAGTCGTCCGGGGTCATGGGGCGGATGTGCATGGGCAGGCTTTCCTGTGCGAACGGACCGCGCAGTGTGGGACGCCCCAGGCCACCCGGCAAGTGCCGGTGGCCCAAGACAGACTCAGATGTAGATGAACACCAGGACCAACGCGGCCACCACGGCCCATTTTTCCAGGTAGTAGCGGGCGCGGTTGCGCTTCTTCAGCGCCTTGCCGCGTTCGCGGATGCGATAGATGCGGGTGAACAGACGATTGATCGCGCCCGTCTTGTCGTTGGCATCGTTGGGCGCGGCCGCTGCGGACATGACGTTGCGGCTGAACCAGCGATTGAACGCAGTGGCCCAGCGGTACTTGAGCGGGCGTTCGATGTCGCAGAACAGGATGATGCGGTTGTGTTCGGTGGTGTTGGCGGCATAGTGGATGTAGGTCTCGTCGAACACCACCGCCTCACCGTCGCGCCAGGCGTACTTCTCACCGTCGACGTCGATGTAGCAGCCGTCGTCGTTGGGGGTGTCCAGGCCCAGGTGGTAGCGATAGGAGCCCGCATAAGGGTCGCGGTGGCGCACCAGTTTGGCGCCCGGCGGCAGGGTGGCGAACATGGCCGCCTTGACCGTGCCGATGCCTTGCAGCAGTTCGGTGGTGCGCGGGCACAGGCTCAGCGCCGACGGATGGCTCTCGCCGTACCACTTGAGGTAGAAACGTTTCCAGCCGGTCTTGAAGAACGAGTTGAAACCCACGTCGTCATAGTTTTCCGACTTCTTGATCTCGCCCCCATGCAGCAACTGAACGGCCTCTTCGCGGATTTCCTGCCAATGCGCCTGCAAGGGTGCGAGTTCAGGGAAGGCTTCGACCGGCAGGTAGGGTTTGGCAGGGTGGCGCGAGAACAGGTAGAGGAAACAGTTGATCGGCGCGAGGAAGCTGGAGTGGTCGCCCAGTTGTCGAGTCAGTTTGTGGCGCACGCGACCGCGCAGGTGCACGTAACCGATGGACAGGACGAAGATCAGGACGAGAGCGATTTTCATGAACGGTACTTACTGATAGAGGCGGCCTGGGGAGTGGCCCAAGCGCGCCAGCATAGCAATTGGCCTTCTGCTTTGTACAATCCATTACATAGGTGACTGGGTGTGTTGCGGTGCGCCGCAGCCCCTCTGGCGCAGCATCCAGAGCTGGCCAGGCGCTTGCTCGAATGCGCGGGTCGGGTGCTGCGCCCTCTAAATGAAGATGCCCTGTAGCACTGGTTGGCCGCAGCACTCCCGCCATTGCTTGCCGGAAGCGCCGCAGCCGGTTAGCCGCGCAGGGCTGCCACCACTTGCTCGACGCTGGCCTTGAGCCCAGCCAGCGTGTCGTCGGCATCGCTGTCGACCACCACCAGCTTGGCGCCCGCTGCCTTGATGACTTCGGCCACGGCGGGGTCGGGTTGGCGATGATGCAGCACCAGGGCCACATCGTTCGCCTGGAGGTTGTCCCCCAGCAGCTTGAGGGCCGCCGCGTCCCATCGATCGCCTGCGGGCAGCGGCTGGTCGATGAGGTCCAGGTTCATGCCGCCGGCCAGGTAGTTCAGGCGCTCGGAGAGGCTGACCGCGCTCAGGTTGTCGACGTCGGCCAGTTGCGTCTGGCTGGCCGACTGCAACGCCAGCAACTGGCGCTTGAGCCCGGCGAGGTTGCTTTGCATGCGCGCCTTGTCGGCAGGTGCCAGGCGTTCCAGATCGCTGGCCAGCACGTCGGCCATGCGGCCGAGGTTGGTCGGGCTCAGCCAGGGATAACCGGCGAAGGCATCGTCGCCCTGCACGGCGATACCCGGCAGAGCGCCGTCTACCGGCCGCGCAGCGTCGATTTCGACGATGCGGATGTTGCTGCGCCGGGCCATTGGGTAGAGCGGATCGTCGCGCCAGATCGAGCGCAAGCCGATCACGGCATCGGCCTGGCGTGCGGCCTTGTCCAGGCTGGGGCCACCGCGTGTGCTGAAGAACGACGGCTGGCGGCTGGCCGGCAGGTTGGCCGGCGCGGCGCGCTCGAGCCGTACCGAAGTGCCCTCGAGCAGCGCGGCGGCCAGGCTGTGGGTGACGGGCAAGGTGGTCAGGACCGTCACCGTGGCGCTGGACGAGCCGGTGGCGCCAGTGCCGGCGTGGCTGGCAGGCGCCGCCACGCCCAGGCAGGGCACACCGGCCAGGGCGAGAGCGAGGGTCAAATGCTTGAGGGACAGGTTCATGCCGGGTTTCCTTGCAGGCGTGGAACGAGGGCGCGGGCCAGGGCGGCCAGGGCGAAGCACACGCCGGCCACCAGAATGATCGCCGCGCCCGACGGAATGGGCAGGTCGAAGACGATCGGCAAGAGGATGCCGGCCAGGGTGCTGAGTGTGGCGATCAGCACCGAGGCGAAAAAGAAGCCCTTGAGCGACTGGCTCACCAGGCGCGCCGCCGCCGCAGGAATCACCAGCAACGCGCCGACCAGGATGGCGCCGATCACTTTCACCGCCGCTACCGTGACCAGGGTCACCAGCACCACGAACAGGTAGTCGAGGGTCTTCACCGCCACGCCGCGCACCGCCGCCAGCTGCGGGTTGAAGCTGGCGAGCATGATGCGGTTGTACAGCGGCACCGCCAGGGCCACCACCAGCAAGGCGACGATGCCGAGCACCAGCAGGTCTTCGGGGCTTACCGTCAGCACCGAGCCGAACAGCACGTTCTCCAGGATGTGCACGTTGATCTTGCCGGCCAGCATCAGCAGCAGGCTGGCGCCCAGGGCCAGCGACACGGAGAGGAACACGCCGATCAAGGTGTCGGGCGACAGCCCGGTACGGTTGCGCAGGAAGTTGAGCAGGATGCCGAACAGCAGACAGTAGCCGAACAAGCTGCCGTAAGGGCCGGTATAGGGTTCGCCGAGCAGGATGCCGATGGCGACGCCGGTTAGCGCGGCATGGCCGACCGCTTCGGAGAAGAAGGCGAAACGCTTGACCACCACCAACGTACCCAGCCCGCCCAGGACCGGCCCGATCATCGCCCCGGCCAGCAGGGCGTTGATGACGAAACCATAGGCCAGCGCTTCGGGCAGGTACCCGGCGGCGGCCCACTCTTGAATCAGTTGGCGAAACACTTCGAAGCTCATCAGGCGGCGCCCTCGCGGCGTGGATGGACGGAGAACAGGCTGAGCAGACGTTCCGGGGTCAGCGCCTCGGCCGGTGCGGCGTCGAACAGCACCTGGCGGCTCAGCCCGGTGACCCGGTCGGCCAGGCGCAATACGGCCTGCAAGTCGTGCTCGATCCACAGCACCGTGGTGCCCGAGGCGCGCCAGGCATGCAGCAACTGCTCGAAGACCTGAATGCCGGCTTCGTCGAGGGCCGACATCGGCTCGTCGAGCACCAGCAATTGCGGCGCCGGGATTAGTCCTTGGGCCAGCAGCACGCGCTGGCGCTCGCCGCCCGACAGCGCGCCCATGCGCCGCTTGCGCTTGTCGAGCATGCCCACCCGCTCCAACGCCTGGTCGATGGCCGGCCGCACGCGGCGCGACAAACCGAGGAAGGCCGGACGACGCTGGCACATGGCGGCCATGAAGTCGTCCACGGTCATCGGCAGGCCGCGGTCGAACTCCAGGGCCTGCGGAACGTAGCCGACCACTTCGCTCGGGCCAGGCCAGTGCAGGGTCAAGCGCCCCTGGTGCGGCATCTGCCCGAGCAGGGTCTTGATCAGCGAGCTCTTGCCGCCGCCGTTGGGGCCGACGATCGCGTGGATGCTGCCGGCGGCGACGTCGAAGCTGACCTGCTCGAGGATGCGCGTGCGGCCCAGGGTCAGGTCGATGCCGGCGAACTCGATGCGCGGCCCGCCGACGCCGATGGGCTGGGCGGCGGTCATGTGCGGTTCTCCTCGATGGCGCGCACCACGGTGTCGAGGTTGCGCTGCATCTCCACCTCGTACTTGTCCTTGGTGTACTCGCCATAGGAGATGTGCGTCAGCGGATACAGGCGCACACCGGCTTCGCGCTGGATGGTCTCGACGTAGGCCGAGGGGAAGTCCATCTCCGAGAAGATCACTTTGACGTCCAGCGCCTTGAGCTGGTCGATGGTCTTCTTCAACTGCGCCGGGCTCGGCTCGATGCCGTGCGCCGGTTCCACCACGGCGGTGACCTCCAGGCCGAAGTCGCGCAGCAGGTAGTCGTAGGCGGCGTGGATGGTGGCGACGCGGAAATTGGCGTTGGGCGCCGCGCTGACCTTGGCCAGGGCGGCGGCGCGCAAGCCGCGCAGGCGCTTGGCGTAGGCACGGGCGTTCTTGGTGTAGTACGCCGCGTTGGCAGGGTCGATCTCGCCCAGTTGGCGGGCGATATTGTTGACCTGGGCGATGGTGGTGCTGATCGACAGGAAGGTGTGCGGGTTGACCACCTTGCCGGCGCCGCGCGCGGCGATGCCGGTCGCGGCCAGCAGGGGCACGTTGCGGTTGGCTTCGATGGTCTTGATGTCGGGCTTTTCGCTGGCCGCGATCATGCGGTCGGCGAAGTCGTCATGGCCCACGCCGTTGAGCACCACCACGTCCAGGGTGCCGATGCGCTTGATGTCTTCGGCGCGCGGCTCGTACGCGTGCGGGTTGAAACCGGCCGGAATCAGCGGCACCACCTCGGCCTTGTCGCCGACGATGTTGCTCACGTAGCTGTAGTAGGGGTGCAGGGTGATGCCGATACGCAGGGGTTTGCCGGCATCGGCCAGGGCCAGGGCGGGCAAGGCGCAGGCGACCAGCAGGGCAAGGGCGCGACGCGCCAGGGCGGAGCGGAACATGGGGGAGTCCTTGTATCAGTGGCGGTGCTGGCGGGTAACCCCAGCGTCGTAGTGGCTGACGACCTGCTGCCAACCGGCGTCGGCCAGGGCCGTGGCGGAGCGGTCGAGCGGTGGCGCGACGTCGCGCTGGCGGCGCAGCCACACCACCGGTTCGGCGTCGGCCTCGGCGGGCAGCAGCAACAGGAAGCTCCCGGCCACTTCTGCGGCTTGGCTACGGCCCAGGTAGGCGTCGTCGCTCAGGCGCTGCCATTGGTGGCGGCCACGGCTTTCGCTGCTGGCGTCGACCACGAACGGCGGTAGCCCTTCCTCGGCGAGGACGTCGATGTCGGGGCTGCTGCCAGTGTCTTCGCGCAGCAGACACATTTCGTCGGCGGCCACGCGCAGGTCGGTGTACAGGCCTTGCTCGGCAGGGGTGAGGTCGCGGCGGGCGTCGATCTCGTGGGCGCCCAGCGCCACCTCGTCTTCCCGGGCACCGCGTACGCCGACCACGGCAGCGGCCAGCAGCACGATCACCAGCGCGGCCAGCAGTACGTACAGGGTTTCATGCCCGGCACCGGCCGGGCGCACGACTTGAGCCCGGCTCATGGCGCGGCGATGTCGGCGTGGTCGACTTCCACCACGTGGCCGGGGCCGGCGTCGAACAGCACGTAGAACTCGCCGTCGGGGCGTTTGAAGGTCAGGGTCGAGTCGTCGCCGAGTTTGCCGCCGACCAGTACCTGCTCGTCGTAGCCGATGACGTCGAGGGTCACCCCGGGGGCGCCGCTGCCGTCCGAGAAGCCCCCCTTGCAGGTGATTTCGCCGTCGCCTTTCTCGTCGCATTCGCACATCGGATTGTGGGCCAGCGCCGGGCCTGCGGCCAGTATCAGCAAGGGCAGGGCGAGCCTGCGGATCAGGTGTTTCATGGGTTGCCTCCTTGTTTGGCGAGCCAGGCCGCAGTCGCGGGCGATGCGTCGGCCAGGGGTACGGATGCCTGGTATAGCTTGCCGTCCCAGCCTTCGATGGTGATCCAGATCTGGGCGTCGGGCCGTGTGCGCGGCGGAATCGGCAGCGAGGTGGCCATGCGGTACTGCGAGCCGAACAGGATGCTGCCCGCCGCGCGCAGGCTGCGTGGCTTGCCGATGCGCAGGTAGATGGCCTTGACGCCTTCGTCGCAGGCGGCGCACAGGGCCAGGTTGAAGACCTTGAAATAGCCGGCCGGGCCGTCTTGCACGGGTGGCTGGTCGAGCATTTCGGCCAGGCTCACGCTCCAGCGACCCACCGGGATGTCGGCCTGGATGTGTTGGCC
Organism: Pseudomonas sp. UBA6562; assembly: GCF_002434265.1. Lineage (GTDB taxonomy): Bacteria > Pseudomonadota > Gammaproteobacteria > Pseudomonadales > Pseudomonadaceae > Aquipseudomonas. The sequence goes on along the minus strand of NZ_DJJS01000007.1, from coordinate 752,938 downwards.
CAGGCCGTCGTCACCGCGGAACAGGCGCATGTCGGCGAAGTACTTGGGCATGAATGCCAGCGGAATCAGGATCAGCAGGATATTCAAGTGGAAGCGCCACTTCAGCCACCAGTGCCTCAAGCCGGTCGGCGGCAGGGTTTGCGCGCGGCTCATGGTTGCACCTCCATGGCGGGCTCGGGCGTTTTATGTGTCGTGTCGGCGCTAGTCCGCGCCGGCCGCTCGCGGCGCTTGAGGGCGGCGGCGGTGGCTTGGGCGGTGCGTTTGGTCCAGATCAACAGGCCGCTCAGCACCATCAGCGTCAGCACCAGGCCGAAGAAGAACCACACCAGTTTGATCGCCAGGCCGCCGAAGTCACCGGTGTGCAGGGGGCGCATGGATTCGGTGACGAACTCCAGGGCCGTACGGTCCGAGAGCACGAATCGGCTGTCGACCTTCTGCGTATAGGGGTTGACCGACGCGGTCTGCATCATCAACGGGTACCAGCCGCGGCCCATCATGTAGATGTGGCTGTAGGCGGTGCCCGGCATGAACACGTAGGTGAAGTCCAGCCCCGGCATCTGCTGCTGCGCGATGAGCATCGCCTGGTCCAGGTCGATGCGTGGCGCCGGGCTGCCGTCGGGCATCTGCGGCACTTGCTCGCGGGCGATCACCGGCACGACGGGCTCGCTGGAAATTGTGATGTGGTTGTCGGCCAGGATCGCCTGGATCAGGAACCAGGTGCCGGTGATGGAGATCACCGCAATGAACCAGATCGACCAGACCCCGGCCAGACGGTGCAGGTCGCCCCAGAAGATGCGCGAGCCATGCCCCGTGCGCACCGGCTTGAAGAAACCGCGCCAGAATTTCTTGTAGACCACCAGCCCTGTGACCAAGGACGCCAGCATCGGCAGCCCGAGCAGCGACACCAGGTACCAGCCCCAGCTGTAGCCGCTCGTGAAGGGCACCAACCACCAACCGTGCAGCGCACGGGTAAAGGCCTGGAAGTTGAAGTCCGGCGCCTGGCCCTGGATCGCCCCCGTGTAGGGATTGACGTAGAGCGTGGGCTTGGAACCATCGGGCCGGGTGACGCCCATGTTGAGCGCGAAATGCGAGCCGTCGGGCTGGTTCAGCCATTCGACGGCGAGTTCCGGTTGGGCTTCGTGCACTGCATCGATCACCTGCTGATAGCTCAGCCGTTCGGCGTCCGAAGCGGGGGCGGTGGCGCGCACGTCCGGGTCGGCCAACCAGACGATTTCATGGCTGACCACGGCGAGCATGCCCGTGAAGCAGACGATCAACACGAAAAACCAGATCGGCAGCGCGAGCCAGCTGTGGACCAGGAACCACAGCCTGGATTTGGATTTTTTGGGGGATTGAGCCATCAGTCGTTCTTCTAGAAATGGGGTCGAGCGAACGCCCAGCCTAAATGGGCCGCACTAGTAAGGACGAATGAGAATAAAAATCCTACGCACTTAATTGAAAGAATTTGTTTCAGACGCTGAAAACCGGCCTGTGCGGTTGTCGCGCAGGCCGGTTTCAAGGGGATCACAGGACAGGGTGGTAGCTATCTCAAGCACTGTCAGCCAGCGCCGACCGCGGTATGCGCCCCCGTTGGCAGCCCAGCTCCTGGAACAGGGCTTCGCCGATCTCCGCCGCCCGCGCCGGCAGCACCGACAGCAGGGTATCGCTCAAGCCATGGCTGCTTTCGCAGAAGCCTTGCAGGTACACCGAGGCTTGCAGGTCTGGGCTGGTCAAGACGCGGTAGTTGCGGTCCACGGCATAGTCCTCCAGGTAGCCGGCCAGCGGCGCGAGCAGTTCGCGGTGCGAGCTGCGGGCATAGCCGGTGGCCAAAATCACGGCGTCGTAACGGTGGGTCTGCTGCTGGCCGGTGGCAAGGTCGGTGACGGTCAGCTCGATGCCGTCCGTGTGGGCCACTACGTTTTCGACCTGGCGTCGGCACAGCACGTTGTGGCGGAACTGGTGGGCCACTTTCTGCCGATAGAGGATGCCGTAGATGCGTTCGAGCAGGTTCAGGTCCACCACCGAGTAGTTGGTGTTGTGGAACTGCTCGATCAGCTTGCCGCGCTCGGCCGCCGGCTGGTTGAACACCAGATCGGTGTAGTCGGGCGCGAAGATTTCGTTGACGAAGGGGCTGTCGTCGGCAGGCTTGAGGCTGGCGGCGCGCAAGATCATGTCGACCTTCACCGACGGGTAGCTGTCGTTGAGGTCGATGAACGCCTCGGCGGCGCTCTGTCCAGAGCCGATCACTGCGACGCGCATGGCCTTGCCCTGGGTGCAGGGGAGTTTGGCGACGCTGCTCAGGTACTGGGAGTGGTGAAACACCCGAGGGTCGTCCTTCAGGCTGCGGAAAATCTCCGGAATCTTCGGCGTGCCGCCGGTGCCCACCACCACCGAACGGCTACGGCGCACGATTTCCCGGCCCTGGCCGTCCTGCGAGACCACCCGCAGGTGCTCGACCCGGCCTTGGTGCACCTCGGGCTCGATACGCAGCACCTGCTCGCCGTATTGCGCCTGGGTGGCGAAATGCTCGGCGGCCCAGCGCAGGTAGTCGTTGTATTCCAAGCGGCAGGGGTAGAACGTGCCGAGGTTGATGAAGTCGGCCAGGCGCTGCTTCTGGTGCAGGTAGTTGACGAAGCTGTAGGGGCTGGTGGGGTTGCGCAACGACACCAGGTCCTTGAGGAAGGAGATCTGCAGCTCGCTCTGGCTGGCCAGGGTCTCGCCATGCCAGCGGTAGTCGGTCTGCTTGTCGATGAACAGGGCATCGAGGGCATGGCCGTGGGTGTGCGCGAGTTCTTCCAGGGCGATGGCCAAAGCCAGATTGGAAGGGCCGAAGCCCACGCCGATCAGGTCTTTCAAAGGGGCTGAAGGTGAAGTCTGGCTCATGGCGGATGTCCATAGGAGTGGAAAGCGGCATGCCTGCCGAGGGGTGCAGCGCCTGCACGGGTACATCAAGGGAACGAGCCAGTCTTGGGGGAATTTAGCGGCGGCGGCTTCACTGCGGCGTAGAAAAGCCGGCCTTGGGTCCTACAGCTTTCGGGCCAGCTGCCGATATAGCGGCTACGCCCCACCACGCCCATTCCAGGAGGACCCATGGTGAATTTTTCCAACCTCGTCGTGCCATCAGCGATGAGTCCTGCTTCTACTTCTGTCGCCACAGACATCTCCAGCACCACCGAACAGACCTCGGCCGTGCAGCTGCAAGGCAAGGCGTTCAATGAGGGCTTGCAGACCCAGGCGCCGGCGGCAGGCGGCGCCAGCAGCGAAGACACCGAATCGGATGCGATCAAAGAACTCAAGCAAATGATCAAGGATCTGCAGAAGCAACTGGCCCAAGCGCAGCGCCAGTTGGAGTCCATCAGTGCCCAGCAGACGAGCGACCAGGCCAAGCAGGCCGCCATGGCCGCCCAGCAAGCCAATATCGCCACGCTCAATGCCAGCCTGATGACCGCGACCAGTCAGTTGCTGGCAGCGCTGGCCGAAGCGAACAAGGGCAGTGCTGGGAGCATGGTCAGTACCCAGGCCTGAGCCTGGAGACGTTTGCGAATGCGGCGTCGATCCCGGCTGCGCCGCTCAGCAACCCTGAGCAGGTACAAGCCCCATGCGCACCTGCCCGGCAGGGGTTGCCGCCTCTCTGCGGCTCACATCAGGCGGCGGCAGACCGCTTAATTAATTAGGCTGCTAATAAAGTCTTTGACATTCACTGCCTAGGCAGTAACATTTGCACACACTTAGCCTGGGCGCGTGCGATGCCATTCTTCACGCCAGACAACTTTTCTGATTGCTCGCTCGGCTTGCTGCTAGGGCGCGCAGCGATCCTCAAGGACCGCATCCTCGATGCGCACTTGGAGAGCGAAGGCGTGACCGCTGCGCAGTTCAAGGTGCTGGTGATCATCACCCAACTGGCGCTCGATACGCCCGCCGAAATGTGTCGGTGCCTGGGCCTGGACAGCGGCTCCATGACGCGCATGCTCGATCGCCTCGAACAAAAGGGGCTGATCCAACGCCAGCGCTGCCCACGGGATCGCCGTCAAGTGCGCCTGGTGCTGACCGCTGAAGGTCAGCGCCTGGCCGACCGCCTGCCCGAGGTCGGCGCAAAGGCCATGAACGAGTTGGTCGGCGTGCTCGAGGCCGACGAACTGAGCACTCTGGAGCGCCTATTGGCCAAGATCCTGCTCGCTGCCGGCGACCCGATGACGGTGCGTCGCTTCAGCAACCGTTGAACCCCTTCCGACTTTTTCCAAGGTACTGCCATGGCCACTTCCCCCGACGCCAACGCTCCCGCCGAGCCCGCTGGCCAAACCGCCGACAAGCCCGCCAGCTCGCGCAAGCGCAAGCTCTGGCTGCTCGGCCTGTTGTTGCTGGTGATCCTCGGCGCGGCAGCCGGTTGGGCGTGGTACAGCCTGGTCGGACGCTGGGAAGAGAACACCGACGATGCCTACGTCAACGGCAACGTGGTGGAAATCACGCCCCTGGTCACCGGCACGGTCACCAGCATCGGTGCCGACGATGGCGATCTGGTCCAGGCCGGGCAGGTACTGCTGCGCTTCGACCCGTCCGATACCGAGGTGGCCTTGCAGGCCAGCCAGGCCAAGCTCGCGCGTACGGTGCGCGAAGTGCGCGGTCTGTACAGCAACGTCGATGCGCTCAAGGCCCAGGTGCAGTCGCGCCAGGCGGCGCTCAAGACTGCGCGCGACAACTACAGCCGGCGCAAGGCGCTGGCTGACGGCGGGGCGATTTCCGCCGAAGAGCTGTCCCACGCCCGCGACGACCTGACCACCGCGCAAAGCGCCGTGGACAGCGCCCGCCAGCAGCTCAACACCAGCACCGCCTTGGTCGACGACACCCAAGTGGCCTCGCACCCCGAGGTCATGGCCGCCGCCGCCGAGCTGCGCCAGGCCTACCTCGACCATGCGCGCACCACTCTGGTGGCGCCGGTGACCGGCTACGTGGCCAAGCGCACCGTGCAGCTGGGCCAGCGCTTGCAACCGGGCACCGCGACCATGGCGGTGATTCCGCTGGACGAGGTGTGGATCGACGCCAACTTCAAGGAAACCCAGCTGCGCGACATGCGCATCGGCCAGCCGGTGAGCGTGACCGCCGATCTTTACGGCGACGACATCGAATACCGCGGCACCGTGCAGAGCCTGGGCGCCGGCACCGGCAGCGCCTTCGCCTTGTTGCCGGCGCAGAACGCCACCGGCAACTGGATCAAGATCGTGCAGCGGGTGCCGGTACGCATTGCCCTGGATCGCGAGCAGTTGCAGCGCCATCCGCTGCGTATCGGCTTATCTACCGTGGTCGAAGTCGATCTACACGACCAGGACGGTCCGGTGCTGGCCCAGCAGCCTCCGCAACAGGCCACCTACAGCACCCAGGTCTACGACCAGCAATTGGGCGAGGCCGATGCGCTGATCGCCCGACTGATCCGTGACAACAGCGCCGCCGGCAAGACGGCCGCGCCATGAGCCAGCCGGCCGCTGCCCAATTCACGCCGCCGAGCCTGTTGCTGACCACCATCGGCCTGTCGTTGGCGACCTTCATGCAGGTGCTCGACACCACCATCGCCAACGTGGCCTTGCCGACCATCTCCGGCAACCTGGGCGTGAGCTACGAACAGGGCACCTGGGTCATCACCTCGTTCGCGGTGAGCAACGCCATCGCCCTGCCGTTGACCGGCTGGCTGAGCCGGCGCTTCGGCGAGGTCAAGCTGTTCATCTGGGCGACCCTGCTGTTCGTGCTGGCCTCGTTCCTCTGCGGCATCGCCCAGTCGATGCCCGAACTGGTCGGCTTCCGGGTGCTGCAAGGGGTGGTGGCCGGCCCGCTGTACCCCATGACCCAGACACTGTTGATCGCCGTCTATCCCCCCGCCAAGCGCGGCATGGCCCTGGCGCTGCTGGCGATGGTGACGGTGGTGGCGCCCATCGCCGGGCCGATCCTCGGCGGCCTGATCACCGACAACTACAGCTGGCCGTGGATCTTCTTCATCAACATTCCCATCGGCTTGTTCGCCGCTGCGGTGGTGCGCCAGCAGATGCGCGCACGGCCGGTGCACACCAGCCGTCAGCCCATGGACTACATCGGCCTGCTGACCCTGATCGTCGGTGTCGGCGCTTTGCAGGTGGTGCTCGACAAGGGCAACGACCTGGACTGGTTCGAATCGCCGTTCATCATCGCCGGCAGCCTGATTTCCCTGGTGTTCCTGTGCATCTTCGTCATTTGGGAGCTGACCGACCGGCATCCGGTGGTGAACCTGCGTCTGTTCGTGCACCGCAATTTCCGTGTGGGCACCATCGTGCTGGTCGGCGGCTATGCCGGGTTCTTCGGCATCAACCTGATCCTGCCGCAGTGGTTGCAGACGCAGATGGGCTATACCCCGACCTGGGCGGGCCTGGCGGTGGCGCCCATCGGCCTGCTGCCGGTGCTGATGTCGCCGTTCGTGGGTAAGTACGCGCACCGCTTCGACCTGCGCCTGCTGGCGGGCTTGGCATTCCTGGCGATCGGCGCCAGTTGCTACATGCGCGCCGGCTTCACCAGTCAGGTGGACTTCCAGCACATCGCTTTGGTGCAACTGTTCATGGGCATCGGCGTGGCGCTGTTCTTCATGCCGACCTTGAGCATCCTGCTCTCGGACCTGCCGCCGCACCAGATCGCCGACGGCTCGGGCCTGGCCACCTTCCTGCGTACGCTGGGCGGCAGCTTTGCGGCGTCCCTGACCACCTGGATCTGGATTCGCCGCGCCGACCAGCACCATGCCTATCTGACCGAGCACATCACCCCGTATGACCCGGCGACCCGCCATACCCTGGAGCAGATGGGCGGCGCCAGCCTGCAGAACTACGCCCAGCTCGAACAGATCGTCAACGGCCAGGCCTACATGATGTCGACGGTGGACTACTTCACCCTGATGACCTGGATCTTCGCCGGGTTGATTCTGCTGGTGTGGTTCGCCAAGCCGCCGTTCAGCGCCAAGGCGCCGCCGGGTTCGGGCGGGCATTGACCTCGCCTTGGCCTAGGCTCTATACGAAAGGTGTCTGCGCGAAGGCCAGACAAGGCGAAACGGGGGGAGGAAGCGGAGTGTACTGGAGTACATGAGCATTCCGAGCTCCGTTTCAACGCAGTATGGGCGAATGCAGATACATTTCGTACAGAGCCTAGAACGAGCGAATGATCCGTCCCAGGGTTTCCATGGCCCGCTCCGAGCTCTCGCTCCAAGGGCTGCCGTAGTTCAGGCGGATGCAGTGACCGAAGCGCCGGGTCGGGGAGAAGATCGGCCCCGGGGCGACGCTGATGCCTTGGGCCAGGGCCATGTGGAACAGCTTGAGGGCATCGATGCGCTCGGGCAGTTCCAGCCACAGGAAATAGCCGCCGCTGGGCCGGCTGACCCGCGTTTGTGCCGGGAAATACTTGGCCACGGCGGCGAGCATGTTGGCCTGCTGGCCTTCCAGGGCGTAGCGCAGCTTGCGCAGGTGGCGATCGTAGCCGCCGTGCTGTAGATAGTCGGCGATGGCGGCCTGGGCCGGCATCGAGGCGCACAGCGAGGTCATCAGCTTGAGCCGCTCGATCTTCTGTGCGTAGCGCCCGGCGGCGACCCAGCCGATGCGATAGCCCGGGGCCAGGCTCTTGGCGAAAGAGCTGCAATGCATGACCAGCCCGTCGGTGTCGAAGGCCTTGGCCGGTTTGGGGGCGTGCTGGGCGTAATACAGCTCGGCGTACACGTCGTCTTCGATCAACGGCACCTGATGCTTGCGCAGCAACCCCACCAACGCCTGCTTGTTGGCCTCCGGCATGCTGGCGCCCATCGGGTTCTGGAAGTTGGTCATGCACCACACGGCTTTGACCGGGTGCTTGTCCAGGGTCTGCGCCAGCACTGCGAGGTCCATGCCTTCGCGCGGCTGCACGGGAATCTCCACTGCCTTGAGCTTGAGCCGCTCCAGTACTTGCAGGCAGGCATAGAACGCCGGCGCCTCGATGGCCACCAGGTCGCCCGGCTCGGTCACCGCTTGCAGGCATAGGTTGAGTGCTTCCAGGGCGCCGTTGGTGATCAGCAATTCCTCCATGGGCAGCATCAGCCCGGCGACCATGTAACGCAGGGCGATCTGCCGGCGCAGTTGCGGGTTGCCCGGCGACAGGTCGGTGACCGCCACCTGCGGGTCCATGTTGCGTCCGGCGCTGGCCAGCGAACGGGCCAGGCGTTGCAGCGGGAACAGCTTGGGGCTGGGGAAGGCCGAGCCGAACGGCACGGTGGCCGGGTCCTTGATGGAGTCGAGGATAGAGAACACCAGGTCGCTGACGTCGACATCGGTCGACTCGCTGGTCGGCGCCAGGCTTTGCGGCTCGGTGAAGGCGCGCGGGGCGTGGCTGTTGACGAAATAGCCCGATCGCGCCCGGGCGCGGATCAAGCCGCGACGCTCCAGCAGGTAGTAGGCCTGGAACACGGTAGAGGGGCTGACGCCGTGGGTTTGGCTGGCATAGCGCACCGACGGCAGGCGCTCACCGGGGCCGAGCACCCCGCTGCGGATCAGTTCGGCGATGTCGTCGGCAAAGCGTTCGTAGCGTTTCATGGCAGCTCGGCGGGCAGGCGGGTGGGCAGGGCGGTCGGCGTCGACCGCCTGCCACTATGGCCGCGTCGCTGTTTGCAGTACAGCCTCAATTCACGCTGCTAAAACCGTATCAGTGGCGGGCCCGATCAGATCACCGAGCCTGGCACGCTGGCCTTGAGGTGTTTGCGACCGTCCCTGGCGCCTGCCACGGTCAGTGCATCGGCCTCGGCTTCGGTGACCGGCACGCGCTGCCCGGCGGCCACGGCGACCGACATGCGTAGTTGTTCGTCGGTGACGATCTCGACGTCGGAGCCGGCGGTTTCAAGGCGCAGGTCGGCGCCGGTCAGCGTGCAACGATGGGTGGTTTCGTCGATGTGGACGGGCATGTGGAGTTCCTCTCTCTGGATAGGTAGGCAGAAGTTGTGACTGCCCGACTGGTTGGGTGGCTCCCCGCAACCGGCGAACGGCAGGCGAGGGCACTCCAGCAGTGAGCGATGGTCAACGCACTGAATGGAACCCAGGAGCGAATGCCGATGTACGATTGGTTGGACAACATATGGACGGCAGTGGTGGCGGAGTTCGCCGACGTCACGGACGAGCAGGAGGTGGCGCGGATTCTGGTGCGCTTGACGATGGCGGCGGTGCTTGGCGCGGTACTCGGTTTCGAGCGCGAACACCGTGGCAAGTCGGCGGGCGTGCGCACGCACATGCTGGTGTCCATGGGCGCCGCGCTGTTCGTGCTGGCCCCGAGCATGGCCGGTGCCGACGAGCAGGCGATGAGCCGGGTGATCCAGGGCATCGTGGCCGGTATCGGCTTTCTGGGGGCCGGGACCATCCTCAAGGGCAACGGCAGTGATCCCAGTCACGTCAAGGGGCTGACCACGGCGGCGGGTCTGTGGATGACGGCGGCGATCGGCACGGCGGCGGGCATGGGTCGCGAGGCCACGGCATTGATCAGTACGGTGCTGGGCTTGTTGGTGCTGAGCAGCATGCCGGCGTTGGTCGAACGGATTGGCGGCCCGCGTGAGGACAAGATGAAGGAGGAAAAAACCAAGCTTTGACCCAGCTCGAGGCGCATAGGGGGCGGGGTTGAGCGCGCCGCTGGACACCCTGGGCCGCAAAGCGGCGTCGGTTCGAGTGGCGCGCAGTGCCCGAACGGCCCCGGTCGATGCGCCTGGATCGTTTCCCGGCCCAGTGCGGACCGGACCGCAACCACCCAACCCTAGAAAGCACTAAGGGGAGCCGAAGCTCCCCTTGAGGTATGTTGCCTGCGCTTTCTTATTATTCGGGACGTACCGTTTGTTGTTTTTGTCGGTGTGTCCGGGTGGAGCGGTGGCCCCCATGCGGGGCTCAAGAGCAAACGTATTTTTTTGAGCGCTGATCGATGTTCATCATTGCTGATCCAGCCTGACTGTCGCTACCTGAGGGTAGTTTTGTTGTTCTGTGCCAGGTGCGGGGCAATACCCCGGAAAACCCATCGACTCCAAAAAGATCTGCTTGCTACGCTTCTGCCGTGTTGTTCTTGTTATGTCAGAACCGTTGTCTGTTGTTTTTATTGGGTGGTGCGTTTTTTTGTTCTTGTTGTACGAAAGATATAGCAGGTGGCGTGCCAACTTTTCAAAAGCCTTTTAAAACAGGCATTTAGCCGATTCAGCTAGTTCAGCGCCTCCTGAAATTCTGTCGAATTGTTTCCCTGTTACCCGATTTCTTGCCGATCATTGGGGGGCGGTAACACTCAATGCCCCACGTGTGTCACTGCGAGGCCATGGCTGCGCTGCGAGCGCGTGCCACCCGCGAACCACTGGCCCGCCCCAATACATCGCTGATGCGCTGCCCTGCGGCGATCAACAGGTCCAGGTCGATGCCGGTTTCGATGCCCAACCCGTGCATCAGGTACACCACGTCTTCGGTGGCCACGTTACCGGTAGCGCCTTTGGCATAGGGGCAGCCACCCAGCCCGGCCACGGAGCTGTCGAACACGCCGATGCCTTCGAGCAGGCTGGCATAGACGTTCGCCAGGGCCTGGCCATAGGTGTCATGGAAGTGACCAGCCAGTTGCGCGCGCGGCACGACCCGACCGACCACGTCAAACAACCGCCGCGTGTCGCCGGCCGTGCCCGTACCGAGCGTGTCGCCCAACGAAACCTCGTAACAGCCCATGCCATACAGGGCCTGCGCCACCGGCGCCACCTGTTCGGCGCGTACCGTGCCTTCATAAGGGCAGCCCAGTACGCACGACACGTAACCGCGTACCCGTACGCCTTCGGCCTGTGCCAGTGCCATCAGCGGTTCGAAGCGCTTGAGGCTGTCGCCGATCGAGCAATTGATGTTGCGCTGGGAGAACGCCTCGGAAGCGGCCGCGAACACGGCCACTTCCTTGACGCCGGCGGCCAGCGCATCTTCCAGACCGCGCAGGTTGGGCGCCAGCGCCGCATAGGTGACCCCTGCGCGTGGCGTCAGGCCGGCGAACACCTCGGCGGAGCCGGCCATCTGCGGCACCCACTTGGGCGAGACGAAACTGCCGACTTCGATGTAGGCCAGGCCGGCTGCGGTGAGGTCGTCGACCAGACGGACCTTGTCGGCCACGCTGATGGGGCGGGCTTCGTTCTGCAGACCGTCACGCGGACCGACGTCGACCAGACGCACGGAGGAGGGCATTGGCATGATTGTGTTCCTTGACGAAGGCTCAAAGGGTAGGAGGCGCGCCGGTGTTGGCCAATGCCTGTTCGCAGCGCTCTTGGGCAGTGTCGAGCTCCAGGTGCATCTGCTGGATGTCGAGCATCTGCTGTTCGAGCTGGGCGCGACGCTCGGCGATCTTGGCCAGCATGCTGTTCAACTGTCGGGCGTTGCCACCTGCGGGGTCGTATAGACCGATCAGCTCACGGCATTCGGCCAATGAAAAACCGATGCGCTTGCCGCGCAGGATCAGCTTGAGCGTGACTTTGTCCCGGGCCGAATAGACGCGTTCCAGACCACGTCGTTCGGGCGCCAGCAGGCCTTGTTCTTCATAGAAACGGATGGCGCGGGTAGTGATGTCCAGCTCGCGGGACAGGTCGGAAATGCTGTAGGTGTGGCTGCTCATGGTCGGGCTCGGGCGCAAGGTGCGACCAACCTATAACCGCCTTGACGTACACGTCAAGCAGCACTCGAGCGAGCTGAGGCGGTCACCGTCCGTATGGTTTGCCCGACTTTGAGTGGAACATCTGCGTCAGATTGATCTCATAGGCTTCAGAACCCGAGTTTTGGCCCTTTGATTTCGATGGCCTCCATGCAATGAACCTCTATCCCGACGGCGCCGTAGAGCGCCCGCATGCCGTTCCACCTGGCTTCTTGCGCGAAGGTGGAACGGTCGCTGCCTTGCTGCGCACCTTGGATGTACACGATTCACCGCTGGGCGCCGCGCAGTCTTGGCCGCCGAGTCTGCAAACCTTGATGGCGACGATCCTGCCGGCCAAGGCGCAGATCGTGTTGTTCTGGGGCCCGGAGTATGTGGCCCTGTACAACGACGCCTACGCCCCGACCATCGGCGCAAAACACCCCCAGGCGCTGGGCCGCCCAGCTCAGGAGAACTGGAGCGAGTTGTGGGACGACCTCGAGCCGCTGTTGCGGGGCGTGCGCGAGACCGGCGAGACGTTCTCGGCCAGCGACCGGCCGTTCTATATCGAACGCCACGGGCTGGGCGAAACCGCTTGGTTCGATGTGTCCTATTCGGCCGTGCGCGAGGTCGACGGCTCCATAGGGGGCGTGCTGTGCATCGTCACCGAAACGACCGCGCGGGTGCAGTTCGAGCGGCGCCAGGCCTTTCTGCTGGAACTGGGTCGGACCCTGCCGCAGATCAAGGACGCCGCGCAAATCGAAACGTTCGCGATACGTCGTCTTGGCGAGCACTTGGGGGCATCACGGGTGTTCTTCGGTCGCGATGCCGGTGACGGCCAGCGCTTTCACATCGAGCAGCAATGGCTCGCCGAGGTGCCTGTGCTGGAGCGCGAACAATCCTACGCGCACCATGGCGAGCGCCTGCACGAATGCTTGGCACAGGGCCAGGCGGTGGTCGGCAACCGCACTGCGCCGGGCAGTAGCGGCCTATGTGCCAGCCTGCTGGTGCCGGTGCACACGGGCGAGCACCTGGATGCCACATTGGCCGTGCACTTCAATACGCCACACGTCTTCATCGACGACGAGCGTCTGCTGATCGAAGAAACCGCCAAGCTGGCCTGGACGGCCATCGTGCATGCCCGCGCCGAAGCAAGCCTGGTGGCTTTGAACGTCAGCTTGGAGGAGCGTGTATCCAGCATGCTTGCGCAGCGGGAAGCGTCGATGCTGCAACTGCACGAATCGCGCAAGATGGAAATGATCGGCCAACTCACCGGCGGCATCGCCCACGATTTCAACAATATGCTCACCCCGATCATCGCGTCGCTGGAGCTGATCCAGCGACGCGTGCCCGATCCCCGCTCGGGGCGTTTGATCGACAGCGCGCTGCTGGCTGCCGACCGAGCGCGCACGGTGGTCGGACGCCTGCTCAGCTTTGCCCGGCGACAGACCTTGAAGCCCGAGGTGGTGGCGCTGGCCGGTCTGATCGAAGGCATGCGCGAGCTGATCGCCCGCTCGCTGGGGCCCACCATCGCCTTGCACGTGGACATCGATGCCGATTTGCCGGGCGTGGTCATCGACCCGAGCCAATTGGAGCTGGCGCTGCTCAATCTGGTGATCAACGCCCGCGACGCCATGCCCCACGGGGGGCGTCTGGAAATTCGCGCTGGCTTGGTGGAAGACTGTGATGCGCGGCCTGCCGGCATCCTCGCCGGGCAGTTGATCTGGCTGCAAGTGGCCGACGACGGCTGCGGGATGTCCGAGGCGGTCCTGGCGCGTTGCACCGAGCCATTCTATTCGACCAAGACCGTCGGCCAGGGTGTGGGCCTGGGCCTACCGATGGTCCAGGGCTTGGCGTTGCAATCGGGCGGGGGATTCACCTTGCGTTCCCAGGAGCAGCAGGGCACCCAGGCGACCTTGTGGCTACCGGCGACTGCGCTACCGGCTGCGTGCCGCGACGGCGACTGCCCCGAACCGTTGCCCACCCCGAGCGGTTGCCATGTGCTGCTGGTCGACGACGAAGAAATCGTGCGCCAGGCTACGGCGTTGCAGTTGCGCGACTTGGGCTATCAAGTCACCGAAGCGCAAAGCGCCGCGCAAGCCATGGCGTTGCTCGAAGCCGGCTTTGTGCCCGATCTGCTGTTGACCGACCAAGTGATGCCCGACATGACCGGCGCCGAGTTCGCCCAGCAGGCCCGGCAGCGCTTGGCCCAGCTGCCGGTGCTGATCATCACCGGCTATGCCAACCTCAGTCCGAGCGAACTGAACGGTTTCGAGGTGCTGCGCAAGCCGTTCCGCCGCGCCGAGCTGGCGCAGGGGCTGGCCCGGTTGCTTGAGTCCAATGCTGGCTAAACGGTTGGGTCAAACCTGGCCGTGGGTCTCCAGCAAAGCCCACAAGCGCGGATCGTCGAAGTCCTCGATCACCAACTGCGCACCGGCCTCCAGCAACCGCTGCGCCGGCTGCGTGGTGCTCAAGCCTACCGTGAAGATGCCTGCGGCGTTCGCTGCCGTGACGCCTGGCAACGAGTCTTCGAACGCCAAGGCTCGCGCGGCTTCAGCGCCCAAGCGTTGGAGGCCGGTGAGGTAGGGCAGGGGATCGGGTTTGGCCCGGCTCAGCTCCTCGGCGACGAGCACGTGGTCGAATGCCCGATCCAGGCCCATGGCGCGCAACATGTGTTCGGCGTTGAGCCGTGGCGCGTTGGTGACCACGCACAGGCCGAGCCTCAGACGGCGTGCATGCTCGAGCACACCCAGCAGGCCGGGCAAGGGCTTCAGGTTCGGCGAGCGCTCGCGAAACAGCGCCTCCTTGCGATCGGCCAAGGCTTGACGCTCGGCAGGCGAACGTTCGGGAAACAGGTCGGCGAACAGTGCTTGGTTGGCGCGCCCGCTGACCTTGGTCTCGAATTCTGCAGCGCTCAGCTCACGGCCATCGTGCTCGAAAAGCAGGTCGCGAAAGGCTTGCAGGTGCAGGGTGTCGGTGTCGGTGAGGGTGCCATCGAGGTCGAACAGTAAAGCGGTGAGCATGGGAAGTCCTTTGGTGAGCGTTCCTGAGCAGCGACTGTCGTCCTTTACAGGGCGACGCAGGCTTTTTCAGGTGTATGCGAACAAATGCCTCAGACGATAGCCAGTCGTTGTTTGCGCGTCGGCGCTGGGAAGGCCTCGTCGATGGCGTGCAGGTCTTCAGGGGTCAGACGTAGGGCGCCGGCTGCCGCATTCAGCTGCACATGCTCGGGCTTGACCGCCTTGGGGATGGCCACCACACCACCGCCTTGGACCACGCAGGCCAGGCTGATCTGGGCCGGGGTCGCCCCATGCGCTTCGGCGATTGCGGCCAACACGGGGTGCCCGAGCAAACGTCCGGCTTGCGCCAGCGGGCAGTAGGCCATGACCGGCATGCCTTGGGCGCGGCTCCAGGGCAGCAGATCGAATTCGATGCCGCGCTGGCTGGGGTTGTACAGTACCTGGTTGGCGGCGCAGGCCGAGGAGGGCAGGCCTTGCATGTCGTTCAGGTCGAAATTGGACACGCCCCAGGCACCGATCTTGCCCTGTTCGCGCAGGCGCTCGAAGGCTTCGATGGTTTCCTCCAGTGGATGCTGGCCGCGCCAGTGCAGCAAGTACAGCTCGAGGTGGTCGGTGCCCAGGCGCTGCAAGCTGCGCTCGCAGGCCTCGACCACGCCGCGCCGGCTGGCGTTGTGCGGATACACCTTGCTGACCAGGCAGACCTGGTCGCGGCGTCCGGCGATGGCCTTGCCGACCACGCGCTCGGCACCGCCCTCGGCGTACATTTCGGCGCTGTCGATCAGGGTCAGGCCCAGGTCGATGCCTTGTTGCAGCGCGGCCACTTCGGCCGCCTGCTGGTCGGGGCGCTCACCCATGTACCAGGTGCCTTGGCCAATGACCGGAACATCGCGACCTGCCAGTTTCATGTAGTGCATGTCATCTCCGGAATCTGTGTGTGGACCAGCAGCACATCGAGCAACGCCTGGGCTGCGGTGGAAAGTTTCTGTTCGCTCAGCGCCATGACGCCGATGCGCCGTTCCACGCTGGGTTCCACCAGAGGCACACAGCAGGCGCCCAGCTCCTGCATCTGGCGGATGCACAGCGCAGGCACCGCGCTCACGCCCAGACCGCTGGCGACCATACGCCCGATGGTGGACAGCTGGTGGCTTTCGAACGCCACGGCCAGCGATCCTGCTGCGACGGGCGCATGTTCTTCGAGCAGCAGGCGTACGGCCGAAGGGCGCTGCAAAGCGATGAAGTCCTGGTCGAGCAGATCGCGCCAGGCCAGGTGCGCACGACTCGCCAGAGGCGAGTCGGCAGGTACCACGGCGACGAAACGGTCCATATAGAGCGGGTGGAAGTGCAAACCTTCGCCGCTGTCCGGTTCGAAACCGATGCCTAGTTCGACGCGGCGGTGGCGCACCAGTTCCAGCACTTGTTCGTTGATGACGTCATGCACGGTGACATTGACCTTGGGATGGCGCTGACGGAACACCTTGAGTGCCGGCGGCAACAGGTTGCCGGCGAACGACGGCATCGCCGCCACCGCGACGCGGCCCAGTTGCAAGGTGAAGCGCTGGCGCAGCTGCTGTTCGGTGTCGTCCCATTCGGCCAACAGCCGCCGCGCCAGCGGCAACAGCACCTCGCCCTCGGCGGTCAAGGCGACGCTGCGGGTGGTGCGGGTGAACAGCGCGCCGCCGAGGTTCTCCTCCAAGGCCTTGATGGTCAGGCTCAGTGCGGGTTGCGAGACGTGCAGGTGCTCGCCGGCCTGGGCGAAGCTCTGGAACTTGGCGACGCTGGCGAAGGCCCGTAGCTGCTTGACGTTCATGGCAGATGCTCTTTTGGAAGTTTTATCAATCCATCACGAAAACAAAATTAACAAATAAGTCGTCAGGCGTGAACATGGCCATACCTTTTCTCTCGCACAAGGCAACCCACCATGGCCGGACTCGACAAGCGCGTCAGCAGCTATCAACAAGCCCTCGAAGGGCTCACAGACGGTATGACGGTGCTGGCCGGTGGCTTCGGCCTCTGCGGCATCCCGGAAAACCTCATCGCCGAAATCAAGCACCTGGGCGTGCGCGGCCTGACGGTGGTGTCCAACAACTGCGGCGTTGACGGGTTCGGCCTGGGGGTGCTGCTCGAAGACCGACAAATCCGCAAGATGATCGCTTCCTACGTGGGCGAAAACGCCGAATTCGAACGGCAACTGCTCAGCGGCGAACTGGAAGTGGAACTGACCCCTCAAGGCACCCTGGCGGAAAAGATGCGTGCAGGCGGGGCCGGTATCCCGGCGTTCTTCACCGCCACCGGCTTCGGCACACCCGTGGCCGAGGGCAAGGAAGTGCGTGAGTTCAATGGCCGTTCCTACATCCTCGAAGAAGCCATCACCGGCGACTTCGCCATCGTCAAGGGTTGGAAGGCCGACCATTATGGCAACGTGGTGTACCGCAACACGGCACAGAACTTCAATCCGCTGGCAGCCACGGCCGGCCGCATCACCGTGGTGGAAGTGGAAGAGCTGGTCGAGCCTGGCGTGCTGTTGCCGAGCGAAATCCATACGCCGGGCATCTTCGTCGATCGGGTGATCGTAGGCCAGTTCGAGAAGCGCATCGAAAAACGTACCGTCAAGGCCTGAGCCCTGGCCTCATTCCTCCAAGAGAACCCGATCATGGCCCTGACCCGCGAACAAATGGCGCAACGCGTCGCCCGTGAACTGCAAGACGGCTACTACGTCAACCTCGGCATCGGCATTCCCACCCTGGTGGCCAACTACGTACCGGCCGACATGGATGTGATGCTGCAATCGGAAAACGGTCTGCTCGGCATGGGCGAGTTCCCCGATGAAAGCCAGCTCGATCCCGACATGATCAATGCTGGCAAACAGACCGTCACTGCCCGCCGCGGCGCGTCGATCTTCGACTCGGCGCAATCCTTCGCGATGATCCGCGGCGGGCACGTGGACCTCACCGTGCTCGGCGCCTTCGAGGTGGATGTGCAGGGCAACATCGCCTCCTGGATGATCCCGGGCAAGCTGGTCAAGGGCATGGGCGGCGCCATGGACCTGGTGGCTGGCGCGGAGAACATCATCGTCACCATGACCCATGCCTCGAAAGACGGTGAATCCAAGCTGCTAGAGCGCTGCAGCTTGCCGCTGACCGGCGCCGGTTGCATCCGCAAGGTGCTGACCGACCTGGCCTACCTGGAAATCGAGGACGGTGCCTTCATTTTGCGAGAGACGGCGCCGGGGGTAAGCGTGCAGGAAATCGTCGACAAGACGGCCGGCAAGCTGATCGTGGCGCCCGATGTGAAGGAAATGACGTTCTGACTCAGTAAGAGGCCGGTATTGCGCCTGCCGCCGTCGCCGGCGGCGGGCGCTTTATTTCATTACTCAGCCGCCAAGCGAGTGCGCGCGTGGCGCTCGGCCTTGTACTGCAAGGCCACGGCCGGCGCAGGTTTGGTGGCGCCGGTTTCCAGCCACTGGCGCATGCGGCTGGCATCGGCGAAGTGGGTGTACTTGCCGAAGGCATCGAGGATCACCATCGCCACCGGGCGGTTGTCCATCTTGGTCAGCAACACCAGGCAGTGTCCGGCCTCGTTGGTGAAACCGGTCTTGGTCAGGTTGATGTCCCAATTGCTCTTGTTGACCAAGTGGTCGGTGTTGCGAAAGCCCAGGGTGTAGTTGGGCTTGCGGAACGCCACGGTCTTTTCGCGTGTGGTCGACAGTTGGCTGAGCATGGGGTAGCTGCGCGAGGCAATGAGCAGCTTGGCCAGGTCGCGTGCGGTAGAGACGTTCTGCGTCGACAGCCCGGTCGGCTCGACGTAGCGGGTATGGCTCATGCCCAGGCTGCGCGCTTTGGCGTTCATGGCTTTAATGAAGGCGCCGTAGCCGCCGGGGTAGTGGTTGGCGAGGCTGGTGGCAGCGCGGTTTTCCGACGACATCAGGGTGATCAGCAGGGTTTCGCGACGGTTCAACTCGCTGCCCAGGCGGACACGTGAATAGATGCCCTTCATCTCGGGATTGTTGGCGATGGTCATGGTCAGCATTTCGTCCATCGGCAACTTGGCGTCGAGCACGACCATGGCAGTCATCAGTTTGGTGACCGAGGCGATCGGCAGCACGCGTTCGGCGTTGCTCGAATAGAGTTCCTTGCGCGTGTTCAGATCGATCAACAAGGCGCTGCCAGAGGCCAGGTGCAGCTTGGCCGGGTCGCGTTGCACCTGGGCCGGTGCTTGAGCGGCAGCGGCGGGAAGGATCGCGGGTCCTGTGAGCAACAACAGCAGGCTGAGGATGGACAGGGAGGTTTTCACGTCGAGGCTCACTAATGGTGGGTATGTCATTGGCTACGAAAGGATTTCCCTCTCGAAAAGCGGCGCATTGTGGAGTATGGGCCAGACGCTGTCGATTGCTTGTCAAAGCCGCCAGGCCGTATGACAAAAACTTCATCCATTCGTCGGCCGGGGGCTGCATGGGCGCATGAAAAAGCCCGCTGAAAGCGGGCCATGGGTACCGGGGAATGAGTGCGCATGCGTCAGGCTTCACCAGCGGGGCGGTGGTGGGCCGTAGTACCCCGGTGGCGGGCCGTAGTAGCGACGGTAATGCGGTGGCGGCGGCGGTGCCGGCACGTAGCGCTCCACTACATAGGGCTGCTGGTAATACACCGGGGGTGGGGCTTGCACGTACACCGGCGGCCTTTCTACGTAGACAGGCGGCGGTGCCTGCACATAGACCGGCTGCGGCGCGTAGTAAGTTGGCTCGCGGTCGACATAGACGGTGCGGTCCTGGCCTCCCGACACGGCCGCGCCGACGACGGCGCCCACTACGGCCGCACCCAGAATCGGCCCCGCTCCACGCCAGCCATGGGCAGCGGCCGGGCCACTCACGGCCAAGGCCCCGATCAGCAACGCGATCACTGGCAGGTGACGCTTCATAACGAATCCTCCGAAACGCCCCAGGTTCAGGGGCGTAGCACTATGACCGCAGTTTCGAACCAATGCAGCGTCCGGCAGCGTAAAGGTTATGTAAGGTCGGACGAGCGGTGAGTCTGCGGCTCGATATCGAGCGCAATGGGGTATAACCCAACCATCGCCTAAGTCGATTTCAAAACGAGGAACTCAAATGACGCCCATCGCAGCCACTCCCGAAACCGTTCTCTGTATCTCTCTGGCCGGAAGGCCCGGTACCTTCGGGGTGCGCTTTCACAACCATCTGTATCGCCAGTTGGGCCTGAACTACTACTACAAAGCCATGACCACCCAGGATCTGCCCGCTGCCGTTGCGGGTATCCGCGCTTTGGGGATTCGTGGCTGTGGTGTGTCGATGCCGTTCAAGGAAGCCTGCATGGCCCTGGTCGACACGATCGATCCTTCCGCCGCCGCCATCGATTCGATCAACACAGTGGTCAACGACGCCGGACGGCTGACGGCCTACAACACCGATTATCTCGCCGTACGCCAGCTACTGGAGCAGCGACAGGTCGACCCGACCACGGCCTTCGCGTTGCGCGGCAGTGGCGGCATGGCCAAGGCTGTGGCCTGTGCGCTGCGCGACAGCGGTTTTGCCGACGGTACCATCGTGGCGCGCAACGAGGCGGCCGGCCGCAAGTTGGCGGATGCCTGCGGTTACCGCTGGGTGCCGGACGTGGAGGGCCTGGGTCCGCTGCCCATGCTGGTCAACGTCACACCCCTCGGCATGCTCGGCGGAGCCGAAGCCGATCAACTGGCGTTCGGCGAGGCGGCCATCGCCGAGGCACAATGGGTATTCGACGTTGTCGCCCGGCCGGAACGTACGCCGTTGGTTGCACGGGCGCTCGCACAGGGCAAAGCGGTGATAACCGGTGTCGATGTCATCGCCTTGCAGGCACTTGAGCAGTTCGTGCTGTACACCGGCATCCGGCCTACGCCTGCCCAGGTCGATGAAGCAGTGGCGTTCGCCCGCGAGGGCTGATGGCCGGGCGCTTCGTGGGGCGGAGCCTGTGCAGCGCGGGCGCTGGGCGCCCGCGCAACCGGTCAGAAGCGCTGGGCGTGTCGATCGAGCTGCTGGTCCACCACCCAACGGCCGTGGGCCAGCGCCGCCTGCTGGGCATGCTCGAGATCGGCCATGAACTTCATCTCGACAGGCAGCGACAAGCGCCTGCTGACCCGCCCGTCAGGTGCCGTGATCAGGCAGCCGGCGGCGTAGGGCAGGGGGGAGTCGGGGTGGGCCATCACGCTGGCGGTGATGGTGTGCTCGCGGTATTCACAGTGCAGGGTGTGCATGGTCTTTACCTCGCCGTGGTTCGCAATAGGTGCTCTTTTGCTATACCACAGCCAGGCAGGGCGCAGACGACGCCCGACGAACGTACGGGCGCCGACCGGGGATCACATCGGGGCTGGCTGAATGATTTCGACCCAGTAGCCATCCGGGTCCTTGATGAAGGCCAGGTGGTGCATGCGGCCATCGCTCAAGCGCTTCTGGAACGGCACGTCCAGTGCCTCGAAGCGTGCGCAGGCGCTGGTGACGTCCGGGACGGAAATGCAGATGTGGCCGAAACCGCGAGGGTCGCTGTTGCCGTCGTGGTAGGCGAAGTCGGCATCGTGCTCGGTGCCGTGGTTGTGGGTCAGTTCCAATACGCCTGGAATCGACTTCATCCATTGGTGACGTGCGTCGTCATCCGCCGGAATCGCGCTCTTGTCGGTCAGGGCCAGGAAATACAGGCTGAAACCGGCTTCGGCGAAGTCGCGCTTGTCGACCAGGGTGAAACCCAGGACGCGGGTATAGAAGTCCAAGGACTTCTCGATGTCCTTGACCCGCAGCATGGTGTGGTTGAACACGAAGTTACTGGTGGCGGCATCGGGTTGGGCGGTGATGCCCGGGAGGTTTTGCAGATCGTTCAGGCTCATGGGGTCTCCAGATGATTAAAGCCGGGCCTGGGGCTCCAGCGAAACGAACAGGCATGCATGATACGGAAGAAATGCCATCCCACAAATGAAAACGCCCTGCACGAGGTGCAGGGCGTTGGAATTAGAGGCCCGCGTGTGCGGGCGCGTGATGGGGTCGCTAGTCCGTTAGCTGGTTCGATAATGCCGCGCCCGCTGTGAAAAATCTGTGAACGCTTTGTTCATGTTTCATGCGCGCAGCCAAGTTTCTACCGTGTCGCTGCCGTATTCCTCTTTCCAGGCTTTCAAACCGCGGTGATTGCCGCCCTTGGTTTCGATCAGCTCGCCATTGTGCGGGTTCTCGTAAACCTTGGTCACACGCGGGCGGCGATGCTGCTTGCTGGCGGGTGCAGGCGCCTTGCTCGGGGTTTTCGGGTCGAGAATGGCGACGATCTCGCGCAAGCCCTTGTTGTAGTCTTTCATCAACACCAGCAGCTTTTGCTCGAATTCGATTTCGCGCTTGAGGCCGGCATCTTTCTTCATCGATTCCAATTGGGCGATCTGGTCTTGCAGGGCTTTTTCCGCGGCGCGGAATTCAGCGAGTCTGGACATGGACATTACTCCTTGAGCACAACGGGGCCGGATTTGAAAATAGGAACAGCACTTTTTAGCAACCACTTCAGACGCAAGAAGCTGTCCGATGCGAGCCAGTGTAGTTGTCGGTACGCACTCGGTAAACCCAAACTTCGATGAAAAATTCTGTAACTAGTAGCGGTCGAAAGCCGCGCACTTCATCCAGCAAGTTGCAACTTCAAAGTGAACTTTTCCACTGCCAAAAATATCGCCGCGCGCTGCACGCCAGGCATTGTTCAATCTGGGCCAGGAGGCCAACCGATGAAACAGCTTCTCTTGATTGGTATCGGTCCAGGCGACCCTCGGCAAATCACGCTCGAAGCGATCGACGCGTTGCAACATGCCGATGTGTTCTTCCTGATCGACAAAGGTGAGGTAAAACGCGAGCTGATCGAGGCGCGCCGGCAGTTGATCGAGCGTCACGCCCGTCCTGGCAGTTACCGCGTCGTGCAGATCGACGACGCACAACGCGATTCACAGGCCAGTGACTATAGGAAAGCGGTACGGGACTGGCATGAACAGCGTGCGGTTTTGTATGCCCGCTTGATCGAGGACGAATTGGCGGTTGGTGAAGTGGGAGCGTTTTTGTTGTGGGGCGACCCTGGGTTGTACGACAGCACGTTGCGCCTGCTCGATCGGGTCAGGCAGCGCGGGATCGACATCGCTCTACGGGTGATTCCCGGTATCAGCAGCGTCCAAGCGTTGGCTGCGCGTCACGCCGTGCCGCTCAATGACACGAGTGGATTACTGACGATAGCGCCCGGCCGGCGATTGGGCGAACTTGCCGAGATCGACAATGTGCTGGTGATGCTCGATGGCCGGAACGCGTTCGAGCGTATCGCCGCCGACGGTCTGTTCATCTACTGGGGTGCCTATCTGGGCAGCGAGGACGAGGTACTCGTCTCAGGCCCATTGCACGAAGTGAAGGAACGCATTGCGCAAACGCGAAAAGAGGCACGTGCCCGCAAAGGCTGGATCATGGACACGTACTTGTTGAGAAGGATGCAATAAGGGTGTTTAAGGCAGCTCGCCCAATATCGAACGGATCTTATCGCCAAGCGCTTCCATGCTGAACGGTTTGCCAATCATGTGCATGCCTTCGGGGATCGCCATGCTCTCGGCATAGCCGCTTGCGAAGAGTACGGGCAGCGTCGGTCGCAGCGCGCGGGCCTTGGCCGCCAGCTCGCTGCCGTTCATGTCGGGAAGGCCCACATCCGTCATCAGCAGGTCGAGGTGGAGCGTCGAATCCTCGAGCGCGACCAACGCCTGTTCGCCGCTATCGGCTTCGAGAACGTCTTTGTAGCCTAATTCGTCGAGCACTTCGACCATCAACATGCGGACGATGTCGTCGTCTTCGACAACCAGTAGTTGCATGAATCAATCCTGTTCTGAAGGGGTGTCTACTCAGTGCCCGGTGGCGATGAGAAGTTCCGCAGGATACCCCTGCACGCACGCCGATGGAACGTTTCGCGAACCCTACCCATCCAAGACTGGCTAAATGCCTGCCCTCGCGCGCGAAGCGCTGTAGAATGGCGCCCTTTTGCCGTAGGGCAAAAACGGGCGCCGACAGAATTGGCATGGCGTTCCGCTCCACCGTTCAACAGACTTCTTTCGTTCGGGCGTTAACTGATGATTCAAGCAGCTTCGATGGACCAACGCAGTTTCCGCAAACTGCTCAGCCGCAACGTGGGCCTACCTTTGGGTGTCGGGCTGCTGAGTGCCGTGGCTTTCGTCTTGGTGGTCAGCTACCTGTTGTCGGCCATGAAGTGGGTCGAACACACCGATCACGTCATCGGCAACGCCAACGAAACCGTCAAGCTGTCGATCGACATGGAAACCGGCATGCGCGGCTTTCTCATCACTGGCGACGAGCGTTTCCTCGATCCCTACGAAGTGGCCAAGCCACAGATCTTCGGCAGCCTCGATGCGCTACGCGATCTGGTCAGCGACAACCCGCAACAAGTCGACCGCATCGAACGTCTGAAAGCCCTGCAGCATGCCTGGAACGACTTCGGCAGCGAGATGATCGAACAGCGTCGCAAGGGCGAGGGTTTCCGCGAGGCCATCGGCAATGGTCGTGGCAAGCGCATCACCGACCAGATGCGCAAGGAATACGCCGCGTTCATCGACAACGAACAGCAACTGCGCGCTGCCCGCACCGAGACGGTCAGCGACGTCACCACCCTCATCATCAGTGCCTTCGTCGTGCTGATCGTGGGGCTCACCGCCTTGCTGGCCTACCTGGGCCGTCGCGATCTGCTGGCGCTGTCGGCCAGCTACGACGAGAACCTTTGGGCGCAGCAACGCGCCACCGAGCGGTTGGAGCATCAGGCCTGGCTGCGCAACGGCCAGACCCAACTCGCCGGTGAAGTGCTGGGCCAGCTGACCTTGCCCAAGCTCGGTGACAGCATCCTGCGCTTCTTCGCCACTTATCTGGGCAGCGTGGTGGGCGCAGTCTATGCGCGAGACGAGCATGGGCAATTGATCCGTGTGGCCAGCTATGGACTGGATGTCGAGCAACAGGCGCGCGAGCAGCGGCTGCAAGCCCATGACGGTCTGTTGGGGCAGTCGGTGCGTGAGGGCAAGGTCATTCGTCTGGACGATCTGCCCGAAGGGTTCCACAAGCTCAGCTCGGGGCTTGGCAGCGGCCTGCCGCGTAGCGCCATGCTGGTCCCGGCCAGCCACGACGCCGAAGTCAACGGCGTGATCGAGCTGGGCTTCCTGCGCCCGCTGCAACCGCGCGACGAAGAACTGCTCGAACGTCTGGCCGGCAGCCTCGGCACGTCCATCGAGAGCGCGCGCTACCGCCAGCGCCTGCAAGAAGTGCTGGCCGAAACCCAGCAACTCAACGAAGAGCTGCAAGTGCAGCAGGAAGAGTTGAAAACCGCCAACGAAGAGTTGGAAGAACAATCGCGCGTGCTCAAGGAATCCCAGGCCTATCTGGAAACCCAGCAAGCGGAGCTGGAGCAGACCAACGAGCAATTGGCCGAGCGCACCGATGCGCTGGACCGCAAGAACAGCGAGCTCAATACCGCGCAACAGGAATTGCAGGCGCGCGCCGACGACCTGCAACGCTCCAGCCAGTACAAGTCCGAGTTCCTCGCCAACATGTCCCACGAGCTACGCACGCCGCTCAACAGCTCGCTGATTCTGGCCAAGCTGCTGGGCGAGAACGCCAGCGGCAACCTCACCCCCGAGCAGGTCAAGTTCGCCGATTCGATCTACTCGGCTGGCAACGACCTGCTGAATTTGATCAACGACATTCTCGACATCGCCAAGGTCGAGGCCGGCAAGCTCGAAGTACGCCCGCAGACCACGCCGCTGGAGCGACTGGTCGACGGCCTGCGCGCCATGTTCTTGCCTCTGGCCAACGACAAGGGCCTGGCCCTGGAAGTGCAGTTGCAGGGGCAAGTGCCGGCTACCCTGTACACCGATCGCCAGCGCCTGGAGCAGATCCTCAAAAACCTGCTCTCCAACGCCATCAAGTTCACCGAACAGGGCAAGGTCAGCCTGACCATCAGCCACGACCCGGCGCGCGGTATCGTCTTCGCGGTCCAGGACAGCGGCATCGGCATCCCCCAGGACCAGCAACAGGCGATCTTCGGCGCGTTCCACCAAGTCGACGGCACCAGTAACCGCCGCTACGGGGGTACCGGCCTTGGCCTGTCCATTTCCAGCGACCTGGCACAGTTGCTCGGCGGGGAGATCACCGTGCAGAGCCAGCCAGGGCAGGGCAGCCTGTTCAGCCTGGTTCTGCCCGAGCGTTACGAGGCCGAGGAGCTCGTGGACGACATCCCCATTCTGCGTCCGGTGCTCGACCGCCTGCCGGCCGCACCGGCACCCAACGCGCCGATCGCGCGGCCCAGCCTGGCGCAGGCGCCGGCTTTCGCCGACGACCGTGAGCTGGCGCCGTTCGACAAGCGCTGCATCCTGGTCATCGAAGACGAACCGAACTTCGCCCACATTCTTTATGATCTGGCCCACGAGCTGGGGTACAACTGCCTGCACGCCCAGGGCGCCGACGAAGGCTTCGAGCTCGCCGCGCGTTACCTTCCCGATGCCGTACTGCTGGACATGCGCCTGCCCGACCATTCCGGTCTGACCGTGCTGCAACGCTTGAAGGAACGCGCCGAAACCCGGCACATTCCGGTGCACGTCATCTCCGTGGAAGACCGCGTCGAAGCGGCCCTGCACATGGGCGCCATCGGGTATGCGGTCAAGCCCGCCACCCGCGACGAGCTCAAGGAAGTCTTCGGGCGTCTGGAAGCCAAGCTCACGCAAAAGCTCAAGCGCATCCTGCTGGTCGAGGACGACGACCTGCAGCGCGAAAGCATCGCCCGCCTGATCGGCGACGAAGACATCGAGATCACTGCCGTGGGCATGGCCCAGGAGGCGCTGGATCTGCTGCGCGAACACGTCTACGACTGCATGATCATCGACCTCAAACTGCCCGACATGCTGGGCGGCGAGCTGCTCAAGCGCATGACCACGGAAGACATCTGCGCCTTCCCGCCGGTGATCGTCTACACCGGGCGCAACCTGACCCGCGAAGAAGAGGCTGAACTGCTCAAGTATTCGCGCTCGATCATCATCAAAGGCGCGCGCTCGCCGGAGCGGCTGCTCGACGAAGTGACGCTGTTCCTGCACAAGGTCGAGTCGCAGCTGTCCCACGAGCGTCAGCGCATGCTCAAGACCGCGCGCAGCCGCGACCGGGTGTTCGAAGGCCGGCGCATCCTTCTGGTCGACGACGACGTGCGCAACATCTTCGCCCTGACCAGCGCGCTCGAGCAGAAGGGCGCCGTGGTGCTGATCGGGCGCAATGGCCGCGAGGCCATCGAACGCCTCGAGGAGCATCAGGATGTCGATCTGGTGCTGATGGACGTCATGATGCCGGAGATGGACGGTTACGAAGCGACGCGCCTGATCCGTCAGCAACCGCGCTGGCGCAAGCTGCCGATCATCGCCGTGACCGCCAAGGCCATGAAGGACGACCAGCACCGTTGCCTGCAGGCCGGCGCTAACGACTATCTGGCCAAGCCCATCGACCTGGACCGCCTGTTCTCCCTGATTCGCGTGTGGCTGCCGCAGTTGGAGCGCATTTGACTATCGACCGTGATACCGACATCGAGATCAGACTGCTGATCGAGGCGATCTACCTCAAATACAGCTATGATTTTCGCGACTATTCCGGCGCTTCGATCAAGCGCCGGATCCTGCACGCCGTGCGCCAGTTCGACTGCCGCACGGTGTCGGCGCTGCAGGAACGCGTGCTGCACGACCCCGGCATGTTCATGGAACTGTTGCAGTACCTGACGATTCCGGTCAGCGAAATGTTTCGCGACCCCAGCCACTTCCTGGCCTTGCGCAACGAAGTGGTGCCGCTGCTGCGCACCTGGCCTTCGATCAAGCTGTGGATCGCCGGGTGCAGCACGGGCGAAGAGGTGTATTCCATGGCCATCCTGCTACGCGAGGAGGGTCTGCTCGAACGCAGCATCCTGTATGCCACCGACATCAACCCGTACTCGCTGGAACGCGCCAAGCAAGGCATCTACTCGTTGCAGAACATCCAGGCCTACGAGCAGAACTACCGCCAGGCCGGTGGCCGCCGCGATTTTTCCGAGTACTACACGGCAGCCTACGGCAACGCGATCATGGACAGCAGCCTGCGCGAAAACGTGACCTTCGCCGACCACAGCCTGGCCACCGACAGTGTATTTTCCGAGACCCAATTGGTGTCTTGCCGCAACGTGATGATCTACTTCAACAAGACGCTGCAAGACCGTGCCTTCGGTCTCTTTCACGAGTCGCTGTGCCACCGCGGTTTTCTGGTGCTGGGCAGCAAGGAGTCGATCGACTTTTCCGCCTATGCCGATCGATTCGAGGCGCTGGTGCGCCCCGAACGGATCTTTCGCAAATCATGATCACGCCACGCGCCATCGTCATCGGCGCTTCGGCAGGCGGGGTGGCCGCCCTGTTCGAGGTGCTCGGGCAGCTGCCGCCAGCCTTCGGCGTACCGATTCTCTGCGTGCTGCATCTACCGCCCGATCGGCCCAGCCATCTGGCTGCAGTGCTGCAGCGCCGATTGGCGAGACCTGTGCGCGAAGCCTGCGACAAGGAACGTATCGTCGATGGCATGATCTACGTCGCAGGCCCTGGTTATCATTTGTCGGTCGAGCAGGACTTCAGCCTGTCACTGAGTCAGGAGGACCCGGTGCATTATTCGCGTCCGTCCATCGACTTGCTGTTCGAGTCCGCTGCCGATGCCTACGGTGCCGACCTGCTCGGCATCGTTCTGACCGGGGCCAATCAAGATGGCGCACAGGGGCTCGCCAGAATCAAACAACAGGGCGGCCGGACCATCGTCCAGGACCCCCATGACGCACAGGTGGGGCTGATGCCGCAGGCGGCACTGGCATTGCACACGCCCGACCACATTCTTTCTCTGAGCGGTATCGGGCAGTTGCTCGCCACCCTGGAAGCCAGCGCATGCTAAGCCACATCACCGCGAAACTGTTGATCGTCGATGACCTGCCGGAAAACCTGCTGGCATTGGAGGCCCTGATCCAAGGTGCGGACCGCCAAGTGCATCAGGCGTTGTCGGCCGACCAGGCACTGTCGCTGCTGCTCGAGCACGACTTCGCCCTGGCCATCCTCGATGTGCAGATGCCCGGCATGAACGGTTTCGAACTGGCCGAATTGATGCGTGGCATGGAAAAGACCAAGCACATTCCCATCGTTTTCGTCAGCGCCGCGGGCCGCGACATGGACTACGCCTTCAAGGGCTATGAAAGCGGCGCGGTGGATTTCCTGCACAAGCCCCTCGACACCTTGGCGGTGAAGAGCAAAGTGTCGGTGTTCGTCGATCTGTTCCGTCAACGCGAAGTGCTCGATCGTCAGCTCGAGGCGCTGGAGCGGGGGCGTCAGGAACAGGCCCTGCTGCTCGATCAATTGCAGGCCACGCAGACCGAATTGCAGCACGCGGTACGCATGCGCGACGACTTCATGTCGATCGTGTCCCATGAAGTGCGCACGCCGCTCAATGGCCTGATCCTCGAAACCCAGCTGCGCAAGATGAACCTGGCGCGCGGCAACCTGGCGGCCTTCAGCCCGGAAAAGCTGCAGTCGATGGTCGAGCGCGACGAACGGCAGATCAATAGCCTCATCCGATTGGTCGAAGACATGCTGGACGTGTCGCGGATTCGCACCGGCAAGCTGTCGATTAAACCCAAGCCATTCGATTTGAGCGCTTTGCTGCTCAATCTGGTCGAACGTTTCGACGCTCAGGCAGAAGCGCTGCAAACGCGTATCGAGCTAAGCGCCTGTCGGCCCATGTGCGGCAATTGGGATGAGTTCCGGGTCGAGCAGGTCCTGGCCAATCTGTTGTCCAACGCCTTGCGCTACGGTGATCGCAAGACCGTCCATGTGCGCATGCACCAAGAGGGCGGGATGGTCTGCGTGCAGGTGCAGGACCAGGGTATCGGTATCAGCGAGCTGAATCAGAAACGTATTTTCCAGCAGTTCGAGCGCGTGGCGGCGCAGCACGCGCGCAGCGGTCTGGGGCTGGGTTTGTACATTTCCGAGCAGATCGTACTGGCCCACGGCGGGCGCATCGAAGTGCACAGCGAGGAAGGTAAAGGCTCTACGTTTAGCGTGTACCTGCCGTTGCCAGTCGCAGCGGCACAAAGCGACCACGCGCAGGCAACCTCTGTCTGAGCGCGAGGTCATAGGGGCGACTTGTTGAATTCAAAGGCTTTGTTATGAGTGAAGATGCACAAGATGTAGTGCTGGTCGTCGAGGACGAGCCGGCGATCCGAATGGTCTTGAGCGAATACCTGTCGCATATGGGCTACCACGTCTTGGTCGCTGCCGACAGCCAAGAGGCCTTCGCGATATTGGCCACCAAGCCCCATCTGGATCTCATGGTCACCGACTTTCGTCTGCCGGGCGGGGTATCGGGCGTGGAGATCGCCGAACCTGCGGTGAAGCTGCGGCCTGACCTGAAGGTGATCTTCATCAGCGGCTATCCGGCTGAGATCGTCGAATCGGGCAGCCCCATCGCGCGCAAGGCGCCGATTCTTGCAAAACCTTTCGATCTGAACACCCTGCATGAGCAGATCGAAGACCTGTTGCGTTGAAAGGTGGGGTTGAGACAGCCCGTTACCCTGTGTAGAGGCGGGGCGCACGCTATGGGTACGCCGCGCAGGTCCCAGGGAAAGTCTGGCTACAGTTTGTAATAGTTTCTCGCTGTGAGATTTGTCTGAATGGGTTGTAGGATCATCTTCCGCAATTTCTATCAAGGTCCCTATGAGCGCTTTTACCGAGCCTCCCCGCTTCGGGTCGCCAAGACCCTCCCGCCCGATCGCTTCCTTTGACCCTGCCGTGAGTATCCGCTGATGGAATGGCTAGCTGACCCCACGGCCTGGCTAGGCCTACTTACGTTGATCGTGCTCGAGCTGGTGCTCGGTATCGACAACCTGGTCTTCATCGCCATCCTCGCCGACAAGCTACCGCCCCATCAGCGCGACCGCGCGCGGATCATTGGTCTGACCCTGGCGCTGGTCATGCGTCTGGGCCTGCTGGCGAGCATCTCGTGGATGGTGACCCTGACCGCGCCGCTGTTCGAGGTATTCGGCAAGAGTTTCTCCGGGCGCGACCTGATCATGCTGTTCGGTGGTGTGTTCCTGCTGTTCAAGGCCACCATGGAGCTGCACGAGCGTTTGGAAGGGCATGCGCCGCAGAACAAGGGACCGCTGCGCCACGCCGCGTTCTGGCCTATCGTGGCGCAGATCGTGGTGCTCGATGCGGTGTTCTCGCTGGACGCGGTGATTACCGCCGTGGGCATGGTCGAGCACCTGTCGGTGATGATGATCGCGGTGATCTTCTCCATCGGCATCATGATCATCGCCAGCAAGCCGCTGACCCGCTTCGTCAATGCCCATCCCACGGTGATCATGCTGTGCCTGGGCTTCCTGATGATGATCGGCTTCAGCCTGACCGCAGAAGGCCTCGGCTTCCATATCCCGAAAGGCTACCTGTACGCCGCCATCGGCTTCTCGCTGCTGATCGAGCTGTTCAACCAACTGGCCACCGCTCGGCGCAAACGTAGTGTGCAAGGGCAACTGCCGCTGCGTGAACGCACCGCGCACGCGGTACTGCGACTGCTGGGCGGCCGTCGCGTCAGCAGCGACGAAGTGGGCGAAGACATCGCCGACCTGGTGGAGGACGGCGAAACCCAGGTGCTGTTCGATCGCCGTGAGCGGGTGATGATCAGTGGCGTGCTGAACCTCGCCGAGCGGCCGATCCGCACGGTCATGACGGCACGCGCCGAGGTCGATGCCATCGACCTGGCGCTGGACGCCAAGGCCAATGCGCTGAACCTGGCCCATTCGCCTTACTCGCGCCTGCCGGTGATTCGTGCCGGGCACATCGAGGAGCCATTGGGGTATGTGCACAAGAAGGAACTGCTCAAGGCGCTACTGTCCGGCAGCCAGCCCGACCTGGAAAGCATGGTGCAGGTGCCGCTGAACCTGCTGGAGAGCTTCAGCATCCTCAATGCGTTGGAGCAGATGCGCGCGCAATCGACGCACATCGCCTTCGTGATCAACGAGTTCGGTGACTTCACCGGGTTGCTGACCATGACCGACATCCTCGAATCGATCGCCGGCGAGCTGCCCGATGCCAGCGAAATCGGGGGGCCGGAGATCGTCGAGGAAGGCCGGGGCTTCGTCGCCAGCGGTGCGCTCAACCTGAGCCAGGTCCAGGCGCGCACCGGCTTCGCCGCACGCGCCACCGAGGACTATCAAACCCTCGCAGGCCTGGTGATGAGCCTGCTCGATCGTTTGCCGGTGATCGGTGACCGCTTGAGCTGCAATGGCTGGACGTTGACCGTGGTGGCGGTCGAAGAGCGGCGTGTGCGCCAGGTTCGCCTCAGCCGCGACGATGACGCTGCTGCGCCAGGTGCTTGAGGCCTTCGAGCACCAGCACCAGCACCGCCGCCCAAATCGGCAGGTAGGTCAGCCACTGGTCGGGGCCTATGGTCTCGCCCAGTAGCAGCGCCACGCCCACCAGCAGCACGGGCTCGACGTAGCTGAGCAGGCCGAACAGGGTGAACGGCAACGAGCGGCTGGCCATCACATAGGCGATCAGCGCGCCCGCACTGATCGCGCCAAGCAGCGGAATCAACACATAGAGCCTGGCATGCTCGGCCAGATCGGCCGACGACAGCGGCCCCTGGACCACGAAATAGACGGCCCAGGGCAGCAGCAGGAACATGTCGCACCACAAGCCGCCCAGGTGTTCGGTACGGCAGCGCTTGCGCAGCACGAAATACACCGGATAGCCGCACATCACCACCAGGGTTTCCCAGGCGAAGCTGCCGTGCTGGAGCAGCTCATGGGCCACCCCCAACGCTGCGCAACCCACCGCTATGCACTGCAGGCGGGACAGCCGCTCGCCGTACACCAGGCGCCCGGTGGCGACCATGGCCAAGGGCAACAGGAAATAGCCCATCGACACTTCCAGGCTGCGCCCATGCAACGGTGCCCAGAGGAACAACCAAAGCTGGACGCCCATGAGCCATGAGGTACCGAGCATACCTACCAACAGCGCAGGGGTGCGGCGCACGCGACCCAACAGTTCGCCGACCCGTTGCCAGTCCTTGGTCACCCACATGAACAGGGTGAGGCAGGGCAGGGTCAGCAAGATGCGCCAGCCAAAGATTTCCTCGCCGTCCAGTGGCGCGAGCAGTGAGGTGTAGAAGTACATGACGGCGAACAGACACGACGCCAATACCGAAGTAACGATGCCCCTGGACACGATTGCCCCTTTCCTGAGTTGGACCTGTGGTCAATCGCGGATGATCTCAGGCGGCGTCCTGGCGGACAAGGCCGGCGGCCCCGGACGTGCGGCCAGGGCAGTGAGGAAGTCGGCCACGGGCATGGGCCTGGCAAACAGATAGCCTTGTTGGTACTCGACTTCGTGGCGGGCCAGGTAATCGCGTTGTTCGGGCGTTTCCACCCCTTCGGCGACGATGCCCAAGCCCAGCTTTTCACACAGCTCGATGATGCTTTCGAGGATGTGCAGCGACAGCGCCTCGCCGCCGATCATGGCAACGAAGCTGCGGTCGATCTTCAGGTAATCGATGTTGAACTGGTGCAGGTAATTGAGGCTGGACTGGCCGGTGCCGAAATCGTCGAGCGCGATCATCACCCCCATCTCGTGGAGTTTGGCGAACAACTCAAGGGTGGCCGCATCGGGCTCGATCAGTTTGCGTTCGGTCAGTTCCAGCGTCAGGGCGACGCGGCCTGGCGGGAACTGGGCGAGGAAGTGGGCGCAATCATCGAGCAAAGCCAGGTTGCGGCAGTGATTGGCAGTGATATTGAAGGCGATGTGGAATCCGTCGTCGAGCAGTGCGGCGTACGGCGCCAGGCTGCGTGCGGTGCGCTCCATCAGCGCGCGGGTCATGGCGACGATCTGCCCGCTGTGCTCGGCGTAGGGGATGAAAAGGTCGGGTCGCACCAAGCCCTCGCGCGGATGCTGCCAACGCATCAGGACTTCGACTCCGGCCCAGTGATAGTCGCCGCTACGCACCACCGGTTGCAGGTAGGGAATGAACTCGTCGGCTTGCAGCGCGCGTTCCAGTTCGGCGCGAGACGAGGAGGCGCGGCGTATCTGCCAGCGGCATGCGCTACCGGCGAGCAGGCCGATGCCTAGTAGCAAGGCGAACAGGGCAGGGTAATGGCTGAGCATGAAAACCAAGGACAGGTTTTTCCTAAAGCCTGCCTGCGTGCTGATCGGGTAGCGGGTCGAAGCCAATTGCGCCAGGGCATGCGCGGGGGCGGGCGGCGTACCGGTGTGCACTTGGCCGTCGGCGCCCAGCCAGTGTTCGCCCACGCGGATCTGCAGGGCCAGGTCCTCGCCGTAAAGACGTAAAAAGGTCAGCAGGTGTTCGCCATCAACCGTCACCAACACGCCGCGGCGGGCTTCGCCCGTGCGATAGATCATCAGCGGATGACCGGGTGTGACGGAGTTGCCATCCATCAACCAGAGGGTGCCCTCGGTGTAATCGTCGACATCGACCGCTTCGTCGTAACCGCCGAGCAGCGATGTGCAATACACCCGCTCCTGGTCGAACAGCACCGTCGAGCGGACGAAAGCGTTGCGCGTGACTTCGGCGCGCAGGGCCAGGCTGGCCCGTTCACAGGGCTGGCCGGCCAGTGGCAGCAGAGTATGGGCCGCAGTGGACAGATGATCGAGGATGCGTTCGACCTGCTGCAATACCTGCAGGGCCGCGCTGTGGCTTTGCGCCTCGAGTTCGCGCTCAGCCTGCCAACGCAGTGCGGGGGTGCCGATCAGCAGCGGTAGGATCACCAAAGCCCAGGGCAGAAGAGTGCGCCAACTCCAGTGAGTAAGGCGGCGAGCCGTCAAGGGCATGGAGGTCTAACCTTGTCGCATAGGGAAGTTTTGCCACAGGATAGTCGCTTGTCGGCCAGAGGCAATAATGAGCGGGCGACAAACGCTATTACGCTATGTAGAATCGATTTACGAATAAAACAATAAGCCTTCCCCCGGAAGGCAGTCCGTCGAGGCCGAGTGGTTATGGCGCGTTATGGGTTCAAGCTGATCATTGGTGATTTCCTCGCCCGCAGTGTGCGAGGCATACCGTGCTCACCGCCGGTTCAACGAGAAAAACAAGGTTACATAGACCGCTGATTTTTTCGTTGACAAAGGACAATTCCATGACTGATCTCTTCGACAACCCTATGGGCCTGATGGGCTTCGAATTCATCGAGCTTGCAGCGCCTGCACCAGGCGTGCTCGAGCCGGTATTCGAGGCGCTGGGCTTCACCCATGTCGCTACGCACCGTTCCAAAGCGGTACACCTGTATCGCCAGGGCGACATCAACCTCATTCTCAACAACGAACCCAAGAGCGTGGCATCGTATTTCGCTGCCGAGCACGGCCCTTCGGTATGCGGCATGGCGTTTCGCGTACGCAATGCCCATCAGGCCTATGCCCGGGCGCTGGAGCTCGGTGCGCAGCCCGTCGAGATAGAAACCGGCCCCATGGAGCTGCGTTTGCCGGCGATCAAGGGGATTGGCGGTGCGCCGCTGTACCTGATCGACCGTTTCGAAGAAGGTAGCTCGATCTACGATATCGACTTCACCTTCCTCGAAGGCGTGGACCGCCACCCGCAAGGCGCGGGCCTGAAAATCATCGACCATTTGACCCATAACGTTTATCGCGGGCGTATGGCGTATTGGGCGGGGTTCTACGAGAAGTTGTTCAATTTCCGCGAGATTCGCTACTTCGACATCAAGGGCGAGTACACCGGGCTGACCTCCAAAGCCATGACCGCACCTGACGGCATGATCCGTATTCCGCTCAACGAGGAGTCTTCCAAGGGGGCGGGGCAGATCGAAGAGTTCCTCATGCAGTTCAACGGTGAGGGTATCCAGCACGTGGCCTTCCTGACCGACGATCTGATCAAGACCTGGGATGCGCTCAAAGGCCTGGGCATGGTGTTCATGACGCCGCCGCCGCAAACCTACTACGATATGCTCGAAGAGCGGCTGCCCAACCATGGTGAGCCGGTCGATGCGCTGCAGGCTCGTGGGATTCTTCTGGACGGCGCGTCTGAGCAAGGCGATCGGCGGCTTTTGCTGCAGATATTCTCCGGGACCCTGCTGGGCCCCGTGTTCTTCGAGTTTATTCAGCGCAAGGGCGATGACGGCTTCGGGGAAGGCAACTTCAAAGCGTTGTTCGAATCGATCGAGCGCGACCAGGTGCTGCGCGGCGTGCTGCAAACCGAGTGATGCCAACGCGATGCAGGTACCGTCAAGACGGTATCTGCGTCTTGCGGTTATTGCGCGCTCTGAGCAGGTGAGCGCCGACGCCCGTCACCACTCCAACCACCAGTAGCCACGGCAGGGCACTGAGCGCATAGCGCCAGAACATGCGCCGGAAGGTGTCGGGGCCGTAGCCCACGTGCACGGTGTAGTCGTACTGCGTCGACAGCTTGCTGGCGCGGTTGAGGGTCAGCTTGGCATTGCTCCGCTCGAAGCCGTGTTGAGTGATCCAAATCGAATGATCCACAAAATCCAATTGCAGAATTTCGCCATTGGTGAACTGCGAGAGCTGGCTATGCAATTGCCGGCCCTTCACGGTGGCCAGCAGTGTGTGGTCATCAGCGTGCCAGGCGAACGTCAGTAGACTGTCCAACGCGTTGTCGGGGGTGGGTGTGTTCAACGTGATGCGTTGATCGCCCAGGCGTTCGAACGTGGCCGCTGTAGGCCGGTCCGTTTCGCTGGAGACGCAGATGTTGCCGTTGGCCTGTTGCAGGGCTAAGGCTTGGAGCATCGGATTGGCCTTGACTCGAGTGGCCAATTGCGTGCTCATCCCCGAGCAATCCTGGAGGGGGCTGTGCATGGCTATATTGCTAGTCTCGCGTACTGCGTCGAATACCCGGTCTACCACATAGAGCGCACGCTGCCCGGCGGCCCGGGCAGCCACATCCAGGGCACGATCGATTTGCTGGACGATCACCAAGGTGCCGCAAAAAATGGGAATCAAGCAGATTCCTCCAATCAGCAGAAGGCTGCGAAGCGAATGCAGAGGCTGGCGAAGTGCGGTCATGGGGGAGGGATCCTCAAGCGGCAGACATACCCGCGCAACCGTTGCGCGTAGGGAATCAGCGCAGAGTAGGGGAAAAGCTCATGAGGTCTGGGTGGGTAAATTCCTGTAAAACACGTGCACTCGAGACCTGTCTTGTAGGACTTGTCACAGGCCCAGTCGATCAAGCCCAGGCCACGTGCTAGCCTGGGTATCTACCCGCCTTCCGGAGTCATCATGGCCAATGCCCATACCTCGCACGAACGCTATCTGCAAGCGGCTCTCGAACAAGCCCAGAAGGGGTTCGACGAAGGTGGCATCCCCATCGGCTCGGTCCTGGTACACGACGGCGAAATCATTGGCCGCGGACATAACCGCCGTATTCAGCAAGGCAGCGCCATTCTGCATGGCGAGATGGACGCGCTGGAAAACGCGGGCCGCCTGAGCGCGGCCATCTATCGTGAATCGACCCTCTACACCACGCTCTCGCCCTGTCCAATGTGCAGCGGGGCGATCCTGCTGTATGGCATCGGCCGGGTCGTGGTAGGCGAGAATCGAACGTTCATGGGCGAAGAGGATTTGCTACGCAGTCGCGGAGTAGAGGTGCAGGTGCTCGACAATCAGCATTGCCAGCACCTCATGCAGCGCTTCATTGAGCAACACCCCAGCATCTGGGACGAAGACATCGGCCGCTGACCCACGGCTTGCTCGCATCGCCATAAGCCTGTCGCTGTATCGAAAGCAGATACTTGTCTGCCAGGTCAAAGCCCTTGTTGCAACGCAGGATCGTCGGCGTTTTGCCGCTCCAGCTCGGCTGACAGCACCTGTACGTTCTGCAACTGGCCGGTTTCCTTCCAATAGGCGATCAGCAACAGCCGTGCTCGACGGTGGTTGGGATGCTGGTCGAGAAGTGTCTGTAATTGGGTCTGCGCCGCATCGACCTGCTCCAACTCATGCAACGTGGTCGCCAAGGTGTAGCGGTAGTCGGCATTGTCCGGCTCCAGCTCCACGGCTTTGGAAAAGGCCAACAAGGCGTATTCGGTTTGCGCGTGGCGCAACAGCCACAAGCCCAATTCATGCTGCAGAAACGCGGAGTTCGGGTTTTCCAGCAGGGCCTTGGCCAACACCTGGCGCGAGGCGTCGTGCTCACCCTGGCGCTCGAGCAAACGTACCTGGGTGGCCAGGGCGTCGGTGCTCTGCGGGTCCAGCGCCAAACAGCGGCGTAGGGCGGCGGCAGCCTGCGTGTAGGCTTGCTCGTGCAGGTACAGCCGCGCCAGGTGCAATTGCGCGTCGGCATCGTCGGGCTGGCCTTCGAGCACTTGCTGATAGGCTTCGAGCGCCTCCTGCAAGGGGCTGAAATACAAGCCCACGGCATCGGGCGACAGGCCCAGCAACGCATCGACCACGGCATGCCGCACGCTCAGGTCGTCGTCTTCGAGCAACGGCCCTAGTGCCATGCTGCGTTGCGCTGGCGGCAGCAGGCGTTTGATGCCCATGACCGCAGCTCGACGCACCAGCGGGTCGTCATGGGTCAGATCCTGCTTGGCCAGCTTCAACGCAATGGAGGACGGGTAGTTGGGCAGTTCTTCATAAAGTGCCGCGCGGCGCATGGGCGACAGATCGTGGCGTTGCAGCTGTTGATAGAGCAGGCGGGCGGCCCCCGGCTGGCCATCGTGCGCCAGTCGCAGGGCTTTGGCATAACTGGCCGGCGGCGCAGCGCTCGGTGTCGGCATCGGCTCGCGCCAGAGGTAGCTGAGCGTCCCCACGCCGACAGCCCCCAGGAGCGCGGCGGTCAGGAGGCGGTTGCGTCTAGGCATCGTCTGGTCCTTGGCAAAAGCAAGGGTCAGAGCTTGGGACAGACGCCGG
This sequence comes from Pseudomonas sp. UBA6562, assembly GCF_002434265.1. Taxonomy (GTDB): domain Bacteria; phylum Pseudomonadota; class Gammaproteobacteria; order Pseudomonadales; family Pseudomonadaceae; genus Aquipseudomonas. The sequence goes on along the minus strand of NZ_DJJS01000007.1, from coordinate 714,338 downwards.
GCAATTGCAACGGCTCAGGTATTGGCACCCTCTGCATCGATCGCTATGTGGGCACGGCCTTGCAAGCGGGCCGCAGCCACCTCGCCGAAGAGCTCCACCGGTTCCATGAGGTTGCCCAAATAGCGTGGATGCAGCAGCCAAAGGTCCACCTGTGGCTTGAAATCGCTGACGCTCAGCACCTCCAAACGCTCGCGATGGACACTGCCACGCAAGAGCGGCTCTGGCACCAGCCCCAATCCTTGGCCATTGGCCACAAGGCCCAATTGCAAATCGGTGCCGAAGGTCTCCAGATTGATCGCAAGGTTCAGTCCCTGTTCGCTCAGGGCGCGCTGCAGGCCGGCGCGAAAGCCGCAGCCGTCTGGATTGAGCACCCAGCCTTGGCTGTAGCAATCCTTGAGCTTGCACGTACGACGGGCCACGCTGCCCTTGGCCGCAACCACCTGCAAGGGTAGACGCAGCATCGAGCGCCCGACGATGCCTTCGGGGAAGATCTTGCCGGGTGGAAACAGCGCGGCGGCCGCATCCAGTTCGCCGTTTTCCATCCGTGCCAGCAAGCTGCTGCCCCAACCGCTGCTGACTTGCGTGCGCAGTGTCGGGTAGCGCTCACGCAGCGCGCCGAGGGCATCCAGCAACACCACATCGCCCAGGGTTTGCGGCACACCCAGACGCAGGCTGCCAGAAGGGGCGCCGTCGTTGGCCACCAGTTCGTGCAGCGCATCGATCTCGCGCAGGATCGCCTTGCATTGTTCGTACACCCGCAGCCCCATGGACGTAGGCTTGAGCGGCTTGGTGTTGCGGTCGAGCAGAACGGCGCCCAGATCTTCTTCGAAGTGCTGCACCCGGCGCGTGATCGCCGGCTGGGTCAGCTGCAGGGCCTGCGCCGCGAGGTTGGTGGACTGGCAACGGATGACGGCCACGAAGGCATCCATGTCATCGATTTTCATATTCGGCACTCACATAGTGGCAGGAGCAAAGATGCCGGCCTAGCATAATGCGCCTGGCGCTCGCGGTGCCAGCGGAGCATCCATGATGTGCCGTCGTCAGCTGGCGCGCCGCAAGGTCAAGTTGATTCGCCGGCTGCCCATGCGTGGGTGCTCGCCCGGTTTGATCGGCTGCACCCCATGGAAGCGCAGACGGTCGTCACCGCCCCAGACCAGCACGTCGCCATGGGCGAGCGGCACCTTTTGCGTGGCGTCGCCGCGTTGCTGCCCGCCCAGCAGGAACACCGCCGGCAGGCCCAGCGAGATCGATACGATGGGGTGGCTGAAATCGCGCTCGTTGCGATCCTGATGCAGCGACAAGCGCGTGCCGGGCAGGTAGTGGTTGATCAGGCAGGTGTCGGCGTGGAAGTCGTCGAAACCAGCGGCGTCGGCGGCCTCATGGGCCAACTGCGCGAGCAGCGCGGGGAGGGCGGGCCAAGGTGCGCCGCTGAGCGGATCGTGCGTGGTATAGCGATAGCCGCGCCGGTCGCTGACCCAGCCCAGGTCGCCGCAGTTGCTCAAGGCCACCGCGATGGTCTGCCCGCCAGGCGTTTCCATGTGCCGAAAGGGCGCCGTGCGCAACACCGGGCGTAGCGCATCGAGCAGCGCTTCGAGACGCGGCAATACGAAGCCGGGCAGTAGCACGGTGTGGGTGGCCAAACGCTGGGGTTGGCTACCGAACAGGTCGAGATCGGACTGCATGATGGCCGTATACGCTGGTAAATAGCGGCTCATTCTAACCCTGGCCTGCCGACAGACCAACGCCCGCGTGCGCCACCCGGATGCTGGCACCCTGGTAGCTCTAGGTGCAACCACTGCTCGGGCGGGGCTTCGCAAGCGTTGCCATTACGTGCACAATCGCGCCCCTCTTTTCGGTTGAGCTGGCGCAACCCGCGGGTTTCGCCGCGCTCAGCCTGTTGCAGTCTTGCGAGTGGAGTTGCACCCGGAATGAATGAGCAGGCCCCAAGCGTTGAACAACAATACCAATCGACCCCGACAGCCCTGGCCAGCTGGTCACGTCACGACACCACCTGGATGCTCGGCCTGTTCGGTACCGCCATCGGCGCCGGCACGCTGTTCCTGCCGATAAACGCAGGCCTGGGCGGCTTCTGGCCGCTACTGGTGCTGGCCTTGCTGGCACTGCCGATGACCTATTTCGCCCACCGCGGCCTGACCCGCTTCGTGCTGTCGGGCCGTGGCGGCGACATCACCGAGGTGGTCGAAGAGCATTTCGGCCTCACGGCCGGTGCGGTGATCACCGTGCTGTACTTCTTCGCCATCTTTCCGATCCTGCTGATCTATAGCGTGGCGCTGACCAACACCGTGACCAGCTTCATGGAGCACCAGCTGCACCTCCAAGCGCCCCCACGCGCGCTGTTGGCGTTCGGCCTGATCCTCGGCCTGCTGGCTATCGTGCGCTGCGGCGAAGCGGCTACGGTCAAGGTCATGAGCCTGTTGGTCTATCCCTTCATCGTCGCGCTGGCGCTGCTGGGCCTGTACCTGATTCCGCACTGGACCGGCGGCATTCTCGAAACCGCGCACCATGTGCCGGCAGGTTCGGCCTTCCTGCACACGGTGTGGCTGGCGATTCCGGTGATGGTCTTCTCCTTCAACCATTCGCCGATCATTTCCGCCTTCGCCGTGGACCAGAAGCGTCGCTATGGCGAGCATGCCGACGAGCGCAGCGGCCAGATCCTGATGCGCGCCCACCTGCTGATGGTGGCCATGGTGCTGTTCTTCGTCTTCAGTTGCGTGCTGACCCTCGACACCGCGCAGTTGGCCGAGGCCAAGGCGCAGAACCTGTCGATCCTGTCGTACCTGGCCAACCACTTGGGCAACCCGATCATCGGGTTCGTCGCGCCGATGATCGCCTTCGTCGCCATCGCCAAGTCGTTCCTCGGCCACTACATCGGCGCCAGCGAAGGCCTCAAGGGCATGCTCGGCAAAACCGGCCTGCGCTCCAGCGCCAAGACCCTCGACCGCGTGGTGGCTGCGCTGATGCTGGTGGTGTGCTGGATCGTCGCCACCTTGAACCCGAGCATTCTGGGCATGATCGAGTCGTTCGGCGGCCCAATCATCGCCGTGCTGCTGTTCCTCATGCCGATGTACGCCATCCGCCGCGTGCCGGCGATGCGCAAATACAGTGGGGCGATGTCCAACGTGTTCGTGACCCTGGTCGGGCTGGTGGCGCTGACCTCGGTGGTGTATGGCTTGCTGAGCTGATCGCCTGACGAACCACGGCCCGGGTGCGCTTGGCGGCCCGGGCTTTTTTACGTCTATGGCGAGCAGCGCAGGGGCATTAATTCGTTCGCCATCGTAGGCACGTCCGGCGCTTCGTGGTTAACTCGGTGGCTTTACACAACCGTCATCGAGGAATGCATTCCATGGCTCAAGTCACGCTCAAAGGCAACCCGGTCCAGGTCAACGGCCAACTGCCACAGGTCGGTGCGCAAGCGCCAGCCTTCTCCCTGGTCGGCAAAGGCCTGGCCGACAAATCGCTGAACGATTTCGCCGGCAAGCGCAAAGTGCTGAACATCTTCCCCAGCGTCGACACGCCGACCTGCGCCACCTCGGTACGCAAGTTCAACGCCCAGGCCAACGACCTCGGCAACACCGTGGTGCTGTGCATCTCCGCCGACCTGCCGTTCGCCCAGGACCGCTTCTGCGGCGCCGAGGGCCTGGACAACGTGCAGAACCTGTCGACCCTGCGCGGCGTCGAGTTCCTCCAGGACTATGGCGTCGCCATCGCCGACGGCCCGTTAAAAGGCCTGGCCGCCCGTGCCGTGGTGATACTGGATGAAAACGACCGTGTGCTGCACAGCGAACTGGTGAGCGAAGTGGGCGACGAGCCGAACTACGACGCCGCGCTGGCTGTCTTGAAGTAAGCCGGCCCGCCGGCCCCTGCGGCCGGCTCGTTGCGCCTGTGTAAAACGGCCTGGACAGTGCTCCAGGCCGTTTTCGTTTACAGTGCGCGGCGTCTCTGACGTCAGCCCTGGGTAAAGCCGGGGTAAAGGCGCTTTGCTAAAACCCGTCAGATGATTATCGTTCACCTCCTTTCTCCCGCCGTTTTGCGAACAAGGTCTGTTCAACCCATGCATGCTCCCGTCTCTCGTTCTCCTCGCCGCTGGCTGATCGGCCTGTTGATTGTGCTGCTACTGGCTGCGTTGGCCTGGTGGCTGTGGCCCGGGGCCTCGAAGGAAACGGCGGCCAAACAAGGCGGCAGGCCAGGTTTCGGCGGCTCGGGCGAAGCGGTGCCGGTGCGCGTCGAGCCTGCCCAGGTGGGCGACTTCCCGCTCTATTACAAGGCGCTGGGTACGGTCACCGCCACCAATACGGTGAATGTGCGCAGCCGCGTCTCCGGCGAGCTGGTGAAGATCCACTTCGAGGAAGGCCAGCAAGTGAAGGCCGGCGATCTGCTCGCCGAGATCGACCCGCGCAGCTATCGCATCGCCTTGCAGCAGGCCGAGGGCACCCTGGCGCAGAACCAGGCGCAGTTGAAGAACGCTCAAGTCGATGTCGCCCGCTATAAAGGTCTGTATGCCGAAGACAGCATCGCCAAGCAGACCCTCGACACCGCCGAGGCGCAGGTCGCGCAATTCCAGGGCTTGGTCAAGACCAACCAGGCCGCGGTCAGCGATGCGCGCCTGAACCTGGAATTCACCCAGATCCGCGCGCCGATCAATGGCCGCGTGGGTCTGCGTCAGCTGGACTTGGGCAACCTGGTCGCCGCCAACGACACCACGGCCCTGGCGGTGATCACCCAGACGCAACCGATCGACATCGCCTTCACCTTGCCGGAAACCGAGCTGTCCACCGTGCTCGAACGCTACCGCACAGGCGCTCGCCTACCGGTGGAAGCCTGGGACCGTACCGACACCAAGCAGCAGGCCGTCGGCGTGCTGTCGAGCCCTGACAACCAGATCGACACCACCACCGGCACCCTGAAGTTCAAGGCGCGTTTCGAAAACCGCGACCAGGCCTTGTTCCCCAATCAGTTCCTCAACGTTCGAGTGCTGGCCGACACCCTCAAGCAGGTGGTCATGGCGCCTGCCGCAGCGATCCAGTTCGGCAACGACGGCACCTTCGCCTATGTGGTCAACGCCGAGAACAAGGTCAACGTGCGCAAGCTCAAGGTCGGCGCCAGCGACGGCGAGCGCAGTGTGATCCTCGAAGGCCTGGCCGCAGGCGATCGCCTGGTGCTCGAAGGCACCGACCGCCTGCGCGAGGGCAGCCTGGTCGAAGTGGTGCAGGACAGCGCCGAAGTCCCCACCACCCCCGGCCAGCACCTGCAAGGCCAGGACAAAGGCGGCACCGCCGAGCCGAGCGCGCCTGCCAAGGCGGGTGCATGAACCTCTCGCGCCTGTTCATCCTGCGGCCGGTCGCCACCACGCTGAGCATGCTGGCGATCGTGCTCGCCGGCCTGATCGCCTACACGCTGCTGCCGGTGTCGGCCTTGCCCCAGGTCGACTACCCGACCATCCGCGTGATGACCCTGTACCCCGGTGCCAGCCCGCAGGTGATGACCAGCGCGGTCACCGCGCCCCTGGAGCGACAGTTCGGGCAGATGCCCGGCCTGACCCAGATGGCTTCGACCAGTTCGGGCGGCGCCTCGGTGCTGACCTTGCGCTTCAGCCTGGACGTCAACATGGACGTGGCCGAGCAGCAAGTGCAGGCCGCCATCAACGCCGCCAGCAACCTCTTGCCCAGCGACTTGCCGGCGCCGCCGGTGTACAACAAGGTCAACCCGGCCGATACCCCGGTACTGACCCTGGCGATTTCCTCCAAGGTCTTGCCGCTGCCCAAACTCAACGACCTGGTCGACACCCGCGTCGCGCAAAAAATCGCGCAGATCAGCGGCGTTGGCATGGTCAGCATCGCCGGCGGCCAGCGCCAGGCGGTGCGCATCAAGGTCAACGTCGAGGCCCTGGCCGCCGCCGGACTCAACCTCGAAGACGTGCGCACCCTGATCGGCGCCTCCAACGTCAACCAGCCCAAAGGCAACTTCGACGGCCCGACGCGGGTGTCGATGCTCGATGCCAACGACCAACTGCGCTCGCCCGAGGACTACGCCAACCTCATCCTCACCTATAACGATGGCGCGCCTTTGCGCCTCAAGGACGTCGCCGAGATCGTCGATGGCGCCGAGAACGAACGCCTGGCCGCCTGGGCCAACGAGAACCAGGCGGTGCTGCTCAACATCCAGCGCCAGCCGGGGGCCAACGTCATCGAGGTGGTGGACCGGATCAAGCAACTGCTGCCGTCGATCACCGACAACCTGCCGGCCGGGCTCGACGTCAGCGTGCTCACGGACCGTACCCAGACCATCCGCGCGGCCGTGACCGACGTGCAGCACGAGTTGCTGCTGGCCATCGTGCTGGTGGTGATGGTCACCTTCGTCTTCCTGCGCCGGGTCAGCGCCACCTTGATTCCGTCGATCGCGGTGCCGCTGTCGCTGATCGGCACCTTTGGCGTGATGTACCTCGCCGGCTTCTCGATCAACAACCTGACCCTCATGGCGCTGACTATCGCCACGGGCTTCGTGGTCGACGATGCCATCGTCATGCTGGAGAACATCGCCCGCCACATTGAAGAGGGCGAGACGCCGCTGCAAGCCGCACTCAAGGGCGCGCGGCAGATCGGCTTCACCCTGGTGTCGCTGACCTTGTCGCTGATCGCTGTGCTGATCCCGCTGCTGTTCATGGCCGACGTCGTGGGGCGCCTGTTCCGCGAGTTCGCCATCACCCTTGCGGTGGCGATCCTGATTTCCTTGGTGGTGTCGCTGACCCTGACCCCAATGATGTGCGCACGCCTGCTCAAGGCCGAGCCCAAGGAGCACGAGCAGGGCCGCTTCTACCGCGCCAGCGGGGCGTGGATCGACTGGCTGATCAAGCACTACTCCAGCGCACTGACCTGGGTGCTCAAGCACCAGCCCTTGACCTTGCTGGTGGCCGTCGCCAGCCTGGCGCTCACGGTGGTGCTGTACATGATCGTGCCCAAGGGCTTCTTCCCGGTGCAGGACACCGGGGTCATCCAGGGCATTTCCGAGGCGCCCCAGGCTACTTCGTTCGCCGCCATGAGCGAGCGCCAACAGGCGCTGAGCCATATCATCCTGCAAGACCCGGCGGTGCAGAGCCTGTCGTCCTACATCGGTGTGGACGGCGACAACGCCACTTTGAACAGCGGGCGCATGCTGATCAACCTCAAACCCCATGGCCAGCGCGACGACGACGCGGGCGCGGTGATCGAGCGCTTGCAGCCGCAATTGGACAAACTGGTGGGCATCCGCCTGTACATGCAGCCGGTGCAGGATTTGTCCATCGAAGACCGGGTCAGCCGTACCCAGTACCAGTTCAGCCTGTCGTCGCCCGACGCCGACATGCTGTCGCAATGGAGCGGGAAACTGGTGCGCGCCCTCCAGCAGCGCAGCGAGCTGACGGATGTGGCCAGCGACCTGCAGGACCAAGGCTTGCAGGTGTACCTGACCATCGACCGCGACAAGGCCAGCCGCTTGGGCATCACCACCGCGCAGATCACTGGCGCGCTGTACGACGCCTTCGGCCAGCGGCAGATTTCCACTATCTATACCCAGGCCAGCCAGTACCGCGTGGTGCTGCAATCGCAGAACGCCGGCAGTGCCGGCATCAGCGCGCTGGAGTCGATCCACGTCAAGGCCGCCGACGGTGGCCAGGTGCGCCTGTCGGCGCTGGCCACGGTGGAGCAGCGCCAAGCGGCGCTGGCGATTTCCCATATCGGCCAGTTCCCGGCGGTGATGATGTCGTTCAACCTGGCCGAAGGCGTGTCGCTGGGCGAAGCGGTGAAGGTGATCGAACAAGTGGAGCAGGACATCGGCCTGCCGATCGGCGTGCAGACCCGCTTCCAGGGCGCGGCCGAAGCCTTCCAGGCCTCGTTGTCGAGCACCTTGCTGCTGATCCTCGCCGCCGTGGTGACCATGTACATCGTGCTGGGGGTGCTGTACGAAAGCTACGTGCACCCGGTGACCATCCTCTCGACCTTGCCTTCGGCCGCGGTCGGCGCCCTGCTGGCCTTGCTGATCAGTGGCAACGACCTGGGCATGATCGCCATCATCGGCATCATTCTGCTGATCGGCATCGTCAAGAAGAACGCCATCATGATGATCGACTTCGCTCTGGAGGCCGAGCGCAACCAAGGCATGGCCCCGCGTGACGCGATCTACCAGGCGGCGCTGCTGCGCTTCCGGCCGATCCTGATGACCACCCTGGCCGCGCTGTTCGGCGCGGTGCCGCTGATGCTCGCCACCGGGTCCGGCGCTGAGCTGCGTCAGCCGCTCGGGCTGGTGATGGTCGGCGGCTTGCTGGTGAGCCAGGTCCTGACGCTGTTCACCACGCCCGTCATCTATCTGTACTTCGACCGCCTGGCGCGGCGCTGGCGGCCGCACGCCGATGCGCGCAAGGACCAGGCATGAACCTGTCGGCACCCTTCATCCGGCGGCCGGTGGCGACGCTGCTGCTGAGCCTGGCGATCATGCTGCTGGGCGGCGTCAGCTTCGGTTTGCTGCCGGTCTCACCGCTGCCGCAACTGGATTTCCCGGTGATCGTGGTGCAGGCCAACCTGCCGGGCGCAAGCCCCGAGGTCATGGCGGCGACCGTGGCTACGCCGCTGGAGCGCAAGCTCGGCAGCATCGCCGGGGTCAGCACCCTGACCAGCAATTCCAACCAGGGCTCGACGCGGGTGATCATCGGCTTCGCCCAGGGCCGCGACATCGACGCCGCAGCCCGCGAGGTGCAGGCCGCCATCAATGCCGCGCGCAACCTCTTGCCCAGCGGCATGCGCAGCATGCCCACCTACAAGAAGATCAACCCGTCGCAAGCGCCGATCATGGTGCTGTCGCTGACCTCGGACGTGTTGCAGAAGGGCCAGCTCTATGACCTGGCCGACACCATCCTGTCGCAGAGCCTGGCCCAGGTCAGCGGGGTAGGCGAGGTGCAGATCGGCGGCAGTTCGCTGCCGGCCGTGCGCATCACCCTCGAGCCGCAACTGCTCAATCAATACGGCCTGGCCCTGGACGATGTGCGCAACGCCGTGGCCAATGCCAACCAGCGTCGGCCCATGGGCTTCGTCGAGGACGCCGGGCGCAACTGGCAGGTACGGGCCAACGACCAGCTGGAAAAGGCCAAGGACTACGAGTCGCTGGTGATCCGCCAGACCGACGGCGCCATCCTGCGGCTGTCGGATGTGGCCACGGTCAGCGACGGTGTGGAGAACCGCTACAACAGCGGCTTCTTCAACGACCAGGCCGCCGTGCTGCTGGTGGTCAACCGCCAGACCGGCGCCAACATCATCGAGACCGTGGAGCAGATCAAGCAGCAACTGCCGGCGTTGCAATCGCTGCTGCCGGCCAGCGTGCAGCTGAACATCGCCATGGACCGCTCGCCGGTGATCAAGGCCACCTTGGCCGAAGCCGAACACACCTTGCTGATCGCCGTGGTGCTGGTGATCCTGGTGGTCTACCTGTTCCTCGGCAACCTGCGCGCCTCGCTGATTCCGAGCCTGGCGGTGCCGGTATCGCTGGTGGGCACCTTCGCCGTGATGTACCTGTGCGGCTTTTCCCTGAACAACCTGTCGCTGATGGCGCTGATCCTCGCCACAGGCCTGGTGGTGGACGATGCCATCGTGGTCCTGGAAAACATCTCGCGGCACATCGAGAACGGCGAAAAGCCCATGCAGGCAGCTTATCTGGGCGCCAAGGAAGTGGGCTTCACCCTGCTGTCGATGAACGTGTCGCTGGTGGCGGTGTTCGTCTCGATCCTGTTCATGGGCGGTCTGGTGCGCGGTCTGTTCATGGAGTTTTCTGTGACCCTGGCGGCGGCGATCCTGGTCTCGCTGCTGGTCTCGCTGACCCTGACGCCGATGCTCTGCGCGCGCTGGCTCAAGCCGCACCAGGCCGAACGCAACCGCTTGCAGCGCTGGAGCGACCGCCAGCACGTGCGCATGGTCGCCGCCTACGACCGCAGCCTGGGTTGGGCCTTGCGCCATCGACGGCTGACCTTGCTCAGCCTGTTGGCGACCATCGTGCTCAACGTCGCGCTGTACGTGATCGTGCCCAAGACCCTGATGCCGCAGCAGGACACCGGGCAACTGATCGGCTTCATCCGTGGCGACGACGGCCTGTCGTTCACGGTCATGCAGCCGAAGATGGAAATCTACCGCCGCGCCCTGTTGGCCGACCCGGCCGTGCAGAGCGTGGCCGGTTTCATCGGTGGCAACAGCGGCACCAACAACGCCATGGTCCTGGTACGCCTCAAGCCCATCGCCGAGCGCAACATCGACGCGCAGAAGGTCATCGAACGGCTGCGCCGCGAATTGCCCAAGGTGCCGGGCGGGCGGCTGTTCCTGATGGCCGACCAGGACCTGCAACTGGGCGGCGGTGGCCGCGACCAGAGCTCCTCGCAGTACCTCTACACCTTGCAGAGCGGCGATCTCGAAGCCCTGCGCGAGTGGTACCCGAAGGTCACCGCCGCGCTGCGTGCGTTGCCCGAGCTGACGGCGATCGACGCCAACGACGGCGCCGGCACCCAACAGGTGACCCTGGTGGTCGACCGCGACCAGGCCAAGCGCCTGGGCATCGACATGTCGATGGTCACCACGGTGCTGAACAATGCCTACAGCCAGCGACAGATATCGACCATCTATGACAGCCTCAACCAGTACCAGGTGGTGCTGGAGATCAACCCACGCTATGCCTGGGATCCCAGCACTCTGCAGCAGGTCTATGTGATCACCGCGGGCGGCGCGCGGGTGCCGCTGTCGACCATCGCGCGCTACGAAAACACCCTGGCCAGCGACCGCGTCAGCCACGAAGACCAGTTCGCCTCCGACGACATCGCCTTCGACATCGCCGAAGGCTATAGCCCCGACCAGGCGCTGGCCGCCGTCGAACGCGCGGTGGCTCGCGTGGGCCTGCCGGAGAGCGTGATCGCCAAGTTGGGCGGGACCGGCGATGCCTTCGCCGAGACGCAGAAAGGCCAGCCGTTCATGATCCTCGGCGCGCTGGTGCTGGTGTATTTGGTGCTGGGGGTACTCTATGAAAGCTACATCCACCCCCTGACCATCCTTTCCACCCTGCCTTCTGCCGGGGTGGGCGCCTTGCTGGCGTTGTACCTGACCGGCGGCCAGTTCAGCCTGATCTCAATGCTCGGGCTGTTCCTGCTGATCGGCGTGGTGAAGAAGAACGCCATCCTGATGATCGACCTGGCGCTGCAGTTCGAGCGCAACGACGGCCTGGGCCCGGAAGCCTCGATCCGTCAGGCCTGCCTGCTGCGCTTGCGACCGATCCTGATGACCACCCTGGCGGCCATGCTCGGCGCCTTGCCGTTGCTGCTGAGCGCGGCCGAAGGCGCCGAAATGCGCCAGCCCCTGGGCCTGACCATTCTCGGCGGTTTGTTCATCAGCCAGATCCTCACGCTGTACACCACCCCGGTGGTCTACCTGTACCTCGACCGCCTGCGCCATCGCTTCAACCGTTGGCGCGGCGTGCGCACCGACGCTGCCCTGGATACCCCGCTATGACTTTCGCCCAGACTTCCCTTCACCGAGCCCTGCAGCGGTTGAGCAACGGCCGTGGTTCGCGTGTGCTCGGCGCCGGGCTGTGCCTGGCGCTGCTCAGTGCCTGTAGCCTGAGTCCCGACTACGAACGACCTGTGCTGGCGGCACCGGCGCAGTTCAAGCACGCCGACGGCTGGACCCAGGCCAAGCCCGCCGACGCTGTGCAGCGCGGCGCCTGGTGGCGGCTGTACGACGATCCCCAGCTCAATGCTCTGGTCGAGGCGCTCAACGCCAACAACCAGACCGTGGCCCAATATGCCGCCCAGTACCGCCAGGCCACCGCGCTGGTGCGCAGCAGCCGCGGCGCGCTGTTCCCCAGCCTCGACCTGAGCGTGGGCAAGACCCGCGCCGCGCAAGGTGCCGGCAGCAGCAATTCGGGCCTGTCGAACAACAGCAGCGGCATCCGCGACACCTACAACGCGCAACTGGGTGTGAACTGGGAGGTCGACCTGTGGGGCAAACTGCGCGAAACGCTCAACGCCAATGAGGCCAGCGCCGAAGCCAGCATCGCCGACCTGGCGGCGATTCGCCTGAGCCTGCAATCCGAGCTGGTGCAGAACTACCTGCAACTGCGCGTCATCGACGAGCAGAAACGCTTGCTCGAGGCTACGGTGGCGGCCTACCAGCGCTCGCTGCGCCTGACCGAGAACCAGTACCGCGCCGGCATTTCCGGCCCCGACGCCGTGGCCCAAGCCCGCACCCAGCTCAAGAGCACTGAGGCTGACCTGATCGACCTGGCCTGGCAGCGCGCGCAATACGAGAACGCCATCGCTGTGCTGATGGGCAAGGCGCCAGCGGACTTCTCCCTGCCGGTAAGCCAAGCGATACCTCAGTTGCCGGCCATTCCCCTGCAACTGCCTTCGCAACTGCTCGAACGGCGTCCCGACGTCGCCGCCGCCGAACGCCGGGTCATGGCCGCCAATGCCAGCATCGGCGTGGCCCGCGCCGCGTATTTCCCTGACCTGAGCCTGAGCATGAGCGGCGGCTATTCCAGCAGCAGCTTCCGCAACTGGATCGAACTGCCCAACCGGTTCTGGTCGGTCGGGCCATCGTTGGCCATGACCTTGTTCGATGCCGGCCAGCGCAGCGCCGAGGTCGACCGTACCGTGGCCGTGTACGACCAGACCGCTGCGCAATACCGGCAGACCGTGCTCGACAGCTTCCGCGAGGTGGAAAACTATCTGGTGCAGTTGCGCGTGTATGGCGACGAGTCGGTGGTACGCCAGGAAGCCTTGGAAGCTGCCCGCGAGTCGCTGCGCTTGACGCAGAACCAATACCGCGCAGGGCTGATCGGCTATCTAGACGTGGTCAACGTGCAGGCCACGGCCCTCAGCAACGAGCGCAGTGCGCTGTCGTTGCTGCAAGGCCGGCTGGTCGCCAGCGTGCAATTGATCGCGGCGCTGGGCGGCGGGTGGGACGAGCAGCAGGCTGCGGCAGATACCCAGGCGCTGACGCCGCGCTGATCGGATCGCCTCAGCTGGCGTTGCGCAGGGTGCAATAGGGGACGAAGGCGTCCATCTCCGCCTCGACCGATTCGATGATCCACTCGACGTCGGCCGGGGCCATGATCGCCGCGCAGGGAATGCCAGCGATGGCCATGAGGGTTTCGCCGCTGGCGCGGTCGAACAGGCGCACGATCATGCTGTTCGGCGCATCCATGCTGGCCTCGAAGCCCAAGGGGTGGAAATGCCAGCGCATCATTTGGCAAGCGTTGGGAAACGTCATCTTGTTCATGCCAGCCTCCGTATTCAGGTGAACCGGTGATGGGGCATCTTTGGGCGCGCCCTTGTGGGAATCATTACCTTAGCAGCCATGTCGAGGAAGGTTCCGCTCAAAACATGATTATTTGATGACGCTGCGCGCTCAATCACACTCGGGACGTTGGCTTGCGGCTGCGCGTTAGAGCGGGGCGGCAGGGATTTGCAAATATTGGCGCGCCAGCTTTCATCGGACCAACGGTCGGCTACCGGACTTAGAGGCTGGTGTCGGTCGGCTTGGTGCCAGGTTCGAAGGTACGCGACGAATGGGTTACCATGGCCCGCTGTATCGCCGGCAGCGCTATAACCCTGCACACGGTAGCCCGGCTTGCCCGCACCGAACCAGACGCGCCCGGCTGAACCGCCTGCGCTCGTGACGGCCCCACGTCGCCTGCGCCCCGCAACAGGATTCGCGCCTTGTCAGACCTCCTGCAAAACCCTCTGCTGCAATACCTCACCCGCCTGGCACCGTCCAGCCAGCAGACCATGCGCTATGTGCTGCAAGACGCCGCCGACCGGCTCGGCTTCGAAGACCAGGACATCACCGAAGTGCCTTGGCAGCGTCTGGAGCCGGGGCACATCATCGGCCTGGTGGCGGCGCTGCGCGCCGATGGCTACGCGCCCAACTCCTCTTCGCTCTACGTCAACGCCATTCGTGGTGTGATGAACGAGGCCTGGCGCCAGGGGTTGATCGACCACGAGCACTTGTTGCGCATCCGCGAGGTCAAACCGGACAACGGTACCCGCCTGCCGCCCGGGCGTAATCTGCGCCGCAGCCTGATCCGCGAACTGATGGACGTGTGCGCCGCCGATCCGCGGCCCCAGGGGGTGCGTGACGCAGCGATCATCGCTTTGCTCTATGGCACAGGCATGCGCAAGTCGGAGTCGGTGGATATCGACCTGAATCAGGTGGACTTCAAGGAGCGAAGCCTACGGGTGCGGGGCAAGGGCAACCGTCAATTGCTCAAATACGCACCGCCCTGGGCGTTCGAGAAGTTGCAGGCCTGGCTCGAGCTGCGACAGGCGCAACTGCCGGCAGGGGCGGCGGACGACGGCTTTTTGTTCAACCGTATTCGCCGTGGCAACCACATCACGCGCGCGCGCATCACCAAACACGCCATCTATTACATCGCGCGCCAGCGAGGGGCTCAGGTGGGTATCAAGATCATGCCCCACGATTTTCGCCGGGCCTTCATCACGCGGGTGATCGAAGAGCACGATCTGTCGATTGCGCAAAAATTGGCGCACCACGCCAACATCCAGACGACGGCCGCTTATGACCGCAGGGACGACAACGAACGGCGCAGGGCAGTGGATCGGTTCGATTACTGACCTGCGCCGTTCGCCGCTCAGGGCTGTTGGGTGGCACCAGGGGTCATGGTGGCCCCACCAGCGTCGGTGCCGGTGCCAGTGCCCATTCCAGGCAGGCTCTGGTCGTCGGCAGGGTTGGTCAGCGTGCGCTGATCTTCGCCCGGCAGACGTTGGTCGTCGCCTGGCAGACGTGGGTCGGTGTCGCGCGGCATCGGCTTTTCCACCGGGTTAAGGGTGCTGTCCACGCCCGGAGTCGGCGCAGGGTTATGTGGGTCGTCCGGGAAGGTGGTGCCCGTACCCGCGCCGGCGGCGGCGAATGTCAACGGCGAGACGAGCAGGGCGACTAACAGCAGGGATCGTTTCATAGTGGCGCACTCCAGCGATGATCGGGAGGGCCCTCGCCCAGCCCACCAAACACGGGAGTGGGCGCGCCGAGCGTGCGGGGCGAGGGCCTCTAGGGCTTTTGGCCATCAGCCCTGGAAGATGGTGCGACCGTTCCGATCAACGGTCACACAAGCGTCGACAACGCCATGATGAAGATGATGCCGACCACCGATAGCAGGGTTTCCATCATCGTCCAGGTCTTCAAGGTTTCAGCCACGGTCATGTTGAAGTACTGCTTGACCAACCAAAAGCCTGCGTCGTTGACGTGCGAAAGGATCAGCGAGCCGGCGCCGGTGGCCAGCACCAGCAGCTCGCGGTTCACGCCGGGGATCAAATCCACCACCGGGGCCACGATGCCGGCACCGGTGATGGTCGCCACGGTCGCCGAACCGGTCGCCACACGGATCACCGCCGCCACCAGCCAGGCCAGCAGGATCGGCGAGATTTCCGCCTGCACCGCCATCTGCCCGATCACGTTGCCCACGCCGGTATCGACCAGCATCTGTTTGAAGCCGCCCCCCGCACCGACGATCAGCACGATGGCCGCCGTGGGCGCCAGGCTCTGGTCGAGCATCTTCATGATCTGCTGGCGCGAGAAGCCGCGCGCCGAGCCGAAGGTGTAGAACGCCAGCAGCAGGGCAGCGAGCAGAGCGGTGATGGGGTGGCCGATCAGGTCGAGCCACTGGCGCACGATGTGCTCTGCGGGCAGCACCACGTCGGCGAAGGTCTTGAGCAGCATCAACGCCACCGGCAGCAGCACGGTAATGAGGGTGACGGTGAAGCTCGGCAGTTCACGGGCCTGCGATTCGCGGGCGATCTGGTCCATCAGCTCTTGCGACGGCGTACCGGGGATATAGCGCGAGATGAAGGTGCCGAACAGGGGACCGGCGATGATCGCGGTGGGCAGTGCCACCAGCAGGCCATAGAAGATGGTCTTGCCGATGTCGGCCTTGAAGATGCCAATGGCCAGCAGTGGGCCCGGGTGCGGCGGCACCAGCCCGTGCACCACCGACAGCCCGGCCAACAGCGGGATGCCGATCTTCACCAGCGACACGCCAGTGCGCCGCGCGACGATGAATACCAGGGGGATCAGCAGCACGAAGCCGATTTCGAAGAACAGCGGGATACCGACCAGGAAGGCCGAAAACATCATGGCCCAGTGCACGTTGCGCTTGCCGAACGCGCGGATCAGCGTCTGCGCGATCTGGTCGGCGCCGCCCGAGTCGGCCATCAGCTTGCCGAGCATTGTGCCCAGCGCCAACACGATGCCGACGAAGCCCAGCACGCCGCCGAAGCCGTCCTGGAAGGATTTCATCACTTTGGCCACCGGCATGCCGGAGGTCAGGCCGAGAAAACCTGCGGCCAGGGTCAGGGCGACGAAGGGGTGAACCTTGAAGTGGGTGATCAGCACGATCAACCCGACGATGGTGACCAGTGCATCGAGCAGCAGGAAGGTGTCAGTAGCCATTCCGAACATGGGAGTAAGCCTCGGTTTTATCGTTGTTGTGTCTGCGGGCCGCGTGTTCTAGCGAATACAGGGTAGTCCAGACAGCGCTGTCTTTGGTGAGCCGGGAGCGCGGCCATCAGGCCGTGCGGGCCAGGCCCGACTCACCGGGGTGCTTTAGCCAGGCGTCGACCTGCTCGGCCAGGGTCACGATGGGGCGGGTGGCGTCGAGGGTCAGGGTCAGCGCCTCGCCGGTGGGTGACTCCAGGGCGGCGAACTGGCTGTCGATCAGACTGGCCGGCATGAAGTGGCCCGGACGGGCGAGCACACGCTTTTCCGCCTCCAGGGGCGTCAGTTCGAGAAACACGAAGCCCAGGCCCGGCACGGCCTCGCGCAAGGTTTCCCGATAACGCCGCTTGAGCGCCGAGCAGGTCAGCACGGGTCGCTCGCCAGCGGCGATGGCTGCTTGCAGCTCTTCGCCCAGACGCACCAGCCAACCGGCGCGGTCGGCATCGTCCAAGGCGATACCGGCACTCATCTTGCGGATGTTCTCGGCAGGGTGGAACGCATCGCCTTCGATCAGGCGGCCGCCGCTGGTGGCGACGATGGCAGAGCCGATGCAGCTTTTGCCGCAACCGGCCACGCCCATGACGACGAGGGCAGACAGGGAAGGGTTCATCAGTACCTCCTGCGGGGCAAGACAGCGCTGTCTTGATGTTGGCGCAAGCCAGCGGCGCGTGACTTTCCCGGGTTTTATTGATCTTGTGCTGAACGCAGTATGGACGCATAGGCAACGTCGGCCAGCAAGGATGCGTTGCCTGGGGCGTGAGACAGCGCTACCTTAGTGACCGTTCCCAGCCCATGCAAGTAGTAAAAAATTACAAATCTCATGACTCGCTCTGGCTCGCGTACCACAGGTCGTCCCACTCTCGCCGAAGTGGCCCGGCTTTCCGGCGTTTCCCCGATCACCGCTTCCCGCGCACTGCGTGGCGTGGCCACGGTTGCGCCGGAACTGGCCGAAAGGGTGCGCGCGGCTGCCACCGCCCTGGGCTACGTCGCCAACTCCGCCGCCCGTGCGCTGGCCTCGGCACGCAGCCATTCGGTGGTCGTGCTGATTCCTTCGCTGTCCAATCAGCTGTTCATCGATACCCTGGAAGCGATCCATACGGTCATGCGCCCGCGTGGCCTGGAAGTGCTGATCGGCAACTATCACTACGACAGCGCCGAAGAAGAGAACCTGATCCGCAACTACCTGGCCTACCAGCCGTGCGGCATGTTGCTGACCGGTTTCGACCGCAGCGAGGCGTCATTGCACATGCTGGCTGCGAGTGCCATACCCTGCGTGTACATGATGGAGCTGGGCGGGCAGGCAGAGGATTTTGCGGTGGGCTTCTCGCAGTTCGAGGCCGGACGCGCCGCCGCACGGCATCTGCTGGAGCGTGGCCGGCGCCGGCTGGGTTTCATCGCCGCGCAACTCGACCCGCGCGTCATGCAGCGGGCCGAAGGCTTTCGTCAGGGCCTGCGAGAAGCTGGCCTGAGCGCGCCGGAACTGGAGTTGCTGGTGCCCGAACCTTCCTCCATCGCGCTGGGCGGCGCGTTGTTCAGCCGGATGCTGGCGCGTGCCGGCGATGTCGATGGCTTGTTCTTCTGCAATGACGACTTGGCCCAGGGGGCCATCCTGCAAGCCCTGCGCGAAGGCGTTGCAGTGCCGCAGCGTGTGGCCATGGTCGGGTTCAACGACCTGCCGGCTTCGGCGCACATGGTCCCGCGCCTGACCTCGATTCGCACCCCACGGGCGGCGGTAGGCCGCGCGGCAGCCCAGGCCTTGCTCGCGCTACTCGATGGCAAAGCCGTGACGACGCCGCAGCAGGACTTGGGTTTCGAGTTGATGGTGCGCGAAAGCTCCTGAGGGCTTCAGGTGCAGCCAGCGCACCGCACCCTTGGGAAAAGCGGGGGACGGTCTGTCCCCCCTTCACGCATCGCTCGAGCACTGTCGCGAAAGGCCGCACATTCAAAGCTTGAAGCGCACCTTGATCGTGCTGAGCCCCGTGGACGTATCCAGCGTAATGGCCTCTTCGCCATAGCGCGAATAGCTCTTGACCATGCGCATGCCCAGCCCGGTCCCGCTCGGCTTGGGGTAGTGCTCCGGGAAGCCGTCGCCTTCGTCGGACACCACGATCAAGGCGTCTTGCGCCCGACGCACGACGTCGACGGTAATGGCGCCGCGCCCGTATTTCAAAGCATTGGTCACCAGTTCCGAAACCACCAGCCCCAACGGCGCCATACGTTCGGCTGGCAACAGGAAGTCTTCCACGGTCCAGGCGATGGGCGGGTCGCCGAAAGCCGCCTTCATGTCGGCGAGCAGCGCGCTCAGGTACTTTTGGGCGCTCACCTCTTCGCCTTGGACATCCTGATACAACTGCTCGTGTACCGTGGCGATGGTCTGCACACGGCTGGCGGCGGTACGCAGTTGGGCCTTGACCGTGTCTTCGGTGGACAGGTTGGCCTGCAGCAACAACAAGGTGTTGACCAGGTGCAGGCTGTTCTTCACCCGGTGGTGGGTTTCTTCGAGGTGCAGGCCGTGTTCCGTCAACTGGGTGTTCTGCGCCTCGACCAGGGCCGTCAGGCGCCGCTCCTGTTCGTGGCGCTCGGTGATATCGCGCGAGACCGCGATGATCTTTTCGATCTGGCCATCGCGGCCAAGAATCGGCGCGGCGGTGACGTCCCACCACTTCGGTTCGCCTTTGGCCGTGGGGCAGCCCGATTCGAACCGCACCGAGTTGCCCTGGCCCACTTGAAGCAAAGCATTCTCAATGGCGGCTTTTGCACCGTCGGGCCACAGATCGACCCAGCGCTTGCCAGCGACAGCGCGCATGTCGTCGATCTGCATCCGACACAGGCCGGCTTCGTTGAAGAACTCAATCTCGCCGTCGCGCGAGAGGATCTTCACGCAGTCGGGACTTGCGTTGAGCACGGTCTCGGAGTAGGCGTGGGGGCTATTGCGCTCCAGCTGGGCGGCCAGCCGCTCGGTGGCCATGGAGATGATGTTGGCCAGCCCTTCGAGAAACACCACGTCGCTGTCGATGAAGTCGTCACCGTCGCGGCTGTCGACTTCCAGCACGCCGAACGTGGCCGCCGTGCCACGCACTGGCACGTTGATCGCGCGTTCGATGCCGTAGTCGCGCAACAGCGAGGGTGTTCTGAACCTCAGTTCCTGGCCCAAGTGGTTGGAAATGATCGGGCGATTGTTGGTGAAGGCGTAGCCTGCCGGGCTGGCATCGTCCGCGCCTACGGTGGCCGTGCCGATGTCCTTGGGCGACCAGCCCACCCCATGGGTGAGGCGAAACAGCGTCGTACCCGGCACAGGTTGCAAGACTTTGGCGAAAGGCGTGTCCATGCCTTGGGCTGCAGTGGCGCAGGCTTGGGTGAGCAGTTCGTCGAGGCAGCCCATCTTCAGCGACTGTACGGCGAAACCTACCACCAGTTCGTGCTGTTTGCGCAGGCGGTTGTGCGAAATCTGCAACGCAGCGCGAATGACTTCGTCGGGTGACAGGTGAGGCATGGCAAGTGTCCAGCGTTGGCAGATGGGGAGGGGGGCACTCAAGCGCCCAAGTCAGCGCGGGCGATTCGGTGCGAATGTCAGGTCCGGGGCTGGAACGCGGTGCAATTTACACGGATCGCGTCGATAGGAGTAGCCATCGTCTGCGTATCTGATCGGGTACGTCGAAATAGGCAGACCTCGTATCGCTCATTCGACCTTGGCCAATGCTCCGAATCGGTGGAAACGGATCGACGGAGTCCGCTAATGCTGTGCATCCGCTTGGAGCGCAAGGGCCCGACAGACCATGCGACCGGTAGCGTCGCGCTGGCGACGAACGTAGTGGCAGATCGCTTGCCAAGCTAAGACGCCAAGGTATGCTCAGTTTACCGCGCATAAAGGAGGCCGGCGTCATGTTCGAGTTCCATCGCAAATCCGATCTGGTCGAAATTCAGCGCGGTCGCCAAGCCTTGGCGCGCAGCGAGGCCAGGTATGCGGCCCTCGACCGAGCCATGGCGATCATCGAATTCGCGCCCGACGGCACCATCCTCGACGCCAACGCACGGTTCTGCGAGGCCACCGGCTACGCGCTGGAGGAACTTCAGGGCCAGCACCATCGGCTGTTCTGCGATCCGGCCTACGCGCAGAGCGAGGCCTACAGGCTGTTCTGGCAAGACCTGGCCCATGGCATCGTTGCCAGCGGCACGTTCGAACGCCGCGATCGCGATGGCCATGAGGTCTGGCTGGAGGCCAGCTACCTGCCGGTGCTGGATGAGCATGGTATGGTGGTACGGGTGATCAAGGTCGCGGCCAACATCACGCGCAGAGTCCGGCAGACCCACGAGCAGGACGGTCTGCTGAACGCCATAGGCCGGTCGATGGCGATCATCGAGTTCACCCCGCAGGGCGAGGTGCTCACGGCCAACGACAACTTCCTTTCCACACTGGGCTATACGCTCGATGAGGTGGTCGGGCGCCATCACAGTCTGTTTTGCCTGCCCAGGGAGCGCGAGTCGGCGCAATACCGCGAGTTCTGGGCCTCGCTCAACCGTGGCGAGTATCACTCGCACCGCTTCGAGCGGGTCGGTAAAGACGGACGCACGGTATACCTGGAAGCTTCCTATAACCCCATTTTCGACAACAAAGGCCGGCTGCAGAAGGTGGTCAAGTTCGCCACCGACATCACCGCCCAGGTCACTACCCAGCACACGGCCGCAGAGGCGGCGCACGCAAGCTCCGTGCAAACCGATGTCTGCGCACGCAAAGGCACCGAGGTGGTGCAGCAGACCGTGGCGGTGATCGAACAGATCTCGCAGGAACTCAACGACGCCGCGCGAAACCTGGACGCGGTCAGCCGGCAGTCGGACACCATCGGCCAGATCGTGCTGACCATCCGCGGCATTGCCGAGCAGACCAACCTGCTGGCGCTCAATGCCGCCATCGAGGCGGCCCGTGCCGGCGCCCACGGACGTGGGTTCGCGGTGGTGGCCGATGAAGTGCGCAATCTGGCGGCGCGCACCAGCAAGGCTACGGTGGAGATCGTGGAGGTGGTCCGGCACAACCATGACTTGTCGCTCACCGCCGTAGCCAGCATGCAGTCGAGCCTGGACCGTACCGGTCAAGGGGTGGCATTGGCCAGCGAGGCGGGCACGGTGATCATGCAGATCCAGCAAGGCTCGCGCGATGTGGTCGAAGCGATCAACCAGATCAGCTCGACGCTTCAGTTGCGTTGAGCTCGTGTGTCAGTTCGCTCGCCAGCGTTTGCAGACAGGCTTCCAACGCCTGGCGCGCAGGGTCGAGCGGTTTGCCGGTGGCACAGGCCAGCTCCAGGGCTTCGCAGTGCTCGACCACCGCTTTGACCTTGAGCATCTTGGCACCGCCCTTGATCCGGTGCACCAGTGCCTGCACAGCCTCGGCAGTGGGCGCCGAGCCCAGCTCTCGTAGCGCCTGCAAGTCTTCGGCATTGCTCTGGGCAAGCTGCTCGAGCAGCCGGCGCACCAACTGCTCGTCGCCCTGGGTGAGGTGCAGCAGGCTGTTCAGGTCGAAGCCGCTGCCCTGTGTGGGCAGCGTTCGTGGCTGCACGCTTTGGGTGGGCAGGTGGGCCTTGAGCGTGCGCAACCCCACCGGTTTGAACAGACAGTCGTCCATACCGCTTTGCAGGCAGCGCTGGCGCTCTTCGACCTGGGCGTTGGCCGTGATGCCGATGATGACGCACGCCGGCCGCTGCCCTTGGCGCTCCAGCTCGCGGATGCGCTGAGCCAGGGCATGACCGTCCATCACCGGCATGCTGCAGTCGGTGATGACCAGATCGAAGGCATGGGCCTGCCAGAGTGCCAGGGCCGCCACCCCGTGTTCGGCCAACATCACCCGGTGGCCCAAGGCGGTCAGCTGCTTGTCCATCAGCAGCAAGTTGGCGGGGTAGTCGTCGACCACCAGGATGTTGAGCGAGCAGGCAGGTGTCGGTGTGTCGAGACTGGCTGGCTGGGATGGCGCCACCGGTTGCGCACTGGGCAGATCGAGGAGGACGCTGACCCGGGTGCCAACGCTTTCCACGCTTTGCAACTCCAGCTCGCCGCCCATCAGGTGGCACAACGTGCGGCTGATCACCAATCCCAGGCCGGCGCCCTGGCGCGCTTGCCCGCTGCCGAGCTGGGTAAAGGCAGTGAATAGCCGAGCCTGGTCGGCGGCGCTGATGCCTACGCCGCTGTCCTGCACCTGCAGCTCGACGGACAGACTGTCGTTACTCGTGGACGGAGTGACCTGCAGCGAAACCACGATCTTGCCGTGATCGGTGAACTTGATGGCGTTGCTCAGCAGATTGGACAGCACCTGACGAAAGCGCACCGGATCGATCAGCACCCAAGCCGGTTCGCTGGGTAACTGCAACTGAACCTCCAGCCCCTTGATCCGCGCATTGCCTTCGAACACGCGCACCGTGGTGCGAACGCTTTCCAGCAGGTCCACCGGTGCCGGATGCAACGTCAGATGGCCGGCTTCCACCCGAGAGATGTCGAGGATGTCGCCGATCAGTTCGAGCAGGCCGACGGCCGAATCGTGCGCGGTCTTGAGCGACACGGTATCGCAGTGACCGCTCCGGCTGTCTTCGAGCGCCAGCTCCAGCAGGCCGATCACCGCATTCATGGGGGTGCGGATCTCGTGGCTCATGGTGGCCAGGAAAGTACTTTTCGCCTGGCTGGCCTGCTCGGCGTCGTTCTTCGCCTGGCTGAGTTGTTCCAACAGGCTTCGGCTCAATGCCAATTGTGCTTGCAGCGCTCGCTGGGCTTCGGTGCGCTGGTGGATCAGCTTGCGCAAGTAGGTGTTCCAGAACACGACACCGGCCAACAGCACCAGGGAAAAGACTGCCAGTTGCAGCATGAGCGTGCGGTAGTCGCGCCAGGGGCTGTCGCTGGCCACCGCGTTGACGCGCCAGCGGTTGATCAACTGCTCCAGCTCGTCGGGTGGAATGCTCATGAGCGCCTTGTCGAGGATGTTTTGCAGCAGCGGCAATTGCGGTGCCACACCGAATGCCGCTACGGCTGGTTCCTCGTCCAGCACCGAGGCGATTTTCAGAATGTCCTTGAATACATGGTTGATGTAGTAGGTCGCGTTGACCTGTGAGCTCAAGGCCGCGTCGGCGTCGCCATTGGCGACGGCCTCCATCATGCGCAGAGGGTTGGCGACCTCGATGAAACGCAGGTGTGGATAGCGGGCATGCAGCTCCTCGCGCATGGGCGAGCCGGCCAAGAGGGCTACGCGCTGCTGGTCCAGCAGACCGGGAGCGAGGGCAGGCTGGTCGCTACGCGTGACCAGCACCCGCGGGCTGACCAAATAAGGCCGAGTGAAGCGCAGGCGTGAGGCGCGCTCGGTGCCGTAGCCCAAGGCGCCCACCAGCTCGGCATCGCCACGGACCACCTGGTCGACCATTTCTTGCACCGAATCGCTGCGCACCATCTGGAAGCGCAAGCCAGTGCGCAGGCCGATCTGCTCGAGCAGGTCGACGGTCGCACCGCGCGGTTGCTGGTTGTCGTCGGTGAAGGTCAGCGGCGCCAGGCTTTCGGTGACCATCACCCGCACCGTAGGGTGCTGGTCGATCCAGCGGCGTTCTTCGCTGGTCAGTGCATTGAGGTTGCGTTCCAGCAGTATGCTGGTGTTGCCGCTGGTCCAGCGCCGCAGGATGTTCAGCCGCTCACTGTTGTAGACACGCTCCAGCGCCTGGTCGACCAAGCGTTTGAGGCGCGGGTTGTCACGGCGCAGGGCAAAGGCGAAGGTACCGGTCGGCCGATCGACGAATTGGTCGATCTTCAGTTGGCCTGGGTAGCTCATGCCAATCAGGTAGTCGGTGCTGATGGCATCGCCCAGGTACACATCGGCCTGATTCAAGGCCACCGCAGCCAGCCCGGCCAGGGTCGAGCGGTACAGGCTCAGTTGCGCCTTGGGATAGAGGCGCTGCACGGTGGCGGTAGGCAGGTAGTGGTCCACGGTGGCCAGGCGCAGCCCGGTGAGGTCGTCATGCTTGCGCAGACGCCGGCCTGGCTGGGTGACGATGACCGGCAGGTCGTCTGCGTAGGGTTGGCTGAGGATGAGGCCGGCATCGTCGGCCTCGAAGGCGTTGGAGCTGCCGAGCAAGTCGATCTGCCCATCGTGCAGCGCCCGGATCGCTTCGGTGCGTGTCGCGAAGCGCTGTACCTGAATGGGAATGCCCAGCTGCTCGCCGATCAACCCTGCATAGTCCGCACTGAGCCCCTCGTAGTCGTGCTGGCTGGTGTTGATCTCGAACGGCGGGTAGTCCGGTGTCGAGCTGCCCACCACCAAGGCCTTGCGCCGCTCCAGCCAACGGCGATCCTGCTCGTCGAGGGCCATGGGCGGTGCTGCGCTCTGCGAGCGGGCGAGCAACTGGCGAGGCTGGCTGTCGACCTGTGACCAGGCGTCGGCCGAAAAGGCCAACAGCCCAGTCAATAGCAGCGTTGGCAGCATCGGCTTCATTCCTAGGTCAGTTCACGTTGTTTCGTTTGGCCAGATCGACCATTTCCACCAGCGATTCGGTCTTGAGCTTGTCCATGATGCGCCCGCGGTAGGTGCTGATGGTCTTGGCGCTGAGGTTCATCTTCTCACCGATGGCCTTGTTGCTTTCGCCTCGGGTGAGCCTGCGCAGCACTTCGACTTCGCGGTTCGACAGGCTGCCCAGACGGTTGGCCTCGCTTTCCAGGGAGCTGCTGTTGACCGACATCTGGGGGAACGTCGAATAGCCCTTGACCATGGCTTTGAGCGCGAAGACCAGGGCGTCGAGGTCTTCGTCCTTGTTGACGAAGGCCGATATGCCAGCATCCAGGCAACGTCGCACGTAGAGGTCGGCCGGCTGGCCGGTGAGGACCATGATCTTCGGCGCAGGCTCCATTAACTGCAAGCGCTTGATCACTTCCATGCCATCCAGACGCGGTAGAGCGATGTCGAGGATCACCACGTCGGGCGACAGCTTGCGGGCCATTTCTACCGCTTGGATACCGTCGCTGGCGGTGCCGA
Source organism: Pseudomonas sp. UBA6562 (assembly GCF_002434265.1). Taxonomy (GTDB): domain Bacteria; phylum Pseudomonadota; class Gammaproteobacteria; order Pseudomonadales; family Pseudomonadaceae; genus Aquipseudomonas. The sequence goes on along the minus strand of NZ_DJJS01000007.1, from coordinate 688,820 downwards.
GCAATTGGAACTTCTGGTTTTCCAGCAACATGCTGACGGCGAACCGGATAGCCGCGTGGTCATCGACTACGAGGACGCTGGTCATGGGGAAACTCCTATCGGAAATGTGGTCCGTTTCCTGAAATCACCCAGGAACACGCCGCTACCTCAGCGGAGGACGCGCACCATACGTCGAATCGGATGGCTTGGTAACGGTCGAGGCCGAAGTGTTGAAAAAGCAAGACAATTCTGAGGAAGTTTCCTACAAGCTCTTCGGATGACCTCAGTCTAGGCCATCTCTGCGCGATTGCACCGGCACGCCTGCCAGGGCTCTTTTGGCCTGTTTCAGGGGCGATACAGATGGGCGTGGCTGGCGCGGTACAACGCCGATTCGGCGAAGGGCGTATCGCCCAGAACGTGGCCGACCAGAATCAGCGCCGTGCGCCGAAAGCCCTTGGCGCGGACCTGGCCTGCGATGTCGTCCAGGGTGCCGAGCACCCAGTCCTGGTCCGGCCAGCTGGCGCGGTGCACGACGGCGACTGGGCAGTGACCGCCGTAATGCGGTAGCAGCTCGTCGACGATGCGCGCCAGATGCTTGATGCCCAGATGAATGGCCAGCGTGCAGCCGTGCCGGGCAAGGTCGGCCAGGCGCTCGCCTTCGGGCATGGGCGAACTGTCGCCGTAGCGGGTGAGGATCACCGTCTGCGCCACGCCCGGCAGGGTCAGCTCGCAGCCGAGCAGGGCGGCGCTGGCTGCGGTGGCGGTGACGCCCGGAACGATCTGGTAGGGGACGCCGTGGACGCGCAATTGCGCGATCTGCTCGCCGATGGCCCCATACAGGCTGGGGTCTCCGCTGTGCACGCGGGCCACATCCTGACCCTGGCGGTGGGCATCGAGCATGGCCTCGACGATCTGTTGCAGGTGCAGCTCGGCGCTGTTGAGCAGCGTGACAGCCCGGTGGCCGGCCAGCACGGCCTCGGGTACCAGGGAGCCTGCGTAGATGATCACTGGGCATTGGTGGATCAGGCGTTGGCCCTTGACCGTGATCAGCTCGGGATCGCCTGGGCCGGCACCGATGAAATAGACCGTCATGAAACGTCCTTGCAGAGGGGAGGGGCCGCGATTATCCCTGCCAAGCCAGCGCAAGGGTAGCCGAGCCCGATACTTGCCGCGCCACGCGCAACGTGCAGCGACCTTCCACCTGGCGCGCGGCTGCCAGCGCTGCGCTCTCGGCCACACCCCAGCAGCCGCTGTGGGCGAAAGCGATGGCCGAGCGGTGACTGAGCAAGGGTTGCAGATCTTCCAGACTGGCGACGTCGAAGACCAGCAGTGGCACCTGCAATTGCCCGGCCAATGCCAGCAGGCCCGGTTCCCGGGCCTTACCGGCAATGCTGGCCAGGGCACGCACGGCGCTCAGAGGAAGGCCGTGTCGCTCCAGGGTTCGCGACAGCAATGCCGACAACTGCGCGGCATCGCAACCCTTGCGGCAGCCGAGCCCGGCATACAGCGCAAGGGAATCAGGCACGTTCGGCGCGGCGGTACAGCCAGGCGCTGAGCAGGCCCAGGGCGACCCAGAAGGCCGCATTGGTCAACCAGGAAGCGAGCTTGAACTGCGCCGCCAGCGCCTCGGGCGCCAGGCTTTCGTGGACGGCAGGTTGCGGAGCGCCGATCAGGTGCGGCACGACCAACAGCGCAGCGCCCAGCAGCTTGAAGAGCCAGGAACGGCTGAACGCCAGCAGCGCCAGGCCACAGGCCGTGGCGGCTGCGGTGCCGATCCACCAGGTCTGTCGCTGGGCCAGGTCGGCAGCGGCCGTGCCGGGCAGCTCGGGCGGCAGGCCCAAGGTCGGCGCCAGGCAGAACACCGCAAAGCCTGCCAGGCCCCAAAGCGCGCCACTGGCGACGCGATTGGGTTCGCGCAGGCTGTACAGCGCTACCAGCAGCAAGGCAAAGCCTACGGCTACGACCAGGTTGCCGCCGGTGGTGGCCAGCACCCGTTGCCAGCCGTCCTCGGGCGACCATGCCTCAGCGGAATGCTCATGGGCGGCAGCGCCCTCGGCATGGCTGTGCGTCTGGGCCGCAGGCGCTGCGTTTTCGTAGGTTTCGGCCTGAAGGATCAACGGGCTGACCCACAAGCTCTGCAGCAGGGTCAGCAACAGCGCGGCGAGCAAGCCGCTGAAGCCCGCAGTGCGGGCGATGCGAGTGAGCATGCCGGCGTCCTCAGTGGCAGGGGAAGGCTGCGCTGTGGCGCGTGTCGTGGGCGGCGTTGTGCACGGCGTCGATGTGCGAGAAGCCGGCGAAATACACCAGGCTCAGACCCAACAGGCCGGCGCCGATGGCGATGACCAGGCGTTGGCTGAGGGTGGCGGAGGGGCTGATGGCGGGTTTGCTGCTGGTGATCGGCATGACGTGTTCCTCGGCTGGGAATCGGCAGGTCACGCACGGTCGCCCCGGCGCGGACACGCCAAGTGCAGGCAACGGCGCCCGCCCACCGCGGGGGTTGATCGAGACGCCAGGCCGGTCTCCGGGCTTGCGAGCGGGAGCTTGGCTCCCCAGAGCGCGTCGACCTTCCCACGTGGCTGGCGCCGACGCAGTGGTGTTGCAGACGCATGACTCGCTTACCGTTGCGGGGGCAGCACCGGCATTGTCTGGCCTGCCGTTGCAGACCGTGACGCACCGGTTTCCCGTTTCACCCCGTAGGGGCACCTGACGCAAGGGCGCTAGCAAACCATGGGGCATGATTCCCGTCAATCGGCCGCCCCTCGGCGGCAGCGGTTGACCCCACGCGGGGCACTGCGTAGCCTTGCCGTTTCGAGGTTCTCAGGGGGCATGGTTTCCCTCGCCCACTGAGCTAAGACGGGAACGCGGTGGAGCCGCGGCTGCCCCCGCAACTGTAGGCATCCCAGCCGATCGGCACAGCCACTGCGCGCACGCGGGAAGGCGCCATCGGCACGGCCCCAAGGCCAGGGTGCGAGCCAGGAGACCTGCCTCGGTACGCTTTCGACATCAACCGGGCGGGGTGATCCGGTGGCGAGCACGCCTGGCCGCTCCGGCCGCGGGCGATCGTCCCGCATGCCCGCGCCGTCTGCCAAGGGCACTGAGACATGAAAACACTGGCCAAGCTTCCCGTCACCATCGTCACCGGCTTCCTCGGCTCGGGTAAGACCACCTTGCTCCGGCACATGCTGGACAACGCCCAGGGCCGCCGCATCGCGGTCATCGTCAACGAGTTCGGCGAGTTGGGCATCGACGGCGACCTGCTCAAGCAGTGCAGCATCGGCTGTACGGAAGAGGAGGCGGTGGGCCGGGTCTTCGAACTGGCCAACGGCTGCCTGTGCTGCACGGTGCAGGAAGAGTTCTTCCCGGTCATGCGCGAGCTGGTGGCGCGCCGCGGCGACCTGGACCACATTCTCATCGAAACCAGCGGCCTGGCCCTGCCCAAGCCGCTGGTGCAAGCCTTCCAGTGGCCGGAAATCCGCAATGCCTGCACGGTCGACGCGGTGATCACCGTGGTCGACAGCCCGGCGGTCGCGGCCGGCACCTTCGCCGCCTATCCCGACCAAGTGGACGCCCAGCGCAAGCTCGACCCCAACCTCGACCACGAATCGCCCCTGCACGAGCTGTTCGCCGACCAACTGGCCAGCGCCGACCTGGTGGTGCTGAACAAAGCCGACCTGATCGACGCCGAGGGTCTGGCCCGCGTGCGCGCCGAAGTCCAGGAAGAATTGCCGCCGGCGGTCAAGGTCATCGAGGCCAGCAGCGGTCGCTTGCCACTGGACGTGCTGATCGGCGTGGGCGCCGAGTCTGAGGCGCACATCGACGGCCGCCGCACCCATCACGACTCCCACCACGACGAAGACGGCGAGCACGACGACCACGACCACGACGCGTTCGACTCCATCTCCCTGGAGCTGCCCGAAGCCGACGAGCGCCTGCTGCTCGATGCCCTGGCGCAACTGGTGGCCGAGCACGACATCCTGCGCATCAAAGGCTTCGCCGCCATTCCCGGCAAACCCATGCGCCTGCTCATCCAAGGCGTGGGCAGCCGCTTCGACAAGCACTTCGACCGCCCGTGGCGCGCCGATGAAGCCCGCATCACCCGCTTGGTGCTGATCGGCCAGGACCTCGACGCCGAGCAGCTCGGCGCGCGCCTGCGCCAAGCCCTGGGCGCCTGATCGATGCACCTGTTGCGTACCCAGCCCGGCGGCTTCGTGCCGGACGACAGCATCGCCGATCTGGGTCAGACCCCGGCCGAGCTGGTGATCCTGTGCAGCGGCGATTCGCACCTGGCGCTGTTGGCCGATACGCTCGAGCACCTGCCGGCGGACTTCCCCAGCGTCCGCCTGGCCAACCCCATGCAAGTGCAGAACCACGCCTCGGTCGACCTGTACGTCGACGAGGTGCTGCGCCACGCCAAGGTCATCCTGCTGTCGCTGCACGGGGGTGTGGGTTATTGGCGTTACGGCATCGAACAGTTGGTGCAACTGGCCGAGCGCGGTGTGGAGCTGATCCTGGTACCGGGGGACGACCGCCCCGACCCCGAGCTGACCGATCTGGGCAGCGTGCGCGACGCCCGCGCCGAGCGGCTCTGGCACTACCTGCGCCAGGGCGGCAAGGCCAACGCCTTGAACCTGTTCAACTGCCTGGCCAGCACCTGGTTGGGCCGCGACTACCCCTGGCAGGAGCCGCAGCCCTTGCCGCGCACCAGTGTCTACCACCCTCAGGTGGCCAGCGCCACGTTGCAGGACTGGTATGCGCAGTGGCAGCCGGAGTGGCCGGTGGCGCCGCTGCTGTTCTACCGCTCGCACTTGCAGGCGGCCAACACCGCGTTTCTCGATGTGTTCTGCGAACGTTTGCGAGCGGCCGGCCTCAACCCGCTGCCCATCGCGGTCGCCAGCCTCAAGGAGCCCGAGTGCCTGGCCCAGGTGCAGCACTGGATGGACGAAGTCGACGCCGAGGTGATCGTCAACACCACCGGTTTCGCCCTGTCGAGCCCGGAACGGCCCAACCTGCGCCCGTTGCGTCGCGACGTGCCAGTGCTGCAAGCGATCTGCGCCCAGGACAACCAGCCGGCTTGGGAAGCCAACGAGCAAGGCCTGGGCGCCCGCGACCTGGCCATGCACATCGTTCTGCCTGAACTGGACGGACGCGTCATCACCCGCCCGATCAGCTTCAAGGACCTGGCCTGGCGCAGCGAGCGCAGCCAGGCCGATGTGGTTTGCTACCGCGCGCATCCCGAACGCATGGATTTCGTCGCCGAGCTGGCGCGCCGCTGGGTGGTCCTGGCGCGCCTGCCCAACGCGCAGAAACGCATCGCCCTGGTATTGGCCAACTACCCGACCCGCGACGGTCGCATCGGCAACGGCGTGGGTCTGGATACGCCGGGCGCGGCGCTGAACATCCTGCAAGCCCTGGCCGACCAGGGCTATCCGGTAGAGGCGTTGCCAGAGACCGGCACTGCGTTGATCCAAGCCTTGCTGGGCGGCGTGACCAACGACCTCGACCACCTGGACCAGCGCCCTTGCGCCCAGAGCCTGAGCTTGGAGGACTACCAGCAAGCCTTCGCCCGTCTGCCGCCGAGCAACCGCCAGGCGGTACTGGAGCGCTGGGGCCCGCCCGAACAGGACCCGATGTGCCGTGCCGGGCGCATGATGGTCGCCGGCCTGCGCTTCGGTTCGACCTTCGTCGGCATCCAGCCAGCCCGGGGCTACCAGCTCGACCCCAGCGCGGTCTACCACGACCCCGATCTGGTGCCGCCGCACGGTTATCTCGCGTTCTACTTCTGGCTGCGCCACGCCTATGGCGCCGACGCGCTGATCCACGTCGGCAAACACGGCAACCTGGAATGGCTGCCGGGCAAAGGCGTGGGGCTGTCGGCCGAGTGCTGGCCCGATGCGCTGCTCGGGCCGATGCCCAACGTCTACCCCTTCATCGTCAACGATCCGGGCGAAGGTGCCCAGGCCAAGCGCCGGACCCAGGCGGTGATCATCGACCACCTGATGCCGCCGCTGACCCGCGCCGAAACCTACGGACCGCTGCGCCACCTCGAACGCCTGGCCGACGAGTACTACGAAGCGCAACTGCTCGACCCACGCCGTGCCCGCGAACTGCAGCGCGAGATTCTGGAACTGGTCAAAGCCAACCACATCGACCGCGAACTGCAGCTCGAAGGCCAGCTGGACGACGCCGCGCTCTGGCTGCCACGCCTGGACACCTACCTGTGCGACCTGAAGGAATCGCAGATCCGCGACGGCCTGCACGTGTTCGGCCAGTCGCCCGAAGGCCGCTTGCGCCGCGATACCCTGCTGGCCCTGCTGCGCGTGGAGCGCGGTGACGGCCAAGGCGCCAACGCCAGCCTGCTGCGGGCTTTGGCCAAGGCCCTGGCGCTGGGCTTCGATCCCCTGGACTGCGACCTCGGCGAGCCTTGGCACGGCGCCAAGCCCGCATGCCTGCTGGGCGTCGACGACAGCCTCTGGCGCACCCATGGCGACACCCGCGAGCGCCTGGAGCTGCATGCCCTGGCGCTGATCGAGGCGGCCCTGGCCGGCACCTTGGCCGTGCCGGCCGAACCTGCCTGGCAGCCGGTGCACGCCGTGCTCGACGGTCTGCTGAGGCAAATAGCCCCAGCGCTGGATGGGTGTGGCGAGGCCGAGCTGCAAGGCCTGCTGGCCGCTCTGAGCGGGCGCTTCGTGCCCGCAGGGCCCAGCGGTGCGCCAAGCCGCGGGCGCCTGGACGTGCTGCCCACCGGGCGCAATTTCTACACCGTGGACGTGCGCAACCTGCCCACCACCACGGCCTGGCGCCTGGGCTTCGCCTCGGCCAGCCTGCTGCTCGAACGGCACCTGCAGGACCACGGCGACCACCTGCGCCAGCTCGGCCTGTCGGTATGGGGCACGGCGACCATGCGCACCGGCGGCGACGACATCGCCCAGGCCATGGCGCTGATGGGCGTGCGCCCGGTGTGGGCCAGCGGCTCGCAGCGGGTCGACGACTTCGAGATTCTGCCGGTAAGCGTGCTCGACCGCCCGCGGGTGGACGTGACCCTGCGCGTATCGGGCTTTTTCCGCGACGCCTTCGGCAACCTCATCCGCTTGTTCGATGCCGCCGTGCAGGCCGTCGCCGCTCTGGACGAACCCGACGACTTGAACCCCCTGGCCGCCCGCGTACGCGCCGAGCGCAGCGCGCTGCTGGCCAAGGGCGTCGACGCCGAGCAAGCCGCCCGTGAAGCCGGCTGGCGAGTGTTTGGCGCTAAACCCGGAGCCTATGGCGCAGGGGTGCAGAACGCCATCGACGGGCGCCTGTGGCAAAAACGCGAGGACCTCGCCCAGGTCTACCTCAACCACGGCAGCTACGCCTACGGCGGCCAGGACGAAGGCACCCCGGCGCGCGCGCAGTTCGCCCAGCGTCTGAGCCAGGTGCAGGCGGTGGTGCAGAACCAGGACAACCACGAGCACGACCTGCTCGATTCCAACGACTACTACCAGTTCCAGGGCGGCATGCTGGCGGCTGCGGAAACCCTGGCGCAAACCCAGGTGGCGAGCTACCACGGCGACCATAGCCAGGTCGACCGGCCACGCATCCGCACCCTCAAGGAAGAGCTCAACCGGGTGGTCCGCGCCCGTGCGCTCAACCCCAAGTGGATCGATGGGGTGAAGCGGCACGGCTATAAAGGCGCCTTCGAGATGGCCGCGACGGTGGACAACCTGTTCGCCTTCGACGCCACCACGCACCTAGTCGACGACCACCACTACCAATCCCTGGCCGACGCCTACGTACTCGACCCGGCCACCCGCGACTTCATGCGCGAACATAACCCCGAAGCCCTGCGCGACCTCACCGAGCGCCTGCTCGAAGCGCAGCAGCGCGGACTGTGGCAGGCGCCGGGCGAGTACCGCGAAGCGCTCGAATCCCATTTGCTCGAAGGCGAGGAAGATGCCTGATATGACCGAACCCGTGCAGTTCCCGCTGGCCGCCGTGGTCGGCGCCGACGACCTGAAGCTGGCGCTGTGCCTGACCGCCATCGACCCGCAGATCGGCGGCGTACTGATCGAAGGCCCGCGCGGCATGGCCAAAAGTACACTGGCGCGTGGTCTGGCGGCGTTGCTCGATGACGGCCCCTTCGTCACCTTGCCCCTGGGCGCCAGCGAAGAGCGCCTGGTCGGCACCCTCGACCTCGATGCGGCTTTGGGGCAGGGCAAGACGCAGTTCTCGCCTGGCGTGCTGGCTCGGGCCGATGGTGGGGTGCTGTACGTCGACGAGGTCAACCTGTTGCCCGACGCCTTGGTGGATCTGCTGCTGGATGTGGCCGCCAGTGGCGTCAATCGGGTCGAGCGCGACGGGATCTCCCACCGCCATTCGGCGCGCTTCGTACTGATCGGCACCATGAACCCGGAAGAGGGCGAGTTGCGCCCGCAACTGCTCGACCGCTTCGGCTTGAACGTGCTGCTCGACGGCTCGCCCGCGCCCGAGGCGCGCCAGCAGATCATTCGCCGGCGGCTGGCCTTCGACGCCGACCCGCAAGGTTTCAGCGCCCAGTGGGAGGCGGCGCAGGCGCAGTTGCGCGAGCGCTGCCAGGCCGCTCGGGCGGCATTGGCGCAGATCGAGCTGGACGACGCGTCCCTGGCCAACATCGCCGCCCAGTGCTTCGCCGCCGGCGTGGACGGCCTGCGCGCAGACTTGGTCTGGCTGCGTGCGGCCCGTGCCCACGCTGCTTGGCGTGGCGCCAGCCAGATCGCTGATGAGGATATCCAGGCGGTGGCCGAATTCGCCCTGCGGCATCGGCGCCGGCAATCGGCGCCCGAACAGGCGCCCAACGCACCACCGCCGCCTGCCGGCCAGGCCGACGAACCGCAGGCAGGACACGGCGACTGGGGCGCGTTGCCGCCGCAAGCCGTGAACGGCGGCGCCCGGCGCGAGGTGCCGAATTGGGCAAAAAAGCCCTGAGCATCCGCGCGCGTGGCGCCCATGCGGTGGATGCTCGACCTCGACCGGGGCGCTTGGTCGGCACGCCCCGTGGCAAGGCGCGTAGCGCCGGCGAGGGCCGCGTGGCCTGGGTGCCCACCTTGCTCAAAGGCCGGCCCAGGCAGCGTCGCGACCTGAGCTGGCAACAGCGCCAGGGCCAAGGCCCGGAGCTGTGGCTGGTGATCGTCGATGCCTCGGGCTCGACCCGTCGCCACGGTGCCTTGGCCGAGTGCAAAGGGCTGCTGGCGCAGATGTTCGACCAAGCCTATCGGCAACGCGCCCGTCTTACCCTGCTGACCGCCAGTGGCCGCGAGCCGCGCTGGCAGCGCCATGGCCTCAAGGCCTCCGCAGCCTTGCAGCCTTGGTTGCAGGCGCTCGGCGCCGGTGGTGGCACGCCGCTGTTGGCGGCGCTGGCGCAGGCCCGCGAGTGGCTGGTCGCACGCGCACGCCAGCATCCGGCCGAAGTGCAGCGCTGCTTCGTCTTCACCGACGGCCGTTTGCAGCGCTGGCAGGCCTTGGCGCCGTTGCCGTGTGCCAGTGTGCTGGTGGACATCGAGCGGGCGCCGGTGCGGCTGGGACGGGCGCGACAGTTGGCCGACGAGTTGGCTGCCGAGTACTGGCATTTGGATGCCTTGAGACGGATCGAGTGACGTGCTCTTGCCGTAAGAGGCGCTTTATCCCGTATGGGCGCCTCGGCCTGAGCACAATGGGGCTGGACGAGGGACAGCGTGCCCCTTGATTGACGCACACCGAACAGGCCGTTCTTGCCTCTAAAGCCTCACCACGCTACAACCTCAACGGCCACCGCCAAGGAATTTCCCATGCAAGGCAAGGCCCGCAAGATCGTCCAAGCCATCCTCTACGAAGTCATAGCCGTGGCCTGCGTGGCGCCGGCCCTGGCGTTCCTGTTCGACACTGGCATGGCGCATTCCACGGTGCTGTCGCTCCTGATGTCGGGTATCGCCCTGAGCTGGAACATGGCCTTCAACTGGGCGTTCGAACGCTGGGAAGCCAGTCGCGCCCAGCGTCAGCGCACGCTGTGGCGCCGCTTGCTGCACGCGCTGGGATTCGAAGGCGGCCTGGTGCTGTTGCTGCTGCCTCTGGTGGCGTTCTGGTTGGAGATCGGTCTATGGCAAGCGCTGCTGACCAACCTGGCGCTGTTCGCTTTCTTCTTCGTCTATGCGTTCGCGTTCCAGTGGGCCTTCGACAAGGTGTTCGACGTGCCGTTGTCGGCGCAGCAGGGTGAGTGCCGAGGTTGAGCGGCATAGGGCAGGGAGCGCCGTCGGCGTCCCGCACTGGGCATCATCGAGCGCGCAGGCGCGCCATGCTCAAGGCGTCCACGTAGATACCGTCGCGTACGGCGTAGTCGCGCAAGCGACCTTCCACCTCGAAGCCGAACTTGCGGTAGAGGGCCATAGCCGGTTCGTTATCGGCGAATACCGTCAGTTCTACGCGGCGCAGGTTCATCCAGTCGTCGGCAATCGACAGCGCCGTCTGCAACAACCGCGATCCGATTCCTTGCCCTTGCCAGGCCTTAGCTACGCTCATGCCCAAGCCACCGACATGGCTTTGGCGGATGCGTGGTGACTGCTCCAGGCTGATGTTGCCAATGACCTCGCCTTGGTGCAGCGCCACCAGCTGGACACGCCGTTCACTGCTCGCCGCCAACCGTTGGCGCCAGACTTCGGTGGACTGGTAGGGCATTTGCAGCACTTGTCGGCACACCGCTGGCTCGTGGTACAGCGCGGTGATGCCGGTCAGGTGGGTTTCGCTCAGGGGGACGATGTCGATGCGGGGGGTGTCGCTGTTCACGGGGCTCATCCTTGTGGTCATGTGTACGGGTGTACTCGGAGCTTGGTCAGGTTCGACGGCTCGCCATGCTGACCATGGCAACCTACCATGGCAGACGCTGTCGATTGGCAGCTTCGTCTCTCAACTGCCTAAAACGGTGCCTATGCAGCCCATCACTGCCCAAGACCTCGGCCTCGATCTCGACAACCCGTGCGGCACAGATGTGTTCCTCTGGCTGGTAGCCGCTTTTCTGATCGGCAAGCGTATCCGCGCATCGGTAGCCGTCGCGGCCTATCGGCAGCTGGTGGAACGACAGGGTTTGGATTCACCGGCCAAGTTCGTGGAGTGCGGTCATTCGACCTTGGTGCGTTCACTCGGCCAGGCAGGCTACACGCGTTATGACGAATCGACCGCTCGACGCCTACAGGCATTGGCGCGGAAGTTCGCAGCGCAGATGCCCGACCAGCATGCAGGCTTGCGGGCCGGAAAAACCACGCGTGCAAGCTTCGAACGATGGCTGCTCGAGTTCGAGGGCATCGGTCCGAAAACGGTCGAGATCTTCATGCGCGAGGCTCAAGGGCTTTTCGCGCTTTCCAAGCGGAGCTGACCTGGATGAACGCTGGTTCGCAGCCAATCGCTCCGAACTAGGCCACGGATGGATCAGGCTCGTTCGCTTCTCAGCCAACGTTCATGGTAGTGCACCAAGCGCGTCAGACCATGCAGCGCTGCATTGTGCAGAACATCCGCACGCTCCCCGAAGAAACGCTGGGTAGCGGTGAAGACAGCGTCGGTTTCACCGGCGAAGGCCCAGGCGAAACACAGGGTGCCAGGCAGGACGCCCGAGGCAGGTGCAGGGCCCGCCACGCCCGTGGTGGCGATGGCTACGTTGGCAGGGCTATCGCGCAGGGCGCCGCGGGCCATCTCCCAGGCCACCGCTTCGCTGGTCAGACCAAAGCGTTCGATGGTGCCAGGGTCGACACCGAGCAGGCGCTGCTTGGCTCCTGGCGAATAAACGACGTAACCGCTCTCGAGCACTTCGCCCGCACCTTCGTGCTCGGCCAGCATCGCCACCATGCGCCCTGCGGTGCAGGATTCGGCGGTGGTGAGCAGCAGATCGTGGGCTTTGAGGTAGTTCAGAACGGCCAAGGAGGGGTCGCGTGTCATGGCGGAGTTACCTTGATGTCTGTAGAGCGTTGAACAGGCAGGGGCTGGTCAGTTCAAGCGAAATGCGAAGGTGTGTCGATGTCGGTAGAAAGGGGAAAGGCCCGCCGGAGCGGGCCTGGTTCCTGCTCTCAGAGTATCGGCTTGCCGCCGGTGACGGCATAGCGCGAACCCGAGATGTAACTCGACTCGTCTGAACCCAACAGCACATAGATCGGCGCCACTTCCACCGGCTGGCCGGGGCGGCCCATGGGGTAGCCGGAGCCGAAATTCTTCACCGCTTCGGCGGGCATGGTGGCCGGAATCAACGGTGTCCAGATCGGGCCCGGGGCGACGCTGTTCACGCGGATATTATCTTTGGCCAGCATTTGAGCAAGCCCGGCGGTGAAATTGGCAATCGCGCCTTTTGTGGTTGCATAAGGCAGCAATGCTTGTGACGGATCGTCGGAGTTGACGGAGCTGGTATTGATGATCGAGCCACCACCGCGCTTTTTCATGTGCGGGACCGCTCGCTGACAAATGCGGAAAATAGCTGTCATGTTGACGTCGAACGTCATGACCCATTCATCGTCCGAGATGTCTTCGAGGTTGTCGTGAGACATCTGGAAGGCGGCATTGTTGACCAGGATGTCGATGTGTCCGAATTCGGCCAGGGTCTTGTCGACCGTGTCGTAACAGGTTTGCTTGTCGGCGAGGTCGCCCGGCAGCAACAGGCACCTGCGGCCCGCAGCCAAGACCCAGCGTTCGGTTTCCTTGGCGTCATCGTGTTCGTCCAGATAAGCGATGGCTACATCAGCACCTTCCCGGGCATAGGCAATCGCGACGGCACGGCCAATGCCGCTATCGCCACCTGTAATGAGCGCGATCTTGCCTTCCAGACGGCCATGGCCCGTGTAGGACTCCTCGCCACAATCGGGATACGGATCCATTCTCGCCTGCGAGCCCGGCACGGATTGAGGCTGGGACGGGAAGGGCGGTTTGGGGTACTCACGCATGATTGAAGCTCCTGTAAAAGACAATGCTCATGAATCTTTCGAAGGGCGTGATCCACACGTGTTGTAGCGGATATGAAATTCGGCGACGGACGGCAGTCGGTCACTCAGATCGGCAGATAGTCGCTGTGCTGGACAATGCCGCGGTGTTCGCCTTCGACCAGGTGCACATAGCGCCCGCCCACCAGGTCGATGGGCAGGCAGTCGTCGATGTCCAAGACCGCGTCGGTGTGTGCCTTGATCCAACCCTTCGCCATGCGGTGCCTGCCCAGGCGCTTGGCAGTGGCTTTGTCCGGTGCGGCTATCAGCAGGTAGTGGTGGGCTTCGCCGAACACACCGGGTTCGTAACCGCCCAGGTTGAGAAAGAACAGCCGCAGCGCCCCTGGCGCCGGGCTGGCCTGGCTGAACGCGATGCGATAGGCATCCACGCCGTCGACCTCCATCCAGGCGTCGATGTGTAAGCCCTTGGGGCTGCCGAACCAATTGGCGCGTAGTTGCGAATAAGTGTCGGCCAGCGTCTCGGCCTGGGCGAACAGCACGTCGTGGACTTCGATGCTGGCGCGGGGGTGGCGACCGCCGAGCATGACGATGTAGAGCATGGGGGTATCCAATTTGGGCCAGCAGGGATGGGGCGTCGCTCAAGGTGCTTTCGCATCGAAGTCGATGGCGGCATGGTAGTGGGCAAGCACACCATAACGTTGTCAGTCGGTGTCGATTTCGAACAACCGGTGCTTGTCGGCATACCTCAGCAAACGCTCGTCCAGTTGCTCGGTGTCCTGGTAGAACCGAGTGTCGAGGGCATCCAGTGCAGCCTCGCATTCGAGGTCCCGTTCGTCTGCATAAGTAGGCATGCTCAGCTGACGTGCATCTTGCTCGCTGGGCACAGGTTCAATGCCGAAGAGCACACGTTTGGCTTCTTCGAGCAGGGCCAGGGTTTGCGTCGCACCAAGTTCCAGAAGGCCCGCGCAAGCGTGCGCATAATGATCGCCTGAAGAATTGCCGAAATACTGGTCGAAGCCGCCATTGTAGACTTCGCCCTGTAACACGCTGACAGCGTAATAACGCTGCTCTGCCAAAGTCAGCCCCGCGAAGCCTGCGCACGTGTTGTGGACGCGGTTGACCAAGGCCTCCCAATACAGGGCTTGCGGGCTGGCAAGGTAACGCCTGTGCTCTTCGGCCCGGCGTTTGCCGGCTTCGATATTTTCCCGATAGCCGCCTTTGCAGGGCATGCACAAGCCGTCGTTGCGCTCGAAGGTGGAGGCCACTATCGGCGCTGCGCAAAGGCGGCAGGGCTGTTTGTCGCTCATAGGGGAACTCCGTCAGGGTCTTGTCGGGTCGAGGCGCACTCAGCGCATCCAATCGCGCAGCACGGCGAATTCGATAGGATCGGGTAACTCGAGGCGGTCCAGCAACGATCGCTCCTCCTCTCGGGAAATGAAGGCATTGACTGTTCTCGGACGACTCTTGGGACCGTCTTGGAAAGCCATCGTCACACAGGGCCGGGAAAACAGCTCGGTGAGCAGCGCATGATCGGCTGGCAGGAGTGCCGAATGGAGCGAGTGCACTTCCTTCACCAGCGCAGTGCCATCTTGCGCTTGCATTGGCAAAGGGGACAGGTCGGCCGCGAGACGCACGTAGTGGCTTGTTATCCATGGGGAGGCGTCCGTGTAAGCAAGGCTTGTGGCCTGGCCGTAATGCAAGGCCTGCGCGATACCCATGGCGCCGTTTTCCAGGCGTACGAAGCAGTAGGGTTCGCCGCTGCCGTTGGTTGCGAATGGCAGGAACGTCCGACCGGGCTGGTCCGTCGGGTTGAGCCACTCGTCGATCTCGCGTTCGGCTTCTTGGGGTGAAAGCCATAGCAGGTCGTAGGGGCTGAATCGCAAATCATTGCCCGATTGAGCCAGGGCGATCAGTGCTGCCAGACGGTCGGGTAGCTCGAGGCCGAGCTTGAGGGCGAGCCGTTCGAAGGAGGGTTGCATTGCAGCGTCCTGGCTCAGGTTCATAGCAGGCTATCCGGGTCGCCAAAAAACATTTTTACTTGGCTCTAGGGCGGTAGTTTCAGGATGGAATTTTGAGGCTGTGGCCCAATTTTGCCCCCAGTCGCGACGGGTGCGCAGACGATCAGCATTGGCGATTTCTGAAGCGGAGCAAGGTGGTCGTTGATGGCTTTCAGTGTACTGCAGGCTGGGGTGCATAAGGGATAGCCGGATGATTGGTTAGCTAGGGCAGGAGATTGGTGTCTGGCAGGCCTACACCACGCCAGTTCTTCGCTGGTAGCATGTAGCCATTAGCTAGGCAGGGCTAATCCTCATCCTCCAATCGGGTACCCGTAATGGCCGTTGAAGCAGGGAAGTACGCAGACGTCTATCGCAGTTGGCAGCAGCATCTGTTCAATTTCAATCTGGATGTGCGAGAAACCCAGACGCCGGGTTTGCGCAAGCCGCAACTGGCTGCGCTGTATGCCGCCCTGGGGCACTTGGTGATGGCCCCCACCACGACCGCAACAATCGTAATGCCGACCGGCACTGGCAAAACCGACACCATGCTCGGGTTGCTAGTCGCCGGGCGATTGGCCAGGACCCTTGTGCTGGTGCCCTCTGACGCGTTGCGTTCCCAACTGGCCGACAAATGCCATGAACTGAAGAAGTTGCGGGAGATCGGCGCCGTTTCGGCTATCGCACTCAACCCGGTGGTGCGGGCTATCGGCTCAGGTCTGGCCGCTGATGAGGTCCAACAGCTGGCTGATGCCAATGTGATCGTCGCCACGCCGCAAGCGCTACAGCGTTTCGACCAACCGGCCTTGGAGGCCTTGGCGGCGTTGTGCAGTCACCTGATCATCGATGAAGCGCATCATGTGGCCGCCCTGACCTGGGACAGGGTTAAAACTGCGTTCAAAGACAAGCCCAGCCTGCAATTCACCGCCACTCCGTTCCGGGAGGACAACCAGCCGTTGGATGGCAAGATCATCTACAACTACCCGCTGAAGGATGCCCAGATCGATGGCTACTTCAAGGCGATCGAGTTCCATCCGGTGCGCGAGTACAACCTGGAACTGGCCGACCAGGTGGTGGCTGACAAGGCGGTCGAGCTGTTGCGAAACGACCGCGCGCAGGGGTTCAACCACCTGCTGATGGTACGTGCCCGGTCGCAAAAACGTGCCGCCGCACTTTTTGAGCTGTATAAGCAGCATGAGGATCTTTCGCCCATCCTTATCCACAGCAAAGTGCCGAACCGGGCTAGACTACTGGATGAAATCGTCGAGAAGAAATACAAGATCATTGTCTGTGTGGACATGCTGGGCGAAGGCTTCGACTTGCCGGAGCTGAAGATTGCAGCCATCCACGACCAGCACCGCAGTCCCGCCGTTACCCTGCAGTTTATCGGTCGTCTAACACGAGTCGATGATACGCTCGGTGACGCCAAGTTCGTCTCCAATATCGCCAACCAGAAAGTCGATTACCAGATGGCGGTGCTGTACAAGGAAAGTGCCGACTGGAGTGCGGTGATTCGCGATGTCAGCCAGGACAAAATCGCCCGCGAGATCGAAAAGGAGACATTCACCGAACAGTTTCCTGAGGATGCCGATGCCGAGGACATTTTCGGCTTGAACCCCAACCCCAAGATCAGTGCGGTCGCCTACCACGTGGAGCTTGACGACTGGCGACCTGAGAAGGCCAAGCATTTCTCGCAGAAGAAAGAGCCGCTGCAGCTCCTGTCCATCAACGACGAGGCCGACACCATCATCATGGTGACGCGGCGCGAAACGCCCGTCGGTTGGGCGCAGACGTCCACGATCATGGATACCAACTGGATTCTCTACCTGGCGTACTACCATGAGTCCGACAAGACGCTGTTCGTCCATTCTTCCGGGGATGAGTCGCAAGCGAACCGTTTCCTGAGCCTGATCGCCAAGGATTCCCGGCGCATCAGCGGCGAACCGACCTTCCGTACCCTACACGGCATTAAACTCATGAAGCTGCAGAACGTGGGCCTTTCGCGCATGCGCAAGGATCTGCGCTTCACCATGCATGTTGGGCGCGACATCAATACCGTCATCAGTGAAATCGAGAACGGCACGGCGAGAAAATCTAACATCTTCGCCACCGGCTACGAAGATGGCCAGCGCACTGCCGTCGGATGTTCGCACAAGGGCAAGATCTGGGAGATGAACGCTTCCAGCATCAACGACTGGATAGAGTGGTGCAAGCGTGCCTCGCACAAGCTCAACGACGCGACGATCAACCCGTCCGAAATACTCAAAGATGTAATTCGCTCGGAAAAGATTGAGGGGGCGTGGCCGACGGGGTTGTTCTATGCCGATTGGCCGGCGTCGATCCTGATTGAAAATGAGCAGAAGATTTCGCTGGCGTACGTGGCTGAGGTGTTCAACTTGCTGGATGTGGAATTGGGCAAGCCCCAGCGAGTAGATGCATTGACCCTGCAAGTACCCATCAGCGCAACGGCAGTCGATGGTACGGCGCGTCAATTACCGGATATCAAGATCCGACTGTTGGATGACGCCTACAAATTTTCTTGCCCAGGGGTCAAGATCGTCTCCGCTGAAGAGAGCTCGTTCGAGCAGTACATGGATAGCAACCCGCTAGTGCTGCTGGCCGTCGATGGTTCGATGGTCGAAGGCAACTACCGCTACTACTCCCCCAACAGTTTGGACCTAAAGCTGCCGGTCGCCTTGATCGAACCGTGGGACTGGGGCACGACCCAGATCCACAGCGAGTCGATGAGGGCGGAACGCAACCCGGACACAGTTCAGGGGTTCACCTATAGCAAAATCGAGAACGATTACACGTTCATTTTCAACGATGATGGCGCCGGCGAGATCGCCGATTTGGTGGCGATCAAGGAAAGCAAGGATGCCATCTTTGTCGACCTGTACCACTGCAAGTACTGTCCTGGCGCGGATCAACCGGGCGCCCGGGTGTCCGACGTCTACGAAGTCTGCGGTCAGGCATCACGCTCCGTGAAGTGGCTGCACACCGAAGAAAAGTTCTTTAACCGATTGCTGGAGCGCTATCAGTACTCGTTGTCAAAAGGGTTTGACAGGATCCTCAAGGGCGAACCCGTCGATTTAGAGCTGCTGCGCAATAAGTGCCACGATCACGAGATGATTTTTCGTTTTGTGATCGTCCAACCAGCCATCTCGGCAGCCAAAATCTCCGCTGATCAGCTAGCTGTGCTCGGCACCAGTTACTCGTACATTAAGAGCGTATCCGGCTCGGATGTGAGAGTTATCACCAATGGTTAAAGTGAGGTTGCTACCGTCTTGAAGTGGAGAGGCTTCACGTCAACTGCAATCTGGGGAGTTAAAGAAGGCTATGGAGTTCAAGCCTGCATGTGCGCTTGCTACCGGGTTCGATGAGATTAGTGCGGCTAAGCACTCGAGAGAGTAATTGGTTTAGGTGGTAAGGGACGTATGTCAGAATTGCCAGTTAGAATAAATTATTTGATGGTGTTTTTTGAAAGTAAGCGTAAGGGGCTGACGACAAAAGCTTCGTCATTCGGCACTCTGCGCTCTACTAAATGTCTGAGTTATGACTATTTTTTAATGGCTGAAATTTGGAGGCTCGATGAGAATTGAGGAGAGTTTTAATCCGATCAAAGATTTTAAATTGGAGGAGCTTGATGATCCAGATTTCAAGGAGGACTCTGTTAGGGAGGAAATTATTCTTCCTATATTGAAGTGCCTAGGGT
The DNA here is from genome assembly GCF_002434265.1 of Pseudomonas sp. UBA6562. GTDB lineage: Bacteria > Pseudomonadota > Gammaproteobacteria > Pseudomonadales > Pseudomonadaceae > Aquipseudomonas. Next base: position 670,230 of record NZ_DJJS01000007.1, on the reverse strand, counting down.
ATTCAGCTAGTAAGCCATATAAAATTGTTCGCAGTAAGCCGCTTGTTCATCCGTTCGTATCGATTGGTAGCTCTCGAAAAAAGATTACCTGTATACCAGATTACCTTTTTGAAGTAAGTGGTAGGTATTCATGGCTTCTTGAAGCAAAGGGGCCGGGCGAAAATATCACTTCAGGGGCTCACGTTGAACAGGCTTATTCTTATGCTATTCATAGTGAAATTCGTGTGCCAATGTTCGCATTGTGTAATGGCCGGGAGTTTGTGCTTTTTAATGTAAGTAAGTCGGACCCTATATTGCATTTTGCAATGGCTCTGTTGCCTCAATATCTAGATGAGCTGAAGAGGATTTTGGGTCCAGAAAACTCATTGAGTTATGAGTTTAAGTTAGCAAAGGACCTTGGCCTACATCTCAAGAGGCTTGGCTTTCATGAGGTCGAGCATCTAATCTTCCCAGATGTTCCCATAAGTTTCATTGCCCAGCTTGATGGCAATATGTTCACAACTGGAAGTGGTACTGCGGTGCCTGGTGGTGACAGCTATGTTGTTTCGCTAGATTTCGGGCTGAGCGCCCTTGCTCAGTTGAAATCTAAATTGCCCGCAGACGCAATGAAAACTCTCCTTGAACGAAAATCCGAAGGAAGGTCTTGCGTCAGGTTTACAAATGCGTCGATATATACAACTGTGGATTGTCGTGTTGGTGATAAGCTAGAAGAAAATTCAGATGAGATTTTTATGCCTCTCATTGTAAATAATTTTATTTGACGTGTTCTGTTGCTGGTGAAACAACTGACCTCTTCGGTGTTGTATTAAATTAGAGGAAGATGTACGGCAGTCCACGCAATTTTCGGAATTATGGTCGTTGTAGACCGTTGGTTGTTGGCAAACAGCCACGTCGAGCGCCCGGTACGGGCGCTTTCTTCTGCCTGATGTGGCGCTGATGCAGAATTGCCCTACCTGCTTGGGCAAGACTGACCGTGGCATGAATAGGTAGATAGCCAGCACAGGCGGCCGCAGCTCAAGGATTTGCTTTAGCGCATGGTTCAGCTCAGAGGCCTAAAGGACGGCTTCACCGGCGCTGACTGCCGACAAGCTGCCTCCTGGTAAAGCTTGCTCCACAGGAAAAGCTGGTTGGCATTGATACCGTTGCACCTGGCGGCGACCGAGACGCTCTGCCCAGGCTCCAGGCTCTTGTGCACCATGGCAGCTTCTGCTCGGGGCTCCAGCGCCGGTGCCGCTCTTGACCAAACACTTCGCCGCTACCTTTGCCGTTGCTGTTAGTCATAAACATACCCATTTGCCTATAGTGCTAGGCGGGATGGCGGACTACCTGCGCGACCACCGCATCGAGGTGTTTCAGGAGTAATGAACGAGGTGTTGATCCGCACCCCGCTTCATGGCCACGGAACGGAGATCATCCGGCGCACTTGCCCAGCTTGATGGTTTTGCCTAGGGCGAATAGCGTGCTGTCGATGTGCATCAGGTAATCCGCTGACTCTTTCAGTTGCGGGTCGAAGCATTCGGTTTTCAGCCAGCTCTTGTAATCGTTGATCGCAGAGACCTGGTTGTTGAGCAACGTGATCCGGCGGATGGAGTCCATCTTTTTTTCGTCGTTGCGATCGGCGCGCCATAGCAGGAAAGCACGCAGGACATGCTGGTCGATGATGGGCTCGCGCTTGTCGGCAAGGTGGCGGCCAAACTGGTGGAACACCTGCCCCGGGCCGTTTTTCCGTGCAGTGTCGGCATGGACGCCGCGCACTCCTTCGACGATGTGCGTCACCTTCGGCAGGTCGCCGTTCTTCCAGGCGACGGAATAGAGCAGCTTTTCCAGCGGGGACAGCGTCCTGGCGCTGATTCGGGGGGGGAACTCGCCCTCGTCGGTCAGCAGCCCGTCGGCTACCAGGGTGGCAATCTCATCGCTGTTGATCGAGAGCCGCAGTTCCGGGTAGTCCTTACGGTCCAGTCGATTGACATGAAGGTCGGGGCGCTGGGAGACGATGGTCGAAAAATCATCGACGGAGCGTGCCAGTAGAATGTCGGCGAACACCGCATCGACCAGCTTCAGGGCTTGGATGTTGTTCACCTTCAAGCATCCTCGCCGACGTTGTTGTAGGTCTTGCGGTTGACCAGCCAGGGCAATGCTGGCTGGCTGCGAACATGCTTGTAGCGGCCCCTGGCGAATTCGTAGGTTTTCAGTTCCTTGAAATAGCGACTGCGCCCGTGCCATTCATAGGTCACGAGAAATACCAGCAATGGCTTGTCCGCGTGTTCCCATACGCCGTGTATGCGCTCCAGCGCCATCTGCAGTTCATTGACCCTGGTGTAGCCGATGAAGGTCTGAAACACTGCATCATCGGCGCGTTTCAGCAGCTTTTCGAACTCATTAATATCGGTATGGGCGCGTTTCCATTCCCATTCCACATAGGCCAGGGTTTGTTCCGGAAAACGTATGACTGCATCGGTACGGCCGCCTTGCTCGAACAGTGCGCGAGCGCCGAGCAGGGTCGCGCATTGCCTGACCACCAGGCCGATATGAATAGTCCAGTTGGCAGGGTTGGCCATGGAGTGCTCCTCTGTCACGGGAAAGTCGCGATACCAGAGGCAGTTGAAGAGGGTTACGAAATCTCGTTGGATGCGTTTCACCGGCATTCCTTGCATGGGACAGGAGGAGGAGGCATTGACGAGGCATTATGCCGTCATATTTTTTTACATTCGCACGCATTTGTTCAGTGCGGCTAGTGGCGCGCTCACTACGACTCGGCCATTGATACGGAATAGGGCTGAGGGCTCATATCTTCTTCAGTCCATTCACCCTCATCAATAGCCTACTTGGCCTCAGGCTGGGGGCATCCTTTTTAAACCATCCAAACCATGCCCTCAAATTTGCCCCAAATGTAGCAATTAGCTGGAAGTGAATGGCTATTCGAGACTAGGTGTTCAGTCCCAGAAAGTCATAGTGCATCCTTAACCCCTCAGGAGGAGGATGTATTTTGGAAGGACGTATCCATGGTTCAGCCCGCACAACGCCGCGAATTCGAGCCGAGCTCCAAGCGTCGAAAGAGTCGAATCGAAAGCTTGCCGCCCTCTACCGTTTAAACGTGAAGACTGTCGCAAAGTGGCGGGCAAGAACCACGATGCAGGACGCTAGAATGGGGCCTGCCAACCCACGCAGTGCCAATCTGACAGCCTCCGAAGAGGCCATGGTGGTGGAGTTTCGACGGCGCACGATGATGCCCCTGGACAACAGGCTGGGCCATTTACTTGACTACTTTCCGCAACTGACCCGCAGCGCCTTGCACCGCTGCTTGGTGCGCCACGGGGTCAGCCAAGCGCCTAAAAGTGCAGGCGCGGCCAAGCGCGGTAAATTCGACAAAACAGAGATGGGCTATCTGCACATCGATAGCTCGGAGCTACGCCTTGAAACGGGCAAGCAGCACCTGTTCGTGGCGGTTGATCGCGTTACGAAGTTTACCTGCGCCGCGTTCTTCAACGCCGCTACCAAGCGTAATGGCGCTGAGTTTTTGCGCCAGGTCGTGCAGGCTTTCCCATACAAGATCCACACCGTTCTGACTGACAACGATGCAGCTTTCACCGAACAGGCACGGTATCGCAACGGGGCGACCAACAGATTCGGTGGGCACATTTTTGATCGCGTCTGCTACGACCACGGCATAAAACATCGACTGACCAAGGCTTACCACCCATGGACCAATGGCCAGGTCGAGCGCATGAACCGTACGATCAAAGACGCCACGATCAAGGCCTTCCACTACCCCGACTTCGCCGCACTAAAGGCGCACGTATTGGCTTTCATAACGGCGTACAACTTCGCCAAACATCTCAAGGCCTTGCGATGGCGCACTCCATTCAAGGTGATCTGTGAGGCCTGGACGATAAACCCAGAGCGATTCACTACCAATCCGCACCATCTCATTCCGGGACCGTACACCTAGGGTTTGCTGAAAAGCTGCTCGAATCAGCGTCAACTGCGAGCCCTCAGATCCGGCTTCGATCACAACGTGATTTGCCTCAAGGTCGTGATACGAACACAGGCGCCATGCGATGGTGTGTGCGATTCCTTGCCTTGCAGGCGGCTGATCAATGCCCAGAGAGTGTTGTCGACTTGAATGATGTGCTGCATGGGATAGTTCCTTCGTTGCCGAACGAGCGCTAGCTTTAACCTGAAGCGACTTAAGGAATCTTGATACCCAACGCATTCAGCGATGGTGTATCCATCCGGCCATTCACGGTCAGCCCGCTGTCCATCTGAAAAGCCATCAACGCACCACGTGTCGCCTTGCCCATCACACCATCAATGGTGCCTTGGTAGTACTGGCGCACCATCAGCGCGGTCTGCACACGGGTGACCAGGTTGCTTTTCTGCGCATTGGTCGCGCGGTTCTTTGAAGTGCTCGAGCTTGTCCCGCTTGTAGTTCCGGGTGACTGATAAAGGCTGCTACTGCTTGAGGTGCTGCTCGAAGTGCTCGGCGCGCTGTAGCTTCGGGTACTGGCAGCGGGTGGGCTGTAGTAGCGAGGTGCGCTATAGCCACCCGATCCGCTGTAGTGAGAACTGTGCGAACTGTGGGACCGGTGAGAACTGTGCGAGCGATGTGCCGCGTAGATATTGACGGTGTTTGGCGCATTGAGCGTATCGGCAAACACCGGGGGCTGTAGCTTGTCGTTGGGTTGCCAGTTCGCATCGGCGAGCGACAGATGGCCCGCCTGTGCCAGGGTGGTACCTGCCATTGGCAGCAAGCTGATCCCACTGATCAGGAATTTCCAGCGGTCGAGCAATTTCACTGTGCACTCCTTGCATAGGCGCTAAAGGCCTCGGTCGATAGAAGTTGTACGCCGCGGCTCTGCCAGCGGTCGGTGTGTGATTTGAAGAAGCCGGAGCAATGTTTGACGGCAGCGCATTGCTGGCAGGTATCGATGAACAGGTTCTTCCAGTCCGAGATGCTCTGGCGCGCGAAACGCGAGAGGTGGGCCGGGATCAGGCACAAGGGCAAGTTATAAATCGAAACCGGCACTCCGCGGTTGAACAGGAAATACACGGCCTGGCTCAACGACTCCTGGTAGTCCAGCGCGTCAATCCACAGTGCTTCGTAGTTCTTCCTGGCCAGGCCGGTACTTTCGATACCCATCAGCGCAACATGCTGTACGAAGGGCAGGTTCCTGAACACGTAGTGGGCGAGCTCTGGCAAGCGTGGCGCGGTCAGGCGATTGAGCACAACGCGTATCTCGATGATCTGGTTGGCGCGCGCCAGGTTGTAAAGTCCTTGCAGGGTTTCGCTAAACGCGCCGGGAGCCTGCACCACATGGTCATGGTCTTCGGCATTGTCGGCATACAGCGGGATGCCCCAGCTCAACTGAGGGTGACCGATGGAAGAAAGCGCAGCGATCCAACTCGGTTCTTGGAACAGGCGCCCGTTACTGAGCACATGAATGGATTTTTGCGGCAGAACGGCTTTACACTTGGCCAGAATTTCGAGCAAGCCATCGCGATAAAGCGTTGGTTCTCCGCCGCTGATTCCCAGATTTTCCTCGCCCTGGTCCATCAGGTCGATTAGCCGTAGGTTCTCCTCGATATGCCAGCGGTCATCGATATCTTTGGGCGGCTGCGAGCACATCAGGCAGAGGCTGTTGCAACGATCGGTCATGAACAGCAGGTTGCTGTCCGAGCCTCGTCGATAGAGCACTCGCACCAAAGCGTTGCCTGGTGTGATGGCAATGACATCCCCAGGCTGCACGACATCCGCATCTTTGGGTGTGTGCAGGTGTAGCTGCGCGCGGTCGAAGTCGCCGATCAATGGTTCCGGGATCAGGAATCCACCCACTGGTAATGAGAGCAGATGCGGGTTCCGTAGCCGTTCTTCGTTTGGCAGCCAAAGCAGCAGGTCACCGAACTCAGCGCTTCCGGCACAAACAGCCAGGCCTTGTTCGATGAACTCATCCAGAGTGATGACCTTGAGCAGTTTCGGCTCATTCAGATAATGGATTTCGAAGTGGGTATCTTTGCGCAGCATCGCTATCAGCCCCTATAACCCGGGAACAGGACATCTTTGTAAGACCGCCTGTTCAGCCAAGACAGCAGCACCCTCTGCACGTTGTCGTCGCCATCGCAAAGCAGGCCGAAAAGATGCTTTAGCAACCCCATGTTCTTTTTGCAGAAGCTGCTGAACACTCGGTGTCCGATCGGGTCAGCTTGGCGGGCATAGTGTTCGATAGGGTCGGCACCACAGTATGGGACAAGTGCGCAGTCGGAGCAGCCCGGCAGCGCCTCTGCTACACCACTGGCGAGCAGCGCATTCATAACGGGAGATGCAAGTAATTCTGACAAGGGTTGGTGTACGTTGCCGAGCCTAAAGCCTTCTTCACCCATCTCCAGCAACATTCGGGCTTCATCCGATGGATAGACGTAACCGTCATAGTTGTAAACCAGCGCCGCAGTGCCTGCGCCAGCAGGGGAGCGGAGGTCTACATAGCCGGAGGAGAAGGGTGTCAGGATATTCTTCAGCAACAGGCTTGTATAACTCTCTGAGAGGTATACGCCCTGTTGGTTGATATGCAGCAAATAGGCCAGTGCCTTCTTGTAGAAGGCCAGGTATCGCTCAATAGGGTAATCAAGCCGATGGGCACTCTTGGTGGCAAATCCATAAGGGCTCAGAGGTCGTAGCGAGATACTGGAGAAGCCCTGTTTTACATACTCATCGATGATCGCTTCAGGCTGTTCGAGGCTTCTTGAAGTCAGTGTGGTCAACGCGGAAACTGCATCATGGCCAAGGCGATCACGGACCCGCTGGATGCCTTTTACAGTACGCTCGTAGGAGTCTCGTGACGGGGTAGGGCGGTTGGCATTGTGCAAGGGTGCCGGTCCATCGAGCGAGGTTGAAAACTGGATGCGATATTCTTTTGCGAAGTCGAGTATTTCCTCCGTCAGGTGGTGCAATGTGGTGGTGATGACGAACTGGATATCCCGTTGTTCATCCACGTTCCGCTCGACGACCCTTTCGACAATCTGGCGGACGCGCTCGAAGGCCAGAAGCGGCTCGCCGCCCTGAAACTCCACAGTCAGGGCGGGAGCATTCGATTCGAACAGGCGATCGACTGCCGCCTGTGCGTCCGTTTCCGACAGGTCGTGGCCGGACCCTCCCAGAGGGGCCCTCGACACCTGGCAGTATTGGCAGGTGTGATTGCAGCGCAATGTAACCACGAACAAGTGCAGTGCAGGGCCCTGGAAGATGAAGTCCTTGCGGCTGCGAAACTGCGCTGCCATTTCCGGAAACGGGTCGTGGCGGCCGGGTTCGTAGATGAAGTGGCGGGCCAGCAGGTCCTTGTAGAAAGGCGTATTTGCTTGAACGTCGAAGTAACTGAGGGCTCGTAATTGCGCATCGTTCACGTGCATGTACTCACCGGTATCGGAGGTGAGCAGGATGTCATGGTCATGTCCCGTGTTCATGCGCATGAATCGAAAAGGCAGCAAGCGGTAGTGCTTGGAATCTGTCGCAATTAGTGTCACTGCGAAATCCCACATCCAGCGAGCGCGGCTCGAGCCAGTACTTCGCGCAACCCTGTTGTTTCGCGGTTGATATGGTCGCGTAGGGCGAAGTCGTTCAGATGCTGGAGGATCAGCGAGTGAGCCTGCTCCGGGGAAAGCGTTAGCCTAACTTCAGCGGGGCGGGCCGTGAGGCTTATCTGATTGGCTTCAATGCCGACCTGGATCGCGACAGTGTCGGCCAGGGAGTAAGCGACGCGTTGCACCACACTGAGCGGGTAGGCTGCGCTGTCGAGTTTCAGCGTGACTGGCCATGTCATCGGAACCGGTCCTTCAAATCCGTTGGGAACGTGTGGATTCTGCCGGTTTCCAAGGCATTATGCCATCATCATTTTTTACATTTGCACGCATTTGTTTGGCGTGGTGGGTGATGCGTTCACCAGGGCTCGGTCATTGATATGGGTAAGGGCGAGGATCCACATCTCCCTCAGTGCATCCATCCTCATCAATAGCCCGCCGGCCCAAGGCTGGGGGCATCCTTTTAAAAAAATCCCAAGCATGCCCTCAGATTTGCCCCCAACGCAGCAATCCACTGGAAGTGAATGGAGTTCCGTGGTTAGTGGAAAAGTAGAAATGATCAGCCGAACAGTCTGCCAGACGCCCCCTAAAGGCTGTCAGGATCGCCAAAAAACATCTGAATTCGCGACCGCAACCACCGCTCCGCCGGATCGTTGTCCTGCGCGCCTCGCCACGCCATGTGCAACTCAAAATGCTGCACCGGCAATGGCAGCTCCTCCGCCCGCAACCCACCCGCCGCCGTGAGCACATCGGCCGTGTAATCCGGCACCGTGGCAAGAATGTCGGTGCCCGCCAGCAAACTCCCCAACCCATTGAACTGCGGCACCGCCAGCACCACCTGGCGCTTGCGGCCCAGCTCTGCCAGCGCCTCGTCGATGAACCCGGACAAATCCCCGGCGAACGACACCAGCGCATGGGGCCGGCTGCAGAAGTCGTCCAGGCTGATCGCGCCAGGCATCGTATCGGCGCGCAACAGCTTCGGTGCGCTGCGGCGCAGCACCTTGCGTTTGGCGTTGGCCGGCAGGTCGGCGGTGTAGCTGACGCCCACGGAGATTTCGCCCGAGGCCAGCAGCGTGGGCATCAGCAGGTAGTTGACCCGCCGCACCACCAGCACGATACCAGGAGCCTCGGCGCGGATGCGCTTGAGCAGCAGCGGCAACAGGGCGAATTCGGCGTCGTCCGAAAGGCCCATGCGGAACACCGCGTTGCTGGTGGCCGGGTCGAACTCGGCGGCGCGGCTGACGGCGGTGGAAATCGAGTCCAGTGCCGGGGAGAGCAGGGCGAAGATCTCTTGGGCGCGGGCCGAGGGCTCCATGGTGCGTCCGGTGCGCACGAACAGCGGGTCGTCGAACAGGTTGCGCAGGCGCGACAGCGCGGCGCTGATCGCCGGCTGGCCAAGGAACAGCTTTTCGGCGGCACGGGTCACGCTGCGTTCGTGCATCAAAGTCTCGAACACGATCAGCAGGTTGAGGTCTACACGGCGCAGGTCGTTACGGTTCATGGGCGGGCTTGGCCTGTTGCCTGGGCGGGAGCAGAGGTGAATCTTACGGGCAAAGGCTGTTACCCTGCATCGTTTTCAGGCTGACATGGGCCAATTGCCTCGAACCCAATCGATGGCAGGCATGTCGACTATTAATCACCACTGATGGCCTAAGCGCTGGCCTCCGGATACAGTCCGGTCTTACGAGATTCACACAGTCGAGGTAGGCGATGTCCCGCATCATCCGTTTCCACAAGTTCGGCGCCGCCGATGTGCTGCGCTGCGAGGAACGACCCGAGCCCACGCCGGCCAGGGACGAGGTGCAGGTGCGCGTGCAAGCCATCGGTGTGAGCTGGTACGACGTACTCTGGCGGCAGGACCTGGCGTTGTCCCAGGTGCGTCTGCCTTCGGGCATTGGCCATGAAATGGCCGGTGTGGTAAGCGCCGTGGGTGAGGGCGTCGAGGACTTGGCGGTCGGCGATCGGGTGGCAAGCTTCCCGGCCACCAGCCCCAACGACCACCCCGTCTACGGTGATGTCATCGTGCTGCCGCGCTGTGCCTTGACGCGCTACCCCGACGTGCTCACGCCCATCGAAGCCAGCGCGCACTACACGCCGCTGCTGATCGCCTATTTCGCCTACATGGACCTGGCCCGGGCCAAGCCTGGGCAAACGGCGCTGGTAACCGACGCCAGCCACTGCGCCGGCCCTGCCTTCGTGCAGCTTGGCAAGGCGTTGGGCCTGAAGGTGCTGGCGGCGACCAAGCGGGCCGAGCAACGCGAGTATTTGTTGGGCCTAGGGGCCGAGCACGTCATCGTCACCGAAGAGCAGGACCTGCTCCTGCAAATCAACAAGTTCACCGCCAATCGCGGTGTGGACATGGTACTCGACGGGTTGGGCGGCCCGCAGATGTCGCTGTTGGGCGATGTGCTGGCGCCGCGTGGGAGCTTAGTGCTGTACGGCCTGCAAGGCGGCAACCAGACGCCGTTCCCGGCCTGCGCGGCATTCAAGAAGAACATCCAGTTCCATCTGCACTGCGTGAGCAACTTCACCGGCAAGCCTGAGCTGGGCATCGACCAAGACAAGCCAGCCTTGCAGCGCGCCCTGCAAGACATCAATCGCTTCACCGCCGAGCACTTGCTGACGCCTCAGATCGTCAAGGTCTATCCGTTCGAGGAAGTGGTCCAGGCTCATCGCTACATGGACGACTGCCCCTGTGGCGGGCGTGTGGTACTGGACCTCGCCAGCGCAGAGTGATCGTTCCCATTTGGGTATGGGCGTAAGCCCTCGCAAGTGGGAGCTAGGAAAACTCCTACGCTGCAAAACAACCTTTCCTACACATTTCCGGAATAAACCCTCATCGCTAATTCCTTGGTGAATTATTACCGTCACCAGTAGGAAAGGCTTCCTCTTGATCGTGCCGATCGCAGGACGCCGGTTATTCGTTCGCCCGAGTTGCTCAGGGACGAGGTAATCACGCGATGAGTGAGATGCACGACCATGCCATGCAGGCCATTTTCGAGCAGGTGCTCGACCGCCTGCTCGATCACCTGAACCAAGCGCAGCGGGCCTCGCTGCAACTGCTGATCCAGCGGCTGTTGGTAGCCGCAGGGGGTGTGGAGCGGATCGGCGAGTTCCGCTTACTGGTACTGCATGGCAACGACCGCGCCAGTGCCCACCTGCTGGCCTGCCTGCGAGCGGCGCAACTGAGCCTCGCTCAGCGTTTTTCACAGACCTTCGTCTTGCGCGTGCTGGTGCCGTGCCAGCCAGGCACGGACGCGTTGGAGCGGGCCAATCATCTGCACTGCTTCGACGCGCTGTGTTTGCACGATGATAGCCGCGTCGAGTTGCTGTTGGCCGATACCGACGGGTTGCGCCCTTTCGACGCTCATGTCTTTGCGCTCCAGCAACCCCAAGCCTCGGCTCGCGAGGCCTGGCTGCTCTTCGGCCATGTTCAGCAGGGCTCGGCATGCGGGCTCATGGGCAGTCGCTTGTGGTTGCAGTTGGCCAAGGCCTGCGCCCCCGCAGTGCGGGGCCGAAATGGGGTCAGCGCGTTGGTCACCGCCATGCCACACGCCCAGCGCCTACGCTTGCTGGCCTGGAGCCGGCGCTGTCTGCGCCTGATCGAACCGGGTAGGGCGCCGGCGTTTCAATGCGCAAGTGCGATGATCCAAGCGCTTGCGCGCCTGCAGACGCGCATGGCACAGCTAGCTGCGCCGCCTGGCGACCTGGCTTCAAGATCGGCTGTCTACGGGTGCAACCTGCAACTGTTGAGCCTCGACGAGCTGTTGCAGCACATCGGGCAGCAGGACCGTTTGCAGGGCATGTTGGGCTGTCGCTTTGCGAACGACGCCTACCGCGGCGGCCTGCATACCTTTACCGATCCGCCGCTGCTCGGCTACCTGCGCGAGCTCCAGGCCAAGTACTTGGGGGCTGCGCATGGGCAGCCGAACATATCGCCGATGCAGGCACCAGGGTTGCCAGCGGACACGGTCAGTGGGTCGAACCTGCACAGTGAAAGCGAACAACGCCTGCAACGCAGCTATGGCCTGGGCGAGGAACAGCTCGCCTGTCTGCTGTTCGCGCCGTTCGTAGAGCGCGGAGCTCGACTGGACGCTTTCGTGCGGCGCTGCCATCCCAACATGCAAGTGGCGCTGCCTTACCTGCACAACGCCCTGCAAGGCCGGATGTGCCCGGATGCCGTACTGCGTTGGCTGGTCAACGTCAGTGGCTTGTCGCTGGCGCGCCTTCAAGGACTCTATGGTTTGCGGGCGGACGCCCGTGCCCTCTGCTTGCAACGGCATCTGGCCCGGCGCGACGCCAGTTTGCGGCTGCTGAAACCGAGCGCTCGCTAAAGCCGCTCCATTGTTCACCGCTCGGTGTCGTCTTGAGCTATATAGGTGTAAAGGTAGTCTGATTCGGCCAGACGAATTTTTACCATTACACGTGCTCCAAGCCCTAACGTGGCACAATGACCGCGTGCCAGTCGTGTTCACAAGTCGCAATACAATTCCCGTACTTTCAACGACTTGGAGGGCTACGCACGGAGCGTGTCCAGGCTCATACTGAGGCCGTTTCGTGGTGTGCCGGTGCGGTGCTTCGCGCTTGACAGGATGCGGCCCTGTGGTGTCCGCAGTTCAATCATCTTTGGGTAACCCATGATCTGGTTTCTGGAAGGGCAAGCGTCCCAACGCGACATCCTGCTGGGCGCTCGCGAAGCGCTGCCTGCGCACGTCAGAATAATCGCTTCACATCGCGGCGATCGACCGGAAATCACCGGCGTGGCCGACCTCGCGCTGCGTGAGCCCGAAGCATCTGAGGCACGTATCGAATGGGTGATCCGTACGGCCTTGGAGCACGGCGTCAAAGTTGTATTGGCCGGACGCTTGGGCGCAGCCTATGAAGCCGAACGCCAGGCCTTCGAAACCGCTGGCCTGACCCTCGTCACCGGCGGGCTGAGCGCTCGGACTTTTCAGTGGGTCGACGACAAGGCCGTGTTCACCGCCCGCGCCGAAGCTGCCGGGCTCGCTTGCATTCCTGCCATCACCGTCACCAATCCCGACGAACTGGCCACCGCGTACCAAACGTGTCGTGCCAGCGGTGAAGTGTGCATAAAACCGGTAGTCGGCATTTACGGCCAAGGTTTCTGGCGCTTGCGCGAGGGTCTCGACCCGTTCCGCTGTTTCGCCAACCCCGACAGTCGGGAAGTGGACTTTGCCACCTACCTCCAGGCCTACGCTACGCAATCGCCGCGCGAACCGATGCTGGTCATGCCTTATCTGCCCGGTGCCGAATGCTCGGTCGACATGGTCTGCGAGGCTGGCAGGGTGGTGGCCTATGTCGGACGCCGCAAGTCCGGCGCGCATCAGCGTTTTGAGCGCGACACGCCGGCGACCCGGCTGGCGCTGGCCGCTGCGGAGCACTTCCAATGCGACGGCATCGTCAACGTGCAAACCCGTGACGATGGCGACGGCCAACCCAGGCTTCTGGAAATCAACCCACGCTATTCCGGCGGAATCGGCTATACGCGCCTGACGGGCGTCAATCTGCCGGGTATTTTCGCAGCACGCCGGCTGGGGTTGCCTGAGCCGCGCAGTGAGTGGAACGAGGGCGTCAGGGTAAAACCGATTACTGTTGCCGTAGCCGCGCCGGAGCGCTAGCACCATGCCCTATCCATTCGCAGTCGCCACTGATCGCCCAGACCTTCGTCATTCACGGAGCGAGCCATGCTGACACCCGGCGCCAATACAGCCCTACGCAGCTCCGAAACAGCCTGGGTACTGACCACCGCGCTCGCCGACGCCTTCGGCGCGTCGGTTGCTGTGGCATTGCTGCCGGTGACCGAGCGCCGTGCGCCCACCGGGCCTGCGGCACTGTTGCACGTCGAACAGACGAGCTGGATGACCTGGAGCGGCGATCCGTCCTACGTCGGTTGCACACTGCGCCTGGAAGCGCTACCCCCGGGCAGCGATCGCGTCCTGCTGCTGGTGTACCGCTATGACAACCTCGGCCCTCTGAGCGCAGTAGGCGCCTTCACCCTCGATATCGAACAGCGGATTCGCTACACCCTCGACGTCAGCGGCCACGGCGAAAGCGCATTGATCCTCGGCGAGTTCTACCAGCGCGGCGGGCAGTGGAAATTCCGCGCATTGGCCGAAGGTTCGGCCTATGGCCTCGCAGCCTTCGGCAGGCGGCTGGGCATCGAGTTGGACGAAGCGCACCCCGACCGCCCCGCAGGGCGTGGCGCTAGTCCCGACGTCGGCCCTTCCGGGGCGACCGGCACCGGGTTTGCGGTTTCGAGCAATACGCTGCTGACTTGCGCGCATGTCATCGAAGGCATGCGAACGATCGAGATCAATGCTTTCAGTGGCAGGCACCGGGCCGAGCCGATCATGGTCGACAGCACCAATGACATGGCCTTGCTGCGGGTCGACGGCGCCGTCTTGCAACCATTGCCCATCGCCGCGGTAGGCGGGTGTAGCCTGGGCGATCCGGTCACGGCGGTGGGGTTCCCACTGTCAGGTTTGGCCGGCGGGGGTGCGCACGTGACCCAAGGCGGTGTGTCGGCCATGTTCGGCCTGCGCAATGACACCACTTTGTTGCAGTTCACGGCCGCTATCCAGCCAGGCTCGAGCGGCAGCCCGTTGTTCGACGCCAGCGGTGCGGTAGTGGGGATGGTGACCTCCACGGTCGCCGACGCGCAAAGCATGAATTTCGCCGTAAAGGGTCAACTGCTGGCAGCCTTTCTCGAAGCTTGCCACGTACCGTTCCTGACGCACGCGGCCAGTCCGTCGAAAAGTGCTGCCGAGATCGCTAGAACCGCGCAGCCGTCGCTTTGGAAAATCGAGGCGCGCCGGTGATGCGCTGCCTCAGCTTATACAGACGTCGTCCTAGGGACTTCTTCCACACAGGGAACACAGTGCAGTGAACCAGCAACCTACCCGGCTCAGCGCGACCCTTACGCGTGGCGTGCTCGAAGTCGATGTACAGGGCGGCGACGTACCTGCGCACTCGCTGTTCGGCTTTGCCGAGCGGCGTAACCCAAAGCGCGCGTTCCTTTTCGTTTCGCGCGTGCTGGGCAAACACATCCCGGTCGAACCGGCGCTGATGGAGCAGTCCTATCAAGCCCTGGCTGCGCAGATCCCCACCGACCTGCCAGGCCCGGTGCTCATGCTCGGTATGGCCGAGACGGCCGTCGGACTGGGCGCCGGCGTACACCGCGCCTATAGCGCCGGGCGTGACGACACGATGTACCTGGTCAGCACGCGGCATCCGGTCGGCGAGCGGATCTTCGCGCGCTTCGAAGAAGAGCACAGCCATGCCAGCGCCCATCTGATCCACGAACCGGTCGATCCGGAATTGGCCGCGCGTCTGCGCAGCGCACGCTCGCTGGTGCTGATCGACGACGAAGCCTCGACCGGGCGGACCTTCGTCAACGTACACCGTGCGTTGCTCGACGCCGGTTTGGACCACATCGAACGTGTCGTCACCTGCGTACTGACCGATTGGTCGAGCGATGCCTTGGGCAACCACCTGGGTTCCACCGTGCAGCAGGTGTCACTGCTCAAAGGCAGCTACCGGTTCGACGAAGACCCCACTGCACCCCTGCCGCAGATGCCGGAGACCGGCACCGTAGCGGTCGGCGACTGGCCGGTGGACCCGGCCAACGATTGGGGGCGCCTGGGCACTTGCGGCATCCAGGACACGCTCGGCCTGAATGTTCGCGTCGGCTCCGGCGAGCGGGTGTTGGTCCTGGGCACCGGCGAGTTCGTATGGAAACCCTTTCTCCTGGCCGAGCGCCTCGCACGGGCCGGTGCCGACGTGCGCTTCAGTTCCACTACCCGCTCACCGATCGCGCTGGGCCATTGCATCGAGCATGCGTTGAGCTTCTCCGACAATTACGGCCTGGGCATCGTCAATTTTCTCTACAACGTGGCACCCGGCCAGTTCGACCGCGTGCTGATCTGCAGCGAAACGGCGGCCGAGGCCGTGCCGCGTTCGCTGATCGAAACCCTTGATGCGGAGGTCATCGTCGATGGCGAATGAACGCCCCCTGGTCCTGGTCGACCTGGACGACACGCTGTTTCAGACCGCCCGTAAGATGCCGCCAGGCGGCGCTCGGCATCCGGCTTCGTACGACGTGGCAGGCGAGGTGAGCGGTTATCAGAGCCCCGTGCAGCAAGCCTTGCTGAATTGGTTGTTGGGCAGTGCCGACGTCGTCCCGGTGACGGCCCGCAGTGCCGAGGCGTTCGGCCGCGTCAAGCTGGCGTTCGACGGCGGCGCGATCTGCGCCCATGGCGGTTTGATCCTGGATGCCGAGGGCCAGGTGGATGCCCAGTGGCACGCCGTGATGGGCGAAGTGCTGGGCCCATTCCACGAGCGCCTGCCGGCGCTGTGCGAGACCGCACTGGGCCTGGCCGACGAGCTGGGCGTTTCCCTGCGCGGTTGGGTAGTGGAGGAGGCGGACCAGCGCCATTACGTGGTCGTCAAACACAATGACGGCCAAGATCATGACCTGTTGCGGGTGCTCAACGCACTCGAGACCCGGGGTTTGCTGGCGGGCATGCACAGCCACCGCAACGGCAACAACCTCGCACTGCTGCCGGCCGGACTGTCCAAGCGCCAGGCGGTGCGCCACTACCTCGAACGCGATCGACGCGAACGGGGCGAACGCCCGGTATTGGGCTTTGGCGACAGCATCACCGACCTTGGTTTCATGAATCTGTGCGACTTCTGGGCGACCCCTGCGAGCAGCCAATTGGCGGCCTTGGTGCAGGAGCATGCCGATGCGTGAACTCCGACTGCCTTGCGCAACCGTCGGCAGCGGCAGCTACCTGCCCGACGACGTACAGTTCCTGCTGCGCCCGGTCAACCTCGAGCTGACCGACGTGTTGGAAAAGGAACGGCTAATTCAGACCCAGCAGAAGCATTACTCGGAAATGATCAGCGCCGAACATGCGCCCTCGGCCACGCACATGACCCTGTATGAACGCAGCCTGCGCCAGAATGGCGTGCGCATGGCCGCCGACGTGCAGGCCCTGGCGCTGGCGCTTGCCGGACACGCGCCGGGCACGACCTTGGCGCTGGTGTCCTTCGTGCGCGCCGGGCTGCCGCTCGGCGTGCTGCTCCGCCGGGCGCTGCGCGATCTAGGGCGCGACGTGCGGCATTACGGCATCAGCATCGTGCGCGACCGTGGCATCGATCAGGACGCGCTGGATGCGATCGTCGACGCCCATGGCGCAGACAGCATCCTGTTCGTCGATGGCTGGACCGGCAAGGGTGCAATCGCCGGCGAGCTGCAACGTTGCCTGGGGGCAGACCCGCGCTTCACCGACGCGCCGCGTCTGGTGGTGCTCGCCGACCCGTGCGGGCGAGCCTGGCTGGCGGCCTCTGCCGAGGACTGGATCATCCCCTCGGGCATCCTGGGCGCAACGGTATCGGGGCTGGTGTCGCGCTCGATCTGGCCGGTCGAAGGCGGCCTACATGGTTGTGTGGTCTACGATGCGCTGCGCGAGCACGACGTGACCCGCAGTTTCATCGAACGGATCGAGGCGGCGCGGGTAGGGGTGGCCGCAGTACCGGCCCGGCCTTGGACGCCTGTCCAAGCCGCGGGATTGCAAGCCGAAGCGCTTGCGGTGGTGCAGGGCCTGGCCAGGCGTTTCGACATCGCCAACTTCAATCGCATCAAGCCCGGTATCGCCGAGGCGACACGGGCGGTATTGCGCCGCGTGCCCGATCAGGTGTTGGTACGCGACCGCGGCGACGCCGACGTGCAACTGCTCATCCACCTGACCGACCGCGCCGGTATCGAGGTTCAGGCCGTGGGCGATGAACTCGGCCCTTATCGAGCGGTCACCATCATTCGGGGGGTCAGCCGATGAAACACATTTCTCCATTCGCCCTGGGCGCCACGTTGTATATGCCGGCCACCCGGCCAGACATTCTCGAGGTTGTGCAGGGCACGAAACTGCCCGGCCTGCGTTCGTTGGTGATCTGCCTGGAAGACGCCGTGGCCGCCACCGACGTCGACCACGCGTTGGCGTCGCTACGCGAAGTGCTGGCGCAGAGCAAAACCCGCCTGCGTCACGACCAGGCCAACAGCGGCCCGCTGGTATTCATCCGGCCGCGCGATGCCGACATGGCCGCCCGGCTCAACGATTGGGCCGACATCACCAGCGCCGATGGTTTCGTGTTGCCCAAGCTGTGCATGGCCAGCCTCAACCAATGGGCGCTGGCGGTAGCCAATCCCGACCTGCTGCTGATGCCGACCCTGGAGACCCGCGAGGTCTTCCACCCCAACGCCATGGCCGATTTGGGCTCTGCACTGCACGAAGCGCTGGGTGAACGCGTACTGGCGCTGCGCATCGGCGGCAACGACCTGATGAGTTGCCTGGGCTTGCGTCGCAACCCGGCCACCACCCTCTATCAAACCCCGATGGGCTACGTGATTCCGATGCTCGCAGGTGTGCTCGGCGCGCAGGGCTTCGCGCTGACAGGTCCGGTATTCGAGCAGTTGGCGACGCCTGCGTTGCTGGCCGAGGAGCTACAGCTGGACATCGCCCACGGCCTGGTCGGCAAGACCGCGATCCATCCCACTCAGATCGCGCCGATCAACGAGGCATTTCGGGTGTCCATCGAAGACCTCAATTGCGCCCGTATGATTCTCAACGACACCGCGCCTGCGGTATTCAGGCACAACGATGCGATGTTGGAGCCGGCCACCCACCAGAGCTGGGCGACCAACATCCTGGAACGCGCCAAATGGCATGGAGTGAAGCCCGCCGAAGGCGGGATCGCAGAACCGGTACGATTAGCGGAGGTCGCTCGATGACCCAGGAAATGATGGAGGCGGGCCCTGCAGGCGCAGATGTTCTGTCGGTATTCGACTTCGATGGCACCTTGACCCACCGCGACAGTTTCTTGCCGTTTCTGCTGTTCGCGTTCGGCAAGCGTGCCTTCGCCGCTCGCGCCCTGCGCATGCTGCCCGACTGCCTGCGCTACATCGGCAAAGGCCTGACCCGCGACGAACTCAAGGCGATTCTGATCGCCACCTTCCTGACCGGCGTGGAAGAGCAGTGGGTGCAGCGCAAGGCCGGTGAGTTCAGGGCGGCCTACTGGAAGCGCCTGATGCGCCCGGCCGGGGTCCGCTCGGTGGCGGCCGAAGTCGCCAGCGGCGCGCATGTCACGATCTGTTCGGCGTCGCCGCGTATCGTGCTCAAACCGTTCGCCGAGCACCTGGGCATCAAACTGATCGCCACCGAACTGGAAGTGGTCGATGGCCGCCTCACCGGTGCCATCAGCGGGAGCAACTGCCGCTGCGAGAACAAGGTGCTGCGCCTGGAGGCCATCTATGGCGCGCTCGAGCAGTACCGCTTGCGGGCTTGGGGCGATACCCGTGGCGACCATGAATTGTTGGCGGCGGCGCAGGAACCGCACTGGCGGCACTTCCACCCGCGCTGGCAGCGTGGGCGGCTGAACATTCGCCGTATCGGCGCCAAGCTGCAAGAAGGCGAAGTGATGAAGCACTCGGTCACCGGCAACGCCGCTGCGACCCGGCAGCATGACGATCAACAAGGAGCGTAACCATGGCACTCACCCTTTCGAAGAACCAAAGCATTTCCCTGGAAAAGACCGCCGGTAGTGGTTTGTCCAAGGTCACCCTTGGGCTGGGCTGGGACCCGGTCAAGGCCGGTCTGCTGGGCAAGTTGTTCGGCGGCGGCGGGGGTATCGATCTGGACGCTTCGTGCATCCTGTTCGACGCCAACCTCAAGTCGATGGACGTGGTCTGGTTCCGCCAGCTCAAGTCGCGCGACGGATCGGTAGTGCACAACGGTGACAACCGTACCGGCGAGGGCGATGGCGACGACGAATCCATCCAGGTCGATCTCAATGGCCTGCCGGCGGCAGTGACTCACCTGGTGTTCACCGTCAATTCCTTTACCGGGGAAAACTTCGAGCGCGTACAAAACGCCTATTGCCGTATCGTCAACCCGGCGAACAACGTCGAGTTGGCACGTTTCAACCTGTCCCAGCAAGGCGCGCATACCGGTCTGGTCATGGCGCGCCTGTCGCGAGGCGCGACGGGCTGGGAGTTCCACACCATCGGCTCGACCGCCAGCGGGCGTACGGTCGACGATCTGGTCGGTCTCGCGGCCCAGGCGGTGCGCGCATGACCAGCCTCGCTCCGGGCGCCAACGCTGCGGTCGACACCGCGCTCAGCCGAGTGGAAGTGGTCTATTCGGCCATTCCCGGTGCCGACATCGACGTCTCGGCGTTCGCCCTGGCCGTCAGCGGCAAGGTGCGCAGCGACCACGACATGTGCTTCTATGGCCAGCCCAACGTGCTGTCGGGCGCCATACAACTGGTCGAAAGCAACCCTGGGCGCGCGGTGTTCTCGATCGACCTGCCCCGTCTCGACGCCGCCATCGACAAGGTCGCGCTGACTGCCACCATCCACGAGAACAAGGCCGCTTTTGCGCGCGTTTCCAGCCTCAGCGTTCGCCTTTCAAACGGGACAGAGGCACAGATTCCGACGGCGGGCATGAACGAAACCGCGCTCATTCTGGGCGAGTTCTACCGCCGGCAGGGCGCCTGGAAATTCCGCTGCGTCGGTCAAGGTTTCGCCGGCGGGCTGGCCCCGCTGGCGACCCATTTCGGCGTGGACATCGCCGCACCCGAGCCCGCTGCCAGCCCTGCACCGGCCCCGAGCCCTGCGCCCGCACCGACACCGGCCGCCACGCCAGCGCCCCCACCTGCGCCTAAGCCCAGCGTCAGCCTGAGCAAGATCACCCTCGACAAGTCCCGCGCGTCCATCAGCCTCGACAAAAAGGCCGGCGGTTTCGGTGAGATTCGCGTCAACCTCAACTGGAACAAAGGCAAGACGGGGTTCTTCGGCCGCAGCAAATCGGTCGACCTCGATGTCGGTTGCCTGTTCGAACTGCAAAACGGCTATAAAGGCGTGGTCCAGGCGCTGGGCAACGCGTTCGGTTCGCTGCACGACGAGCCGTACGTGCAACTGATGGGCGATGACCGTACCGGGTCCGTGTCCGGCGGCGAATGGCTGCATATCAATGGCGACCGCTGGAGCGAAGTACGCCGCATATTGGTCTACGCCTTCATCTACGAGGGCGCACCCAATTGGGCCGAAACCGATGGCGTGGTGACGATCTTCGTCCCAGGCCAACCGGAAATCGAGGTGCGCCTGAACGAGGAGGGCGGCCGCCTGGGCTGCTGCGCCATCGCGCTGCTGGAAAACGACGGCGGCTCGGTCAAAGTGACCCGCCGTGTCGATTTCCACCGTTCCCAGGAACCGATGGACAAGGCTTACAACTGGGGCATGCGCTGGAGCGCAGGTTCCAAGTGACTCATCATTCACGGGCCGAGCCCGTCTGTAGAGGTGATACCCATGCTGGCATGGCTCAAAACCAACGCGGCTAAAGCCCGCGAAACGCTGACCACCGAGGTGGCCAAGCACAAGAACCGCAAATTCATGGAGGCGATTTCCAACGCCAGCGCCATGGTGGCCATGGCCAGCAATGGCGCGGGTGCCGAAGAAAAGCAGAAGATGGCGGCGTTTCTCAATACCTCCCCGGAACTCAAGGTGTTCAGCCTCACTGACGTGCTGGCCGTGTTCAACGATGCGGTGGCCAAGTTCGAGTTCGACCCGCAGATCGGTCAGGCAGAGGCCTTGAAGGTGATCGGCAGGATCAAGGACAACGAAAGCGCCGCACGCCTGCTGATCCGCGTGACCTGCGCCATCGGGGCGTCGGACGGCGATTTCGACGAGAAGGAAAAGGCGGCTTGCCGCCAGATGTGCATGGAGCTGGGTCTCAACCCGGCTGATTTCGAACTCTAAGGTAAACAACTGTGGAAGCTACCCATATCGGTTTTCCCCCGCTGACCATGGCGGTCTTCATCGGCATCGCGGTCGGCGCGCTGCTGCTGGACATGGTCACGCACCGTGGCGACAAGCAGATCACCCTGGCCAACGCCTCCATCTGGTCGGTGTTCTGGATCGCCATCTCCCTGGCATTCGCAGGCTTCCTCTACATCCATCACGGCCCACAGGTGGCCAGCCTGTTCGTGACCGGCTATGCCCTGGAAAAAGTGCTGAGCGTCGACAACCTGTTCGTCTTCATGGCCATCTTCGCCTGGTTCAAGGTGCCGGATAACCTGCGTCACCGCATCCTGTACTGGGGCATCATCGGCGCCATCGTCTTCCGCGGTGTGTTCGTAGCCATCGGTACCGGCCTGCTGGCCTTCGGCCCGTGGGTCGAGGTGGTGTTCGCGGTGATCGTTGCCTGGACGGCGATCATGATGCTCAGAAGCGGCGGCGACGACGAAGAGGAGGAGGACTACTCCAAGCACATCGCCTACCGCTTCGCCAAGATGCTGTTCCCGGTTTGGCCGAAACTGCACGGCAACCACTTCTTCGTGCGCCGCAAGGAGCTCGAAGGTGAGCTGCTCAAACCCGAGAACAAGGGCATGAGCCTGGCTGCCAAAGGCACCTTGTTCGCCACGCCGCTGTTCCTCTGCCTGGTGGTGGTGGAAGTGTCCGACGTGCTGTTCGCCTTCGACTCGGTACCGGCGGTGATCGCCGTCAGCCGAGAGCCGTTGATCGTTTATTCGGCCATGCTGTTCGCCATTCTTGGCCTGCGGACCATGTACTTCGTGCTCGAGGCGCTCAAGCGCTATCTGGTGCACCTGGAGAAAGCGGTCATCGCTCTGCTGTTCTTCATCGCTTTGAAACTGGCGCTCAACGCCACTGACCACATGTTCCACCACGGCTACACCATCGATCCGAACACCAGCTTGCTCATCGTCATGGTGACCCTGGTCATCGGTATCCTCGCCAGTGTGATCTTCCCCGCAAAGGACGACGCATCGGCAGAATCCAAGTGAAATCTCGGTAAAACACAAGGAGTTAGTCAAATGGCACTCAGCCTTTCCAAAGGTGGCAACCTCAGCCTGACCAAGACCGATCCCTCTCTGACTCGGGTGATCGTAGGCCTGGGTTGGGACCCGCGCGCGACCGACGGCCAAGAGTTCGACCTCGATGCCAGTGCCTTCCTGCTCAAGGGCGACGGCAAGGTGCGCAGCGAAGCCGACTTCATCTTCTACAACCAGCTCAAGAGCGCCGATGGCTCGGTCGAGCACACCGGCGACAACCGGACCGGTGCTGGTGACGGCGACGACGAAGTGATCAAGGTCGACTTGAGCCGCGTTCCGGCCGATGTCGAAAAGGTCGTGTTCACCGTGACCATCCACGACGCCGACGCGCGTCGGCAGAACTTCGGTCAAGTGGGCGGCGCCTTCATCCGCGTGGTCAACGAAACAAATGGCAATGAAGTGGTGCGATATGACCTGGCCGAGGACGCCTCGACCGAAACAGCGATGATCTTCGCCGAGCTCTACCGCAACGCCGGTGAGTGGAAGTTCCGCGCCGTAGGCCAGGGCTATGCAGGCGGCCTCAAAGCCGTTGCGACCGGCTTCGGTCTCGCATTCTGATTTCTCATTCTTGAAGAAGGAACACACCCCATGGCAGTCAGCTTGAGCAAAGGCGGTAACGTATCGCTGTCCAAAGAGGCCCCGGGCCTTGCGGAAGTCACGGTCGGTCTGGGTTGGGACGCACGCGTCACCGACGGCGCAGAGTTCGACCTTGACGCATCGGTGTTCGTAGTGGGTGAAAACGGCAAAGTGTTGAACGATGCCGGCTTCATCTTCTACAACAACAAGACGTCGGCCGACGGCTCCATCGAACACTTGGGCGACAACCGTTCGGGTCAGGGCGATGGCGACGACGAGCAGGTCAATGTGAAGTTGACCGGTTTGGCCCCGGACGTGAAGAAGCTGGTCTTCGCCGTGACCATCCATGACGCGGATGCACGCAAGCAGAGCTTCGGTCAGGTGAGCAACGCCTATATCCGCGTCATCAACAAGGCCGACGGCAAGGAACTGGCGCGCTACGACCTGAGCGAAGACGCCTCCACCGAAACGGCCATGATCTTCGGTGAGCTGTACCGCAATGGCGACGAGTTCAAGTTCAAGGCTATTGGCCAAGGTTTTGCGGGTGGCCTCAAGCCCCTGGCCGAAGCCCATGGTGTAAGCATCGGCTAACCCCGACGCCATGAAAAAACCCCTGCTTGCAGGGGTTTTTTTCGTCTAGGCGATGATGTTTTTACTTTTCGCTTCCCGCAGCCAACCGGGGAATTCCTCCATCAGCCGGTCGTACAGCACTTCTTCGGACACATCGTGCAGGTCGTCCAAGGCGAAGAAGTTGCAGTTGTCCACGACACGGCCAGCCATGTCGTCGAGCTTCTCCAATATCCCGTAATTGGACCCACCCAGGCCGACGAACTGCCAGAAGAAAGGCTGGTTGGACGCTTCCATCATCAGGCGGGTAATGGCGCGGTTTTCGTGCACACCGCCGTCGCTGACGAACAGGATGTACACCGGAGTTCTGTCGCCCGCCTGGCGGTAGTAATCCATGACCAGGCGCATGGCCTTGGGCTCGTCATTGATCCGTGCGCCGACGTTCCACTTGCGCCAGCCGCCTTGATCGCTGGTCACGTAGTGCTGGTAGTTGTGCAGCGTAGCAGGGGAGAGTTGCACCGGTTTGGCGCCAAAAGCGAATACGTCCAGCTCGCCGTCGTCGTCGAAGGCCACCGCCAGGGGCAGTAGACGATCGAGCACTTCCTGGACACGGCCACGGCTGTATTGGCCATTCATCGAGCCCGAGGCATCCAGCACCACCGCCACCTTGGCCTTGACCTGGGTGAGGTTGTTCTTTTCCAGGCTGATTTGCGCCTTCTTGGCCAGGCTGACCAGCGCCGGTGCCGCAGCGGCGACTTTCTTCTCGAGCGAGAAGGTGGCCTGCACGGTAGCGGCTGCGGGTACGGGTGCAGGCTCGTCCAGCACTTCACCGCCGAAGTGTCGAACCAATGCAGCCAAACCTTCGCTGAAGCCTTGCAGGTTGGCCAGCACGCGCCATTCGCCGCCCTTGCGGTAAAGGTCGAGGACCATGATGGCTTTCTCGGCGCTGAAGATACTCGGCCCGAACTCGCACGTGGCTGGGGCGGACTGACCGGTGCCTGTGACCGTGAAGCGTCCGCTCGCGATCGCGTTCATCGCCCCGTCGCCATCGATGGCTGCGGTGAACACCAGCCGTTCGATGCTGGCCGGCAGCGCGGCGAGATCGATATCGAATTGGCCTGGGCCACGCAAGCGAATGGCTTCTGCAGGGGCGCTGGGTTGGTTGAAGAAGACCATGAAGCGGTCGTCCGAGAGTTTGCCTTGACTGTCGAGGCCGAAGCAGGCGAAGTCGATTTCATGCCGACATTCGATGCTGACCGCCACGCTGACGCGCGTGCCGAGGCCGAGGCTGCTCAAAGGGAGGCGCTGACCCTGAGTAAGTTGCATGGAATCTCCTTGTTCGAATGCTAAGCAGGGCAGGGAGGCCGCTGCGCCTCATCGGACCTTGGCGCAGCGGCAATGTCGGCAATCGCTTTCAGCGCGGCGGCATGTCCGGCGCCATCGGCCGGTGGCGGCGGCGCAAGCGGTTGCGCACCGCCAGCACGATGCCCAGAACGATGAGCAGCAACACCGCGAAGAACAGGGTGTTGAACACTGGGAACGGCGTGCTTGCGGTATTGGTGGCCTTGATGTCGGTGACGTTCGGGAACATCGAGAACATCTGGAAGCGCCAGCCGTAGTAGCGGATCACCGCCAGTTGGTTGGCGTCGCGCGAATAGTCCTGGGCCTTGGCCTGCAGGTCGGCGCTGTCGAACTTGAAGTACCAGGGGAAGCCCCAGCCGGTGTCTTCGTTGCGGTACACGGTCACGTCGCGGGTGGCGTCGTTGGTGACGGTGTTGATGAAGTAGACGTCGCGGGTCGGACCGTCGGCCGGGTTCTCGGCGTTGATCACCCCGTCGGCGTCCATGCGCTTGACCTCGACCCCGGTGACGCGCACCACTTCATGGCGCGGGAGGTAGTAATGCAGGCTCAGCGCCAGGGCTGCGAGCACGAGCAGGCACAGCACCGCGATCAAACGTTTCAACCAAGGCATACGGGGTTCACTCTGCTGGAAATGGGCGAATATGCAGGGGAAACGATAGCGGGTGTAACGCTTAAATGTTGCAAAATCCTTCGTCTTTCCAGGCGTGCGTGCAGGTGTGCAGGCCCAGGGCCGAATCCAGGCTGAAACAGCGCCAAGTGGGCGCCTCTGGATAAGTCGAAACCATGCCGCCCGTCAGTAAAGCTACCCAAGCCAAATTCCGATGATCGCCAGCTAACCAAGCAATTACGGGCGATAGAAGGAAAGGGCAGCAAAGGCACGGTAGCCCATCCGATCCACGGCGCTTGTCACCGAAGCGGATCTGTATGTATAAACAGTGCCCCTTTTACGCTGCCCGGCCCTTGCACTGTGATCGCCCACTCCGTCGAAGACCCGCTCTACTACCTGCATAACTTCCGCCAGGTGCTGGCTTGGGTCGAGATGCGCTATGCCGATCTGCTCGACGACGACGAGCAGGCATTCGTCCGGCGATTCGTCGAACTGCCTGAAACGTCCCAGGCCTTGCTGGTGCGCATGGTGATGCGCAAAGGCGAGCTGTTCCGTGACGATCGGCTCGACTACGCAGAGATCGGCGACACCCACCTGGCCTTGCAACCCCTTCTGGAGCAGGGCTGGGTCCGTGACGACACGTCGTTGAGTCTGGAACAGTTGGGCGCCGTGCTGCTCAAGGACGAGCTGGCCCAAGGCTTCGGCCATCTGCTGGCGCGGCCACGGGCCGCCAAGTCACAGCTGCTGTTGCAGCTTGCCGAACTGAAATTGCCTGCCCGGCCGCTGGCCGAGTGGCTGCCGCAGTTGCCTGTGCGCATTCTGCACTGGCAGCTGCAACCGCTGTGCGATCGCCTGAGGCTGCTGTTCTTCGGCAATCTCTACCAGGATTGGTCGGAATTCGTCTTGGCCGACATGGGCGTACTGCGCTTCGAACGGGTGGCCTTCTGCGCCGATTCCCGCGCGTTGCGCCAGCGCAGCGAAGTCGCTTTAGCCATGGCTTTGCACCAATGCGCCGAACGCCTTGACGCAGGCGCGTCGCCCGCCGAACTGCATGCGGCCGTGCAGGGCCTGCACGCCGACAACCCCTGGCTGGAGCGGCGCCGCTCGCGTTTGCTGTTCCAGGTCGGCCAGCAGTGCGAGCGGCTGGCCGATTGGCCGCTGGCGCTGGTGGTGTACCGCGATTGCAGCCACGCCGAAGCACGCATTCGCCAGGTCCGCGTGCATGAGCGCAGCGAGCAGTGGCAGGCAGCGTTCGAGCTGGCCACGCAGATGGCGGCGGCGCCTGCCAACGCTTTGGAAGCCCAGGCCTGCGAACGCATGCTGCCGCGCCTGCTGCGCAAGCTCGGCGGCCCGCCGCAGTCGCGCCGCCGCGCCCGCGCGGTACAGACCTTGGAGCTAGAGCTGCCGCGCGAGATGGCCGCGCTCGGCGTCGAGCGTGCCGTGCGTCAGCACTTGCTCGAAGACGCCGGCGGCGAGGTGCATTACGTGGAGAACACGCTGTTCAACAGCCTGTTCGGCCTACTGTGCTGGGATGCGGTGTTCGCGCCCATTCCAGGGGCCTTTTTCCACCCGTTCCAAAGCGCGCCGCAAGACCTGCACGACGTCGACTTCCAGCTGCGCCGCCAAGCCCAATTCGACCGTTGCCTCGAGCAACTGGCCGACGGCAGCTACCGCCAGGTGATCGTCGAACGCTTCACCGCCAAGTACGGTTTGCAGTCGCCCT
Organism: Pseudomonas sp. UBA6562; assembly: GCF_002434265.1. Taxonomy (GTDB): domain Bacteria; phylum Pseudomonadota; class Gammaproteobacteria; order Pseudomonadales; family Pseudomonadaceae; genus Aquipseudomonas. The sequence continues at coordinate 642,898 of NZ_DJJS01000007.1, read as the reverse complement.
TCGTGATCTGGCAGGTACTGACCCCGACGCTGCTCGAGCAGGCTCTGCACTGCCTGCCGCCGGCGCACCTGCAGGCCTGCTTCCTGCGCCTGTTGCAGGACATCCGCAACAACCGTACCGGCATGCCCGACCTGATCCAGTTCTGGCCCGATCAGGGCCGCTACCGGATGATCGAGGTCAAAGGCCCTGGCGACCGCCTGCAAGACAACCAGTTGCGCTGGCTGGCCTTCTGCGAGCAGCACGGGCTTCCCGTGGAGGTTTGCCACGTGCGCTGGCGCGAGGCGGCATGACCTACAGCGTGGCCGTACGGGCGCTGTGCGAGTTCAGCGCCAAGGTGGGCGATCTGGACCTGCGCTTCACGCCGTCGCCTACGGCGCAGGAGGGCATCGAGGGCCACCGCCGTGTGGCGGCGAACCGAGGCGCCGACTACGAAGTCGAGGTGCCCCTCAGCGGTGAATACCTGGGCCTGAAGGTGCGCGGCCGGGCCGATGGCTACGACCCGCTGCGCAATCGTCTGGAAGAGGTGAAGACCCACCGCGGCGACTTGTCCCGCCAGCCCGACAACCATCGGCAACTGCACTGGGCCCAGGCCAAGGTCTACGCCTGGTTGCTGTGCCAGAGCCGTGGGCTGGACGCAATTGAAGTCGTGTTGGTGTACCTGGACGTCGACAGCGATCGCCAGACCCTGATCGACCAGACCTGTACCGCTGCGGAGCTCGAGGCGTTCTTCGACCTGCAGTGCCAACGGTTCCTGGTTTGGGCGCAAACCCAGGAACGCCGTCTGGCCGAACGCGACCAAGGCCTGCAAACCCTGGCCTTTCCCTATCCGCAGTTCCGTCAGGGGCAGCGCCAGTTGGCCGAAACCCTGTACAAGGCGGTCAGCACCGGCCGTTGCCTGCTGGCCCAGGCCAGCACCGGCATCGGCAAGACCCTCGGCACGCTGTTTCCGCTGCTCAAAGCCGTAGTCCCGCAACAGCTGGACAAGGTGTTTTTCCTCACGGCCAAGACGCCGGGGCGCAAGTTGGCCCTGGACGCCTTGCAGCAGATCGAGCGTGCCAGCACCCAGCCGGCGCTGCGCACCCTGGAGCTGATCGCCCGCGACAAGGCCTGCGAGCATCCGGGCAGCGCCTGCCACGGCGAATCCTGTCCCTTGGCCCAAGGTTTCTACGATCGGCTGCCCGCCGCCCGCGAGGCCGCAGGGCTGCGCCCGGTGCTGGACCAGGCGAGCCTGCGCGAGGTGGCCCAGGCGCATCGGGTCTGCCCCTATTACCTGGGCCAGGAGATGGCGCGCTGGGTCGATGTGGTCGTCGCCGACTACAACTATTACTTCGACGCCCACGCCTTGCTGTTCGGCTTGAGCCAGGCCAACCAGTGGCGCGTGGCAGTGCTGGTGGACGAGGCGCACAACCTGGTCGAGCGCGGCCGGCAGATGTACAGCGCCAGCTTCGATCAAGGGCAACTGCTGGCCTTGCGGCAGAATCCGCCCGCAGGTCTGGACAAGACCCTCGACAAGCTCAACCGCCAGTGGAACGCTCTGTTCAGGGATCAGGTCGCGCCGTATCAGGCTAGCGAGCGGTTGCCCGAGGCGTTCCTGCGGGTGTTGCAGCAGTTCCTCGGCCAGGTGCAGGAGCGCCTGGAACAGACCCCGACGCAGATCGACCCGGCGCTGCTGCAGTTCTACTTCAGTGCCCTGCAGTTCAGCCGGGTGGCGGAGCTGTTCGACGAGCACTACCTGTTCGACATCACCCTGCGCAACGGCCCGCGCAAGCGCAAGCTGGCCGCCCTGTGCCTGCGCAATGTAGTGCCGGCGCGCTTGTTGAACCCGCGCATGCGCGCCGCGCGCAGCGTCACGCTGTTTTCCGCCACCTTGGGCCCGCAACGCTTCTATCGCGACCTGCTGGGCATGCCCGACGACACCGCTTGGCTTGAAGTGCAGGCGCCGTTCCAGGCCGAGCAACTGGAGGTGCGCATCGTCAGCCAGGTGTCAACCCGCTACCAACAGCGCCAAGCTTCGGTGGCGCCCATCGTCGAGCTGATCGCCGAACAGTACCAACGCCAGCCCGGCAACTATCTGGCGTTCTTCAGCAGCTTCGAATACTTGCAGCAAGTGGCCGGGCACCTGGCCGAGCGTCATCCGCAGATTCCCACCTGGGCCCAGGCCGCCGGCATGGACGAGGCCGCGCGCGAAGCCTTCCTCGAACGCTTCGTGGTCGATGGGCGGGGGGTGGGCTTCGCGGTGTTGGGTGGAGCCTTCGCCGAGGGCGTGGATTTGGCCGGCACCCGTCTGATCGGTGCGTTCGTCGCAACCTTGGGTCTGCCGCAGGTCAACCCGGTCAACGAGCAGTTCAAGCAGCGCCTGCACCGCCAGTACGGCGCCGGCTTCGACTACGCCTATCTGTATCCGGGCGTGCGCAAGGTGATCCAGGCGGCTGGGCGGGTGATCCGCGGCGACCAGGACCGTGGCGTGTTGATGTTGATCGACGAGCGCTTCGCCGAGCCACGGGTGCAACAGATGTTTCCCGGTTGGTGGCGCTACGCCACGGAATAATCGCCGTACTCGTCGCCCGATGCTGCAACTCTTCGTACACTGTGCGCTCTTACCCCTACATTCCGTGATCTCGAGGTTTTTGCATGACGCTCAGTCCATTGGCAGGCAAGCCAGCTCCGGCCAGCGTGTTGGTCGATATCCCCCGCCTGTTGACCGCTTACTACACCGGCCATCCAGACGCGGGCATCGCCGGTCAGCGCGTGGCCTTCGGCACCTCGGGCCACCGCGGCACCTCCCTGGAACTGAGCTTCAACGAAGACCACGTACTGGCCATTTCCCAGGCCATCTGCCTGTACCGTGAAGCCAATGGCATCACCGGCCCGCTGTTCATCGGTGCCGATACCCATGCGTTGTCGGCCCCAGCCGCGGCCACGGCGCTGCAAGTGCTGGCGGCCAACGGCGTGCAGGTGATGCTGTCCAAGGACGACGAATACACGCCAACCCCGGCGGTGTCCCACGCCATCCTCTGCTACAACCGCGGGCGCACTGAAGGCCTGGCCGACGGCGTGGTCATCACCCCTTCGCACAACCCACCGCAAAGCGGCGGCTTCAAATACAACCCCACCAATGGCGGCCCGGCCGACAGCGACATCACCAAGTGGATCGAAGCCAAAGCCAACGAACTGCTCGCCGCGAACCTGGCAGGCGTCAAACGCATCAGCCATGAGCAGGCTTTGCAGGCGCCGACCACGCAGCGTCACGACTATGTCAGCCACTACGTGGCGGACCTGGAGAACGTCATCGACTTCGACGTGATCCGCAAGGCCAACCTGCGCCTGGGCGTCGATCCGTTGGGCGGGGCAGGCGTGCGCTATTGGGCCGCCATCGCCGAACGCTACCAGTTGAACCTGGAAGTGGTGAACAGCGAAGTCGATCCGACCTTCCGCTTCATGTGCGTCGACTGGGACGGCCAGATCCGCATGGACCCGTCCTCGCCCCACGCCATGCAAGGTCTGATCGGTCTGCGCGAGCGCTTCGACGTGGCCTTCGCCTGCGACCCGGACCACGACCGCCACGGCATCGTCACGGCCGACGGCCTGCTGCAGCCGAACAACTACCTGGCCGTGGCCATCGACTACCTGTACCGCCATCGTCCGCACTGGAACCCACAGGCCAAGGTCGGCAAGACCGTGGTGTCCAGCGGCATGATCGACCGCGTCACCCAGGGCCTGGGCCGTGAGCTGTTCGAAGTGCCGGTGGGCTTCAAGTTCTTCGCACAGGGCCTGTTCGACGGTTCCCTGGGCTTTGGCGGCGAAGAAAGCGCGGGGGCATCGTTCCTACGTCTGGACGGTTCGGTCTGGTGCACCGACAAAGACGGCCTGATCCCGGCCTTGTTGGCCGCCGAAATGACCGCGCGTACCGGCCGTACGCCGAGCCAAGCCTATGCCGACCTGACCGCGACCCTGGGCAAGCCTTACGCCACTCGCGTCGAGGCCAAGGCCGACGCACGGCAGAAAGGCCTGCTGAGCAAGCTGGCCCCCGAGCAGGTGACTTCCAAGGAACTGGCCGGCGAGCCTATCGAGCAGATCCTCAGCCACGCGCCGGGTAACGGTCAGGCCATCGGCGGCCTCAAGGTGATGACGGCCAACGGCTGGTTCGCCGCGCGCCCTTCGGGCACCGAGGATATCTACAAGATCTATGCAGAAAGCTTCGTCGACGAAGCGCATTTGCAGCGTCTTGTGGCCGAGGCGCAAGTGCTGGTGGATACCGCCATCGCCTGATCGCGATTGGCGGGTGATACGAGGAGCGACGGCCGGCGCTCCGGTTCACGGGTCGGCAGCGCCGCTCTGGCATCAGGCGCGTTTACTCTTTATGGGAGGAAGTAGGAGCCATCAGGCCGGCGTTGCCGGCCATCGCGGCTGAAGCCGCTCCTACAGGGGCCGTGGGGGTTTAAAGGTAGCCCTCGGGGCGGCGTTGCCGGCCAATACGACCGCCGAATCGGCTGCTTCCATAGAGTCACGCCTGTCCAGTAGGAGCGGCCGATTCGGCGCACCGATTAGCCGCGATGGGCTGCAAAGCAGCCCCAATCAACATCGCTTCGCCAACCGAGTGACATCGGGCACGAGACCGCTCTGCGGTCTTTGCCCGTTTCAGGCATAGCACTGCCTGTATTTCTCACAGCACCCTGAAACCATGCGTGCCGTCGCGCTCCAGTTGCGCGACCAACCCGAACTCCCAATCCAGATACCCCTGCATTGCCTCGCGCGGATTATCGGTGCCCTCGTAAGGGCGCCGGTAACGATCGGTGCGCGGTACCGCCAAGTGCCGCTCGCCGCTGTCCAATGCCCGCTCCTCGGCGATCCAACGCGCCGTGCCGCCTTCGAGCACGTACACCGGCACCTGCGTCAGCGCTTGCAAGTCGCGGCTGGCGAAGCGTGCCAAGAGGCTGCTGCCGCAGGTCAACACGTAGCGTTCGGCCGTTGGCAGGCGTTCCAGCGCCTGGGGCAACTGCGCACGGATCGCCCAGTGCGCGCCGGGAATGTGCCGTTGCACGTAGTTGGCGCTGGTGGTGAAGTCCAGCAGCACCGTGCCCGGCTGTTCCTGCCATTGCGCCAGTTGCGCCGGGCTGATCGCGTTTACCGCCGGTGGCGTCGGCAAATGGGTCCGGCCTTCACCGACTTCGCTGAAGTCCTCGGCGCCCAAACCGTCGAGCACCGCCACCTGCCAACCCATCTGCGCCAACCACGAGGCCGTCATGTTGGCGCGCACGCCGTCGTCGTCCACCAACACGATGCGTGCACCGCGCACGCTGGCCACATGGTCGGTTTCCTGTACCAATTGCCCACCCGGTACCGAGCGGCTGCCCGGCAGATGTCCGGCGCTGTAGGCCTGCGGCGTGCGCACGTCGAACACATAGGTGGTGCGTGCGACATCGGCCTGCCACTGCGCTAGCTCGTCGCCAGTCACGCGCAGCACGCCGGCGCGGTCGGCGACGGCGCGGGCCTTGTCGGCAGCAGCCTCACGGTGTTTGGTGCTGGCCTCGGGAAAGGCGTTGGATTGACCATGGGCCAGCGCCTGACCGGCCAATGTCCAGCCAATGGTGCCGTTGCGCAGTGCCGCCACCGGGTTGGCGATGCCAGCGTTGAGCAGCGATTGGGTGCCGATGATGCTGCGCGTGCGCCCGGCGCAGTTGACGATCACCTGGGTCTTGGGGTCTGGCGCGATGTCCGCCACACGCAACACCAGTTCCGCCCCCGGCACGCTGATGCCGCCGGGAATGCCCATGGTCTGGTACTCGTCGAAACGACGCGCGTCGAGCACGACCGCGTTTGCTTTTTCATCCAGCAGCGCTTGCACGGCCTCGGCCGACAGCGACGGCGTTTGCCGCTCGTGCTCGACCAGTTCGCCGAACGCCTTGCTCGGCACATTGACGTCGCGGAACAGTTCGCCGCCGGCCTCGCGCCAGCCGGCCAGGCCGCCATCGAGCAGCGCCACATCGACATAGCCCAAGGCTCGCAAACGATCCACGGCGATGTCGGCCAGGCCTTCGCCGTCGTCATAGACGGTGATGGCCGTGTCGCGCCGTGGAATGCGCGCATACGCCTCCAGCTCCAGTCGCGACAAGGCGATGTTGCTGGCGAACAAGGGATGGGCCTGGGCGAACGGGTGTTCCTCGCGGACATCGATCAAGGCCAGTTCCTCCCCGGCGAGCAGCGCGCGTTGGATGGCTTGGAAGTGGCGGGTAGGGCGTGCAGTCATGGCGCGGGGCGCTCCTTGGACAAGTCCCAGAGATTGGGCAGGTGGCGGTTGGAATAACCGGAGATGAAAGGTTTTTCGCTGCCGTCGGCAAGGTAGACGGCACGTTTGACGGCGCCGATGTTGCCGCCATAGACGTGGATGCTGATCGAAACCTGATCGGACAAAGCATTGCTGACCTGATGCACGTCGCCGATACGCGGCGACACCGCCTCGACCTGCCCGGGACGCAAGCGCACCGGAGCGCCGTGCGGCACCAGAGCGCCTGCGCTGTCGCGTCCATACGCCTGGGCGTCCTCGGCACCGCGCAGCATGCCGATCAGCCCCCAGACCCGGTGGTCGTGCACTGGCGTGCGCTGGCCCGGCCCCCAGACGAAGCTGACCACGCTGAAGCGCTGACGCGCATCGCAATGCAGCAGGTATTGCTGGTAGTGCTCCGGGTGCGGCTCGGCGAGTTCCGCAGGCAGCCAATCGTCGTGGGCGACCAGCCGTGTCAAAAGGGCTTCGCCCCGTTCGAGCAAGGCGGCTTCCGCAGGCTGCTGGTCAAGCAGCTCGCTCAGTTCGGCGAGAAACTGGCGAATACGCTCAGGGTGAATGTCATGGCTCATGGAAACGGCTCTTGCTGTCGGATTGGCTGCACCCTAGCAAGCTTGAAAGTATTATTAAAATGCAAAATAACAATAAGCTAATATGCAAAATAATATTCTTGTGTCGTACCGGAAAGGCATTAGGTTAGGTCGAAAGCGAATTTCACAGCCCCGTACAAAGACGTTTAGATTATAAAAAAATCATCGCTTATGAATAAAACGTCTACCCCGACATGAGCTCCCAGGAGCGATACGAGACCGCTCGCGCGGATCGGCCCAACTTGCCTTAACGGCACATGGAGAACGAACGTGCGCTATCTCAAACGCTGGGCCGCCCTTGCGCTGGCCTCGACCCTCAGCCTGAGCGCGGCCGCCCAGACCCTGGTGGTCGGCGACCAAAGCTTCAACACCCGCGCCGTGATGGAAGCGGCGGGCGTGCTCGCCGATCTGCCTTATACCTTGGAGTGGAAACAATTCACCGCAGGTTCGCCCGTGGCCGAGGCGCTCAACGTCGGCAGCCTCGACCTGGGCCTGCTGGGCGATGCGCCGCCCTTGTTCCTGGGTGCTCTGGGTGCGCCGATCAAGGTCATCGCCGTGACCCGGCAGAACCTCGCCGGCGTGGCCATCGTGGTGCGCAAGGACTCCGATATCCATAGCCTGCAAGACCTGCGCGGCAAACGCGCGGCGGTGTGGAAGGGCTCGTGGAGCCAGCAATTGCTGCTCAGCGCCTTGGACAAGGCCGGTGTACCCCGCGATGCCCTGTCGCTGAGCTACCTCAGCGCCCTGGACGCCTCCCATGCGCTGGACGGCGGTTCGGTCGATGTGATCGCCACCTGGGAGCCCTACGTGACGCAACTCGAACGTCACGGAGCACGGGTGATCGCCACGGCCGAGGGGTTGATTCCGGCGCAAAGCTTCGTGGTCGCCAACGCCCACGCGGTGGGCGAGAAACGCGCGCAGATCGACGACTTCCTGCGCCGTCTCAAACAAGCCCGAGCATGGACGCTGAGCGACCCGGCGCACACCGAAGCCTATGCCGATGCCTGGTCCAAGCGCACCCGCGCCGACCGCGATATCGCCCGCGCCTGGTTCGCCCGCGCTCGTACCGACCTTGGCCCATTGAGCCCACAGGTGGTGCAGGACGCGCAGAAAACCGTGGCTTTCTTCGCCGACTTGGGCCTGATCAAGACTTACTCGGCGGCAACGTTGTTCGATGACTCCTTCGCTGGCGCCTTGCAGCCCGTGGCCAGTGGCACCGATGGCAACCGCCAGGCAGGAGCCACCCAACCATGAGCCAGCGTCAGATCAAGCTCGGCGCCCTGACCATGGGCTGCGGCGGCCCCGGCCGGCACAACCTGTGGCGCGACCCGGCGCTGCCGACCGACGCCAGCGTCAACATCGACTGGTACATCGACATCGCCCGCCAGGCCGAAGCCGCGCTGTTCGACCTGATCTTCATCGTCGACAGCCAGTTCATCACCGAGGGCTCGCCACCGCACTACCTCAACCGCCTGGAACCCTTGACGCTGCTCTCGGCGCTGGCGGTGAGCACCAAGCGGCTGGGCCTGGTCGGCACCTTGACCACTTCCTACAACGCGCCCTTCAACGTCGCGCGCCGGTTGGCGTCCCTCGACCTGATCAGCAAGGGCCGCGCGGGCTGGAACGTGGTCACCAGTGGTGACGCCGGTACGGCCGGCAACTATGGGCGCGACGAGCACTACGACTACGACACCCGTTACGCCCGCGCCAAGGAACACGTGGAGGTGGTGCAAGGGTTGTGGCAGTCCTACGAGGACGGTGCCCTGGTCCGCGACCGTGACACCGGACAGTTTCTCGACCCCGGCAAACTGCACACCCTGCACCACCGCGGCGAGCACTTCCAGGTGGTCGGCCCCCTGAACATCCAACGCTCGCCGCAAGGCCAGCCGGTGATCTTCCAGGCCGGCGACTCGGAGCAGGGGCGTGCCCTGGGCGCGGCCACGGCGGACGTGATCTTCACCCATGCCGCCAGCATCGCGCAGGGCCAAGCGTTCTATCGCGATGTGAAGGGCCGTGCGGCCCAGCTGGGGCGCGATCCCGAGCAACTGCTGGTGCTGCCGGGCGCCGAGATCTATGTGGGCGATACCGATGCCCATGCCCGCGAGATCGAGCGGCATTATCACGACACCGACCACAGCTTCGAGCTGGCGCTCAAGGAGTTCGGCCGCAATTTCGGCTGGCACGATTTCAGCCAGTACGACCTCGACGCGCCTTTCCCCCAGCAAAGTCTGGACTACGCCCGCAGCAGTTTCTTCACCAACGCCCAGCGCATCGCCAAACACGCTGCCGATAACGGCTTGAGCCTGCGCCAGGCCGTGGAGTTCGGCAGAAAAATGCGCCCTGGAGCCTTCGTCGGCTCGGCCGAAACCGTAGCGGCAACCATGAGCGAATGGTTCGAGGCACGGGCGCTGGATGGCTTCAACCTGTACATCGGCCACCCAGAACAGTTCAGGCGTTTCACCCAGGAGGTGATTCCGTTGCTGCAGGCGCGGGGTCTGTATCGCACCGCCTATGAAGGCACCACGTTGCGCGATAGCCTGGGCCTGGCAATTCCCGCCAATCGTCACTAGGCCGCGCGACCCGGATAGGCGCAAGGGGCGAACGCCCCGACGCGCCTGAGGGAGTTACTTGTCCATCTTCTCCAGCTCTTCGCTGATGTCCTTGACCCGCTCGGTGGCCTGCTCGCGCAGCTTGGGATCGGTGGCGGTCTGCATCATGTAGTTGTTGAGCTTCTCGCCGATGACTTTGGTTTCTGGCGTCTTGCCCAATTGCTGGGCCTTGGCCGGGTCCTTGAGCATGGCCGTGACCTGCGCGAATTCGGCATCGCTGAAGTGTTCTTCGCTGTACAGCTTGTGGATGTCGTCGCGGTATTCGTCGAAGGTGAAGTGGTCGCGCACCACCTCTTTGATCTTCTCCACGGGCAGGTTGGGATGTGCCGACGCAAAGGGCGGCACGATGCTGTCGATGGTGCCCTGGTAGTTCTGTTGCAGCGGGAATTGCGCGTCGATCTGCGCCTCGCGGTCGTTTTTGCCGCACGCGGCCAAGGCGCCGACCAGCAGCAGGGGCAGGATGAATCGAGGTGAACGCAGCATGGGGGTGACCTTTGCTTGAGTGAAATAGAGGCCAGACGCGGCTAAATGGCCGCACCGAGCAGGTAACGATGGTAGAAGTCGAGCGTCGCCAGGTTCTTGTGCTTGGCCTCGAACATGATGTCGAAGGCGTCGACGAATTGCAGCGCGTAGCGATTGGTCCAGTCGTTCCACATCAGATCGCTATGACCATACAGATCGCGTTTGTTCACCGCTTCGAGCAACGCGGGGATCTCCAGCTTGCGTTCGGCGCTGAAACCCAAGTCCTGTAAACGCTCGGGCGGCTGCGAGTAGTGCATCACCGGGCGCACGCCGCGCCAGCTGTCGATGATGCGCAGCAGGCGCGGATCGTCGCGGGCCACGTAGTCGTTCTCGTGGATCCAGGCGTGGTGGATGTCGAGCACGACTGGCGCCAAGTCGGCAAGGCCCAGGCAGTCGTCCACGCCATAGGTCTTCTCGTCGTTTTCCAGGGTGATGACGTTGCGCGCCACCTCCGACAGGCGCGGCCACACCGCGCGCATGCCGGCCGCCCCCAGACGCCCGGCGATGTGCACGTTGCATTTGAAGTCCTGGAACTGCTTGCCGTAGCCCATCAGGCGGATCATGTCGGCGTGGTACTCGAATTCGGCCAGGCTGGCTTCCACCACCTCCGGACGGTCCGAGCCCAGCACGCAGTACTGCCCAGGGTGGAACGACAGGCGCACGCCGGCTTCGCGCGCCCGCGCGCCGATGGCGGCGAAACGCGGCTCGAGCAGCGCTTGGATGTCGGGGGCCTGGTAGAAGCTGGCGACGTCGCGATGGCTGTAGAGCGGCAGCAGGTCGCTGGACAGGCGCAGCATGTGCAGTGCCGGCGGCAGGCCGGCGACGTAGTCGACCAGGCGCAGCTGCGCCTCGAGGTTGTGCTGGATCAGATCGATCAGCTTGTCGCGGGCCGCCTCCAGGCTGGCCGAGGACAGCCAGCGCAACGTGGTGGTGCGGGTGTTGAAGGCCCGCTCGATGGCTTCCAGTTCCTTGATCGAATGGCTGCGGTGCGGGTGGCGGTACATACAGGCAAAGCCCAAGCGGGGCATCGTTGGCTCCAAGGTTCGGCGACAGGCAGGCAGTGGACCATGGCCCGAGGCAGAACGATCCATCGCCCGCCAAGGCGCCGGCGATGAACCGCGCGAGGCGTTGGCCGGTCTCACCACCAAGGTGCCCGCGGCGGGCTCCCGACACCCACCTTTCAGGATGTGCAGCATGCGAGAACGCCCTTCGGCCCGGTTGCTGGTGCTCGATTCGCAACAGCGGGTCCTGCTGTTCCATTTCGTCCACCATCAGGGGGCTCTGGCCGGCACCTCGTGCTGGGCCACACCCGGCGGAGGGGTCGAGGCTGGGGAAAGCTTCGCCCAGGCGGCGCGGCGTGAGCTGTGGGAGGAAACCGGCATCGAAGTCGGCGATGTGGGCGAGCCAGTAGCCGAGCGTCGCTTCGACATGACGTTGCCCTGTGGCGAGGCGGTGAAGGTCGTCGAGCAGTTTTTCGTGGTACGGGTAGCCGACACCACGGTATCCGAGGTCAACTGGACGGCGCTCGAGGTGGAGGTGCTTGCCGCGCACCGCTGGTGGAGCCGTCAGGAATTGTTGGAGACCCAGGACATCGTCTGGCCTGACGATTTGCTGGCCTTGTTAGCCCAGGTCGGCCGTCCGCGTGGGTAAGCCGTCATGGCAGGTGCGATGTGTCAGAAGCGTCTTGGCCCTAATGGTGGTCGTAACGAAAGCCGCCCCCGCTTTGGGTGCCTTACCTCTCACTAGACCAACATTGGCCTGGCTGGAAGGGGGCACACCTCAACCTGCTTCCAGAGCCTGCCGCTGCATCCGGCCCAACGCCTCTTCGATCTGCTGCATACGCTGCGCCGCGCGTGCCTTGGCGTCCGGGTCGTTGGCGCTTTCGCGCATCAGGCGGGTGAGCTTTTCGCTGAGCTGCCGGCCTTCCAGGCTCTGGCCCAAGGCCTTGGCCTTGACCGGGTCGGCAGTGGCGGCTAGCACCAGGTCGAACTCGACGTCGCTGAAGTGCTGCTCGCTGTACAGCCGGAGCAGGTCCTGGCGCTGGTCCTCCATGGTCAGGTGCTCGCGCAGGACCTGGTCGACCTGTTCTTCGGACAACGCCGGGAAGCGCGGCGCGAGCAATTGGCCCATGCGCTCGATGTTGTGCGTGTAGGCCTCTTGCCACGGCAATTGGGCGAGAATCTTCTTTTCGCGGGTCGGATGGCCGGCGGGCTGGTCGCAACCGGCGAGCGTGGCCAGCAGCGTCAACAAGACAACAAAGGAACGGGACATGCGCGGACGACCTGGGCCAAGGCGGGGCGCCAGTGTACTGCATGGCAGCGCGGCCGGGTTGCGGGCAAGCGCCGACTGCGGTAGAACCGCGGGTCTTCGCCACTCGACATTGGACACCCATGCCCACCTGGACCTTGCAACGCGCCAGCGCCTCTGACGCCGACGAGATCGTGCGCTTCGTCGACAGCGCCCGCGCCAGCCTGTTTCCCAAGCTCGCCGACACGCCTACGCCCGAGGACTTGCTGCATTTCGAGCGCACCTACGTGCACGGCGAAGGCTGTTTTCTCACCGCCCGCGACCAGGGCCGACTGATCGCAGTGATCGGTTATGTGCCGTATGACCACCGCTTCGCCCAACTCGATTATCGCGGTGTGGACGTTGTGGAAGTGGTGCGCTTGTTCGTGCTGCCCGAGTATCGCCGCGCGGGCCTGGCGGCGGCGCTGTTCGAAGCCTTGCGCGACGAGGCGGTTGCCGCCGGCGTGGAATGCCTATACCTGCACACCCATCCGTTCCTGCAAGGTGCCATCACGTTCTGGCAGCGCCAGGGCTTCGTCATCGAGCACATCGAGAGCGACCCGGTGTGGCAGACCACGCACATGGCCCTGCCCTTGATCGCTCCCGGGCAACTGCCGACCTGAGGCCGTCTTCAGGCTGGCAGCAGCGCCTCGCGCCATGTGCGCAGTTGCTCGAGCGTCGCCGTCGCGCCGCCGCACACCACCACCAGCACATTGCGGTACTCGCCCAACCCCTCGGCCGCGTAGGCCAGGGCCAGCGCCGCGCCACAGGCCGGCTCGACCAGCACGCGATGGTCGTGCAGGAAGCGCTCGCAGGCTTGCACGGCTTGCAGGTCGGTCACCCGATGGCTCTGCACCGGGTGGGTGCGATGGCAGATCAAAGCCTGCTCGGCCACGCGCTTGGCGCCCAGGCTGGTGGCGATCGAGTCGAGCCGCTCCAGCTCCACCAGCGCATCGGCCTGCACGGCCGCGTTGAACGACGCGGCACCTTGGGTTTCCACCGCCAGCACCGGTACGTCGTTCCAGCCGTTGCGCTTGAGTCCCTGCACCACACCGCTGAGCAAACCGCCGCCGCCCACCGACAGCACCACCGCATCGGGCCGCAGCCCCGTGGCGGCGACTTCGTCGATCAGGGAGGCGTGGCCTTCCCACAGCAGCGGGTCATCGAAGGGGTGGATGAAGGCATCGTGTTCGCCGACCAGGGTCTGCGCCAGGGCATTGGCCTCGTGCCAGGCGCTGCCGTGCACGATCACCTTGGCCTCTTCCAGGGCCAGCAGCGCCCTGGCGTGGGCGCTGGTGGTTTCCGGCACCACGACCGTGACCGGCACGCCCAGGCGGCGCCCGGCATAGGCCACCGCCAGGCCGGCGTTGCCACCCGAGGAAGACACAAAGTGCCGGGCACCGCAGGCATGGTGCACTTCGCAGGCATGGCCCACGCCGCGCAGCTTGAACGAACCGCAGGGCTGCAAGGCATCGAGCTTGATCCAGACGCTGCGCTGCGCCGCCAGCGACAGGGGGCGCGATTCGAGCAGGGGGGTATTGATGTGCAGCGCCATCGGACAACTCCGCAAATGAGGTCGGCCGAGCACCATAGCGGTGCTCGGCCGGCAAATCAACGCGCGCCCAGTGGGGGGGTGCGCGGTGGCACCTGGCGGCGTTTGCCGGTGGCTTCGAAGGCGCAGGCGTAGCGCAGTAGCGACGAGTCGTCGTAGGCCTTGCCGGCGAAGGTCAGGCCCACCGGCATGCCGATGTCGGCCATCACGCCCATGGGCACCGTCACCGTGGGAACGCCCAAGTGGCGGATCGCCAGGTTGCCGTTGGCGACCCAGACGCCGTTGCTCCAGGCGATGTCGGCCGAGACTGGGTTGACGTCGGCGTCGGCCGGCGCCACGTCGGCGACGGTTGGGAACAGCACGGCGTCCAGGCCGAGGTGGGCCATCCAATCTTCCAAGTCCTGCTTGCGGGTCTGTTCCAGGCCGCGCAGGCCGTCGGGCAAGGTGTCGATCTGGTCCCAAGTTTTCAGGCCGCGCTTGGCCATGTTGACGTACTCGTCCATGCCGGCCGCGAGGTCGTCTTCGCGGTTGGGCAGGGTGCCGGGGTCGTGGGGGAAAATCTGCGGGCCGTCGACATCGGCCAGGCGGTTGAGCGCCGGGTCGCCGTTGGCCCGCAGGAAGTCGTCGAAGGCCCAGCCCGACAAGGCCCACAGCTCATCGTGCAGGAATTCGCGGCTGACGATGCCGCGGTTGTACACCGTGGGCGCGCCCGGGCGGTCGCCCTCGCAGTTGGACACCAGCGGGAAGTCCACTTCGACCACTTCGGCGCCGGCCGCTTCCAAGGCCTGGCGCGCGGCCTGCCACAGGTCGATGACGCTGGCGCGGGTGTGGATGCGCTGTCCGGTAGGCCCGCCGATGCCGGGTTTGTCCGAGGTGCCGGCCGCGTCATCGGCGTTGATGTACATGCGCGGCACGCCCAAGCGCTTGCCGCGCAGGGCATTGGCGTCTGCGGCCAGGGCAGGGTAGGACGCGGGGCGCACGCTGCTGGCCGCCGGGATCGGCACCCAGGGTTGCAGGCGCCACAGGTCGCCGCGCGGGTTAGGGTCGTCGGCCACCACCACGTCGAGCACCTCCAGCAGGTCGGCCATGGTCCGCGCGTAGGGCACCACCACGTCCATGGTCGGGGTCAGCGGCCAGTTGCCGCGTACCGAGATCACCCCGCGCGAGGGGGTATAAGCGCACAGGCCGTTGTTCGAAGCCGGGCCACGACCGCTCGACCAGGTTTCTTCGGCCAGGCCGAAGGCGCTGAAGCTGGCCGCCGTGGCGGTGCCCGCGCCGTTGGACGAGCCGGAAGCGAAGGGCGCGGTGAGGTAGGCACCGTTGTAGGGGCTTTCGGCGCGGCCATAGACGCCGCGCTGCATGCCGCCGTTGGCCATGGGCGGCATGTTGGTCTTGCCCAGGCAGATGGCGCCGGCGGCGCGCAGGCGTTCGACCGTGAACGCATCGCGCTGCGCCACCAGGTGCCGGAACGCCGGGCTGCCGGAAGCGGCGGTCAGGCCCTTGACCAGGTAGCTGTCCTTGGCGGTGTAAGGAATGCCGTCCAGCGGCCCCAGCGACTCGCCACGGGCGCGTCGGGCATCGGACGCCTGCGCCTCGCGCAGCGCATCGGGATTGTCCACCACCACGGCATTGAGGGCGGTGGCGGTTGCATGGCCATCGTAAGCTGCGATGCGCGCCAGGTAGGCTTCGACCAGCTCGACCGCAGTGGTGCGGCCAGCGGCGAGCGCCTCGCGCAGGTCGGCAATGGAAAGCTCGGTTACCTCGATCATGCGTTCACCTGAAAAAAGGGGCTGAGTGGATACTGGCCAATCGGACGCCGCAGGCGCGCGGGCCGCCTGCACGTGCAGGGCTCGTGTGTTCAGTGGCAGCAGAAACGTTTGCGGGTGCTGCCGGGCCTACGTCGCCCCCGGGAGTGACGACGCGGTGTGTGCGGCAGGAAACGCTTCGCTGTGTGGCGTCGCGGCAGTGTACAAGAAGCGTCATCGCGAAACAGGCATGCGGCCCGGCAATGGGCCTTTGCAAAACGGCACGGCCAGGCCCTGGAGGCCTGCCGCGCCATGATAGCCCCCGTGGCGAGCGGCAGCTCGACGGTCAGGTCAGTTCGAACGCTGTTCCACCGCGCGGGTCAGGCTGTCCAACAGGCCGCGCTCGGTTTCCTCGCGCTGTAGCCCGATGCGCCGGACGGCCTCCAGGTATTGGCCTTCGGTAACACTGACGCGGCTCAGGTTGCCAGCGGCATCGAGCAGCGACTCGCCCAGCACGTCTTCCAGCAGCGTGCGCACTGACGGCGGCAGTTGTGTGACCGGCTCGGCATGTTCGTCCTGGCTGTAGTCGAGGTAGTCCAGGCCCGTGCGCCAGAAGTCGGTCAGGGCTTCGAACTGCTCGGCATGCTGCGTGCGCAAGGTGTGCTGCCACTGTGGTTGGTCCACCAGCCACTGGCGCCGCAACGCAACATCCTGATCGAGTCTGCCCACCTCGGTCGCGACGTTTTGCACGATGCGTGCGTTGATGTTGGCCAGTTGCGCGTACAGCATGCCCGAACTCGGCTCGGGATAATCCAGTGGGCCGGCCAATATCTGTCGTAGCGCCAGACGTATTTCGATTTCGTCGACCGGCATGTTCAACAGTATTCGGTCCGAGCTGACGGCTACGTCGTCCAACTCATCCAGCAGGGGTAAGTGGCTTTCGTCGCCTGTGGTCTGAGCTTCCAGCACCGCGGCCCTGCGCACGCTGCGATGCCAAGCGATGCGTTGCGCAAGGGTATTGACCTGCTCGCGGCGGAAAATCTGGCGCAGCAGCTGGTACTGATCGAGCAGCGGATCGGCGCCCAGGCTCGCATTCTGGATCAACAGGCGAATTTCCAACGCGCTGAAAGCGTCGGCACCCGCGTCGCCACAGGTGGGCGGGAACGTTTCGGCTTCCTCGTTCAGCGCCTGACGCAGGGCATCGTCCTGGCTGGCACGTTCGAGTATGCTCCAGACCCGCTCGCGCAGCCCGTCTTCATGGCTGCGCGCTTCGGCAGAGTCGCTCAGACGCTCCAGCACACCGGCCAGGGGTCGGTTGCCACCCTGGGCGAACAAGGTGTCCCACAAGGCATCCTGCTCCGCGGTGATGCCGGTACGCCAGCGCACCTGCCACGCAGGCAGCTCAATCGCATTTTCCTCGACGCTCACGCGGGCTTGCTGCAGACGGCTACGCGTGGCGGGGTCCATACCGTTGAAGTCCATGTTCCAGCGGCGTCCGGGCAGTCCTGCTGCCAGATCCCGCGCGTAGGGCGTGGCAAGCAGGGTTTCGGTCTGGGGCAGGGCCGCTATCCGGTTCATCGACAGCTCGATGCTGCGCAATCGGTATTGCGGCTGGCTCATGAGCACGGTCAGCCCTTCGGGCCAAACCTCCAGCCCACAGTCGATCATCAACAACGTATGCAAGCGCCCCATATAGCGCAGATCCGGCGCGATCCCCAGCGGGTTGAAACTCAGCGACAACTGTTCGGGATGCACCAAGTCTTGGAAGCGCAGGGCTTGTGCTTCGGTGAGCGTGATTCCGTTGCTGGAAAGGTTCAATACGTTGAGTGGTAGGCGAGCGAGCAGCGCTTGTGCAGGTTCGTCCAGCGTCAGCCGATTACGCCTGAACGACAACCCACGCAGACGTCGCATCGCGCCCAGGGCCTGCTCGGCCGAGGCTCCCAATTGCGCGATATTGCTTTCTGCAAGGTCCAGCACCTCAAGATTGGGCGTGGCTTGCAGGGCCTGGAAGAGCGACTCGGCGTCCATCTGAGGGTGCTGAATGATGCCCAGCCGCTCGACAGCAGGAAAGCGTTCGAGGAAACCCCTGTCGAGCCGTTGCAGGCCCAGGTCCTCCAGACGCAAGCTACGGATATGGGGAAACCGTGCCGAATGGTGGGCAGCTCGCCGATTTGCAGATGCTCGAGGGCGAGGCTGGTGTTGGGCGTGTTGCCCATTCTGCGCCAAGCTGCGGTCAGTCGCTCGCCGAAGCGCAGGCGGTCGTCGCGCTGCAGGTTGTCGGTAGCCGCTCGCGCCCAGTCGCGCAGGTCGAGTTGCAACACCTCCAGTTCGGCCCTGAGTGCGATGATCGCTGTGCTCAGGCCGGCGCTGGCTTGTATCTCGGCGCTCAGCGTCATCAATTCGTCCTCGCTCAGCCCAGGGTAGATCGATCCCAGCTCGTGCAGCGCGACGACATTCGTCCGTCGCGGCACACCGCGTCCGCTCAGGGGGTAGCCGATCCGCCCATGGCTGAGCGCGAGCGGCGAGCGGTAACCTGGCCGGATCGGTTGCTGACCGATCAACTCGGCGCTGCGCGCACGGTCGTTGGTCGCCCGTTGCCAGAGCGACATGCCTTGCAGTTGCGCATCTTCGGCCTGCCACCCCTGGATCAGCAAGGCGGTGTCGTGGTTGGCCAGCGTGGGCCTGTACAGCCCGAGTAGGGCGCGGTTCAAACGGGCGTTTGCCTGCATCACGCGGGCTTCCTCCAGCACCCGCAGAGGAATGCGACCTGCCGGCGCCAGCATGGTCTGACGCTCCGCTTCGCTGGCTTTACCGACGATGGCCTCGATCGAGACTACGGGCAGCCCGGGGAACTGCCCCGCCAAAAGCGTTCCTGCACCCGACAGCGTGGGCGCCAAGAGCTGATAGAAGCGCTGCGTTATCGCACCTCGAGGCTCCAGCAAGTGTTCGGCCAAACGTGCCTGAACCCTGTCGGCAAGCGATTCGCCAAGCTGCGACGCATCGTCCAACACCGAAGGATCGGCCATCTGATCGAGTACCGCGCGCACCAACCCGCCCGCTTCCAGCTCGCTGCGACCGACCCGTATGACCACATCGTCGGGCTGGATCGGCAGGCGGCCGTACAGGGTCGAAGCCTGCGCGCCTTGGGGATCATCGAAGATTCCGATCAAGTGGTTCTCGGGCCAGCCTTCGAGATGCACCAGGCTCGGTAGCGCGAAGTTGTCCGAGGCCTTGAGCGGCGCACCGGCACGGATTCGATCGATAGCCTGCGTGACACGCTGGTCGGCCTTGAGCCAGGCCAAGGCATCCTTGAACAACGCCGGCAACGGTTGCCCATCGATGTGCAGGGCCTGCAGCACTTCCGGGGCGATCCCGGTGCTCAGCCAGGCACCGCGTACATCGTCCAGGTTCAGGTATCGATTCTGTTGGCCGAGGCGCGTGAGCAACCTGTCCAGATCCCATTGCAGGGGGCGCTCCAAGGCCAGCCGCCAGGCCCCTTCACCGTTGTGTGCCAACGCAGGCGCGTAGGCGGCGCTGTGGCTGGGGTGACGCACTCGCCAGGTGCCTACGCCGTCCTCGAACTGCTCGTAAAAGGTGCCGTCGATGCGCACCAAGTGGCGCCCCTCGACATAGTATTGGCCTGCGGCATTGGCTTCAGAAAGCAGAGGCAGCTCGGTTTCGCTGGCGTAACCACGCAGGCTGGGGCTCCACAAGCGCTCGGCCCCTTCGACGGTGATGCTGTGCATGGCATCGACGAAGCCCGAAGCCTGCAGCGCCACGCCGCCGCCGACCACTGCCGCCGACACGGCCACGTTGAGCAGTATCGACTCCAGCTGCGCCAGGGCCTCGACATTGTCGCCGTCCTCCCAGGCAGAGATGCCCTCGAATACGTTGCCAGTGATCTGCGCGGCGGCGATGGTCAGCAACAGCGGATTGAGCACGGGCACGCACATCGCTGCTACGTTGAGCACCGTCAGCCCAACATCGAGCCAGTAGGCCAGCTGTTTCAGGCGCACCGTTTGGTCGACATCGGCCGTGGGTACGGCGACACTGCGCGCATCGCCCTTGAGGCGGCGAACGTGCTCTTCTTCGAGCGAGTGCCACAGTGGGTGGTCCAGCGGGTACTCGGAGGTGTCCAGATGCACGGTGTTGCGCCGGGTTAACGGCTTGGCGTCGGGGTCTTCGAACAGCGCGCGCTCAAGCCTTAGGGTCAGTTCGGGCTGCAAGCGGTGCGGCGCCAGCGCCACCAGTCGGCGCAGAACGTCGGGCTCGGCCAAGCGCCTGCGCATGTCGGCGAAGGCTGCCTGTAACGATGCGAAAGCGCGTATTGGGGTGGGGCTGTCGGGCCAGTACACCACTACAGTGGCGTCGCTCTGCGGATCTGTGTCTGCGATCAACAGCAGTTCATGGATCGGTATGCCGAACAAGGCTATCTGCCAGCAGCGTAGCGGGCGGGTCAGTGGCATATCGCTGCAGAGCGCCTGTAGAGCGCCGGACCAAGTGGCCGTGACTGCGCCTTTCATCGCAGCGATACGTACCTGGACCCGGAACTCGTCTTGGCGCGCAGCGATGGCAGCAGCGCGGATGGCGGCGGCCGATGTGCCGTCGTACACCTCGCTCAGGTGCTCTTGGTAACGTTGGCCCAGGTCCAGAGCACGGCAGTGGTCGATGAAGTCAGCTACGTGCAGGCCCGGAATGGGCGAGAAATCTTCAGCGCTACATTGCAACTGGCTCAGGCGGGTGGTGTCATGGAGGCCTTCGAAATTGTGCAGCGCGGCCTCCAGCAGGCTGCGCAACTGTGGTTCGCCCTTGGCGATCACCGGCAGCAGACCGGTAGACACGTTCGGGCCACTGGGCGGTGTCGGCTGCGCGACCTCTACAGGTTGGTAACGGTACTGCGCGTCGAGCACCGACATTGGCAAGCCCAAACGTTGTTGCAGCAAGGGCGCAGAGAATTCACTGACGCCTCGAAGGCCCCTCAAGTGCGCCTGCAACGTTTTGGCGCTGACCCGGCGCCGGTCGAGCGCGCGTAGCAGTGCTTCGCGCTCCAATAACGCGGCATCGGCGTACCAGGGGTAGGGTTTGCCATCGGCATCCAGGTAGACGGGACGGGCTTGCGCGATGACATCGCGAATGGTGCCGGGCGGCAGTTGGCGGCTCCATTGCGGCAAGGTGCGCAGTATTTGGGCGTGGTGCAGTAGGGTGGCTTGAGTCACGACGTACTCCTCGGGAGGTGGGAACGTCGATGAAATGAAAGAAGCGGCGGTTGCAGGCAGTACGTTGGCACCACCAATACTGGGCCTTGTGCCGCCCGCTTGTGCTCAGTCCAGCGCCGGCCTGAATGTTGGTATGCGAACGTCAGTCGCCGCCCAACGCCTGCTCCAGGCGCTGGCGTTCCCACAGGCTGAGCAGATCGGTGGGGTTGGTGCCGTAACGGGGCCAGTCGTCCAGGCTTGCAGACCCGCCCGTTGCCGTGTGGCAATCCAGGCAGCGGGCCAAGCCCTCGGCGTCGATCAGCAAGGTCAGTGTCCAACCTTCGATGTCGAGGCGAACCTCGCCTTCGCCGCTGCGGGCCACAATGTGCAAGTCCCGCACACCCAGCGCAGCCTCGCGCAGACGTTGGCAGACTTCGCGGGCGCTGGGTGCGGCGACTTCAGAAGTTCGCGGGGGTGTTGGCACTGATGATTTCGGCCTCGTCCTGACCAAGGTTCTTAAAGGCATGGGGAAGGGTAGTGGGGATGTAATAGCCGTCACCGGCGTTGAGCACGCTGACCTGGCCGTCGATCCACAGCTCGACGGTGCCACGCGTGACCAGCCCGCATTCTTCGCCTTCGGCATGCACGATCGGCTCGCCCGAATCGGCCCCCGGCGCGTACAGCTCGCGCAGCATGCGCATCTGCCGGCCTTCGACGCTGGCGCCGACCAGCAGCATGCGCAGGCCGTTGCGGCCCAGGTCGGGCTGGTCGCCTGCGCGGAACACGTAGCGTTCCTCGCGGGCCGGTTCATCGAAGCTGAAGAATTCGGCGAGGGACATGGGAATGCCTTCGAGCAGCTTTTTCAGCGAGCTGACCGAGGGGCTGACGCGGTTCTGTTCGATCTGCGAGATGGTGGAGTTGGTCAGGCCACTGCGGCGGGCCAGTTCACGTTGGGAAAGGTTGTTGCGTTCACGCACCAGCTTGAGTCGAGTCCCGGTGTCCATAGCCGCCTTGTTGTCAGAGGTGTCGATAAAAATGGGCGAAACATTAAAACACACTCCGCCCGTAGGCGCGCTGCGCCCTCGAACGACGAAGGCGCAGGTGCCGGGCGGCCATAACGGTGTGCTCAAGTGCAGGGGCGGCATTCGCTCACTCGGGACGACGGCGACCCGGCCACATGCTCGCCAGCACACCGTCGCGCCTGACCAGCGCATGCATCAAGGCGGCGCCTAAGTGCAGCAGCACCACGCCGAACAACGCGTAGCCGGCCCAACCATGGGCCAGGCGCAGCACGGCGTACAGCTGCAAGTCATGGGGCGCGATGGCCGGCAGTTGCAGCGGGCGCGGGTAACCGCCGGCCGACAGCATCGCCCAGCCCAGCAGCGGCATACCCAGCATCAGCATGTAGAGCGCCAGGTGCGAGGCCCCGGCGGCCCAGCGCTGTAGGCGCGGCAGATCGCTCGGCAGCGGCGGGTGCGGCACGCTCAGGCGCATGCCGATGCGCACGATGACCAGGGCGAGCAGCGCCAGGCCCGTCGCCTTGTGCAGTTGCAGGAGTACGGGATGGCGCAGCGACAGGTCGCTGACCATGCTCACGCCGATGAACAGCATGGCGAGGATCAGCACCGCCATCAGCCAGTGCAACAGCCGCGCCAAAGGGTGGAAGGTGGTGGGCGCGCTCATGGCTTGGTTCCTGGGCTGAGGGTTTCGCGGCTGCGTCGGTCGAACGACACGGCATAGGCGGCCGAACGGGCGGCAAGGATGGGGTCAGCCGAGGCCTTGATACCACTGGGCAGGATCAACGGGTCGAAGTTGAGGTCGCGGCAGGCGCCTTGTTCCGGACCCTCGACACGTTCGATGAGCAAGGTGCCGGCGTCGATGCTGCGCCGCTCGGCAGGCCACTGCTGGGCCGGATCGTCCACCGCATCGCCGGCTTCGGCCAGGGTCAGGCGTAAAGTCCAGCGCAGCGGGCCTTGCGCCAGGCGGCGCTGGAGGTCGTGTTGCAGGAACTGTTTGTCGTCCACTTGGGCGGGCAGGGGCTGGAAGGGTGCTTGCGGCACCAGTTGCCAGCGCACCGGCTGGGCGTTGCCGCGGGCATCGACCAGCACGAACGCATTGATGCTGTGGTAGGCGGTGCTGGCGAAGCTGTCGCTGGGCTTATAGCTCGCCGCCCAGCGGCGCCAGGCGGCGGTTTCCGGGTGTGCGGCGAAGAACGCCTGCTGGCGCGCCGGGTCGGGTTTGCCGGTGGCTGGATCGGGCGTGTTGGCCAGTACCTGGTCATAGAAGCCCTGCGCGGTGCTGACGGCCAGCACGGGCGGGTTGTTCATGCCCGTGCGCCAGGTCTGGCCGTCGTCGCTGCGCAGGTCCAGGGCCAGGCTGCGCGTAGGCACGGCGGTGTCCGGGGCGAACGGGTTGGCGCCGCCGATGGCGAAGCGACCGATCACCGGCACTTCGGCCTGGCTGAACACGCGCGCCGTCGACAACGAGGCGGCCTGGCCGCTGCTCAGGAAACGACCCGCCACGCACAGACCCTTGGCGTGGTTCTTGCGATAACCCGGATGGTGCCCGGCCTGGGCTTCGAAGGTGTCGATGATGCGTTGCGGGGTCAATGCCGGAGCGCCGAGCCAGCCGCCGGCATAGGCGAAGGTACCGGCCAGTGCCGTCAGGGCGCCACCGATGGCGACCAGGCGCAGCCATTTGGCCGAACCGTGCAGAGGGGTGTTCATGGGAGAAGGTCCGAAGCAGTCGATGAGCGAGTACGACGCAGCAGAAGAAATTTTATTCCGCCGCCAGGGAATACATTTCCCGGCGGAGCGTCTGCTGCACATACCCAATTGCGGCGCACATCGGCTATGCACGAACTCGACGAACATCAATGGCGTGATTTGCTGCTGCGTCTGCGGCGCTTCGCCATGGGCCTGACGCGCCACGCCGCCAGCGCCGACGACCTGGTGCAGGCCACCGTGGAGCGCGCCTTGAGCCGCCGCGGCCAGCAGCGCGACCCCGAGCAACTGCGCGCCTGGTTGTTCACCATCGAATACCGGCTGTTCCTCGACGGCAAACGCCGCGAGCGTCTGCATGCGCGGTGGCTGGCCTGGTTCGGGCGCAGCGAAGCGGAACACGACGGCCCCGCCGACGAGCCGCAGGCCAGTGTGCTGGCCCAAGCCGATCTGCGTGCGTTTGCCCGTTTGCCCAGCGAACAGCGTGCATTGTTGCTGTTGGTCAGCGTCGAAGGCTTGAGCTACAAAGAGGCCGCCCAGGCCCTGGACATTCCCATCGGGACGGTGATGTCGCGCTTGTCGCGTGCCCGCGCGGCCTTGCGCGACCTGACCGAAGACACGCCGCGCCCCCCGGCCTTGCGGAGACTGAAATGACCCGTCTGACCCCTACCGAAGCCGAGCTGCATGCCTTCGTCGACGAGCGCCTCGACGCCGCTCGACGCGCCGAGGTGCAGGTCTGGCTCAACGCCAACCCAGAGCAGGCCATGCGCATTCAGGCCTGGCAGGACGATGCCCGGCGCCTGCGCGCCGCCTTGGCCGGAATGTCCGGCCAGCCCCAGGGCGAGCCGCTGCAACTGGCGCAGTTGCAACGCCGTCTGCGCCAACGCCGGCAACGGCGCCTGGCCAGCGCGGCGGTACTGGTGCTGGCGTTGGGCTTGGGCGGCGTCGGCGGCTGGCAGGCGCGCAGCATCAGCGAGCCAGGGCAGGCGTTGCCGATGGCCGACGCCTTGCAGGCCCACCGGCTGTTCGCCAGCAGCGCTTCGCTAGACATCCAGGCGCGCGAGCCGCAACGCTTGCAAGCCTGGCTCGACCAGCACTTCGCCCGGGTCGGGCAGTTGCCCGATCTGAGTGGCTATGGCCTGCTGCCGGTGGGTGCGCGGTTGTTGAGCAACGAGCAGGGCGCCGCCGCACTGCTGGTGTTCGAAGACGGCACGGGCCAGCGTGTCAGCCTGTTCCTACGCTCTCCCGGCGAGCGCTATGCGCGCATGCCGAGCGGCGAACGTACCGAGGGGCAACTGGCAGCCCGCTATTGGTCCCATGGCGCCTATAGCTTCGCCCTGGTCAGCGCTGCCGACGACGTGCGCGGTGAACCACTGCGCCAGGCGCTGGACCTCAGTTTGTAACACAGGAGTGAAATCCCGATCCCGCTCGGTTAGGGTCAAGGGTCGACGGGCAACGTCGCAGCCCGTCAAACCGCGCCGATCGCTCGCAAGGAACCGCCATGATCGAGATTCGCCCTGCCACCCGCGCCGATACCCAGGCCACGTTCGACATCCGCCGCGCAGCGATCCACGCCCAGTGCATGGGCGTCTATTCGCGCGAAGACCTGCTGACATGGACCCAAGGCGAGCCCCAAGCTTGGTACGCCGACCTGGTGGAGCGTCACTTCCACGTAGCCTGCCAACACGGCGAGGTGGTGGCGACCATCATGCTCGGTCCCCAGGTGGGCGAGCTGGGCGCCCTGTTCGTCGCGCCCCACGCCATGGGCCAAGGCATCGGTCGGCGCCTGGTGGAGCACCTCGAAGACTTGGCGCGCGCCGCCGGATGGAGCCATCTGAGCCTGGAGGCCACGCTCAATGCCGCAGCCTTCTATCGCCGCTGCGGCTTCATTGGCGACAGCGAAGCGGTGTACCACTCGCCTTCGGGTGTCCACTTGCGTTGCATCCCGATGCACAAGGCGCTGCAGCCGGCATGACCGGTCGCCGACGGTCGCCAAACACACAAACCGACTCAGAGAAGGCATAATGCCACCATTCTGAAATCCAGGGTGTCCCCGATACAGGGGCAAGCGCCTTCTTCGCCGATGCCACAGGTTCGTTTCCATGTCGCTAGTTGCCAGCCCCGATGCCATGTACCGCTTGCTCATCCAGAGCGTGGTGGACTACGCCATCTATCTGCTCACGCCAGACGGCATCGTCGCCAACTGGAACGCCGGTGCCCAACGCGCCAAGGGCTACAGCGCCGAGGAAGTGGTGGGGCGGCATTACTCGCTGTTCTACACCCAAGCCGAGCGTTTGGCCGGCTGTCCCGACCTCAACCTGGCCCAGGCGCGACAGACCGGTCGCTTCAAAGAGCAAGGCTGGCGTTTGCGCAAAGACGGTACGGTCTTTCGCGCCCACGTGGTGATCGATGCGGTGTACGACGACGATCGGCAACTGGTCGGATTCGCCAAGATCACCCGCGACTGCACCGAGCAATATCGGGCGCATATGGCCCAACGCGAGCAGGAGCGCAACTTCCGCCTGCTGGTACAGGGCGTCAGCGACTACGCCATCTACCTGCTCGATACCCGTGGCCATGTCGCCAGTTGGAATGCCGGCGCCGAACGCACCAAGGGCTACCGCGCCGAGGAGATCGTCGGCCAGCACTTCTCGGTGTTCTACACCGAGCAGGATCGCCTGGGCGGGCTGCCCCAGGCCGGCCTGGACACCGCCCTGCGTTTGGGCAGGTTCCAAGCCGAAGGCTTGCGCCAGCGCAAGGACGGTTCGCATTTCTGGACCAGTGTGGTGATCGAAGCCATCCACGACGAAGACAGCGGCGAGCTGCTCGGCTTTTCCAAGGTGACCCGCGACATGACCGAACAGCGCGGCTACGAGCAGGCCCTGTTGCGGGCCAAGGAGGCGGCCGAGCAGCACAGCCAGGAGATGGCCGGGTTGTCGCAGTTCCTCGATTCGGTGATCGCCAACATTCCGGCCAGTGTGATCGTGCAGGACGCCAGCAGTCGCCAGATCCTGCTGGCCAACCAGCAGGCCGAGCGCTTGTTCGGCGGCCAGGCGGCGAGCATGATCGGCCAGTTGCCCGAGCAGTGCCTGCCCGAGGTCACGGCCAGTTACCTGGCGCAGCAGTTGCAGCGCGGTGCGCTCAATGATCGTCCCTTCGCCGACGAGAGCCGTGTGGAAACCGCACTCGGCATGCGCACCTTGCGCAGCCGCGTGCTGCGCTGCGAGCGCTCCGAGGGCCAGGCCGACTACATGCTGTTCGTCGCCGAGGACGCCACCGAACAGTTGGCCGCCCACGCCCAGATCCATTACATGGCCCACCACGATGCCCTGACCGGGCTGCCCAACCGCACACTATTCAGCGAGCGGCTCAAGCAGGCGCTGGCGCGTGGCGAAGAGCAGGGCAAGCTGGTCGCGGCACTGTGCCTTGATCTGGACAACTTCAAAAACATCAACGACAGCCTCGGCCATGCCTTCGGCGACAAGCTGCTGCGGGCCTTGGGCAAGCGCCTGCGCGGCGAGCTGCGCGAGCACGATACCCTGGCGCGCTTGGGCGGCGACGAGTTCGCCGTGGTCCTGACCCGGCTCGACAACCGCGAAGCCGCCTACCAGACTGCCCGACGTCTGATCGCCGCGAGTGGCCCGGTGTTTCGCATCGAAGGCCACCAGTTGAGCATCGGTGTGAGCATCGGCATCGCCGTCTCGCCCGATGACCATACCCAAGCCGAGCAACTGCTGCGCTACGCCGACATGGCCTTGTACGAGGCCAAACGCAACGGTCGCAACCGCTTCGAAAGCTTCCACGTCGAACTCGACGTCGCCGCGCGCCAGCGCCGGCTGGTGGAGACCGACCTGCGCACCGCGCTGCACTTGGGGCAGTTGCAGTTGCACTACCAACCGGTGATCGACCATCGCCACGACCGCGTCAGCGGCTACGAAGCGTTGCTGCGCTGGCAGCACCCGGTACGCGGCATGATCATGCCCATGGATTTCATCCCCATCGCCGAGGAGACAGGGCTGATTCACGACATCGGCATCCGCGCCTTGAACCTTGCCTGTCAGGAGGCGGCAAGCTGGCCCGGCGAGCAGACCGTGGCGGTCAATCTGTCGCCGGTGCAGTTCCGAGACGTCAACCTGCCGAACGTCGTGGCCCTGGCCCTGGCCGACTCGGGCCTGGCGGCCGCGCGTCTGGAGCTGGAAATCACCGAATCTGTCCTGTTGGGCAACAGCGAGGAAAACCTGCAGACCCTGCGCGCGCTCAAAGCGCTGGGTGTGTCGATTTCGCTGGACGATTTCGGTACCGGTTATTCCTCGCTGGGCTACCTGCGCTCGTTCCCCTTCGACCGGATCAAAATCGACAAGTCGTTCGTGCACGACATGTGCGAGAGCCGCGAAGCCATGTCGATCATCCGCGCCATCACCGAGCTGTCCAACAGCCTGCGTATCAAGACCACCGCCGAGGGTGTGGAATCCACCGAGCAGATGCGCCGCCTGAAGGCGGAAGGCTGCTCGCACCTGCAGGGGTATCTCTATGGTCGGCCGGTGCCTGCCAGCGAGCGTCTGATGCGCTTGCAGCGTTCGCAGGAGTAGGGAGCATCGCGGCCGAGGCTACAGCTGCGGACGGGCCCCCTTCGAAGCGACCGGGGCAAGTGGGCTTACTAGGCGCCGAGCGTCGAATGCCAAGGCTGCATATTGCGCGGTGAGCCAGACACGTTACTTGACGCACGAAACTGGTCGATTACCGAACATGGCGCAGGGTTTTTTGCGCGCATTCTTCTAGACTCCCGCTTCCGTACGAACAGACTGCGATGAGTTGACCGACCCGCCTGGCTTCGTTAACCGCTGGCCATGCGCCTGGGCGCGTGAACTGTCGTCACCTGCGTTGATCGAAGTGGCAGCCCGGCGGTCGTGAAACGCAATGGCACCCGTATGACCGGCTGGCCGCCCGCCCGGCATGGCCTTGTCGGGCGCCTACGCCCATAATCGCAGCACGCCACACCTTTTGCCCCCTCGACGCCGTCCCCCATGGCGTCTCTGCGCGAGACCTGCATGAGTTCCAGTACCCCGCTGTCCGGCGTCAACCAACCCCTGCATGGCATGGCCCTGCTGGTGACTGCCACTTTCCTGTTCGCCAGCCACGACGCCCTGTCCAAATTTCTAGGCGGCATCTACCCGATCGTGATGGTGGTGTGGGCGCGCTACGTGGTGCACACGCTGCTGATGGCCGGCATCTTCCTGCCCAAATCCGGCATGGCCGTGCTGCGCACCCGCCGCCCCTTGTTGCAGACTTTGCGCGCCCTGAGCCTGCTCAGCACCAGCCTGTTGTTCACCACCGGCCTGCATTACCTGCCGCTGGCCGAAGCCACGGCCGTGAACTTCCTGGCGCCGGTGCTGGTGACCGCGCTGTCGGTGCCGCTGCTCAAGGAACATGTGACCCGCAGTCAATGGCTGGCGGTGGTGCTGGGCTTCATCGGGGTCATGGTGATGGTGCATCCGGGCGGCGCCATGTTCACCCCGGCGATCCTGTTTCCGCTGGGTTCGGCCTTGGGCTTCTGCTTCTACCAGCTGTTGACCCGCAAACTCTCGACCATCGACAGCCCGACCACCAGCAATTTCTATGCGGGATTGTGCAACACCCTGGTCATGAGCGTGCTGGTACCGTTCTTCTGGGCCACACCGCGCTGGGACCATGCCCTGCTGATGCTGGCGCTGGGCGGTTTCGGCATGAGCGCGCATTTGCTGCTGACGCAAGCCTTCCGCTTCGCAGCGCCGGCCTTGCTGGCACCGTTCAGCTACTGCCAGATCGTCTTCGCCGGTTTGCTGGGGTGGGTGATCTTCGGCCACATGCCCGACAGCATCAGCCTGATCGGCATCGCCATCATCTGCCTCAGCGGCCTGGGTGCGGCGTTGATGCAACGCCGTAAGTAACCACTGACCGGCCGCTGCAGGGCTTGAACGGCAAAGGGGGCACGTCGCCGGCGACGTGCCCCCTTTGCATGACGGCGGATGAATCAGTGGCTCATGGCGCGCAGGCTGTTCTGCCGGCTGGCCTCGTACGTCTCCTTGGCCATGGGCAGGGCATCGGCCTTGCCCAGGTCCTCCATCGCCAAGCGGTGGGTTTCCGGCGCCAGGTAGGCGGCCAGTGCGCAGATGCAGGTGATGAAGAAGGCCAAACCACCGACCACCAGCGGGATGTTGTCCGAGCCGGGCGGTGCCACGGCAGCGAACAGCGCCGGCAGCATGGCGGTGAGCATGGTGCCGATGTTCTGCGCGATGGCCATGGCCGAGACGCGGTAGCGGGTCTGGAACAGCTCGGGGTAGAAGCTTGGGAACACAGCGTTGTAGCCCTGGTAGACCAAGCCCCACATGAGGATCGAGGTGACCACCGCCATCGGTACGTTATGGATACTGATCGCGTACAGGTAGACGAACGCCAGCAGGCCTGAGCCCAGGCACCCGGCGATCATGGTCGGGCGCCGGCCGATGCGGTCCGACAGGTTGCCCACGAAAGGGATCACCAACACGGCGACGATGTTGCCGATCACCGGAATCCACAGGTACACGCTCTTGTCGAAACCGATGCCGTAGGCCGGCTGCACCGCGTAGGCAGCACCGAATACGGTGGCCACCACCGGAATCACGTTCATCAGCGCCATGAACATCACCAGCACGATGTGCTTCCAGCTGTAGCGGAAGGCGTCGCGGATCGGCGACTTGGCCACCGCAGCCTGTTTTTCTTCGTTGACGAAGGCCGGCGTCTCGTGGACTTCCTTGCGGATGATGAACCCCGCGATCAGCACCAGGACGCTGAGCAGGAACGGGATGCGCCAACCCCAGTCGTTGAACGCTTCGCTGGGCATGAAATACGCCAACGGCAGAAACACCGCAGCGGCCAGCACCTGACCGGCTTGCACCCCTTGCAGGGCGAAGCTTGCGTAGTAGCCGCGGCGCCCCACGGGGGCGTGCTCCATGATCATCGAGCTGGCCCCCGAAATCTCCCCAGCCACCGCAAAGCCCTGCACCAGTCGCAGCAGCACCAGGATCAGCGGCGCGGCGATGCCGATGTCGTGGTAGGTCGGCAGCAGCCCCACGGCCATGGTCGACAGGCCCATGAGGAACATGCACAGCAGCAGCACGTGCTTGCGCCCGCGGGTATCGCCCCAGTGGCCGAGCACGACGGCGCCCAGCGGCCGGGCCAGGTAGCCCACGCCATAGGTCGCCAGCGAGGCGATGATGGCCATCTTCGGGTCCATCGACGGGAAGAAGATCTGCGGGAAGATCAGCGCCGCAGCCTGGGCGTAGATGAAGAAGTCGTAGTATTCCAAGGCCGAGCCGATCCACCCGCTGGCGGTCGCTTTCTTGGCTTGGGAGCTGGATTTGGCCATCGTGTTCTCCGTTGTTCTTGTTAGTCACCGCGCGCGGCGGTGTCGGCAACGCATCGGGTAGGCGGATTCAGGCGGGCGTCGGCAGGCCCGCAATGAGTGCCGGCAGCGGCGGTCGAGCAGAGCGAAGAGCGCAAGGGCAGCGACTTGCGCGGGGCATGCAGGGGCGGGCAAGGACGACAGGGCTGTGCATAGGGGGTTACCCGATTTATTGAAATTATTGTTTGGTGGCGCAAGGTGCGCCCTCGCAGTGTCCAACCCTCGGTCGACAAGGCAGTGCGATCCGAAGGTGTGAGGTGGGCGCAGCGCAATGGTTGTCCAGTGCCATGAAGTGAATCAATTCGTGTGATTCGGTTCTGTTCGGTAATCGAACGCAAAACTAACCATTCCGTACAAATCCCGTTGTGGGCGCGACTTTACCTGCCAATAATCGATCCTGCCAAGAAACCCGTTGCGCGCTCTTTGCCCGCGCCGATCGCGCCGCGCGCTACTTTACAAGGAATTGCCGCATGAAACGTTCGATTGCCACCGTGTCCTTGAGCGGCACCTTGCCGGAAAAGCTCGAAGCCATCGCCGCAGCCGGGTTCGACGGCGTCGAGATCTTCGAGAACGACCTGCTGTACTACGCCGGCAGCCCGCGCGAAGTGCGGCAGATGTGCGCGGACTTAGGCATCGCCATCACCTTGTTCCAGCCGTTTCGCGATTTCGAGGGCTGCCGCCGCGACCGTCTTCAGCGCAACCTCGACCGCGCCGAGCGCAAGTTCGATCTGATGCAGGAATTGGGTACGGACCTGGTGCTGGTGTGCAGCAACACCCAGGCCGACGCCTTGGGCGATGAAAATGTTCTGGTCGACGATTTGCGCCTGCTGGCCGAGCATGCCGGCCGGCGTGGGCTGCGCATCGGTTACGAAGGCCTGGCCTGGGGCCGCCACGTCAATACCTACCAGCAAGTGTGGAATGTGGTGCGCCAGGCCGACCACCCCTCGCTCGGCGTCATCCTCGACAGCTTCCATACGCTGTCGCTCAAGGGCGACCCCAGCGCGATCCGCGACATACCGGGGGACAAGATCTTCTTCGTGCAAATGGCCGACGCGCCGATCCTGGCCATGGACGTGCTGGAGTGGAGCCGGCATTTCCGCTGCTTCCCCGGCCAGGGCGAAATGGACATGGCCGGCTTCCTCGCGCCGATCCTGGCCAGCGGCTACCGCGGGCCGTTGTCGCTGGAGGTGTTCAACGACGGCTTCCGCGCCGCGCCGCCGCGGCAGAACGCCGTCGACGGCCTGCGCTCGCTGCTGTACCTGGAAGAGAAGACTCGCCTGCGCCTGGCTGCCGAAGGCACCGAACTGGAGCCCGGCGTGCTGTTCGCACCTGCACCGGCCAGTCGATACCAGGGCGTGGAGTTTCTCGAGTTCGCCGTCGACGAAGCCATTGGCGCGCGCCTGGCCGGTTGGCTCAAGCGTCTGGGCTTCAGCGAGGCCGGCGAACACCGCAGCAAGGACGTGCGCCTGCTGCGCCAGGGCGACATCAACCTGGTGCTCAACGCCGAGCCCTACTCGTTCGCCCACAATTTCTTCGAAGCCCATGGCCCGTCGCTATGCGCCACGGCGCTGCGCGTCGATCAGGCCGCGCCGGCCTTGCAACGCGCCACCGCCTACGGTGGCCAGCCCTACCGCGGCCTGGTCGGACCCAACGAGCGCGAAGTGCCCGCCGTGCGCGCGCCCGACGGCAGCCTGATCTACCTGGTGGAGCCTGCGGGCGGCGGTCAGAGCCTCTACGACACCGACTTCAAGCTGGGTGCCCCAGCGGGCGGGGAAGGCGGCCTGCTGCGCATCGACCACATGGCCCTGGCCCTGCCGGCGGAGATGCTCGATACCTGGGTGCTGTTCTACAAGAGCCTGTTCGATTTCACCGCCGACGATGAAGTGGTGCTGCCCGACCCCTACGGCCTGGTCAAGAGCCGTGCCTTGCGCAGCCCATGCGGCACCTTGCGCCTGCCGCTGAACATTTCCGAAAACCGCAACACCGCCATCGCCCATGCCTTGTCCAGCTATCGAGGCTCGGGGGTGCACCACATCGCCTTCGAGTGCCAAGACATCTTCCGCGAAGTGGCGCGGGCCAAGGACGCTGGTGTGCCGCTGCTGGAAATCCCCCTCAACTATTACGACGACCTGGCCGCGCGCTTCGACTTCGACGACGAGTTCCTCAGCGAATTGGCCTACTACAACGTGCTGTACGACCGCGACGCGCAAGGTGGCGAGCTGTTCCATGTGTATACCGAAGCCTTCGAAGACCGCTTCTTCTTCGAAATCCTCCAGCGCAAAGGCGGTTACGCCGGCTACGGCGCGGCCAATGTGACGGTGCGCCTGACCGCCATGGCCAAGGCGCGCAGCGGGGCAGCACACAAGTCGGTACGCTGAACAAAGGCATGCAGCGGCGGCCCGGGGCGGCCGCATCGCCACCGACGGTCCATGGCGCTTCCCTGGGCTGCCGCCCTCACGGATAATCGGCCGACGCCAACAAGAACCTGTGAGCCGGTATGAGTGATGTGCAAGTCAACCCCCGCGAGCCCAGCGCCACGCGGGGCCGCAAGCCGCGCAAGAACAACCCCGAGAAGACCCGCGAAGACATCCTGAAGGCCGCCATCCAGGAGTTCGTCCAACAGGGGCTGGCCGGTGCGCGGGTAGACGCCATCGCCGAGCGCATGGCCACCTCCAAGCGCATGATCTATTACTACTTCGGCAGCAAGGAGCAGCTCTACGTCGAGTGCCTGCGCAAGCTCTACGGCGACATCCGCAAGACCGAACACGATCTCGACCTCGAATCGCTGCCGCCGGTGCAAGCGATCCGCCGCCTGGTGGAATTCACCTTCGACCACCACGACCGCAACGTCGATTTCGTGCGCATGGTCAGTACCGAGAACATCCACTACGGCGAGTACGTCAAGCAGACCCCGCACATCCGCGAGATGAGCAGCATGGTGCTGGAGATCCTCGGCCGGGCCGTGGCCCGTGGGGTGGAGGAGGGCGTGTTCCGCCCGGGCATCGAGGTCATCGACCTGCACATGCTGATGAGTTCGTTCTGCTTCTACCGCATTTCCAATCGCCACACCTTCGGCGAGCTGTTCCAGATCGAGTTGTCGAACGAGCAGATCAAGCAGCGGCAGAAAGACATGATCTGCGACGTGGTCATGCGCTACATGCAAGCCTGAGGCAGTGTGCGGGCGAGCGCTGACGCGCGGGCCCGCAGGTGTCAGAGGCTGGCGAAATGCGCCTGCATGCGCTCGGCGTCCGCCAAGCGGCCACTGAACAGCTCGAACGCCTTGACCGCCTGGAACACGGCCATGGTGCCGCCGTCCAGGGTCTGGCAGCCGAGCGCGCGGGCATGCCGCAGCAGCTCGGTCTCCAGTGGGAAATAGACGATTTCGGCGACCCACAGCTGCGGGTGCAGCAGGGTTGGCGGCAGGGGTGTGCCGGGCAGTTTGGCCATGCCCACGGGGGTGGTGTTGACCAGGCCGTCGGCGGTGGCCACGGCGCGGGCCAGGTCCTGGCCTAGCACGGCACGGCCGGGGCCGAAGCGTTCGGCGAGGTTGTCCACCAGCGCTTGCGCACGCGACGCGTCGACCTCGAACAGCAGCAGCTGCTCGACGCCTTCGGCCAGCAGCGCGTGGGCCACGGCGCAACCGGCGCCACCTGCACCCAACTGCACCACTTGGCGCCTGCGCACGCCAGGCAAGCCGCGCCGAAAGCCCTCGGCGAAGCCCAGGCAATCCGTGTTATGGCCCACGCGCTTACCATCGCGCAGCACTACGGTGTTGACCGCACCGATACCGCGGGCCTCGCTCGACAGCTCGTCGAGCAGCGGCACGATCGCCTGTTTGAATGGGAAGGTGATGTTGAGGCCGGTGAAGCCGGTGCGTTCGGCCGCTTGCAACAGGCTTTCTAGGGCGCTGTCTTCGAGCTGCAGGCGGTCGGCGTCGATCAGACGGTAGAGATAGCGCAACGATTGCGCATCGCCTTCGCGTTCGTGCAGGGCAGGGGTGCGCGAGGCCTGGATGCCGCGGCCGATCAGGCCGGCGAGAATCGATTCGTGCAGGTCGCTCACTGGGCGCGCTCCTTGAGCAGTTGGGCGAAATGGCTGAGCGCCAGCGCGTAGCCGTGGCTGCCCAGGCCGCAGATCACGCCGACGGCGACCGACGAGACGAACGAACGGTGGCGGAAGGGCTCGCGCTTGTGCACGTTGGACAGGTGCACCTCGATCACGGGCAGGTCGCTGGCGATCAGCGCATCGCGAATGGCCACCGAGGTGTGGGTCCAGGCGGCCGGGTTGATGAGAATGCCCTGGCAGCGGCCGCGGGCGGCATGAATCCAGTCGAGCAATTCGCCTTCGTGGTTGGTTTGCCGAAACTCAAGGGCCAAGCCATGCAGGTCGGCGCTGGTGGCACACAGGTGGGCGATGTCGGCCAGGGTCTCGCTGCCGTACTGGTCGGGCTCGCGGGCGCCCAGCAGGTTGAGGTTGGGACCGTTGAGCACCAGGATTCGAGGATTCATGGGGGCTATCGCCTTGTTGTTGTTGAATATTGCCGATCTTTGTACCAGGCAGTTAATTCGTCAACAGAGCAATGAAAATGAGTATGGAAAGTGGGCGGTAATCGCACTGGAAAGCTACTGATTGAAGGTGTTCAGCCCCGCAAAATTTTCTCTTCAAAGTCTTGATCGGATTCACAGCGCAAACCGACCCATCAGCTCCAACCGTTCCAACAACACCTCGTCGTGGGAGACCACCAGCACGCTGCCGCAGAACTGCGCCAGCATCCGTTCCAGAGCCTCCAGTGCGGCCAGATCCAAGTGGTTGCCGGGCTCGTCGAGCAACAGCAGATCGATGGGCTGTTGCCGGTGCAGCAGTGCGACCAGCGCCGCCTTCATCCGCTCGCCTCCGCTGAGCAATCGGCTGGGCAGGTCGACCCGCGCAGCGTCCAGCCCCGCTTGGGCGAGGCACGTGCGCAGGGTGCCGGAATCGAGCTGGGCATTGGCCTGGCGCAGATGCTCGAAGGCACTGCGGCCGGGTGGCAGCGCACTGGCCTGCTGGTCGAGCAGGGCCACGGTGCCGTGCAGGCGCACGCAGCCCGCGCGTGGCGACAGATCGCCATGGATGAGCTTGAGCAGGGTCGATTTGCCACTGCCGTTGGCGCCGGTGACCGCCAGGCGTTCGCCGGCCAGCAGGCGCAGGTTCAGGGGCTTGGCATGGCCGTAGGGCAGTTGCACATGCTCCAGGCTGAGCAGGATGCGACCGAGAGGGCGCTGCGCGGTCGGCGGCTGCACGCTGATCGCCGTTGTGCGTTCGACGAGGCGGGCGGCTTCGCCGATCTGCGCGTGCAGGGCTTGGCGGGCCTTTAGCTGCGAGCGCTGTCGTTTGCCCGCTGTGGCCTGGCTGCGTTGCTGCTGGCGATCGAGCAGGATCTGCGCCTGGTTGGCCTGTCGGGCATCGCCGCGGCCGCGTGCCTGCTGCTGCGCTTGGCGTTCGCGCTGCTTTTGCGCGTCGAGCGCGTCACGCTGGCGTTGCCGTTTGAGCCGGTCCAGGTCGTGCTGTGCGCTGGCCTGTTCGCCGGACTTGGCCTGGCGGTAGGCACCGTAACCACCGCCGTAGCTGCGCAGGCCCAGCGCGCTCAGTTCCAGCGTGCGTTGCAGCGGTTCGAGCAACGCGCGGTCGTGGCTGATCAACAACAGGCCGCGCGGCCATTGTTCGATCAGCGCTTGCAAGTGGGCGCGGCCCTCCCGATCCAGATGGTTGCTCGGCTCATCGAGAATCAGGTAGTCGGCTTGGGCGAGAAACGCTCCGCCGATAGCCACGCGCATCGCTTGGCCAGGGCTCAGGTCGCGGGCGCTGCCGTACAGGTCCAGGCCGCCGAGCCCTTGTCGGTCGAGCAGCGCGCGTAGCTGTTCGGCCAACGTCCAGCGCTCGCCCACCGTGTCGAAATCGGCCGGGTCGACACTACCCTGGGCGATGCGGCGCAGGGCATCGAGCACCGGTGCGAGCTGCGCCAGGTCGGCGACGCTGCGGCTACGCCGAAGAATGTGCTGGTCGAGGCGATGCACCTGCCCATGTCGCAAGCAGCGTCCTGCCGTGGGTGCAAGGTCGCCGGCCAGCAATCGGCCGAGCAGGCTCTTGCCCACGCCATTGGCGCCGACCAGGCCAGTGGGGCGTCGGTCGAAGGTGGCGTCGAGCTCGTCGAACAGGAGCCGGCCGTTGGGCAGGGCATAGGTGACGCGGTCGAGCGTCAGGATCGAAGGATTCGTCATGGAGCAGTCCATTCATGCCGCGACATCCCCAAGGCAAGGCTGGGGGGTGAAGGCTGGCCGTCGGAGAGACGGCGGCATCAATGGCGCATCGGACGAACACCTCGGTAGGGGGAAGGATCGCCAGGGTAATGGACCGGGCGGTATGGGTAAAGCCCGGCCCGTCGGGCGTTCAGGGCTGATCGCCGTGTTGGCACAGGCGCAGGAGGTTACCAAAAGGGTCACGGATCTGCATCTGCAAACCCCAATCGACAGGCTCTACGGTAGGGCGGGCGTAGGGGTAGCGCTTTGCCTGCAACTGCTGCTCGAGTGCATGCAGGTCCGTGACCCAGGCGAAGACGGTGGAGCCGGGGGTGGCGTCTCCATAGTGCTCGGTGAGGTGCAGGATCAGCCCGTCGCGATGCACTTGGGCATACAGCGGCAAATCGGCGGAAAAACGATGTTCCCAGTCCAGCGTGAAGTCGAGAAAGTCCAGGTAGAAGGCTTTCGCCTTGTCGACGTCGAAGATGCGCAGTACGGGGATGGCAGGTTGCAAATGCATGGTCAGTCCGTTTGGCCGAGGCAGTGAAAGGGGTGTCCGGGATGGACGATGTCGAGCGCAATGCGCAGCCCTGCCAAGTATAGAGCGCGATACCGAGTTCAGGCTTGGCGGCCTGTCATGAAGCAATTAGAATCACTCGCATTTACATCCTTCCTCTGCCTGGCGTGCCCCTGTATGACCGATTCCGTTGCGGCGCCGTCCCCTTGCCTGAGCACCCTCTATCGCGACCACAGCCGTTGGCTGGAAAGCTGGCTGCGCCAGCGGCTCGGCGACCGCTGGGCGGCGGCCGACCTCACCCAGGACACGTTCATGCGCGTGCTGGCCGCAGAGCGCGGCAACCGTTTGCCGAGCTTGCGCGAGCCGCGTGCCTACTTGCTCACCGTCGGCAAGCGTCTGTTGGTCAACCATTACCAGCGGCGCAGTCTGGAGCGGGCTTATCTGGAGGCCCTGCAACATTTGCCCGAAGCACTGGCACCTTCGGCCGAGCAGCGCTGGCTGGTGTTCGAAGCCCTACAAGCGCTGGACGAACTGCTCGACGGCCTGCCGCTGGCGGTGCGACGGGCGTTCCTTTGGGCGCAACTCGAAGGGCTCGACTACGCCAGCATCGCCGAGCGCTTGCAGGTGTCTTCGCGCACCGTCAAACGCTACATGGCCCAGGCCTACGAGCATTGCTTGCTGGTGGACCTGTGAACGCAGGCGTCGACCGCCATGCCCGGCGCCTGGCCCGCGAGGCGGCGCAGTGGCTGGCGTTGCAGGATGCCGGAGAGATGGATGCCGACGCCGAGCGCCGGCTGCAAGGCTGGCGCGCGCGCAGCGCCGCCCACGAGGCGCTGTGGCAGCGGGCCGAGCAGTTGCGCCGCCGATTCGCCCAGGTGCCGGCGCCGGTCGGCCTCAGTTGCCTCGACCGCCCCGACCCGCAACGGCGCAAGCTGTTGGGCCAGACATTGACCCTTGCGGCCTGTGCCCCTTTGGCCTGGCTGACCTACCGTGAACTGCCCGTCGAGCGCTGGCGCGCGGACCTCGCCACAGCCATCGGCGAGCGCCGAGGGTTGGCGCTCGCCGATGGCAGCCGCTTGCAGCTCAACACGGACAGTGCGGTAAACATCCGCTACGGCGCGAGCCTGCTCGAAGTGGATATGCTTCAGGGCGAAATGGCGCTCGACGGTCGCGGGCCTTTGCGCGTAAGCACCCGGCACGGCCACCTCGATGCCGATGGCGCCAGCCTGTGCGTGCGCGATGGGGACGAGCGCTGTCTGGTGTCGGTGCAGCGCGGCGAACTGCGCGTGCAGCCGCGGCTCGGGCGCGAACGGCGGCTGGTGGCCGGCGAGCGTGCATGGCTAAGCACGGCTGGCGTTGAGAACGTGCATGCCTTCGATACGCACTTGCCAGGCTGGCAGCAGGGTGTGCTGATCGTCGAAAACCAGCCGTTGGGCCAATTCCTGCGCGAATTGCAGCGTTATCGGCCGGGCCTGCTGCGCTGGCCGGCCAGCCTTGAACGGTTGGCGGTCACCGGCACCTTCACGCTCGACGATACCGACCGCATCCTGGCCTTGCTGGCCGCCAGCCTACCGCTACGGGTGCAGTACCGCACACGCTACTGGGTGACCCTGAGTGCGCGCGCGCAGCCCGCCTGAGGTGCCGGTCGCGTTCGACGGCTTAAGTATTACAAGCTGTGGCACGATGGAATCGCAGCGCGCCGATGCAGTCCCATCTGACACGCAGGCGGTTCGCCGGCTTGCCGTACAAGGAACGATCCCACCTTTTCGATGCCAAGGAGACACCCAGATGAAAGCCAAAGCACTTCTCATGACCGCACTGTTGGCCAGCGCAGGCCTGGCCCAGGCCGCCCAGACGGTCGAGCTCAAGCTCGCCGGCCCTGATGGCGCGGGCAAGTCGATCGGCACCGTCACCATCGAACAGAACAAGTACGGCGCGTTGCTGACCCCGGATCTGAAAGACCTGCCACCCGGCGTACATGGCTTCCACCTGCACCAGAACGCTTCCTGCGACCCCTCCCAGGACAACGGCAAGACCGTGCCCGCCGGGGCCGCCGGCGGCCACTGGGACCCGGACACCACCAACGCGCACAAAGGCCCTTACGACGACACCGGCCACCGCGGCGACCTGCCGGCGCTGTACGTCGGTGCCGACGGCAAGGCCACCTACCCGGTACTGGCGCCGCGCTTGAAAGCCGACGATTTCAAAGGCCACGCGCTGATGGTCCACGCCGGCGGCGACAACCACAGCGACCACCCGGAAAAACTCGGCGGCGGCGGTGCGCGCATGGCGTGCGGTGTGGTCAAGTAAGATCTTGCAAGGCCGCTCCAACGTTGGAGCGGCTTTAGCCGCGATGGGCGACGATGCCGCACTGTCTCACTCACTGCTGAGCATCCCGTGGAAACCTGTCGTAGCCATCGGGTCTGCTACGCAGGCCATCGTCGCTGATCGGAACGCCGAACCGGCCGCTCCATCAGGGGCGGTCTTCAAGCACCTGGCTGGGACCCCAGAATCCCAACCCGATCGGACTCAGTCTTCCAGTTCCAACCAGATCGGCGCATGGTCCGAAGGCTTTTCCATCGCGCGTAGCGCGTAATCCACTCCCGCATCCTTGACCCGGGGCAGCAAGCCATTGGACGCCATGATCAGGTCGATGCGCAGGCCGCGCTTGGGCGTGTCCTCGAAGCCACGGCTGCGGTAGTCGAACCAGCTGAAGCGGTCGTCCACTTCGGGGTGCAGATGGCGGAAGCTGTCGGTCAGGCCCCAGCTCTTCAGGCGCGCCAGCCACTCGCGCTCTTCGGGCAGGAAACTGCATTTGCCGGCCTTGAGCCAACGCTTGACGCTGTCCGGGCCGATGCCGATGTCGCAATCCTGCGGCGAGATGTTCAGGTCGCCCATGAGGATCAGCGGTTGCTCGTTGCTGAAACGGCTTTCGAGCAGCGCTTGCAGATCGCTGTAGAAACGCTGCTTGGCCGGAAACTTGGTGGGGTGGTCGCGGCTTTCCCCTTGGGGGAAATAGCCGTTCATGATGGTGATCGGCATGCCGTTGGCGTCGGCGAAGGTGCCCCAGATGAAGCGCCGCTGCGCATCCTCTTCGTCGCCCGCGAAGCCCTTGAACAGCTCCAGCGGCGCCTGGCGCGAGAGCAGGGCGACGCCATAGTGGCCTTTCTGCCCGTGGTAGTGCACGTGGTAACCCAGCGCCTGCACCTCGGCCAGGGGAAACTGCTCGTCGCTGACCTTGGTTTCCTGCAGGCCGATGACGTCGGGCTGGTGCTTTTCGATCAGCGCGGCCAATTGATGGGGCCGCGCGCGCAGGCCATTGATGTTGAAACAGACGATCTTCATGGGGAAACGCTGGCCCTGGTCAAAAGCCGGATGCTAGCGGACTGCGCCCTCGATCACCAGCGTGCTCGGCCGGCGGTGAACGAAGCGAAGCGGCGCCCCTCCAAGGCTAAACGCCCACTCCAGGAGTTCCATCGCCCATGACGACCCCGTCTGCCACGCAGGTTTGCATGCTCGACAGCGGCTTTGCCCGCGAGGTGCGCACGCTGCTGTTCCAGGCCTATGCGCCCGAACCCACCTACACCTACCTGTTCGACGCCAAACGCGCCGGTTACGAGCGCAGGCTGCGCGTGGTGATCAAGGAGTGGGTGCGTCAGCACTTCAACTTCAACCTGCCCGCCATTGGCCTGCTGGAACAGGACCGCCTGGTGGCCGTCGCACTGATCGTCCCGCCGCAGCGCCGTCTAGGGGTGGCCGACAGCTGGGTCTGGCGCCTGCGCATGATCCTCGGTGCGGGGCTGCGCAGCACCCGACGCTATTTGGACTACCAAGGTGCGCTGTCCACCTGGCTGCCTACCGATCAGGTGCACGTGCTGCCGCTGCTGGGCATCCATCCGCATTTCCAGGGCGAGCAGTACGCCAACAAGCTGTTGCAGGTGGTGCACGACTGGTGCGCCGAAGATCCCAACACCGAAGGTGTGGTGCTCAACACCAGCAACCCTCACGCGATGCTGTTCCTGCAAGGTCAGGGTTATCAGATGCTGGGCGAAGTGGCAGTGGGGCCGGTCAGCGAGCAGGTGTTCTTCCATCCGGCACCGACCTCGTCGCAGGTCTTACCGACATGAATCCACCGCAAAGCGCTTTCATCGACACTGGCCTCTGGTAGCATGCCGCGCATGACGTATTCAGGAAGAGTTACCTGGGGCCTGATCATCTGGGTCGCCAGTTTCAGCGCGTGGGGTCAGAGCGAATTGGTGGTGCGGGTCAAACCGGCCAACAAGGCGCTCAAGGCCAATGTCGAGGGCTATGTCGGCAGCCTGGGCGACCGGGACGAGGACGCCTTGCTGCGTTTCAGTCGCGGTGCCGAGGAGCAGGCGCGCAAGGCCGCACAGGCGCTGGGCTACTATCAGGCGCAGATCGCCTCCGAGGTGCAACCGCCGGCCACGGCCGAGCAAGCGCCGCGTCTGGTGCTGTCGATCGTGCCCGGCGAGCCGGTGCGGCTGCGCAACGTCAACCTGCGCGTCGAAGGCCCGGCCAGCGAAATGACGGCTTTTCGCGTGCCCGACGGCAAGCTGTTGCGCGCGGGCCAGCCGCTCAACCACGGCTATTACGAAAGCGCCAAGCAACTGATCGAAAACCAGGCGTCGCGCTATGGCTTCTTCAGCGGCCATTTCACCCAGCAGCGCCTGGCGGTGGACCCGCGGGCCGGCATCGCCGACATCGACCTGGTGTACCAGAGCGGGCCGCGTTACCGCCTGGGCGCGGTGAGGTTCGACGGCGACACGCCGCTGGACGACGACCTGCTGCAGCGCATGGTCGGCTTCAAACCCGGCACGCCCTACGATTCCGAGCTGATCGCCGAGCTCACCAACGACTTGCAGTCCAGCGGTTATTTCGAAGGGGTGCGCGTGGATGCCGCGCCCACGGCGGCGGTCGGCGAACAGGTGCCGGTGGCGGTCAATCTGGAAACCCGCAAGCCGCGCACCTTGGGCCTGGGTCTGGGCTATTCCACCGACGTCGGGCCGCGCGGCAAGGCCAACTGGACGCGCCACTGGGTCAACCCGCAGGGGCACAGCTACGGGTGGGAAACCGAACTGTCCGCGCCTCGGCAGAACGTCGGCCTGTGGTACGACGTGCCGCTCGACCCGCCGCTCACCGACAAGCTGCGTTTTGCCGGCGGCTACCAGAACGAAGAGATCGCTGGCACCGATACCCTCAGCAAGCTGCTCACCGTCGGGCCCGAATGGCACAGCAAGCTGCCCAGCGGCTGGCAGCGGGTCATCTCGCTCAAGTACCAGCGCGAGGAATACAAGCTCGGCGACGACTCGGGCCTGAGCAACCTGCTGATGCCCGGCGTCAGCTATGCCTATCTGCGCAGCGACAACCGCATCGATCCGCACAACGGCTACCGCGTGCAGTTCGACACCAAGGTGGCCAAGGAAGGGCTGGGTTCGGACACCAACCTGCTGTACGGCAACGTCACCCTCAAGGGCCTGACCACGGTGGCGCAGAACCACCGCCTGCTCGGTCGCGTGCAGTTCGGCGGCAGCGCCACCAACAGCTATAGCAACAACGTGCCGCCCTCGTTGCGCTTCTTCGCCGGTGGCGATCAGAGCGTGCGCGGTTACGACTATCAGACGCTGTC
Organism: Pseudomonas sp. UBA6562; assembly: GCF_002434265.1. Taxonomy (GTDB): domain Bacteria; phylum Pseudomonadota; class Gammaproteobacteria; order Pseudomonadales; family Pseudomonadaceae; genus Aquipseudomonas. The sequence continues at coordinate 599,540 of NZ_DJJS01000007.1, read as the reverse complement.
GCCGAAAAACAGCGACGGCGACCGTATCGGCGGGCGTTACATGGTCGCGGCCAGCGCCGAGTACCAATATTCGCTGACGGAGAAATGGCGCGTGGCGACCTTCATCGATCAGGGCAATGCCTTCAATACCCTGGACCTGCCCAACCTCAAGACCGGTGTCGGCTTCGGCGTGCGCTGGGTGTCGCCGATCGGGCCGCTGCGCCTTGACCTGGCCAAAGCGCTGGACGACGACGGCGGCATCCGCCTGCACTTCTCGATGGGGCCGGAACTGTGAGGGCAGGGGTGAAGAAAGGTGTGAAGATCGGCGCATTGGTGATCGCCGCGCTGTTGCTGATGGTGATTGTCATCCTGGCCGTGGTGCTCGGCAGCCAAAGCGGCAGTCGCTGGGCGTTGGATCGAGTGCCCGGCTTGCAGGTCAGCGATTTCCAAGGCCACCTCGGCGGCCACTGGCAGGCGCGTGAACTGGTATGGGACGACGGCAAGCATCGCGTCGTCGTGCAAGCGCCGCAACTGGACTGGACGCCGGCCTGTCTGCTGCGCTCGGCGCTGTGCATCGACCGTCTGCAAGCCCAGCGCATCGACATGGCTTTCGCCCCCAGTGAGCCCGACCCGGACAGCGGCCCGCTCCAGCTGCCGAACTTGGACCTGCCGTTGTCCATCGAGCTGGGTGAGTTGCAGGTGGGCCAGTTGCGCCTTGACGGCAACGACCTGTTGGGCGATCTGCAACTGGCCGCACACTGGACTGCCCAAGGCTTGCGCATCGACCGCCTGCAGGTGCAGCGCGAGGACTTGCACGCCGAGCTGCAAGGCCTGGTGACGCCCAATGGCGACTGGCCCTTGCAGTTGAGCGGCAACGTGCAGTTGCCGCCAGTTGACGGCAAACCGCTGCACCTGCAACTGGACGTCAAGGGCGAGCTGCAAAAGACCTTGGCGGTCGAGGCCGTCACCCAGGGTTACCTCGATGCGACACTGACCGGCCAAGTGCAAGCGCTGGCAGAGCATTTGCCCGCCACGGTACAGATCCGTTCACAAGCGTTCAAACCCAGCCAAGCGCTCCCAGATACCTTGCAATTCAATGATTTGCAGCTAGATGCTCATGGAGATTTGCAGGAAGGCTTCGCGCTCAGCGGTTCAGCCAGTCTGCCAGCGGATAAAGGTCCCATCGCTTTGGCCCTTATGGGCCGGGCCGATGCCAAAGGCGCCCAGCTCAAAGCCCTCGACCTGACCGCCAGCGAGCAGCAACGCCTCAACCTGCAAGCAAACGCCGACTGGCAGAAAGGCTTCAAGGCCGACGCTCGATTGGACTGGTTGGACTTCCCTTGGCTGCGCCTGTACCCGCTCGAACAGGCGCCGCAGGTCACGCTCAAGCGCTTCAAGGCGCAAGTGAACTACGTCGATGGCAACTACAGTGGCCGGTTCGATGGCGATCTGGACGGGCCGGCCGGCGCTTTCAACCTGGCCAGCCCATTCGAGGGCGATCTGACTCAGGTGCGCCTGCCCAAGCTGGCCCTCAAGGCCGGGCAGGGCAAGGCGGCGGGCAGCGTCGCGCTGCGCTTCGCCGACGTCCTGGCCTGGGACGTCGACCTGCAACTGTCGGCGCTCGATCCGGCCTACTGGGTTGCGGAACTGCCCGGTACCTTGGCCGGCCCTCTACGTAGCAAAGGGCAGATGAAAGACCAGCACCTCGATCTCGATGCGCAGTTGGACCTCAAGGGGCGCCTGCGTGGGCAGCCGGCCATGCTCAAGGTCGATGCCCAAGGGGCTGGCGAGCGCTGGACGCTGGGTGCGCTGGCCATCCAGTTGGGCGCCAATTCCATCAAAGGCAGCGGTAGCCTGGAACAGCGGCTGGCCGGCCGCATCGACCTCGACCTGCCGCGTTTGGGCCAGCTCTGGCCGGGTCTGCAAGGCCAGGCCAACGGCCGCCTGGATGTGGCCGGCACCCTCGACGCGCCGCAGGGTTCGTTGAAGGTGCTGGGCGTGGGGCTGGCGCAGGACGCCAATCGCATTCAGCGCCTTGACCTTGCCGCCAATCTGGACAAGAACCAGCGCGCCGTGGTCGACCTCAAGGCCACGCAGATCCACGCCGGCGATACGGCGCTGGGGACCCTGGTCGCCAACGGTAAGGGCACCAGCGCCCAGCAGGCCGTCACCCTGGGGCTCGATGGCCCGCAGCTCAAACTCGACCTGGCGCTCGACGGCGTCATGGCTAAAGGCGACTGGCGCGGCCGACTTTCCAGTGGTCGGGTACAGGCCGGCGGCCAGGACTGGCGTCTGCAAGGCCCGGCGGGCGTGAAACGGCTCGCCAGCGGGCAACTGGACTTGGGCGCCCACTGCTGGCGCTCCGGGCAGGCCAGCTTGTGTGGCGACGACCAACGCCTGGCGCCCGATCCGCGTATTCGCTATCACCTCAAGCAGTTCCCATTGCAGAGCCTGGCGCAGTGGATGCCGAAGGACTTCGCCTGGAAAGGCCTGCTCAATGCCGACGTCAACCTCGACGTGCCGGCTAGCGGCCCGAAAGGCACCGTGCGCGTGGATGCCAGCGGCGGCACCCTGAGCCTGCGTGACAACGACCGCTGGATCGACTTCCCTTACCAGGCCCTGCGTGTTGACAGCACCTTGGCCCCACGTCAGGTCGATACCCAGCTGACGTTCCAGGGCAACCGCCTGGGCGCGCTCACTCTCAACGCCCGTATCGATCCGGTCGCTACGAACAAGCCATTATCCGGCGATTTCAATTTGCGCGGGCTGGACGTGGCCGTGGCCAGACCCTTCGCGCCGATGGTCGAGCGCCTGGCCGGGCAACTCAACGGCAGTGGCCGTATCTCCGGCACGCTGCTGGCGCCCCTGGTGAACGGTAACGTCACGCTCAGCGGCGGCGAAGTCAGCGGCCCGGAATTGCCCCTCAGCTTGCAGGACTTGTCGATCCAGGCCGCGATCGCCGGTGAGCAGGTGCAGCTCGATGGCCGTTGGCGCAGTGGCGAAACGGGGCGAGGGCAAATCGGTGGGCAAATCACCTGGGGCCAGGCGCTGGGCGTCGACGTGCGCGTGCAGGGCCAGCAGTTGCCGGTTACCGTCGAACCCTATGCCACCCTGGACGTGGCGCCCGACCTCAACATCCGCCTGATCGACGACAAGCTGGCGATCGTCGGCAAGGTCCAGGTACCCAAAGGCGACATCACCATCCGCCAACTGCCGCCCTCGACGGTCAAGGTGTCGGACGACACGGTGATCGTGGGCGAGCAGACTGCCGAGGGCAAACCGCCCATGGCCATGGCGATGGACATCGACGTCGAGGTAGGTCGCGAAAAACTGGCGTTCAGCGGCTTCGGTCTCACCGCCAACCTCAAAGGACGGGTGCACATCGGCGACAACATGGACACGCGCGGTGAACTCAACTTGGCCGACGGACGCTATCGTGCCTATGGTCAACGCCTGACCATACGCCGCGCGCGGTTGTTGTTCGCCGGGCCCATCGCCCAGCCGTACCTGGATATCGAGGCGATCCGCCAGGTCGATGACGTCACCGCAGGGATCCGCCTGACCGGCAACGCCGAACAGCCGACCGCCACCGTGTTCGCCGAGCCGGCCATGAGCCAAGAGCAGGCGCTGTCGTATCTGGTACTCGGGCGTCCACTGGGCAATACCGGCGAGGACAACAACATGCTCGCCCAGGCTGCGTTGGGATTGGGTCTGGCCGGCAGCGCAGGCTTAACCGGTGGCCTGGCCACGCGGTTGGGCATCGAGGACTTCCAGCTCGATACCGAAGGCAGCGGCGACACCACCAGCGTGGTGGCCAGCGGCAATCTGACGGAGCGTCTGAGCCTGCGTTATGGGGTAGGCGTATTCGAGCCGGCCAATACCATCGCGCTGCGCTACAAGCTGAGCAAGAAGGTATACGTGGAAGCCGCGAGTGGCGTGGCCAGTTCGCTGGACATCTTCTACAAAAGGGATTTCTGACGTTGCCTAGGCATTCTGGCCCCAAGGCCGTTCGAGCCGCTGGCTAGGGCCAGGATGCGGTGGGCAGGGCCTGCGGCATCCTGGCTGTAGGTCTGGCTCATGGCTGGATCATATCCAGTGGGGAAAGGGATCAGTGCTGGCGGCGAATGTTGCCGATCTGGCGCAGACTCAGGCCGTATTTATCGGCCAACAAGCTGCGCGAACAGCCATTGGCACTTTCTTGCTGGATTTGCAGATTGCGAATCTGCCGCTGGAAATGATCGACCTTGGGGATTTCCAGGGCCATTCCGGAGAAACGTTTGATCAACGAATCCAGCGCATCGAGGGGTAGCACGTCGATCAGGCGGGTGCGTTCGCGGTGTTTGGGAATGTACTTGGGTCGACCACCGTAGGCTTGGGTCAGTTTGTAGGCGTTTTCGATGCCGATGCATTCGATGAGCGACTGCAGCGATTCGGGAAGTTGGTGGGTATCGATGTGGGACAGATCGGGCATATCCATGATGAGATCCTCAGATTGGGGTGGGCACGATAGGCATTCGGCACATGGCGGCACGCTTGAATACCCCGGAACCTGGGCGAATTGTCGAACAGCGTCTGAGGGGTCGCTAGGCGACAATCGGGCCGCCTCTCGTAGTCATTGAGGGGTCAAGTTCGCAGGCATCATAGTGCGCAGACGTAAGAAGAATCGCTTGGCAAGCCCGCTAAGGCTGATTTGTCGGAGTGGGATGTCAGTTGAAGTTGAAATGCCTAGCGCCACCCTCGAGCAACTGGGCGAACCCATCCGAGAAGGCAGCGTCCGCGCCAGCGCGGTATGATGCGCGCCACGTCCAATCCTCCTTTCACTTGATGCGCCAGGGATTTTTTCGATGACACACATGCAGCGCCTGAAATACTCGATCCTGATTCTCGTGGTCATGTTGGGCCTGATGCTGGGCCTGTCCCACCTGCAGAAGCAAGGCACCATCAGCGAACAGACCTTTCAGTACCTGGCTATCGCCATTGCCGTCGTGGTCGTGGTGATCAACGGGATTCTGCGCCGCAAAGTCAGGCAGCGCTGAGTCTCAGGCCGGTCATTGCGCCCGGCGATACTGGCCGTCAACGCTTCTCGAGGACCGCCAACGCGGGTGGATTGAGGCTGTAGCACTTGTCGTCGCCCAAGGTGAGCACGCCCTCCACGCACAAGCGTTTGAGCACTTCGCGCACGCTCAGGAACGACAACGGAATATCCAGTTGCTCCAACTGCGCGTGCACGCCACGCACACCGATACGGCGGCTTTGTTTGTCGGCCATGTGCAAGGCGTCGATCACCTTCAGCCGGATCAGGCTGGTGCGCAAGCCGTAGACACGCAGCAATTCGCGGATCTGTTCGTTGCCAAGGCGATCCTGGGCGGCCTGTGCGGTGCCGCTTGGGCCTAGGCCGGTCGGCTTGGTTCGCTCAGCACGCGGTGTCGGGTTGTACATGTGCAGAATGCTCCCTTTCGTTTTCGGTCCCAAATGTGTGTGCCTCAATGAAGTAAGACGAACGAGAACGAAAAAACTGCACCCGAGTTGGAAAAAATTCGACGCCAGGGTGCGGTCCGATCTCCGCGCATGCACCTGACCAGGTAAATTTCTGCGCCCTTCGCTTCGTTTGATCGTGATGACCCTCGAATCGATCAGGAGCCCCTGTGACCACACGTTCGCGCCCGCTGGCGTGCCTCAGTCTGTCAGCCGTCTTCCTCGCCGCCGTCGGCGCCCAAGTCCATGCCGCGCCCTTTGAGGCCAGCGCGCAGATTCGTCGTACCACATTCGGCGTGCCGCACATTCTGGCCAAAGACGAGCGGGGCCTGGGCTATGGCATCGGTTATGCCTACGGCCAGGACAACCTGTGCCTGCTGGCCGACGAAGTGCTGACCGTGAACGGCGAGCGGTCGCGTTACCACGGCAGCCAAGGCACGACCGTCGATCGGCGTAACAACCTCGACAGCGACCTGTTTTTCACCTGGCTCAATACCCCGGCCGCAGTCGACGACTTCCTGCAGGCGCAACCCGCAGCAGTGCGCGCCTTGCTCGACGGCTATGCCAGTGGTTACAACCGCGTGCTGGCCGAGCGCCGCGCCCAGGGCCTGCCCAGCGAATGTGGCGACGGTGCGGGCGTACGGCCGATCACCAGTCGCGACCTGGCCAAGCTGACCCGCCGCCTGCTCGCCGAAGGCGGTGTCGGGCAGTTCGCCGAAGCATTGGCCGGCGCCACGCCACCGGGCCTGGCCACGGCGCCCGCCGCTTCGCATTTCGCCAGTGCCCTGGCGCGCCAGCAACGCTTCGCCAGCGAGCGTGGCAGCAACGCCATCGCAGTCGGCGCGCAGCGCTCGGCGAACGGTCATGGGCTGTTGCTGGCCAATCCGCACTTCCCCTGGATAGGCGGGTTGCGCTTCTATCAGATGCACCTGACCATCGCCGGCCAGCTTGACGTCATGGGCGCCGCATTGCCCGGACTGCCGCTGATCAACATCGGCTTCAACCCACACCTGGCCTGGACGCACACCGTCGACAGCTCCAAACACTTCACCCTCTACCGCTTGCAGCTCGACCCCAAGGACCCGACCCGTTACCTGCTCGACGGTGTGTCTCGACCTTTGCAGCGCCAGACGTTGACCGTCACCGTCAAGGACGAGCAGGGCCGGCTCAACCCAGTACGCCGCGAAGTCTACAGCTCCGTCTTCGGGCCCATCGTGCAATGGCCTGGGCGCCTGGACTGGGACGGCCAGCACGCCTACAGCCTGCGCGATGCCAACCTGGCCAATACGCGAGTGCTGCAACAGTGGTACCAGATCAACCGCGCCGACAGCCTGGGCGCGCTTAAACGAACCATTGGTGAAACCCAAGGCATTCCATGGGTCAACACCCTGGCTGTGGACGCCGGCGGTGAGGCGTTGTACCTGAACCAGTCGGTGGTGCCCTACGTTGACCAAGCGCTGTTGGCCACGTGCAGCGACCCGGCGGCTGCCGGCCAGCCACTGGTGGTGCTCGACGGCTCGCGCCAAACCTGCGCATGGAAGGTCGACCCCCAGGCGGCGCAGCCGGGCATCTTTCCGGCCAATCAACTGCCCAGCCTGCAACGGCGCGATTTCGTGCAGCATTCGAACGATTCGGCCTGGATGGTCAACCCCGCGCAACCGCTGACCGGCTTCTCGCCAGTGGTGAGCCGCGCCGAGCAGCCGCTGGGCCTGCGCAGCCGCTTCGCGCTCGAACGCCTGAAAGGGCAGGGCAAGCTCGACGCTGCGGCGTTGCGCGATCTGGTGCTGGACGACGAGGTCTACCTGGCGCAGCTGCTGCGACCCGATCTGCGACAGTGGTGCGCCACGGTACAGAGCGACCTGGCGGCCCTGTGCGCCAGCCTGGAGGCCTGGGACGGCAAGGCCGATCTGGACAGCGGGCTGGGCTGGGTGCACTTCCAGAACCTGTTCGCCGACCTCGCTAACCATCCTGAACTGTGGCGGGTGCCGTTCGATCCCGCCGACCCGCAGCATACCCCGCGCGGCCTTGCGGTCGAGCAGGCGGCGGTGCGCGCCCATCTGCGCGAAGCGGCGCTGGCGTCGTTGGAAAAGGTGCGCGAGGCGGGTATCGCCGACCACGCGAAGTGGGGGCAAATCCAGCAGTCGGCCGCGGGCACCCCGGTGGCGGGAGGGTCGCAGGCCCTTGGGGTGTACAACTCGATGGTCAGCGTACCGGTGGCGCCGGGTAAGCGGCGGGTGGTGAGCGGTACGAGCTACTTGCAGGTGGTGAGCTTCACCGCGCAAGGGCCGCAAGCCCAAGGTTTGCTGGCGTTCTCGCTGTCCAGCGAAGCGGCTTCGCCGCATTTCGACGACCAGACCCGCGCCTTCGCCGCGCGCCAATTGGCGCCACTGCCGTTCACCGAAGCGCAGATCGAGGCCGATCCGCAGTACCGGGCCTACAGCATCAGTGAGGCCGACGAGGCCCAACGGCCGCGCTAAGCGCGGTCCGCAGACGGCTGCTCGATAGGGAAGCTGTCCAGCTGCAGGCCGTGTTCGTCGGCTTGCAGCACCCAGCCGCTGCGGTCCCAGTCGCCCAGCACGATGCGCCGCGCCGGCTGGCCTTCGACCAGCAGCTCATGAACCGCCGGGCGATGGGTGTGGCCATGGATCAGCGTACGCACGCCATGGGCCGCCATCTGCCGCGGCACTTCGTCGAGGGTGACGTCGACGATGTCGCTGGCTTTCAAGCGCGTTTGCGCACGGCTTTCGCTGCGCAGCTTGCGCGCCAGCTTATGCCGGGTGGACAGCGGCAGGTGACGCAGCAGCCAGAGCGTCAGCGGGTTGCGCAGGTAGCGGCGCAGTTTCATGTAGGCCACGTCTTGCGTGCACAGGGTATCGCCGTGCATCAGCAGCACCGGTTCGCCGGCCAGTTCCACCACGCATGGATCGGGCAGCAGGGTGCAGCCGGCGGCCTTGCAGAAAGCCTTGCCGATGAGGAAGTCGCGGTTGCCGTGCATCAGCAGCACCTGGGTGCCGCTGTCGCTGAGTTGGCGCAGGGCCTGACAAATCGAGCGCTGGAAGGGCGTCATGGCGTCGTCGCCGATCCAGGCTTCGAAGAAGTCGCCCAGGATGTACAGCGCCTCGGCCTGCCGCGCACGGCCCGACAGCAGATCGAGAAACGCCCGGGTGATGTCCGGGCGTTGTTCTTGCAAGTGCAGATCGGAGATCAGCAGTATCACTCAACGATCTCGGCTTTCTCGATGACCACCGCGTCGACCGGCACGTCCTGATGGCCGGATTTGGAACCGGTTTTGACCTGTTCGATGGCGTCGACCACTTCACGGCCTTCGATCACTTCGCCGAACACCGCGTAACCCCAGCCCTGGGTGTTCTTGCCGCTGTGGTTGAGGAATTCGTTGTCCGAGGCGTTGATGAAGAACTGCGCGGAGGCCGAGTGCGGGTCCATGGTGCGGGCCATGGCGATGCTGTACTTCTGGTTCTTCAGACCGTTGTCGGCTTCGTTCTGGATGCTGGCGCGGGTTTTCTTCTGGCTCATTTCGGCCGAGAAACCGCCGCCCTGGATCATGAAGCCTTTGATCACGCGGTGGAAGACGGTGCCGTCGAAGTGGCCTTCCTTGACGTACTGCACGAAGTTCTCGACGGTCTGCGGGGCTTTCTCGGCGTTCAGTTGCAGGACGATGTCGCCGTGGTTGGTGCTCAGTTTGACTTTGGACATGCGGGAACTCGCTTTTTGAGGCATGTGGAAATGGGCGCTGCGCCAGGCGCATGCGCTTACCTGACGAGGGATGGGACCTGCGCGACACATCGAAGGTGCCGTGCCCGGGCCTGACCGAGACAAATCGCACTGGATTGCGGTGTTCGGCTGTCAGCCCCTTGACTGCATCGGCTATGATAGGCGTTTTGATTCGATCGGCCTACCCGGCCCGACACGTGCATTCAAGGATCCTATGAGCAAGCCCACTGCCGACCACGCGCCCAACGCTGCCGCCAAAGGCGCTCCCGTAGCCCCTGCGAACTTCCTGCGGCCCATCGTCCAGGCCGACCTGGACGCCGGCAAGCACGCCGGCATCGTCACCCGTTTCCCGCCAGAGCCCAACGGTTACCTGCACATCGGCCACGCCAAGTCGATCTGCGTCAACTTCGGCTTGGCGGAGGAATTCGGCGGCGCGTGCCATCTGCGCTTCGACGACACCAACCCGGCCAAGGAAGACCAGGAATACATCGACGCCATCCAGCGCGACGTCAAGTGGCTGGGCTTCGAGTGGGCCGGCAAGGTGCGCTACGCCTCCGACTACTTCGGCCAGTTGCACGAGTGGGCGGTCGAGCTGATCAAGCGCGGCAAGGCCTACGTCTGCGACCTGACCCCCGAGCAAGCCAAGGAATACCGTGGCAACCTGGTCGAGCCGGGCAAGAACAGCCCGTTCCGCGAACGCAGCGTCGAAGAGAACCTCGACCTGTTCGCGCGCATGAAGGCCGGCGAGTTCAAGGATGGCGAGCGCGTGCTGCGCGCCAAGATCGACATGGCCTCGCCGAACATGAACCTGCGCGACCCGATCCTCTATCGCATTCGCCACGCGCACCATCACCAGACGGGCGACGCCTGGTGCATCTACCCCAACTATGACTTCACCCATGGCCAGTCCGACGCCATCGAAGGCATCACCCACTCCATCTGCACCCTGGAGTTCGAAGGCCATCGCCCGCTGTACGACTGGTTCCTGGACAACCTGCCGGTGCCGGCGCGCCCGCGCCAGTACGAGTTCAGCCGCCTGAACCTGAACTACACCATCACCTCCAAGCGCAAGCTCAAGCAGCTGGTCGACGAAAACCACGTCGAGGGCTGGGACGATCCGCGCATGTCGACGCTATCGGGCTACCGCCGCCGCGGCTTCACCCCGGCGTCGATCCGCAACTTCTGCGACATGATCGGCACCAACCGTTCCGATGGCGTGGTCGACATGTCGATGCTCGAATTCAGCATCCGCGACGACCTGGACCGCACCGCGCCGCGCGCCATGTGCGTGCTGCGCCCGCTGAAGGTGGTCATCACCAACTACCCCGAAGGCCAGGTCGAGCAACTGGAGCTGGCGCGCCACCCCAAGGAAGACATGGGCGTGCGTACGCTGCCGTTCGCCCGCGAACTGTACATCGACCGCGACGACTACATGGAAACCCCGCCCAAGGGCTACAAGCGCCTGGAGCCGGCCGGCGAAGTGCGTCTGCGCGGCAGCTACGTGATCCGCGCCGACGAAGCGATCAAGGACGCCGATGGCAACATCGTCGAGCTGCGTTGCTCGTACGACCCGGATACACTCGGCAAGAACCCCGAAGGGCGCAAGGTCAAAGGCGTGATCCACTGGGTGCCGGCCGCGGCCAGCGTCGAGTGCGAAGTGCGCCTGTACGACCGCCTGTTCCGTTCGGCCAATCCTGAAAAGACCGAAGACGGCGGCACCTTCCTCGACAACATCAACCCCGACTCGCTGCAAGTGCTCAGCGGTTGCCGCGCCGAGCCGTCGCTGGCCCAGGCCCAGGCCGAAGACCGCTTCCAGTTCGAGCGCGAAGGTTATTTCTGCGCCGACCTCAAGGACAGCCAGCCGGGCCGTCCCGTGTTCAACCGCACCGTCACCCTGCGTGACTCCTGGGGCAGCTGAGGAACCGTCGTGCTTACCGTCTACAACACCCTGAGCAAGCAGAAAGAAGTCTTCAAACCGCTCGACGGCAACAACGTGCGCATGTACGTGTGCGGCATGACCGTGTACGACTACTGCCACCTGGGCCACGGCCGCAGCATGGTGGCCTTCGACCTGGTCACGCGCTGGCTGCGCAAGAGCGGCTATGCGCTGACCTACGTGCGCAACATCACCGACATCGACGACAAGATCATCAACCGCGCCAACCAGAACGGCGAGCGCTTCGATGAACTGACCGCACGCATGATCGACGCCATGCACGAGGACGAACGCCGTCTCAACATCCTGCCGCCGGACCAGGAGCCGCGTGCCACCGACCATATCCCCGGCATGCACGCGATGATCCAGACCCTGATCGACAAGGGCTATGCCTACGCACCGGGCAACGGCGACGTGTACTACCGCGTCGGCAAGTTCGTCGGCTACGGCAAGCTGTCGCGGCGCAAGGTCGAAGACCTGCGCATCGGCGCGCGCATCGAAGTCGGCGAGGCCAAACAGGACCCGCTCGACTTCGTGCTATGGAAGGGCGTCAAGCCCGGCGAGCCGAGCTGGGAGTCGCCATGGGGGCCGGGGCGTCCGGGCTGGCACATCGAGTGCTCGGTGATGTCGACCTGCTGCCTGGGCGAGAGCTTCGACATCCACGGCGGCGGCAGCGACCTGGAGTTCCCGCACCATGAGAACGAGATCGCCCAGAGCGAAGCGGCCACCGGCAAGCCGTACGCCAACGCCTGGATGCACTGCGGCATGATCCGCATCAATGGCGAGAAGATGTCCAAGTCGTTGAACAACTTCTTCACCATCCGCGACGTGCTCGACAAGTACCATCCCGAGGTGGTGCGCTATCTGCTGGTCGCCAGCCACTATCGCAGCGCGATCAACTATTCCGAAGACAGTCTGCGCGACGCCAAGGCCGCCCTGGAGCGGTTCTACCATGCCCTGCGCGGGCTGCCGCGGATGGCGCCGGCCGGTGGCGAGGCGTTCGTCGAACGCTTCACCCTGGCGATGAACGACGACTTCGGCACCCCCGAAGCCTGCGCTGTGTTGTTCGACCTGGTCCGCGAAATCAACCGCCTGCGCGAGAGCGACCCTGATGCCGCCGCTGGGCTGGCCGGGCGTCTGCGCGAGCTGGGCGACGTGCTGGGTGTGCTGCAGCTGGAGGCCGACGATTTCCTGCGCGCAGGTGCCGAAGGCAAGGTCGACGCCGCCGAAGTGGAAGCGCTGATCCAGGCGCGCCTGCAAGCGCGCAGCGAGAAGAACTGGGCCGAGTCTGACCGCATTCGCGACCAGATCACGGCCATGGGCGTGGTGCTGGAAGACAGCAAAGGCACCACCACCTGGCGCCTGGCGGACTGATCGATCGGCGGAGGGCGGCCCTAACCACCAGGGCCGCCGGACGGCCATGCCGCTGACGCGCTTCGCGCATTGGCATCGTGTGCAACTGGCCGAGCCGGTCAGCCACACGCGCTCAATGCCGCCCCCTCATTTCCTTTTTCTCGGCCCCGAGTCCCCAGGGGCTGCAAGCCTTAGAAGGTATTCGCAATGGTAAAAGCGCGACCGCGCCCGGCGGTGAATGGTGTGGCCTCGGCCGATCGGGTGCTCACTGTCCTGACGGCCTTCCAAATGGGTGACACGGCGCTGAGCCTGGTGGACCTCGCCGAGCGCACCGGGCTGATCAAGAGCACCATCATGCGCCTGATGGTGTCGCTCGAAACCCACGGTTTCATCACGCGTATGGCCGACGGCCGCTATCAGTTGGCCAGCGAGGTGATGCGCCTCAACGCCGTCTACCAGGAAGCGCTGGATCTAGAGCGGCACGTGATGCCCAGGCTGCACCACCTGTCGCAACAGACGGGCGAAACGGCCTCCTTCTATGTCCGGCACGGTGCCTACCGGATGTGCCAATACCGGGTCAATTCGCCACACAGCCTGCGCCTGAACCTGCAACCCGGCGACATGCGTCCCATGGACGAAGCCGCAGGCGCGCAGGCTCTGAGGGCCAACTATGCGGCCGGTATGGCGCTCGAAAAGCCTTATTATTCGCGCGGTGCCACCGACCCGCATGCCGCTTCGATGGCCTTGCCCATCTATGGTGCCCAGCAAGAGCTGATGGGGGCGCTGGTGGTGTCCGGTCCGGCCAGCCGCCTCACGGAAGAGACGGCGCACACCTTGCGCGAGGTGTTTTTCGACACCGCGCGCGATCTGATGCGCAGCTTGGGCTGCAAGATCGAAGAGGGCGCAGCGTCTGTGAAGTGACGCCGCAGGTGGGTGCAGGCTCAGCAGTTGCTGGCTTGCATGCGACGTTGCCGACGCCAGCTCCATGCCCGCGGGGTCAGGCAATCGGCTTGGGTCGGCGGGTATGCATCGGTTCCTGCCCATGCAACGGCTGGGCAGGAACGATGTGCGGGAGCGTTACTTGGCCACGGCAGCGTGGGCCGCTTGGGCCTGTTCTTGCTGGCGCTTGCGCCCGATGATCAGTACCAGTACGCCTGCCAAGGTGCACAGCGCAGCCAGCGGCATGAGTGCGATGGCGTAGCTACCGGTGGCGTCGTGGATGGCGCCATAGGCGTTGACCATCAGGCCGCCGCCGATCAGGTTCGCCAACGCGCCGACGGCCGCAAGGCCCGCAGCGGCCGTCGAGGACGACAGCCAGCCCGACACCAGCGCCCAGAACGGACCTTTCATGGAGTAGGCGCCGATCAGCACCATGCTCAGCATCAGCACGGTAGCGGGCAGGGACGAGGTGAAGAGGGTCATCAGCAGGCCAGCCGCGATCAGCAGCATGGTCATCGCCGTGTGCCAGCGGCGTTCACCGGTGCGATCGGAGCTGCGGCCCCAGATCACCATCATCACCGACGCCAGGCCATAGGGGATGGCGTTGACCAGGCCGATCTCCATCGAACTGAGTCCGAAGGTCTTCAGCAGTTGTGGCGCCCACACGCTCATGGTGCTGCCGGCAGCCGATGCGCCCGAGTAGATCAGGGCCAGCAACCAGATGTCCTTGTGCCGCAGCAGTTTCCACAGCGAGATGTGGCCGATCGCGGTTTTCTTCGCCGATTCTTCGGACAGGCGCTGGATCAACCAGCTGCGCTGCTCGTCAGTCAGCCACTTGGCTTGCTCGGGCCGATCGGTCAGCACGAACAGACAAGCAACGCCGAGCAGTACGGCAGGGATGCCTTCGATGATGAACAGCCAGTGCCAACCGCGCATGCCCAGCCAACCGTCGAGGCTCAACAGCAGGCCGGAGAGCGGCGAGCCGATGAAGTTGGCCGCCGGGATCGCGACCATGAAGATCGCCACCATGCGTGCGCGGTAGGCGGCGGGTAGCCAGTAGGTGAGGTAGAGCAGCACGCCTGGGAAGAATCCAGCCTCGGCCGCACCGAGCAGAAAGCGCATGACGTACAGCGAGTTCGCACCACCTACGAAGGCGGTGCCGGCGGAGATGATGCCCCAGGTGATCATGATCCGAGCGATCCAGATGCGCGCGCCGTAGCGCTGCATGGCCAGGTTGCTCGGCACCTCGACCAGGAAGTAGGCGAAGAAGAACAGGCTGCTGGCGAAACCGAAGACCTTGGCGGTGAGGCCAAGGTCTTCGTTCATCTGCAAAGAGGCCATGCCGATGTTGCCACGGTCGATAATGGCGATCAGATAGCAGACGATCAGGAACGGCAGGATACGCCAGGCGACGCGACGCATGGTGGCGCGCTCGAGTTCGCTGACGGGGGGAGTGGTCGCAGTCATGGGGCGCTCCAATTGTTATTTTTTCTGGAGTTACGCGGATCTGGGTTGGGGCTTTTTTCGGCAAAGCCCGGCCGTACGGCGAAAGGCTAGTTGTTCAGCAGTTGGCGGTTGACCACGCAGCGCGGGTCGAGCGGCTCGCCTGCCCAGACCGCGAATACCTGCTGCAACGCGAGCAGACCTACGCGGTCGCGCGCCGCCGAGGTGTTGGCGCCGACGTGCGGCGTGGCGACCAAGGTCGGCAAGCTCCACAACGGGCTGTCGGCCGGCGGCGGCTCTGGCTCGAAGGTGTCCAGCCCGGCGCCGGCAAGCTGGCCCGAGCGTAGGGCCTCGACCAGTGCCGCGGTGTCGACCAGTTCGCCACGGGCCGTGTTGATGAGGATGCTACCCGGGCGCATACGGGCGAACTGGGCGGCGCCCATGAGGTGGCGGTTGGTCTCGGTCAGGGGGCAATGGAGGCTGATGATATCGCTTTCGCCGAGGAGTCGGTCGAAATCGGTTTCCCGCTCGACATGGGCACGCTCAGGCAGTTGTCCCAGGAACGGGTCGTAAACCTTGACCTTCATCTGCAAGGGCGCCACGAGGTCCATCAGCACGCTGCCGATCGAACCCAGGCCGACCAGCCCGAGCGTCTTGCCGAACAGCTCTACGCCATTGGCCGACGCTTTGTCCCAGTGCCCGGCGCGCATGCGCGCGTCGAGCGATGCCGTTTGCCGCGCCACGCTGAAGAGCAGGGCGAAGGCGTGTTCGGCGACCGACTGCGCATTGGCCCCGACCGCGATGGTCACGGGAATGCCACGCGCGGCGGCGGCCTGAATGTCGATGGTGTTGTAGCCCACGCCGTGCTTGGCGATCACCTTCAGGTTGGAGGAGGCAGCGATCATCGATGCGTTGAGTTCGCCCTGGCGGACGATGATCGCGTCGGGCTGCTCGGCGCGAATGATCGCCTCGAGCTCGGCGGCGGGCAGGTAGGGCGCAGTGGGAACCACACGCACGCCCTGGTCGGCGGCCAAGCGCATGGCGTCGGGTGCGAGCTCGGGCCCGGTCAGCAGAACGGTCTTGGTCATGCTCATGGTCGTATGCCTTGTTCTTGTGGTTGGAGCATCTACGCCACACGCGGCGGCGAGTTGAGCAAACACTAACCATATTGAAACGACGTTGCAATAAGCAAAAACCAATCCTGTTGTAGAAGCTTGAAAGTGTAGTTAAGAGGCGTTGCAATGGTTTAAATGAAATGCCATTCTGAAAAAACAAAAAAGGGGCAGGCTTACTGCTCACCTACGACACCAGCAAGAGGTTGGTCACATGAGCATTGGATTCAGAGTTCTGCAGCGTGCCCGTAAAGTCGACGCCGAATGGGTCGCCCGCTACCGTGACGTGCCAGTGGCCAATATCAGCGATTCGATGAACCGCATGACCGCCGGCGGCGCACGCATCCGCCCCATGCACCGCGCCGGTGTGCTGGCGGGTGCGGCATTGACGGTCAAGGCGCGCCCGGGCGACAACCTGATGCTGCATTACGCCTTGGATATCGCCGAACCCGGCGACGTGGTGGTGGTGGATGCCGGCGGTGACCTGTCCAACGCCCTGATCGGCGAGATGATGGTCGCGTACGCCATCAAGCGCGGCGTGGCCGGAATCGTCATCAATGGCGCGATCCGCGATGCTGGCACCCTCGGTGCCGGTGATTTTCCGTTGTTCGCGGCGGGTATCTCCCATCGCGGCCCCTACAAGGACGGTCCAGGCGAGATCAACGTGCCCATCGCCATCGACGGCATGGTGATCGAGCCCGGCGATCTGGTCATCGGTGACGACGACGGCCTGCTGTGCGTCCCGTTCGATCAGGTGGGCGAGGTATACGACCGTGCCGCGGCCAAGCATGCCGCCGAACAGAAACAACTCGACCAGATAGCCCAGGGCACCAACGACCGGACCTGGGTCCTGGCCTCGCTGAAAGCCAAAGGCTGCCTGTTGCCTTGACCTGCGCGCAGTTGCGCGGCTGGGCCGAGCGGTCGCCGTACCCACAGGAGTAGCGCTTTGCCCGATCCACACCGCGTCCCCGTACGCGCCTGGCCCGCCCCCGTGCGGGCTTTGGCGCATCCGGCCTTCCAGATCTATTTCACCGGCCAGGCGGTGTCGACCCTCGGCAAGTGGGTGCAGCAGGTCGCCCTGGCCTGGCTGGCCTATCATCTGACCGATTCGCCTACGCTGCTCGGCGTGATCGCTTTCGTCACCCTGGCGCCGCAGTTGCTGATCGGCCCCATCGCCGGCGCCTGGACCGACCGCCATGACAAGCGCCGCCTGCTGATCGCGGTGCAGACGTTGCTGGCCCTGCAGTCGCTGGCCTTGGCCGGCTTGGCCTATGCCCACCTGTTGAATGCGTCGAGCCTGGTCGGCATGGCCTTGCTGCTGGGCCTGCTCAACGCCTTCGAAACGCCGCTGCGCCAGGCGTTGATCGGCAGCTTCGTCGCCGACCCGGCCGACCTGCCCAATGCCTTGGTACTCAACGCCATGCTGATCAACGCAGCGCGCTTCGTCGGCCCGCCGCTGGCCGGCGCGCTGATCGCCTGGGCGGGCGAGGCGTTGTGCTTTCTGCTCACGGCGCTGGCGTTTTCTGCGCTGCTGGTAGGCCTGCTCAAGGTGCGCGGCAGCCCTGCCAGCAAAGCCAGCGGCTCGACCCGCGAGGTCTTTCGCGAAGGCCTGCGCTACCTGTGGTGCACGCTCGATGTGCGGCACCTGATGGTCAGCGTGGTGGTGGTCAATGTCCTGGCCTCGTGCTACACGGCGCTGCTGCCGGTGCTGGCCAAGTCGGTGTACCAGGGAGATGCGCGGACCCTGGGCTGGCTGTGGGGCGCTGCCGGCGCAGGGGCATTCGTCGCCACGCTGGTGCTGGCCTTTAGCGGTTCGTCTTCGCGCCTGCGAAGGTTCATCACCGCCGGTGCCGTGCTCTGCGCAGCAGGCCTGCTGGGCTTGGCGGCACCTGGGCCGTTGCCGGTGGCACTGCTGGCGCTGGGCGCGCTGGGCTTCGGCATCACGGTGAGCAACGTCAGCACCAACATGCAATTGCAGAGTGGGGCACCGAGCGCTTTGCGCGGCAGGGTGGTGTCGTTCTACATCGCCCTGCGCTTTGGCTTCGAAGCGATCGGTGGTCTGCTGGCGGGCGCTGTGGCTGCCCAGGTGGGCGCGTCGCTGACCTTGGGGTTGGCCGGCGGGATGTTGCTGGTGGTGACGGTCGCGCGCGAAATCGCCAGGCGGCGGCGCTAGCACGCCAGGGCAACGGCTGGAGCGGGGCGGCGCACGCCTCGCGGGCCAACCGCCAAATCCCATGCGAGGGTAATGCACGGTCATGGCAACTGCGCTGACCAAGGCGCTGCCAACGCCGTGCATCGGGCACGGCCAGCAAGGCCGGCCGTACCGTCTACCAAGCCCCTAGACGCGGAACTGATCCATCAACCCCTGCTGCTGATTCGCCAACTGGTTCAACGACTGGCTGACCCGCGCCGATTCGTTGGCCTGCCCCGACAGCGACTCGGTCACGTCGCGGATGGTGGCGATGTTGCTGTTGATCTCTTCGGCCACGGCGCTTTGCTCTTCCGCAGCGCTGGCGATTTGCAGGTTCATGTCGGTGATGACCGATACCGCATGGCCGATCCGTTGCAGCGCAGCCGCAGCGGCAGACACCTGTTCCACGCCCCCTTGAGCCTGTTGATGGCCGCCTTGCATGGCACCGACCACCTCCTGGGTGCCGGCTTGCAGGGCTTCGATCACCTGGCGCGTTTCTTCGACCGACTCCTGGGTCCTTCGGGCCAGGTTGCGCACCTCGTCGGCCACCACGGCGAAGCCGCGACCCGCTTCGCCCGCGCGGGCCGCTTCGATGGCGGCGTTGAGGGCGAGCAGGTTGGTCTGTTCGGCAATCGAGCGGATCACTTCGAGCACCGAGCCGATCTTGTCGCTGTTCTGTGCCAACCCCGCCACCTGGGCCATGGCCGTACTCATGTCGGCGGCCAGGTGGTCGATGCTTTGCGTGGTGCGTTCGATCACCGTCAAGCCTTCGCGGGTAGCCTGGTCGGCATCGCGCGCCGCTTGCGCCGCCTGGGCCGCGCTGCGGGCGACGTCCTGGGCGGTGGCGCTCATTTCGTGGGAGGCCGTGGCGGCCTGGTCGACCTGGCGGTACTGCTGTTCCATGCCGGCGCTGGTCTGGCTGGCGATGGCCGCCGACTGGTCGGCGGTGCCGCGTGCGGCCTGCACCGAGGCCTTCACCTCGGCGATGGTCGGTTGCAGCTTGTCGAGGAAACGGTTGAACCAGCCGGCCAGCTCGCCCAGTTCGTCGCGCTTGTCGTAGGTCAAGCGGCGGGTGAGGTCGCCTTCGCCGCTGGCGATGTCCTTGAGCCTGGCCGCGACGCCCAGGATCGGACGGGTCACACCGCGCGCCAGCAGCCAGACCAGCAGCAGACCGGCGATGGCCGCGGCGATGCCGAGGGCCAATTGCAGCAGCATGCCCTCACGGTTGAGGGTGTCGAGCTCGCTCTTCAGGCTTTCGGCAGGTGCGGTCAGCACGCTTTTGGGCAGGTCCAGCAAGACGCCCCAGCGTTTGCTGCCGGGTACCGGTTCGAAGCTGGTCAGCACCTTGAGCCGGTGCTCGTGTTCGACCACCTGCTGCGCCTGGCCCTGACCTAGAGTGCGCACCAGCTCTGCGCCTTGCGCCGGGTCGACCTGCTCATAGCGCTGCGAAAGCTTGCTGGCGTCGGCGCTGTAGCCAGCCAGCAACCCGGCCGGGCTGAGAATGCCGACCGTGGTGCGGCCCTCGTAGAGGCCGGCGCTGGCACGTTCGCTGATGGCTTGCAGGCTGTTGAGGTTGATGTCGGTGGACAACGTACCGATGGCCTTGCCGTTCTCCATCAGCGGGAAGACGATGCTGGTCATCAGCACCTGTTGGCCGTCGATGGCATAGAAGTAGGGTTCGCTGATGCACACCTTGGCCGTGCTGCGGGGGCAGACCCACCAGGTGTTGGCCGGCTCGCCGCTCGGGCCGATGCTGGTGTCGGCCATGTCCCGCTCGGGCAAGGCCATGGCGGTGAGCTGGCCGGGGCGCGGTTGCGACCAGTACAACGCGAAACGGCCGTCGGCGTTGCTGCCCAAAGCCTCCTGACCGGCGAACTGGCTGTCTTGGCGGTCGAGGGCATTGGGCTCGAAGACCAGCGAAAAGCCGAGCAGGTCGGGGTTGCCTTGCAAGGCCTTGTGCACTTGGTCGGTCAGGTCCTGGCGCAGGTCGCGGGCGTCGAACTGACGCTTGCGCGCCTGCTCGCGCACGAACATCACCTGGCGCGCGACGCCGGCGCCGTACTGATAGGCGTCCATGAACTGGCGGCGCACGTTCAGGCCCTGGGCCTCGCTCTGCGCTTCCAGCCGCGCCTGGGCGACCTTGCCCAGCATCTGCATGCTGCTGGCTTCGACCAGGCCGGCGCTGGCGTTCATACGATACAGCGATAGGCCGACCAGCAACGTGACGATGCTGGCCAGGCACAAGCCGGCCAGCAGGGTGATCTTCCATTGGATGGACAATTGACGCAGCGGCATGAGGCACTCTCTTGGAATCGGTTCTAGTTCTGGACGACACCACCCGCGTAATCCCGTGGCGCTGCCACGCACTCCTGCCCGGGCGCCTTGCGTGAAGGCGCGCCCTGCAAGCGCCCGGCTTGATCCCTCCAGCCTGGCGTCGGCCCGCGGGTCCGTCGTTGGTTTCCTGGGCTCGCAACTGCATCGGCGGTGCCCAGTTTTTCTTTATCCAAGCGTTCAAGAAAAACCTGGCGGGCGGGCGAGCCGTGGGCTGCGTCGCTTTGACAAGCGGGCGGGGCTGCTTCAGAGTGTGCGCCCTCCAAGAACAACCATCCTTTCGTACCGGCCCTGCCTTAGGCAGCCTGGCGCCGGTGCGCTCGCTTTCGTCTGTCGCAACGAGGTACTCGAAGAAATGAATGCAGTCATTGCCGCGGTCGGCGTCATGCTGGTCCTGAGCCTGTCCCGTGTGCACGTGGTCATCGCGTTGATCATCGGCGCCCTGACCGGTGGGCTGGTCGGGGGGCTGGGCATCGAAGGCACGCTGCAAGCCTTCAACACCGGCCTGGGCGGCGGCGCGACGGTGGCGTTGTCCTACGCCTTGCTCGGCGCGTTCGCCGTGGCCATCGCCAAGTCGGGTCTGGCCCACGCGTTGGCCGACCGCGCGCTGGCGATGTTCGATCGCCAGGGGCAGGCCGAAGGCGGCAAGGTCAAGTGGCTGCTGATCGGGCTGCTGCTGGTGGTATCGGTGGCGTCGCAGAACATCCTGCCGATCCACATCGCCTTCATTCCGCTGCTGGTCCCGCCGCTGTTGTATGTGCTGACCCGACTGCGCATCGACCGGCGAATGATCGCCTGCGTGATCACCTTCGGCTTGATCACGCCCTATATCTTCCTGCCGGTGGGCTTCGGCCACATCTTCCTCAATCAGATCCTGCTGGCCAACGTCAGCCGCGCCGGAGTCGACGTCAGTGGCATCAACGTCACCCATGCCATGGCCCTGCCTGCGGCTGGCATGCTCTTCGGCCTGCTGGTGGCGGTGTTCGTCAGCTACCGGCGCAAGCGCGACTATGACTTGGCACGCATCGAGCAGGTCGAGCAGGTCAGCGTGCAGTACAACCCTTTGACCTTGCTGGTGGCCGGGCTGGCCATTCTGGCCGCGTTCGTGGTGCAGCTGTGGCTGGATTCGATGATCATCGGCGCGATGGTCGGCTTTTTGATCTTCTCGCTATCGGGCATCGTGCGCTGGAAAGACACCGACGACCTGTTCACCGAAGGCATGAAGATGATGGCCATGATCGGCTTTATCCTGATTTCCTCGTCGGGCTTTGCCGAAGTGATCAAAAGCACCGGCGAAGTGAAGTCGCTGGTCGAGGCCGCGGCCCAGTGGATCGACCACAGCAAGGGCATCGGCGCGCTGTTGATGCTGTTGGTGGGGTTGCTGGTGACCATGGGCATCGGTTCGTCGTTCTCGACCGTGCCGATCCTGGCGGCGATCTTCGTGCCGCTGTGCCTGCAACTGGGCTTCGACCCGCTGGCCACGGTGTGCATCGTCGGTACGGCAGGGGCCTTGGGCGACGCCGGTTCCCCCGCCTCGGACTCGACCCTGGGGCCGACCTCGGGCCTGAACGTCGACGGCCAGCACCACCACATCTGGGACACCGTGGTCCCGACCTTCCTGCATTACAACCTGCCGTTGCTGGCCTTCGGCTGGCTGGCGGCGATGGTGCTGTAAGGCTCAGCCGCGCGGTGGCGGCAGGGCGATGCGGTTGAGCACGGTGCCGCCATCCTTGCTGCGGGTCAGGTAGACCGGCAGCACCTTGGGCAACATGGCCACCAGGCGCTCGACCTCGCCGGTGTTGTACACGCCGCTGATGCGGATCTTGCCGGTGCTGTCGTCGGCGACGCGCAGCGGCTTGTCGAGGTAGCGGCTGATGATGGGCAGGGCCTGTTGCAGGCTGAGGTCGTCCAGCACCAGCTTGCCGCTGCGCCAGGCCAGGCTGCGTTCGTAGTCGTCGTTCTGCGCCAGTTGCGGCTCGAAGTCGCCCTTGCGGTAGGTGGCCTGCATGCCGGGGCTGAGGCGATAACCGTCGTCGCCGTCGCTGCTGACCAGCACCGAGCCCTGTACCAACGTGACCTTGACCTGGTCCTGATATTTCCACACGTTGAACTGCGTGCCGGTGACGCGGGTATGACCGCGCCCGGCCTGCACGATGAACGGGTGTTCGCTGTCGTGGGCGACCTTGAAGAAGGCTTCGCCTTCGACCAGCACCACCTTGCGCTGGTCCTTGAAGTTGAAATACCGCAACTCGGTGTGCAGGTTCAACTCGACCTGGCTGCCGTCGCTCAACTGCACCGTCTGCCGGGTAGCGCCGCTGCTCAGGTGCTGGTAGCTGTTGGGCAGCAGTCCTTGCTCCCAGCCGAACCAACCGGCAACGGGCAGGGCCAGCAGAGCGCAGGCGAAGGCGGGCGCAAAGCGACGCAGGCGATAGCGCAGCGGCGGACGACGGTAGGGCGGGTTGTAGACCAGATGGGTCTGGCTGCGCGGTACATGCTCGACGTTCTGCCAGATCGCGCCAATGGCCTTGTACTCCTCGGCATGCCGGGGATCGGCCGCCAACCACTGCGCGAACGCCTGGCGTTCGGCTTCGGTGCAGTCGTCGGCATGCAGGCGCATGCACCAGTGCGCGGCGGCATCGGTGATCGCATCGGGGTCATTTGGGGGCAGGCGTTCGTGGTTCATCGGCGCTCCGGATTTTGCGCATTCTAACCCCGACGGCCCCCGTGCGAGAACCGGGATAATGGCGAACCACTATCAGATGCGATTTTTCTGCTGGGTTGCACAACCCGTTGTCGCTCACCGCCACCTTGCATGGCAGCCGAAATGGAGGGTGCCTGCGCGATGCGCAGGCGAACGGTCGTATGCAGTCCTCGTGGTCGTCAGGGGCCGAACACAGCGGCCCTTCGAACCTTGCAATAGGGGCATCGCCATTGACGCACCCCTTTCGCATTCAGCGGGCGCTGGCCACCACCGTCGGCTCCCAGCCCCCACCCAGGGCTTTGTAGATGTCGACGATGCCCTGGTACAGCTCGACCTCGCCCTGGGCCTGCGCATCCTCGGCCGCCAGGCGTTCGCGCTCGGCATCGAGCAGCACCAGATAATCGACACTGCCTTCGCGGTAGCGTATCGAGGCCAGCTCCGCAGCCTTGCGGCTGGCCTCGCTCTGGCGCACCAGGGCGCGCAGCCGCTGCTGACGCTTGCCGTAGTCGCTGAAGGCATTGGCCGACTCCTCCAAGGCCAGCAGCACCTGCTGCTCGTAGCTGGCCAGTGCGCCCTCGGCGTCGGCCTTGGCGCCGCGCAGGCGGGCGCGCACGCTGCCCAAGTCGAACGCCGCCCATTGAATGCTAGGCCCCAAGGCCCAGGCGTTGGCTGCGGCGCTGCCCAGTTGCGAGCCTCGCCCGGCGGTGAAACCAAGGAAGCCGCTGAGGCTGACCCGTGGGAACAGATCGGCTGTGGCCACGCCGACCGAGGCCGTGGCAGCGGCCAGTTCGCGCTCGGCGCGGCGGATGTCCGGGCGCCGGCGCAGCAGCTCGCCGGGGTCGCCCACCGGCAGGGTCTTGGCGATCGCCGGCAAAGCCCTGGGCGAGAGGTCGACGTTCAGCGCATCGGCACGTTGGCCGAGCAGGGTGGCGATGCGGTTGCTTGCCCGCGCCTGCTGCGCTTGCAATTGCGGCACCGTGGCTTCGACGCCGGCCAGGCGCGCCTCGGCGCGCATCACGTCCAGTTCGTTGCCCACGCCCGCATCGCGCAGCCGCTCGGTGAGCGAGCGCGACTGGCGTTGGTTGTCGAGGTTGTCGGTGGCGATGCGTTCGCGCAGTTGAGCACCACGCAGTTGGCCGTAGGCGTCGACCAGCTCCGCGATCAAACTGACCTGCAATTGTTGCAAGTCGGCGGCCGCGGCATCCTCACGGGCCTGGCTGGCTTCGATCTGCCGTTGGATGCGGCCGAACAGGTCAAGCTCCCAGGCCATGTCCAGGCCCAGGTCATAGCGCTCGATGTTGACCCGATCGTCGGTCTGCCCCGGAATCTGGCTTTTGCCCAGCTCGCTGCTGGCGCGGCTGGTGACCGTCGGTACGCGGTCCAGGCTGTCTTCTTCACGCAGCGAGCGCGCCGCCTTGAGCCGGGCGAACGCCACACGCAAGTCGCGGTTGCCGGCCAGCGAGACGCTGACCAACTGGTTCAGCACCGGGTCGTCGAACTGCCGCCACCAGGCGCTCTCGAACCGCGCGCGGTCCAGGCGCTGGCCTTGCAGTTGCGCGTCCAGCTGCGCCGGCACGGTATCCGGCGCGTGGTAGTCCGG
The DNA here is from genome assembly GCF_002434265.1 of Pseudomonas sp. UBA6562. Taxonomy (GTDB): domain Bacteria; phylum Pseudomonadota; class Gammaproteobacteria; order Pseudomonadales; family Pseudomonadaceae; genus Aquipseudomonas. The sequence goes on along the minus strand of NZ_DJJS01000007.1, from coordinate 574,748 downwards.
GCCCACCGCACAGGCCGCCAGGGCCAGTGCCAACAAGCTCGGGGTCAGGGCTTTGAGTAGGTTCATGGCTGGCTCTCCAGGGCGACGGGGCGAACGGCGGCCTTGCGCGCCTCGCGACGTTCGACGAAACGGCGGATCAGGAAGAAGAACACCGGGGTCAGGAACAGGCCGAACAGCGTCACCCCGATCATCCCCGAGAACACCGCCACACCCATGGCATGGCGCATTTCGGCCCCGGCGCCGGACGACAGCACCAGCGGCACCACGCCCATGATGAAGGCGATCGAGGTCATCAGGATCGGCCGCAGGCGCAGACGGCAGGCTTCCAGCACGGCCGCCAGCGGGTCGAGGCCTTCGGCTTGCTTGTCCTTGGCGAACTCGACGATGAGGATGGCGTTCTTGCACGCCAGGCCCACCAGTACGATCAGGCCGATCTGGGTGAAGATGTTGTTGTCGCTACCGGCCAGCATCACCCCGGTGATGGCCGACAGCAGCGTCATCGGCACGATCAGGATCACCGCCAACGGCAGGCTCCAGCTTTCGTACTGCGCCGCCAGCACCAGGAACGCCAGCAGCACGCAGAGCGGGAACACCAGCAGCGCGGTATTGCCCGAGAGGATCTGCTGGTAGGTCAGGTCGGTCCATTCGAACACCATGCCATTGGGCAATTCCTGCTTGAGCAGCCGCTCGATCGCCGCTTCCGCTTGTCCGGAGCTGTAGCCGGGCGCCGCAGCGCCGTTGATCTCGGCGGTGATGAAGCCGTTGTAATGCATCACCCGGTCGGGGCCGGAGGTGTCGCTGACCTTGAGGAAGCTCGCCAGCGGGACCATCTCGCCACGGTCGTTGCGTACCTTGAGCTGGCCGATCTGCTCGGCATCGAGGCGGAACTGCTGCTCGGCCTGGACGTTGACCTGGTAGGTGCGGCCGAAACGGTTGAAGTCGTTGGCGTACAGCGAGCCCAGGTAGATCTGCAAGGTGTCGAAGATGTCGTTGATCGCCACGCCATGGGTCTTGGCTTTCTCACGGTCGATGGCGGCATCGACCTGCGGCACGTTGACCTGGTAGCTGGTGAACAGCCCGGCCAGTTCCGGCACGTCATGGCTCTTGGCGATGATGTTCTGGGTTTCGCGGTACAGCGCTTCGTAGCCCAGGTTGCCGCGGTCTTCGATCTGCAGGCGGAAGCCGCCGATGGTGCCCAGGCCCTGGACCGGTGGCGGTGGGAAGATGGCGATGTAGGCGTCTTCGATGTCGGCGAACTGGGCGTTGAGCGCGGCGGCGATGGCGGCGGCCGACTGGCTTGGGTCCTTGCGTTCGTCGAAGGGTTTCAGCGGCGTGAACACCACCCCGCTGTTGGGGCTGTTGGTGAACCCGTTGATCGATAGGCCCGGGAAGGCCACCGAGTCGGATACACCGGGTTGCTTCAAGGCGATTTCGCTCATGCGCTTGATGACGGCTTCCGTGCGGTCCAGGCTCGCCGCATCCGGCAGTTGCGCGAAGGCCACCAGGTACTGCTTGTCCTGCGCAGGCACGAAACCGGTGGGCGTCGAGGCGAAGCCCAGGTAGGTCAGGGCCATCAGCCCGGCATAGACGAACAGCGCGATGCCGCTGGAGCGGATGACCCGGCCCACGCCCGCTACGTAGCGCAGTGAGGCGCGCTCGAAGAAGCGGTTGAACGGGGCGAACAGCCAGCCGCCCAGCAAGCGCTCCAGCAGGCGCGAGAAGCGGTCCTTCGGCGCGTGGTGGTCCTTGAGCAGCACTGCGGCCAGGGCCGGCGACAGGGTTAGCGAGTTGAAGGCCGAGATCACCGTGGAAATGGCGATGGTCAGGGCGAACTGCTTGTAGAACTGGCCCGTCAGCCCGGAAATGAACGCCGCCGGCACGAACACCGCGCACAGCACCAGCGCCGTGGCGACGATGGGGCCTGTGACTTCGCCCATGGCTTTCTGTGTGGCTTCCATGGGCTTCAAGCCAAGGCCGATGTTGCGCTCGACGTTCTCCACCACCACGATCGCATCGTCCACCACGATGCCGATGGCCAGCACCAAGCCGAACAACGACAGCGCATTGAGCGAGAAGCCGAACAGGTGCATCACCGCGAAGGTGCCGATCAGCGACACCGGCACCGCCAGCAGCGGAATGATCGAGGCGCGCCAGGTCTGGAGGAACAGGATCACCACCAGCACCACCAGGATCAGCGCTTCGAACAGGGTATGCACCACCGCTTCGATGGAGCCGCGCACGAACACCGTGGGGTCGTAGACGATGCTGTAGTCCATGCCCTCGGGGAAATCTTTCTTCAGCTCGGCCATCTTCGCCCGTACCGCATCGGAGATGTCGATGGCGTTGGAGCCTGGACGCTGGAAGATCGGAATGGCCACGGCTGGCTGGTTGTTCAGCAGCGAACGCAGGGCGTACTGGCTCGAACCCAGCTCGACGCGGGCGACGTCTTTGAGGCGCGTGATCTCGCCGTTGGCGCCGGCGCGCACCACGATGTTCTCGAACTCTTCTTCGGTGATCAGGCGGCCTTGGGTATTGATCGACAGCTGGAAGCTGGTCGCGCCGGGCGCGGGCGGTGCGCCGAGCTGGCCGGCCGCGACCTGGCGGTTCTGCTCGCGGATGGCGGTGACCACGTCGCTGGCGGTCAGATTGCGCGAGGCGGTCTTGTTCGGGTCGAGCCAGACCCGCAGCGAGTAGTCGCCCATGCCGAACAACTGCACGTCGCCGATGCCGTTCAGCCGCGCCAGCTCGTCCTTGACGTTGAGGATGGCGTAGTTGGAGAGGTAGAGCATGTCGTAGCGCTGGTCGGGCGAGGTCAGGTGCACGACCATGGTCAGGTCGGGCGAGGCCTTGTCGACGGTGATGCCGATGCGCGTCACTTCTTCGGGCAACTTGGGCTGGGTGCGGGTCACGCGGTTCTGCACCTGCACTTGGGCATTGTCGAGGTCGGTGCCTAGGGCAAAGGTGATGGTCAGGGTCAGCTTGCCGTCGGCGGTGGACTGCGAGGACATGTACAGCATGTTCTCGACCCCGGTGATGGCTTGCTCCAAGGGCGACGCCACGGTTTCACCGATGACCTTGGGGTTGGCGCCAGGGAAGTTGGCGCGCACCACCACGGTCGGCGGCACCACTTCGGGGTATTCGCTGATCGGCAGCTGGAACAGCGCGATGCTGCCGGCGATCAGCAGGATCAACGACAGCACTGCGGCGAAGATCGGCCGGGTGATGAAAAAGCGGGAGAAGTTCATCGGTCTGAGTCCTTAGCCGCGAGGGGCCGAAACGCTGGCGAGCTTGGCGTCGCCCGCTGCGGCCTTGGGGGCCGGCTGGCTGGCTTGCAGCGCCTGGCGCTGACGGGCGAGGGCGGCGAGGGTGGCATCGCTGGCCATCGGCGCTTCCTGGGGCGTGACCTTGCTGCCGGGGCGCACCCGTTGCAGGCCCTTGACCACGATGCGGTCGTCCTTGCCGAGGCCGCTGCGCACGATGCGCAGGCCTTCGAGCTTGGGCCCGAGTTCGACGCTGCGGTAGGCGGCGGTGTCGTCTTTGTCCATCACCAGCACGAACTTCTTGCCCAGGTCCGTGCCCACGGCTTCGTCGTTGATCAACACGGCGTCGTACTGGGCGCTGCCGACCAGTTTCAGCCGCGCGTAGAGGCCGGGGGTGAACGCCCCGTCGCCATTGTCGAACACGGCGCGGCCGCGAATGGTGCCGGTACGCGGGTTGACCTGGTTGTCGACGAAGTTCATCTGGCCCAGGTGCGGGGTGTCGACCTCGTTGCTCAGGCCCAGGTACACCGGGGTGGTCTGGCCGCGCTGGCCTTGGCGGGCGAGCTGGGCGTACTTGAGGTAGACGCGCTCGTCGGCGTCGAAGTAGGCGTAGACCTTGTCGGTGGACACCAGCGTGGTCAGCGGCGTGACGTCGGCGCTGACGATATTGCCCGCAGTGAACTGCGCGCGGCCTACGCGCCCGGCGATGGGTGCGGTGACGCGGGTGAAGCTCAGGTTCAGGCGCGCCAGGTCGAGCTGGGCCTGGATCGCCGCGACACCGGCCTTGGCTTCGGCGGCAGCGCTGCTGCGCGATTCGGCGAGTTCTGCGGAAATGGCGTTGCTGTCGCGCAGACGGGCACCGCGCTGGGCTTCGTTGTCACTGCGGCTGGCATTGGCGCGGGCCTGCTGCAGTTGCGCCTCCAGGCGTCGCACTTCGGCCTGGAAGGGGCGCGGGTCGATCTGGAACAGCAGGTCGCCTTGCTTGACCTGCGCACCCTCGGTGAAGGCCACACGGTCGATCTGCCCGGAAACCCGTGGCCGCACCTCGACGGTTTCCGGCGCTTCCAGGCGGCCGGTGAACTCGTCCCATTCGTTGATCGGCTGTTCGATCACTTTGGCCACGGTGACCTTGGGAGCTGCGGGCGCCTGCACCGCGTCGGGCGCGCGGCCGCAAGCGCTGATCACCAGTACGGCCAGGGCCGCCAGGGGAAAACGCAAGGGAAGGGAGGAACGTTGCATGGGAGAGCCCGCCATTGACCGATAGGAAAGTGGGCGGAGTGTGCGCGGGTGGCATGAAGCGGACGAATCGAATGGGACGAAGGTTATTATCGATCTGAATGATGCAAAGTATGTCTGCCAGTCGATAACGGCGATAGGCGGACCCAGTGAGGACCGCCCACCCGTTCGATCAGGCCACGTCGACCAACACGATCTCGGCGTCTTCGATGGCCGTCACGTGCACTTCGCGTTCCTGCTCGATCGCCACGCCATCGCGCGCATTGGCACGCAGCCCGTTGACCTCGATCACACCGCGCGCCGGTACCAGGTACCCACGTCGGCCAGGTTCGAAGGTGTACACCGCGGTGTCGCCCGCGCGCACCGTGGCGGCGGCCAGGCGCGCATCGGCGCGGATGCGCAGGGCGTCGTCATCGCCGTCGCGACCGCTGGCCAGGGTCACGAAGCCTTCGTCGCGCTCGCCGCGCGGGAAGGGCCGGGTGCCCCAGGAGGGCGCATCGCCACGGCGCTCCGGAATGATCCAGATCTGGAAAAGACGCACATCGACCGGCTCGCTGTTCCATTCGCTGTGCACGATACCGGTGCCTGCGCTCATCACCTGCACGTCGCCGGCTTCGGTGCGGCCCTTGTTGCCCAGGCTGTCTTCGTGGCTGATGGCACCTTCACGAACATAGGTGATGATTTCCATGTCGCGATGCGGGTGGGCAGGGAAGCCGCTGCCGGCAGCGATCAGATCGTCATTCCAGACCCGCAGGTTGCCCCAGTTCATGCGGGCCGGGTCGTGGTACTCGGCGAAGGAGAAATGGTGGTGGGCATCGAGCCAGCCATGGTTGGCGTGGCCAAGGGTTGCGAAGGGGCGCAGTTGCAGCATGGGAGGCTCCAAGGTGGGAAGGTGGAATGGATTCATCATGCGCGCTCGAATCATCGATAAAAAGCGTAAATTTTGGCTTTAAAGTATTCGATTAATAGATATATTTACTTGCGTATCTGCCTGCGATTCATCGGCTAATGCCCTGATCTACAAGCAATCGCTGGCGCTTTCCTACAGATGCGGCGAACATGCCGCGTTGATTTGAAGAACAAGGAAACGACCGTGTCCGACGACTTCCCCGAGGTGCCACCGGCGCTGACCCCTCCGGCCCAATTGCCCTGGTTGCGTCGGTTCGCGGCGCGGCTGTTGGGCCGCGGCCTGAGCGGGTTGCAGGCACAGCATCGCGACTCCTGGTTCCTCGGCCACGCCAGCGGCCAACGCAAAGGCCATGGCCAGGGCAGTCGGGAAGGCTTCGAACAAGGGCATGCCGAAGGTTTCGAGGCCGGTCGCCAGGTGCTGGTGATTCGCGACAGCCGCGAACCCACACCCGCCGTGCCTGGGCAGGACTTGAACCTGTTCGAAGATTGGCGCCTGCCACTAAGCGCCGAACTGAAGAAGCGTTTCAAGGCTGATGTCGCCGAGCGCCTGCCGGCCACCGCCCAGCCGAGTGCGGCGCAATGGAAGTTGATCTTCAGCGACACCCCGTCCACCTGCGTGGTGGCCGGAGCGGGGGCCGGCAAGTCGACGTCCTTGGTGCTGCGGCTGCTGTTGCTGCACCGCTACCTGGGCTTCGAACTCGACGCCATGACGGTGGTGACCTTCACCCGTGAATCGCGCAAGGACTTCATCAAGCGGCTGCTGCACGTGTTCGGCCTCTGGCAAGTAGCCCTGGACCCGGCACAGGCCCGTGACCTGGTGCGCACCTTCCATTCACGCATCCTGCCTTGGGTACGCGGCCTTCCGGGCTTTGGCGAGTTGCGCGCGTTCGAGACGCTGGGCAACGATCTGCCGCAAGGCCGTGAGCAAGACGCCGACAGCAACCCGTTCGACTTGCGCTTGAACGAGGCACAGCGCCAGCAGATGAACCTGTGCTATCGCGACCTGTTGCACAGCAGCCCGCGTTTCGCCGAACTGGTCGCCCAGATGCGCTGCGAGGCTTTGCAATTGAAGGCCCTGGACCCCGAGCACCCGGACGTGCAGAAACGCGCGCAGGTGACCCAGCTTGCCGCCCAGCGCGACGAAGAGCTGTGCGATGTGATCGAAGACCTGTGGTTCGCCGCAGGCGCCTGGCCGATCCAGGGTATCGAGCCGTGCCGCGAAACCCTTGAGATCCGTGGCAGCCGTTTCCACGTCCATGGTCGCTTGGAAGGGCTGGATGCCTGGGTCATGCTGGGTTTCGATCCTAACGAAAGCGCGCAATACCAACGCCCCGGTGCCAAGCTCACAGTGCGCGCAGAATGGGCTGTCAAACGCACCTTGTTTCAAGCTTTCTGCGATAAACCTTTGATATGGCTGGACAACTATGCTTCGGCAAAGCGCTTGGCGGCGGCCCTGGCCGGGGAGGCGGTAGCCGGGCCTGGCTTCGAATTCAAGGTCAAAGGCGAGCTGGCTGCCGCACCGTTGCTCGATGCGTTCGTCGCCGCCAGCAACTTCATCGAAAACCTTGGTCTGGAGGTCAATGCTGCGGTGGCGGGGATGCGCTTCGCGCCAGGGGACAGCGATGCTGCCTTTTTCGAGGCGCTAGCGCTGTACCATCAGGCACTGGAGGCCCATCTGCTGGCGCAGTCGCCGCCGGTGATGACCTACAACCGCATGTTCGCGCTGTTCAGCGAGCGCCACCCGGAGAACCTGCATCTGCTGCCCGACCCGCTTCTGCGCCCGCTGGCGCACGTGATGGTCGACGAATTCCAGGACGTCTCGCCGCAGATCGTCAGCTGGCTGCGGGCCAGCCTTAGGGAGATCCGTCGCCGTGGCCCGCAGCTGCATGCAGGGCGCAATGCGCAGCAGTCGTCCCTGTTGTGCGTGGGCGACGACTGGCAATCGATCTACGGCTGGCGCGGCAGCTCGCCGACCTTCTTCATGGCCTTCACCAAGACCTTCCTGTCGCCAAGCCATACCCGGGTGATGATGGTGGAAAACTACCGCAGCCAGCAGTCGATCATCGATGCGGCCGAGCACCTAGTGCGCGGTACGCCTGCGATCCCCGGCAAGAAGGCCACGGCGAGCGGCTTGGCGGCGGCGCTGCCCAATACGCCGGTCAACGTCATGGACCGTAATGAGGCGGCCCTCGCCGCAACGCTCAAAGAGCACTACGACGCGGGCGAAACGGTTATGATGTTGTTTCGAAAAGGAAGCGATAAGTTATTGATTTCAGAGCATATTGAAGCTGTAGTTAAAGCCGATTCTAGGTTGCCCGCCGCAGAACGGCGCCTGCGCCAGTTGACCTACCATAGCGCCAAGGGCTTGCAGGCCGATGCGGTGTTCATGCTCGGCGACTGCCAGTACCAGACCAGCTCGCCCTACAAGAACCAGGTGTATCGCCTGGCTGGCCTAGGCCGTGCAGGCGACGCACAGCCGTTCGACACTGCGCAGAAAGACGAAGTGCAACGCCTGGCGTATGTGGCCGTGACCCGCGCGGTCCGGTACTGCTACTGGCACGTGGAAAAGCCCAGCACCGATGCGGCGCAGGTGCCGCGGGCGTCCAATCAGGTGCAGAGCCAGCTGCCTTGTTTCGACGACCAACGCTTGCCTTGAGGCTCAGGTAGCGCCAATCGGGCAGGGCGCAGCGATTGTTGGTATGGTGCCGGGCATTGTTCGCCGAGGTGCCGATGTTCTACCTGCCCCTGACCCACGACGACGCCGAGGCTTTGGCCCGCGGCGCCGATCACGGCTTGCTGCGCCAGGCCGATGCCCTGCAAGCCGCCGCAATCCTGTTCATCCTCAACTTGCCGCGCCAGACCACGACGGCGCTGGGGGTGGAAGCCTTGGAGCGGCGCTTCGCCGAGGTGCTGGCGATCGCCGACGAAGTCGAGGCCAACGCACCGGGTCGGTTTCTGGAGCAGGTGCGCCAGCGCTTCGAGGCCGTTACCTTCGCCAAGGGTCTGGGCCTGCTGGGCGTCAATGCCATTGGCCTGCTCGATGCCGAGGTGGCGCTCGACAGATCCAGCTTGCGTACGCCCGAAGGGGGCTGGGATTTCGGCTTCTCGCCGCGCTATCGCCAGCACGTCACGCCACTGCATCCTGCGCCACTGCCGGGGTTGGCCAGCGACCTGGTGTTGAGCGACCCGCAGCAACGGCTGCTGCGCGAATTCCTTTGCGGTGCCGAAGAGTCGGTGGCAGTGCAGGGGTTCGCCGGGACCGGCAAGACGTTCCTCATCCATCAGTTGGCGCGCCTGCTGGAGCCGCCGCGCACCTTGCTGTTGGCGCGCACCGAGGCGCAGTTGCGGGCGTTGCAGGCACGGGTCAAGAACGCCGATGCGTTCACCGCGCTGACCTTCGGCCAGCTGGCCGACCTGATCCTCGACCGCGACCAGACGGCCCAAGGCTGGCGCGTGCGCGACCGTTACCGCACCAAGCTGTCGTGGCGGCCGCAGGAGGCCAAGGTCGTGCAGTGGCTGGGCATCCCCGACGTCGGCCCGCTGGCGGCGCGCGAGGTGGTCGCCGTGTGCATCGGTGCGGTGCGCAGCTTCTGCCACGGCGGTGAGCCAGACGTGCAACTGCGCCACTTGCCGTGGGCCGGGCCGGGGCTGACGACGCTCGACCAGGAAGTATTGCTGGAGATGGCCCGGCGCTACTGGCAAGAACTGATCCGCCCTTCGGCGCGCGAGGTGCAACTGCCGATCCGCGACTACCACCGCATCAAGCTGCTGTCACTGCTCGACGAGGTGATCGACGGCCGCTTCAGCCATGCCATCGTCGACGAGGCCCACGAACTGTCGGCGCCCATGCTGGCGATTCTCGACCGCAGCCCGCAATCGATCATCGCCTTGGGCGACGAGCTGCAAAACCTCAACGGCCTGAGCGCCCACCACGGCAGCTTCATCCGCCAGCGCATCATCCACCGCTCACTACGCGCAGGCCCGGCCATGGACGCGGTGCTCAACCCCCTGATCGAAGCCCATCCGGCCAGCATCCAGGCCGCGTTCACCGGCACGGCCGAGCATTACACCCGGATCAGCTTCTACGATGCGGTAAGCGTGCCCGAGCAGCCCACTGTGCTGCTGGTGGACGACGAGTGGGGCCTGTTCGGCTGGTTTCAGCGCCTGAGCCACCAACGGGTGCCGTTCGTGCTGTTGCCCGAAGCGCGCAAGGAATTCGAGCTGTTCGTCGAAGACTGCATCGAGCTGTTCCGCTACGGCACTCGGCCACGCCACCGCCTGTTGTTCCGATATGCCAGCTGGCAGGCCCTGGAGCAGGACAAGAGCGACGACCGCGCCTTCACCGCCGTGGCGCAGATGCTGCGCAGGGGCTATACCGCCGAAGACTTCGCCAAGGCCAAGAGCCGCTACCGCTGGACCAAGACGCCGACCCTGTTCCTGGCCCGTGTGGAAGACGTGAAGAACCGCGAATTCTCACGTGTGATGGTCTCGCCAGAGCTCATGGTCTCGCCCAGTGCCGGTGGTGGGCGCAACGAGCGTGCGCGCACCCTGGCCGGTTTGTACACCGCCTGCTCGCGCGCCCGGCACGAATTGATCGTGCCGGGCGGGGTGCTCGATTGGGTCAAGGACCAAGGCCGCGGCTGAAGCGCGGCCCGGTCGGTCAGTTGCGGTCCAGCCACACGGTCTGCACGTTGGTGAACTCGCGTACGCCGAAGTGCGACAGCTCGCGACCGAAGCCGCTTTTCTTCACGCCGCCGAAGGCCACGCGGGGGTCGGAAGCGCAATAGCCGTTGATGAACACGCCACCGGTGTCCAGGGCGCTGGTCATGCGTTCGGCCAAGGCCAGGTCTGCCGTGTAGATGGTCGCCGCCAGCCCGAACTCGCTGTCGTTGGCCAGCTCCACCGCGTGCTCGGCGTCCCGGGCGCTGATGATCGCCGCGACGGGGCCGAACAGCTCTTGCTGGAAGGCGGTCATGTCGCGGGTCACGTCACCCAGCACGGTGGGTGCATAGAAGTTGCCCACGCCTTCGAGTTTGTGGCCGCCCAGCAGCAACGTGGCACCTTCGGCAAGGCTGGCCTGGACTTGGCCGTCGAGCTCGTCACGCAGGTCGAAGCGTGCCATCGGGCCGATGTAGGTGTCGTCGTGCAGCGGGTTGCCCACGGTCAAGGCACGCGTCGCCTCGACGAACTTGGCGGTGAAGGCCTCGACCACGCTTTCTTCGACGATCATGCGCTTGGCAGCGGCGCAGACCTGGCCGGTGTTCTGGTAGCGACCGATCACCGAAGCCTTCACGGCGGCGTCCAGGTCGGCGTCGGCGAGCACGATGAACGGATCGGAACCGCCGAGTTCCAGCACGCACTTCTTCAACGCGGCACCTGCCTGGGCGCCGATCGCCATGCCGGCGCGCACGCTGCCGGTCAGGGTGACGGCGGCGATGCGCGGATCGTTGATCGCACGGGTCACACCGTCGGGGGTGACGTTGAGCAGCTCGAAGACGCCCTGCGGCAGACCGGCGCGCTGGAACAGCTCCAGCAGCAGGTAGGCGCTGCCCATCACGTTGGGAGCGTGCTTGAGCACATAGGTGTTGCCGGCCAGCAGCGCCGGAACGGCGCCGCGCAGCACTTGCCAGACTGGGAAGTTCCACGGCATCACCGCCAGGATCGGCCCCAGCGGGCGGTACTCGATGCGCGCGGTGGCGATCTGCGTGGCTTCGGGGGCGAGCATGGCCGGACCGTGTTCGGCGTACCAACGGCACAGGCCCACGCACTTGCCGACTTCGCCACGGGCCTGGCTGATCGGCTTGCCGATTTCCCGGGCGATCATCTGCGCGAAGGCTTCGGCCCCGGCTTCGAGGGTGTCGGCCAAACGCGCCAGGTGCTCGCTGCGTTCTGCCACCGACACCTTGCGCCACTGCTTGAAGCCGTCGGCCGCACGTTGCAGGGAGGCCTGTTGAGTGGCGGCATCGTCGAACGGATAGTGACCGATCTGTTCGCCGGTGAACGGATCGACGGAGATGGCGTGGGTGTGGCTGCTGATCGTGGTCATGGCGAACTACCTGTGCTCATGGGTGATTGAGTTCAGACTAATGGTTCGCCTTGCTACTGAAAACTGAATAATAATGAGCGCAATGTTCACGTTTGGAGAATGATTATGGATCTGGTGCAACTGGAAATATTCAAGGCCGTAGCCGAGCATGGCAGCATCAGCGCCGCCGCACAGCAGATCCACCGCGTGCCCTCGAACCTCACCACACGGATCAAGCAACTGGAGGAAGACCTCGGCGTCGACTTGTTCATCCGTGAGAAGAGCCGCCTGCGCCTATCGCCAGCGGGGTGGAATTTCCTCGAGTACACCCGCCGCATTCTCGATCTGGTGCATGAGGCGCGGCTGACGGTCGCCGGTGAAGACCCGCAAGGCACCTTCGCCCTGGGCTCTCTGGAAAGCACCGCCGCCGTGCGTATTCCAGCGCTGCTCGCGGCTTACAACCAGCGCTACCCGAAAGTGGACCTGGATCTCTCGACCGGCCCCTCCGGGACCATGCTCGAAGGGGTGCTGAGCGGGCGTCTGGTCGCCGCCTTCGTCGACGGACCGGTGCTGCACCCCACGCTGGAAGGCATGCCGGTGTTCGAAGAACAGATGGTCATCATCGCGCCCCTCAACCACGCCCCGGTGACCCGTGCCCAGGACGTCAACGGCGAGAACATCTACGCCTTCCGCCCCAACTGCTCGTACCGCCACCACTTCGCCAACTGGTTCGTGCAGGACAACGCCGTGCCGGGCAAGATCCACGAGATGGAGTCCTACCATGGCATGCTGGCCTGCGTCAGCGCCGGCGCAGGTCTGGCCATGCTGCCGCGCAGCATGCTCGACAACATGCCCGGGTGCAGCATGGTCAGCGCCTGGCCGATGTCGGAAGATTTCCGCTATTTGAAAACCTGGCTGGTCTGGCGGCGTGGGACGGTATCGCGCAGTTTGAGTACGTTCATCCAGTTGCTCGAAGAAAACGTCTCGCAGAAGCTCTAATGCAGGCGGTTGCTTGGCGTCTCAATTAACCCTCAAGCGTCTGTTAGTGCCACCGGTCCGGCAACGGCGCGGAGTATCGAATCCTTTTCATTGACCGTACTCCCAGGCTATGTACGGCATGTTGTCGTGCATTTTCTGAAGCCCTATAGGTGAAAGATCATGGACAAGAAAGACAGCAAGACGAGTGAGAAGTCGGGTAGCCACGGCGGCAAGGGTAACGGTGGCAACTTTGCCAACGACCCGCAAAAAGCGTCGGAAGCCGGTAGGAAAGGCGGCAAGGCATCCAGCGGTACGAGCAAAGACAATTCAGGTTCGGGCGGTGGCAAGGGCGGACGCTCCTAACACCGACCCAGACGCAGTGTCAGCTTGGCTGGCACTGCGATTTTTCACCCCCCGTTTTATGCAGCCCCCCCTGTCATGAAGGAGCCGCCCATGGCGAGAGCGATCTGGAAGGGCGCCATCAGCTTTGGCTTGGTCCACATCCCCGTCAGCCTCAATACCGCCGTACGCGACGAGCGTGTCGACTTCGACTGGCTCGACAAGCGCAGCATGGACCGCGTCGGCTATAAACGCATCAACAAGACCACCGGCAAGGACATCGACAAGGACAACGTGGTCAAGGGGGTAGAGTACGAAAAAGGCCGCTACGTGGTGATCAGCGAAGATGAAATTCGCAAGGCCAGGCCTGAAGCGACGCAGACCATCGATATCTTTTCCTTTGTAAAAGCCTCCGAAATTCCTCTGCAGCATTTCGACACCCCGTATTACCTGAGCCCGGACAAGCGCGGCGGCAAAGTCTACGCCCTGCTGCGGGAAACCTTGCAAAGCTCCGGCAAGGTGGCCTTGGCCACGGTGGTGTTGCATACCCGCCAGCACTTGGCCTTGCTGCGCCCCCTGAACGATGCCCTGGTCATGATCACACTGCGCTGGCCTGACGAGGTCCGCGGCCTGGACACCCTCGAGCTGGATCAGAAAGTCACCAAGGCGACCCTGACCAAGCAAGAGCGCGACATGGCCAAACGCCTGGTCGAAGACATGAGCGGCCCTTGGTCGCCGGACGAGTACCATGACGCCTTCCGCGACACCATCATGCAATTGGTGCGGGAAAAGGCGCGCAAGGGCAAGCTCAGTGCAGTGAAGAAGCCCAAGGCCGGCGGCGCTGGCAAGGGTGCGGACATCCTTGACCTCACCGAACTGCTCAAACGCAGTCTGGCGGGCAAAGGCACTGCCAAGAAAACCGGCGAAAAGAAAAGCTCGGCGTCTGCCGAGAAGAAACCGGCCAAGCGCTCGCGTAAAGCGTCCTGACCGGCAGCGCGTCAGTGCCGTTGGGCAAGCTGTACCAGGTTTCCGCACGTATCGTCGAACACGGCCACGACGAAGCCTTCGTCACTGGTGGGCGGTTTGACGAACTCCACACCTGCTTCGATCAAGCGCCGGTATTCGTCTTCGACATGCTTCACTTCGAAGGTGATGGCCGGCAGGCCATCTGCCTTGAGGGCGGTCTGAAAAGCGCTGGCGGCCGGGTGCAGATTGGGTTCCAGCGATAGCTGGACGCCTTGGGAATCCCCAGGTGCAGTGAAGGTCAGCCAGCGGTGCTGGCCCATCGGAACATCTTGTTTGGGCTCGAACCCCAGAACATGGTGATAGAACGTGCCGGCTTTGGCTTGGTCATCGACGAAAATCCGCGTCACCACGATCTTCATGGGCGTTTCCTTGAATGTTGTGATTGTTCGTATTGGTAAAGCTTTGCGACGGTAGGGGCCGTCCAGAGCGGCGTGCTACTCGAACCAGTACTCGTGCATACGCTGCAGGAACTCGTCAGTCAGATCGACGCCGCAAGCGCTGCCCAACACGGCGTCGACTTGGCACTCGGGGCAGACTGCGGTCTGCTCGTCGTCGGTCCATTCGCTGATCTTGACCGGGGTGAAACGGGCCAGGCAGGCGAAGCAGGCGCAATATTTGCTGGTGAGCAATTGCTCGCGATTCCACGAAGAAAAGCGGTGAGCATTGAGGATGTCATGGTTCACGAATCTGCTCCGTCAGGGGTCGGGGACGGACGCAAGCGCGGTAGACCCGGTTGAAGGGTACGACGTCGGCGCCCTGGCTGCATGCCTGTGAGATAGGCGCGACGGGCGGAAGGTTCCGCGTGACCAACGGCGGGAAGGGCAAGGGCGGTGGGGGGCTCCGCCCTGGGGGCAGTCAGTCTTGCGATTCGCCGCTCACGCCAAGCACCGACTGCTGCTGGTCGGTCACGAGTAACTGAACGTTGCCTGAGTCGTCATCGGGCGCGAGTTCCGCCAAGGGTACGCCCTCGCCGCGAAAGAGCGTGCGATTCGCTCCGGGCTGGACCAACGAAATCAACTTATCGTTCTGATAGAAAAACTGGGTACTGACGCGTGATTGGGTCATGGCTAAAAGCTCCTGGCAGCGGGGACACGCAGCATTGGGCCCGGCCGGTAGGCACGACCCGGAGCCGCGTCGCGGATGACCATGTTCGCGGCTCGATGCGCGAACTGCGAACGTGGCGTATGACCGTCAGTGTTGTCGACCGCTCCGGTACAGGCAACTGACAGAAATGCCAGGCTATGCCTTGACGCAAGTGTTGGGGGACTGCCCGACGTAAGCCAGGCAGCAGCGCCAGCATCAGCGTTTGGGGTTGAGCGTGAGGTGTGCGTGACGGTTAACGTCTTTGTACAACAGATAGCTGAACGGACCAGGCCCCCCGGCGTAGCAAGCCTGGGGGCAGAATGCGCGCAGCCACATGAAGTCGCCGGCCTCGACCTCGACCCAGTCTTGGTTCAGGCGGTACACGGCCTTGCCTTCGAGTACGTAAAGGCCGTGTTCCATCACGTGGGTTTCGGCGAAAGGAATCACGCCACCCGGCTTGAAGGTGACGATGTTGACGTGCATGTCGTGACGCATGTCGGCCATGTCGACGAAACGCGTGGTGATCCAGCAGCCCTCGGTGCCGGGCATTTCGATCACGGTGGCGTTGTCGCGGTGGGTCACGAACGAAGCCGGAGCATCCAGGCCCTCCACACGCTGGTAGTGCTTGCGCAGCCAATGGAAGCTGACGTTGCTGGTGCTGCGGTTGCGCAGGCTCCACTCGGCGCCGGGGGCGATGAAGGCGTAGCCGCCTGGGGTCAGGGTGTGCTGCTGGCCGTCCAGAGTAATGTCCAACTGGCCTTCGACGATGAACAGCACCGCTTCGGCGTTGGGGTCCAGTTCCGGACGCTCGCTGCCGCCTTGCGGGGCGACTTCGACGATGTACTGCGAGAAGGTTTCGGCGAAGCCGGTCAGGGGCCGCGCGATGACCCACATGCGCATGTTGTCCCAGAAGGGCAGATGGCTGGTGACGATGTCGCGCATCACGCCTTTGGGAATGACGGCATAGGCTTCGGTGAACATCGCGCGGTCGGTCAGCAGTTCGGTTTGACCCGGATGACCACCGTGGGGAGCGAAATAGGAGTGCTTGGACATGGACGGTCTCGACGTTGTTGTTCTCTTCCCGTGCCGTGGACCGCACCGGCCGGTGCGCCGCCGGGAAGGTACGGCGAGCATAGTGGCCGCGAGCTGTCATCTACAAATTAAATGTGGGAATGCTACGTATTTATTTTTTGAATTGCTTTCCATCCCATGCTCGTATCGGCCTACCGAGGGCACACGCGCCCATGGGCCCTAGCTGGGCAATCGAGATCGCCAGCCCGGCAGCAGGCGCGCTATAGATGCCGGCAGGATGCATCAAGCGGGTGCAACCGAGGACTTCAGAAGCTATTTTCAAGAATCCACTTTAAATATTCCACATGAACATGAATCATTAGCTCTATGATTTTACTGTCTTTTTATTCTTGGAATGCTGAAGGCACTGCTCGATATAAGTTTTCTTAATTTCAACCGCCGGCAGCTGTGAGCGGCTGTTGTAGGTCTGCTCCGTAATCCCCATGGCCGTCATGCGCATCCAGGATTTGGCGAACTTGTGGTTCTGTAGGCGCTTACGCTGCGTATACACATTCACGCCCGACAGCTTGGCTTGTTGGGCACTGCCGGCGATCTGCCCACCCCAATTGCACAGTTGGCGGTCGTGCTCGGTCAATGCTCGTGCCTGGGCTTGGGCGCTGAGCAAGGTGAGGGCACCGAATGAGTACAGTAGAAAAAGCCGCATGTAATCGTCCTAAGCATTTGAAGAAGCAGGATTTTGCCTTGTGCTAGAAAAGCACGGGGCCAGCAAAATGCTGTCAGATAGCTACAGGAGAACGAATAGCGACGGGCGGTGTTCTCGACACCTGTTCATTCGAGCGAACGCCACCTTGCGTGGCGTTCTATCAGTGTCAGGTTGTTCATCACGCCATGGCGGCGCGGGCACTGCCTTGGGCCTGTTGCACGCGTGCACGGCATGCGTCGCCGAAAGCCTTGAACAAAGCGACGGAGTTGGGATTGCTGGCGGCTTGCCACTCCGGGTGCCATTGCACTGCGAACAGGAAGGGCGACAGGCTCGGGGCATGGATCGCTTCGACCAAGCCATCCTCGGCTACCGCCAGGGCTTCCAGACCCTGACCGAGGGTGCGCAGGCCTTGGCCATGCAGCGAGTTGACGCGTATACGGTCGGTGCCCAGGGCCGTTTCCAGCCAGCTGCCCGTGGCGATCTGTACCCCATGGGCCGCCGCGTATTGCGCCTCGACAGGGTCGTCGGGGTTTTCCCGGTGGTCGTTGAAGCCGGGTTCGGCATAGACCTTCTGGTAGATGTCGCCGCCCAGCGCCACGTTGATTTCCTGCATGCCGCGGCAGATGCCGAAGATCGGCAGGCCACGGGCCAACGCCAATTGCACCAAGGCAATGTCGAATACGTCGCGGTGTTTGTCCTGAGCCTTGCCTGGCGTCTGGTTCTCCTGCCCGTACAGGCCTGGGTCGATGTTGCTGCCCGCACCGGTGAGGTACACCCCGTCGGCCATGGACAGGTAGGTTTCCAACTCATCGATGCCGCAGCAGGTGGGCACCAGCACCGGCACGCAACCGCCGAACTCGACCAGGGGGGTGATGTATTTGTGAGTCATGACCTGATAGTCATGGCCTTTACGCTCTTGCGTGCCCATGGTCATCAGAACCACGGGTTTGCGCGGGAAAGTAGAGGTACTGCCAATGTTGCTGTTGGACATATGTCACCTTGGGACAGGCATGGCCCGTCATGATCGTGCAGGGCGGAACCGGGTGGCTCGACGCGCCTGACACCCCGAGCACTGCCGGTACAGCGGGAAACGCTGTCAATCCGGTCGGGGGGTGGCCACAGCTTGCCAGAGCCGTTCGATATGTCAAACGGCCTACAAGGCTACTGGCGATCGCCATGGCCGGACCGGCCAGGCGCTTGCACGCCGCAGGCCTTGCCCGGCAAGGCTTGCCCCCCTGGGTAAGTCAACAATACTTGACGGGCGCAGTCGAATCATTGCGCAGCTGCAATGATGTTTCGCTAACGTATTGGAAATCTTGAGCTACGCACCTATGTGCGGAAACTGATGCACACCCGGGCAAGGCCATCAGGGATGGCTGACCAGGACCAGGCTCTGGTGCGCATCCGGTCGTTCTTGCAATGCGTACTGCACCGATGGACTGCTTCCAGCGCCGACGGCGATCAGGCTCTGCAAGTAACTGAATGTCGCAGGATCGGTGGTGACGATGGTCACCAGACTCGATTCGCCATGACTGGCCAACTGCTCGCCCAATGACTGCAGCTGCTGGCCAAGCGCCGGCGAGCGCTGCTCGACCAAGCGCCGTGGGAGCATGATCTGGAGCGCGGCGGAGACCTCGGAGGGCTGCGGGGCAGGCTCGACTTCAGGCGCCTGGATTGGGAGGCGCTGGGGCAGCACATCGTCCGTCGACTGACAGCCCGCGAGCGACGCGATGCCCATCAGGCCCAAGACCAAGACCGCAAAGCGAGAAGGCACAGCCATACCGATGTCACTCCTAGATGTTGCCGCCGGGAATAGGGCAATCCGGGCCGATGCTAGCACGATGCCAGGCCGACGCACCGCTTGCCTGGCGCCTACTCAACCAACCCGCCCTGGCAGAGCGCCGAGCGGTCAGCACCGACCCACGGCAAGCGCCGAATCGCTCCACACAACGCTTTTGGTCCGGCCAAGTCATTACTGAATCGAGCCGAGCCATCGACGGCCTCATTCTGCTGCGCTTCCTGGTTGCGTCATGCCTGGGCCACGGCCATGCTGGTGTGTCTCGCCCCCTGGAAGGAGCTCCCCGTGTCTGTCCCTGATTCCGCCTCGACCGTGCGTATTCCCTTCACCGAACTGTCAGCGCTGCTGCGAGGCATTTTCCAGCGTCATGGCTGCAGCGACTCAGTCGCCGCCGTACTGGCGCACAACTGCGCCAGCGCCCAGCGCGACGGTGCCCACAGCCATGGTGTGTTCCGTGTTCCGGGCTATGTCTCGACGCTGGACAGCGGCTGGGTCGACGGCAAGGCCGAGCCGCGCGTCAGCGACGTGGCGTCAGGCTTGGTCAGCGTCGACGCCTTCGGCGGCTTCGCCCAGCCTGCGCTGGCCGCAGCGCGCGACCTGCTGCTCGACAAGACGCGCAGTGCCGGGGTGGCCGCGTTGGCGATCCACAATTCCCACCATTTCGCAGCGCTCTGGCCCGACGTCGAACCGTTCGCCGAGCAAGGCCTGATCGCCTTGAGCGTGGTCAACAGCATGACCTGTGTGGTGCCCCACGGCGCGCGAAAGCCGGTCTTCGGCACCAACCCGATTGCCTTCGCTGCACCCTGTGAAGGGCAAGCGCCCATCGTCTTCGACATGGCCACCAGCGCCATGGCCCATGGCGACGTGCAGCTCGCCGCGCGCGCCGGCCGGCCCTTGCCCCTAGGCGTGGGCGTGGACGCCGCAGGCGAGCCGACCACCGATGCGCAAGCGGTGCTGGAGGGCGGAGCGCTGTTGCCTTTCGGCGATCACAAAGGCTCGGCGTTGTCGATGATGGTCGAGCTGCTCGCCGCCGCGCTCACCGGCGGTCATTTTTCCTGGGAGTTCGACTGGACCCGCCACCCAGGCGCGAAAACGCCTTGGACTGGGCAGCTGCTCGTGCTCATCGACCCCAGCAAGACCCAAGGCCAGCGTTTCGCCCAGCGCAGCCGCGCATTGCTCGAACGGATGCAGGAAGCGGGCCTGAGCCGGCTGCCAGGCGAGCGCCGACACCACGAACGCGCCATCGCCTCGCGTGAAGGCGTGGCGCTGGCGGCTGAGGCGCTGGCTCAACTTCGCGAGCTCTGAATACGGCGCTTGCGCGGTTGCAGGCGCGCATTGCGTCGCGGTGATGTTCCTCGGCCGACAGGACGGGTATGCTCAGGCAGCTTTTCCCCCCGACCTGAGCCAAGGAGCTGTGCGCTGTGTTCAAACATGTCGATGCCTATGCGGGCGACCCGATCCTCTCATTGATGGAAACCTTCAAGGCCGATCCGCGCGCCGACAAGGTCAATCTGAGCATCGGCCTCTACTACGACGAGGGCGGCGTGGTTCCGCAACTGGAGGCGGTCGCCGAGATGGAGCAGCGCCTGGCCGACCAGCCGCATCAGGCGTCGCTGTATCTGCCGATGGAAGGTCTGGCCGCCTACCGCCAGGCGACCCAGGCGCTGCTGTTCGGTGCCGAGCACCCGGCCTTGCAGGCCGGTCGCATCGCCACGGTGCAGACTGTGGGCGGCTCCGGTGCCTTGAAAGTGGGCGCCGACTTCCTCAAGCGCTACTTCCCGCAGTCGCAGGTGTGGGTCAGCAACCCGACCTGGGACAACCACCGCGCGATCTTCGAAGGCGCGGGTTTCACCGTGAACACCTACCCGTACTTCGACGCGGGCACCCGCGGCCTGGACTTCGCCGGCATGCTCGCCACCCTGCGAGGGCTGACCAAGCACAGCATCGTGCTGCTGCACCCGTGCTGCCATAACCCGACCGGTGTCGACCTCGATCCGCAGCAGTGGCAGCAAGTGGTCGAAGTCGTCAAAGCGGGCGAACTGATCGCGTTTCTCGACATTGCCTACCAGGGCTTCGGCGAAGGCCTGGAACAGGATGCCTTCGCCATCCGCGAGATGGCCCGCGCCGGCGTACCGTGCCTCGTCAGCAATTCGTTCTCGAAGATCTTCTCGCTGTATGGCGAGCGCGTCGGCGGCCTGTCGGTGGTCAGCGACGACACCGACAGCGCCCAGCGCGTGCTCGGCCAGCTCAAGGCCACCGTGCGTCGCAACTACTCGAGCCCGCCGTGCCACGGCGCACGGCTGGTGGCTGGGGTGCTGGGCGATGCCGCGCTCAATGCAGGCTGGGCGGCCGAGGTCGAGGCCATGCGCCAGCGCATCCTGGACATGCGCCAAGGGTTGGTCGATCAGTTGGCCGAGCTGTTGCCCGGGCAGGACTTCCAGTTCCTGCTGCGCCAGCGCGGCATGTTCAGCTACACCGGCTTCAGCGTGGCCCAAGTGCAGCGCCTGCGCGACGAGTTCGGCGTGTACCTGATCGACAGCGGCCGCGTGTGCATGGCAGGCCTGCGCAAGGACAACCTGCGCCGCGTCGCCGAAGCCTTCGCCGCCGTCCAGCACGGGTAAACCGCTGTAGGGGCGGCCGGTCGGCCGCCTCTACGCGTAATGCTCCGGGCTGTTGAAGTTCTCCAGGCGCGGATCGCCCTCGGCGCACTCCACCGCCAGCAACGCGCCACGGGCCAAGGCCCGGTGCAAGCTGCGCTCTCCGTCGTCCCACGCCTGGCGCAACATGCCCAGGCTGGTGCGCGGCAACACGCTGAACATCGGCTGCCAGAACACACCCTGACGCACCATCGCCGCGCCGCCGCCCTCGAGGGCCCGCGCCAGCAGCGCGTCCAGCAGCGCCCGGTCGATCCGTGGCGCATCGCAGGCCAGCACCGCCACCCAGGGCTGGCGCGCCACCCCCAAGCCCGCCAACACGCCCGCCAGCGGGCCTGGAAAGTCCGCTTGCTCGTCGCTGACCACTTGATCGGCGTAGGCGGCGTACAGCGCGGCATTGCGATTGCAGGACAGGATCAGGTCAGCGGTCCAGGGGCGCACCACTTCATGCAAGTGGGCGATCAAGGGCTTGCCGTGCCAAGGGATCAACCCTTTGTCACGGCCTCCCATGCGCTGGCCGCGCCCTCCCGCCAGGACCAGCACCGAACAGCAAGAAACATCCGACATGGAAAAGGGCTCCGGGCAATGACGCCCGGAACCCTCCCATGTGGCCTGCACCGTGTCCAGTCAGTCGTGCTCCGCGCCGGCTTGCGGCACATCGGCCGCCACGCGACGGCCGGCCAGGCGCATCACCACCACGAAGAACACCGGCACGAACACCACCGCCAGGGTGGCGCTGAGCATGCCCCCGATCACCCCGGTGCCGATGGCCTGCTGGCTGGCCGAACTCGCGCCCGTGGCGATGGCCAACGGCACCACGCCGAGGATGAACGCCAGCGAGGTCATGACGATGGGCCGCAGGCGCAGGCGCGCGGCCTGCAAGGCCGCATCGCGCGCGTCCAAGCCTTGGTCCACCAGGGCTTTGGCGAACTCGATGATGAGGATGGCGTTCTTCGCCGACAGGCCGATCAGGGTGATCAGGCCCACCTTGAAGAACACGTCGTTGGGCATGCCACGCAGCATCACCGCGAGCACTGCGCCGAACACCCCGAGCGGCACAACTAGCAGCACTGCGGTCGGGATCGACCAGCTTTCGTACAGCGCCGCCAGGCACAGGAACACCACCAGCAGCGACAGCGCCAACAGCAGCGGCGCCTGGCTGCCCGACAAGCGTTCCTGCAACGACAGCCCGGTCCATTCCAGGCCCACACCCGCCGGCAATTGATCGACCAGCCGCTGCACTTCGTCCATGGCTTCGCCGGAACTCAGGCCCGCCGCCGGCTCACCGGAGATCGACACGGCCGGATAGCCGTTGTAGCGCGTCAACTGCACCGGGCCGGTCACCCAGCGGGCGCTGACGAAGGCGGCGAGCGGCACCATCTTGCCGCTGGCATTGCGCACGTGCATGTCCAGCAGGTCTTCGACCTGGCTGCGTTGGTCGCCCTCGGCCTGCACCACCACCCGTTGCATGCGGCCCTGGTTGGGGAAGTCGTTGACGTAGGTCGAGCCCACCGCCGTGTCGAGCACCGCGCTGATGTCGGCGAACGACACGCCCAGGGCGTTGGCCTGGCGCCGGTCGATGTCCAGCTGCACCTGCGGGCTCTCGGCCAGCGAGGCCTCGCGCACGTTGGTCAGCAGCTTGCTGTCGCCTGCCGCGGCGAGCAGGGCGTCGCGTGCCGCCATCAACTGCGCATGGCCGAGGCCGGCGCGGTCTTGCAGACGGAACTGGAAGCCCGTGGATTCGCCCAGACCGTCGATCGGCGGTGGCAGCACGGAGAAGGCCACCGCGTCCTTGATCTGGCTGAACGCCGCGTTGGCGCGGTCGGCGATCGACTGCGCGCTGTCGTCGCCCCCTCGCTGGGACCAGTCCTTGAGCGTGGTGAAGGTCAGGGCGGCGTTCTGCCCGCTGCCGGAGAAGCTGAAGCCCAGGATCACCGTGGTATCGGCCACACCCGGCTCTTGCGCGTTGTGCGCCTCGATCTGCGCCGCTACCTGCTCGGTGCGGGCACGGCTGGCGCCCGGCGGCAGTTGGATGTCGGTGATGGTATAGCCCTGGTCCTCGGTCGGCAGGAAGTCGCTGGGCAACTGGCTGAAGCCATAGGCCAGCGCGCCCAGCAACGCCGCATATACCAGCAGGTAGCGCCCGGACCGGGTCAGGGCCTGCCCGACCCAGCCCTCGTAGCCCTCGGTCATGCGCGCGAAGCGCCGGTTGAACCAGCCGAAGAAACCACGTTTTTCGTGATGCTCGCCTTTGGCCAGCGGCTTGAGCAGGGTGGCGCACAAGGCCGGCGTCAGGCTCAGGGCCAGGAACGCCGAGAACAGGATCGACACCGCCATCGACACCGAGAACTGCTGGTAGATGACCCCCACCGAACCGCTCATGAAGGCCATGGGCAGGAACACCGCCACCAGCACCAGGGTGATGCCGACGATCGCGCCACTGATCTGGCCCATGGCCTTGCGCGTCGCGTCGCGCGGCGACAGGCCTTCCTCGGCCATGATGCGCTCGACGTTCTCCACCACCACGATGGCGTCGTCGACCAGGATGCCGATGGCCAAGACCATGCCGAACAGGGTCAGCACGTTGATGGAAAAGCCGAGCCCCAGCATCACGGCGAATGTGCCCGCCAGCGCCACCGGCACCACCAGCGTGGGAATGAGGGTGTAACGCACGTTCTGCAGGAACAGGAACATCACCGCGAACACCAGCAGCATGGCCTCGAACAGGGTGGTGATCACCTGCTTGATCGACACCTTGACGAAGGGCGAGGTGTCGTAGGGGATATCGTACCGGGTGCCCTCGGGGAAGAATTTGGCCAGCTCCTCCATCTTGTTGCGCACCAGGGTCGCGGTCTCCATGGCGTTGGCGCCCGGCGACAGTTGCACGGCGAAAGCGGTGGACGGCTTGCCGTTCAGACGCGTGCCGAACTGGTACTCCTGCGCACCGACCTCCACCCGTGCCACGTCGCCGAGGGTCACCACCGAACCATCGGGGTTGGCCCGCAGCACCACCGCAGCGAACGCTTCGGGCGTGCTCAGTTGGCCGTTGACCACCACGTTGGCGGTGATTTCCTGGGTCTTGCGCCCCGGCAGGTCGCCGATGCTGCCAGGTGCCACCTGGGCGTTCTGCGCGGCAATGGCGTCGGTCACATCGACAGGGGTGAGGTTGTAGCCTACGAGCTTGCGCGGGTCGATCCAGATGCGCATGGCCCGCTCCGAGCCATAAAGCTGCGCCTTGCCGACGCCCTTGAGGCGGCGGATCTCGTTCATCACGTTGCGCGCCAGGATGTCGCTCAGGGCCGTTTCGTCGAGGCTACCGTCGACCGAGGTGAGGGTGCCGAGCAACAGAAAGCCGGTGGACACCTTTTCCACTTGCAGGCCCTGTTGGGTCACGGCACGCGGCAAACGCGACTCGACCACCTTCAGACGGTTCTGCACGTCGACCTGGGCGAGGTCCGGCAGGGTGCCGGGCTCGAAGGTGGCGGTGATGGTGGCGCTGCCCAGGCTGCTCTGGGACTCGAAATACAGCAGATTGTCGGCGCCGTTGAGCTCCTGCTCGATCAGGCTTACCACGGTCTCGTCGATGGTAGTGGCCGAAGCACCGGGGTAGACGGCGTAGATTTCGATCTGCGGCGGCGCGACGTTGGGGTACTGCGCCACCGGCAACTTGGGAATGGCCAACGCCCCGGCGAGCAGAATGAAAAGCGCCACGACCCAGGCGAAGATGGGCCGGTCGATGAAAAACTGCGGCATGTGTCAGCGCCTCACTGGTCGTTGTGCTTGGCGAGGTCCGGCGCCGTATCGGCCGCCTCGACCTGCACCGGTTCGCCTGGCTTGATGCGTTGCAGCCCCTCGACCACCACGCGTTCGCCGGCCTGGAGGCCGGCGGTGACGATCCAGCGGTCGTTCTGCACCGAACCCAGGGTGATCGACCGTTCGCTGACCCGCGACTGGTCGTCGACCACCATCACCTTGGGCAGTCCGGCGGTGTCGCGGCTGATGGCGCGCTGCGGCACGCTCAAGCCCTGGGGCTGCACCGCTTGCTCCAGGCGCACGCGCACGTAGCTGCCGGGCAGCAGGTCGAGGTCGGGGTTGGGGAATTCGCTGCGCAGGGTGATCTGGTTGGTGCTGGCATCGACGCTGATGTCGGAGAACAGCAGCTTGCCCGGGCGCGGGTAGGGCTGACCGTCGTCCTGGATCAAGGTGACTTCGGCCTGGTCCTGGCCCACCTGCTGCAACTGCCCGGCACGCAAGGCGCGGCGCAGGGCGTTGATCTCGCGGGTCGATTGGGTGACGTCGGCATGGATCGGGTCCAACTGCTGGATGGTCGCCAGCGGCGTGGTTTCGCCCTGGCCGACCAACGCCCCCTCAGTGACCAGCGCGCGACCGATGCGCCCGGCAATCGGCGCGGTGACCGTGGCGTAGCCGAGGTTCAGCCGCGCCCGTTCCAGCGCAGCTTTGGCCTCGGCCACGGCGGCCTGGGCCTGGAGGTCGGCGGCGCGGGCGTTGTCGGCTTCCTGGCGGCTGATGGCGTTTTCGTCGACCAACTGGCGATAGCGTTGGTCTTGCAGACGCGTTTGATAACGCGTGGCTTCGGCGCGGGCCAAGGCGGCGCGGGCGCTGTCCTGGTCGGCCTCGAGCGGCGCCGGGTCGATCAGGAACAGCACGTCGCCTTGTTTCACGTCGCTGCCTTCGCGGTACATACGCTTGAGCACCACACCGGGAACCCGGGCGCGCACCTCGGCCACCCGCGGCGCCAGCAGGCGGCCACTGAGTTCGGTGCTGATGGCCAGCGCGCGCGGTTGGAGGGTTTCGACACGCACCTTGGGCGCTGGGGGCTGTTGTTCCGGGTCGGCGGCATCGTTGCAGCCGGCCAGTGCCAGGCCCAGCAGGACAAGCAGCGCGCAACGCCGCAGAGGGAGGGGGAGTGGAGTGGACATACGGACTTTCCCGAGAATGACCGTCGTATGCTACGGCAAGGCTTGCTGGTCAGCTGTGAAGCTCTGTAGGACGTGTGTGAAAAACTGTGAAGAAGCGGCCTTTACCTGCGTAGGATTCATTATCCTCCGCCGATTGCTCCCGCTGACGAAGCCCCTTATGCCGAACATTCTCCTGGTCGAAGACGACACTGCCCTGTCCGAGCTGATCGCCAGTTATCTGCGCCGCAACGATTTTCATGTGCACGTCATCGCTCGGGGCGATCAGGTGCTCGAGGCCGTGCACCGCGAGCGCCCGGACCTGGTGGTGCTCGACCTGATGCTGCCCGGCCTGGACGGCTTGCAGGTGTGCCGGCGCCTGCGCCAGGAGACGCAAAGCCTGCCGATCCTGATGCTGACCGCGCGCGACGACAGCCACGACCAGGTCCTGGGCCTGGAAATGGGCGCCGACGATTACGTCACCAAACCCTGCGAGCCACGGGTGCTGCTGGCGCGCATCCGCACCTTGCTGCGCCGCAGCAGCGTCAACGAACCGCGCCTGGACCACGACCAGATCCAGATCGGCGGGCTGTCCATCGACCTCGCCGAACGCAGGGTCGGCTGGCGTGGCGAGGAAGTGGAGCTGTCCAGCGGCGAATACAACCTGCTGGTGGTGCTGGCGCGCAATGCCGGCGAAGTGCTCAGCCGCGACCGCATCCTGCAACAACTGCGCGGCATCGAGTTCAACGGCACCGACCGTTCGGTGGACGTGGCCATCTCCAAGCTGCGGCGCAAGTTCGACGACAGCGCGGGCGAGGCGCGCAAGATCAAGACCGTGTGGGGCAAGGGCTATCTGTTCAGCCGCAGCGAATGGGAGTTCTGAGCCGCCATGCTCAAACTGCTGATTCGCCTGTACCTGTTGATCATCGTGGCCTACGCCAGCGCGATCCTGCTCATTCCCGACACCATCGTCAGTGTCTTCAACAGCCGTTACACCGCCTACAACCTGGAGATGGCCAAGGGCGTGCAATCGCTGTTGGTGCAGCAGTTCCGCCAGACGCCCAGGGCGCAGTGGCCGGCCGTGGCGGCAGACCTCGACGAACGTTTCGCCCCGCTGCAAGTCACTCTGCTGCCTCTGGAAGACGCCGACCTGTCGAGCGAAGAACGCCAGCGCCTGCGCCAGGGCCTGAACGTGGTGCGCCTCGGTGACTGGGGCTTCTATCAAACGGCGCTCGCGCCGATCGACGACACCTGGGCAGTGCGCCTCTACAACCCGCCCGACCCGCTGGACATCAACCTGCTGTCGTGGGGCGTGACGGTCCTGATCGGCGCCGCCTTGCTCGGCTGCATCCTGATCTGGGCCTGGCCGCACTGGCGCGACCTGGAACGGCTCAAGCACACCGCACGGCGGCTGGGGCGCGGGCAGCTCGGCGAGCGCACGCACATCTCGGCGCACTCCAACATCGGGGAACTGGCCGGGGTGTTCGACACCATGGCTAGCGACCTGGAGCGCCACCTGAACCAGCAGCGCGAGCTGCTCAACGCGGTTTCGCACGAGTTGCGTACGCCCCTGACGCGCCTGGATTTCGGCCTGGTATTGCTCTACGACGAGGTGCCCGCCGCCAGCCGCAAGCGTCTGATGGAGTTGGTCGGGCATGTGCGCGAGTTGGACGAACTGGTGCTGGAGTTGCTGTCCTACAGCCGCCTGGAAAATGCCGAACAGGCCCGCGAGCAGGTCGAGGTGTCGCTGTCCGAGTTGCTCGACAGCGTGCTCGGCGGTTTCGCCGAGGAACTCGACAGCCGCGCCATCGCCTGGGAGGTGTGCGCCGACGAGCCCCTGCCGCGCTTCGTTCTCGACCCGCGGCTGACCGCCCGCGCCGTACAGAATCTGGTGCGCAACGCCATGCGCTATTGCGACGGGCGCTTGCTGCTGCGCCTGCACCTGGAGGCCGGGGGCGGTTGCGTGTTGACAGTGGAGGACGACGGTATCGGCATTCCGCCCGAAGAACGCGAACGTATCTTTCAACCGTTCTACCGCCTGGACCGCAGCCGCGACCGCAGCACTGGCGGTTTCGGCCTGGGCCTGGCGATCAGCCGACGCGCCATCGAAGGCCAGGGCGGCAGCCTGACGGTCGAGCAGTCACCCTTGGGTGGGGCACGCTTCGTGATCAGGTTGCCTGGGGCCTGAAGCGAGACGTTGCCCCGGCAGCCTGCCCATGTCGCGCGCTGGCAAGGCCTTGGGCCTGAAGGGGCGGGCCTAGCTGGAATGGGCCAGCGCGCTGTCCTGCAGGTCGTCCATCGGCAGCTCTTCGTCGGGCAGTGCGGTGATCACACTGAAGTCGCTGATTTCCACTTCGCCGCCGCCGTAGCCTAGCAGGTGGAAGGAGAATGCCTTGCGTAGGGTGGGATTGTCGAAGTCGAACTGCATGTCCAGCGGTTGCTCGGCTGTGACCTGCATTTCTTGCGGAAAGCCGAGTTGCACGTCCTGCTCGAATTCCTTGGCCTTGAGCTGGATGTAGGCGGTGTGCGCCGGGTCCAGCATGCGCACTTTCAGGTGCACGCGGGTACGGCTGCCTTTGGGCATTTCCAGGTACTGGGCGCCGATCAGGTTGTCGGCCCAGTCGTCGCGGATCTGCGGTTGCAGCGCAATGGCGCTAGGGCCGCCGAACTGATAGCGCAGGTTCAGCGGCGTGTTCAGCAGCGACTGGTCCAGCGCTTCGGCCAGCCCCGCGATCTGCGGGCCACGGCTGTCGTCGGCTTGGCCCAAGTAGGTGGCGCGGTCGGCGATGAAGCCGCGACTGGCATAGCGTCGGCAGCGCTGTTGGAAATCGCATTCGGTCAAGGTGTCGTGGCCGTCGTGGTAGCGCAGCATGCCGTTGGTGAACGAGATCATCTCGCGGCCAGTGTCGTAGCTGCGAAACAGCGACCGTCCGCCGAGCGAGGCGGGGATGGGCAGGGCGAAATAGTCCAGCAGCGAGGCGGTCAGGTCGACATGGCCGAAGGTACCCGGCTTGAGCCGCGGCAACTGCGCCTGCTCTGGCGCCAAAGTCAGGTTGAACCCCCACGATGAAGCCAGACGCACGCCATCGATGCCGTGGGATTCGTCGGATGTGATCACCACCAGCGTGTCCTTGAGCACGCCTTGACGCTCCAGAGCCTCGAGGAACCGGCCCAGTGCATCGTCCAGATGGGCCACGGCGGCCTGTTTGGGCGAGCCATAGCGCTCCAGGTAGGCGTCCGGCGCAGCGTAGGGTTGGTGGGTACCGACGGTGAGCAGGGTGAGCATCCAGGGTTGCGGCCGATCGCGTAGTTGCCCGATGTAGTCCAGCGCGCCCTCGAAGAAAGCGCGGTCGTCCTTGCCCCAAGGGAACTCGAGGTAGTTGTCGTTGGCGAACCACTCCTGGCCGTGCACAGCCTCGAAGCCGATGTGCGGCATGATGCGGTCCTTGGCCATGAAACGCAGCCCGGCCGCTTGCAGGTAGTGGGTGGCGAACCCTGCTTCATGCAATTGGGCCGGCAGGCAATCGCGGTTGCGCGCCTGCTGGGTCAACAGCTCGACGCCCTTGGGCGTGCCGTCGGCCAGTTTGTCGTAATCGCCGCAGAGCATGGCGTACAGCCCCCGAATGGTCTGGTGGCTGTGCAACACATAGTCGGGGGTGTTCATGCCGCGCTCGGCCCAGCGGCTGAGGTTGGGCATCAGGTCCTGGTCGAAGCGGCTATGCAGCGCTTCGCGGTTGGGCCGCAGGTAAGCGCCGGGAATGCCTTCGAGGGTGATCAGCAGCAGGTTGCGCGCCTGGCCCGGACCATCGAACAACCGTTGACCGATCAGATCGCTCTGGGTCAGCCCGGCCGTAGGCAGCGCCGGCGCCGGCGTATCGGTACCCAGCCAGTGGCCCACCTCGCGCTGCACCTCGCCGGTGCCGGCGGCCAGCAATTGGTGGCCGAGGTTGTATTGCCGCCAGGGTTCGGCCTCGGACGGCAACACGTGCTGGCCGGCCCAGTGCACGCCGAGCAGTGCCAGCGGCAGCGCCCACAGCGCTTTTGGCAGCGGTCGCTCGCTGGCACCTCTGCCGCGCCAGCGGCTCAGCAGCCAGGCGAGCACGCCAGCGCCCAGCAGCAACGGCAACCAGCCGTGGGCGAGGGCGCCACCGGCGGAGTTTTCCAGGAACTGCGCATCGAACAGATAGCCCAGGTCGGCGCTGGTCGGCAGTCGCCCGACTGCACTGACCAGCTCGGCCGAAGCCACGAGCAGCACGGCCCAAACCAGCAACACCGGCAACGCCATCCACCAGGCCCGGCGCTGTACGAGCAACAGCAGGGCGCTGCCGATGGCCAGGTCCGACAGGTAGCCGGCCGGGTTAGACCAGCCCAGCAGCGCACGGCTGGCCAGCGGAATCAACAGCACCAGGGCCGTCAGGGTGAGGGTGCGGGCGCCGTAACGCAGCGGCGTGCCGGTGGGGTGGCTCACGAGAAAAGTCCTTGTTGTCATCGGATGGTCACAAACGTGTGGGTGATGATAACAGGGCACCGCCGCAGGCAAGCCGAAAGCGGCAAGTGCCACACCGAGGTCGGCCTGCACGGGCATCGGTGTTTCAGCGCTGAACCACCCGCTGGTTCAGGTCGACCGGCCCAACAACTGCGCCACCGCCTCGATCGCCGCCTGCCGACGTGGCTCCCAGGCGCCTTGGAGAATCTGCACGGGACGCTGGTGCAGGATCAGCCATTGCAGGCTGTCATCGAAAAACCGTTGGCGCTCGCTCAGCGCCGGCTGGCAGCGCATGCCATCGCCCACCCAGTCCACGCCCTCGGGACGCAGCAAAAGATGCAGGTCATATCGACGGGCCAGCAGCGCCTCCTCCAACCAGGCCGGGCAGTCGCCGAACAACGTTCGGCTCCAGAGGATGTTGCTGAGTAGATGGGTATCGAGAATCAGCAGGTCGGGCGCCTGGGCACGGGCCTGGTCTTCCCATGCAAGTTGCCCCTCGGCGATGGCGGGGATGTCGGCATAGCAGGTGTCGCGCTGCTCGCGCTCGATGAAATGACGCACGTACTCACCGACCACCACACCGCCGAACACCCGCTGCAGCTCGCCGCTCAGCCAGCTCTTGCCGCTCGATTCCGGGCCGCACAACACCACCACTTTCATGCCGGCACCAATGCAGGGTCGCGTCGCCATTCGAGGAACCCGCGCATGGCGATCAGGGTGAACAGGGCATACAGCCCGGCGGTGAGGTACAGCCCCTTGTACAGGAACAAACCGACGAAGATCACGTCGAGCACCACCCACAGCGTCCAGCATTGCAGACGCTTTTGCGCCATCCACAGCTGCGCCACCAGGCTGAAGGCGGTGAGGGCAGCGTCCAGCCAGGGCTGGGCGGCGTCGGTCCAGTGCGCCATGGCCGCACCCAGACCCAAACTGGCGAGCAGGCCCAGCGCCAACCCGGCGCCCATCGCCGGCAGCCCCAGGCGCGTCACATGGCGGGCCTTGGCAGGGCGGCCGGGACGGGTCCACTGCCACCAGCCGTAGAGCTGCAACACGGCATAGATCAGTTGCAGGAGCATGTCCGAATACAGCTTCACCTCGTAGAAGATCCAGCTGTAGAGCACCACCATGACCAGCCCGATGGGCCAGCACCAGGGGTTCTGTTTGACCGTGAGCCAGACGGCGATGACGCCGAGCGCGGCAGCGAACAGTTCTAGGCCGGACATCGGCGTTCCTGTGACAGGGAAAGGGGCGGCGATTGTAACCCGGCCTACATACAATGCTACCGTCCAGAAGCTGGACCTTGCTTTGTGCCTATACCGTAGGAATTGGATGAAACCTTTGTGACGCTGAACTTTTCTGCTGGTATTGGTCCCAAGGGTCGCTGTAAAAAGGCGCCTTTCTTCGCGCTTGCGCAGTTATCACGCAGACATGGACACGTCATGCCACCTTCATGTGTCCGCGCCTTCGTGCCGGCCGACAACGACTACTCTCGCATCGTGAGGTATGGATGGATTTTTGGAGTGCCGCTCAGGCAATCATTCTGGGCATCGTCGAAGGGCTCACCGAGTTCCTGCCGATCTCCAGCACCGGTCACCAGATCATCGTCGCCGATCTGATCGACTTCCGCGGCGATCGGGCCATGGCGTTCAACATCATCATCCAGCTCGGCGCGATCCTGGCGGTGGTCTGGGAGTTTCGCCGCAAGATCCTCGACGTGGTGGTGGGCCTGCCGACCCGGGCCCCCGCCAGACGCTTCACCCTCAATCTGCTGATCGCCTTCATGCCGGCCGTAGTGCTTGGGGTGATCTTCGCCGATACGATCCATGAGTACCTGTTCAACCCCATCACCGTGGCCGCGGCCCTGGTCATAGGCGGCGTGATCATGCTCTGGGCCGAGCGGCGCGAGCATCGCATAGAGGTCGAGCACGTCGACCAGATGCGCTGGGACCATGCTCTGAAGATCGGTTTCGTGCAGTGCCTGGCCATGATCCCCGGCACCTCACGCTCGGGCTCGACCATCATCGGCGGCCTGCTGTTCGGCTTGTCGCGCAAGGCGGCGACCGAGTTCTCCTTCTTCCTGGCGATGCCGACCATGGTCGGCGCGGCGGTGTACTCGGGCTACAAATACCGAGACCTGTTCCAGCCGAGCGATCTGCCGGTGTTCGCCATCGGGTTCGTGGTGTCGTTCATGTTCGCCATGATCGCGGTGCGGGCGTTGCTCAAGTTCATCGCCAACCACAGCTACGCCGTGTTCGCCTGGTACCGTATCGTCTTCGGTCTGCTGATCCTGGCCACTTGGCAATTCGGTTGGGTCGACTGGTCGACGGCGAGCGCCTGAGGTGGCGAACCGAGGAAGCTCGCGGTCAACCCAGGCCGTTAACCGACGCATAACGGCGGTCAGCGAACGGTCTAACCACCCCGCAGCCGAAAGGACCGCGCCACGTAGACGACAAGCGCCCGAGCCAACCCCCGGCGTGCGCCACCCATGGGTCAAACTGATCGTTTTCGTCATGCTTTGCGCGCTGCCGGGTCTTGGTCTGACGCATTTGGCCGCCATGACCGGCGCGTGGGCCTGGCTGGCGCCATGGGTGCTGGGGGCTTACGTGGCGACCAGCCTCGCCACCCTGGCGCTTTATGGGTATGACAAGCGCCAGGCGCGCCTGCAAGGTCAGCGCATACCCGAGCGCTGCCTGCACCTGTTCGAACTGTGTGGAGGTTGGCCCGGCGCGCTTTTGGCGCAGCAACTGTGGCGGCACAAGACGCGCAAGCTGACGTATCAGGCCGTGTTCTGGCTGATCGTGGCCATCCATCAAGGACTGTGGCTGGTGCCTGTGCTCAATGCCCGGCTGGCAGGCTGATTGCTTGGACATCACACATAACGCGCCCCACAGGTTTCGAACGACGCCGCCAGGTGATCGATCCAGGCGCGCACCGCCGGCAGCAGTCCGCGTCGATGAGGGTAGACCGCTTGTAACCAGGCCAGGGGCAACGACCACCCAGGCAGCAGACGCACCAGCTCGCCACGCGCCAGTTCCGCCTCGCAGGAAAGACTGGGCAGCGCGGTAAAGCCCAGCCCCGCGCGCACCGCCGCATTGCGCATGACGAAGTCGTCCACCGCCAGGCGCGGCTCCAGGGCCAGTTCGTGGCGACGGCCATCCTCGTGCAGCAAACGCAGGTGTACCAGACGATCCGCTTCGACCGCGCCCAGTATCGGCAGGCCGGCCAACTGCGCGGGGTCGCTCAAGCCCGTGGCAAAACCCGGCGCGGCCACCAGTTGCATCTGCGCCTGGGCCAGGCGGCGGGTGACCAGTGCCGCGTCTTCGTCGCCCGGCTCGCGTACGCGCAAGGCCACGTCGATGCCTTCGGCAATCAGGTCGACCCGACGGTTGACCAGGACCATATCCAACTGCACCTGCGGGTACTGCGCCAGAAAGCCGCGGACGATGTCCGGCAGGAAGGCATGGCCCAGCGCCACCGGGCACGACACCCGCAGCCGCCCGCGTGGTTCGCTGCTCATGCTGGCCACCACTTCGTCGGCGGCTTCGGCCTCCAGCAGCATCGCCTGGCAATGCTGCAAGTAGCGCTCGCCAACCGCGGTCAGCTTGAGTTGGCGCGTGGTGCGTTGCAGCAGGCGCGTGCCCAGCCGCTCTTCCAGCTCGGCGATGCGGCGCGACAGGCGCGACTTGGGAATGCCCAGGCGCCGGCCGGCTTCAGCGAAGCTTCCGGCGGCTACCACCTCGGCGAAATAGAACAGATCGTTGAGGTCTCGCGCGGTTGAATGGAGGCGTGCAGAGGTCATGGCGCTGGCCGGTCGTATAAAGGACGGCATCATAGCCAGCACAACCCAGCATCGAAAAGAGTACGCCTGCAGTACCGAACATCTTGGCAGCGCCGAGCGTGCCGAAATTGATCGTCCTACTAATAGGACGATCAAGCGTATTTTTACTAACTTATCAGTCATTACCATCTCCCTTAGGATGGTCAGCATTCAAAGCAGCTTGCGGCTTGCCTGCCCTTTAGGAGACTTCCATGAAACTTCTGCACATCGACTCGAGCATCCTCGGCGAACATTCCGCCTCGCGCCAACTCACCCAGCAGGTCGTGCAGGCCTGGCAGGCGGCGGACCCCAGCGTCGAGGTCACCTACCGCGACCTGGCGGCCGATGCCATCAGCCACTTTTCGTCCGCCACCTTGCTCGCCGCCGGCACGGCCGAAGCCGCGCGTGACGCCGCGCAAGCCTTCGAGGCGCAGCTCAGCGCGCAGACCCTCGCCGAATTCCTCGCGGCCGACGCCGTGGTGATCGGCGCGCCGATGTACAACTTCAGCGTACCGACCCAGCTCAAGGCCTGGATCGACCGTATCGCCGTAGCCGGGCAGACCTTCCGCTACACCGAATCCGGCCCCGAAGGGTTGTGCGGCGGCAAGCGCGTAGTGCTGGTGTCCACCGCCGGCGGTCTGCACGAAGGGCAGGCGAGCGGCGTAGGCCACGAAGATTTCCTCAAGGTGTTCCTGGGCTTCATCGGCATCACCGACTTGCAGATCGTGCGGGCCCAGGGCCTGGCATACGGGCCTGAACAACGCGACGCAGCGATGGCGGCTGCCCAGGCGCAGATTGCCGGTGGGCTGTTCGCCGCCTGATCGACGGTGTCGTGCCCAAAGCCGGCTGGCGCTTCCTGCGTCAGCCGGTTTTTTTCATCGAAATTTCATCTGGATGTGCAGTGCCAAGCTCTAGCCTGTGGCTATTCAGCCAGTGCTGAACGCTTCTGGACCCCAATCGGGACAGATGCCTGGGAAATCTTTCTGACCTCACTGCAACCCTGCACGGGAAACGCGACATGGGCTCGCTGCGTCTGGCAATCGTCATGGTCCTGAACGCGCTGATCCTGCCCGCTCAGGCGAGCGCGTGGAGCGCCGGCCTGCAAACGCTGCACCTGGTCGATCCGGTGGACGGCCTGCCGATGCAGGCGCTGGCGTTCTATCCGTCCGAGGCGGCGCCTGCCTCGACCTTGCTCGAAGGCTATCGGGTCGAAGCCGCTGAGCGGCTGCCGTTGGCGGTCGGTCGTTTTCCATTGCTGGTGATGTCGCCCGGCAACAGCGGTAGTCCCCTGGCCTTGCACGATCTGGCCACGGCTCTGGCACGGCGAGGTTTCGTGGTAGTGGCGGTAGAGCATCCAGGCGACAACGCCCGCGACCATAGCCGTCTGGGTGCGTCGAGCAACCTGTATGGCCGACCGCTACAGGTCAGCGCTGCGATCACTGCGGTACGCGCCGACGCCCGTTTGGGCGCCGTGCTGGACCACGGCAAAGTAGGCGTCATCGGCTACTCGGCAGGCGGCGAAACCGCGCTGATCCTGGCGGGCGCCGAGCCGAACCCGGCCCGCCTGCCACAGCACTGCGCGCAATACCCCGACGACGCCGACGCCTGTCAACACCAGGGCGTGTTGCGTGCGGACCATGCGGAGCTCGGGCCGCGGACCGATCCGCGGGTCGGCGCGGTGATGTTGATGGCGCCGCTGAGCCTGCTGTTCGGGCGCCAGTCTCTTGCCCGAGTGCAGGTGCCGGCGTTGATCTACAGCGGCGACCACGATCAGTTGCTCATGCTCGAACGCAATGCCGAGGCCTTGGCGCGCAAACTGCCACAGCCGCCCGACTACCGGCTGCTGGAAGGCGCAGGGCACTTCGTCTTCATGGCGCCGTGCGAACCGCAGCAGGCGCAGCGCATGAAGGTCTTGTGCGAGGACGCCGAAGGCGTGGACAGGCAGCGCATCCATCGCACGTTGCAACGCGAGGCGGCGAGGTTTTTCAGGAGGGCTTTGCAGAGCGGTGAGCAGCAGGTGCAACGCTGAATCGATGTGGCCGATGCCTCAGGCCACCGACCGGCCCCTTGCGAGCCAGGCGGGTGGCAGACGAGGCGGGTAGTCAACCGCCGGATTGATCTTCCGGCGGCACCTGGCCTTCGGGCCATTCGGGTGCGGGTGGGGCGTCCTGATCCGAGGTGGTGTCGCTACGGTTGGGATCGGTGTTGGGGTTGTCGTGCTTGGGTTCGCCTGGAATGTGCAGGTCGTTGTCGATGTACGGGTCGGCGTCGCGTGGATCGGCCATGGCCAGTCTCCTGTAGGTTTTGCATTGACGACACAACCTTAGGTCCGCATACGCACCTGTGTGTTCAGTCTTTCGACGCGAGCAAGACGGGCGGCGTTGCGATGGCCAACTCGCCGAAGCGCTGCGCGGCGTCGATGTAGCGCAGGGCCGATTTGGCATCCTTCCACCCCACATAGCTCATCAGTGACTTCAGCTCCCAGCCATTGGCCGTAGCCCAGGTGGCGAAGCCGCGGCGCAGCGAGTGCCCGGTGTACAGGGCCGCAGGCACCTGCGCACGCTCGAGCATGCGCCGCAACAGACCGATCAGGCTGTTGCTGTTGAGGGGGGCATCGCCCAGGTTGCCCCAGCGGTCGAGCTTGCGGAACACCGGGCCGTGGGCCAGGCCCGCGACTTCGATCCATTGCAGATAGGCGTTGACCGGGCACAGCGCCTTGAGCGCCGGGGTGCGGTGCTGTACGCCATGGGCCTCACGGTCGCCCTTGCTGCGCGGCAGGTACAGGCTGATGCCGACACCGGCCTGAGCCTGGATGTGTTCGACCTGCAGCCGTGCCAGTTCGTCGCCGCGAAAACCACGCCAGAAGCCCAGCAACAGCAAGGCGCCGTCGCGACGGGCGCGCAGCAGGTTCGGCAGATCATGCTCGGCGAGCGCCTGCGCCGCCTCGCGCTCGAAACAATCGATGGCGCTTTGCAGGTGTTGCAGCAACAACGGCGCGGCCTGACGCGGCGGCGCCGGGTGCAGGGTACGGATACCGCGCAGCACCTGGCGCACCAGTGGGGCTTTGGTCGGATCGGGGAAGCCCTGGCTGACATGCCATTGGCTGAGCGCCGCCAAGCGCTGGCGCAAGGTGCTGACCGCATGCACGTCGGCGTGCTCGGCCAGGTAACGGGCGATGTTGTCGGCGGTCGCCGGTAGAAAGCCGCCCCAATGCACTTCGAAATGCTCCACGGCCGCCTGATAGCTGCGGCGGGTGTTATCGCGGGTGGCGGCGCGAACGTAGCGCTCGATGTCGGTCATGGTGGCGGTTTCAAGCAGGAAATGCCGCCACCTTAAACCAGTGTCCGGCCACGGCCAAGGGCATGGCTCAATGGCTGCACGCCGCGCGCGCAGCGCCGCGAAAGGGCGGGTACTGCTCCAACTGCGTGGCGCACAGCGGACGGCTGAAGTGGTAGCCCTGGGCGATGTCGCAGCCGGCGAGCTTCAGGCACACCAACTGCTCGCGGGTTTCCACGCCCTCGGCCACCACTTCCAGGCCCAGGCGCTTGGCCAGGATGATGGTCGAGGACACGATCGGGCTGTCGTCATAGCTGTTGCACA
Organism: Pseudomonas sp. UBA6562; assembly: GCF_002434265.1. Taxonomy (GTDB): domain Bacteria; phylum Pseudomonadota; class Gammaproteobacteria; order Pseudomonadales; family Pseudomonadaceae; genus Aquipseudomonas. Next base: position 536,886 of record NZ_DJJS01000007.1, on the reverse strand, counting down.
GCGGCGCGATCAAGGCACGGTCGATTTTCAGCTTGCTCAAAGGCAGCGCTTGCAGGTGGGCGAAACCGGCATAGCCGCACCCGAAATCGTCGAGGCTGATGGACATTCCAGCCGCGCGCAGTCGGCGCAGGTGCTCAAGCGCCATGCCTTCGCCGTCCAGCACCGTGGTTTCGGTGATCTCGAGTTCCAGTTGCGACGGTGTCAGGCCATGGTGGCGCAGTTTGGCCAGCAGCCGCTGGCTGAAATCGCCTTGGCGCAATTGCAAGGCCGACACGTTGACCGCCAAGCGTGTCGCCATCTCGCGCTGCGACCAGCGCACCAGCTCGACACACGCCATGCGCAACACTTCCCAGCCCAAGGCGACGATGAAGCCGCTGCGCTCGGCCAGGCCGATGAAGCGGTCGGGATAGAGCAGGCCGAACTGCGGATGCTGCCAGCGCACCAAGGCTTCGTAGCCGGTGACCTGCAACGTGTCCAGGCGCACCTGGGGCTGATAGTGCAGGACGAACTGGCGTTCGGCCAGAGCATTGCCCAAGGCTTGCTCCAAGGTGAAGGCCTGGATGTCGGAGAGGTTCAGCGACGGGTCGAAGAAGCGGTATTGGGCCCGGCCGGCCTGCTTGGCCGAATACATCGCAGCATCCGCGCAGCGGATCAGGCTGTCGATGTCCTGGCCGTCGCGCGGGCAGATACTCACGCCTACGCTAGGGCTGGTGTTGACCTCCTGTCCGTCCAGGGCGTAGGTGGCCGAGAGTTTCTCCACCAGGGTGCGCACCCAGGCGTCGATCTGCTCTTCGCTGCGCTCACCGGCCAGGAGCACGACGAATTCATCGCCGCCAAAGCGCGAGGCTTGGTCGGTGTCTGCCAGCAGCCGTCGAATGCGCCCGGCGACAGCTTGCAGCAGCAGGTCGCCGACCTTGTGTCCGAGCGAGTCGTTGATCGACTTGAAGCGATCCATATCGATGAACAGGATGGCCAGCAGTTGCCGCCGACCGCGCTGCACGATCAGCGCCTGGCCGGCTTGTTCGACGAACTGCCGACGGTTGAGCAAACCGCTCAGGTGGTCGGTGGCCGCAGCGTGGCTACTCAGACGGTGCGCGTCTTCCAGGCGACCGATCAACTGCTGGTTGATGCGTTGCGCCTGCTCCAGCGCATTGAAGGCGTCCTGACGCTTGTGCAGCAGGCGCAGGCCCCATCCCAGACCAGCCAGGATTAACACGGTCATACACAGGTTCAGCCAGAGCTGGCGAAGCGTGGCCGCGCTGGCAGCGGCGAGAATTTCTTCGTGGCACTGACTGACCACCACGCTCAAGCCATAGCCGGGCAAACGCCGGTACAGGCTCTGATAGACACCCTGCGCGTTGGCTTGGGTGATCAACCCGGCATCGCCAGCATCGGCGGGCAGCGTCGGCATCAGCACCTGGCCCGCTGCCGTCACCCCCTGGTGGTCGATGCGTAGCCGCTCCTGACCGTCGTCCTGCAGAACCCGTACCAGGCCGCTGCTTCCCAGACCGATGTAGTGGGACAGCGCCGCCAGATAACCCGCATCCAGTTCCACCAGCAGGACGCTGTCGAGTGCACTCGCGGGTGCACGACCTGCGTGACGGCGCGCTGGCGCATCGAGCGGCAGCATGAACAGCAAGCGCGGCGCGGCGGATGCCGCATCGGCCGGTAGATCGAAGTGAACCAGAAGCGGCGCGAAGCCGCTGCGCCCGACCTGCCGGATCAACTGCGCCATCCAAGCGCTGGGAAGACTGATCAGGTCGTCCGGCTGGCTCGACGACAACAACGAGCCTTGCCGGTCGTAGAGCGCCATGCGGGCGAATACAGGGTCCTGTGCCAGCAACAGCGCCAAGTTGAAAGGTGCCGACCCTTGGTCATAGGCGCTTGCCCGCGACACCCGTCCGACCGCCTGCGCGCGGTCGACGACCTGGCGCAGGCTCTGGGCCATGACGCTGGCAAGGTTCAAGTGCTCGGCAGCCTTGGCTTGCAACGCCTGTTCGCGCAGGGCGGCCCTTTGCGAAAAATGCAGCCCCCAAAGAAACAGCAGGGTGACGACGCACAACGTCAGCAACAGCTGTGGAAGCAGACCGGCGGAGGAAAACGTACGACGGGTCACGGTAAGGGCACCTCGGCCTGGGGGTGGCCGGGAAGGTACGGCAGGCACATGACAGCCGAATGACTAGTGGCGAAATGCCGGTCTACTGACGATCTCATCGCTTTTTTCCAACCCTAAGCGAGGCCTGTGTCTTGGCATCTAACGGATCGTATGCCTCAAACGCCCGCTTTATGGGCTTTTTCCAAAATTGCCTAAAACGGCCATTTCGTACTGGTCGCTATCGGGAATACCTGCACAAAGCTTCAAACGGCCTATCAGATGCGATAAGCCGTGATTATTTAATGTGAATAGTCGCTTTAAAGTTCGAAATTTTAAGCGCAAAATATTACGTAATTACATGGTACGTAACACAGTACGAAATTGTCGGAGTAGGTATGGCCAGAGGCGGCATAAACAAGGCAGTGGTCAAACAGGCACGTCAGGCGCTCATGGCCCGTGGAGAAAACCCCAGTATCGATGCGATCCGTGTCGAACTGGGTAACACCGGCTCGAAAACCACCATCCACCGCTATCTCAAAGAGCTGGAAGCGCAAGATCCAGCCGTAGGCGGTGCACCTACGCTCAGCGAACAGCTCGCCCATTTCGTTCAGCTGCTGGCCGGGCAGGTGGAGGACGAAGCGCGGGCGGAGCTGAGCAGTGCGCAAGCAGCGTTCGACCAGCAACGCGAACACCTGCAATCCCAACTCGACCTGGCCCAGCAGGCGCTCGCTACAGCCCACCAGCACCAGCAGGTGCAAGCAGAGGCGTTGGCCGCCGAGTCCGAGCGGCTGCTCGAAACCGCCGCCTCCTTGCAAGCTGAACAATTGCGCAACGCCAGCCTCAACCAGACCCTAGGCGAGTTGCAGGTACGCTTAACCGATAAGGACGAACACCTGCGCTCTTTGGAGGAGAAGCATCGGCACGCACGCGACGCTTTGGAGCACTACCGCGCCGCTACCCGCGAACAACGCGAGCAGGACCAGCGTCGCCACGAAGGACAGGTGCAACAGCTGCAGGTCGAACTGCGCCAGGTGCAGCAGAGCGTCATCGTCAAGCAGGACGAGCTGACCCGCCTGCACCGCGACAACGAGCGGCTGCTCGCCGAGCAGCGTCAAGCCGTCGCGCAGCTCAAGGTGCGCGACGAGCATCTCGAACAGCGCGACGCGCAGATCGACGGCTTGCGCTCGATGCTCGCGCAGGTGCAGGGGGCCAGCGACGAACTGCGGCGACAGGTCGGGAGCCAGGCGCAAGCGTTGGAGCAGCGGCAGGGCATCTGTACGGAGCAGGCTCGGCAACTGGAGCGTTTGCAGGTGGAGTTGCAGAACGCTAGGGAAGGGTGGCAGGCGTGCAGGGCGCACGCAGGTCAGCTAGAGGAGCAGCTTGAAGCTGGGATGCAGACGCAAATAGGCCCCACGCCTTAGGCGAGGGGCCGGTCGAAAATCAGTGTTCGCCGTTCTTGGCCGCTTCGGCGGCCTTGGCCGATTCCACACCCGCGCTGGACAGTTTGATCGGGTAGCTGACGCTGACATTGTGTTCGTCCACCGTCACGCTGCCGTCATGGATCAGGCCTTGGTCCTGCAGCGTCTTGAGCATGCCGGCCACGGCTTTTTCGCCACGGTAGTTGTCGAGGATCTCCTTGCCCAGCCCATGGGGATGGGCATGCAGGAGACGCGTCAGCAGTTCGGATTGCAATGCTTGGTTGCTCATGTAGTTACCTCGAGGTTGGGTTCATCTGAACAGCGATGGCCGCCATGTGCAGTACGGTTGAGCCCATCGGAGCGCAAACGTTTGAATTTTTTCTGCGCCAAGTTGGTGCACTGCGAAGGAACCGTGCCGTTCGCTCGCGGCTCCCATGCTACACAAGCGCTGCGTAGTGGCGTCGCGGGCGCTATAGTCACGGCCGGATAGCTCTACAACAGGGATCGCAATGCGTTCAGGCAAACCACAGGACGACGAAGGCCTGCTCACCGCCAGTGGAGAAGCGCGCGCGGCGACGCTGTTCCGGCTGGTCGCAAGCTTCATGGCGGTGGTGATGCTCACCTTCGTGCTGGTCGAGGGTTGGCGCATCTGGCGCGACTACCGGCACGCCTTCGTCAATGCCGAGAACTCGGTCAGCAACCTAGCGCGGGCCACCGCCCAGCATGCCGAGGACGCGATTCGCCAGGTCGACGCCATCACCGCCGCGCTGGCCGAGCGAGTGGAGGGCGACGGTATTCTCAACCTCGATCGCAAGCGTCTGCATCGCTTGCTGCATCAGCAAGCGCAGATCATGCCGCAACTGCACGGCCTGTTCATCTACGACGCCCAAGGCTATTGGCTGGTGACGGACAAGACTTCCGTTCCGGCCAACGCCAACAATGCCGATCGCGACTATTTCGAGTACCACCGCACCCATGCTTCGCGCGACGTACACATCGGTCCGGTGATCAAGAGCCGCTCGACCAGCGAGCTGATCATCCCCATCTCGCGCCGCCTCGATGCGCCCGATGGCAGCTTCGCCGGCGTGCTGCTGGGGACCATCAAGGTCGACTGGTTCCTGCAATATTACGGCGACTTCAAGATCGACCAGCGCGGCGCGCTGGTGTTGGCGATGCGCGACGGGACTATCCTGGTGCGCCGGCCTTTCAGCGACAAGATCATCGGCACCAGCCTGGCCAAGAGCGACATCTTCCTCAAGCATCTGCCCCATGCCGACCAAGGCGTGGCCGAAGCCACGGCAGTGGTGGACGGCACCCAGCGCATCTACGCCTTTCAGGCCTTGCCGACTTACCCCCTGGTGGCCGAAGCGGGTTTGTCGCGGGAGTCGATCGTCGAGCCGTGGCGCCATGACATGATCAAAAGTGTGCTGATCCTGGTGCTGTTGTTGATCGGCCTCTCGGCTTTCGGCTGGATCGTGCTGCGTCAGTTGCGTGAGCGCATCGCCATCGAGCGGGCATTGTTGCAGGCGCATCAGACATTGAAATCCCTGGCGCTGACCGACGCCCTCACAGGCCTAGGCAACCGTCGTCGACTCGACGGTGTGCTGGACTCGGAATTGGGCCGCGCACGACGCCAGGATTACTCGTTGGCGGTGGTGATGCTCGATCTGGACTATTTCAAACGCTACAACGACCACTACGGGCATCCAGCCGGCGATCGGTGCTTGCAGCGGGTAGGCGAGGTGTTGCAGACGGCGCTCAAGCGCCCAGGCGATCTGGCGGTGCGCTATGGCGGCGAGGAGTTCACCCTGCTGTTGCCCGATACCGACGTGGACGGCGCCACGACCCTGGTGCAGGAGATCCTCGACAACCTGCGCAGACTGGGCATCGAACACATGGCCAGCCCGTTGGGCATCGTGTCGATCAGTGCCGGTATCGCCGTGGGTTATCCGGCGCGGCAGGCCTTGACGGCGGCGACCTTGATGGCGGCGGCCGACGGCGCGTTGTATGCCGCCAAGGAGCAAGGCCGCGACCGCCTGCATGTGACCTGCGACGTGGCGGACGGTGTTGGCTGATCCGTCCCTGACGGTTCAGGTGCGTCGCCCCTGTAGAACGGCGTGCATGCCGCACCACTCGGTGCGTTGGTCGTTCAGTCCACTGCCAGGGCGGGTGTCAACAATTGCCAGCGTACCGAACTGACGCCTTTCTCCAGGCTCACTCGGCTCACCATTCTTTCCAATTGCAACGGCGCTTGCGCGCCCCCCAGCAATTCGGCGCGCACCTCCAGGCGGTCGCTGTCGGCCAAGTCCTCGCTGTGCAACGACTGCAAGCGCAGTTGCGGATCGTTGAGGCTGTGCAGCATCAGGCTGCGCACCTGAATCTCGTCTTGCGCGCGGCAGATCACCCGCACTTCGAAATGCTGTTCGACCTCGCTGGCGGGCACCACGTCCTGGCGATCGAGGCGCTGGGCGACCTCGCGCAGGAGAATATTGGCGCACAGCACCACCAGGCTGCCCAATGCCGCTTCGAGCAGCAGACCCAGGCTGCACAGCACCCCGACTGCCGCCGTACACCACAGCGTGGCGGCGGTATTGAGGCCGCGGACGTTGAAGCCGTCGCGCATGATCACGCCGCCACCAAGAAAGCCGATGCCGGAAACCACATAGGCCGCCACCCGCGAGGCATCGGCCGGTTGCATCCCGGGCACCGCTTGGGTCATCAGCACGAACAGACAGGCGCCGGTGCTGACCAGCGCATTGGTACGCAGGCCGGTGAGGCGCTGGCGCAGTTGACGTTCGGCGCCGATCAGCGCGCCGAGGAGGAGCGCGGTGGCCGCGCGAAGCAGAAAGACGTTCCATTCCATGACAACAAACCTCTGTGCAGGCCACTGCCTGCGTTTTTACCGCGCAAGGCGGTAGGGATCGAACCAGAGATGCGCAGGGCCACAAGGGCACGGAATGAGAAGCCTGGCCCAAGGGCCGGGGTTACCAGGGACGACGCGGGCGCCGAGCCTGGCGATTGGACTGCCGGACTAGCGCGACCCGTGGGCCTGTCGCACATGACTAGGGCTACTGTCCAATGCAGGACTCCTGTGTAGGGATGCAAAAGTGCGAGGCGCACGTTAGGGATCCCCAGGGAGGAGGTCAACGGGCAGCTCAGGTTGCCGAGCAAACACAGAAATTTCCTACACGACGAGCGCATTGGCGAGGCCGACCACCGCAGTGGTAACCTTGCCAGCCCTCGTTTTTCGCGGACCCGTCCCATGCTGTACAACCTCGCCGTTCTGTTCGGCACTTTGCTGGCGATGGAGGGTGTCGGCACCCTGGCCCACAAGTACGTCATGCACGGCTGGGGCTGGTGGCTGCACCGCTCCCACCACGAGCCCCAACTCGGCATGCTCGAGCTCAATGACGTGTACTTGTTGGCGCTAGCCTTGATTGCGATCGGGCTGGTGGCACTGGGCCGGGCCGGGTATGCGCCGCTGCAATGGGTGGGCGGGGGTGTGGCTGGCTATGGCGTGTTGTATGTCGTGCTGCACGACGGCCTCTTCCACCGCCACTGGCCGCGTGCGCCCAAGGCGCTCAACCGGTATTTCAAGCGCCTGCACCGTGCCCACTGCCTGCACCATGCGGTCAAGGGCCGCGGCAGTGTGTCGTTCGGTTTTTTCTATGCGCCGCCTTTGAAAGTGCTGAGGCGGCAGCTGCGCAAGCGGCTCAGGTAACAGGAGTACCTGGCCTGATTTCAGTGTAGGAGCGGCCGGTTCGACGCTCCGATGAGCCGCGATGGCCGGCAACGCCGGCCTGACTGCTTCAGTGAAGGAAGGCAGAAACGGAGCAAATCCAGAGCCAGCATCCAATCCAAATCCATGTACACATTCAGACACATAGCAGCGGGCCTATATGGTTCTCAACGTCTAGCCTTAGAAATTTCCGCCCTGCTATCGGAGATTTCCCATGTATGGACGCCGTGATGTCCTACGCACCGGTGCCGCTTTAGGCCTGCTTGCCGCTAGCCCTTGGTTAGCGGCGGCGTCCACCAACAGCGGGTTGCTCACCCGTACCATCCCCAGCAGCGGCGAGGCATTGCCGGTCATCGGTGCAGGCACCTCGGGCAGTTTCGAAGTGGAACCGGGTTCGGCGGCCTATCAGCAACTGCAACAAGCGGTAGCCGCATTCTTCGCCGGGGGCGGACGGATTATCGATACCTCGCCCAATTATGGTGGCGCCGACGCCGTGCTCGGCCAGCTTTTGCAGCAAGGTGGCTGGCGCCGGCAATGCTTCCTGGCCACCAAGATCGCCGCCGACAGCCGTGAGGCCGCCGAGCGGCAGTGGGCTGGCACCTTGCAAAGCCTGCGCACCGACAAGGTCGATCTGTTGCAGATCCACAATCTGCGCGACTGGAAGCGTCAACTGCCCTATGCCCGGGAGCTCAAAGCCCAAGGCAAGACGCGCTACGTCGGCATCACCCACTACCTCAATAGCGGCCACGCCGACGTCGAGCGGATCGTGCGGCAGGAGCCGTTGGACTTCGTCCAGATCAACTATGCCGTCAATGCCCCGCAGGCCGCCGAGACCCTGCTGCCGCTGTGCCAAGCCAAAGGCGTCGCCGTGCTGGTCAACCGCGCCTTCGACGACGGTCGCCTGTTCGCCCAGGTCAAAGGCCAGGCACTGCCTGGCTGGGCCGTTGAAATGGGCATCGGCAGTTGGGCGCAACTGTTCCTCAAGTTCGCCATCAACCACCCGGCGGTCACGGCGGTGATTCCCGCCACGGGACGGCTCGATCGTCAGCTCGACCAGCTCAAGGCCGGCCAAGGCCCGATGCTCGACGATACGCAGCGCCGCGCGTTGATCAAGCAGTTCGCCTGAGCCGATGCGCACGTTGCCTCAGCGCCTGCACCGCTGGCTGAATCTGGAGCCCGGCGAAGGCCCACCGGTCTGTGCGGGGCTCGCCCTGTTCTATCTGCTGTTCTGCGGCTACTTCATGCTGCGCCCGGTACGCGAAACCATGGGCGTGGCGGGCGGCGTCGACAACCTGCAATGGGTGTTCACCGGCACCTTCATCGCCACGCTGGTGTGCCTGCCGCTGTTCGGCTGGCTGGTGTCGAAGGTCCGGCGTCAGCGCATCCTGCCCTGGACCTACGGCCTGTTCGCCAGCCACCTGCTGGTGTTCGCCTGGCTACTGGCCCAGGACCCGAATGGCGTAGGGCAGGCCAGGGCGTTCTACATCTGGTTGTCGGTGTTCAACCTGCTGGCGATCTCGCTGGCCTGGAGCGTCTTGGCCGACCTGTTTTCCAGCGAGCAGAGCAAGCGCCTGTTCGGCCTGCTCGCTGCCGGTGCCAGCCTGGGCGGCCTGAGCGGGCCGATTCTGGGCACGCTGCTGGTGGCACCGCTGGGGCACGCCGGGCTGCTCCTGCTGGCGGCGGTTTTCCTGCTGGGCAGTATCGGCGCGGCACTGTACCTGCAGCGCTGGCGGGTGCGTCATCCATTGCCGTGCAGCAGCGCACAGCCCCCCTCACGGCCGCTGGGCGGCAACCCCTGGGCCGGTGCCAGCGCGGTCCTGCGCTCGCCGTTTCTGCTAGGCATCGCGCTGTTCGTGCTGCTGTTGGCCAGCGTCAGCACCTTCCTGTATTTCGAACAGGCGCGCATCGTCAGCGAGACCTTCACCGACCGTACCCGGCAAACCCAGGTGTTCGGCTTGATCGACATCGCCGTGCAGACGCTGGCCATTCTCACTCAACTGTTCTTTACCGGCCGCTTGGCGAAGCGCCTTGGCGTAGGGGTGCTGCTGATGGGCGTGCCGCTGCTGATGGCGGTTGGGTTCGTGGCGCTGGCATTGTTGCCGACCTTTACCCTGTTCGTGCTGGTTATGGTTGCCCGGCGTGCTGGCGAGTACGCCCTGGTGCGGCCGGGTCGGGAAATGCTGTTCACCGTGCTACCGGCCGAAGACAAGTACAAAGCCAAGAACTTCATCGACACTGTCGTCTACCGCGGCGGTGATGCGCTCAGCGGTTGGGTGAAGCGAGCCCTGGACATGCTCGGCGACCATCCGCAAGCCGCCATGCTGATCGGCGCCGTGTTAGCGCTCGGTTGGGGGTTGACCGGGCGTTGGTTGGGACGCCGTCAACGCCTGTTGGAAGCCGCACAAGAGACCTCACGCTAGCATTTGCGCCCTCATCGGTTGCCGATAAACGACTCGGCCCGTCCATGCTGGGCATGGACGGGCCGAAGACAGAGCGTCTATCGCGGCGATGTGGCCGCAGAGAAGCGAAGTGCCTACTGCTGGACGGCTGACAGCATCAGTGCGGCGCGCGGTGAATGGTCTTGAGCAGGTCTTCGGGGCTGATATGCCCCACCACCTGATGCACGCCACCGCTGCCGGGGGTCGGCAGATCGATGATGTGGCCCTTCATCTTGCCGATCACATGCATCTCGCATGGCTTGCAATCGAATTTCAACGTCAGCACCTCATCGCCCTGCACCAGCTGCATGGGCGCCACCTTGGTACGTACGCCGGTCACGCCTTTGGCCTGCTTGGGGCACAAGTTGAAGGAGAACCGCAGGCAGTGCTTGGTGATCATCACCGGCACCTCGCCATGCTCCTCGTGCGCCTCGTAAGCTGCGTCGATCAACTGCACACCGTGCCGGTGGTAGAAGTCGCGGGCCTTCTGGTTGTAGACGTTGGCCAGGAACGACAGGTGCGCCTCCGGGTAGACCGGCGCCGGTACGGTTTCGGCTTTGCGCGCCCCGCGTGGGTGGGCCTGCACGCGCGCCTCGGTCAGCGCCTCGACCGCTTCGCGGCGCAGGGCCTTGAGCTGCGAGTTGGGAATGAAGAACGCCTGCGGGGCGTCCAGCGCGATGGCGCTGGCGTGGTACTGCGTGGTACCCAACTGGCCGAGCAGGTCGTGCAACTGCTCCAGCGCCTGCTGCGGCTTGTTCGCAGGGCCGAATGGGCCGCCCAGACGCACCTGGACGCGGACGCCTTCCTCGCTGGTGGCGGTCAGTTGCAAGTGCGACTCGCGCAGCTCGGCTTGCCAGCTCACGCCCACCCGGCGCTCGGCCGAGGTGCGCTGCAAGGCCTGCTGCCAGTTATGGTCGAGGTTGCGCGACAACGGATGGTTGGGGCGCAAAGCGTGCAACCCGGCCGGCATCTCGTTGGGCTCCACGCGATAGCGGTACTGGGTTACGCCGTCCTGCTCGGAGGTGGAGCGCAGCTCGGCGATGTTGGCACGGAAACCCACCACCTCACGCTTGACCAGTACGTTGAGGCCGTCGCCATTGCTCAACGGCACCTCGGTCAGTACCTGCAGGTCGCGCTTGCCGACCTTTTCCACCACGCCCACGGGCAAACCGGTGAACGTCGGCGAATCGAAGGCGCCGATGTCGATCTTGCGGTCGCTGACGAAATAGTCGGTGCTGCCGCGGTGGAAGGTCTTGTCCGGGTCGGGCACGAAGAAGTGTTCGGTACGCCCGCTCGAGGCACGCGCCAGCTCAGGGCGGTCTTCGAGGATGGCGTCGAGCTCGCGGCGGTAGTGGGCGGTGATGTTCTTCACATAACCCATGTCCTTGTAGCGGCCTTCGATCTTGAACGAGCGCACGCCGGCATCGACCAGGTCGCGCAGGTTGGCGGTCTGGTTGTTGTCCTTCATCGACAGCAGGTGCTTCTCGAACGCCACCACCCGACCCTGGTCGTCCTTGAGGGTGTAGGGCAGGCGGCAGGCCTGGGAGCAATCGCCGCGGTTGGCGCTGCGCCCGGTCTGCGCATGGGAGATGTTGCACTGCCCGGAGAAGGCCACGCACAGTGCGCCGTGGATGAAGAACTCGATGGCCGCATCGGTCTGGCTGGCGATCTCGCGGATCTGTTGCAGGTTCAGCTCGCGGGCCAGGACCAGTTGCGAGAAGCCGGCCTGGTCGAGGAAGCGCGCGCGCTCCAGGGTGCGGATGTCGGTCTGGGTGCTGGCGTGCAGCTCGATGGCCGGAATGTCCAGTTCCATCACGCCTAGATCCTGCACGATCAGCGCATCGACGCCTGCGTCGTAGAGCTGGTGGATCAGCGCACGGGCCGGCTCCAGCTCGTTGTCGTGGAGGATGGTGTTGATGGTGGTGAACACCCGCGCGTGGTAGCGACGGGCGAAGGTCACCAGCTCGGCGATGTCTTTAACCTCGTTGCAGGCGTTGTGCCGCGCGCCGAAGCTGGGGCCGCCGATGTAGATGGCGTCGGCGCCGTGCAGGATCGCTTCGCGGGCGATGGCCACGTCGCGGGCGGGGCTGAGCAGTTCGAGGTGGTGCTTGGGAAGGGACATATCGTTATTAGAGGCTGGTCACGGTCGAGGCGGGGGATTGTAGCGGCGAAATGCGTGTGGGGCACCCTCGAGCTGCCCAGTTGCAGGCCGGGCTGCCGTGCGGCGCCCGGCCCATGCCTGCGAAGCGGCGTTCAGAACTGGTATTCGAGCCCGGCGCCTGCGTACCAGGAACGCCCCGGCGCCGCTTCGTAGAAGCGCCCGTTGCGGTCGCCGACGATGACGGAACCGACGTACTGGCGGTCCAGCAGGTTGTCCAGGCGCACCATCTGGTCGAACGTCCACGGCCCGAGGTGCTGCTCGAAGCGCGTGCGCCAGTTGAACACCGCGTAACCTGGCGCTGCACGGGACTGGTTGCTGTCCTCGACCTGCACCTTGCTGCGCAGCTGGCCCTCCAGGCCCATGCTGATGCCCGCGCGTGGCTTCCACAACAGTTCGGCGAACAGGTTGCTGCGCGGTACGCCAGGCAGCCGGTTGCCTTTGTCGACGATGGCGCCGCTCTGCTCGAAGGCTTGCTCGTAGGTGGCGTCGAGCAGGGTATAGGCCAGGTTGGTCTGCCAGTGCTCGTCCAGCTCGCGCTGCACGCTCAACTCCAGACCCCGGCGCAAGGTCTTGCCGGCGTTGCGGTAGCTGGTGCGCCCATTGCTGGCGGCAGCGACCACGATTTCGTCGCGGGTGCGGATTTCGAACACGGCCAGGTTTACACGCGTCTGCGCATCGGGCCGTGCCTTGAGGCCCAGCTCGTACTGGGTACTGGTCGCTGGCTGCAAACCGAAGTTGAATGCCCCGGCGGCGCCCGGTGCATAGGCCATCTCGGCCTGGGTCGGGGTTTCCACGGCCTTGCCCAGGCTGACGTAGCCTTGCAGCGCGGGGGTGAAGGCGTACATCGCCGAGAGACTGGGCAGCGTGTTTTGGTAGGTTTTCGAGCCGCTGGAGTCGCCGTCGCCGAGGAACCGGTCGTCCACCTCCATGCGCATGCTGCTGTGGCGCAGCCCGGCGTCGAAGGTCCAGCGGTCGAGCTGCCAATGGGCTTGGAGGTAAGGGTCGAGGCTGGTGGCGGTGTCGGTTTCCTTGCGCCGCAGTTCGCCTTTGACGCCCAGGGTGTCGCCGCTGAAGTTCTGGAAACCACGGCGCTCGTCGCGGCTCTGGTCGTAGTCCAGGCCCGTAGTCAGGCTCAGCTCGCCGGATGCGCTGGCGATCGGTTGGATCCAGCGCAAGGTGCCGCCGTGGAAGGCGCGGTCGAAGTCGACCACGCCGCCGCCGCGCTCGTTGCCCGGGGTGCTGCGCGGAATCGACAGGTACTGGATCACACTGCGCTGCCCGCCATACAGGTTGAACTGCAAGGTCGCATCGCCGAATGCCCGTTCGTAGTTCATGCCCAACTGCTGGTGGTGGATGCTCTTGCGCGTGTCGTACTGCTCGGCCACGGCGGCGACCGAGCGCGGGTCGTGCCGATAGGCGTCCCAGCTCTGCCCAAGCGGATCCTGCGTGCCGTTCTGCTCAAGGGTGCTGGCGATCAATGCCAGGCGGCTGTCCTCGTCGGGACGTACATGCACCTTGGCGAAGGTCTGGTCGCGGCGCGCGGCGCTGTGGTCGCGGTAGCCGTCGGTGTCCATGCGCGAGGCATCGAGGAGGAAACCTGCCTGGTCGTTGCCGCCTTCGCCGTACAGGCGATTCTTGACGAAACCGTCGCTGCCCACCGTGGTGGCCGCGCCGACCTTGGGCGCGCCGCTGCCGTCGCGGGAGAACATCTGGATCACGCCGCCGGCATTGCTGCCATAGATGGCCGACGCCGGGCCCCGCAAGACCTCGATCCGTTCGGCCACGTCGAGGTTCAACGAGGCGGCCTGGCCCTGGCCGTCCGGGGTGCTGGCCGGGATACCGTCGCTGATCAGCTTCAAGCCGCGGATGCCGAAGGCCGAACGGGCGCCGTAGCCACGCGAGGAAATCTGCAGGTCCTGGGCATAGTTCTGGCGGTTCTGCACCACCACGCCCGGCACCCGATTCAACGCCTCGGACAGATTCACCCCCAACTGGCCGTCGGCGAATTGCTCACGCTCAACGGTATCGACCGAAAACGACAGGGCGAAACTGGCGCTCGGCGCGTAACTGCCGGTCACTACCAAGGGGTCGAGCAAGGTCACGGTCCCGGGCGTCTGCGCCCAGGCGGCGCCACACAGGCCGAGGCCCGGCAGCAGCGCCGTAAGCGGGCGGCGCCAGGAGAAAGAAGAGGGCATGCGAAGGGGATCCTGCGAAAGCGATGTGACAGCGGCGCCAAGCGCCGTTGAAAAAGGCGGCCGTGGCTTCGGCCGCCGCAGACTATGGCTGGCGGTCGATCAGGCTTTGGCAGCCATGGCGGTGACTTCAACGCGCATGCCGTCGAAGGCCAGCGACGCCACGCCCACCGCAGCGCGCACCGGCCAAGGCTTGGCGAAGAAGCGCTGGTAGACCTCGTTGAAGACCGCACGGTCGGCCATGTCGGTGAGGTAGATGGTCAGGTGCAATACGCGGTCCAGACCGCTGCCGGCACGTTCCAGGGCATCCTTGAGCGCCTGCAGGGTGCACTCGCACTGGGTGACGATGTCGCCCAGCTCCAGGCTGCCGTCGGCGCGGGTAGGGATCTGCGTGGTGACCAGCAGTCCGTTGAATTCGGCGACGTCGGAGGAAATCGACTCGGCATCGCTGTCCGGGGTGAAGGTGATGTCGTGGTGGGCCATGGAAGTCCTTGCCGGCTGAAGGGGAAAGCCGCCAAGCCTACTGCAGCGACCCGTCGCGGTCGAGACTGTGGGCTGTGATGGCTTGTAATGCACGCCACGCATCCGCAGAATCGCGCCCCCACAGAGTCGAAGCGCATACCGAGGTCAGGGTTGAACGAGAACACATTGTCGCAGCGCCTGGAGCGCGTCGCTGCCCATGTCCCGCAGGGCGCGCGCCTGGCCGATATCGGCTCGGACCACGGCTACCTGCCTATCGCCCTGACGCTGCGCGGCATCATCGTCGGCGCCATTGCCGGCGAAGTGGCGCGCACGCCGTTCCAGTCGGCGCAGCGCATGGTACGCAAGCACGAACTGCAAGACGTCATCGACGTACGCCTGGGCAGCGGCCTGAGCGTGCTGCAACCGGGCGATGCGGTCAGCGCCGTCACGATGTGCGGCATGGGCGGCGAAACCATCCGCGACATCCTTGAGGCCGACCACCAGCGCCTGAGCGGCAACGAGCTGCTGGTACTGCAACCCAACGTGCGCGAATGGGTCACCCGCGGCTGGCTGAACGACCACGGCTACCGCATCGTCCACGAAGAAATGCTCGAGGAAAACGCCTTCACTTACGAGATCGTCGTGGCGCGGCGAGGCGACGGACCACGCTATACGCCACAGGAATGCTACTTCGGCCCGCTGTTGATGGCCGAGCGCAGCCCGCTGTTCCTGGCCAAGTGGCGGTTGAACCTGCAACGCAAGCAGCGGGTGATGGCCAGCTGGCCCAAGGCACGCGACGTGTCGGAAGCGAAAAGACAAGAAGTGGGGCAGCAGGTGCAATGGATCACCGAGCTGCTGGGCTGACCTCGACCGAGGCCGGCCCAGGCGGGCTCAAGAGCGGGCGGGGTGGGTGTCGGTCTGCTTGCGCAGGGCCTTGGCGCGCTTTTCCAACACCAGGTACATGATCACGGCGATCACCAGCGGGATCAGGTAGTACAAGGTACGGTAGCCGAGCAGGGCCGCGACCAGATTGCCCTGGCTCAGCTGGCCTTGCAGCAGCGCCAGGAACACCGTTTCCAGCACGCCCAGGCCCGCCGGAATGTGCGCCACCACGCCGGCCACGCAGCTGATCATCAAGACGCCGAACACCGAAGGGAAGAACACCTCTTGCGGCATCAGCCACCAGATCAGCGCGGCCATGAGCAGCCAGTTGCTGCCGCCCAAGGCCACCTGGCACAGCGCCAGACGCAGCGACGGCAAAGTGATTTCGTGCCCGCGTACCGACCATTCGCGGCGCTTGGCCAACCCGCAAGCCAGCAGATAGGCCGCGACCACCGCCAGCATCGCCACGCCGATCAATTGCAGGCCGGTCACACCCACCGCCCAGTTGTCCGGCAGCTGCACCTGACGCAAGGCGAACACGCTGCCTGCGACCAGCATGTAGCCCATCCAGTTGGTCAACAGCCCCAGGGTGAGGATGCGCGTGATGGTGGCATTGTCCAGGCCCAGGCGCCCGTACAGTCGGTAGCGCAAGGCCACGCCGCCCACCCAGGTGGTGAAGTTCAGGTTGAAGGCGTAGCAGACGAACGCCACCGGCAGCACTTGCCGTGCGGGCAGCTTGTGTCCGGTATAGGCCCGCGCCAGCAAGTCGTAGCTGGCGAACACCGCGTAGCTGCACGCGGCGATGCCCAGGCCGATGGCCAGTGTGCTGGGCTTGTAGGCCATCAGCGAATCGCGCACTTCGTTCCAGTCCAGGTTGCGCGCCAGGGAATACAGCAGGGCGGGGATGAGGACGATGAACAGCAGGGTCAGCACGCGCTTACCCCAGGTCATCCAGGTTTGCTTGGCTGGCATCAGGTCGGCCCCTCGTGCAGGTCGGTGTTGTTGGGGTGGGTATTGGTGCTGTGCTGGACCTCCGGCTGCAGCGATTGCAGGCGTTGGCGGTGCGCCGGCAGCCAGCCGGCCACCCGGGGGAAGAAGCGCGTCACATGGAAACCGATGAAGATCAGGGGCGCGCGCCACCAATAGCCGCGGATCATGCGTTCCAGGGTCACGGTCTTGCAGTGGTGGTCGAGCAGCTCCTGCAAATGCGTATGCAACTGCTGGTTGAAGGCCCGGTCACGGATCATCAGGTTGGCTTCCAGGTTCAACGACAGGCTGAGCGGGTCGAGGTTGCTAGAGCCCACGGTCGCCCATTCGTCGTCGATCAGCGCCACCTTGCCGTGCAGCGGGCGTTGGATGTACTCGTAGACGTGCACGCCGTGGCGCAGCAGGTAGTTGTAGAGCAGACGCGATACCGCACGCACCCAGCGCATGTCCGGCTGGCCTTGCAGGATCAGGATCACTTCCACGCCACGTTGCGCCGCGTTGCGCAGTTCGCGCAGCAGGCGGTAACCCGGGAAGAAATAGGCGTTGGCGATGACGATGCGCTCGCGCGCCATGCGGATGCCTTCGATGTAGTACGCCTCGATGTCCTTGCGGTGCATGCCGTTGTCGCGCTCGGCCACCACGCACGTCACCTCGCCCGTGGGTTCGAGCTGCGGATGGACTTGGCTGGGCGGCTGCAACACCGCGCTCATCAGGCGCTTGCTGGCCGAATGCAGTTGGGTCACCACGGGGCCGGTGACTTCCACCGCATAGTCCTGCTTGGCCATGGCCCCGAACTCGCCCAGGTGGTCGATGCTGAAGTTGATGCCACCGATGAAGGCGCGCACGCCGTCGATCACCACGATCTTGCGGTGCAGGCGGCGGAACAGGTTGGTACGCATGCCGGCCACCCGCGGTTGCGGGTCGAAGGCATGAAAGCCCACGCCGGCCTGGGTCATGGACGAAACGAAGGCATCGCTCAGCGACGCCGAGCCATAGCCGTCCACCGCTACCTCGACCCGCACCCCGCGGTTGGCGGCGTCGATCAGCGCCTGGCGCAGCTGCTGGCCGACCTTGTCGTCGTAGATGATGAAGGTTTCCAGCAGCACCTCTTCCCGCGCCTGGGCGATCGCCTCGAACACCCGGGGGTAGAATTGCTCGCCGTTGATCAGCAGGTCGACTTTGTTGCCTTGTGCCCATGGGCGTTTCATAGGATCACCTGCGCAGCGAGGGGGGCATGGTCGGAGAGGTGCGACCAGGGGTATTTGGACAAGACCTGCGCGTGGCTTGGCATGGCGTTGCGCAGGTAGATGCGGTCCAGGCGCAGCAGCGGCAGGCGCGCCGGGAAGCTGCGCGCCGGCGTGCCATAACGCTCGCCGAAGGCTTCGATCAAGCGCTCGGAGAGCACCGCGTCGGCCTTGAGCCGCCAATCGTTGAAGTCGCCGGCGATGATCACCGGCGCGTTGGACGGCAGGCTGTCGAGCAACTCCAGCAGCAGCCCGACC
Organism: Pseudomonas sp. UBA6562; assembly: GCF_002434265.1. Classification (GTDB taxonomy): domain Bacteria; phylum Pseudomonadota; class Gammaproteobacteria; order Pseudomonadales; family Pseudomonadaceae; genus Aquipseudomonas. The sequence goes on along the minus strand of NZ_DJJS01000007.1, from coordinate 519,010 downwards.
TGGCGCTGGCGGTGCGCTTCGCGCAAGCCCAGGTGCACGCACACGGCATGCACTTCGTCATGCCCTGGCACTTCCAGGCGACAGTGCAACAGCCCGCGTTGCTCGTTGCCTTGGACCGAGACGTCGAGGTTGTCGTAGGACGTGATGGGGAATTTCGACAGCAGCGCGTTGCCGTGGTCGCCATGGGGGTACACGGCATTGCGACCGTAGGCGAACTGCGGCCACATGCTGTCGGCCAGGAACTCGTATTGCGGCGCTTCAGGCCAGGTCGGGTGGCGTTCGGCGTGCTCGCGATGGCTGCCGTGCACTTCTTGCAGAAACACCAGGTCGGCGTCGGTGGCGCGCGCCGCGTCGCGCAGTTCGGGCAGGATGAAGCGTCGGTTGAAGGGGGTGAAACCCTTGTGCACGTTGAGCGTCAGGACGTTGAGGCGGTTGACCGCCGTAGCGGCGGCCACAGCGGGATTGGATTGCGCGCTGCGGACAGTCATGGGGCCACCCCGGACATGCGCGCACTTGTTGGCCACGTTCGCACAGAGGGGATGGCCGCTGGGCAGCGGCGGGGGTCGAGGCGAGGTTCGCGCACGCGGAAAGTCTCCAAAAGTCGATATGGAATCGACCTGCGGCGGGTCCACGAGGTTCACCGGCCGGCGTAATCAGCTGCGGGCTGTAGCGCTTGTTGGTCGCAAGCTGTCGTGAGCAGTGCGCAGGGCAAGCGGCGTCGGTCACAAAGTGCCTCGCCTGAGCGCTGTGCAGGGTAGGGCCAGTGGAACTTTGCCCGGCCCTGCGATTCCACCGGAGACGCATTCGCGCCACCCGCCCCGACGGAGACCCCCATGGCCAGACACATCATCCACTACACCGGGCCGATCAACTCTTCGACCTGCGGCAACCTCATCAACACCTGTGCCAAGGCGCTGCACCAAGGGGCGACGCTCATCCAGATCAACGTCGCGACCATGGGCGGCGAGTGCAGCTACGGCTTCACCCTGTACAACTTCCTGCGCTCGCTGCCGATCCCGGTGCATACCCACAACCTGGGCACCGTGGAGTCGATGGGCAACATTCTGTTCCTGGCCGGCGAGCGCCGTACGGCCTGCACCTACAGCAAGTTCCTCTTCCACCCGTTCCACTGGACGCTACACGGCTCGGTCGACCATGGCCGCATGGCCGAATACGCCATGAGCCTGGACTACGACCTGCGCCTGTATGCCGATATCGTGGCCGAGCGCACGGCGGGCGCGGCCGAGCCGTTGGACGTGCCGCGCTACCTGATGTCCCACCCGCGCATTCTCAGCCCCAAGGAGGGCCTGGCCAGCGGCATGCTGACCGAAATCGACGAATTGCCGATCGAGGTGGATGCGGTGCAGTGGAGCGTGCATGCCTGAGCCTCTGGGCTGGGCGCCGTGTAGCAGGGGCCGCCCGTGCGGCCCCGCTGCCCAGGCTCAGTAAGGTTCGCTGGCATTCAGCGACTCGATGGTGTCGATCAACTCGTCATAGCCCACCGGCTTGTTCAGGTGCCGATCGAAGCCGGACTGCCGCGATTTGTGCTGGTCCGCGCTGGCGCCATAGCCGGTCAAGGCGATCGCGGGTGTGCTGCGCAGGTTCGGCAACTTGCGCAACGCCTTGATCAGCGCATGGCCGTCCATACCGGGCATACCGATATCCGAGAGGATGATGTCGAAACTGCCCGTGCCTGCTGCCGCCAAGGCCCGGATGGGGTCACTGAACGCGGTGACCTGGGCGCTCTCCATCTCCAGCAGTTGTTGCATGACATCGAGCACATCGGGCGAATCGTCCACCAGTAGCACGTGCACGCCACTCAGGCGTCCGACCTCTTGCTCGTCAGTCACGGCTGCGGATGCCTGCTGGTCGTTGTTGCAACATTCGAGACGTACGGTGAAGGTGCAGCCTTTGCCCAAACCTGCCGAGCGGGCCACCACATTGCCTCCGTGCGCTTCGACCAGTTGGCGCACCAGCGACAGGCCAATACCCAACCCCTCGCGGCCGGGCTGTGCGACCTGCGGCTCGGCCTGGCTGAACAGCTCGAAAATGTTCTCCAGACTCTCGGGATTGAGGCCGATGCCATGGTCGATCACGTCCAGTTGCGCCCAGCCGTCGTGGCTCGACAGGGCCAAGTGGATGTCGCTGTGGGCAGGGCTGAACTTCATGGCGTTGTTGAGCAGGTTCCAGATGATCTGCTCCAGGCGCGTGTTGTCGCCGTCGACGTACACCTCGACGTCGCTGGGTGGCAGCTCAAGGACGACATTGCACGGGTACTGCTCGCTCTGCACCACGGCATGGATGCCGCGCAAGGTGGCGCACAGGTCCACCGGCTGGGTCTTGAGCTTGAGCTTGCCTGTGCGGATACGTGCCACGTCGAGCAGATCGTCGATGATCCGCGCCTGGCTGGTGACCGCTTCGCAAATCACCCCCACGGCCTTGCTTGCCGAGCTGGAACCGCTCAGCAGCGGCAGGCGACGCAGGATTTCGGCGTTGAGCTGGATCAGGTTGAGCGGGTGCTTGAGCTCATGGGACATGACCGCGAAGAACTCGTCCTTCAAATGGCTGCTGCTCTGCGATTCGGCCAGGCGCTTGCTCTGCTCGTCGTGCAGGCGCTTGTGCCCGGTCAGGTCACGGGCGATCTTCACATAGGCCAGACGGTTGCCGGCCAATTGGGTGACTTCGCCGCTGCAGTAGAAACGGCTGCCGTCTTTGCGCACGTGCCAGCGTTCGTCCTGGCCACGGCCCTGGTGCCGGGCTTCGCGCAACTCGCGCTCGGGTATGCCGTCACGGCGATCGTCCGGGGTGAAGATCAGTTCGAAATGGCGCCCGATCACTTCGTCCTTGGCATACCCGAAGATCAGCGCGGCGCCGGTGTTCCAGTCGGTGATCACACCGTGTTCGTCGAGCAGGATGATGGCGAACTCATGGGTGCTTTCGGCCACCAGACGCATGCGCTCTTCGCCCAGGCGCAGGTTCTCCTCAGCGGCACGGCTTTGGCTGATGTCGATGAAGGTCAGTACGGTGCCGTCTATATGCTGCTCGCTGGAGCGGTACGGCAACAGGCGAGCCAGGTACCAGCGCTGGTTGCGTCCGACGATCTCGCGTTCGATGGTGGTCTCGCGCTCGGCCACGGCGCGGGCGTCGTCGGCGAGCTCCGGGTATTCCAGGCGGTGGGTGATGTCGAGCAGCGAGCGCCCGGTATCGACCGGCAGCATGCTGAAGATGTCGGTGGCGCGCGGGGTGAACCAGCGGATATGCAGATTGCGGTCGACGAAGACCGTGGCGATGTCGGTAGAGGCGATCAGGTTGCTCAGGTAGTCGTTGACCTTGTCGGTTTCCTCGACCTTGGTCTTGAGCTCGTAGTTGACCGTGAGCAGTTCTTCGTTGATCGACTGCAGTTCTTCCTTGCTGGTCTCCAGCTCTTCGCTGGCCGAGCGCAGCTCTTCGTTGATGGCCTGCATTTCCTGGTTGGAGGCGGTCAGCTCTTCGCTGGAGATCTCCGATTGCTCGATGGTTTCCTGCAACTGCAAACGCGTGCGCTGCAGCTCGCCTTCGAGGGTGGCGAGGATCATGTCGTCGGTCTGCTGGATGCCGGTGGCCACCGGCACGGGGCGGTCGGGTTCGCGCTCTTCGAACACCACTAACAGGCATTCGCTGCCGCTGGGCTCGTCGGTGTGCGGCTGGACCAGGATGTCGACCTGGCTGCTGTCGAGGTTGACCGACCGCGAGGTCACGGCCTGCCCGGTATGTTGGGCTTGCAGAAGCGTACTGCGCAGGGCCGGGCGCAAGGGCGCCAGCACCAAATTGAGCAGGGTGCGGCTGAGCTCGCCGCCCATGTGCCGCAGGAAGCGCCCGGCGCCATCGCTCATGTGCAGGATATGGCCATCGGGGTCGACGATCAGGCTTGGCGGGGTACGCCGGGCCAGGGCGCGGTGGTGGATCTCGGCGTAGGACAGCTTGCGTCCCGGACGGCCCTTGGCCTTGGCCGGCTCGCTACTGGTCAGACTGTCGCTCGACGCAGGCAGCTGGCTGGAGCGCCGCGCGCGGCTTTGCACGTTGCGCGCGCGGAAGATGCGGTTGCGCTTGTCGATGGGCGTGAACAGCTCGGCGGCGACGTCGGCCGACTCGGAACTGCCGAGGAACAGGTAGCCGCCTGGCCGCAGGGCGTAGTGGAACATGCGCAGGATCTCGCGCTGCACGTCGCGGTCGAGGTAGATCAGCAGGTTGCGGCAGACCACCAGGTCCAGATGCGAGAACGGCGGGTCGGACAGCAGGTTGTGCCGGGCGAACAGCACCTTTTCGCGCACTTCCTTGCGCACCCGCAGGTGCTGGTCTTCCTTGACGAAGAACTGGCGAATGCGCGCGGGCGCGACGTCGGCGGCGATCGACTCGGTATACAGCCCGGCGCGGCCCTGGGCGATGGCGCGCTCGTCGAGGTCGGTGGCGAACACCTGCACCTTGGCACTGCGCTGCTCCATGGCCAGCTGCTCGATGACCATCATGGCCACGCTATAGGCTTCCTCGCCAGACGAGCAACCGGCCGACCAGATGCGCATCTCGTGGTGCTCGAGCGGGTCGTCGCGGTCACTGACCAGCGCCGGCAGCACGTGGCGTTCCAGTGCTTCGAAGGCTTCGCGGTCGCGGAAGAAGTTGGTCACGCCGATGAGCATGTCGGCCAGCAAGGCCTGGGCCTCTTCGGGTTCGCCTTCCAGGTAGCTCAGGTAGCCGCGCAGGTCAGTCTGGCCGGTGACGTGCAGGCGACGCTCCAGGCGACGCAATACGGTGGCGCGCTTGTAGTGGTGGAAGTCGTGACCCGTGCTGTTGTGCAACTGCGCGAGGATGTCGTCGAGCAGGGGATCGGCGCGCTCCGGGTCGGCCTGCTCGGTGCCCATGGCGGGAGGGCGTTGGTCGTCGTCGATTCTGGGCAAGTTCACCTGCCGCGCAGTGCGCCACAGCTCCATGAGTTTTTGAGGGATCTGCGCCACCGGCAGGACCATGTCCACCAGTCCGGTTTCCAGCGCAGCACGCGGCATGCCGTCGAACTCGGCATCGTCAGGGCTCTGGACCAGCGTCACACCGCCTTGTTCCTTTATTCGTGAGAGCCCCACGGCGCCGTCGCTGCCGGTGCCTGACAGCACGACGCAGAAGGCGTGCTCCTGGTGCACGTCGGCCAGGTCGCGGAAGAACAGGTCGATGGCCGTGTGCGCGCCGCCAGGCCGCTCGGCGCGGCGTACGCGCAGGTAACCGTCGTTGGTGGAAAGCCGGTTGGCGGGCGAAATCACGTAGATGTGGTTCGCCTGAATCGGCACCGGCTCGGTGACTTGGCGCACCGGCATCGACGTATGGCGCTGGATGATCAGATCGGCCTGGCTATGGTGGTCCGGCGACAGGTGCAGGACCACGACGAAGGCCATGCCGGTATCGGCCGGGGTGTGTTCGAAAAAGCTGCAGATGGCTTTCAGGCCGCCGGCCGAGGCGCCGATGCCCACCACGGGAAAGTCCAGGTGGCTGGGGCTCAGGTATTTATTCTTAGGGCCCGCAACGGTGGGCTTTGGGGAGCGTGGGGTCATCGGCAGTGCCTTGGGCGAGCGAACAGGGTCCTGGAAGCAGTCACCAGGCAAAAGGACTGCGAGTATAAGCCTGTCGCAGACGGATCGACGACAGCCGAGGGCAAACATCCGCCACAATCCAGCCTGGGACTCAAGATCTGGCAAAGGTCGCGCAGCTGCCCGTTTCGAACCACTCACGCAAGTGGCTTCGCACCGTTTGTCAGCTGGCCTTGGACGTCATGCAATCATCCTGTCCTTGTCGCGCTCACACGCTGTACAGCGTCCGCAGCCGGCCGCTGCCTTCGACCTCATAGCCAGTAGGGAGAACATCATGGCGCGCGATACCCAACAGCCCAGCCAACGTGGCGGAACTAAAGAGACCAACGCCGGCAACTTCGCCAACGACCCGGACCGCGCCGCCCGCGCAGGCCAGAAAGGCGGCAAGGTGTCGGGCGGCAATTTCGCCAACGACCCGCAGCGCGCTTCCCAAGCCGGCCGCAAGGGCGGTCAGAACAGCCATCGGGGCAGTGGTGCGCAATAGCCGCCTACGCAACGTCCGAGCCTTTGCTAGGCTGGATGGAAGACCCCACGTGGATCTGTTTCCCATGGGGTCGTTTCTTTTTCGTCTGAAGGAGAACCACGATGCTCGCATTGACCTACCAAGGCGCAGGTGAGTTGCAGTTGCTGTCGGTGCCCGACCCCGTCCTTCAGCAGGACGACGACGTGCTGGTGCGGGTAACGCTCTCGGGTATCTGCGGCTCAGACCTGCACCTGTACCACGACAAGATTCCCAGCGTTCGGAAGGGCGACATCCTCGGCCATGAGTTCATGGGCACCGTGGTCAAGGTAGGCAGCGCGGTGACGGCCGTGGCCGAAGGCGACCGGGTGGTGGTGCCGTTCATCATCGCCTGCGGCGAGTGCTACTTCTGCAAGCAACAGCTGTATGCGGCTTGCGAAACCACCAATCCCACGCCTACGGTCATTTCCGGCGAGCATCCTACCCACAGTGGCGCTGCGCTGTTCGGTTACGGACATCTATATGGTGGCGTGGCGGGCGGCCAGGCCGAATACGTGCGGGTGCCCAAGGGCAACGTCAATGCCTTCAAGGTGCCCGACGGCATCTCCGACGAGGCGGCACTGCTGCTCTCCGATACCCTGCCGACTGCTTGGCAGGCCGTGCTCAATGCCAAGGTCGGGGAGGGCTCTTCGCTGGCGATCTTCGGCGCCGGCCCGGTCGGCCTGCTGGCTGCCGAATGTGCACGCATGCTGGGCGCCGGGCAGATCTTTCTGGTCGACGAATACAGTTACCGGCTCAAGTTCGCTGCCGACACCTATGGCGTGATTCCGGTCAACTTCTATCACGACAAGGATGCGGCGCGGACCATCCTCAAACAGACCCAGGGCGAGCGCGGCGTCGATGCGGTCATCGACGCGGTGGGCTTCGAAGCCAGCGGCACCACGCTGGAGTCGGTGCTGAACATCTTCGGCTTCGAGGGCAGCAGCGGCAAGGCGCTGCGTCAGTGCATCGAGACCGTACGCCGCGGCGGCATCGTCAGCGTGGCGGGTATGTATTCGGGCTTGATGCACAGCCTGCAACTGGGTGCGGCATTCGACAAAGGGCTGTCGTTCCACATGGGCAAGACGCACGTGCACAAGCACCTGCCGGAACTGTGCGAGCATCTTCTAGCGGGCAAGCTGCATCCCGAGCGGCTGATCACCAACCGGTTGCCGCTCAAGGATGCCGTGCGCGGCTACGAGATGTACGACGAAAAACGCGAAGGTTGCTGCAAGGTCGTGCTGCAATTAGGCAATTGACCACTCCCGCGTTCAAGACCATGGCCTGACAACCGGCACATCGCCATCAGGCCTTTGGTATAGGCGCGTCGATTTCTTTTGAATTTTCCCGAACGCCGTCGATCAACCACACGTCATCCATGGAGAATTAGGAGGGCCCTTCGATGCCAGCTCCACAGCTTTACATCATCGACTACCGACTGCACGACCAAGAGCGCAGCTTCATCATCCGTTTGGAGCGCATGGACAATGCAGAGGCATGGCACTGGGCAAGCTGTGACGCCGGGATCGGGATCATTCCCAAGTTCGGTCGGGAAAAGATCCGCAAAGTCAGCCGGCCGATGGCCGAGCGCTATGGCATCACCGAGGTGCATTGGCGTTTGTCGGGTAGCCGGGAAACGCCGCCAAGCGGTCAAGCCCATGCGGCGCACAAGCGCGGTGGGGAAGACGTATCGAGCGGTGGCGAAACGACCGTTCTGGCCTGATGCCCCTGGCCTCTGCGAATATGCGCGCGTTCGGCATATTCCCTGCCTTGGCAGAGGCCTGATGTTTCATGTACTTTTCTACGGTCCCTACAGCGCTTCACGTCCCATTCTTGCCTTTCCTGCCTCGATGCATCCGATGGATATTCGTCACCGACCACACGCTGCAGCAGGGTACCCGTGCTTAACTGGTCGTTGCCCATCGCCATGCCGGTCTGACCCATGCTCGAAGCCCTGCGCAGAATCGACCTCAATCTACTCTTGACCTTGCACGCACTCCTGTTGGAGCGTCACGTCACCCGTGCGTCGGTGCGCCTGCACAAGAGCCAGCCTGCCGTGAGCCATGCGCTTGCGCAATTGCGCCGGCATTTCGACGACCCGTTGCTGATTCGCCGCGATGGCCAACTCGTGCTTACCGCCAGGGCGCAAAGCTTGCTCGATCCGCTGGAAACGGCTCTGCGTCACCTTAATGACCTGGTTGGACCATCGGCTTTCGAGCCGACGTGTTCGGTAACACGTTTTCGTCTGGGCTTGTCGGACTATGCTTCGCACCGCGTGTTGCCCAAACTGGTGCGTCACGTACGCCACCACGCGCCCGGTGTGGACCTAGCGGTGAGCCAGGCCAGCCGCGAATCGATGATGGCGCAACTGGCTGACGGTGAACTCGATGTGGCACTCGGTATTTTCCCGGAGCCTGCGCAACATATTCAGATACAGACCCTGTTCGCCGAGCATTTCGTTAGTCTGGCGGACGTGGGGACATTGCCCGACCCCGGTGGCATGACCCTCGCACAATGGCTGGAACGCCCCCACGTGATGCTTGCGCTGCGGCCGGATGCCAATGAGGAAATCGAGCGGGTGTTGGCACGCATGGGTGTGCGCCGGAGGGTGGCGGTGGCGTTGCCGCACTGGAGCGCGGCCATTGAGCTGATCGCGGGGACGGATCTGATCCTCACGGTGGCCAGCTGGTCGGTGGGCGAATTGGCCAGGTATCCCACGCTGCGTACCTTCGATCCACCGCTGGCGTTGCCGGTCTTGTCGTACCAGCAGGCCTGGCACAGCCGTCGCGAGAGCGACCCGGCCAATCGCTGGATGCGTCAGGCGATTGCCGACTGCAGCCGGGCGGATTGACGCCTGCCTCACTTGGGCGGCAGCGTCTCGGGGGCAGAGATGGTCACTAAGGTTGGGGCTGCAGGCCTGCTCGCGCCGATTTGAACCATGACCAAGCCGCAAAGGATGATCAGCATACCGGTCACCCGCAGCAGAGTGGCGGGCCTGGCAGGCAAGCCCAGCAGACCGAAATGGTCGATCAGCATGGTCGCCACAGCCTGACCCACCATGACCAACAGCATGAAATTCAGCACACCGAACCTGGGCGGCAGAACCGTAGCCATTGCCAAGTAGAAAGCACCGCCCAGGCCGCCGATCCAGAGCCACCACGGGCCCTGCACAGCGTTTGCCAGGGTAGGCGGGGACACGCGCAACACCAGCAGGGCGATCAGCAAAGCGGCCGTACTTACCAGCAGGGACACCAACGAGGCCCATAGCGGGTGCCCCAGTTCACGTCCCAGCGCAGCGTTGCTCGAAGCCTGTAGAGGTACCAGTGCGCCTGCACATAAGGCCAGCACCAGTGGGACGATTGCGATAAGGGACAGTTTGCCGAACATCTTCAGGCCTCCGACAGCCAGGGTGACAATGAGGCATGTTCGAATATGCGTGGTGCGAATTGAAATCGAATCGGCGCACTAGCTGTATTCGCCTAACGAATGATGGAGGCCGTCCGGACAGAAAATCATAGGGAGTGCGGGGGTAGGGGTGTGATGTAGTGGGCAGCCCTTGAGTACAGAATCCTCCCTGAATCCAACACCCATTGATAATAGGTTTGCATCAATCGATGAAAAACTAGCACTAATCGTTTCAAGATGTGTCATTCATACTTCCGCATCAAGCGTAACAAGCATTTCAAAAATATCGCTGGAGAATGACCATGCACGCTTCACCTTCCGCTGCGGGTTCTGCCCGATCCCGAGCCGCAGCCGTATTCCGCGTTACCTCAGGCAACTTCCTCGAACAATTCGACTTCTTCCTGTTCGGCTTCTATGCCACGCAGATCGCCACCGCGTTCTTCCCGGCCTCCAGCGAGTTCGCCTCGCTGATGATGACCTTCGCGGTGTTCGGCGCAGGGTTCCTCATGCGTCCGCTGGGTGCCGTGGTGCTGGGTTCCTATATCGACGACGTCGGCCGGCGCAAAGGCCTGATCGTCACCTTGTCGATCATGGCCAGCGGTACGCTGCTGATCGTTCTGGTGCCCGGTTACGCCAGCATCGGCCTGTGGGCACCGGCACTGGTGCTGATCGGGCGGTTGCTGCAAGGCTTCTCGGCCGGTGCGGAACTGGGCGGTGTATCGGTGTACCTGGCGGAAATGGCCACACCCGGGCGCAAAGGCTTCTATACCAGCTGGCAGTCCGGCAGCCAGCAAGTGGCGATCATCGTCGCCGCCGCATTGGGCTATGGCTTGAACCAGTGGATGACGCCCGCCCAGATCACCGACGGCGGCTGGCGCATCCCGTTCGCCGTGGGCTGCATGATCATCCCGTTCATCTTCCTGCTGCGTCGCAACTTGCAGGAAACCGAAGCCTTCGCCAAGCGCACCCACCGCCCGACCATGAAGCAGGTGATGGCGACCTTGGCCAGCAACTGGAGCATCGTGCTGGCCGGCATGCTCATGGTAGCGATGACCACCAGCGCCTTCTACCTGATCACCGTGTACGCGCCGACCTTCGGCAAGACCGTACTCAACCTCAGCACCACCGATGCCTTGCTGGTGACGTTGCTGGTCGGCGTCTCGAACTTCTTCTGGTTGCCCATCGGCGGCATGCTCAGCGACCGCGTCGGCCGCAAACCGATGTTGGTGGCCATGACCGTGATGACCGTGCTCACCGCCTACCCGGCGCTGTCGTACCTGGCCCAAGCCGCAAGCTTCGCGCACATGCTCGAAGTGCTGCTGTGGTTCTCGTTCCTGTATGCGATGTACAACGGCGCGATGATTCCGGCACTCACCGAAATCATGCCGCCGGAAGTGAAGGTGGCTGGCTTCTCTCTGGCCTACAGCCTGGCCACGGCACTGTTCGGCGGCTTCACTCCGGCCATGTCGACCTGGCTGATCCACCTGACCGGCGACAAGGCAGCGCCTGCCTATTGGGTGACCTTCGCCGCCGCCTGCGCCTTGTGCGCCACGTTGGTGCTGTACCGTCGTCTGGCCGCGCAACCCCGTCTCGCCGTTTGATCATCAGGAAAACCGTTATGCACGCACTGCACAAAACCTCACTGGCCACACTGTTTCTGGCCTGCGCGGCGCTCGCCGGTACGGCCCAGGCCGAATCGCTGAACGTCATGACTTCCGGGGGGTTCTCTGCCGCCTACCAGCGCCTGGGGCCGGAATACACCAAGCTGTCGGGTGACACCCTGACCACCATTTCCGGGCCTTCCATGGGCCAGGCCGCCGAGGCGATCCCCAACCGGCTGGCCCGTGGCGAGCACGCCGATGTGGTGATCATGGTTGGCTATGCGCTGGACGAGCTGATCAAGCAAGGCAAGGTCGATCCTGCTTCGCGGGTGGAACTGGCTGACTCGCGTATCGGCATGTCGGTCAAGGCCGGGACGCCCAAGCCGTCGATCGCTACCGATGCCGAGCTCAAGCAAGTGTTGCTCGGTGCTAAATCGGTCGCCTATTCGGACAGCGCCAGCGGCGTGTACATCGAGAAGGAGCTGTTCAAGAAATTGGGCATCGAGGCGCAACTCAAGCCCAAGAGCAAGATGATCGAGCGTACGCCGGTGGGTTCGGTGGTCGCGAAGGGCGATTATCAGCTCGGTTTCCAGCAGGTTGCGGAATTGCTGCCGGTGGAAGGTGCCGAGTTCGTCAGCAAGATCCCTGAAGACCTGCAATCGGTGACCCGCTTCGCGGCCGGTATCCCGGTCAATGCCGACCACCCCAAAGAGGCCAAGGCACTGCTCGATTACCTGGCGTCGCCTGCCGTACAGCCGACCGTGCAAGCCACTGGCCTGGACTCAGTCCCCCGCTGAGACAGGTTGCATCGCACGGATCCGCGTTTCCAGCTCCAACGCCGCCGGGGTCAGGGTTCGACCCCGGCGCTTGATCACGCCCACATCGCGATATACCTCCGGCTCCACCAGCGGCACGCTCACCAGCATCGGATGATCGCCGATGGGCATGGCGATGGAGGGCACCGCTGCCACGCCAAGACCCGCTTCGACCAAGCCCAGCATGGTGGTGACGTGCCGCGTCATGCACACGCAAGGGCGGGCAGGGCGCAGGGTTGAGAGCGCCTGATCGAGCAGCAGGCGGTTGCCGGAGGTGTTGTCCAGACCGATGTAGTCGTGGGTGAACATCTCTTCCCAGGTGACGCTGCCGTAGTCCGCCAAGGCGTGGTCCTTGCGGCAGGCCAACACGTAGCGCTCGCGCAGCAGGCGTTCGAACTCCAGCTCCGGTGCCAGGTTGCCGGTGAAACTCAAACCGAAATCCGCTTCGCCGAAGGCCACGGCCGTGTTGACGTCGTTGGCACTGGCATCGAAGACGCGCACGTTGATGTTGGGGTAGGTGCGGTGGAAAGCGCTGATCACCGTGGGCATGAAGTAGTAGGCGGTGGAGGGCACGCAGGCGATGGTGACCTTGCCGGTCATCATGAAGCTGCTGTCGCCTAGGGTCATGAGGGCAGTATCGACCTCATCGAGAATGCGCTCGGCACGTGGCAGGAAGGCGCGGCCGACGCTGGTCAGATCGACTCGGCGGGTGGTGCGCACCAGGAGCTTAACGTTGAGGGCGGTTTCCAGCTTTTCGATACGCCGGCTCAGCGCCGGTTGGGTGATGGAGATCGCCTCGGCGGCCTTGCGGAAACTGCCGTGTTCGACGACGGCGCGGAAGGCCAGGAGGTCGTTCAGATCGAAATTGAGGGACATGGGGGCAGTCGCATGCTGAAGGCTTGAGGATGGGGGGGTGACTTTACGTGAGTTGTTCGGACTGGGCCAATGTGAAGCGGCATTGCTTAGGCCTGCAATGGTAGGTGTTTGGATAAAAGGTTAGGGTGATAGGTGAAACTCAGATGTACTGTGGAGCAACAATAAGTTAATTCGACTAAATGAATATTTAGTTGAGTTATCCATGGATGGCCCCTATGCGCAGGGGAGTGAAACCAGCGATGGCTAGAGATCCGGTCTAGCCGCGAACAGCTTCAATCAACCGTTCATGGATAGCCGAAATGCCCTCAAACTACTGAAAAAGAAGGCTGTACATGCCAATTTACCTAGCTGCCGACATCGAACTGCGGCCCGGCACCGGTTTGGTAATAGAAGCTCCATCGCACGAAGGCCCGAATGTAGTGGTATTCGAAGACGACGGGGAAACCGGTTATTTCTATGCACTCGACATCGCCAACGGCGACAACCCCATACAGGATGCCTTACACATCTACGACGTACAGCAGATTTCAGACCGCGACAAGCCTTCAAACCTGCGCGTGGGTTGGTCGAAAGACCATGAGAAAGCCGTGCTATTGATCAACGATTACCCCCATGCAGTGTTCGATTTTGAGGCAAAGCGCGGGTATTGCCGTAGTGGATTTCCTGAATCTTCGGGCACGTCCTGGTCCGAGTCTGGACATCAATGGGCGGATGATGCGTTGGGTTTGTTCGAGTAGGTCTATCGGTTGTATGCCTTCTACATGCAGTAGGCATCCGACATGCGATATGAGGACTGGATAGCTCACGCTAACAAGGCGCTTGACTTGGGTTGAGCGGCCTAGCCCGAGGCCTGATCGGCATAAGGATCGCTCGATGAGCCTGGACTCTTGAACTTCGCCTGTCCTGATAACTGACTTGTTTTGCATGTTGCGCCGGTGACCTAACTGCTTTAGCCCAATCGCCAACGCGTGCAGCACTAGAATCGTGTTTGAGTCTGCGCACCTGGGTGGACGTGTTTGTGCTTGAACGAATGGCGGGTTGTATCGGGTGACGTTGGGAATTTGGAAGCAGTGAGTCGTTTGGGATTAGACAAACAGTCTTGAGGTAGCCGAAGCGCTTGATGACCATGGCACGTGTAGGAATGAGCGATTCTTCAGTTTGAACAGATCTAGGATCTGTATGGGTGTTTTTACAGAGATGACACGGGTGCCAGTTGATCTCTGGGCTTTCACGGTCTACCCATACCCACATTGAAGCACAATCGCCGGATGCGCATAATGTGCATTATGTTAAATTAAGCATTATCTTGCTCTTTCCCTTCGGTTATTCAGCCCCAGACTCCACAACCTGATGCCTGCATTGAATTGAGCTTCGATAAAGCCAAAGATCGCCTGACCTCAGTTGGCAACATGATCAATCCCAGGCTTAGCGCACTGAATGCACTGGATGGATTGAAGCTGCTCGACGAACCCTGACTCTTTAACGTCCAAGGCAGCCACAAGCGAATGCTGATCAGTGAATGACGATCGCAGACAAATCCAAAGCCATGATCACCGGCAAACTCCGGAGCTCGATGACTCTTGGCTATTTTCAGGATTCAGGGCGACAAAGTGTCCGTTGATGGCGTTGCTGTATCGATCAAGCAGACCGAATGGTTGAGCGAGCGACTTCACGCGCCCACGCGCCTGGGTAGCGTACCGAGATTTTCGAACCGGCGATGAGCAGTCACGATTTCCCCGAAGCACAGGCTATGGCTTGCAGTACCGCCACACCAGACCTGGCGTGGCGGTTCGATCTCGAGCATCCGGATTCGAGCGAGTCGCAACCGTATATTCACATCACACCGTCTCTGATACTGCAACTGAACCCCTGATACCCCCAAATCCCACTCAAAACGCCTTGCTCAACGTCGCCCAAGCCCGCACCGTAGACTGGCTACCCGCCACCGAAGGCTCGTCGCCCACCGGAGTCGCCAATGAGGCCGACGCGCGCCATTGCTGCGGTCCGCTCCAGTTCAGGCCGACACCAGCACCGGACAACGTCGCGCTGTTGTCCGTCACGCCAATAGGACGACGGTTGATCTTCACGTAGGCGCTGTCGAAGAAGCCAATCGCCTGCCAGCGCCCTGCCCATCCCGTCCCAAGGTCGTGACGCAATTCGAGCGTGCCCGCATAGCCAATATCGCCCGACAGCACGCCAACGTCATAGGCACGGACACTGTAGGGCCCACCGACGGTGACTTTCTCGGCGGAATCCAGGTTCACGTCGCTCCACTGAGCGGCCAGGCTCAGGTAGATCGCATCGGCCGGCGTCAGGCCCTGCAGGCGGGAGAAGTTGGCGTTGAGCTTGGAAAAGCCTCCTTCGGCTTGGCTCGTGACCGGTCCGCTCTTGACGTTCACCCGGCCGCTGGTCAGGCCGATGCTCCAGGCGCTGATCGCGCCGCCCAGAAAGTCGTCGCGGACATCGCCGTTGAGGCTGAGCACCCAGTTGTTCAGGTCGCGATCGTTACTGAGGTCGGTGGCATCGATGTCGTCGCGCAGGCGCTTGTTGTCGAATTGCGCCTGGGCATAGAGGTTGGCGTTTCGACTGCGCAGCAACGGTTGGCTGAGCCAGACACTGGCCAATTCAGCAGTGCCGTTGGCGTCCAGGTCGCTGAAACTGTCGCCGAGCCTGTAGTTCAAGTGCGAGTAGGCAGCGCCAGCCCGAGTGCCCGCGCCGTTGAGCAGTGCCTCATAAGACAGGCGCCCGAAGTTCATGCCGCTGCCGGACGTCACCAGGGTAGTCGTGAAGACATCGCCAAGGTGCAGCGGATTGAGCAGCGTCAGGTTGGCCGACAGACGTTCGCGGCCGATGTAGCGGTTGCCGAAATTGTCCACGGCGACGGTGGCCAGCGGCACCGGGTTGTCGACTGTAGCGACGTCCAAGTCGGACGTCCCTACGGCAGCGCCCGGCTTGAGTGTTGCCGCCACGCCGACACCTGGAATGTCAGACAACAGCAAAAGGCTGCGATTGAGGGACGCGTCATCGATGACCGCCCCACTGCGCAGCGGAGCCAAAGTGGAATCGAGCAAGCCGTCGCGCACGTCGCTTCGGTTGTTCAGTTGCACTTGGCCATAGCGCGCTTCGACCACCAGGATTTTCACGGCGCCTTCGCTGACCGTCTGGGCGGGAATGATGGCCCGAGCCAGGGGATATCCCTGCTGCTGGTAGAAAGCTGTGATGCGGCCGGCCAACGCGTCGATCTGCGACAGCGTCATCGGCCTGCCCTCCTCCTGTGCGACCAAGCCGTGCAGCTCATCGACAGAAAAGAGGGTGTTACCGGTGATGAGCAGCTTGTTCACCAGAAACGGCGGCGACTCGGGCAGCGGCGCCTGACCACCCGACTGCACCTCTACCGCCGGCGCCGCCGAGGGCGACGGGGATGGCAGGCTGGGTTCGACCTGCTGCAAGATCACACCCGCATCCGGCAACGTCTGCGCGACGGCCGGATGGGCGAAACAGGCCAGCGCCAGTGCAGCGGCCATGGGACTGTGTAGGAATGGCGATACGGTCATTTTTTTCATTGGATTATCGCTTTTCACTGGCGGCGAATGGCGGCAATTGCACACCACCGTTCTGGATGGTCAGTAGAGGCGCAGGGGCTGCGAACGCGGGCGTAGCCTCAAGGAGGACGTCGTCGCGGTCGCCCTCCCCGCTACGTGGCTCGTCGCCGACCTGCTGAACGTTGCGTACGTCGAGGGTCGAAGAGAAACTAAGCGCCCTGGGCTGCACTTTCGCCTGCGGGGCGAGGATGAACGACTGCACCTGGGCAACCGCGTCCTGTACCGTCAGCACCGGTTCGATCGGCAAAGGCGATACGATGGGCAGCGCTAGAATGTCAGCCAATGCCGTGGTCTGGCCGGCCAGCAGGTAGTTACGGCTGTCGGCGCCTAGCAGTTCGTTGCTCAGCGTGACCGTTTTACCGGTGCCCACGGAGGCGTCGGCGAAGGTACCTGCCGAGGCCAGCTTCACGTCGTCTCCCGCAACGAGCCCATTCAGGCGTGCGCCACTGGCGTCGACCGCTGCCGCCCTGCCCCCGTCGAAGAGCTTGGAGCTGGCGCTGATGCCCGACACCATGAGACTGGCCGGGGTGACGTCCGCCGAAAGGCCCATGGGTAACACAAGCATGTAGTTCTCTGCGTCAGCGCCGGTGAGGCCGAAGCCGTCGACCCTGACGGCCTTGCCCGCACCAACGTTCTTGTCGGCGAACGCAGCGGTCCCTGGGCCGCTGAGGAAAACGCTGTCGTTACCCAATGGGTTGATCGACGCGGCGCCGATCAAGGTCGCAGCTGTCGTGCCATCGTAGATTTTGTTGGCGGCGGCGAGGCCTGAGAGGTCCAGTGCGGCTTTGCGGATGTCGGCAGTAAGCGCGGTCGGCTGCACCAAGTTGTAGTTGACGGCATCGGCACCGCTTAACGAGTAGCCCGAAACCGTAACCGCTTTCCCCACCCCAACCTGCTTGTCGGCAAAGTTGCCGCTGGCATTTCCGCTCAGGGTAACGGAATCGCCCGCCAGGGCCGAGACGCTGGCCGTCCCGCTCAACGTGGCGGCGGTGGTGCCGTCGTAGACTTTGCCGTTGGCGCTGAGCCCGGCCAAGGCCAAGTCGGCTCTGGCAATGGTGGCGGTCAGCCCGGCGGGTTGGATCAGCGTGTAGTTACCGGCGTCGGCACCTGCAAGGGTGTATCCACTGACCAGCACGGACTTACCCGTGCCCGCCTGTTTGTCGATGAACGCACCCACGCCGGAACCATCCACACGCAGCACGTCGTTGCCAAATCCTGTGACCAAAGCGTTGCCCGTCAAGGCCGCAAGCGTGGTGCCGTCGTAGGTCTTATCCCTCGCAGTGACGCCTGTGACTGCCAGACTCGCTCTGCTGATCGAAGCGCTGAGGCCGATCGGTTGGACGAGGTTGTAGTTGCCGGCGTCGCTTCCGGTCAGGGTATAGCCACTGGCCGTTACGGTCTTGCCCGTACCGGCATTCTTGTCCGCGAAGGCGGCGATGCCGGTATTGCTTAGCGACACGGCGTCGTTACCGAACGCATTGACCTGCGCGGTGCCGTTTAGAGTCGCTGCAGTAGTGCCGTCATAGACCTTGTCGGCAGCGGCAACCCCAGTGACCGCCAGAGTCGCTCTGCTAATCGAAGCGCTGAGGCCGACCGGTTGGACGAGGTCGTAGTTGCCCGCATCGCTTCCGCTTAGAGTGTAGCCACTGGCCGTGACGGCCTTGCCCGTGCCGGCATTTTTGTCGACAAAGGCGGCGGTGCCGGTACCGCTTAGCACCACGGCGTCGTTGCCGAACGCATTGACCTGCGCGGTGCCGTTCAAGGTTGCCGCAGTGGTGCCGTCATAAACCTTATCGGCAGCGGCTATACCAGTGACCGCCAGATTGGCT
>NZ_DJJS01000007.1:500181-500522 GCF_002434265.1 Pseudomonas sp. UBA6562 | reverse complement strand
CCCGTCAGGGCCAGAAGCGCCTTGCCGATCGTCGCGGTGAGGGACGTTGGCTGGAGCAGGTTGTAATTACCGGCGTCTGCACCGCCAAGGCTGTAGCCGCTGACGGTCACGGCTTTGCCCGTGCCGACATTCTTGTCCGCGAAGGCAGCGGTACCGGTACCGCTTAGCGCAACGGCATCGTTGCCGAACACATTGACCTGCGCAGTGCCGTTCAAAGTTGCCGCGGTTGTCCCGTCATAAACCTTATCGACAGTGGCAACGCCAGTGACCGCCAGGTTGGCTTTCGTGATATCCGCCGTCAGGTTGCTTGGCTGTACCAAGGTGTAATTGCCGGCGTCGGC
>NZ_DJJS01000007.1:244013-499909 GCF_002434265.1 Pseudomonas sp. UBA6562 | reverse complement strand
TCGGCGCCTAATGGCGACACGTTCGCGGTACCGTTCAGCGTGGCGGCCGCGGTGCCGTCATAGACCTTATCGTCAACTGCAACGCCAGTGACTGCGAGATCCGCTCTGCTGATCGAAGCGTTGAGACCGATCGGTTGGACGAGGTTGTAATTGCCAGCATCGCTTCCGGTCAGGGTATAGCCACTGGCAGTGACGGCCTTGCCCGTACCAGCATTCTTGTCCGCGAAAGCAGCGGTACCGGTACCGCTTAACGCTACAGCATCGTTGCCAAAGGCGTTGACCTGCGCAGTGCCGTTCAAAGTCGCCGCAGTGGTGCCGTCATAGACTTTGTCGGCAGCGGTGACGCCAGTGACCGCCAGGTTGGCTTTCGCAATATCCGCCGTCAGGTTACTCGGCTGTACCAGTGTGTAGTTGCCAGCATCGCTCCCGGTCAGGGTATAGCCATTGGCAGTGACGGCCTTGCCCGTACCAGCATTCTTGTCCGCGAAAGCAGCGGTACCGGTACCGCTTAACGCCAGAGCATCGTTGCCAAAGGCGTTGACCTGCGCAGTGCCGTTCAAAGTCGCCGCAGTGGTGCCGTCATAGACTTTGTCGGCAGCGGTGACGCCAGTGACCGCCAGATTGGCTTTCGTGATATCCGCCGTCAGGTTGCTCGGCTGTACCAGGGTGTAATTGCCGGCGTCGGCACCGCTCAAGGCATAACCGGTGACCGTCACGGCTTTGCCGATGCCTGCGTTCTTGTCGACGAATAAGCCAGTAGCACTCCCGACGAGGGAGACCGCATCGGCGCCTAATGGCGACACGCTCGCGGTGCCGTTCAGCGTAGCGGCTGCGGTGCCGTCGTAAACCTTGCTATTGGCGCCCAGGCCCGTCAGGGCCAGAAGCGCCCTACCGATCGTCGCGGTCAGGCCCGTTGGCTGGAGCAGGGTGTAGTTGCCGGCGTCCGTACCACCAAGGCTGTAGCCGCTGACGGTCACGGCCTTGCCGACGCCCACATTCTTGTCGTCGAACGCGCCCATACCGGAACCAGCGAGGGTAAGCACGTCGCTGCCCAAACCCGTGACCGAGGCGTTGCCGGTCAAGGTCGCAGCCGTGGTGCCGTCGTAGGTCTTGTCGGCCGCTCCCACGCCTGCGACGGTGATATCCGCCCTGGCGATGCTGGCGCTGAGGCCGGCAGGCTGGACCACATCGTAGTTGTCGGCGTCGGCACCCACCAGGGTATAACCGCTCACGGCGACGGCCTTGCCTACGCCGGCATTCTTGTCGGCGAAGGTGGCGGTGGCGGTACCGGCGACCGATACGACATCGCTGCCGAATGCGTTGACCGATGCGAGACCGTCCAGGCTCGCCGAAGTGGTGCCGTCATACGTCTTGTCGGCGGCTACAAGCCCTGTGATGCCAAGGCTGGCCTTGGCGATATCGGCGACGAGCGCCGGCTGTATCAAGGTGTAGTTACCGGCATCGAGGCCGGTCAGCGTGAGGCCCGAAACGAAGACCGATTTGCCGGCCCCGGCATTTTTGTCGGCGAAGGTGCCGCTTGCGTTGCCATTCAGAGTAACGGCATCGGCGCCGATGGGTGTGACGCTGGCCGTGCCATTGAGCGCAGCAGCCGTGGTGCCGTCGTAGGTTTTGCCATTGGCGCCAAGCCCGGTCACTGCCAGGCTGGCCTTGCCGATGGTGGCCGTCAGGCCGGTCGATGGCACCAGATTGTAGTTGCCGGCATCGGCGCCGCCGAGGGTGTACCCGCTGACGTTCACAGCCTTGTCGACGCCCGCGTTCTTGTCGTCGAAGGCCGCTGAGCCGCTGCCCGTGAGGTTGAGTACATCGCCACCGTAGCCCGTGACCGAGGCGCTGCCCGTCAATGTCGCGGAAGTGGTGCCGTCGTAGGTCTTGTCGGCGACGGTCAATCCGTCGAGGGCGAGATCGGCCTTGAGAATGTCGGCGGTCAGCCCTGTCGGCTGAATGGCGTTGTAGTTGCCCGCGTCGGCGCCGGCCAGGGTATAGCCCGTTGTCGTGACGGCCTTGCCCGCGCCAGCGTTTTTATCGGCGAACGTGGCATTGCCTGTTCCGTCCACCGTCACCACATCGCTGCCCAAGGCTGCGACCGCCGCGGTCCCGACCAGTGTCGCGGCCGTGGTCGCATCGTAGACTTTGTCGGCGGCCGCGACGCCCGTGATGGCAAGGTCGGCCTTGGCGATAGTGGCGCTGAGGTTGGTCGGTTGCGCCAGGTTGTAATTCCCGGCATCGGCACCGGCCAGCGTGAAGCCCGAGACGGACACCGCCTTGCCCACCCCAGCGTTCTTGTCGAGGAAGTTGCCGCTTGCACTGCCGGTTACGGCGACGACATCGGACCCGATGGGCGAGACGCTGGCCGTACCGCTCAAAGTGGCTGCAGTGGTCCCATCGTAGGTTTTGTTGTTGGCCACGATCCCGGAGAGAGCCAGATCGGCCTTGCCGATGCTGGCAGTCAGCCCTGCAGGTTGAACCAGCTCATAGTTGCCGGCGTCCAGGCCGCCGAGGGCGTAGCCGGAAACGTCGACCGCCTTGTCGGTCCCAGCGTTCTTGTCGAAAAAGCTCGCGCTCCCGGTTCCGCCCACCGAAACGTCGTCGCTCCCCAGTGCAGCGACGGTCGCAGTGCCGGTCAGCGTTGCTGCCGTAGTGCCATCGTAGACCTTGTCCGCAGCGGACACGCCCGACAACGTCAGGCTGGCTCGGGTGATGGCCGCGCTCAGGCCGGTGGGCTGGACGATGCTGTAGTTGCCCGCGTCCGCGCCGCTGAGCGTATAACCCGTGACGCTGACCGCCTGGTTGTTCGCCACGTTCTTGCTGGCGAAAGTACCGATACCGGTGCCGGCGACCGAAACTACGTCGCTGCCCAGCGCTGCGACCGTTGCGGTCCCGCTGAGCGTGGCGCCCGTCGTGCTGTCGTAGACCTTGTCTGCGGCAGCGATGCCCACAACCTGCAGGCTGGCCGGCGTGATCTCGGCACTGAGCCCGGTGGGCAGGACCAGGTTGTAGTTGCCAGCCGATGCGCCGGTCAGCGTATAGCCCGTCACGTTCACCGGTTTCAGGGTGCCGACGTTCTTGGAGTCGAACGTGCTGCCCATGCCGCTTCCCGCGACCGCCACCGCATCGCCGGCGACGATCCCGGAGGCCACTGCCGACCCGCTCAACGTGGCCGACGTCGTCCCGTCATAGGTTTTGCTGTTGGCGGCGATGCCAGTCAACAGCGCGTCGGCCTTGAAAATGTCGGCGGTCAGGCTATCCAGACCGTTGACCGCATACTTGCTCGCGCCGCCTCCGCCAATGTTGACGCCGCTGATGGTCACGGCCTTGCCGGTGCCCGCATTCTGGTCCGCGAAGGCCACGCTGGCACGGCTGAAATCGAAGAAGGCATCGGAAGGCAGGCTGCCGCGCCCAGTGATATTGCTGATGGAGGTCGCCGCCGTGCCGTCGTAGGTTTTGCTTGCCACGTTGGCGGTGAAGTTCACCAGCATGTAGGCCTTGAAGTTGGCGGCATTGACCTGGTTGTTGCCGTTGTCGGGATCGACCAGCCCCGCATAGTCGGTGGGCCTGCTGTAGAAGGTGGGGTTGTAGTAGAAATCGACCGAGCCGGTGTCGGCATACACCGCACCGTTCCTACCCAGGTCGATGGTGCCGATGCCGGTACCCGTGTTATCGGCACGCAAGACGATGTTGCCCCCACCGCCGCTGGCGTCGATGACGGCGTTGCCCTGGAATTGGACGTTGCGCAAGGCGCTCAAGGTCAAGGTCGTCGAGCTGCTCCAGCTGCCGATGGCAATACCGTCTTGCAGGATGATGTCACCGTTGCCGCTGACGCCCGGTCCGCAGGCGACGGCCGTGCAGGAGACGTTCTGCCCGGTCTTGATGGTGACGTTCGAGGTCTCCAGCGCCTGGGTGATCTGGTCGTACCCGATGTCGTAGGCTTCGCCACTGAAGCCGCCGATTCTCAGGTCCTGCGGGTCGAGCAACCACTCGCCCGTTCGCCCCTGGGCGGCCGAGGTGTCCACCGTCGCTGCAGCGCCCACCTTCAATCGCTTGCCCGACGTTTCCACGGCACCGCCGTCACCGCCGCGCTGTCCGGCTCGGGCACTGATCGCGCCCTCGAACGTGGTGCTGCCATCGGACCAGACGGCGACCTTGCCGCCCTTGCCCTGGCCGAGGGCATCGGCCTTGAGGGTGCTGCCCGCCGCCACGGAGACCGTCTTGGCGTTACGCTCGGGCCCGGCGCCCAGGAAGTTGCCACCCACCAGTGCCGTGCCGCCAGCCAAGTCCGCACTGACGTCGATGGAGCTGTGGGCCTCAAGGTTGACGGTATCGCCGAGCACCTTCACGACGCCTCCGGTTTCGCCAGGGTTGCGGCCTGAAGCGTCGAGCGTGCCGCTGTTGCTGACGACACTTTGCGCACCGCCACCCAGCACGATGGTGCCGTTGACGTTCTGCACGCTGCGCGCTTGAACGATGCCGGAGTTGTTGACCACGCTGGCCAGCACTGCGTCCTTGGCCCCTGCCGACATCACCACTGCGCCGCCGTCGGCCTGAATCAGCCCGCCGTTCTGCGCCAGCCCCTGCAGCGTGCTCTTGTCCACCTGAAGGTTGACCAGCTTGTCGCCGGTGAAGGACAAGGTGACTTCGCTGCCCGCCCCCAGTGCCGTCGCGCCGCCAGGCGTCTTGATCGTGCCTCGGTTCTCGACCTTGTTGCCCACGAAGGCGACGTAGCCGCCCTGCTTGGTCGCGATGTTGCCCTGGTTGACGACAGTGCCCGTGCCCGAGCCGCTGAAGGTCTGGGTGGCCGCAGACAACGCCCGGTCGCTGATGTCGAGGGTGGACGCCACCAGCGCGCCCACGTTCACTTGCGACCCTGCGCCGAACACGATGCCGTTGGGGTTGACCAGATAGACCTTGCCGTTGGCATCGAGCTGGCCGAAGAACTGCGTGGGGTTCGCATCGGCGATGCGGTTGACGGCGACCGCGCTGGTGGAGGGCTGGACGAACTTGACCGATTCGGCACTGCTGGTGTTGAACGACTGCCAGTTCACCGAGAGGTTCTGGCTGCCCTGGGTGATGGTCGTGGTGGCGCCTGCCTGGCTGATGCTGCCATTGCCCGCCGTGATCTCACCGCCTTGTGGCCCCGCTTGCGCCAGCGGCGTGGCGACGCTGGCCACGGCCATCACGCCCAGGGACAGTTTGCGCAGGCTCTTCTTGCCCGGCCCGAGGGTGAGTTCGGACACCGCGATCAAGGCTTGGTGCGCCGGGCTCCAGATAAGACGGTAGACGTGGTTCATGGTCGATATCCCATGCGCGTGCGAGCGCTGATTGTTGTACGTCGGGGCTTACCGTCGGTTCGCCTCGGGTCTGCTGAAAGCGGCCAGGTGCTCCGCCACGCGACGGTCGAGCGCTGGTTGCCATTGCGCCGGCATGACGGCCAGCACCAAGTGTTCGATACGTTCGATTTCGGCCAGTTGCTGGCGCGTGTGCGGCGCAGACTTCGCGGCGCTGTTCCACATGTACACCTTGGCCAAGTCCTGGGGCGTGAGGGCCCCGGTTTGCGGATCGAGCGGCGCGTTGGCGTAGACGATGGCCGTGGCCAGATAGGCCGGGGCATATCCCTCTCCCGCCGCGTGCTCCAACCAGAACCTGGCCTTTTGCGGATCGGCGTCACCGCCCACCCCCTCGCTCTGCATCACGCCGAGCTGGAATTGCGCCTCGAGGACATGCCGTTCGGCCGCCTGTTCGTACCAGAATCTGGCCAACCCCAGGTTTTGCGGGACTGCGCTACCTTCACGATAGTAGTTGGCCAGGGCCATCATCGCTGGCGTCGACTGGGCCTGGGCCGTCAAGGTGCACAGGGCCAGGCCCCTGGGCACATCCTTGGCGACCGAGCGGCCTGCGATGTACAGCTCGCCGGCTGCACACGCCGCCGCAACGAGCCCACCGTCCACGGCCGCCTGGTACCACTTCACGGCGGCCTGGCCGTCCACTGGCATTCCAATGCCCTGGGCGTTGCAATCACCATAGAACTGTTGCGCTGCCGGGATCGAGGCGTGCGCCGCACGACCGAACCAACGACAGGCCGCTGCGGGATCGGGCAACCGACCCCAACCGCCCCGCTCCATCAGGCCCAAGGAAAACTGGGCAAGTCCATTGCTAGCGGCGTGCCGTTGGTATTCTTGAAAAGCCACCTCGAAGTTGCGTTCGGCCAAGGCCTGATCTGCACGCTCAAGGCCCTGACGCAAGTCGCGCACGTGGGAAGGGATCGCCGCTGCGTTTGCGCCCATGCTCAACAGCAAAAACAACATAAGGGTCGGACGCACGACGGCTCCTTGTCTGGGACTCGGGCCGGGGCGCGCAAAAACGCGTCCCGGCCGGTCTCAAGGCTAGTTGTTGGGGCTCGGATAGAAGCCGTTGACGGCGATGAAATACGGCATCACCAGATAAGGCGGCATGGTCGGCACCTCGGCACCGCCTCCGATCGTGCTGGAGGTGCCAGACACCAGGGCATTGCCGCTCAGGGTGGTGGTGGCGTTGCCTGTCACAGTCACCGGGGCGGTGATGCCGTTGTTCACCTGCATGGACAGATTGCCCGAGATGGACGCAGCGTTGAGCGTCACGTCAGGCGCCCCGGTGCTGTAGAGGTTGCCCTGCGCACCGCCACTCTTGCCCAGCAAATTGCCACCCGCCGTACCTACCCCACCGGTGGAGGAGCCTTTGAGCTGCAGACCGCTGGCCGGCCCAGCCAGCGTCACGCCCGACAGGTTGGCGGTGGCGCTGAGGCTGGCCAGCGTGGTGGTGGCGGTCACGGTGCTCATCGATACCGGCAATTTGTCCAGCGTCATCGCATGTGCAGGCAGTTGCGCGATGCTCAGCTTGACGGACATGGCGCCCCCCGTCGCGCCGACCGGCAGTTGGCTGGAACGGGCGTCGAAGCCGACGATGACCTTACCGCGCAAATCGGGCAGGTTGAAGGTGGTGCGTCCATCGCCGCCATAGGTCGTACCGATCAGCGCGAAGAGGGGGGTGTATTGGCTGACGCTAAGCGCCTGCCCGGCGGCCTGCAGATACTGGTTGCCAGCGAAACCCTGCATGTAGCTGGTCCCGCCTGGAAACGCCATGACACACACGCTGGCGATGAAGGGTTCGGGCGTACAGGCAACACTCGAGGGGCTCCAGGCCAGTAAGCCGAAAGCGGTGGCCAGCGTTAACACAGAAACTGATGTGGGCAATGGGCATTTCATCTTGCGCAGATTCCTTTAGGCAAGTTGCAGAGGCAGACCGTTATTTCAATACGCAGCCGCGTGACACCGATGTTTCCGTGAATCGGGTGATGAAACGTTTTCATTGCAGGCTCGACGCGACACGCAGGCGCGCGTTCAGCACTCGGTACGGTTATGCAGACGTCCTAGGGGTGCGGTAGGGGCGACACAAAGCACAGGAACCGCTGAACACGGCACCCACGCGTTGCATCGAGGTATCACCAGAGGTTGAGCGAACATCCTGTGCTCCTGTCTGCCGCTATCTGGGCAGATGTCCATGCCACTCGCGCCGGGCGCGCCGAACGGTCGCCCTTCCAAGTGATGAGCGCTCGTGTCGAGCGTTCAGGCGGGAGAATAGCCTTTAACTGCGAAGTGTGTAGGTTTTTTCCTAGGTGTTCAGCGCCGGAAAGTCGTGGTGCCCACTCAGCGTACCGGTAGTCTGCACAGCGATAGCTCGGAGTCAGGCCTTATGGGCGGCAAGCAGCCTCTGTCCAGGGCGGTCGATCACCTAACGGACCCCACCTATGCCACGTTCTTCGACGCCGCTAGCAAGCGCGATGCCGCTACGGTTCTACAAGCGCATTATCCAATGAAGAAGCCTTGGTATTCGTGTGCCAAAGCGTCACGGGGATTGGTTGCCGAAACGGCATTTTTCATCGACGTTTACGCCTAAAAAGCGGAAAATAGACAGCCTCCACCCGAGCACGGAGCCACACCCTTACCCATGCGTCCCAACGTCCTCCAGCTCCCCAAAAACCCCCATGGTCGCGACTTCGTCGTCGGCGACATCCATTTCAAAACCACCGATCTCCACCGCGCGCTCCACGCACTCGGCTTCGACAAGACCAAGGACCGGCTGATCGCCGTAGGCGATCTGATCGACCGTGGCCGTGGCGTACTGGATGGCCTGAAGCTGCTCGGCGAGCCCTGGTTCTTCTGCGTCCAGGGCAACCACGAGCGAATGCTGATCGACGCCTATGAAGCCGATTCCGAAGGACGCTATTCGGCCCATGGCGCCGGCTGGTGGATGACCATCGCCGACGAGTCCAAGGCGATGATCATCGGCAAGCTCAAAAGCTTGCCGATCGCCATAGAAATCGAGTCGGATCGAGGCGTCGTTGGGGTCGTCCATGCCGATGTGCCGGCTGACATGGCTTGGCCCGCCTTCGTGCAGCAACTCGAAAACCCCGAATTCGAGGAGATCGCCTTGTGGGGCCGAGAGCGAATCATCGGGCATCACCGTGGTGGCGTACCGGGTGTATGGCGCGTGTGCGTCGGCCATACCTGGACGCCACAGCCGCTCAGGCTGGGCAATGTGTTGGCGCTGGACATCAACGGTGGCGCCGAGGGCCCACTGGCCATTTTCGACGTTCGAGAAGACCGAATTTTCGTCGACGGCGTCGCTGCCTCGATCGAGCAGGCCGAATGCTTGGGCGAACAACTGCGGTCGCTCGAACAACGTGCCGGGGCGCTCCAATCGCTGGTGAGCGGTAACGCCCTACCCGACTCCCAGGCCCTGGCCACCGAGCTGGAACTCATGGCCAAGAAGGTCAATGCGATGTGGCAAGACGTTCACGAAGGTATCGAACAGCAGCAACAACTGGTCAACGCGCTGCATGGGCTGAGCTTGGCGAGTGGTGAACGGCGACGTGTGAAGCTCGATGCGCTGTGTGCACAGCATGAAAACACCCAGATCGAAGGGCTCCTGCGTCGTTTACTGGGCTGATGGGTCCGCGGGGCCTCGGTCGTCGCCTCGAACACGATGACCGAAGCTCCCCCGATCAGAACCGGAACGCCACCCCGGTGGTGACGTTTATCGGATCTCCAGGATAGAAGTTCGCAGAATCCTGCCCCTTGGCGTCGTACGCGGTGTTGGACACGGTGGCATAGCGTTCGTTGGTCAGGTTGCGCGCGTCGACGAACACCTCCCACTTCTCGCTCGGCGCCTGATAGCCGAATTTGACGCCCCACAACGTATAGGACGGCGCGCTCCAGCTGTTGGCGAAATCCACGTAGTAGCTGGACGCCGCACGCGCGTTGAGCTGCGCATAGAAGCCGCTGGCCTGCCGATACTCCAGCTCGGCTTGATACACCTGGCGCGGTAGACTGGGCAGCTCGTTGTCGCCGAAGGTCGCGTCATGGCGATAGTGGAAGTCGTTATAGGTGTAGGCCTGCCGTAACGTCACGGTGTCGCCTTCGGGGCCGTCCCACAACAGCGCATTGAGACCGGCTTCTAGGCCTTGGTGCAGGGTCGAGCTGCCGTTGGATGTCGCGACCAGCTGGTCTTGCGTGGCGCTGGCCTGACGTACCACCACCGACAACAGCTCTTTCTGGACCCAGGATCGATACAGCGTCAGGCTGCCGTCGAAGATACCCTGTCCGCCACGGATACCGAACTCCACCGTATTGGCTTTCTGCGGACGCACGTCGCGGATGTACGGCGTGCCGGTGCTGCCCAACTGCCAGGTCACCGGCGGATCGACCGAGCGGCTGACGTTGCCGAACAGCTCGAACGCCGGGGTCAGCTGGTAGCGCAGGCCGATGCGTGGCGCGATGTCGTGCTCTTGGTAATCGACCCCACTGGCGAATGCGGTCGTGTTGGTACTGCTGGAATATTGGATGTCGGCCCGTCGGCGGATTTCGATGAACGACAGGCCGCTGGACAGCCACAGGTCATCGGTCAACTGCAACTCGTTGCCCAAGGAGAAGACGGTGTCGCGCGAGCCGGTGTAATCGGTTTCCTGCTGTTTGCGCCCGGTGCTGCGGAAATGCGAGTCCACGTCGGCCAGGTACGCGCGCGTAGTGCTGAAAGCCACCGTGCTGTCGCTGGGCAGCCCTAGGAAGGTGTCGCCCTGGCGCTGATAGCGCAGGGTCAGGTTGATGTCCTTGGAGCGCCACTGTTGAGGCGTCGCCGAATAACGCCAGCCGTTCAACAACGGATAGTCGTTGTAGCCCAAGCCGATTTCCAGTTTGGCGTCGTCGTCGAAGGTGTAGAGGGTCTTGCTGCCCAACAGGGTCGAACCGTCCTTCTTGCGGCCGAACGGCACGGCGTTGCTTCGGGGGTCGTGTTTGAGCTGGTATTTGGTCAGGGTGTTGCCCTGGGTCAGGGTTTCCTCGCGGTAACGCAGGAAGAACCGCGTCTGCAGTTTCGGGCTGAACACGTAGCCGAAATTGGCGGCGACCCCCTGCCCTTCGTTGGGCGTGTTGTGCTGGTAGCCATCGCGCTCGTTGTGGTTGACGCTGACATAGTAGTCGGCGTCGCCGACCACACCACCGGTGCTCAGCACTTGCTTGCGGTAACCGAAGCTGCCGGCCTCAAAGCGCGCATAGTTGCCGGGATCGGTACGGCCGGTCTTGCTGACGAAATTGATCGCCCCACCCAGTGAGAGCGCCGCGTAGTTGAAGGCATTGGCACCGTAGAGCACTTCGGTGTGATCCACCGCCGCCATGTCCAACATGTCTTCCTGGGTGCCGCCGGGGCCGGTCAGCGGCAAACCGTCGTAGAGGAATTTGATGCCCAGCACATAGCCCTGGTAGAAGCTGTTGAGGCCCGAACCGCGGATCGAGATCTTGTTGGCGCCCGAGCCGCTGGTGGCCTGGGCGAAGACGCCCGGCTGTAGCGCCAGTACGTCTTCGGCATTGGAAGCACGGCCCTTCTCCACGTCCTTGTTGTCGATGACCGCCGTTTTGCCTGGCACCTTGGCCAGTTGTCTTTCGGCTTTCTGTGCCTCGCGGGCCTCGGCGCCGGTCACGGTGACCGTGGCCAGCCTTGGGGCCTGGGTGGTGCCTTGGTCGGCGGCCATCGCAGCGCCCTGTACCGCCATCAGCAACAGCCCCAAGCTCGAAGCGGTGGCCAGGGCGTCTCGTCGTCGAGACTGTCTATCGAACGGTTGCACCTTCACTTCGCCTACTCCCCATGATGAAACGTCTGCACGCCTAGTTATAAGTTCTGAATGCGCAGGCAACTAAGCAGGGTTCATGCCAAGCGAAATTGGCCAATTTTGGCAACTTACCCGGCCTCGGCCAGGTATAAGGCCGACACTTTGCTGGTGAACTGCCCGCCAACAAACAGTGCAATAAACGCCTTATCCTATTTTTCGACCTTGGACATTTCGGCCTAGCGATCCCCCCCTTATATCCAGTGTCTATGCTTGGCAGAAAGTATCAGTTCAATTTTTGAAAAATACTTGCTAAGCCCCGCGCTAGAAGGCGCGCACGGTTATAACCGAATGTTGAACGCTCATAACGCCCACTGTGTGCACTGCAACACACCTTGAACAAAAAGTGGCACACCGCGCATGCTTACTTGTCCCTGACCCTTACAACCCCGCGTCTTTTCGAGCACACGCAACTTGGTACGGCTCTTGCTCTTCATTCCCTACTCACGTTCGAGTCGAATGCGGTGATGTCGTCACCTGCCTTTCAGGATGCCAAGTTGCATTCGCGTTTCGTCAAACAGCCAAGGAGTCAATCAATGGCCAATGCCCAAGCAGTGGGCGCACTGGACATGTTCCGGCGCCAAGCGCCGAGCGGCGAGGTGCTCGACTTAGGCCGGGTCTATCGGGGCCCGTTGTCCCAGTCGAAGCTGCACACCACGCCCAAGCGTGTCCTCAGCCGTCGCGAGGCCGCGCTGCTCGGTATTTTTGCGCTGGCGTTGCACGGCGCGGTGATCTACTGGATCAACAGCACGCCCACCCCGGCGCTGCCGGTGGTGCCGCCGGAAATTCCGCCGATGACCATCGAGTTTTCCCAGCCGGCGCCGCCGGTGGTCGAAACGCCACCTCCTGCGCCGGAGCCGGTCGTGCCGCCCGAGGAACCACCACCGCCCGTGGTGGACGAACTGGCGAGCAAGCCTGCGCCGCCTAAACCTGTGTCCAAACCCAAGCCGGTGGTCAAGAAGACGCCGCCCAAACCCGTACCCAAGCCCGCGGTGCAGCCTGCGCCGCCACAGCCAGTCGCCGCGCCAGCACCTCCCGCGCCGCCCAAACCGGCCCCAGCGCCGGAACCGGTCACCCCGGCTTCGGCCAACGCCGGTTACCTGAACAACCCAGCCCCGCAATACCCGGCCCTTGCCATGCGCCGTAACTGGGAAGGCACCGTGCTGCTGCGCGTGCATGTACTGGCCAACGGCAAGCCCGGTGACGTGCAGATCCAGAAGAGCAGCGGTCGCAGCCAACTCGACGACGCTGCGCTGGCCGCCGTCAAACGCTGGAGCTTCGCCCCGGCCAAACAGGGCAACCAACCCGTGGACGGCTACGTCAGCGTGCCGATCGACTTCAAGCTCAACTAAACCCTTCGAACGCTACAACCCTACGCGGGCTACCTCACCAAAGGCGCATCGCTATAACGACTTCCATGCCTTGCCGGAGAGCGCCACATGAACCTTATCGCCTCACCTTTCGAATCCATCGAACACGCCGTCATCTGGCTGTTGATCGTCTTCTCCGTCGCCACCTGGGGGCTGACGCTACTCAAAGGCGTGCAGTTCGCTCGCTTGAAAGGCCAGGACAAGCGCTTCCACAAGCAATTCTGGGCCGCATCGAGCCTGGACTCGGCGGCCGACCTGGCCCATACCCAGCCTGGCGCCGCCGCCCGAGTTGCCTTGGCCGGTTATGCCGCCATCCAACAGGTGCCGGCAGGCACCCAGGCCGTCGACCTGAGCCAGTCGATCAACCACCAGGACCGCCTGGAGCGCGCGCTGCGTCAGCAGATCGTGCGCGAACGCCGCTCGCTGGAAAGCGGGCTGGCGATCCTCGCCAGTATCGGCAGTACCTCGCCCTTCATCGGCCTGTTCGGCACGGTCTGGGGCATCATGTCGGCGCTCAAGGGCATCAGCGCAGCAGGCTCGGCCAGCCTCGAGACCGTGGCGGGCCCGATCGGTGCGGCACTGGTCGCCACGGGCGTGGGCATCGCGGTCGCCGTACCGGCAGTGCTGGTTTACAACTACTACCTGCGTCGCCTGAAACTGACCGTCGCCGACCTCGACGACTTCGCCCACGACTTCTACAGCCTGGCGCAGAAGAATGCCTTCCGTGTGCTGCTGCACCCGGTGCTGAACAAAACCGGTGCCACCGCAGCCGGGCAGAAAGTGAAGGAGGCCTCCTGACATGGCCTTCTCTACCCAAGACAGCGATGAAGTGCTCAGCGAAATCAACGTCACGCCCTTGGTGGATGTGATGCTGGTGCTGCTGGTGGTGTTCATCGTCACAGCGCCACTGCTGACCAACTCGATCCCGATCAACCTGCCCAAGACCGAGTCGGTGGCCCCTGTGGAACAGAAGGATCCGCTGGTGGTGAGCATCGATGGCAAGGGCAAGCTGTTCGTCGACAAGGACGAGATCCAACCCGACCTGCTGGAGGTCAACCTCAAGGCGGCCAAGAAAAAGAACGCCGACGTGCGTGTGCAACTGCAAGCCGACGACGGCGTGAACTATGGCGAAGTGGCGCGGGCCATGGCGTCGATCGAAAAGGCCGGTATCACCAAGCTGTCGGTGATCACCGCCAAGTGAGCCTGAGCCTGCTGTGGCTGCAGGCGCGCATCCCATCGCGGGTCGGGGGGCAGGTCGTCGAGCGATGCCCTGCCCCGGCCCTCATACAGAGGCACACCCATGCATCTACTCACCCTCCCTCCCTCTCCCGCACTGGCCACATCGATCCGCGCCACTGCGCAAGTCTTCGAAGATCCCACCTCCAAAGCCCTGCTCAAGCACCTGCAACAGGTCGCGCCCAGCGAGGCCAGCGTGTTGATCATCGGCGAAACCGGCACCGGCAAGGAGCTGGTGGCCAGGCACATCCACAACCTGAGCGCACGCAAGGGCCAGCCGTTCGTGGCCGTCAACTGCGGGGCCTTTTCCGAATCGCTGGTCGAAGCCGAGCTGTTCGGCCATGAGAAAGGCGCCTTCACCGGCGCGCTCAGCGCCAAGGCGGGCTGGTTCGAAGAAGCCAACGGCGGCACGCTGTTTCTCGACGAGATCGGCGACCTGCCGATGTCCATCCAGGTCAAGCTGCTGCGTGTGCTGCAGGAGCGCGAAGTCGTGCGCCTGGGCTCGCGCAAGAGCGTTCCGATCAACGTGCGGGTGCTGGCCGCCACCAATGTGGAATTGGAAAAAGCCATCAACGCCGGTCACTTTCGCGAAGACCTGTTCTATCGCCTGAACGTGGTCAATCTGGAGCTGAGCCCATTGCGCGAACGCCCGGGGGACATCCTCCCCCTGGTGCGGCACTTCATCGACAGCTACAGCCGCCGCCTGAACTATGGCCCGATCGTGCTGAGCCCCGAGGCCGAACGCAAGTTGGCCGGCTACAGCTGGCCCGGCAACATCCGTGAGCTGGAGAACGTCATCCACCATACCTTGCTGGTCTGCAAGGACGGCGTGATCCACAGCGATGATCTGCGCCTGTCCAACCTGCGCCTGGAGCGCCACGAGGCGTCGCCCGACAGCGGCCAGTCGGCGTTCGGGTTGCTCGAACAGGCCATGCAGCGCCTGTTCGAAGAGCAGGTGGACAATCTGCACGAGCACGTCGAGCGCACGTTACTGGGCGCAGCCTACCGCTTTTGCCACCACAATCAGGTGCACACTGCCGAACTGCTGGGCTTGAGCCGCAACGTCACGCGTACGCTGCTGATCAACCTCGGCGAACTCAAGGTCAACAAACGCCGCCAAGCGCAGAGTGCGATCGACGAACGCACGCTGCATTTGTCGATATGAGCCCGACGTTATCCGCCCCGACCCAGCGACTGGGTTAGGGCAATCCCCCGCTTACACCGGGTCAGATCGCCTCGCCCAACTCATCGCTGAACTGCTGGTTCCACAACCTGGCGTAGTGACCGCCCTGGCTCAGCAATTGCCGGTGGCTGCCGTCCTCCACAACCCCCGCAGGCCTGGAATTGCGCGCCGCTTGGCACCTGAGCCAACGCGCATCAGTCTGGTTTGCGACACTGGCTGCACGTCCACTGTGCGCAAACCGACAGTTCAACGCGTACGCCGGCCCAACACCTCACTTCCGGCATTGCCGGCCAGGCGGCGATAGACCAGCGCCGAGGCCACGCACAAGCCGCCGGCCAACCCCATGACCCAGGCGATGTCGCTCTGGGCGACCGCCGCGTGGCCGCGCACGGCCATGACCAGGCTCAACACGGCAGCGGCCAGGCCCACCGAGACGCTCATCGTCAGTTGCACACTCATCGCCGAGAGGCTACTGGCGCCGCTCGACCGCTCAGGTGGCACGTCGGCGTAGGTCAGCGCACCCAGGGTGCTGAACTGCAGGGAACGGATCACGCCGCTGACGAACAGCACGAGCACGATCACCCAATACGGCGTCGACGGATCGAACAGCGCGGTGGCGGCCAGGCTCAGGCCGGTCAGCACGGCATTGCCGATCAGCGTGCGCTTGAAGCCGAAGCGGTTGACGATGCCCACTGCCAGCAGCTTCATGACGAATGCGCCGGCTCCGCCGACGAAACTCAGCAGACCGGCCTGCAAAGGGCTCAGGCCAAAACAGACCTGAAACAACAGCACCAGCAGAAAGGGCTGCGCAGCACTGCCGATGCGCATCAGGTTGCCGCCCCAGAAGGCGATCCCGAAGGTTGGAATCCGCAGCAGACGCAGGTCGATCAACGGGTGGGCGGCGCGTCGGGCGTACCGCACATACCCCAGCGCGCCGAGCAGGCCGCCGACGATCAGCAGCACGGCCCACGCGCGCGGTAGCAAACCATGGCCCAGCGCTTCGCAGCCGAACACCAGCCCTGCCAACCCCACAGCGCTCAGCAACAGGCCCGGTTTGTCCAGAGGCCTGGCATCCAGGCCGGGATAGTCGGGAACATGCCGCAACACCAGCCCTACCCCAAGCACGCCGATGGGCAGATTGATCAGAAAGATCCATTGCCAGGACAGTAGGGTCACCAGCAGGCCACCCAAGGGCGGCCCTAGCACCGGGCCGATCAACGCCGGGATGGTCAGGTACGACATGGTCCGTAGCAGATGTTCGCGCGGCGACCAACGCAACAGGATCACCTGCCCCACCGGCACCATCATCGCCCCGGCCGCGCCTTGGGCCATGCGCGCCAGCGACAGCTGCAACAATGAGGTCGAACAGGCGCAGGCCAGGGACGCCACGGTGAACAGCACGATGGCGACGACGAACACACGCCGCGGCCCGAACCGCTCCGCCGCCCAACTGCTGATCGGCACGAACAGTGCAGCGGCCAGCAGATACAGCGACACCACCAGGTTCATGCGCACACTGGGCTCGGAAAATTCCGTAGCCATCTGCGGCAGTGCGGTGAGCACGGCCGTCGCGTCGATCAGCTCCATGAACAATGCGCAGCCGATGATCATCGGGATGCGCCAGAGGGGCGTGGCGGCTGCGACGGCGCTCGTCGGATCGGCCCGCGTAGCCAGGCTGTGCTCGATGCCCATGGTCGGTCTGCACCGCTTGCGCGTCAGAACAACCCCGAGGTCGGCGGCGGCGTGCCTTTGAGCTGCCAGGCACCCACCGCTGCGGCTTTCCATTGCCGCGGATTGTGGTTGGCCACGGTACGCGCGTTGCGCCAATGACGATCCAGGTTGTGGCTGCGCCCAGTGGTGGACGCCCCGCCCACATCGAACAGCCACTCGGCGGCCTTGAGCGCGGATTCGGCCGCGATGTACTGCGCCTGGGCGACTTCCACCGCGGCCTGGTCGACGGCCTGTGGCTGCAGGTCTGCGGCCCACGCGCGGTCGATGGATTCGGCCGCACGCAGCACCACGGCCTCGGCCGTGAAGGCCCGGGCCGAGATGTCGCCTACGCTCAGCTCCACATAGGGATCGTCGACCGAACGGGTGGCCGTGCTGTGCTTGATCGGCCGCGCATGCCGATTGGCGAAATCGACTGCATCGTTCAGGGCGTTGCGGGCGATCCCGGCCTGCACCGAGGCCAGGAACAACTGCAGGAAGGGCGTGACGATGGTGCGCTTGCCCTCCTCGACCGTGCGGGTGCGGATTTCTTCGGGCCTGACCAGCACGTCATGCAAGTGCGTGGTGCCACTGGCCGTCAGGCGCTGCCCCATGGCATCGAAATCGTCGAGCAACTCCAAGCCCTGGCGATCGCGGGGCAGGATGAACGACACCGGCTGGTCGTTCTCGTCCAGCGCCACCGCACTGACCCAGTCGGCGTACAGGGAGCCGGTGCTGTAATACTTGCTGCCACTGGCCCGGTAGTGGTCACCCTCACGCACGATGCGCGCGCTGACCGACCCATTGGCGCTGCCGATTTCCCAGCCGGCGTTGCCCACCACCGCCCCCTCGAGGTAACGGGCGAACCAGCGTTCGCGCTCGGCCTCGGCGCCTTCGGCAGTCGAGGCCAGCAAGCCTTCGACGAACCCGAAACCGGGGCGCAACGCCTGGGCGACGTTGGAGTCGGCGGCGGCGATGCGCACCAACAGCGCGATGACGTCCTTGACCGCACCCCCGGCGCCGCCGTAGCGGGTGGGGATGCGCGTGGTGAACAGCCCCGCAGCGGCGATCTGCGCGACCGCTTCATAGGGCAGTTGCCGCTCGCGTTCGCGTTGCGCAGCACCGGCGGCGATCTGCGGCAACAGCAGGTCGGCGCGGGCGTTGAGTGTTTCGACCGTGGGGGCGGCGGGTTGGGCGACAGCGGACAACGTACTCATGACAGTTCCTTGTGCAGGCTGCGGCTAGGCAGCACTAGATAGCGATTTTCCACAGGCGGGATTCGTCGAACAGCGACGTCGGGTGCTCGGGTTCCAGGGGCGGCACCACCAGCGCGGCGCCCGAGCCGGGCAAGCGCGGCACGGCCCCGAGCAGACGCCGGGTGTATTCGTGTTGCGGGTGGTCGAACAGCGTCTCGACCTCGGCGCTTTCCACCACTTGGCCGTGGCGCATCACCAGCACGTCGTCGCTGACATGGCGGATCACACCCAGGTCGTGGGAAATGAACAGATACGCCAGGCCCAGTTGCGCCTGCAGGTCGGCCAGCAGATCGAGCACTTGCGCTTGCACCGAAACGTCCAGCGCCGACACCGGCTCGTCGCAGACGATCACCTTGGGATCGCTGGCGATGGCTCGGGCGATGGCCACCCGCTGGCGCTGGCCGCCGGACAGTTGCAAGGGTCGCCGACCTTGCAGATGCGGGTGTAGCCGTACCTGTTCCAGCAACTGCGCGATGCGCGCCGGTTGCTGCGCGGGCTCGACACCGGCGACGTCCAGCGCGTCGGCCAGAATCTGCCCAACGCTCCAACGCGGGTCGAACGAGCTGAGGGGGTCTTGATAGATCACGCTGATGTCGCGCCGGTGCAGGCGCCGCTCCTTTTCCGGTACCTGCCGATCGCCCGTCGCAGTCCAGAGCCGGTCGAGAAAGCGCACTTCCCCGGCGTCGGGTTGCAGCAGGCCCAGTACGATGCGTGCCACGGTGGTCTTGCCCGACCCGGACTCGCCGACGATGCCCAGCGTTCTGCCGGCGCGCAGCTCGAAGCCAACCCCCTCGACGACCTGCAGCACCTGTCGATCCGGGCCCAGGTAGCGCTTGCCCAGTCCGACCGCCTTGAGCAGCACCGGCGCATCCTGTCGCGTGCGCGGCGCCTGGAGGGCGGCGGACTGTCCCGGCGACAAGCGCGTTCCGCGCGCGTGCTCGGCGGGCACGGCATCGAGCAGTGACCGTGTATAGGGGTGGCGCGGCGCGCGCAGCACCTGCTCCATGGGGCCTTGCTCCACCGTTTCGCCGTGGCGCAGCACCAAAACGTCGTCCGCCAGTTGCGCCACCACGGCCAGGTCGTGGCTGATGATCAGCAGCGAATCGCCGCGCGCCTTGATCTGCTGCAACACTTGCAGGATCTGCGCCTGCACCGTGGCGTCCAGCGCCGTGGTCGGCTCGTCGGCGATCACCAGGCCCGGATCGAGCGCCAGGGCGCTGGCGATCAGCGCACGCTGGCGCAGGCCGCCGGACAGCTGGTCGGGGCGTTGCCGGGCGCGCAAGCGCGGCTCGGGGACCCCCACCAGCTCCAGCAGCTCGACCACACGCTCGTTGCGGCTATGTGGGTCGCCCCAACGATGGGTCTGCAACACTTCGAGGATTTCCTTGCCCACCGGCCGCAGCGGGTCCAGCGACACCAAGGCATCCTGCAAGACCACGCCGATATCCTTGCCGCGCAACGCCTGCCAGCCGCGCTCGGACAGCCTGAGCAGGTCGCGCCCGGCATAGTTCAGACGCCGCGCGGTGATCCGCGCGCCCTCGCCCGCCAGCCCGACCAGGCTGCGCGCGGTCACGCTCTTGCCCGAGCCGGATTCCCCGACCAGGGCCAAGGTCCGTCCCGGCTCCAGGGTGAAGGACAGGTTGCGCACCACCGACTGCCCAGCGAACTCGATGGACAAGCCTTCGACGATCAAGCGTTTGCTTTCGCTCATGACAGACGGCCCTCGAGGCGTCGTTGCAGGTAGCGGCCGGCCACGGTGGTCGACAGCGTGGTCAGGACGATGAACAGCCCTGGAAAGAAGGTCAGCCACCAGGCATGGGCGATGAAGTCGCGGCCCATCGACAGCATGGTCCCCCACTCCGGGGCCGGAGGCCGGGCGCCCAGGCCGAGAAAGCTCAAGGCCGACGCCCAGACGATGGCCTGACCGACGCCCATGGTCAGGGTCACGATCAAAGGCCGCATGGCGTTGGGCAACAGTTGCCGCGTGATGATGCGCAG
This sequence comes from Pseudomonas sp. UBA6562, assembly GCF_002434265.1. GTDB lineage: Bacteria > Pseudomonadota > Gammaproteobacteria > Pseudomonadales > Pseudomonadaceae > Aquipseudomonas. The sequence continues at coordinate 479,947 of NZ_DJJS01000007.1, read as the reverse complement.
CGGCGCATGCCCCAGCGCCCGCGCCGACTCGATGTACCCGGCGTTGCGCACTGCCAGGATCTGACCGCGCACCATGCGCGCATAACCCGGCGCAGCGCCCAAACCGGTGGCCACGATCAACGGGCCGATACCGCTGCCGAAGATGGCCACGAACAGCAGCGCCAGGATCAGGCTGGGAAAGGCGAACAGCACCTCCAGCAGCCAGCCAACGCCTCGGTCGAGTTGCGCCCCGCCCAGGCCGCTGAGCAGCCCCAGCACGATGGCGATGCCCATGGCGATGGCAGTGGCCGCGATGCCGATCAGCAGCGACTGGCGGGTGCCATGGATGACCCGGGAAAAGATGTCGCGCCCGGACTGGTCGGTGCCGAACCAGTGCGACCAGCCCGGCGGGTGGAAGGCATCGCGCGGCACGATGGCCAGCGGATCGCTGTGGGCGAACCACTGCGGCGCAATGGCCGCGACGATGACCAGCGACAGAAACGCCAGCGCCAGCAGTGGCCCGACGCGCAGGCGTCGCGGGGCACGCTGCACGCCCACGGTGGGCGGAGAGGTCTCCAACGTCAGTTCGCTCATGCCACAGCCCCTTTTTGCCGAGGGTCGACCCACAGGTACAGGAGGTCGACCAGAATGTTGGCCAGCACGTAGCCGGCAGCGACCACCAGGCTGATGCCGATGGTCAGCGGCAGGTCCTGGGTCTGCACCGCCTGGTACAGCTGACGGCCCAGGCCCTTGCGGGAAAAGATCACTTCGATCACCACCGCGCCACTGATCAGCGCGCCGATGGCCCAGCCCGACAGCGAAATGCCCGGCAGCACGGCGTGGCGCAAGGCATGCCGGTAACGCACCGCCAGGTCGCTCAGGCCGCGGGTGCGTGCGGTCAGCACGAAGGGTTGTTCGAGGGTCAGCTCCAGCGACTCGCGGGTGACCTGGGCGATGAACCCCGCCAGCGGAATGGCCAGCGCGAACGACGGCAGTACCAGCGTGCGCCAACCGTCGCTGCCCGCGGGCGGAAACCAGCGCAGGCCAAAGGCGAACACCGCCAGCAGCACGATGCCGAGCCAGAAGTGCGGCAACGCCGCCGACAGCGTTTCAGCCAGCGAGGCCAGGCGGCCGACCCAGCGCCGCCGTCCGGCGGTCCACACCGTCAAGACCAGGACCAACAGCCAGGACAGCAGCAGCGCGGAGAACGTCAGTTCCAGCGTCGGCCCCGCTTGCTCGGCCAGCACACGGGTCACTGGCAGGTGCTGGGAGTAGGACACGCCCAGATCGCCCTGCACCAAGCGCAGCAGATAGAGCCCGTACTGCACCGCCAAGGGCTTGTCCAGCCCATACTCGCGGGTGACTTCGGCGATGGTTTCCGGGGTGGGGTTGCCGCTGGGGCCGCCGAGAATGGCCTGCACCGGGTCGCCGGGCATCAGGCGCAAGGCGAAGAAGGTCAGGGTCGCCACGGCCCACAGCACCACCAACCCGCCGCCCAGGCGCCACAGGGCACGGCGCCCCAGCTGTTGCAGACGTTCGCGGCGCGGCTGGGCCGGTACGTCGTTCACGCGGACTCCGCTCATTTGTTCACCCAGGCGTCATAGAGGTAGGTCACCGCCAGCGAAGGCTCCAGGCGCACCCCTTGGGTGGTCTTGTAGATGCCCAGGCGCGTGCTTTGCGGGTAGGTGGTCAGTTGCAGGTACTGGCTCGAGGCGATCTGCTGGGCTTTGTCGTACAGCGTCTTGCGCTGCTCCGGGTCCTGGGTCGCCAAGGCGTCCTGCAGCAGCTTCTCCAACGCCGGGTCGGTGTAACCGGCAGTGTTCTGGTGGTAGCCACCGACACCGGCTGGCTGGATGAAATCGGCGCCGAAGATGATGCGCAGCACATCGGCGGTGTTGGTGTTCCAGTACCCCAGGCGGACGTCATAGTCCCAGTCGGCCTGGCGTTTGGTGGCCTGCACGTCGCTCATCTGGTCGACGATCAGATCGAACCCGGCCAGGCGCGTGGTGGCCTGCACCTGCTCCCACAGCGTGTATTCCGACGGTGGCGTGCGGTTGCCCATCACCACATGGACGCTCAGCCGCTTGCCGTCTTTGACCCGATAGCCTTCGCCGTCGCGTTGCGTCCACCCGGCCTGGTCGAGCAGTTGGCCGGCACGCGCCGGGTCGTAGTCCTGGGCGCCTTCGAAGGCCGAACTGTAGAAGCGAGTGGCCGAACTCAGCGGGCCGCCGGCGCGCGGAAACTCGTCGAAGTAGACGCTCTTGAGCGCGCCTTCGATGTCCGCACTGCGCACGAAGGCTTCGCGTACCCGTAGGTCGTCGAACGGCGCCCGGGTGGTGTTGAGGGTGCCATTGGTGGGGTTGCCGGGACGCAAGGCGACCAGCACCTGGAGGTCGGGGTTGCGCCGCGCGGCTTCGTGGGATTCGGGGGGCAGCGCCTCGATCACGTCCACCTCGCCGGCCTGCAGCGATGCGAAGCGCACCGACGGTTCCTGGATGAACTTCCAGATCACCCGGTCGAGCCAGGCCGGGCCTTGGTGCTTGGCGGTCGGTGGTGCCCAGTTGTAGTCGGGGTTGCGCACCAGCTCGACCTGGCTTTGCCGGTCCCAGCGCACGACCTTGAACGGGCCGCTGCCCACCGGGCTCTCGCAGTTCTCGTCCCGTGGCCGGGCCAGCGCGGTCGGTGACTCGATGCCGAGGAACCCTTGCGCCAGCACTTCCAGAAACGCCGCATAGGGGGTGGCCAGGTGGACCACCGCCGTGCTGTCGTCGATCACCTCGGTGCGGCGGTACTGGCGGATGTACCCACCTGCGGTGCTGGACTGGGTCTTGGGGTTGGCCATGTGGTCGAGGTTGGCCTTGACCGCCGCCGCATTGAACGGCGTGCCGTCAGTGAAATGCACGTCGGTGCGCAAGTGGAAGGTATACGACAGGCCGTCCGGCGACACCTCCCAGCGCTCGGCCAGCCAAGGCCCGATACGCCCTTGGTCGTCCATCGACACCAGCGAGTCCAGGTACTGCTGGCCGATGAAGACTTGCGGCATGTCGCCGGCCACGTGCGGGTCCAGGCAGGTCGGCTCGCGGTCCGTGGCGTACACCAGCGTACCGCCACGCACCGGCGTGTCGCTGCGCGCCACCTGGGCGCTGTCCTGACCGCAGCCCGCAAGCATCCCGCAGAACGCCAACAGACCGATGAAGGGAGCTTGGCCGAGCAGGGAGCGTGCTGGGCTGCCAGGGGGGCGCAAATACAGATCGGGTTCTCGCATGGATCCTGATGCCTATGGTCCGGGGATTGAACCATTGCACAGGGCGTGCCGCTTTTTCGGCCCGTAAATATGGGGCTGGGCGGCTACGAGCGATGTCGGGAGCGACAATCTGTGGATGTACTGTTGAATGCCCAACATCGACCGATGCGGCTGGCCGAACAGCGAGGTCCGGCCATGCCGCCTAGTCCAGCGGGGAGCGTGTCTTGCGCTGCAGCTCAGCGAAACCGCAAAGGTCTGGACGGTTGTTGCAACGCAGCAGGATCGCGGTAGCGGGCGCCGTAGTGGTCGCCCGGCAGGCGCGCCTGGCCTGCCCCGAACAGACGCTCGCGCAGGGTCTCGCCCTCGGTGTAGCGTTCGCGAAAGCGGCCGCGTCGACGCAACTCGGGGATCACCAGCTCGATGAAGTCCCGCGCCGTTTCGAACGACAGGTACTGGCGCAGGTTGATACCGTCGATACCGTCGACATCCAGCCACTTCTCGATGGCGTCGGCGACCACGCCTGGCGTGCCGGCGACGAAGAAGCGCTCGCGGTCGAAGCCCTCCAAGCGGGACAGTACCGCCCCCACCGTCCACTCGGGCCTGTAGCGCGCCAGGCTTTCCCATCCCCGGACCCGGCGTTCGATCAACTCGCCGATCAGCGTGCCTGGCGGCACTGCGGTGAGGTCCACGGCCGCCTGGGCATGGGCCAGCGACGCCTCGACGCTCATCAGCTTGCGGTAGCTGTCGAGCTTGCGGCTGACCTCTTCATCGGTGCGACCGACGATGACGCCGGCCATGACTACGAACTTCAGCCCTGCCGGATCGCGCTCGTGGGCGATGGCCCGGTCGCGCATGGCTTGGATATTGGCACGTACCGCACGCGTATCGACGCCCCCGGTGAAGACCACTTCGGCGTGACGTCCGGCAAACTCGATGCCCGCCGACGAGCCTGTGGCTTGGAACAGCACCGGCGTGCGCTGGCGCGACGGCTGGCACAAGTGCGGGCCGGCCACCCTGAAGTGCTCACCGACATGGTCGATGTAGCGCACCTTCTGCGGATCGGTGTAGATGCGGTTTTCACGGTCCTGGAGCACCGCATCGTCGTCCCACGAGCCTTCCCACAGCTTGTACAGCACATCCAGGTATTCGTCGGCGATCTCGTAGCGGCGGTCGTGGGCCACTTCCGTGTCGTGGCCGAAGTTGCGCGCGGCGTTGGGCAGGTACGAGGTGACGATGTTCCACCCCACCCGGCCCTTGGTCAGATGATCCAGCGTGCTCATGCGGCGGGCGAAGGCGAAAGGCGGCTCGTAGGTGGTGGAAAAGGTCGCGCCGAAGCCGAGGTTCTTCGACACCGCTGCCATCGCCGGAATCACCAGCAGCGGATCGTTGCTGGGGATTTGCATGCCTTCGCGCAGCGAGGTCTGCGGCCCGTCGCGGAAGGCATCGTAGGTGCCGATCACATCGGCCAGAAAGACTCCGTCGAACGTGCCGTACTCCAGCAACTGGGCAAGCTCGATCCAATACTCCAGATCGTTGAAGCGGTGCCGGTTGTTCTCGGGGTGGACCCACAACCCGTGCACGATGTGGCTGACGCAGTTCATCTCGAACAGATTGACGTGCAATTGTTTGGGCGCTTGCGCCCTGCTCGGCTCATGCATGAGCGGACCTCAAATGGCGATTTGTAGATAGAACCCTGTCGCAGGCCGCGGGTCGGGCCGACGTCGCGTTGCCGGGTGCCGACTATCCAGGTTCGGGATCGCCGCGATCAGCGTGCGGGTGTACGGGTGCTGGGGTCGGTCTAACACCGCGCGCACGGAACCGGTTTCCACCACCTGGCCGTCCTTCATCACCAGCACCCGCTCGCTGACGTGGTTGATCACGCCCAGATCGTGGGAGATGAACAGGCAGGCCAAGCCCAGACGCTGCTTCAGGTCGTCCAGCAACGCCAGGATCTGCGCCTGCACCGACACGTCCAGCGCCGACACCGGTTCGTCGCAGATCAGGATCTGCGGCTCGCTGGCCAGCGCGCGGGCGATGGCGATGCGCTGCCGCTGGCCACCGGACAGTTCGCTCGGGCGCCGTACCAACACGGCCGCGTCCAGACGCACCAGCGCCAGCAACTGCTGCGCGCGGGCGCGCCAGGCCTTGCGCGGCACATCGGCGACGGCCAAGGCCTCGAACAGCACGCGCTGCACGCTGTAGCGCGGATCGAACGAGCTCAACGGGTCTTGGAACACCACCTGCACCGCTCGCCGCGCCTGGCGTTTCTGCGCGCGATCGAGTTGCGACCACGGCCGACCGGCGATCCAGACCTCACCGCTGTCGGGGCTTTCCAGACCGAGGATCAGCCTGGTCAGAGTGGTTTTTCCGGAGCCGGATTCGCCGACCACCCCCAGGGTTTCGCCGCGTCGCAGTTGCAGCGACGCCGCTTTGAGGACCGTGCGCCTGTGCCCGTCCGGCCCGACGAACGACTTGCTCAGCAACCGGGCTTCCAGCAACACCTCGGTCGTGGCAGGCGCCTGCGCGGCCACCAGCGCCAAGGGTTGGCGCTGGGGCTGAGGCTGGAAATGCACGGCGCGTGCGGCCAGCAACAGCGACTGGGTATAGGCATGCTGCGGATCGTGCAGTATCTGCTCGGTCGTGCCCTGTTCGACGACCACGCCATGGTGCATCACCGCCACGCGATCGGCCAAGCGTGCCACCACCGACAGGTCGTGGCTGACCATCAACAAGGCGTTGTCTTCACCGCGCAAGCTTTCCAGCAGAGCGATCACCTGGGCCTGTACCGTGGCGTCCAGCGCGGTAGTGGGTTCGTCGGCGATAATCAGCTGCGGATTACAGGCGATCGCCGAGGCGATCAGCGCGCGCTGACGCAGGCCGCCGGACAGCTGCCAGGGATACTGGCTTGCGCGCAGTTCGGGTTCGGGCACGCCGACCGCGCGCAGCAGCTCCAACACACGCGAACGCCGCGCGCGTGCGTCGAGCGCGGTATGCACCTGCAACGGTTCCTCGATTTCCGCGCCGACCCGTCGCAACGGATCGAGCGCACCCAGCGCATCCTGCATGACGAAGCCGACACTGGCACCGCGCAGCCGTCGCCAAGCGCGTTCGTCGAGGCGGCGCAGGTCGATGCCCTGGAACGCCAGCTTGGCGGCCTCGATCTGCGCGCCAGGCCCGGTGAGGCCGGCCAGGGTGCGTGCCGTCACGCTCTTGCCCGACCCCGACTCGCCGACGATGGCCAGGCATTCACCGCGTTCGATTCGCAGGCTGACGCCGTGCAGCACCGGCTTGGCCTGGCCGAAGCGCACGGTCAGGTCGCGGATGTCCACCAACGGCCCAAGGGCATGGATGTGCGTGTTCATAACGGTTTTCCTTCGCTGCGACGCAGCAGTTCGCGGCCAATGGCGCTGATGGAAACGACGGTGAGGATGATGGTCAACGCAGGCCAGGCGACCAGCCACGGCGCATTGGCCAGAAAGCTGCGGCCGATGGCCATCATCCCGCCCCATTCCGGGGCCGGGGGCGGCGCGCCGAAGCCCAGGAAACTCAAGGCGGCGCCGGCCGTGATGGTGCCGCCGACCCCGATGATGGCCAGGATCAACACCGGCTTGAACGCGTTGGGCAGGACGTGCCGCCACACCACGGCCAATGGCGACTGCCCAAGCGTCGTCGCCGCTTCGACGTACCCGGCCTGGCGCACGTTGAGGGTCTGGGCACGCACTAGGCGCGCATAGCGCGGCACGGCCGCGATGCCCACGGCGAGGATCAGGTTGGCGGTGCCTTGGCCGAAGAAGGTGATGATCACCAGCGCCAACAGCAGGTCCGGAAACGCCAGCAACACGTCGATGCCGCGCATCAACGAAGCGTCCAGCCAGCGCGGCCCGAGCCCCGACAGCAAACCGAACAGCGTGCCCCAGGCCAAGCCCAGCGCCGTGGCCGCCAGGCCCATCAGAAGCGACGGGCGAACGCCGAAAATCAACCGGCTCAGCACGTCGCGGCCATTTTCGTCGGTACCCAGCCAGTAGGTGGCCGAAGGCGGCTGAAAGGCCAGACGCGCCGTAGCGTCCAGCGGATCGTACGGCGCCAGCCACTGCGGCACGGCGGCGGCCACCAGCAACAGCAGCACGAACGCCCCGGCGATCCACAAACCCGGACGCAGCCGTGTCCACTGCCCCAGGCCCAGCGCGCGGTGGCCGCCGTTGCCGAGGGCAGGTCCGATGACGACGGTTTCGATTGACTGAGACATTGCGATCTCCCTCTGCACCTTCACGCGGTGGCGCTACGGCGTGCCGGCGCTTGCGCGCTGCGAACCGCGCATTGCCAGACGTACCGCTCCAGGCTCAGGTGCGTAAGCCGGGCGTAGGGCGCTAGGGCGCCGGATTGGGCGTGCGGTTGTGCACGGCCTGCACCTGCGCCTTGATTTCGTCGCTCAGGGTCACGTCCAGCGCGCTGAGGTTGTCGCGCAATTGCGCCAGCGTGGTCTGCCCGGTCAGGGCGCTGGTGACGAAAGGCTTGTCGAGGACATAGGCCAAGCCCAATTGCGCCGGCGTCAGGCCATGTTGACGGGCGATCTCGACGTAGCCGGCGACCGCCTCCTGGGCCGATGGACTGTCGTAGCGGTTGAACGTGCGGTACACCGCCGAGAGCCGCGAGCCTTCCGGGCGTGCGCCATTGAGGTATTTGCCGGTGAGTGCGCCGAAGGCCAGGGGCGAATAGGCCAGCAGACCCACGCCTTCTCGGTGGCTGAACTCCGACAGCCCACCTTCGAAGAGGCGATTGAGCAGGCTGTAGGGGTTCTGGATGCTGACGATGCGCGGCAGGCCCAGGCGTTCGCTGTGCTTGAGGAACTGCGCGACGCCCCATGGCGTTTCGTTGGACACGCCGATATGACGGACCTTGCCAGCCTTGACCTGCTCGGCCAGCACCGCCAGGGTCTCCTCGATGGCGACGCTGCCCGTATCGTCCTGGTAGGGGTATTCGCGCTGGCCGAAGATGTTGGTGGTGCGATCGGGCCAGTGCAGCTGATAGAGGTCCAGGTAGTCGGTGTTCAAGCGCTTGAGGCTGCCCTCCAACGCCTCGACGATGTTGCGTTCGTCCAGACGGCTCAAACCGTCACGGATATGCCGCTGGCCGTTGGCATCGCGCGCCGGCCCGACGATCTTGCTCGCCAGCACCACCTCATCGCGCCGCCCGCTGGCGGCCAGCCAGCTGCCGATGTAGCGCTCGGTGGTGCGCCAGGTCTCGGCCTTGGTCGGCGTGGGGTACATCTCGGCGGTGTCGATCAGGTTGACGCCGTGCTCCAGCGCCAGCTCGATCTGCTGGTGGGCATCGCTTTCGCTGTTCTGATGGCCCCAGGTCATGCTGCCCAGGCCGAAAACGCTCACGTTGATGTCGCTGTTGCCCAATTGGCGGTAACGCATGGTGGATCCTTTTCGAAAGAAAACCGACGCTGCGGGTCAGGCCCGCAGCGCGTATTGGTTGGTGGGAAACGGCAACCCCAGGTGCTCGCGCAGGGTGCTGCCGGTGTACTCGCGACGGAACAGCCCTTGCCGCTGCAGCAGCGGCACCACTTCGTCGACGAAGACCTCCACGCCGGAGGGGAACATGTCCGGCATGATGTTGAAGCCGTCCGCCGCGTGCGCCAGGTACCAATGGCTCAGGGTCCGGGCGACCTGCTCGGGTGTGCCGACCAGCAGGCGGTGGCCGACCAGGATCCGCCGCGACAATTGGCGGATGCTCAGGTTTTCCCGGCGCGCCAGGTTCAGTTGCGCTTCGAGAAAGCCCTGCGAGCCGCGCTCGAAGTCCGCCACGGCGCCAATGCGCTGCCAAGGCAGCGGTGCGTCCGGGTCGAGCTCGTGGGCCGCGATGCCGATGCGCCCGGCCACCTGTTCCAGCAAACCGTGCTCGCCGTGCCAGGCGTTGAGCTCGTCGAAACGCGCATGGGCCTCGGCCTCGGTACTGCCGATCACCGTGGAGAGCCCCGGCATGATCTTCAGGTAGTCGGGGTTGCGCCCCCAGGCTGCGGCGCGGCCTTTCATCTCGCGGTAGAACTGCTGGCCGTCCTCCAGGGTGGTCTGAGTGGTGAAGATGGCATCGGCGTAGCGCGACCCGAGGGCCTTGCCGCCTTCGGACGACCCGGCCTGCACCAGCACCGGCCGGCCTTGGGGCGAGCGCGGCACGTTCAGCGGCCCCTTCACCGAGAAGTGCTGGCCGACGAAGTCGATGCTGTGCACTTTGCCCGGATCGGCAAAGCGCCCGCCACGGGCGTCGCCGATCACGGCGTCGTCCTCCCAGCTGTCCCACAGCTTGAGGGCGACGTCGATGAACTCGTCGGCGCGGGCGTAGCGGTCGACGTGCAGCGGCGCACCGGCCAGTCCGAAATTCTGCGCAGCCGCATCGCCTGCATTGGTCACCACGTTCCAGGCGGCCCGACCGCCACTGATGTGGTCGAGCGAAGCGAATCGCCGGGCGAGGTTGAACGGGTCGTTGTAGGTGCTCGAGGCAGTGGCGATCACGCCGATGCGCTGCGTGGCCAGGGCCACGGCGGTCAGCAGCACGGTCGGTTCCAGACGGCCTGCCGGCTGCTTGGACACATCGCCGACCAGCGCCGGGCCGTCGGCGAGGAAGATCGCGTCGAGGCAGCCACGCTCGGAAATTCGCGCGATGTTGCGGTAGTACTCGACATCCAGATAGGCGTTGGCGGCCACCTCGGCCGTGCGCCAGGCTCCGGCGTGCGCACCGAAGCCAAGGATGTTCATGCCTAGGCTCATCTGCCCGGCGCGGATGTTGTTGCTGCTCGTGGTCATACTGCGCTCGCTTCGTCGCGCACGCTGGCCGCCTGCTTTTCGGCGTCGGCCGCTTGCAGACTGCGCCACGCCGCGTTCGGGGTGATGTCGTTGAGGTAGTAGTTGCCCAGCGCCCGCTCCCGGTGGATCGCCGGATTGTGCGAGGCCAGCGTGCGCGCGTTGCGCCAATGGCGGTCGAAGCGTTGGCTTTCGCGGGTGGCCGAGGCACCGCCGACTTCGAACAGCAGCGTGGTGGCCTCCAGTACCTGTTCCAGCACGATCTGCTGGGCCTGATAGGCACGGATCTCGGCCTCGGTGTAGTGCTGCTCGGCGACGTAGCCGCCCTGCTCCGCCTCATGCACCTCCTGCAGCACCTGCGCCACGGCGAGGACCTGCGCGCGCGCCGCATAGGCCAGGCTGGAAAGGCGCCCGATGACACGTTGCACCAGCGGATCGTCCTTGGGGCTGGATTGCCCCGGAACGCCGAAGGTACGGGTCCGGCCCTTGACGAACGCGGTCGCGTCGCGCAACACCGCGTTGGCGATGCCGGCCAGGGTCGCCAGATGGAACAGCTGGTAGAACGCACTCAGGTACGACTCGGCGCGCAGCTCGTCCTTCTTGAAGCGACGCACGATGTGCTGGGTCGGCACCTGCACCGAGGCGAAGCGCGTGGTGCCGCTGCCCGTCAGGCGCTGGCCGAACCCGTCCCAGTCGTCCTCCACCGACACGCCCTGCGCATTGGTGGGCACCGACACACTGACGAAGTCCTCACCGTCGAGGGCCACCGCGGCGATCCAATCGGCGTACAGGGTGCCGCTGCAATAGAACTTCTCGCCGTTGAGCGACCAGGCCGTGTCGGGGTTGCCGGGCTCCTGGGCATCGAGGGTCACCGAGTTGCGCGTGGTGTCCGTGCGCTCCGCCATCGCCGCGCCCCACAACTGGCCGTCCGCCACTTTGGCTAGCCAGTAGGCCTGGGATGCCGGGTCGAGGCTGGACAGCCGACCTTCGACGAAACCGAAGTGCGCGCGCAGGATCTGCGGCAGGTTGGAATCGGCCTCGCCCAGGTCGATCAGCAAGCGAAACAGCTGCGGCAGGCTGGCACCCAGCCCGCCCTGGGCCTTGGGCACGCGCAGGGCGCCAAAGCGCGCCTCGCGTAGCCACGAAATGGCGTCATGGGCCAACGCCCGCTCTTGCTCGCGGGCCACAGCGCCCTCGGCGATGCGCGCGAAGATTGCGCCGAAACGCGCCTGCAATTGCTCGTCGGTCACGGGGTCGGAAATGGCAGTAGTCATGGGTTTTCCTTGTCGAAAGAGGTTTCGTCCGGTAGGCGACGCTCACGCATGGGCGCCTCGCGGGTCGATCCAGCGGTTGATCAGGTCGACGGCCAGGTTCACCAGTACGTACACGGCAGCGGCCAGCAGGGTCACGCCCAACACCATCGGCACGTCCTTGTTGCTGGCGGCCTCGAGCATCAGGCGGCCCAGCCCCTGGCGGGCGAACAGCAGCTCGATCACCACTGCGCCGCCCAACAGGCTGGCGAACATGAACCCGGCCAGGGTCACCAGCGGCACCAGCGCATGCCGCAGCGCGTGGCGCAGGCGCACGGCCGTTTCGGAAAGCCCGCGCGCCCGGGCCATGGCGATGAAGGACTGCTCCAGGGTGTCTTCCAGGGACTGACGCAGCAGTTGGGCCAGCACTGCCGCAACGGGCAGGGCCAGCGCCACGGTAGGCAGGATCAGCGCACGCCAGCTGTCGGAGCCGGACGGCGGCAGCCAGTGCCAATGGAAGGAGAACACCAGCAACAGCAGGATGCCGATGACGAAAGACGGCGACGACGAGACCACCAGCTCGGTCCCCGAGACCAGCGACCGGACCCCGCGCGAGCGGTTGGCCGTGAGCGTCGCGACGACCAGCGCCAAGACCACGGCCAACACGCCTGCGCTGATCGACAGTTGCACGGTCGCACCGACCTGCTCGCCGATGGCCTGCGCGACCGGGATGCGCAAGCGGTACGACTCGCCCAGATCGCCGTGCAGCAGACGCCCCAGGTAGTGGCCGTACTGGACGACCAGCGGCTGGTCCAGGCCGTATTCGACGCGGACCCGAGCCAGCGCTTCGGGGGTGGGCAGCGCATCGGGACCGCCGAGAATCGCCAGCGCCGTGTCGCCGCCGCTGAAGTTCACCGCCAGAAACGTCAGCGTCGCCGCCCCCCAGAGCACGCCGATCCCGGCCAGCAGGCGTAGGGCGACACCTGCGAACAGGCTCATGGCCGCCCCCTGTCCAGCCACACGCTGGGGAAATACGGCACGTTGTGGGAGGCGTCGAAGATCAGACCCTTGACCTCGCGCCGATACGCAGCCAGCACTTGACTCTCGACCGAGGGCACGGCGGGCACCGTTTCGGTCAGGCGCTTTTGCGCGGCGCCGTACAGCCGTCGCAGCTCGTCCGGATCGTGTGAGCGTCGGGCGGCGCTGAGCAGACTGTCCAGTTCGGCATCGCGGAAGTTGCCCGAATTCTGGCCGATGAGCTTGGCCGTGCTGATCGATTGGCTGTGATAGAGCACGAACAGGCCGTCCGGCGTGTTGGTGTGCCAGTAGCCCGCCGCCAAGGCCTGGAACTTGCCGGCGTAACGGCGCTCGGTGACGCGGGTCACTGGCAGCACTTCGATCGGCATGTCGAAGCCGACCTTCTTCAGGTCGGCCTGGATCGCCACCGAAACGCTGGCGGGAAAGGCTGGATTGTCGTAGGTCAGCAGCGTGGCCTTCAGGCGCTGGCCGTTGCGCGTGCGATAGCCCTGGGCGTCGTGTCCGGTCCAGCCGGCCTGGTCGAGCAAGGCGTTGGCTGCCGCGACGTCGTAGGCCAGCGCAGCGCCATTGGGCTGATAGAAGCGCGTGTTGGCCGCCAGATAGTCGGCCTTGCCGATGAACTCGCCGAACCCGGAAATCCAGGCCAGCCCGTCACGGTCGATGGCTTTGGCCACGGCTCGACGAACCCGCACATCGTCGAAGGGCGGCTGCTCCACGTTGAAGGTCATGCTGCGGCTTGGATTGCCTTTGCGGATGCGGCTGCGCAGCACCAAGTCGGGGTTGGCGCGAATGGCGGCGGCATTTTGCGGCGGCGCATCCAGGGCGAAATCCGATTGCCCCGACTCCAGCGCCGTGAAGCGGATCATCGCCTCGGGTACGTAGCTGAGTTCGATGCGGTCCAGGTAGGCCTCACCGACGTGCCGGGTGACCGCTGGCGCCCAGTCGTAGCCCTTGCGTTTGACGAACACCGCGCGCTGGTCGCGGGTATAGCTCTGCAGCACGAATGGCCCGCTGCCTACCGGGTGTTGGGCGATGCGCTTGGGCGCTTCACGGATCTGTCTGGGTGAGACCATGCCCAGCCACGACTGCGCCAGCACGTCGAGAAACGGGGTGTAGGGTTCGCGCAGATGGGCTTCGAAGGTGTATTCGTCGATGACCTTGCCGCCGATGTAGGGCGCGATGTAGGCGGCGGCCAGGGGCGACTTGGTGGCCGGGTCGCGCATGTGCTCGAAGTTGGCCTGCAAGGCTGCGGCGTCGAAGCGCTCGCCGTCGCTGAAGGTGACGCCCTGGCGAAGGTGGAAGGTGTAGGTCTTGCCGTCGGCGGAAATGTCCCAGGAGGTGGCCAGCCACGGCGAGATGTTGCCTTGTTCGTCCTGCGCCACCAGGCAGTCGAACAGAAGCCGCCCCATCCACTGCATGTTGCCGTGGGACAACGCATGGATATCGAAACTGCCGGCATCGGCGGCCGCCGATACCCGCAACGTTCCGCCCCTGCGCCCGGGCGCCTGTTCGTGGAAGTCCGACGCGGGATAGGTGACCACACCGTCGACCCGATTGCCGTCTGCGTGCGTCTGGGCGGACGTTGGCGCAGGCGCCGGCGAACAGGCCATGAGCGCGAGGCAAATAGATAAGTTTGGCAGTGTGTTGAAGCGCGCGACCACAGCAAGTTCCTTGGTTGTTCCGGCTGAAGTCTTTTCGATCCCAGCCCGTATAGGGACTATGCAGTGAGCATGCCAGGGTGATTTGCCCATTCATTTAAACGGTGTCGAATGCCTGTCCGCCGTAGATACATTCCGCTGCGAGGCCGCACAGATCGGGCGCTGCCCCTGGCCTATTGAAGCGCTTGACTTTCGTTGGCCATCCGCGCGTCTGCGAGACCTTCATCTAACGATATAACCCGAAGCCTTGGTCGGCCTGCTGGATAACTTACAGACTGTGTTTTTACTGTTGGATTTTCGACATATCCCCCAACTACGCCACTGTTTCAACGCAAACACCGTTTCCAAAAAAAGCTGCCAACCAGCAAGCGTTTTTATCGATGACATTAACCGAGGCCCTGATTTATCGCTCAGGAAGCGTTGGCATGGAAACTGCTGCAAGCACTGCAGGCATGACTATACGAATAGAAAGCTGCTACTCATTTATCTATTCATTGGGGAACACGTTAGATGTATTCAGCTTTTCGCGGAGCGTTGCACAGATTGCCGGTGGCCATTCGCAAAGCCACCTGGCTGACACTGGGATTGGGCTCGGCCCTGCTGCTGGCCCCCGGCGTACACGCCGACGAGCAAACACCTGAGACCGACACCCTCCAGACCGCCACACCACGGCTCAACACCGTCACCGTACAGGCGCGCAAACTCAGCGAAGTGCAGAGCGCCATGAGCCAACTGGCCGAAGTGCCGGGTGCCACCAGCGTGGTCGACAGCGAACAGGTGGGCAAAGGACGCACGGCCACCTTGCAGGACACGCTGGCCTACCAACCCGGTGTGTTCGTGCAGTCCACGGGCGGTAACGATGCGGCCAAGATTTCGATTCGCGGTTCGGGCGCCAACACTTCGCCTGGGTATTTCCGCGAAGGCATCAAGTTCCTGTTCGATGGCCTGCCCATTACCGGGCCCGGCGGCACCCCCTACGAATTCCTCAACGCCTCCGGGGTGAACTACACTGAAATTCTACGCGGGGCTAACGCTTTCCAATACGGCGCACTGGCCTTGGGCGGTGGGATCACCTTCGTCAACCACACCGGCTACACGGCGCCGGGCCTGCGCCTGCGCGCCGAAGCCGGCAGCTATGGCTACCAGAAGCAAAGCCTGAGCCTTGGCGGCGTGGAAGGAGACTTCGACTACTACCTCAACGCCGACAACTACCGCAACGACGGTTACCGCGACTATAGCCTGTCGAAAAGTCAGGGCATCGTCGCCAACTTCGGCTACACGTTCAGCCCGAAACTGGAAACCCAGTTGCTGCTGCGCTACCGCGACGAATACCACAACGACCCGAGCCCCACCACGCTCGACGCCGTCAAGCACCACACCCGCGACGCCAGCGCCACGGCCGCCAGCAGCGGTGCTGGCAGCCGCCGTCCGGGCAGCGTTTGGGTGGGTAGCAAGACCACCTACACCTTCGACGACGATTCGAAACTGAGCGTCGGTGCGTCCTACTACGAGTACGCTCACAACAACAGCCCCAACAGCCCGTCCAACCCCAGTTACTGGGACTGGCACGACCTCTCGTTCGTGCTCGGCTACGAGCGCACCGATCAGCTGTTCGGTCACGAGAGCCGCAGCAATCTGGCGTTCACCTCCACCGAACACCTCAAAGGCGAGGTGAACTCCACGTTCGCCAACAAGCAAACCCGCAAGTTCGTCGACTACGGTTCGTCGTTCGACCACGTGTTCTCGCTGGGCAACGATCTGCAGTTGGTCGACGGACTGTGGCTGACCAGCGGTGTTTCCGCGGTCAACGTGCGTCGCCACGCGGACGTGAAACAAGCCTTGCAGGCCAACACCACCAACTACCCCAGCGATGTGACCTATGACAACTGGAGCCTGGCCCCGCGCCTAGGCCTGCGCTACGAGTTCACCCCGCAGTTGCAGGCCTTCGCCAACGTCAGCCGCTCGATCGACCCGCCAGCGTCTTGGGAGTATTCGGGTTCCGGTCCGGCGCTTCCTTATGTGCGCCCCCTGGTGGAACAGAAAGCCAACACCGTCGAAATCGGCGTGAAGGGCTCGGCAGGCATCTTCGACGGCAGCCTGGCGCTGTACCGCTCGTGGGTGCGCGACGAATTGCTCAACGTGCAGATCATCGCCCCGACCGCTACGGCGGCGGCAGTTACCGGCGCCTTCAATGCCACGCCGACCATTCACCAGGGTGTGGAGGCCGGCCTCGATACCCGCCTGTGGGAAAACCAGTCTGGCGAGCAGATCACCCTCCGCCAGGTCTATACCTACAACGACTTCTACTACCGCCATGACCCGACTTTCGGCGACAACCAGTTGCCTGGCATTCCCAAGCACATCTATCAGGGCGAGTTGCAATACGAACACCCCAGCGGCTTCTACACCGGGGTGAACGTGCAATCGGCGTCGCGCACCGCCGTCGACTACGCCAACACTTTCTATGCGCCTTCCTACACCCTCTTCGGCGCCAACGTGGGCTTCGAGGCACCGAACAAAGACTGGAAAGTGTCGCTGGACGTGAAGAACCTGGCCAACAAGAAGTACGTCACGGCCGTACAGCCGATCTACAACGCCAATGGCCAGGACACGGCGGCGCTGTATCCCGGCGATGGCATCGGCGCTTACGTGGCGGTGGAAGTGCGCTACTGAAACCCCTGGACTGCCTCAGGGGTTCGGGCCCTGGCTCGCTCTTGCAGCGATGGAGGCGTCTGACACGGCACCGAACCACTGCCCCGGCATGACTTGCGGTCGGGTCGGCCCGCGCGCTACGACCCGCCGCTGCTCCAGTTACTGCGCAGCAGACGCGCCGCCGCACGAGCGTCGAGCGCCGAACCGCAAAAAATGCCACCCGGTTGGCATTCCTGAGGTTTGCTTTCTACCCCGCCCAATCGTTGTACTAGCATACCCTCCACCCGCGACACGGCCTCAGGATGCAGGCCCGTACCACGGCGAAGCACCGCACCACACACATCAGGGACGACACGATGAATTCGCACTTGCTCTATCCGCAGATCGGTAAGGTGATTGCCAGCGCCGGCAGCCGCCAGTTCTCCCGCTTGCTGCACAACTTGATCCAGGCGCATCTGACCATCGATGCCATGCACATACGCCCGTCGAGCACTGCGCCCGCCGCTCTGCCCAACGCCTCGCCGCTGATCGACGAGACGGTGTTCTCCTCCGACCAAGGTCTCGAGGACGGCTTGGACGACCCTTCCCGGCTGCACTTGATCAAACCCCATGGCGATGCCCGCTACGAAATCCAACTGCGGCGCGCAGGCTCGGCCTTCGGCTTTTCGGCCCACGAACGCAGCCAACTGGACGCCATCACGCCGTTGTTGCTGCCCATGCTGGAGAAGCATGTCGACGCGCTGCGGCCATGCGCCGACCCGCCCGGGCCAGAGCGCCTACGCCAGCGCTTCCTCGAACGCCTGGCGCAATCGGGGCTGAGCCTGTCCGAGCGCGAGTGCCAGGTCTGCCTGGGCCTGCTGGCCGGCCATACCGCGCCGCAGCAGGCCGAACGGTTGCAGCTCAAGGTCAACACGGTGGAAAGCTACCTGCGCCGCGCGGCGATCAAACTGAACATCGGCGGGCGCCATTCGCTGATGCGCTGGATGTACGGGGAAGTCTGACACCCCGCGCTGGATCGGCGGCCCCGCCAGATGCATCAGCCGCCTCTCCTTCAATGACCCTGCTCAATCCCGCGCCAACGCCTCGATCGGGTCCAGGCGCGCCGCGTTGCGCGCCGGGACGAAGCCGAACACCACGCCGATCAGCGTCGAACAGGCGAATGCCATCACGATCGACCCGGGCGAGAAGACCATCTCCCACTGTTTGACGAACAGCTCGAAGAGCGAACCGATTCCGTACGACAGCGCGATCCCCACCACCCCGCCGAACAGACAGACCATCACCGCCTCCACCAGAAATTGCTGGCGAATGTCCGACTGCCGCGCGCCCACCGCCATGCGGATGCCGATCTCGCGGGTGCGCTCGGTCACCGACACCAGCATGATGTTCATCACGCCGATGCCGCCCACCACCAGCGAGATCACCGCAATCAGCGACAGCAGCAAGGTCAACGAGCGGCTGGTCTTTTGCACGGTCTGCATGATGCTGTCGAGGTTGTTGGTGAAGAAGTCCTTGCTGCCATGGCGCTGCAACAGCAGCTTGGTCACCTCCTCCTCCACGCGCTTGCTCGGCACGCCGTCCTTGATGCGCACGCTGATGCTGTCCAGGTGGCGCTGGCCCAGCACGCGTCCGGCAGCGGTCTCGTAGGGCATCCAGATGTTCAGTTGGTTGCTGGCGAGAAATAGGTTGTTGTTCTCGGCGGTGACGCCGATCACCGTGCACGGCAAGTTGCCGACCAGAATCACTTGCCCGAGCGGATCGACGTTGCCGCCGAACAGTCGCGCGCGCGTGTTGTGGTCGATCACCACCACCTGAGCCTGGCGACGGGCGTCGTCGGCGCTGAACACGATGCCTGAAGCCAGGGGAATGTTGCGCACCTGGAAGTAATGCTCGCTGACGCCATTGAGCTGCACGTCGACATCCAGGTTGCGGTAGCGCACCAGCGTGCTCTGGCCGATCACCGGGGTGGCGCTGTCGACGTAGTACAGCGCGTTGAGCGCGGCGGCATCGGCCGGTAGCAGGGTCTGGATGGTCTTGGCCCGGCTGTCGCCGAAGTTGCTGCCCGAATAGACGTCGATGGTGTTGCTGCCGATCGCCTGGATGTCCTTGAGCACATAGCCTTTGGCGCCTTCGCCGATGGCCGAGATGGACACCACCGACGTGATGCCGATGACGATGCCGAGCATGGTCAGCAAGGTGCGCATGCGGTGCGACACCAGCGCGATCCAGGCCATCTTGAAGGCTTCGCGGAACATGCCCAGGCGTGCCGCCAAGCGCGGCGCGGGCCGTGGCTGCGAAGCCGTGTCGGCCGGCGCGGCGGGCAGCGCTGGGACTGCATTGCGCCGGTCGCTGACGATCCGCCCATCGCTCACTTCGATGATGCGCTGGGCATGGGCAGCCACCTTGGGGTCGTGGGTGACCAGGATCACCGTATGCCCGGCAGCGTGGAGTTCCAGGAGGATGTTCATCACTTCCTTGCCGCTGGCGGTGTCCAGGGCGCCGGTGGGTTCGTCGGCGAGGATCACCTGCCCGCCGTTCATCAAGGCACGGCAAATGCTCACCCGCTGCTGCTGACCGCCGGACAACTGGCTGGGACGGTGCGTGAGGTGTCCCGCCAGGCCCAGTCGCGCCAGCAACTCATGTGCCCGCGTATGCCGCTGCCCCTGGACTGTGCCGGCGTACACCGCCGGTATCTCGACGTTGTGCAGCGCGTCGAGGTGCGGCAGCAGGTGGTAGCGCTGGAAGATGAAACCGAAATGGTCCCGGCGCAACGCGGCCAGGGCGTCGTCGTCCAGCTCGCGGGTTTCCTGCCCGCCCACCCGGTAGCTGCCGCTGCTGGCGTTGTCCAGACAACCGAGAATGTTCATCAGCGTCGACTTGCCCGAGCCGGAGGCGCCGATGATCGCCACCAGCTCGCCGCTGCGGATCTCCAGGTCGATGCCTTGCAGCGCCAGGAATTGGCGGTCGCCCGCGGTGAAACTGCGGCTGACGCCGTGCAGGCGCAGCAAGGGTTCGTCGTTGCCGCCGGAGACGGCTGTATGCGGGTTGAACTCGACCGTCATGTTCACGCTCATGCCCCTGCCTGGCCGGCCACCGGCTCACCGATCACCACCCGGTCCCCTTCGGCCAGGCCGTCTTCGATCTGCACCCTGACGTTGTTGTTGATGCCGGTGCGCACGTTGCGCGCCTGGGCGAAACCCTTGGCGTCGAGCACCCGCACCGGGAAGCTGCCGTCGTCGTTGCGCAGGCCCAGGGCCGCCACCGGTACGCTCAGCACCCCGGCAGCGGTGTCGAGCACGATGTGCACCTGGGCGGTCATGGAGATGCGCAGGCGATGCTCGGGGTTGGGCACGTCGAACAGCGCGTTGTAGAACACCGCGCCGTTGGGCTTGCCGGTACCGCCCTCGCCCTTGTCGGTGCTTTGCACATAGTGTTGTGGGGCCGGCTCGGTGCCGCGCAGGGTGGCGTGGTAGCGCGTGTCCTCGCCCAGAATGGTGAAGTACACCGCCTGACCCGGCGCGATATGGATCACGTCGGCCTCCGAGACCTGCGCCTTGACCGTCATGGTGTCAAGGTCGGCCAGCTTGAGCAGCACCGGGGCCAGTTGGTTGGCGATCACGGTCTGCCCCTGTTGCGTGACGATCCCTACCACATGGCCGGTGATCGGTGCGTTGATGCGGGTATAGCCGAGGTTGACCCGGGCCGTATCGATCTCCACCCGGGCGCTCTGGATCTGCGCGTCGAGCGAGCGCACGGCCGCCTCGCGGACGCGAAACTCCGCTTCGGCGCTTTCGAAATCCTGGCGCGAGACCGACTCGTCGCTCTGCAAGTCGCGGTAGCGCTCGTACACGCGCCTGGCCTGCTGCAGCTGGGCCTGGGCCGAGCGCCGTTCGGCCTGGAGCTTTTCTTCGTCGACTTCGGCCTGGCGCAGCGTGTTGCGCAGCACCAGCGGGTCGATTTCGGCCAGCCACTGGCCTTGCTTCACCTTGTCGCCCAGCTTGACCTTGAGCGACTTCAACTGCCCCGACACCTGCACACCGACGTCCACCTGCTTGATGCCTTCGAGCGTGCCGGTGGCCAGCACCGCGTTCTCGATGTCGCCGCGCACGACCGTTGCGGTGATGTATTGCGGCGCCTTAGCCGGTGCCTGCACTGCGTACAGCGTAATACCGGCGACCAGCGCCAGCGCGGCGCCAAGGCCGTATCTGCGAAACCTGGACTTGTCCATGCATGCTCACTTTGTCGTTGAACGGCCGCCCCTGCCTGCGCAGGCGCGCCCTGAGCCGCGAGCACGATGCCCGTCGCATCGCCCGCTCGCGGTAATGCCTACCCTATTGCGCGACCTGGCCCACCGGCCGCGCCTGGCCGTCCTGCCACCAGGCCGCCAGGCTGAACACATCCGGCACCTTGAGGATGCTGAAGTGGTTGCCGGGCCCGCGCCACAGCGCCAATTGCGGCATCAGTCGCCGCCAGCCGACTTCCATCGCCACCTGTTCGCGCGCGTTGCCGGCCGCATCCAGGCTCGGGTCCTCGACCAGCACCAGGCCGACCGGCCCGCGGTAAGGCAGGGTCGGTCGATAGCCGGTGCGCAGCGCCGTGGCGAAGGTGCGTACCGTGCCCTCGAGGACCTTGGGCTGCGAGCGCGCCGGCAGCAGCCCGACCCGTACCATGGCCGCGTGCACTTGGCGCAGTTGCTCGTCGTCGCTGGCCTGGACGAAGGCGCGCGGCTCGATGCCCAGGGCTTTGCCGGTCGACCATTGCAGCGCCTCGATCAGCCGTTGCAGCGCTTGCTCGAAGGTATGCGCCTGGCCACAGGTGGCGCCCTCGCCCGGCGCCTCGCTGTCGATCAGGGTCAAGGATTCGACGACGCGCCCCTTGGCCTCGAAACGCGCCGCCAGCGCATGGGCCACCCAACCGCCGAACGAGTGGCCCACCAGGTTCAGTGGCCCTTGCGGGTACAGCGCTTCGATGGCCCGCACATGGCAATCGGCTGCGGCTTCGACCGAAGCGTGCGGCACCGAGAGGCCATCCAGCCCACGGGCCTGCAAACCGTACAACGGCCAGTCCGGCCCCAGCGCATCGGCCAGGCCGATGAAGCTGGTGATGCTGTCGCCGGCGCCGGGTACGCAGAACAGCGGGGTGTGGCCCAGTTGGCCGGTCTGGATGGCCACCAGCGGCTGGTAGGTGGCTGGCTGTGGGCCTGGGCCGGCGGCGACACGTTCGAGCGCGCGGTCGATGGCCGCGCCGAGCGAAGCCACTTGCGGTGCCTGCATCAGGCTGCGGTGGTCGCCGGGTACGCCGATCTCGATCAAGGGCTGGTTCGGCAACGCCGCGCTCCAGCCAAGGTCGGCCAAACTGTCGCTGCCCTGCTCGGCGCGCAACAGGTGCACCGGCATGCCCAGGGGTGCCAGGCGATAGTGGGCCAGGGCGTAGCCGTGGGCCAGCTCGCGAGCGAAATAGTGGTGCAATTGCTCGTCGCTCATGCTGGACCACAAGCCGTACAGCAGGTGCTGCTCGCGGCAGCGGGCGACCAAGGTGGCAAAGTCGGCCTGCTCGGTTTGCAGGCGTTGCAGCTGGGCCAGAGGCGCCTGCCCCGCTTCGCCCTGGGTACGCCAGAAGGCCTCGCAGTTGAGCAGCAGTTGCCGCTCCAGTGCGCGCGGCCCCTGCCAACGCGATTTGCCCTGGTCGGCCAGGCGCGGCACGTAGGTGTCGATCAGGCCGAGGAATTCCACGGGCTCGTCCGCGCCCAGCAACTGGTTGGCCATCTCCCACGCCAGCACCCCGCCGAACGACCAGCCGGCCAGGCGGTACGGCCCGTGCGGCTGGATCTTGCGCAGCTGCTCGATCTGGTAGCGCGCCAGGCATTGCAGGGTGCGCGGCTGCGGTTCGCCACAGAGCACACCCGGCAACCCGTACACCGGGTAGTCGCCGGCCAGGTGCTGGCCCAGGACCGGGAAATAGAAGTCCAGCCCGGTGAATTCGTGCACCAAGAACAAGGCCGGCTGGCTGCCGGTGGCCCTGACGGTGACCACGCTCGGCGCCTGTGCGGCCCGGTTGGCGTCCAACTGGCGGGCCAGGGCCGCGACGCTCGGTTGTTGGAACACGTCGTTGAGCACGGCGTGCATACCAGCCTTGGCGAGACGGTCGAGCAAACGGATGGCTGCCAGCGAGTGGCCGCCGAGTTCGAAGAAATTGTCGTGACGCCCGACACGCTGCACGTCCAGCAGCTCGCCCCACAGGGTGGCCAACAAGGTTTCGGTGTCGCCTTCGGGGCTCTCGTACGCTCGCTCCTGACCTGCCAGGGGCATGGGCAGCGCCTTGCGGTCCAGCTTGCCGTTGGGGCTCAGCGGCAACGCAGGCAGGTGCACGAACAGCGCCGGCACCATGAAGGCCGGCAAGTGCGCCAGCAGCGCGGCGCGCAGCGTTTCGCCCTCGTGGGGCAAACCGGTGTAGTACGCGACCAGACCTTGGTCGCGGGCCACCACCACCGCCTCCTGAATGCCGGCGACGGCGGTCAGCCCGGCCTGGATCTCGCCCAGCTCGATGCGCAGGCCACGGACCTTCACCTGGTCGTCGTTGCGCCCCAGGTATTCGAGGTTGCCGTCGGGCCGATGCCGCGCCAGATCGCCGGTGCGGTACAGGCGTGCGCCAGGCTGGACGCCGAACGGGTCTTCGATGAAGCGCTCGGCGCTCAGCTCGGCGCGGTTGAGGTAGCCACGGGCCACCTGCACGCCGCCGATGTACAGCTCACCGGTCACCCCTTGCGGCACCGGCTGCAGCCGCGCGTCGAGCACATACAAAGCGGTGTTGGCGATGGGTTTGCCGATCGGCGTGTTGTCCGGCGCGCCGACGCAGTGCCAGGCGCTGACGTCCACCGCCGCCTCGGTCGGGCCGTAGAGGTTGTGCAGGGCCACGTCCGGCAGGTGCGCGTGGAACCTGCGCACCAGGCTGCCCGGCAGGGCTTCGCCGCTGCACATGACCCGCTCGAGGCGCCCGGCATCGAAACCCTCGCCAGCGCCCTCCTCGGCCAGCGCTTCGCCATGGGCCAGGAACACGTCCAGCATCGACGGCACGAAATGCAGGGTGGTCACGCCTTCGCGGCGCATCACCTCGCCCAGGTACTGCGGCTCGCGATGCCCCCCTGGCCGCGCCATGACTAGCCGGGCGCCGGTCTGCAACGGCCAGAGGAATTCCCACACCGAGACATCGAAGCTGAACGGGGTTTTCTGCAGCACCACATCCTCGGCGCCCAAACCGTAGGCGTCCTGCATCCACAACAGACGGTTGACCACCCCGCGGTGCTCGTTCATCACCCCCTTCGGCAGCCCGGTGGAGCCGGAGGTGTAGATCAC
This sequence comes from Pseudomonas sp. UBA6562, assembly GCF_002434265.1. Lineage (GTDB taxonomy): Bacteria > Pseudomonadota > Gammaproteobacteria > Pseudomonadales > Pseudomonadaceae > Aquipseudomonas. The sequence continues at coordinate 455,971 of NZ_DJJS01000007.1, read as the reverse complement.
GTAGGCCAGATGCCGCGAGGTGAAACCCGCAACCTGCGGGTTGCTGGCCGGCTGCGCGTCCCAGGTCGGCCGGTCCAGGTCGACGATCCGGCCGCCCTGCGGCACTTCGCGCGTCGCCGCGTGCACCAGGACCGCCACCGGCGCGCTGTCGTCCAGCATGTGCCGCACGCGTTCGGCCGGATAGTCCGGATCGACCGGCACGTAGGCGCCGCCCGCCTTGAGGATGGCCAGCAAGCCGACCACCATCGACAGCCCGCGCTCGACGCAGATCGCAACGCGATCGTCCGGTTTCACCCCAAGGCCGATCAGGTGGTGCGCCAGGCGGTTGGCCTGTTCGTTCAATTGCCGGTAGCTCAACGCGCCTTCTTCGGCGCTCACCGCCATGGCCTGGGGTGTGCGTTCGACCTGCGCTTCGATCAGCCCATGCAGGCTTTGCTCGAGGTCGTAGCCCACCGCCGTGTCGTTGTAGCTGCGCAACAGCCGCTCGCGCTCGTGGGCATCGGGCAGGACGGTGTGGGCGGCAATGGCCTGGGCACCTTCGGCGAAGGTGCGCAGCAGTCGTTCCAGGTAGCCGGCATAGCGCTCCACGGTGGCCCGGTCGAACAGGGCCGTGGCGTAGACGATGCCGCCGGCGAAGCCCTCGCGCCCCTCGCCCATGCTCAGGCTCAGGTCGAACTTGGCGACGCGGGCCTGGCCGCCCAGGGCGGTCGCTTCCACGTCGCCCAGTCGCAGCGCCTGGCGGTCGGGGCTGCCGTCCCAGTCCAGCGACACCTGATAGATCGGCGTATGGGCCAGGCTGCGCGGCGGGCGCACGGCCTCGACCACCTGTTCGAACGGCAGGTCCTGGTGCGCCTGGGCCGCCAGCACCGTGGCCTTGACCTGCGCCAGCACAGTGGCGACGTCCGGCGCGCCGGCGGTGTCCACGCGCACGGCGATGGAATTGACGAACATGCCGATCAGACCATCCACTTCGGCCTGCCGGCGGTTGGCCAGGGGCGAGCCGACGACCACTTCGTCCTGGGCCGCCAGCCGCGCCAGCAACACCGCCCAGGCCGCCATGAACAGCATGTAGGGAGTGACGCCCTGTTCGCGGCACAGCGCCTTGAGCGCAGCGCTCAGGCCCGGATCGAGGCCGATCGGCACGCTGTCGCCGCTGTAGTCCTGGCGTTCGGGCCGTGGTCGGTCCCAGGGCAAGCTGACCAGGGTCGGCGCGCCTTGCAGCTGCGCCGCCCAGTAGGCCGCTTGCTGGCGCAGGGTCTCGCCATCCAGCGTGGTGCGCTGCCAATGGGCGTAGTCCAGGTACTGCACGGCCAGCGCCGGCAACGGGTCGTCGCGGCCCTGGCTGAAGGCGCCGTACAGCTCGCCCAGTTCGCGCACCAGCACGCCCAGCGACCAGCCGTCGGCCACCAGATGGTGCAAGGTCAGCAGCAGCACATGGTGCTGGGGCGCCAGTTGCAGCAGCCGCCCGCGGATCGGCAGGTCCCGCTCCAGTGCGAAGGGTTGCCGGGCTTCCTGCTCGGCTTCCTGCACGATCAGGGCCGCCAGTGCTTCGTCGTCCTGGGCAGGCAGCTGCACCTTGGTCAGGCTGAAGCTTTCGTGCGCCAACAGCACCTGCGCTTCGCCATCCCGCTCGACGAAACGGCTGCGCAAGCTCTCGTGCCGCGCCACCAGACGCTGCAACGCCCGCTCCAGCGCCGGCGTGTCCAATGCCCCGCGCAAACGCAGGCCCAGGGGAATGTGGTAGGCCGCACTGCCTGGCGCCATGCGCGCCAGGAACCACAGGCGCTGCTGGGCGAAGGACAACGGCAGCGGCGCCACGCGCGGGCTCGGTTGGATCGCCGGCAACGCCTCGGCCGGGCGCTCGGCGAGGCTGGCGGCGACGGCGGCCAGGCGATCGTCGGCGAACAGATCGGCCAACGCCAGTTCCACGCCCAGGCGCTCGCGCACTTGGGCCAGCATGCGCATGGCCAGCAGCGAATGGCCGCCCAGCTCGAAGAAGCGGTCATCGCGCCCGACCTGCGGCACCTGCAGCAACGCCTGCCAAAGCGCGGCCAGGGCTAGCTCCTGCCGGCCTTGCGGCGCCTCATAGGCCGCCGCCGCTAAATCCTGCGGCCCGGGTAGCGGCAGCGCGGTACGTTCGACCTTGCCGTTGTTGCTCAACGGCATCTGCGCCAGCGCCACATAGGCGGCTGGCACCATGTAGTCCGGCAGGCGCGCGCGCAGGTAACTGCGCAGGTCGCTCGCCTGCAACGCCTCGTCCAGGCGCGTGTACCACGCCACCAGGCGCGACGGCCCCTGGGACGCGGGCACGGCCATGACCACGACGTCGCCGATGCCTGGGCATTGCGCCAACTGCTGCTGGATCTCGCCCAGTTCGATGCGAAAGCCGCGGATCTTCACCTGGTCGTCGTTGCGGCCCAGGCATTCGAGCCGGCCATCGGCCTGCCAGCGCACCAGGTCGCCGGTACGGTACAGCCGGGCACCAGGCACTGTGCTGAAGGGGTCGTCGACGAAGCGCTCGGCGGTCAGCGCCGGACGGTCGAGGTAACCCAAGGCCACGCCGTCGCCGCCGAGGTACAGCTCGCCGACCACGCCAAGGGGCGCCAATTGCCCGTGGGCATCGAGCACGTACGCCTGGGTGTTGCCGATGGGGTGGCCGATCGGTACGTGGCTGGCCTGGGCGTCCAGCTCGGCCACTTCGCAGGTGACGGCGAAGGTGGTGGTTTCGGTCGGGCCGTAGCCGTTGATCAGGCGCACGCCCGAGGCCTGCGCCAACAGCGCACGGAACGCGGCCGGTTCGGCGCGCTCGCCGCCACTGAGCAACAGGCGCAGCCCGCGCAGCGCTTCGGGCAGCAGGTGCACGTACTGGTTGAACAGCGCCGTGGTCAGGAACAGCACAGTGATGCCCTGCTCCACCAGCGCGGCCGCGAAGCGCTGCGGGTCGAGCAGGGTCGCGTGGTCGACCACCCGCACCTGGCCGCCGTTGAGCAGCGCGCCCCAGACTTCCAAGGTGCTGGCGTCGAAGGCCGGGTTGGCGGCCAGGGCCACGCGGTCCTGGGCGTTGAAATCGGCATAGCCGTTGTTCAGCACCAGCCGCGCGATGCCCCGGTGCGGCACGCATACCCCTTTGGGCATGCCGGTGGTGCCCGAGGTATACATCACGCAGGCCATCGCATCGGCCGCGCGAGGCAGCGCGGGGTCATGCGCAGGCTGGTCGTCGAGCGTCAGCCGGTCGAGGTCGATGCGGGGGGCCGCAAGCGGCGCGACCGTGTCGCTCTGAGTCAGTAGAACGGCGGCCTGACAGTCTTCGACCATGAACGCCTGGCGTTCGACCGGAGCGTGGATGTCCAGCGGCACATAGGCCGCAGCGCATTTGAGCACGGCCAGTTGCGCCACCAGCAGCGGCAACGAACGGGGCAGCAGGATCGCGACACAGGCGCCCGGCGCCACGCCTGCGCCGACCAGGTGGTGGGCCAAGCGGTTGGCGCGCGCGTTGAGCTCGGCATAGCTCAGGGCCTGCTTGCCGTGCACCGCGGCAGTCGCCTGGGGATGGCAGGCCGCCTGGCGCTCGAAGAGCCGTTCCACGCTCTGCTCGCGGGGATAGTCGCGCTCGGTGGCGTTGAGCGTGCGCAGCAGCAGCTGGCGCTCCTGCTCGTCGGGCAATGGCACCTGCTCCACGCTGGCTTGGTCGTCGCCCACCATCGCCCACAGCAGCGTGTCGAAATAGCCCAGGTAGCGGCGCACGGTGCTTTCGTCGAACAACGCCGTGGCGTAGTCGAGGCTGCCGGCCAAGGCGTCGCCCTGCTCGCCCAGGTTCAGTGCGAGGTCGAACTTGGCCACCGGTTCGGCTTGGGCCACGGCCTCGAGTTGCAACCCGGGCAGTTGCAGGGCCGAACCCTGGGTGGCCTGCCAGTTGAGGGTGGTCTGGAACAGCGGCGTGTGCGCCAGGCTGCGTAGCGGGCGCACGATCTCGACCACTTGCTCGAAAGGCAGGTCCTGATGGGCCTGGGCCTCCAGCACGCGTGCGCGCACCTGTTCGAGCAATGCCTGGGCCGTGGGCGCGGCTTGCGTGTCGATACGGATCGCCAGGGTGTTGACGAACAGCCCCGACAAGGCTTCCAGCTCGGCACGGTTGCGACCGGCCACCGGGCAGCCGACCACGACCTCGCCCTGCCCCGACAGCCTGGCCAGCAGCGCCGCCCAGGCACCCAGCACGACCATGTACAGCGTCAGCCCATGGCGCCTGGCCAGAGCACGCAGGCCAGCGCCCAGGCGCGGCTCGAACTGCAACGGCAGGCTCGCGCCGGTGAAGTCCTGTCGTTCGGGGCGTGGCCGGTCGGTCGGTAGCTTGAGCAGGCTCGGCGCCCCGACCAGCGCTTCGCGCCAATAGTCGGCCTGGCGCTGCAACTGCTCGCCGGCCAGCCAGCGCCGTTGCCACACGGCGTAGTCACCGTACTGGATGGCAAGCGCCGGCAGCGGGTCGTCCAGGCCTTGCCGATAGGCCGAGTACAGCGTGCTCAGCTCCTGGGTGAGCACACCGAGCGACCAGCCATCAGCGACGATATGGTGCACGGTCAAGGCCAGCACATGGTAGTCGGCGTCCAGGCACAACAGGCGGGCGCGCAGCAGCGGGCCCCGGACCAGGTCGAAAGGCGCGCCAGCCGCCTCGCGCAACTGTGCCGCCAATGCCTCCGGGCTCGATGCGTCGCGTTGGAACCAGCCGTCCCCGGCATCGGCGGCGAGGCTCACCTCGGCGCTGTCGCCACAGGGCACGAAGCGGCTGCGCAGCGTTTCGTGGCGCTCGACGATGCGCCGCAACGCACGCTCCAGCGCCTCGGCATCCAGCGGCCCGCGCAGGCCCAGCGCCAGCGGCACGTTGTAGGCCTGGTTGCCGCCTTCCATCTGCGCCAGGAACCACAGCCGCTGCTGGGCGAACGACATCGGCAAGGCCTGCTCGCGCGGCGCCGGCACGATCGCCGGCAGCGCGCTGCGTCCGGCGCTGGCCAGCACGGCGGCCACCGCCGCCAGTTCGGCGTTGGCGAACAGTTCGGCCAAGGCCAGCTCCACACCCAGACGCAGGCGCACCTGCGAGACCATGCGCATGGCCAGCAGCGAATGGCCGCCGAGGGCGAAGAAGTGGTCGCGCCGACCGACCCGCTCGACGTGCAGCAGTTGCGCCCAGATCTGCGCCAGGGCCTGCTCGATGTCGCCCTCGGGGGCTTCGAAACCCTGCTCGAATAACGCCGAGCGATCCGGCATCGGCAGCGCGCGGCGGTCGAGTTTGCCGTTGGCGGTCAGCGGCAAGGCCGCTATTTCGACGAAGGCCACCGGCACCATGTATTCCGGCAGATGCGCTTGCAGCTGGGCCCGCAGGCCTTCGGGCGTCGCCGCTTCGACCTCCGCCTGCGGCGTGAAGTACGCCACCAGGCGCAGTTGCCCGGGTTGGTCCTCACGGGCCAGCACCACGCTTTCGTTGATGCCGGGCAAGCCGGCCAGGCGGCTTTCGATCTCGCCCAGCTCGATACGCACGCCACGGATCTTCACCTGGTCGTCGTTGCGGCCCAGGTACTCCAGGGTGCCGTCGGCCAGCCAGCGCACCAGGTCGCCGGTGCGGTACATGCGTGCGCCCGGTGTCGCCGTGAACGGGTCCTGGAGGAAACGCTCGGCGGTCAGCGCCGGGCGCTTGAGGTAGCCCCGCGCCACCCCGGCGCCGCCGATGTACAGCTCGCCCGGCACGCCCAGCGCCACGGGCTGGCGACGCGCGTCGAGCACGTACAGGCGGGCGTTGTCCACCGGCCGGCCGATGTGCAGCGTCCCGCCCGCCTCGACCACGCCGGAGCTGGCCACGACGGTGGTCTCGGTCGGGCCGTAGTTGTTGACCACGTCGAAGCGCTGGGTGCGGTTGAACGGGCGCAGGCGGTCGCCGCCGACCAGCAGGGTGCGCAAGGTCGGGTGGTCGAGCTGGTGGCTGAAGGCGTACTCGGCCACGGGCGTGGGCAGGAAGCTGACATCCAGCGGCTGGGCCTGCCACCAGGCGAGCATGGCGTCGAGGGCTTCGTGGCCGTCGGCGTTCGGCGCCAGGTGCAAGGTGGCGCCGGCGCACAAGGCGGGCCAGACCTCCCAGGCCATGGCGTCGAAACCGAAACCGGCCAGGCACGAGGTGTGCCGGCCCTGGCGCAGGTCGAAGGCGCGGCAGTGCCAGTCGACCAAGTTGTCGACGCTCTGGTGCTCGACCATCACGCCCTTGGGCTGGCCGGTGGAGCCGGAGGTGTAGATCACATAGGCCAGGTGGTGCGCGTCGAGGCCCGGCACGACCGGGTCGTGGTCGCGTACCGGCCATTCGGGTCGGTCGAGCAGCAGCACGGGCACTTGCCGCGCGCCCAAGCGCCCACACAGGGCGTGCTGGGTCAGGATCGCCACCGGCGCGCTGTCGTCGAGCAGGTACTGCACGCGCTCGTCCGGATGGGCGGGGTCGACCGGCACGTAGCCGGCACCGGCCTTGAGCACGGCCAGCAGACCGACCAGGGTCTCCAGGCCGCGCCGGGCCAGCACCGCGACGCGGTCGTCGGGGGCTACGCCGAGCCCGATCAGGTGATGGGCCAGCGCATTGGCCTGGCGATTGAGTTCGGCATAGCTGAGGCAGGCGCCGTCCTGGGTGGCGGCCGTGGCGTGCGGGTGCGCCTGGGCCTGACGCTCGATGCGTCGCTGCAAGGTCAGGTCGCCGACATAGGGGGCCTGGCAGGCATTGAAGCCTTCCAACAGTGTCTGGCGTTCGCTGTCCGGCAGCATCTCGAGCGTCGCCACCTGGGCCTGCGGCGTGCGCAGCAGGCTTTCCAGAGTCTGCTGGAGGTAGGCGCAGACCCGCTGCGCCGGCACCTCGGTACTGGCCAGCAGGGTCAGGCGCAAGGCCTCGCCCAGGTCGTCGACGCTGAGGGTCAGCGGGTAGTTGGTCGCCTCGACCGAATCGACCACGTCGATCCCGGCCAGCGCGGCGCGCCGTGGCGCATGAGTAGCCGCCGCGCTGTGGCGGTAATTGAGCAGCGCGTTGAACAGCGGCGCCGGTGCCGCCACGCCGCTGCATCGCTGGGCCAACGCCAGGGGCGCATGTTCGTGGCGCATCAGCGCGCTCAGGCGCTGGTGGGTGTCGCGCAGCGCCGTCGGCAGATCCACCCCCTCGAGGTCGACCCTGAGGGGCAAGGTGTTGATGAAGATGCCCAAGGCCCGATCCGTGGCCTCGGCGCCTTGCAGACGGCCCATCAGCACCGTGCCGAACACCACCTGGGAACGGCCGGTCAGGCCGCCCAGTACGCGGCCCCAAGCCAGATGGAACAGGCTGGCGAGGCTGACGCCCTGTGCCCGCGCATAGGCACGCAGGCCCTGGCACAGCTCAGGAGGCAGATCGAGCGCATGCTCGTGGTGCACGGCGCCGTCGCCCTGTACGTCCTGAAGGCCATAGGCCAGGGTCGCCTCGTCGACGTCGCCGAGCATGTCGCGGAAGAACGCTTCGTGCTGCGCCTGGCCGATGCCCAGCACCGCCTGCGCCACATAGTTGCGGAACGGCACCGGCGCGCCCAGGTGCTGCGCCTGCCCGGTGAGGAACGCGATCAGTTCCTGGCGCACCACCTCCAGGGCACTGTGGTCCATGGCGATGTGGTGGAACTGCAGCGTCGCGCTCAAGGGGCCGTCGGCTTGCGCCGGCTCGCGCAGCAAGCGGATCAGCGGCGCCTGGGTCAGGTCGAAACGGTGGCGCGCGGGATCGTCCTGCGCCAGCGTCAGGATCGGCAGCTCGACCTGGCGCCAGACCACTTGCAGCGGGGTTTCCAGGCCCTGCCAATGCACCGAGGTGCGCAGGATGTCGTGGCGGGCGACGACGCCGCGCAAGGCCTCGGCGAAGTCCTGCAAGCGCTGTTCGCTGGCGAACTCGAAGCGCGCCTGCATCACGTAGGGGTCGTGCCCGGTGGCGCTGGCGTGGTGGAACAACATGCCCTGTTGCAGCGGCGCCAGGGGGTAGATGTCCTGCACGTTGGCGGCGCCGCCGGGGATGCCGGCGACGAGCCCGTCGAGGCTGGCCTGGTCGAGCTCGATCAGGTTGAGCAGCGCCGGCGTGAGGTGCGTGCAGCCGGGCGCGATGAGGTTGTCGGGCACGTGTACCGCCCCCTGCTTGACGGCCACGTACTCGCCGCGCTCGATCATCGCCACCAGCGCGGGCTTGTGCTCGCGCAGGCGCGCCACCAGGGCGGCGTCGGTCAATGCCTGGCGGTTGCCCTGCACCACCAGTTGGCCGTCCTTGAGCGCCAGTTGCACGTTGTTGGCCGTGAGGGTCGTAAGTAGTTGGTTGATGCTCACAGGACGATCTCCATTCTGTCTGTGATGGCTGCGTAGCCGGCCAAAGTGGGTTGTTCGAACAGGGCGCGCACGTCGGCTTCCAGGCCCTGTTCGCGCAAGCGCGAGGTCAGGGTCACCGCCAGCAGCGAGTGGCCGCCCAGTTCGAAGAAGTTGTCGTGGCGCCCTACCCGCGCCACGCCCAGCAGCTCGCTCCAGATGGCGGCCAGCAGGGTTTCGGTGTCGCCTTCGGGCGCTTCGAACGGGCGCTCCTGCGCCACGCCCGAATCGGGCAGCGCCTTGCGGTCGAGCTTGCCGTTGGGGCTGAGCGGCAGCGCGTCCAGGTGCATGAACTGCGCCGGCACCATGAACTCGGGCAGATGCGCGAGCAGTGCGGCGCGCAGGGCGTCACCGGCCTGCGGCGCGCCGGTGTAGTACGCGACCAGGCGTTGTTCGCGGGCGACCACCACGGCCTCCTTGACCCCGGCGACGGCGGTCAGGCGCGCCTGGATTTCGCCCAGTTCGATGCGCAGGCCGCGCACCTTCACCTGATCGTCGTTGCGCCCCAGGTAATGCAGCGTGCCGTCGGGCGCGTGCCGTGCCAGGTCGCCGGTGCGGTACATCCGCGCGCCCGGCCGGGTGCTGAACGGGTCGTCGAGGAAGCGCTCGGCGGTGAGTTCGGGCCGATTCAGGTAGCCGCGGGCCACCTGCACCCCACCGATGAACAGCTCCCCGGCCACGCCCTGCGGCACCGGCTGGCCTTGGCCATCGAGCACGTACAGGGTGGTGTTGGCGATGGGCGTGCCGATCGGGGTGTCGTCCGGCGCCGTGACGCATGGCCAGGCGCTGACGTCCACCGCAGCTTCGGTCGGCCCGTAGAGGTTGTGCAACTCGACGTCGGGCAACTGCGCGTGGAACCGGCGCACCAGGCTGCCCGGCAGGGCTTCGCCGCTGCACAGCACGCGCTTGAGGCCGTCGGCCGCCGCCTCGCCATGGGCGAGGAAGACGTCCAGCATCGAGGGCACGAAGTGCAGCGTGGTCACGCCTTCGCGGCGGATAGCCGTGCGCAGGTACTCAGGATCGCGGTGCCCGCCCGGCCGGGCCATGACCAGGCGCGCGCCGGTCTGCAACGGCCAGAGGAACTCCCACACCGAGACGTCGAAGCTGAACGGGGTTTTCTGCAGGACCACGTCGTCGGCCGTCAGGCCGTAGGCGTCTTGCATCCACAGCAGTCGGTTGACCACTGCGCGGTGCTCGTTCATCACGCCTTTGGGCAAGCCGGTGGAGCCCGAGGTGTAGATCACGTAGGCCAAGTGCCGTGGGGTCAAGGCTGCGACCAGCGGGTCGCTCGCCGGCTGCGCCTGCCAGGTCGGCCGGTCCAGGTCGACGACGTGCGCATGCGACGCCACCTCGCGGGTCGCGGCATGCACCAGCAGCGCCACAGGCGCGCTGTCGTCGAGCATGTGCCTGACCCGCTCGGCCGGGTAGTCCGGGTCGACCGGCACGTAGGCGCCGCCCGCCTTGAGAATGGCCAGCAGCCCCACCACCATCGACACCCCGCGCTCCACGCAGATCGCGACGCGGTCGTCGGGTTTGACCCCCAGGTCGATCAGGTGATGCGCCAGGCGGTTGGCCTGTTCGTTGAGCTGGCGATAGCTCAGGTCGCCCTCCTCGGCACGTATCGCCAACGCATCCGGCGTACGCGCCACCTGCCGTTCTATCAGGCCGTGCAAGGTGTGCTCCAGGTCGTAGGGCACGGCGGTGGCGTTGAAGTCCACCAGCACGCGCTGGCGCTCCTGGGCGTCGAGCACCGGCACGTGCTGCACGGCGAGTTCGGGCGCGTCTTCGAGGGCCGCGACCATGGCGTGCAGCACCTGGTGCATCTGCCCGCAGATGCGCGCCGCGCCGATGTGCGCCGGGGTCATGGCCACCAGGCGCAAGCCGTCGCCCAGGTCGTCCACGTTCAACCCCAGCGGGTAGTTGCTGCGCTCCTGGCTTTCGAGGGTGTCGATGCCCTGGCTCGCCTGGCGCTGGCTGGCACTGGCCTGGGTGCTGTGGCGGTAGTTGAGCATCGCGCTGAACAGCGGCAGTGGCGCGGCCACGCCACTGCAACGCTGGGCCACGGCCAGGGGCGCGTGTTCGTGGGCCAGCAGCGCGCTGAGGCGCCGATGGGCCATCTGCGCCCCTTCGCGCAGGCCGATGCCCGCCAGGTCGATGCGCAGCGGCAAGGTGTTGATGAACATGCCCAGCGCCCGTTCGGCGCCCTCGCCGCCTTGCAGACGGCCGAGCAGCACGGTGCCGAACACCACGCGGTCCTGGCCGCTGGCCGCGCCCAGCAAGCGGGCCCAAGCCAGGTGGAACAGGCTGGCCACGCTGACGCCCAATTGCCGCGCTTGCTGGCGCAGGCGCTGGGCCAGGTCGTCGGGCAGCCACAGCTGGGCTTCCTCGATGTCGCGGCCGTCGCCTTGCACGTCGCTCAGGCCGAACGGCAGGGTCGGCTCGTCGATGTCGGCCAGTTGCGCACGGAAGAACGCCTCGTGCTCGGCCTGGCTGACGCCCAGGCGCGCCTGGGTCACGTAGTTGCGGTAAGGCACCGACGGCTGGGCAGGCTCCGCGTCGCCTTGCAGGTAAGCGACCAGTTCTTCGCCGACCACCGCCATGGCGGTGTGGTCGAGGACGATGTGGTGGAACTGCAAGGTGGCTTCGATGCGGCCTGCGACCTCGCTGTGCAGCAGGCGCAGCAGCGGCGCGCGAGACAGATCGAGCTTGCCCTTGGCCGCTTCGCCAGGGCTCGCAGTGGTGTCGATCAGCGCGAGCTGCGCCGTGCGCCAGACCACTTGTAGCGGCTGCGGCAAGCCGTCCCAGAGGATCGCGGTGCGCAGCACGTCGTGGCGGGCGATGACCTTGTCCAACGCTGCGGCGAAACGGTTCAGGTGCTCGCGGCTGGCGAAGGCGAAGCGCGATTGCAGCACGTAGGGGTCATGTTCCGCCGCGCTCAGGTGGTGGTAGAGAATCCCTTCCTGCAAGGGGGCCAGGGGGTAGATGTCCTGCACGTTGGCGGCGCCGCCCGGGACCTGGGCGACGATGCGCCCGATGGCGTCGGCGTCCAGCGCCACCAGCGGCAGCAGGTCGGGGGTGATGTGGGTGCAGCCGGCTGGAATCAGGTTGTCCGGCACCGGCACCTGCCGCACCGCGCCGAGGGTGGTCGCCAGGGCGGCGACGGTCGGCTGGCCGAACAAGGTGCGCACATCGACCTGCAAACCTTCGCGGCGCAAGCGCGCGGTGAGGTTGACCGCCAGCAGCGAGTGGCCGCCCAGTTCGAAGAAGTTGTCGTGGCGGCCCACCTGCGGCACGCCCAGCATGTCGGCCCAAACCTCGGCCAGGGCCGTCTCCACCGCGCCTTGCGGGGCGGCGTAGGCCTGGCCGAGCAGCCACTGCGGGTCCGGGTCCGGCAAGGCCTGGCGGTCGAGCTTGCCGTGCTGGGTCAGCGGGAGGGCCTCGAGGCGCATGAACGCCAACGGCACCAGGTGCGACGGCAGGCTTGTCTGCAACGCGCCGCGCAACGTTTCGACGGCCACCGGTGCGGCCTCGGTGAACCAGGCCAGCAGCCGCTCGTCGCGCACTAGCACCACGGCTTCGCGTATGCCAGGCTGCGCGGCCAGTGCGGCTTCGATTTCGCCAAGCTCCACGCGCACACCGCGGATTTTCACCTGGTCGTCGTTGCGCCCGAGGAATTCGAGGGTGCCGTCGGCCTGCCAGCGCACCAGGTCGCCGCTGCGGTATAGGCGCGCCTGGGCCTCACTGCTGAAGGGGTCGGCGAAGAAACGCTGCTCGGTGAGGTCCGCGCGGTTCAGGTAGCCACGGGCGACGCCCGCGCCACCGATGTACAGCTCGCCGACCGCGCCGACCGGCACCGGCTGGCGTTGGCCGTCGAGCACGTACACGCGGGTGTTGGCGATCGGTCGGCCGATGTGCAAGGCGGCGCCAGGTTGCAACTGCCCGGAGGTCGCCACCACGGTGGTTTCGGTCGGGCCGTAGTTGTTGACCAGCGCAAAGCCTGGATCCCGGTCGAAGTGCCGCAGTCGGTCGCCGCCCACCAGCAAGGTGCGCAGGGTCGGGTGCTGGCGCTCGCGGCGCAAGGCCTGCTCGGCCACTGGCGTAGGCAGGAAGCTGACCTGCAAAGGCTGCTCCAGCCACCAGTCGAGCAGTTCGTCGACGTGCTCGCCAGCGATGCGCGCGGGCGGCAGGTGCAGCACCGCGCCGCTGCTCAGCGCCGGCCACACTTCCCAGGCCACCGCGTCGAAGCCGAAGCCGGCCACCGTACTGGTGTGGCTGCCGGCGCCCAGCTCGAAGGCCTCGCAGTGCCAATGCACCAGGTTGCACAAGGTGCGGTGCTCGACCATCACGCCCTTGGGCTGGCCAGTGGAGCCGGAGGTGTAGACCACATAGGCCAGTTGCTGCGCATCCAACCCGGCGATGTGCGGGTCGTCCTGCGCCTCGCCCTGCCAGGCGTCGCGGTCCAGCAGCACCTGCGCGGCGTCGCCGAGCAGGTGCGTGGTGCTGGCATCGGCCAGTACCAGGGTGGGGGCGCTGTCGTGCAGCAAATAGGCGATGCGCTCGCCCGGGTAGCCGGGGTCCACCGGCACGTAGGCGGCGCCGGCCTTGAGCACGGCCAGCACGGCGACCAGGCGCTCGAAGCTGCGCGGCAGGCACACCGCGACCCGGTCGCCCAGGCGTACGCCACGGCGCAGCAGGTGGTGGGCCAGGCGGTTGGCGCTGCGGTTGAGTTCGCCATAGCTGAGCACCTGGCCGTCCTGCACCAGGGCCGCTGCTTGCGGGGCTCGCGCGGCCTGGGCTTCGACCAGGGCATGCACGCTGCGGCCTTGTGGATACGCGCGGGTCGTGGCGTTGAAGGTTTCGAGCAGTTGCCGGCGGGCCGGGCCATCGAGGATCGACAGCCCCTCGACCGGCGTATCGGCGGCCTGCGCCAAGGCCTGGCCCAGTTGCGTCAGGGCCTGGTTCATCCACTGCGCGACACGTTCGGCGCCGATACCCTCTTGGGCCAGCACGCTCAAGGCGAAGCCTTCGCCCAGGTCGTCGACGCTGAGCGTCAGCGGATAGTTGCTGCGTTCCTCGCCCCCCAACAGGCGCACGCCTTGCAGGTGGGCATCGTTCCTGGCGGGCGTGCCGGCGCTGCTGTGGCGGTAGTTGAACAAGGCGCTGAACAGCGGCATCGAAGCCGCCACGCCACTGCAACGCTGGGCCAGCGCCAAGGACGCATGCTCATGGCCGAGCAAGGCCGACAGCCGCTGGTGGGTGACCTGCACGGCCTGCGCGACGGGGGCGGCCAGGTCGATGCGCAGCGGCAGCGTGTTGATGAACACCCCCAGGGCACGGTCGGCGCCCTCGCCGCCTTGCAGACGGCCCATCAGCACGGTGCCGAAGACCACGTCCGTACGGTTGGCCAGCACCCCGAGCACCCGCGCCCAGGCCAGGTGCGCCAGGCTCGCGGCGCTTACGCCCAGGCGCCGGGCCTGCTCGCGCAACTGTCGGGCGACGGCGGGCGCGACCGGCAAGTGCGCCTCTTCGATGGCGCCGCCGTCGCCGCGCACATCGGCCAGGCCGAATGGCAGCGTGGGGGCGTCGAGGTCGCCCAGCATGTCGCGGAAGAACGCCTCGTGACCGGCCGCGTCCGCGCCCAGACGCGCTTGCGCGACATAGGTGCGGTACGGCACCGGCGCAGGCAGTCGCCCGCCGTCGCCGGCCAACAAGGCCTGCATTTCGTCGGCGATCACCTCCATGGCGGTGTGGTCGAGCACCAAGTGGTGGAATTGCAGGATCGCCACCACGCGGGCGTTGTCCGGATCGTCGGCATACACCAGGCGCATCAGCGGCGCCTGCGCGAGGTCAAGGCGCTGGTGGCGGGCGTCGAAGCACGCTTGCAGGGCGCCTATCACATCGTCGCCGGCCAGGTCGTCGATCGCCGTCACGGCCATTTGCGCCTTGCGCCACACCACCTGCACCGGTTGCTCCAGCCCATCGCTGAGCACCGCGGTGCGCAGAATGTCGTGGCGGTCGATGACCTGCTGCAACGCACCGGCCCACGTCCGCAACTGGGCCAGGCTGTCGAAGGCCAGGCGCGATTGCAGCAGGTACGGGTCGCCGCGTTCGGCGCTCAAGTGGTGGTAGAGGATGCCTTCCTGCAACGGGGCCAATGGGTAGATTTCCTGCACGTTGGCGGCACCGCCCGGAACACTGGCGACGATCCGCTCGACGGCTGCCTGGTCGAGCTCGATCAGGCTGAGCATGGCCGGGGTGATCCGCACGGCATCGCTTGGCACCCGGTTGGCCGGCACCTGCACTTCGCGCCCGCTGCCTACCGCCGCGGCCAGCGCCGCCAGGGTCGGTTGGGCGAACAGCACGCGCACATCGGCGCTCAGCCCGGCGTTGCGCATGCGTTCGATCAGGGTCACGGCGAGCAGCGAATGGCCGCCCAGTTCGAAGAAGTGGTCGTGGCGACCGACCTGCTCGACCTTGAGCACGGCTGCCCAGATGGCTGCCAGCGTGCGCTCCACCTCGCCCTGCGGCGCTTCGAAGGCGCGGCTGAGCACGGCGTGGGCGTCCGGTAGCGGCAGGGCCCGGCGGTCGAGCTTGCCGTTGGCGGTCAACGGCAGTGCGTCCAGGCGCACGTAGGCCGCCGGCAGCATGTAGTCCGGCAACTGGCCTTGCAGGTGTCCGTGCAACGTGGCGAGGGCCGGCGCGGGTGCGTCGGCCGTGAAGTAGGCCACCAGGCGCTTGTCGCCGGGGGTGTCTTCGCGCAGCACCACGACGGTGTCGCTGACACCGGCGCAACGGCCCAGGCACGCCTCGATCTCGCCCAGTTCGATGCGGAAACCGCGCAGTTTGATCTGCTGATCGGCGCGGCCCAGGTAGCGCAGACTGCCGTCGGCCTGCCAGCACACCAGGTCGCCGCTGCGGTACATCCGTGCGCCTGGCTCGGCACCGAACGGATCGTCGAGGAAGCGCTCGGCAGTCAGCGCCGGCTGGCCGAGGTAGCCCAGGGCCACGCCGTCGCCGCCGATGTACAGCTCGCCGACCGCGCCGACCGGCAGCGGCTGCTGGCGGGCGTCGAGCACGTAGCAGCGGCCGTTGCCGACCGGTCTGCCGATGGGAATGCTGCCCTCGCCGACATTGACGATTTCATGGGTGGTGCTGAAGGTGGTGGCTTCGGTCGGGCCATAGCCGTTGAGCAGGTGGGCCGGCGCGCTTTCGCGCAGGACCCGGGCGATCACCGCCGGGTCGAGCACGTCGCCGCCGACCATCAGGTAGCGCAGCTTGGCCAGTGCCGGCAACAGGTCGTCGGCGAACTGGTGGAACAGCCCGGCGGTCAGCCACAGCACGCTGACCGCCTGTTCCAGCAGCACCTCGCGCAAGGCCTGGCGCGACAACACCTGGTCTTGATCGACGACCACCAGCGCGCCGCCGTTGAGCAGCGCCGCCCAGACTTCCAGGGTACTGGCGTCGAACGCTGGGTTGGAGGCGAAGGCCACCCGGTCCTGCGCGGTGAAGGTGGCGAAACCGTTGTTGACCACCAGGCGCGCGATGGCGCGGTGCGGCACCTGCACGCCCTTCGGCGCGCCGGTGGAGCCGGAGGTGTACATGACGTACGCCGCGCTGCTGGCATCGACCGCAAGGTCCGGCGAGTGCGCCGGGTACTGGGCGAAGTCATGTCGGTCGAGCTCGACGCGCAAGGCCTCGCCCAGGTGCGGTTCGCCGCTGTGGGTCAGCAGCACCTTGGCCTGGCTGTCGGCGACCATGAAAGCTTGACGCTCGGCCGGCGCATTGCCGTCGAGCGGCACGTAGACCGCCGCGCACTGGCTCGCCGCCAGCTGCGCCGCCAGCAGGTCGAACCCGCGCGGCAGCAGCAGCGCGACGCAGTCGCCTGGGCCCACGCCCAGGCTCAGCAGGTGGTGGGCCAGGCGGTTGGCGTGCTGGGCAAGCTGCCGGTAGCTGAGCTGGCGTTGGCCATGCACCACGGCGAGCGCGTCAGGGCTGCGTGCGACGCAGGCCTCGAACAACCGATGCACGGCCTGGTCGCGCGGGTAGTCGCGGCGCGTGGCGTTGAAGCCGTGCAGCACCTGCTCGCGTTCGGCGGATGGCAGACACCCGAGCTGTGCCAGGGCCGTCGTCGGCGCCTGCTGCAGGGCCTTGGCCAGTTGGTCGAGGGCGGCCTCGAGCAGGCGGCAGACGTGGCTGCCGTCCACCTGCGCCACGGCCTGTACGGTGAGCACGAAGGCATCGCCCAGGTCGTCGACGTTGACCACCAGCGGGTAGTGGCTGCGTTCGTGCGCCGCCAGTTGTTCGATGCCCTGCCAGGCGTCGCGCAGCCCGGTCTCGGCCGGCGCGCTGTGACGCACGTTGAGCAGGCTGGTGAACAGTGGCTGTGTGGCCGGCACGCCGCTGCAACGCTGCGCGGCGGCCAGGGAGGCCTGCTCGTGGGCGAGCAACCGGGCCAGGCGCTGGTGGGTCAGGTGCACGCCCTCGGCGACCCCTTGCGCACCCACGCTGACGCGCAGCGGCAAGGTGTTGATGAACATGCCCAGCGCCCGTTCGGCGCCCTCGCCGCCTTGCAGGCGGCCGAGCAGCACGGTGCCGAACACCACCTCCTCACGCCCGGACAGCGTGGCCAGCACCTGCCCCCAGGCCTGGTGAAGCAGGCTGGCGACACTGATGCCCAAGCGCCGCGCCTGCTCACGCAACCGGGCGGACAGGTCGAGGTCGAGCGCCTGGCGGGCGTCGAACACGGGTTGGCCATCGCTGTGCGCAGCGCGCAGGCCAAAGACTTCGGTCGGCGCGTCGATGTCGCCCAGCAGCTCGTGGAACAACGCCTGCTCGGCCTGGCTGTCGCCGCCCAGGCGTGCCTGGGCCAAGTAGTTGCGGTACGGCACGCTGTCGAGCGGCAGCGCCTGGCCGTGCAGTACGGCGGTGACCTGCGCCACCAGCTGCGCCACGGCGGCGTGGTCGAGGATGATGTGGTGGATCGACAGGGTCGCTTCGAGGCGCCCGTCGGTTTGCCGAGGGTGCAGGCGGATCAAGGGCGCACTGCCCAGACTCAGGGGCGTAGCGTCTTCGAGCGCCCAACCGGCTCGCACCGACGGCACCCCGCGCCAGACGACCTGTACGGGCTCTTCGAGGTGCTGCCAGTGCAGGCTGGTGCGCAGCACATCGTGGTGCGCGATGACCTGGTCCAGGGCCGCGGCGAACGCCTCCAGGGTGGCCTGGTCGGGGAAAGCGAAGCGAGCTTGCAGGACGTAGGGGTCGGCCCCTTCGCTGGCCAGGTGGTGGTAGAGGATGCCCTGCTGCAACGGCGCCAGGCCGTAGATGTCCTGCACGTTGCGCGCACCGCCCGGAATCTGTGCGACCAGCCCGTCGAGCGAGGCCTGCGACAGCTCGGCGAGCGGCAGCATGGCCGGGGTGATGTGCGTGCAGCCGGCCGCAATGCCGTTGGCCGGCACCTGCAACGCGCAGTCGTCGCCGATGGCCGCCGCCAAGGCGGCCAGGGTCGGCTGGCCGAACAGCACGCGGATGTCGGCCTGCAAGCCCTGCTGGCGCAGGCGCGAGGTGAGGCTGACCGCCAGCAGCGAGTGGCCGCCCAGCTCGAAGAAGTTGTCGTGACGGCCGACGCGCGCCACCCCCAGCAGTTCGCTCCAGAGTGCGGCCAACAAGGTTTCCGTGGCGCCAATCGGCGCCTCGAACGGGCGCTCCTCGACCGCGCCCGGTGCGGGCAGCGCCTTGCGGTCGAGTTTGCCGTTGGGGCTGAGCGGCAGCACGTCGAGGTGCATGAACTGCGCCGGCACCATGAATTCGGGCAGGTGCGCCAGCAGGGCCTCGCGCAGCGTTTCGCTGCCGTGCGGCGTGCCGGTGTAGTAGGCGATCAGGCGCTGGTCGCGGGCGACCACCACCGCCTCCTGCACGCCATCGATGGCGGTCAGGCCTGCCTGGATCTCGCCCAGTTCGATGCGCAAGCCGCGCAGCTTCACCTGGTCGTCGTTGCGGCCCAGGTACTCGAGGTGGCCGTCAGGCAGGTGCCGGGCCAGATCGCCCGTGCGGTACAGGCGTGCGTCGGCGTGCGGGGCGAACGGATCGTCGACGAAACGCTCGGCGGTGAGCTCGGCGCGGTTCAGGTAACCGCGGGCTACCTGCACGCCGCCGATGAACAGCTCGCCGACCACACCCTGCGGCACCGGCTGGCCCTCGGCATCGAGCACGTACAGGGTGGTGTTGGCGATCGGCTTGCCGATCGGCGTGTTGTCCGGTGCCGTGGCGCAGGGCCAGGCGCTGACGTCCACCGCCGCTTCGGTCGGGCCGTAGAGGTTGTGCAGGGCCACGTCCGGCAGGTGCGCGTGGAACCTGCGCACCAGGTTGCCCGGCAGGGCTTCGCCACTGCACAGCACGCGCGCCAGGCGCCCGGTGTGCAGGCCGTTTGCCGAGCCCTCGCCATGGGCGAGGAACACGTCGAGCATCGACGGCACGAAGTGCAGCGTGGTCACACCCTCGCGGTGCAGGGTCTCGCGCAGGTATTCGGGGTCGCGGTGGCCGCCCGGGCGGGCCATGACCAGGCGCGCACCGGTTTGCAGCGGCCAGAGGAATTCCCATACCGACACGTCGAAACTGAACGGCGTTTTCTGCAGGACCACATCGTCCGCCTCCAGACCGTAGGCGTCCTGCATCCACAGCAGGCGATTGACCACCGCGCGGTGTTCGTTCATCACGCCCTTGGGCAGCCCGGTCGAGCCGGAGGTGTAGATCACGTAGGCCAGGTGGCGTGGCGTCAGGCCAGCGACCACGGGGTTGCTGGCGGGGCACGCGTGCCAGGTCGGCAGGTCCAGGTCGATCACCTGGGCGTCGCCCGGCACATGGCGGGTGGCGGCATGCACCAGCACCGCCACCGGCGCGCTGTCTTCGAGCATGTGCCGCACGCGTTCGGCCGGATACTCCGGATCGACCGGCACATAGGCACCGCCCGCCTTGAGCACGGCCAGCAGGCCCACCACCATGGACAGGCCGCGTTCGACGCAGATCGCCACGCGGTCGTCCGGCTTGACCCCGAGGTCGATCAGGTAGTGGGCCAGGCGGTTGGCCTGCTCGTTGAGCTGGCGATAGCTCAATGCGCCTTCTTGCGCCTTGACCGCCAGCGCCTCGGGCGTGCGTTCGACCTGCGCTTCGATCAGGCCATGCAGCGTGCGCTCCAGGTCATAGGCGACCTGTGTGTCGTTGAACTCGACCAGCACGCGCCGGCGTTCCTGGGCGTCGAGCACCGGCAAGCGCTGTGCCGGCAGTTGCGGGTCGTGCTCCAGCGCCGCGAGCATGGCGTCGAGCACCTGGCCCATCTGTGCGCAGATCCGCGCCGCGCCCACCTGCGCCGGGGCCATGGCCACCAGGCGCAAATCTTCGCCCAGGTCGTCCACGTTCAGGCTCAGCGGGTAGTTGGTGCGCTCTTGGGCGTCTAGCACCTCGATGCCTTGCCAGGCCCGCTGCTGCTCGGCGCTGCGTTCGGCGCCATGGCGGTAGTTGAGCATCGCGCTGAACAACGGCAACGGCGCCGCCACGCCACTGCAGCGCTGGGCCAAGGCCAGCGAAGCATGCTCGTGGGCGAGCAGCGCGCTCAAGCGCTGGTGCGTGGCCAGCGCCGCGTCGCGCACGCCGACCTGGCCCAGATCGACGCGCAGCGGCAGGGTGTTGATGAACATGCCCAAGGCCCGTTCGGCGCCCTCGCCGCCTTGCAGGCGGCCGAGCAGCACGGTGCCGAAGACCACGCGGTCGCTGCCGCTGGCCGCCGCCAGCAGGCGCGCCCAGGCCAGGTGGAACAGGCTGGCGACGCTGATGCCGAGCACGCGCGCCTGCTGGCGCAGGCCAGCGGCCAGTGCGGGCGACAACGCCTGCTTGGCTTCCTGCATGTCGCGCCCGTCGCCCTGCACATCGCTCAAGCCGTACGGCAGCGTCGGCGCGTCGATGTCGCCCAACTGCGCACGGAAGAAGGCTTCGTGCTCGGCCGCGCTGATGCCCAGGCGCGCCTGGGCCACGTAGTTGCGGTAAGGCGCGGGAGCCGGCGCCGGGGCAGGCTGGCCCTGCATGAAGGCCAGCAGCTCCTGGCCGATGACCTCGAGCGCGGTGTGGTCGAGCACGATGTGGTGGAACTGCAGCGTGGCTTCGATGCGGCCATCGTCGCAGGTGTGCAGCAAGCGCATGAGGGGCGCGCGGGCCAGGTCCAGGCGGCTGTCGCAAGCGACGCCTGCGCCCTCAGGGCCGACGGGCGTTGCGATGACCGCGAGCGGTGCCCGGCGCCAGACCACCTGCACCGGCTGCGGCAGGCCGTCCCACAGCACGCTGGTGCGCAGCACGTCATGCCGCGCGATCACCTGCTCCAGCGCAGCGGCGAAGGCCTGCAAGCGCTTGGCGTTGTCGAAGCGCATGCGCGAGTGGAGCACGTAGGGGTCGTGCTCGGGCGCGCTCAGGTGGTGGTAGAGAATGCCCTCCTGCAACGGCGCCAACGGGTAGATGTCCTGTACGTTGGCGACGCCCCCCGGCACGCTGGCGACGATACGGTCGATGGCGGCCTGGTCGAGGTCGATCAGGCTGAGCAGCGCGGGCGTGATCTGCTCGCAATCGGCCGGAATACGGTTCTCGGGTACGGCGACCTGCCGGTTACGGCCCAGGGTGGCCGCCAATGCGGCGATGGTCGGCTGGCCGAACAGGGTCCGCACATCGACCTGCAACCCTTCCAGGCGCAGGCGTGCGGTGAGGCTCACGGCCAACAGCGAATGGCCGCCGAGGGCAAAGAAGTTGTCGTGCCGCCCTACCCGCTCGACGCCGAGCAGCTCGGCCCACAGATGGGCCAGCAGGCGTTCGGTGCCGTCTTGCGGCGCCTCGTACGTCGCTTGCTGGAGGCTGGCGTCCGGCGCCGGCAGCGCCTGGCGGTCGAGCTTGCCGTTGGGGGTCAGCGGCAGCGCGTCGAGGTGGACGTACAGCCCCGGGACCATGTAGTCGGGCAGGTGCGCGAGCAGTGTCTGACGCAGGCTGTCGGCCGCCTGTGGCGCGCCGGTGTAATACGCCACCAGGCGCTCGTCGAAGGCCAGCACTACGGCGTCGCGCGCTGCGGCCTCGCGCATCAGGCACGCCTCGATTTCGCCCAGCTCGATGCGCAAGCCACGGATTTTCACCTGGTGGTCGTTACGGCCGAGGAATTCGAGGTTGCCGTCGGCCCGCTGGCGCACCAGGTCGCCGCTGCGGTACAGCCGCTCCCCGACCGCGAACGGGCTGGCGATGAAGCGTTCGGCCTGTTGCTCGGGCAGGCCCAGGTAGCCGCGGGCGACCCCGGCGCCGCCGATGTGCAGATGGCCGACCACGCCCCACGGCACCGGCTGGTCGTAGCGGTCGAGCACGTACAGCTGGGTGTTGTCGATGGCGCGGCCGATCGGCAGCACGTCGTGCGGCAACGGTGCGTCGGGCTCCAGGGTCCACACGCTGCAATCGACGGTGGCTTCGGTGGGGCCGTAGACGTTGTGCAGGCGCACGCCCGGCAGACGCTGGCGCACCAGGGCCGCCAGGGCCGACGTCAGCTCGCCGCCGCCGCATACGATGTCGGTGAGGCTGGTGCACGCGGCACTCTGCGCCTGGTCGAGGAACTGGCGCAGCAACACGGGCACGAACTGCACCACGTTGACCTGCTGCGCTTGGATCAGTTGCGTCAGATAGTGCGGGTCGCGCTGGCCGTCCGGGCGTGCCAGGACCAGACGCTGGCCGCTGCACAGCGGCCAGAACAGTTCCCACACCGAAGCATCGAAGCTGACCGGGGTCTTGTGCAGCACGCTGCCGGTGCACAAGCCCTGGCTCCATTGCACCAGGTTGACCAGGTTGCGATGCTCGACCATTACCCCTTTGGGCAGACCGGTGGAGCCGGAGGTGTAGATCACATAGGCCAGGTGGTGGGCGTTCAGGTCCGGCACGCGCGGGTTGTTGATCGGCTGCTCGCCCCAGGTCGGCGCATCCAGGTCGACCACGGGGATCGACGACGACTGCACGTGCGCGCGGGTCGCTGCGTGGGCCAGCACCGCCAGGGGGGCGCTATCTTCCAGCATGTGCGCGATGCGCGCCGCCGGGTAGCCGGGATCGACCGGCACGTAGGCACCGCCCGCCTTGAGGATGGCGAGCAGGCCGACCACCAGCGACAGGCCACGCTCGACACAGATCGCCACACGTTGGTCGGGTTCGACCCCCAGCGCGATCAGGTGGTGGGCCAGTCGGTTGGCCTGTTCGTCGAGCTGGCGATAGCTTAGCTCGCCTTCTTCGCCCACCAGGGCCAGCGCGTCGGGAGCGTGCCGCACCTGCGCTTCGAACAGCTGGTGCAGAGGCTGCTGTTCAGACTGCGCACGCAGGCTGCCGGCAGCGGCGTCGAGCAACCGCTGGCGTGCTTCGGCGGGCAGCACCGCCAAGTGTTGAACGGGCAGATCGGGCTGCCGTTCCAGGGCATCCAACAGGCCGAGCAACACCTGTTGCAGTTGCGCGCAGACGCGCTGCGCGCCCACGTGCGAAGTGACTTGCGCGGTCAGGCGCAGGCCGTCGCCCAGGTCATCGACGTTGACGCTCAGCGGGTAGTTGCCATGCCCGCCGCTGGGCAACGCTTCGATGCCTTCCAGGGCTTCGCGCTGCACCTGCTGCTCGGCGGCGCTGGCGCCGTGCCGGTAGTTGAGCATCGCGCTGAACAGCGGCAACGGCGCCGCCACGCCGCTGCAGCGCTGGGCCAGGGCGAGGGAGGCGTGTTCGTGGACCAGCAGCGCGCCAAGGCGTCGGTGCGCCAGGCGCACCCCGTCGCGCACGCCGAGGCCGTCGAGGTCCAGGCGCAGTGGCAAGGTGTTGATGAACATGCCCAGGCCGCGGTCGGCGCCCTCACCGCCTTGCAGGCGGCCGAGCAGCACGGTGCCGAAGACCACGCTGTCCTGGCCGCTGGTGGCCGACACCAGCCGTGCCCAGGCCAGGTGCACCAGGCTGGCGGCGCTGACGCCCAATTGCTGGGCCTGTCGGCGTAGGCGTTGGTAATGGTCGGTGTCCAGCTGCACGGTGGCCAGCTCGAACGCGCCGGCCTGGGCCTGGGTGTCGGTCAGGCCGTACGGCAGGGTCGGCGCGTCGATGTCGCCCAGTTCGGCGCGGAAGAAGGTTTCGTGCTCGGCTTCGCTGATGGCCAGGCGTGCCTGGGCCACGTAGTTGCGGTACGGCACCGGGGGCTGGGTCGGGGCCTGGCCACGTAGGTGGTCGCGGATTTCTTCGAGCACCACCTTCATGGCGGTGTGGTCGAGCACGATGTGGTGGAACTGCAAGGTGGCTTCGATGCGCTGGTCAGCGCCGTCTTGACCGTGCAGCAGGCGGATCAGCGGCGCCTGGCCCAGCTCCAGAGCCGGGACGGACGTTGCCGGCAGCGGGCCTTGTTCGATCACCGCGAGCGGTGCTTGGCGCCAGACCACCTGCACCGGCTGCGCCAGACCGTCCCAGAGCACGGCGGTACGCAGCACGTCATGGCGGGCGACGACCTTGTCCAGGGCCTCGGCGAAGGCTCGCAGGCGGGCCGGGCCATCAAAGGCGATGCGCCATTGCAACAGGTACGGGTCTGCGCCGACGGCGCTCAGGTGGTGGTAGAGAATGCCTTCTTGCAGCGGTGCCAGCGGGTAGATGTCCTGCACGTTGGCTGCGCCACCGGGCACCGTGGCGACGATACGGGCCAGGCTGGCCTCGTCGAGGTCGATCAGCGGCAGCATCGCCGGGGTAATCTGCGTGCAGTCGGGCGCAATGCGGTTGTCCGGCACCCTGACCTGGCGGCCGCTGCCCAGGGCGGCGGCGAGCGCGGCCACGCTGGGCTGGCTGAACAGCACCCGCACGTCGGTCGCCAGGCCCTGCTGGCGCAGGCGCTCGATCAGGGTCACGGCCAAGAGGGAATGGCCGCCCAGCGCGAAGAAGTCGTCGTGGCGCCCTACCCGCTCGACGCCCAGCACCTCGGCCCAGACGGCCGCCATGCGGGTTTCGGTCTCGCCTTGCGGCGCCACGTAGCCTTCGCCGAGCAGGTCGAGGGCATCGGGTTCGGGCAGTGCCCGGCGGTCGAGCTTGCCATGGGCGGTCAACGGCCATTGCGCCACCCGCACCAAGGCTTGCGGTTGCAGGTGCGCCGGCAGGCTGGCGAGCAGGCCCTGGCGCAGTCGTTCGAGCGGCACCGGCACGGTTTCGCTGAACCAGGCCAACAGCCGCTCGCCGCGCACCAGCACCACGGCATCGTCGATGCCGGGCTGCGCGCGCAGGGCCGCTTCGATCTCACCCAGTTCCACACGCACACCGCGCACTTTCACCTGGTCGTCGTTGCGGCCCAGGTAATCCAGGGTGCCGTCGGCGTTCCAGCGCACCCGGTCGCCACTGCGGTACAGGCGTGCGCCCGGCTGGCGGCTGAAGGGGTCGTCGAGGAAGCGTTCGGCGGTCAGGTCGGGCCGGTTGAAGTAGCCGCGGGCCACCTGCGCGCCGCCGATGTACAGCTCGCCGGCCACGCCGATCGGCACGGGCTGGCGTTGCGCGTCCAGCACGTAGACGCGGGTGTTGGCGATGGGCCGACCGATGTGCAGCGCCGCACCCGGCAGCACCCTGCCGGAAGTGGCCACCACGGTGGTTTCGGTCGGCCCGTAGTTGTTGACCAGCTCGAAGCCGGGATCGCGGTCGAACTGACGCAGGCGGTCGCCGCCGATCAGCAGTGTACGCAAGGTCGGATGCTGGCGTTCGCGGCGCAGCGCCTGCTCGGCCACCGGCGTCGGCAGGAAGCTGACCGCCAGGGGCTGTTGCAGCCACCAGTCGAGCAACTCGTCGACGTGTTCGTTGCCGATGTGCGCCGGTGGCAGGTGCAGGGTGGCGCCGGCGCACAGGGCCGGCCAAACCTCCCAGGCCAGGGCGTCGAAACCGAAGCCGGCGACGCTCGAGGTGCGCTCCCCGGCTTGCAGGGCGAAGGCCTCGCAGTGCCAGTGCACCAGGTTGGCCAGGGTGTGGTGTTCGATCATCACGCCCTTGGGCTGGCCGGTGGAGCCGGAGGTGTACACCACATAGGCCAGTTGCTGGGCGTCCAGGCCCGGCACCTGCGGGTCGCTGTCGAGTGGGTGCCAGGCGCTGGCCTGGTCGAGGTCCAGACGCGGCACCGCGCTGGGCAGGTCGCCGAGGCTGGCGTCGGCCAGGAGCAAGGCCGGCGCGCTGTCGTCGAGCAGATAGGCGATGCGTTCGGCCGGGTAGTCGGGGTCGACCGGCACGTAGGCGGCACCGGCCTTGAGCACGGCCAGCAGGGCGACGACCCGTTCGATACTGCGCGGCAGGCACAGCGCGATCCGATCGCCACACTGCACGCCGCGCTCGATCAGACAATGCGCCAGGCGGTTGGCGCGTCGGTTGAGTTCGCCGTAGCTCAGCGCCTGGCCGTCCTGGCTCAGCGCCGAGGCATCCGGCGTCTGCGCCGCTTGGGCTTCGACCAGGGCATGCACGGTCTGCCCGCGCGGGAAGCTGCGAGCGGTGGCGTTGAAGTCGCCGAGCAACTGTCGGCGCGCCGTCTCGTCGAGGATCGGCAGGCTGTCCAGCGTATGGGCCGCACCTTGCTCCAGCGCCTCCAGCAGTTGGCCGAGCGCGACGCTCATCCATCCAATCACCCGTTGCGCACCGATGCCCTCGACCGCCAGCACGTTGAAGCTGAAACCTTCGCCCAGGTCGTTGACGCTCAGGGTCAGCGGGTAGTTGCTGCGCTCTTCGCCGCCGAGCAGGCGCACGCCTTCCCACAGGCCTTCGCCCTCGTGCGGCGCGTCGGCGCCGCTGTGGCGGTAGTTGAGCAAGGCGCTGAACAACGGCGCCCCAGCCGCCACGCCGCTGCAACGCTGGGCCAGCGCCAGAGGCGCGTGCTCGTGGGCCAGCAGCGCCGACAGGCTGCGGTGCGTGGCGCGCACGGCGGCCTGTGCCGTGGCGCGGGTATCGATCCGCAGCGGCAAGGTGTTGATGAACATGCCCAATGCCCGCTCGGCGCCCTCGCCGCCTTGCAGGCGGCCCATCAGCACGGTGCCGAACACCACGTCATGGCGGTCGGCGAGCGCCCCGAGCACCCGTGCCCAAGCCAGGTGCATCAGGCTCGCGGCGCTGACGCCCAACTGACGGGCCTGGCTGCGCAGGCGTTGGCCGAGCGCGGTGTCCAGCGTCTGGAAAGCGGTCTCGATGTCGCGGCCATCGCCTTGCACGTCGGCCAGGCCCAGCGGCAAGGTGGGTTCGTCGACGTCGGCCAGCATCCCGCGGAAGAACGCTTCCTGGCCTGCCGGGTCCGCCAGGCGCGCCTGGGCCACGTAGTTGCGGTACGGCACGGCGGCCGGCAGGCTGTCGGCCTGGCCGAACAGCAGGGCGCGCATTTCCCGGGTGACCACGTCCACGGCGGTGTGGTCGAGGGTCAGGTGGTGGAACAGCAGGATCGCCACCACTTGGTGATTGGCGGGGTCGAGGCTGTAGTACAGGCGGGTGAGCGGCGCTTGGGCAAGGTCCAGGCGGTGGTGGCGGGCATCGAAACGCGCATGCAGTTGCTCGATGCGGGCCATGCCCGGCTCATCGGCCAGGTCGTCGATTTCCCCTACCACCAGCTCGGCCTTGCGCCACACCACTTGCAGCGGTCGATCCAGGCCTTGCCAATGCACCGAAGTGCGCAGGATGTCGTGGCGGTCGACGACCTGCTGCAAGGCGCCGGCCCAGGCCAGCAGACGCTCGACGCTGTCGAACGCCAGGCGCGTCTGCAACAGGTAGGGATCGCCCTGCTCGGCGCTCAGGTGGTGGTAGAGGATGCCTTCTTGCAAGGGTGCGAGCGGGTAGATCTCCTGCACGTTGCCAGCGCCGCCGGGCACGCCGGCGACCAGGGCATCGATCGTCGCCTGGTCCAGGTCGACCAGGCTGAGCATCTCGGGGGTGATGCGCGACGCACCAGGCACCACGCGATTGGCCGGCACGGCGGCATCGACGCCGATGGCCGCCGCGCTGGCGAGCGCCGCCACGGTCGGCTGGGCGAACAGCACCCGCACATCGATCACCAGGCCCGCCTTGCGCAGGCGCTCGACCAGGGTGACGGCGAGCAGCGAATGGCCGCCCAGCTCGAAGAAGTCGTCGTGTCGCCCGACGCGCTCGACCCCCAGCACTTCGGCCCAGATCGCGGCCATGGCCGCCTCGGTCGGGCTTTGCGGCGCGGCGTAGTGCCGGCTGGCCAGCGAACCGGCGTCGGGGTCGGGCAAGGCGCGGCGGTCGAGCTTGCCATGGGCGGTCAGCGGCAGTTGTTCCAGGCGCACGAAAGCCAGCGGCACCAGTTGCGCAGGCAGGCTGGCCTGCAAGGCTTGGCGCAGGCGTTCGGGATCGACCGGCGCGGCCTCGGTGAACCAGGCCAGCAGGCGTCCTTCGCGCACCAGCACCACGGCATCGGCGATGCCTGGCTGGGCGTTGAGCGCGGCCTGGATTTCGCCAAGCTCCACGCGCACGCCGCGCACCTTCACTTGGTCGTCGTTACGGCCCAGGAAGTCCAGCGTGCCGTCGGCGTTCCAGCGCACCCGGTCGCCGCTGCGGTACAGGCGCGCGCCGGCCGCGTGGCTGAAAGGGTCGGCCAGGAAGCTGCGCTCGGTCAGCTCGGGCCGGTTGAAATAGCCGCGCGCCACCTGCGCGCCGCCGATGTACAGCTCGCCCGCCACGCCGACCGGCACTGGTTGCAAGCCTTCGTCGAGCACATAGACCTGGGTGTTGGCGATGGGTCGGCCGATGTGCAGAGCGCCGCCCGGGCTGAGCTGCCCGGACGTGGCGACTACGGTGGTCTCGGTCGGCCCGTAGTTGTTAACCACGGCAAAGCCTGGGTCGCGGTCGAACTGGCGCAGGCGGTCGCCGCCGATCAGCAGGGTGCGCAGGGTCGGGTGCTGCCGGTCCCGGCGCAGCGCCTGTTCGGCCACCGGCGTGGGCAGGAAGCTGACCTGCAATGGCTGGCGCAACCACCAGTCGAGCAGTTCGTCGACGTGCTCGTTGCCGATGTGCGCAGGCGGCAGGTGCAGGGTCGCACCCGCGCACAGGGTCGGCCAGACCTCCCAGGCCATGGCGTCGAAGCCGAAGCCGGCCACGCTGGAGCAATGCGACTCGGCCGTTAGCGCGAAGGCCTGGCCATGCCAGTGCACCAGATTGGCCAGGGCGTGGTGTTCGATCATCACGCCTTTGGGCTGGCCAGTGGAGCCGGAGGTGTAGACCAGGTAGGCCAAGTGCTGCGCGTCGAGGTCGGGCAACAGCGGATTGCTGTCATCCGACGCAAATGCGCAGGGCTGATCCAGGTCAAGCCGTAGCAGGTCCGGCAGACCGTCGATGGCCGTGGTCGCCAGGACCAGGGCTGGCGCGCTGTCGCTCAGCAGATAGGCGATGCGCTCGGCGGGGTACGCCGGGTCCACCGGTACATAGGCCGCGCCGGCCTTGAGGGTCGCCAGCAGGCCGACGATGCGCTCGGCGGCGCGCGGCAGACACAAGGCGACCCGGTCGCCGACCTGCACGCCCTGCTCGATCAGACGATGGGCCAATTGGTTGGCGCGCCGGTTCAGTTCGCCATAGCTCAGGGTTTGCTCGCCCTGCACCAGCGCGAGCGCCGCAGGCGCACGTGCGGCCTGGGCTTCGATCAACCCATGCACGGTCTGGCCCTGCGCATAGCGCTGCGCCGTGTCGTTGAAGCGTTGCAAGACCTGCTCGCGTTCGGCCGCCGGCAGCACCGCCAGGCCTTGCAAGGGCGCGGCGGGATCGTGCTCCAGTGCCTCGACCAGGCTGGCCAGTACCTGCTCGAACTGCTCGCACAGGCGCGTCGCGCCCCACTGCGGCAAGCTCTGCACGGTCAGGCGCAGGTCGTCGCCGAGGTCGTCGACGCTGACGGTCAATGGATAGTCGGTACGCTCTTCGGCGCCGACGATGTCGATGCCTGGGGCCACCGGGATCACTTCGGCCGCATCGCCCGCCGCGCTGTGGCGGTAATTGAGCATGCTGTTGAACAGCGCGGCCGGCGCCGCGACCCCGCTGCAACGCTGGGCCAAGGCCAGGGAGGCCTGCTCATGCCCGAGCAAGGCGGTCAGGCGCCGGTGCGTGGTCAGCAGCGCCTCGCGCACGCCCTGCCCGCCGAGGTCGATGCGCAGCGGCAAGGTGTTGATGAACATGCCCAAGGCGTGCTCGCTGCCGTCGCCGGTGGTCATGCGCCCCAACAGGACGCTGCCGAACACCACGCTCTGGCGCGCCGACAGCTGCCCCACCAGGCGGGCGAAGCCCAAGTGCAGCACGCTCGCCGGGCTCACCCCCAAGGCACGGGCCTGGCTGCGCAGGCGCTGGCTGAGGGCGGCGGGCAGGGTCAGGCGCGCCTGCTGCAACGGCTGGTCGCCGGCGTCCGGCTGGGCGAAGGCCAGGGTCGGTTCGTCGATATCGGCGAGCATGTCGCGGAAGAAGCGTTCGTGGGCCTGCTCGTCCAGGGCCAGGCGCGCGGCGGCCAGCACGTTGCGGAACGGCATGGGCGCCGGCAGCTGCGCCGACTCGCCGGCCAGGTGCGCCTGGATCTCGCGGCGCACGATGTCCAGCGCGGTATGGTCCATCACCACGTGGTGGAACATCAGCAGGGCGACCCAGGTCTGGCCTTCGCCGCGGGCGTGCATCAGTTGCATCAGCGGCGCTTGGCGCAGGTCGAGACGGTACTGCCGGGGGTCGAAGCGCTCGCACAGACGCGCCAGCGCCTGGCTGCCGTCGACCGCGATGGCCTCGCGCACCAGCGTCGCCTGCCGCCACACCACCTGCACCGGCTCGTCGAGGTAGTGCCAGTGCAGCGCGGTGCGCAGGATGTCGTGGCGCTGGATCACCCATTGCAGCGCATCGGCGAAGGCGTCCAGATGCGCCTTGCTGGCGAAGCGCAGCTGCACCTGGGCCAGGTACGGATCGCCGTCGCCGGCCGCCAGGTGCTGGTAGAGCATGCCTTGCTGCAAAGGCGCCAGCGGGTAGACGTCCTGCACGTTGGCCGCGCCGCCCGGCACGCTGGCAACGATGCGGTCGATGGCCTGTTGGTCGAGCCGTACCAGCGGCAGCATTTCGGGAGTGATCTGGAACGCCGGGCTGAGCCAGTCGTCGTCGCGCTCGGCGAGCATCTCCAGCAAGGCCGGCTTGTGCCGTGACAGGGCGTCCCACAGGGCATCGTCCAAGGTGTCGTCGTCGCCCAGAACGATCAGATCCTGGTCTTCGCGCTGGAGTCGAATCGCACGGAGGGAAAGAGCGGCCATCAATTCACTGAAGAGCATCGGTAAGCATCCTGCTTTGCCTGGAAATAGGAGTCGCGGACAGGCTAAAGGAGCGTGACCGCACGGTCTGACAGGGGAAGCAGGGACAACCGCGCACAGCGGCATGCCGGCAGCCGGCTGAACGAGCGGGCCCAAGGGCCCGCACACGTACGGCTGTCGGTGGCGCGCCGCGCCGACCGGCCCCTGCGGGGGTTAGAGGCGCCGGCGCTTGCCCAGGCTGGGAATGGTGGTCTGCGGTATCGCCACCGCGACCTGCTCGCGGCGCGTGCTGGCCGCCAGCCCCGCCAGGGTCGGCTGGCTGAACAGCGTGCGCGCGTCGACGTGCAGGCCGGCCTGGCGCATGCGCGCCACCAACCCCACCGCCAGCAGCGAGTGGCCGCCCAGCTCGAAGAAATTGTCTTCGCGGCCGACCTGTTCGATCTTCAGCACCTCGGTCCAGATGGCCGCCAGCGCCGTCTCCAGCTCGCCTTGCGGCGCCTGGTATTCGCGGCTGATCACAGCGTCCGCGCCAGGCGCCGGCAGCGCCTGGCGATCGACCTTGCCGTTGGCGCTCAGGGGCAGTTGTGCCAAGGCGACAAAGGCCTGCGGCACTAGGTACTCGGGCATGCGCGCCAGCAGGTGGCTGCGCAGCGCTTCCAATGCCGGCAACGGCCCGGCCTGGGCACAGGTGAAATAGGCCACCAGGCGCTCTTCACGCATGAGCACCACGCTTTGCCCGATGTCCGGGTGCGCCATCAAGGCCGCTTCGATCTCGCCCAGTTCGACGCGCAGACCGCGCAGCTTGACCTGAAAGTCGTTGCGACCGACGAAGTCCAGGGCACCGTCCTCGCGGTAGCGCACCAGATCGCCTGTGCGGTACAGCCGATCGCCCGCGACGAACGGGCTGGCGATGAAGCGCTCGGCCTGTAGCGTCGGCAAGCCAAGGTAGCCGCGGGCGACGCCTACGCCACCGATGTGCAACTGCCCCACCGCGCCCAACGGCAGCGGACGGTCATGCGCGTCGAGCACGTACAGGCGGGTGTTGGCGATGGGCCAACCGATGGGCGGGGCCTGCGCAGGGAGCGGCTCATGCGCGTGCAACGTCCACGCGGTGCTATCGACCGTCGCTTCGGTGGGACCGTAGACGTTGTGCACACGCACCGTCGGCAAACGCTCGCGCACCTGGCGCAGCAGCGCCAGGGTCAGCTCGCCGCCGCCGCAGAAGACATCGGTCAGGCTGGTGCAGCGCTCCACCCCCGGCTGTTCGAGGAACTGATGCAGCAGGGCCGGCACGAACTTCACCGTGGTGATGCGCTGCGCCTGGATCAATTCGACCAAATACGCCGGGTCGCGGTGGCCGTCGGGGCTCGCCAGCACCAGGCGCAAGCCGGCGCACAGCGGCCAGAACAGCTCCCACACCGAGCCGTCGAAGCCGAAGGGCGCGCGCTGCAACAGGGCATCGCCCGGTTTCGGCGGGCAGATCAACGAGCCCCAGTGCATGAGGTTGCACAGCCCGCGATGCTCGACCATCACGCCCTTGGGCGCGCCGGTCGAGCCGGAGGTGTACATCACGTAGGCCAGCTGCGCCGGCCCGAGGCCAGGCACCTGCGGGTTTTCGGCGCTACAGGCCGGCCAGGCGTCGTGGTCCAGGTCCAGGAGCGGTGTCGACTGCGGGTCGAACAGGCCAAGGGTCGCGCCCTGCACCAGCACCACGGTCGGCGCGCTGTCGTCGAGCATGAAGCGCAGGCGCGCCGCCGGGTAGCTCGGGTCGAGTGGCACGTAGGCGCCGCCGGCCTTGAGCACGCCGAGCAGCGCTACCAGCATCGGCACGCCGCGCTCCACGCAAATGGCCACCCGCGCATCGGGCTTCACACCCAAGGCGATCAGGCGATGGGCCAGACGGTTGGCCTGGGCGTTGAGCGTGCGGTAGTCGAGGCTCACGTCTTCGCTCTGTAAGGCGATGGCCAGAGGCGTGCGCCGCACCTGGGCTTCGAACAGCGCGGGCAGCGTACTGCCCAGCGGGCTCTGGGCGTCTCCGGTCTGGTTGAAGGTGTGCAGCAGGCGCTGCAATTCGGCGGCTGGCACGCTGCACAAGGCTTCCAGCGGGCGATCGACTGCTTGCGGCTCGGCGAACTGGCGCAACGTGGTCAGCAGCGCGTCCAGCAGACGGGGCGCGCCGATCGCTTGCGGGGCGCGCAAGACCAGTTGCAAGGCATCGCCCACGTCATCGACGGTCAGCACCAGGCTGTGGCTCAGTACTTCGCTGGCACCCAGCAGCTGCACACCGGGCAGCACCTCGCCCTGGGGCAAGGCGCCCTGACGGTAGTTGATCAAACCGTTGAACAGCGGCGTGGCGGCGGGTAAGCCGCTGCAACGCTGGGCCAGCAGCAAGGGGGCATCCTCGTGGCCGAGCAAGGCGGCCAGGCCGGCCTGGGTCTGCACCAGCGCCTGCCCCAGCGAGCGCCCGGCCAGGCCGACGCGCAGCGGCAGGCTGTTGATGAACATGCCCAATGCGCGGTCGGCGCCGGCACCGGCCACGGCCCGGCCCAACAGCACCGTACCGATCACCACTTCGTCACGCCCCGACAGGCTGCCGAGCATCTGGGCCCAGGCCAGGTGCAGCACGCTGGCCAGGCTGACGCCCTGCTCCCGCGCCCGCGTGCGCAGCAGGCCGGTCACCCTGCCGTCCAAGGCCGTCGCATGGCTGTGCAGCGCGTGCTCGTCCACCGCCGCACCGCCCAGCCCTGGCAGAGGCGCGGGCGGTTCGATGCTGGCCAATCCTTCACTGAAGAAGGCCTCGTGCCGGGCCAGGCGTTCGCTGGCGCCACTGCGCGCCACGTAATCACGGTAGGCCACCGGCCTTGGCAAGTGCCCGCCGCGCCCGTGCATGAGCGCGTCGAGCTCGCCCAGTAGCACTTGCAGGGAGACGGCATCGTTGACCAGGTGGTGGAAGCGCAGCACGCTCAGCCAGCGGCCCTGCGCCGGGTCCTCGGCGCTCACCCAGGCCAGCAAGGGCGCCTGGCGCAGGTCCAGGGGGCGGCGTTGCGGGTCGTAGGCCGCGCGCAATTGTGCCGCGACGTCCGTGCCGGGGCTTTCGGGCTCCCATGCTTCGATGGCCAGCCGCGCCTGGCGCCACACCACTTGCTGCGGCTGCGCCAGGCCTTCCCAGGCCAGGCTGGTGCGCAGGATGTCGTGCCGGTCGATCACCTGCTGCAACGCCTCGGCGAAGGCCTCCTGACGCTCGCGGCTGTCGAAGGCGAACAGCGCATGCTGTTGGTAGGGGTCTTGGGCGTCGGTGACATGGTGGTACAGCAGGCCTTGCTGCAACGGCGCCAGCGGGTAGATCTCCTGCACGTTGCCGGCGCCGCCCGGCACGCCCGCGACGATGCCTTCGATGGCGGCCGGGTCGAGGGTCGTGAGCCTGAGCATCGCCGGGGTGATCCGCTGGCTGCCCGGTGGTACGCCGTTGCCGGGTATCGCCGCGACCTCGCCCTGCACTACGGCGGCCGCGAGGCTGGCCAGGGTCGGCTGGCCGAACAACACCTGCACGTTGGCCTGCAGGCCTTGCTGGCGCATGCGCTCGATCAACTGCACCGCCATCAGCGAATGGCCGCCCAGTTCGAAGAAGTGGTCGTGCCGCCCTACCCGCTCGACCTGGAGCAGCTCGGCCCACAGCAGCGCCAGGCGTTGCTCGATTTCACCCTCGGGAGGCGCGTGCTCGCGGCGCACCTTGGCCGCTTCGTCGGCGGCCGGCAAGGCACGGCGGTCGAGTTTGCCATTGGCGGTCAGCGGCCAGTGCTCCAGGCCGACGTAGGCCACCGGCAGCAAGGCGGCGGGCAACCGCTCGCGCAGGTGGTCGTGCAGCGCCCGCGGCGCCACCGGTGCCTGGGCGACGAACCACGCTTGCAGTTGGCCATCGCGCAGCAGCACCACGGCTTCGCGCAGTGCCGGATGGGCGACCAAGGCCGCTTCGATTTCGGCCAGTTCGACGCGCACGCCGCGCACCTTCACCTGGTCGTCGTTGCGCCCCAGGTATTCCAGGGTGCCGTCGGCCGACCAGCGCACCAAGTCGCCGGTGCGGTACAGCCTGGCGCCGGACTCGGCGCTGTAAGGGTCGTCGAGAAAGCGTTCGGCGGTCAGTTCCGGCCGGTTCAAGTAGCCACGGGCCACGCCCTGGCCGCCGATGTACAGCTCGCCGACCGCACCGATCGGCAACAGTTGGCGCTGCTCGTCCAGCACATATAGACGCGTGTTGGCCACCGCCTTGCCGATATGCAGCGCCCCACCGGCGTGTACTTCACCCGAGGTCGCCACCACGCTGGCCTCGGTCGGCCCGTAGTTGTTGACGATCCGATAGCTGCGCTCGCGAGCCAGACGGCGCAGGCGGTCGCCGCCGATCAGCAGGGTGCGCAGGGTCGGGTGCGGCTCGCCCTGGGCGAAGGCCCGTTCGGCCACCGGGGTCGGCAGGAAGCTCACGTCCAACGGCTGCGCCCGCCACCAGCGCAGCAGGGCGTCGATGTCTTCGGCACCCTCGCGGGCCGGCGCCAGGTGCAGGGTCGCGCCGCTGCACAAGGCCGGCCAGACTTCCCAGGCCATGGCATCGAAGCCGAAGCCCGCCAGGCTCGATTGGTGCCGGCCAGGCCCCACCTCGAAACTGGCGCAGTGCCAATCGACCAGGTTGGCCAACATGCGGTGTTCGACCATCACGCCTTTGGGCAGGCCGGTGGAGCCCGAGGTGTAGATGACATAGACCAGGTGCTGCGGGGTGAGCCCTGCCACGACGGGCGCCTCGTCGCTCGCGCCCTGCCAGGTGCAGCGGTCGAGTTCGATGTGCGGCAGGTCGTGCGCGGGCAGTCGATCGCTCAATCGGGCGAGGGTCAGCAGTACCCGCGGGGCGCTGTCCTGCAGCAGGTAGGCCAGCCGCTCCTGCGGGTGGCTGGGGTCGATCGGCACATAGGCGGCCCCGGCTTTGAGCACGGCCAACAGACCGACCAGGGTGTCCAGGCCGCGCTGGGCGACCACCGCCACGCGCTCGTCGGGCCCAGCACCCAGGTCGAGCAGACGCCGCGCCAGATGGTTGGCGCGCCGGTTCAACTCGCCATAGCTCAGGGTCTGGCCTTCGTGCTGCGCGGCGGGCGCGTCGGGCCTGGCCTGGGCCTGGGCCTCGATGCGCCGATGGATCAGCGCAGGCGCCGACTGCGGCGCCACGGCGGCGTCGTTCCACCGTTGCAACTGCGCATGCTCGCTGGCCGTCGGCAGGTCGAAGGCAGCGACGCTCAGGTCGGGCTGGCGCAATCCTTGTTCGAGCACATGCAGCAGCCGCGCGGCGAGCGCCTCGACCTCCTCGGCGCCGAACCAGGCACGGCTGTACACCAGGTGCAGGTGGGCTTTGTCGCAATGGCTGTTGCTGCGCAGGTGCACGCTCAGCGGCGTCGGCTCGTGGCCGTTGCAGACCATCACGGTGTGGCCGCTGGCGGCGCCGAAGCGCAGGTCGTTGTCGTCCTCTTCGAACGACACCATCAGCTCGAACAACTGCGGCCGCTCCTCACGCAGCGTGCCGAGGGTGCGGTTCAGTTCGCTGAGGGCGAAGCGCTGGTGGCGGAAATCCTGCTTGAGCGCATCGCGGATGCCTTGCACCACCTCGGCGAACGAGCGCTCGCGGCCCGAGGCCATGCGCAAGGCGCTGACCTGGGTGAACAGCCCCAGCGTCGACTTGCAGCGGGCATTGCCGCGGTTGCGCACCGGCACGCCGAGCACCCATTCGTCACGTTGCCAGGTGCGCGCGCAGCACACGTGCATGGCGGCGAGCAGCACATGGAACGCCGAGGCTTGCAGGTCGTTGCCCAACCGGCGCATCCGTGCCAGCAGGCACGCATCGAAGGGTTGTTCGAGCACTGCGCTGAGAGTGCCGTCCGGCGCCGCGCCGCGCTCGCGTTTGACCAGCAGCGCATCGGGCAAGCGCTGGTATTGGCTCAACCAGTAGTCGCGGTCGCGGCCGTGGCGGGCCGACGCCTGATACTGCGCGTCGTCTTCGATGAACTCACGGTACGACGGCGCCGTGGCCGGCAACGGCAGGCCCTGCCCGAGCAGGCCGTAGTGGTCGGCGATCTGCTTGAACCACAGGTCGACGCCCCAGCCATCGAGGATCAGGTGATGGGCCTGCAAGGCGAAGAAGTAGCGCTGCTCGCCCAGCTTGATCAACTGCGTGCCCCACAAGGCGCCGCCTTCCAGTACGAAAGGCGCCTGCATGCGTGCGCGCAACAGGGCCTGGGCGGCGGCGACGGGATCGCGCTCGCCGCTGACGTCGTGCTCGGTCAGCGCCACGTCCAGCCCCTCGGCGAAGTACTGGCGCGGCATGCCGTCGGTCGCCACCAGCACCGTGCGCAATCCGTCATGCAAGGCCACCAGGTGCGCCAGCGCGGCACGCAGGCGGACCACGTCCAGCGCGCCATCAAGCTGCACATAGGCGCCAATGTTGTACAGCGGCGAAGGGCCATGGCTGATCTGGTCCAGCCAGATGTCGCGCTGGGCAACGGTCAGGGCAAAGGTTTGGGCGGCAGGCATGAGCGGGTCAGATCCATCTGAGGGGGAGATCGCCCGATTCAAGCACTGCCATGCCTGGGTGTATGGCCCCCGAAACCCGGACATGCGCCGTCCTGTCCTGGGTGGCTGAAATGCTTGTAAGCCAATGGCCATAGGTCGCATGGGCCAATGGCCTACAAATCCGACCCAGCCTGAGGACACGTCGAGCGTCGCCGGGATTATGGCGTCAATCTACTGGCCATCACCCTGGATTCGGCCGCTCGACCCACCTGTTCAGGGGGCGCTGATTACTGCATGTTTCGCTCCGCTCGAACGGCCCCGCGCTGTAGAGGCAGGTCCGCCACTGCCCATCGGGCCGACTACCTGCCCCCTCCGTAACCCTCCTCATCAAGGACGATAAGGACATGCACTCCACCGCCGCCCCGCAATACCGCCCCGACCCCGAGCTGTACCTGCGCCTGGGCGAGTTGATCGCCAGCAGTGGCGCCCACGACTTCGCCGAGCGGATGTTGCGCCTGGTCGACGCCCAAGTGCCGATCAACCGGCTCGAGTTCAGCGAGTGGACACTCGACCCTGGTCAGGCCAGCGTCAGCCAGGTCAAGGCCCTAGGCAGCGCCGGCTCACCCGTCGCAGGTCGCGACAGCCCGCGCTCGCCCCTGCTGCCCAGCATCATGCGCATGGACGACCCGCTGCTGATCAAGCTCAAGACGCCATTGCACACCCGGCACACTGCCCACCAGTGCCACCTGGTGTCGCGCAGCGGCGACCGCCGCTGGGTGATCTGCGTCCAGCGCCTGCCAGGACAGCAGGCGTTCAGCCTGGCCGAGTTGTCACAGCTCAAGACCCTTTCCGACACGTTACTGCCGTTGGTCGAGCACCATGGGCAATGGTTGGCGCATAGCGTCGCCGACCAGGGATCGCAGGTCGCCGACCTGGACGCCGGCTCCCTGCGCCGCGCCTTTGCCGAGCGCCTGGCACAGCACGCGGTGAAACTGTCCCTGCGCGAACAGGAGATCTGCCTGGGGCTGCTCACCGGGGCCACCGTGCCGGAGATGGCACAGCGTTTGAGCGTGAAGAACAGCTCGGCCGAAACCTACCTCAAACGCGCCACCGCCAAGCTGGGCGTCAGCGGGCGCCACGGCCTGGCCAAATGGATGGCGGGCGCTTGAGCGTGGCACGACAGCCGATGGCTCGGCTGGCCCTGGCCTTGTGCGCGGCGCTGCTGTGCGGCTGCTCCCTGGCGCCCGACTATCGACGCCCGGCCGCGCCGGTGGCCGAGCGGTTTCCGAGCGGCCCGGCCTACCTGCGCGATGAGGGTACGGGTCAGGCCGCGCAGGACTGGCGCCAAGTGTTCCTCGACCCCACATTGGGCCAATTGATCGACGCGGCCCTGGTCCACAACCGCGACCTGCGCACCGCCGTGCTGAATGTGGAAGCCTACCGTGCCCAGTACCGCATCCAACGTGCCGACCTGCGGCCCAAGGTGTCGGCCGACGCCCAGGAACAACGTCGCTACCTGCCGCGGCGCATGACCGGCACCGACCAGGGCGCGATCGCCTCGACGTCGTCCGCGACCCTGGGCGTCAGCGCTTACGAGTTGGACCTGTTCGGCCGCGTGCGCAGCCTCAGCGACCGGGCGGCGCTCGCCTATCTGGCCAGCGACCAGGCCCGGCGCAGCGTGCAATTGAGCCTGGTGACCAGCGTCGCCAGCCTTTACCTGACCTGGCGCGCCGACCAGGAATCGCTCGCGCTGGCGCTGGACACCCTGGCCGTGGACGAACGCGACATGAGCCTGACCGCCCATCAGCGCCGCACCGGGACCGTATCGGCACTGGACCTCATCCAGGCCCGCACCCGCGTCGACACCACGCGCGCCGCTGCGGCGCGCTACAAGCGCCAGGTAGCACAGGACCTCAACCAACTGAGCGTTCTGGTGGGTGTGCCGGTAGCCGACGACCTGGACGCCGTGCCGCTGGCACAGGAGCAGATCGTCAGCCTGTCGGCGGGCGTGCCCTCCGAACTGCTGGAACGTCGTCCGGACATCCTCCAGGCCGAATACCAGCTGCGCGCCGCCCATGCCGACATCGGTGCGGCGCGGGCGGCGTTCTTTCCCAGCATCAGCCTGACCGCTGATGCGGGCAGCACCAGCCCGCAACTGAACGGCCTGTTCGCGGCGGACAGCGGCACCTGGCTGTTCCAACCCCAGGTCAAGCTGCCCATTTTCAACGCCGGCAGCCTGCGCGCCAGCCTGGACTACGCGCGGTTGCAGAAGGACATTCAGGTGGCCGGATACGAAAAAGCCATCCAGACCGCGTTCCAGGAAGTCGCCAACGGCTTGGCGGCACGCTCGACCTACCGGCGGCAACTGCGCGCCCGGCACGACCTGGTGGCCTCGAACCTACGCTATTACGCGCTGGCCGAGCGCCGCTACCGTAGCGGCCTGGACGGTCGCCTGACCTTGCTCGACGCTCAGCGCGCGCTGTTCGCCGCCCAGCAAGGGCTGATCGACGACCGGCTGGCGCAATTGCTCACCGAAGTGAACCTCTATGCCGCGCTGGGCGGCGGCTGGCTGGCGCCCACTGCGGCTACCCGTAGCGCGTCCGGCGTACGCATGGCCAGTCTTGCCGTTGCCCCTGCAGGCGCCGGGAGCCCGCCTGCTCCTGGAGACTGAGTTGCCGGCATTGCCGTGGGTGCTATCGGGTCGAGCCGCCTACCCACGGTTCGAGGTCAGTCGATCCGGTGGCGCAGCCGACGCCTCATAGGCAACGGCGGGCTCGCAGGCATTAATTAAATATTTGGATATTTGCATTTATAGATATGACGTGTAGGCTGTGCCCCTTCGGTCGCCCATGAGCGGTGTTGCTCGCACACTACCGCTCGCTGCCGCCGCATGACCTGGACAGGGCTTACGTCTTGTCATATCTGTAATTTTCGATATGTAGATTTTTGAAATGAACCACGCTTGCCTCTTCACCCCCACCACCCTCGGCCCTTACACCCTGCGCAACCGCATCGTCATGCCGCCGCTGACCCGCTCGCGCAGCAGCCAACCGGGCGATGTGCCCAACGACCTGATGGCCGACTACTACCGCCAGCGCGCCAGCGCCGGCTTCATCGTCACCGAAGGCACCCAGATCGAACCCCGCGGCCAGGGCTACGCCTGGACCCCCGGCATCCACACCGCCGCGCAGATCGAGGGCTGGAAGAAGGTCACCCAGGCCGTGCATGCCGAAGGCGGCGTGATCTTCGCCCAGCTATGGCACGTGGGCCGGGTCTCGCACACCTCGCTGCAACCCAACGGCGACGCGCCGGTCGCGCCGTCGGCGCTGGGCACCACGCGGGTCCAGGTGTTTGTCGAAACCGGTCCGGGTGCCGGTGCGCTGGCCGATCCGTCCACGCCTAGGGCCTTGTCTACCGCCGAAGTGAAAGACCTGGTGCAACTGTACGCCCAAGCCGCACGCAATGCGCTGGCGGCCGGCTTCGACGGCGTCGAGCTGCACTGTGCCAACGGTTATCTGGTCAACCAGTTCATCTCGGCGCACACCAACCAGCGCACCGACGAATACGGTGGTTCCCTGCCCAACCGCCTGCGTTTCCTGCGTGAGATCACCGAAGCGGTGGCCGAGGTGGTCGGTGCCGAACGTCTGGGCGTACGCTTCTCGCCGCTGTTCGCCACCACCGACGAGGCGCGCGCCTACCTGGGCCTGGTGGAAGACGATCCGCAGCAGACCTACGTCGAAGCGGTGAAGATCCTCGAACAGGTGGGCATCGCCTACCTTTCGCTCGCCGAGGCCGATTGGGACGGCGCGCCCGAACTGCCGGCAGCGTTCCGCCAAGCGGTGCGCGCAGCCTTCAGCGGGCGCATCCTGTATGCCGGCAAGTACACGGCCGAGCGTGCGGCGGCGGCCATCGAGGGCGGCTGGGCGGACCTCGCCGGTTTCGGCCGGCCGTTCATCGCCAACCCCGACCTGCCCGCGCGCATCGCCAATGGCTGGCCGCTGAACCCGGTCGATCCCACCAGCATGTACGGCGGTACTGAAATCGGCTACATCGACTACCCGC
Source organism: Pseudomonas sp. UBA6562 (assembly GCF_002434265.1). Taxonomy (GTDB): domain Bacteria; phylum Pseudomonadota; class Gammaproteobacteria; order Pseudomonadales; family Pseudomonadaceae; genus Aquipseudomonas. Next base: position 414,695 of record NZ_DJJS01000007.1, on the reverse strand, counting down.
GTTACCAGGGTTGAAGCACGTGCTGCACGCATCCTGGGGATGCGTGCAGCACACCGTGCCGAAAACCGGTAACATCGCGCCCATTCCCCTGCTACCTATGTCTCGTCATGCCCATCGATCTCATTGAAGCGCTCAAGGCCCTGGACAATCCCACTCGGCTGACCATCCTCAACCTGCTGAAGAACCCGCGGGAGAACTTCCCCGAGCAACAGGCAGACCCGGAGCAGATCGGCGTGTGCGTGGGCATCATCCAGGAGCGGGTCAAACTGTCCCAGTCGACGGTCTCGAACTACCTGGCGGCGCTGCAACGCGCACAGTTGGTGACTTCGCAGCGCATCGGGCCATGGACCTACTACAAACGTAACGAAGAAAAGGTCGCGCAGTTGCTCGAGGTGCTGGGCAAGACGATCTGAGCGACGGCAGCTCCACCCACTACGGCATTTTCAACATTGCCGCCTTTTTTCTGCGCGCCTGATCGATACCCGCAGAGACCATCGACGGTTTCGCGCCAAGGTCGCGCGCGCCTTCACCGCCTGAGCGGCCTTGTCGCCTCTCTGGACGTGATGGCTCGCAGCCGCGCTAGAGCGGCATCTGCGCCGCATTGCGCTGCCGGCGGCAGCGTTCGGAGCAGTAGCGTACCTCGTCCCAGCAGCGCTCCCATTTCTTGCGCCAGACGAAGGGCCGCTGGCAGACCACGCAGATTTTCTCGGGAAGCTCGCTTTTTTTCACGTGTGCCTGTCTCCGGTAAGCGGTAATGAGGGGGCGCTCGACATTGGAGCTTTGAGCCCTGTATGGGACCCATCGCGCTAGCTGGCAGTTCGGGTGTGTCGCACAGAGGCGCTGGCTGCAGCAGTACCGCAGAAGCTGGGCGTGCCCAAGCCGAGATCGGCCACACTGGTCGATTCGAGGGCTTCTCTGGCAGTGAACGATCCACCCCCTCGCGCAGGTCATACCATCACGCGCCATGCCGCGACACCACCCACACCCGCACGCGAGGCCTCCATGAAAACCATCCACGCCGGCGTCCTCGACGTCGCTTACCGGGAAACCGGCGCCGCCGACGCCCCTGTCGTCATCCTGCTGCACGGCTTTCCCTACGACACCCATGCCTACGACGAGGTCGCCGACCTGCTCGCCGCCGCCGGCTGCCGCTGCATCGTGCCCTTCCTGCGTGGCTACGGCGCAACCCGCTTTCTTGACACGGCCACACCCCGTTCGGGCGAGCAAGCTGCGCTTGGCGCCGATCTCTTGGCATTGATGGATGCGCTGAACCTGCCTGAGGCCGTACTTGCCGGCTACGACTGGGGCGGACGCGCGGCCTGCGTAGTGGCGGCGCTGTGGCCGGAGCGCGTGGTAGGCCTGGTGAGCTGCGAGCCGGGCTACAACATCCAGGATATCGCCAACGGTCAGCAGCCCGCCGCGCCCGAAACCGAGGCACGGCTGTGGTACCAGTACTACTTCCACGGTGCACGCGGCCTGGCCGGCCTGACGGCGCATCGCGAGGCGTTGTGCCGTCTGCTCTGGTCGAACGAAAGGTACAGATCGCTGAATGGCGCCGGGAGTCGCATGAGGGACTTGTTGTCGTTCAGTCCTGTGCCGGCCTAGGGCGAGCCAGGCTGGGCCTGGCGTTACCTGGCTGCCTCAATACGCCTCTGCGTCCACCTCGCCGTCTGCCTCCTCTTCTTCCTCGGTTTTGCTCGGGGGGTTGGCAGGTTTTTGCGGATCGTTCACGTAAGGCACCTTGCTTGGCCCTTGCTCTTCGAGACCTTCGGTTTGCGGTTGCATGGGTATTTCCTCCAGTGGGTGGGTCATTGGAGAAGGTCGCACAGCCATATGTTCCAAAGCGCAGACGGCCAGGGGCGCTCGGGGCAGTCCTCGTTCGCTGGCGGCAATGAAACTATCGCGCCGCTAATCCACTCAATCGGCCAACGCACTCATCTCGAAGGTAACCTCCATGATCGCTCGCTGGCGCTGGGCTTTAGGCCAAACCACGAAACGGCTCTGGTTCCGCGCCACGCTGTTCTCCCTGGCGGGCGTGGCCACGGCGCTGCTGGCCATCGTCTTCAGAGACTTCGTACCGCCCTCGTTGCCGGCCAAGGTGGGTGCCGATTCGGTGGACAAGATCCTCGGCATCATCGCGTCGAGCATGCTGGCGGTGACCACCTTTTCGCTGAGTACGATGGTCTCGGCCTACAGCGCCGCCAGCAGCGGCGTCACCCCGCGCGCCACCACCCTGGTGATGGAGGACTCGACCACGCAGAACGCGTTGGCGACCTTCATCGGCTCGTTCCTGTTCAGCCTGGTCGGCATCATCGCGTTGAGCACAGGGGCCTATGGGGCTCAAGGACGCGTGGTGCTGTTTGCGGTGACGATCCTGGTGGTGATCCTGATCGTGTACACGCTGCTGCGCTGGATCGACCACCTGTCCAAGCTCGGCCGGGTCGGCGAAACCATCGACCGGGTCGAGAGCGCGACCTTGGTCGCTCTGCGGCGCAGGGCCGAATGGCCGTTTCTCGGGGCCGCAGCCTATCCGAGCGATTTCACCCCGCCGGCCACCGCCACCACGGTGCTGAGCGGCGATACGGGCTATGTCCAGCACATCGATGTGAGCGCCCTGGCCGCCGTTGCCAAGGCGTACAGGGTCGAGGTCTATCTGGATGTGCTGCCGGGCAGCTTCGTACACGTCGGCGCGTCCTTGGCCCGTATCGTCTGGGACCAGGACAGCACGGCCGATGCAGCGCTGGACGACGACATACTGGCCGCCTTGACCATCGGCCTGCGTCGGTCGTTCGACCAGGACCCGCGCTTCGGTCTGTCGGTACTGGCCGAGATCGCCTCACGCGCGCTGTCGCCGGCCACCAACGACTCCGGCACGGTGATCGACGTGATCGGCCGCGGCGTACGCTGCTTTTCCGCTTGGGCGTTGCAGGCACCGGCGGCCGAAGGCATCGAACCGGACTGCCGCCGGGTGCACGTGCGCGGCATCGAAGTGCAGGACCTGTTCGACGATTTCTTCACCCTGATCGCCCGCGACGGCGCGGGGTTGCTGGAGATCGACATCCGCTTCGTCAAGGCGCTGGCAAGCCTCACGCACGTGGCGCCCGAACGGTTTAGCCGGGAGTGCCAGGTCCATGCCGGCCTGCTGCTCAAACGTGCCGAATTGGCGTTGCCGCTGGAAGAAGACAAAGCGCGGTTGCGGTCGCTGGCCAAGGCGCTGCTGCCGTTCAACGGCAAGGTGTGAGTCTGCGTGCGCACTGCTGTGGGCTCGGGGGACTGAGCGCATGTGCCCCAAAGACCGCTGCGCCACGCTCGACGCCACCCTTCAGAGAAGACGCCGGCACACTCAGCCCCGGCGCTGCTCGCCAAGCAGCCTTTGGATGGCGGTGACGACCTCGGAAGTGGCCGATGCCAGCGTGCCTTCGTTGCGACACAGCCACCCACCGTGCTCCGTCATCGCCCGTTCGAACGCTGCCGTGCAGGCCGCGTGCGCCTCGAAGCTGTGCACGACCGTACTGCGCAAACCTTGACGGCGTGCCGCCGCCCTCGCCCATGACACGTGTGGCGCGGTGGTCACGCCTATTTGCAGGTCCGGCACGCTGACGCCGCGCGCCAGGTTCAAGCGCAGCACGTCGGCGAACGGCACGTTGTGACGAAACGCGGCATCGGACGCGTACCAGCGGTCCATGAGGATGAGACTGCCCGGCGGTTGCTTGGGCAACACATGCTGCGATATCCAGGCGCGGCTGTCGGCCAGACGCTCGCAGACTTGCCATTCCAGCTCGGCGCAAGGCGTTCTGGCCAGGGCGTTGACCAGCGCCATGGTGGCCGCGCGGTGCGGGTCGTGGTTGCGTTCGCTGAGACGCACCACGGTGTGCCCTTCAACTCTAAGCGCCTGGGCGACGGCTTCGAGCAGCGTGGTCTTGCCGACGCCTTTGGGACCGTCGACGGCAACGAACAAGGACTGGATCATGAATTGGTGGCAGCGGCGGCAGTAAGGGCCGGCAGTGTGTCATACAACGCTGCCGTGCGGACCTGCAGGATCACGTTTGGCCCGTGCGGTGGGCTGTATTAGCGAGCCGCGAACTGCATCAGGCTTGCCACACGTTGAGCCCCTGCTTGCCCTGGCCCAGGATCACTCGCTGCTGGCACCAATCCACCAACACCACGCCATAACGCGCATTGAGCGCGCAGAACGCCTTCACGAGGCACTGGTGGTCGGCATGCTCGCCCAGCGAAGCGCCCAGTACGGCGATGCCGGCAGCGTTGGTGTAGCCATACAAGGTGACCTCATTGCCGATAGGCACGCTGAAGCCGCCGGCCAGGCAGCCCAGCACGGTTTCACTGGTGCAGATCAGCGGCGTCGGCTCGGGAGTGGCGCCCAGCGCGGCGACCAACTCGGCTTCGGCCGCCACGCCCGGAATGACGATGCCGTCGCTCAGCACCCGCGGGTAGGCCTGGCGCCAGCCCGAGGCTTCGCGGTGGGTGGCCTCGAAGGTTTTGAAGTCGCGCAACAGGCGCTGGCTTTCCGGCAACTGGGCGGCAGGCAGAAACTCCAGCTGGCGCCAGTCGTCTTCATGCAGGACCAAACCATGCCGTGGCGGCGCATCGGTCAGTGGCTCCACCACGGGCGCGTCGTCGGCCAGCGTCGGCAGCGTGAAGAGGATTTCGCCCGGCTCCACCAACACCGGCCCCGGTGCGTCAGGGTTGGCCGGATCATGGCCGAACAGGCCACGCAAGGCGTCATAGATCTTGTTCATGCAGGCGCGCTCCTTCTACGCTTGCCCCCGGATCGGCCGGGGTATTGCCGGTGTTCGTCGGCGGTGTGAGGGCTGGGTGCGGTCGTGCCTGAAGTACAGCAGGTCATGGGTGCGCAGCCGCGTGATGGCCGTGGGGCATGGCTATTCGATATTCGATCGACATCAATGCTCGGACGTGAGTTGTACACGGAAAGTTCGGCGTATAAGAAGTTTGCTGGGACGGGCCGCTGGACGGCGTGGGAGGTGGGTCTATTTGCGGAGGCTCGGGGGGCACTCGACCCGATTGCGGAGGGTGGACTTCACCAGCAGGGGCCGCAGCCCCTCGCTGGTGAATCTGCAAAGGCTCAATCCAGCAGATCGGCCGGTACTTTGCCGCCGTTTTCGGCCAGTTTCTTCATGACCTGGGCGTGCAGCCAGGTGTTCATGGCGGCGGAATCGTCGGTCGAGCCGGTGTAGTGCAGTTCGGTGGCCAGCTCTTTACGCGAAGCCAGGCTGCTGTCCAGACCCAGCAGTTTGAGCAGATCGACGATCGAGGTACGCCAGTTCAGCTGTTGGGCGCCGGACAGCGAATCCAGATGCTGGGCGACGTCGACCTGGCTCATGCCGGCCGGTGCGGCGCCGGAGGTCTGTGGAGCACCGGCAGTGCCGGTCGTTGGCGCGGTGCCGGTGTTTTGCGGTGCAGGCGCGGCATCGGCGGACGGTGCAGCGTGCGAACCCAAACCGAGTTTTTCCAGGATGGAACGGAACAAGCTCATGTCATTCTCCTTGATTCAAGCTGCCAGCCCTTGGTGAGCGATGGCTACCAAAGAATGACCTTCCGTCCTGCGGCAAAGTTTGATCGGATTTGTACCGATGCGCGATTGAGAGGTGCTGGATGAGCCAGGTCGGTCACTTCTTGCCCTCGACTCGATCCAGTACGCAGCGCCAGCAGCGTTCGATTTCCCGAGCCACTGCGGTATTGCGCGGGCGTCGGGATGAACCGTTGACGCGCAGGTGGGCCAGTAGCCAGGCATCGCTCCACCCTGCCCATTCGCCGGCTGGGCTATCGAGGTTGTGCCTGAGTACCGGATACACCTCCGCCCAGAGGATGCGTTCGACTTCCGCGTGAGCGTAGCCGCTGGCGCGAACGGTGCGGGCGATGCCGTCGAGGGTCGCTTCGCTGACTTCGCTGTCCAGAAACAGCTCGGACAAAGCCTGCCAAAGTTGCAGGCGCGTGGCGCCGACGTCGCTCATGCCAGGTCGGCTCGCGCCTCGTGCGAGGTACGGCTGGGCCGCCTCAGGCGCATGCCTCGCCGACCTCGATATGGCTCAGCCCCAACAGCTGCGCCTGGGCCATGATCTCTTGCGCAGTGGCGTCGGCTGCGGGGATCACCAGGCTGTTCTCGCTGTCGCCGAAGTGCAGCACGATCAGGTGCATCGCTGCTTCATGCGCGGCGAGGTGCGTTTGTTGCAGCTCCAAGCGATGGCTGTGAGGTTGGCCGGCCACACGATAGTCGAGGGTATAGAGGGGCATGGAAAGCGCTCCAAAAGTTGAAAGACGAAAGCGAACACCAAAATGCTGACCAATGAGTCAGTAATTAGTTCGTCAAGCTCGCCTCGAGCCTTCCACCGAGCGGCTTGAAGGTACCTACCAAGTGTCTTTCACTTACCTCCGATCGGAGGCTCCGATCCAGGCAATGTAGCCTTCAGGCCGGCGATACCGGCCATCGCGGCTAAAGCCGCTCCGACAAGAGCCCGGTACGGCGGCAGGTCGACGCTATGAAGGGTCGACGCCTTCGACTTCGTCGCTGAACCATCGCGCGTAAGGGCTATTGGCCACGCGCTTGCGGTTGTAGTCAGGGCTGCCGTCCTCCCACCACACCGGTCCACGCTCGCCCAGCGCCACCTTCGCGGCATCCACCGAAGCACGGGCGTTGCGCAGGGCTTCGGGATCTTCGCTGGTTTTCGCGGCCTTCACCGCACGGCGCGCAGTCATCAACGCCTTGACCAGGCGTTGGCGCTCTGCCTCGCTCAATCCAGGATTGGTGCAACGCCACAGCTGCCCCTTGACCACGAAATAACGCCCGTCGGGGGTGGTGGGATACATGTGCGGAGATTCCAGACAGGTAGGTGGCGAAATATGGACTGCGCTAGAAAACGACCTTTAGGCCAGGCCGGCCGTCAGGTCGGATCGGCAAGCGCTGCCAAGGCGCGGTCGGCGGCGTCCTGGAACACTTGGCGCAAGGCCTCGCCCTGGCTTTCGCTGATGACCTTGGCGACGATCAGGCCATGGGCGAAACCCAGCGCCAGGCTCTTGGCACAGAGCAGTTCGTCACGGTCTTCGACATCGGCGATGTCGCCCAGGTACAAGGCTGCCGGATGCTCGTAACGCTCGGCCAGGCTGAGTACGCGCAGGGCGTCGAGGGACTGGGTGAACTGAGCCGCTGCCGACCCACCCAGGCTCAAATGCTCGTACTGAAGCAGGCTCAGACGGTCTGTAACGGTCATGGTGAATCTCCCTTTCCTCGATGAGGTCGTTGTGCTATCGGCGCAGCTCGCATGCCGATCGGTGTAGGTGGCGAAGTGTGCATGAGGGTATCAGAACGGCACGCCGCCAGGGCGCTGCCGCGTAGGTTATTTCCAGGTGAATGGGTCGCTCAGCCAGGCGCGTCGTAAGGCTCCACGTTTTTGCCCAACAGCGTGTTGACGCCATTGAAGAAGCGCTCGAGTGCAAAGGGCTTGGTGAGCACGGCCATCGCCGTCTCCAGGGGCCGATCTTCGAGCACATGGGGCTGGGCGAAGCCGGTCATGAACAGCACCGGCAGCGCGGGCCGGCACAGGCGACCGGCGTCGGCCATCTGGCGACCGTCGAGGGTGCCCGGCAAGCCGATATCGGTCACCAGCAGGTCGATGTGCACGTCCGAGCGCAGCAATTGCAAACCGGATTGGCTGTCGGCAGCCTCCATGACGCGGTATCCGTGGCTGACCAGCAGTTCGCTGACGAACATGCGTACCGAAGGTTCGTCGTCGACCACCAACACCGTTTCGCCCTGGGCCGCCATGGCCTCGGGCAGGATCGGCAGTATCTCAGCGACGGGCGCGGCGGCCAAGGCCTGGCTCGGCAACTGCAGGTAGACGCGCGTACCCTCGCCTTCCACCGACTCGATGCGCACCTGACCGCCCGACTGCTTGGCGAAGCCGTAGATCATCGACAGGCCAAGGCCGGTGCCGGCGCCCACCGCCTTGGTGGTGAAGAAGGGCTCGAACGCCTTGGCCAGCACCTGCGGGCTCATACCGGTACCGTCGTCGGCCACACAGAGGGTGAAGTAGCGACCGGCGGCCAGTTCCGGGTCCAATCCAGGGCCGGCCTCGAGCCACTGGTCGTGTGTGCTGATGGTCATGCAACCTCCGCCTTTGAGCGCGTCACGGGCGTTGATGCAGAGGTTCAGCAGCGTGTTCTCCAACTGCGCCGGGTCGACCAGGCAAGTGACGGCGCTGGCGCTGAGGTCGACCTTGACCGTGATGGACGGGCCGACCGTGCGTCGCACCAGATCTTCCAGCCCGCGGATCAGCGCGTTGACGTCGGTGGGCACCGGCATCAGGTTCTGCCGCCGCGAGAAGGCCAGCAAGCGATGGGTCAGTGCCGCCGCGCGCTGCGCCGCGCCCTGGGCCACGCCCAGATAGCGCTCGGCATCGGCCAGACGGCCTTGGCCCAGGCGCAGCTTGATCAGGTCGAGGCTGCCGCTGATCCCCGCCAGCAAGTTGTTGAAGTCATGGGCGATGCCGCCGGTCAACTGGCCCACCGCTTCCATCTTCTGCGACTGGCGCAACGCGGCCTGGGCGGCCTCGCGCTCGGCCACGGCCTGGTCGACACGGGTTTCGAGTTCTCGATTGAGTTCTTGCAAGGCCGATTCCATGGTCTTGCGCGTGGTGACGTCCACGGATGAACCGATCAGCCCGATCACCACGCCCTGATCGTCGAACAACGGCGCCTTGTTCGACAGCCAGATGGCCTCGGTGCCGTCGGGCATGTTCACCCGTTCTTCGACCTCCTCGGGCCTGCCCTGGCGCATGATGCGCTGGTCGGTCGCCATGATCTGCCGCGCCTGTCGCTCGTCTTCGAGAAACTCCAGGTCGGTCTTGCCCAGATAGAAGCTCGGCGGCTTGCCGATCAACAGTGTGGTGCCGTGGTTGGCCACCAGCATGCGGCCCTGGCGATCCTTGGCGTAGACCACACCCGGCACGGCCGAAGTGAAGGTGTGCAGCATGGCCGTGACGCGATCGCGCTCGGCTTCGGCCGCGCGCCGTGCTTCGATGTCCAGCAGAACGCCGGGGAAACGCACTGCGTGCCCTTGCGCGTCGAGTTCGGCACGGCCGCTGCCTTCGGTCCAGTGGTACTGGCCATCGCTGCGCAACACGCGGTACTCACAGCGAAAGGCACCGCCATGTTGCATCGAAGCGTTCATCAAGGCGGTGACGTGATTACGGTCGCCGGGGTGGATCGAGGCGAAGGCTTCCTCCACGCAGATGCCAGCGGCGCAACGTTCCGGGCACAGCCCGAAAGCCTCGGCAAAGCGCTCGTCGGCGGTCAGACGGTCGTCGGGCACGCTCCAGACCCAGGTGCCGATGATCGCGCCGGCATCGAGTGCCAGCTGCAGACGCTCCTGCGCTTCGCTCGGGGCGTGCGGCTCGTGTTCATCGCGTTCGTGGGGATCGACGGGGGGCTTGTCGAAGAGGTCCATCGTTTGCCTCAGTCCTGACTCTGGACTGTCTGACCGTTTGCCGGCATGGGGGTTCATGCATGCGGTGGGGTTTGTGAACGCCAAGCTATCGAGGGCTTGGGGCGGCGTCTCTGGCGAGTACGCCGCGCGTTGCGACAAGCCGCGTCACCGCATCAGGATCGCGTGGGAAAACTCGATCGACGGCACGGCGACCAAGCTGCGCTGGCGGGTCAACCAGGCGCGCATCTTGGAGGAATCGAAGATCTGCCCTTCCTCCATCATTTGCAGGATGAGGGCTTGGGACATTCGGTAACAACCACAGTGCGAACAGCTTCTTTCCTCCCAACCGGAGGAACACTCGACGGACTCTGCCTGGCCAGCACAGATCAAACAGCTCATGGAACCCCCTTATTGTGTTGTTGGGGAAGGGAACGTGTGCGAATCAACTCACTATCGGTGCGACCCAGAGAGTGATGAGAAATTCGTGCCAAGGTAGCCGATTGGCTTAAACGATTCGCCTGCCTACAAAAAATCCACCAGCGCCGGCAGTTGCATCGACAGCAGCGCCATGGCGGCGGCGGTCAAGGGCGTACGCTGCAGCGCCTGCAATCCGACCCATTTGCACTCGGCTATCTCGTTGGCAGGCACAGGCTTGGTGCGCCCGTCGAATTGCGCGGTAAATACATGGTGGAGCGTACTGTCGGTGGCCACGCAACACAGTGCCAACAGGCCTTGGTCGCCCAGGCTGACTTCCTCTTCGAGTTCGCGTGCCGCAGCCTGCTCGGCGGTCTCACCCGGTTCGATCGCACCGCCAGGGAAATTCCACTTGCCGCCTTTTTTCTTCACCAACAGGACCTGTCGGCTACGCAGGCAGAGAATAGTGGCTCGCAGCCTGGCTTCACGTTGTTTCTTCAAGGCCATCCGGCATCCCCCTTGGCAATCGCCTGAATACAGGCCCGGGTCATGCGCGCCTGTGCGAGTGACATGCGCCAAGCGGCCTAAGTTCAACGCCTGAAGGCATACTGCCACTAACGCGCTCGAGCCGACGCGGGCTCCTGTCAGCACAAGACGACCGCCTTGGCGCTAAAGCATGAGTTGGCAATCCCGCGCCCAGCCATTATCGTTCAGCCATTTCGACCTGAGTGGCCCGCCATGAAGTGGTTCCCCCTGCTGTTGACGCTGTGCCTGTCCGCCCCTGCCCTTGCCGCCTCCGAACGCAATGCCGACGGCAGCGACGCGCGTGCGCCCTGGACGTTGCTCGATCAGCACGACACGCCCTATACCTTGGACGACACGACCCAGGTGCTGCTGGTGGCACGCAGCATGGCCAGTGCCAAGATGGTCAACGCGGCGCTTGGCGACGAACCTGGCGGTTACCTGGAAGCGCGCAAGGTGATCTACGTGGCCGATGTCGAGCGCATGCCTTCGGTGGCGAAGATGGTGATGGTGCCGGCGATGCGTTCGGCCAGCTACCGCATCGTGCTCGACCAGACCGGCGCGGTGGCCGGTCGCTACGGCGGCGACCGCGACACCGTGCAATGGGTGCAACTCGAAGGGGGGCAGATGGTGCAGCAACGCCGCTTCAGCGATGTCGAGCAATTGCGTACGGCGTTGGCGCAACTGCCGCACTGAAGCAGACCGGGCGCCGGACAAGTCGCCGGCCTGGCCGCAACGCCTACGCCGGGGCTTGTTGGGAAAGATGGCGGCTCGTCTACACTTGCCCTCACCTTTCCCCAGGACACCCCACCATGAAAACCCTTTCCACCTTGCTGGCCAGCCTTGCGCTGGGCCTGGGCCTGCTCGGGGCCGAGCGCGTCGCCGCCACACCCGCCGCGCCCATCCATTTCGGCGCCATCGGCTGGGAAAGCGGCGCGCTGACCACCGAGGTCCTGCGTCTGATCGCCGAGCTGGGCTATGGCTACAGCACCGACACCCTGCCCGGCAGCACGGTGAGCATGGAGGTGGCGCTGGCGCGCAACGACCTGCAGGTGATCGCCGAGGAATGGGCCGGCCGCAGCCCGGCGTGGGTCAAGGCCGAGCAGGCCGGTCAGGTGTTCGCGCTGGGCGACACGGTGAAGAACGCCGAAGAGGGCTGGTGGGTGCCGGCCTACGTGATCAAGGGCGATCCGGCCCGCGGTCTGCCCGCCCTCGCACCCGACCTGCGCAGCGTGACCGACCTCAAGCGCTACCCCCAGGTCTTCAAAGACCCTGAGCAGCCCGACAAAGGCCGCTTCCTCAACAGCCCCAGCGGCTGGACCTCGGAAACCGTCAACAGCCAGAAACTCAAGGCCTACGGCCTCGATGGCCAGTACAACAACTTCCGCAGCGGCTCGGGCGCCGCACTGGACGCCGAAGTGACCTCGGCCATCAAACTGGGTAAGCCGGTACTGTTCTATTATTGGAGCCCCACGCCGCTGATGGGCCGCTATGACCTGGTACGCCTGGAGGAGCCGCCCTACGATGCGGCCGCCTGGGCCACGCTGACCGATCCGCGCAACGCAACGCCCCGCGGCAGCCGCTCGCTGCCGGCCAAGCTGTCGATCGGTGTGTCGGCGGCCTTTCGCGAGCAGTACCCGGACCTGGTCGCGGTGTTCGAAAAGGTCGACCTGCCCATCGACGTGCTGAACAAGACACTGGCCGACATGAGCAGCACCCGCCAGCCTGCCCGTGAAGCCGCCAGGGCGTTCCTCAAGGCCCATCCGCAGGTGTGGAAAGCCTGGCTGCCCGCCGAACGCGCGGCAAGGGTCGAGGCCGCGCTGTGAGCGGTGGCTTTCCCGAAAGCTTGCAGTTCTCCTTCGCCGACGGCATCAACGCCTGGGTCGATTGGCTGGTGCTGCATTACGGCGAACCTCTGCGCAATGTGTCGAACCAACTGCTGGGTCTCCTGGTGGGGTTGGAAGACCTGTTGCGGATGATGCCCTGGTGGCTGCTGGTGGCCGTGGTCGGCGTTCTGGCCTGGCATGCCAACCGTAGCGTGTTGCGGGCGCTGGTGCTGATGGCGCTGGTGACCGGCATCGGCATGCTCGGCTTGTGGGACAAACTGTTGCAGACCTTGGCCCTGGTACTGGTGAGCACTGGGCTGTGCGTGCTGATCGGCGTGCCGCTGGGCGTGCTCCTGACCACCCGCGCGCTGGCGCGGCGGCTGCTGTTGCCGGTGTTGGACGTCATGCAGACCCTGCCGGCTTTCGTCTATCTGATTCCGGTGCTGATGCTGTTCGGCCTGGGCAAGGTGCCGGCGGTGTTCGCCACGCTGATCTACGCTTTGCCCCCGCTGGTGCGCCTGACCCATCTGGGCCTGGCCCAGATCGACCCGTCGCTGCTCAAGGCGGCGCGCGGGCTGGGGGCCAGCCGCTGGCAAGGCTTGCGCCGGGTCGCCTTGCCACTGGCCATGCCGAGCATCATGGCCGGGCTCAACCAATCGGTGATGATGGCCCTGTCGATGGTGGTCGTGGCCTCCATGATCGGCGCCCGTGGCTTGGGCGAAGACGTGCTGGCCGGCATTCAGACCCTCAACGTCGGTCAGGGGCTGCAAGCGGGCCTGGCCATCGTGGCGCTGGCCATGGTCATCGACCGCATCAGCCAGGGCTATGGCGGAGCACGTGGGCATGGCGAACGGCCACGCGCTTGATCCACGCTCGGCATTGAGGCGAAGACAGCCGCCTCGGGTCACGCTGGCGCATGGCGGCCGAGGCCGTGTGCAGCCGTGGCTGACTGCAGACCGATCCATCGTCATGCCGGGCCGTTCGCCCCTGCCATGTGTGCGTTGCGTCGCACTTTTGCCGGTAAGACCGGTCTACTGCCTCCTTTAGCCGCTTACCGGCGGTGCCTTCAGCTCGATGCACGGCGCAGGGCCAAACGCCCGGTGCTTGTGTAGGATGGCAGCGCGTCCCTGGGAAAGGGCCGCTGTCAGTCATAGGGAGATCACCATGCGCGTCCTCACCTCAGCGGCCTGTTGCGCCGCCCTGTCGCTCGGCCTGACCTTGTCGCCCCAGGCGCTGGCCGTCAGCGGCGAAGAAGCGCACCTGATCGACGCCATCAACCTTTGGCGCAGCCAGGCCCAGCCCTGTGGCGGCGAAGCCTCCCTCGAGCTGCCGCCACTCAACAGCGACACGCGCCTGGCGCTGTCCCCCGAGGGCACCCGCGACCTGCAACAGGCCATGAGCCGCGCGGCCTACCCGATGGTCAACGTACAGGCCATCAGCCTGTCCGGGCCGCGCGATGCCAATGCGGCGATGAACGTGATCAAGGAAAGCTTCTGCCAAGTGGTGCTCGACCCACAGTTCGTCGACATCGGCGTCAGCCAGGAGGGCCGCGATTGGCGCATCGTGCTGGCGCGCCCCCTGCTCAGCGGCCGACTCGGCGATTGGCAGGCCGAAGGGCAAAAGCTGCTGCAAGAGGTCAATGCCGCACGCAAGCTGCCGCGCCAGTGTGGCGGCCAGCCTTTCGCCGAAGCGCCGCCGCTGACCTGGAACGACGTGCTGGCAGGCGTGGCCGCCACCCATACCCGGGCCATGGCCAACCAGAACTTCTTCGACCACATCGACCGGGACGGCCGCACCCCTGGCGACCGCGCCGAGCTGGCCGGCTACCTGTATCAGCAGATCGGCGAGAACATCGCCGCCGGCCGCGACACGCCACGCAAGGTGGTCGATGGCTGGCTGGCCAGCCCTGGGCACTGCGCCACCCTGATGAACCCGGCTTTCCACGAACTGGGTGCCGCCTATGCCGTCGACCCGAAAAGCGACGCCGGGATCTATTGGACCGGGCTGTTCGGCACGCCGCAGTAGGCCGAATAGCCTGCGACAATTCGCCACCAAATATTATGTACCAACTTGTTAATTAGCTTGCTAAGCGCTTAGACTCTCGCCCATTCCACCTGCGAGAACTCTTGGCATGAAACCCACCTCGCGCCCTTCGGGCGTTTCCCTTCTGTTTCTGGTCGGCCTGGGCGTGGTCATCGCCCTGCTCGGCCTGCTCCTGGCCGCTGGCGGCATCAAACTGATCAGCCGTGGCGGTTCCTGGTACTTCCTGCTCGGCGGTGCGGCCATGGCCTTGGCCGGGGTGCTGATCGCCCTGCGCAAACCGCTCGGCGCCTGGCTGTTCGCCGCGTTTCTGGCCGCAACCGCTGTCTGGGCGGTGGCCGATGCGGGCCTAGCGTTCTGGCCGCTGTTCTCGCGGCTGTTCATGTTCGGCGCCATTGGTTTGGTGGTGGCGTTGGTCTACCCGCTGCTGGTGCGCGCCCATGGCGGTAACGCTGGGCGCGGCGCCTACGGCGTGGCGGGCGTCATGGCCGTGCTGCTTGCGGTGACCGTGGTCAACATGTTCGTCGCCCACCCCAGCGTCGCACCCACCGGCAACGGCCCCGGCCTGACCCCGGTCGGCCCCGCCACTGCGCAGAAGGACTGGGCCCACTACGGCAACACCGAAGGCGGCAGCCGCTTCGCCGCACTGGACCAGATCAACCGCGACACTGTCGCCAAACTCAAGGTGGCCTGGACCTACCACACCGGCGATGTGGCGATCAGCGACGGCAACGGTGCCGAAGACCAGCTCACCCCTCTGCAGATCGGCGACAAGGTGTTCATCTGCACGCCGCACAACAACCTGATCGCGCTCGATGCCGACACCGGCAATGAGTTGTGGAAAAACGCCATCAACGCCCAGTCCAAGGTCTGGCAGCGTTGCCGCGGCCTGGCCTATTTCGACGCCAGCGCGCCGTTGGCGCAGCCGACCCAACCCAACAGCACGCCCGTGGCAGCCGCCCAAGTGGCGCCTGGCGCCAATTGCCAGCGCCGCCTGCTGACCAACACCATCGACGGCCGCCTGATCGCCGTGGATGCCGATACCGGTGCGTTCTGCGAAGGCTTCGGCAACCACGGCCAGGTCAACCTGCTGGAAGGCCTGGGCAACGTTCCCGACTCCTACTACCAGCTGTCGTCGGCGCCGCTGATGGCCGGGACTACGGTAGTGGTCGGTGGACGTGTGGCCGACAACGTGCAGACCGACATGCCGGGCGGCGTGCTGCGCGGCTTCGACGTCATCACCGGGCAGATGCGCTGGGCCTTCGACCCTGGCAACCCCGAACGGCGCGAGGCACCTGAGGCCGGGCAGACCTACGTGCGCAGCACCCCCAACAGCTGGGCGCCGATGTCCTACGATCCGGCGATGAACACGGTATTCCTGCCGATGGGCTCGTCGTCGACCGACATCTATGGCGTCGAACGCACGCGCCTGGACCACACCTACGGCGCCTCGGTACTGGCGCTCGACGCCACCACCGGCAACCAGAAGTGGGTGTACCAGACCGTACACAACGACCTCTGGGACTTCGACCTGCCCATGCAGCCGAGCCTGATCGACTTCACCCGCGACGACGGCACCACCGTGCCTGCCGTGGTGATCGGCACCAAGGCCGGGCAGATCTACGTGCTCGACCGCGCCACCGGCCAGCCGCTGACCAAGGTCGAGGACGTGCCGGTCAAGCCCGGTAACATTCCCAATGAGCCCTATTCGCCGACTCAGCCCAAATCGGTAGGTATGCCGCAGATCGGCGCACAGACCCTCACCGAGTCGGACATGTGGGGCGCCACGCCCTATGACCAACTGCTGTGCCGCATCGACTTCAAGGGCATGCGCTACGACGGGTTGTACACCGCACCCGGTACCGACCGCTCGCTGAGCTTCCCGGGCTCGCTGGGTGGCATGAACTGGGGCAGTTTGTCGACCGACCCGGTGCATGGCTTCATCTTCGTCAACGACATGCGCCTGGGCCTATGGGTGCAGATGGTGCCGGCGCAGAAAAATACGCCCGCCTCGTCCGGCGGCGAAGCGCTGAACACCGGCATGGGCGCCGTACCGCTCAAGGGCACGCCGTATGCAGTGAACAAGAACCGCTTCCTGTCGATCGCCGGCATCCCTTGCCAAGCGCCGCCTTTCGGGACCCTGACCGCCATCGACATGAAGACCCGCCAGGTCGCATGGCAAGTGCCGGTCGGCACCGTAGAAGACACCGGCCCCTTGGGCATCCGCATGCACCTGCCGATCAACATCGGCCTGCCGACGCTGGGCGGCACCCTGTCGACCCAGGGCGGCCTGGTGTTCATCGCCGGGACTCAGGACTTCTATCTACGCGCGTACAACAGCGCCAACGGCGAGGAAATCTGGAAAGCCCGTCTGCCCGTGGGTAGCCAAGGCGGCCCGATGACCTACGTATCGCCCAAGACCGGCAAGCAATATGTGGTGGTCACCGCAGGCGGTGCGCGGCAGTCGACGGACCGTGGCGATTATGTGATCGCCTATGCGCTGCCGGAGGATGAGCACAAGCACTGAGGTTGGTGCGATTGCCAGGGCCGCTTTGCGGCCCATCGCGGCTGAAGCCGCTCCCACAGGATTACGCCTGTTTCTTCGGAGCGGCTCAAGCCGCGATGGGCCGCAAAGCTTTTCCGTAGGATTACATCTGTTTCGTGGGAGCGGCTTTAGCCGCGATGGGCCGCAAAGCGGCCCCAATGGGCAGTGGTTCAGGCTGAATGACCGGCATCAGTCATCAAGCCGCTATTACACGTCCGAATCGTTACCCACCATCAGCTGGAGCGTCGGTCGCCGCCGCTGGCGCTCTTGGCGCAGCCGCATTGGCCCATCTGACAGGCTTCGCCGTGGGCATGGCCACTGGCGCAAGCATCGCAGCAGTAGCGCTTGCCACCGCGCTCGACGGCATGGTTGTCGAGTTCGCAGTTGCAGTGCGGGCAGGCACAGGTCTGGCTGGTCATCGTACTTTCCTCCAAGGGTTGTGCGCGTGGCCGGTGGTCCGGTGTCACGCGTTATTCCGGTCGTCCGGAACTTCGTCGTCCGACCATGGCTTGCCATCCAGCGGATGGGTATGGGCCAGTTCGGCTTCGTCCTGGCCGTGGCCGGCACCGATTTGCTCGGCATCCACCTCGGTCAGATCCTGGTCGGCTGGGGTCGCGGCACTGCCCAGGTCGTGCTGGTCGAGCGCGCCGTCGTCAGGCAGCAGCGTCTCTGGGCTCATGTCGTCGTCGGTAACGCCATCTTCGTGCACGCCTTCGCTCAGCGCCTCGCCCCCGGTCATGCCGGCTTCGGCGGCACGCTCTTGCGGAAACTCCAGGTCGGCCTCGGCTTCGGGAAGCTCATCGCCGATGCGACCTTTGGGCGCGTCGTCATCCTCATTGAAATCGAGGGGGTGGACACTGCCGATACGGTCCTCGATGGTGTCGATCTCGGTCGGGGTGTATGCGCGCTTTTCGTCTGCTTGGGCCATGGGAGGCACTCCATCGAATTTAGTCCATACGGTCGACTGCGCCAGGGACCGAATGATTCAGTTTCTCGCACGCCCTACCCTCGTCCGTTTTATTGAACTCCCGTAACGTGGCCGTGCTCCCATCCAATGGACGTCCATTCCCTTACGGAGCCTATCGCCATGGCCAAGCCGTTGCAGGAATACCAGCGCAAGCGGAATTTCGCCGCCACGCCCGAACCTGCCGGCACCGGCCGCAAGACGCGCAAGGCCCATGCGTTGCAGTTCTGCATCCAGAAACACGATGCCAGCCACTTGCACTACGACTTCCGCCTGGAACTCGATGGCACCCTGAAAAGCTGGGCGATTCCCAAAGGTCCTTCGCTCGACCCCAAGCAGCGCCGCCTGGCCGTGCACGTGGAAGACCATCCGCTCGACTACGCCAGTTTCGAGGGCTCCATTCCCGAGGGCCACTACGGTGCAGGCGACGTCATCGTCTGGGACCGCGGCATTTGGGAGCCGGAAGGCGACGCCCGTGCGGCCTATGAGAAAGGCAAACTGCGTTTTCGTCTGCAAGGGGAAAAGCTGTCGGGTACCTGGAACCTGTTTCGCACGCACTTGGCGGGCAAGAAGGAGCAGTGGCTGTTGGTCAAGTCCAACGACGAGCAGGCGCGTAGCGAAGACGAGTACCGCATCGTCGAGGCGCTGCCCGACAGCGTGCTCAGCGATGCCGTGCTGCCGGGCCTAGGCGCTGACGCAAAGGCCGCTGCCACGTCCGACACCAAAGCTACGGCCACCAAAGCCGTGGCGAAGCCCGCCAAGCCCAGCCGACGCAAAGCGGCCTTGCCCGAGCAGATGAGCCCGCAGCTGGCGACCCTGGTGGACGAGCCCCCGTCTGGCGATTGGCGCTACGAAGTGAAGTTCGACGGCTATCGCCTGCTCGCGCGGATCGATGGCAAGGACATCCGCCTGTATACCCGCAACGGCCATGACTGGAGCGCCAAAATGCCGCGCCAGGTCGAGGCGCTGCGCAAGCTCAAACTCAAGTCGGGTTGGCTCGACGGCGAAGTGGTGGTCATCGACGAGGAAGGCGTGGCCGACTTCCAGGCGCTGCAAAACGCCTTCGACGAGAGCGACGACAGTGCGCTGACTTATTACCTGTTCGACGCACCCTGGCTCGACGGCCAGGACCTGCGCGATGCGCCACTGCACGAACGCCGCGCCATGCTGGCCGATGCGTTGCAAAGTAACGACTCAGATGCCCTGCGCTACTCCGAAGATTTCGAAGCGCCGGTCGATTCGTTGCTGGCGAGCGCCTGCCAGTTGCAGCTCGAAGGCCTGATCGGCAAACGTGCCGACAGCCCTTACCGCGAACAGCGCAGCCGCGACTGGATCAAACTCAAATGCCAGCAGCGTCAGGAATTCATCATCGTCGGCTATACCGACCCCAAAGGCAGTCGTCAGGGCCTGGGCGCCTTGCTGCTGGCGCTGCACGACGAACGAGGCCGGCTGCGTTATGCCGGCCGGGTCGGCACCGGTTTCAGCGCGCAGACCCTCGAACACCTGCACGATCGGCTGCAACCGTTACGGGCCGAGCCGCCCGTTCTGCTCAACCTTCCTGCCGGCGCGGCCGCCCGGGGCGTGCATTGGCTCAGCCCGACGTTGCTGGCCGAAGTCGCCTACACGCAGATGACCCGCGACGGCATCGTGCGCCATGCGGTATTTCATGGCCTGCGCGAAGACAAGCCCGCGCAAGGCATCGGCCATGAACAGGCCGAGCCAGCCGCAAGCGAAAAACGGCCCGGCAAGGCCGCTGCCAGTAGAACTGCGACTGCCGAACGCCGACTGAACTCCAACGGCGAGCTGCACCTGACCCATCCCGACCGCGTCATCGACCCCAGCACGGGCGTGACCAAGCGGCGCATCGCCGAGTATTACGCCCAAGTCGCCCCCTGGATCATGCCGCACCTGCAACGCCGTCCCGTGGCGCTGGTCCGTGCGCCGGAGGGGCTGGGCGGCGAGCTGTTCTTCCAGAAGCACGCCGCGCACCTCAAACTGCCGGACATCCGCACCTACACCAAAACCGAGGCCGGCCAGGCGGCGATGGTGCTCGGCAGCCCCACCGCCCTGTTGGGCGCGGTGCAGATGAATACCGTCGAGCTGCACACCTGGAACGCTATCGAGACGTCCTTCGACAAGCCCGACCGCTTCGTGCTCGACCTCGACCCCGACCCGGCCTTGCCGTGGAAGGCCATGATCGAAGCGACCCAGTTGACCTTGACCCTGCTCGACACCCTGGGGCTGAAGAGCTTCATCAAGACCAGCGGCGGCAAAGGCCTGCACCTGGTCGTGCCCCTGACCCGACGCGCTGGGTGGGATGAAGTCAAAGCCTTCACTCAAGCCATCGTCGAGCACCTGGCCGGATTGTTCCCTGACCGCCTGAGCGCGGTGGCCGGCCCCAAGAACCGGGTCGGCAAGATTTACATCGACTATCTGCGCAACGGCTTGGGCGCGACCACCGTGTGCGCCTATTCCCTGCGTGCCCGACCGGGCATGAGCGTGTCGGTGCCGATCGCCCGTGAAGAACTCTCGCATTTGAAGGGCGCCGACCAGTGGAACATCGACACGCTGCTCGAACGCCTGACCGACTTCGAAGACCCGTGGGCCGACTTCGCCAGCACGCGCCAATCGATCACCAAAGGCATGCGCCGGCAGTTGGGCGTGGAGCGATGACCGCTGCGCTCGGCGCCGACGCTGCCCTCAAACACCGCTCCACGGACAATGGAATTGAGCCGATGCTTTCCACCGCCACCGCCATCGCCCCACCGTCGCTCGACACCCTGCTCGACGGCTTCACCGCACGGCCCGCCGCGCCTGGCCTCGATGCTGCGCTCGAGACTCTGATGCGCTCGCTCTGCGGCAGCCACTACGACGCCCTACCGCTGCCTGGCCAGGGCCGCACCTTGCAACGCTGGCAGACCCTTGCACGGGTGGCAGGCTGCGACTTGGGGCTGGCCAAACTGTACGAAGGCCATACCGATGCCCTGGCGATTCTGGCCGAATGCGCACCGACCAGCTTCGCCCGTGAGGGCATCTGGGGCGTATGGGCGTCCGAACCACCGGACGCACGGGCGCGGATCGTCGCCCGCGACGGCGACCAGGTGCGCCTGGGCGGACGCAAGGCCTGGTGCTCGGGTGCGTTGCAGATCGACCGTGCGTTGATCACGGCCTGGGACGGCGACGATCGGCCGCAACTGGTGGCCATCGACCTCAAGCATTCCACGCAACGCGTCACCACCCAAGGCTGGCAGGCAGTGGGCATGGCCAGCACGGCAAGCATCGAGATCGACTTCGACCACAGCCCTGGCATCGCCATCGGCGCACCTGGCCAGTACCTTGACCGACCAGGCTTCTGGCAGGGCGGCGGCGGCATAGCAGCCTGTTGGTACGGTGCGGCCGAGGCGCTCGCGCGGTACTTGCGCGAGCATTGCCGCAAGCCGCAGGCCGACGCCCATGCCCAAGCGCATCTGGGCGCGGCGGACATGGCCCTGCAAGGCGCCCGCTTGGCGCTTCACGATTGCGCGCGCTGGATCGACCGCCATCCGGCGGCCAACGCCGAGCTGCCGGTACGCCGTACCCGCGCCGTGGTCGAGGCGGCCGCCGGAGATGTCATCCGGCATGTCGGTCGCGCCCTGGGCGCAACGCCGTTCTGTCGAAGCGGCCATTTCGCGAGGCTGAGCGCCGACCTGCCTGTCTACCTGCGTCAGAGCCACGCCGAACGCGACCTCGCCGCCTTGGGCCAGCACCTTGCCGGGACTGTTTCGGAGGATTGGTCGCTATGAGCGTCGATGCCGATTACTTCGCCAGCCTGTACACCGACAACGACGATCCCTGGGCCTTCCGTACTCGCTGGTACGAACGGCGCAAGCGCGACCTGATGCTGGCCTGCCTGCCACGCCAGCACTACGCCCGCATCTTCGAGCCGGCCTGCGCCAACGGCGAACTGAGCGCGTTGCTGGCCGAGCGCTGCGAACGACTCGTTTGCCAAGACCTCGACCCTACGGCCGTCGCCCTGGCGCGCACGCGCCTGAGCGGTTTCCAACACGTCAGCGTGCAACAGGCACGGATGCCCCAAGACTGGCCGGAGCAGCGCTTCGACCTGATCGTGCTCAGCGAAGTGGGCTATTACCTGTCGGCGCAGGATTGGCTACAGGTGATCGACCGGTCCCGCGCCAGCTTGACAGACGACGGCGGACTGCTCGCCTGCCACTACCGCCACCCCATCGAAGGCTGCCCACAGGACGGGCCACAGGTACAGGCCGCCCTGACCGAGCATCTGGGTTTGCACCCAGTGGTGCTGCACGAGGAAGTCGACTTTCAACTGGCCTATTGGGCTCGCCAACCGCGCGCAGTCGACCTCGAGGAGACCTGCCCATGATTGCCGTGGTGATTCCCGCACATAATGAAGCACGGCGTTTGGGCCACTGCCTGCGCGCCGTGCAGGCTGCGGCCGCGCAGGCGCAGACCTTGGGCCACCAAGTGGAAATCCTGGTGGTGCTCGACCGCTGCCAGGACGGCACCGCAGCGGTCGCCAAGCGCTTCGGCGTGGCGACTCTGAGCGTGAATGCCGGCAATGTCGGCATCGCCCGCCAAGCCGGTGCCCGGCACATGCTCGAGCGCGGCGCACGCTGGCTGGCCTGCACCGATGCCGACAGTAGAGTGCCGGCCCATTGGCTCAGCTGGCAGATGCAATGCGCTGCCGATGCGGTCTGCGGCACCGTGCACATCGAGCGCTGGCAGCCCTGGCAAACCGCCTCGTTGCGTGCGCTGTACCGCAGCCGCTACGAGGCACGCGAGGGCCATCGGCACATCCATGGCGCAAACCTTGGCGTGTGCGCACGGGCCTATGAACGCGTGGGCGGTTTTCAACCGCTGGCTGCCCATGAAGACGTGCATTTGGTGCAGGCGCTACAGGCTAGCGGCGCGCAGATCGTCTGGACCGCACGCCACAGTGTCGCCACCAGCAGCCGCGGCGACGCGCGCGCGCGTGAGGGCTTTGGCGATTATCTGGTGAATCTGGACACGTCAGATCAGGCCGAACCAGCGGCGGCTCATTGAGGAGCAGGTAAAGATATCGTAGGGGTGTGTGCGTGGCCCTTCGTCGCGCCATACCGACAGCTTACGCAACAAGGGCCGCTTCTCTGCCGGGAACGGGCCCGGGCATGAGAGCGGCCCTCAGATATGGGCCGTTTGAAAGCGCCCTTAATGCGGGGAAAAACGCAGGTTTATCAACTCACTTCTCTTCCAGCACGTCACGGCCCTTGACGGCGCGCGGGCCTTTCACCAGCCAGCAGAGCAGGCCCAGAATCGGCGCCCAGACCACGAACACGATCCACAGCATCTTGCGCTCGGCGCGGCGTTCGCTGCCGATGATGTGCCAGATGGCCCAGATGTCCAGCAGGATGATCACTGCCGCGATGATGATCCAGATCGTTCCGATTTCCATATACGTTCTCCCAATGAGCGAGTAGTACGTTCGGTCACAGGAAACGCCAAGGGTTCCATTTCAATTACAGCCCGTAGGGTCATTGCCGCGCGCAGGCACGCTTTTGTCGCGTCTGCGGCCGTCGGAGCGGAAGAACGTTCGCTAGCGGGCCCTATGGCCGACCATCGTCATGCATTGCGCGACCCTGCGGACCCACTGACCGGTTCATCCGCAGCGTCGTTGGCTGTTTGGATACCGCACATCGCACGCCCTTCGCACCCACCCCGGCGCCCCTCACATAGCTGCCAGCGCCATGCCATTCGCCGATGTTGTCTTTCCCTGACGCCCATCGCACACTCAGCGCCGTCACGTGCCAGCGGAGTCCAGAGTGGCTACCATCCCCCGTCAGTTCAGCAAGAAGGCCAGCACCAGCAACATGCTGCGGCTCAAGCCCGGCGTGGCCGATGCGCAGGCGCCCTATCGTGTCGATTTCGTGCTGCTCGAGCACTTTTCCATGGCCAGTTTCACGGTGGCCATGGACGTGCTGGTCACCGCCAACCTACTGCGCGCCGACAGCTTCAGTTTCACGCCGCTGTCGATGGCCGGCGACCGGGTGCTCAGCGATCTCGGTCTGGAACTGATCGCCACCCCGCTACAGCCTCGCGCGCTGGATGGGCACGACCTGCTGCTGGTGTGCGGCGGTCTGCGCACGCCTTTGAAGTATCCGGAACTCGACCGGCTGCTGGACGATTGCGCCCAGCACGGCATGGCCCTGGGCGGGCTGTGGAGCGGCGCCTGGTTCCTCGGCCGCGCCGGTGTGCTGGCCGACTACGGCTGTAGCATCCATCCCGAGCAACGCGCGAGTCTCGCCGAGCGCAGCCCACAGACCCGCATCACCCCGGCCAGCTTCACCCTCGACCGCGACCGGCTCACGGCCGCCAGCCCCAACGGCGCGATGGAATTGATGCTGGGCCTGGTCCGGCGCCTGCACGGCGATGCCCTGGCCGAAGGCGTGGAAGAAATCCTGTCGTTCTCCGGCGCGCGCTACCGGCAGGTCGGGCCGGGGGCGAAGAAGTCCATGAGCCTGCACCTGCGCACCATCGTCGAGCTGATGGAGAACAACCTCGAAGAAACCCTCAGCCTCGACCAACTGGCGGCCTACAGCGGCCGCTCGCGGCGGCAGATCGACCGGCTGTTCCAGGCCCAGCTGGGCACTTCGCCGCGGCGCTATTACATGGAACTGCGCATTACCAAGAGCCGGCGCCTGCTGCAGTACTCGGACCTGTCGGTGATGGAAGTGGCGGTGGCGTGCGGGTTCGTTTCGGTGTCGCACTTCAGCAAGTGCTACGCGGCCTATTTCGGCTATCCGCCTTCGCGCGAGCAGCGCCTGGGGGAATAGGTTCAGTCGGCCACGTCCAGCAACGCCTGCTGCGCACGGTGCTCGCCGATCCAACGCTGGAGATCGGCCGCCGGCATTGGCCGACCCAACAGGTAGCCCTGCCCCTCGTCGCACCCGGCTTCGCGCAGGAATGCGTATTGCCCAGGCGTTTCGATGCCCTCGGCGGTGATGCGAAAGCCCAGGGCATGACCCAGGTCGATGATGGCCCGCGCGATCGCCACCGCGTCTGCATCGTCCGGCAGGTCCTTGACGAACGCGCGATCGATCTTCAGGTGGTCGATGGGCAAGGCACGCAGGTAGGCCAGCGACGAATAGCCGGTGCCGAAATCATCCACCGCGGTGGTCACGCCCAAGGCCTGCAAGCGCTCGAGCACGGCGAACGCCTGCTGCTGGCTTTCCATCAACACGCTCTCGGTGATCTCGACCTCCAACAGGCTGGCAGCCAGGCCATGCCGATCCAGGGCATTGCGCAGGCTGGCGACGTAGTCGCTGCGCTCGATCTGCAAGGCCGCGACGTTGATCGCCAAGGTGCCGGGCAGGCACCCGGCGTCGCGCCATTGCGCCAGTTGCGCGCAGGCCAGGGCCAGCACCTGCTCGCCCATGGGAATGATCAAGCCGGTGCGTTCGGCCAGCGGGATGAACTCCCCGGGTGAAATCAAACCCCGCTCCGGATCGCGCCAGCGCAACAGCGCCTCGACACCGGTCAGGCGCCCATCGAAGGCCAGCTTGGGCTGGTACCACAACTCGAACTCGTCGTCCTGCACGGCCCGGCGCAGATTGCGCTCCAGCTCCAGGCGCGCCTGCAGGCGTGCGGTCATGTCGGCGTGATAGGTGCGCCAACCGTTGCGTCCGGCTTCCTTGGCCGCATACATCGCGGTGTCGGCGTGGCGCAGCAGGCTGTCGACTTCCGTTCCGTGCTGCGGGTACCAGGCCAGGCCTATGCTGCCGGTGATCAGCGTGGCGGTGCCGTGCAGATCGAACGGCCGTTGCAACCCTGCGAGCAAGGCCTCGACACGTGCCACGACCGGGTCGTGGTTGCCGCGCAGCATGAACGCGAACTCGTCGCCGCCCAGGCGGCACAGCGCGTCTTCGGCGGCCAGGGCCTGCATGAAGCGCTGCGCGGCCTGCGCCAACAGCAAGTCGCCCATGGCGTGGCCCAAGCTGTCGTTGACCTGCTTGAAGCCGTCGATGTCCAGCATCAGTACCGCCAGACCCTGCCCCCGCTTGAGCGCCGTCGCCAAGCGCTGCTGGAACAGCACGCGGTTGGGCGAGCCGGTGATCACGTCGAAATGCGCCAGGCGTTCCAACTTGGCCCGGGACTCGTCCAGGGCCAGGTTGCGTTCGGCCAGGAGTCGCTGGCCACGGGTCAACTGCGCCACGAACAGGCTGAACAGCAAGGTGCAGCCCATCGCCAGGAGAAACAGCGGCGAGCGCAACGGGTTGGGCCGCGGCCAGCCCCCCAGAGGCGCGGCCACCATCTGCCAAGTACCGCCCGGCACCTCCAGAAGCAAGCTGGCCTCGGGCGCCTCGAAGCCCTCGGCAGCGCCCCAGATCATCCCGCCTTGGGCACCGCGCGCATCGGCGCCACGAATGGCCAACTCGAAATCCTGATAGGTGCTCAACCCTGCTGCGCGCAGCAGACGATCGATGTCCGCCAGCACCGAGACACTGCCCCAATAGAATTTCACGCCGCGGTTGCCATGCAGGAACACGGGGCGCCGATAGATCAGCGCCGTACCGCCTTCGCGCAGCGCGACGGGGCCGGCCAGCACCGCTTCGCGACGGTCGCGGGCCAGCTGCACCAACGGGTATTGGTCGGGCAGCAGACGATAATCGAGGCCGATCACCGCCTGGTTTTCGCCAAGCGGGTAGACCTCGGTGATCACATCGTCCGGCGCCAGGGTGATGCTGCGCATGTAGGGCGATACCCGCAGCGCCTCGCGGGCCATGCTTTGGAAGTGCGCCGTGCTGATCTGGCCGTCGGCGATGATCAGTTGCGCCAGCCCCTCGGTTTCGCCGAAGGTGGCGCGCAGTTGCGCCTGTAGACCAGCACCTAGAGCCGAAAGCCGCGCGTTGAGCATGGCCAGGCGCTCGCTCTGGTCACGCTGGGTGTCCAGATGCCCGAGCAGCAACGACAAGCCCAGCCCGGCCACGGCGAAGGCCAACGGCAACAAGCGTTGCAGACGGCTGCGGGCACCGGGCACGGGAATGTCGATGGGCGGCGTTGGGGTCGGGGTGCTCATAGGCCTGCTGATCACTCGATTGCCTATGTATCGGCAGCGGAACGCGAATGTTGAGCCACACTGGTGTTTTTTCCAAGCTGGGGCCATGCTCCAGCTGAATCGTTACACGGTAGCTGACTGCGAGGTGCCTGACCGATGGACCATCTGCTCGATACGCTCTACCCCACCCCCCAAGACATCCCCGAACAATGGCGCCTGGGCGAGCCGCTGGAACAGCGCGACTACCTGGTCGCCGGCGAGCTGCGGCACTGGGACGGGCCGCTCGCCACGGTGCGCAGCCCGGTCTGGCTGAAACACCCAGACGGCGAGCGCCAAGTGGTTTTGGGCAGCGCGCCCCTGCTCGACGCCGAGACCGCCCTCACCGCACTGGACGCTGCCGTGCAGGCTTACGACAAGGGCCGCGGCGCCTGGCCGACGATGCGCGTGGGCGAACGCATCGCGCACGTCGAGCGATTCCTCGGACTCATGCGCGAACAGCGCGCAGCGGTGGTCAAGCTGCTGATGTGGGAGATCGGCAAGCACTTGAAGGATGCCGAAAAGGAATTCGACCGCACCTGCGACTACATCACCGACACCATCGACGCGCTCAAGGCGCTGGACCGCCGCTCCAGCCGCTTCGAGCTCGAGCAGGGCACGCTCGGCCAGATCCGCCGCGCGCCGCTGGGCGTGGCGCTGTGCATGGGGCCGTACAACTACCCGCTCAACGAAACCTTCACCACGCTGATTCCCGCGCTGATCATGGGCAACACCGTGGTCTTCAAACCGGCCAAGTTCGGCGTTCTGCTGATCCGGCCGCTGCTCGAAGCCTTCCGCGACAGCTTCCCGCCCGGGGTGATCAACGTCATCTACGGCCGCGGCCACGACACCGTCAGCGCCTTGATGGCCAGCGGCAAGATCGACGTGTTCGCTTTCATCGGCACGCACAAGGCGGCGGCCGCGCTGAAAAAACTCCATCCGCGCCCGCATCGCCTGCGCGCCGCACTGGGCCTGGACGCCAAGAATCCTGGCATCGTCCTGCCCCAGGTGGACCTGGACAACGCGGTCGACGAAGCCCTCACCGGCGCCCTGTCGTTCAATGGCCAGCGCTGCACGGCGCTGAAGATCCTGTTCGTGCACGAAGACGTGGTCGATGCGTTTCTGGAGCGTTTCCAGCGCAAGCTCGCCGCGCTCGCGCCGGGCATGCCCTGGAGGCCAGGCGTGGCCCTCACGCCATTGCCCGAACCCGGCAAGATCGACTACCTGCAAGGCTTGGTGGCCGATGCCTGCGAACACGGCGCGCGCGTGCTGAACCCCGGAGGCGGAGCGAGCCGTGGCGCGTTCTTCTACCCGGCGCTGCTCTACCCGGTCAGCCCGGCCATGCGCGTGTACCACGAGGAGCAGTTCGGCCCGCTGGTGCCCGTAGTGCCCTTCCGCGACCTCGACACGGTGGTCGACTACGTGCTCGATTCGGACTACGGCCAGCAGTTGAGCCTGTTCGGCAACGACCCGGTCACCATTGGCCGACTGATCGACACCTTCGCCAACCAGGTCGGGCGCATCAACCTCAACACCCAATGCCAGCGCGGCCCCGACACCTACCCCTTCAACGGGCGCAAGAACAGCGCCGAAGGCACCTTGTCGGTACACGACGCCCTGCGCGTGTTTTCCATTCGCACCCTGGTGGCGACCCGCTTGCAACCTGCCAACAAGGCGCTGATCGGCGACATCCTCAAGCAGCGCACTTCGCGTTTCCTGACCACCGACTACCTGTTCTGACCCCGTTCGGGCAGTGCCACCCGCCGCCGGCTTGAAAGCCCGGCGGCTTTGGCCGAAGCTGATGGCACGTTGCCTGGAATCCGACATGCGAATCATCGACAAGAATGCCGCGCTGGTGCGCACCCTCACTCCCGCCGAAGACGTGCTGTTGACCGGTTTCGTCGAGGCCAGCCTGGTCGGCCCGCAGCTGCTGCACGCCAACCAGTGGCTGATGAAGCTGCGCAGCGCCAACCACTGGCTGGCGTGCGAGTGCCGCACCGATGCGCTGCCGGTGCTCAACGTCAGCCTGAACGGCAGTACCGGCACGCTGTTTCTGAAGAACAACCCCGGCACCGCCGAACATGCCCCTGGCTGTCCGTTCAGCAAGGCCCTGCGCGATACCCACGACGGCAATGCCGGCAGCACGCCGCCCCCGGCCTGGCTGGCGCCCGATACGCCGCTGCGCCTGTTGGGCGACTTCGCCGCCCCCGCCTCGCCTGCGCCGGCGGCACCGCGGGGCCGCGTCGGCACGCCACAGGACAGTTCACAGCTGGTCTCGCTGCTGCTGACCTGGATTGAAACCAGCGGCTTGAACCTGTACGCCACCCACCTCAAGCACGACCTCACGGCGCAGTTCGCCGCCCTGCGCGCCGTCGCCGCACGCTACCCGCTGTTGGCGCGGGTTCCGGCCAGCAACTACCTGGAAACGCGCCTGGACATGAAGCACATGATGATGCTCAAGGCCCGTCTGCGCGACGCCACGGTGTTCGGCGCCCACCGCCGCCATGGCCTGCTGCTCGATTGCGTCGAGCGTATCCAGGGGCGCAAGGTCTTCACCGCGCGCAGCGAGGACGGGTTCGACTTCCAGGGCCATCACCTGTATTGGGGCGGCAGCCGTACCGACGGGCCGCTGCTGGCCTTGGCGCTGTACTCGCCGACCACGGCAGGCAGCCAGTTCTACGAACTGATCCACATCGCCAGCGTGCCGGTGCTGTCGCGCGCGCACCTGTTTCCGGTGTACCGCGACGAAGAACGCGAACCGCTCAAGGCGCTGGTGTCGCTGATCGACTGGATGGCCGGCAAGGGGGTCAAGGTGCAGATGCGCCGGCCGGTGATCGGCGGCCAGGTGATGGACGAGCTGGTGCTGACGTCCGACCAGGACCGGGTGCTGTCGGTGTCGCTGCTCGAACAGCCGATCGGCCCTGAGCCGGAGGTGGACACCTTCAAGCGCTACGCCGACTTCAAGAGTTTGGAGACCTTCCGCAAGTACGTGGCCGGTTTCTTCATGCGCGAACGCTGAGGCCCGGGTTGGGCCTCGGCGTTCATTGCAAGGGCGCCGGCAGCGGGCGGCGCCGTGCAGGCAGGACGGTGTGAGCCCCCACGCTCATCGAGCCATGGCTCAAAACGCGGCCTTGAAAATCGCCTCGATCTCGCTTTGCACCGCGCTGCGCGGGTTGGTCAGGCCACAGGCGTCCTTGAGCGCGTTGGCGGCCAACAAGGG
This sequence comes from Pseudomonas sp. UBA6562, assembly GCF_002434265.1. Classification (GTDB taxonomy): domain Bacteria; phylum Pseudomonadota; class Gammaproteobacteria; order Pseudomonadales; family Pseudomonadaceae; genus Aquipseudomonas. The sequence continues at coordinate 384,625 of NZ_DJJS01000007.1, read as the reverse complement.
CACATCCTCGACCTTCACGCCCAAGGCGCGCAAACCATTGGGAATCTCCACCTCGGCCGACAGCCGCTCGATGGCTTCGATGGCCGCCGCCGCGCCCTGGCTTTCGTCCATGCCACAGACTTTGACGCCCATGGCCTTGGCCACATCGCGCAGGCGCGCGGCGCTGACCTGGGCATTGAAGCGCTGCACGTGGGGTAGCAACACGGCGTTGCACACACCGTGGGGCAAGTCATAGAAGCCGCCGAGTTGATGCGCCATGGCGTGCACATAGCCCAATGAGGCGTTGTTGAAGGCCATGCCGGCGAGGAACTGGGCGTAGGCCATCTGCTCGCGGGCCTGGAGGTCGTCGCCCTGCCTGACGGCCTGGCGCAGATGCTGGCCGATCAGGCTCACGGCCTTCAGCGCGCAGGCGTCGGTGATCGGCGTGGCGGCGGTGGAAACGTAGGCTTCGACGGCATGGGTCAAGGCGTCCATGCCGGTGGCGGCGGTCAGCGAGCGCGGCATGCCGACCATCAACGATGGGTCGTTGACCGAAAGGATAGGCGTGACGTTGCGGTCGACGATGGCCATTTTCACGTGGCGCACCTCGTCGGTGATGATGCAGAAGCGGGTCATCTCGCTGGCGGTGCCGGCGGTGGTGTTGATCGCGATCAGCGGCAGTTGCGGTTTGCCCGAGCGGTCGACGCCCTCGTAGTCGCCGATGTGCCCGCCATTGGTCGCGCACAGGGCAATACCTTTGGCGCAATCGTGGGGCGAGCCGCCGCCCAGGGAGATCACGCAGTCGCAGCGCTCGCGCTGCAACAGCGCTAGGCCCGCCTCGACATTGGCGACGGTGGGGTTGGGTCGGGCGCCGTCGTAGACCCGCGAATCGATGTCGCGCTCGGCCAGCAGCCCGGCGATGCGCGTCGCCACGCCGGCGCGCGCCAGGCCCTGGTCGGTGACGATCAGCGCTTTGCGCAGGCCCAGGCCAGCGATGGCGGCGATCGCTTCATCGAGGCAGCCCAGCCCCATGATGTTGACGGCGGGAATGAAAAACGTGCTGCTCATGACGCGGTCCTCGAAGTGACGGGTGGGGCGCTGAGGATGGGCCGTTGGCCGGGATCGAACGTTGATCCAGAGCAAGTGATGGCACCACGCCAGTCTGCTCTCAGGCGAGCGGCGGCATGACGCAGCTGCGCCTGCCTCTCGCTTCAGCACGAACAGGTTTTGAACGGAGGTCGAGCAAGGACGATGGCGAGCCCGCTAAGAGCGGAAAGGAACGGCCGAGCTGACGATCCAGCCGGTTTTCAACGCGGCACAGGCAAGTATCGAGGCTGTTCGTACAGAGCCTAAGAGCACTTCCCGAGGATGTACCAAGGCGTCGATTGTGCGCTCGGGACGACGGCCAATAGAACCCAGCCGTCTCTGAGCAACTCATTGGCGGACGCGTGTCCAAGCACCTCGATAATTTCAGTAGCTTCGTGCAATTGCATGGCGTGATTCGGCCTTTTTATAAAAAATTGAGTGGGTAGCTGACGATCAGGCGGTTCTCGTCGTAGTCGCTGCCGTTGAAATCTCGCCGGACACTGGAGTTGCGCCACCGCACGGCTAGATTCCTCAGCGTTCCGCTCTGGAACACGTAACCCAGTTCTGACTCCCGTACCCATTCCGAACCGTCGTGGACATTTCTGAGTTCCACGTTATCGCCATGCACATAGCGCGTCATGAAGCTCAAGCCCGGAATGCCGTAACCGACGAAGTTGAGGTCATAGCGGACCTGCCAGGATCGTTCGCGAGGATTGTCGAAGGCATGGTTGAAGGTGTTGTTCGCAAGGTAAATGCCGCCGGTCCCGCCGATGCGCATCCACCCCGTGTCACCCGAAACACTCTGCAGCCCGAGGCTGATCGCGTGCTGGGCCAGGGAGAGGCTGAACAGCGCGGAAGCCGTCTGGTTATCCAGCGCCCCTGCCTTGGCAGCCCCCGCATCCTTGCCCCAGAAATAGCCAAGGTTCGAGGTGAGCGATACCCTTTGGCTGAACCGCCATTTCTGGATCAGCCCAAGATAGTGCTGCTTGTAGATGTCTTCCAACGCCCCCGACCAGAGACGGACAGTCGTGTTTTTAGCGCTGGAACTGTAGTCAGCGCCTACGAATCTGAAAGCGTCCGACTGCGCCGATGCAAATGAAAGATCCTCCATGGAGGAGTCATTTCGAAGGCTGGTTCTAGTGAACTCGCCTGCGTAGAACGACCAGTTCTCGAGTTCCTGCGAAGCGATCTGAGCGCCGCGGAACGTCTGCGGCAGCGCCCTGAAGTCGTCTGCCGTGACGATCGGGAAGTTGGGCATCCACTCGCCAACCTTGACTTCGGTGTTCGACAGCTTCGCCTTCACGGCGACCCCGAGCCTGCCGAAGCTTTCGGCTGGATCCCCGTCGTCATCCTTGGGCAACAGCAAAGCCCCGTATTCTCCTGCCCCGCCGTCAAGCTTCACTGCATACTTTCCCACGACATCCACGCCGAAGCCCGCGGCGCCCTGGGTAAAGCCTGACTTGAGATCAAAGATAAAACCTTGCGTCCACTCACGAGCCTGGCGCTGGGCAACGCCAGGCGCGGTGAAGTTGCGTTCGAAAAAGAAATTCCTGAATGTCAGCGTGGCGTGTGTGTCTTCCACGAGTCCTTCAGCCCTCCCGTCGATGGGCAGTAGCAGAATTGGAATGAGGAGTAAGAGGCGCTTGCGATGTGCATGAGTGTTCAAGACCGGTCCCCTGTTGTTTTTATTGAAGGGCTGTATTGGCCTGTCGTCGCCGGTTGAGCGGGCGAGAGCCGTCCTTCCGGGAAAACGGATCATTAGTCGTGTGTGAATCAGAATCCGAATCGAAAGATGCCAAGGCCCTGACGCACAGGGCCCTGGGAGATGGTTCAGCCGTAGACCAACACCGAAAATGCTCGCTGCTGGCCTGGGTTCGGGATCAGATCAGGCCAGCGCTGCGCAGGGCGTCAGCGATTTCCTTATCGGCGCCTTCGGCCAAAGGCAGCAGCGGCGAACGCACCGTGGCGTGCTCCAAGATGCCGCGGGCAACCAGCCCATGCTTCAGGGCCACGGTGCCTTCCATGTGGGAACCGCGGTGGTAGACGTTACGGGTGACCGGCAGCAGTTTGTCGTGGATGGCACGCGCAGCTGGGTAGTCGCGACGCTTGCCAGCAGCGATCAGCTCGATCAGCGGCTCAGGGGTCAGGCCGCCGTAACCGACCAGAGCGCCGTCCACGTCGAACATGGTATGCAGCAGGTACTCGTCATGGCAGGTCAGGATCTGCAGGTCCGGCACTTCTCGACGGATGACCGGGATCTCGGTGTCCCAGCGACGCATGTTGCGAACGCCGTTCTTCATTGCGAAGACGCCAGGCTGCTTGGCGATTTCCAGTTGGGTTTCCAGGTCGTAGGTGGCTTTGGTCACGTCTGGGTACTGGAAAAGGATCAGCGGCAGACCGCTTTCCTCATGGATGGCTTTGTAGCGGTCCTGGGCGGCACCTTTCTGGTAACCGAAGCGCAGCCAGCCGTGGGAGGGGTACACCAGACCAGCAGCCGCACCGTTGTCTACGGCACGCTTGGCTTCTTCAGCGGCGACTTGGGTCCCTTCGCCGGTGATGCCGGCGATGATGGGCAGACGGCCGCCGACCGATTCCTTGAACGCCTGGATGACGCGGCCCTGTTCGGCCTGGGTCAGGAAGGTACCTTCGCCCGCGTGCCCCAGCACAACCAGACCTTTGACGCCTTCGATGCCGCCAAGCCACGCGCCCAGTTTGTGAATGGCGGCGTAGTCAACGTCGCCGTCACGTGTGAACGGCGTTACCGGAGCAGGAACGAGGCCTTTCAGATCGAGGGTGTTTTTAGTGCTCATTGTCGTTACCTCTGGTTTAGTGATTGTTCGCAACTAACGCGTGCGCGGGCGCAACACACACAATGGTGTGTTCTGAGAAGGCTGTTACATCAGATACTGCCGTTTAAAATTTCCAGTCGACGTTCAAGGCGACAGTTCTTCCAGCATCCGCCCTTTCGTTTCAATGGCGAACAACGCTGTAATGATTGCCGTGATCAGCAGTACCACTGCGAAGGTGCCGAACACATACTGAACACCCATACCGGAAACGGTAAATCCAACTAGGATGGGGCCCAGTGCCGAGCCCATTCTCAACCAAGCACTGCCCACACCCGTTCCCAAAGCGCGCAGTCGCGTGGGATAAAGTTCTGCCGAATACAGGTAGAGAGAGAACGTCACCGTCTGTACCAGTGCGTATCCCAAACCTGCCAGGACCAGAATCTTCAAAGGTGCACTGGCGCCTGTGGTGGCCAAGATCGCCAGTGGGATGGCAGCCAAGAACAGGGCCCCCACGTACCAGCGACGACGACCCACTTTGTCAATAAGCAGCGCACACACTATCGCTGCGACGACCCCGGCGGCTGACGTCATGAAGCCATACGCCAAACTTGTCTCGAGCGGCAAGTTGAAGTGTTGACGATACAGGGTGGGCAACCACGTGATGAGGCCATTGGCGACCATGTAGGCGCCGAACCACATTGCCCAGATCACCAGCGAACGCTTCAGGTACATACCTTGGAAGAGTTCTTTCCAACCCAAGTTGTTTCTGGCGGTTTGAATGTGCGGCACTTCAACAGGTGGTGGCAGCGTCCTGCCGGCTTTCAGCGCGCTGTTTTCCAGCCGGGTGACAATGCGATCAGCTTCGTCAAAGCGGCCTTTGGAGGCCAGCCAACGGGGCGATTCGAACAGGAAGAAGCGCAGCGGTATGAGCAGCATGGCGGGCACAATTCCGACCGCGAACATGGCTTGCCAGCCGTAAACAGGCACCAGGAAGTAACCGATGATGCCCGCGCCGACCAAGCCCATCAGGAACATGACCTCATACAGGAGGAAGAATTTACCGCGCTTCTTCGAGCCAATGAGCTCATTGACGTAAGCGCTTGCCACAGGCACCTCCCCTCCCGTGCCGATGCCTTGGATGAACCGGAACGCGATCATCATCGCTGCGCCAGAGGCAAACAAGCAGGCCACGTCCATGGACACGAACAACACAATGGTGAAGGTCAGCACCTTCATGCGCCCGAGCTTTTCAGCGAGCCAGCCAAAGATCAACGCCCCGAACAGCTGGCCGAGATAGCCTGCAGAAAGGATCATGCCGATCTGCGCACCGCTCAAGCTCCACGCCTTAGCCAATACCGGCATTGCGTAGGCGATCGCGATGACGGTGTAACCATCGAAGAATGTCGCAGCGCCGATAATGTTCCGCGCCCAAAAAACCGGCCTCGTGATGGGCAGCCGCTCTAACCTGGCACTGATGTTGGCCTGGCTTTTGACCTTGTCCGGCAAGGGGTCCGTCTCTATCTGCTGCATTAACATCGCACGTCCTCTTATTATTGTTTGCATTTATCAGGGGCGAGCAAACGCTAGCCGTGGCAAACACAGTGCAGTGACACAGTTAATCCAAACGCTAGTGATGGATCAGCTAAGGCTGATCACAGGGTGCAATCAGTTGTTCGAAAACGACACGCTCATGGCCTGATTCACGACGACAGGAAAAAACGCGAGTCGGTGTTCTATGCGGGAAACAGAAAGCGTCGTTCAGGAAATGTGATAACGGTTTAGAGCGGGCAGCGCCGGTCATAGCGAAATGCTGCACGCCACAGGCAGGGGCAACCCTGTTCGATGGGATAAACGTTGAAACTTGCCTTCGGCGTGCACGGTAAGTAACACAGGGGGGACATGATCCAGTCGCAGAGAGACGGGTAGTACGGCGGCTGCCCGAATCTGAGTAGACGGCACGCTTGCAGCAGGCAAAGAGCTGATAGACCTGTTTCATATTTCTTCGCACCTTTTTGTTTTTTCGGATTGCGAAATTTTTTTCTTCTTTTCAAATAGAATATCACCATCCCCAACCAGGGCCCATTCCTTTTTGGGCTCTCAAACGCGTTTTTTATTCTTTTATTTCAGGGTATTTGGCTTTGAAATTCCATTCGCTTTTATAAGATGCACGTGTCCAGCGTTCTGTCCCCTATTGAAGACCCTCAATCAACTGTCACGCCGATCAACGGACGCGCCTTATTGCCTGGTTGGTGCGTACCTTTCGCACGGCGTGCTCGGCCTCAAGGTGCGGAGTCTGTGCAATGAGAACTCCCAGATGGCTGAAGAGAGAACGCTCCTCGCGTATCGCCTTGAATACCGTGCCGCGATAACGAACAGCATCGCGTGTCAGCAGGGGCTGGAAAATCAGCCTGCCCCACCCTGAAAGTGGATCGAGGGCAGTTATTTGCATACCCGAAAACCAGTCTGGCCGCGCAAAGGCAAGGTGTGACGAACACTCGCCGAGTGCTATCCTTTTTGAACGATTTTTTCGCATTCCGAAAACAAGAATCACATCAGGTGGATATCGCGCATGGCTCCTAAAACCTCGACAAACAGCGAAATATCCGGCGCTGGCGAAGACAAGAATCAGCGCAGCACTGTGCAGTCCCTGGCCAAAGGGTTTCGAGTCCTGGAGGCTTTCACTGCGGAAAGCGACGAGTTGACCTTGAGCCAGATCGCTGCCAAGGCCGAACTCGACCCAGGCACGACCTACCGCATGTTGAATACGCTGGTGGAACTCGGCTATGTCTCTCGAATTCCCGAGAGCAAGCGGTTCTGCCTCACGCTCAAAATCCTCAACCTGGGCTTCCACGCCATCGCTCACACGGACCTGCGCAGCCTGGTCCGCCCGGTGTTGAGGGGACTGGTCAGCGAAACCAGCGAAGCTGCCAGCTTCGCCGTGCTGCAAGGCGCAGACGTCCTTTATCTGGAGCGTGTCAGAGCCGGCATCACTCGACTTGGCGTGGACATTCGCATTGGGACGACGGTGCCGGCCTGCCAGACAGCGATCGGTCAGTCGATTCTCGCGTTTCTTCCCGGTCATGAGGTCGAGCGTATCGAAGCGCTGTCCTCGCCTGCATCCTTCATGAGCAAACCCCTCTCGCGGCCCTTGCCCGAGGTCTTGGAGCAGACCCGTAAGGATGGATACATCATCACGGACTCGCTGTTCGCCGAGGGGCTGCGCATCCTGGCGGTTCCGGTCCTGGACATCGATGGTTACCCAGTTGGCGCCATCAGCATTGCGGCGCCGGCCGTGCGGTGCACTACAGAGGAACTCGAACGTCGAGCGCTATCGGTGACCCTGGCGGCAGCAAAGAATATCGGGCGGGCACTCCAGGCCAACGGGAGCATCAACTCCAGCCCGTGAGGCTGCGCCAATCGGTGCTCAGAACAGGTCGAACGGCGCCTCATGCACGCACACGGCGGTAAGTCATAACGCTGGATACCACCGGCGGAGGTGGACGTCGCCCACTCATCGAGCGCTGATGGCCGCGCCCTGCCCCCATGCACCGAACTGGAGCCGCTCGAGTGGGTCTGCTGGACTGTCACCGAACATCACACAGCTGCGCATACAAGGAGTCCGCATGCCTAGTTCACATGGCGCTAGCGCCTATCGCCACGCCACCCGCCTGACCTTCTTCACACTGGGCCTGACCATGGCCGCCTGGGCGCCGCTGGTGGCTTACGCCAAGCAGCGCCTGGGCCTGGACGACGGAGCCTTCGGCAGCCTGCTGCTGTGCATCGGCCTGGGTTCGTTGCTGGCCATGCCGTTCGCCGGACGCCTGGCCCAGGCGCTGGGCTTGCGCAAGGTCATGCAACTGGCGGGCGTCGCGTTCAGTGCGTCGCTGGTGGCGCTGGCGCTGATCGAATCGCCTTGGGCATTTGCGCTGACGTTGTTGGTGTTCGGCGCCTGCCTGGGGGTGGGCGACATCTGCATGAACCTGCACGCCGCCATGGTCGAAAAGGCTGCCGACACACCGCTGATGTCGGGCTTTCACGGCGTGTTCAGCGTGGGCGCTTTTGCCGGTGCGGCAGGCGTGACGGCGCTGCTCAAGCAGGGCCTGACGCCCTGGCAGGCGGCCTTGTGCGCGGCCTTGCTGGCGCTGGCGCTCTTGGGCTTGGCGTATCGCTACCAGATTCCCCGGTTGGACGCGCTGGACGATGCGCGCTTCCAGTGGCCCAAAGGCGTGGTGGTGCTGTTGTCGCTGCTGGCGTTCATCGCCCTGCTGGTCGAAGGGGCGATGCTCGACTGGAGCGCGCTGTACCTGCACGACGTGCATGACGTCGACCTGGCTTCGGCAGGCATTGCCTACAGCCTGTTCACCCTGGCCATGGCCTGCGTGCGTCTGGTGGGCGATCGCCTGGCGCATTGGCTGGGCGACACCCGGCTGCTGGTCGGTGGCGCGTTGCTGGCGTTCGTGGGTCTGGTGATGGCGCAGACCCTGTCGCTCGCCGGCGCCTTGCTGGGCTTCGGTCTGGCGGGACTGGGGCTGGCCAATGCGGTACCGGTGCTGTTCCGCGCGGCCCTGCGCCAGAAACGCATGGCCGCCGCAAGTAGCCTCAGCGCCGTGGCGACCCTAGGATACTTGGGCATCCTGCTTGGGCCGGGGTTCATCGGCCACCTGGCGCAATGGTCTTCACTGCATGGGGCGTTCTGGGCGTTGGCAGGCGCCCTCGGCATAGTGGTGGCACTGGGGCAAGCGGCGGTCACCCGGGACCGCTCGACAGTCTGAGGCAATTGGTCCACACGCGCTGCTGCGATACAGACCCGCTCAACTGGCGCTCGGCGTCATGGCCGAGCGCGGCGTCTGTTGCAGATCCTCGCGATAGTTGCGGGTTTCCGGCATGCCCAGCCAGACCAGGCAGAAGGCCACTGCGGCGATGGCCGCCAACGTCAGGAACGCCGCGTCGTAGCCTTGGCTCTGCACCACCAACCCCGCCAAGCCAGGGCTCAACGCGGCCCCCAGACCGAACGCCGCCGACAGCGCCCCAAGGCTGACGTTGAAGCGCCCGGTGCCCTGGGTCAGGTCCTTGACCACCACCGGGAACAGCGCACCGAACACGCCGGCACCGATACCGTCGAGCAGTTGCACACCGACCAGCCAGAAGGGGTTGTCGGAGAACACATACAGCGCGCCGCGCAGCGGCAGAATCAGGAAACCGGCCAACAGCAGCGGCTTGCGCCCCCAAGCGTCGGCTTTGAGTCCCACCAGCATGGCGATCGGCACCATCACCAGCTGCGCGGCGACGATGCAGGCGGAAGTCAACGGCGTGGCCAGGTGCAGGTTGACCTGCGCCAGCTTCTGGCTCACCAACGGCAGCATCGCCGCATTGGCCAGGTGGAACAGCGCGCAGCAGACGGCGAACACCAGCAACGGCCGGTTGGCGAGCAGTACCTTGAAGCCCGATGCCTGGTGGCTGTCGCCTTCGCTGGCAGTGAAACCGCGTGCCACATCGTGGTCGATGGCCTCGCCGCGCACCAGACTCACGGCGACGATGCTGCCCAGGGTCATCGCGGCCATCAGGTAGAACACCACCACAGGGCCGTACAACCACGCCAGCCCACCGGCCAACAACGCCGAGAAGGCATTGCCGGCATGGTTGAAGGTTTCGTTGCGGCCGGTACGGCGGGTGAAGGCTTTCGGGCCGGTGATCCCCAAGGAAATGGCGGCGATGGCCGGCGCGAAGACCGAGCCTGCCATGGCGCTCAAGGTTTGCGTGATAGCCACCAGGCTGAATGAGGTCACGAACGGCAGCAACAGGCAGCTCCCGGTGACCACCAGGGCTGCCACCACGACCACCGTGCGCTTGGCACGGGTGCGGTCGATCAGCGCGCCGGCCGGCGTTTGCGTGAGCAAGGCGGCGATGCCGGCCAGGCTCATCACCAGGCCGATGCTGGCCGGTTCCCATTTGTGGACCGCGAGCAAGTAGATGGCCAGGTACGGCCCCAGGCCGTCGCGCACGTCGGCCAGGAAGAAGTTGAGCCAATCGAGGGAACGTTGGTCGCGACGTTGCATGATGGAGAGTACTCGGGGGTGGTTTCAGCGTAGACCTGAGCGCTGAAACGAACGTTCTTCGGCCCTGGATGAATATTCATGAAATTGGTGCAGGCTGGCCCTCCAACGGGTCGAACCGCCGCAAAACTCGCTTAGGCAGACCTAACAGCGAACAGCCCTATGCCAGGATGCCGAGCAGCTTGTCCCTTGTCCCAGGTCCGAGCGGCCGGTCGGCACCGCTCGCAGCGCCGACCGGTCAACTTCACTGGACCTGGTCGCGGGCAGGCACGGCATGCGCCAGATCGGCCCGGCTCGGCTCCACCCGATGGAAGGTCACCGGCACCGCCTTGGACGCGGGGACCTTGCTGCGCTCGGCATGGTGCCAGAGCGGCACCAGCGGGTTGCATTCCGGGTAATACCCGGCCGCGCACCCTTGAGGAATGTCGTAGGCGATGATCTGCAAAGGGCCGACCTCGCGGCGCACTTCAGGCTCGACGGCCGTGCGCACGTTGACCCAGTCGCCCGGCGCGAAGCCCAGCCGCACCACGTCGTCACGGTTCATGAACACCACGCTGCGCGTGCCGCTGACGCCGCGGAAGCGGTCGTCGTAGCCGTACACGGTGGTGTTGAACTGATCGTTGCTGCGCAGCGTCATCAGGTTCAGCACCTCGCGGCGCTCACCGACGAGTGCGGCGTCCGGATTCTCTTCCAGGTCGCTCGGCGTGGCGAAGCGCGCCTTGCCAGTTTCGGTGTGCCACTCACGCTTGCAGGCGCCCAGCGGACGGTGGAAGCCGCCGCGCTCCCACATGCGGGTTTCCATGTCGTGGAAGATCTCCGGGTAGGTGTCGCTGATGCCTTTGCGGATCAACGCATAGTCATGCCGCCAGGCGTCCCACGGCACTTGGCACTCGGCGCCCAAGGTCTGTTCTGCAATGCCTGCGATGATCGCCACCTCCGAGCGCAGCATGTCGCCGGCAGGCTCGGTGGTGCCCTGCCAGGCGCGCATGCAGCCGGTGCTGTCTTCGGTGCTGTAGACCTGCGCCTGACCGTCCTGACGATCGATTTCGATGTGGCCCAGGCAAGGCAGCAGCCAGGTCTGCCCGCCGGGCACCAGGTGAGTGCGGTTGAGCTTGGTGGCCACCTGTACGTTCAGCGACAGATCGGCCCAGGCCGGCTCCATGCGATCGGTGTCGGGCACGGCGCGCAGGAAGTTGCCGCCCAGGCCGATGAAGCCTTTGACCGTGCCCTTGAGGATGCCCTCGCAGGTGTCGACGGTAGCCAGGCCTTTCTGTTCCGGAACCCTGATGTTGAACAGCGCGTGCAATTTGTCGACCGGCACCTTCTGCGGGTCTTCGGTGATGCCCACCGTGCGCTGGCCCTGTACGTTGGAATGGCCCCGCACCGGGCACACACCCGCACCGGTCTTGCCGATGTTGCCGCGCAACAGGAGCAGGTTGACCATCATCTGCACGTTTTCCACGCCTTTGCGGTGCTGGGTCATGCCCATGCCCCAGATCACCATCACCCGCTGGCTGCGGGCATACACGGTGGCCGCCGCTTCCAGCGCGGCGCGGCTCAAGCCGCTGTGCTGCTCCAGGTCGGTCCAGTCCTGCACCTCGACCCAGGCGCGCAGCGCTTCGAGCCCATCGGTGTGCTGGGCGATGAAGTCGTCGTCCAGCACTGCCGCCTGGCCAGCTGCGCGCGCCTGCCGATCCAGCTCGAACACCGCTTTGATGATGCCGGTGATCGCCGCCAGATCGCCGCCGATACGCACTTGATGGTATTGGGTGCTGATCACGGTCGAGTCGGGCCCGAGCATTTCCACCGGCGACTGCGGGTTGACGAAGCGCTCCAGGCCGCGCTCACGCAAAGGGTTGAAGGTGATGATGGGCACGTGGCGCTTGCGCGCTTCCTGAAGCGGATGGAGCATGCGCGGGCTGTTGCTGCCCACGTTCTGCCCGAAGAAGAAGATGCAGTCGGTGTGCTCGAAGTCTTCCAGGGTCACGGTGCCCACGGGCACGCCGATGCTCTCCTGCAGGCCCACCGACGTGCTCTCGTGGCACATGTTGGAACTGTCGGGCAGGTTGTTGCTGCCATAGGCACGGGCGAACAGCTGGTACATGAACGAGGCTTCGAGCGAGGCACGACCGGAGGCGTAGAACACCACTTGCTCGGGCGGCAGACGTTTGAGCTGTTCGCCGATGCCCGCGTAGGCCTCGGCCCACGTGGTGGTGCGGTAGCGGTCCGCGGCCGGGTCGTAGCGCAATGGGTGGGTCAGGCGCCCATGCTGTTCCAGATCATGATCGTTCCAGGTGCGCAGTTCGCTCAGGGTGTGCCGTTCGAAAAAGTCCGGCCCCGTGCGCAGGCGTGTGATCTCCCAGGCCGTGGCCTTGGCGCCGTTCTCGCAGAACTCCAGGGCATGCGGGTCGCCCGGTTTGCCCCAGGCGCAGCTGACGCAGGCGAACCCTTTGGGCTTGTTCTGCTTGAGCAATGCCAACGGCCCTTGCGCCAGCGCCTGCTCGCGCCACAGGATCTGCATGACCGAGCGTGCCGACCCCCAGCCACCGGAGGCTGACTGGTAAGGCTTGAAATGAGCGGTAGGGTGGATGAGCGACATGGCACGCCTCGGGCGATGTAATGATGGGGGGATCAGGGTTTCGAAGGTGCCGCACCTGCGAAAGTTCAAGCGCGCCCGGCTGGCAGGCAAGCCAGGCGCTGCCCAATCCCCGGCTTCGCAGGCCGCCAGGCGGCGCGGTTGCAACATCGCTTCCGATGGTCGGCCAGCCAGCGGCAGCCTGGAACTCATGGCCTATGGCCAGAATCTGCTGAACAGTCACCGCAACCCGAGGCGCAGCCAGCGTCCGTGCGCTGAGCATCCAGCCGAGGAGATACCGATGAGCGCCCCTACCCCCCTTGCCGTGCCGCAGGTCTTCGAACTCGACTTCGAACAGATCCCCGACGACGAAGCGCAGACCAGCCAGGAATTGGCCGACACGCTGCGCAGCATCATGCAAACCACCTTCGAGCACCGCGGCCACGCCGACCGCAGCGTGCATGCCAAGGGCCACGGCCTGCTGGAGGGCAAGGTCACCGTCCTGGACAACCTGCCGCCTCACCTGGCCCAGGGCGCGTTCGCCAAACCGGGTACGTTCCAGGCGTACCTGCGCTTTTCGACCAACCCGGGCGACATCCTCGACGACAAAGTTTCCACGCCCCGTGGCTTGGCCCTGAAGATGGTCGGCGTCGAAGGCGCGCGTCTGCCGGGCAGCGAAGGCGACGTCACCCAGGACTTCGTCATGCAGAACGCCAAGGCCTTCACCGCCGCCACCCCCAAGGACTTCCTCAAGACCTTGAAGCTGCTGGCCAAGACCACCGACAAGATGCCGCGCACCAAGCAGGTGATGTCGGCGGTGCTGCGTGGCGTGGAAGCCACACTCGAAGCGGTGGGCGGCGAAAGCGGCACGCTCAAGAGCCTGGGCGGCCATCCGCAAACCCATATCCTGGGTGAAAGCTTCTCCACCGTCGTGCCGGTGCTGTACGGCCCCTACTTCGCCAAGGTGGCGCTGGTGCCGGTAGCGCCGGAGCTGACCGCCCTCACCGACCAGCACGTCGACTTCGATGGCAACCCCGACGGTTTGCGCGCGGCCGTCAGCGCGTTCTTCGGGCAGCACGGCGGCACCTGGGAAGTGCGCGTGCAATTGGCGACCGACCTAGAGCACATGCCGATCGAAGACGCTTCGGTGCAATGGCCAGAAGACCTCAGCCCCTACGTGACCGTCGCGCGCCTCGACGTGGCGGCGCAGCCGACCTGGTCGGACGAAAAAGTGCGTGCGATCGACGACGGCATGGCGTTCAGCCCTTGGCACGGCCTGGCGGCGCACCGCCCGCTCGGCGGAGTCATGCGCTCGCGCAAGCCTTCCTACGAAATGTCGTCGGGCTTCCGGGCGACCCATAACGGCTGCCCGATGCACGAACCGCGCAAATAAATTTAAACCTTCGCTCCATTGCGCGGATCAACCAAAGGCACCGTTTTTGCCCCTGCCTCATCGCAACGCTGAGCATAGGCGGCTTCATGAATACACCCTTTTGGAGACACCATGAGCTCGACACTGACAGGCAAACGCGTACTGATCATCACCTCCGACACCGGCATCGAGCGCGATGAACTGCTCAAGCCGCTCGAAGCCCTGAAGGCCCAAGGCGCTGAAGTGACCCACGCATCGATCGGGGGCGCCGACACGCAGACCTTCCTGCAAGACACCGAGAAGGACCGCGTGGTCAAATCCGACGCCAAGCTGGCCGACGTCAAAGCCGACGACTACCACGCCCTGGTCATCCCCGGCGGCACCGTCAACGCCGACAACCTGCGTCAGGACCAGGACGCCCTGCGTCTGATCAAGGCATTCAGCAGCGCCGGCAAGGTGGTGGCTGCCATCTGCCACGGCCCTTGGGCGCTGATCGATGCCGGTGTGATCGAAGGCAAAACCCTGACCTCGTTCGCCAGCGTCAAGACCGATCTGGTCAACGCCAAGGGCAAGTGGGTCGATGTCGAGGTTCAAACCTGCGACGCCAATGGCTGGCACCTCATCACCTCGCGCACGCCGAAGGACCTGGATGCCTTCAACGGCGCCATCACCAAGGCCCTGGCCTGAGTCGTGACTTGCCCCTTCGGCCTTGCTGAAGGGGCAAACGCAAGGCAGCCGAGGAATTCCTGTGATGCCGTGATGTCACAACGAGATCGGAGGGGTTTTGGTAGGACCATTTTCAGGCCCTGAATACCCTGCAAGTACCCGTACATAGAGCATCCGCAATGATCGAAGCCTCATCGCCGGCCCGCGCACCGCACATCCTCCTGGTGGAGGACGAACGTATGATCCGTGACCTGATCGTATTCGCATTGGAAGACCTGGGCGCGACCGTCAAAGCGGTGGAAACCGCCGACGAAGGCTTTGCCGCACTGGAACTGGCCCCTTGGTCGTTGCTGCTGACAGATGTGCAAACTCCCGGCGAGCTTGACGGCATGCAGCTGGCTTGGCGCGCCCAGGAGCGCTCCCCCGGCCTAGGTCTGGTGGTGATGAGCGGCTACCACGACGGGTTCAACATGCCATTGCCCGAGGGCGCGGTGTTCCTGCCCAAACCGTGGTCGATCGATCAGTTCTACCAAGTGATCGAAGGCCAACTGGCCCGACGTCCCTCGCTGCGCCCCGCAGCCTGACCATTGCGCCGGGCGGCCTGCCCGGTGAACAATTGCCGCCTGTCGGCGCGACTCGCTTCGCGCCTTTTCACTGTCTTGCCTGTTGGAACCCCCCATGGATCTGCAACGTCGTCATAATGTGCACGTTTCTGGCAGCGGCGACGCTACGTTGATCTTCTCCCACGGTTTTGGCTGCGACCAGGCCATGTGGCGTTTTCTGCTACCCCATTTCGCGCAGCGCTACCGCACCGTCAGCTATGACCTGATCGGTGCCGGCGGCTCCGACCTCAGCGCCTACGACCCGCACCGCTACGGTGAGCTGTGGGGCTACGCCGCCGACCTCAACGCCCTGATCGACCGGTTCGCCGAGGGCACGGTGATGCTCGTCGGCCATTCGGTCAGCGCCATGATCGGCGCCCTGGCCGACCGCCTGCACCCGGGTCGGGTCGCGGCCCACGTGATGATCGGCCCTTCGCCCTGCTACATCGACAATGAAGGCTACGTCGGCGGATTCAGCCGTGCCGACATCGAGTCGCTGCTCGACACGCTCGACAGCAACTACCTGGGCTGGTCGAGCACCATGGCCCCGGTGATCATGGGAGCGCCCGGCGAACCCGCGCTGGGCCAGGAGCTGACCAACAGCTTCTGCCGTACCGACCCGGACATCGCGCGCCATTTCGCTCGCGTGACCTTTCTTTCGGACAACCGCGAGGACGTGGCCGGGCTGCCGACGCCGACCCTGATCCTGCAATCGACCGACGACATCATCGCCCCGCAAGCGGTGGGCCACTACTTGCACGGAGTGCTGCCCAACAGTCAGCTGGCCGTCGTGCCCAACATCGGGCACTGCCCGCACATGAGCGCGCCCAGCGCCTGCGCAGCCGCCATGGACGCCTTCCTGGCCAACCGGGTCGGCCATCATGCTGGTCGGTGAACACTGCCTGCCGGACGCCGAGGCGCTGCTCGAGCAAGCCCCTTGTGCGCTGGTGGTCACGGCCGAGGACGGCACCATCCTGCGCCACAACCAGACGTTCGCGCGCTGGCTCGGGTTCGAGCCGCCTGTGGTGTTGGGTAAACGCTTCCAAGACCTGCTGACGGTCGGCGGGCGGATTTTCCACCAGACCCACTGGGCGCCGCTGATGCGCATGCAAGGCTCGGTCGCCGAGGTCAAGCTGGAGATGCGGCATGCCGATGGCCACCTGATCACCATGCTGCTCAACGGCGTGCGCCGCGAAACCCAACACGGCGTGCACTACGAGCTGGCGATGTTCGGCACGGTCGACCGCGACCGCTATGAGCGTGAGCTGCTGGGTGCCCGTAAACGCGCAGAGCAACTGTTGGCCGAGCGCACCGCCGCCGACCTCGCCTTGCAGGAGGCCCGCGCCGAGCTCGCCGAGGCCTATGAACATGCCGAGCGCCGTGCCACCTTGGCCGAGCAGATGGTCGCGGTCGCCAGCCACGACCTGAAGAACCCGCTGACCGCGATCAAGATGGCCACCGGGCTGCTGGCCCGTGGCGGCTGGGCGACTCGCCAGACGCAACTGATCAGCACCATCAGCCAGTCGTGCGACCGGGCCGAGCGCATGATCGCCGACCTGCTGGACCTCGCCTCGGTGCGTTTGGGCCAGGGCATCCACATCCAACAGCAACGGACGGACTTGCAACGCTTGATCGACGACGGCGTCGACGAGTGGCGCATCGCCCTGCCCCATGCGTGCATCCGCCATCTCGCCAAAGGCAAAGGCGCCGCCTGGATCGACCCCGACAGGCTGCATCAGGCTTTGGGCAACCTGGTGGGCAATGCTGCCGCCTACGGCGATCTGCAGCACGGCATCACTCTGACCAGCGACATCTGTGAAGGCTTCGTCACGCTGTGCGTACACAATCATGGCCCGGTGATCCCGGAGCCCCTCGCCCAGCAGCTCTTCGAGCCCATGACCCGTGCCACCGAGCGCAGCGCCGGCGTTCGCTCGGTGGGGCTCGGGCTGTTCATCGTCAAAGAGATCGTTTCGGCCCATGGCGGAGCGATCGGCGTTCATTCCAGCGCGGCGGCAGGGACCACCTTCACCCTGCGCCTGCCCGACGTTTCATCGACCGAACACCACGAGAGCCGCTGCATGAACCCAATCGATCAGCTTGAGCAGAACATCGAGCGCCTAGGCCGCCTGGCCGACGCCCTGGAAACCGTCGCCCCCTGCCCCACCTCACGCCTGCTGTTGGTGACGTGGTTGGCCGAACACTTGCGCAGCGAGGCCGAGGCCGATGCGATCGACCGCTTGCTGCCCAAGCTGCCGGCGCCATTGGTGGCCGATTATCGCGCCTGGATCAGCAAGGGCGGTGCCTAGACCCTTTGTCTATGTCGTCAGGCAGCACACCGCTCGGTTCGACTGGGCGCAAGGTGCCCAGCAGGATCGCCAGCCGATGGCCCGCACTGGCCGTCCGACGCAGCAGCCAACCCGTGCAATCCAACGCCCTCCTGGGACCGCTCGCCTCCTCCACCTGAACTTTGCCCACCGCCAAGGCTTCCTCTGCATTAGACGATTTCGTCTCTACGCCTGAGCAGGAGCTATGCACCATGAGAGCATTGACGTACCACGGGGCAAATGACGTAAAGGTCGACAGCGTTCCCGACCCCGAACTCCAAGAAACGGACGACATCATCCTCAAGGTCACCGCCACGGCCATCTGCGGCTCGGACCTACACCTCTACCGCGGCAAGATCCCCCATACCGAACACGGCGACATCTTCGGCCACGAGTTCATGGGCGAAGTGGTGGAAGTCGGCCGCGACGTGACGGCCGTGCAGCCTGGCGACAACGTGGTGATTCCATTCGTGATCGCCTGCGGCAGCTGTTTCTTCTGTGCGCTGGACCAGTTCGCTGCCTGCGAGACCACCAATACCGGACGTGGCGCGATCCTCAACAAGAAGCAGATCCCACCAGGCGCCGCGCTGTTCGGCTTCAGCCACTTGTATGGCGGCATCCCAGGCGGACAAGCCGAATACGTGCGCGTACCCAAAGGCAATGTCGGCCCGTTCAAAGTGCCTAAAACCTTGCCGAACGACAAAGTCCTGTTCCTTTCCGACATCCTGCCCACTGCCTGGCAGGCGGTTATCAACGCCGGTGTCACCAAGGGCTCCAGCCTCGCCATTTACGGTGCCGGCCCCGTAGGGCTGCTCAGCGCCGCCTGCGCGCGCAAACTCGGCGCCGAACAGATCTTCATGGTCGACGACAACGACTATCGCCTGACCTATGCCAATCGGGCATATGGGGTGATTCCGATCAACTTCGCCGAAGACGACGATCCGGCCCGCACCATCATCGAGCTGACCGAAGGCAAGCGCGGCGTGGCAGCCGTCATCGACGCCGTAGGTTTCGAAGCCAAGGGCAGTACCACCGAAACCATACTGACCACCCTCAAGCTCGAAGGCAGCAGCGGCAAGGTCTTGCGCCAGTGCATCGCGGCCGTGCGCCGGGGCGGTGTGGTGAGCGTGCCAGGCGTGTATGCCGGGTTCATCCACGGCTTCCTGTTCGGCGACGCCTTCGACAAGGGCCTTACCTTCAAGATGGGCCAGACCCACGTGCAGCGCTATCTGCCAGAGTTGCTCGGCTACATCGAGGACGGCAGCCTCAAGCCCGAAGAGATCGTCACGCACACCCTAGCCCTCGAGGAAGCAGAGCTGGGCTATAAACTGTTCGACAAACAAGAAGACAACTGCCGCAAGGTGATCCTGGTTCCAGGCGCCGCCGCAGGTACCATGGGAGATGACTATGTCCACGCCTGAACACGCCAAGTCCGCCATCCCTTCGCTCGACCCGGCCACTGGCATGAAGCTCGGCCAACGTTACCGGGTCGAGCCGACCGAAAGCGGTCACCCTTTCGAGGGTTTCTTCCTCGACGGCAAATACTTCCTCAACGCCGACCTGCTGACGGCCGTAGGCTGGCTCGAAGGCCAGCGCTTCATCTACGACCAGGTCGATGGCAAGGGCGAGCCGGTGTTCGCCGAGCGCCATGCGGGGGACATCGATGATTTAAACCTGACGGTGGTTGACGGCCCGGTACTGGCATTGACACCCATGGACGAGATCGAGACGTCGACGAAGGATGGCTCCGGTGAAGATGAGCCAGATACCGATGCCGATGCTGATACCGATGAGCATGATAAACAGCCGAGCAAGGCCAAAGGAGAGGACACGTCCGATCAGCCCGACGAGACGACCGGAGCGAATGGTTCCGGCGCAGCGGACGAGGACGAAGATGTCGCAGATGAGGACCAGGCAGACACTGACCATGATAAAGCGGACGACGCTCGCGAGTCGGAGAAATCCGGGCCTGGCGCCTGTCCAGTGAGCCAGTCCACGAACCTGCTGGTTGCCGGCTTTGCCGGCCTCATCGCAGGTTTGCTCATCGGTATGTCGTTAGGTCGCCACGACCGATGAGGCTTTCGTCGCCCTCTTGTACGGAGGGCGGCGATTTCTGCACCGAGGGCAGAGGGCTTTGTGAGACCCTCGAAAAAAATCGGCGCCCTAGGGCGCCGATTTTGTCATGCCATCAGTGGATCACGGCTTGGCAGCGTCCTTGTCATGGGCGGCGTCGCCACCATGGGCAGCAGCCAGCTCGCGGGCTTTTACCAGATGCGCCTTCAGCGCGGGCAGGGTTTCGCTTGCGAAGGCTTTCACTTCAGCGTCCTTGCCTTCGTTGATCTCTTCCTGGAACAACTTCACGGTTTCTTCGTGCGCTTTGACCTGATTGTTGGCGTAAGAGCGGTCGAAGGATTCCTCACGAATGTCGAGGATCAGCTTCTTGGCTTTGTCCAACAGCTCGGCGTCGGTCGCAACCTTGATGTTCTTCTGCTGAGCGATGGACTTGAGTTTCTCGTTCGCCTTGGTGTGATCGTCAATCATCATCTGGGCGAAGGTCTTGACGTCGGCCGATTGGCTCTTTTGCAGTGCCAGTTTGCCAGCTTCCACTTCTGCAATGCCCTTGGCAGAAGCTTCGTCAACGAAGTCGGCGGCGCTGGTGGCAGCCAGTGCTGCGTGGCTGGCGAAGGCGAACAGGACACCGCAGATACCGGCTTTGAGTTTGGTGTTCATGCGTAACTCCTTGGGCTTGATTCCATTGAACAGTGAGGTGTTATGGGGTCTGACAAGCGCCCGAAGCGCGGGGTTCAGGATTTTTTGAGCCTTACGGAGCGGTCAGGTCGGCCTTGAGCCGCCGGCCTGCATAGGCCTGGGCTTGCTGGGCTTTTTCCACCACCGCAGCGGCGCCGAAGAACTCATGGGTGACGCCTTCATACACCTTGCGCTCGACGCTGACGCCGGCTTGGTCGAGCGCCTGTTGCAGCTGCGCGCCATCGTCGCGCAGAGGGTCGATCTCGGCATTGATCACAGTGACCGGCGCTAGACCGCGCAGGTTGGCCTTGACCAGGCTGATGCGCGGATCCTGAACGTCCGCCGGCGTGCGGCTGATCTGTTTGACGAACCAAAGCATCATCGGCCGGTTGAGCGGCATGGCGTCGGCATATTTCTCATAGGACGCGGTATGGGTATCGGCCTGGGCAACCGGATAGACCGCGAGGATGTGGCGCGGCGCGGCCAGGCCTGCGTCGCGGGCAGCGACCGCAGTGGCCACGGCCAGGTTGCCGCCCGCACTCTCTCCGGCCAGGGCCAGGCGTTTGGGGTCGCCTTGCAGGGTTTGCGCATGGGTGGTCAGCCACTTGTAGGCGGCCAAGGCATCGTCATGGGCGGCAGGGAATTTGTACTCGGGGGCGCGGCGGTAGTCGATCGAGACCACCACGGCGTCGGCCTGCTTGGCCAGACCCCGTGCGCCGGCGTCATACACGGTGCGGTCGGCGATCACCCAACCCCCGCCGTGGAAATACAGCACCACAGGGTGCGGGCCGGCACCTGCCGGGGTATAGACCGTGGCAGGCAAATTCCCGGCAGCGCCGGGGATGGTCACGTCGCGGCTGGTGACGCCGGGCACCAGTGCCTGTGGATCGGTGCTGCGTTTGTCGTCGGTGAGTACGCCTTTGACAGCGTCCGCCAACGTCGGCTGCTGCCGTGCTTCGGGCGGTGCGGTTTTTTCGATGGCCTTGCCGTCGAGGCTGGCGAGTTTGTTGAGCACGGTCTGCATGTCGGCATCGGCGCGCAGCAGGCTTTTGGTGCCGCTTACGGCCAATTCGGGCACCGAGCGCTTTTGCGGGTCGCGGGCGCAGCCGCCGACGGCGACCGCCAGCCCTAGCAAGGTCGCCGCTGCCAGATAACAGTGTCTTTGCATGGTGCTCTCCTGAACCTGGGCGACGATCTGCGCCCTACTCAAGGTCAGGTCCGCTTTGCAGCTAGCTGTTCAATAAAAAAGCGGCGTGCTGGTGCCAGCGGTATCAGGTGACCTGGATATACACGGCGTAACTGCCCAGCAGCACCCAGAACACCAGGAAGATCCAGGGCGTACGCAGTGAGAACAACAGCGACTTCTTGTGGCCGGCGCGGGACGTCTCGGTTTCGCTGAACAGCGGCGTTTCGTCGTACATCAGGGTCATCATCGGCTGGCTGCGCAGCAGGTGGCTCTGCTTGATCTGCCAGTGGTCGATGATTTTGTACGCGGCGCGAATGCCGGGCCAGGCGTTCAGGGAACTGAGCACGCCCAACAAGGCCAGGAAAGCGGGCACGATCATGGTGAACATCTTGCCCCACTCCGGGTTGAGGTTGCCCATGGCGGAGACGAAGGCGATCACCAGAAACGACTGCGCCGCCAGGTAGGCGTCGGTGCGGTTGGCGAGGATGCTGGTCTCGTACTGGATTTCGCTGCGGTAGAAGTCCAGGCGTTCCTTGAGGGTGCCGAAAACATGGGTGTTACGCGCCTCTATCTCGTCTTCGGGAGTAGAGGGCGTGATGATCAGTGACACGGTCGAGCTCCTGCAGGATATGCCTGCCTAGAGGGGCGCTTGCGTCCATCGCAGGCGCCAAGAATGCTAGTAGAACAGCGCGCTTTGGAAAGATTCATTAGGGTCGTCCGAAGCGCACGCGGCATCGCGCACGCCGGACGACCCGCAATGCCGCATGGATGCCTTTCAATCAGGGCGCGTCTTGCCCTGTTCACGACCTGTCTGCTGCGCCGTGGATTCGTCCTGGCCCTCTTGGGTCGCATCGGGACGATGGGCGTCGTTGTCGCGCTCCTGCTCGCCCTTGGAAGGGCCGGCGGGCGGGCGGGTATCGGGCAGTTTGCTGTCGTTCATGGAAACTCCTTAGCCTTTGCTGTGGTTGGGGGAGGAAGGGCCGGTACCGGGTTTGATGCCCCGCGGACCTGCAACACCCCAGATCACCATGCCGAGGATCGGGAGCAGCACCACCAGTAAAGCCCAGAACAGTTTGGTGCCCGGCGACTTCTCGCTACGGAATACGCTGACGATGATCCACAGGTCCACCAACAGCACGATCACCACGCTGCCGATCCAGAAATACGTATTGAGCTCATACATGTCGCATGTCCTCCCAGACGCTCGTTGCCAAGGCGGTTCACACCGCCGCTTTTATAGGGGAAGGCCGTCGGCAGCACAAAGTTCAGCCTCAGTGGCACCTCCGGG
This sequence comes from Pseudomonas sp. UBA6562, assembly GCF_002434265.1. Lineage (GTDB taxonomy): Bacteria > Pseudomonadota > Gammaproteobacteria > Pseudomonadales > Pseudomonadaceae > Aquipseudomonas. The sequence continues at coordinate 361,957 of NZ_DJJS01000007.1, read as the reverse complement.
ACGAGCGGAGTGTCGAAGCCGCTTCGATGCCCAAGGCATCGCTGAATTCGCCCCACAACGCCCCCGAGTCTGCCGCCATGAGCCGAACCCCTTTGTCGATGCCTACCTCCTACGATTTTCGCCCCCACCCCCCAACCCGTCGCTGGCGACCTCTGGCACTGATCGGCGGGGTCGTTGCGCTGGCGATGCTTGCAGGCAGTGCGGGCCATGCCTGGTTGGGCACGACCACTGCGGTCAGCGGCGATGAACGGGTGCGGGTCGACTATGCCCGCGTCGTGCGCAGCGGCGCGCAACAGACGCTACATGTCAGCGTCCGCGGCGAGTCCGGCAAGGTGGTCAAACTGATTCTGTCCGGCCCCCTGCTGCGCGAGTCGACTGTGGAAGGCGTCGAGCCCGTGCCGCAGGCTAGCCTCGGTGAAGGCAAGGCACTGCTGCTGCACTTGCCGGACACCGGCAGCGAACCGCGCCGCATCGTGGTGACGCTGCGCAGCCAAGCGGTAGGCCAGTTGAGCGGTACGCTACGCGCAGGGCCGGGTAGCGTGGTGCGCTTGAACACCTACCGCTACCCTTGAGCGCTGCTTACTCGGTGGGCGACTCGGTGTTGATGTAGTCCGGGTGCTCGCCCAGCGAGAAGGTGCGGCGCTGCTCGCGGCGGGCATGGGGACGGGCGGCCAGCGCTTCCAGCGTCTGTGGTTGGCCGGTCTCCAGCGCACGCTTGATCGCCATGATCACGCGCACGTCGCGCCACCCTTCGTCACCGTTGGCCTCGGGGTCTTGCCCCTGGAGGATGCAGTCGGAGAAATAGGCCGTCTCGCCGGCGAACTGGTCCACTACCGGGCTGACATGGACACGGTTGTCGCCCTCCACTTCGGCGTGGTATTTGATCGCCACCCCTTCCCCGTAACCGAAGCACGGCGAGGCGTCGATCACGCCCTTGCTGCCCAGCAGCAGGAAGTGCTCGGCATCGGGCAGGGTGTAGCTGACGGTGAATTGCGCCAGGCGCTCTTCAGGGAAGCGCAGGTTGACGGTCACGGTGTCCCAGGTGCTGATCTCGCTGCCCGGCGACTTGACGCCAATGGCCGAGACCTCGATGGGCTCGGCATTGAACAGCTGGCGCACCATGTTCAGCGGGTACGGCCCCATGTCCAGTACCGGGCCGGCTGCGAAGCCGTCCTGGGCGCGGTGGTTGCTGGGTTTGACCGTCTGCGTGAAGGTCGAAGTGAACAGCCGGGGGTCGCCGAAGTCGCCGCCTTGCACGCGCTCGATCATGTCCACCGTACCCGGCTCGCTGTGCAGGCGGTAGGCGATCATCAACTTGGCCTTGGACTTGCGTTCGGCCTCGAGAATCTTCTGGCAATCCTCCTCGGTGCTGGCCATGGGCTTTTCCAGCAGGACGTGGATGCCCTTCTCCAGCGCAGGCACGACGAACTCGACGTGGCGGAAGTTGGGGGTGGCGACGTACACGGCGTCCACTTCGCCCGAATCGAGCAGCTCGGCGTACTGTTCGTAGGAATAGGATTTGGCGCTGTACAGCTCGGCCAACTGGTCGGCCTTGACCGGATCGCCGGTGACGATGGCGGTGATCACCGAGTTGTCGGTCTGGCCGACGCCGGGCATGAACGCGCCTTGAGAAATGGCGCCTGCGCCGACGACGCCGTAGCGAATCTTGCGGTCTGGGTTAGGCATTGCATGCTCCTCGTTCGCGATCGATGTGTGAAATGCACGAGGAGTGGGCAGCCAGCGGCTGCCTGGGGTTCCATCTTTTTCACGGCAGTGGCCACGCGCAGGCTCTAGCGCGAGCGTTGGGAGGCTGGGCAGAAGCGTCGCCTGCACGAGGACAAGACCGAGCCAGCAGGCGGATCGAAGCGGCGCGATGAGCAGAGACGCGACGGGCGGACGACTATCGACCTGCCCTGCCCGCGCGCGCCGTCAAACCTACTGCAACCAGGGCGGCGGGGGCTCTTCTCCCTTGTCCGGGCCGCGTTCGGCCTCTTCCCGGGCGGCGCGGCGGCGGGCCTCGTCCGCGCGGGCGGCGTCGATCTCGCGCAGCACGCCATGCACATCGGCATCGTGCTCGTCGTCGGCGAACTCGCCGGTCAATGGCGAATCGGGCTGCAATTCGCCCGCCTGGTACAGCGCCCACATCTCGCGGGCATAGCGCGTGCGCTTGAGCTCCGGCGCGAACTGGCCGAAATAGCTGCTCATGTTCGCTACGTCGCGCTCGAGCATGTCCAGGGCATGGTTGTTCGCGGCGGCATCCACTGCTTGCGGCAGGTCGATGATCACCGGGCCGTCCGGCCCCAGCAGCACGTTGAATTCCGACAGGTCGCCATGCACCAGCCCGGCGCAGAGCATCAGCACGATCTGGCGGATGACGAACGCGTGGTACTCGCGCGCCTGCTCGGCCTCGAGGTGCACATCGTTCAGGCGCGGCGCGGCGTTGCCATCGGCATCGACCACCAGCTCCATGAGCAACACGCCGTCGAGGAAGTCGTAGGGCTTGGGTACGCGCACGCCCGCCCCGGCCAGGCGGAACAGCGCCGCCACTTCGGCGTTCTGCCAGGCCTGCTCGGTTTCCTTGCGGCCGTACTTGGAGCCGTTGCTCATGGCCCGCGCCTGGCGGCTGTTACGCACCTTGCGCCCTTCCTGGTACTGCGCGGCCTGGCGGAAGCTGCGTTTGTTGGCTTCCTTGTAGACTTTGGCGCAGCGCACCTGTTGGCCGCAGCGCACGACATACACCGCCGCTTCCTTGCCGCTCATCAACGGGCGCAGCACCTCGTCGACCAGGCCGTCTTCGATCAGGGGTTCGATTCTTTTTGGCGTCTTCATCAGCTCGGGTCTGGGTCCTGTCCGGTCGGCCATGTGGGTATGGGCGGTCATCCTCTCATAGCGTGAAAGAACTTGCTCGGGTAAGGCGCCAAAGGCCGCCGCCATTGAAAAAATATGCGGTTCAAGGCTGAATTATTTAGTGTCCATTTGTATCTCACCCCTGAGACCGGGCCCGCCATTAAACGTATTGGCTCGGTCGTGCCGGCACGTGAAAGGAAAACAGCAGAATGAAATTACGCAAGAAAAAAGTCCGCCCGATCGGGCTCAAGGACATCACCATCGTCGACGACGTGAAGATGCGCAAAGCCATCTCCGCCGCTGCGCTGGGCAACGCAATGGAATGGTTCGACTTCGGTGTGTACGGCTTCGTCGCCTTCGTTCTGGGCAAGGTGTTCTTTCCGGGTGCAGACCCCAGCGTGCAGATGATCGCCGCATTGGCGACCTTCTCCGTGCCCTTCCTCATTCGCCCGTTGGGCGGCCTGGTGTTCGGCGCCATTGGTGACCGCATCGGACGCCAGAAAGTGCTCGCCGCCACCATCATCATCATGTCGCTGAGTACCTTCGCCATCGGCGTCATACCCTCGTATGCGGCCATCGGCATCTGGGCCCCGATCCTGCTGCTGCTGGCCAAGATGGCCCAAGGCTTCTCGGTCGGTGGCGAGTACACCGGCGCCTCGATCTTCGTCGCCGAATACGCGCCGGACCGCCGTCGTGGTTTCCTCGGCAGCTGGCTGGACTTCGGTTCAATCGCAGGCTTCGTACTGGGCGCAGGCCTGGTCGTGCTGATCCAGAGCATGATCACCGAAGCGCAATTCGAATCCTGGGGCTGGCGCATCCCGTTCCTGCTGGCGCTGCCGCTGGGCATCATCGGCCTGTACCTGCGCCATGCCGCCGAAGAGACCCCGGCCTTCCAGCAGCACGTAGACAGCCTCGAGCAAGGCGACCGCGACGGCCTGGCCTCCGGCCCGAAAGTCTCGTTCAAGGAAATCGCCACCAAGCACTGGCGCAGCCTGCTGACCTGCGTGGGCGTGGTCATCGCGACCAACGTCACGTACTACATGCTGCTCACCTACATGCCTAGCTACCTCACGCACAACCTGCACTACACCGAAAGCAGCGGGGTCATGATCATCATCGCGATCATGGTCGGCATGCTCTTCGTGCAGCCGGTGATCGGGTTCCTCAGCGACAAATGGGGCCGCCGCCCGTTCATTCTGGTCGGCAGCATCGGCCTGTTCGCATTGGCGATTCCGGCGTTCACGCTGATCACCAGCGGCGACTCCGGCATGATCTTCGGCGGTTTGCTGATGCTGGCGATCCTGCTGAACTTCTTCATCGGCGTCATGGCCTCGACCCTGCCGGCGATGTTCCCGACGCACATTCGCTACAGTGCCCTGGCCAGCGCCTTTAACATTTCGGTGCTGATCGCCGGTATCACCCCGACGCTGGCCGCCTGGCTGGTGGAAAGCACCAACAACCTGTACATGCCGGCCTACTACCTGATGGTCATCGCGGTGATCGGCTTCGTCACCGCCGTCACCATGAAGGAAACCGCCAACAAGCCGCTGCGCGGCGCGGCGCCTTCGGCTTCGAACATCGAAGAAGCGCGTGAGCTGCTCGAAGAGCACCACGACACCATCGAGCAGAAGATCGAAGACATCGACACGCAGATCGCCGAACTGGAAGCCAAGCGCGCCAGCCTGGCCCAGCAGCATCCGCGGATCGACTGACCTGCTGCACCCTGCCCGGGCCGCCTTGTGCGGCCCGCGCCTTTCCTGCCTTACCCGCTGCCGCCAGCGCTTCGCTCGACCCCGCCATACACCCTGCCTGCGATGCGACCCTCACGTCACTGCCTACCGTATGCAACACCGAACAGCATCTGCAGCATCGCTCTAGCCTGCCGCTCGCCGGTCAGTTTTGCCCTGGCTGGCTACGGCAGGTATCCTGATCCACTCGCGCAAAGGACCCCCTTGACGATGACCTTGAACAGGCCTTTCTGGCTGCTCACCGCAGTCGTGCTGCTGAGCCCGGCGACCCAGGCCCAGCAGATCAAGCGAGAGCTCGGCGATTTCGATTTCACCCTGGCCACCACCCCCTCGCGCACCATGGCCGAAGGCTTGATCTCGCCCGCCGCAGTCGGCTCGTTCCACGGCGGTGTGGACCTCAGCCACCCCAATGGCGTGTATTTCGGCCAGTACGCCCCGAGCATGGGCCTGACCAAGACCTCGACCCTGAAGCTGGACAACTACGCCGGTTACAAGCAGGAATTCACCGACAGCCTCGGCTACGAAGTGGGCGTGATCCACTACACCCAGCCCAACCAGCCCGAAGCCAACAGCTACGCGCTATACGGCGGTCTGTCGCTGTTAGGCAGCCGTTTCGGCGGCGCCTTCAACGACTCGCCCGACAACCGTACCGGTACGCTGTTCGCCAACCTCGGGCGACTACCCCTGCTCGACGCCGACTTCACCCTGAAGGTCGCCCACCATCAGCTCGGTACGCCGTTCACCATCGGCGAGGGCGGACAGGTCGACAGCTTCAACGACTGGTCGCTGAAGTTCTCACGCCCCTGGCGCGGGGTGGACCTGGATCTGGAGTACAGCAATTCGAGCCTGACCGGGAGCGGTTGCGATGCGTATTCGGGGATCAACAGCACCTGCGACAGCATGGTGACGTTACGCGCGCAGCGGCGGTTTTTCTGAGCCGTTTAGTTGAGCTGTAATGGACCCCTTGTGGCCCACCACGACCGATGGGAACGACCCATCGACCGCTGCCACGGAGGTGTCGGCAAGGCACAAAAAAACCCGGCGCACCAGGCGACCGGGTTTTTGTTTCAACGCGTTTACAGATTCAAATCGGCATCCTTGTCGACATTGTCCTGCCCCAGCGGATCGATGTGCTCGGGGTTGGCCGGGTCCTGACGCTTGTCGATCTGCGGCGGCGGCGTCAGCTCGAGGATCTTGCTGGTGTACTCCCACTCCTCCTGCACCTTGACCGGGTCGTCGTTCAAATGCGTGCCATAGGACGGCACGATCTGCTTGACCTTGTCCTGCCAGGCCGGGGTCGCCAGCTTGTCCTTGAACACTTTCTGCAGCAGGTCGAGCATGATCGGCGGTGCGGTCGAGGCACCCGGCGAGGCGCCGAGCAGGCCGGCGATGCTGCCGTCCTTGGACGTCACCACTTCGGTACCCAGCTTGAGCACGCCGCCCTGTTCTTCGTCCTTCTTGATGATCTGCACGCGCTGGCCGGCTTGCCACAGGCGCCAGTCTTCCTTCTTGGCGTGGGGGAAGTAGGTCTGCAGCGCTTCGAAGCGGTCGTCGTCCGACTGCATGACCTGACCGACCAGGTACTTGACCAGGTCGAACTCACGCGCGCCCACCCGCACCATCGGCCAGGTGTTGTGCAGGGTCATGCTGCCGAACAGGTCGAGCAGCGAGCCTTCCTTGAGGAACTTGGTGGAGAAGGTGGCGAACGGCCCGAACAGGATCACGCGCTTGCCGTCCAGCACGCGGGTGTCCAGGTGCGGCACCGACATGGGCGGTGCGCCGGTGGAGGCGATGCCGTAGGCCTTGGCCATGTGGCGCATGGCGACGTCCTGGTTCTCGGTGACCAGGAACGAGCCGCCGACCGGGAAGCCTGCGTATTCCTTGGCTTCGGGAATGCCGGATTTCTGCAGCAGGGTCAGCGCTTTGCCGCCCGCGCCGATGAACAGGAACTTGGCGTTGGTGGCGCCTTTGCTGCCGTCCTTGAGGTTCTTGTACTCGACGTGCCAGGTGCCGTCGTCGTTGCGGCTGATGTCCTGCACTTCGGTGGACACCTTGACATCGATGTTCGGCCGGCTTTGCAGATAGCTCACGTACTGGCGGGTGATCTCGCCGAAGTTGACGTCGGTGCCGATGGGCGTCCAGGTCACGGCGAGCTTCTGGCTCGGGTCGCGCCCTTCCATCATCAGCGGGACCCACTTGGCGATCTGCGCGTGGTCTTCTGAGTACTGCATCGGGCGGAACAGGGGGCTGGCCTGCAATGCTTCATAGCGCTTCTTGAGGAAGCGAATGTTGTCGTCGCCCCAGACGAAGCTCATGTGCGGCGTGGAATTGATGAACGAGCGCGGGTTCTTCAACACGCCCTGCTTGACCTGCCAGGCCAGGAACTGACGGGTGATCTGGAACGATTCGTTGATCTCCACCGCTTTGGTGATGTCGATCTTGCCGTTCTTTTCCGGCGTGTAGTTCAGCTCGGCCAGGGCCGAGTGGCCGGTGCCGGCGTTGTTCCAGCCGTTGGAGCTTTCTTCGGCGACCTTGTCCAGGCGCTCGACCATCTCCATCGACCACTCCGGCTCCAGCTCGTTGAGCCAGACCGCCAGGGTGGAGCTCATGATGCCGCCGCCCACCAGCATGACGTCCACCTGCTTGGTTTCGGCCGCCTGCGCGTTGCCCAGCGCTACCGCCACCGCCAGGCCCGTCAGTGCCTTGTGCATCGTTTTCCTGCCCTTCATACGTTCTCCCTCGGGGTCGAAAACGCCCCGATTGCTTTGATATACCCCAGTCACTAGGCCACCGGCCTTCCAGACCGGTGGCGAGTACGCCGCGTCGCTTCGCGCAACGGGCTGCACACGGGGGCGAATACGCCCACCCGCCTGCGGCGTGTGCTGTTGAAAGCCTCACCCCGTAGGAGTTCCGCAACCTGCCTAGCATAGGGCAAATCTGCCACTATCCGACCACCTGCACTTGCAAGCGGCGTTATCCGATAATACTGTATGAATATTCAGTGCCAGGTGTACGCCATGCAATTGATCGCCAAGTTGGGCATCCTTGCCGATGCCGCCAAATACGATGCTTCCTGCGCCAGCAGCGGCGCGCCCAAGCGCAGCTCCAAGGGGCGTGACGGCCTTGGCGCGACCAACGGCATGGGCATCTGTCACAGCTACACGCCCGACGGTCGCTGCGTGTCGCTGCTCAAGATCCTGCTCACCAACTTCTGCCTGTACGACTGCCAGTACTGCGTCAACCGCCGTTCCAGCAACGTGCCGCGCGCGCGTTTCAGCCCCGAAGAAGTAGTGCGCCTGACCCTGGACTTCTACCGCCGTAATTGCATCAGCGGGCTGTTCCTGAGCTCGGGCATCATCCGCTCGGCCGACTACACCATGGAACAGTTGATCCGCGTGGCGAAGCTGCTGCGCGAAGAACACAACTTCCGCGGCTACATCCACCTCAAGACCATCCCCGATGCCGACCCGCTGCTGATCGCCGAAGCCGGGCGCCTGGCCGACCGCCTCAGCGTCAACATCGAACTGCCGACCGATGAAAGCCTGCAACGCCTGGCGCCGGAAAAGAACGGCGGCACCATCCGCCAGGCCATGGCCGTCATCCATCAGGAACAGCTGGCGGTGGCCGACGAACCCAGGGCGCCGCGGTTCACGCCTGCCGGGCAGAGCACCCAGGTAATCGTCGGCGCCGACGCCACCGACGACAGCACCTTGCTGCGCAACGCCGAGTCGCTGTACCAAGGCTATGGGCTCAAGCGCGTCTATTATTCGGCCTTCAGCCCCATTCCCGACAGCCCGGACAGCGTGCCGTTGGCCGCCCCGCCGCTGCTGCGCGAGCACCGGCTGTACCAGGCCGACTTCCTCCTGCGCGGTTATGGCTACAACGCCGGCGAGCTGTTCGAAAAGTCGTCGAACCTGGCGCTGGACATCGATCCCAAACTGGCCTGGGCCCTGGCCAATCGCGAGCAGTTCCCGATGGACGTCAACCGCGCCGAGCCGGCGTTGCTGGCGCGCATTCCAGGCATCGGCTTGCGCAGCGTGCAGCGGCTGGTGGCGCTGCGCCGCGAGCGGCGCATTCGCTACGACGACCTCATCCAATTGCGCTGCGTGCTGGACAAGGCGCGGCCATTCATCATCACCAGCGACTATCGCCCGTCCAACGGCGACCTGCGCAGCGGCCTGTTGCGCGAACGCCTGCGCGAGCCGCAGGCGCCGGTGCAGATGGGCCTGTGGGGATGATCGCGCTCGACTGCGACGATCTGTTCGGTGTGTGGCGCAAGCAGGCGCGGGTGTTGCTTAGCCACGGTATCGACCCCTCCCAGGTGACCTGGAACCAGGGCCCTATGGACGACCTGCTGGCGCAGCCGTTGCCGTTGCCCGAAGGCGCTGGGCCGTTCCGCGCCACGGTACCGGCGGCACTGCTGGAACAGCTACAACAGGCTGCACGCTATCAGGGCGAACAGCGCTGGAACCTGCTGTATGAGGTGCTGTGGCGCGTGGCCCACGGCGACCGGACGGCAATGATGGCGGGCGATCGTTTGGGCAGCGAGCTGCAGCGGCGCATCAAGCAGGTCAGCCGCGAGGCGCACCACTTGCACGCGTTCGTGCGCTTCGTGCCTTTGCCAGGGCCCTTGGCCGAGCGGCTGCAACTGGACCTGGTGGCCTGGCATGTGCCGGCCCACGACATTCTGGAAAGCGCCAGCGGGCATTTCGCCGAGCGGCTGGGGCGCCAGCGCTGGCTGATCGCGACCGACCGGGACGGGGTGCTGTACGACGGCGCGAAGATGGACTACCGGCGCCATTGTCCGGCCGAATGGCAACAGTGGGCGCAGCATGCCGACGACCCCGGTGCGGAACTGTGGCGCACCTATTACCGGCACATCTTCAACCCGGCCCGCCTCAACCCCGAAGTGCTGCGCCAGCACATGCCGGGGCGCTTCTGGCGCCACTTGCCCGAGGGCATGCTGATTCCGCAATTGGTTGGCCAGGCGCGGCACGGCAAGCAGCGCGACGGGCAGGCGCCGGAGGTGGCGCAGCAAGCCGGCAAGCAGATTCAGAAAAAGGGCTGATGCCAGCCCGTGTGGAGGCACTGTTTCCGCTCGAGCCTTTACCCAACATTTTTGGTCAAGAGCCATCGCGGCTAATCGGAACGCCGAGCCGGCCGCTCCTACAGGGTTGTAGCCGCTTGGAAGACTGTGCTGCGACCAGGGAAGTCTAGGTGAACTCTGTGGGAGCGGCCGGTCCGGCGCTCCGATTAGCTGCGATGGGCGTTTCCGCAGGGATGTGGGCGCCTTGAAGGGCTCACTGCAACCATGAGTCTGCGTGTGAATCGTAGGAGTCTTGCGCCTTCAGGCGAACAACCGCTCCAACATCACGCTGAGGGTCCGTTCCCTCAACATCGCCTGGTCCAAGTACCCCTGCGCCGCTGCGACATGGGTTTGCAGGCGACGGCGCACCTGGCTTTCTCCACACAGCGCCACCAGCGTCGACTTGCCATCGTCCTTGCCCTGATCCTTGCCGCTCGAAGGGTCGCGGTCACGCAAGTCGTCACGCAGCTGGAAAGCCTGGCCCAGCTCCAGTGCGAAATTCTGCAAGGGTGCGCGCACGCTCGGCGTGGCGTCGCCCAGATCGCAGGCCATGTCCATGATCGCCGAGAACAGCACACCGGTCTTGAGCTGATTGGTCTGGGCGATTTGCGCAGCGGTACGCGCTTTTCCGCCATCGCGCAGATCCTGCAACTGACCTTTGACCAGGCCCTGCACCCCGATGGCCTGGGACAGCGTAGTGACCAGACGGTTGCGCACCTCGGGCCGCACATCCTCGATGGCCGCCATGAGGCCGAAGGCATGGCTGAGCAGCGCAATGGCGCTCAGCACGGCCACGTCTTCGCCAAAGGCCAGATGCAGGGTGGCGCGGCCACGGCGCAGCGCGGCGTTGTCCATGCACGGCAAATCGTCGAGCACCAGGGAAGCGGCATGCACCAGTTCCACCGCGCAGGCCACGTCCATGGCGGCCGCGCGCGAGGCGCCAAGGCCTTCGGCGGTCAGGACCAGAAGCATCGGGCGCAGGCGTTTGCCCGGTGCCAGGCTGCACTCGCGCATCGCGGCGGCGACCAGGTCACGGGCGTTGCCAGGTGCAGGCAAGACGGCGTCGAGACGGGCCTCGAACGCTTCACGCAACGGCTCTAGGGAGTGCGCAAGCCCGCACTCGGCGGTCAGCGGCGTGGTTGCTGTGGTCGTCATCCTGGCCTCTTCATTGTTGTGCGGCAGCTTTACTACGGTAGCAAGGAACGACTGGAACGTGCCGTTGCCTGATGCAATAACTCAAAGCTTAGCTATACAAGTTAACCTGTGTTGTACAACTCTCACCCCATGCACTGACCACGCACCCAGACAAATGATTCACCGGCCCCTGGAACCCGGCATGAAGAAAACCTCGCTGAGCCAACGCAAGGACGACCACCTGGACATCGTATTGGACCCCGCTCGGGCCACGGCCCGCACCGACGGCGGTTGGACGAGCGTGCGTTTCGAACACTGCGCCCTGCCCGAACTGGCCCTAGACGACATCGACCTTCGCATGCGCTTTCTGGGCAAGAACCTGCAAGCTCCGTTGCTGATCAGTTCCATGACCGGGGGTGCGGCACGTGCCGAGGCCATCAACCTGCACTTGGCCGAAGCGGCCCAGCAGTTGGGCATCGCCATGGGTGTGGGCTCGCAGCGGGTCAGCCTGCGCGAGGGCTTCGACCAGGGCCTGACCCGCGCCTTGCGCAGACACGCGCCCGACGTGCTGCTGCTGGCCAACCTCGGCGCCGTGCAACTGCGTGAAGCCGATGGCCTGGAACTCGCCCGCCGGGCGGTGGACAGCCTGCAAGCCGATGCGCTGATCCTGCACCTCAATCCGCTGCAAGAAGCCGTGCAGCCCGAAGGCGATCGCGACTGGCGCGGTGTGTTGCAGTTGATCGAACGGCTGTGCCGAACGCTCGAAGTGCCGGTGATCGCCAAAGAGGTCGGCGCAGGCATCAACGTCGCCACCGCCATGGCGTTGAGCGATGCCGGCGTGCAGGTGATCGATGTGGCCGGCACCGGCGGCACCAGTTGGGCTGCGGTCGAAGCCGAACGCATCGAGCACCCCAGCGACCGTGCCGTGGCCATGGCCTTCGCCGACTGGGGCATGCCGACCGCCACCTGCCTGCACGCCGTGCACCGCGCCCTGCCTGGCATGCCGCTGATCGCCTCGGGGGGCATCGCCGACGGGGTCGAAGCGGCCAAGGCCATTCGCCTGGGCGCGCAACTGGTCGGCCAGGCGGCGCGGGTGTTGCCCGCCGCGATGGAATCGACAGAGGCGGTGCTCGCGCATTTCGACATCCTCCTGCGCCAGTTGCGCATCGCCTGCTTCTGTACCGGCTCGCGCGACCTCGACGCGCTACGCAGCGCACGTCTGCAAGCGCCCCAGGGATGAGCCACTTCGCGGTCGTGGCACCGCCCTACCCTAGCCACTTTCAGGCATTGCAAGCCGTGGCCGGGCATCTGTTGGAGCGCGGCCATCGCGTCACCTTCTTCCAGCAGGCCGATGCTGCGCGTTGGCTGAGCGATGCGCGCATGGGCTTCACGGCCCTGGGCAGCACCAGCCATCCGCCCGGCAGCCTGACCCAAGCGCTCGAGTTGGCGGCGCGGCCCAATGGCCCGCTGCGTCTGCGCCGCTTGATCCGCCAGTTGGCAGGCACCAGTGCCATGCTCTGCGAGCAGTTGCCCGATGCCCTGCGCCATGCACAGGTGGACGCGCTGCTGTGCGACCAGATGGAACCGGCCGGTGCCTTGATCGGCGAAGCCCTGGGCCTGCCGATCGTGTCGATGGCCTGCGCGCTGCCGGTCAACCGTGAGCCGGGCCTGCCGTTGCCGGTCATGCCCTTCGCCCCGGGCCGCGACGCGCGCCTGTACGAGGGCACCGAGCAGGTCCACGACTGGCTGATGAAGCCCTTGCAGGCGGTGATCGACGCCACTTGCCAACGCTACGGCCTGCCGTCGCGCCAGGGCATGCACACCTGCCTGTCGCCGCTCGCGCAGATCAGCCAGACCCTGGCGCCCTTCGACTTTCCCCGCCAAGCGCTACCCGCCCACTTCCATGCCGTCGGCCCCTGGCGGCGCGGCGGCAGCGTCGAGGGGGAATGGTTGCTCGACCCGCAGCGCCCTTTGGTGTTCGCCAGCCTCGGCACGCTGCAAGGGCATCGTTTCAGCCTGTTCCTGCGTATCGCCCAAGCCTGCAAAGCCCTGGACGTGCAGCTGCTGCTGGCCCACTGCGGCGGCCTGGACGCCGCGCAGCAGACGCGCCTGCGTTACAGCGGCGCGAGTATCGTCACCGACTACGCACCGCAGCAGTGGGCGGTACGCGCAGCCCAGGTGGTGATCAGCCATGGCGGCCTGAACACCGTGCTCGATGCGGTGGCGGCGCACACGCCGCTGCTGGTGATGCCCATCGCCTTCGATCAGCCTGGCGTCGCGGCGCGGGTCGCCTACCATGGGTTGGGCGAAGTGCTGCCGCGCTGGGCCGGGCCACGGCGCATCGCCGCCAGCCTCGAACGCTTGCTGGCCTGCACTGCGACCGATCACCCGGCGCTCAGCGAAGCCCTGAATACTGCGGGCGGTGCGATGCGCGCCGCCGACATCATCGAGCGGGCCGTCACGACCGGACGGCCCGTCCTGCATAGCGATCTGCCATGAACTTCGACCTGATCCTGGCCGGCGGCGGTCTGGCCAACGGCCTGATCGCCTGGCGCCTGCGCCAACTGCGCCCCGAGCTGAACATCCTCTGCCTGGAGGGCGACGCGGCGCCGGGCGGCAACCATACCTGGTCGTTCCACGAAGCCGACCTCGACCATAGCCAGCGGCAATGGCTGGCTCCGCTGGTAGGTCATACCTGGCCCAGCTACCACGTGCACTTCCCAGGCTTCTCGCGGCATCTGGCCAGCGGCTACGCCAGCATCGACAGCGCCCGCTTCGCCCGTCTGATGAGCGAAGCGCTGGGCCCGACGTTGCGCTGCAACAGCCGCATCCAGCAGCTCGACGCCACCAGCGTGCTGCTCGACAGCGGCGAACGCTTGCAGGCGGCGGCCGTGATCGACGGGCGTGGCCCACTGCCTAGCCCGCACATGGTGCTGGGTCAGCAGGCGTTTCTCGGCCAGGTGGTGCAACTGCACAAGCCCCATGGCCTGGCCGCGCCCATCGTCATGGACGCGCGGGTGCCGCAGGGCGACGGCTATCGCTTCGTCTACGTGCTGCCGTTCAGCGAAGACACGCTGCTGGTGGAAGACACCCACTACGTCGAACGCCACGCGCTCAGCGCCGAGCAACTGCGCGAACACATCGGGCAGTACCTGCAACAACGCGGTTGGCAGCCCAAGCACGTGTTGCGCGAAGAACAAGGCGTGTTGCCGATCACCCTGGCCGGCGATTTCCCTGCCTGGCAGGCCGAGCAGGCCGGTCAGCTACAGGCCGGCCTGCGCGCCGGTCTGTTCCATTGCACCACCGGCTACTCGCTGCCCGAGGCCGTGCGCCTGGCGGATTGGCTGGCGCGCCAACCGCGCCTGGAGCATGCCAGCCTGGCCACGGCGTTCGCCGACTACCAGCGCGGCCGCTGGCAGCAGCAAGGTTTCTATCGTCTGCTCAACCGCATGCTGTTTCTCGCCGGCTTGCCGCAGCAGCGCTGGCAAGTCATGCAACGTTTCTACCGGTTGTCCGAGCCCCTGATCGCCCGGTTCTACGCCGGGCGCAACACGTGGGCCGACCGCCTGCGCATCCTCAGCGGCAAACCGCCGGTCCCTGTTGGTCAAGCGCTGCGCGCCGCGCTGCGTCATTCCCCCCGCCATTTCGAGGAACATTCATGACCCCTGGTAAAACGGCTGTCGTCATCGGCGCCGGCCTGGGCGGCCTGGCCTTGGCCATCCGCCTGCAAGCCGCCGGCGTCGCCACCACCTTGCTGGAACGCCGCGACCTGCCAGGCGGCCGCGCCTACGTCTACAAGGACGAAGGCTTCACCTTCGATGCGGGGCCGACGGTGATCACCGACCCTTCGGCCATCGAGGCGCTGTTCGAGGTGGCGGGCAAACCCATGCGCGACTATGTCGAGCTACTGCCGGTCACACCCTTCTATCGCCTGTGCTGGGAGGACGGCACGCAGTTCGACTACGGCAACGACCAGGCCGACCTGGAACGGCAGATCCACGCCCTGGAACCGGCCGATGTCGAAGGCTATCGGCGCTTCCTGGCCTACTCCAAGGAAGTGCTCGCCGAAGGTTACGTGAAGCTCGGCGCGGTGCCGTTCCTGTCGTTCCGCGACATGCTCTCGGCCGGCCCGCAGCTGGCCCGCCTGCAGGCCTGGCGCAGCGTCTACGGCATGGTCGCCAAGTTCATCCGCAACGAAAAGCTGCGCCAAGCGTTTTCGTTCCACGCCTTGTTGGTCGGGGGCAATCCGTTCTCCACCTCGTCGATCTACACCCTGATCCATGCCCTGGAACGTGAATGGGGCGTGTGGTTCCCGCGCGGCGGCACCGGCGCGCTGGTCCAAGGCATGGCCAAGCTGTTCGAGGACATCGGTGGGCGCCTGGTGCTCAACGCCGAGGTCAGCGGCTTCGACACCGACGGCGACCGCCTCACCGCCGCGCGCACCGCCGACGGTCAGCGCTGGCCGGCCGACACCATCGCCTCAAACGCCGACGTGGTGCACACCTACAGCGACCTGCTCGGCACCCACCCACGCGGGCGCAGCGAGGGCGAGCGGCTCAAGGGCAAGCGGTTCAGCAATTCGCTGTTCGTGGTGCACTTCGGCCTCAAGCGCGAACAGCCGCAGTTGCGCCACCACACCGTCTGCTTCGGCGCGCGCTACAAGCCGCTGATCAAGGAAATCTTCGCCGGGCCGCAGTTGCCCGAAGACTTCTCGTTGTACCTGCACACGCCCTGCGCCACCGACCCGAGCCTGGCGCCGTCCGGCTGCTCGAGCCATTACGTGTTGGCGCCGGTGCCGCACCTGGGCAACGCCGACGTCGATTGGCGCGAAGAGGCGCCACGCTACCGCGACCGCATCTTCAGCTATCTGGAGCGGCACTACATGCCCGGCCTGCGCGACGACCTGGTGACCTGCCGCACCTTCACCCCGATGGACTTCCGCGAACAGCTCAACGCCCACCTGGGTTCGGCCTTCTCCCTGGAGCCGGTGTTGCAGCAAAGCGCCTGGTTCCGCCCGCACAACCGCGACGCGCAGGTCAAGAACCTGTACCTGGTCGGTGCCGGCACCCACCCCGGCGCCGGCGTGCCGGGCGTGATCGCTTCGGCCAAGGCCACCGCGCAACTGATGATCGAGGACCTGCACGGATGAGCGAAGCGGCCACCGATGCGCTGCTGCGACATGCGCTCGACAGCATCGCCGTGGGTTCGAAGAGCTTTGCCAGCGCCTCGCGCCTGTTCGACCCGGACACCCGGCGCAGCGCGGTGTTGCTCTACGCCTGGTGCCGACACTGCGACGACGTGATCGACGGCCAGCAGGCCGGCCACGACGCGGTGCCGCTAAGCCCGGCCGAGGCGCGCCTGCGCCTGGCCGAGCTGCGCGCCCGCACGCAGACGGCCTACCTCGCCACACCCATCGACGACCCGGCCTTCGCCGCCTTGCAGGCCGTGGTGCAGCGTCACGGCATCGCCCGTGAGGAAGCGCTCGATCTGTTGCAAGGCTTCGCCATGGACGTCGATGGCCAGCACTACCAGACCTTCGCCGACACCTTGCAGTACTGCTACCACGTCGCCGGCGTGGTGGGGCTGATGATGGCGCGGATCATGGGCACCCAGGATCCGCAGGTGCTCGACCGTGCCTGCGACCTGGGGTTGGCCATGCAACTGACCAACATCGCCCGCGACCTCGTCGACGATGCTCAGGTGGGGCGCTGCTATCTGCCGCAGCAATGGCTGGATGAGTTCGGCATCACCGTGGCAACTTTGGCCGAGCCGCGCCATCGACCGGCGCTGGCCGTCCTGGCCACGCGCCTGATCGATCAGGCCGAGCCCTATTACGCCAGCGCCGAGGCGGGCCTGGCGGCGCTGCCTTGGCGTTCGGCCTGGGCGGTGGCGAGCGCCGGGGCCGTGTACAGGCGTATCGGTATCCGCGTGCGGGCGGCCGGCGCCCAGGCCTGGGACACGCGCGCCTCGACCGGCAAGCTGGAGAAGCTCGGCGCGCTCAGCGGGGGCTTGTGGACGAGTCTGCTACGACGTCTGCGCCGATATCCGCCGCGCGATCCTCAGCTGTGGGCGCGCGCGCCGCTGCCGAACGCAACGGCCCGTCGTGCCGAGCCCGCAACTGCGCCTTGAGGCGCTCGATGGGCGGCGCGTAGATGAAGCCGAACGACACGCAGCCCTCGCGGCCATGCACCGCATGGTGCATCAGGTGGGCCTGGTACAGGCGCTTGAGGTAGCCGCTGCGTGGCACGTAGCGAAACGGCCAGCGCCGGTGCACCAACCCATCGTGGGCGATGAAGTACAACAGCCCGTAGCCGGTCATGCCGGCACCGATCCATTCCAGCGGATGCCAACCGGCATTGCCCAAGGCGATCAGCACGATCGCCAGCACGGCGAACACTGCGGCGTACAGGTCGTTCTTTTCGAACCAACCATGGCGCGGCTCGTGGTGCGAACGGTGCCAGCCCCAGCCGATACCGTGCATGAGGTATTTGTGGGCCAGCCAGGCGACGACTTCCATGCCGGCCAGGGTGATCAGAAAGATGGCGAGGTTGGTGAGCATGGCGTCCGTTCGATTCTGAGGAGTGTGGTATGGAGTGCTGCGCCTAGGATAGCGTTCCCCGGTGTACCCGCGTAAACGGCGCGACGGGTTGACCTGGATCGCATCCCCGCACGGAAAGATGAAAACGGTGTTGGCTTTCATGAAAATTGTTATAAGATAACGTTTCATTTCAAGCCCACCCCTTGCCTGCGATCCTCCATGACAAGCGCACAAGCCATCCCGACCCCAATCACCCAACGCCTGCAAAGCATCGACGCGCTGCGCGGCCTGGTGATGCTGTTCATGCTGCTGGACCACGTCCGCGAAACCTTCTTCCTGCACCATCAGGTCGGCGACCCGATGGCGATCGCCACCACCGAACCCGGTCTGTTCTTCAGCCGCACCCTGGCGCATTTGTGCGCGCCGGTGTTCGTGCTGCTCACCGGCCTGTCGGCCTGGCTGTATGGTGAAAAACACCAGGGCCGTGGCGATGTCGCGGCGTTCCTGTTCAAGCGCGGCCTGTTCCTGGTGCTGCTGGAGTTCACGGTGGTCAACTTCGCCTGGACCTTCCAACTGCCGCCGAGCGTGGTCTACCTGCAAGTGATCTGGGCCATCGGCGTGAGCATGATCGCCCTGGCGGCGCTGGTGTGGCTGCCGCGCGCGGCGCTGATCGCGCTGGGCCTGGTCATCGTCGCCGGGCACAACCTGCTCGACGCCGTGCATTTCGGCGAAGGCTCTTCCCTGCACGTGCTGTGGGCGATCCTGCACGACCGTGGCTGGCTGGAGGTGTCCGAGCACATGCGCCTGCGCACCTCCTACCCGGTATTGCCGTGGATCGGCGTGATCGCCCTGGGCTATGCCATGGGCCCGTGGTTCGCCCGCGGCAGCGATGCGGTCCAACGCCAACGTCGGCTGTTGGCCACCGCAGCGCTGACGCTGCTGGCGTTCGTCGCGCTGCGCCTGCTCAACGGTTACGGCGAAGCGCCCTGGAGCAGCTACCCTAGCGCCCTGCAAACCCTCATGAGCCTGCTCAACATCACCAAATACCCGCCCTCGCTGCTGTTCCTGTGCCTGACGCTGGGCGTGGGCCTGTTGTTGCTGCGCGGCTTCGAGCGCGCCGGCCAGGCCCGTTGGATCGGTGTGCTGGCGGTAATGGGCGCAGCGCCGATGTTCTTCTATCTGTTGCACCTGTACGTGCTCAAACTCGCCTATCTGGTGTGCGTGGCGCTGTTCGGCCTAAACCAGGGGCAATACTTCGGCTTCGACAGCATCGGCGCGGTGTGGCTGTGCGCGGTGCTGCTGGCGCTGGCGCTGTACCTGCCGGTACGCGCGTTCGCCCGGCTCAAGGCCCGGCGCCGCGACATCGCCTGGCTCAAATACCTGTGAAGAGGTTCCCTGCCAGCGGGTGATGGTCTACCATGCCGCCCGCCGGTTTCCCCCAGGAATTAATAGGGAATTCGTCGCCCGCCACGCCGCGGGCCAAACGAAACTGCCCCCGCAACTGTAGGTGCCGAGCCTGCTCCTCGAATGCCACTGGACCTGTCCGGGAAGGCCGGAGCCAGGCCAGGACGCACCAGTCAGGAGACCTGCCGGCACACATTCACCGACCGGCGGGGTGTCCGGGACGGCCATCGGCACCCTGTCCAGGGTGGTGCCGCCTGTCTTGCGCAGGCGGCGCAGACGATGCCTGTCCGTGCGCGCGGTCCGCTGCACCACGATAGGAGATCGTTCCAATGCTTCGCCTTACTGCCCTGCTCACCGCCTTCGGCTTCTCGGGTTTGGCCCAGGCCGCCGCCACGCACTACCCGCTGACCGTGGACAACTGCGGCATGCCGCAGACCTTCGCCCAGGCGCCGCAACGTGCGGTGACCATCGGCCAGGCCGGCACCGAAATCCTTTACGCACTCGGCCTGGGCGAACGCCTGGCCGGCACCTCGCTGTGGTTCAACGATGTATTGCCCGCGTTCAAGGCGCAGAACGACAAGGTGCCGCGCCTGGCCGACAACGATCCGAGCTTCGAAGCCGTGGTCGGCAAACGTCCGCAACTGGTCACCGCGCAGTTCGAATGGATGGTCGGCGAGCAAGGCGTGGTCGGCACCCGTCAGCAGTTCCACGAGCTGAACATCCCCACCTACCTGCTGCCCTCCGACTGCGAAGGCAAGGACAACCTGGTCGGTGCCGACGGCACGCGCCTGCAGCCGTTCAAGGTCGAGTCCATCTACAAGAGCGTCAGCCAGCTGGCCGAGATCTTCGACGTGCAGGCCCGTGGCGAAGCGCTCAACGCCGAGTTGCGCGGGCAACTGGAAAAGGCCCGCGCGCAGTTGGCCGGCAAGGACCTGTCGGGCACCAGCGCGCTGTTCTGGTTCTCCAGCGCCGACCTCGACATCGACCCCTATGTCGCCGGGCGCCAGGGGGTGGCCGACTTCATGCTGCAAACCCTCGGTGTGCGCAACGTGGTCGAGTCCCAGGAGGAATGGCCCACCGTCGGCTGGGAGACCCTGGCCAAGGCCAACCCCACCTGGCTGATCATCGCGCGCATGGACCGTCGCCGCTTCCCGGCCGACGACTACCGAAAGAAACTCGAATTCCTGCGCACCGACCCGGTGGCGAAGAACCTCGATGCCGTCAAGCAGGGCCGCATCGTCATCCTCGACGCCGACGCCATGCAGGCCGGCATTCGCCTGTTCCGCGGGCTGGAGACGCTGTCCGAAGCGTTCGCCAGCGGTAAAGCGCCGCAGTGAGCCGGCGACTGCTACCAGGCGGCGTCCTGGCCGTGCTGGCGCTGGCCGCTGCCTTGCTGGCCGGCATCAGCATCGGCGAAACCACCGTGGCGCCACGGGTGGTCTACCAGGTGCTGGCCAACCATCTATGGCAAGCCGGCTACGCGGTCGACCCGATCGATGCCGGCATCGTCTGGAACTACCGCCTGACCCGCACTCTGGTGGCGGCGGCGTGTGGTGCGGGCCTGGCGACCTGCGGGGTGATCCTGCAAGCCTTGCTGCGCAATGCCCTGGCCGAACCCTATCTGCTGGGGCTGTCGGCCGGCGCTTCCACCGGCGCGGTGGCGGTGGGCCTGCTGGGTATAGGCGGCGCGGCGCTGTCGCTGTCGGCCGGGGCTTTCATCGGCGCGCTGGCGGCCTTCGCGCTGGTGTTGCTGCTGGCGCGTGCGGCCGGCCCTGCGCACAACAACGCGCAGGTGATCCTGGCCGGTATCGCCGGCTCACAGCTGTTCAATGCGATTACCGCCTTCCTGATCACCAAGTCAGCCACCGCCGAGCAGGCCCGCGGCATTCTGTTCTGGCTGCTGGGCAACCTCAGCGGGGTGCGCTGGCCGTCGGTGGGCCTGGCGGTGCCGGTGGCGCTGCTGGGCCTGGCGGTGTGCCTGTGGCATCGGCGCAGCCTTGACGCCTTCACTTTCGGCGCCGATTCGGCGGCCTCGCTCGGGGTGCCGGTACGCCGCACGCAATTGCTGCTGATCAGCTGCGCAGCGCTGGTGACGGCGGTGATGGTGTCGATCGTCGGCGCCATCGGCTTCGTCGGGCTGGTCATTCCCCATGCGCTGCGCCTGCTGCTCGGGCCGGGGCATGCGCGACTGCTGCCGGCCAGCGCCTTGGGCGGTACGCTGTTCCTGATTTGCGCCGACATCCTCTCGCGCACCCTGCTGCCCGGCCAAGTGATCCCGGTGGGCGTGGTCACCGCGCTGATCGGCGCGCCGGTGTTCGCCTTGATCCTGGTCAGCCGCCGGGGGCGCTCATGAGCAATCTCGCAGCCGTGCGCCTGGCACCCCTGAGCTGCGCGGGCCTGGGCCTGAGCGTGCGCGGCCACCCGCTGCTGCACGGCATCGACCTGCAACTGCTGGCCGGGGAAACCCTCGGTGTGGTCGGCCTCAATGGCTCTGGCAAGTCGACCCTGCTCAAGCTCCTGGCCGGGTTGCGCACGCCCAGCGAGGGCCGCGTGCAACTGCTCGGCGAACCGCTCGCAGGTTTGCCGCGACGGCACGTGGCGCAAACCCTGGCGCTGGTCGAGCAACAGGCCGATACCCATGACGCGATCAGTGTCTTCGAGGCCGTGGCCCTGGGCCGCACGCCGTGGTTGTCGGCACTGGCGCCGTTCGGCGAGACCGACCGCGCCATCGTCGAGCGGGCGCTGCGCGACGTCGATGCCGTGCACCTGCAGCGACGGGTGTGGGGCTCGCTGTCGGGCGGCGAGCGCCAACGCGTGCACATCGCCCGTGCCCTGGCCCAGCGGCCGCAGGTATTGCTGCTCGACGAGCCGACCAACCACCTCGACATCCAGCATCAGCTGAGCCTGCTGCACTGCGTGCAGGCGTTGCCGATCAGTACCGTGGTGGCCTTGCACGACCTCAACCAGGCATTGACCTGCGACCGTCTGGCCGTGCTCGACAAGGGCCGGTTGGTCGCGTTGGGCGCGCCGTTCGATGTGCTCACTCCCGCGCGCCTGCTGAGCACCTTCGGCGTACACGCGCACTACCTCACCGACCCCTACGACGGCGCGCGCATCCTGCGTTTGCGCACGCCCTGACGCTGGAAACCTGCCCCATGCTCCGATCCACCGCCACCGCGCTGCTCGCCAGTCTGCTGTTCGCACCCCTGGCCTCGGCCGAGGTCCATGACGTGAAGATGCTCAACCGCGGCGCCGACGGCGCCATGGTCTACGAGCCCGACCACCTGCGCATCGCCCCCGGCGACAGCGTGCGCTTCGTTCCCACCCACGCCAGCCACAACGCCGCCACCCTGCCCGCGCTATGGCCCAAGGGTGCCGAGCCGTTCAAGGGCAAGCTCAACCAGGCGGCCGAGCAGCGTTTCGACGAGCCGGGGCTGTATGGCATTCAGTGCATTCCACACTTGGCCATGGGCATGGTCATGCTGATCGAGGTGGGCGATGCCGACCTGAGCGCAGCGCAATGGCCGACCGACCTGCCGGCCCGCGCCGCAGCACGTCTTCAAGCACAACGCGCGAAGCTGGAGGCCGGACGATGAGCCATCTGACCCGTGCTGCCCTGCTCCTGCCGCTGCTCGGCATCGCACCGCTGGCCGCCGCCGACTCCGACGAATCGGCGCAATCGGCCGCCAAGGGCTTCGTCGAAGACAGTCGGTGGAACCTGCTCAACCGCAGCGTCTACGACCGCCGCGACTACCACAACGGCGGCCGCAACGGCGCGGCGCGCAACGCCTACAAACCTCGCAGCGAGCGCAGCGACCGGGCCGAGGAATGGGGTTACGGGGTGATCGGCACGTTCACGTCAGGCTTCACCCAAGGCCAGGTAGGCTTCGGAGTCGACGCCCACGCCTTGCTTGGGGTCAAACTCGACAGCGGCGGCGGCCGTGCCGGCAAGGCGCGCCTGCTGGCCTTGGACAACGACGGCCATCCCCAGCGCAGCTACGACCGCGCCGGCGCTGCGGTGAAGGTGCGCGTGTCCGACACGGTTCTGAGCTACGGCGAGCAACGCCTCAAGACCCCGGTGTTCAGCGCCTCCGATAGCCGCCTGCTGCCGGAGACCTTCACCGGCTGGTGGCTGACCAGCGAAGAGATCGACACGCTCAAACTGGTGGGCGGACACTTCACCGACGACGCCGACCGCAACGCGTCGAGCCACGGCAAGGGCCTGGTGGTCAACTATTCCAACGGCAAGCGCGGCGACAGCATCGATGTGGCCGGCGCAGTGTGGAACCCCACGGCCGCGTTCGGCGCCAGCCTTTACACCTCGCATTACGACGACACCTGGAACCAGCAATACCTGGGCAGCACCTTCAGCCACGCGCTGGACGCGCACCGCAGCCTCAACCTGGACCTGAACCTGTACCGCACCCGCGACACCGGCAAGGCGCTGTCCGGGCGCATCGACAACACCACCTGGAGCCTGATCTCGCGCTACCGTCAGGACGCCCACACCCTGAGCCTGGGCTGGCAGCAGGTGCACGGCGACACGCCGTTCGACTACGCCAGCCGTGGCGCCATCTACCTGACCAACGCCGTGCAGCTGTCGGACTTCAACGCGCCCAACGAGAAATCCTGGCAGGCGCGCTATGACTTCGACATGTCCAGCGTCGGCGTGCCCGGCCTGCTGCTGAGCGCGTTGTACGTGCGCGGTTTCGACATCGACGGCAGCCATGTCGATTCAGGCGGCGGCTATGCCTACCTGGGCTATGGCCAAGGCGGCAAACACTGGGAGCGCGACCTGGAAGCGCGCTATGTGGTGCAGTCGGGCCAGGCCAAGGGCCTGACCTTCTCGCTGCGCCACGACGTGCACCGCGGCAACGCCGCCCAGGCGGAACTGGACAGCAACCAGGTGCGGTTGGCGGTGGAATACCCGCTGGGCGGCGGTTTCTAACCGCAGGAAACCTCGGCCGAGCTACCACAGGGGATGCGCTATGGGCCGTGCATCCCCGCGCCGCAAACCTCCTGGCACCTGCAAGGGGGAGGCCACTGTTCCAATGACATGGCACCCAAACCAGCTGCCATCATTGCGTCACACCCCCCTGCGACACTCCCTGCGACCGGCCCCGCCATGACGGCAACGCCAACGCTCTCAAGGCCCCATCCGCCCTGAGCTGACGAAAAGCGCCGCGCGCCCTTTCGATCCGAGGCCAGTGAAGGCACAATGCGTGTCTTTTTTTGGCCGGCCGGGCCGGGAGGCCTTTTCCATGATCAAGACGCCGTACTACCTCATCGACAAGACCAAGCTGCTCAGCAACATGGAGAAGATCGCCTACGTGCGCGAGCAGTCCGGCGCCAAGGCGCTGCTGGCGCTCAAATGCTTCGCCACCTGGTCGGTGTTCGACCTGATGCAGCAGTACATGGACGGCACCACGTCGTCCTCGCTCTACGAGCTCAAGCTCGGCCGGGAGAAGTTCGTCGGCGAGACCCACGCCTACAGCGTGGCCTGGGCCGACGACGAAATCGAAGAGATGCTCGCCAACTGCGACAAGATCATCTTCAACTCCATCGGTCAGCTGCAGCGCTTCGCCGAGCAGTCCGCCGGCAAGACCCGTGGCCTGCGCGTCAACCCGCAGGTCAGCAGCTCCGACTACCTGCTGGCCGACCCGGCACGCCCCTTCAGCCGCCTGGGCGAATGGGACCCGGAAAAGATCGAAGCGGTGATCGACGACATCTCCGGCTTCATGTTCCACAACAACTGCGAGAACGGCGATTTCGGCCTGTTCGACCAGATGCTCACGCACATCGAACAACGCTTCGGCCACCTGCTGCACAAGGTGCAATGGGTCAGCCTGGGTGGCGGCATCCACTTCACCGGCGAAGGCTATGACGTCGACGCCTTCTGCAAGCGCCTCAAGTCGTTCTCCGACACCTACGGCGTGCAGGTGTACCTGGAGCCTGGCGAAGCGGCGATCACGCAAAGCGCTTCGCTGGAAGTCACCGTGCTCGACACGCTGTACAACGGCAAGCACCTGGCAGTGGTCGACAGCTCCATCGAAGCGCACCTGCTCGACCTGCTGATCTACCGCCTCAACGCCAAGCTGGCGCCGAGCGAGGGCGAGCACACCTACATGATTTGCGGCAAGTCGTGCCTGGCCGGCGATATCTTCGGCGAATACCAGTTCGCCAAACCGCTGGCCATCGGCGACCGTCTCTCGTTCGTCGACGCGGCCGGCTACACCATGGTCAAGAAGAATTGGTTCAACGGTCTGAAGATGCCGTCCATCGTCGTCAAGCAACTCGATGGCCGTATCGACGTCGTCCGTGAGTTCGGTTTCGAAGACTACGTTTCCAGCCTGTCCTAAGACGGCATTCAGTAAGGAGCAACAGATAAATTGAAGAAGAACGTTCTTATCATTGGTGCAGGAGGTGTCGCCAAGGTGGTGGCCCACAAGTGCGCACAGCATAACGACGAGCTTGGTCGTATTGCGATCGCGTCACGGAACATCTCCAAATGCCAGGCCATCATCGACAGCGTCAAGGCCAAGGGTAGCCTCAAGGTACCCGCAGACATCCAGGCCTTCTCGCTCAATGCACTCGACGTCGAAGCGACCAAAGCGCTGATTCGCGAAACCGAATCGCAGATCGTCATCAACGTCGGCTCCGCCTTCCTCAACATGTCGGTGCTGCGTGCCTGCATCGATACCGGTGTCGCCTACCTGGACACCGCAATCCACGAAGAACCCGGCAAGGTGTGCGAAACGCCGCCCTGGTACGGCAACTACGAGTGGAAACACACCGAAGAGTGCCAACACAAGAACATCACGGCCATTCTCGGCGTCGGTTTCGACCCGGGTGTGGTCAACAGCTACGCGAAACTCGCGCAGCAGCAGTATTTCGACCGCATCGACTCGATCGACATTCTCGACGTCAATGCCGGCTCGCATGGCAAGTACTTCGCCACCAACTTCGACCCGGAAATCAATTTCCGCGAGTTCACCGGGCAAGTGTGGAGCTGGCAGAACGGCGAGTGGACCAGCAACAGCATGTTCGAGGTCAAGCGCACCGACGATCTGCCGGTGGTGGGCGAGCAGAACCTGTACCTGACCGGCCACGATGAAGTGCACTCGCTGTCGAAGAACCTCGACGTGCCCAACGTGCGCTTCTGGATGAGTTTCGGCGAGCACTACATCAACGTCTTCACCGTGCTGAAGAACCTGGGCCTGCTTTCCGAGCAGCCGGTACGCACCGCCGAAGGCCTCGACGTGGTGCCGTTGAAGGTGGTCAAGGCCGTGCTGCCCGACCCGGCCTCGCTGGCGCCTGGCTACACCGGCAAGACCTGCATCGGCGACCTGGTCAAAGGCACCAAGGACGGCCAGCCGCGCGAAGTGTTCATCTACAACGTGGCCGACCACGAAGACGCCTTCGCCGAGACCGACAGCCAGGGCATCTCCTATACCGCTGGCGTGCCGCCGGTCGCAGCGGCCCTGCTGGTCGCGCGCGGCGAGTGGGACGTGCAGCGCATGGTCAACGTCGAGGAGCTGCCGGCTGAGCCGTTCCTCAAGGCGCTGGACGTGATGGGCCTGCCCACCCGGGTGAAGGACGAGCATGGCGATCGTGCTTGGGATGCGCCCGTCTAAAGGCTAGCGGCGAGCCCCGATGGCGTGGGCTCCAAGCCTTGAAGACGAAACTGCCCGTAGTGCACCGGACGATGTCCGGTACGCTGCGGGCAGTTTTTTGTGGCAACCGTCGGGCAACGGAGAAACTCGCATGACGAGGTCGTCCGGACTGCTCTGCACGCAATTCAAGCCTGCTGAATGCCTCACCCGACCCAAGTCTCCCTTCCCGCAACCATTTTCCGAAAAGGACTACAAGAGGCAGAGAAAAACCTCTGGATCTTGCGCTTCTCTGCTCTCCTTACCCGCTTCCATCATTCCCCCATGCGTGCAAACGCCTCGCTCCTAGGGGGAACAGACATTGACGGATTACCACCACAAGCTCAGCCACCTCGCTGCTGAAGACATCGAAACCTTGTACCAGCGCTACCTGGCCGGCGAACCCATCGCCGCGCTGCTCGTCGAATACGCCATCGATGTGCCAGCCAGCGGCCTGATCAGGGCCTTTCCGCCCGTACCTTGTGCCGACCTCAATTGCCCGTGGTGCGAACGGCCGCTGCACACCCGTCGGCGCGGCAAGTCGCAACCGGCGCGCAGCGTCAACGAAGCCTTTTGCCTTACCTGTGAGCACCGCTACTTCTTTCCCGCCTACAACCGGCTGCAGCGCTACTGCATCTGCGCGCCTTGCAGTCAGGAGCGCGACCACGCCCGGCATGACCAGCAAGCGCGCCTGCGCGAGCAGATTCTCGCCCATTGGGCGGTAGGATCCGAAACGATGGTGCCGTATGCCACACTCGGGATCGGCAGCAAACTCACCCTCATGGCCATCATCGAAGCGCGCGGCAGCGCGTGGAACGACCGTATCGAGCCCGTCGAGCCGGGGCATTGCGCCCTGTTGCTGAGCCCCAGCGAAACCATGGACACGGCCCTGTTCGAAAGCGCGCGCCTGCAAACCCTGCTGCTGGTCGACCCGCACTCGCCGCTCGAAGCCTTCGTGCCCAATCCCGCCGTACCGCGACTCGAGCGCGTGCGCTGGATCTGCAATGTCACCCTCGATGGCCGGCAACGCGCAACCCTCACTGAGGTCTATCGACACTTGCATCGCGATTTGGTCCGCGGCCCCAGGCCCGAGTGGCACCGCGAGCTGACCCAGCTGATCCGCAGCCTGGCTGTGGAAGAAGTCTACGGACAGATCGAGCGCCGCTGCGCCGAACATGGCCTGGCCTTCCACACCCGCGAACGCAGCCAGGCGGTGGCCGAATCCCTGCTCGAACACCTCCCGGTCTGCCATATCTGGGACTTGGCCAACACCGCCCTGCGCGGTGTGCTGCAATTTGCCGAACACTGCAACGTCAATTCCGCGCACGTGGTCGGCACCCTCCCCGGCAAGCTGAACCACCTGGGGCGCCGCGCCATCGGCGAGCGCTGGGCGCCGCGCGGATCGCGGCAAACGGCTGGGTCGCTCAGATCGGTGTACAGCCGGCTGTTGCACGGCTTGCTGCTTGGCAATCCCGACGGCGGCCTGGAATGCCCTTTGAACCTGTACGCTCAGGCCCTGCCCTGCACATCGCGCGCCGCCTCCTCAGCCCAACAGCCATGCATGCAGGGCGATACCGCTTGACCTTGACCTTGACCTTGCCCATGCCGAGGCGGGTGGCGCTCGCCCATGGGCAAGTTCGGTATTCAAAGCTGCGAAGGCGCTCGCGCCAGCATCAGCGTCATCAAGTTTTCATGCTCGATAGGCCGGCTGAGCAGGAACCCCTGCACCTCATGGCACTGGTCCGCGCGCAGTACGGCCAGTTGCTCGGCCGTTTCCACCCCCTCGGCCGTCACCGTCATGTTCATCGCGGTGCCGAGGTTGATGATCGCCTGCACCACGCGTCGATCGTTGGTATTGCTGGCCAAGGCCTGGATGAAGCGCTTGTCGATCTTGATGCTGTCGAAGGGATAGGTGCGCAGGTAACCAAGCGAGGAATAACCGGTGCCGAAGTCGTCCATGTTCAGACGCACGCCCAGTTCCTTGAGCGCGTTGAGGGTCTGCAAAGCGCCTTCGATGTCGTTGAGCATCACGTTTTCGGTGATTTCCAGCTCTAGACGGTGTGCTGGCAGGCCGCTGCGGGTCAGGGCCTGATGCACGTCGCGCACCACGTCGCTGCGGGTGAACTGGGCTGGCGACAGGTTCACCGACACCACCACCGGCAACGGCCATTGCAACGCTTGCCGACAGGCTGCGGCCAACACCCAGTTGCCCAACAGCACGATCAGGTCGGATTCTTCGGCCAGGGCGATGAACCGATCGGGCATCAGCAGCCCCCGTTGCGGATGCTGCCAGCGTACCAACGCCTCGGCCGACGCGATGGTCGAGCCATCGACCTTGAAGCGCGGCTGAAAGTGCAGGAGCAGTTCGCCGCGCGCGATGCCCTGACGCAGGTCGCGCTCCAGCAGGCGCCGCTCGTGCAAGGCGCTGCTCAGGTCGCTGGAGAAGAAACGCCAGGTGTGCTTGCCGTCGCGTTTGGCCGCATATAGGGCCACATCGGCGCAGTGGAGCAGCTCGCTGGGCGTACCGGGGTGCGCTTTGGACAAGACGATGCCCAGGCTGACGCCCACTTGCAGGCGATGCCCTTCATGGTCGATCGGACGCTGCAAGGTGGCGACGACGCGTTCGGCAAAACGCTCGAGTTCGCCACGTTCGCCCGGGCGCAGCAACACGATGACGAACTCGTCGCCGCCCAACCGTGCCACCAGATCGCATTCCCGTACGATGCGCCCAAGACGCGCAGCCAGCTCCATCAGTACGGCATCGCCCGCTGCATGGCCGAGGCTGTCGTTGACCGGCTTGAAGTTGTCCAGGTCGAGCATCAGTACCGCCAGCGGCGCCTGGCCGCTGCCTTTGCCATGCTGCTCCAGAAAGCGCATCAGCTGGTTGCGGTTCGGCAGCCCGGTGAGGGCATCGTGCAACGACAGGTGCTGGATCTGCGCGTGTGCCGCCACTTCATCGGTGATGTCGTTGCAGGTGCCGCGCAGGCCGTGGCATACGCCCTGCTCGTGAATGGCGCTGGCGGTGATGCGGCAGATGCGCGGTTGGTCGAGCCGGTCACGGTATTGGCAACGCAGGCTGGCCACCGTGTGCGTAGCGGCCAAGCTGGCGAGCCAGTTGTGCACGTCGCTGGTGTCCCCGTCGAGCAGCTCGGTGATGGGTCGGCCCAACCAGTCTTCTACTGGGTGGCCGGTCTGCTCGGCGAAACGGCTCGACAGGTAGGTCAGCCGCAATGATTCATCGGTCTCCCAGATCCAGTCCGAGGCGGCTTCGGCCACGGCTTTGAAGCGCGACTCGCTGCTCTGCAACGCGGCACGCGAGGCCAGCGCCTGCTGCTGGCTGCGGTCGAGGCTGGCGCTGGCACGCAGGGCATAGCGAGCGGTGATGCACACGATCAGCGCCATGATCAAGCTCGCCAACCCCAATGGCGGGATCACTGCGCGCAGCAGCTCGGTGCCAGGTTCGGCGACGCGCCAGGTCAAGACCGAGTCGATGCCTTCGAGCAGCAGAAAGCCGCGGCGGTCGGCCGAGGCCTGTGTGTCCGCGATGGCCATGTCGATCAGGCCTGCGCTGCGCCCGAGCTTGTCCAGCACCGCGGCATCCAGACGGCGGACGAACACCAGCACGCTGGCAGGCGCGTCCAGATGATGGGGCAGCGACGGCGGCCGGATCACCGCCGCACTGAACAGCGCGGGTTGGCCGTCGAACGATAAATAGCCACTGCTGGCCTGCTCGCGTTGTGCGGCCTCACGGGCCACGGCCAGGATTCGGGTGCGGCTGGGGCTGCGTCGATCGAAGTCCTGCAGGCTGATCTGGCCTTCGGACATGGCATAGAGCGTTCCCCGATCATCGATGGCATAGACGCCCTGGTACCCGTCCTGGGTATAGAGCGTGGGGCCGATGTTGTCCTGATCGTAGGCCCAATGCGCTGCGTCGAGCGTATTCAGATGGTCGTAGGCCGCTTGCCAGAACGCATGGCCGAGCAGGTAGCTGCGCTCGCGCTCGTGCAACTGGTCGACCGCCGAGGCCGCATGGAACCGGCTCTGCTGCGCCTCGCGTGCGTCCAGCCCGGCGGCGATGCGGTACAGCGAACCCACCACCACGGCCAGTGCCAACAGCAGCAGCACGCAGAATATCAGCACCAGTTGGCGCACCACATGGCTGCGGGGCGAGAGCGTCCTGCCGGTTGGAGAATCCATTCGATCACCACAGGGTTCAGCAGAGGGATGCTGGGTTGACCGAGGCGGTGCGCGGTCGGTCAGTGCAACTGACGACCGGGAAGCGGTGGCGCCAGCAGCCAGGCGCAGGCGACGCGGATCAATCGATGCGCAAGCGCCAATGGCCCTGCCATTTCAGGCGCAGCTCAGCCAAGGGCAGGACATCGATGCGCCGCGCCATCGCTAGCGAACCGCCCAGCACGTGTTGCAAGGCCGCGCGCACCACCCAAGGGTGAGTGACGGCCAACCATTGTCCAGGTGGCAGACCGTGGTCGAGCCAGGCACCGACGCGGGCGCTCATCTGCTGGAGCGACTCGCCGCCATGGGGCGCGGCCTGCGGGTCGTCCAGCCAGCGTTGCAGCGCGTCAGGTGCGGTGAGCTGCACGTCCTTGAGCCTGAGGCCGTGCCAGTGCCCCAGATCCAGGTCGGACAACGCCGTTTCCACATCGCCGGCCAAGCCCAGGGCCAAGGCCGTCTGCATGGCGCGGCGCTCCGGCGCGACCAGGCATTGCAGCGCGCGCGGCCACTGCCGCCGCGCGGGCGTTTCGCGCAGCGCATCATCGTCCCGATGAAAGCGCCCTACCCGCTGCGCCTCGGTCGTAGCGTGGCACAGCAGGGTCAGCTCGATGGCCTGCACCGCCCGCGCCCCGACTCAGCCCTGCTGTGCCGACATCCGCGCCCGTGCCGCGTGCAGCTTCTTGTAGCTATCGATCAGCCGCTGGTGCCGCTCCAGCCCTTCGAGTTTCATGCTGGTCGGGGTCAGGCCGTGGAAACGCACGCTACCCTGTACCGAGCCCAGCACCGCCTCCATGCGCGCCTGGCCGAACATGCGGCGCAGGTTGGCCTCGTAGTCGGCGAGGTGCAGCTCGTTGTCCAGCTCGATTTCCAGCACTACGTTCAGGGCTTGGTAGAACAGGCCGCGTTCGACGGTGTTGTCGTTGTATTGCAGGAACATCTCCACCAGTTCCTTGGCCGGGTCGAACTGCTTGAGCGCCACGTGGATCAGCAGCTTGAGCTCCAGCACGGTGAGCTGGCCCCAGGAGGTGTTGTCGTCGAACTCGATGCCGATCAGCGTCTTGATCTCGGTGTATTCGTCCAGCTCGCTGTTTTCCAGGCGCTCGACCAGGGCCTTGAGCTCGCGGTCGCTCAGGCGGTGCAGGTTGAGAATGTCTTCGCGGAAGTACAGCGCCTTGTTGGTGTTGTCCCAGACCAGGTCGTCCACCGGGTAGATTTCCGAGTAGCCCGGCACCAGGATGCGACAGGCCTTGGCGCCCAGGTGCTCGTACACCGCCATGTAGCTTTCGTGGCAGAGCGCTTCGAGGATGCCGAACAACGTGGCGGCTTCTTCGACGTTGGCGTCTTTGCCCTGGGCGGAGAAATCCCACTCGACGAAGTCGTAGTCGGGCTTGGCACCGAAGAAGCGCCACGACACCACACCGCTGGAGTCGATGAAATGCTCGACGAAGTTGTTCGGCTCGGTCAGCGCGTGGCTTTCGAAGGTCGGCGCCGGCAAGTCGTTGAGGCCTTCGAAGCTGCGGCCTTGAAGCAGTTCGGTGAGGCTGCGCTCCAGCGCCACTTCCAGGCTCGGGTGCGCGCCGAAGGAAGCGAACACGCCGCCGGTGCGCGGGTTCATCAGGGTCACGCACATGACCGGGAACTCGCCGCCCAGTGACGCGTCCTTGACCAGCACCGGGAAGCCTTGGTCCTCCAGCCCCTTGATCCCGGCGACGATGCCAGGGTACTTGGCCAGCACCGCTTCGGGCACGTCCGGCAGGCACAGCTCGCCTTCGAGGATCTCGCGCTTGACCGCCCGCTCGAAGATCTCCGACAGGCACTGCACCTGGGCTTCGGCCAGGGTGTTGCCGGCGCTCATGCCGTTGCTCAGGTAGAGGTTTTCGATCAGGTTCGAGGGGAAGTACACCACCTCGCCGTCGGACTGGCGCACGAACGGTAACGAGCAGATGCCGCGGGCCCGGTTGCCGGAGTTGGTGTCGATCAGGTTCGAGCCGTGCAGCTCGCCGTCCGGGTTGTAGATGGCCAGGCAATGCGCGTCGAGGACCTCGCCGGGCAGCTCATCGTTTGGGCCTGGCTGGAACCAACGCTCTTCGGGGTAATGCACGAAGGGTGCGTTGGCCAGTTCCTCGCCCCAGAACTGGTCGTTGTAGAAGAAGTTGCAGTTCAGCCGCTCGATGAACTCGCCCAGCGCCGACGCCAGCGCGGCCTCTTTGGTGGCGCCCTTGCCGTTGGTGAAGCACATCGGCGACTGGGCGTCGCGCAGGTGCAGCGACCAGACGTTGGGTACGATGTTGCGCCACGAGGCGATCTCGATCTTCATGCCCAGCCCTTCGAGCAGGCCGGACAGGTTGGCGATGGTCTGCTCCAGCGGCAGGTCCTTGCCGGGGATCAGCGTGCGCGCGGTGGAGTTCGGATCGAGCATCAGCAGCGACTGGGCGCTGGCATCGAGGTTCTCGACCTCTTCGATGATGAACTCGGGGCCGGTCTGCACCACTTTCTTCACCGTGCAGCGGTCGATCGAGCGCAGGATGCCCTGGCGGTCCTTCTCGGAAATGTCGGCCGGCAGCTCCACTTGAATCTTGAATATCTGCTGATAGCGGTTTTCCGGGTCGACGATGTTGTTCTGCGACAGGCGGATGTTTTCCGTGGGGATGTCGCGGGTCTGGCAGTAGAGCTTGACGAAGTACGCCGCGCACAGCGCCGAAGAGGCGAGGAAATAGTCGAACGGGCCCGGCGCCGAACCATCGCCCTTGTAGCGGATCGGCTGGTCGGCGATCACCGTGAAGTCGTCGAACTTCGCTTCGAGGCGAAGGTTGTCGAGAAAGTTGACTTTGATTTCCATGGGCGATTACCGGGTACCGTCTGAACAAAAGTGGCGGCGATTATCCGGATTTTTGCCTGGGAAGTCTTGCCCGCCGGGCCGATGGCTTTTGCTATGATGGCCGCCCTCCCAGGCACCCAGCGCTGGGTGCCTATGCCCGTCGATACCGAGTGCCCGTCATGAACCGTCGCAAGAAGATCAACCAACTGCTCAAGGCCAACGCCAAGAAGGCCAGCGCCAAGTTGGCGCCACGCAGCAGCAAGCCGAAGTACGTCAGCAAGGCGGACCGCGCCAAGCTCGAGGCCGAGGCTGAGCAGGCACCGGTGGCGGACTGAGCTGACCTGCGGCAGTGGCCGATTCGGCGCTCCGAGCAACCGCGATGCCTCGTCGACGAAGACAACGGGTCAAGGCTTGATCGAGAACAGAGCATGTTAGGCGCTCGACGATGAACATTGTGGCCGCACAGATCGCACCTACCCTTGGCTCGCTCGGCGACAGCGTCGAACGCCATCTGACCGTGGTCGAACGCGCCGCAGGCCTTGGTGCCGCTGCGTTGTTTTTCCCTGAATTATCGCTGACCGGCTACGCCCTGAGCCAAGCGGCGCGACAAGCCATGCACCTGGACGATGCGCGGCTGGAGGTGTTTCAGCACGCCAGCGACCGTCACCGGATGTCGATCGCCATCGGCGTGCCGACCTGGTACGGATCGGGCGTACAGATCAGCCTCGTGTTCTTCCAGCCGGATCAACCGAGACTCGGCTACGCCAAGCAATGGCTGTATGCGGACGAGCAGGCATTCTTCGTGCCCGGCGATGCGTCGATGCTGTTCGAAACGGGCGGCTACCGTTTGGCGCCGGCCATCTGCTTCGAGTCGATGCAACCGGAGCATGCTCAGGCGATGGCCGACCTGGGCGCCCAGGTGTACCTGGCCAGTGTCGCGAAATCCGCAGAGGGCGTGCAGGCGTCGTTGCGGCATTACCCGCGGGTTGCCCGACGGCATGCCATGGCGGTGGTGATGGCCAATGCTGTCGGGCCGGTCGAGGGATTCGTTTGCGCCGGTGGTTCCGGCGTGTGGAGCAGCGATGGCAGGGTGCTGTGCCAGGCAGGCACCGACGATGAGGCGCTGGTGTGTTACGACCCGGAAAGCGGGCAGGCCGAGGTGGTCGTCCTGGCTTGACGCCACGCGATCCGATCAAACTTTCAGGCCCGTGCGTGTTCTGTTGTACAGACACCTGATCCTTGAGGAGACGCCATGAAACCCACCGATTCGAACCCAGCTGACAAAGTCCCACGTCCGATTTCCTCCGAGCAGGCGCAAAAGGGTGAAGGCTCGCCAGACCCGGTTCTCGAGCAGGGCGACCCGCGCACCAAGATCGTCGACAAGGTCATCACGCCGACCGAAGTCAAAGAGCTCGAAGAGCAAACCCGCCAGATCAATGAGCGCCTGGCCGAGGTCGAGGCCAAGACTTCGCGCTGAACGCCTGCCCGAGTCGATGGCGTGCCGTGTGATACACGGTACGCTGGCAGCGCCCTTGCCCATGTCGTTTATCCGCCGACTTTTAGCCATCTCTGATGATGCGTCATACCAGGGTGCCCCTCCTGACGCCTTCCCTTAGCGCACTTCCCACTTGCCTGGCCTCCCCAATCCGCTACCCTCGACGCTCACCGTTCAAGGGCACCTCATGTTCGACTGGGAAGATCTGCGTTATTTCTCCGCCTTCGTCAGCGCCGGATCGCTGTCGGCCGCCGCCAAGGCATTGGCCGTGGACCACGCCACCGTGGCTCGACGCATCGCTTCGCTGGAAGCCTCGCTGCACCTCAAACTGGTCGACCGCCGCGCGCGGGCCTACTTGGTCACTGAGCAAGGCCAGCGCGTTGCGGGCTTCGCCCAGCAGATGCTCACGACCTCTTTCGCCCTTGAGCACTTCGCCAGCGCCGGGCAGGCGCAGGTCGAGGGCCAAGTGGTGCTCAGCGCCCCACCCGCCCTGCTCGGCAGCCTGATCGCCCGACGTTGCGGCGAACTGTTCGCGCGCTACCCTGCGCTGACGCTGAAGCTGGTCGGGAGCAAATCCCGCGCCTCCCTGGCGCGTCGCGAGGCGGACCTCGCCATCAGCCTCACCCGTCCTACCGAGCCTACTTTGGTAGCGCAGTTGCTAGGCCACCTCGAATACCGTTTGTACGCCGCCCCCGCCTACCTGCGCAGCGGGCAAGCGCCGGTATACATCGGCTACGACGCGTCCCAGGCCAAGTCGCCGCAGCAACGCTGGCTGCTCCAGCAAGCGGGCGACGGCACCTTCGTGTTGCACAGCAACGACCTGCGCATCCAGGCCGAGGCGGCGGCCGGTGGCGCCGGTATCGCCTGCTTGCCGGCGTTCATGGCCGAGGAGCATCGGTTGGAGCCGGTCAGCCGCGGAGGTGCCTCGACGAGCATCGAAATCTGGCTGGCCGTGCACGAAGACGCGCGCAACACTCCGCGTATCAGAGCCGTGATCGACTTCGTCCAAGACTGCTTGCGACCACTGCTGCGCTTGTGAATTTCTGCACATTGAACCTGCGCGCGTGGGGAATTTCCCTACGGGCTTCGCGTCGTTACCTTAGTCAGCACTTCCACGCCCACCCCGCTGGGCGCGCACTCGGCAACAGGAGACTCGCATGCAATACGTGAAACTCGGCAACACCGGTCTGGACATCTCCCGGCTGTGCCTGGGCAGCATGACCTTCGGCGAGCCGGACGCCGGCACCCACCCTTGGACCCTGGGCGAAGCCGACAGCGGGCCGATCATCCGCCACGCCGTCGAGCAAGGGATCAACTTCTTCGATACCGCCAACAGCTACTCGGCCGGCACGTCCGAGGAAATCCTCGGCAAGTGGCTGAAGGCCTACACCCGCCGCGACGAAACCGTGATCGCCACCAAGGTGTTCTACCCCGCCAACATGTGGCAAGGCGACGCTCGGCCCAACGAGCAGGGCCTGTCGCGCAAGGCCATCTTCAACGGCATCGACGCCAGCCTGCGCCGCCTGGGCACCGATTACGTGGACCTGTATCAAATCCACCGCTGGGACTACCGCACGCCCATTGAAGAGACCATGGAAGCCTTGCACGACGTGGTGAAAGCCGGCAAGGCGCGCTACATCGGCGCGTCGTCGATGTTCGCCTGGCAGTTCGCCAAGGCCCAGCAAACGGCCGCCGCCCATGGCTGGACCCGTTTCGTATCGATGCAGAACTACCTGAACCTGCTGTACCGCGAGGAAGAGCGCGAAATGATCCCGCTGTGCCGCGACCAGGGCGTCGGCCTGATGCCGTGGAGCCCCATGGCGCGCGGTCGCCTGACCCGCCCCCAGGGGCAGCAGACGGCGCGGATCCTCAGCGACGAATCGGGCGCGTCGTTCTTCGCCGGCAGCGAAGTGGAAGACGGCAAGGTGATCGACGTGGTCGAGCAAGTCGCGCTGGAGCGCGGTGTGCCGATGGCGCAGGTGGCGTTGGCTTGGGTGCTCAATACCCCTGGCGTGTCGGCGCCGATCGTCGGGGCTTCGAAGCCGGCGCAGTTGGACGACGCGATCGCGGCGCTAGAGTTGAAGCTGACTGCGGAAGAGATCGCGCGATTGGAAGCGCCGTATGTACCGCACAAGGTGACGGGGTTCAAGTGATGCAACCGGGCGCGGATCTCGATCCGCGCCCGCCCCGGCCTTTGAGGTGTGCTACCGCGACGGCAGCGCACGCTTTTTTGTTTTTGACTGCCTGGCATATTGCCTTTGCCCGTTGATGTAGCACAGTGGTTCGGTATCTGTGCTCAACCGAGGGCTTGCACCACGATGCCAGTGGCTTCCGCCAGCGCTGCGTCCTTCCAGGGCGATTTCGGGTCTGTTGCGCGCGTGAAGACCGTCAGCACCCAAGGCGCACGGCGCGGCGGCCAGATCACGGCGACGTCGTTCGCGACGCCGTAATCGCCTGAGCCGGTCTTGTCGCCGACCGTCCAATCCGCAGGTACACCGGCACGAATACGTTTGGCGCCGGTGGTGTTGCCCTTGAGCCAGGTCTGCAATTGCTGCCGGGCCAAAGTGTTCAGGCCGTCGCCTAGCACCAGGCGCTGCACGCTCGTCGCCATGGCCTGCGGCGTACTGGTATCGCGCGGGTCGTCGGGCAAGGCGCTGTTCAAGCTAGGTTCGTTACGGTCCAAGCGGAACACGTCGTCGCCCAGACGCCGGGCGAAGGCCGTGAGCGCTGCGGGGCCGCCGAGCACATCCAGAAGCAGGTTGGCCGCCGTGTTGTCGCTGTGTTGCAAGGCAGCCGCGCAGAGGTCGGCGACGGTCATGCCGGCGTCGACGTGCTGTTGGGTGATGGGCGAGTAGACCACCAGCGTCTTGGCATCGAAGCGGATGCGCTTGGCCAACAAATCGGGCTGTTTTTGGCTCAGGTGCAACACCGCACCGGCGAGCATGACCTTGAAGGTGCTGCACAGCGCGAAGCGCTGGTCGGCGCGGTAGGCCAGGTGGCGGCCGCTGCCGGTGTCCAGGGCGTAGAGGCCCAGGGTGATGCTGTGGGTGCGTTCGAGCTGCTCGAATTGGGTGTTGATCGAGCGCGTCGCCCAGGCGGGCAAGGCCAGGAGTGCCGAGCCGGCCAGGGCGCCTTGCAGCAAGGCACGGCGCTTGAAAGCGAGGGACATGGCGAGGACTTCCACTGTAAACACGGGAGCGTGGAGGCTAGTGGGTTTCTAGCGGTAAGCCAAGGGCATCAGGCGCTATAGGTACAGTGGCCTCGACGGCGCTTTGCGAGTACTCGCGCAGGTTTACACCCTCGCTCACGGGCGGGCATCGTTGACCCGACTCGACGTGTGCTAGTGCTAAAGCGCAGGCAGCTCGGTCAATTCGACGTCATCCAGGAGGGTTTTGGCCAACGCGCTCAAATAGGTCGCGGCGCCCAGCAGCTTGTGGTCGTCTTCGAGATCGCCCTGCTCCACCAGATGGGTGATGTAGCCCAGGAGGATGGACGCGTGTTCGTGCGCGCAGGTGATGGGCAGACTGGAGGCGAGGCGGAACGAAGGGAAGATTGCTGTGGTTGTTTTCGAAGATGAGAGTTTGTCCAAGTCGGGACGGAAAGTTTGATCAGTATTCATCGCTATACCTCTCGAGCTGCAGGCTTGAGATGCAGAGACTTCTATCCCGCGGACGGATGAGAACAAGAAAATAAGGGGGATCAGGAACAATCTTTTTCATTTGGCACCATGCAGATCCGAGTGCCACCCTTTTGCTTCCACACAGTGGGGTGACAGCTGTACGCAGGGTGGAAAGACCGGAGCATGGTGAACCCGGCAGGCTCAAAGGCCTCCCACGTACAGCTATCATAACGACGGCAACCATGCTGATCGGGTTTCCACACCCGGCCGCTGAACGCTTCAGCGACCGAGAGAGCCTAGGGGGCAAGGGTTCCGTGGGCAATCAGACGGGAGTCGACAGATTGCGTAGGGTATTTCCTAGGACTGGTGATGAACAGCAGGCCGGCGTAGGAATGTGCCCAGCTTAACGTAGGAAATGTAGATGCATTGGAGGTGAGTTATCTTGTCGGCTTCTACTGCCCTATCACGACAATCCAATGCTCTATTCGCTCGTCTCCAATGGCCGACTGCATGCACCCGATCAAGCGGAGCCAACCGTACCGTGGTGGAGTTTCACGAAAACGGTCCTGGCGGCAACGGCGCTGTCGCTCGTGCGAGACGGGTTGATCGGCTTGGACGACCACGTACCCGATGAGCCTTTCACCTTGCGGCAGTTGCTAAGGCACGAGGCAGGATTCGCCGATTACGGCGAGCTCCCGGCCTACCATGCCGCTGTCGCGAACGGCGAGTCCGCGTGGCCGGTCGAGGACATGATGCAGCGCTTGGACGGTACCAGGCTCAGGTACGACCCTGGAACAGGTTGGCGCTATTCCAATGTCGGCTGCTGGCGGGTGGGCCGGCTGATCGAGCGTCTGACAGCACTGACACTCGATGAAGCCGTGGATCGCCGCACTCTGGCACCATTGGGGCTACAAAGCGTTCGCTTCGCGAGAACGCGTGAAGACATGCGAAGCAGCCCTCTCGGCGCCACCCCGGACTATGACCCGGCCTGGGTCTACCACGGCTTACTTATCGGGCCCCTGTCGCAAGCCGCGCTTTGCCTGGAGCGACTTCTCGCCGGTGACTTTCTCCCTCCAACGCTCATTGGGGAAATGCGTACGGCACGGATGTCGGGAGGCCCCATCGCCGGACGTCCGTGGTTTACGGCCGGCTATGGGCTCGGTGTGATGCAGGGTTCGATCGATGGTGGTATCACGCTGTGCGGGCATACGGGTCAAGGACCAGGCAGCACATTTGCCGTTTACCGCGCGCAGATCGGTGATGCGTCAGCGTGTTGTGCTGTGTATGCGTTGAACGGGACCGAAGGATCTGTCGAAACGGCCGCTGTAGAACGGCTCTTGCGAGCGTTCCAATAGCGCGAAAGCTCCACCACGGTGGGACGACAGCGGTGCGCAAGGTGGAAAGACCGGAAATGGGGGCCGCCAGGTGCCAAGGATTGCTGCGTACAACTGTCTTATCGACTGCTAATGTTTTCAACAGCCGGTATGGTCTGAATGTCAGGGACACATATGGGTCCCAGATGCACCAGTACTGGTTGCGTAAGATGTTTCCTAAACACGACGATGAAGACTTATACGCATAAGAATATTTCGCGCGCCGCGTAAAAAAATACACAATTCGAAAAGCCTTTCCTGTCCGGTTCGCCTGACTGGAAGCGCAAGCGCGAGTTTAGCCGCTTTTTTCCAAGCGATAAAAAATCTTTGGTAATGAAATACGGTTTTGGGCATACATTCACAGGCGACATTAAGGGGAGTAAGCTCGTTCCTCAAGAAACATACCACGCACCCATGACCGGCTTACCAGGGATCATACCTCCGTGCCTTCTGAACATGATCTTGTATTTTCTTGGTGGAATACCAGCTTAGCGCCTGCAGCCATAACCAGATCCACTGCCACTGAAAGACTGATAGCTTGCCGAATCGTCATCGAATTAATTACGATTGTTCAAGCTGACTTTATTGCCCTAGGCGAGATATCGGAATAAGACCTGGCACATATCTCGCAAGTCTGCGCGGAATTCTCATACCGTGTGTACCCAGGGTTTACAAGAGCAGGCAGATCGCGCTTCGATACCTGCTATCTTGTGAACACGGCCAAGATCGATGTAATCCGTACGACCGACATTGTTTCCACCAAAAGCGAATCCACGCTCAAAATTGCCAAAAGGGTAGAAATTGCAAGCCTCGTCGATGGCACGGTATTTCATATATTCGTGTCGCATTGGCCTAGTCGAATGTGGTGTCCCAAAAATCACGCAGACCGCCAGACCTATGGATTGAGATTGAGGGACTCAGTCGAAGAGCTGTTCGCCCACTATAAGGAATGTCCCTACGTTATCATGCTAGGCGATTACAATGACGAGCCCTTCGCTCAATCGCTCAGCGATCAGGTGCTAGCGAGCCGCGACGTAGAATTGGTCCGACGAAAGCGCACGCTGCTTTTCCAACCCTTTCTGGGGTCACCTGTGCAGCCAACCTGGAACCCATTCAAGCGCCGGAAGCTACTTTCACGCGGGAGGCACCCTCACGAAGTGGCGCACGTTCGATCAAATAATTTATTCTCAAGCTTTTCTCACTTCGAGCAGATGGGCCTACAGAGAGGACAGTGGTTTGGTTTATGGGCCTGCACCGCTCATGGAACTGATAACGCATCCTGAATTCAAGTTTGATCATTTGCCAGTCTATGGCAGAGTGAAAAGGAATACTGAACGTGGCTAAATTCATCGAATCATTCAATCAAGGCATTCACGCAGCGGACCTGGCGGCCAGGAACCTCGAAGAAATAGGTTCTGTCATCAGTCAACTCAGCGATGAAGTTGAAATTGCCAGTAGTGGAAAAATAAAAATCGAAATCACGCAACAGAACGAACCTATCAACAGATTCACATTCCAGATCGAAGACGCGTTTGACGGCACGCGTTACGAAGCGCTTACCGCATTCAATCCTGTGCAGCCCGAACATCAGGAAGAGTTGGCCAGATGGAAAGTATCAGACAGCGGCTATCCATGCCGCATAGAATTTCCGGACTCCGAGGTTTTTTGTGAGGATCGAGTTTCTCTCGAAAACGCATTGGCCAAATTGATCGCGACACCGGCAGTCGGCAAGAAACTCAAGCACCTTATCGAATCCACAACGCAAACGCCCGATGTGTAAGCCTGTGAATCCCAGGCTCTTCGATGATTATGTGCCCAGACGCAGTATGGGTGATGCCTAGGCCCTGTCTGAAAAGTGCTGATACGAAGGCCAGGCATGGCCGAGGGCGGCCCCGCGAAAACCGGCGATCTTCATGTGGTACCTGAATGCAGAATGGGCGCTGCACCTTATGTTTTCACACGTTGGATGAAGCTGTACGCAGGGTGGAAGACAGAGATACAGAAACCCATAAGTGCCTGTGGATGCGTTGGCTTATCGATCCTTCTTTGCCCGATATGAAAGTCCTCCGCTCATCTCGTTTCACCCCACAGCTTCGCCGCCTGCGGCACCCCACCATAGCCATAAGCCGTAGCGCGCACGTCCAAAATGTGCACGCTCGAATGCGGATGCACATTGCCGATGCGTTCGCTAAGCAAATCGAACGACTCCCTCTGATAGCGCCGTTTCTGCGCCAGCGTGGTCGTCTCGTCGGTGATCGTGATCTCCAGGCGAAAGCTGTTGCGCCCCAAACACTCGAGCGATTCGCTGTCGATGAACCACAAACCAGGGTCGACGAAGCGAACGATCACCATCGTCTGCGAGGGCTGCTTGCCCAACACGCGTGCTGTCAGTTCAGTCAGCTCGTGGCTGAGTTGCGCCGCCAGGCCAGCATTGGGCGTTCCGGACAACGTCAGGCTTATACCAGGCATTTCAGTATTCCTCGAAAGTGAAGTGCCGGTAACTTAGCCTTTGAACATCCTCCTAAAAAGCGGAAAAATCAGCGCTTATCTTCCTGCTTATCCGGAACCTGCATGTATCACTTCGATCTAGCCCAGCTCCACGTCTACGTGTCGGTCTGTGACGCAGGCAGTATCTCGGCGGCCGCTCCAGCCCTGTGTCGCTCGACGTCCGCCATCAGCGAGCAGCTGCGCAAACTGGAAGATGCCATCGGAGTCGTTTTACTCATCCGAGGTAAGCAAGGCGTCTGCCCTACCCCTGCGGGCGAACGACTCTTACGCCATGCCAGGCAGTTCCTCACGTTAGGCGAGCGGGCGCTGTACGATGTTCGAGGCACACACTTCGAAGGCGAGATACGCCTGGCGATCACCGATTACTTTCGCCCAGACGACATGGCTGGGCTGCTGAAAAAACTGCGCGAATGCCATCCGCGGCTGCGGCTCCATGTGGTGACGACCAAGAGCCTGGATATCGATCAGGCCAATGACTCCTTCGACATTGGCTTGGCCATGCATTTCAACGAGCGCGCGTCACCCTCCAACGCTCTTGAAGTGAGGCGGGAACCCCTGCAATGGGTAGCCGCTGCCGGCTGGACTCCAGAACCTGGGCGGCCGCTGCCTCTGCTTGCGATCAACGATTGCGGCTTGTCGGAATACAGTTGCCAGGTGCTGGAACGCGGCCGTGTCGGCTATGAGATCGTCTACTCGACCTCAGGGGTGGCGGGGTTGCAATCGGCATTGAGAGCAGGACTTGGCATTGCGTGTCTCAACGCTAGTGCCATACCACTTGGCGTCGAGCCTTATAGGGCTGGTTTGCCTGCGTTGGCGCAAGCCAAGTTCCTGCTACTCCCTCCGCGTAAAGAGGAGTCTGCGCTAGTGGAAAATGTACGGCGATTGCTGCTGGATCATTTGGTATAGGGCTCGAGACGGGACAACGCTCGTTTCAGTCCAATCCATAAGTAGAGGCCCAGCGAACACACAGCTGAGCGAAAACTGACGCATAGCTTTTATGTGCGTCATTTCTGTACGTTCACGCACGCGCCAGGGAAACGAGGCATGGCCAGTGCTCGAGCCTCTGCCGAGAACCCGATCAATCAGGCATGCAAACTCGTAGTCGATGGCCATCCGGATCGAGGGCCACAAATGTCAGTCCAAACACTGCGCGGTGAAGCGATTGCTCGATATGCACGCCTTCAGCCGCCCACTTTCGATGCAGATCTTCCACCTGCCTTTCCGTCTCCACCAGAAAAGCCACTTCGCTACGGTGGCCGCTGCCGCCGCTTTTGTAATCTTTGGCATCGGTCGACCAGAGACCCAAAGCCGTTCCCCCATCGAGTAGGAAAGACACATAACTGGGAAATGCCGACTGCGGTTTTCGGTCGAGCAACCTTTCATAAAAGGCGCCGCTTTGCTGAGGGTCTTTTACGTACAGCAGGAACAAGTTCGGGCTTGCCATGGAAATATCCTCGCGTGGTGAAAACCCGATGCTATTCGACGCTACTGACAAAAAATGTCAGCATCGACGCATGACCCGCACTCAACGACTGCTTTCCCTTCTGCAAATCCTGCGCGCGAGCCGCCATCCCGTGACGGGCCAGCGGCTCGCGGAGGAAATGTCGGTCAGTTTGCGCACGGTGTATCGCGATATCGCCACGTTGCAGGCGCAAGGCGCCGACATTCGGGGTGAGGCCGGCATCGGCTATACGCTCCGTCCAGGCTTCGTGCTGCCACCGCTGATGTTCAATGAGCAAGAGCTC
Source organism: Pseudomonas sp. UBA6562 (assembly GCF_002434265.1). Taxonomy (GTDB): domain Bacteria; phylum Pseudomonadota; class Gammaproteobacteria; order Pseudomonadales; family Pseudomonadaceae; genus Aquipseudomonas. The sequence goes on along the minus strand of NZ_DJJS01000007.1, from coordinate 317,760 downwards.
GATGCCTTGATGCTCGGCATGCGTTGGGTGGCACGGCAACCTGACACGTCGCTGGCTCAAGCCGCCCTTGGCGTATTGTCCAAGGCAGAAGCGGTGTTGCCATCAGCCGTTGCTGATGGGTTGTTCAAGACGCCGTTGTTCGCGGCATCCGCTCAATCCCGAGATGCCTATGGATTCGATGCCAGGTGCTTGCGCGATGCCATACGCCTGGAGAAGAAAGTGCGTTTGGTCTATGTGAGCAAAACAGCCGTCGAAACGGAGCGTACCGTTTGGCCGCTGGGAATTGGCTATTTCGAGGATATGGAAATCCTGGCGGCGTGGTGTGAAACGCGCGGGGACTTCAGGCACTTCCTTTTGGACCGAATTCGATCCCTGACACGCCTCGATGCCGACTTCAAAAACCAAGGGGGGTGGCTGTTGGCCAAGTGGCGAAGCTCGCGCCTGGATGTAACTCCGTGAACATCGCCCTCGGTGCTGGAGCTCGCAAGCCGCGTTCGCCGCATGCTCAGCGGATCGCGGCTCAGCGCTAATGTGAAGAGACATACACGGAGGGCGTGGACGGCGCAGGCAGTGCATAGGTCGCCTTCATCCACTCGACCTCCGCCTGGGGCGTGCGGCCAAAGAACCGTTTGAATTCGCGGCTGAATTGCGAGGCGCTTTCGTAGCCCACCTTGAATGCCGCTGTGGAAGCGCTCATCGCATTGCGCAGCATCAGGAGTCGCGCCTGATGCAAGCGCGTCGACTTCAGGTATTGCATGGGCGACGCGTCCGTCACGCTGCGAAAGTGCAGGTGGAAGCTGGGCACGCTCATGTTCGCTTCCTGGGCAAGGGACTGCACATCCAGGCGCTCCTGGTAGCAGCTGTGGATCTTGCGGATCGCCCGCGTGATCTTGCCGAAGTGCCCCTGGCGATCGAGCGCGGCGCGCATCGAACCGCCCTGCTCGCCCGTCAGGATGCGGTAGTAGATCTCCCGCACCAGCGACGGCCCAAGTATGTGCGCTGCGGCCGGGTCGCTCATCGCCTCGAGAAAGCGCAACGTCGAAGCGCGCAGCGAGTCGTCCATCGGCGAGGCGTACATGCCTTTGGGCTGGGCATCGTTCGGCCCGAGCAGTTCGTCCATTTGCAGGATCAACTCGCTGGCGACCTGTAAGTCGAGGCGCATGTAGACCGCCAGCATGGGCCGCGCCTCGCTGGCGTCGGTCTCCATGGTGAAAGGCACGGGCACCGACACCACCAGGTAGTGCTGGGCGTCATAGACATACACGTCGTCGCCCAGATAACCACGCTTGCGTCCCTGGCACAGGATCACGATACCGGGGTCATACAGCACCGGGGTGCGCGTCAAGGGCCGATTCGAACGCAAAAAGCGGACATCTTCCAACGCGCTGAGGTTGTAGCCCTCGACCGGCGCAAGCGCTTCCATCAGGTGCACCATGCGCGAGGTGCTGGGATCGGCCTGATTCATCGATGTCCTCTCTGCTGTTCGCTCAACCGTCGGTGCTCAGGGTCAGCGCTTCCCATTGGTCGATCTCCTTGGCCGCGTGACTCAGCTTGTCACGCACCAGCCCCAGGGCGTCACTGCCCAACAATAGGTGCGCCGGTGGCGTCGGACTGGCGATGACCTGCAACATCGCCAGCGCCGCTTTGCGTGGGTCGCCGAGCTGCTTGCCGCTCTTTTCTTCGCGGGCCTTGCGTACCGAGTCGAAACTGGCGTCGTAGTCAGCGATGCTGCGTGGGGTGCGCTGCATCGAACGACCGGCCCAATCGGTGCGAAACGAGCCAGGCGCCACGGCGGTCACGAAGATGTTGAAAGGCAGCAATTCTTTGCTCAGCGTATCGGAGATCCCTTCGAGGGCAAACTTGCTACCGCAGTAGTACGCGATACCCGGCATCGTGATGGTGCCGCCCATGGACGTGACATTCAGAATACGACCCGCGCGCCGCTCGCGAAAATAAGGCAGAAACGCTTTGATCACCGCGACCGCGCCGAACACGTTGACGTCGAACTGGCGACGCATTTCCTCCAGTGGCGACTCTTCGAGGACGCCTTCGTGGCCGTAGCCGGCGTTGTTGACCAGCACGTCGACCGGACCGTGGGTCGCTTCGACGGCCGCCACTACACTGTCGATCCGAGCGAAGTCGGTGACGTCCAGCACCACCCCATGGGCACGCTCCGCGCAGAGCGCCTCGAAAGCTTGCAAGGCGGCATCACTGCGCACCGTGCCGATGACCCGATAGCCCGCTGCGAGCGCTTCTTGCGCCAGCGCGTGGCCGAAGCCGCTGCTCACACCGGTGATGAAGAGGGTTTTTCTGCTGTTCATGGCGACTCCAGTCAGTAGGGACGAGGCCATGGTAGCTATCGAAAACACGACCCCCTATGCCGGTTCGTCTTGGAGCGTTGCCTATTCCTATCCAAGCCAACAATTAAGCGGACGTACATCGATGACAGAACCAAATCCTGTGGCTGGTCAGGGCACAGGGGTGCACTAAAAGATGGGGTATCGCCTGCCAGGCAAACTCAAGAACGACGCCACGAGCAATAAGCCAAACGCCCGATGCGAAGCTCCGTAACGGCAAGCCCCAGCAGAATCAAACCCGCCCCCGCCAGCCGTTCAGGAGGTAAGCGATCGCCAGCGAGAAAATAACCGAACACCCCGCTGAAGACCGGCTCGCAGATAAGGATCAGCGCCACCTTCTCCGGCGCCAACACTGCTTGGGCGCGGTTTTGAATCGCGTAGGCCAAGGCAGTCGCCAACAGCGCCAGGGTCAGAATGGTGAGCGTCGAAGGCAGCGTACTGGGCAGGGAAAACTGCTGGGTGCCCAAGCTCCAGATCAGGGAGGCCACACCGACGACACCCAACTGAATGGCAGCCGAGGCCATCGCAACGCCAGGGGTGGTGAAGGTCGAAACGACCACGATATGCACCGCGAAACACGCGGCACAGCCCAGAATCAGCAGATCACCCTGGTGCACGGCAAACCTGTCCAGGCTCAGTAGACCCAGGCCGACCATGGCGATGGCCGTTCCCACCGTTTGCTTGAGACTGGGCCGCCCCCTGCCGATGAGAAAAACGAACAGCGGCGTGAAAACAGTGCACAAGCCTGTGATGAACCCAGCGTTCGAAGGCGTGGTAAGGGCGGTTCCTGAGGTTTGCAACGAAAATGCAGCGAAGAGCACTACACCTGCAAACACAGCGCCCAGCCAGTCGCGGCTTCGCAAGGTGCGCAATGAGCGGATTGAAAACGGCAGAAGCGCCAGCGCCGCCAAGGTGAACATCCAGGCGTTCAGCGTGGAGGCGGCCATGCTGGCTAATAGATCATGCTTGGCGACGAAGCTCCAACCCCAGATGGCCGTGACCGCCAACAGTGCGATTGACCAGAACGTGCGATGCGACATAGCGAAGCCTCAGGCGGGCATTTATACCGAATGCCCCACCAAAAACCGTATGTCAGCGGTACCCAGGAGGGCGCACGATAATTGAGCGTATGGGTATTGGCAACTCTCCACGCCTTACCTGGGAAACTTCCGCAAAATCCAAACGCTTCCCCCTACTGTCAGGCCATGGCAACGGCCCTAGCATTCTTTTTCACCGGCCACCACTGCAACACCGCCCACACCATCTCCAGCACCAACACTCCCCACACCAGCTGCGTTGCCCCTTGCCCCAGCGCATACCCCTGCCAGCACGCGAACAACACCCGCCCCGCCGCGTCATAGCGTCCGAACCGCCGCTGCGGGTGACGGATACGCAACCAGGCCCACACGCAAACGATCGACCCCATCAGGTTCGCCATCAGCATGTGCAACGGCCCGAACGTCGGCATCTCGCCCGCTAGGCCAAGTGCTTGGTGCAGCGCCAGCAATTGCCCATGGAGCAGCACGAACGTCCATGGCGTGGCGAACGCCAGCGTCACCAGCAGATCGTAAACGCCACTGGCCCGCACCAGTCTCAGATAACCCTGTTCGCTCCACATACCCACGCCTCCTCGATCAATGAAGCCGGCAGGCTAAAGCCTGGGGTATGCTCCAAGGTCAACCCCCTACAAGGACGTTTCGATGCGTATCGGCGAACTGGCGCAGGCCTGTGGCGTAAGCCGGGATACCTTGCGCTTCTACGAAGAACGCGGGCTGATCCGGTCGCAGCGGTTGGCCAACGGCTACCGCGACTATCCCGCGCAAACGGTGCAATTGATGGATTTCATCCGCAACGCCCAGCGCTTGGGCTTCAGCCTGGGCGAAATCGGCAGCAACGTCGGCCACCTGTGGCAGGCCGACGGCCCAGATCGGGCCGTGGCGCTGCTGCTGGAAGAAAAGCTAGGGGTGATCGAGGAACGTCTCGTGGCGCTGGGGCAACTGCGCGATGCCCTGCGCCACAGCCTCACCTTGACCTGCCCGCTACGCAGCGCGGCGGCTGGCGCTTCGACAGGTCTGAGTCAAACGCCTCACGAGCAGGCGGAGGCATCCAACGTCTGAGCGCCGCGCAACGCACGCGCCCGTTGCCGCCGCGCGAAGACCAGCACCATCAGCAAGCCGACGCCCGCCATCGCCGCACCGGCTGCCGGCAGCGCGGCATACCCAAAGCCTGCCTGAATCACCCCGCCCCCCACAGCGGCGCCAACGGCGTTGCCCAAGTTGAACGCGCCGATGTTCACCGCCGAAGCCAGGTTGGGCGCGTCCTTGGCCGCTTCCATCACACGCATCTGCAACGGCGGCACCAGGGCGAAGCTGGCCGCGCCCCAGACCACCACGGCGATGGCGGTCGGCACCGACCAGTCCAGCAGCGCCGGCAACACCAGCAATACCCCGATCAACACCACCAGCGAAACGATCAGGGTGCGGTCGATGGAGCGGTCCGCCGCCTTGCCGCCCCACAGGTTGCCCAGGGTCAGACCGATGCCGAACAGCACCAGCATCGCCGTGACGAAGGCCGTCGACGCGCCCGCCTCGACCTGCAGGATCGGCGCGATGTAAGTGAATACCGTGAACATCGCGCTCGAACCCACCACGGTCAGCGCCAGGGCGGCCAATACCTCGGGTTTGCCCAGCACGCGCAGCTCCGTTCTGACCCCCACGCCAGCCGGCGCCGGCAGCGACGGCAGCGCGAACCACAAGGCCGTCATCGCCACCAGACCCAGCCCGGCGATGCCCCAGAACGAGGCGCGCCAGCCCAGCAGCTCGCCGAACCAAGTGGCTAGCGGTACGCCGCCGATGGTGGCCAGCGTAAGGCCCATGAACATCGCCGCGACGGCGCCGGCACGTTTGTCCGCCGGCACCACACTGGCGGCGACGATGGCGCCGATGCCGAAGAACGCGCCGTGGTTCATCGAGGTGACCAGACGTGCGGCGAGCAGGGTGAAGTAGCCGTCGGCCAGGGCCGACATGAGGTTGCCCAGGGTGAAGATCGCCATCAGCCCGATCAGCAACTGACGACGGCCCAGCCGCGCAGTGGCCAGGGTCATCAAAGGCGCGGCGACCAGCACGCCCAAGGCATAGGCGCTGACCAGCATGCCGGCCGCCGGAATGGTCACGCCCAGGTCGGTGGCGATGCCGGGCAACATGCCCATGGGGGCGAATTCGCTGACGCCGATGCCGAAGGCACCCAGGGCCAGGGCGAGTAAAGGGGGGTTGATGCGCATGGAAATAGCTCCTTATCTATGCGGCGAATGCTACGATCCCTCGCCGCGCCGCACTAGACGGCGCCTTGGCCAAAGACTTTTGCTTGGGAGGCACAGATGGAGGTCAACGGACGCTCGGGTGAGATGGAGGTGTTCGCGCGCGTGGCCGAAGCGGGGAGCTTTTCCGCCGCCGCACGGGCCTTGGGCCTTACCCCATCGGCGGTCAGCCGGATCGTGGCGCGGACCGAGCAGCGCTTGGGCACGCGGCTACTGTTGCGCACCACGCGGGCCATCACCCTGACGCCGGAAGGCGAGGCTTACTTGCGCGGGGCGCGGCGCATTCTGGCGGATTTGCTGGAAGTCGAAGAGGCGATCACAGACCAGGGCGTGCCACGCGGTCGGCTACGGGTCAGCGCGGCGCTCGGGCATGGCCGCTTGAGCGTGGTGCCGCTGGTCGCAGCGTTCAGCGCCCGCTACCCCCAGGTGACGGTGGACCTGGCCCTGGGCGACGAAGTGGTCGACATTCTCGGGGGCCAGGCCGACGTGGCGATACGCTTCGGCCTGCTGCCCGACAGCTCGTTGAGCGCCCGGCAGATCGGCGCCACCGGCCAGGTCATCGTCGCCTCGCCCGATTACCTGTCGCGCTGCGGCACCCCCCAGCGGCCGGAAGACTTGGCCACGCACAATTGCTTGCGTTTCAACTTCCGCCGCGCCGCGCCCGATTGGCCGTTTCGCCGCAACGGCGAGGCCTTCAGCCTGAAGATCGCCGGCAATATCGCCTGCAGCAGCGGCGAGGCATTGGCGCAGTTCGCCCGGCTGGGTGCCGGCATTGCGCGCATCGGCCGTTTCTCGGTGGCCGACGACTTGGCCAGTGGGCGTTTGATGCCGTTGCTGGAGGACTTCAATCCTGGCGACTTGGAGCCGATCCACGCCGTGTTCGTGGGCGGCGCGGCGATGCCGGCCAGGGTGCGGGTGTTCGTGGACTTTCTGATCCAGCACCACCAGCCGCACCACGGGTGCCAACCTACGGTACCGGCCGCTTAAACCCCTTCGCCCGCGAGAGGCAGGCCGTCGTCTTTGCGAATGCTCGGCGTTAGGTGCCGAGCGCTCCTCTGGAGCGCCTTCGATCTCAGCCCTTACCCTGCCCCAATGGCTCGCCTTGCGCCGCTTCCCTCAGCATCGCCTCGGCCAGCACCCGAAACCGTTGGGTCAACACGTTCTCGGGCCGGTCGGAAGGCAGCAGCAAGTACGTATAGAAACGCAACTCTGGCGCGAACGGCCGCAGGTCGATGGCGGTGTGCAAGTACTCGGCGGCCACCAGCGGGCTGACCACGCTTACCCCCAAGCCAAGCCCGACCAGCGAGCACACGGTGGCGGCATGGGTCGCGTCCAGGTTGAGCACGCGGGGGTCTTCGTCGGCGAACAGCCGATCGAGCCGCGTGCGGGCGCCGTCGGTGTGCGATAGCGAGATGAACGCCTCGCCCTTCAAGTCCGCAGGGGTCACGACCTGCAGCGCACCGAGCCGGTGGCCCTTGGGGAAAATGCACACGCCAGGCACGTCACAGATGATCTGCGAACGCACACCCGCCATGTCCTCGGCCACATAGGACACCAGGCAGACGTCGCAGAAGCGCGTGGCCGCCCAATGCGCCACGTTCGGCGAGTCGTTGGTGTGGATGGAGATGTGCACGTTCGGGTTCTGCTGGCGAAAGCGCTGGATGATCGCCGGCAGCAAGCCATGGGTCAGCGAGGGCACCGCGCCGATGCGCAGACGCCCAGTGCCGCCGCGCTTAAGGTGCTGGGCGGAGGTTTCCAGGCTGTGCAGCCCGATGAAGGCGCGCTCCACGTCGGCGAAGAACTGCGCACCCTCGTCGGTGGGGACCAGTCGCCCGCCTACCCTTTCGAACAACTTGAAGCCATTGGCCCGTTCCAGTTGGGCGATCAGGCGGCTGACGTTGGGCTGCGAGGTGTGCAGCGCCTGCGCCGCTGCCGTCATCGAGCCGCAGAGCATGACTGCACGGAAGGTTTCGATCTGCTTGAAATTGATGGCCATATCATTTCTGCATGACGGGTTGTTGTATTGTCATTTGATTGCATGACGCACAGATTTTATAACTATCACTACATCGACGTCTGCCCCGACGCGGCGCGATACCCTCGAGCGCATACCGGCCACAACACGAACAAAAACCGGTGCTCCAGCTTCATTTCAGCTCTGCCCTTGTACTCACGCATCGCCCCGATCCACTGGCGCGGTGCAGACCGGTAATCAGGAGGCATCATGTCGTTCTCGTATAAGAAACTAAGCGCTGCATTGGCCCTGTCGTGCATGCCGTTGGCCGCGGTGTGCACCGTGCAAGCCGCCGACCTGCCGCCCGTGCCCACAGCCATCAAAGAGGCAGGCCAGATCCGGGCCGGCGTGCGTTGCGACCAACCCCCCTACGGCTATCAAGACAACAAGGGCGAATTCGCCGGCGTGGAAGTGGAAATGGCCAAGCAGATTTCCCTGTGGGCCCTGGGCTCCAAGGACAAGGTCAGCTTCACCTGCGTAACGGCTGAAAATCGCGTGCCGCAGCTGCTGGGCCGCAAGGTCGACTTCCTGATCGCCACCCTGGGCGTCACCCCGGAACGCCAGCGGGTGATCGACTTCACCACGCCCTACCGCTGGGGTGCCAGCGACGTGGTGGTGAAGAAAGCCAGCCCTGCACAAAAAATCGCCGACCTCAAAGGCAAGACCCTCGCCACGCTCAAGGGCTCGGTGCAGGCCAAGTGGTTCGAGGACCACATGCCCGACGTCAAGACCCTGCGCATGAACAGCGCCGCCGACGCGCTGCAAGCCTTCCGCCAGGGCCGTGCCGACGCCTACACCCATGACGCCGCCACCTTGGTGGTGGTCGCCGACAACGACAAGGACGCGCGGCTGATCGGCGAGCCGTTCCAGATCTCCGATGCGGCCATCGGCGTGCGCAAGAACGAAGCGCAATGGCGCGACTTCCTCAGCGCAGCGGTCCTGCGCATGCGCCAAGAGCACCTGTATCGGGGCTGGGTCGAGCAGTTCGTGCCCGAGAACATCCAGGGCTACTACATCAGTGTGTTCGAGCAGGCCAAACCTGCCGAAACGCTCTGACCGGCCGCCGCCATGGATTTCGACATCCATTACCTGATCGAGCAATGGCCGGCCCTGCTCGACGGCGTGCTCATGACCCTGCGCGTCACGGCGCTGGCCATCCTCTGTTCGCTGCTGATCGGCGTGCTGGGCGGCGCGGTGCGCGTCATGCGAATCCCGGTGCTGTCGCAGGTCGTGGCGCTGTATGTGGAGTTGATCCGCAACACGCCGATCCTGGTGCAGCTGTTCTTCATCTTCTACGGCCTGCCGGCCATCGGTTTGGGGCTGTCGTTGTTCTGGTCGGGGGTGGTGTGCCTGTCGCTGTGGGCCGGGGCCTACCAGATCGAGAACATCCGTGGCGGGCTGGCCACCGTGGAGCGTGGCATGCGCGAGGCGAGCCTGGCGCTGAGCCTCAAACCGCTGCAGTACTTCGCCCTGATCGCCCTGCCGATCGCGTTCCGCACCAGCCTGCCGGCGATGCTCAACACCGCGATTTCGCTGTTGAAGAACTCGTCCTACCTGCAGGCCATCGGCCTGGCGGAGTTGACCTTCGTCGCCGTGGACCGCATCGCCACGGACTTTCGCGCCATCGAGATGTTCAGCGCCATCTGCGTCATGTACCTGGTGCTGGTCGGTGCCCTGGCGCTGTTGACTGCGCGGCTGTCCGCCCACCTGCAACGTCCTTTCAGGCAATGAGGCACCTATGAACTTCATTCTCGAAAACTGGAGCTTCGTGTGCAAAGGCTTGTTGATGACCCTGTATCTGGCGCTGGTGGTGCTGTTGTTCACCACGCTGATCTCGGCCGTGCTCGGCGTGTTGGCCACGGTCAAGCACCGCCTGCTGGGGTGGGCGATCCACGCCTATGTCGAGCTGTTCCGCTCGATTCCGCTGATCGTCAACGTGTTCTTCATCTTCTTCGGCGCGCCGATGTTCGGCGTGGACCTGAGCCCCTTCGCCGCCGTCGTCGTGGGCCTGACCCTGTGGGGCAGCGCCAACGGTATCGAAATCGTCCGCGGCGGGTTGGAATCGGTGTCCGTGCACCAGTGGAAAAGCGCCTGGGCCCTGGGCCTGCGCCCTTGGCAGATCTACCTGCACGTGATCGTGCCGCAGTCGATGAAGGCCATTCTGCCGGCCTACACCGGGCTGCTGACGATCCTGGTGCAAGCCACCTCCTTGGGCGCACTGGTAGGCGTTGGGGAGTTCCTCAAGGTCGGCCAGATCATCATCGAACGCGAAACCGTCATGACCGGCGTCAGCCCGGCCTTCGCCGTCTACGGCGTGGTGTTGCTGGTGTACTTCGTCATCTGCTCCGCACTGACCTGGCTCAGCCGTTATCTCGAACGTCGTCTGGGTCGCCCGGCGGCACGTCCTTCCCTTGGAGAGGTTCCAGAATGCAAGCATCCAAAGTCAGTCGGCGCCTGAAAGAAAGCACTGCGCCCGAGGTGAACGAGTACATCTATCGCCCACGCCTGGAAGGCTTCGCCAGCGGCTTCGCCAACCTGGGCAATGTCAACAAGGCGCACATCCTGATGCTCGCCGAACAGGGCCTGATCCGTGGCGAACATGCCAGCGTGCTGGCCAAGGGTGTGCTGGACATGGAGCAGGCCGGGCCGGAGGCGGTCGAGCTCGATCCTTCCCGCGAGGACGCCTATTTCAACTACGAAGCGCACCTGATCGAGCACATCGGCGCCGACATCGGCGGGCGCCTGCACACCGGCCGCAGCCGCAACGACATCCTCGCCACCCTCGACCGCCTGCGCTGCCGCGACCTGTTGATGGACCTGATCGACGAGCTGGCGACGGTGCGCGCCACGGCCCTACGCGGCGCCCAGACCTACGCCGAAGTGGTGATGCCCGGCTACACCCACCTGCAACCGGCGCAACCGATCACCTACGGCTATTACCTGAGTGCGGTGGAGCAAGCGCTGGAGCGCGACAGCAAGCGCCTGATCCAGACGCTGGAGTCGATGAACCAGTGCCCGCTCGGCGCCGCCGCGTTCGCCGGCACACCGTTCGATATCGACCGCGCGCGCACCGCCGAACTGCTGGGCTTCGACGGCTACCTGGACAACGCCCTGGACGCCATCGGCTCGCGCGACTTCCTCCTCGAGAGCCTGTCGCACCTGAGCAACCTGGCGGTGTTCTGGAGCCGCGTCGCGCAGGACTACTTCGTCTGGAGCACCCATGAGTTCAACCTCATCGACTTCCCCGACAGCGTCGCCGCCACCTCCAGCATCATGCCGCAGAAGAAGAACCCCACCGTGCTGGAGTACCTCAAGGGCCGCAGCGGGCATATCGTCGGCCTGTTGATGGGCGCGAGCGTGACCATCAAGGGCACCCACTTCTCCCACACCGGCGACGGCAACCGCGAAGGCACCCGCGGCTTCTGGGAGGCGGCCGAAGAAAGCCTGCGCTGCTTGAAACTGCTGGACCTGGTGCTGCGCACCGCCACCCCCAACGTCGACCTGGCAGCCCGTCGCGCCGGCGAAGACTTCTCCACCGCCACCGGCTTGGCCGACCTGATGGTGCGCGACGTCGACCTGTCGTTCCGCGAGGCCCACCATGTGGTCGGCGGCGTGGTGCGCATGGCCATGGACCAGGGCCTGCCGGCCCACCGGATCACCACGCAGATGGTCGATGCCTGCGCCCTCGAACAACTGGGCCATGCCTTGCACCTGCCGGAGCAGCACGTGCGCGAGTGCCTCGACCCGGTCTGCAACGTGCAGGGCCGCAGTTCCGCAGGCGGCCCCTCGCTCGGCGCCCTGCTGCCAAGCCTGGCGCGCGCCAGCGAGCGCCTGGATGCCGAGCGCACGGGCAATCGGCAACGCCGCGAGCGCATGAGCGCGGCCGACCTCAACCTGCAAGCCCTGACCCGGGCGCGGGCGGGCCTATGAGCACGATCCTGACGGTTCGCGACCTGCATAAGCGGTTCGGCACGCACGAGGTGGTCAAGGGTGTGGATATGGACGTTCGCCAAGGCGAAGTGGTGGTCATCATCGGCCCCAGCGGCTCGGGCAAGTCCACCTTCATCCGCTGCCTGAACAGCCTGGAACCGCCCTCCAAAGGGAGCGTGGTGATCGGCGACGGCGACCAGGCCGATGCGGGTGACCGCAAGGCCCTGGCCAGGCTGCGCGAGGACGTGGGCATGGTGTTCCAGGACTACACCTTGTTCCCGCACATGACGGTGCTGGCCAACATGACCCTCGCCCCGGTCAAGCTCAAGCGCGCGACCCAGGCGCAAGCCCAGGCCCATGCCCTCGCCCTGCTCGAGCGCGTCGGCCTGCGACATAAGGCCGAGCATTATCCGGCAGCGCTGTCTGGCGGCCAGCAACAGCGGGTGGCGATCGTGCGCGCCTTGGCGATGAGACCCAAACTGATGCTGTTCGACGAACCCACCTCCGCCCTCGACCCGGAAACCGTCGGCGACGTGCTGAACGTGATGAAGGGCCTGGCGGCCGAAGGCATGACCATGATCGTCGTCACCCACGAAATGGGATTCGCCCGCGAAGTGGCCGACCGCGTGGTGTTCTTCGACGCCGGCAGGGTCGTCGAAAGCGGCCCGCCGTCCGAGATCTTCGGCGCACCGAAGCAGCCCCGCACCCGGCAGTTCCTGGACAGCGTCCTGCACTGAGCGAACGGCAAGGAGTTCGAAATGAGCGAAGCGATCCGCAATACTCTGCAGCCACAACCCATGATCCAGATGGAAAACGTCAACAAGTGGTATGGCGACTTCCAGGTGCTCAAGAACATCAACCTCAGCGTGCAGCAGGGCGAACGCATCGTGCTGTGCGGCCCGTCCGGCTCGGGTAAATCGACCACCCTCCGCTGCCTGAACCGGCTTGAGGAGCACCAGGAGGGCCGCATCGTCGTCGGCGGCGTCGAGCTGACCCAAGACGCCCGGCAGGTCGAAGCCATCCGCCGCGAGGTCGGCATGGTGTTCCAGCATTTCAACCTGTTTCCGCATCTGACCATCCTGCAGAACTGCACCCTTGCCCCGGTCTGGGCGCGCAAGATGCCGCGCCGGGAAGCGCAAGCTCTGGCGATGCATTACCTGGAACGGGTGCGCATTCCCGAACAGGCCCACAAATACCCCGGGCAACTCTCGGGCGGCCAGCAGCAACGCGTGGCCATCGCCCGGGCGTTGTGCATGCAGCCCAAGATCATGCTGTTCGACGAACCGACGTCGGCGCTGGATCCGGAAATGGTCAAGGAAGTGCTCGACACCATGGTCGGTTTGGCCGAAGACGGCATGACCATGGTCTGCGTGACCCACGAGATGGGCTTTGCCCGCACCGTGGCGCATCGGGTGGTGTTCATGGACCAGGGCGCGGTGGTCGAGCAGGCGACGCCCAAGGCGTTCTTCGAGCGCCCGCAGAGTGAGCGGGGGCGACTGTTCTTGAGTCAGGTGCTGCATTGAACCTGCGCTGTACGAGGCATCGACCCACACAGGCAGGCGGCGCGACGCGAAGTTTGCCCTGCACGAGCGGCCGCTGCTGCGCCTCGACGCCAGTCAACGTCGGTTCACCACCCGCGCCAGCGCAAAGGTACTCACCACCGCCAACACCACCGCAGCCGCGATGGCCGGCCCTGTGCCCCACGCCATGATCGTGGCATGCATCGCCAGATAGAAGCCGATCACCCCCACGGCGCCAATGGCATTGCCGCGCACGATGGTCGCCAGTTCGAAACGCCCGCCCTGCACATGGGCGAACACCATCAATGGCCAGGCGATCACCGGAATCGGCGCCAGCACCCCGCTCGCCACCGGCCCCAGCCGCTCGGCGCTGGTGGTGATGGCGAGCAGCAGCAAGGTGGCGGTGGCCATGCGCATGGGGATCACCCAGCGTGGCGTCGGCACCAGACGGGCACTGCCGAGGCTTGGATGGGGCCGGGTGGCGACGAGATTGGCGACCAACATCGCCACGGTGACCGCCACGGGCAACGCCAGGCCGCCCAGCTGGCTCATGCACCAGGCGCCGACACCGTAGAACGGCAACGACACGCAGCACGCCAGCCAGGCCGCGCAGCGCCGGGTGATGAGGAAATAGCACAGGTACGTCGCCTGAACTGCCGCCAATCCCGCCAACGCGCCGGGCACCGCTTGCAGGGCGAAGGCCGGGCCTTGTTCCAGGCCGATGAACAGCATCACCAGCGCCGAGGTCAGCGGCAGGCCGGACAGCAGGCCGCCCAGTTGTGTGCCCCAGCGCTTGCCGGCCAGGGAAATGCCCAGCATCAGCATGGGTGTGATCAACAGCTTGAGATAGAAAACGGACATGGAGGTGTGTCGAATCATGACAGGCGGGCGTGCAGCATGCCGCAAAGCGCGGCGCTTGGGGAATCCTGCGGGAACGATTGCGGCTAGCGCGGGCCTCACGCTACACCGCCCCGGCGCCTGCCAGCGGCGCTGCTTTCGAACGAGGACCGACCATGAGCCTGATTCCTGACCTGAACGGTCCTGCCGAAGTGGTGATCGTCGGCGCCAGCCAGGGCATCGGCCTTGCGCTGTGCCGCGCCCTGCTTGACCGCGACGATGTGCGGCGGGTATGGGCAGTCGCGCGTACAGCGGCCGGCAACGCCGATCTGGCGCAGCTAAGCGTCCGCCACGGCACGAAACTGCAACGCCTCGACTGCGATGCGCGCGATGAGCAAGCGTTGGCCGAACTGGCCACCGTGCTAAGCACCCAACACGCGGCGCCGAATCTTGTGGTATGCACGCTGGGCATCCTGCACCAGCAAGGCGCCAGGGCGGAAAAATCCCTGGCGCAGTTGGACTTGGCCGGGCTGCAAGCCAGCTTTGCCAGCAACGCGTTTGCGCCGATTCTGCTGCTCAAGCACCTGCTGCCCCTGTTGCGCAAGCAACCGACGACTGTCGCAGCGCTGTCGGCGCGGGTCGGCTCCGTTGGCGACAACCATCTGGGTGGCTGGTACAGCTACCGGGCCAGCAAAGCGGCGCTGAACCAGTTGTTGCGCAGCGCCAGCATCGAGCTCAAGCGCCTGAATCCGCAGGCTACGGTGCTTTCATTGCACCCAGGCACGACCGACACGGCGTTGTCCCAGCCGTTCCAGGCGAACGTGCCGGCCGAACGACTGTTCACCCCAGCCTACACCGCAGACCGCCTGTTGCAGGTGATCGCCCGGCATGGGCCTGCCGACAGCGGCAGCTTCTGGGCCTGGGACGACACGCCGATCGAGTGGTAGACGCCCCCCGTGAATGCATGCCGACCAGGCTAAGGTCAGGTTCGCCGTTCTGGCCCGAGCCAATCCGCGCCTGCCCACTCACGTCCTGAACTTGCCCACCAACCCATTCAAATCCACCGCCAAGCGCGACAACTCCGCACTGGCCATGCTGGTCTGGTGCGCGCCCGTGGCGCTCTGCACCGACAGGTCGTTGATGTTCACCAGGTTGCGGTCAACCTCGCGCGCGACCTGGGCCTGCTCTTCGGCGGCGCTGGCGATCACCAGGTTGCGCTCGTTGATCTGCGAGACGGCGGTGGCGATGGTGTCCAGCGCCAGGCCCGCGCCGCGGGCCATGTTCAAGGTCGATTCGGCGCGTTCGGTGCTGGTGCGCATCGACTCCACAGCCTGCTCGGTACCACCCTGGATGCTGCCGATCATTCGTTCGATGTCGCTGGTCGACTGCTGCGTGCGGTGCGCCAGCGCCCGTACCTCGTCGGCCACCACGGCAAAACCGCGCCCGGCTTCGCCCGCCCGCGCCGCCTCGATGGCCGCGTTGAGCGCCAGCAGGTTGGTCTGGTCGGCCAGGCCGCGGATCACGTCCAGCACCTTGCCGATGTCGCGCGACTGTCCGGCCAGTTCCTCGACCAGTTGCCCGGTGGCCTGCACATCGCCGCTCATGCGCTCGATGGCGCTGACGGTTTCCAGCACCAGGTCGCGCCCGTCGCCGGCCGTGCGGTTGGCATCGGCCGACGCCTGCGAGGTGCTCACGGCATTACGCGCCACCTCTTCCACGGCGCTGCTCATTTCCGTCACGGCCGTAGCGGCCTGCTGGATCTCGGCGTTCTGCTGGGCCAGGCCCCGGGCGCTTTCGTCGGTGACGCTGTTGAGCTCTTCGGCGGCCGACGACAACTGCGTGGCGGAACCGGCGATCTGCTGCACGGTGTCGCGCAGCTGTGCCTGCATGGTCGCCATGGCTTGCAGCAGGCGCGCAGCCTCGTCGGTGCCGCTGGCGTCGATGGGGTGGGTCAGGTCGCCGGAGGCGATCCATTCGGCGGTGCGCAAGGCGTTCTCGACCGGTTTGACGATGCTGCGGGTGAGCAGGAAGGCAAAGGCGAAGGTCAGCAAGGTCGCGAAGATCAATAGACCGACCACCAGCTCGATGGCCGATTGGTAGCTATTTTCTGCGGCGGCGTTGCTCTGCCGGCTCATCTGCGTGTTGAACTGCACCAGCTCGTCCATCACCTGGTTGATGGCCTCGGAATTGTGCAGCATGTCGCCGTTGAGCAGCGTGCGCAGCTCGTCAAGACGATCGTTGCGGCTGAGGTCGCGGGCACGGCTTTCCAGTTGCCGGTACTCACCCAGCAGCTTGCCAAAATGGTCGAAGATCACCTGTTCGTTCGGCGCCTCCACCAAGGCCTGGTAGGCCTGCTGGGCCTTGTCGGCCTGGGCGTGGCGCTCGTCCATGCGCGCCAGGGTGTCGGCCTGCGCCTGCGGGTCGCGGTTGCTGAGCAGGGTGTAGCCGAGGGTACGCAGGCGCTGGTTGACGCTGGTCAGTTCGTTGAGCGCCTTGATGCTGGGGATGCTGACCGATTCGATTCTGAGCCCGGCCTGGCGGATCTCGCCCATCTGCACCAGAGAGAAGATCCCCAGCCCCAGCATCAGCAGACCGACGAAGGCAAAGCCCAACAGGGCGCGAGGGGCGATGTTCAAACTGCGTATCGACATGGAAAGGGTATCCGACGGGGATCGCGTTCCATGCGACAAGAAAAAGGGCCTATCCGGTTATCGGTAAGGCCCGTGGACTCTTGAGCGCAATCGTGAGAAATGACCGGCTCCTTAGGCGGGGCCGGCCGTCCCTACAGCACGCTGGCGAGGAACTCGCGAAAGCGCGGGTGCTGCGGGTCATCCAGCAACGAACGGGCGTCGCCCTGCTCGACGATCTTTCCCTGGTCCATGAACACGATGTTGTCCGCCACTTCGCGGGCAAAACCGATCTCATGGGTCACCACCACCATGGTGATGCCCGAGTGCGCCAGCTGCTTCATCACCTGCAGCACTTCGCCCACCAGTTCCGGGTCCAGCGCCGAGGTCGGCTCGTCGAACAGCAACACCTGCGGCTGCATGGCCAGGGCACGGGCGATCGCCACGCGCTGCTGCTGCCCGCCGGAAAGCTCGCGCGGCCAGGCATCGGCGCGGTGGGCCAGGCCCACCTGTTCCAGCAAGGCCATGGCCCGCGCCTGCACATCGCTGCGTTTTTGCCCGAGGATGCGCAGCGGCGCATCGACGATGTTCTGCAACACCGTGCGGTGCGGGAACAGGTTGAACTGCTGGAACACCATGCCGATGCGTTGGCGCTGCGCAGCCACGCGCTTTTCCGGCAGTTCGTGCAACGTGTGCCCTTTGCGCATGTAGCCGATCAAGGTCTCCCCGACGTGGATAGTGCCGCCGTCGAGCTTCTCCAGATGGTTGATGCAGCGCAGCAGGGTCGATTTGCCCGAGCCCGAAGGCCCGAGGATCACCGTCACCGAACCGGCCGCGATGTCGAGGTCGATGTCCTTGAGCACCGTGTTGCCGGAAAACTGTTTGCGCACCCCGCGCAGGTGAATCGACTCGCTCATGCTTCGGACTCCTGGCGGGTGACGCTACGGCCCAGCCAGTTGCGCCGGCTCTGGGTGTTGCCGCGGCTGAAACGCACTTCGATGAAGTGTTGCAGCACCGACAGCACGGAGGTCATCAACAGGTACCAGGCAGTGGCCACCAGCAGCAGCGGAATCACTTCATAGGTGCGCTGGTAGATGATCTGCGCCGAGTACAGCACGTCCTGCAAGGCGATCACCGAGACCACGGCCGTGGTTTTCAGCTGGCCGATCACCTCGTTACCGGCCGGTGGCAGGATGGTGCGCATGGCCTGGGGCAGGACGGTCTGGCGGAAGATCTGCCCGGGGCGATACCCCAGTGCCTTGGCCGCCTCCAGTTGCCCAACGCCCACGCTCTGGATACCGGCGCGAATGATCTCGGCGGCATAGGCCGACTGGTGGATCACCAAGGCCAACACCGCTGCGCTGAACGGGCTGATGACCTCGTTGGTGGCCGCACTCCACACCTCGCCTACCCACGGCAGGCTCAGCGCCAGGCGTGGGTAGAGGGCAGCGATGTTGTACCAGAGGAACAACTGCACCAACATCGGCACCGCACGGAAGAACCAGGTATAGCCCCAGCTCACCGCCACCAGCACCGGGTTGGACGACAGGCGCATCAGGGCCAACAGCGTTCCGCCGGCAAAACCAAACACCACCGAAATCAGGGTGAGCTTGATGGTCATCAGCACACCGTCGAGGATCGACGCTTCGGTGAGGTTGGCGGCCACCACGTCCCACTCGAAGCGGGGGTTGTCGAGCATCGAATGCAGCACCAGGCCCAGCACCGCGATCACCACCGCGGCACTGGCCCAACGCCCCCAATGGCGATTGGCGACGATGCGCAGGCCGGCGCCGTCGGCGTCGAACCCTGGCTTCATTGGATGTTTTCTTCGTTGAGGCCGGCCGACTTGACCGCACCGAAGCCGATTTCCCACTTGTCGAGGATCTGCTGGTAGGTGCCGTCGGCGATCAGCGAGTTGAGCGCGGCCTGGATCGGTTTACCCAGCGGCGACTGCTTGGGCAGTGCGATGGACACGATGGTGTCTTCGATGGTGATCTCGCCGGCCATGGCCAGCGCCTTGACGTGGCTGGCCTGGTAGCGCAGGCCCTCGTACGGGCCGAAGAACATCGGTACGCGGCTGCTGATCACGGCCTGCACGCCGGCTGGGCGGTCCGGGAAGATCGGTACGTTGATGGCTTTCTTGCCAGCGGCCACACAGGCCTCGCTGGCCTGTTGCAGGCGCGTCACCTGGGAGGTGCCGGCACCGGCGCCGACCGTCTGGCCGCACAGGGCGTCGAGGCTGTCGAACGGCCCGAGGTTGGCGTCGGCACGGCCGATCAGCGCCAGCTTGGAGGCGTTGTAATAGCCGACGAAGTCCACCTGCTCCAGACGCTTGGCGTTGGCGTCGATGTTCGCCAGGGCAGCGTCGTAACGGCCGGACTTGAGCCCCGGAATGATGTTGTCGAAGCCGCCGGTGTCCTTGAGTTGCAGTTGCACGCCCAGGCGGTCGGCCACGGCGCTGATGATGTCGATCTCACGGCCGGCGAGGGTCTTGTTGTCGGCCTGGTAGAAGGTGGTCGGCGGCGTGTTGGGGTTGGTGCCAGCGACGATGTAGCCGCGTTTCTGGATCGCTTCGGGCAAGCTGGCGTGCAGTTTTGCATCCGCTGCGGGCTTGGCGGTGGCGTCGAACGGCACGCTGCCGGGAGCGGGCGCGGCGAAGGCGCCGGGAACGGCCAGCAGCGCGGCGACGGCGCTGATCAGTGCAGGTTTATTCATGGCTCATTCCTTGTCGGCGGCCGTCGGGGCGACGGCGGCGAAGTTGTCGGTGACGCTGGGCAGGCCCAGGTTTTCACGCAGGGTGGCGTATTGGTATTCGGTGCGGAACAATCCGCGGCGTTGCAGCTCGGGAATCACCAGCTCGACGAACAGCTGCAACTGTTCGGGCAACACGGCCGGCATGATGTTGAAACCGTCGGCGCCGCCCTGTTCGAGCCAGGTCTGGAAGTCGTCGGCGATGTCTTCGGCGGTGCCGACGATCACCCGGTGGCCCCGGGAGCCGGCGGCCACGGCAGCCAGCTGACGCAGGGTGAGGTTTTCCCGTGCGGCCAGCTCGGTGAGCAGCTTGACCCGGCTCTGACTACCTTCGGTGGGCTTGATTTCCGGTACCGGGCCGTCCAGCGGGTAGGCGCGCATGTCGGTGCCGAAGCGGGCCGACAGCTGCTCGATACCGTTGTCGATGTCCACCAGCTCGTTGAGCTGGTCCCACACCGCCTGGGCCTGTTCGCGGGTGCGGCCGACGATGGGCATGACCCCCGGCAGGATCAGCAGGTGGTCGGGGTTGCGCCCGGCTTCGCGGACGAACTGCTTCTGGCTGCGGTAGAAAGCTTGGCCTTCTTCCAGCGAAGCGGCGGCGGTGAACACCACCTCGGCGGTCTGCGCGGCCAACTGCTGCCCGGCCGGCGAGGAGCCGGCCTCGATGATCACTGGGCGGCCTTGGGGCGAGCGCGCGATGTTCAACGGGCCCTGCACCTGGAAGTGCTTGCCCTTGTGGTTGGCCGCGTGGATCTTGCTCTCGTCGCTGTAGCGGCCGCTGGCCTTGTCGCGGACGATGGCGCCCTCCTCCCAGCCGTCCCACAGCTTGAAGGCCACGTCGAGGAACTCGCGGGCCACTTCATAGCGGTCGGCATGGGATGGCAGGTCTTCGCGGCTGAAGTTGCGCGCGGCATCGGCGGAGAACGAGGTCACCACGTTCCAGGCCATGCGGCCGCCGCTGATGTGGTCGACCGAGCACAGGGCACGGGCCAGGTGGAACGGCTCGTCGAAGGTGGTCGAAGCGGTGGCGGCCAGGCCGATGTGCTGGGTCTGCACGGCCAGGGCCGAGAGCAGGGTCAGCGGTTCCAGACGCGACATGGTCGACGGCAGACGGTGCACGCTGGTGGCCAGGGCGTCACCGACGAAGAACATGTCGAACTTGCCCTGTTCGGCGGTCTTGGCGATCCAGCTGAACCATTGCACGTCGGTGGGCGAGCCTTGGGCGCCGTCGGCGCGCCAGCCGCCGACGTGATGGCCGAGGGCTTGCACGAATAGGCCCAGGCGCAGTTGACGGGGTGGCGTCTGTTGCAGGGACATGGAGAAATCCTTAATGGCAGCGAATGAGGGCGACCAGGCGATGCAACGCGGCATCGTCGGCCAACTGGAGGTCGGCGCACAGTGCATCGAGGCGCTCGGCGGGCAAGGCGTGCAGGTTGCTGCGCAGCTTGGCCACAACGTCGGTGGGCGCGGCAGCCGTCTGTTTGCGGGTCACGCAGTGGCTCAAGGTACGACCATCGTCGAGGTGCAGCGTGACGCGATGGAAGCGCAGGTCGGGATCGAGTTCGTCGGCCGGTGCGCTGAGGTCGGGCACGCGTCGTACTTTGCCGGCCAGTGTGGCGATGGCCGGCTCCACCGGCTGCTCGCCGTAGCGCTCCAGGGCGATGACGCCGTTGCGCAAGGCGTCGGCGATCACATATTCAAGGCTGAAACGGCCCTGTACGCCGGTTTGCGCCTGGCGGATCGACGGCGCCGTGTCGGCACCGGGCGGGAAGCCGACCTCGATGGCATCGATGGCGTCGAGCGAGAAACCTTCGACGGCGCGCAACGCGAATGCCGCTTCGATGGCACTGTGGGTACCGCCGCAGGTGGGATAGCGCTTGAACTCCAGGCCCGGCGTGCTGATCCGCCAGGGTACGCCCCATTCGGCCAGAAGGTCGTCGGGCCGCGCCGCGCCCAGGCCGAGAATGTCCAGAAAGGCCTCCAGCACGGTATCGGTCTGCGCCGCGAAGCCGCTCTGGGCCAGGCGTACGCTATCGACGGCCTGACGCGCGGCGAACCCTGCGTGCAGGGCCTTACCGGCGCTGCCGAACTGGGCGCGCAGCCCCGCCGCTTGCGTAGCGGCCAAGCCCAGGGCGACCTGTGTGTGCTCGACGCTCAGTTGCAGCAGCCGGCAGGCCGCGCCCGTGGCGGCGATCACGCCAAGGGTCGCAGTGCTGTGCAGGCCGGCGGCGTAGTGGCGGGTGCCTATGGCCTTGCCCAGACGCCCGCACAGCTCCACGCCGATGACATAGGCGTCGAGGAAGGCGTCGCGGTCCAGGCGCGGCAACGACTGGGCAAGCGCTAGCAGCGTCGAGAGCACCACCGTGCTCGGGTGTCCGCGGAAGGTGGCGTGATAATCGTCGAAGTCCAGCGCATGGCTCATGTAGCCCAATTGCAGCGCGTGGTTGTCGCTGCCCGGCTGTGCCGGGAACGCCCGGCGCACCGGTTCGAGGCCGGCGTCGTCGAGCAGACCCAGCTGCACCGGCAGCAAGCAGGCAAAGTAATCGACCACACCCTCGCGCGCTTGCTGGCGTTGTTCGTCCCGTGGTCGGGTGTGTAAAAGCGCGTCAGCCAACTGCCCGCTCAGGGAAATACTCAAGAGGCACACCTTTGAATGCAAGGCTTTGACATGCATCAACTAAATGAATGGGGGCCAAAGTTTCCTGTTCTATAAATACTTTTACCAATAACCAAAAGTTATCGATTATTCCATGTCGTTCTATGGCTATGGCATTGGCTCCTGCGCTGTACGGTGCGTAGGGTGGCTCTGGGCTACCAGCTCCCGCATGCGACGCACGTCTGGCGGGCAGCCGGCCCACGAAGACTATGAGCCTGGCGTCGCTGGCGGGGTTCCACCGACGTGGGCGGGTCTTGCCCCTGTAAGCCCTACCAGGCCTGCAACTTACAGCTGCAACAGCAGCAACGCCGCGACCAGTGCCGGCGGCATCACCAGCAGGCCCAGGCGCATGAAGCCCCAGGCGCTGACCTGCTCGCCTTCGCGACGGATCGCCACCAGCCACAGCAAGGTGGCCAGAGAACCTGTGATCGACAGGTTCGGGCCGAGGTCCACCCCGATCAGCAACGCGGCGGTGGTCCGGCTGGGCAACTCCGCCAACTGGCCCATGGACCCGGCGATCAGCCCGGTCGGCAGGTTGTTCATCAGGTTGCCGGCGATGGCCGCCAGCACGCCGGCGGTCCAACTGGCCTGTGCTTGGGAATGCTGCGCCAGGGTTTGCAAGGCCAGGGCCAGGCGCTCGACGACACCCGTCTGCGCCACCGCCTCGACCAGCACGAACAGCCCCGCCACCAGCGGCAGCACGCCCCAGGCCACGTGCTTGAGCACCGGCATCGGCGAGCGCCGTTCGAGCACATGGATCAACGTGGCGGTGGCCAGCCCTGCGCAGAAGGTCGGCAGGCCGAGCTCCCAGCCCATGGCCGATGCCAACAGCAGCACCAGCGCCGTGGCACCGATACCGATGGCGCTCAAGCGGCCACCGCGGGACAGGGGCTGCACCTCGATGCGCGTGGCCAGGGGCCGCACCACCTGACGCCGCACGGCCAGGCGCAACACCAGATAGGTCAAGGCGATGGCCGCCAGCGACGGCAGGCCGAACAGGCGCAGCCAGTCGAGCAACGGTGGCATCTGCGCGCCGAACACCACCAGGTTGGCTGGGTTGGAGATCGGCAGGACGAAACTCGCGGCGTTGGCGATGAAGGCGCAGATGAACAGGTACGGCAGCGGCTCCGCCTTGGCCGCACGGCACGCGGCGTACACCGCAGGCGTCAGCACCACGGCGGTGGCGTCGTTGGACAGCAGCACGGTCACCAGCGTGCCGACCAGAAACACCAGGTCGAACAAGCGCTGGCCCGAGCCCTTGGCATGGCGCACCGCGTACATCGCCAGCCAATCGAACAGGCCCTGCTGCCGCGACAGCTCGGCGAGCACCATCATGCCGACCAGGAACAGGTACACATCGCGGCCCTCGGCCACGGCCGCCAGGGTCGTCTTCAGCGGGATCAGCCCCAACAGCGTCAGCAGTACGGCACCGCCCACCGCCCAGACCCATTCCGGTACGCGCCAGGGGCGCAGGATGACGGCAGCGGTGGCAACGGCGGAAAGGGTCCAGATGGCGACGGCGGGGTCGATTGCGGGCATGGGCGAGGCTCGGAGAAGGCCAAGGGGAAAAGGTGGCCCGCCAGCGCAAGGCGCGGCAGGTCGAAGCACAGGCTCTGACCGTGGGCGAAGGTTTTTTTCTCCGTGCCTGCATCCAGATTTCATCCTGGCGGGTATCCCCTACAGGCAGCGTGCTCAGGCGCATGCCCAAGCGCCGGTGGATGAGCTGCCGGTCGCCCCTCAAGGAGATTCACCATGACCTTCAAACCTGCATCCCTGCTGCTCGTTGGCGGCCTGTCGCTGGGCATCGCCCTACCCGCCGCCCAGGCCCAGACCTCGGTGCCGGCGGCCGTCGCCGTGCCGCCCGGACACGCCATGGTGCTCAAGACCACCGGGGTCGGCGACATCACCTACGAATGCCGCGACAAGGCCGGCGCCCCCGGCCAGACCGAGTGGTTCTTCGCGGGCCCCAAGGCCGCCCTCAAGGACCGTAGCGGCAACCCGGTCGGCGAATACTTCGGCCCACCCGCCACCTGGAAGGCCAACGACGGCTCGAGCATCACCGGCACCCAGGTGGCCATCGCCCCAGCCGGCACAGGCGACATTCCCTATCAGCTGGTCAAGGCCAACCCGGCCGAGGGCAAGGGCGCCATGCAGCCGGTGCGCTACGTGCAACGCCTGGCGACCCGCGGCGGTGTCGCACCGGCCAGTGCCTGCACGGCGCAGAACAAGGGCGAAAAGCAGGTGGTCGAGTACCAGGCCGACTACCTCTTCTGGGCAGACCAGTGACCGGCCGCACAGAGTTGCACGCACCCCTCTGACGTGCCGAGCGAATGCCTGTCCGCGTCGGCCGGGCAGGCAGATCGCCAGCGCTGGTCTACCCTGAGCAGCAACCGTTTCCACGACTGCCCGCGACGACCAGGACCGAACCTACCTTGAGCGAGCCCGCCGCCCCTTTCGATTTCCAGCATTGCCTGCAGGCCTGCGCCCGTGGCGAACGCCGCGCCCTGCAGGCCCTGTACGACCACGAAGGCGCGCGTCTGCTGGGCGTGGCCCGGCGCATCACGCGCGACACCGCCAGCGCCGAAGACGTCCTGCACGACGGCTTCGTACGCATCTGGACCCGCGCCGGCAGCTTTGACGCCAGCCGTGGTTCGGCGCGCGGCTGGATCTACAGCGTGGTTCGCCACTTGGCGTTGAACCACGTGCGCGACGGGCAGCGCGACACCCCGCTGGACACCGACCAGCTCGACAGCTTGCGCACGGACGCCGAGCACTGGCAGACGCTCGACACGCACCTCGCCTCGGGGCGCATCTACCACTGCCTGGACGCGCTCGACCCGGTGCGCCGTGCCTGTGTGTTGCATGCCTATGTCGAAGGGTGCAGCCACCGTCAGATCGCCCAGTTGATGGATGCCCCGCTGGGTACCGTCAAGGCCTGGATCAAACGCAGCCTGAGCGCGCTGCGGGAGTGCATGGGATGAACCGTGAAACCGACTCCGAACGTCCGGACGACCTCGACCAGCTGGCGGGCGAATACGTGCTGGGCACCCTGCCCGGCGCGCAGCGCGCAGTGGTGGCCAGCCGCCTCGACCATGACCAGCCCCTGCGCGAGGCGGTCGAAGCCTGGCAGACGCGCCTGCAGGCGCTGGACGCCCTCGCCCCACCCGTCACGCCCAGGGCCGCGGTCTGGGAACGGATCGCCCGCAGCGTCGATGGCTTTGCCCCGCCCGCCCAGACACCGCGCTGGTGGCAGCGTCTGGTGCTGTGGCAAGGCCTGGCCGGTGCGGGCGCCTTCACCAGCGCGCTGCTGGCGGTGATGCTGTGGTTTTCGTCGCCTGCACCGACCACCTATGTGGTGGTGCTCGCAGCGCCCAGCGACCGCGCGGCCGGTTGGGTGGTACAGGCCAGCAACACGCGCGCCCTGCAGCTGATTCCACTGGAAACGGTGCAGGTACCCGCTGGCAAGGTGCTGCAGTTCTGGACCAAGGTGGACCGGTGGAAGGCGCCGGTGTCGTTGGGCCTGGTGCAGCCGGGCGAGCGGGCCCAGGTGCCGGTGGAGCGCTTGCCGCCGCTGGAGGCCGACCAGCTGTTCGAACTGACGCTGGAACAGGCCGGCGGCTCGCCGACCGGGCGGCCGACCGGGCCGATCCAATTCATCGGGCGGGCGGTGAAGGTGATTTGACCGGGGCGCCGGAGCCTTACCTGTTCACGAACAGGTCGAAACGTTCGGCATCCACGCCGGCTAGAAACGTCTGGCTCGCGGCGTGATCGTGGCCTTCGAAAACCCCGTAACCGCAATCGTCATGGGGGTAGACCACCAGCCCACTGTGTTCGAAGGCGACGAAGAAATGCCCTTGAAAACCGCCATGCAACACATTCATCGCCATGATCGAATAAGTCACCGTCAGCAGCCCTTCCAGCCCATGGTCGGGTACCGGGACGTGGCGCAGGCCCGTCTCTGCGCATGCTGGGGATGAGCCCAGGCAAGTGATAAGCCCCCCACGGTTGACGGCTTGTGCGTAAAGGTTGCGGGCTTCGCCGGCCTTGTATCCAAGCCCCCGCAACTGCTTCTCGGTATGCCGCGTGACCAGCGAGGTAATCACCGTGAGGGGCTGAGGATGGCGCGCCAGGTAATCGAGCAAGCGCTCATTGGCGGCCTGCGCCGCCGCCCTGCGGTTCGAACCCTGTTTCGCATCGAAATGCCCGACCCATCGAGAGGATCTGGAATAGGCCTCCAGGTCGATCAGGTGTAATGCCTGGCCCATCCGATGTGGGTTCGAAGGCGCCGCTGAAGAGACGACACTCAAAGACTTCCGCTCCATGCCAGGATCGAAAGCACGAACCCGCCGATGGTCATACCCGCCGAGGCGATCGTCAGCAGAACCACAGCGAGCAGCTTCAACGGCGGCACGTACGGGGACACTTCCAGCGTGTAATCGGTGCGGATGCTCTCCGGGTTCAGGCAGGTGATGGCGACTTCACCGGGCGCCGTACAGTCGAACGCGCCGAGCGGCATCGACTTCCTTCCCGACATGTCGGTCCTATCCACCTGGAATAGGTGCATCAGGGAGCGGCCATAGGACCGGTAGTCCAGAGCAGCGCCGTCTGGCAAGGCCACGACTCGGAATTTGGCGGAGAAGTGCGCTACGCCCGTGAGAAAGGTCATGGGCGGAATGACCACGCTGATCACATAACGGCCAGGCTGCGGAATGTCGACGGTCAGCGGCTGGGCACTGGCCGGGAACCGGACGCTGAGCGTGGGGAAAATCAGGCGCCGTACCCGGCCGATGCAACGGATCAGGCCATACAGGCCCAGGGCCATGGCGATTGGGGCCAGGACGGGGAGATAGGTGCTGAGGACGTCCACTGTAGTTCCCTGTAGAAAATCCTGAGCATGCTATGTGAGTCGTTTCGCTTGGCGCAACGTAGGCAGTGGAGAATCAGCCCTGATCGTAAACGCCAGGCAAAGAAAAGCCCGCTGGGGAGGGCGGGCTAAGTGTTTCACGGATGTGGCTTCACTATGCCTAGCCATAGGTGAAAATGCCGTGAAGAGGATGTCGCAAAACCATGGCAAGCAAAAAAATTTGCGGCACTTCGCGCGCTCCCTGGTTGGGCCGCCAGAGGGCAAGCGATAAGCGCTCCTGCACCCCGAGCCCTTCCCAGTGCCGCAGAACAAATTGCCGGATTTCCAACGCATGCCGACAGTCCCTAACGCCGAATAAGCTCCTTTCGCATACAGGCCAAATCGATTTCAACCTGCATTTACGTCAACGGTATTTGTGAGAAAAATCCTGGTACAGCCATTGAATCGCCACCCACCGGTGCAGTAAGCTCGAGACCATCCACGGAGTACGACATGCACACACCCCTTCACATCCAGAGCCTTGCCAGCGGTCGCCTTCAGCGTCCGGCGGTGTCTGGTTGCGTGTCGGTCACCAGCTATTACTTCGGGTATTGGTTTAGCCACTAGGCGCCGCTGATACCCACCACGGCGCCCACTCTCGAGGGGCCGCCGAACATGAGAATACTCAAACCCCCGGTCGGCCCCCCGCCCGGGGGTTTTGCGTTTTCAGGCCCGCACATTTCGATCCATTCAAGGACACCACCATGCACCACGTCGACTATTACCGCCCTTGCACCCTCGCCTGGCGATTTAGCCAATCCCGTTCGGGCCAGCCTGCCGCCTCCGATCGGTCCGTCCCAGGTGGCACGACCCCGCGTCGAACATTGCGAACAACCTGTCGAACACACCACTAGCGCCGACGTCGCGGGCCAGATCCCGCCGCGCGCTTCAGGAAAATCATCATGCCCCGTGCCACCCTTGCCCTGACCCAGTCCCCCTCGCAGGCCCAACAACCTGCCCAGGCCCAGGCCGCCAACAGCGTCCTCAGCCGCCGCCTGCCCAGTACGCACCAGCTCAAGCAGCAACTGCCCCTGCCCCATGACCTCGCCATGCAAGTCGACCGGCACCGCGACGCCATCCGCGCCATTCTCGACGGCCGCGACGAGCGCCTGCTGGTGATCCTCGGTCCGTGCTCGCTGCACGACCCGCGCGCGGCGCTGGAATACGCCGAGCGCTTGCAAGCGCTGGCCGCCGAGGTCGACGACAAACTGCTGCTGGTGATGCGCGCCTACGTGGAAAAACCACGCACCACCGTGGGTTGGAAAGGCCTGGCCTACGATCCGCATCTGGACGGCAGCGACGACATGCAGGCGGGCCTGACGCTGTCGCGCGAGTTGATGCTGGGCCTGTTGCACCGTGGCCTGCCGCTGGCCAACGAGGTGCTGCAACCCTTGGCCGCCGGTTACTTCGACGACCTGCTGAGCTGGGCCGCCATCGGCGCGCGGACCACCGAGTCGCAGATCCACCGCGAACTGGTCAGCGGTCTGGGCTTGCCCGTGGGCTTCAAGAACGGCACCGACGGCGGCGTGGCCATCGCCTGCGACGCCATGCGCAGCGCCGCCCATCCGCACCGCCACTTCGGCATCGACGCGCAGGGCCATCCGGCCATCGTCGAGACCCTCGGCAACCCCGATACCCACCTGGTGCTGCGCGGTGGCCACAGCGGCCCGAACTACAGCGCCGAACACTTGACGCAGGCGCGCCAGGGTTTGGACAAAGCGGGCTTGATGCCGCGGATCGTGGTCGATTGCAGCCACGCCAACAGCGGCAAGGACCCGACGCGCCAGCCTGCGGTGTTCGAGGCGGTGTTGCGCCAGCGTCTGGACGGCGACCGCTCGGTGGTGGGCATGATGCTCGAAGGCCATCTGTTCGAAGGCGCGCAGTCGCTGGGCAAAGGGGCTTTGCAGTACGGCGTGTCGATCACCGACGGTTGCCTGGGCTGGGACGCGACGGAGCGCTTGCTGCGCGAGGCGGCGCAGCGGCTGTGAGGCCGATCAGGGCGTCGGCGACTCCGGCGCCTGCGCCTGGGCCACAGGCTTGAACGACAACGTGACCAGCTTGGCCTCCTCGTCCTTGACGAACGTGAGCCGCACGCCGAATTTCTCGCGCAGCAGGCGTGTGGCGTCCAGGTATTCGTCTTCGACTACCGAGCTGCCGCGCCCACCCGAGGAGCGCACCATGCCGACATTGACCAGGGTCCGCGCATAGGGGTCGTCGCTGTCCGGGATGAAGCGATACACCATCTGCCCCTGCGCATCCAGCACCTGGTAGCGGGCGTCGCTCTGCGCCGCGTTGCGATAGTGCTTAGTGCGGCGTACGTAGCGCTGGGCCGCCAGGTAACGCACCGAGCCTTGCAGGTACGGGTTGTCGCCGCCAGGTTTGAGTTGGACGTCGCCCTGAGCCAACTGAACCAACTCGTCAAGGTCGTCGATCTGGCAGAAGAAGTGTCCGGTGCGCTCGCTGATGGCGGTTTCGCCCGCCAGCAAGCCGAATGTGGCGTAGCGTTGGCCATCCACCTCGACAGCCAATTGATAGCCGCGCAGCACCTGCTCTTCCTGGAACCAACCCAAATGCCACGCCACCAGGCCAGCCACTGCCAGCAAGGGCGAAAGCAACAGGGCGGTTTTCGACCATTTGTTCCACATACACGCAGGCTCCCTACCGTTGACCGCCGCGCAGTATACGCGCGATGCGCAGGCTGCACGGCGGGCGCTGGTTCGACGCTTGCTGAATCGACTTACCTATCGGGAAGACATATCCCACGCACTGAGTTAGGCTGGCGCTTTATTCAAAGGAGTACTTCCCATGGCCAAAGCCACTGCCCGCCACATCCTGGTTTCCGACGAAGCCAAGTGCAACGAATTGAAAGCACAGATCGAAGGCGGCGCCGACTTCGCCCAGGTCGCCAAAGACAACTCCAGCTGTCCTTCCAGCCGCCAAGGCGGTGACCTGGGCTCGTTCGGCCCGGGCCAGATGGTCAAGGAATTCGACACCGTGGTCTTCAGCGCGCCGATCAACGTCGTGCAAGGCCCGGTCAAGACCCAGTTCGGCTACCACCTGCTGGAAGTCACCAGCCGCCAGGACTGAGCCTGAATTGGCTCGTCGCCCTTTCCAGCGGCTGGCCTGGCAGCGCTGCAAGCTCTGGCTTGCGGCCTGCCTGCTCGGCGCGGCCGCCCTGCCCGCCCTCGCAGCCCCCAGCCACGCCCTCACCGTCTACGGCCAAGCGCCGCGTTACCCCGCCCATTTCAGCCACTTCGACTACGTCAATGCGGATGCGCCCAAGGGCGGCAGCCTGCGACGCTCTGCGCTGAACCTTGGGCAATTCGATCATATTCTTCCGTATATCGATAAAGGCACCGGCGTCAGCGAAGTCGACGGCTGGCTGTACGCGCCCCTCGCCGTACGCTCGCAAGACGAGCCCTACACCGTTTACGGCCTGATCGCCCGCACCCTGGAGCGCGGCCCGGAGGACGCCTGGCTGCGCGTCGAGCTCGACCCACGCGCGACCTTCGCCGATGGCCGGCCGGTGCGCGCCGAAGACGTGCGCTTCTCCTTCGAAGTGCTGACGCGCCAGGGTAGTCTGACCTACCGCACACAGTTCGCCGACGTCACCCAGGTGACGGTGGAAGACGCGCACCACGTGCGCTTCGACTTCGCCCCCGGCCACGGCCGCACCCTGCCCCTGGACGTGGCCAGCCTGCCGGTGCTGCCCGAGCACGACTGGCAGCAGCGCGACTTCGCCAACGGCGCCGGCTTCGGCGCACCGGTGGGCAGCGGGCCCTACCGCATCGGCAAGGTCGACAATGGCCGCAGCATCACCTTCGAGCGCGACGCGCAGTGGTGGGCCAAGGACCTGCCGGTCAATCGCGGGCGCTACAACTTCGACCAACTGCGCGTGGAGTACTTCAGCGACACCGAAGTAGCCCGACAGGTGCTCAAGGGCGGCGGTTACGACTACAACCGCGAGTTCTCCGCCACCGCCTATACCGTCGGCTACCAAGGTGCGCAACTCGATGACGGGCGCCTGCAACGCGCGCACCTGGGTCCGGGCAAGCCGCAAGTGGCCCAAGGCTTTCTGTTCAACCTGAGCAAACCGGTGTTCCAAGACCGTCGCACCCGCCAGGCGCTGGCGCTGCTGTGGGATTTCGAGTGGAGCAACCGGCAGATGATGCGCCAGCTGTACATCCGCCAGCAGAGCGTGTTCTCCAACACGCCCCTGGCGGCCCGGGCGTTGCCCGATGCCGCCGAGCGGCAACTGCTCGAACCCTTGCGCGGGCACGTGCCGGACGAGGTGTTCGAGCGTGTGTTCGTGGCGCCGGTCAGCGACGGCAGCGGCCTGGTACGGCCGCAGCAGCTGCAGGCCCTGGCGCTGTTGCAGAGCGCCGGCTGGCGGGTCGAGGGCGACCACTTGGTGGATGCCCGGGGCGAACCCTTGCGCTTCACCTTCCTCAACGGCCAAGCGGGCCTGGAACGCATGCTGCTACCGTGGAAGCGCAACCTGGCGCAAATCGGCGTGACCCTCGAGATCCGCAACGTCGACCCCGCGCAGTACGTCAATCGGCTGATGGCCCGCGATTACGACATGGTGGTGTCCGGCTACCCGGTCAGCCTGTCGCCCGGCGCTGACCTGCTCAACTATTTCGGCTCGGCCGCCGCCACCGACCCCGGCTCGAACAACCTCATGGTGCTGCGCGACCCCGCGGTGGACCGGCTGCTGCAAGGCCTGGTGCGCGCCAGCAGCGAAGCCGACATGCTGCGCCACGCCCATGCGCTGGACCGGGTGTTGCAGTGGAACTACTACTGGATTCCCAACTACTACCCGCCGGGTAGCTCGACGGTGTGGTGGAACCGCTTCGGCCAGCCCGAGCATCCGGCCTTGTACGACGAAGGGCTGGACGCCTGGTGGGAAGTCAGCCGAACGCCCTTGACCAACGCGCAAATGGCCGAGCGCCGCGAGAACCGTCCATGACCGCTTACCTGTTGCGGCGCCTGCTGCTGATCGTTCCGACCCTGCTGGCGATTCTGCTGGTGAACTTCGCCATCATCCAGGCTGCGCCCGGCGGCCCTGTCGAGCAGGCCGTGGCGCGTTTGCAAGGGGTGGGCGCTGGCGGTACGGCAGGCGCCGACGCCGACGTGCTGCGCGGCGAATCGCGCGCCAGCCGTGGGCTGGACCCCAAGCTGCTGGACGACATCAAGCGCCAGTACGGCTTCGATAAGACGGCGCTCGAGCGTCTGTGGCTGATGCTCACCCAATACGCCCGCCTGGATTTCGGCGAGAGCTTCTTTCGCGGCGCCAAGGTCACCGACCTCATCCTCGACAAGCTGCCGGTGACCTTTTCGCTCGGCCTGTGGGCAACGCTCATCACCTACCTGGTGTCGATTCCGCTGGGGATTCGCAAGGCGGTGCGCCATGGCAGCCGCTTCGATGCCTGGAGCAGCCTGCTGATCGTGGTCGGCTATGCCCTGCCCTCGTTCCTGTTCGCCCTGCTCTTGATCGTGCTGTTCGCCGGCGGCACGTCGCTCAACTGGTTTCCGGTGCGCGGGCTGGTGTCGGAAGACTTCGACCAGCTCAGCCTGCTGGGCAAGGTTGCGGATTATTTCTGGCACCTGGTGCTGCCGGTGGCAGCCTTGGTCATCGGTGGCTTTGCGACCCTGACCCTGCTGACCAAGAACGCCGTGCTCGACGAAATCGCCCGCCAGTATGTGGTCACGGCGCGGGCCAAGGGCCTCAGCGAACGACGGGTGCTGTACGGCCATGTGCTGCGCAACGCCATGCTGCTGGTGGTGGCCGGCCTGCCCCAGGCGCTGATCACAGTGTTCTTCGCCGGCTCCCTGCTGATCGAAGTGATCTTCTCGCTCGACGGCATCGGCCGTATGAGCTTCGATGCGGCGGTGTCACGCGATTATCCGGTGGTGTTCGGCAGCCTGTTCATCTTCACCCTCGCCGGCCTGTTGATTCGGCTGATCGGTGACCTGGCCTACACGGTGCTGGACCCGCGCATCGACTTCGACGCGAGGGCGCACTGATGGTGTCGCCCATGACGCGCCGGCGCCTGCGACGCTTTCGCAGCCATCGCCGCGGCTGGTGGTCGTTGTGGCTGTTCGGCGGCCTATTGCTGCTCAGCCTCGGCGCCGAACTGGTGGCCAACGACAAGCCGCTGCTGCTGGGCTACCACGGCGAGCTGTATGCGCCTGCCCTCAAGCGCTACAGCGAGCGGCAGTTCGGTGGCGAGTTGCCGTTCCAGCCCGATTACCGCAGCCAGTACGTGCGCCAGTTGATCGCCGACCAAGGCGGCTGGATGCTGTTCGCGCCGATTCCCTTCGGCGCCGACACGCCCAACTACGACCTGCAAGTCCCGACCCCCAGCCCGCCCAGCGCCGACAACTGGCTCGGCACCGACGACCAAGGCCGCGACGTGCTGGCGCGGGTGCTGTACGGCACGCGGGTGTCCTTGCTGTTCGCCTTCGCCCTCACCGCCATCAGTGTGGTGGTCGGCATCGCCGCCGGTGCCTTGCAGGGCTACCACGGCGGCTGGGTCGACTTGCTCGGTCAGCGCCTGCTGGAGGTCTGGTCGGGGTTGCCGGTGCTGTACCTGCTGATCATCCTTAGCGGCTTCGTAGAGCCGAACTTCTGGTGGCTGCTGGGCATCATGGCGCTGTTTTCCTGGCTGGGCCTGGTGGACGTGGTGCGCGCCGAGTTCCTTCGCGGGCGCAACCTGGAGTACGTCAAGGCGGCCCGTGCGCTGGGGCTGTCGGACCTTCAGGTGATGTGGCGGCACATCCTGCCCAATGCCCTGAGCGCCACGCTGACCTTCGTGCCGTTCATGCTGACCGGTGCCATCACCACGTTGACGGCCTTGGACTTCCTGGGCTTCGGTATGCCCGCCGGCAGCGCTTCGCTGGGCGAGCTGGTGGCCCAGGGCAAGCAGCACCTGGAAGCGCCGTGGCTGGGGCTCACGGCCTTCTTCGCCTTGGCGCTGATTCTGGCGTTGCTGGTGTTCATCGGTGAAGCATTGCGCGAAGCGTTCGATCCGAGGCGTTGAGCGCAGGCGGGACCTTCGTAAGCGGCACTTGAACGCTTCTGAAAGCCCGGCTGGGTCAAATAGACAACCGATCGAGTCAATCTTCGAGCGGCTTGGGTGGGGCGGAAGGCTTGACGGGTTTGCCAGGTTTGCCGTCCTTGCCGGCAGGCTTGCCCGCGGCTGGCGCAGCAGCCACCGGTTCCGGCGCGGTAACGGCTTTCTCGCTGGCCGGCAGCTCGTCCACGGCCTTGAACACTGCCTGCGCGTCGAGCGGCTCGGCGCTTTCGCCGTCCCTGAGCACATGCTGCTCACCGTCCTTGCCGATCAGAATCACCCGCGTGCCTTTGCCGGCGCCCAGTTTCAGCTCGCGGATCAGCGCCATGGTGGCCTGCTGTTCGAGGTGTTTGTCCTCGCGCATGCCCATCATGTTGGCCACGCTGTAGAGCACCAGGTTGCGTTCCTTGAAGCCCGCTTCGTTAGCCGGGTCCTTGCTAGCCTGGCTCAGGCCGCGCAGGGTCGGGTCGGCCGAGCTGGGGGCGATCACCACCAAGGGCCGTGCCTTGCCCAACTCCTTGGCCAAGGGCGCATCGCTGTCGGCAGCCAACAGCGGGCCGGCGGCGCAGAGCAAGGTGGCGAGGGTCAGGGACCTGACGAGCATGGGGCATCTCCTTGTTGATTCGGGTAACGACGAACCGCGCGGGCAGTCCGGATCAGCGAGTTGAATCATCCGCAGTGACCACGGATGACAGAGAGGGTAACCTCCGGCTTTGGATCAGGACTACAAGAAATAAGAAATTTCCCACATTAACCAGCAGCATAGTCCAAGGTCTTATGCGTAAAGACCCCGGACCTTGCCAGGTCCGGCTCACTGGGCGGCGTGAGCTTCAAGGATCTCCTCGGTGAGGCTCAGGATCAATGCCGTGCGGCTTGCCTCGCGCTCGTCGCGCACGGCATTCATCCGGCTGAGGTACTCGCCCTCGACGCTCGCGCCAGCTTCGACTTGCTCCATCAACGCCGCCAGGCGCGCCTGGAACGGCGCGTCCATGGCCTCGAAGCGATCGGCGTAGTGACGCTCCAGCCAGGTGCGCCAAAAGTCCCGTTGTGCCAGGGCCTGCACTCGCACATCCTGCTGTTCGCCCGTCAACACCGCCACCCGGGCTTCCTCCAAACGCACCGGATCGACGCCGGAAACCGCAGCGAACAGCATGTCATGGGGTTGCGCGGGCAGGTCCAGCGCCTCGCGCAAGCCCACCCGATACGCCAGCACCACCTCGATCTGGTCTGGGTTGGCGCCGTCGGCACGTCGCGCTTCGAGGTCGCGCAACGCGATGCGTTCGACCTCATCGAGGCGCCACAATTGGCGGCCCAGGCGGATCAACGCCTGCTCCTGCGACCTTGCGCTGGCGTGCGCCTCACGCAAGGCGCGCCACACCAACAAGTGCAGCTCCAGGCCACTGAAGGACAGCGCCGCGCTGTCCTGGCAAGTCAACGGCAAGTTGGCCAGTGCGAACACTTCCTCGGCGAGATCGGCATGGGCGTGCAGCGCGTCGAGCACTGCCCATACCCGCGTGCCCAACCCAGCCTCGAGACGATGGAAGTCGGCGCTCTGCCGCAGGCGGTCCAATAGATCGAACAGCCCTTCGGCGCCATCGCGCGTGCGCAGTTCTTCCCACAGCGCCGCGCGCTCCAGTTGTGGCTGCTCAGGCAGCTGCAGCAACCAGGCATCGCGTACGGCGGCCGCAGCCGCCTCAGCCTCGGCAGACGCCGTGGGTGCAGTTACCGTGGGAGCTGCGGCCGCACCCCCGCCGTTCCAGCTGTCGAAGCGAGCCATGGTCGCTGCGTCCAACGGATTGTCGTCGAGCAGGACGCCTTGGTTCACCCATTGCGGTGCGCTGAAATAGGCATCGGGCAGCGTGCGGATACGGTTGTGGCGCAAGTCCGCGACGGTCATGTTCATCCGCCCCAGCAGCCCGGGCGGCAGACGGGTCTGTTCGGTATGCGACAGATTCAGGTAGCGCAGATTGGGCATGTCGCGTACCGAGAAGCTTCTGCGCAGCGGATTGCTCGCCAGACTGAGCAGTTGCAGGTGCCGCATGCCGGCCAACTGCTCGACCTGCTCGTCGTCGAGGTTGATCTCGTTGCTGTCGAGCGACAATTCGCGCAGCTCGGTAAGCAGGTTCAGATCGCGCGGCACCCGACGCAGGATGTTGCCGTCGAGTTCCAGTACGCGCAGCTGCGGAAAACGCGCGAGAAAGTCGGGACCGACGTCGTGCAGCCCCACCTGTTGCAACGACAGGGTGTGAACGTGCGCGAAGCTGACCTCCGCCGGCAAGCGCGGCAGCATCGGCAAATAGATGCCGCGCAAGCGCAGGTGAAAACCCTGGGTCTGCTGGACGCCGGGAAACAGATGGGGGGTCAGGCGGCGCCAGGCGGCCAGCAGATGGTCGGCGAAGCGGTTGCGGTCGTTGCGGACCAGTATGCCGGTCCCTCCCCTCACCCAGCGGCGTAGCGACCTCTCCAGCGATCGTGCTTGAATACCCAACTGCGTGAGCACCTGCTCGACTTGTTGCCCGCTGTCGCGGATCTGCTGGGCCCAGACCTCGACCTGCTGGTCGTTCATCAGCGGATAGTACCTGCGCACCCGCGCGCCCAAGCTCGCTGGCACGGCGCGTTGGCCACGACCGCTGAGCGGGTAGCCCACACGACCATCGGCCAGGCGCTTCGGCAGGCGGAACCAACCTTCTTCCGGGCGCTGGCCCAACAGGCGCGGCAGTGACTCGCGGTCCGTCATCGCCTGGCGTGCGACCAGCACCCGCCAGTTGTGCGCGAACGGCTCGGCGACACCCAGCGTCTGCCGCTCGGCATCGTCGAAGCCCGTGGCGAGGGTTTCGAACAATTCGCCTGGCGCGGCTGACAGTTGGGCGCCTTGCCCATCGAACAGCTCGAAGCCGCTTTCGGTGAGCACCAGGTCGAGCTGGCGCGCCTCGGGCGCCGGTGCGCTGCTCCACACGGGTGCGCCAGCGCGTCCATGCTCGAACAGGCGCCAGGCGAACCGCTCGGAAACGCCTGGCAGACGCTGGCTCAGCGCCAGGGTCAGGCGTGCGAGGTCGAGGCCTTGTGGCGCGTCTATCCAAAGACTTTCGTAGGCCTTGGCCACCCGTATCCGGCGCAGGCTGCGCCGGGCGGCAAGGGCCATCCTCAGGGGTACGCGGCCGCTGTCGAGCAGCTCGCGCTCGGCGACGCTGCCGGCATCGACCAAGGCTTGGGCCGCACGCCGAGTCAAACCGGGAAAGTCGCGCGACAGCACCTGGGCAGCGGCGGATGCAGGCGCCTGCTGGGCGCGCAGGACGCGGTCGAAGACCTCCCGCCGCGCTTGCCACAGATGCTCGGCCAAGGCCTGGTCGTTCAACACGGCAGCTTCGGGCAAGGCCCGCACCTGGGCGAGCAGACCCGTATCCCCGACGGCCTCGCCCCCGCGCAACTGTTTGATCAAGGTACGCAGGCGGGTGTCCAGCGCGACCCGTTCGAGACTGTCCAGCAGCAGCGCATCGATCGTTTGCCCCCGCACGTGCAGCGCTCGCAGCGTGTCGGCGTCGGTATCGGTGGCGTGCAGTACGAGGTCTATGGCCTCGTCGTCAAGGGCGGTCGAGGTCAGCGACAACCGGCGGAAAAGGTAACGCGGCTCGGCCCATCGACCAGGGGTTTCGTGCCATAGCCGCCAGGCGCTGGCGCCGTTGTCGCTGAGCGGATGGACCACGCCGTCCGCGGTGTGCAGAGCCCACGGCTGGTCCTCGTCGGCCCGGCTCACGGGGTAATGCTCGCCGTCGAGTTCCACCCAGCGCTGCTCGCCAAGCTGGTACAGCCCTTGCTCGTCACGCACCGCCTGGGCCGGCAACGGCGTGCGTAGCGCGTCGATGCGCGACACGCCCAGGCGTACGCGGCCGTCGCCCAAAGTCTGCGGCAACAGGCTGTCGACCCATTGCGACCGGGACCAGGCCTTGGCCGCCACTGTGCCCGCGCCGCCCACCACCGCCAGTGTCGCGACCTGCGCCGCCACGTCGAGCAGATGGTGCATGGCTTCGCTGTGCTCGCCCTGCTGCCAAGCCGCGATGCCCAGGTAGGTCTGATCGAGCAGCTCCCACGCCGTCACCGCCAGCAGCGCCACGCCCAACGCCGGAATGAACAGCCCGGCCAGGTTCAGCAGGGTCCACCCCTCGGCGGCCAGACGCTGATCGTGCTCGCGCTGTACGTCCAGGTCGATGTCGGCCACGGGCATGGCGATCATGCGGGCATCGTCCTTGATCTGCTCGATCTGCGCCTCGGCCAGCGCATCGAATACGGGTGTGGTGCAGGCCAGTACGCGTTCGTCGAGGCGGATGTTGGCCAGGTCGCCGACCCCCGCATAGCCCTCGATGACTGCCGAGAAGAAACGCTGACTGTCCCGCCGCCCTACGAAGCGGGCGAAGAAGCGCTGGTACTGGGGCGTGCGAAGACGCATGCCCAGGTCGTTGGCGAAGTGCCGCAGGCTTGCATAGCCTCGTAGTGCACCGTGCGGGTCGCCAGGGATGTACACCCATACGCCGTGTATCGAGCTGCCGTCGGCATACCCCGGGAAATTCTGGCCATCCACCACGACGATGCGCTCCAGGGTATGGCCCAGCAGGCGCAGCTTTCCGACCTGCAGCAGTGGGTCGCCACCGGCCAGGGGCATATAGAGGTTGCACACATCGCTCAGCAGACGGTGCGCAAACCCGTCCACATGCCCTTCGATCCAGGCTCGATGGACTTCCACCAGCAAGGCATAGCGCAGATGCCTGGCCAGTACCGAACGCGGGTCGGGCCCTTCGCCCGGTGCGGTTTCCAGCACCTCGTGCAGATGCCGTTGGTACTGGCCGCCGAGGTCCAGCGTGCGGCAAAAGCCGGCGAAGGCTGCGGCGTCCGGCAGCTGCGACTCGGCTTCGGGCGGGCCTTGCAGGCGATTGCCAACGAGCATGCCACCCGGTTCGGCCTGCTCGGCAGTGAAGTTGGTCAACGCCGCTTCCAGCAAGGGCTGAGTGCGGTACACCGCGGTAGTGACCGGATAGCCGATAGGCTGGGAGGTAATCACTGGCTCGCGTTCGCCCTTGCGCCAGAGCGTCGAGGCTACGTCGATCTGCGGCCATTGCGCGCGCAGCGCATGTTGCAGGCGCGGTTGGCAGAACGCATCGACGCCCTGCAACTGGCCCAGTATCTGCTGCCAGCGTTCGCGCCAGTACAGGCTCAGCACGCTGGCTTCGCGCAGCTGTTCAAGTTGCGCCGCGTTGGCTTTGCGCAGCCATGCCGGAAGCGCGCTCTGGATCAGCTCGTCCTGATAGCGCGCCGCCTGGCTGATGGTCGATGACGTAGTGGTCGGCATGCTCCTGCCCTCTTCTGGGAAAAGGCAGCAGGTTAACGGCGGCGTTCGGACCGATTGCGGTGCTTATGTCGCTCAGAACAGCGGCATCTGCCGGCCGATCAAGGCGGCGAAGTCGTCATCCACAAAGGGCAGGATGGCGTCGGCCACAGGCTTCAACTGGCGGTCCAGGTAGTGGTCGTAGTCCGGCGCCGATCGTAGGGTTTCCAATGGCTCGGGGCCGGCCACGGTCATCACGTAGCTGATCCAGCGCCCGCCCTTGTGGTAGTGCCGCGCCCGCCCCAGGGCGGCGCTGGCGGCATCGGCCAGGCGTGCCGCACGCACGTGGGGCGGGACGTTGCGCTGGTAGTCGTCGAGCGGGCGGCGCAAGCGCTTGCGGTACACCAACTGTGCGTCCAGCTCGCCGGCCAGGGTGCTGCGCACGTAGTCGCGCACGTAGTCGTGGTAGGGCTCGTCGCGAAAGATGCGCCCGTAGAGCCCTTGCTGGAATTGCTGGGCCAGCGGCGACCAGTCGCTGCGCACCGACTCCAGACCCTTGTAGATCACCTGGAATTCACCGTCTTCGCGCTGCACCAGCCCGGCATAGCGTTTCTTGCTGCCTTCGTCGGCGCCGCGGATGGTGGGCATCAGAAAGCGCTGGTAGTGGGTCTCGAACTGCAACTCCAGGGCACTGTCCAAATGCAAGTTGTCGGCCAGGTGCTGGCGCCACCACTGGTTGACCTCGCCCACCAGCGAGCGGCCGATAGCCGCGGCGGCGTCTTGGCTGTGTGCGCCTTTGAGCCAGACGAAGGTGGAGTCGGTGTCGCCATAGATCACCTCATAGCCACGGGCTTCGATCAGCGCGCGGGTCTGGCGCATGATCTGGTGCCCGCGCAAGGTGATCGACGAAGTCAGGCGCGTATCGAAGAAGCGGCAGCCGTTGGTACCGAGCACGCCGTAGAAGGCGTTCATGATGATCTTCAGCGCCTGCGACAACGGCGCGTTGCCGTCGCGCTTGGCCTGCTCCCTGCCCCGCCACACGCGCTCGACGATCGCCGGCAGGCAGTGCTGCGTCCGCGAGAAGCGCGCACCGCAGAAGCCTTCGACCGAATGCGCGTCGTCCGGCTGCTGCAGCCCTTGCACCAACCCCACCGGATCGATGAGGAAGGTGCGGATGATCGACGGGTACAGGCTCTTGTAATCCAGCACCAGCACCGAGGCGTACAAGCCTGGCCGCGAATCCATGACGAAACCGCCCGGGCTGTTCTGCTCGGCGCGACCGCTGGTGTTCGGCGCGACGAAACCCTGGCGGTGCATCAAGGGCAGGTACAAATGGGAAAACGCCGCCACCGATCCGCCGCTGCGGTCGGCCGCCAGGCCCGTGACACTGGCGCGCTCCAGCAGAAACGCCAACAGGCCGGTGTGGGCGAAGATCCGTGTGACCAGCTCGCAGTCCTTGAGGTTGTAGCGCGCCAGCGCCGGTTTGTCCTCGGCGAACATGCGGTTGATCTCGCCCATGCGCGAATAGGGGGTGGCGATCGCCTTGCCCTCGCCGAGCAGGGTCTGGGAAACGTTTTCCAGGCTGAAGGAGGGGAAATTCCAGGTTGCCGAGCGCAGGCCTTCGATGCCGTCGATCAACAGGCGCCCGGCCGCAGCGGCGAAAAAGTGGCTGCGGCTGTCGTTTTCGCGCAGGGTCATCGGCTGGCCGTCGCGGCCCAGGTGGAGTTTCACCTGGTGCTTGTCGGCCTGGGTCTGCAACACGCGTAGGTCGAACTGCACCACGTTCCAGCCGATGATCGCGTCCGGGTCGTGACGCGCCAGCCAGTGATTGAGCGAGGTGATCAGCTCGGCGCGGGTCGCGCAGTAGGTCAGGTCGAAATCCTGCGGCTCGTCCGGCCCATTGGCCGGGCCGAGCATGTACACCTGGCGCTGGCCGCAACCCTCGACGGCGATGCTGTACAACTCGCCGCGCTCGGTGGTTTCGATGTCCAGCGACGCAAGGCGCAGTGCCGGACGGTAGTCGGGGGCCGGTTTGAGCTGCGCGTCGCACAGCACACCCTGGGCGTCGGGCTGGCCGGTGAAAGACACGCCGGCGGTGATGAAGCGCTCCATCAGGTAGCGGTCCGGGGGCTTGATGTCGGCCTCGAACACCTCGATGCCTGCGACGCGCAGGCGTTTTTCCAGGTGCAGTAACTGGCGATATTGGGTGCAGTACAGGCCCAGCACCGGGCGCTGGTCGAAGTCGCGCAGGGCCAGGGGACGCAGTTCCACACCCGCTTCGCCGGCGATCAGCGCCTGCGCCTGCGCGCGGTCGCTTTCTGCGACGAATGCCACCGAAGGCTGCGGCGCCAGGCGCACGCAGCGCGGACCTTGGTCGGTGGCCAGCCAGAACTCGAGCACCGTGCCTTGCGCGGTGTCGTACCAGTGCCGGGTCAGGAGAAAGCCCTGCTGTAACGCCAAAGGGGGACCTCTGTGGAAGGGTTTCAACTGGGGCGACCA
Source organism: Pseudomonas sp. UBA6562 (assembly GCF_002434265.1). GTDB lineage: Bacteria > Pseudomonadota > Gammaproteobacteria > Pseudomonadales > Pseudomonadaceae > Aquipseudomonas. Next base: position 275,957 of record NZ_DJJS01000007.1, on the reverse strand, counting down.
AGGCCTGTGCCTACAGGCCGCCAAGGAACTGCCGTCAGTCTACCCCTTCCTCACTGCACCGGCAGGAAGTTCATCAGCAGCAGGCTCTGCGCGTAGTTCAGGCCGATACGCCGGTAGCGCTCGTCGAGCATCTGCGCCAGCAGGTCGAGGCGTGCGACGATCTTGCCGAACTCCACGGCGAAACTGAGGTTGCTGCCGGCTTCGGAAATCTCGTTGGAAAACAGCAGCAGCACGCCTTGGGCGTCTTGCCGCTGACCGAGCATCCAGGTGGCCTTCTCGATGTTACGCGCGGCGTTGTTGACGAATAGCGGGTCGATGGTGTCGGTGACGAAGAACTCGGTACGCCCGCCGTGGGCGGTGATCAGCATGCTGCCGATGGCATAGATGAACGCGCCGACGCGGTCGCCACGAAACTCGGGGGCCAGGGCATAGCTCAGGGCCGCCAAATCGCGGCGTTGGCCCAGTTGCGGCAGGGGTTGGCGCTGCTCGATGGCCAGACGGATCTGTCGCTCGGCGGTGGCGGCGTCGAGGTAGCCGGATTGTTTCCACTGGTTGGGGTTGCGTTGGTAGAGCTTGTTCATCAGCAGGTAGAGGCTGTCGAGGTTGTCGCGCATCGACAGCGTGGCCATGCGGTCGACGCTGGTCTGGAACAGCTCGCTGGGTTTGCCGTCACTCAGTTGATGGAGGATGTCGCGGCCCTGGTCGCGGGCACAGCCGCTCAGGCTGGCGAGCAGGCTCAACAGTAAACAGGACGCTGACAGGGGGTTGCGAACGGGCATCGGGACCTAGTCGATATCGGGTGGCGGCACCGGGGCTCGGTGCGGCCTGGCCAGACATAGAACCCGGGAGAGGGGAAAAGTGCGGTGCCCGTGCCTGGCGTATGGGCCAAGGCACCGTTGCGCGGTCGATTGCCGGGCCCGACCTGCCGACGTGAAGCCTGGGTGTCGGCCGGTCCTGGAGGCTGTCGGGGCTCAGGTCGGCAGGCGGGAGGCCGTCGTCACTTCGCACCCTGCAACAGCGCCAGCACCTGCGCGTGCAAGGCCGGATCGCCACAGGCCACCACACAGCCACCGTTCTGTGCCGAGCCGCCGTCCCAGGCGGTCATGACGCCACCGGCGCCTTCGATGATGGGCATCAACGCCTGAACGTCGTAAGGCTGCAGGCTCGCCTCGACGATCACGTCGACGAAGCCGCTGGCCAGCATGCAATAGGCATAGCAGTCGCCGCCGTAGCGCAGCATCCGGGCCCTGCCGGCCACCCGTTCGAAGGCCGCCTTTTGCTGGGCCCCTTCGAACATCTCGGGGGTGGTGCACATCAGCGAGGCGGCGCCCAGATTCGCGCAGGCCCGGGTGCGCAGGCGACGTTCACCGAGCCAGGCGCTGTCGCCGGTGCCGATGAAGCGCTCGCCGGTGAAGGGTTGGTTCATCACCCCCAGTACCGGACGCTTGCCGTCGTTCAAGGCGATCAGCGTGCCCCACAGCGGCAGGCCGGTGATGAAGGCGCGGGTGCCGTCGATGGGGTCGAGCACCCAGGTCAGCGGGCTGCTGCCCTGGGCCACGCCGTGCTCCTCGCCGAGAATGCCGTGGCTCGGGTACTGCGCCTGGATCAGCGCGCGCATGGCCTCTTCGGCGGCCTTGTCGGCCACGGTGACCGGGTCGTACAGCCGCCCGCCTTTGTCCTCTACTGCCAGGCCCGCCCGGAAGTACGGCTGGATCGCGTCGGCGGCGGCATCGGCCAGCGTTTCGGCGAAGGCGCGGAATTCGCTCAACTGTTCGGCGTTCAAGGGCATGGCGGTAGAGCCTCGCTGCGGGAAGGGGCACGCATCATACCCCACGTCCCTGCCCCACGCAGCCGCATGCGGGTCAGCGGATCCGGTGCTTGCGCAACAGGCGGTAGAAGGTCGGACGCGACACGCCCAGCACCCGTGCGGCCAGGCTGAAGTTGTTGCTGTGGCGATCGAGCACATCGCGCAGCGCCTGACGCTCGGCGCGGTGTTTGTAGTCCTCCAGGGTGCCGAGCGGTCGCGCATCCTGTGCGCTGGCCTCAAGGCCCAAGTCCTGGGCTTCGATCTGCCGCCCCTCGGCCAGCACCAGCCCGCGTCGCACACGGTGGGCCAACTCGCGCACGTTGCCCGGCCAATCGTGTCGGGCCATGGCCGCCAAGGCGCTGTCGCTGAACGAGCGCGGGCAGCGCCCGGTTTCCAGGCCGTAGAACCGCGCGAAATGCTCGGCCAGCAGGGCCAGGTCGCCGTGCCGGGCACGCAGCGGCGCGATCTCGACGTGCAGTGCGTTGAGCTGTCGATAGAGGTCTTCACGGAAACTTCCGCGTTCGACCGCCTGTGCGAGACCGCTGTCGGTGGCCGTCAACAGCCGCACATCCACGGCGCGCGGCGGGCTGCCGCCGAGCGGTTCGAAGTGCCTTTCCTGGAGGACGCGCAGCAGGCTGGCCTGCAAGCCCAGCGGCAGGTCGCCGATGGCGTCGAGAAACAGCGTGCCACCTTGTGCCGCTTCGATGCGCCCGACATGGCGCGGGTGGGCGTCGGCTGCGGCGCCCTGCACCTGCCCGAACAACTCGGCTTGCAGCAGGTGCTCGGGAATGGCCGCGCAGTTGACCGCCACGAACGGCCCATTGCGGCGTTGCGATTGACGGTGCAAGGTCTTGGCCACCAGCGCCTTGCCGGTGCCACTTTCGCCACGGATCAGCACGGGTGCGTCGGCGGACGCCAGCTTGCCCAGCAACCTGCGCAGTTCACGAATCGGCCGACTATCGCCGAGCAGTTGGTCATCGGGCAGTTCAAGCGAAGGTGCGCTTTTGCCGCGCAGACGCGCCATGCCGTAGGCGCGGCCCAGCGTGACCAGCACGCGGGCCACGTCAAACGGCAGGGTATGAAAGTCGAAGAACCATTCGCAGACAAAATCGCCCACGTTGTGCAGACGCAGTTCTTCAGTGCTGAGCACAGCGATCCATTCCGTATCGCTGCGCTTGATCAGTTCTTTGACCGCGACGGGATCGCGCAGGTGCGCGGCGCGCAGGCGCAATACGCCCACATCGCAAGGTCGTTCGCGCGCTTGGTCCAGGACCGACGTACTGACATCCCAACCCGCGTCGAGCAAATCTGGCAGCAGTCGGTGGCAGTCATCGCACGGATCGACAATGAGCAAGCGATGCAGTGACGCGGTGTCCGGCATGACCATCCCTTGGCGTCGGTTTACGGTTTTCCAACGGAAACAATCAGTTGCGACGCCTGAATAAAAGTAGCAATTAATTGACGATGTCCTACGACCGTTGGTCTGCCAAGTGCCCGCCGAATCTGCGATCGGGGAATTTTCCAAACCCGTCCGCGTCACACGGGCGCGCATTGAAAATACCCCGGCGCCTGCGTCGAAAAGTTTTTTGAAAAAGGTGTGACTCCGTGGCTGGCGGCGCGCATCAGTACTCGTAACCCCGCCCAGTAGCAGCCGATTCGAACTACCGAGCGGACACCTATTCGCAGTACAGGAACCAAGAGAGAGCTACCCATGAACGCCCCGCTCCGTGTCAACGAAGCACTGCTGATCGCCGACCACGCTTTCGAGCCTTTCCAGTGTGTAGCCTGGGATGCGCCTAACGGGACTGGAGAGCTGAGCCTGGCGGTCATCGACCGGACCAACACGCGCATCGGCAGCAAGCAAGTGTCGTCGCGCACCTATTCCGACCTCGCGCAATGGGGCCGACTGATCGAAGAAGTGCGTGCCGAGCTCAACAGCAAGGGTTACGACTTGCAGCCTTGGTCGATGCCCAAGTAACGGCTGTTCTGAAGATCCGTTGTCCGAGTGCGCCGTTTCTTTGCACGCCGCTGCATGCGAGACGGCGCATTACGAGTCATCCAACCTCGAACTCATCGACTGCGCACTGCGTTTCATGACAGCGCACCGCGCTGATTCGAGCGTCAGTGATGTTCGATAACCAGGCCTCTTCCTCCGCTCGCAAAGTGTTTGCCGCAGACTACCAACCGCCTGTGACAGAATTTTTCCCCCGCCCGTCAGTCCATTAGACTTCAGCCCACGCCTCACACACCGCGCAGACCCGCCATGGACAAGTACGCCCCCCGCCAGTGGCAAGAGCACGAACGCCCGGTGCTGCCCGGCTCGCCTTCAACGCCTTTGCATGCGCCGAGCAAACGCCTGGCCTATGGCCTGGTCGGGCTGCTGGTGGCGATCACCGGTGGGCTGGGCAACGCACTGGTGACTGCCAACCTGGTGTTCCTGCAAGGCGCGCTGGGTGCGACCAGCGCCGAGATGGCCTGGCTGCCGGCCGCCTACGTGATGACAAACGTGTCGATGAACCTGCTGCTGGTGAAATTCCGTCAGGAATTCGGCTTGCGCGCCTTCACCGAGGTGTTTCTGGTGCTGTACGCGCTAGTGACCTTCGCCCACCTGTTCGTCAACGACCTCAATTCCGCCATCGCCGTACGCGCGGCGCACGGCATGGTCGGTGCGGCGCTCAGTTCGCTGGGGCTGTACTACATGATCCAGGCGTTCCCGGCCAAATGGCGCCTACGCGCCATGGTCTTGGGCCTGGGGGCCTCGCAGTTGGCCCTGCCGCTGGCGCGGGTGTTCTCCGAAGACTTGCTGCAGATCGCCGAATGGCGCGGTCTGTACCTGTTCGAGCTGGGCCTGGCGATTACCGCGCTGGGCTGTGTGCTGATGCTCAAACTGCCGCCCGGCGACCGTTTCAAGACCTTCGAGCCGCTGGATTTTCTCACCTTTTCGCTGATGGCCGGTGGCACTGCCCTGCTCTGCGCGGCGCTGTCGCTGGGACGTATCGAGTGGTGGCTGGAAACGCCTTGGGTCGGCGCCGCCCTGGCCGCGTCCATCGCGCTGATCTGCGCGGGCCTGGCCATCGAGCACAACCGCCGCAATCCGTTGCTGATGACCCGCTGGCTGGGCAGCGCGGCGGTCATTCGCCTGGGACTGTGCGTGATCCTGATCCGCATGGTCAGCTCCGAGCAATCCACCGGTGCGGTGGGCTTTCTGCAAGCGCTGAACATGGGCAGCGAGCAGATGCGCTCGCTGTACGCGATCATGCTGCTCGGCGCGGTGGCGGGGCTGGCGACCAGCGCCCTGACCATCAACCCTGCGCACCTGATCTTGCCGCTGTCCATCTCGGTGGCGGCCATGGCCGTCGGTTCGTTCATGGACAGCACCTCGAACAACCTCACACGCCCGGCGCAGATGTATTTCAGCCAGTTCCTGCTGGCCTTCGGCGGCACCTTCTTCCTCGGCCCGTGCATGGTGCTGGGCATCAGCCACGTACGCGCCAACCCGCGCAACCTGGTGAGTTTCTCGGTGCTGTTCGGGATCTGTAACAACTTGGGCGGCCTGATCGGTGCGGCGCTGTTGGGCACCTTCCAGATCTGGCGGGAGAAATTCCATTCCAGCCAGATCACCGAGCGCCTGAGCGCCTTCGACCCGTTGGTGGCCGCGCGGGTGCAGAGCGGCGGTGCCAGCTATGCCGGGCAGTTCGCCGACCCGGCGTTGCGCACCGAAGTCGGCACGCGCTTGCTGGCCAACGCCGCCACCCGCGAAGCCAACGTGCTGGCCTATAACGATGTGTTCATGCTGATCGGCGGGGTCGCGATCCTGACCCTCCTGTGGATCAGCCTGCGCAGCCTGTGGGTCTGGTACTCGACCCGCCGCGCCCCTTCCCCCCCTTCCACTGCCGGTGCCACGAGCCAATGACCCAGGAAGAAACGCCGTCGACCACCACCACCGCCCTGGCCGAGACCCCGGAAGGCAAGGCGCCGCCCAGCGAAGCGGCCAGCCCTTCGCGCGGTCGGCGGGTGCGCCTGCTGTCGGCCCTGGTGTTCGCCGGCATCGCCTTGGCCGGCGTGCTGCTGGTGCTGTATGCCTGGCGCCTGCCGCCGTTCAGCAGCCCCATCGAGAGCACCGAGAACGCCTTGGTCAAAGGCCAGGTCACGACCATCGGCCCACAGCTAGCCGGTTACATCGTCGAAGTGCCGGTGCACGACTTCCAGTTCGTCAAGGCCGGCGACCTGCTGGTGCGCCTGGACGACCGCATCTACCGCCAGCGTCTGGCCCAGGCCATCGCCCAACAGCGGCAACAGGAGGCTGCGCTGGCCAACAACCTGCAACAGCGCCGCAGCGCCGAAGCCACCATCGCCCAGCGTCAGGCCGCCATCGCCGACGCCGCGGCCCAGGGCGACAAGGCCAAGGCCGACCTGCGCCGCAACCAGGCGCTGGTCAGCGACGGCTCGGTATCGCGCCGTGAGTTCGACATCACCCGTGCCGCCGCGGCCGCCGCACAGGCCAGCCTGGCCCAGGCCAAGGCGGCGCTGGCCATCGCCCGCGAAGACCTGCAATCGGTGATCGTCAACCGCGCCTCCCTGGAAGCCGCAGTGGAAAACGCCAAGGCCAGCGTGGAACTGGCGCGCATCGATCTGGACAACACCCGGGTAGTGGCCCCGCGCGACGGGCAGCTCGGGCAGATCGGCACGCGCCTGGGCGCCTATGTGAACTCGGGCGCCCAACTCATGGCACTGGTGCCCGACACCTTGTGGGTGATCGCCAACATGAAAGAGACGCAGATGGCCGACGTGCGCGTGGGCCAGGCGGCGAGCTTTACGGTCGATGCGCTCAACCACCGCAAGCTGTACGGCCACATCGAGCAGATCGCCCCGGCTACTGGCTCGGAGTTCGCCTTGTTGCAGGCCGACAACGCCACTGGCAACTTCGTCAAGATCGCCCAGCGCATTCCGGTGCGCATCAAGGTCGATCCCGACCAGGCGGACGCGCAGCGCTTGCGCCCAGGGATGTCGGTGGTGGTGAGCATCGACACTGCGCAGTAGGTGCGTACGGCAGATGGAGCGCTTGGACGGGAATGTTTCCAAGATGGGTTGTAGCGCCCAGGCATGTCTATAATGCGCGCCCTCCTTTTTCTGACCCCTTTTCGACCATGATCAAGCTGTTATCTGCGTTAAGCCTTACATTCGCCGTCGCTTTTCCCACTTTCGCAAGCCCTCCGGATACCTTCACCGAAGCCAAGGTAGTGGCCAAGCAGAAGGTCTACCTCGACCAGGCCAAAAGCGCCATGGGCGAGCTGTATTGCGGCTGCAAGTGGGAGTGGGTGGGCAAGTCCGGCGGGCGCATCGACGCCGCCTCCTGCGGTTACGCCACACGTAAGCAGGCCAACCGCGCCGAACGCACCGAGTGGGAACACATCGTGCCGGCCTGGACCTTCGGCCACCAGCGCCAGTGCTGGCAAAACGGTGGGCGCAAGCAATGCGTCGACAACGATCCGGTGTTCCGCGCCATGGAAGCCAACCTGTTCAACCTCTACCCCGCCGTCGGCGAGGTGAACGGCGACCGCAGCAACTTCAACTACGGCATGACCTCGGGCGTGGCGCCCCAGTACGGCCAGTGCAAGACCCGCATCGACTTCAAGGAGCGCACCGCCGAGCCCCGCGACGAGGTCAAGGGCCTGGTGGCGCGTACCACGTTCTACATGTTCGATCGCTACAAGCTGAACATGTCCAATCAGCAACAGCGTCTGCTGATGGCCTGGGATAAACAGTTCCCGGTCAATGCCTGGGAAAAGGAGCGTGACCGCCGCATCGCCGCGATCATGGGCCACGGCAACCCGTTCGTCAGCGGCGCACGGCAGTGGACCCAGGGCTATCGGCCGGTAGGCGACGGCTTGGTGAGTGCGCTGCCCGCTGGCTCCGCCGCTGCCAGCAAGCCTTCGACCGCGCCTGTGGCCAAAGCCCAGGCCAGCCACGGCAGCATCGTCGGCAACAGCAACAGCCACCTCTACCACCTGCCCAGCGGCTGCCCGAGCTACGACAAAGTGGCGGCGAAGAACCGCGTCAGCTTCGAGTCCGAAGCCCAGGCCCAGGCGCAGGGTTACAAGAAGGCCGGCAACTGCCGCTAAGGTGCAAAGCGCGCTGCCGTGGTTCAAGGCATGCGCGCCGCATCCCGCCTTCCAAGGCAAGGCATTGCCAGCAGGCCACGGTCGCCGCCAGGTTCCAGGCGCACACGGGTTTCACGGTGTACGCCGTCAGCGGACATCGTGCCGTTGGACGCAGGCAATCTGCGATCGACCGTCCTCCCACACCTTCCTTGGCGCTCAACGCGCGGCATCGCCCTCAACGCTAAGCGCCTGCCATGCCGCCAGCGGCAAAGGCGGCGTTTGGCTGAAGATCCGCCGCCACATCAGCGCCAGCATCTGCCGGTCGACCAAGCCGCCGGCATGGCTACCGCGCCAGCGCGATGGCTGCACCGCCTGCCACTGCCCTTGGGCATCGCGCCGAGCCATGACGAAACGGAAGTTGTAATCGCTCGGCGTACCCATGCGCAGGTCGCTGACCACCAGCGCGTCGCCGATCACGTCGTAGCGCAGCCAGTCGTCGGTGAACCAGCGCAGGCGCTCGTGCAGCGCCACACCGGCCAACGGTTGCGCCGCCTCCAGGTGCAGAGGCTGACGCTGCATCTCGGGCGGTGCGCGGTCGAACAGGCTGCTGACGCCTTCGTAGTAATGCCCGTCGGGGGTGGTCGCCAGCACGCGCCAGATGAAGGTGTTGAACGCCATCGGCACGGCGCGCACGCGCTCGTGGGCGATGCCTTGCGCGTCCAGCGCGGCGGCGAAGCGCTGCTCGGTGAGCAGGCGTGCGCCAACTCCGAAGCCCAGGTACAGCGCACCGAACACCAACGCTGCGGCGAGCAGGCGCCGCGCCCGCTCACCGAGCCCGACCACGGCGGCGTACAGCACCGTCAGCAGCAACGGCACGCTGTACACCGGATCGACGATGAACACCCCTGCCCAGCTCTGCGGCGTCACCTGTAGCGGCCAGAGCAGTTGCGTGCCGTACACGGTGAAAGCATCGAGCAGCGGATGGGTGACCAGCACCAGCCAGAACGTCAGCAACAGCCGAGGCCAGCGGTAACCGTGGTCCAGCCAGCGCCAGCGGGCCAACGCCATCACCACGGCGGTGAGTACGACGGCAAGGCCGGTCAACATGAACAGCGAATGGGAAAAGCCTCGGTGGAAGGTCATCTGCGAGACCGGATCGGCGTAATGCACGAATACATCCAGATCCGGCACCGTGGCCAGGGCCGCGCCATAGGCCAACGCGCGGCGGCCCTGGATGCGGCCCAGTAGTGAGCCTTGCAATGCAGCGCCCAACAGGGCTTGGGTGATCGAATCCATGGAGCGGCAGTTCCTCGAGAGATCGGCAGAGACGCTACTGGGATCGGGCGCGATGGGCAAAATTCCACACGATCGACGGTCCTGCGCAAATGGCAGGTCGTGCGCTGGGGTTGAACTCCGGCGCGCGTGGCGACCTCTCAAGCACGACACCCTAGGCTGGCTGCACGCTCGCGCCCCTATGCGAGTTGAGGTTCGCCGCCGCCTCGCCTGCCCAGGAGCCCTGCCCCATGCACGATGAAGATCTGATCCAAGCCAGCGGCGGTACGCCGTGGCAGCAGTGGCAACATTGCGCGCACCTGGCCCGCGCGGCCTGGACCGACCCGCAGCAGCTGTGCCCGCCGGGCCGCCGCCTGGTGCTGGTCGCGCCGCATCCGGACGACGAAATCCTCATGGCCGGCGGCCTGCTGGCCGGCTTTCATGGTCGCGAAGACGATCTGGTGCTGATCTCGGCTACCGACGGCGAAGGCAGCCATCCCGATTCCAGCCAATGGAGCGAGCGCCGTCTGCGCCATCAGCGCCCGCTGGAGAGCCGCCACGCCCTGCAAGCGCTGAACCTGGACCTCAACCGCCTCGACTGGCGCCGTTTGAACCTCAAGGACGGCGGTGTCCAGCGCGACGAGGCGTATCTGGTCAACCACCTCAGCCAACTACTCAAGCCCGACGACGTGCTGATGGTGACTTGGCGCGGCGACGGCCACACCGACCATGAAGCGGTGGGTCGCGCCGGCGCACAAGCGGCGCAAGCGCGCGGTGCGCAACTGGTCGAAGTGCCGGTCTGGGCCTGGCACTGGGCAGGCCCGGACGACGCGCGCCTACCCTGGGAGCGCGCGCGGCGCCTGCAAATCGACGAGGCCCGCCTGGCGCGCAAACGTCAGGCGATTCACGCCCATGTCAGTCAATTGAACAGCGACGAAGGCCGCCCTCCGGTGGTGCCTTCCACGTTGCTCGACTGCCTGTTGCAGCCGTTCGAACTGGTGTTTGTTTAGACCCTGCCGGTGCGCCCTGCGCATCGCTTGTGTGTCGCAACGCCTGCCACTCGAACTCATCGGTCCTGTGCAGCATCCGGCTCGGCCAGCCCCTTCACATCGATGAAGCGAAAATCCGGCTTGGCGCCCAGGCGCGCGTTATAACGGGCGTTGAAGGTGAAGGGGTCGTGGGTCGCCTCGTCCAGGGGCTGCCCATATTGCGCGATGACCGCCTGCCGCTCGTAGCCCATCAGCAACAGCAAGGTCGGAAAGATATTGTAGTGGCTCGATCCATTGCGGTTCTGCGCCAAATGCGCCTGCCAGTCGAGCGTGCGCAAGCCCTGACCTTGCAGCACCAGCAGCGGCACCAGGCCTTCCTCGGCCTGCGGATCGCTGCCGCAATGGGTATTGAGCCCAGGGTTGCCTCGCTGGTGCAGGTCCTGGCCGTGGTCGGAGGTGTAGATCAGCACTGCGTCGCTTAGATCGGCTTGGCTCAGGAGGCGCCGGAAAAACTCCCCGACATTCCACAGCAGGGTGTTGCGGTAGGCGTTGCGGTAGCGCTGCCAATCCTGCGTGCCGCCCGCAAAACCGGCCCGCTCGCCCGTGTCGGCGACGTCCAGGAAGCGCCCGCGCGGCAGCGCCGGGATGTAGCGCATGAAGGCGTCCGGGTATTTGTCGTGTACGGGAAAATGCGCGCCGATCTTGTTCAGCACGATCAGTTGCGGTGTGGGGCTGTGCAGCAGCTGCACCAGTTGCGCCACGGCGGCCATGTCGCGCTGCTGCACCGGCGTATCGTCGAACTGCACGAACTGGTCGATGTCGCGCTGCTCGTCGCGGGTCATCAGGTTCTGCAACGCGCCGCCGGTGCGCTGCCCGTCGAGGTAGACCGTGCGCAGCCCTGCGGCCTTGGCATATTGCCAGATCGACGGTTGGGTGGCGTTGATGCGCAGGTAGTCGGCGCGCGTGCCGCCATAGCGCAAGGTGACGTTGGTGTCGGCGCTGCAATTGGCCGCCGAGGCGGCGTAGCCGAAGTTGAACAGCTCGGCGCCCGGCAGGCGTCCGCCCAGATGGCTGTCGATACCGCCCGGCGTGTTGATGTCCAGATAATTGCCGGCGATGCTTTCGTCGATCACCAGGACGATATGCCGCGCCGCCACCGCACCGGGCCGAGCGAGGCTGACGGGCTGACGTGGCCCTACGCTGTCGTGCAGGCTTTCGTAACCGAACAGGGTCAGGTACGCCAACGGTGTGTACATCACCGGCAAGCCCCTTGCGCCCTCCCCGGCGCGCACGAACAACACCCCGATCAGCAACAGCAGCGCCAGCAGCGGCGCCGCCACCGGCAACCCGTGCGCCAGGCGCGGCGCGGCAGGCGGGCGCAGGCCGAGACCGAGCAGCAGCAACGAGGCCTTGGCCGCTGCCAGGCCGATGACCGCGCCGTACTGCCGTAGCGCCTCGTCGACGAAGCCGCCGGCATACGCCATCGACACGAACGCGCTGTAGGTCAGGTAACCCTGGGTGATCTGCGTATAGGCATCGAACATCGCCGCGCTCAGGGCGAATGCCAGGGCCAGGCACCAACGCACCAGCGCAGGGCGGGTCCAGGCACTGAGCAACAAGGCGCCCGCCAGTACGCCGAACAGCGTGAGAAACATCACCAAGGGCAGGCCCAGACCGAGGGCTTCGAGCCGCTCGCGGTAATAGCCGTGATACGACGCCAAATACACCACGACCAACAGCAGTTTGAACCAAGCACGCATGATCCGAGGTACTCCGATCAGGGGGATTTGACTGAAACCGTAGCACCCCTTGCGCAAACCACAAGGGGGTTAACGTCAAATTTACGTCGATCCTAGCAAGCCATTTTCTGGCGAAAAATGGATCCCACTTCGACAGAATCTATGAGCAGTAAATAAACGTTATCAAGCACTTACACCGTTCATCAGAATCATAAAAAATTTGTGACATTGAATTGTCGCGCTAAGTAACGGATATAAAAGGGATTGATGGCCAAGTGCCGTCTCGTTAGGTGCTGTAAATTCAGCGATACACGCCATTGCTTTGACGCATTTTCTCCACGCTGCGCTATACCCCTCTCACATCGTTTCACCACCCTCACTCACCCCTTGAGGCGCGCCGGCATGGATGTAAGCGTTTTTGGTACTGGTTATGTGGGCCTGATCCAGGCCGTGGCGTTGGCCGACGTAGGTCATCGCGTGCTGTGCGTGGATGTCGATGCGCACAAGATCGAACAGCTGCGCCACGGCGTACCGCCCATCAGCGAGCCGGGGCTGTCGGATCTGCTGGACGACAACCTGCGCGCCGGGCGCCTGTCGTTCAGCACCCAGGCCAGCGACGCGGTGGCCCATGCCGAGCTGCTGTTCATCGCCGTCGGCACCCCACCCGACGAAGACGGCTCGGCCGACCTCAGCCACGTGCTCGACGTGACCCGGCAGATCGCGGCCCTGATGCAGGCCGACCGCACGCTGATCATCAAGTCCACCGTACCGGTGGGCACCGCCGACCAGGTACGCGCGCTGGCACTGGAAGAGTTGCAGCGCCTGGGCAAGGAGGCGCTGCGCGTCAGCGTGGTCTCCAACCCCGAGTTCCTCAAGGAAGGCAGCGCGCTGGCCGACTGCATGCGCCCGGACCGGATCGTGGTGGGCAGCGACGACCCGCAGGTCGGCGAACGGCTCGGCGAGCTGTACGCGCCGTTCAGCCGCAGCCGCGAAAAGCTCATGTTCATGGACAACCGCAGCGCCGAGCTGACCAAGTACGCCGCCAACGCCATGCTCGCCACCCGCATCAGCTTCATGAACGAGCTGGCCAACCTCAGCGAATGCCTGGGCGCCGACATCGAAGCGGTGCGCCGCGGCATCGGTGCCGACCCGCGCATCGGCTACCACTTCATCTACCCTGGCTGCGGTTTCGGCGGCTCGTGCTTCCCCAAGGACATCCGCGCGCTGCTGCACAGCGCGCATGCCAATGGCATGCCTCTGCACCTGTTGCAAAGCGTCAGCGACGTCAACGACCAGCAGCGCCGCCTGCTCTTCGCCAAGCTCACCCAGCAGCTCGGCCGACCGCTCGAGGGCGCGTCGATCGCCGTGTGGGGCCTGGCCTTCAAGCCCAACACCGACGACATGCGCGAAGCGCCCAGCCGCTACCTGATCGAGGCCCTGTGGGCCGAGGGCGCCAGCGTGCGCGCCTACGACCCCCAGGCCATGGACGAATGCCGACGGCTGTACGGCTATCGCCAGGACCTGCACCTGTGCGCGACCCGCGACGACACCTTGCAGGACGCCGATGCCCTGGTGATCTGCACCGAATGGAAGCACTTCCGCGTGGTCGACTTCGCCCTGCTCGCCAGCAAACTGCGCGCACGCCTGATCGTCGACGGGCGCAACCTCTACGATCCGGCGCAGGTGGCCGGCCACGGCCTGCGCTACAGCGGCATTGGCCTGCGCCACGTGCCAGCCCGGGCGAACGCGTCATGAAAGTGCTGGTGACCGGCGTGGCCGGTTTCATCGGTGCCCATACCTGCCTGCGGCTGTTGACCGACGGGCACGACGTACACGGCATCGACAACTTCAACGACTACTACGACCCGGCCCTCAAGCACGCCCGCGTGCAATGGGTGCGCCGCGACGCCAGCAGCAAGGTGGTCAACGGCGAGTCCATCGGCCGGCTGACCCTCGACAGCCTAAACCTTGCCGACCGCGACGGCATGGCCAGCCTGTTCGCCAGCCAGCGCCCGGACGTAGTGATCCACCTGGCGGCCCAGGCCGGTGTGCGTTATTCGCTGCAAAATCCGCACGCCTACCTCGACAGCAACTTGGCGGGCTTTCTCAACGTCCTCGAAGGCTGCCGACGGGTGCCGGTCAAGCACTTGCTGTACGCCTCGTCCAGCTCGGTCTACGGGGCCAACCAGCGCACCCCCTACCGGGTGCAGGACGGCGTCGACCACCCGCTGTCGTTGTACGCCGCCACCAAGAAAGCCAACGAAGCCATGGCCCATAGCTACAGCCACCTGTACGGCGTGCCCTGCAGCGGCCTGCGCTTTTTCACCGTGTACGGCCCCTGGGGCCGCCCGGACATGTCGCCGATGCTGTTCGCCCGCGCCATCAGCGAAGGCCGGCCGATCCAACTGTTCAACGAAGGCCGCCACGAGCGCGACTTCACCTACATCGACGACATCGTCGAAAGCCTGGTGCAGCTGATGCCCAAGCCCCCGCAAGCCAATCCTAACTGGAACGCCCATGCGGCCGACCCCGCCAGCAGCCACGCGCCGTGGCGGCTGTACAACATCGGTGGGCAGCGTCCGGTGCAATTGCTCGACTACGTAGCGCTGCTGGAAAAGCACCTGCAGTGCACGGCGCACATCGAGCTCCTGCCGCTGCAGCCGGGCGATGTGTTGAGCACCTGCGCCGATGCCAGCGACCTGGCCCACGTCACCGGTTTCACCCCGCAGATTTCCCTGGACCAAGGGCTGGGACGCTTCGTCGCCTGGTTCAAGAGCCATTACTCGCACAGCCCGTCGCCGCACAGCCCTGCGCGCGAGCAGGCGGATCGACGGAGAGTGTCATGACCGACCTATCGAGCGACATCGCCGCGGCGTCTCTGGGGCAAGACAAGCGCCTGGACCCCGAACACCGCCAGCGCATCGACGCGGCGATCCACAAGCAGGGCCGCGGCTGGCTGCGTGGGCGCCCGGGCGGGCGGCCCTGGACGTTGTCGCGCACCAACCGGGTGTGGTCGTGCCTGGCCGCGGCCCTGCTGTTGGCCGTGCTGGCGCCACTGCTGCTGGTGCTGGCGGTGCTGGTCAAGCGCTCCAGCGCAGGCCCGGTGTTCTTCGTGCAACGCCGCACCGGCTACCGCGGACGCAGCTTCGGCATGTTCAAGTTCCGCACCATGGTCGCCGACGCCGAAGCCTTGAAGGAATCGCTGCGCCACCTCAACAAGCACGGCGCCGATTCCATCGACTTCAAGCTCGACCAGGACCCGCGCATCACCTCGGTGGGCGGCTGGCTGCGGCGCAGCAGCCTGGACGAGCTGCCCAACCTGATCAACGTGGTGCTGGGCGATATGCGCCTGGTCGGCCCCCGGCCCACGTCGTTCGGCGCCCAGCGCTACCACGCCAGCCACCTCGCGCGGCTGTCGGTATACCCCGGGATGACCGGCCTCTGGCAGATCTCCGGGCGCAGCGACATCGACTTCGACCAGCGCGTCGCGCTCGACCTGCACTACATCAACCAACAGAGCCTGATGCTGGACCTGAAGATCCTGCTCAAGACTCCCTTCATCGTCTTCACTGGCCACGGAGCACATTGAGATGGACGGTTCCACATCGCGCAGCCTGAGCATCGCCACCCCCAGCGAAACCAACCTGGCCGCCACGGTGCTCGACCTCGGTCAGCGCACCCTGCTGCTGACCGCTGCCAACACCGGCAGCGGCACCAGCACCAGCGCCCTGGCCCTGGCCAGCCAACTGGCGCTGATGAGCGCGGGCGAGGTGCTGCTGGTCGACAGCAGCCCGAACGGCAACAACCTAAGCCACCAATTGGGCGCCGGCAAACTGCGCGGCTTCAGCGACCTGCTGTTCGACCCCGACGCCCCGCCGCTCGTGCAGGAAAGCCTGCTGCACCTGCCCGACCAGCCATTCGACCTGCTACCGGCGGGCACCTACCGCCGCGGCCGCCAGCGTCTGGACCCCGAGCGGCTGCGCGCGCTCCTGGCCCAGCTCGGCCAGCGCTACCGGTTCGTGGTGGTCGACGGCCAGGCGGTGTACGCCAGTGCCGACAGCCTGGTGCTCGGCAGCCTGGTCGATGGCGTGATCCTGGTGGTCACCGCCGAGCAGACCCGCCTGGAAGTGGCCCAGGCCACCGTGCAGCGCCTGGTCCAGGCCGGCGCCACGGTGATCGGCAGCGTGTTCAACAAGCGCAAGTACTACATGCCCAAGTGGCTGTACGACCATCTCTAGGCCCGCACCCAGGAGTTCGCCATGAATTATCCAACGCTTGTCCTGTGCCTGCTGACCCTTGCCGGGTGCGCCAGCCAGCAACCCCGGCAGATGCCGGTGCAGATCCTCACCGCCGCCCCGGCCAACGCCCAGGACAGCGAACTGCCGCGCCGCGAGCAGGTGCTGCGTCCGCAGGACGTGCTCGACGTGATCTTCCACGTCAGCACCACAGGCGCCGGCGCCTACCGCATCCAGCCCGGCGACAACGTCAGCCTGAGTTACCTTTCGGCCGCCTCGCTCAACGGCAACCAGCTGGTGCTGCCCGACGGCAGCATCGAGCTGCCGCGTGCCAACACCTCGGTCAACATCGCCGGGCAGACGGCCGAGCAAGCCCGCCGCACCATCCAGCAGGCCTACCGCAACAAGAGCCTGTTCCAGCCCAACCGCGACCAACTGTCGGTGCAGGTGCTCAGTGCCAACAGCAGCGAGCAGAACCTCAAGAGCACGCTCAACCATCCGGCCACGGGCCTGAGCCGCGAGATCACCGTGGGCACCGACGGCCAGGCGAGCTTTCCGGAGATCGGTGCGGTGGCGCTGCAAGGCATGACCGTCTCGCAGTTGCAGGCCTACCTGAACAAGCGCTACGCCGACCTGCCGGGGCGCATGAGCGTCGATGTGATGCTCAAGTCCACCGCCGCCAACGAGATCTTCGTGCTCGGCGAGGTGGCGCAACCGGGCGCCTATCCGATTCGCCGGCCGATCTCGGTGCTCGAGGCCCTGACCCTGGCCCGCGGCCCCAACCTCAAGGCCCGGCTCGACTCGGTGATGATCCTGCGCCGCACCGGCAACCAGGTGCAGGCCATGCCCTACGACATCGACAAGGCCCTGGACGCCAGCGCCGCGCAGGTGGCCTACCTGCAACCCGACGACATGCTCTACGTGCCCAAGACCAAGCTCGCCAGCGCCGGCGACCTGGCCCGGCAGCTGGCCGATGTGGTGCTGTTCCAGGGCGTGGGGTTCAGCTTCGGCTACCGCGTCGACAACAAGAACGAAGACTGACCAACCAGGGGCATGGACATGAACCGCAAAGAAAACTATGTGCATGAATGCTTGCGGGTGCTGTTCGCCAACCGGCGCACGGTCAAGCGGGTGTTCCTGGGCTTCGCCGTGGTGGCGCTGTTGCTGCCACTGGTGCTCAAGCAGACGTTCGAAATCAACGCCGAAGTCATCGTGCAGTCGAAGAAACTCTCGCAAAGCGACGGCAACAGCGCGTTGTTGCAAGAGAGCGACAAGTTCGTGCCGCCGACCCTGTCGGACATGGAGACCGAAAGCACCATCCTGCGCTCGCCGGCGCTGATCCGCGAGACCATCGCCCAGTTGCGCGCCGAGGGCCGCTATGACGTGCCGCCGACCTTGCTGCAACGCTTCGTGCTGACGCCGCTGCGCGTGGGCGTGGTCAACCCGTTGCGCGAGCGCCTGGTCAACCCGCTGCGGACCTGGATGGGCCTGGAGGTCGACCCGGTGCGCGACACCGAGCTGGACAACCTCACCGAGGACGCCATCAAGTACCTCACGGTCGAGACCCTGCCCGGCTCCAACGTGGTGTCGGTGAGCTACGCCACCCCCGACCCGCAACTGGGCACCCTGCTGGTCCAGCGCCTGCTCGACAACTACCTGCGCAACCGCCAGGACCTGCAATCGAACGAGCTGCCGGAAACCTTCTACGAGCAGAAGAAGCTGCACTACCAAACGCGCATCAGCGACCTGGAGCAGAGGCGTCTGGCGATGCTGCAGGGCATCGGCTCGTCCGACCCGCGCGAAGAGATCACCTTCCGCTTGAATGCCATCAACACCGAGGAGCAGGCGCTCAACCAGTACCGCGACCGCCTGTTGCAGGGCAGCCAGTGGCTGGCCTACCTCAAGACCAGCCTGGCCGCCGCGCGCAACGCCAACGTGCGCGACTACGCCTTCCCCTTCACCTTCACCACCACCAACGACAATGAAAACGTGGCCTTCGAGGACCGCGAGGTGCGCCAGCTGGGCCAGCAGTTGAGCAACCAGTTGCTGGCCTACAACAACGACCTGTCGGTGTTCCAGCCCGGCAGCGAGCAGATGCTGGTGCAACGCGAGCAGATCGCCAAGTCGCGCCAGCAGTTCCTCAAGGTGGTGGCCAACCGCATCCAGGAGCGGGAAAAGGACCTGGCCGTAGTGCAGGGGGTGATCGAGCAGAAGACCCAGCGCATCGCCGACTACAAAGCGCGGGTGCATCAGTTGCAGCAGACCCAGAGCCAGTCGCGCCAGCTCGACACCGAGATCGACGCGCTGCACAAGGCCTTCTTCACCTACACCCAGCGCTTCGAGGAAGCCCGCGGCGAACGCCAGCTCAGTGCCGAGCAGTCCAACGCGCGCATCCTCAGCGCACCGTACGAACCGACCGAGCCGGCCTTCCCGCGGCCGGGCCTGATCATTCCGTTCGGCCTGCTGACCGGGCTGCTGCTGGCCGTGGCGCTGGTGTACCTGCGCGAGTTCTTCGACCGCCGCTTCAAGCACCCGGCGCAGATCACCCAGCAACTCGACCTGCCGGTGCTGCTGGTGCTCAACGACCACGCCCCGGTATTGGGCAACCCGCATCGGCGCTGGTCGTTGCCGCGCCTGGCCCATTGGGTGCGCAATTGAACGGCACCGGCGCTCCCGCACGCCCGGTGCTGCACCTGTTGGGCAGCGGCGGCTTCTATGGCGCCGAGCGCATGCTGCTGGACCACTGCCTGAACACGCCGGGGCGGCACCAGGTGCTGTTCCTCGGGGCGCCGGAACCGCTGCTCGCGCGCTTCCGCGCTGCCGGCGTGGCCTGCGCCAACCGTCCGAGGTTGCTCGCGGCATTGGCGTTCGTCGGCCAGCTTCGCGGGCAGCGGCCGCTGCTCAACAGCCACAATTTCCGCGGCCT
Organism: Pseudomonas sp. UBA6562; assembly: GCF_002434265.1. Lineage (GTDB taxonomy): Bacteria > Pseudomonadota > Gammaproteobacteria > Pseudomonadales > Pseudomonadaceae > Aquipseudomonas. The sequence continues at coordinate 256,888 of NZ_DJJS01000007.1, read as the reverse complement.
GCTGACGGCCTGGCTGGCGGCGATGCTGTGGCGCCTGGCGCTGGTCAGTACCCAGCACGGGTTCACCCCGAGCAGCCGCAAACAGCGGCTGTACACCTGGCTGTCCATGCGGCTGTGCCGTACGGCTGCGGTCGGCCAGGTGGTCTGCGTGGCGGGCAGCATCGCCCGCCTGCTGCAAGCGGCCGGCGTGGCGGCGGGCAAGTTGGCGGTCATTCCCAACGGGCTGCCCGAAGCCACAGTTAGCGCCGTGCGGGCGCGCAGCGGCGCGGGCTGGCAGGTGGGCTACGTCGGCCGCCTGAGCCTGGAGAAAGGCCCCGACCTGTTTCTCGACGCCCTGATCCCGCTGTGCCGGCGCCGGCCCAAGTTGTGCGCAGTGATGATCGGCGACGGCCCGCAGCGGGCGACCTTGCAGGCGCGCATCGACGCCTCGGGTTTGGGCGCACGCATCCGCCTGGTCGGCTTTCAGGCCGACATGGCGCCCTGGATGGGCCGTCTGGACGCGCTGGTGATCAGCTCGCGGACCGAGGGCACGCCGATGGTCCTGCTCGAAGCGATGCAGCAACGGGTGCCGGTGGTGGCCTTCGCCGTGGGCGGCATACCCGATGTGATCGAGCATGGCGTGAGTGGCCTGTTGGCCCCGCCGCTGGCGGTGGCGCAACTGGTCGAGCACCTCGAAGCCCTGCTGCTGGACCCGGCCCAGGCCGCCGAACTGAGCGCCCGCGCCTGGCAACGCCAGCGCCAGCACCACCATTTGCCGAGCCTGGCCCAGCATTGGGCGCGGGTGTACCGGCACGCATCCCTGGAGGCCTGCCCATGATCCTGCCGCTGTCGCTGATCGGCCTGTTGGCGCTGCTCAGCTTGGGCCTGCTGGCCAGCCCCTGGCCGTACCTGGCGCCGGGCACGGTGCTGGGCCTGGCAGGCCTCTTGGCGCTGTACCGCAAACCGGCCTGGGGCCTGCTGGCGATCGTCGCCCTCGTGCCGTTCGAAGGGCTGTTCAAGGACAGCGAGTTGACCGGCGCCAAGCTGATCGGCGCGTCCCTGGCGCTGGTGCTGGTGGTGCAGCTGCTGCTCGGCCAGCTGCCGGCCGAACGCCTGCGCAGCAACCAATGGCGCCTGCTGCTGCCGTTTCTCGGGTTCTACCTGCTGAGCCTGCTGCTGAGCGACAATGTCGGCCTGTCGCTCGGCCACCTGCGCACCATGGCGGTAGGCTTCGTATTGTTCGCCATCACCCTGCTGGTCGGCCGCGACCTCCACCTGGGCATGTTGTGCAAGGTGGTCAGCCTCAGCGTGGCGGTCACCTGCGCGATGGCGGTGCTCTCGGCCAGGTTCCAGGAACAGGGCCGCGCCCGTGGCCTGCTGGACGACGCCAACGTGTTCGCCCTGCTGATCGCCGTGGCCGTGCCGCTGGCGTTGTGGGCCCTGCTGCACAGCCGCGGCTGGCTGCAACGGCTGCTGTGGCTGGGCTGCCTGGCGCTGCTGTTGGCCGGCATGACCAAGACCGACTCGCGCTCGGGGCTGGTGGTGCTGCTGAGCAGCCTGGCGATCGCCCTGGTGCACTACCGCGCCTGGCTGGCGCACATCCGCCCGCGCCATCTGGGCTTCGTCGTGCTGGGGCTGGCCCTGCTGCTGCCCGCGGCGGCGGCGTTGCTGCCGGCCAGCTACGTGCAGCGCATCGAGTCGCTGGTGCTGCTCGGCGCAGGCGCCAGCGGCAACCGCGACGAATCCCTGGGCCGCCGCGCCTCGTACATCGTGGTCGGTGGCGAGATGATCCGCAGCGACCCGCTGCTCGGCGCCGGGCCCGGCACCTTTCCCCTGCACTACGCCACCACGGGCTTCGCCAACGGCTTCGCGCCCAACGCCAAGGCGAGCAACCTCTACCGCCAGGCGCACAACACCTACCTGGAGCTGTTCAGCGAAACCGGCATCCCGGCCGGGCTGCTGTTCTGCGCCATGATCGTCCTGGCCTGGCACAACCTGTGGCGGGCCCGTCGGCTATGGCTGGAGGCCGGGCAGCGGCAACGCGCCGACCTGCTGACCCACCTGAGCATGAGCATGCTCGCCCTCGGGCTGTTCCTGCTGTTTCTCAGTGCGCCGAACCATAAATACCTGTGGATCATGCTGGCGCTGTCCAGCGTGCTGCGCAGCGAAGCCGAACACGCCTGCAAGGAGCGCAGCGCATGAACCGTATCAGCATCGTCATTCCCATGTTCGACGAGGCGCGGCATATCGCCCGCACCCTGGCCGCCGCCCGCGAGGCGGCCAACCAGGCGGGGCTGGCCTGTGAGCTGGTCGTGGTCGACAACGGCTCGCGCGACCAAGGCCCGGCCCTGGCCCACGCCTTGGGCGCCCGGGTGCTGGCGCTGCCGGGTCTGAGCATCGGCGCGCTGCGCAACCACGGCGCGGCCAACAGCCAGGGCGAGTGGCTGGCGTTTCTCGACGCCGACGTGGAAGTGCCGGCGCACTGGCTGGTACAGCTCTTGAACCTGCACCACGAGCAGCGCGGCGACGTCTTCGCCCTGGCCTGCGACACGCCGTCGACGGCCCCCTGGTATGCCCAGGCCTGGCAGCGCCGCACCTGGCGCAGCGGCGCGGCGCACGCGCGGGTGCACTGGCTGACCACGCAGAACCTGTTGATGCCGCGCTGCTGGTTCGAGCGGGTCGGCGGTTTCGACGAACGCTTGAGCACCGGCGAAGACAAGGACTTCACCTGGCGCCTGACCCAGGCCGGCGCGCGCTTGACCAGCGTGCGTGCGCCGGCCGTGCTGCACTGGGGCTTCGAGGGCCGCTGGGGCGAATGGCTAGGCAAAGAGCTATGGCGCCAGGGCGGGCATTTGCAGTTGCTGCGCCAGCATGCGCCGAGCCTGCGCCTGTGGCGCTTTCCGCTGCTGGCGCTGGCTGCCGGTGCCTGCGACCTCGCGGCGCTGCTGGCGTTGCTGGCCGGCCACCCAGCGCTGACCCTGGCGCTGCTGGCCGTCGGCGCGCTACCGGCTGCAGCGCTCGGCATCCGCCAGAGCCTGCGCCAGCGCGACCTGCTGTTCACCCTGCAATTGTGCGGCCTGCACTGGCTGCGCCTGCGCGTGGCCGCCAGCGCCGTGCTGCTGAGCCTGTGCAACCGCTACCCAAGGAGGCCCGCCCGTGGCTGAAGCGATCTTCTGGACCTGCCTGGCCTTGCCCGCCTTCGCCTGGCTGGGCTATCCCTTATTGCTGGTGCTGGTCGGGCCGTTCTGCCGACGCCCAGTGCTGCCGGCGCCTATCCCCCTGCACGTCAGCGTGGTGATCGCCGCGCACAACGAGGCGCGGCACATAAAAGCCAAGCTGCGCAACCTGCTGGCGCAGCGCGTGGAGCTCGCCAGCCTGCAAGTGGTGGTGGCCAGCGACGGCTGCAGCGACGGCACGGTGGCCTTGGCCAGCAGCCTCGACGACCCGCGCATCCTGGTGCTCGACCTGCCTCGGCAAGGCAAGAACGACACCCTCAACACGGCGGTGGCGCACTGCCACGGCGAGGTGCTGGTGTTCACCGACGCCGACGTGCAGTGGCTCGACGGCACCTTCGCCGCGCTCCTGGCGCCCTTCGCCGACCCGCAGGTGGGCGCCACGGGCGGCAACATGGTCATCCCGCTGAGCGGCAAGGGCCTGAGCTACGGCGAGGCGTTGTACCGCCGCCAGGAAGCCTGGCTGCGCCGTCTCGAACAGCGCGCCGGCTGCTGCGTGTCGGCCGATGGCGCCTTGCAGGCCCTGCGACGCGCGCTGTACCAACCGATCCCAGCGCGGGTCAACGACGATTTCTTCATCAGCACCTGCGCGCCGGTGGCAGGCATGCAGGTGGCCTATGTGGACCAAGCGCGCGCCGTCGACTACGGCACCGAAGGCGCCGGACGCCAGTTCAGCCGCCGTCAGCGCGTCACCGTCGGCGGGCTGATCAGCCTCAAGGCCCGCCGCCGACTGCTCGACCCTTTCCGACACGGCCTGTACGCCGTCGCCCTGATCAGCCACAAGCTGATCCGGCGCCTGGCGCCGGTGCTGTTGCTGCCGTTGCTGCTGAGCAACCTGCTGCTGCTCGACGCCGGCAGCTTCTACCGCCTGGCGCTGCTCGCCCAGGTGCTGGCCTACGCCGTAGCCCTGGCTGGGCTGCTCGACCGAGGCCAGCGCCTGCCCAGACCTTTCCGCCTGGCCGCCTTCGTGCTGGTTACGGCGGCGGGCATGAGCCTGGGCCTGTGGCACTTCCTGCGTGGACGCAGCTACGCCCAATGGGCGCCCGACCAGACCCGCTGAGGACTCGCCATGCCGATCAAGACCCACCTCAAACGCGCCAGCGGTTGGCTGTACCTGAACTCCCCGGCGGGCCGCCTGCAACTGCGTGGCGGCGGGGTGATCCTGATGCTGCACCGGGTGCTGGCCGACGACGCCAGCGCCGAGCTGCCGCACCGCAACGAGCTGTGCCTCGGGCCGCAGGCCTTCGACCGGCTGTTGCGCTGGCTGCGCCAGCACTTCGACTGCGTGCCGCTGATGAGCCTGCTCGACCCTGTGCAACCGCCGCCGGCCGGACAGCGCCCGCGGGTCGCGCTGACCTTCGACGACGGCTGGCGCGACAATGCCCTGCATGCCTTTCCACTGTTGAATCAGCATCGGGTGCCGGCGAGCATTTTCCTGTCCACCGACTACATCGGCAGCCGCCAGCGCTTCTGGTGGGAGAGCCTGGGCGAAACGCTGTGGGGCAGCCACGGTCAGGCACCCTGCATGGCCTTGCGCAAGCGCTTGGGCGAGCAAGGCTGCCCGGTCCCCGCGGCGGTATTCGCCGCGCCTACGCAGGCGCTGCGCAGCCAGGCCGTGGCGGATTATCTGCAAAGCCTCAAGGCGCTGCCGTCCCCGGTACTGCACCAGCTCACCGACACCTGCCCGGCCGAATCGCTGCCGCAGGCACTGGACTGGCCGCAGGTGCGCCAGCTGGAGGCGTCGGGGCTGGTCAGCTTCGGCCCCCATGGCGCCAGCCATGCGTTGCTACCCGAGTTGGACGATGCCAGCCTCGACGCGGAACTGGCGCGCAGCCGTGCGGCGCTGCGACAAGGCTGCGCGCATCCGCTGCCGGTGTACTGCTACCCCAACGGCGACCACGACGCACGGGTGCGTCAGCGCCTGGCAGCGCACGACTATGCGTTCGCCCTAAGCACCCGCCAGGCGATCCACCAGGCCAAGGACGACCCTTTAGCGCTGCCGCGCATCGGCGTCAGCCAACGCAGCGCACGCCACCCCTCGCTGCTGGCGTGGCGCATGTGCCTGGGAGCGCGTCGATGAAGGGCAAGGGTTATCTACGCCACTTGGTGCTGAGCCTGGGCACCAACCTTGCCATGCTGGTGCTGCGCCTGGCGCGCAACATTCTCCTGGCACGCATCCTCGGCCCCAGCGAGCGTGGCCTGTTCGCCCTGCTCAACACCCTGCCCGACCTGATCGCCGCGCTCGGCTGCGGCGGCCTGAACACCGCCCTGGGCTACCAAGCGGCCAAGCAACGCAGCATGGGCCTGCTGCTGACCCAGGCGCTGCTGTTCGGCTGCTTGCTGGCGACCTTGCTGACCTTGCTCTGCATCGTCCTGGCGCAAGCGCTGGGCGACCGACTGGAAGCCACCGAGCAACTCGGGCTGCTGGTTTGGCTGTTGCTGCTGGCGGTACCGCTGTCGGTGCTCAAGACCGCCCTGTTGACCCTGCACAACGCTTCCGGCGCCACCGGCACCTACAACGCCCTGCGCCTGCTCGAATCGCTGATGCCGTTGCTGCTGTTCGGCGGTTTGCTGTGGTGGTGGCGCGACGCCGCTCTGGAAGCGGCGGTGCTCAGTTGGCTCGGTGGTTTGGGCCTGTTCGTCGCGCTTGGCCTGTATTGGCTGGGGCGTGCCCATCCCATCGGCCTGCGCTGGGACCGCAGCGGCCAACGCGAGCTGCTGGCCTACAGTGCCAAGAGCCATCCCGACGTGCTGTTTCGCCAGACCATGCAGCGCGGCGACTTCCTGTTGATCGGCGCATTGCTCGGCAGCGCCCCGCTGGGGCTGTACGCCATGGCCACTGCGGCGGCCGAACTGCTGTTCATCGTCCCCGAAGCGGTCACCACACCGCTGATGAAACGCCTGCTGCGCCAGGAAACCGAGATGGGCCGGCTGACCCCGCTGGCCCTGCGCCTGACCTGCACCAGCATGCTGCTGGCCTGCCTGGGCATGGCGCTGGTCGGCGAATGGTTGATCGTCACCTTGTTCGGCAGCGCCTACCAGCCGGCCTACCCTGCGCTGCTCGGCCTGCTGCCGGGGCTGCTCGGCGTCAGCCATGTGAGCATCCTGCGCCTCGACCTGCTGGGCAAGAACCGCCCAGGGGCGGTGTCGTGGATCATGGGCATCGGCGCTGCGCTGAATCTGGCGTTGAACCTGCTGCTGATTCCGGCTCTGGGGATTCTCGGCGCGGCGTTGGCCTCGTCGGTGGCTTATCTGGCCGTGGCGGTGATGATGCTGGCGCTGTATTGCCGGCTCAGCGGCGTCTCGCCGTGGCGCACGCTGATCGTGCTGCCCAGCGACTTCGCGCCCTTGCGGCGGATGCTGCAACGGAGCCCGGCATGAGCCCGCGCGCATTGTTGGCCTTGGCCGTCCTCATCCTGGCCGGGCCAGGCCAGGCCGAGCCGCTGACCTGGAGCGACCTGCGCGACGGCAGCCTGTACCTGCAACCGTCTGGCAACGACACCCTGGACATCGACTGGCGCCCGGCTTGGCAGGCCGATGCCGCCGAGGAATACCTCTACCTGCTCGACGGCCACGGACACCTGCAAGGCGAGCGCCACATCGAGCGCACGCAAACCTCCGGCGAGCAGCGCTGGCCGCTGGCCGCCAGCGAGCACGCCTATCAGTTGGAAGTACCGGGCTACAGCTTCCGGCGCTATCGCGTCACGCTCAATGCGAGCACCCGCGCCCAGTTCGCGCCGGCCAAGGTGCACTTCAGCGTGCAGGCCCCCGCCAACACCGTGCTGTATTTCCGCGTCGAGGCCGGCGAACACGCAAGCCTGGCCGGCAAGTTCCACGGCGGGGTACGGGCCTTGCGCGTCGAACGGCTGGACGACGGGCAGGGTCAGGAACTGCCGCTCAAACCCTACCGCGCCTACTGGCAATTCGACCGCCTGGCCCTGCCCGTGGCCAAGCAAGCGCGCACTTACCGCTTACGCCTGATCGGCCGCGGCAAGGCGGCGTTCTGGCTGGACGGCAGCGCCAACCTGTTCGCCCAGCGCGCCGACCACCTCGGCCCGCTGGCCCTGGCCGACGGCCAGGTGGCGTTGCGCGTGGGCCGCAAGGTACTCGGGCGCAGCGCGAGTCTGGGCGTGAACGTGCCCTACCAGTTGCCGCCCGAGGCCAGCTATCCCGCCATCGACGTCGTGCAACCGCAGGCGACCGGTTGGTACAGCTTCGTCGACGTGCTGCGCCGCCAGCCCGGCTACGAGCGCCCGATGCGCCGTTTTTACCTGGACCGCTACCCCATCGCCCAAGACATCACCCTGCTGGCCGGCAGCGGGCGGCGCGCCGTACTCGATCCGGATCGCGACACTCGCGAGGGGCTCGACGCCTGGCTCGCCACCAGCGTCGAACTGGGCGGCAAAGCGCTGCACTATGTGGCCTTCGCCGACGAACCGAACCTCAACTACCCCGACTACGCCCGCTACGCCCGTGACTTCGAAACCCTGGCCGCACAAGTACGGCGCTATCCCGGTGCGCGCGAGGCCGGGGTGCGCATCGCCATGCCGGCCAGCTCCAACCTGGTCAACGGCCCGCTGCACGACGACAGCGCCGCGCGCATCGGCCTGGACTGGGCGCGCCGTCTGCTGGCCAGTCATGGCGAGCAGATCGACGCGCTGGCCTGGCACCAGTGGATGGTGCGCGATCTGCTGGCCACGCGGATCTACCGCACCCACGTGCGTCAGGCTGCCGAGCTGGTCGGTCTGGACGCCCAAGGCCGGCCGCGCAAGGCCCTGCTGCTCGACCAGACCAACATTTCCAGCGGCTCGAACCTCAGTCCCTATGAGCAGAACACCGATTTCGCCGGCCTGTGGTGGGCGTCGGTGGCCATCAACGCCTCGGCCGACGGCCTGCTGGACATGCTCAACTGGTTCCACCTGGGCGACGAGGCTGCCTGGCCCAAGGGCATGGTCGCAGTCGACGAAGGCCGTGGCCGCTTCACTGCAAAGCCCGTGGCCCTGGCGCACCAATTCATGCAGCGGCACTGGTTGCCGCACGTGCTGGCGTTGGACAACGACGGCTTCGAAGTGGACGCCCTGGCCATGGCCGACGGCGATCGGCGCAGCCTGTTCGGCGTCAACAAGGCCGGCCGTACTCAGCACCTGCGCGTCGACGGCCTGGGCAAGGCTTGCCACGGCGCCACCTTGCAGCTGTTCGGCCCCAACCAGCAGCCGCGCGACGCGCCTTTCATCTGCACGGACGGGCAAGCGCGGCTCGCCCTCGCCGGGCGCACGCTGTTCGCGCTGACCTGGATCAATCGTCGCTGACCCGACCCCACCCCGCCCTGGAGGCACCATGATCTCTGCATTGAGCACCCTTGAGCAGTACGTCCGGCGCAAAGGCCTGCGCGGCGCCGTCAATGGCATCGTGCGGCGCTTCGTCTATCGCCACGAGCAACTGCTGTGGATGGAACGCGACCTGGTGACGCCCGTGCCCCCGCACAGCACCAAGGCTGCGCCGGCCTTGCACATGCAGCGCATCACGGTGCACAACGCACCGGCCTTCGCCCGGCACTTCGGCGACCGCGTGCAGACCATGCGCGAACTGGCCGCCGAGGGCCATGTGGGGCTGATGTGGCTGGACGAGGACGGCGACGCCTGCGCCTTCGTCTGGGGCAGCACCCGCGACTACCACGACCGCCACCACTTCGGCTGCTGGTTCCCGGTAGGACCTGGCGAGTTCTTCCAGTTCGGCGGCGAGTCGATACGCCGTTACTGGGGCACGCCGATTTCCACCGAGGCGCAGCTGTGCCTGTGGCAGGTGATGCGCGCCCAGGGCTGCGTGAAAGTGGTCGACGTGTGCGCGCTGCACAATGTCCCGGCGTTGCGCCTGCACTTGCGCATGGGCTACCACGAGCAAGGGCGCATCCAACACGTGTACCACCTGTTCGGCTACAAGTTTTACCGGCAGAGCCGTTATCAAGGCTCGCGCCTGGACGGGTTGCGCAAGGCCGTGGTCACGCCGCCGGCGAAGGCGGCCTGAGCCATGACCGTGGAACTGCGCTGGTACCACTCGCTGAGCGAGGCGAATTTTCCTGCCATCCAATACGAGGCGCTGCGCCAGCGCGTGGCCGGCAGCACCCCGTTCAACCACCTGGGCTGGCTGCGCGCCGCCGCCCAAGCGCTGGGTCCGGGCCAGGAACTGGCGGTGCTGCTGGGCTACGCGGAGGGCGAGCTACGCCTGTGCCTGCCGCTGGTACGCAGCCGCGAGGCGTTCGGCCTGCTGCGCGTGGCGGTGGTACGCCACCTGGGCTACCCGCTGAGCGACCGCATCGCGCTGCTGATCGAGTTGCCGGTGCAAGCCGCCGGCCAGGTGCTGCGCTGCATTCGTCGGCGCCTGCCGCACGCGCTGCTGCAACTGAGCGAAGTGTCCTCGGCGACCGCCGACGAGCCCTGGCTGACCTGTTGGACCCGTCACAGCTCGGCCTTCGAACGGCGCCTGAGCTGCCGCGTGCCGGTGCACCGCATCAGCGCCGCCGACCGCCAGGAAGTCAGCGGCGACCCGCGCTACAAACTGCGCCGGGCGCGCAAGCGCATCGCTGCCTGCGGCGCAGTGGAGCGCCGCGTGCTGGCCGATGCAGCGAACATCGGCGTGCTGCTCGACGCGGTCAGTGCGGTGGAAGATGCCAGTTGGAAAGGCGACGACTCGGTGGGCATCTTTTCCGGCGCACAGCGCCGGCAGTGGATGTACCAGGCCTTCACCGCGCTGGCCGAGCAGGGCCAGGTCTGTGCGGTGCTGTTGGAACTGGACGGACGCTGCATCAGCTATCGCCTAGGCTTGCTCGAAGGCGGGCGCTTCTATGACTACAACCTGGCCTTCCTGCCCGAGCACCGCGACCTGGGCAGTGGCCGGGTGTTGCTCGAAGCGCTGATCCACTGGGGGTTGGACGAAGGCTGGGCGTGGATCGATGCTTCGCGAGTGAGCCTGGACAATTCCAGCCATCAACTGCATGAGCGGCAGACCGGGTTCATCGAGCACTGGCGCTTGAGCTGTTTCAGCTGGCGGCCGAGCGGGGTTGCATTGGGCGTCGCCGTGCGCGGTTGGCAGTGGCTCAAGCTGCGGATCCGTGAGCGCAGGCTTGCGCCCACGACTCTACCGATCCGTACAGGGCCTTAGGGTAAATCAATAGGTCATCTACCCGCCGTCGCTGTCACAAGCACGACGCGCACGCACTCGCAGGAAGAGCCTAGCCAAGGCAAAAATGCAGCACTGCGCTGCAGATTTGCCGATTGTCCGGGCCTTTTGCCCATGCCAGCATCGGCCGACCCCGCGTAGCGCAGCGCTTCCTGGACAACGACAACCCCGCAAGGAGATCGCGATGACCGCACAGGCCCCAACCCCACCCGCCACCCAGGTGCTGGCGAGCGTCCGCAACCGCATCGGCCACCTCACCCTGAACCGCCCCGAAGGTCTCAACGCGCTGACCCTGGAAATGGTGCGCAGCCTGCAGCGCCAGCTCGACGCCTGGCGCCATGACAATCAGGTACTGGCCGTGGTGCTGCGTGGCGAAGGCCCCAAGGGCTTCTGCGCCGGCGGCGACATCCGCTCGCTGTACGACAGCTATAAGGCCGGCAGCACCTTGCACAAGGTGTTCTTCGAAGAGGAATATGCGCTCGACCTGTGCCTGCACCGCTATCCCAAGCCCTTGATGGTGCTGATGGACGGCTTCACCCTCGGTGGCGGCATGGGCCTGGCGCAGGCCTGCGACCTGCGCGTCGTCACCGAACGCAGCCGTTTGGGCATGCCCGAAGTGGGCATCGGTTACTTCCCCGATGTGGGCGGCAGCTATTTCCTTTCGCGCCTGCCCGGCCAGTTGGGCGTGTACCTGGGCGTCACCGGCAACCAGATCCAGGCGGCCGACGCCCTGTACTGCGGGCTGGCCGACTGGTACCTGCCCAGCGCCGCCCTGGCCGAGCTGGACGCCGGCCTGGACCGTGTGCAATTCGGCAGCTACCCACTCAAGGACCTGCAAGGGCTACTCGCCAAACTCGGCCAGCAGCGTCTGGAAGAGGCACCGCTGGCGGCCCTGCGGCCGGCGATCGACCACTACTTCGCGCAGGCCAATGTGCCGGCGTTCATCGAACAACTGCGCGCCGTGAACCTCGGTGACAGCCATGCCTGGGCGCTGGCCACCGCCGATCTGCTGGAAACCCGCTCGCCCCTGGCCATGGCGGTGACCTTGGAACTAGTGCGCCGCGGCCGCGAACTGACCCTGGAGCAGTGCTTCGCCCAGGAGCTGCACGTCGACCGGCAGTGGTTCGAGCACGGCGACATCATCGAGGGCGTGCGTGCTTTGCTGATCGACAAGGACAAACAACCGCGCTGGAAGCCGCCAACCCCCGCAGCCGTATCCGACGCCCAGGTGGCGCGATTCTTCGAAGGCCTTTGACCCGGAGCTCCGCATGCACGACATCGAACTGAACGAAGAGCAGGTGATGATCCGCGACATGGCGCGCGATTTCGCCCGCAACGAGATCGCCCCGCATGCCCAGGCCTGGGAAAAGGCCGCCTGGATCGACGACGGCGTGGTGCGCCAGATGGGCGAGCTGGGCCTGCTCGGCATGGTGGTGCCCGACACCCAAGGCGGCAGCTACACCGACTACGTCGCCTACGCCCTGGCGGTGGAGGAAATCTCCGTGGCCGACGGCGCCACCGGCGCCCTGATGAGCATCCACAACTCGGTGGGCTGCGGCCCGCTGCTGGCCCATGGCAACGCCGAGCAGCAAGCCACCTGGCTGGCGCGCCTGGCGAGCGGCGAGGTCATCGGCTGCTTCTGCCTGACCGAGCCCCAGGCTGGCTCCGAAGCGCATAACCTGCGCACCCGGGCCGAGCGCGTGGGTGACGAGTGGGTGCTCAACGGCGCCAAACAGTTCGTCAGCAACGGGCGTCGGGCGGGCCTGGCCATCGTCTTTGCCGTGACCGACCCGGCGCTGGGCAAGAAAGGCCTGTCGGCCTTTCTGGTACCTACAGACACGCCCGGCTTCCATGTCGAGCGCAGCGAACACAAGATGGGCATCCGCGCCAGCGACACCTGCGCAGTCAGCCTGAACGACTGCCGCATCCCGGCCGCGAACCTGCTCGGCGAGCGCGGCAAAGGCCTGGCCATCGCCCTTTCCAACCTCGAAGGCGGGCGCATCGGCATCGCCGCCCAGGCCCTGGGCATCGCCAGGGCGGCGTTCGAGGCGGCGCTGGGCTACGCCCGCGAGCGGGTGCAGTTCGGCAAGCCGATCGCCGAGCACCAGAGCATCGCCAACCTGCTGGCCGACATGCAGGTGCAGGTCAACGCCGCGCGCCTGTTGATCCTCCACGCCGCACGCCTGCGCAGCGCCGGCAGGCCTTGTTTGTCCGAGGCCTCGCAAGCCAAGCTGTTCGCTTCGGAAATGGCCGAGCGCGTGTGCTCGATGGCGATCCAGGTGCATGGCGGCTATGGCTATCTGGAGGACTACCCGGTCGAGCGCTATTACCGCGATGCGCGCATCACGCAGATTTATGAAGGGTCGAGCGAGATCCAGCGGCTGCTGATTGCGCGGGAGTTGAAGCATTACGCGCTGTGACGCGTCGGCATGGACTGGCTGAGCGAGGGGCCCGGCCGCCCTAAGCGAACCCCATAGAAGAACGCCC
>NZ_DJJS01000007.1:142993-243851 GCF_002434265.1 Pseudomonas sp. UBA6562 | reverse complement strand
GTTCTTCTATGGGGTTCCAACGCGTTGACCGTCTGCCTCGCGGTAACGCGCCATCGAGCGTTGTGACCCCCTCGCATCTCTCGAACTCAGCCCAGGCAATTGCGCCGGCTGCATTCGGCCTCGGCTTCCGGCCGGTCCTTCAGGCTCAGCGGCAGACGTTGTTTCTCAAGTGTGTCGTACAGGTCGAATCGCGGATTGCACAGACTGGCCCACGCCCGAGCCCGACGTTTGTGGATGTCTTTTTCGACGGGCAATGCCGGTACGATGACGAAACGTTGTTGCATAAGCGCCCCCCTGGCAATGCCTAACTATTAGCCTGACCATTGGTAGCCTTCAAGCTCACTCATAGTAAGCCGACAGGCGGCGTCAATCCAAGTGCGCTTTGCCACGCTTCCATGTTCGTTGCGCAACGGGAGATGCCAAAAGCATCATCCTGGCGGCGCGTAGCCGGTCATCTCCAGATACCCGCGCCCGCCGCTACTCCCCTCAATGCGCACCGGGCCTTCCCAGTAGGGGAACCGCGTGTGCATCCAGGCCTGCGGTTCCAACGCCTTGACTTGAATGTCCAGTCGTTTGCCCGGTACCTGCACGCGCCATTGGGTTGGTACCACCTGGCCTTCACGTTGACGCGTGGAGGCTTGTGGCGTTAGCTGGATCTGCTCGCCCTGCAAAGGCTCGCTCCGGCCGTCGGCACCGATCCAGGTGCCGGCGCGGTAGGGTTTGCCGCGGTCCTGGCGCACCTGGAACAGCATCAGTTTGGCGCCGCCGTCCAGGTGCAGGGAGAACCAGTCCCACCCCGACTGCCCGGCCGCCAGGGGCTGGCTGCTCCACTCGCGGTCGAGCCAGGCGTCGCCGGTGACCGGGATGCGCTGGCCGTCACGCTCCACGACCCCGCTGACCTGGTAGAAGGGCTGGCTGTAGTAGTACGACGCCTGGCCCTGGCCGGACTTCTCGCTGTAGCCTTGGTCGCCGTGCAGCACCAGCGGCTTTTGGCTGGCGAGGTTGAGGTCGTAGGCGAACCCTTGGCCCTGAGCGCGCATGTTCAGGTCGCGGATCTGCGCGTCGCCGGTCAGCGCCCAGTCGTCGATCCAGGCGCGCAGCGGCGCGTCCTGCACGCCGGCCTGGCCGATGCCGCCGCGGGCCAGGCGCTCGCTGGACTGGTGCCCGCCAGGCCCGGTCAGCGCGGCGTGGGCCATCCACACGTTGGCGCTGCTCCAACCAGGCTCGACCGCACCTGGGCGCAGCGCCGAACGGAACAGCGTCCATTGCACGCCCCAGTCGCGGCCCTGGGCGTCGCGCAGGTTGGCGGTGACGTACCACCATTCGATGCGAAAGCCGTCGTGCGCGCCGTGGTCGCGTGGGAACACTAGAGGCACCCCGCGCTGCACTTGGGTATAGGCGGCCGCTTCCTGGCCGAGGCCGGCGTAGCTGCGCGGGGTCGATTCAGGCGCGTCGCATCCGGCCAGGAGCAGGCCGAGCAGCAGGCAGCATTCACGCTTCATGGGTGAAGGTCCTCAACAGGTCGGCCGGCTGGCGACGCGCCAGTTGCCAGAGCGGCCAGGCGCTGGCCGCCAGGCTGGTAAACAGGCCAAGGCCTGCCAGTTGCAGCAGTTGCCCGGGGAAGATCATCAACGGCAGGCGCCAGCCGAAGGCCTGCACGTTGACCACTGCCACCAGACACCAGGCCAGCAACAGCCCCAAGGGCATGGCCAGGAGTACGGTGAGGCTGGCCAGCAGCAGCGTTTGCCCAAGGGACAGGCCGATCAGACGCAAGCGCCCTACCCCCAATGCCCATAGCGGCGCCAATTGCCCGAGGCGGCTCTGACCGAGGGTCAGCAGGCTGATGAACAAAGCCAGGCCAGCCACGCCGAGGGTCAGGGTATTGAGCGCCGCGGTGGCGGCGAAGGTACGGCTGAACACCTCAGTCGACCACGCCTTCAAAGTAGCCTGCTGCACCAGACGGCTCGGCCCCAGCTCGAAGCGCTGTTGCAGCTGTTGCTGCAACGGGGTCAGCTGCCCAGGCGCCACGGCCACGGCGATGCCGCTGAGGCTGGCTTGCGGCACATGGGCGCGCAGCCAGGGCGCGCCGACCAGCACATGGCCTTTTGGGTTGCCGTAGTCGGCGTACAGCCCGACCACGGTC
The DNA here is from genome assembly GCF_002434265.1 of Pseudomonas sp. UBA6562. Classification (GTDB taxonomy): domain Bacteria; phylum Pseudomonadota; class Gammaproteobacteria; order Pseudomonadales; family Pseudomonadaceae; genus Aquipseudomonas. The sequence continues at coordinate 241,708 of NZ_DJJS01000007.1, read as the reverse complement.
AGCGGTCGTGGGGCGGCGCCGTTCGCGACGGGCAGCTCGACGCTGTCGCCCAGCTCCACGCGCAGACGGCGCGCCAATTGCTCGCTGAGCATCAGCCCAGTGCCGGCGGCCAACTGCGTCCAAGCATCGTCCCGTTGCGCCAGAAGCGGCCAATGCCGGCTGTACCAGGGTGCATCGACGATTCCCTGCACCTGCGCCGGCCACTGTTGCAAGCGCAGTTCGGTGCGCCAGGTGGGCAGGCGCGCGGTCACGCCGGGCTGCTCGGCCAGCCAGCGGTCGATGGCCTCGGCCTGCTCGCTGTCGCGCGGCGTCAGGTACAGGTCGGCGGACAGGCGCTGATCGAGCCACCCGGTGAAGGTGCGGCGAAAGCCTTCGGTCATGCTGCCCACGCCGACGCTGGCGGCCAGGGCCAGCAGCAACGCCATCAGCGCCAGGCTCAGCGCGGGCAACTGCTGCCGGCTGTCGGCGACGAACCACTGCGCCAGCGGCCGTCGGCACAAGCGCGCCAGCCCCGCCAACAGAAGATCGAGCAGCAGCGGCAACAGCAGCGCCGCCGACAGCATCAGGCAGGCCATCAACGTGAAAGCGCTGGGCAGCCCCTGCCCCCAGGCCCAGCAACCGACGGCGACCAGTGCCAGTCCTAGCGAGGCCAAGGCCTGGCGACGCAGCCATGGCCCCTGGGCCCGGCGCCAGGCTTGCGCCTGGGCCAAGGCCAGCAGCGGCAGTCGGGCGGCACGCCAGACCGCGCTGATGCCGGCCAGCAAGGCGCCGGCCACGCTGACCAGCAGACCACTGGCCCACCAGGCCGGCGACAGGCTCAATTGCCCGGCCACTTGCGCGCCGTACAGGCCGCGCATGCTAGCGGCTACGTCAGGCAGCAAGGCGGCCGCCAACAGGTAGCCGCCCGCCACACCGGCCAGCCCGCCGAGCACGGCGAACAGGCCGAGTTCGAGCGCCAGCGCGGCCAGTACCGTGCGCAGGTTGACGCCGCAGGCGCGCAAGGTGCGGATCAGGCCGCGACGCTGTTCCAAGGCCAGGCCGATGGCCGCATGGGCGATGAACAGGCCCACCACGAACGCCAGCAGGCCCAGCGCCGTGAGGTTCAGGTGGAAGCTTTCGGTCAGCCGCTGCAAGTCGCCGTCGTCCTCGGCGGGCGCCACGCGAAGTTGCGCGTCGAACTCGCTCGGCAAAGGCCGTGCAGCACCGTCCAACAACAACCGCGACACCTGCCCCGGCGCCTGCAAGACGCGCTGCGCCTGGCCGATGTCGACGATGACCACGCCCGGCGCCAGGCCCGCCTGCACGTGCAGGGGCGGCAAGCGGATGCCCTCGGCGGTGCTGGCGCTGTCGCCTTCGCGCAGTCCCAGTCGGCGCAAGGTGTCCGGGCCGATCCAGGTCTGCCCGTCAGCACCGATGAAGGCCGGCAGGTCGAAGCCTTCGGCGCGGGTGCCGGCCACGCTGAAGCCGCTGGGCAGGCTCAGAGGCTCGATGCCGATCAGGCGTACGCTCAGTTGCGCGTCGCCGGCCAGGGCGACGCGCCCTTCCAGCACCGGACTGACCGGCCAGCCGAGCAGGCGCAGGCGCACGTACAGGCTCTGGTCGAAATGCTCGTGGGTACGCCCCAGCAGTTGCACCTGGCTGGCCGTGCGCAGCACCGCGCTGGCCCGCGCGTAGTCGCTGCGCGCCTGGCTGTTGAGCGCCTGCACGCCGGTCCACAAGGTAGTGGCCAGGCACAGGCCGAGAAAAATGCTCACCCCTTGCAGGCGGTGCCGGCGCCAATGGCTGAGCAGCGTGTGCAGGGCGATGCGCAAGGCGTTCATCGGCACGGCTCGGGCAGTACCCGTCCGGCCTGCAAGCGGCAACGCAGTTGCAAGCGCTCGGCCAGACGTTCGCTGTGGGTGACCATCAGCACGCTGCTGCCAGCCTCCTCGATCAATTGCAGCATCAGCGCCAGCACTTCTTCGCTGCTGCCTTCGTCGAGGCTGCCGGTGGGTTCGTCGGCCAACAACAGCGCCGGGCGCCCAGCCAGCGCGCGGGCGATGGCCACGCGCTGCTGCTGCCCGCCCGAGAGCTGCTCGGGGTAGCGCCGCAACAGCATATTCAAGCCCAGGCGTTCGGCCAGATAGGTGGCCCAGGTGGGGTCGTGACGTTCGGCCAGGCGCGCCTGGAAGCTGAGGTTGCTGGCCACGTCCAGGCTGGGGATGAGGTTGTACTGCTGGAACACCAGGCCGATGGATTCGCGCCGCCACTGCGCAAGCCCCGCCTCGCTGCGCGCATCGAGGGCTTGGCCGTGGATGAGGATGCGCCCGCTGTCGGCCCGGTCCAGGCCAGCGATCAGGTGCAGCAAGGTGCTCTTGCCGCTCCCCGATTCGCCCATCAAGGCCAGGCTGCTGTGGGCGTCGAGGTGCAGATCGACGCCTTGCAGCACCGGCAACGGGCCCTGCGCCGTGGGATAGGTTTTGTGCAGCTTTTCGATGAGCAGCATGGGGCGTCCTTGGGAGTGAACGGGCGAGGCGAGCGGTCGGCTCGCCCGATGACAATTGCGCAGCGCTGGGCCGCGATGGGCTGCAAAGCGGCCCCGGTCATTGACCTTCGGTTCAACGAACGGCATTGCCGATCACGCCTTTTGTGCAGACCCGCGAGGCCGATTCGGGGCGCTGGCCGTAGGCACCTTCCAGATGGACTCTGCGCAGGCCGAGGGGTGCGGTCGGGATCAGCCGGCGGCGCCGTGCAGCAGATCGCCGAGCACCTCGGCCAGGGCCTTGACCATGACGTCGGCGGTAGGACGATGGACCAGGACGATCTCATAGCTGTCCACCTCGGGCAGCCCTTCCCCGGCGCCCAGCACGCGGTGCATGGTTGTCGCCGCGCGCGGCGGCAGCAGGCTGATGCCCATGCCGTCGGCTACCGCCGCCTGCAAGCCGCTGAGGCTGGAACTGGTGAAGCTGATGCGCCACGCACGGCCCATGGCTTCCAGCGCGTTGATCATGTCGTCGCGGTACAACCCGCGCGGCGGAAAGGTCACCAGGGGCACAGGATCGAGGCCGAAGGCCGGTGCGTGGGCGCTGTCGACCCATTGCAGGCGCTCGGGCCAGCGCGCCACGCTGTCGCGGGCGTTGCGCCGCTGCTTGAGCAGGACCAGGTCGAGCTCGCCGTTGTCGTAGGCCTGGCTGAGGTCGCGGCACAGGCCGCTGGTGACTTCGAGCTTGACCTGCGCATGCTGCCGGGCGAACGCCGCCAGGGCGGTGGTCGTGGGGCCGCCGACGAAGTCTTCCGGCACACCCAGGCGCACGGTCACCCCGACCCGCGCGCCGGCCAGGGCTTCGAGCATCTGGTCGTTGAGCGCGAGCATGTGCCGGGCGTAACCGAGCAAGGTCTGCCCGGCGTCGGTGGGCAGCACGTCGCGGTTGCCGCGCACCAGCAAGCGGTGGCCGACCATGTCTTCCAGGCGGCGGACTTTCTGGCTGATGGTCGATTGGGTGGAATGCAGGCGCGCGGCGGCGGTGGTGAAGCTGCCGCAGTCGGCGACTACCACTACAGCGCGCAGCAAGTCGAGATCGAACAAGGCTCTATTGGCTTGGGTGATGGCAGGCATGGGGGCATCGCGCTGGCAAATGGCAGGTGGGGTTCTAGCACGCCAACCCTGGGACGGCAACGGCGGTTGAACTCACCCCCCGTTCGGGGCTCAAAAAGGCGTGTCCATTCTCGGCACCCCTATTCCTTCCGGAGGTTTCGCCATGCGTCAGCTCATTCTCGTTCCTGCTCTCATGCTCCTGTTGCCTGCCGGCGCAGCCTTTGCCCGTGTCGATGGCCGTGATGTCGCCACCTCGGCCGGTGTATCCGCGTCGCTCTACTCCACCTTCAAAGACGACAAGCGCATCCTGCCAGCCCGTGACGACCTGTCGGCCTTCGTCGCCAGCGGTGGCGCGATCCGTGGTGCCTACGTCGAGTCGGCCCTGCAGCAAGTGCGCCAGGCCAACCCGGGCCTGCAGATCGGTGACGAAGAACTGGCCCAGGCCATTCTGTCGCAGGACGATCCGCTCGCCGCCAACTGAGTCGGGCAAAACGAAAAAAGCCCGGTGCCACCGTAATGGCCCCGGGCTTTTTCATGCCTGCGCGATCAGGCTTTCAAGGTAGCCATGTCGATCACGAAGCGATACTTCACGTCGCCCGCGATCATGCGTTCGTAGGCTTGATTGATGTTGCGGATGTCGAGCATCTCGATGTCGCAGCTGACGTTGTGCTTCGCGCAGAAGTCCAGCACTTCCTGGGTTTCGGCGATGCCGCCGATCAAGGAACCGGCGATCACCCGACGCTTGAGCACCAGGTTGGCGGCATGTACCGGTGGCTCGATCGGTTCGATCAGGCCGACCAGGATGTGCACGCCGTCGAAGGTCAGGGTTTCCAGGTAGGGGTTGAGGTCGTGCTGGACCGGGATGGTGTCGAGCAGGAAGTCGAAGCGGCCGGCGGCGGCGCGCATCTGCGCGTCGTCGGTGGACACGATCACATGGTCGGCGCCCTGGCGACGGGCTTCGTCGGCTTTGGCCTGGGAACGGGTGAACAGCGTCACTTCGGCGCCCAGGGCCTTGGCCAGCTTGATGCCCATGTGGCCCAGGCCGCCCATGCCGAGGATGCCGACCTTGTGCCCAGGGCCCACGCCGTGGTGCTTGAGCGGCGAGTAGGTGGTGATGCCGGCGCACAGGATCGGCGCCGCAGCGGCCGGGTCCAGGCCTTCGGGAATGCGCACCACGAAGTGCTCGCTGACCACGATGCTGCTGGAGTAGCCGCCCATGGTGTTGCTGCCGTCGACCCGGTCGGGGGTGGCGTAGGTCATGGTCGGGCCTTGCTCGCAGTACTGCTCGAGGTCCGCCTGGCAGGCCTTGCAGCTACGGCAGGAATCGACCATGCAGCCGACGCCTACCATGTCGCCGACCTGGTAGGCAGTGACGTCGCTACCGACTGCGGTCACGCGGCCGATGATCTCGTGGCCGGGCATCAGCGGGTAGACGGCGATGCCCCACTCGTTGCGAGCCTGGTGGATGTCGGAGTGGCACACGCCGCAGTAGAGGATGTCGAGGGCGACATCGTCCGGGCGTGGGCTGCGGCGCTCGAACTTCATGGGCGCCAGAGGGCTGGTGGGGGTTTGGGCGGCGTAACCGATGGCGGTGTACATGCTGGACCTCGCGGACAAAGTGGCAGACGGAAATCGTTACAAACGAAGTAAATCATTTCAGGTGAAGCATTGTGCCCATTCGGACCACGGCAGCCCATTGCAGATTCTCCGGGAGGCTTGCCTGATTCTCCGAAAATTTTCTTCTGCCACTGGCGCAATAGGTTCAATCTGCGATGATCCGCCTGTCTGATTCTCTACCTGGGTTTTCCATGCAGCTTACCCGTCATGTCGATGCCAACGCGCGGCTGTGCGAACTGATCGGCGCCCTCACCACACGGCCCGGCTTCGTGCCCACGCACCTGCCGCAGGTGCAGGTACTGAGTTGGGACCACTACGTGGCCAGCAGTCCGCAGATCTACGAGCCGAGCCTGATGATCCTCGCCCAGGGCAGCAAGCTGGCGCGCCTGGGGCCGCGCACCTTGGAGTACGGTGCCGGGCATTACCTGGTGCAGGCGCTGTCGGTTCCGTTCATGTGCGAGACCTTCGCCACCCCCGATGCGCCGCTGTTGGGCGTGGCCGTGGACATCGACCGCAACGTGCTGGCCGAACTGGTGCAGCAACTGCCGCCTAGCGATCGCGTGCAGGCGCAGACGCCGCAGTCGATGACCTCGGCGGCCCTGGACGCGCCGATGCGCGCCAGCGTCGAACGGCTGCTGACCTGCCTGCAAGACCCGTTGGACGCCCAGGTGCTTGGCCCGGGCCGGGTGCGCGAAGTGCTCTACACCGCCCTGCGCGGCCCCCAGGCGGGCGTGCTGCGCGCGCTGGTGGAGCAACAGGGGCATTTCGCCAGGATCGGCGCGGCGTTGAGCTTTTTGCGCGAGCACTACCCAGAACCGCTCGGCGTCGAAGCCCTGGCCGAGCGCGCCAACATGAGCGTGTCGACCTTCCACGAACACTTCAAACGCTGCACGGAGCTGGCGCCGATGCAGTACCTCAAGCGCCTGCGCCTGCTCAAGGCGCAGCAGATGCTGCTGGGCGAAGGCGTCGGCGTGGCCCAGGCGGCGCACCGGGTGGGCTACCAGAGCACATCGCAGTTCAGCCGTGAGTATAAGCGCCAGTTCGCCCGCAGCCCCGGCGAAGAGCAGCCCTATCAAAGCCTGCCGGTGTGAGCCTTAGGGTTGGGCGGGCGGCTGGCTGTTCCAGCGTTCGAGGTTGTGCGTGACCCACTGCTCGGCCAGTTCGCCATCCACCAGCCCTTGCATCAGGGCCGACAGTTTTTCGCGCAAGGCCTGGGTGTTGCACGCTGAGGCCTTGGACAACGCCAGGTACAGGCCTTCGCTGGAGATGGGCGGCTCCAGCACGCGCAACGCTTGGTCGATCCCCAGACGTCGGGCCAGCGCGGCGCCGGGATAACGTTCGTAGATCAGGTAGTCGTTGCGCTTGTGCAGGAGTTTCTCGAAGGCCTGGTTGGCGCTGGGGACGGGCTCCAGGTCGAGGTTGGCCTGGGCATATTCATCGAAAGCCTGCCCATAGCTGTTGTCGACCAAAGTGCCCCCGGTGTGGCCTTTGAGGTCGGACCACTGCCGGTAGGCGAAAACCTCGTCACGGCGCACCCAGACCATGCTCGGTGTGGAAAGAAAGGCTGGCTGGATGAAGTCCACGTCCTGCTCGCGCTCGTCGGTGCGGAAATAACCGGCGATGCCATCGATACGGCCCAACCGCACCTCTTCCTGGGCCCGCGGCCAAGGTCCCGCATCGCGTACCTGTACGGTCAGCCCGAGCTTGCTGCCCAAGTAGTGCATCAGGTCGGCATTGGCGCCGATCAAGTGCCCGGGCACGTTCGGGTCGCGCCATAGATAGGGTGGGTATTCCGGGTTACCGGTCACGACGAGTTCGCTGCAGTGCTCCTGCGCCTGCGCGCACGCCAAGCCCATCAGCCAAACCACCAACCAACACGCGCGGCGCTCGAGCATCGACGACTTCCTTGGCAAAGGTCTGCGGACAGCATTGATGCTAGTACAGAGTGACTAGCCCATAGGTCGCGTCGAAACCGGGCTGTGAGCGATGTCTCATTTGCCTGGCGCTGGCCGTCGGGACAGCCGGCCAGGCACGCCCAGGCCACATTGGGCATAATGGCCGCCATTTTCCGTACGCCGCGCAGGACATCCATGAAAGCCCAAGCCCGCCACATCCTGGTCAAGACCGCCGCCGAGGCCGAACAGCTCAAGCAGCGCATCGACAAGGGCGAAGCCTTCGACGTGCTGGCCCGCAAGTTCTCGACCTGCCCTTCGGGCAAGCGAGGAGGCGATCTGGGCGAGATCCGGCCGGGGCAGATGGTCGGGGCCATCGACCAGGTGATCTTCAAGAAGCCGCTGCGGGTGGTGCATGGGCCGATCAAGAGCAAGTTCGGGTATCACTTGGTGCAGGTGTTCTATCGGGATTGAAGCAGAGCGCTCGAGTGTGACGCTGCAAAGCGCGCATACCCAGCGCTGCGGCGCCTACGACGCGATGCCCCTCAACAGCGGCTGTATCGATCGAGGCATGGCGTCGCGTGAGTGACCTGAACAGTCTTCAGGGAGTAGACTTTTCTTCTTTCAACACGCCCAGCGCTACCCATGCCCAGCAGCCAACACTGGCACGACCCTGCCCTGCCCTTCGTCGAGGCCCGTCGCGCCTGCGATAGCCGCGCCTGCTACAAAGCGCACAGCCACCCGACCTTCTCGATAGGCGCAGTGGATGCCGGGGTCAGCCATTTTCGCGGTGCCGGGCCCGGCAGCCAACGCCTGACGGCCGGCACGCTGGTGCTGGTGCCGGCGCAGCGGGTGCATGCCTGCAATCCCGAGCCGGGCGGCGCATGGAGTTACCAGATGCTGCATCTGGACGCCGAGTGGCTGCTGCGACTGCGGCACGAGCGTGGCATCGCCGTGCAAGGGGCCGGCACGGCGGCGCTGATCACGCGGGATGCAGCCCTGTACCGGCAGTTCTGCCAATTGACCGCTGTGTTGTTTTCCGAAGCCAGTGCCTTGGAGAAGGAAACCGCTCTGGTCGGTTTCATTGGCGAGCATGACGAACAGGCCTTCGCCCCCCTGCCCATGGCACCCGCCGAAGATGCCGCCGCGCTGAACCTGGAAGAAGGCTTACAGGGCTTGGCCGACGAGCGATTGGCGCATTTGAACCTGGAAGATCTGGCGCGCTGGGCCGGGCTGGGTCGCTATGCCTTGATCCGCGCCTGTCGCCGCGCGACTGGAATGACACCCCATGCCTGGCTGTTGAACGCGCGTATCAACCGGGCACGGGTGCTGCTGCGCCAGGGCGGCGATCTGGCGGAGGTCGCCTACCGTTTGGGATTTGCCGACCAGAGCCACTTCCAGCGGGTGTTCAAGGCCCATGCCGGAGCTACGCCGGGGGCATACCGCGCCGGGCGCTGAACGGTTTCGGTGGGGCGTCGGGCTGCGCGGAATCGATGCCCAGCGTGGCAATTACCGACGAGTACGATAAGTCCTGCGGTCCTCCACACTGGTCGGTTGGCGCTTTGCCTGGACGCGCGGGCTTGCACGGTCGAGCCGCTGGACTCCTAGCTTCCGCTTCGGGTCGGGCTGCGCCCTCCCGCTCGCACTATTGTTCAATACAACCCCTCCCGCCCTGCGCCACCCTGCGGCCTCACCCGTTCACGAGTCCGCCCCAATGGAACAGTTCCTACTCATCGCCCTTGCCCACTTCCTCGCGCTGCTGTCCCCCGGCCCGGACTTCTTCCTGGTGGTGCGCAATGCCGCAACGTCCGGCTGGCGCGTCGCCAGCGGCGCCTGCTTGGGGATCGCCCTGGCCAATGGCGTGTTCATCGGCATGGCCTTCGCCGGGCTGTCGCTGCTGCGTGAGGGCAGCGCGTTGTTCGTCGCCCTGCAACTGGCCGGCTGTGCCTATCTGCTGTACATCGGTGGCCTGTTCCTGCGCCATGCCGGCAAGCAATCGCCGTTGGCGGCCGACCCGACAACCGGCGCGCGGCGCGGCTGGTGGCGCAATCTGGGCGCGGGCTTCGTCTGCGCCATCCTCAACCCGAAGAACGCGTTGTTCTATGCAAGCCTGGCGAGCATGGTCAGCGCCAGCAGTCTGGGTTGGAAGCTGGTGTATGCGGGATGGATGTTCGGCATCGTGCTGCTGTGGGATTTGCTGGTGGCGGCGGCGTTTGGCCGGGACGCCGTGCGCTGGCGCTTCGACCGCGCCTTGCCGACGCTGCAACGGGTATCGGGGGCGATGCTGGTCGCGCTTGCGTTGGGGGTACTGGCACATTTGGCTGCGGCTTGAGCGCAAACTGGCAGGCGCTGTCGGCTCGGCGCTCCGATCAGCCGCTATGGGCCGCAAAGCGGCCCTAAGCCTGTAAGTGCGTTTGCCGGATTCTGCGCGGCGCATGGACTAGGGCGGCGATGCCGCCCATCGCGGCTGAAGCCGCTCCCACATGGCACAGACCTCCTGCGGCTGAGACCGCTCCGACATGGCACCAAACTCCTGCGGCTGAAGCTGCTGCAACATGGCACCGACCTCCTGTTGGAGCGGCTTCAGCCGCGATGGCCGGCACCGCCGGCCCAATGGCCATGACACCATCGACCTGGCATCAACGCATCGCCTGAGCAGGACCCGCTGTTGGGCGATGGCTGCAGCCCAGCTGGCTCCCGCATGGCTGCAGATGTCGGCTGCAGTGCTCGTGTCGTGGGCATTACAGGCACCGTCCACAGTGTCCGACCGGATCAGAGCGCCCCGCTCTGCACAGCCTGGCCGCCTTCGAGCTTGAGCAGTAATTGCTTGGCCGGCAGGCCGCCGGCGAAGCCGGTCAGGCGCCCGGAAGCGCCGATCACGCGGTGGCATGGCGCGACGATGGAAATGGGGTTGCGACCGTTGGCGGCACCGACGGCGCGCACAGCCTGGGGTTTGCCGATCTGGCGGGCGATTTCGCCGTAGCTGCGGGTTTCGCCGAACGGGATGGTCAACAACGCCGACCAGACTTCGCGCTGGAAATCGGTGCCGGTGAAGTCCAGCAGCAGGTCGAAACGCTGGCGCGAGCCTGCGAAATATTCGCCCAGTTGGCGCGCCGTTTCCTGCAACAGCGGGTGCTCGTCGTCGCGCTGCAAAGCACCCAGACGCACGCGGTTCTCACGCTCGTTCTCCCAGAGCACGGCAGCGAGATGTTCGTTGCGTGCCACCAGCGTGAGCACGCCTACGGGCGAGGCCATCAGGGTGTAGATGCAGGACATGGGAGAACTCCGCCAATTGAACACATACCAGAGCAAAGGCAGCCGCCGCGGGCGGCCCGTTTTTCGAAGGGTGCACCAAGCTATCAGGTCGGCGTGAGGTTTGCGACTAACGGCCAGCGAGCGCTTGCGCGTTCTGGAGCCACCCCGACCTAACTGGAGACGTATGCAGAAAGGGCCAACCGGCGCGGCGCTTCGGTTCACTCGCCAAGCACCTAGCGAGAGGCCGAATGCGACCAACGTGGTGTCGATCAGGCCTTGAGGGCCAAGGTTGCAGTACGGTCCATTTGCAGTTGCGAAAGAAGGTTCAAGCGAGGCGCGTAGCTCAATCAAGGGTTAGGACAAAAACCGCAGTACGCACTGTTGCAGTTGCGCTCGGAGATTAAAGCGAGGGCCGCGCTGCGGCCCATCGAAGTTTCAATCAAGCATTCGAACGAGGGCCACAGGGCGGCCCATCGCCAGTGCGGCGCAATGCTGCGCCTGATCGCTTAACCCAGCACCTTGTCCACAGTCAGCGGATAATCACGAATCCGGCGCCCGGTCGCGTGGTACAGCGCGTTGGAGATGGCCGCAGCCACTCCCACCACACCGATCTCGCCCACACCTTTGGAGCCCAGTTCGTTGACGATGTCGTCCGGCTCATCGACGAAGACCACGTCCACCTCACCCATGTCGGCGTTCACCGGGATGTGGTACTCGGCCAGGTTGTGGTTCATGGTGCGACCCAGGTTATGGTCGACCTCGGCCTGCTCATGCAGCGCCATGCCCACGCCCCACACCACGCCACCGAGAATCTGGCTGCGCGCGGTCTTGGGGTTGATGACCCGGCCTGCCGCCACGGCGCTGACCACTCGGCTCACACGCACGGTGCCCAGCGCCTCGTCGACACGCACCTCGACGAACACCGCCGAATGGGTGGCGCAGGCGAAGCCCTGGCGCTTGGAGCCCGGTTCGGCAGTGATCTGCACTTCCAAGGCGTCGTCGTCGGCGCCCTGGAGCAGCGCGTCGAGATCGAACGCCTGCTCGCCCACGTGCAGCCGCCCTTCATGCACCTGGAAGTCTTCCGCCGCAGCCTTGGCCAGCTCGGGGAAGCGCGACTTGGCAAGCTCCACCAGTTTGCCGCGCAGCAACTGACAGGCCTGGCGCACGGCCGAGCCCACCGACGACACGGTGAAGGAGCCGCCTTGCAGGGGCGCTGTGGGCAGCGAGCTGTCGCCGAGCTGGAAGGTCACGTCGTGCATGGCCATGCCGGCTGCGTCGGCTGCGATCTGGGTCATGACGGTGTAGGTGCCGGTGCCGATGTCGGTAGTGGCGCTGCTGACCCATAGTTTGCCGTTGGCATCGAGGCGTGCCTTGGCGCTGGCTTTCATCTGCATCGATTCCCAGACGCCACCGGCCATGCCCCAGCCGATCAGCTCGTCGCCTTCTTGCTGGCTGCGCGGCGCAGGGTTGCGCTGCTCCCAGCCGAAGCGGCGGGCGCCCTCTTCATAGCAGGCCAGCAGGGCCTTACTCGAATACGGCTTGCCTTCGTTGCCGTTGCTGTCGGCGAAGTTGATGCGGCGCAGGGCCACCGGATCGATGCCGACTTTTTCCGCCAACTCGTCCATGGCGCACTCCAGGCCGATCAGGCCCAGAGCCGCGCCTGGCGCGCGCATGTCCAGCGGGGTGTACACGTCCAAGGCCGCCAGCTTGTAGGTCATGGCGACGTTGTCGCAGCGGTAGAGCATGCCGCTCCATTCCACCACGTGCTCGCTGAAGTCTTCGAAACGCGAGGTCTGGCCGGTCGCGGTGTGGTGGATGGCCAGCAGGCGGCCTTCGCTGTCGGCGCCCAGTTCCAGCTTCTGCAACGTACGCGGACGGTAGCCGAAGGTGAACATCTGCTGCCGGGTCAGGGTGACGCGCACCGAGCGCTTGAGCTTGAGCGCGCCCATGACCGCCAAGGCCAACTGGTACTGCGGGCGCAGGCCCGAGCCGAAGGCCCCACCGACGAACGCGGCGCAGATGCGCACCTTTTCCTTGGGCAGCTCGAACACGCTGGTCACGTAGTCCTGGCTGTTTTGCGTGCCCTGGGTCTTGTCATGGATCAGCAGGCTGCCGTCGTCCTGGTAGATCGCCGTGGAGGCATGCGGCTCCATGGGGTTGTGGTGTTCGTTGGGCGTGCTGTATTCGGCGTCGATCGTGAAGGGTGCGGCCGCGTACGCCTTGGCGAAGTCGCCACGGGGCTTGGGCAGTTCGGCCGGGGCGTCGTAGGCCTTGTCGATCACAGCGCGCAGGTCGGTCTCATGGGGCTGGGTGTCGAACTCGAAGCGCACCAGGCTGCCGGCGTAGCGCGCCAGCTCCAGGTTCTCGGCGATCACCAAGGCCAGGGGTTGGCCGCTGTACAGCACGCGGTCGTTGAACAGCGGGCGGAACGGGTGACCGTCGGCAGCGTCGTCGTCCTGGTACGGCTCGTCGTCGCCCGCCATGGGGGGGCGGTTCTGGTGGTGAATGACCTCGACAACGCCTTCCAGCGCCAAGGCTGCGCTGCAATCGATGGAGCGGATGCGCCCTTTGGCGACGTTGCCGCAGACCACGCTGCCGTACAGCAAGCCTTCGTCCGGGTACTCACCGGCGTAGCGAGCCTTGCCCGTGACCTTGGCCGGGCCGTCGGTGCGGTCCAGCGGCTGCCCGCTGACGGGCTTTACATGCGCATTCATGAGGTGGCTCCTTGGCGCTGCTGGGCCTGGCCCAGGGCACGGATGATGGCGTTGTGCGCGAGCGTGACCTTGAAAGCGTTGTGTTCCAAAGGTTGCGCGCCTTGCAGCATGGCTTTGGCGATGTCGGCGTAGGTGGCGGCGGTGGCCGGCTGGCCTTTGAAGCGCGCTTCGAGTTCGGCGTCGCGCCAGGGTTTGTGCGCCACGCCGCCCAGGGCCAGGCGCAACTCACCGATGCGGTCGCCGTCCAGGGTCAGCGCCGCAGCCACCGATACCAGGGCGAAGGCGTAGGACGCGCGGTCACGGATCTTCAGGTAGCGCGCGTGCTTGGCGAAGCGCGGGGCCGGCAGCTCGACGGCGGTGATGAGCTCGTCTTCGGCCAGGCAGTTGTCGCGCTGGGGCTGGTCGCCCGGCAGACGATGGAACTCGGCGAATGGAATGTGTCGGGTGCCCTGTTTGCCCTGCACATGCACGGTCGCCTCCAGCGCTGCGAGTGCCACGCACATGTCGGAGGGATGGGTCGCGACGCACTGATCGCTGGCACCGAGGATCGCGTGGTTGCGATTGAGGCCGGTGCGCGCCGGGCAGCCGGTGCCGGGCTCGCGTTTGTTGCACGGGGTGCCGGTGTCGTAGAAGTACGGGCAGCGCGTGCGTTGCAGCAGGTTGCCGCCGGTGCTGGCCATGTTGCGCAACTGCGGCGAAGCGCCGGCGAGGATGGCCTCGGCGAGCAGCGGGTAGTCGGCCTGCACACGGGGGTGCTGGGCCAATTCGGCATTGCCCACCAGGGCACCGATGAGCAGGCCGCCGGTGGCGCTGGCACTCACCTCGCGCAGTGGCAGGCCGGTGATGTCGATCAGTTGTTCGGGCTGGGCGACGTTCTCTTTCATCAGGTCGAGCAGGTTGGTGCCGCCGGCGATGAAGCGCGCATTGGGGCCGGCCAGCTCTAAAGCGCTGGCGATGTCGGTGGGTTTGCTGTAGGCGAACGGAATCATGGCCGTGCCCCTCCCTGATCGCTGGCGATCATCTGCGGCAGCGCTTCTTCCACGGCCGCGACGATATTGCCGTAGGCGCCGCAGCGGCACAGGTTGCCGCTCATGCCTTCCTGGATCTCGGCGCGGCTCAGGGCCTTGCCTTCGCTGGCCAGGGCCACGGCCGAGCAGATCTGCCCTGGGGTGCAGTAGCCGCACTGGAAGGCGTCGTGGCGGATGAAGGCTTCCTGCAAGGGGTGCAGGCGGCCGTCTTCGGCCAGGCCTTCGATGGTGGTGATGCTGTCGCCCTGGCACATGATCGCCAGGGTCAGGCAGGCGTTGACCCGCTGGCCGTTGCGCAGCACGGTGCAGGCGCCGCACTGGCCGTGGTCGCAGCCTTTCTTGCTGCCGGTCAGGTCCAGGCGCTCGCGCAACAGGTCTAACAAGGTCAGCCAGGGCTGCACCTGCAGCGTCTGGCGCTTGCCGTTGATGGTCAGCTCAAGCGGCTGGCTGGCCGTAGTACAGTCGGAATCGCTCATCTCTCAAGCCTCACGGTCGGTATGCTGTCGTTATGTGCAGCCGCAGGCTGCTTATTCTGCTTATCAGAGTCCGACCGGGAGCCACTGGCATGCGTTCAAAGCAACTGAGTACCGTCTGCCCAGAAGGCGCCGCGACCTGCGCCGCATTGGTCCTGGCGGCGGGCCGCGGGCGCCGTTTCGGCAGCGACAAACGCCTGGCGCGGCTGGGCGACGGGCAGACCGTGCTGGCGACCACCGTGCGCCGCGCACAGGCGCAATTCGATGAGGTCTGGGTGGTCCTCGCCGGGCATGACGACGCGCAGGCGTTGGGCTTGCCGCACGGCGTGCGGGTGGTGCGCGCTCAGAACGCCGAGCAAGGCATGGGCGCGAGCCTGGCGGCGGGCGTGACGGCGATGCGGGAAAGCCAGGCCTGCGTGCTTGCGGTATTGTTGGGCGACATGCCCTGGCTGGCGGACGACACCCCATTGCGCTTGCGCGAAGCGGCGACGGCCGACTGCATCGTCCTGCCCTGCCGCGATGGCCGCCGCGGCCATCCGGTCCTGTTCGGCCGGCGATTCTGGCCCGAGCTGGAACAGGTCGGTGGCGATCAGGGCGGCCGAGCCGTGTTGCAAGCCCATCCGCAGGCCTGTCTCGACGTCGAGGTGGCCGACCCCGGCATCTGGCTCGACATCGACACGCCTGGCGACCTTGCAGGCCGCTAGGGGGCACCTCGACCAGCGCGCATTTGCCGGGTGAGCGTTTCCGAACCGATGCGGTTTGTATTATCGTGGCGTGTGCGCATCAACAGCACGGACAAGACAATCGAGGGTGTCATGAGCAACGAAAGCATTAACTGGGACAAGCTGGGCTTTGACTACATCAAGACCGACAAGCGCTACCTGTCCGTGTGGCGCAACGGCGAGTGGGACAACGGCACCCTGACCGACGACAACGTCCTGCACATCAGCGAAGGCTCCACCGCCCTGCACTACGGCCAGCAGTGCTTCGAAGGCCTCAAGGCCTACCGCTGCAAGGACGGTTCGATCAACCTGTTCCGCCCCGACCAGAACGCCGCACGCATGGCCCGCAGCTGCGCCCGCTTGTTGATGCCGCAGGTGCCGGCCGAGGTGTTCATCGACGCCTGCAAGCAGGTGGTCAAGGCCAACGAAAAATTCGTGCCGCCGCACGGCAAAGGCGCGCTGTACCTGCGCCCCTTCGTCATCGGCACCGGTGACAACATCGGCGTGCGCACCGCGCCCGAGTTCATCTTCTCGGTCTTCGCCATTCCAGTGGGTTCGTACTTCAAAGGTGGCATGAAGCCGCACAACTTCCAGATCTCCAGCTTCGACCGCGCCGCCCCGCAAGGCACCGGTGCGGCCAAGGTCGGTGGCAACTACGCCGCCAGCCTGCAGCCGGGCGCCGAAGCGAAGAAGGCCAACTTCGCCGACGCCATCTACCTCGACCCGCTGACCCACACCAAAATCGAGGAAGTCGGCTCGGCGAACTTCTTCGGCATCACCGCCAACGACGAATTCGTCACGCCCAAGTCGGCCTCGGTGCTGCCGGGCATCACCCGCCTCTCGCTGATGGAGCTGGCCGCTTCGCGTCTGGGCTTGAAAGTGGTCGAGGGCGATGTCGAGATCGACGCGCTGGACCGCTTCATCGAAGCGGGCGCCTGCGGTACCGCTGCGGTGATCACGCCCATTGGCGGCATTGAGTACAACGGCAAGCTGCACGTCTTCCATGACCTGGAAAAAGTCGGCCCGGTCACCCAGAAGCTCTATGCCGAACTGACCGGCATCCAGAGCGGTGACGTCGAAGCGCCGGCCGGCTGGATCGTCAAGGTCGACTGACTTTTCCGGCTTGCAGCGCGGGGTGCGCCCGCCGCGACCTACCGGGTGTAGGCGCCGGCGGTCGCACCCCGCGCGCATTTGCGGCAGATGAATTTTTCTTAAATCGGCCAACGGCTATTCTTTGGCACAATCCGGACTCAACCCGCTGCCCAGGTATAAGCATGCCCCGCGTACTGACCATCGAAGATGACGCCGTCACCGCCCAGGAAATCGTCGCCGAGCTGACCAGCCATGGCCTCGAGGTGGACTGGGCGGACAATGGTCGCGAGGGGTTGTCCAAGGCCATCGGCGGCGGCTACGACCTGATCACCCTCGACCGCATGCTGCCCGAGGTCGACGGCCTGACCATCGTCACCACCCTGCGCAACCTCAAGATCGCCACGCCGATCCTGATGATCAGCGCGCTGTCGGACGTCGACGAACGTGTCCGTGGCCTGCGCGCCGGTGGCGACGACTACCTGACCAAGCCGTTCGCCTCCGACGAGATGGCCGCGCGCGTGGAAGTGCTGTTGCGCCGCAACAGCGTGCCGGTGACCCAGACCCGCCTGCAGGTCTGCGACCTGGAGCTCGACCTGATCAGCCACGAAGCCCGGCGCGGCGCACACACCCTCAACCTGCTGCCCACCGAGTACAAGCTGCTCGAATACCTGATGCGCCACGCCGGCCAGGTGATCACGCGGATGATGATCTTCGAGGAAGTCTGGGGCTACCATTTCGATCCGGGCACCAACCTGATCGACGTGCACATCGGCCGCCTGCGCAAGAAGATCGACTCGCCCGGCCAGACGCCGCTGATCCGCACCGTACGGGGCTCGGGCTATGCCATTGCCGAACCCGTCTAAGGGCTGGAGTTCGTCCACCAGCCGTCTGCTAGCGCTGTACAGCTTCCTGTTCGTCGCCTGGAGCAGCATCCTCATGGGGGTGTTGTACTTCGAGGTGTCGAGCTACCTGAACAAGCTCACCCGCCACTCCATGCTGCAACGCCAGCACCTGTTCGCGCACATGAGCGGCAAGCAGCTCGACGACGCCCTGGTCGCGAGCGAAGCGTTCGAGCAGCGTGCCTTCGATGCCTACGGGCTGTTCGACGCCAAGCTCAATCCGCTGGGTGGGCGCGTTCGTGCGTTCCCGCCGGGCTTGGCGCTCGACGGCACCATCCACGAGCTCAAGCAGTGCCTGGACGTGGGCAACCCGCATTTGCCGCAGGACAGCTGCGATGCCGTCGCCATCCAGATCAAGGATGGACGCTGGCTGGTGCTGCTGCGCGACAACGGCTCGTTGTTCGTGGTCACGCGGATCATTCTCGATGCCTTGCTATGGGGCATTTCCCTGACCCTGATTCCGGGTTTCGCCGGCTGGTACTGGTTGCGCCGGCGCCCGCTCAAGCGTATCCGTGCGGTGCAGGCCAGTGCCGAGCTGATCGTCGCGGGCGATCTGACCCATCGTTTGCCGTTGTCGTCGCGGCGCGACGAACTGGACATGCTGGCGGCCATCGTCAACGCCATGCTCGACCGCATCGAGCGGCTGATGCATGAGGTCAAGGGCGTGTGCGACAACATCGCCCACGACCTGCGCACGCCACTGACCCGGCTGCGCGCCCAGCTGTACCGCATCCGCCAGCAAAGCGGCGAGCACGATCCGCTGGCCGAGGCCCTGGACCAAGCCATCGGCGAAACCGACACGCTGATGGCGCGCTTCCGTGGGCTGCTGCGCATCAGCGAACTGGAAGACCGCCGTCGCCGTGCCGGTTTCCTCGAACTCGACCCCCATGGCTTGTTGCTGGAACTGCACGATTTCTACCTGCCACTGGCCGAAGACGGGGCCATTCGCTTGAGCCTGCAGCAGCCGCCGCAGTTGCCACCGCTCAATGGCGACCGCGAGCTGCTGTTCGAGGCGCTGGCCAACCTGGTGGGCAATGCCATCAAGTTCACCCCGCAAGGCGGCCAGGTGCGCATCGTCGCCAGTACCGAGGACAAAGCGCTGCGGGTGGCGGTGGAAGACAGCGGGCCAGGCATTCCCATCGATGAGCGCCAGGCCGTGCTCAAGCGCTTTTACCGCAGCGAGGAAGGCCATCGCCATGCGGGGTTCGGGTTGGGGCTGTCGATCGTAGCGGCCATCGTCGACCTGCATGGATATGAGCTGGAGATCGGGGAAAGCGATCTGGGCGGTGCCAAGTTGGTCTTGAAGTGTCCGGCTCAGGGCGCGCGGTCGGCCTGAAGCCCTGGAGAGATCCAAACTGGAATGCCGGTCATCGCAAAGGGTCGGGGGCCGAACCGGCCGCTCCCACAGCACCCTAACCAACGGCCCCCAGCCGGTCGTCAACCCAAGGCCTGACGCACCTTCTCCAGCAGATCCGCAATGTGGAACGGCTTGGTCAGCATGTCCATGTCTTCCCCCAGAAACGCCTGTTTGTCCAAGGCTGTCTCGGCATAGCCAGTCATGAGCAACGCCGGCAAGCCGGGGCGGTAGGTGCGCGCCATGTCCACCAGTTCACGGCCGCTCATCGCCGGCAGGCCGACATCGCTGAGCAGCAGATCGACGCTGGCGTCGTGACGAATGCAATCGAGGGCCTGTTCCACGGAGTCGGCCTGGCTGCAGCGGTAGCCGGCATCGAGCAACACTTCGACCACCGACACACGCACCGACGCCATGTCTTCCACCACCAGCACATGCTCGCCCTTGCCCGGTTGTTCCAGCCGCGGCGGTGGCGTGGCGATGTCCGCAGCCTCGCCGCTGGCGGGCAGCATCAGCGTCACTTCGGTGCCGTGCCCCACGCCGCTGCGCAGCAGCACGTTGCCGCCGGACTGGCGGGCAAAGCCGTAGATGGTCGACAGGCCCAGCCCGGTACCCTGCCCCAGCGGCTTGGTGGTGAAGAACGGGTCGAAGACCTTGTCGAGCACGGCCGGCTCGATGCCGGCACCGTCGTCGCGCACCGTCAGCGAGACGTACGGCCCATCCTTGAGGTTGGGGTCGCCGCTGGACCACACCGGCGAGGTCGTGACTTCGATGGTGCCGCCTTTGGGCAAGGCGTCCCGGGCATTGATGATCAGGTTGAGCACGGCACTTTCCAACTGCACCGGGTCCACCGACGCGATGGCCGGGCGGTTCGACAGCGACAGCACCAGGCGGATGCGCTCGCCGATGGTGCGGGTCAGCAGGTCTTGCAGCGACAACACGTTACGGTTGACGTCCACCGGGCGCGTGTCCAGCGGCTGCTGACGCGCGAACGCGAGCAGGCGGTGGGTCAGCGAGGCAGCGCTCATGGCCGAGCTCAACGCGGCGTCGGCGTAGGTCGGGATGCGCTCCAGACGGCCCTCGCCGATGCGCTTACGCATCAGCTCCAAGCTGGTGATGATGCCAGTCAGCAAGTTGTTGAAGTCGTGGGCGATGCCCCCGGTCAGGCGGCCCAGGCCGTCCATCTTCTGCATCTGCAGCAGCTGCGCTTCGGTGCGCGCGCGTTCGGCCACTTCTTTGGCCAATTGGCTGTTGGCATCGTCCAGGCGCGCCAGGTGCGAACGTTCGCGATGGCGGTGCTCGGTGACGTCCTCGACGAACACCAGGCACAGGCCCGGCGAGCGGTACGGCGACAACTGCCATTCGGTTTCGCGCAACTGGCCGTGCTGGTTCATGCCCAGCATGCCACGCCAGCGCGCACCTTCGGCCAAGTGCAGACGCAGCGCCTGCAACACCGCGTCCTGGCCTTCGGCGAAGCACTCGCGCAGGTAGCCGGGGGTGCGGTTGTCCTGCATCAGGGTGGCGAAGGCGTGGTTGCACTCGTGCACCTTGAGCTCGGCGTCGAGCACGGCGATCGGCGCCGAAACGTTGTTGAAGATTTCGCGGAAGCGCGCCTCGCTTTCGCGCAGGGCACGTTCGGTATCGCGCACCCGCAGCAAGGTGCGCAGGGTCGCCAGCAGCACGTCCGGATCGACCGGATGAATCAGGTAGGCGTCGGCGCCGTTGTCCAGGCCGGTGATGATGTCGCCGGTCTGGATCGCCGCCGCCGAGACGTGGATGATCGGCAACAGCGCGGTACGGCTGTCCTGGCGCAGCCGCCGCACCACGTCGAAGCCGCTCATGTCCGGCAGGTTGACGTCGAGGATCAACGCATCGACCGCCGTTTCGCCCAGTAGGGCCAGACCTTCGCCGCCAGTGCCGGCCTCGAGCACTTCGAAGCCGTGCATGGCCAGGCGCCGACGCAGGGCGTAGCGGGTCACCAGGTTGTCGTCGACGATCAGCAGGCGTTCGTCATTGCGCATCGGCACGCTCCCGGGTCAGCGCCAGGGGAATCACCACGTAGAACGTCGAGCCCTGGCTCGGCTCGCTGAGCACACCGACCTCGCCGCCCAGCAGTTCAGCGAAGCGCTTGCACAGCGACAAACCAAGGCCCGTGCCGCGCAGGCGCTTTTGCAGCGGCGAGTCGACCTGGCTGAAGTCTTCGAACAAGGCACCGAGCAGTTCCGGGGCGATGCCGATGCCCGTGTCGCTGACGGCGAAGCGCACACGGTCTTCGCCCAGCAGCTGCGCCGACACGCGCACTTCGCCACGGGTGGTGAACTTCAAGGCGTTGGAGATGAAGTTGCGCAGGATCTGCGTGAGTTTCTTGTCGTCGGTGTAGAGCCGTGGCAAACCTTGGGACTCTTCGAAGATCAGGTCCACGGAGCTGCTGTCGACGATGGGGCGGAACATGCCGCGCAAGGCCGAGAACAGGTCGAGCATGTCGAACCAGCCCGGCGAGATGGTGATGCGTCCGGCCTCGATCTTGGCCAGGTCCAGCAGGTCGTCGACCATATCCGACAGTTCGCGGGTGGCGGCGCTGACGAAGGCCACCTGCTTGTGCTGCTCGCTCGAGAGCGGGCCGTCCAGTTCGTCGGCCAGCAGCCCTGTGATGCTGAGGATCGACCCCAAGGGCGTGCGGAACTCGTGGCTCATGTAGGCCAGAAAGCGGCTCTTGAGCTCCGAGGCCTGGCGCAGTTGCTCGGCCTGGTTGTCCAGCTCGGCATACAGCGCCAGTACGCCCTGGTTGGTCTCGTCCAGCTCGGCGCGCAGGGCCAGGGTCTCGGCCTGCAATCGTGTGATCAGCGCCGCCTGCTGGGCAGCGTCGAGGGGGGTCGAATCAGGCATGGCTGAGTTCCAGGTCGATGACCAGCACCGTCACGTCGTCGCGGCCGCGACAGAAGTCGCGATGCAGCACGGCAGCGATCACTGCCGGATGACGATGGACCAGGCCAGGGTAGTGGTTCAGGTTCCAGCGCGACTGCAAGCCGTCGCTGTAGAGGATCAGCAAGTGACCCTCGATCTCGGATTGCTCGAACACCTGCGCCTTGCGGTACTGCCCGCCGACGATGCCGGGCATCGAAGCCAGCCCGCGGCTGCCGTCGCCCTTGACCAGGGTAGCGCCGATGTTGCCGACGCCCAGGTAGCGCAACTTGTGTTCGCCGGCATCGTATTGGGCCATGCCCACGGCGCCACCGCGGCTGCCGCACATGGCCGCATGCATACGCTCGAGGACATGTTGCGGCGCCTCGAACGGCGCTTGGCCGAACGCCTGCGCGCCAGCCTGGGCGGCGCGTTCGGCTTCCTCGCCATGGCCGAGGCCGTCGATCACCAGCGCGTGCAGACCGCCTTCGCGCAGGGCCACTTGCCAGGTGTCGCCACAGGCCGGATCGTCATGCAACGAATGCTGGCTGACGCCAATGCGCAGGTCGTCGTCGACGCCGTCTCCCGCATACAAACGCGCGAGCACCACCGAGCCATGGCTGTCGGTATGCACGTCGAACACCTGGGCACCGCGCCCTACGCTGCCCAGCCCGATACCTTGGGTGCCGCTCGAGGAGAAGCCGTCGGTCATGCAGTGCACGGGATCGAAACCTTGGCCATGGTCGATGCTGAGCAGCTCCACGCCCGCCCTGCCCCGCGCGCTCACCAAGCGGCGCAGGTGCAGCACGCCCTGCCCGGCGTGCTTGAGCAGGTTGCTCGCCAGTTCGGTGGCCACCAGGGCCACACGGCCCGCGTCGCTTTCGTCGAAACCCAGCGTCTGCGCCAGTTTCTGCGCGGTGCGACGGGCATGGCCGACCTGGCTGGGATCGTCGATGGCCAGCACCGTGGTGAGGCTGGCGGTAAGCGTCATATCCATCGTGTGATCGTGATCCGTGTGCCTTCCCCAGGAGCGGTGTCCAGCTCGAACTCGTCGACCAGGCGGCGTGCGCCGGTCAGCCCCAGGCCCATGCCGCTGCCCGAGGTCCAGCCATCGGTGAGGGCCAGGCGTGTGTCGGCGATGCCCGGACCTTCGTCGCGGAACAGCATGCTCAACCCCACGCGGCCCATGCGGTCGAGCACCGACCAGTCCATGTCGCCGCCGCCGCCATAGACCACGGTGTTGCGTGCCAGCTCGCTGACGGCCGTGACCAGCTTGGTCAGGTCGACCAGGCGCATGCCATGGTCGGCCGCCAGCTTGCGTACGAACTGGCGCGCCAGCACCACGTCCTGCTCGATACGCACCGGCAGGCTACCGCTTTGCAGGACGTTCATCGCTGCGCCACCCGTTGCCGCAGGATCTGCATGCCGCGCTCGACGTTGAGCGCGGTGCTCACACCCGGCAGGGTCAGGCCCAGCTCGACCAAGGTGATGGCCACGGCCGGTTGCATGCCGACCAGCATGGTCTGCGCGTCCATGATCCGCGACAGACCGGAGATGCTGGCGATCATGCGGCCAATGAAGGAGTCGACCATGTCCAGTGCGGAAATGTCGATCAGTACGCCGCGCGCCGAAGTGCGGCTGATGCGCTCGGTGAGGTCTTCCTGCAGGTTCAGTGCGAGTTGGTCATGCATGTCCACCTGAATGGTGACCAACAGAAACTCGCCCATCTGCAGGATCGGAATACGCTCCATGCCTCAACCCCGCTGGTCTGCGCCGGCGTCCAGGCGCTTGATCGCCAGCTTCAGCGCGTCGGCCAGGTTGGCTTTGGTGGTGATGGTGCTCAGGTCGAGGCCCAGGTGGACGATGGTCTGGGCGATTTGTGGACGGATGCCGCTGATGATGCAGTCGGCGCCCATCAGGCGGATGGCGGTGACGGTCTTGAGCAGGTGCTGGGCGACCAGGGTGTCGACGGTGGGCACGCCGGTGATGTCGATGATGGCGATTTCCGAGCCGGTGTCGACGATGCGTTGCAACAGCGATTCCATCACCGTCTGGCTGCGTTGCGAATCGAGGGTGCCGATCAGCGGCAGCGCAAGGACGCCGTCCCACAGCTTGACCACCGGGGTGGACAGTTCGAGCAGTTCGTCCTGCTGGCGGCGGATCACCGCTTCACGGGTGGTCTGGTACGCGCGTACGGTGTGCATGCCCAGGCCGTCGAGCAGCTCGGAGACCACCAGCAGCTGTTCGGCCAGCACCGCAGGCTGGTCGCGGTAGTGCTGTTGCAGGAGCTGGAACAGCGGGCCTTTGAGGGCAAAGATGAAGAACGCGGTCTGGTGCGAATCGTGGCCGAGTTGCGCGCGCGAGGCGGACAGTTTTTCCAGGAAGCGACGCAGCTCCTCGGAGCCGGCGCCTGTCACGGTGCCGTCTTTCAAGCTTGCCAGCAGCAGGTTGAGGAAGCCACTGGTCTGCTGGCGCAGCTCCTGTTCCTTGAGGTTGCGCGTGGCGCCATTGGCTTCGAGGCTGGCGATCCACCCATCCAGTAGTTGGCTCTGATTGTTGTTGATCGCGTCCAACGTACTGCCCTGCAATGCTGCCATGTGCCGTGTGCTCCAAAAGGGAAGAAAGCCGAAATGGCCGGCCTGCTGTGACTGACCGTGGCGGGCCTGAATAGTTTGTGTCGGATACGTGAGAAGATTGCATTGTGCTATCGCGCCAGGACGGCAATTCCCAACCTATCGGCAGGCCGATGCCTTAGCTTGAGGCCGGACCGGCCGCGGCGCGCGCGGAGTGTGCAGCGTTCCGATGCGCCTGCCAAGAGGAGGTCGGCGCGTAAAGCAAAGTAGAGGGCCAAAGGCCCATGGGCGCCATGAACACGGCGCCGGAAAGTTGGCGATCAAGGGCTTGGTGGCGATGAGTGGGGATGAAGGAACGCCGGCCTGGATCGGCCAATCCAGGCCGGCGCTTGCCTTAGAACGCTACGGTCGTGGACAGCAGCCAGGTGCGTGGCGAAGACAGTGTCAAGCCGGCCTCGCTGTCGTCCGAGGCCCCTGCCGAAGCCCAGTAGCGGTCGTTGAGCACGTTCTCGACATTGGCGCGCAGGGTCACGTCGCGCCCTTCGACCTTGAAGGCGTAGCGCGCGCCCAGGTCGAAGCGTTCCCAACCGTCGATCTGCTTGACGTTGGACTGGTCCAGGTACTGCGAGCTGGAGTGGATGCCACGCGCGGTCAGGGTCAGGCCGCTCAGTTGCGGCACGTCCCACTCGGCGCCCAGGTTGACGTTGTAGCGCGGCGTCGCCGGCGCACGGTTGCCGTCGAATTGCCCGTCGAGGGTGTCGCGCAGTTCGCTGTGGATGTACATCACCCCACCCAGCAAGCGCACGCCTTCGAGCGGCTCACCGAACAGGTTCAACTCAAGGCCGGTGTTCTCGCGTTTGCCGTTGGGGCCGAACACACGGGTGCCGGCATTGGTTTCATAGGCCGGCTGCTTGATGCGGAAGGCACTGGCGGTTACGGCGTAACGGCCGAAATCGTACTTGGCGCCGACCTCTACCTGGCGACTGATGAACGGCGGGAAGATTTCGTCTTCGTTGATCGACGTGCTGGGGGCGATCTTGCCTTGGCTCAGGCCTTCCATGTAGTTGGCATACAGCGACAACTGCTCGGTGGCCTTGAACACCACACCGGCCGAAGGCGACAGCTTTTCTTCGTCGTAGGCGGTGTCGCCCTTGACGCCGTTGCTCCAGTCGTCGACTTGCACGCGTTGCCAGCGCGCGCCCAGGGTCAGCAACAGACGGTCGTCGAAAAAGCCCAGCGTGTCGGACAGTGCGACGCCGGTGAAACGGTTTTCCGTGTAGACCTTGTCGTCCAGCCGTGTAGGCCGGCCTGGGGTGGGCGTCGGCACCGGATCGTAGAGGTTGCTGGGCGCTGCGGCGTAGCGCCCGCCGCCGTTTTCGAAGTCCATGTAGAAATAGCTGGCGGCCAGGTTCAGCTCATGGCTGACCGGCCCGGTGTGGAACCAGTTGCGCAAGCCGGCCAGGCCCGTGCGCACGTTCTCGTCACGGGTGAAGTCGCGCGGCTGCACGCTGAAGTCGCCGGCATCGTTGGACACCGGCACGTTGTGGCGCAGGAAGTCGTGGTCGCTTTTGCGCGCCCCGACCGCACCATAGGCCAGCAGCGAGTCGTTGATATCGTATTCGGCGTTGAGCATGCCGAAGGTGTCGTCGGTGCGGGCCTTGCTCCAGGGTTGCGCGTAGTTGTCGCGGACCTTGCCGGCATCGGGCACCTTGGCCCGCGCGCCGACGATCACCCGCTCCTGCGGTGCGTCGGTGTCGCGCTCGGTGTGGCCCATGTCGGCCGACAGACGCAGGCGCTCGCCACGAAAGTCCAGGCCGAGCACGGCCATCTGCCGGTCGACGCTCTGGTGGTCCCAGGGCGTGTCGCCCGATTGCTTGACGCCATTGAAGCGCACGCCGAACTGATCGCCCTCGCCGAAACGCCGCGCGACGTCCACCGCGCCGCCCAGCTGGCTGTCGGAGGCGTAGCTGGCGGTAAACGCGGTCAACGGGTCATCACCGGCATGCTTGGGCACGACGTTGATGCCGCCGCCGACGCTGCCGCGCGGGGAAATGCCGTTGATCAGCTGGCTGGGGCCTTTGATGATATCGACGCGGTCGGCCATTTCCATGTCGATGCTGTAGGTCGGCAAGATGCCGTACAAGCCGCCATAGGACACGTCGCTGTTGAACAGGCTGAGGCCGCGGACGGTGAACTGCTCGAAGCGCCCACCCGCCGGGTTGGTGACCCGCACCGAAGGGTCGCTGGCGACCATGTCGCCCAGGGTGCGCGCTTGCTGGGCCTGGATGCCTTCGCTGCTGTAGCTGGTCATGCTGAAGGGCGTGTCCATGAAGTCGCGTGCGCCCAGCAGGCCCTGGGAACCGCGGCGGGTGACCTGACCGCCGGCGTAGCGTTCGGCGTCCACCGCGCCACTGTTCTGCGCGCTCTGGATGGTGGTCGGGGCGATCTCCAGCACCTCGGCCGAGCCAGGGCTGGGCACCAGGGTATAGCTGTCGGTGCCCACCGCTTGCAGTTGCAGGCCGCTGCCTTGCAGCAGGCGGGCGAAACCTTCCTGCACGCTGTAGCGGCCCGACAGCGCGGGGCTTTGCCGACCGGCCACCAGGGCCGGCTCCAGCGCCAGGCTGACACCGGCCTGCCCGGCGAAACGGGTCAATGCGGCGCCCAAACTGCCCGCCGGAATCTGGAAACTACGTGGGGTGGTTTCGGCCAAAGCCTGCGCGGGCATGGCGCCCCACCCCAGAACCAGACACAAGGTGGGCGCGGATATCGAAGACGCCAGGCGCGGGCGGTGGCGTGGAAATGCGGGCATGGTACGGCTCTCGTAGGGCTCATTTGCCCTAGATGACAGCCCGGGCTGAAAAAGGGGACAGGCAGCCGCGACTATTTTCACCCAGTCGGCCGACCGACGCTCAGCGCTCGGTCGATCCGTGCCCATGCTTGGCCTTGACCGCCAACGCGCGGTGCTGCAGCAGGCAGATATAGCCCAGGCCCAGCAAGGTCAGCAGCAGCCAGGCCAGCGCCACGATCAGCTCGGTGGCATAACGCGCCACGCTGGCCTGAATCCCGGCGAACGATTCGAATACCCTGATCCGCGCTTCGCCGCCGTCATGGCTGATGCGCACCCCGGCCTGGGCAATCTGCGAGTAGTCGCCGTCGAAATAGATCCACACCCGGGCCTGGGCCTCGGCGCCGATGGCAGGGATTTCCACCGTGCTGGTCGCGGTTTCCAGCAGGTTGTCGTTGCCCGCCTCGTCGCGCACCTGCACCAGCCCTTTGACCGGCAGGCGGATGCGCACGTTGCGGATCGGCGCTTCGCCGGTGTTGCGCAAGGTGATGAACAGGCCTGTGCGGTGGTCCACCAAGCCGGCCTCGAACGGTTTGGCGAACAGCGTACGATACGGCGCCTGGGCCAGGTCGACGAACTTGTCGAGCTGATCGTGGCTGAGCGCCGCGCCGGCGATGCTGCGGGCATGGTCGTACAGCTGCTCGTACTTGAGCGCATCGTTGGTCTGGCTGATGCGCTCGCTGAACTGGCTGGGATAGGTCAGGGACTGGTAGGTCAGCTCGGCTTCGAGCCGCGGATCGTGCCTGAACACCAGGTACAGCGCAGCCGCGCAGACCAGCGCGACCAAGACGCCCGCAAGGGACTTACCGACTTTTTCCCAGTTCAACCTGGTGGTTCCTTGTGTCTTAGCATGGATGTGGCGTGGTCGATGGCACCCGGCTTGCGTGCCAAGGCGCGAGCAAGCGTGCCAACTTCGGTGGGCCGGTGCAACACGCGCGTGCGCGATCGGCCGACTGGCGATCCCGGACGAACGTACCGCGCGCGGCATCGTCATACACACATACCCAGGAACTGCGCACAAAGAGGACGCCCGATGTCGCACCCCGACCCGTCGTATGTGAAATGGCTCGAAGACCAGTCGATGCTCAAAGCCTCCCAGGACCGAGCACGGCTCTATTCCGGCCAATCGCGCCTGTGGCTCAACCCCTTCGCCGAGGCCCAGCCGCGCCGCGCCACGCAAATCGCTTCGGTGTGGCTGACGGTCTACCCCGACGCCATCATCGCCCCGGAGGGGTGTTCGGTGCTGGGCGCGCTCGGCCATGAGGCGCTGTGGAAGCGCCTGTCCGACATGGGCGTGCAAGGCATCCACACCGGCCCGATCAAGCAGTCCGGTGGCGTGCGCGAACGCGGCTTCACGCCCAGCGTGGACGGCAACTTCGACCGCATCAGCTTCGACATCGACCCGCTCTACGGCACCGAGCAGGAACTGGTGCAGATGAGCCGCCTGGCCGCCGCGCACAACGCCGTGACCATCGACGACCTGATCCCTTCCCACACCGGCAAGGGCGCCGACTTCCGCCTGGCCGAGATGGGCCATGGCGCCTATCCGGGGCTCTACCACATGGTCGAGATCCGCGAAGAAGACTGGAACCTGCTGCCCGACGTACCGGCGGGCCGCGACGCGGTGAATCTGCTGCCGGCGCAGTGCGACGAACTCAAGGCGCGCCACTACATCGTCGGCCAGTTGCAGCGGGTGATCTTCTTCGAGCCCGGCGTCAAGGAAACCGACTGGAGCGCCACCCCACCCGTCACCGGCGTGGATGGCGTGACCCGCCGCTGGGTCTACCTGCACTACTTCAAGGAAGGCCAACCGTCGCTGAACTGGCTCGACCCGAGCTTCACTGCCCAGCAGATGATCATCGGCGATGCCCTGCACGCGCTCGACTGCCTGGGCGCGCGCGGCCTGCGCCTGGACGCCAACGGCTTCCTCGGCGTGGAAACCCGCGCCGAAGGCACCGCCTGGTCGGAAAGCCACCCGCTGTCGCTGGTGGGCAACCAGATCATTGGCGGCATGATCCGTAAAGCCGGCGGTTTCAGCTTCCAGGAACTGAACCTGACCCTGGACGACATCGCCGGGATGTCCAAAGGCGGCGCCGACCTGTCCTACGACTTCATCACCCGCCCGGCCTACCAGCATGCGCTGTTGACCGGCGACACCGAGTTCCTGCGCTTGATGTTCAAAGAGATGCAGGCCTTCGAGATCGACCCTGCCTCGCTCATCCATGCGCTGCAGAACCACGACGAGCTGACGGTGGAGCTGGTGCACTTCTGGACCCTGCACGCCCACGACATGTACCACTACAAGGGCCAGACGCTGCCCGGCAGCATCTTGCGCGAGCACATTCGCGAAGAGATCTACGAGCGCCTGTCGGGCGAGCATGCGCCGTACAACCTGCGCTTCGTCACCAACGGCATCTCCTGCACCACGGCCAGCCTGATCACCGCAGCGTTGGGCATCCGCGATCTGGCCGACATCAGCGAAGCCGACATCGAGCAGATCCAGAAGGTGCACCTGCTGCTGGTCATGTACAACGCGATGCAACCGGGCGTGGTGGCGCTGTCGGGTTGGGACATGGTGGGCGCCCTGCCGCTGCCGGCCGAAGCAGTGGCCGAGCGTATGCTGGACGGCGATACACGCTGGATCCATCGCGGCGGCTACGATCTGGCCGGGCTGGCACCCGAAAACGAGACGTCGGTACGCGGCATGCCGCGCGCGCGCGCGCTGTATGGCAGCCTCGATGCCCAGCTGGAACGCGGCGACTCCTTCGCCTGCAAGGTGAAGAAGCTGCTGGCCGTGCGCCAGGCCTACGGCATCGCCACCGCTCGACAGATCCTGGTGCCCGACGTCATCAGCCCTGGGCTGCTGGTGATGGTGCACGAACTGCCGGCCGGACGCGGCATCCAGATCAGTGCGCTGAACTTCGGCCAGACGGTGATCGCCGAAGAACTGCAACTGACCGGCTTCACCCCAGGCCCAGTGGTGGACATGATCAACGAAACGGTAGAAGGCGATTTGACCGAGGACGGGCGCTTGATGATCAATCTCGACCCTTATGAAGCGCTGTGCCTGCGCATCGTCAACAGCAGCGGCCATGTGTGATGGCCGTTGGTCGGGAGCTTTGACCGATCCATTGGAATGACCCGCTATCCAGGCAGTCATTTATCTAGAGAGGACCGCAAAGCAAAGGAGCTTTCTATGAACCTGGCGATGACCCTTTTTAGCTTGATGAGTGCTTGGGCAGTGGTAGCGTTGGCGTTCTTGTGGGGGGTGCTGCGCGTTGCGCGTCGTCACCATGGGGAAGCGAGCGTACGGCCTAAACCGATGCGTCACCATAAGCTGGTATTGAGCAATGTGGCCGCCTGAGGGCGGCCATGGTGTGGCCTGAAGGGTTCGGGCTGCTTTCGAGAAATGCGACTGCCCACCCCTTCAGGCTGCTGCGTCAGCTTAGTGGGGCTGCGTTTAAAAAAGCGATCACCCGTTCTGCCGCCAGACCGGGTTCTTCCTGCATGAAACAGTGACCTCCCGATACCTGTCGTTGGGTAACCATTCGGTTGGAAGACGCTGCTGCCCGCGCCGACGGCCCTACGAATGGGTAGCTGCCCTTCCCATGCAGGATCAGCGTCGGAACCGCGATCCGCTTTAGACTCGGCCACAAGTGCTTAGGCATGGAGCTGAATATTTCCGCCTCCCGCGCAGGTCGGCACCTGAGTTGAACCCCTTCCGGGCATGCCATCAACGCATGCTCCAAATAGGCCTCCAACGCCTGCGGCGTCCATCCCTTGAAGATCCCCCTTCCCTGCAAAGCCGCTCGGGCGGTCTGCCGGTCCGGCCACTGGCTGCGCCGGCCCGCCGCCTTGCGCGCCAGGCCATGGCGCCTGTGCAAGCCCAACCGGCGCGCCACCCAGAACGTTGCGATCATGCGCCTGCTGAAAAGGACTGGGTCGAGCAACACCGCCCGTTCGAACAGCGCCGGACGCTGCGCCAGGACCAGGGCCGTGAGCACCCCGCCAAAACTGTGCCCCAGCGCATAGCGCGGCACCTGGCCATAGACTGCGCGACCGGCTTCGAAAGCCTCGAGCGCCAATTCCGCGCTGCGGTTCCAGCCGCAGAACGCACCGCCGTGGTCACTCTCGCCATGCCCCTGCACGTCGCTGAGCCATAGGTCGAAGCGCTCGCTCAGTGTGAGCAGCATGGGTCGATAGACCAAGGCGCAAAAACCGTTGCCGTGCAGCACATGCAACAGTGGCTTGCCGCTGGGCGGCGAGCGCCAGCCCCGTAAGGTGAAGCCTTCGACAGTGGGGTAAGACCAGGGGATCAGGTGCATCGTCGACTCGCTACCGCTGTCAGGAGAACGTCGATTCTACGAACAGCAGCGGGTACAGGGAAATCACCAGGAGCAAGGCCATCAGGACATTGAACAGCATCAACCAGCGCGGATTGCGCAGCAGGTTACGCAAGGCGCTGCCGAACATGATCCAGATCCCGACACTGGGCAGGTTCACCAGCGCGAAGACCAGGCCGATCACCAGGACGTTGTACAGATAGCCCTGGGCCGGAGCGTAGGTGGTGATGGCACCCACTGCCATGACCCAGGCCTTGGGGTTGACCCACTGAAACGCCGCCGCACCCAGAAAGGTCAGCGGTTTGCGCTCACCGTCAGTGCCTTCGGCCATCGGGCCTGAAGTGGCGATTTTCCAGGCCAGATACAGCAAGTACGCAGCGCCGGCATAACGCAGCAGGGTGTAGAGCATCGGCCAGGTTTCGAACACCTTGCCCAGCCCCAGCCCTACTGCGATCACCATCACCATGAAGCCGATGCTCACGCCCAGCGCATGGGGCACGCTGCGGCGCACGCCGAAATTCACGCCCGAGGCGAGCAGCATGGTGTTGTTGGGGCCTGGGGTGATGGAGGAGACGAAAGCGAAAAGCACGAAGGCGCTGAGCAGATCGTAGGAACCGAGCATGGTCTGGTGTCCGAATAGGGTGGCAAGGCCGATCTAAAGTAGCGAAAGGCCGGCTAGGGCAGACATGTACAGTTACGGTATATTTTACCAATACACCTGACTGTATCGCTCAATTCGGCTGGAAGATCGCCTCGATCGGCTGCTCGAACAGTCGCGCCAAGCTGAAAGCCAAAGGCAGGCTAGGGTCGTAACGTCCGGTCTCGATGGCATTGACGGTTTGCCGCGACACGCCCAGGCGCGTCGCCAGCTCCGCTTGCGACCACCCCTGTGCGGCGCGCAGCTCGCGCACACGGTTGTTCATCGGTAGCGCCTGACGCCGAACACCGTACCCAACGCCCACAGTGTGCCCATCAGCGGCCAGACCATGAACATCGACAAACGCGGCAAACCTGCCGTTTCCAGGAATCCATAACTGAACGTGATCAGCACCGTGGCCACGAACGCCATGCCCAAGGCTTCGAGCTGGATGCGCCGGTGCAGCTCGTCGAGGCTGCGCAGTTGGCGGATCACCACCCAGGCCATGGCGACCATCGCCGGAACCGGTGTCAGGGCCACCGCAGCCTTGGTCAAAGGCGCCGACAACAGCGGCAGGTAATGGCTGCTGACCAGCACGGCCAGGGCATACAGCGCCATGGTCAGCGCGAACGCTGGGGCAAAACGGGTGAGCGACATAGCTGCGACCTCCATGTAAAGGAGGCTTTACATTGCAAGCACCACCCCGAGGATGTCAAGCAGACTTTACATTGCTTTAGTGGGTGTTCCTGCGGCTAGAATACGCACCCCGCTACCAAGGAAGCCCTGCCATGTCTCTCTCCATCCGCCCTGCCCAGCGCAACGACGCAGCGCAGATCCTCGCCTTCATCACTGAGCTGGCCGAGTACGAGCGCGCCCGGCATGAAGTCATCGCCTGCACCGCCGACATCGAGCGCAGCCTGTTCGACGCACCCGGCAGCGTCAGCAGCCTGATCTGCGAGCGCGACGGCGTGGCCATCGGCTTTGCTGTGTACTTCACCAGCTATTCCACCTGGCTGGGCCGGCATGGCCTCTACCTAGAAGACCTGTACATCACCCCCGAGCAGCGCGGCGGCGGTGCCGGTCGGGCGTTGCTGCAACATATTGCCCGCGAAGCGGTGCGCACCGGCTGCGGTCGTCTGGAGTGGAGCGTGCTGGACTGGAACGCCCCCGCCATCGGTTTCTACGAAGCGGTGGGCGCCCAGGCCCAAGACGAGTGGATCAAGTACCGGCTCGAAGGCGAGCGGCTGCAGCACTTCGCCGAAGGCCGGATGACTCAGGACCGCTGATCACCCCATTCGTTGCTCAGGAGGCAGGCCATGCCCTTCCCCATCGATGACAAGCTGGTAGTGGGCGTTGCCTCCAGTGCCCTGTTCGACCTCACTGAATCGGACCACATCTACGAAAGTGAAGGCGTCGAGGCCTATCGCTCACATCACGAGCGCAACATCGACCAGCCCTTCGCCCGCGGCGTGGCTTTTCCCTTCATCCGGCGCTTCCTGCGCATCAACCAGGCCTTTCCCGAGCAACTGCCGGTGGAAGTGGTGCTGCTGTCGCGCAATTCGCCGGAAACCGGCCTGCGGGTGTTTCGCTCCATCGAGCACTACGGGCTGGACATCAGCCGCGCGGCGTTCATGTCGGGTCGCTCGCCGTATGAGTATATTCCCGCCTTCAACGCCTCCCTGTTTCTCAGCGCCAACGAAAGCGATGTGCAGCGGGCCATCGATGCCGACTACCCGGCCGGGTTGGTGCTGCCGAGCAAGGTCTACGACGACGAGATCGACAACGAACTGCGGGTGGCCTTCGACTTCGACGGCGTGATCGCCGACGACGAAGCCGAAAGCGTCTACAAGCAGGCACTGGACCTGAATGCCTTCCAGGCCTATGAATCGACCCGCAAGGCGATCCCGCACCGGCCTGGGCCGCTGGCTGATCTGTTTCGCAAACTGTCGTCGATTCGCACCTTGGAAGATCGGAGGCTGGCCGAGTGCCCCGACTACCAACGCATTCTGCGCATCGCCATCGTCACGGCGCGCAATGCGCCGTCCCACGAGCGGGTAGTCACCACGCTCAAGGACTGGGGCGTGTCGCCGGACGAATCGTTCTTCCTTGGGGGGATGGAAAAACGGCGGGTCTTGTCGATCCTTAAGCCGCACATGTTCTTCGACGACCAGCGCAGCCACTTGGACTCGGCCGCCAGGGACCTGCCCATGGTGCATGTGCCCTTTGGTATAGCCAACCGGGCATTGCCGTTAGCGCAGGGTTGAGCCTTCCGCAGCGCTAGGCGCTGGGCGCCACTGTGGTCAGATCGCGAATCTGAAAGGCCCGAACCGCCCAAGGGTGAGGTTGATACGTCCTAAAAATAAGGGAGACATCGACCGCGGCGTCCGTGACTGGCCCGTAGACCATGAAAGCTGAAGGCACAGCGCATGAGAGCAAAATGCTATAGCTGTCCTGAGATGGCAGTAGCGCTGTAGGGCGTTCAGCACAGCCGATCAGGAAGACGTTTCAATGTCGACCGTCATTAAAACCACATCCGCCGACTCGGATTTCCAACTTGGCCAGTGGTCTCTGAAATGAACATGATCTGAAGTGTTTTCAATCACGCCCTCTTTTTCATCGGCCACGTGATTGAAGAATGCTGCCAGGGCACGCAACTCTCCGGCACTTGCAACAATCGAGGCTTCCGACAGCTCTAAGAGTTCAGCATGCTCACGCCCATATCCATATATTTTCATGGGATCACTCCGCAGTCGTCAGGACATTTCGCACACTACTGTGTCGGTTCTCGATGTTCGCGTCCGACGGCGGCAGCCAGTTGCTCCAAGGTATCGAAGTGCTCGGCACCCTCCAGCGAAGGCGAACCTGCGTCTACCAGCCACAGCCCGGAATCGGCCAGGCGGTCGACCAGAATCAGGCGCCCACCCGAGTCGTCGCCTACGGCAATCTGTCGCGGAAAATACTGGGCGACTTCGAACGTGTGGTTACGCTCCTGGACATCGTCGATCGCGTAGACCACAACCTGGTCCACGAGCCATGCACCGGCATGTTGCCGCCAAAAATCCATTAGCCAAGTATCCGAAGGCAAGCCCAGCTCGGCACAGACCGCTTGTAGGGTGGTGGTGGGCAAAGGGCTGGACGGTGTGTCGGCATCAGCCATGGCGAGGTCTCCGGAGTATGGCAGGGACAGGGAGTATCGAAGGTGAGGCGCGAGGCGTCGTTGTGAATCGGGGTACCGTAAAGATCAAAGCCCCGGCAGATGAATGACCGGGGCTTGGGCCGTGCAACTAACGCATTGCAACGGACGCAGTGATTATCGATCGGTCAGTTGCCGACTGTTGTACCAATACAGGTACGCCAAGCCCAACGGCGCGATGAAAATCGCCAGGAACCAGCACATCAACATGGTGATGAACTTCACGAACAGCATCAGCAATGCGTTCACGAAGAACACATTGTTGCCCATGATGAAGCCGATGATGCGCTCATAGACGAAACGCGAGTAAGGATAGAGCAAGGCACAGGCGATGGCCATGACGATGCTGCCTGCGCTGATTCCGCTCGGCGCGTTGGCCTTCAAGTAGATGAAGAACGCGGCGAACAATACGCCAAAGAAGAGCTGCCGCGCATAGTAGCTAGGGGTCAGGCCACCAAAAGTCATCGCAAGAACTTGCCGCATAAGATCCATCTCGAACGTGGGAAAGGCCGCATTTTATCCTGAGTGCCCTCGCTCAGGACAAGCGGGCAATAGCACGGCGTTCGAAATGCAGCCGCCCTGCGCTGCGCCCACGACGAAAAAAGCCCGCATGCGCGGGCTCGTTTCGTAGGGTTCGATCAGATCGGATGGCTGTAGAACAGCGCGTAGGATTCGATGCCGTCGTTGGGTTGTTTGATGCTGGCGTTGGAATAATGCGTGGCACGGATGCCCACGCGCTGGTTGTCGCCAAACTTCAGGCCCGCACCGATACGGTCTTCGAAGTTGAAGGCGCTACCGAATTCCTGGTCGCCGGCCGAAGTACCCGAGAACACCGCCACACCGATGCCTGCCTCGATGAAAGGCTTGATGTCGCCATTGCCGAACTCGTAGACGAACACGGGCGCGAACGACAGCGAGTGCGTGCCGCCTGCAGCTTTGCCGGCTTCCCAATAGGTGTAGCCTGCGTCCCAGTAGCCGGTCAGACGGCCAACGTCGGACTCCAGCCACGACTTGTCCCAAGCGAAGCCCACGCCTACGCGAGCAGTGAGGCCACCTTGGCTAGTGGCACCAATAGCACCTGACAATTCGGTCGCCTGAGCAGAGACGGCAAAGAGAGAAAGCACCGCAGCGGCGATGACTGTTTTCATGATCACGGTTTTCCTGAGTTATTACTTAGCAAGCTATCTGAGCACAGTGATATCACACTGGTCGGTCAATGCAAGTAGATGCTCGAAGCGTTGGAAAATTCGTGATCAGGTTAACGGCTATCCGGCCATTTTCCAGACCAAACAGGCTGTTCGCTGTATGGGGTGTGAAAGAGTCGCCCTTAGACACCGCCCGGCGAGTCCAGCACTTGGCGTACTTTACGCGCCAAGTCATGCGGCAGATAGGGTTTGGAAATGACTTCGAACTCCGAACCGCCCACATCGGTGCGTTCGATGGAGTTCTCCGCATAGCCTGTCGTCAATAACACTTTGGTCTCGGACTTTAGCGCCTGTACCTTGCGCGCCAGGGTCACGCCGTTCATGCCGCCAGGCATGATCAGGTCGGTGAACAATAAATCGAATTCATGCCCGTCATTAATCAGCGCCAGCGCCTGCCGCGCATCAGCCGCGACCGTAGTGACATAGCCGTACTCTTCGAGAATGGTACAGGCAAGTTGCGCGACATCGTCTCGGTCTTCCACGACCAGCACACGCTCATCGCCGGGCTTGGGCAAATGGGCTTGGCGTTTGTCGACGGCCTGTACGTCGCTTTCATCGGACGGGAAATACAACCGCAATGTGGTCCCGACGCCTTGTTCGGAGTAGATGCGCGCGCCGCCACGGGATTGTTTGGCGAAACCGTAGACCATGGACAACCCGAGGCCGGTGCCCTTGCCTTCCTCTTTGGTGGTGAAGAACGGATCCATGGCACGCGCCAGCACCTCTTCGGACATGCCCTCGCCGGTGTCGGTGATCGCCACGCAGGCGTAGGTGCCCGGTAGCAGACCTTCGTAGGCCGCCCGCACTTCTTCGGTGATGACCACATTGCGGGTTTCGATGTGGAGCTCCTGGCGGACGCTGCCGATCATGGCATCGCGGGCATTGATCACGACGTTCAACAAGGCGATTTCCGCTTGCGCCGGATCGATGCGGCAGTTGGCCAGGTGCGGGTCAAGGTCGAGCTGGATCTCGATGCCTTCCCCCAGGGTGCGATTCATCAGCACTTGCGCATCCTTGACCAGCTGATTGAGGCTGATGACCCGTCCCTGGAGTTTTTGCTTGCGCGAGAACGCCAGTAGCTGCTTGGTCAGGGTATTGGCCTTGTCCACCGCATCATTGGCGTAAGTGAGATTCCCGAGAATCTTCGCCAGATCTGGTGACGACTTGCCGGCGACGGCTTTGGACAAGGAAATGTAGCCACCGATGACCTGCAACAGGTTGTTGAAGTCATGGGCGATGCCACCGGTCAATTGCCCCAGCGCTTCCATCTTCTGCGATTGGCGCAAGGCCTCTTCCGCGTCGCGGCGACGGCTGACGTCCAATTGCGAGGCGAAGAAGTAGGTCAGCTTGCCGGCTTCGTTGTAGATCGGCGAGATGAACAGCGCATTCCAGAACGAGCTGCCGTCTTTTTTGTAGTTCAGCACTTCGGTGGAAAAGTCGTGGCGTTGCTCCACGGCTTGGCGAATCGAGTTGATCACTTCGGGATCGGTGTCTTCGCCCTGCAAAAAACGGCAATTGCGCCCGATGATTTCGGCAGCTTCATAGCCGGTCATTTCCAAAAACGCCTGGTTGGCGAAAATGATCGGATTGTCGGCCCGATTCGGGTCGGTGACGATCATCGGCATCCGCGTACTTTCCACGGCGGCGAAGAAGATGTCTTTCGGGTGCCCCAGCACGTCGGCAGTGAAGCGGTTGTCGACACGAAGATCACTGTTGGACACTGCCCAAACTCCTGTTGATTCACTGCGTCGCAGTGGCGGTATCGCTCCGCAGATAGAGTTCGGAGTGGCGGCGATGGCAATCGTTCCGCGCGGGTTGTACAACTTTGGAAGCGCCGTACAAGTGAATGCGATGGGGCTGGGTTGGATCAACCCCACCACAGGTGGGGTTGGGTAAGATGGTGGGTTAGAAGTCGACCGAGGCGCTGACCGAGAAGGTACGTGGGGCGCCCAGCACCAGGTAATTCGAACCCGGGTAGCCCCCGGTCGATGCCCAATAGTCACGGCCGGCGACGTTGTCAAGGCGAGCGCGGAGCGTCACGTCCTTGTCGTCGACCTTGAAGCCGTAGCGGGCGCCGAGGTCCAGGCGGGTCCAAGATGGAATTTCCATCGTGTTGCCCGTATTGACGTATTGGCGACTGGTATAGGTGACCCGGCTGGTGAGCGTGACGCCCTGCAACCCGGGCACATCCCATTCGCCGCCAATGTTGGCCTGGGTTTTAGGCACGCCGATGGCGTCATTGCCATCATCCGTACCGTTTTGGGTTTTGCTCAGCTCGGCATCTAGCAGTGTCACGCCCCCCAGTAGCCGAACGCCCTGCATAGGCTCGCCGAACATAGACAGTTCAATGCCTCTGTTGCGCTGCTCGCCACCGTCTTTGAATACCTGATTCTCAATGATGCCGACCGGCTTGCGTGTTTCGAAAACGGCGACGCTCCCTCCCAGGCCACCGCCGTCGTACTTCACGCCCAGTTCGGTTTGCTTAGCCACGTATGGAGCCAACGACTCGCCAGCATTGATGATCGGCACCGACGACCCATCCGGTAATGTCGTCGTGGTGCCAGCCGTGTCGCCTTTGGTCAAACCTTCAATGTAGTTGGCGTATATCGAAAATTGCTCGTTGAGCTGATACACCACCCCGGCAACAGGCGTCGTTTCATACCGATTGTATTTCGACGTCTTGTCGCCGGTTGTGTAGTCGTAGCCCGTGACGTCCAACCCTTGGCGACGAGCGCCGAGCGTGACTTGTAGCTGATCATCGAAGAACCCCAGCGTATCAGCGATTGCCAAGCTTTGTGTATGAGTACGCGCTGTGATGTGCGGGCTGGACATGGAGCCTGTAACTTTCGGATCTTCCGGCCTCGCGACGTCGACAGGGTCGTACAGACCGCTGCTCAAGACCCCGCCTGTGGCGAAAGCATTGCGATCCTTAGTATCGAACATCGCCCCCGATATGACCCACTGATGCGACACCGGCCCTGTCTGCAAACTCATGCGCGCACCCACTTCGCCGGTAGTCACGGTCTCTTCGCGGTAGTTGTCGAAGCGACTGGCCGAGATAACGCCTGCCCCTCTATAGATCGGGTTGGCCAATACGTTCTTTTCCTCGCCTTTACGCATGCCGACAGCTGCCCAAGTAGTCACGGCATCGGTCAGGTCATATTCGGCGCGGAAAGTACCAAACGTCTGTTTCTCTTTTGCATAGGTCCAAGACTGACCGAAGTTCTTGTCTGCGCTCGGTGGGCTGGGCACCTCGTTGCCAAACCTCACGCTCGGCAACGGATTATCGATGAAGTGATACTGATGCCCAATATCCGACGACAACCGCAGCCGCTCCCCCTGGTAATCCAGCCCCAGCGCGAACATGTCCAAGCTGCGGTCCTGATCCTCGACGGCCGTCTCCCCTGCCCGCTTGGCGACGTTCACCCGCACCCCGAACTGGTCGCCCTCGCCGAAGCGCCGTGCCACATCGGCCGCCACCGTGCCGAAGCCACGGTTCTCCACACCGGCGGTGAGCCGGGTCAGCGGCGCGTTCGGCGCGCGCTTGGGCAGGATGTTGATCGCGCCGCCGATCCCCGTGCCACCCGGCGCCGCCCCGTTGAGAAACGCGCTGGCCCCGCGGAACACCTCGACCCGCTCGATGAACTCCGACGCCACGTACTGCCGGGGCAGCAGCCCGTACAGGCCGTTGTAGGCGATGTCATCGGAGTACAGCGGGAAGCCGCGCACCATGTACAGTTCCTGGAAGTTGCCGAAACCACGGGCGATGCGCACCGACGGATCGTTCTGCAGGATGTCGGCGACACTGTGCGCCTGCTGGTCCTGAATCAGCTGGTTGGTGTAGGACGTGGAGGTGAACGGCGTCTCCATGTAGTCCTTGTTGCCCAAGATCCCGACTCGCCCACCACGGGCAACCTGCCCGCCTTCGTATTCGGGCACCAGCCCTTCGCGCGACGCATCGGCACTGGCAGATACGGCCGTTTCCTCCAGCTCCAACACGGGCGCCTGGGCGTCAGTGGCCTGGGCAGCCGGCCCGTCGACTGCGGGCAGTTCCAGTGCGGTCTGCGCCAGTACCTGGGGTGAGGCAAAACCGACGAGCAAACCCATAGGCAGCCAGAGGGAAGTCAACGTGTTCTTGCGGGGAAAGTGTGGGACGGGCATGAATGGACCTGTTGAGCGAAACGGCCGGATACGAATAGCCAGAAGGCAGATGAACAAGCGGCCGGAATATAGCAAACAGGAATGATTCTTTGTTGTGTATTGTTTACCAATACCTTGCGTATTTGATTCGCATCAATGCCGTATAGCGCTCACCCCACCTACCGATCCGCAGCGAATCCCGAACGTAGCCAAGGCCACAAAGTCCCCGAATGCCCCCGGCACTGCCAGGCGTGGTAACGCCTCGGCACCTCCACAAAGCGCGTTTCACCCTGCGATGAGACGCGCTTTCAAGCGGGCGATGATCTCGGGATCCCGCAACTCCACACTGGTCTCTCGGCGCAACGCCAAGCTTTGCCACTCGGGCGACTCGCAGTAGCGGTAATAACCGTGGGACAACCAGTTCCAACTGCCTACGGTCGCCGCGCAGTCGTCGACCAGAAGAATCTTTTCATGGGTGCCTTCCGGCATCCGCACCACATTGGCCTCCCCCAGGTAGCGACGGTAAGCCTCGATCAGCCCGGCGTCGCCGTCGTCCGCGTCGGCCTTGTCGACGCGATCATGGCCGTAATAGACCGTGACCGCGACGCCCCGCTGCTGGGTCGCGCGCAGGATCTTCAGCGGTGGGTGGTTGGGGCTCGAGCCTTGCCGAATCCACGGCACGACCACGGTGAACGAGCGTTGGCTGGAGGCCGCGAGCGCTTCGAAGGCAGCGATATGGTCACAGTCGAAATAGTGCTTGACCCCATGCCTGTCGGCCCCTTCGAAGGAAGGGCTCTGATGTTCCATC
The DNA here is from genome assembly GCF_002434265.1 of Pseudomonas sp. UBA6562. Lineage (GTDB taxonomy): Bacteria > Pseudomonadota > Gammaproteobacteria > Pseudomonadales > Pseudomonadaceae > Aquipseudomonas. Next base: position 200,443 of record NZ_DJJS01000007.1, on the reverse strand, counting down.
TCGACGAAGAACGAAGCGGCGCACCGCTCGGCCATGCGCGCCAGGGACTTGCCGGCCGCAAGCAGGCGCTGCTGGTTGCCCACCACGATGAACTGCTGCTTGGCCCGCGATACGGCCACGTTGAGCAGGTTCGGCTTGCCGTTCTGGAACGCGTCGCGGTCAGTGCGCTGGAAGATGACCGGCGAATAGACGATCACCTCGAAGCCGACGCCCTGGAACTGATGGACCGAGCCGATCTTCAAGGCCTGGCGGTGCTTGAGCCGCTCGCCATAGCGCTTGATCAACAGGTTCTTCTGATTGGCATAGGGCGTGATGATGCCCACGTCCTGGGTCAGGTCGTAACCGGCCGCCTCCAGCTTGTCCAGCAGCAGGCCGATGGCGTCCACTTCGTCTTCGTTGGTATTGGGCAGCGCGCCACGCCGCCCCGGCACGCCATAGAACATAAGGTTGAACCCTCCCATGCCGGTGCAGGCGGCGGCGATTCTGGCGTCGGGGGCTGCGGTGCGCACCTGCACCCCGCGGTACTCGGCGATGCGCATGAACAGCTCGGCAATGGCGGGTTGGCAGCGGCGGTGCTCGTCCAGGACGATGCCGTCGCCCACTTCGTCGACACTGCCGGTGGCCGTGCCCGCTGCGCGGTGATAGGCGGTGACCAGCATCGGCGAGACCGCTTCGTACCGCGTGTTGTCTTGGAAGTGGCGGGCCTTGAGCCTTTCCGCCGACGCGTTATCCAGCGAGCGGATGGGTTCGATCTGCAAGGGGTCGCCTACCACGACCGCCCTCTGACTGCGTGCCAGTAATGGCACCAGCGCTTCCACCGAGATCATTCCGGCTTCGTCCACAAGGCTCAGGTGGTAAGGGGCGAAGCCATTGAGGTCAGCCAGCTTGTAGCCCGCCAGCTTGTGGATCGACACCAAGGTCGACGCCATCAGCGGATAGGCCAGGGTGATGAGCCGATAGAACTCGTCGAGTTTGTCCTTCCAGCGGTAGAAACCGCTGTCCTGCTTGCCGCTGAGCAGGCTGGTCCACAATGACAGCGCCTGGCTTACCAGGGCTTTCTGCCTGAGCAGTTCCTGCCACAAGTAGTCGATCGCACAGTCGAAGAGCCTGCGTTGCTCGGCGATGAAGCGCAAACGCAGGACGTCGAGCCAGTCGCCTTCGGGGAAGGCCTGCACAAGCGCGTGCCTGGCGGTTTTATAGTGCCGCAGGTGGTCCACGCCGGCGGTGAGGTGCGCCACGTCGGCCGCGAGCCGCTGCAACGCCTTGGCCCTCTGCCTGTCGGCATCGGTTTCGACGTCGGCGGCGGCAGCCAGCCACTGCTCGGCCCCGGCGGTGGCCATCATCGCCCGGCGGTTACGCGCCAGCACCGCAAGCTGCGCGGGCTGCGACGCGTCCAGCTCGAACCGGCGGAAGTCTTCGCCATGTGCTTGGCGCAGGTGCTCGCGGGCGGCGCGGTATCGGCCGCCGAACCAGGTGGCCAGCAATCGCGCCAACCCGCGGATCGGGTACTCGACGAAATGGTGCTGAACGTTTGCGCTCAACGGGCTGCTCAACCATTGGGCATACAGCGCAAGGGAGAAGGGAGCGCTTGGCAGTTGGCCATAGCCTGTGGCCAGCCACTGCCCGGCTTGGGCGTGCCGGGTTCTACGCGCTGCGAGTCGCTCGCGTGCATCGGTGCACTGTCGTGCGATGTCCGCACCGCGCTCGACGCTGATGTCCAGCGCGGCGCACTGCTCGCTCACCTCACGGCCGAGCGCCTTCAACCGCGACTCGTAGGTTTCGGCCGGCACGCCGCCCAAGGCCGTAGCGGCTGCCTGGTACTGCGCTTGCAGCGCATAAAAGCGACCAAGTTCGGTGTCGATGGCGCGGCGGGTCGCGACGATCGTGGCGGCCAACGCGTCCTGCTTGTCCGGATCATGCGCCTGGCTGTCGAGCTGCTCCAGCAAGGCCCCGACGCGTTGCAGCTCTTGCGTGACCTGCGCGTTGTCTCCGCCCTGGAAGTACAGCCAGTTGAGCCCTTGCAAAGCGGGATCGCCACGCAGGTCGTCGATGACGTTTTCCACGGCCTTCTTGGCGGTCGAGGTCACGACCAGGCCCAGGTTGCGGTCCTCGCCCTCGATACAGCACAAGGCCCGTTCGACCAGCTGGCTGGCGATCAGCGACTTGAACAGTGTGGTCTTGCCCGTGCCCGGCGCGCCTTGCACAGCGGACAACGCCGCACCGCCGGCGATCTGCGCCAAGGCCAAGGTCTGCCCGCGGCCCAGCGGGTACTTGCGTTCGAACAGCCCGTAAGGCGTTCGCCTCGACGACGTCGGGCTGGACGCCCGATCGTCGCAGCGGTAAGAAATGTAGCGCTCGAGCAATGCCGAAACCGGCCGTTCGCCGGCTTTCAAGAGTTCGCTGTAGTCCTTCAACTGCTCGCGGCTACTGAAATCGGCATTCACCTGGGGGCAGACGATGCCCGTGAACGCCGTTTCCAGTGAAGCGCCCACAGGCTTGCCGGCGCTTTCGCTCACCTCGTTCAGACGCTGCTTGATCCACCGCAGAAAGGCTTCGAACAGGGCAGCGAAATCCGCCTGGGCCTGCTCCATGCAAGCGGCGGCGATGCTCATCATGTGGCGCTCGGCGCCCAGCTCTTGAATATCGACGTTCAAGTATTGCCTGAAGGCTTCCAGGTTCGGCGCCACTTCGTTTCCCTGTTTCACGGGCACGATGAACGACGGTGTCGTGGCGTCGCACCACGTGTCGGGCAACGAATAGCGGAACAATGGAACGAAGAAGGCTTTCTGGCCTTCGATGACACGCAACAGCGGAAAGCCCAGTTGCAGCGGTTCGGGCTGGCGCTTGCCGTGTTCGTCCACGTGGGTGAAACGGCTGTTCAAGGTAGCCGCTTGGCCTTGAGACAGCGCGAAGCTGAAGCCTTGGTCGCTTTCCTCCAAGCCGTTCCTGCTCAGCCTGATGTGCTGGTGCTCGTGCACATCTCCGGACTTGATACGGCTCTTGGCGATGCCGGCCGCCTCCACGAAGGCGCGCCAACCCTGCAAAACTTCCGTGTACTGCTGCCTGTCTTGCATTGAAACGACCCAAGTCTGCACGAACGTGGGGGCGATTCTACGGGAATGCGCGAGCAGTCGCCTAACCCTGGCATCTGTTGGAGGTCGTCCGCGAAGCTGACGCTAGGGTCGTGCGACAGGCGCCTTGCACGCGACGGCACACGGGGTGGCTCAGCCAGGCCGCTGCTGGGGTTTGGCCGAGGGACGTTGGGCGGTGCCGAACCCGGTGTCCGTCACGCCCAGGTGGTCAGACCCGGAATCGGCCCGACATGTCCTGAAGTTGCACGCTGATGCGCGCCAATTCCGTACTGGCGTTCGCCGTTTCCTCGCTGGAAGCTGCGGTTTGATCGGAAATGTCGCGCACATTGGTCACGCTGCGGCTGATCTGCTCGCCGGCCGCGCTTTGCTGTTCGGCGGCGCAGGCGATCTGATCGTTCATCGATTCGATGTCCTTGATCGAGTGGGCGATCTGTTTGAGCATCTGTCCCACTTCGCGCGACAGCTCGACGCTGTTGCCGGTCAACTGCACGTTCTGCTCCAGCACGGCGGCCATGTGGCCGGTGCTCTGGTTCAAGCCGGCGATCAGCTCGATGATCTCGTCCGTGGACGTGCGGGTGCGCTTGGCCAGGTTGCGCACCTCATCGGCCACCACCGCGAAGCCCCGGCCCGCCTCTCCGGCACGCGCCGCCTCGATGGCCGCGTTCAACGCCAGCAGGTTGGTCTGCTCGGAAACCGATTTGATCACGTCGAGCACGCTACCGATGTTGTCGGCGTGACCGCGCAGGGTCGCCATCACCGACTTGGCCGAGGCCATTTCCTGGGCCAGCAACTCGATCTGCTCAACCGCCTTGCCCACGGCTTGGTCGCCCTGCACCGCCTGACGGCTGGCGCCCTGGGCGGAAGCGGCCGCTTGACCCGCGTTTCGCGCCACCTCATGGGTGGTGGCGGTCATTTCCTGCATGGCCGTGGCGATCTGATCGGTTTCCACTTTTTGCAACTGCACGCCCGTACTGGTCTGCTCGGTGATGGCCGACAGCTCTTCGGCGGCACTGGCGACCTGCACCACGCCATCCTTGAGCTGGCTGACCAGGCCGTGCAGGTTGAGCGTCATGCGCTGCATGCTGGCCTGCAATGCGCCGATCTCGTCGGTACGGGTCACGGTCTGCCGCTGGGTGAAATCGCCGCGCGCAACGGTCTCGGCCAGATCGACCGTTTCCTTGAGCGGGCCCACGATGGAGCGGGTGATGAGCCAGGCGGCCGCGACGCTAAGTGCGATCGCCAGCAGCAGCCAGATCAGCAGCGCCTGGAGCGCCTCGCTGACGTCCGAACTTTGCAATTCGGCCTGCCGTGCCGTCAATTTGTCGGCTAGCACGAGCAAACTGTTGATCGTTTGGCTGATGCCCGTTTGCCCCGCATCGGCGCCGGCTTGCGCCTGGATCACTTGCTGCACGTGGCTGTTGTAGGCATCCAGCTCGGTCGCCAGCTGCTGCACCATTGCTGACGGCAACGCACTGGCTTTCAGCGCCGCCAGGCTGCTTTGCACGTCTTCGGCGGCCTTGATCGCAGCGGCTTCGCTGGTTTTGCTCGGCGCCGCGATGTAGCTGCGAAAGCCCGTGTGCATCCGCTGTACGCCCATCGACAAGGCCACCATCGTTTGCCGGTCTTCGCTGCGCGCCCCATCGGCATTGGCGACGCCCCACAGCCGCTGGAGCGACTGGGTGAGTGCTTCTGCCGAGGCCGAGGCCGTGGCACGCGCGGCCTCACGTTCGCGCGTAGCCGTCACGGCCTGTTGCTGGAAGCCGCGGTATTGCTGCAACAACGTGCCGGCTTCGCGCAGGAACGCTTGGTTCTGCGGCGACTTGAAATTAGGCGAAACGGTACGCAACTGGGTCTCGGTCTTGTCCAGCGCAGCCAGCCATTTACCCGCCTGCTCGTCGGTGGCGCTGACGAAGTACACCAATCGCTCGATGCGCATGTCCCGGGCCATCGAACTGAAGGTGGCGATGTCGCGCATGCGGTCGCCTCGGTCCGCCAGGGAAAGGGTCGCCCGCCAGCCGGTGAAGGCAACCAGCAGGATCATGGCGACGAGCAGCGAAAAGCCCAACGACAGTTTTGTACGCACACCCAGGTTGTTGAATGATTGCAGCATTGGAAACACCAGTGAGAGGGTTGACTAAACGCGACAGGAATTACTGGCGCTTTGTCATCATCGGCGTGGAATAACAATGCTTGATGCTTGGGCGGGGGAATATCTTTTTCACCGCGCGAAGAACGTTTTCATCGCTTTGGTGTATCCAGTTGCCGTCGCAGAGCCTGTGCTCGAAGCGCTCGCACTCATGGTGTCAAGGTGCTGTAGGAGGCCTCGCAGGCAAGGCCCGCCACTCGGGCGCGGTCATAGGCTTTCGCCAGCTCTCCCGCTCGCGCATCAGCCCGTGCGAGCAGGTCGGAGAGCACCATGGCGGCGCGGGTGGCTGCCTGGCCTCGGGCGACAGCGGCGGTATCCGTGCCGAGGCAACCGACGCCGGCGGCGAACTGGCCGGCGGCGTGGCGCAACCGCTCGCCAGCAGCATCGGCGCCAGCAGCGTCAGCAGCGGCCACCTGGGTTTGTTCGTGCGCATGGGCCTTCACCTCCTCCTGCGCTTGGGCGCGTCGTTGTTCTTCGTGGCGGGCACTGCGCTGGGCCAGGGCCTCGGCCAGCCGATCGGCGCTGTCGCGCTGCGCCGATGCAGCCAGGGCCTGGCTGCGTTCCACCGAGCGACCGTGCTCATAGGCGCACCAGTAGGACGCCATCACCAGACCCAGCAGCCCTAGCCGTACCGGCCAAGTCATGCCAGCGCCCGTCGTACGCCTTCGTCGATCACCGCTGACCGATAAGGGTTGGCGCCGTTCTCGTGCACGATGATGGCGAGCACGATGCCGCGCAGTACCGTCGAGTCCTTGATGTCGATGCTGTCGGTGGTCTGCACACCCAGGCGCTCGGCCACTGCCTGGGCGTAGGCCTGGGTGTCGTTTTCATTGCTCGGTGCCCAGCGGTGGACGATCTCCAGGACGGTGTCGATGCCTTTACCGCCGACGCCCGGAAGACCGGTCTTGCTACGGTAGTTGATCAGCAGCTTGCCTAGAGCGCGGATGCCGTTCTCGGGCGAGTCGAAACGGGCGAAGCGCGGGTTGGCCACGCCCTCCTCCAAGCCAAGCTGGCCGACCCAGGCATTGCGGGCGTTGTAGTCGATGTTGCCGGGGTTGTTGTTGCGGATGCCACGAGGGGTCATAGGGATGCTCCATGCAAAAAAGGCCGCTCTTGAGACGGCTGGTGGGGAGAAATGCGTTGGATAACGAATATCGCCTGATACATAGGTCGCCTGAAATACGAAGAACGTTCGATGCACTTGCCTCTTTTGGGTGCCCAAGTCGCGTTCAGTCCGGTGTTTCGGGAAACTAGGACGCCAAGGCCCATGCCAGACTGAAACGGCACGACAGGCATGCACTGGATACCCGACTGGCGAGCAAACAGATCGACTTGAAAGCTATACGTTCGAAAAGCGCAAGGTGGACGAAAAGGTACGCCAGCTTTTGAAATCGAAGCCCGCAGCAATGCGGGCTTGTGTTTGGGAATAGGCTATTGGCTAGCCTGTGTTTGAGCGTTGGGCTCGATGCTCTCGTACTAGCCCGGTTGAGAGCTGCGCACCGTCAGGCGGCAGTGTCGGGCGTGTCCGTTGGCTTGGGTTCGGCCGGGTCCCTGGCTGTGATCGAGACCTTGGCGGTGTACTCCTTCAGCACCTGTGCGGTGTAGACCTGGGCGCCGGGGAACTGAGTCAGGATTTCGCGGGCGCGGGCGTCCGCTTCTTCCTGGGTGGCATAGCGGGTTTTGTTGGCGACGTCGTAGTCATTGGTCAGGTTGATGGCTACATAGGGCATGGGTTTCTCCAGGCAAAAAAATACCCGCGCGGGGCGGGCTTGGGGATGTTCGACCTTCAGGTCTTGGGGTACTGCTGCTTCACGCGTTGGAGGGTGGAATAGAATGGTTCGGCTTTGGGTATCGCTCCTTGGTCCATTGCGTGCCAAAGCATGTCGAGCTGTTCTTCGATGGCTGGGTAATCAAAAGCTCGGGCCTTTGCATGATCACTTTTGTGTTCGATTTTCAACGTGCAATACCTCGCTCTGGTAAGGCCACAGGTCGATCACGACCTCGTATTCGCCCGGCAGGCTGAAGCCCAACTCGATGTCACTGCCGTCGGAGATGTATTCAATGCCTTCAATGATCAACACGGCATCGGCAGGCACTCCTTTCAAGGTCAGACCGACCAACTGCAATGCCATCTTGGGGCGCGACACGATCTTGCCTGCGTTCACGTACTGCTCGCTCTCGCTGGCCCGCGCGAATAGATAGGAAAACCCGGTTCGCTTGGCGTTGAGTTCTGCCTCGAATTGGGACATATAACCACGCATGCGGATCTCTCCACGTGCGTCGTAAAGCACGACCTCCCCGGCCGTGGCTGCTTCGGTCATTTCATGATTCCTTGCACCATGAGGTTTTGATAGGACAGCACCACGCCCACCTCTGCCAGGATCGAAAAATCGACCGTGTGCTGGCCAGCGCCGACGTATTGTCCAGACGCAAGCGTTATCGAGCTGTCAGACCAGCGGGCTACAGACTCAGCAATGAGGTTGCCGTCGAGAACGAGGCGGTACTGGTAATACTGGGTGCCGTGGGAGAGGAACGTCGAGCTGTAGTTGATGTAAACCATGCCCGGTTGCGGCATGTAGAACGTGATGGTCAGCGGCGTCTGCCAGGTCGCGTTGCAGTTGAAGCGAGGCGCATAGCCGGCGTACCGGGGTATGGTTACCGCCTCGTTGCCGATCTTGAGTGTGTCCACCTGCAAATCGCCGATCTTGGAGTTGGTGATGGCCGCGTCTTGGATCTGCGCGTTGGCGATCGCGCCCTGTGCGATTTTAGCGGTGCCTATGCTAGCGTCGCGGATGTAGGCGTCACTAATGAACGTTTGGCTGCCTTGTACTGCGAAGGGTGATGAGACGCTGTCGCCTGATGGGCTGAGTATCGCGAACCGGTTTGCCAAAATTGCAAACGTTGACTGAACTGCGCCGTCGTTGTTCTCAATGCCGATACCGAAGCCGCCGACGTGCCGAATACCGTTGGCGGTGATCTGTACTCGAACCACCTCCGAGGCGCTCGCTACGTTGTTCAAATAGGTCAGAGCCGTGGAGGTTCTGTCCACTGCGGCGTTGGTGCTGCCCAAGCTGCTTTGAACGCCATCAACACGTCTGCCGAGCGCTGCATCAGCGTTTGCGCGCGCTGTGACCTCGCTTTGGACCGCCGCTGCCGCATCGTTGGCTTTCGCCTGGGCAGCATTGATTCTTGTGCTCAGCGCCGAGTCGGCACTGGTGCGAGTCGTCGCTTCGTCCTGAATTGCCGCATTGGCGTTGCCCACCGATGTCAGCAGCCCATTGATCCGCTGTGTCTCCGCCGCCAGCTTTTCACTTTGCTGGGTGACGTTGACGCTCAGCGAGTCGAACGCCCTGCCCGACGCTGCAACCGATCTCCGGCCAGCCGCGATGTAGGCGATGTCCACCTCGCCGTTGGCATCGCCCGAGTTGTACATGTCCAGACGGATCGCCCAGATCTTCTTGCCGTTCCAGCCGGCATGCCCGGAGAGATCGAACTCAATGTCCTGCCAGTCACCGTTCGAGGTGTTGATAGACCAGTCGAACCTACGAGATTCGGCAAGCCCACCGTCCTCGTTGGCCCAGTACATCGCTGCGCGAGCACGGCCCGTGTTACGTCGGCGCAGCCTGATCCTGATCAGGGGGTTTTCGGCACCTTCGATCACTGGGAAGGTGTTGTTGACTTGGAAGGTGGTGAACTTCGAGATAGTCACGAACTGCGGCCCTGCCGTGATGGTCGCGCCATCGGTATTGGCTTTCCATCCTTGGGTTGAGTTCGCGAATTCCCACGTCTGCCCGGCCACGAATGGCTGGGCGTTACCTATCTTCGCCTCCAAGTTGGTGATACTGCTGGACTGCGCCGTCAGCCCGCTCTCGGTGGCCGCAACGCGGTTGGCGACAGAGTTCAAGGCAGCGGCAGATGCCTTGCTCGCCAGGCCAGTCGAGCCGTTGTTGACGCTGTTCTCCAGGCTGGTCGTTCTGCTCGACACCGAGGTGATGTCCTTGCCCTGCTGGCTGACGCTCGAGGTCAGGCCGTCGACGGCAGTAGACATGGCGCCGATGGCGTTGGTGTTGACCTGCGCACTGTCCCTCCAGCCCGTAGCCTTGGCCCCAACCTCGTACTGAGGTCGAGCAAGCTCTGCATAGCCGGCCGTGACCGCGCCCGTGGTGCTGTAGACGCGGTAGTACAAGTTGCAGCCGGCCGCATTCGACGGTGAGACAGCGGCGAACTGAATCCGCTGGCTGTCTGGCCCAATCGGCACCAAGGGCGAGGCTGGTGCATTGATCACGGTCCCTGACCCGTCAACCCATTGCATGAATATCCGAATCGAAAACCCGCTGGTCCCCCGGATGTAGATCGAAGCCGTCAACGTCTGACTCGGCCCGACCTTCGGCCTGCGGGTATCACCGGTGGCTGTCGGGCGGAGTGACTTGTAGCCCGAGGACGTCGTCATTCCAGCCGTCACAGTCATGCGGTGGGCTTTTTCGCCTGCATTAAGCCAGGACTGCACAAGGCTTTCGGTAGACGTCGCCGGACCCTCCACTTCCCAGCCGTCGGCCGGTCCGCTCACTGACGCATATTTCGTCATGCCTGGGTTGTACAGTAGGTTTTCACCACCCGTGTCACCGAGCGAGTTATCCAGCTGCGTGATTTGCCCGGATGCACTGGTGAGGCCAGCTTCGGTCGTCTCAACCCTGCCAGTCAGCGCGGTGGTGGCGGCGGCGTTGATTGCGATATTGCCAGCCGCAGCTTGGCCGTTGTCGCGCCAGCCCGTAACCGCGTTGCCCAGTTCTAGCTGCACGCGGTCCCACTCCACAAACCCTTTCTGATTTCCGCCTGCGCCTGCTGCGCGGAAGATGCAGTGCACCTTGGCGCAATTGGCCGGGGCCGACGCGATCTCGATAGAGACGCGCTGCCAGTTGCCATTGGCGGTGAATACGTTACCGCCATGGGTTTCCAGTACCTGGCCTTTGTCGTCGAGAGGCTGCATGTAGAGACGAATGGCCGTTCCGGCAGTCGCTCGGCAGTAGGCCGAGAGCTGCACGCGCTGGCCCTGCACCAGGCTCGGCCGACGCGCGACCACGGGGTTCATGTCTACGTAGGCCGAACCATTCGGTGCCGAAAAGTCGACCCTCTGCGCCGTGCCGTTCGGGTCCAGCCTCGAGGGCACCAGGGATGGCGTGGCCGTCATGTCGGACGGAACACCTACGCCGAAGCCATCGGCGACCAAGGCCGCCGGCTGCTTCTGCTCGAACGATGGGTTGTACAGCAGGTTCTCCCCGCCTACCTGGGTCAACGACGTGTTGATGCCAGTAATGGCCTCACCGGCGGCCGTGATTGCCGCCCCTTGCTGCTCCACCTTGTTGCCCAGCATTTGGACCGTCGAAGCATCGGCTTTAGTCTCAACCTTGCTCAGCGCGCTGGCAGCTGCTGCCGCTGCATCGGTGGCTACCTTGTCGGTCACCGCCACCCATGCCGATCCATTCCAGCGCTTCGGCGTGTTGACGTTGCCCGTGGTGTCGATCCAGAGGTTTTGCGCCAGACGCTTGTCAGCCGCAGGCGCGGCAGACCCATAGACGACCTCCCCCTTCGCGCCGGCCGCCGTCGCAGCCGCCTGCGCAGCCTGCTGTGCAGCGGTGACATTGCCGTTGGTGGCGGTGAGGCCGCCCTGCAGGCTGATGATCGACTGGCCCTGGGCAGACAGCTTTCCTTCTGACTCGGTAACGGTGTTGCTCAGGCTGGAAACAGCCTCTGCCGAAGCGGCCGCCGAGCGCCTGCCCACAGCGATATACGCAATATCGATCTCACCGCTGGTATCACTGGCGTTCATCATGTCCAAGCGGATGGCGTACATGTTCTTGCCGTTCCACCCGGCATGGCCAGACAGATCAAGCTCGATGTCCTGCCAGTCGGTGGTGACGACGCTGATCACCCAGTCCAAACGCCGAGCTTCCGCCAAACCGCCTTCCTCGTTGGCCCAGTACATCCGGGCCGCCGTGCGCGTGGTATTGCGACGGCGCAGGCGGATACGCAAATACGGGTTCTCCGCACCTGGCAGCACGGGCGTGAAGCTGCACTGTAGGCTCTGCGACTTGCCCATGGTCGCGAACAACGGTCCAGGGGTGAAGGTAGAGCCGGAGGCTGTGGCTACCCATCCTCGGGTGGCGCCAGTGAACTCCCAAGCCTTGCCCGCCACGAATGGCTGGAAAGCGCCTACGCTGTTTTTCAGTTGGGTGATATCGCTGCCCTGGCTGGTCAGGATGCCCTCGGCGTCGTTAACCCGGTTGCCCAGCGACTGCACCGCCGAGGCGTCGGCCTTCTTGCTCACATTGTCGGTCAGCGAAGTCAGCGCCTGACTCTGCGAAGTCAGCTGCTGATCCTGCGCGGCGTCCTTCTGCTCGGTCGCCGTCACCCGGCTGGTGACCTGTTGCAGCGCCTGTGAGCTGGCCTTGCCGTCAATGCTGGCCTGCATCCCGTCCAGCTGAGTGGCTTGCGACGTGAGCTTGCCCTCGGCATCGCTGACACGGGTGGTCAGGCTACTGACCACCGAAGCATCGGCCTTGGTCTGCGCCAGAGCCAAAGCGCCAGCCGCCGCCGCGGCAGCATCCGTGGCCGCCTTGTCGGTCACCGCCGCCCAGGCGCTACCAGTCCAACGCTTGGGTGTATTGGCGTTGCCAGTGGTATCGATCCACAGATTCTGCGCCAATCGATCGGCAGCGGCCGGCGCTGCCGCCTGGATGAGCACCTTGCCCTTCCCACCCGCCAAGGCGTTGGCTGCATCGGCAGCGGTTTGCGCCGCCGTGACGTTGCCATTGGTAGCGGTCAGGCTCGTTTGCAGGCCGCTAAGCTGCGAGGCCTGCGCCGTGGTCTTGCCGTCCAGGGTCGAGACGTCGGTTTCCAGCTTCGAGACGCGCGCAGCGGTACCGGCGGCAGTGACGACGGCCTGACCTACATCGGTCCAGTAATCGACATTCGGCGGCGGCGTGTTCAGCGGCACGGCCTTGGTGGCCTGGTACAGCTTGCCGTCGGCACCCAAGGCGTTCTGGTTGATGCTGTAGGCCTTGTCCTTGCGGTACGGCAGCGAACCGGCCAGGGTCGAAACATTGGCGATCTGCTGTTGCAGGTCGGTCTTGGCGTCGGTCACGCTCTTGCTGACGGTGGAAAGCTGTCCATCGAGCGTACTCTTGACGCCCGACAGCGCGTTGTTCACGTCGCCGATCTGCTTGGCCAGCTCGGTCTTGGCGCTACCGACCCGCTCGTTGACCGACCCTGGGCCGTTGCCATCGATGAGCGCGATCTTCTCGATCTTGCTGGTGAGCTCCTTGCCCAGCTCGCTCTCGCCGATCTGTTGGGCGATCTGCTCCAGGATTGGGCCGGCATCGGCGCTGGCCTGGCCACTGACCAGCGTAGCGTCCACCGGATACCACGGTCCGAGGTTGCCGGAACGGTCGACCAGGCGTGCCCAGAAGTAGAACCGCTGCCCAGCGCGCAAGCCCTGCAAGGTGTGCTTGTCTTGCGGGTACGCCAGATCGGCCAGCTTCGTGGCCTTGGTCAGGTCCGTGCCCTCGCCGTACCACAGCTCGGTGCGCTGGGTATCCTCAGCGCCGGCCGGGAACGTCCATTTCAAGCCGATGCCGAACAGCAGGCTTTCGGTGGTCAGGCTGGTGATCGCCGGAGGATTACCTGCCTTGCCGTTGAGTTGGGTCAGCGCGGAGCTTTTCCAGACGGACGAAGCGTCGAACGCACTCACGGCACGCACGCGCGCCAGGTAGGCGCCGGCATAGATGCCGATGACGTCCACGGAGGTCGTGCCGGTGCGTTGCAGCCTGACCCAGTTGCCGTTGTCCTTGCGCCACTCGACGTCGTACCCCACTGCGCCCTGCACGGCGTCCCAGGCGATGGTCATGGTGTTGACGGCAATGCCCTGGTCGACCATGTGCGAGGACGACAACGCCACATTCGCTGGCGCCTGCACGGTGGTCACCGGAATGACGCTGATCGGGCGTTCGTCGAGCTTGGCGCCGGTGTCGATGGCGGCGAACTTGCTTGGGTTGAACTCCAGCGCGGTGATCTCGTAATGCCCTTCCTGGGTACGCGAGGTCTTGAGCACGCGGAACAGCTGGATGGCCAGGTCCTGATGGTCGATCGCCCATTGCAGCTGTGGCTCGGGGGTCACGTCGTAGGCGGTGGTGACGGTCACCTCGCGGCCTTGCACCGCTTGCACCGTGCGCGCTTGGGCGGTGCCGTTGGGCAGGTTGACGATCAGTCGGTCGCCGGCCTGGATTTCGGTGTCGCGGTCCAGGGTGATCGTGCGACCGGCGGCCGCCACGATCCGGCCGCCGTTGGGGCGCCCCGCCACCAGTTCGTCGGCCACGGGAATCACGTAGCCCGGCAAGGGGATGCGGCCTTCCATGCCGGTCTTGAAGGTGACGGTGCGGTCCTGGTGGTTGCTCAACAGCGCCCACTTGCCGCGGCGCTGGGCTTCGGAGGCGCGGGTGCAGCCGATGGCCGAGATTTCGATGGGGCGGTCGCGGTAGCGGCGCTGCAAGGCAAGGTCCGTGACCGGAATCACATCGGTGTCGTAGTTGTTGGCCGGGTTGTCGTAGCTGACGAGCGCGCGGCTGTAGTGGCTGCTGCGCTCGGCGCCGCCATAGACGAAGTCGCCGTCGATGACGTTGGCGCGGGTGAACACGTAGTCCACATCCTGCGCACGGGGCATGTCGGCCTGCATGAACAACGCACCGTGGGCCCAATAGACCATGCCCCGGTAGATGGCCGAGAGGTCGCGCAGCAAGGTCCAGGCATCGGCGCGGCCTTGCAGGTTGATGTCGCAGAGAAAACGCGGTTCCTGCCCGCCGATGCCATCGGGTACCGGTTGGTCGCAGTACTGGGCGATGCGGTACATCTCCCATTTGTCGACCATCCACGGCTTGATGCGCTTGCCCAGGCCGAAGCGGTCCTCGACGCACAGGCCATAGGTGACCAGTGCCGGGTTGTTGGTCCAGGCCTGCTTGAAGGTGCCGTCCCAGACGCCGTCGTAGGTGCGGGTCAGCGGGTCGTAATTGCTCGGCACCGGCCAGCGCTTGGCCTTGCACCTGACCGACACGGCCGGGATGTTCTGGAACTGCTGGGCGTCGAACTCCACATAGAGCAAGGCGGTGTTGGGGTAGCGCAGCTTCTGGTCGATGATTTCGGTGTAGCCGGCCACGCTCATGGTGTCGGCGATGGTGCCGGTGTTGGCATTGGCGGTCAGGCGCCGCACGCGCAGCATCCAGCCCGAGGTGGCCTTGGGCAGGTTGACCCGCACCGAGCGCTGATAACCGTTGCTGGTCTTGCCTTCCACCGCGCCGCGGTGGGCTTCGACATAGGCGCCGCCGTCGCTGGCGATGTCGATGGCGTACTCGATGCGGTAGCCGTTGGTGTTGCCGCTGGCGTCCTGCCTGAGCAGGCGCGGCCAGGCCAAACGGACGCGCACCGCCGAGAGCTGGGGGTCGTTCAAGGCGCGGGTGAAGGGGGCGTCGCTGCGCAGCTCGACGCCGACCGAGGTTTCGCTCTCCACGGCGGGGATGCCCTGGATGTAGTCCTGCTCGACGCTGCCGCGGCGCCACTCCCACTTCACGCCCGGAAAGTTGACGTTACCGTTGGCGTCGGTGATCGGCGTGTTGTCGAGGTAGATGTCGCGGTCGGTCGGCACGCCGTCGAACTCGCCCTCGCCCACGGCCAGCAGGATCTTGGCGATGTTGGTCGATTGCAGGCTGTCGGGTGCCTCGACCGGAGCCTTGGGCTTGCTTTCGCCGCCTTTGGCACCGGTGATGTCCAGGTGATTGATCACACCCATGTTTTCCTCCGAACATAAAAAAACCGCCCGGAGGCGGTTACGTGTGCTGATGGGCCGTCAGGCCTTGTCTTGCGCCTCGATGGACGCCGAAATGATCGACCCGCCCCAGCGGCGCTCGCCGATGCAGATGGGGACGGGGTTGCCGCTGGCGGTGGTGTTGCGGGCGGAGCCGAAGGCGTAGGACGGCAGGTTTTCGGGGGGGCCGCTCATGGATAGCCCTTTGGCTTGAGGGCTGAGCATCTGAACGACACCGCCAAGCGCCATGGACCCGCCACTCATACCAACGGCGAGCGCGGTGGCCGTCGACCACCCTAGAGGGTTCCACCAGGCCAACGCCACGATCACGACCCCGATAACCGTCTGCAGCAGCCCTGCGCGTTTACTCCCAGTGATGATAGGAGCGATCCGAATATCGCCCGAGCCACTGAAACACAGCTCCTGTTCTTGCAGGTTTCTGCTGCCGCGAAAAATGGCGAACTCGATGCCCTGCGCTTTTGCGTTGTTGAGAAACCGCTCGAAGCCGGGAATCTGAACACAAAGCGCTTTGATGGCTTCTGCGGGCGACCGCACCGACAGCCTGAGCGACCGCCCGAACTGCCGAAGTTGGCCATACAACACAACGTTCGTCATTGGCTGAGATTCAATTGAAAGCGCTGACATCTTTTCTCCAGACGTAAAAAAACCACCCGTAGGTGGTTGATGATGGCGGCAGTTAATTCATCCAGCGCAAGACATTACAGCATCAAGCACGCGCTGGAGCGGCGACTGCCATGTTCGATAGAAGTGATAGCTGATGTGCGAACCGCCTTGGGTGGGCGTGACATCAACTAGATGCATTGGGGACTGAGCATCTGGGGCAAGAACCGACAAGCGACCTCCCGAAGACTGCAGGACACCTCCCAAACTCGCGCCCAGAACGGTGGTGCGCTGCCATGCGTCGCGAACACACTCAGCGGCCTGTTGAGGCTGCAGCCGGGAGTCCAGCTCCAAAAGCGAAGGATTATTTCTTGTGTCACCCACGGTCGCGCACCCTGCTAGCGATGCTAGCCCCAACCCTACTGCTAGAATTCGCACGCGATTTACTTTGAGCATCCGTTTTCTCCAAAAAAATCTACTTATAGTCAATGTAAGGTCCGATATGAGCGCCGCTCATGTCTCCACTGATTCTGTAAAAAACTTCTTGGTTTACTTGGACATCGGCAGTTATGGTACGCACCGCCATACCTGTACAGAGGCCAGTTTCTGCCAGCCCTACCCCAAGATTTGGTCGCCCAGCAGCAAGATAGAAGCTCGCTATTTGGCCAGGTCCTACTTTAGCTGCCCTCAACCCATCGATATACACTACGACGTCGCAGCCTGAACCCACGAATCCTGAATCGCGCACGACAGAAAGTTTTCCGCTCTTTCCAAGCAACTTGGACTGAAAGGCATAAAGTTCGTCGGCTGGTACAGGATCGGCTTCTTGGATGGAGGTAGGCGGTGAAGCACACCCTCCTAATAGGACAAGCCAAACACTCGCCATCAAAACTCGCATGTGAATTCTCCCTGAAAACCATGACAGTAGCAGCCTGAGCTGTCGATCAACCAGCCTCCCGGTGCCGTAAGACAAGCCGTGTGCGATCGAGCCATGGCCCGCCGTACACGATGATTTCCGAGGGCCTGCCCAGCAAGTGGTGCAGCATGAACGGGCCGGGGCCGAACACCTGCCCTTCTTCGTCCGGTAACCGCGCATCGCCACCCAGGTAGATCCCCGCATGGTTCGGATGCGCCGTACGGCCCACGGCCATGACGATCAGGTCGCCGCGCTGCGGCTCGCCCACCGGGTAGAATCCTGCCGCCTCATAGGCCTGTTCGTACAAGCTCGGACCATCCGCCCGTTCCCACCAGCCCTCTTCCCGTGCATAGGGCGGAAACTCCAGCCTCCACTCGCGGCGGTACCAGTCTGCGCACACCTGCCAGCAATCCCAGGCGCCATGCACGAAGGAGCGTCCGAGCAAGGGAGTGTGACCGGTGGGCGTGATGCTGCGCAGGTCGCCTTCGGGCCACGACAAGATGTGCCAGGGCAGACCGGTGGCCTCGCACATGGCCAGATCCCGTGGCGAGGGCCGGCTGGTGGCATCGGGGTGCGAGTGGACGATGCCGATGACCTCGCCCTGGTCTTCGGCGGCTGCGTATTGCGCGGGCGAGATGCGAAACTCTTCGGCAGGCTCGGTCGCGGTGTTGGTACAAGGGATGTAGCACTGGGCCGGGCCGGCGGCCACGATCAAGCCGCAGCTCTCACGCGGGTACTCGGCGGCGGCGTGCGCCTGCACGGCGCTGAGGATGTCTGGATGCATGGTCAACTCCGTGCGATCAGTGAAACGGCCGGAAAGCCGCCGAACGGCAACGGGTTGCCTTGGCCGAAGCGCACGGTGCAGCCCGAATCCAGGCAGCCGTTGCATTGGTCCTTGGCCGGGTCGTCGGTGGGTGTGCCGTCCAGGTCGTAGTAGGGGCCGGTATAGCCGCAGTTGGGGCCGCGGTAGCCGGCGATCATCGCCCAGTGGCAGAGCTGGGTCATTTGCCGGCCGATGGTTTCGCCACCGACGTCGCCCGGGCTGGCCAGTTCCCAGGCTACCGTAGTGCCGTTTTCAGCCATTTTCTGGTCCAGGTACCAGACCTCGATCGCTTCTTCGGTCGGGTCCGCTTCCGGGTTGCCGTCCGGGAAGTTGTTCGCGTCCAGGTAGCGCGCCAGGGTATGGCGCAGGGTCAGCTTGAATTCGAGCAGGTCGTCGAAGGCCAGGCACAGGGCGGTGATGCGCCCTTCGACGTTGCCCACGGTCAGGGTCGGCCGTACCGAAGTGCCGTCGGCGTTGGCGGCGATGCCGTCCAGTTGCAGCGGCCAGGCGCCATACTCTTGCCCCTGCCACCAAATCGACTTGGCCGGCAAGGTGTCGGCCGCGTCGCCCGCGGCGGCCAGCTCTTGCGCCGAGTGGGGAATGGCGTGGCTGTGGAAACGTAAGGTGTCGGCGCCGAAGTCCGACCCGTCGAGCTCGAACAGCAGCACTTCGCTGCCCGGCTCCAGGGTCTGCAGTTGTTTGATCAATGACATGGCAATGCCTCAGGGATGGAAGGCGCGCTCGAAGGTGGCGCTGAGCCGGTACAGGCCGCCGCCGAGCGGCGTGGAGCGCACGTCGGCGCAGGTGTAGAGGCCCAGCTCGCCCAACGGTGGCGTCCAGAGAAAAGCCTTGGCGCCGGCATGCCGGTCGAGAAAGACCAGGATGCGGCGTGCCTGCTCGTGCGAGCCGGTGACGCTGATCGGGTAGCGGTCCTCACGGTTGTTCGGGCCGTCGCCGACCACCTGGCGGTAGCCGTTGCCGAAGCGTGCGGCGCGGGTGCGGTACTGGATCTCGCCGGCTTCGCCGCGTTCGATGTTCCAGCGGAAGGTCTCGATAGCCATCAGCGTCTCCCCTGGCTGCTGCGGTAGCTCATGCCGCCCGGTCGCCAGGACTCGGCCACGGCGCGTTCGGCGGCGGTTTTCATTTGTTGCTCCATGCGTTGCTGCAATAGCTGCGGGTCGAGCTGGCCGCCTTCGCCACTGCGCTCCTGGGCGTTGACGTTGACCACGGTGCTGACCTGGATCGCGGTGCCCCCGCCGCTCGCGACCTGGAAAGCGCCCGACCTGGGGTTGGATGAGCCGCTGTCGATGGCGGTGCCAGTGTTGAGGTTTTCCAGGTAATCGCGCATGCCCGGCCGGCTGACGATTTCCCGGCGCAGCACGAACTCGCCGCCATGCACGACGCCGGCGGGTTCGTATTTGCCGCCGTTGCCGGTGTAGCCGCCGTCGGAGAATTCGACGTTGTACTTCAAGCCCGCTGCTGCTTGGCTTAGGTCAGGTGTAAACGACAGGGCGCTTGAGGAACCCGAGGAAGCGGCGCTTGACGAGGCGGCTCCGCCCAGCGCGCTGATCGCCGCGCCGGCCAGGCTCGACAACAGACTCGATGCCGCCTGACGCGCCGCCAACCTGGCCATGTCGGCCAACACCGATCGCGTGAAGTCGGAAAAGGAAAACTTGCCGGTGAGCGCGAAATTGACGACCGAGTCTTCCATGGACTTGAAGGTATCGGTGAAAAGCGCCTCGGTCTGCTTGGCGACCGTAGCAGCAGTCTCCTGATAACCCTTCAACGCCTTGATGCCACCTTCTTTGGCCTCGTCACCAAAGAGCGCAAAACCTGTTTTTGGCTTTTCGTCTTTCTCCGATTTGCTGTCTTCGGGAAACAAACTGGATACGCTATCGAGCTCGGTCTTAACGGGAAAGAGCGGGGTCGTCAAAAGCCTTGAGCTGATTGGCGAGTCTTTCTCGAACGCCGGCGTGGGATAGGGCATCGCCTCCACGCCCTGCACGGGTAAAGGGACGATACCGGTGACCGACGCTTGTTTTGCATGGGGCGTTTGGCGCACACGTGCAGGAGCACGTGGAGCGATCAGTGCGGCTGGAGGTTTGTGCGGCGTTTGCAGCGCTGTTATCTGTCCTAGCAAAGCTTTTTCGGCACGTGCGTATTTCGCTTCCAGTTCCGGACCGAAGCCACCCTCCACGCCGAGCGCATCAGCTTTGGCCGCCCGCACATTATCCAGTCGAAGCTGCAAGCGCTCGAGCTGGGTCATCGCCGCGT
The DNA here is from genome assembly GCF_002434265.1 of Pseudomonas sp. UBA6562. Taxonomy (GTDB): domain Bacteria; phylum Pseudomonadota; class Gammaproteobacteria; order Pseudomonadales; family Pseudomonadaceae; genus Aquipseudomonas. The sequence continues at coordinate 180,721 of NZ_DJJS01000007.1, read as the reverse complement.
TCGCCTCTCGACCGATCTGCTTTGCAGCCGAGATGGCAGCCTCTTCACTGCGCTGCCTCTCAGCCGCCAACTTGGTCGCCGTCTGCTGTTGCTCAAGCTGAAGCTTGAGCTTAGCCAATGCCTCTTCGTCCTGCGCTTGGGTTCGCCCCGCCGTCATCATGTTCGGATTTTCATCGAACACAGTGGGGTACCGATCATAGTTGCTGGGCGTTTTTATCCTGGTTTCGAGCTCAGCTATCTGCTGAGTCAGCGTCGTTTCCCGACCGATGTTCTTCAGCGCATCGAGCGCATGGGCAGCGGCATTCTGAATGCCTCGCCAGCCGCGCTCGACGATGCCCAGGTTGTCGTCGATCTGCTGGGCACGGGTAGCCAGTGTGTCGGCGTAGGCGTCAGTAAGCACCTGAGCCGCAGCCGTCTGGTCGCCCTGTGCCTGTAGTGCTTCGATTTGACCGTAGGTAGACGCGGTCAAAAAGTGGTACTGATCGTTCAGCGCCTTCGCTGCCGTGACAGGATCTTCGGCAATGCGGGCGAACTCGGCGATGGTGGTAGAGACCGATTTGCCCGTGGCATCCTCCATGGCCAAAGCGGCGCTAGCGATGGTTTCGAAGCTGCCTGTAGCGATCGAACCGTTGCTCGCAAGCTCGGCCAGTGCCGCCGCAGCCTGGCCAATGGTGCCATTGCCCGCACCAACACGCGCCGCCATGTCGCCCAAGGCGTCGGCTGTGACGCCAGCATACTGTCCGCTGAGGATTAAGGCCTGATTGTAGGCATCAGCCTCTTTGCTACCCTCGGCATAGCCATACACAACCGCCCCGACGGCTGCCGCAGCAGCGCCGGCGCCCACGGTCAGGGCACCTGCTCCTCTGATAAGTCCTGGCATGAGGGTGTCTATGGCATTGACCACGGTTTTGGCATTGCCAACGGTATCAACCGCAGTATTGAAGCCCTCAAGCGCGCCGCCCAGGCCACTACTGCCAGTGGGCTCGGCGATCGTGCCTGGACTCGCGGCCGGCATGCGGCTCAGGTCTGCCTGCTGACGGGCCACTTCGGTTTGCAGATCGCTGAGCGCCTGTAGCTCACTCAAAATTTGCTGCGTGGTGAACTGCACGTTGGTCAAAGTGGCCGACCAAGCCCTGTCTGCCTTGGTCGCAGCCTGCTCGCTACGCTGGGTAGCGAGCGTGAGTTTGTCGAGGTTGTTGGCTGCCTGGGCAGCCTGTGTGGAGTCAACCCGTACCCTCAATTCGGCAAGTGTTGCCATGGTTTACTCCCTGGATTGCGCCATGACGGCCAGTGCTTCGGCCTCCATGGCGCGCAGGTCGGGGAAAAGCGCCCCCAGGGCGCGGCGCCCGATGCCAAGCATCGAGGCCACGACAGGGAGCGCGGTGTAGTCCAAACCGTACGGCCCGCCCGGCGCGATGCGCCATTGCGTGCCCAATGCCTCGAAGACGCGCAGGGCCGGCCACAGATCGGGCCAGACCTGCAGGTCGTCTTCGGCAAGGTCTGCGGCCGTCAGCCCGAACGCGGCCAACTGTTCAGCCCGCGGGCCAGGCGCATAGAGCGCTCTGGCCGCGGCCCTCAGTTTCCCAAGCGGGCCGGGGCGTAAGCACTCTGGTAGGCGTCGATGACGGCCTTGGGCGCACCGGTGCAGGTTTGCACCAGGGTGTGCAGGGCGGCATCGTCGAACGGGTCGTCCAGGCCCCAGCCGAGCACGATCGCCTTGAGCTGCTCGGCCTGGAAGCGGATTTCCTCGGCAGTCATCGTCGCCCAGCTGATGCCCTCCTCCTTGGCCTGGGCGATCAGCGCGTCACGCGCTTCGCTCCACTCGTCGAACAGCTTGGCCAGGGCCAGACGATCGAGGTAGCGGAACTCGAACTGCACCTCCACCGGCGCATGCCCGACCCGCGGCAGCGCCACGCTGGCGCTGAAGGTCGGGTTGTGGGCAAGGGTGATCTTCGTCATGGGGCCTCCTTAAGCCGCTGCCAGGTAGCGCAGCGGACGGTTGGACAAGGCGATGTTCACGGTACGGGTCATCAGGCTGTTGCGCTCCATGGTCGGCGAGCTGGAGATGGTGACGTAACCGGTGTAGAGAATCTGGTCGCCGCCAGGCAGCTTCAGACGCACCACGGCCAGGTCCTTGGCATCGCCATACGCTTCGATCAAGGACACATAGGCGGCTTCGGGCTGGTCTTCGACGGTGATCGCCAGGGTGATCGGGTTGCGGTTGGTGGGCAGTTGGCGGTCGTCGTCGTCTTCCAGGTAGCCGACCGTGAGGTACTGCTGTTCGCCGCCGGTGGCGGTGAAGGCGGTGACCTTGGAGATCTGCGTCCAGTTGCTCGCCGGCACCACGCTGCCGACACCGCTGCCGGCGGTGTATTTGTTGAGGTTGGAGGTGTCCATCCCGTCCAGGCGGAAGGCATCGGCAGTGACGCCGGTGACCCGTGCGGCACGGTCGTTGATCAGCGACCAGCCGGAGTTCACCAGCACGGTATCGCCGTTCTTCAAGGTGTGGCCGGCCGCAGCGGCCGAAGGCGTGGTGGCATTGGTCAGCGCTGTGAAGGCGACGGCTTTGCCCAGGGTGCCGGCGATTTCCAGTACGGCGCCATTAGGGAGTGGGAAGCGTTCGGTCATGATGTTTTCCTTGGAGGTAGGTATAAAAAAACCCGCCGAGGCGGGTTGGGGTGTTGCGGTACATCGAGGGGCCTGCTCGGCGAAGCGCGCCGATCAGGTTCAATCGATTCGTTTGAAGGCCTGGCGCATCAGCCAACGCTTGCAGCGCAGCCAATAGGTCAGGACCAGCATGTGGCGGATGCCTGCCAGGGCCAGGGCCACATGCAAGGTCACCGCCGCAGTGCTGGGGTTGAAGAACAGGTGGTCGCCGCCTGCCAACAAGGCATAGCCGCTCAGGGCGATCGCGGCGTACAGCAGCTTGCCGAACACACCGTCGCGTACCTTGGCGCTAAGCACTGCCCAGCTGGCCCAGAAAGCGATGCCTCCGGCCGCGGTCGCATTCAAGTACTCGAGGATCATGCGCTGGGCCCTCCGAACTTCGACTTGATGATGGCCCACAGGTCGGCCGCTTTGATCGCACGCAGGATGGCGGCGATCAGCGAACCGCCGAACGTGCCCAGCAGAAAGCCCACGCCGGCCACGCTACGTGGTTCGGTGATGGCGAAATAGCTGCTGACCATGCCGGTCAGGTAGTGCGCGCAGGCCATGCCGGTAAGCAGGAACAGTGACCAGGCTTTGCGATCGGTAAGGTCGTCTTTGTGCCAACGGGTGGCGATCAGGGCGCCCATCAAGCCGGCGAAGGCCAGGTCGAACTTGTCGAGCAGCCGGTGAAAGAAATCCATGCGCTCGACTCCAGAGGCGGGTTCTCGAAAGCGCCTTCCGATGAAAAGCCGAAACACAGGCAATAAAAAACCCGGCGCGATGGCCGGGTTTCTTGGAAGGCGGTATTTGTTTAAAGCTGTGACGATGGGTAAATACTGCCACCAACCGAGCAGGAACACAATACGTGTTAAGCGATTTTTTTCATTTCATGGATTCTGCCTGCGACGGCGGCCAAGGCACGCTGATCGAGGTCTTCGCAACATTCGAATGCCGAGCGCACGTAACCACCCCACTCACGCTCCCAACTCGCCGAAGCCAGGCGAATGCCATAGTGCGCATCCAACCAGGCACGAAAGGCCTCGGGCGCTGCCAGCGGGTCGCCATTGGCCGATTGCCCGCCCTGGTGCATGTAGCGGTAACGCGCCATCACGCCTTTGACCAGGTATTCGAGCTTTTCGCGCTTGGCGGCCGTCATGCGCGCGGCACGCTGTTGGACCATGAGGAAGACCGTCCCTTCGGCATCCTCCTGCTCGCAGGCGTCCAACCGTGGCGAGTACATGTAGTTGCCAAATGCCCGCAATGGCCGGCTGAGCCCAGCGATGGCCGCTTGCACGCTGCCGGCCAGGGTCTGGTGCACGGCCTGGCTGGCACGGCGCTGGCCTTGGGTGGTCTGCACTTTGGTGCCCAGCTGCGCGACCGATGAAGCGAACACGCTCTGGCTACTGATCGAACTGTAAGTGCAGTCGTGCCAAGCTTGGCGGGCAGTGTTCAGACGCATGCCATGCCCTCCCCGATCGTCGCTGAGCAGAAGCCCAGTGCGCAGCGCAGGCGCTGTCGGTGAAGGGCTGGAATGACCCCTGTGCGGGCGATAGTAGGTGTGTAACCTTTGAATGAGATGAGCGAACGCATAATCGGCCTCGGAAGCATCACCGGGGCACGGTCCCGGCATCAGTGAGCCTGGAGTAGCGTGTCGTAGGGCTGACGGAAGCGGCTGGATCGCCACACCTGCTTACCCGCGACAATCGAAGGCGGATCAGGCATGCTCCGTCAACGAACGAACACAGATAAACACGCACAGTGATTAAAGTAAACACGATAAGTGTATGTCGATCATTTCATTTCGTGATGAAATAGCGCCTATGAACGAATCCCTCCACCAGCGCATCAAGCGCCTCCGTAAAGCTTCGGGCCTGTCGCAAGCGCAGTTGGCCGAGGCTTGCGGGTGGAAATCGCAATCACGGGTAGGCAATTACGAAGCTGGGACGCGCGAGCCAACCCTGGCGGACATTGCCGCCATGGCCACGGCGCTTGGCGTGGACTCGGCCGAGTTGTTGCTCGACACGCCGCCGCCCTCGCCGTCCGCTACAGCCTCCATGTCTGCCGCCGACATGGTGCGTGAAATGCTGGCTAAAAAAGGTACCGCACTTTCGAGCGAAGCCCGCGAGCGGCTGCTGGCCGCAGCCGAAGAACCGACCGACCCGCCAGCCCCCATCCTCGAAGAAGCTCGCCCGAACCTTGCCGGCGATGAAGTCTGGGTGGCGCATTACGATATCCGCGCAGCCATGGGCGGCGGACAGATTCCCCACGATTATCCGGAGATGCTCCAGGACGTGCGGGTCAGCCCCAAACGTTTGCGGGAAATGGGGGTGACCTTCACCGAGCACCACCACCTCAAACTGGTGACCGGGTGGGGCCAGTCGATGGCGCCGACCATCAAGCACCGCGATCCTTTGCTGGTCGATGTGAGCATTCGCGAGTTCGTGGGTGACGGCATCTACCTCTTCTCCCACGACGACATGCTCTACATCAAACGTTTGCAGAAGAAAGGACGCCAGCACTTCAAGATGATTTCCGACAACACCAATCATCCTGCCGAGGATATAAGGGTCGATGAAACCTATATCCAAGCTCGGGTGTTGTTGGTGTGGAACGCCCATTTGGTGTAGCGGCGCTGTGCAAGGGGCATGTTGCGCGCCCCTTCCGCATCACCGCCAAACGGTCCTTGCACGGCCGTCGGTGACGGTGGGGTCAAAATGGTGGGTCTTCATGCTCGGCGTTGCGCACCTGCGCAATGCAGTCATCTTGCTCCGACGACGGCCGGCGCCCCCAGCGAACAGTCACACTGTCGTCGTCATTGAATGTCAGCGCCAGCTCCGGCGTTTCGCCCAAGGCTTCCAGCATCGTCGCCCATTCCGTTTCGCCATCGTTGTGCAGGCGGTGGATGGTCACCCAGCGCTGCATCTGCGCGACCGGGTGATTGATCATCGCGGAGGCTCTGAGGTTCAAGCGCTCCAACCCGGTCATCTGTTCAGGGTAAGCGGGTGTGGAGGATCCGTCGGTAGTCACTGCCAATCTCCTATAACTGTATGTACGTCCAGTGTTTTGGCGAGCATACATTAAGCCGTGGGAAACGTGAACCGGGTTTGTAAGCTGATTCGCTAACCAGGTTAAAGAATGGGCTGGCATTCTAGGGAGATCTGGAAAAGGCCATGAGCATCTTTCGACGTCTGCTTGAGCCCTGCAAAGCTGCAATATAAACGCTCATCCTGTGGCGGATGAGCCGGGAGAACCGATAAAAAGCCCGGGCCTTAGCCCGGGGTTGAAGGGCTGGAAAGTATTACCGGATCAAGACGCCGAGTAGTTCCAATGGCTCAAACGCTTGGCGAAATACGGCGTCACCAGCGAAACGGTCGCCGCTTGATCGGCTCGGTCGAGGCTCATCTTCTCGCCGTCCGAACCCGGTCCAGTGATCCACAAGGTGGCAGGTACCTTCTCGGTCACCAGGCGATCCAGCAAGTTTTTCAGCGCCGTGCGCGCTGCATCGGTACTGGGAATACCCACCTCACCGATATAGGTGGCCATCTTGTTGTGGGCCGCATAGGTGAACATCGGGCCGAACACCGTATCGGTGAATACGTTGGCGGCAATTTTATCGTTATCACTCACGTAGGCGCCGCTCGAACTGCCGTTGTAGTCGCCATAGCCGTGCACTTCCCACACGATTGAGTTCGCAGGGTCGACGATGCGCGATTGCAGATCGCCCGAGTACCGCTCCCAGCTTCTCGCGCTCGCATAGTGCAATCCGCAGATGAACACCGGCTTTCTGGAACTGTTGCGTAGGTACTTCAGCACCGTGTTCATGGTGTTGATGTACAGCGTTTTCATGCCCTCTTCCGTGATGTAATCGGTCGCGCTCGTATTGTCGGCCTGCTCGTAAGGTTCGTTGCCCAACCCCCAACCCAACACCATTGGATCGTCGCAGGCCTGAACGAGTTTCTGGTGGAAGTTGGCCAGGTGGATGGCAGTCCAAGCCGCGCCGCTGATGCTGTTGTTGTCATTGATCAACACCGGCTCGGTGGCTCTCCATTTGTTGCCTTGATTGCCGGCCTGATTGGCCGGCAGCAGCCGACCGGTCATTTTGCCGTTCGACGTTTCGTAGCGCATCAGGCGCATGTAGTGGTGCGGATCGGGAATGATCTTGGCTTGGCCATTGGAGTCCTCTCGTATCCAGCCCAGCATTTCCTTCCATTTGCTGACGAACGTCGCGTCGAGGCTTGCGCCCTGCCCTGGCAGCCCTTCGTTGGTAAGGCCGATCGCGCGTTGCACCTCGAAAGGAAAACGGATCAACCGGACGCCGCGCTGTTTGACCCACAGAGTAATGGTGTCGCGCGAAGGCCAGAAATAATGCGTACCGGCTTCGCCTGGGACGATCTGACGAGCGTTGGCATGGGAACCGAGGTTGATCCCCAGAAGCGGGATATCGGTCAGCGTATTGATGCCAGTGCTTGAGTTAGCCATGGTTTGATGCCTCGTGTTGAGTAGGGTTTGAGGGCAGTCGGGCTGCTCTGTCCACGCTCTGAGGCGTTAGCGCTGGGCTCGAGGCCCTGAGGTGATTCATCGTCCCGCAACGGGAACATTTGATCTGAAGCTCGGTGTATTCGCCTGTGCGAGCGAGCAGTCGATTACATTTGCCGCAGCGGCAGTCGGTCATCATGTGTAAGGCCTTTTGATGTTTGCCAAGCCATATGTGGACGTGTTGGGCAGTGGCTTGCCTTGTGGGCGACTGGTTTATATGTAATGGGGGGAGTGAGACCGCATGCGCTGCAGTCGCTCTTGGTGTCGGTCTGCCATAGAAACGACAAAGCCCCGAACGCGTCGGGGCCTTTGTTTTTTTGGGGCACAAAAAAACCGGCGCTTGGCCGGTTTTTTCTGAAGCTGCCTAAGGCATGACTTCAAGAGTGGGGAAACTTTGCCACTACCCATGCGGGAATGCAACAGCCTTTTGAGTACTTTATGCAAACCTCGTGTTTGTGGCGCTGCATTTGCGGCAACGACATGCGGTGGCGTAGACAGGCTGGGCTGCCGTGAGTAGGGCAGGTGCCGGCCTTAGCGGCTGTCGGGGCTGTTGAGAAAGGATAGAGTGAAAAAAGGCTAGGCTCTCGGGAAACATGGTACCCGCGAAAGGCTCGCGTGAGCAGGTGCTGACAATCCTGGAAAAAGAGGCAGGCTTGAAAATGGAGAAGTCACGCAAAAGTCACGCATATGAAAAAGGCCACCCCTTGCGGGAATGGCCTCAATCATTGGAGTTAGTTGGTCGGGACGGAGTGATTCGAACACTCGACCCCTTGCACCCCATGCAAGTGCGCTACCGGGCTGCGCTACGCCCCGACATGTTCTCGATACCGCTGAGAACGGAAAGAAATGTAACCTAAGCGTTTGATAATTGGAAGCTTTTTTTCAAAAAAATCCAAGCTCGCTTTAGCTCACTTCTTCAATACGACCAGCACATCTTCCAGCTCGGTAATCATCTGCCGAATCAGTTGCTTGTACTGGGTCGTATCGTCCTTCGCCTCATCGCTGGACAGGCGTAACCGCGCGCCACCGATGGTAAAGCCTTGATCGTACAACAACGCACGAATCTGGCGGATCATCAGCACATCCTGTCGCTGGTAATACCGCCGGTTACCACGTCGCTTGACCGGGTTGAGCTGCGGGAACTCTTGCTCCCAATACCGCAATACATGCGGCTTTACCGCGCAAAGCTCACTGACCTCACCAATGGTGAAGTAGCGTTTGCCCGGAATGGGGGGCAGCTCGTCGTTATGGCTTGGTTCCAGCATAGGCCTCAACCCGGGCTTTCAGTTTCTGCCCTGGACGAAAGGTGACGACTCGGCGTGCAGTGATCGGGATTTCTTCCCCTGTTTTGGGGTTGCGGCCCGGACGCTGACGTTTGTCGCGAAGATCAAAGTTGCCAAAACCTGACAACTTGACCTGCTCGTTGTCTTCAAGTGCATGTCGTATTTCTTCGAAAAACAACTCGACCAGCTCTTTGGCCTCGCGCTTGTTAAGCCCCAGCTCCTCGTACAGCCTCTCGGCCATCTCAGCTTTCGTCAGAGCACCCATACGCTATTTCCTTAACGTGGTGTTCAACTTCTGTTCGAGCGAGGTGAGAATAGTTTGCAGGGTGGCGTTCACCTCATCGTCATTAAGAGTGCGTGATGGATGCTGCCAGGTCAAGCCGACGGCCAGGCTTTTTCTATCAGGATCAATACCTTTACCTTGGTAGACGTCAAACAGCTTGAGGTCGGTCAACCACTCGCCTGCATGGTCGCGAATAACGCCCAAAACATCGCTGGCCGCCACATCGCGGCCTGCGATCAGTGCCAGGTCACGACGCGTTTCAGGAAACTTGGAAAGCTCCTTGAAGGCAGGCAGACGCCCTTCGACGACTTCGCTCAATAACAATTCGAAAACAAATACTGGTCGGTCCAGATCCAGCGCACGAGCGAGCTCGGGATGAATGGCGCCTACGAAACCCACTTCCTTGCCATCGCGCTCGATACGAGCGGTTTGCCCAGGATGCAAAGCGGGATGCTGCGCTGCCTTGAACGTGAAGCTGTGCAGACTGCCGGCATAACCGAGCACCGCTTCCACATCCGCCTTGACGTCGAAGAAGTCGATACCGTCTCGGCCGTTGGCCCAACCTTCAGGCACCCGGCTGCCAGTCACGACGCCCGCGAGCATGGGCTCTTGCTTGAGGTCACCCAATTGACCGACGAAGCGCAGGCCACTTTCGAACAAGCGAACCCGATCTTGTTGGCGATTGAGATTGTGCTGCAACGCCTTGACCAGACCTGGCCAGAGCGAGGCACGCATGGCTGCCATGTCGTTAGAAATGGGGTTGGCCAGTTGTAGAGGTTCGATACCTGGGCTGAACAACTCGAACAGTTTTGGATCGATGAAGCTGTAGGTGATCGCTTCTTGATAACCACGGGCGACCAACAAACGACGCAGGGTCGGCAGTTCACTGCGTGCTTCCTGACGCGCCTGGGGCGCCAGGCGCGCCTGCGGATAACGAACCGGTAGATTGTTGTAGCCGTACAGACGCGCCAGTTCTTCGATCAAATCGACTTCAAGACTGATGTCAAAACGATGCGATGGCACGCTCACGGTCCACTGCCCTGCCCCTGAGGACTGTACGCCCAGGCCTAGGCCATCAAGCAGTCGCTCGATCTGAGCGGCATCCATTTCCATCCCGAGCATCTGGCTGACACGCTCAGCGCGCAGCGTGATCGGCGCGATCTGCGGCAGGTGCTGCTCACTTACGCACTCGACGATCGGACCGGCTTCACCGCCGACAACCTCCAACAGCAGACCCGTCGCACGCTCCATCGCCTCGCGAGCCAGAGCGGAATCGACGCCCCGCTCGAAACGGTGCGAAGCGTCGGTATGCAAGCCGTAGGAACGCGCCTTGCCCGCCACGGAGATGGGCTCGAAGAATGCGCTTTCCAGGAACAGATCACGGGTTTTCTGGGTATCGACACCGCTGTGCTCGCCACCCATGACGCCTGCGATAGCCAATGCACGGGCATGGTCGGCGATCACCAGTGTGTCGCCACGCAGGGTAACTTCCTGACCGTCCAGCAACACCAGCTTCTCGCCCTCTTCGGCCATGCGCACTTGAATACCGCCGTTGATCTCGGCCAAGTCGAACGCATGCATCGGCTGACCTAATTCGAGCATCACGTAGTTGGTGATGTCGACGGCCGCATCGATGCTGCGCACATCGCTGCGCCGTAGGCGTTCGACCATCCACAGTGGTGTGGGCTTGCTCAGGTCCACATTGCGGATGACCCGGCCCAGGTAGCGCGGGCATGCCGCCGGCGCCAACACCTGCACCGGGCGCTGCTCGTCATGCACAGCCGCGATCGCTGGCACGTGCGGGCGGCTGACGGGCACGCCGTACAGTGCGCCCACTTCGCGGGCCAGACCTGCCAGTGACAGGCAGTCGCCCCGGTTTGGGGTCAGGTCCACTTCGATGCTGGCATCGTCGAGGTTGAGGTAGGCACGAATGTCTTCGCCGACGGGAGCGTCAGCGGCCAGTTCGAGCAGGCCGTCATTCTCTTCGCTGATCTGCAGCTCGGCAGCCGAGCACAGCATGCCGAACGATTCGACACCGCGCAGTTTAGCCTTCTTGATCTTGAAGTCGCCCGGCAGCTCGGCGCCGATCATGGCGAACGGAATCTTCAGGCCAGGGCGCACATTGGGTGCACCACAGACGACCTGGAACGTTTCCTGACCGTTGCTGACCTGACAGACACGGAGCTTGTCCGCATCCGGGTGTTGTTCGGTGGCGACCACTTCGCCCACCACGATACCGCTGAACTGGCCGGCGGCGGGCGTCACGCTGTCCACCTCCAGACCGGCCATGGACAAACGGGCGACCAATTCGTCGCGAGAGACGTGCGGGTTTACCCAACCGCGCAGCCACTGTTCACTGAATTTCATGCTGTTCTCCTGAGATATGCGTCAAGTACGGGCTAGCGGAACTGCGCGAGGAACCGCAAGTCGTTGTCGAAGAACAGACGCAAATCGTTGACGCCATAACGCAACATCGCCAACCGCTCGGCACCCATGCCGAAAGCGAAGCCCTGATAGGTTTCGGGGTCGATGCCAGACATGCGCAACACGTTGGGATGCACCATGCCGCAGCCCATGACTTCCAGCCAGCCGGTCTGTTTGCAGACGCGGCAGCCCTTGCCAGAACACATCACGCATTGAATGTCGACTTCTGCGGACGGTTCGGTGAACGGGAAGAAAGACGGGCGGAAGCGCACGGCCAGTTCTTTTTCGAAGAATACCCGCAGGAATTCTTCGATCGTGCCCTTGAGGTCGGCGAAGTTGATGTCGCGATCGACCAGCAAACCCTCGACCTGATGGAACATCGGCGAGTGGGTGATATCCGAGTCGCAGCGATACACACGGCCCGGACAGACGATGCGGATCGGCGGCTGGCTCGACTCCATGGTGCGCACTTGTACCGGCGAAGTGTGCGTGCGCAGCAACATGTTGGCGTTGAAATAGAACGTATCGTGCATCGCCCGCGCGGGGTGATGACCGGGAATATTGAGCGCTTCGAAGTTGTGGTAGTCGTCTTCGACTTCAGGGCCTTCGGCGATGCCGTAGCCGATGTGGGTGAAGAACTGTTCGATGCGTTCGAGGGTACGGGTAACAGGGTGCAGCCCACCGGTGGTCTGACCGCGGCCCGGCAAGGTAACGTCGATGCACTCGGCTGCCAGACGGGCGTTGAGTTCGGCTTCTTCGAATGCCGCTTTGCGGGTGTTGAGGACGACGGTGACGCGTTCCTTGGCATCGTTGATCAGCGCGCCGACCTTGGGCCGCTCATCGGCCGGCAGATTGCCCAGGGTCTTCATCACCTGGGTCAGTTCGCCCTTCTTGCCAAGAAATTGGACCCGGATCTGTTCCAGGGCATTGATGTCTTCAGCGCGCTCCACAGCCTCAAGGGCTTGGGAGACCAGCGCATCCAGGTTTTCCATGTACAGACTCCAGATACAAAAATAGGGGAAGAGCTTTGAAGGCTCTTCCCCTATCGATGACGTTTTACACCCGCAGACGCTAAGCGCCTGCGGATGATTGTCGTGGGTACTTAAGCCAGAACGGCTTTAGCTTTCTCGACAATTGCAGCAAACGCCGCTTTTTCGTTCACTGCCAGGTCAGCCAGAACTTTGCGGTCGATTTCGATCGACGCTTTTTTCAGGCCAGCAATCAGACGGCTGTACGACAGACCGTTGGTGCGTGCACCGGCGTTGATACGAGCGATCCACAGTGCGCGGAACTGACGCTTCTTCTGGCGACGGTCACGGTAGGCGTATTGACCCGCCTTGATGACAGCCTGCTTGGCAACACGGAATACGCGCGAACGCGCACCGTAGTAGCCTTTAGCCAGTTTCAGGATTTTTTTGTGACGCTTGCGAGCGATGACGCCGCGCTTTACACGAGCCATGAGTAACTTCCTCTATCGTTGACCAGAATTAACGAACGCGCAGCATGCGCGCGACTTTTGCGACGTCAGACGGGTGCAGCATGCTGCTACCACGCAGTTGACGCTTACGCTTGGTCGACATTTTGGTCAGGATGTGGCTCTTGAAAGCGTGCTTGTGCTTGAAGCCGGTCGCCGTTTTCAGGAAACGCTTCGCAGCACCGCTCTTGGTTTTCATTTTTGGCATGTTGGAACTCCGCATTCGATAAAATTACACATAACCATCAGGCCTGCCGTGCCCGGGAGGTTATTTCTTTTTCTTGGGGGCGATGACCATCATAAGTTGGCGTCCTTCCATCTTAGGATGCTGCTCAACGGTGCCGTATTCGGCGAGGTCAGCTTCGACCCGCTTCAACAGCGCCATGCCCAGCTCCTGGTGGGCCATCTCACGACCACGGAATCTCAACGAGATCTTGGCCTTGTCCCCATCTTCAAGGAAACGTACCAGGTTGCGTAGTTTTACCTGGTAATCTCCATCCTCCGTCCCTGGACGAAACTTGATTTCTTTGATCTGGATGATCTTCTGGTTCTTCTTCGCCGCAGCCTGCTGCTTTTTCTTCTCGAACAGGCTTTTGCCATAATCCAAGACCTTGCACACAGGCGGTACAGCGTCAGCAGAAATTTCTACCAGATCCAGCTTCGCTTCTTCAGCGATACGAAGTGCTTCGTGGATCGAGACGATGCCCAGCTGTTCACCATCAGCACCGATTAACCGAACCTCTTGAGCCGAGATATTCTCGTTGATCGGGGCCTTCGGTGCAGCACGTTTATCGTTTCTCATTTCACGCTTAATAGTCATTACTCCGATTCTTGGCGACCACGCCGGGAAACCGCTTGCGAGAGTAGCTCTGCGAATTGCGCGACGGGCATCGAGCCCAGGTCAGCACCTTCGCGGGTGCGTACGGCAACGGTTTGCGTTTCGACTTCGCGGTCCCCTATAACCAAAAGATACGGGACCTTGAGCAAAGTATGCTCGCGGATTTTAAAGCCGATCTTCTCATTTCTCAAGTCGGACTTGGCACGAATTCCGCCTGAAGCCAACATTTTTTCCACATCCAGGGCGAAATCGGCCTGTTTGTCGGTGATATTCATGATCACCGCTTGGGTCGGTGCCAGCCAGGCCGGGAACACACCGGCGTAATGCTCGATGAGCATGCCGATGAAGCGCTCGAAGGAACCGAGGATCGCGCGGTGCAACATCACAGGGCGTTTACGGGCGTTGTCTTCGGCGATGTAGCTGGCGTCCAAGCGCTCTGGCAGGTTCGGATCGTACTGCAGCGTGCCGCATTGCCAGTTGCGGCCCAGGCAGTCGCGCAAGGTGAACTCGATCTTCGGCCCATAGAAGGCACCCTCGCCCGGCTGGTATTCCCACTCCAGGCCCGACTCGTCGAGCGCATCGGCCAAGGCGGACTCGGCACGATCCCACAGCTCTTCGGAGCCGACACGCTTGGCGGGACGAGTGGACAGCTTCATGGCGATATCGGTGAAACCGAAGTCCTTGTAGACGTCCAGGGTGAGACGGATGAAATCGGCCGCCTCTTTCTTGACCTGGTCTTCAGTGCAGAAGATATGTGCGTCATCCTGCGTGAAGCCACGCACCCGCATGATGCCGTGCAGCGCACCGGAAGGCTCGTTGCGGTGGCACGCGCCGAATTCGGCCAGACGCAGCGGCAGGTCGCGGTAGGATTTGAGCCCTTGGTTGAACACCTGCACGTGGCACGGGCAGTTCATCGGCTTGACCGCGTAGTCGCGACTTTCCGACGAGGTGGTGAACATGTTTTCCGCGTAGTTGGACCAGTGCCCGGAGCGCTCCCACAGAATCCGATCCACCACTTGCGGCGTCTTGATTTCGAGGTAGCCATTGATGCGCTGGACAGTACGCATGTACTGCTCGAGCACTTGGTAGATGGTCCAGCCGTCTGGGTGCCAGAACACCATGCCCGGCGCTTCTTCCTGCAAATGGAACAGGTCGAGCTGCTTGCCGATCTTGCGGTGGTCGCGCTTTTCGGCTTCTTCGATGCGCTGGATGTAGGCCGCCAGCTGCTTCTTGTCAGCCCAGGCAGTGCCATACACGCGCTGCAACTGCTCGTTCTTGGCGTCGCCGCGCCAGTAGGCGCCGGACAGCTTGGTCAGTTTGAAAGCCTTGAGGAAACGCGTATTCGGCACGTGCGGGCCACGGCACATGTCGACGTATTCTTCGTGGTAGTACAGACCCATGGCCTGTTCGTCAGGCATGTCTTCGACCAGCCGTAGCTTGTATTCCTCGCCACGGGCGGTGAACACATCGATGACGTCGGCACGCGGGGTCATTTTCTTGACGACGTCGTAGTCCTTCTCGATCAACTGCTGCATGCGTTTTTCGATCGCCGCCAGATCGTCTGGCGTGAAGGGCCGCTCGTAGGCGATGTCGTAATAGAAGCCCTCGTCGATCACCGGGCCGATGACCATGCGCGCGGTTGGATACAGCTGTTTCACCGCGTGGCCGATCAGGTGGGCACACGAGTGACGGATGATCTCCAGTCCCTCTTCGTCTTTAGGGGTGATGATCTGCAACGTGGCATCGTGCTCGATGAGTTCGCAGGCATCGACCAGCTTGCCGTCGACCTTGCCGGCCAGGGTGGCCTTGGCCAGGCCGGCGCCGATCGAAGCGGCGACTTCGGCAACGGTTACGGCATTGTCGAACGAACGTTGACTGCCATCGGGAAGAGTAATGGTGGGCATGGCGCCTCCTCTCCTAGTGGTGACCCCTACCAAAGGTCACGTGGGTTGGGATGAGCCAGTACAAGATCCGGTCTGCCTTCACGATGTGAAGCCTGCCACACGGCGGCAGAAGCCTTTCGGCTTGCTCAGAAACGAACCAGAGTGACTGGAAGGTAATTAAAGAAGCATTCGCAATGCCCCATTGGGCGTATTGCGAGCCGGGCATGCTAGCACGCGGGTTTGCGGGCGGTGCAGAAATATTTGGGCTGTCTGGGCGATCACTGAACTCTTCGGGGGGGATGCCAATCAGACCCTGTGAAGCATCCAATTCTTGATCAGACCTAACTCAAGGAGTGTCAGGTTATGCGACTTCAGTCTCTATTGGCGTTCACGGCGCTCGGCGCGCTTTCGCTGCCCTTCGCTGCCAGCGCGGGCGATTTGCCCGCTGGCAAGCACGATGCGTACATGAGCCAGTGCGAGCAAGTAGCGACCGGCCAGGGCTTGAACGCCCAAGCCGCCAAGGCGCACTGCCAGTGCGGTGCCCAAGCCATTCAGAAAAATTTCAGCACCGCTGAAATCGAAGCGCTGGACAGCAAGAACGGAGTCGATCCAAAGCTGGCTGAACGCGCCCGCACAGCGGTAACACAGGCCTGCGCAGCCAAAAGCTGAGGCGCGAAAGCGCCATTCCCATTGGCTTTGTTGAGCTGAATCAACATTAATCGAAGGTAATTGGCGCTAGACGGCTGGAAATGCACTATGATGTCCCCGTGCTGCGTCGCCTTGGCAACATTGCACCACCGAAAATTAAATGTCTGGAGATCCACCCATGTCCAATCGCCAAACCGGCACCGTCAAATGGTTCAATGATGAAAAAGGCTTCGGCTTCATCACCCCACAAGGCGGCGGCGACGACCTGTTCGTTCACTTCAAAGCCATCGAATCCGACGGCTTCAAGAGCCTGAAAGAAGGCCAAACTGTTTCCTTCGTAGCCGAGCGCGGCCAGAAGGGCATGCAGGCTGCTCAGGTACGTCCGGAGTAATTCGGCCGTTCTACAAAAAACCCGCCTCACGGCGGGTTTTTTGTGCCTGCGAATCAGGCAGCGCTCAACCGCAGTTGACGCGATTGACCAGCCCCTGCTCATTCACGTTCAGGTTAAGGCGCTCGGAGCGGTATTCCAGCGTGACCATGTCATGCGGCTTGAGGATGCGTGCGATTTGCGAGCCGCTGGCCGTGCGTGCCTGTTCCAATAAGGCGGGCGTGGCCTGTTTGCCCATGGCGAAATCGGCGCCACTGGCTTGGCAACGGCCATCGCTGCCGTGGGTGGCAACTGCCGGCTCGTTTGCCGCGTCTGATTGGCCATCGGTGCTGCAGCCTGCGAGTGCGGCGATCATCAGCAACGATGCCAAGGAAGCGCGAGTACGGATCATGAATCCTCCTAATCAAATGACAGAATCAGCCTAATGCGACCGTGGTGCAGGCCGATTCGTTGCAAAAACGCCTGAGTCTGCCTGATTGAGGCTTTTTGTAAGTGAACCTAATCGTGACTGAATTTTGCACGGCATGGTAAATTTGGTTTCGGTTCGTCCATCGCAATGAAGCATCTTGGATGCAGACGAGCCCTCTTTCAGGCCTGCAACGAGATTCAAACATGAGCAACATAACCCTGGACGCCGACATCAAGGTCAAGATGGCAGGCGGTCATCGCGCTTACAGCCCCGCTTCGCCAGAGGAGCTCATGCTGATCGCGGTCGATCTCTTGGTGCGCGAACTGGGCAGCGAAGCCGCACGCACCTTCATGAGCCAAATCCTGGAGCGACATGCGCCCTTAGCAAGCACTGTTTCAGCCCCATCATCGACTGTCGGCCTGCCAGCCCGCTGAGCAACCCTGACGACACCGGCCAACCAAGCAGCCAGGGCAAGGTGACCGACGCAGATTCGCAGCCGCCTACTCCCGGCCATCCTACGGGCCCTCCCGGCTCTGACCTGTAAATCTTGCACGTTCGAACCGCAGGTTCAACCGAGGCCATCATTCGGCAATCCGAACAAGATCATTGCCGCCGTTCGGAAAACCGTCCGAGAGGATCGCTCGAATTCAAAAAATAATGCTGCAATTCACTCTCCGTACTCCGGCGCCATAGGAAAAGTCTCCTTCTACCCAGAGATGGTACGAAACCTGCCTTATCCTCCGCGCGTTACAGCCAACAGCTTCTCAACGGAAAAGAGAGACAACAATAATGAATGCTGCACTCAAGACCTTCGTTCCCAGCGCTCTGGCGCTGTTCCTCATTCTTCCGGCCAGCGTGTCGGCCGAAGAAGCCAGCACCCAGAAAAAACTCGCCAACGTCGTAATCCTGGCCACTGGCGGCACCATCGCCGGCGCAGGCGCCAGCGCGGCCAATAGCGCGACCTACCAGGCGGCCAAAGTAGGCGTCGACAAGCTCATTGCCGGTGTCCCGGAGCTGGCTGACGTGGCCAACGTGCGCGGCGAGCAGGTCATGCAGATCGCCTCGGAAAGCATCACCAACGAAGACCTGCTCAAGCTGGCCAAGCGCGTCTCCGAACTGGCCGATAGCGCGGACGTCGACGGCATCGTTATCACCCACGGTACCGACACGCTGGAAGAGACCGCGTATTTCCTGAACCTGGTCGAGAAGACCGAGAAGCCAATCGTGGTCGTCGGTTCGATGCGCCCGGGCACCGCCATGTCGGCCGACGGCATGCTCAACCTGTATAACGCCGTGGCCGTTGCGGGTGACCAGCAATCGCGTGGCAAAGGCGTACTGGTGACCATGAACGACGAGATCCAGTCGGGTCGCGACGTCAGCAAATCGGTCAACATCAAGACCGAGGCGTTCAAGAGCGCCTGGGGTCCGATGGGCATGGTCGTGGAAGGTAAATCGTACTGGTTCCGCTTGCCGGCCAAGCGCCACACCATCAACTCCGAGTTCGACATCAAGCAGATCACTACCCTGCCGGCCGTGGACATCGCCTATAGCTATGGCAACGTCTCCGACACCGCCTACAAGGCCCTCGCGCAAAATGGCGCCAAAGCCCTGATCCATGCCGGTACGGGCAACGGTTCGGTATCCTCGCGCGTGGTCCCGGCCTTGCAGGAACTGCGCAAGAACGGCGTGCAGATCATTCGTTCGTCCCACGTCAATCAGGGCGGCTTCGTGCTGCGCAACGCCGAACAGCCCGACGACAAGAACGACTGGGTCGTGGCTCACGACCTGAACCCGCAGAAAGCGCGGATTCTGGCCATGGTCGCCATGACCAAGACCCAGGACAGCAAAGAGTTGCAGCGGATCTTCTGGGAATATTGATCGATCGCCGATGGTTATCCTGAGATAGCCATAAGGCTCGTCCCCCACTCGGCCGGCGCAATGCCGGCCGAGTTCCATGCGCTACCGTCACCCAAAACCTACAGGTCACGCCGCGTGTGGCTGCTCATCGTGCAACGAGATGCGTGATGTCTCCGCCAATCCCAAGCCCCCCACCAGCGCCAGCACGGCGATCACCACCAAGTAGAATGCAGGCGCCAGGCTGCTGCCACTCTGGGCGATCAACCACGTGGCGACCAAAGGCGCGGTGCCGCCGAACAGGGTATAGGCCACGTTATAGGTGATGGCCGACGCGGTATAGCGGCTGCGCGTCGGGAAGCTTTCCGAGAGCAGCGCCGCAGTGACCACCCCGCTAGTCAAAGCGCCGACCGCCAGCAGGAGTACGCCTATCAGCGCGTAAGGCAAGGAACCGGAGCTGGCCAGCCAATAAGCCGGGAACACGCACACGATCACCCATCCACAGGTGAACATCACCGTACGGCGACGACCAATGCGGTCTGACATGGCGCCTGCCACGGGGCAGCCCAACGCCGCGAACAGCAGTGCCACGGTGGTGACCAGCAACGACTCGGCACGCGACAGATTGCCGACCAGTTGCAGGTAGGTGGCGAAGTAGGTGGTGAACATGTAGAACGACAGCGCTGTCAGCGAAATGAATGCGCCCAGGCTCAGGATCGACCGGCCGTGGTTACGCAACGTGTCCTTGAGCGGCGAATGCGCATGTACGCCGCCTTCGGCCATGGCGGCCTGGAAAGCCGGCGTTTCCTCCATGCGCCAACGCAGATAGAGCCCCACCAAGCCCAAGGGCGCGGCGATCAGGAAAGGAATGCGCCAGCCCCAACTGCCCATGGCCTCGGCCGATAAGTTGGCTTCCAACCCATAGGCCAGCACCGCCGCACAGGCGAAGGCCGAAAACGTCGAAACCGGTACGAAGCTGCCATAGAAGGCGCGTTTCTCGCGGGGCGCGTGCTCCATCAGGTAGGCACAGGCACCGGCATACTCGCCGCCGGCGGAAAAGCCCTGTACGCAACGCGCCAAGGTCAGCAGCACCGGCGCCATCAGACCGATGCTGGCGTAGGTCGGCAACAGCCCGATCAGGGTCGTGGAGCCCGCCATCATCAATATCGTCATCGACAGCACCCGCTTGCGCCCCAAGCGGTCACCCAGCGCGCCGAAGAACACCCCACCCAATGGGCGCAGGGCAAAGGCGACCGCGAACACGGCGAAGGTCTTGAGCAGGCCGACACTGGGGTCGGAGCTGGCGAAAAACTGGCTGGCGATCAGCGTGGCGAGAAAACCGTATACCGCAAAGTCGAACCATTCGACGAAGTTGCCGACGGCCGATGCGGCGATCACCCGACGCAGGGTGGCGGGGGATACCTCATGGGGTGTGGACATGCACGTGCTCTCCGATTTCCATAGGCAGCCTGGGGGTGTGCTGCGAACGGGCAGCGTTATGGTTGTTGTGCCTACAGTAGAGCGCCCTCGAACTGGCCGAACTGTGATGGAAGCGACATTGGGTTATCTATTTGCAACCCTTCCCGAAGTGTGCCTAGCATTTTTTTCTAACCAGATCGGTTTTCTTGGAATAGCTTTCTCTATTTTCTGTAAAACCAGTTAAATAACGAAAAATCTGTACAAATGTCAGCCCTTAGCATGTTCTCTTTTGCAGACCCGCCCTCGCGCACGGAGCCCATCGCCACCATGTCCCGCCCTGCCCCGCTGTACTTCGATTACGCAGCCACCACCCCGGTCGACGAACGCGTCATCGAAATGATGCTGACCTGCCTGGGTCGCGACAGTCACTTCGGTAACCCCGCCTCGAACGGCCACGCTTTTGGCCAGGCCGCGCGCAACGCCGTCGAAACGGCCCGCCAGCAAGTGGCGCAGCGTGTGGGTGCGCAGGCAGAGCAGATCGTCTGGACGTCGGGCGCGACCGAGTCGAACAACCTGGCCCTCAAAGGCATCGCCCAAGGGTGCGCGCAGCCGGGTCACTTGATCACCAGTGACATCGAGCACAAGGCCGTACTGGATACGGCCGATCAACTGCAACGGCTGGGCTGGGACGTGACGCGCCTGCATCCCGGAGGCGACGGGCTGATCACGCCCGCGCAGGTAGCCGCCGCATGGCGGCCGCAAACACGCCTGGTGTCGTTGATGGCAGTCAACAACGAGCTGGGCACCGTCACCGATTTCGCCGCCATTGGTGAGCATGTGCGCGCACAGGGGGCATTGCTGCACGTGGACGGGGCCCAGGCGGTCGGCAAGCTGCAACTGGACCTGCGCACTCAGGCCGTCGACCTGATGTCGTTTTCCGCGCACAAAGCCTACGGCCCCAAAGGCATCGGCGCGCTGTACGTAGGTGAGCGGGCGCTGCCGGTGTTGCGCGCGCAGATGCACGGTGGCGGGCATGAACGCGGCCTGCGCTCTGGCACGCTGCCCAGCCATCAGATTGTCGGCATGGGCTCGGCCTTCGCCTTGGCCGGACAACCGGGCGACCCCGAGCATCTGCGTATCCAGCAACTCAGCCGGAGGCTGCATGACGGCCTGTTGGCGCTACCTGGCGTGCGCCTCAACGGCTGCCCTACGCAACGCGTACCGCACACCTTGAACCTGACCATCGACGTCCCTGGCTTCAACGCTGCGGCCCTGGCGGGCGAACTGGCGGTCTCCTCCACCTCGGCGTGCAACTCGGCCAGCCAGGCGCCTTCCCATGTGTTGCTGGCACTTGGCCTGGAGCCGCAGGCCGCACGCAACAGCGTACGCATCAGCCTTGGCCGCTACAGCACTGAAACACAAGTGGAAGCGGCAGTGGCAGTGTTCGCACGGGTGCTGGGCGCGGCCAGCGTGGCCCTGTGGTAGGCCGCTACAGCCCGTTGCGAACTGCGTGGCCGGCCGAAAACGGGTAGACTCGCCAGCCCCGCAATAGCCGCCCCGGAGCTTTCCTTTCATGTTCATCCTCAGCCGTATGGACGGCGTGCCTCCCGAATCCTTCCAGGACCAGATTCGCCAGTTGGTGATCGAGAACGTGAGCGAGCTGAACAGTCTGGGCCTGTCGCCCGACAATCCGCTCTACCCGCTGTATCAGTACGGTGTGGGGCTGGAAGTGCACCAGTACCTGCAATCGCTGAACAGCGCCGACCCGTTCCAGGTCGGGCTCACCCTGGCCCTGGACGCCGAGGCGCCGGAGCATGTGCTAGGGTTCGCGCTGTTCTTGCCGGCCGTCGACGACCTACAGGCCTGCGCCCTGGCTTTTTTGGCCGTTGCGTCCACCCATCGTCGCCAAGGCGTGTGCACAGGGCTGCTGGACGGTGTACGCAAACAGTTTCCACGTGTCGAACTGCATGCCCTTCCCCATCAGGTGGCCTGGTTCGAAGCCATGGGGCTGCAAGCGGTTGCGGCCTGCGGTCCGCAGGTGCTGATG
Organism: Pseudomonas sp. UBA6562; assembly: GCF_002434265.1. Classification (GTDB taxonomy): domain Bacteria; phylum Pseudomonadota; class Gammaproteobacteria; order Pseudomonadales; family Pseudomonadaceae; genus Aquipseudomonas. Next base: position 158,586 of record NZ_DJJS01000007.1, on the reverse strand, counting down.
AACACGACCGGCGAGCCAAAAAGCGCATTGGTCGAGCGGCTGGAAGTCGATCCGATCTACAAGACCCTCGAAGTGGGGCAAATCCATGCCTACTTGGTCAACCAGCATGGCGACCAGGCCATGATCGCGGCCGAAGCGAAGCGCGACGAGCGCATGGATGAGCTTGCCGAGCAAGCCAACGCCTGTATGCAAGCACGCCGCCGCTTGCACTGAGCCGCCCCGGCGATCACTCGTAAAGGTACTGGATACCGCGCTGCATGGCCGCAGGCACCTGGCTCAGCAGGTAGTCGCGCAGTTTCTGCATCTGCCAGGCCTTGGGGCTGCTCTTGAGCCAAGTCATGTAGTAACCGTCGCCGGTAGCCACGGCCTGTTTGAACGGGGTTACCAAGCGCTCCGCCTTCAGGTCGGCGCTGGCCAACACCAGGTCGACCACCGAAATCCCCAGCCCCTGTTGCGCTGCGGAGATACCCTGATCGAGGGTATCGAACACTTGCCCCTGGTCGATGCTCACGTGCAGGGCATCGAGGCGCGCCAGCCAGCGCCGCCAATCGCGCCGGTCAGGCGAGGGATGCAGCAGTTCGCAGCGCGCAAGCACACTCAGATCGGGCTTGGCTTGGTCCAGATAGTCGGGATGGCACACTGGAATGAGCCATTCGTCGAAGAGCTTTAGGCTTTCTACTTCGGTGGGAAATCGACCGTCGCTCAGCAGAATGGCGCAATCGAAAGGTTCGGAGTAGAAGTCCACCGAGTCGATGTCCATCCACACGCTGGACAGTTGCACGGCGCAGGTGTCATCGACCTTCTTGAAACCATCCAATGCCCTGAGCAACCAGCGCACGGTCAGCGTGGACGGCGCCTTGAGACGGAGCGCATAACGGTCGTGACGGAGCAAGGCGCAGGCATTTTCGATGATCTTGAAGCCGACCTTGAGCTCCTGCGCCAAGGAGCGGCCTTGTTCGGTCAGGTGCAACTTTGGACCGCGACGATCGAACAGGCTGCAGTCGAATAGGTCTTCGAGGGTTTTGACATGGTGGCTGACAGCGCCTTGAGTGAGCGCCAGTTCTTTCGCTGCGCGGGTGAACGACCCATAACGCGAAGCCACTTCGAACGCGCGTAAAGCGTGCAGCGCTTGAATCCGCTCAGACATCGCAATCGCCTCTAGCATGAATGAGACTAATAGTAGTCCACAGTAGCACGCGTTTTACAACTTCACCTGCATTACAGAAAATGCCTCCGCTGCTGAGTGCAGTGCTGTGTAACTCTTCCAACAGGAAACGAACAACTCGGCACGAAAGCCAAGGGTCGTCGATCACTGGCGCTTCGGCACCCTCGAGAGTTCGGTAACACCCTTATGAATACGGCCTGTGTCGTTTCGATCAAGCTTTGGCCACCAAGGATGGGGCCACCCAGACACTGCATTCGCAGGTCGCGTGACTATGCCCCAAAACGCCCGATAAGCCTCACCTGGGGATTTCATGTTTACCGGCTACGGAACCTGCTACCGCCTGGATGCACCGGAACTGGCAACCGCCTACGCCGACGACCCCGCGCATTGGACCTGCAACGCTGTCGAGCACTGTCGCCGCACGGTACTCGATCCCGCATTTCCCTGTCTGTTCGGGCGCAAGGCCATGGCGGCTCGCACGTGCCATGTGCTCTTCGCGCGTGCGCATAAGGCTGCGGCCGACATCGCCAAAGGCGTCGTGCAATACATCGATCTGGTACGCCCCCTGCCGCCCAAAGCACGTATCGGTAACCCGCTGCTGGCGTTCGTCGAGACAGACGAGCACAGCACCCTGGCCGCCCAACAGGCCTGGGCGTGGTCGATATTGCAGGGTATGCACGCCCTCGACCCGCGCCCCTGGCCCGCGTCCCTGGCGCGCGACCCACACGATCCGCAGTGGGCCTTTTGCTTCAACGGCATGCCTTTGTTCGTCAACATGAGCTTTCCGGGCCATCGCTTGATGAAAAGCCGCCACCTGGGGCCACACATCGTGTTTGTCATCAACCCACGGGAAAGCTTCGACGAAGTCGCCAGCGCGACCACGTCGAGCGGCCAACGCATTCGTGCCAAGATCCGTCAGCGGGTAACGCACTACAACGAGGGCGTAATGCCGCAGACCCTGGGCTTCTTCGGCCAACCCGACAACTTCGAATGGCAGCAGTACCAACTCCACGAGCCTGGCGCCCTGGAACCGCAGCGCTGCCCCTTCCGGGCCATTCCTGCCCCACATCCCGACACCGAGAACGAATCGTGAATACCGCGCTAACCGCCACCTACGCCCTCACCGTTTTACTGCTGATCGCGACCCCCGGCCCCGTGGTGGCTCTGGTCGTCAACACCGCTGCCACATCCGGGTGGCGCCGGGCGCTATGTACGGCGCTGGGTACCAACTGGGCCTCGCTGATACTGATCGCGGTGGCGGCCTGGGTGATCCTGAGCAGCGCCGCCGTCGATCCGGCCTGGCTCAGTGCCATGAGCCTGGTGGGCTGCCTGTTCATCGGCCATATCGCTTACGGCACCCTCAAGGAAGCCCTGCATACGCCTTCGGCCGACGATCCGCCAGCCCCGCCACGCAGCGCTCGCGGCGGGCTCTGGCAGGGCTTCATGGTAGGCATCTCCAACCCGAAGGACATCATCTTCTTCATTGCCTTCTTTCCGCAGTTCATCCAGATCACCGAATCGTTCGGGAAAAGCATGGTGGTGCTGTCCTTGTTGTGGATCGCCATCGATTTCGCCGTGCTCAGCCTGTACATATTCGCCATCGGCAAGATTGCCTCCGCGCGTAGCAACCGCATGATCACGCTGATCTCAGGCGTCATGTTGCTGCTGATCGCGCTCGTCGGGATGGTTTACAACCTGCGCACCCTTTTGGCCTGATTGCGGCCATAGGGCTTCGCAGGCAACCTTTGGGGCTGCCAGGCCGTATCGCACACCGTAGTACTGGTGAGCTCGTCTGATTCCATCGCCCCCATCTTTCGGCGAGACGCAAAGCGTGGCTAGAATACGCGGCAGTTCAGTCCGGCCCGAGGCACACGTTTGTCATTCATGAACTTCCCCATCGCCGACGCTCCATTGACCTCAGGCCGACCGCGCCTGCCCGAGGCCGTCCAGTGACGCGCTGCCTGGCCATGCCATGGTTGTTCGCGCTGTGCATGCCGATGGCCGCGCAAGCGCTGGAGGTCAAGATCGATGCCCATGCCGACCTGCTCTACCGGCAGGCATTGCCGCTATTGGAACAGGCCGATGCGCAGAGCGAGAACAGCGCACTGCTGCCGACAGCCGCCCAAGACCCGGAATTGAGCCGCCAGGGTCAGGCCATGGCCCATACGCTTCCCACTGCCGTGGCCTTGCTGAAGAAATCGGTAGCCCTGGGCCACCCTGTGGCCAAATACCGTCTGGCCCTGTACTACATGACCTACCTGCCGGCCGCCGAAATCCCCGATGCAGCTTGCCCGCTGCTCGAAGAAAGCTTGAGCCAGGGTTTTGCACCGCCGGCCTCGGCCATCGCCACGTGGTGCCCACCTTATAACGGCAGCCCAGCCTATCGCGAAGCGCTCGATGCCCTACCCGGCATGGCGACCCTGTATGCCGCCTACTACCCACAGCCGGCCGCCGTGCTGGCATGCAGCCGCAAGCAGCCACAGGGGTTGGCCATGCTGTGGGGCGGGCAGCGCGACTTCCAGGCCGAGATCTACCGTCTGCTCGGCGACCTGGACCCCACCCGCCGCCAGGCGCTCTGGCAGAAAGCCGTCGAAATCAATGGTTGCGCGACTGCCCAGCAACGCCTGACCAGTTACCGCTGAGCGGGCGATGTGAGCAAGATCGTTCAAGCCAGGGACGGTCTTGTGGGCGCATGCTGGACTTCTTTGTCGACGAGCCGCACCCATGCCCACCCCCGCCCATGCCCGCACCGCCTTCCTCAAAGGCAGCGTTGCCATATTGCCGCTATCGCTCGCAGTAGCGCCTTGGGGCCTACTGGCCGGCTCCATGGCGATCGAAGCCGAGCTCAGTGCGTGGCAGGCACAGGGCCTATCGGCCATCGTCTTCGCCGGTGCGGCGCAACTGGTCGCGATCGGCATGCTCAAGGGCGGCGCAGGCCTGCTGTCGATCCTGCTCACGACGTTGCTGCTGACTTCACAACACCTGCTCTACGGATTGTCGATGCGCCCGCTGCTGTCCGATCAACCCTTGCGCTGGCGCCTAGGCCTGGGCTTTCTGCTCACGGACGAACTCTTCGCACTGACCAGCCATCAGGACCGGCAGCAGTTCGACCGCTGGTATGCGCTGGGCGTGGGGCTGACGTTCTATGTGGCCTGGAACCTGTTTACCCTGGCCGGTATCGTGCTGGGGCAAAGTATCCCGCACCTCGACCGGTTGGGCTTGGACTTCTCTATCGTCGCCACCTTCGTCGCGCTGATCGCGCCACGGGTTCGCTGCGCAGCGACTTTGGTCTGTGTCGCCGTCTCACTGTTCTGCTCGGTGCTGTTCAGCCACTGGCATTGGGAAACGGCCTTGGTCGCAGCTGGCCTGCTTGGCATGGCCGCAGGTTTCATCTGGCAAAAACTGTCTGGAGCGCACACATGATCTGGCTGCTGATCTTCGCCATGGGCGCTGCGGTGTTTATCAACCGCTACGCCTTTCTGGAACCGCGCCTGCCGCTGCGCCTGACCGCCAACGCCCGACAGTTCCTGGGCTTTGCCGTACCCGGCATGCTCACTGCGATCTGCGGGCCGATCGTATTTCTGCAGGAACATCGATTGGCCGTGAGCCTACTCAACCCTTACCTGCTGGGGGCGGGGGTCGTCGCAGTACTGGTGCTCGTGACCCGTAGCGTGTTGCTGAGTGTGCTCGCCAGCATGCTGGTGTTCCTTGCGCTGCGCAGCGGGTTGTCATGAGCACTCCCGGTCGCGAGCAGACCCACCTGTGGCAGGCACCGGCGCTGGGTGATGTCGAGATGCTGCATGCACGTTATGTTCAGCAGCGCTTCGCCCCACATGTCCATGAGGGCTATGTGTTTACCGTAATCGAATCGGGCGCACAACGTTTCTGGCATCGCGGCAGCGAGCACCTGGCGCCCGTGGGCAGCATGGTGCTGATCAACCCTGACGAACTGCACACCGGAGCCACGGCCCACGAGAGCGGCTGGCGCTACCGGGGGTTCTATCCGGAACATACGCGCGTTACCGGGGTGCTGGACGAGCTGGAGCTGACTCACCACGGCCTGCCGCTGTTCAAGCAAAGCGTGATCCAGGACCCGGCATTGTCCCTGGCTTTCGGCGACTTGCACCGATTGTGCGAAGCAGGCGCCAGCGCGTTGCAACAACAGACCGCCTGGCGTCAGGCGGTCTTGGCACTGGTGCAACGCCACGGTCACTGCGCCGACCTGGCGCCGCCTGGCCGTGAGCCGCTTGCCGTAGCGCGTGCCCGCGAACTGTTGGAAAACCACTTGGCAGATCCGCCGTCACTGGAAACGTTGGCTGCCGCAGTCAACCTTTCGCCGTTCCATTTCGCCCGAGTGTTCCGCCAGGCCACCGGCCTGCCGCCGCATGCCTGGCTCAAGCAACGGCGCCTGAGTCGGGCGCGAGCGTTCCTCAAAGGCGGCATGCCAGCCTCGGAGGTGGCGTTCGCCTTGGGCTATGCCGACCAGAGCCATCTGACTCGACAGTTCAAGCAGGCGTATGGCGTCACCCCCGGGATGTATCGTGAGGCCTGCATCGTGTAGGCAGCAGGCATGGGCGAAGACGCCAATGGCGCGATGGCAATGCCGGGGCGGCGGGCCGCTGGCGATATCGCGGGCGTCATCCCTAGTGCGCGATTGCCGTGGAAATTCTCTACTACACTGCATGAGCTAATCGGAGGATTTCGCCATGTCCGAAAAACAGATCACCACGCTTCTTTCGCTGATGAACCAGCGCCAAGCCTGTTTGAGCAGTGCCTGCAAAGAGATCGCCAACTGGATCGACAAACAAGGCGATGTGCCTGCGGCCGGAAAGATCCGCGCCAGCCTCAAGGCCTTGGAGGCCGACGAAGCGCAGGTGCGCAAGGCCTTGACTTCGCTGAGCCTGGACAGGCCCATACCGCGCTTTCGCAGTTGAACGCGGGCGCAATCGAGAAGGGCCGCTGATGCGGCCCTTTTTGCTTCAGTGCTTCATGTGCATGTGGTCGTGTCCAGCACCCGCCTCGGCGGTCAGCGGACGAACCTCGGCCTGCACCTGAACGGTTTCCTTGGCGCCCTTGGCATCTTCGATGGTCAGGGTCAGCGGCACGGATTCGCCCTCCTTCACCTGCCCGTTGAGGCCCATCAACATCACGTGATAACCGTTTGGGTCCAGATGGACGGCCTTGCCAGCCGGCAACGGGACGGCTTGCACCTGGCGCATGCCCATGACATCGCCGTTCATGGTCATCTCGTGCACCTGCACGGTCTTGGCCACAGGCGACGCCACGTCCACCAGCTTGCTGTCGGCATCGGCAGTCAGGGTCATGAACGCGCCGGTCGACTGCTGCTGCGGCACACTGGCGCGTACCCAGACGTCGCTCACGGTGGTCTGCGCCAAGGCCGGCAGCGTGAGGCTCAACAGCGCAACGGCGGCCAGACCGCGTTTGATCGGTTGCAGGGAAACAGCCATTAGCAAATCTCCATCAGGGTGGCCAAGTCTTCGGCGCATTCCTTGGCGTTCAAGGAGTGGCCCAGGCTCAGGCGTAGAGTGCCACGTGTGTCGTACACATAGCTGGTGGACGAATGAGAGATGGTGTAGGTGTCGCCGGTCGGGACCTTCTCGTAGAACACCCGGAACTCCCTGGCCACTTGATCGATTTCTTCCGGGGTGCCCGTGAGCGCGACGAACGACGGGTCGAAGGCTTTGACGTAGGCATCAAGCACTTGCGGAGTATCGCGCTCGGGGTCCAGGGTAATGAACACCACCTGGAACAGGTCGCGGTCGCGGCCGCGCAGCAGGCTGCGGATCTGCGCCGCGCGCGCCAGGGTGGTCGGGCAGATGGCCGGGCATTGGGTGAAGCCGAAGAAGATCATCGGCATGCTGCCATAGAAGCTCGACAGGGTACGCACATTGCCCTGAGTGTCCTTGAGGCTGAACTTGCGCCCCAGGATCTCATTGCTCATGTTCTTGCCGTATTTGAAATCGAGCCCACGTGCCGGGTTGCAGCCTGCCAGCAGGCCCAAACCCAGGATGCTCATCCCGGTTACCACGGCGCGCCGGGTCAACAGATCAGTCATGGAACCATCCTTTACAGGGAAGGTGCCGACCTTTCGAGGAGGCCGGCTGGAAAACCGCAGGCATTCTTGCATGGCACCTGGGGCACGGCCAGCCATGGGGCTACGAGCAGGCCGGAAGACCCGCAAATACGGCCCGCGACCCGTTGTCGCAGCCCTTGAACCGGTAACAGTTTGTTGCTAAGAGCAGGCAAAAAGAAGCCGGAGGGAGGTAACTCCACTCCGGCGCTCGCCTGCTTTCAGTATTCAGTAGTAGGCGTTTTCTTTCTGGCTATGGTCGGTGACGTCGCGCACACCTTTGAGCTCGGGCACGCGTTCGAGCAGGGTGCGCTCGATACCGTCCTTGAGGGTCACGTCGGCCTGGCCGCAGCCCTGGCAACCGCCACCGAACTGCAGTACGGCGATGCCATCCTCGACCACTTCGATCAGGCTGACCTGGCCGCCATGGCTGGCCAGACCCGGGTTGATCTCGGTCTGCAGGTAGTAATTGATACGCTCGTTGAGCGGGCTGTCGTCGTTGACCATCGGCACTTTGGCGTTCGGCGCCTTGATGGTCAGCTGGCCGCCCATGCGGTCGGTAGCGTAGTCGACCAGGGCGTCCTCGAGGAACGGCTCGCTGACGGCGTCGATATAGGCCGTGAAGCTTTTCAGCCCGAGGGCGGTGTCTTCAGGTTTTTCTTCACCCGGCTTGCAGTAGGCAATGCACGTCTCGGCGTACTGGGTGCCTGGCTGGGTGATGAATACGCGAATGCCAATGCCGGGCGTATTCTGCTTGCTCAGCAGATCGGCCAGGTAGTCATGGGCGGCGTCGGTAATGGTTATAGCGCTCATGTAGGTTCCTCACAGACTTGCCGGCAGTGTACGCCAAACCGGCGCGGCGGACAAAGTCCTAGCATTTGACTCAGGAAAGCGCCGGCGCCTGGCTCGACTGGCTGCGCGCCTCGAGCCAGGCCCGACCACGCCGGTACAGTCCGCGCTCCAGCCACTGGTAGCTGACCCACGAAGCCAGGGCGATGAGTGGCACGCACAAAGCGAAGACCAGATAGGGATCGAGCTGCAAGCGCTGGCTCAAGAGCCAACCGGCCCACAGCACCAATACATGGATCAGGTATACCGAATAAGAACAGTCGCCCAGCGTTTTCAGCACCTGATTACCACGGAAATAGGGTTCCAACGCGATGAAGGCCATCACCACCAGCGCGCTCGGCAGCCCCCAGTGCAGCAGGCGATCAGACGCGTCCAACCGGTAGATGGCGTAACCGGCGACGGCCAGCACGGCCAGCGGCAGCCACAGCCCCTCGCGCAACAGACCGCGGCGGTAGACCACGCCAATGCCGATGCCGAGCAGGAATTCATAGATGATGCTGTTGTTGTAGAAACGGCTCACCACGCCCAGACGCCCCAACACTTCACTGGCCAGCAGTAACGCCACCGCGACCAATATCAGCTGATGGCGCTGGCGCACGAAGAAGGCCAAGGCGAACAGACCATAGAAGAACATCTCGAAATTCAGCGTCCACCCCACGTTGAGGGTCGGGTACAAACCGAAACCACCCGGGTTTTCTGCCGGAATGAATAACAGCGACAACACCAAGTGTTGCCACTCGAACGTCTGATGCGGCATCCAGCGACTGGCGCAGAACAGCAACAAGGCCATCAGTCCCGTGTAAAACCAGTAGGCCGGCACGATGCGCAGCAGGCGCTGAAGCATGAACTGTCGCGGTGCGATGGCCTTGTCGCGGGTCGACAGGTAGATCACCAGCCCGCTGATGACGAAGAAGATGTCGACCCCCACCGCACCGCGCTCGGTGAACAGGCGGCCCAACGGGCTGGAGGCATGGAAGTCGAAGAAGATTTGCATGAAGTGGTGGCAGACCACCACCCAGGCGGCGAACGCCCGCAGTGCTTGGAGGGAATACAGCATGCGTGTTCCTACGTCGTAAGTGCATTACTGCCCTGCCGAGCGCTGAAAAAGCTGACTCGGCAGGACGACCACATGCCTACGACCGCAGTACTCCGCGAAAGGTCAGTACCCTCCCCGCCACCCCTTCACAGGTTTTCGTAGCGGTTCATATCGAGCACACCGGTCTCCACCGGCTCGGTTTCTTCGATGAAGCGGCTCATGTCGTGGAAGTATTCCCAGAACTGCGGGTGCGAACGACGTATGCCCCAGCGCTGCACCACGCGCTCGAATTGCGCCTTGTCGTCGCGCGCGGCCTGCAAGGCGTCGACGAAGGCCGGCACTTCGCCCGTGGGCACGTTGAAGATGAAGTTCGGATAGCTGGTGAGCACGCCGGGGTACAGCGTCAAGGTGTCGAGCCCCGGCTGGTAGCGATAGGCCTCGCCGAGCAGGAAGGCGACGTTGCTGTGGGCGCGGTTGCGCAGCAGGCTGTAGACCTGGCGCTGGCCGTCCGGCGCCTGGATCCGCAACAGCGTCGCTTCGGGCAACTGGTCGATGATCTTCAGGCCCGCGGCCGGGCGCGAGAGCAGACGGCTGAGCGACTGCTCGGCATTGCGGAAGGCTTGCGGCTGGTCCGGTCGCGAACAGAAGGCACCGGTGCAACGGTTGATCGGGTCGGGCGCGACGTTCAGGCCCTGGGTGCGCAGCAGCAACTGCCGGCCGAAATCGCGCACGGCGTGGTGCTCGCTCAGGGCCAGACCACTGCGGGTATCGGTGTCGATGTCTTCGTAGTCGAGCCAGACCTTGATCTTGCCGCTGTCCTGATACCAGTCGCCGAGGATCGCGTTGCGCTTGTCGGCCGGCATCAGGCGCAGGAAGTTGACTTCGGCGCCGTTGCGGATCAGGTCGAAGTACAGTCGGGTCTGCAATTGGTGCGACAGGTTGCCGAACACGTCGAAGTTGACCGCCAACTGGTAATAGGTGCGCTCCAGCAGCGGGTAGTCGAACAACCAGGTGGTCTGCGGCACGTCGCCGATCAGGCCCTTGTTCACCGTGGCGCTGTCGAAATGGCGGAAGATGCTCAGCAGCGCGTTGTCGTTGCCCGTCCACAGCGTGGCCCAGGTCGGCGCCGGCGCTGCGGCGTAAGCATCGCGGCGCAGGCCTTCGTAGGCGTTGCGCTTGTCGCGGTAAGCGCGCCACAGGCTCAGCACGCTGCCCACGTCGTCGATCTGTCCGGGCATGGCCAGCAAGGGCGTGGCCTCGCCCCGGTAGCGGGCATCGGTAATGTACAGGTCTTGGTCGGGGTCCTGGAACAGCGCCCAGAAGTGGTCGCGGATCACGTCCGTGGCGATCTGCCCGCGGCAGACCGGCCCGCGAATGAACGTGCGGACGAAGTACTCGGCGTTGTCGAGCATGAATTGATAGCGCGCGCGGGCCGGAATGGCTTCGAAGGTTTCGAACGGGTTGGCGCGGCGTTGCGGCCCATAGCCGGGCAGCGCCGTCACCTGCCAGTCGCCGGCGTAGAACAGCTGCTTGACCCGCGCCAGCTTGGCTGCGTTCAGCGGGTAAGTGATGTGGGTCTTGTGCACGATCACGCCCTTGACCGGGACCAGGCGGTAATAGAAGTCGCCGCCCGGTGGATCGTTCGGGCGACGGCTGGCGATGATATCGATGGCCTTGCCCGGTGGCGTGCGTGAGCGTACCCACTGGAAGAAGTGCCCTGCCTTGCCGCCTTCGAAGTACATGTGGGCTAGGAACAGGTGCTCGTACAACCAGCGCCCTGCCAACGCTTCACTGGCGCCTGGACGGTTGAGCAAGGCCTCCCAGTCGGCGATCTGCCGTGCTTCGACGGCGATGGGTTCGAGTGCCGTGGAATCGACCGGCGCACCGGCCGCCAGCCAGCGTTGCAATGTCTGGTATTGCTGGTCGGTGAGGCCTGTGACGGCCAGCGGCATGCCCTCTTTCGGGTGCGCGCCGGCATAGGCGTCGAACTCCTGCGGCGCCGGGCACATGTTGGTGCGGTTCAGGCCCAGGACGATGTCGTCGGGGATCTTCGCATTGGGCGTCAGTGGCGTCTTGTGGCCGAGTTCGAGCATGCGCGCCATCAAGGCCGCTTGACTGCCCTGGTTGTCGAGCACCGAATAGAAGCCCTTCTTGCGCCAGCCGTCTTCGTCGACGGCGTCATAGAACAGCCGTGTGGTCGGGGCGGCGGTACGTCGCTCGCCTTGATACACCGGCATCTTCGAGCCGCCGCGCAGGGCACCCTCGACACTGCCGAGGTTGAGCTGGCAGGCGGCGTCGTTGCAGGCATGGCAGGCCACGCACTTCTCGGTGAAGATCGGCTGGATGTCGCGCGTATAGGAAATCGAAGGGCTGCTCGCAAGGCCCTGGGCCAACGCCGGCGTGCCGCACAGCGCAACGACGGCGCAGGCGACGAAGGCGGCTAATGAACGGTGGATCATGTAGGGGAAGTCCTGGTTCTAAATGGCCATCAGGTATGGACAGTCGCAAAAGGTAAATGGCTCGGGTGCGTCAACGTGAGTGTTATTCATGCAAAAGGGCACGGCGTCTAAAAACCATGCAACTTTGCTATCATCGCGCACCTTCTGATATCGCCCGACCAGGTAGTTTGCCATGTCCGACCGCATCGCTCGTCTTCACGCTCTTCAGCAGGCACTCAAAGAGCGCATTCTGATTCTCGACGGCGGCATGGGCACCATGATCCAGAGCTACCGTCTGGAGGAAGCCGACTATCGTGGCACGCGCTTCGCCGATTGGCCAAGCGATGTCAAAGGCAACAACGATTTGCTGCTGCTTAGCCAGCCCGACGTCATCGCCGCCATCGAGAAGGCTTACTTGGACGCCGGCGCCGACATCCTCGAAACCAACACCTTCAACGCCACGCAGATTTCCCAGGCCGACTACGGCATGCAGCGTCTGGCCTTTGAGCTGAACGTGGAAGGCGCGCGCATCGCCCGCCAGGTGGCCGACGCCAAGACCCTGGAAACCCCGGATCGCCCACGCTTCGTCGCCGGCGTGCTCGGCCCGACCAGCCGCACCTGCTCGATTTCGCCCGACGTCAACGACCCCGGCTACCGCAACGTCACCTTCGACGAACTGGTCGAGAACTATATAGAAGCGACCCGCGGCCTGATCGAAGGCGGCGCCGACCTGATCCTGATCGAAACCATCTTCGACACCTTGAACGCCAAGGCGGCGATCTTCGCTGTGCAGCAGGTGTTCGAGGACGACGGTATCGAACTGCCGATCATGATTTCGGGCACCATCACCGACGCGTCCGGCCGCACCCTGTCGGGGCAGACCACCGAAGCCTTCTGGAACTCGGTGCGCCATGCCAAGCCGATCTCGGTGGGCCTGAACTGCGCCCTGGGGGCCAAGGAACTGCGCCCGTACTTGGAAGAGCTGTCGACCAAGGCCGATACCTTCGTCTCCGCGCACCCCAACGCCGGCCTGCCCAACGCCTTCGGCGAGTACGACGAAAGCCCAGCGGAAATGGCCGCTGTGGTCGAAGAGTTCGCCGCCAGCGGTTTCCTCAACATCATCGGCGGCTGCTGCGGCACTACCCCTGGGCACATCCAGGCCATCGCCGAGGCCGTGGCCAAGTATGCGCCGCGGGGCATTCCGGAAATCCCCAAGGCTTGCCGGCTGTCGGGCCTGGAGCCGTTCACCATCGACCGCAGTTCGTTGTTCGTCAACGTCGGCGAGCGTACCAACATCACCGGCTCGGCCAAATTCGCCCGTTTGATCCGCGAGGAAAACTACACCGAAGCGCTGGAAGTGGCCCTGCAACAGGTCGAGGCCGGCGCCCAGGTGATCGACATCAACATGGACGAAGGGATGCTCGACTCCCAGGCTGCCATGGTCCGTTTCCTCAACCTGATCGCCGGCGAGCCGGACATTTCCCGGGTGCCGATCATGATCGACTCCTCCAAGTGGGAGGTGATCGAAGCCGGCCTCAAATGCATCCAGGGCAAGGGCATCGTCAACTCGATCTCCATGAAGGAAGGCGTCGAGCAGTTCAAGCATCATGCCCGCCTGTGCAAACGCTATGGCGCGGCCGTGGTGGTAATGGCCTTCGACGAGGTCGGCCAGGCCGACACCGCGGCGCGCAAGCGCGAGATCTGCCAGCGCAGCTACGACATCCTGGTCGATGAGGTAGGCTTCCCGCCCGAAGACATCATTTTCGACCCGAACATCTTCGCCGTCGCCACCGGCATCGAAGAGCACAACAACTATGCCGTGGACTTCATCGAAGCCTGCGCCTACATCCGCGACCACCTGCCCTATGCGCTGACCTCGGGCGGCGTGTCCAACGTGTCGTTCTCGTTCAGGGGCAACAACCCGGTACGCGAAGCGATCCACTCGGTGTTCCTGTTCCACGCCATCCAGAACGGCCTGACCATGGGCATCGTCAACGCCGGCCAACTGGAAATCTACGACGAGATCCCCGCCGAGCTGCGCGAAAAGGTCGAAGACGTGGTGCTCAACCGCACCCCGGAAGGCACCGACGCCTTATTGGCGATCGCCGACGACTACAAGGGCGGCGGCGCGGTCAAGGAAGTGGAGAACGAGGCCTGGCGCTCGCTGCCGGTCGATCAACGCTTGGAACACGCGCTGGTCAAGGGCATCACCGCATTCATCGTCGAAGACACCGAGGAATGCCGCCAGCAATGCGCGCGCCCCATTGAGGTCATCGAAGGTCCGCTGATGAGCGGCATGAACGTGGTCGGCGACCTGTTCGGCGCGGGCAAGATGTTCCTGCCCCAGGTGGTCAAGTCGGCGCGGGTGATGAAACAGGCGGTGGCGCACCTGATTCCGTTCATCGAAGCGGAAAAAGGCGACAAGCCCGAAGCCAAGGGCAAGATCCTCATGGCTACGGTCAAAGGCGACGTGCACGACATCGGCAAGAACATCGTCGGTGTGGTGCTGGGGTGCAACGGCTACGACATCGTCGACCTGGGCGTCATGGTGCCGGCCGAGAAGATTCTGCAGACCGCCCGCGACGAGCGCTGCGACATCATCGGCCTGTCCGGCCTGATCACCCCGTCGCTGGACGAGATGGTGCACGTGGCCCGGGAGATGCAGCGCCAGGGCTTCGAGCTGCCGCTGATGATCGGGGGTGCGACCACGTCCAAGGCCCATACGGCGGTGAAGATCGAGCCCAAGTACAGCAACGACGCGGTGATCTACGTCACCGATGCCTCGCGTGCGGTAGGCGTGGCCACGCAATTGCTGTCCAAGGAGCTCAAACCTGCGTTCGTCGAAAAGACTCGCCAGGATTATGTCGAGGTTCGTGAGCGCACGGCCAACCGCAGCGCCCGCACCGAGCGTCTGAGCTATGCCAGGGCCATCGCCGCCAAGCCTACCTACGATTGGGCCGGGTACCAGCCGACCGTGCCCTCGTTCACCGGCGTCAAGGTGCTCGACGACATCGACCTGCGCACCCTGGCCGAATACATCGACTGGACGCCGTTCTTCATTTCCTGGGACCTGGCCGGCAAGTTCCCGCGCATCCTCACCGACGAAGTGGTCGGCGAAGCGGCGACCGCGCTGTACCAGGATGCGCGTGAAATGCTCGACAAACTGATCGACGAACGCCTGATCAGCGCCCGTGCGGTGTTCGGCTTCTGGCCGGCCAACCAAGTGCATGACGACGACATCGAAGTCTATGGCGACGATGGCGCACCGCTGGCCACCTTGCACCACCTGCGCCAGCAGACCATCAAGCCCGACGGCAAGCCGAACTGGTCGCTGGCCGACTTCGTCGCGCCCAAGGGCAGCGGCGTCACCGACTACGTGGGCGGCTTCATCACCACCGCCGGCATCGGCGCCGAAGAAGTGGCCAAGGCCTATCAGGACAGAGGCGACGACTACAACTCGATCATGGTCAAGGCCCTGGCCGACCGCCTGGCCGAGGCCTGCGCCGAATGGCTGCACGAGCAGGTGCGCAAGGAGCACTGGGGGTATGCCCGCGACGAGCACCTGGACAACGAGGCGCTGATCAAGGAGCAGTACCGCGGCATCCGCCCTGCCCCGGGCTACCCCGCCTGCCCGGACCACACCGAGAAGGAGACTCTGTTCCGCCTGCTCGACGGTACGGCTCTCGGCGAAACCGGCCCGAGCGGGGTGTTCCTCACCGAGCATTTCGCCATGTTCCCGGCCGCAGCGGTCAGCGGCTGGTACTTCGCCCACCCGCAGGCGCAGTATTTCGCCGTGGGCAAGGTCGACAAGGACCAGATCGACAGCTACAGCGCGCGCAAAGGCCAGGACGTGAGCCTAAGCGAACGCTGGCTGGCGCCTAACCTGGGTTACGACCACTGAGGGCGGTCAGCCAATGTGCATGAGGGACGCTCTCGGAGCGCTCCCATGTCGCTTGGCTAATGCGAAAAACGAGCGGCGCGCTCCATACTGGACAGTCAAATGCAAACAGCCTG
>NZ_DJJS01000007.1:0-142805 GCF_002434265.1 Pseudomonas sp. UBA6562 | reverse complement strand
CAGGCTGTTTGCATTTGACTGACGACGTTGACGGCGAGTCAGCTGTGGTTGGCCCAGTACGCCGCCGTGATGACGACCAGTACGATCAGACACAGGATCGCCCACGTATCGACACTGCCGTGGGACTTGCGGACCTTGGTTGGATTATCCATTGCATGGCCTCTTGTTAGCGGACGCGAATGTCCGTGGTTTTCAGAGTAAAGACCAGCAAAGCCCTTCCCTCAAGCAGGGTTTTTGCTGGCCGTCGGAAATGCCGTGGCGTGTTCAGCCATTGGGCAGGCCCGCATCGCGCGCCACAGCGTCACTCATGGCCAGCAGAAAACCATTGGTACGGTTTTCCAAGACGAACACGCGCAGCCCCAGTTCGATGAACGCACGCTCCTTGAAAGGCGAATAGGCGTTGATGATGATCACCCGCCCCCTGTTGCGCACGAACGGCATTGCATATTCATCGACCCTGTCCATGAACGTTATCTCGTCCAGGTGCAGATCGCTGAAATGCCCGCTGATGATCGCCAGATCGCCTAGATTGCTTTGCCCGCTGACGACCCGCAGCATCTCCCAGCCATTGCCCGTGGAAAACAGCGTCTGTCCCTGCTCGCCCTGGTGCAAGTAGCTCTGATAGTGCAGGCCAGCCAGGTTCGACAGCCCTTTTGCCAACAGCAGCACAACATTTCGCCCTTCCCTGACGATGGTGGACATCGGCATGTCGAGCCGACCGAGTTCGTTGATCTTCACAGGCGTGTTGTTGCGGGCGCTGTTGTTCTGGATGATGTAGAACGCTGCGGCAATGAACGCCCGGGCGCTGGCCTCGCCGTTGACCGGATCGGCCCTGAACGAGGAGTGCGCGGAAATTTCTATCTGGCCGTTGACCAGCGTGTATTGGGTTTCCACGGTCGAAAAGAAGTAATGGCGTATGTCCTCACGGAAGCGCTTGACCTCGGGCGAGTTCACGAAAGCCGTAGCGGCCTCGGCATCGGCAAAGGTGGCACGCAGGCTTTGAGGATCGAACGCCGGGGCATGGCGGGCCTGCCAGAACTCCACCAGGTCCTGCTTGATGGCCTCGATGTGCCGCTGCACCGCATCGGGCTGCTGCACGATCTCGCGCTGTGTCAACGTCACCAGCGGGTTGATGTCGTTAGCGAGAATCTGCCCCTGAAAACCGCATACCCTGATGAAGTTGGTGTAGCAACCCGAGCCCGACATCGGCTCGATGACCCGGGTGATTAACGGTCGCTCAGCCACTTTGGCGGTGACCAGTTGGGCAATCAGTGCGCCGTTCACATGCCTGAGTTCGGAAGCGACCTCGCCGGGCATATGGAAAAAAGGCAAGGCCGTGAGGTCGACCGGCAGCGCCCATTCTCGGTGGAACAGCTCGACCTTGGCCTTGATGTTGGTGCTGTCGGTAGGCGCCCTTATCGCTTCGGGCGCTTGTGCCAGCAGGCGCTTGAAATGCGCCTTGCGGCTGAACGGACGGACGAACGGATAGAACTGGTTGGCTGCTTTGTGCGGCCCTGTGTTGATGTTGATGAACTGCTCGTAGGTGGAGCCGGCTAGCCCAAGGGTATGGGGAAGCAACTGCGAACCGGGACGCGCCCATGGGCGCCAGAGTTCGGCTTCGTCATTGTCCATGCCACCGGGTAAGGTGCGCGCCAACTGCCACAACCCTGCTTCATCCTGGCGTAGCCATACCCCACCTCCGGTACCGGCGGGGCGCACCACCTCGAACTCCGAAGCTGAAGCTTCGGCGGGCTTGATCCGATAGAAGCGGGTCGGCTGCCCACGCAAGGCTATGTAGCTGGCACCTCCGGCACCGGCATTGGCAGCGCCTAGGGTGTCGTGATAGACACGCGCAAGAGGGTCCTGGCGGTAAAGCGCAGACAACCTGGCGAGCAAGGCAGCCCCCGCCACAGGGCCGGCGACCAGTTGCTCCAGCGCCGCCAACGGCTCCTGCAAGCGCCGCCACTCGCCATACTGGCGCACCAGCAGCGGGCCCTGTCCGGCCTTCGGCGATTGCGCGCGCCACGCTGCTCCCTCACGAACCACGGCGATCGCTCCCAACCCCCACTGCAACCACTGCGCACCCTCATGTTCGATCAGTCCGTTCTGCGCTGGGCGTTCTGGCAGCGCCTGCGCCTGCACGCAGGCAAGAAACTGCGCATCGGCCTGGATCGATACACCCAGCAAGTCCCCTTCGGCCAGCGCTCGTGCGTCGGGCAGTGGCAGGCGTTGCAACACCGCCTCGTTGAGCCCAAGCGCGTCGCCCAGGTTGATCGCCAGTGCATCGCGCGCCTTGTCGTCGAGCAAACGTAGCAACAGGTCGCTCAAAGGAACCGTACTGTCGGCGGCCGGAGCCAACACCTCGCGCTCGGCGGGCTCGCCGAGGTAGGAGTAGGCTCCGGACTGGCCTCGGCGCTGAAGCACCACGACCTGTGACGCCTCGGGATTACCCCAGACGCTAATGCTGTGCCTGCCGCCCTTGAGCTTGATGGCGATGGCCTCACCCAAGCCCCGCTCGGCCAGCAGGTTCATCAACCCTTGGAAGTAAAGCGTCTGCGCCTGCTGGGTCAGGGTTTGCCGACCTGCAGATCCAGGTGCGCCAGCCAACGCCGCAAGGTCGGCCTGGCGCCTGGCCTTGGCCAGATTGGGCAAGCTGTCGGGCTCTGGCACGCGCTGTTCGCATTCCTGGCTGACACTGCGGGTATCGGCGCCGCGCAAGCTGCCGCGCGGGGGTTCGTCGGAACCGTCCACCCTGACGGCCAGCAAGCGCCCTTCGTCGATCGGGACGCTGGCACGCAAGCGATGGCCATGGTGCAGCGCTCGCGCCAAATGGTAAGGCCCCTGCCCTTCGCGCAATTGCGCCGCAATGGCGTGGCGCAGATCGATGGCCAGACGCGGTCGGTTGGCCGCAGCCTCAGTGGGGTAGCGATAAGCGTGAACATGCAGGAACAGCGAGTCGATCGCGATCTGCGGGCTTTCGTCGGTCGACGGTGCGTATTGCCAGCGGCCATGACGGATCAACCGCGCTTGCGCCACTTGCCCTTCCGGCGTCTCGAATTCGCGCAGTGGCGCACCGCTTCGGTCGTGTACGGCGATGCGCATTCGCAGCGACGAAGCCAGACAGGCCACCACCACCCACTCCACCGGTTCGGGCAAGTGTGTGTATTGCTCGGTTGCCAGCAACGTCAAGGTCTGCTCGCCCCAGAGTCGATTGCGCACTTCGCCGACTGCGGCCACCAGTGCCATGTCCATGGCTGCCTTACCTTGGTGCATGGCCTTCAAGGCCCGGAGTTCGACATTGGCACGATCCAGTGCTTGCTGTAGCAACGCATCGTTCAAACCCGCCAATGAGACCGGCAACAGAGGACGTAATGGATGGGGCGCTGGCACCGACGAAGTCGGGTCGGGATCGGGCAGGCGGCCGCGCGCAAACTGCCGCGAAAGCGTGTCGATCCGTGCCTTTAGAAGCCTCCCGGCCTTCCTCGATGCTTGCATCTCGAGCACGGTTTCGAAAAAGTCCACCAATGTCGCACCTGCCTCGGCCCAGCGTGCCTGCACCAGATCGAGCGGCAGGTCCACGGCCAACTGCTTGGCGAACAGGGCCTTGAACAGCAGGGCTCTGCCCGGAAAACGCACGTGCCCCGGTACGGGGATGAGCAGAACGTCCAATACCATGCTCAGCCATTGGGCACCTATCCGCTGGACGTGGGCCAGGCTGCTGTCCTGATTGGCGATGAAGCGCTCCTTGACCCGCCGCACCAACCAGGTGACGTGCGCATCTGCCCAGGCCTGGGCGACCGATCGGCGATGCAGCGGATAGGGCGCGGTCAGCCGCACGCCATGGGCTCGACGCTCGTAGGCTTCGCGGCTGGCGTACACACCGCCCGGTGCCCAGTACGCTTGCGCAGGATACTGGTTGGCGGCGGGCAACGGCTGTGGCATCCGCGCAGCCACTGCATCCCGCGCCGCAGGCGACAACAGCCACCACGCCCACCCTTCGCGCTGGGCGCGCCCCTCCCACAAATCCTCGCGCAGGGCTGCGCCGAAGACTTCCATGGCTGTCATGCCGGCCGCCGAATCGGCGGCGAACAGTCGGGCTTCTGGATAGGTATCGGCCATGACATACACCTGTCCGGCCACCTTCATTGCGAAAGCCGGCAAATCATGCCCTTCGATACGCAGTTGGAAGTGAAGCGTCGCGCCCTCCCCGCGTGGCTGCATGAATGCAACGTCGAAGGCGGCAGGCAGCGACAGGCCTGCCGCCGCTTTAATGTGCAGGTACTGCTCGAGGTCGATCCGTTTCGCTTTCAGTGCATGCAGCAACGCCAGCTCGAAACGTGCATCGCCTTCGCGGCGCACCGCTTCCCTGGTTCGACTGTCCGCCGCCCATGCATCGCACTGCCGAGCGATGGACTGGCCAATGTCGAGTTCGCGCCCCAACTCGACCACCTCACCGACACCCAAGGGCTGCCCGTCGCGGCCAGTCAGTGGCGCACCGTCTATGGTCAGCCAACTCTGGGCGACGAATTCGATGGCGTCGCGCGTTAGGCGTGGCGCTGCCAACTGGATCGGCGTGCCACGTGCCAACCAGTCCCATAGCCGCCCGCTGGTGGCCGCCGCCTGTGGCCGGGCGGTATGCAGGCGCACGTCATCGAGCGCCAGCGCTCTGCCCACTCTGGCGGACAAGGCGTCGGCAATCCGATCCCGAGTCGCCTGCACGATGGCGCCAAGCGCTTCGACGCTGGCGCCAGGTGTCTGGTAAAGCAGCGTCATACGCGCCCGCAACGCCGGGTCAAGGCCACCGTAGAATGATTCGATCGCCGCCTGGGCCTGCTGCACCAGCGCAGCGGCGCGTTGCTCGTCGGCGGTCATCAGCAGAGGTTCGAGGCCTTCGAGGTACAGCGCGACCTGCTCGTCGGGTTCGATCTGAAGCGGGTTGATATCGTCAATGTCAGGTAATGGGCTCATGGTCGGCTCCTGAAAAAGGAAGCCGCGATCAGAGCAAACGTCACCTGTCGGCAAAGGCTACTTAATGCTCAACCTGTTTTATAAGCGCATGCGTGCACCTCTGCAGATCGACGGACTATGGCGAGGGGGTTTCCAGAAAGAGATAGCGGTAGTCTACAGGACGCCCTGCTGCGCTCATGTGCCGCAGATCGACACCCAGATCCTGGCGTTTGAGGGTGTCCAGCCACTGCCGCGCCCCGTCCTGACCGATCAGGTGCAGTGCCGACACCTTGTGTTCGTGCAGGCCGTCGCGGTTTATCGGCAAGCCCAGCGCATCGTCGTGCAGCATTACCATCGCCCAACCGCCCACTGTGAAGTGCCCGCCCATCAACACGCTCAAACGTCCGTCGATGCGCGCCTGCAAAGCTTCGGGCGAGGCGTTGACCGCGCTGAACAGCACATCGCGCCCTGGCACACGCCCGGCCTCCTCGAAGGCTCGCATCGCCCCGAAGGCCATCTCCTCGTTGGCGCACCACACCAAGCGCAGCTTGGGGTAGCGCTGCACCAGCACTTGGGCCTGTTCATAAGCGCGCTGTCGGCTCCAGCCGCCGTACACCACTTGGCGCAGCCTCACTTGCGGGAAGTCAGCCAAAGCTCGGCGCATACCCTCTTCACGCAGCTGCGAAGCGGGCGTGTTCTTCACTGCCGCGAACGCCACTAGGTCGATCGGGCCGTCTCCAGCAGGCAACTGCTCAAGCAACGCGTGCAACATCTTGAATCCGGCCTGCTCGTCGTTGACCGTCAAGGTGCCGAGCACTGGCGCATAGGTGTGGGGTTGGGTGTCGATACTGTGCATCTGGGCGCCGGTCAGCGCGTTATTGACGATGAACACCTTGACGCCGCTGCCTTGAGCCAAGCGCAGAATCTGTGGGGCTACGTATTGCTCGTTGACCATGACCAGATAATCGGGCTTGTCGAGGGCTTTCAACGCTCGCCGCGCCTGATCCAGAATGAGCGCGGGCTGACTCTGACCGTATTCGACGCGCAATTGCATGCCGAGATCGTCGGCTGCGGCCTGCATAAACGAGGCATAGCGGGACCAGAAGTCTTCCTGGCGATAGCCTGGGTTGAGAAACACCACAGAAGTGGCCTGGGCGGTGAACGGCAGCGCCAAGCAAAGCCACAGGCCAAGGGCCTTGAACATCGGGATGGGTTCCTGCTGGAGCAAACATCCGAGTATAAACAGGTATAGGTCGCACATAAACGAACACGGCTTGGCTATTAGGCCAAGCGGTTATTTGCATATGCAAAAACATCACTTTAGCGCATAAACGCAACCTGCTATCTTCCCCCGGCTCCGAGACGGAGTGCGCGGCCGTGCGCGCGAATAGCTGCCTGCAGCCTGAGACAGGACTTATATGTACGTATATGACGAGTACGATCAGCGAATCATCGAGGACCGCGTCAAGCAGTTCCGCGATCAGACCCGCCGTTATCTGGCCGGTGAGCTGAGCGAAGAAGAATTCCGCCCTCTGCGCCTGCAGAATGGCCTGTACATCCAACGTTTTGCGCCGATGCTGCGCGTCGCTGTGCCCTACGGCCAGCTGAACGCCACCCAGGTCCGCACCCTGGCCAAGATCGCGCGCGACTACGACAAGGGCTACGCCCACATCAGCACCCGGCAGAACGTGCAGTACAACTGGCCGGCGCTCGAAGACATCCCGGACATCCTGGCCGAGCTGGCCACCGTGCAGATGCACGCGATCCAGACCAGCGGCAACTGCCTGCGCAACACCACCACCGACCAATTCGCGGGCGTCGCGGCCGACGAGCTCGTCGATCCGCGGCCCTGGTGTGAAATCGTCCGCCAGTGGACCACCTTCCACCCCGAATTCGCCTACCTGCCGCGCAAGTTCAAGATCGCCATCAACGGCTCGAAGGACGACCGCGCCGCCATCGAAGTGCACGACATCGGCCTGGAGCCGGTGCGCAACGACGCCGGCGAACTGGGCTTCCGCGTGCTGGTCGGTGGCGGCTTGGGCCGTACCCCGGTGGTCGGCTCGTTCATCAACGAGTTCCTGCCCTGGCAAGACCTGATCAGCTACCTCGACGCCATCCTGCGCGTGTACAACCGTTACGGTCGCCGTGACAACAAGTACAAGGCGCGGATCAAGATCCTGGTCAAGGCCCTGACCCCAGAGGTGTTCGCCGAGAAGGTCGAAGCGGAAATGGTCCACCTGCGCGGTGGCAGCAGCACCTTGACCGAGGCCGAAGTCGAGCGCGTATCGCGCCACTTCGTCGACCCGGACTACAAGGCGTTGGAAAACGTCGACTTCACCGCCCTCGAACAGGACTTCCCAGGTTTCGCCCGCTGGCGTGCGCGCAACACCCGCGCGCACAAGCGTCCGGGCTATGTCGCGGTGACGCTCTCGCTCAAACCCACCGGTGTCGCCCCGGGCGACCTGACCGACAAGCAGCTCGACGCCGTGGCGGACTTGGCCGAGCGCTACAGCTTCGGCTTCCTGCGCACCTCCCACGAGCAGAACATCATTCTGGCCGACGTCGAGCAGCGCCAACTGCATACGTTGTGGCAGGAACTGCGCGAAGGCGGCTTTGCCACGCCGAACATCGGACTGCTCACCGACATCATCTGCTGCCCGGGCGGCGACTACTGCTCGCTGGCCAACGCCAAATCGATCCCGATCGCCGAATCGATCCAGCGCCGCTTCGACGACCTGGACTACCTGTTCGACATCGGCGAGCTGGACTTGAACATTTCGGGCTGCATGAACGCCTGCGGTCACCACCATGTCGGCCATATCGGCATTCTCGGCGTGGACAAGAAGGGCGAAGAGTTCTACCAGGTTTCGCTCGGCGGCAATGCCTCGCGCGACGCCAGCCTGGGCAAGATCCTCGGCCCCTCCTTCGCCCAGGAGCAGATGGCGGAAGTGATCGGCAAGCTGATCGACGTGTACGTGGAAAAACGCACCGAAGACGAGCGCTTCATCGATACCTACCAGCGGATCGGCATCGACCCATTCAAGGAGCGCGTCTATGCAGCGAATCATTAAGAACGGCCAGATCATCGACGAAACCTGGCACTTGCTGCCCAAGGACACTTCGTTCGACGAACTGACCAACTGCGACGACTACATCGTGCCGCTGCAGATGTGGCGCGATCATGGCCATGCCCTCAAGGCCCGCGATGGTGGTCTGGGCGTATGGCTGGACGCCGACGAAGAAGCCGAGGAAATCGGCGAAGACGTCGCGCAGTTCCAGGTCATCGCCCTGAACTTCCCGGCGTTCACTGACGGGCGCAACTACTCCAATGCGCGCCTGCTGCGCGATCGCTACCAGTTCAAAGGTGAACTGCGCGCCATTGGCGATGTGCTGCGTGACCAGTTGTTCTACATGGCGCGCTGCGGGTTCGATGCATTCGCGGTCCGTGCCGACAAGGATCCTGAGGACGCCCTCGCGGGGCTGAAGGACTTCTCGGTTACCTACCAGGCCGCAACCGACGAGCCGCTACCGTTGTTCCGCCGTCGTTGATGCCATCCTGGGGCCCCCGAAGGCCCCAGGACGCCTGCTTGCACCTCAGTGCGGTGCCGATTCGACCTCTTGGAGCGTTAGCCTCAACAGCAGCGCTTGCTCTGCCCGCTGGCGCTCAGCCGCCAGTTGCTCGACCTTGTCCAAGTAAGCCTGCTCGCCGAACAGCGTAATCCAGCCCTCCAGACCTTCGAGCCGCACATGGAACGGTGCGTTCATCTCTTCGATCAGGTGCTCGAAGCGCTGGCGCAGATGGTCTATCCAGAAATCACGCTGTACCAGCGATTGCGCGATCGCTTGACCGGTTTCGGCGGCCAAAATGGTCGTGCGTGCAAGGTTGATATCAGCGGCGGTGACCGGGCTGTATGAGCCGAAGTACATGTAATCTGGCTGCTCGGGCAACCCAAGCGGCCCAGACAAGTAGACGCGATACGACATGATGACTTCGATGTCGTCCACCGGAGGCGCCGAGGGCCTACTGCGCAGGACTTCGATATGACCTGCGGCCAATCGGTCCACCTCATCAAGTCGATAGAGCGAGCGTCCCAGCTTCAGCAACCTCTGTGTAGCCAACGCGCCAGTTTGACCCTGCGTACATTCGGCCACGAGCACGCCCACCTCGAGCTGGCTCAGCACAAGCAACTCACGATCGGAACAGGTGCGCGGGCCGGCAGCTTGTTGGAACAAGGCTTCTCTGACCTGACTGTCGCGCTCGCAGGCGCGCAGGATTCGCCAGATGCGCGCGCGGAACCGTTTCGGGCGCTGCAGGTACTCGTTGGAATAAGTCAGATCGGCAAAAAAACGCAGCAAATCACCACTACCTGGCTCAGCCTCCAACCTGTTCCAGATAGCCTGGTGCTCGGCACGCTCCACGCCGCTCATCTCGCCCAGCCAATGATCGCGCGCCATGGTGTCGACCCGCATATGGGTGTGGGCAATGTCCCGCGCCTGGGAAGTGGCCTGCCCCACCTGCGTGGACTGATTGATCTGGTCCATGCTCGTACTTTCGAGCGGATTATCGTGCAGGGACAGACGTCGCAGGAAAAACTCAGACCACGAAGATTGTAAGCGCCCGATGGCGTTGTCGCGCAGATCGACGTTCTCGACGAAGGGTCGTTGCCGCACCCAGTCCGGCATCTGCGCAGTCAAGGTATCGCGCAACGACACGTCGCGCAGCTGGCGCAACGCGGACAGGTTAGGCACGGCACGCAGTGGATTGCCGTCCAGTTCAAGCCGGTTGAGATGGGCCAACGCTGCAATACGCTGATCGCTCTGGGCATCCCAGACGATTCGGTTGTGTCCCAGCCGCAGCTGTCTCAGGTGCACCAACGTTTCGATGCTCTCGGGCAGGCGCGCCAGCTGGTTATGGCGTATATCGAGCAGCCGCAGGTTTGGGAAACGACTCAGGAACGAGGCAGGTAACTGGGTCAGCGCCATGTCGCGTAATACCAGTTCCTGCACATGCTCGAATTCGACGCTTTCCGGCAGCGAAGGCAACTGGCCAACACGTTCGCCTTCAATGATCAGCCGTGTACCGTCGGGGCCTCTACGCTTGCGGCGCCAGCAGCGCCGAAGACGTGAAGCCACTTCACGCCGTCGAAGTGATTGAAGCAACGTGCCTGGCTCGGCCTGCCAGGCTTCGAGAGCGGCCCTCAAGGTCGCCAGTTGCTGGTGCAGTCCGTGCAGGTAGTTCCAGGGATCGATGCCGCGCGCGCGCAGGTCGCTGAGCAAGGCTTCGACGTCCGATGCAGAGAAGGTCGGGTAGAGCTGAAGCAGGCCACGGCTGAACGCTTGCTGGCTGCTTTCGCCCCGCCCACTCAGCGGATACCCCATGCGACCATCACCGAGTCGCGACGGCGGTCTGAACCCCTGGCGCTCGGTCGTCATGCCAAGGATACGCGCTGCGTCGCCACGCGATCGGTTCGCCTGCTCGACGAGGCGCTCGCCCAGCGCCGGGGCGACCAGGTCTGCCTGACCGAGCAGTAATTTCTGCAAGCCGTCCAGCCTCAGCAGGAGCGCTTCGGTCAGCGTGTCCTCCCGATGGCTGCCTGGGATGAGGGCGCCCAAGGCGTCCACGCAACGATACTGGCCCTGCTGGCTGACTATCACGCTTGCCTGGGCGTCGGCCGCTGCGGTCGAGTGGGCAAGCAGAGGGCCCTGCGGGGTGTCCTGACGAATCTCTATGCGCACATTTTCCGGCCAGGGGGCTACCGCTTCGACAAGGCCCAAAGCGAGCTTTTCCGTATCGCGTCCGGCCACCCGAACGTGCATCAATCCCGCACACGCCCGGTCCAGCCGGGCATCGTGCAGCGCCCAGCGCGCTTGCTGGGCCAGCGCCAACGGCACGCGCTGCTCATCCGTCAAGCGTTGCACCTGGGCCTGGTTGGCGCATTCGACCAGCTCGTTGGCACACCGTGGCGTCAGGCCTGGAAAGTCGCGCCTCAGCACCTGCGCAGCAGGCTGTACGGGCGGCTGACCCGTGGCGACCTGCGCCTCGAACGCCTCGCCTCGTAGGCCGGGAAATCGCAGGTGTACGTCGTACCGTTGCAGAGCATCACGCAATCGCGCCGGAGCAGACGCGACTTCCAGGTGCAGGTTTCGTAGCTGATCCTCGGTCATGCCGGTGGCACGCAGCGCAAAGCGCGCCGCCTCGTCACTGGTCTGAGCGGCCTCCCTGTCGAGCCGGCGCACCAGTTCGCCAACATTGTCCCAGTACTGAGGCTGCTCCAGCGCATGCCACCACCCGCCCGTTTCGTTGCGCTCGACCACGGGCGAGTAGGCCGCTTCGCGCCCTGGGTGCACGACCCGCCAGTGAGCGTGCTCATGGGCGCGCTCAAGGCGCAGCCTGCCCGCCTGGGTATCGACATGACGCACAGTGGGCGATGACGTCCCCTCTGCAAGCCCTTGGCTGGCATAGCCTGGCAAGGTCGGGTCGAGCAGGCGCAACGTACCTGACGAGCCTACGACCGGCGCCAGACCGTCCACGAAGAGTGTACGCTGGGCCAGGCTCAACACAGCGACAGGCGCGCCTGCCACCAGGGCATTGCCCGCAATGCCCTCGGCCACGTTGAACAGATGTGCGAGGGCCGCCTCACGATCTCCCAGCTGCCAATCCTCGTAGCCCTCGTACACCTCATGGGCCAACTGCAGAGCGGCGACGCCGAGCATCGCCACGCCCAGCCCAGGTACGAACAGACTGACCAGCCCGAGCAGATCGAGCCCGGCGTTGACATAGCCTTCCAGTCGAGCGGCACGGGCCTTACGGTTTTCCTCGTCCGTCGGCACGGCCAGCACCTTGGCGTCGGCCAGGAGACCTTCGACTTGGCGCAGGCGCAAATGAGCGAACACGTCGCCATCGATCGGCGCGTGCCGACCATCGATCTCCATGGGGGTGCTAGCGCTTCCCTCACTCAAGTGGCGCGCCAGTGCTTGGCTGAACGCCAGTTGATCGGCCCTGGCCAGCAGCTGCGTGAAGAACGCCGCATACCCAGGCGCCGCGAAACGCCCGGCCAAGGCGATCGAAAGCGCGCGCCAAGAAGCGTGCATGGACACCCTGGCGATCGGATCGCCGGGAATCCAGGCGATGATCGCTTCGAGGTTGGCATCCGGCGCAGCGTCGACCCGCACTTCGATAGCCAGCACGCCGTTCACCCGTTTGCCCAATACGCGTACCTCGTGGGCCTTCAACACATGCGCATCGGGTGGTACCACAGGCCCAGGCGCGGCAAGCGCCAACAGACGGCGGTAGTTGTCCTGGTCCAGACCGCCGCGCAGGCGAGCCAGGCAGGCGTCCGCGACGAGCGTCGTGCGAAAGGCTTCCTGTAGCGTACGCTCGACGGTGTCGCGCGTGTCGTCCTCGGGTCTTAGCACCGCCTTGATCCGACGCTGGTACTGCCCACCGATGTCCAGTGTTCGACATAACTGGGCGAAGCGCTCGGGCGGCAAGGCAATGGGCTCATGGACGGCGTCGACGATTTGCGTCGCGGACGAGAAAGCTGCCGCCTGCGTCTCGCTGGGATCGAAGTTATGCAGGGCCGCCGCCAACAGACTCTGTCGACTGGTGTGACGCCTGTAGGTCTGCGCTATCCCGAGGCTGGCGCTGGCCTCTGGCAGGTACGCCACCAGATCCAGTTGGGCGGTACGCACATCCAGCCGACACGCGAGTTCACGCTCCAATACGGGAGACAGCAAGGCCTCGCCGAACACTGGCAACGCGGGAATGGCATCGAGCACGTGCCGAGCCTGGGCATGGGCGCGCTGCTGCGCAAGCAAGTACCTGCACAGGGTCGCGCGCTGCTCAGGCAGGGCCGTTCGAAACCACAAGGGCAATCGATGCGCAATCAGCGTGTCGATGCTAGTGGTCGGGGCAAAATGGTCGGACATGGCGAAGCCTCTCGTATGGGGGAAAGGCCAAGTCTGAGCAACGTGCTTCTCGCACACTCGCTAGGTATGTCTAGGGATTTACATAGCCATCGCCACCGCATGGGCAGCGCCGAGGATACTGATGAAACCTAAAGGTATCGCCGGCGCCAGGGCCGGCCCATCGCAATCCAATCGGTGCTGCGCCGCTCAGGCGCAGCACGTTTTTTCAGAACACGTCGATGGGGTATTCGACGATCACCCGAACCTGATCCGCCGACCCACTGGACTTGCCGTTGCCGATGCGATGGGTGGCCTGTCGCACCTTGAGCGAGAGGTCCTTGGCCGGCCCGCTCTGCACCACGTAACGCACCGTCAGGTCGCGCTCCCAGTGGTCTTCGCTGTCGGCGTAGTAGTCGTACACGCTGCCTGCGGCGACCTTGCTGCCATCGACACCCGTGCCGCGGATGTAGCGGGCCTGGAACGTCAACCCCGGTACCCCATACAACGACATGTCGAGGTCGTAGAATGCGCCCCAGGAACGCTCGTTGGGGCCGTTGAAGTCGACCAGTTGCGAGGAGTTGGCCAGGTAGATCGAGTCATGGTAGGTGCCCGGTCCCATCCCCAGGTAATCGAACGGCTGGTCGCCATCGATACGCTGGTGGGTCAGCTTGAAGGTATGCGCCCCTTGGGTATAGGCCACTGCCATGGACCAGGCGGTGACATCGATCTTGCCCGCCAGTTGGCGTCCATCGTCATCGGTGCGATACAGGTTGAAATCGAAGCTCAGGCTCTGGGTATCGCTCAGCGGCAGCGCGTACAGCGAATTCACGTAGGTCTGGCGCCAGATGTCTTCGTAGCGCGAGGTGTACAGGCTCAGGCTCAGGCGATCGTTGACCGCATAGGTACCGCCCAGGAAGTCGACGGTGCTGGTACCCACGCCTGCGTAGGCGGCGTAGAAATCGTCGTCGCTGTTGGTGCTGTTGAAGTCCTTGGCGGCGGTCAGGTGCGCCGCTTCCAGGTTCAGGCCCTCCAACTCGGCACTGGTCAGCCAGAAGCCTGTGGCGGTCGCGGGCAGCAGACGGGTATCGGCTGGGGCGAACACTGGGTTGTACGGGCGCAGGTTGTTGCCATAGCGCAGTTCGGTGGCAGACACCCGCAGCTTGACGGCCCCGCCGCCCGAGCCGGCCGCGTCTTTGGCGCCATCGCCGTCCGGTACCAACACCCCCGCCCCGGCACGCCCGCGACCACCGTCGAGCTTGAACGCCGAATAACCACTGACGTCCAGACCCAGCCCCACGGTTCCTGTGGTGAAACCGGAGGTGTAGTCGAAGCGCAAGCCCTGCCCCCACTCACGTTGATCGCCGCCCTTGCCTTTGGTGTCGTGATCCCAATACAGGTTGCGCGCCAACACCTTCAGGTGACTGTCTTCGATGAAACCCTGCTCCTGCGCATCCTGGGCCATGGCCCATGGCGCGGCGCTTACGGTGGCCAGCGCCATCAGGCTCCTTGCGGTAATCAACATGCTCGACTCTCGATAATGGTGTATCTGCAACAAAACAGATGGAAAAGGTAGCCGGCTAGCTTACGGAACGTGTCTAGCCTGCGCCAGGCAATCGATCGTCAGGTCGCAGGGAGTACGGGCGAGCCCTTGCTCGCCCAGGGCCTCGTCACCGGGTCATGGACGACGTATCGAGAGACGCAAACGGCGTGGAAAGGTTAAAGTCATCGTACGACTAGTATAGAGATTTGATTCTTAGCGACCCTTATTTCCAAAAAACCGTAAAAAACCCCTAGCCACCTTTTAGGTTGTACGATAACTTACCTTTAGATCGCAGCGACACCCTTCACCCCAAGCGCCACAGGATGCTTACAACAATGAATCCACAAGAACTGAAATCCATCCTCTCTCACGGCCTGCTGTCTTTCCCGGTCACCGACTTCGATGCTCAAGGCGACTTCCACCAGGCGGGTTACATCAAACGCCTGGAGTGGCTGGCCCCCTACGGCGCCAGCGCCCTGTTCGCCGCAGGCGGCACCGGTGAGTTCTTCTCTCTGGCCGCCAGCGAGTACAGCCAGGTGATCAAGACCGCCGTCGACACCTGCGCCACGTCGGTACCGATCCTCGCCGGCGTCGGCGGTGCCACGCGCCAGGCCATCGAGTACGCGCAGGAAGCCGAGCGCCTGGGCGCCAAAGGCTTGCTGCTGCTGCCGCACTACCTGACCGAAGCCAGTCAGGACGGTGTCGCCGCCCATGTCGAGGCCGTGTGCAAATCGGTGAAGATCGGTGTGGTGGTGTACAACCGCAACGTCTGCCGCCTCAATGCCGACCTGCTGGAGCACCTGGCCGAGCGCTGCCCCAACCTGATCGGCTACAAGGACGGCCTGGGCGACATCGAGCTGATGGTGTCGATCCGTCGCCGTCTGGGAGAGCGCTTCAGCTACCTGGGCGGCCTGCCGACCGCGGAAGTCTATGCCGCGGCTTATAAAGCGCTGGGCGTACCGGTGTACTCTTCGGCCGTCTTCAACTTCGTGCCGAAAACGGCCATGGACTTCTACAACGCCATCGCCCGTGACGACCATGCCGCCGTCGGCAAGCTGATCGACGATTTCTTCCTGCCGTACCTGGACATTCGCAACCGTAAAGCCGGCTACGCCGTGAGCATCGTCAAGGCCGGGGCGAAGATCGCCGGTTACGACGCTGGCCCTGTTCGTACGCCACTCACCGACCTCACTGCCGACGAGTACGAAATGCTCGCCGCGCTGATGGACAAGATGGGTCCGCAGTAAGCACAGCCTGCGGCCTGCCAAAAGCCGCACGCCGGAGTGGGTTCGCCTCGCTCCGGCCACAACTCATGAGCCCGCACAAAAATAACTAGTGGGAGTACGACCAGCATGCAAGCGACTCAAAAGACGCATGTGCGCTACCTGATCCTGTTCATGCTGTTCCTCGTGACCACGATCAACTATGCCGACCGCGCCACCATCGCCATCGCAGGTTCGAGCCTGCAAAAAGACCTCGGCATCGATGCCGTGACCCTCGGCTACATCTTCTCAGCATTCGGCTGGGCTTATGTCGCCGGGCAAATCCCTGGCGGCTGGCTGCTCGACCGTTTCGGCTCCAAGAACGTCTATGCCGTCAGCATTTTCACCTGGTCACTGTTCACGTTGCTGCAGGGCTTCGTCGGCGGCATGCCGGTGGCCTGGGCAGTGGTGACCTTGTTCACCCTGCGCTTTCTGGTGGGCTTTGCCGAAGCGCCTTCGTTCCCCGGCAATGCGCGCATCGTCGCGGCCTGGTTCCCGACCCAGGAACGTGGCACCGCCTCGGCCATCTTCAACTCCGCACAGTATTTCGCCACCGCGCTGTTCGCACCGATCATGGGCTGGATCGTGTTCAGCTTCGGCTGGGAGCACGTGTTCGTGGTCATGGGCGCATTGGGCATCGTGTTCTCGCTGGTGTGGCTGAAAACCATCTACAACCCCAAGCAGCATCCCCGTATCAGCCAAGCCGAACTCGAACACATCGAGCAGAACGGCGGGCTGGTGGACATGGACCAGAAGCGTGGCAACGACGGCCCGAAATGGGGCTACATCAAGCAACTGCTGACCAGCCGCATGCTGCTGGGCGTGTACCTGGGCCAGTACTGCATCAACGCCATCACCTACTTCTTCCTCACCTGGTTCCCGGTGTACCTGGTGCAGGAACGCGGCATGACCATCCTCAAGGCCGGCTTCATCGCCTCCTTGCCGGCGATCTGCGGCTTCATCGGCGGCGTGCTCGGCGGGGTCATCTCGGATTGGCTGCTGCGTCGCGGCAACTCGCTGACCTTCTCGCGCAAGCTGCCGATCGTCTGCGGTCTGCTGCTGTCGACCACCATGGTGTTCTGCAACTATGTCGACGCCGAATGGATGGTGGTCGGCTTCATGACCTTGGCCTTCTTCGGCAAGGGCATCGGCGCGCTGGGCTGGGCGGTGGTGGCCGACACCTCGCCGAAACAGATCGCCGGGCTGTCGGGCGGCCTGTTCAACACCTTCGGCAACATCGCCTCGATCACCACGCCGATCGTCATCGGCTACATCATCAGCGCCACCGGCTCGTTCAAGTGGGCCTTGGTGTACGTGGGGGCCAACGCGCTGGTGGCGGTGTTCAGCTACCTGGTGATCGTCGGCCCGATCAAGCGTATCGAGCTGCGCGACGATGCGCCGAAATCACCGACCGAGCCTGCCGCCAGCAGTGAATTGGCCAGCTCGCGTCCCTGAGCGAACACGCCCGTGGCGGTCGATCCGCTGCGGGCGGATGGATAAGAAAGCCTGAGAACCTGACAAATAGGCCTGATATGCAGCTGATCGAACATTCCGACTCGCCTCACTACGTCCGCCTGCACGAGGACGACAATGTCGTGGTCGTCGTCAACGACGGCGGCCTGGGCGAAGGCGCCCGTTTCGCCGACGGCCTGACCCTGGTCGAAAGCGTGCCGCAGAGCCATAAGGTTGCTACCGTGGCCATCGCCAAGGGCGAACCAATACGCCGTTACGGGCAAATCATCGGGCACGCGCTGGAAGACCTGCGCCAAGGCAGCTGGGTGCAGGAAAGCCAACTGGCCATGCCGGCCGCTCCCGAACTGGACAGCCTGCCGCGCTGCGATGCCGTGCCGCAACCGCTGCCGCCGCTGGAGGGCTTCACCTTCGAAGGCTACCGCAACGCCGACGGCACCGTCGGCACGCGCAACATCCTCGGCATCACCACCACGGTGCAGTGTGTGACCGGTGTGCTGGAGCATGCGGTGAAGCGCATCCGCAGCGAACTGCTGCCCCGGTACCCCCACGTCGATGACGTGGTCGCCCTCACCCACAGCTACGGCTGCGGCGTGGCGATCAATGCGCGCGACGCCTACATCCCTATCCGCACCGTGCGCAACCTGGCGCGCAACCCCAACCTGGGCGGTGAGGCACTGGTGATCAGCCTGGGTTGCGAAAAGCTCCAGGCCGGCCAGGTCATGCACGACAACGACCCGTCCGTGGACCTCAGCGAGCCGTGGCTCTACCGCCTGCAAGACGCCAGCCTGGGCTTCGTGGAAATGATCGAGCAGATCATGGCGCTGGCCGAAACCCGCCTGAAAAAGCTCGACCAGCGCCGCCGCGAAACCGTGCCGGCCAGCGAGCTGATTCTGGGCATGCAGTGCGGCGGCAGCGACGCCTTCTCAGGCATCACCGCCAATCCGGCGCTGGGTTATGCCGCCGACCTCCTGGTGCGTGCCGGCGCCACCGTGCTGTTCTCGGAGGTCACAGAGGTGCGCGACGCCATCTACATGCTCACCTCGCGCGCCGAGAACCAGAACGTCGCCGATGCGCTGGTGCGCGAAATGGACTGGTACGACCGTTACCTGCAGCAAGGCGCCGCCGACCGCAGCGCCAACACTACCCCGGGCAACAAGAAAGGCGGCCTGTCGAACATCGTGGAAAAGTCCCTCGGTTCGATCGTCAAGTCCGGCAGCGGCGCCATCCAGGGTGTACTGGGGCCAGGCGAGCGGGTCACGCGCAAGGGCCTGATCTTCTGCGCGACGCCTGCCAGCGACTTCGTCTGCGGCACGCTGCAACTGGCCGCGGGAATGAACCTGCATGTGTTCACTACCGGTCGTGGCACGCCCTACGGCCTGGCCATGGCGCCGGTGGTCAAGGTCTGTACGCGGACCGAACTGGCGCAGCGCTGGCCGGACCTCATCGACATCGACGCCGGACGCATCGCCAGCGGTCGCTCGAGCATCGAGGAACTGGGCTGGGAGCTGTTCCACTACTACCTGGACGTCGCCAGCGGCCGCAAGCAGACCTGGGCCGAACAGCACCGTTTGCACAACGACATCACTTTGTTCAATCCGGCACCGATCACCTGATTACCCACCCCCTAGGAGCCCCACATGCCAGAGATCCTCGGCCACAATTTCATCGCCGGCCAGCGCAGCGCCGCTGGCGAACAACGCTTGCAGAGCCTGGACGCCACTACCGGTGAGGCCCTGCCCTACAGCTTCGCCCAGGCCACCGAGGCCGAAGTCGACCAGGCCGCCAAGGCAGCCGCCGCCGCGTTCGTCGAATTCCGCAACCTGAAACCAGCACGACGCGCCGAATTCCTCGACGCCATCGCCGCCGAACTGGACGAACTGGACGACGCGTTCGTCGCCATCGTCTGCCGCGAGACCGCGTTGCCGGCCGGGCGCATTCAGGGCGAGCGTGGCCGTACCAGCGGCCAGATGCGCCTGTTCGCCCAAGTGCTGCGCCGTGGCGATTTCCTCGGTGCGCGCATCGACCAGGCCCTACCCGAGCGCCAACCGCTGCCACGCGTGGACCTGCGCCAGATGCGCATCGGCGTCGGCCCTGTGGCCGTGTTCGGCGCCAGCAACTTCCCCCTCGCCTTCTCCACTGCCGGCGGCGACACGGCCGCAGCGCTGGCCGCCGGTTGCCCGGTGGTGTTCAAGGCGCACAGCGGGCACATGGCGACGGCGGATCTGGTTGGCTGCGCGATCCAGCGGGCTGCCGAGCGCACTGGCATGCCCAAAGGCGTGTTCAACATGGTGTACGGCGCTGGCGTCGGCGAGCCGCTGGTCAAGCATCCGGCCATCCAGGCCGTCGGCTTCACCGGCTCGCTCAAAGGCGGCGACGCGCTGTGCCGCATGGCCGCCGAACGGCCGCAGCCGATCCCGGTGTTCGCCGAGATGTCGAGCATCAACCCGGTGATCGTTCTGCCCGGTGCCCTGGCCAAGCGTGGCGAAGCCATCGCCCGTGAGTTGGCTGGCTCCGTCTGCCTGGGTGCCGGCCAGTTCTGCACCAACCCGGGTTTGCTGATCGGCTTGCAGTCGCCGCAGTACACCCAGTTGCTCAGCGAGCTCGGCCAGCATCTGGACCAACAGGCTGGGCAGACCCTGCTCAACGCGGGCGGCCTGCGCAGCTATGTCGGCGGCGTAGAGCACCTGCATGCCCACGCGGGTATCGAACACCTGGCAGGCCAGGCCCAAGCAGGCAATCAGGCCCGCGCTCAGCTGTTCAAGGCCGACGCCCAGCTGCTGGTGGACGCCGACCCCCTGTTGCAAGAGGAAGTGTTCGGCCCCACCACCGTGGCCGTCGAAGTGCAGGACCAGGCGCAGTTGCGCGACGCCCTGCTGGGCCTGCGCGGCCAACTGACTGCGACGCTGATCGGCGAGCCCGAGGACTTCGAAGCCTTCGCCTGGCTGGTGCCGCTGCTGGAGGAGAAGGTCGGGCGCATCCTGGTCAACGGCTATCCGACCGGCGTGGAGGTCTGCGATGCGATGGTCCATGGCGGACCTTACCCGGCCACCTCGGATGCGCGCGGCACCTCGGTCGGTACGCTGGCCATCGACCGCTTCCTGCGCCCGGTGTGCTACCAGAACTACCCGCAGGCGTTGCTGCCGGCGGCGCTGCGTGACAGCAACCCGTTGGGGCTGCGTCGACTGGTCGACGGGCAGTGGAGCGAAGGCGCGCTTTAAGCGTCCTGAAACCACAAAGCCCCGCCTATGCGGGGCTTTGCTTTATGGGTGTCCCTTGGAAACACTACAAGTGCAACCGCCCTCACCCCTTCTGGGCTTCAGCCTCTTCGTGCACCTGGCGCAGGCGCTCGCGGCTGTTGCTCAAGTGCATGCGCATGGCCATCTTCGCCCCTTCGCCGTCGCGCCGGGCAATGGCTTCGTAGATCGCTTCATGCTCGTGCCTGAGCCGACTCATGTAGTGGGCTTGGTCATCCTGCGCCAATCGCGCCGAATTCACCCGCGTGCGCGGGATGATGCTGGTACCCAGATGGTCGAGGATATCGGCGAAGTAGTGATTGCCACTGGCCTGGGCGATGCGCAGGTGGAACTGGAAATCCGCCGACACCGCGTCGGTGGCATGCGCCGCGCCTTCGTTGAGCTCGTCCAGCGCCGCGCGCATGCCGGCCAAGGCTTCGTCGCTACGGCGCTGCGCCGCCAGCCCCGCCGATTCGACTTCCAGAGCGATACGCAGCTCCAACACCGCCAGCACTTCGCGCAGGGTCACCACGGTCGCCGGATCGATGCGAAAACCGGCCGTCGTTCCAGCGTTCAGCACGAAGGTACCGATGCCATGGCGCGTCTCCACCTGCCCGGCCGCCTGCAGCCGGGAAATCGCCTCGCGCACTACGGTACGGCTGACACCCTCCTCGACCATGATCTGTGACTCAGTCGGCAGCTTGTCGCCGCGCTTGAGCTGGCCGCTGCGGATGCGTTCGGTCAGTACCGTGACCAGTTCCTGAGCCAGGCTGCGTGGCTTGCGCCGGGCCTTGGCCTGTACCTGTTGCTCTGTCATGCCCTGTGTGTCACCTGGAGAAGTTGCCACCATAATAGCGCAAGCAGTTGTACGATCACATGAGCTGGCATAACGGTGCGTGCGAATTCGGCACTGGCCAGGGGGCAGATTGTCGGGGCAGCCAGCTTTGAATTCGCTGAGCGCCAGCGGATGGGGCCGGCAGGCAAAGGCTTTGAAGCCGGCGTCCATCAGGAAAGGCTACCTATTACAAAGAAATGT
This sequence comes from Pseudomonas sp. UBA6562, assembly GCF_002434265.1. Taxonomy (GTDB): domain Bacteria; phylum Pseudomonadota; class Gammaproteobacteria; order Pseudomonadales; family Pseudomonadaceae; genus Aquipseudomonas. Next base: position 121,406 of record NZ_DJJS01000007.1, on the reverse strand, counting down.
CTGACGAGCAGTACAACCCGATACTACATACGAAAGATTCCCATTTTCATTAATGTCCAGTCCGATTTTTCGACTTGATCAAGGACTGGTTTCCCCATGAAGCATCCCGCCCTTCCCCTGAACCTGCTTACGGCAGCTTTGCTCGCCTCGCCTCTTTTACAAGCCGCGCAGATGGAGGAGCCTTCGAAAGGCAATGCCACCGAACTGGAGGCCTCGTTCGTCACTGCCAGCGGCACCGGCACGGACGTACGCGACGCGCCTGCCAGCGTCAGCGTCATCACCCGCGAGGAGATCGAGCGTCAACCGGTCTATGACCTGGGCACTTTGTTGCGTCGTCTTCCAGGCGTCACCGGCGGCTTCAGCCCGGTAGGCGAGCAGTCGAAGATCAAGCTGCGCGGCCTGGACGACCAGTACACGGTGATCCTGGTCGATGGCAGACGCGTCGGCAATTCGGCCGACACGCACTACCGTCGCGACCTGGCACGCCAGGACCTGAACTGGATCTCCCCGAACATGATCGAGCGTATCGAAGTGACGCGCGGGCCGATGTCTTCGCGGTACGGCGCGGACGCCATGGGCGGGGTGATCAACATCATCACGCGCAAAGTCGCGCGAACCTGGGACGGCTCGCTGAGCGTCAACACCACCATCCCGCAGCATTCGGACCGCGGGCAGACCGAGCAGACCGGTTTCAACCTGTCGGGACCGCTCACCGATACCGTCGGCCTGCGCTTGGGCGCCAACAGCACGCGTCGGGCCAGCGACGAAGCGCCGCCTCGAGTGGACAGTCAAGGTGCCACGCTGCGCAACGATGGCGCAGGAGGTGCCAAGGACCAGCACCTGAACGCCTTGCTGGATTGGCGCGTCACCGACGCGCACAGCGTGTCGTTGGAAGTGGTCAAAGGCGTGGAACGCTCCTGGGGATCCAAGGTATCCGGGTCGCAGGTGAACGCGTTCGGTGCCGGGCATCTGACCCGCGACAGTGTCATCGCTTCCTATCAAGGAGACCTAGGTTTCGGCACCGCCCAACTCGATGCCTACGTGAACCGGTTCGAGAACCGCGTCAATAAGGAAAAAGCCAACGCCGAAGAGAAGATCATCGACGCTCACTTGGACGTGCCGTTCGAATGGGCACTCCAGCAGCGCATGACCTTGGGTGGCCAGTGGAAGCGCGATGCGCTGACCAACACGCGAACGCTGGGTGCCTTACCCATCGACCTCGAAGGCAGGCCCATCACCGGTTCGCAAGCGCAGGGCCAGTACTGGGCCGCCTTTGTCGAAGACGAGCTCTTCTTGCTCGACAACCTGTCCTTGAACCTGGGCAACCGCTTCGACCACAGCCAGCGCGATGGTAACCACAACAGCCCGCGCGCCTACCTGGTCTATCACCCCCACCCCGACTGGACCCTGCGCAGCGGCATTGCCAAGGGCTATCGTGCGCCCAGCATCAAGGAAACCAGCGCAGGCGCGGCCACCCGCTCAGGCGGCAATGGCTGCACTTCGTTGCGGCCGCTGGGTTACGTGTCCGGTGGCTGCTGGATGGCAGGCAATCCCGATCTGCGGCCGGAGACCAGTCTTAGCAAGGAAGTTGGTATCGCTTACGACAACAACGGCTGGGAAGCAGGCCTGACCTACTTCCACACCGATTTCAAAGACAAGATCGAATACAAACCGCTGGGCTGGCACCAAGGCTACTGGTGGACTCAATTGACGAACGTCGAGCAGGCACGCACGCGCGGTTGGGAAGGCACATTGCGAGTCCCGCTCATAGCCGACCGCGTCACTTGGCGCAGCAATGCCACCTATATGTTGGAAAACCGCAACCTTGTCACCGGCGAAGCGCTGATCAGCTCACCGAAGCTGTCGCTATTCGGCGCCTTCGAATGGCGAATCGACCCTGGCCTGACCACCGAACTGTCAGCACAACATGTCGGCAAACAGCGGGGTACCGCCAATCACTTTGTGGCGCCCTACACCACCTACGACCTTACTGCCCAATGGGCCGCGACCAAATGGTTGAAGGTCAATGCCGGTGTGCAGAATCTGTTCGACGAGCAGCCGCGACAAAGCGCGACCCGATTTTATGTGCCGGGCCGGGCCTATTTTATGGGGGTGACGAGTTATTTCTAGGAACACGACGGGAGCAAAGAGCGCTGCCGGTGGCTGGTGCGCCCAACCTCGAACATAGCTGTTGCAAGGACATACACTTAAATGCCAAGAGTACGTTGGACGCATCTTGCTGGTCATGAACCCAGGCTAGCTTCACCAGATACCGCACCCCAGAATATGCGCGAATCAAGATTAAACGGATCGCGCGAAGCGTACTGAAGTTGGATACGCCTCAGGTTTGCCCAACTGCCGACAGCGCTTGGGCCTTGCCCAAGGTCAACAGGTAAAAACAGCGAGATCCGGGAAACAGCCGTTAGCGGTACAGACGAAAGTGGTGCTTGAAACGAAGGTTTGGATCGATCCAGATTTTCACGACAAAAACGAAAAAAGACGCCTAAGCGTCTTTCTTCGATAACTGCCAACATCGATAACCTGCTGACAGTCTATATTTGGAGCGGGAAACGAGACTCGAACTCGCGACCCCGACCTTGGCAAGGTCGTGCTCTACCAACTGAGCTATTCCCGCGTCGTGATGGGTGCCATTCTAACGCATCGCCAAATGGCGTCAACCCCTTGATTCAAAAAAACTTTTAACGCTGCTCGGTGCCTTCGCGCAGGTGCGGCCAGGCCGCGATCAGGTAATGCACCATGGAAATCAACGTCAGCCCGGCCGACACCAGCAGCAACCCATAGCCCAATACTACCCAGACGCTCACCACCGGCGGATTGCCCAACAGGATCACCAACGCCAGCATTTGCGCGGCGGTCTTCCATTTGCCCCAGTTGGACACCGCCACGTGAGCCCGGGCGCCGATTTCTGCCATCCACTCGCGCAGCGCCGACACCACGATCTCGCGGCAAATGATGATCGCGGCGGGGAGCGTCAGCCAGAAGTTGGCATGCACCTGCACCAACAGCACCAGGGCGACCGCCACCATCAGCTTGTCGGCGACCGGATCGAGAAACGCACCGAATGGGGTACTTTGCTGCAGCCTGCGGGCCAGGTAGCCGTCCAGCCAGTCGGTGGCGGCGGCGATGGCGAACACCGTACTTGCTGCCATATAGCTCCAATGGAACGGCATATAGAACAGCAAGATGAAGATGGGGATCAGCAGAACCCGTAGAACGGTGAGCAAGTTTGGAATATTCATCGGTACGACTGGCTGCGAGTTGAGCCCGACATACTACTCGCTATGCAAGCTGGCATAAATCGACTCGGCGAGCTTTTTACTGATACCCGGCGCTTTGGCAATTTCATCGATGCTGGCGCGGTTGAGTTCCTGCAACCCGCCAAAGTGCTTGAGCAACTCGCGACGACGTTTCGGCCCTACGCCCGCTACGTCTTCCAGGCTGGACGTCCGCCGTGCCTTGCCGCGACGCGCACGGTGGCCGGTAATAGCGAAACGGTGCGCCTCGTCGCGGATCTGCTGAATCAGGTGCAGCGCTGGCGAGTCGCCCTTGAGCGTGAACTCATGGGCAGCGTCGTTGAGGTACAGCGTCTCGAAACCCGCTTTACGTGTGACGCCCTTGGCCACACCGAGCAAGGTCAGGTCCGTGAAGGCCAGTTCCTGCATGACCTCGCGCGCCATGTTCAGCTGGCCCTTGCCACCATCGACCAACAGCACGTCGGGCAGCTTGCCTTCGCCGTTCTTGATACGGCTGTAGCGCCGGGTCAGGGCTTGCTGCATGGCGGCATAGTCGTCACCGGCAGTGATGCCTTCGATGTTGAAACGGCGGTAGTCGGCCTTGATCGGCCCTTCCGGCCCGAACACCACGCACGAGGCCACCGTGGCTTCGCCGCTGGAGTGGCTGATGTCGTAGCACTCCAGACGCTGCGGCACTTCGTCGAGGTCGAGCACCTGGGCCAACGCCTCGAAACGCGCGGCCATGTGCTGGCGGTTGGCCAGGCGGGCGTTCAACGCCTGCTCGGCATTGGTCACCGCCATCTGCTGCCAGCGCGCACGGGTGCCGCGTACGCGATGGGTGATGTCCACCTCGCGGCCGCGTAGCGTTTGCAGGGCCTCGATAATGGTCTGGAAGTCTTCATGCACCACGTTGACGATCAACTCTCGGGGCAACTCACGTTCCGCGTTGCCGACGTAGTACTGCGAGAGGAACGCGACCAGTACCTCCGACACCTCTTCCTCGATGCCGACCTGAGGAAAGAAGTTCTTGCTGCCGAGCACCCGGCCGCCACGCACGCTGATCAGATGTACGCATGCGCCGCCCGGGTTGACGAAGGCGGCAATGACGTCGACCTCGCCCGAGCCGCCTTCGATGTGCTGCTGGTCCTGTACGCGCCTGAGCAGACCGATCTGGTCACGCAACGCGGCGGCCTTTTCGAAGTCCAGGGCCATGGCGGCCTGTTCCATTTCCGCGTTGAGCTCGTTGCCCAACTGCTGGCTGCGCCCTTCCAGAAACATCACCGAGTGGCGTACGTCCTCGGCGTATTCCTCCTTGCTGACCAGATCGGTGCACGGCCCTTTGCAGCGTTTGATCTGATACTGCAGGCACGGGCGGGTGCGGTTGGCGTAATAGCTGTCTTCGCATTGGCGAACGGCGAACGTCTTCTGCAACACGCTTAGGCTTTCACGAATCGCACCGGCACTGGGGTAAGGACCGAAGTAACGACCCTTGGCGCGCTTGGCACCGCGATGGATACCGAGCCGAGGGAAAGGACCGTCCGACAGGAACACGTAAGGATAGGATTTATCGTCACGCAGCAGAATGTTGTACGGCGGCCGCCATTCCTTGATCAGATTCTGCTCGAGCAACAAGGCCTCGGTTTCGTTACCGGTGATGGTGGTCTCGATATGCGCGATGCGCCCCACCAGTGCCATTGTCTTCGAGGCTAGGCCGGTTTTGCGGAAATAACTGGCCAAGCGCTTTTTCAGGTTCTTGGCTTTACCGACGTAGAGCAGCCGCGATTCGGCATCGAACATTCGGTACACGCCCGGGCGACCGCTACAGGTCGCCAGAAACGCGCTGGCATCAAAGGTTTGCGACATGGACCACTTCTAAGGCTAGAGACTTGCGTCGACCATTCCGTGGCGGACGGCCAGCAATGTCAATTCGACGTCGCTGGTTACGGAAAGTTTTTCGAAAATACGGTAACGGTAGGTATTCACCGTTTTGGGCGACAGGCACAGCTTGTCGGAGATGATCTGCACTTTCTGGCAGCCGACGATCATCAGGGCGATCTGGATTTCCCGTTCAGAGAGGCTGTCGAACGGCGATCCTTCGGGTTGGAACGGCTTGAGCGCCAGTTGCTGAGCGATTTGCGGACTGATGTAGCGCTGCCCCGCGAACGCCAGACGAATGGCGTGCACCATTTCATCGAGGGCCGCGCCTTTGGTCAGATAGCCAGAAGCGCCGGCCTGTAACAGGCGTGTGGGGAAAGGGTCTTCTTCGCAGGCCGTGACGGCCACGACCTTGCTGTCGGGATGGCTGCGCAGCAACTTGCGCGTGGCTTCGAGACCGCCGATGCCAGGCATCTTGACGTCCATCAGCACCACATCCGGCTTGAGCTCGCGGGCCAGCTTGAGCGCCGACTCGCCGGAGTCTGCCTCGCCCACTACATGCAGCCCCTCGATGTCGCTGAGCATACGGGTGATGCCGGTGCGTACCAGATCGTGATCGTCGACCACAAGGACCCTAATCAAGCCAGACACCTCGTCAATGGGGCGATTTGTAAGTTGCCACCTTAACAAAATTTTTCAGCCGCAACATATCGACTAAACGCTAGAGGATGCTGACACGATGAATGCTTCCATGCGGCCTCTGACCCTAGGTGGGGCTCAATCTGCCAAGCGGTGGAGGACATGCCACAGAGCGGCGCGGTCTTTGTCGGGGAGGCGGCGGAAGGCTGCCAGCAGTTGATCCTCGTCGCCGCTGAGGCTGTCGAGCGGCAGCGGCGTCGGCAGCCCGGTCAACACGTAAAGCGGGTCGACGCCTTTGGCGGCCACGGCCGCCAGGTAATCCAAGCGCGGGGTGCGGTCGCCGTTTTCATATTTGCCCTGGGCGTTGGGTTCGACGCCACCAATATCGCCGAATACCCGTTGAGTAAGGCCCAAGCGCTCTCGTTCTTCCCTGAGTCGCGCGCCGAATCCGTTCATGCCCTCTTTCCTTTTTACTTTGCGTTATCGATCTAGGAGATATCCCACATCCGTGGAGGACTATTCCTAAGCTTTCGGCACTATGCCCATTGCCAGAGGGCCAGGCAAGCCCTGACTCGCGCCTCTCCCGAGCACCTTGCGCATTGCGCTAAACCACATCAGCGTCTTTTTGCACCGCGCATTGCATGAGCACGAAGCAACCGTCCTGACCGACTTCGTCGAAACCGACTCGCCGATACAAGCGTCGTGCCGGGTTGCTGCTGAAGGCCATGAGACGTAGCAACGGCAAACGCCGTTGCTGTGCCCAACGCTTCAGCTCTTCGAGCACCCAGCTCCCTGCCCCCTGTTGACGATGCTCGGGCAGCAAGTGTAGCTCACGAACGAACAACGCTTGGCGGTCCTGGCTCAGGCTGCAAAAACCCAGGGTCCGCTCACCGGCCTGGATCAGCCATTGCTCGCGCCAGCTCCAGGATTCTTCGAACGCCGCGTCCATCCACAGCAGTGCGAACTGGTGGAAATACGGCAGCATCGTGCGGCGGGTGAGGTCACGCGCGAACGGCAGATCGAGGTCGCTGGCAGGCGAAAGGTGAAGCCCGGGGATCGTTTGGACTTCATCACTCACGACGCATCCACCCATCTCACGAAGCGGCGCACGTAATAGCAATCCAGGGGCAATAGTCGATAGCGCATGAACGGCCTTGCGAGGATAAGGAGAAACCATCAGCCTAGGCGCTGCCCAGTGAATCATTGAACGATCATTGGGGGGGTGGGAAAACTGTCGATAGGTAACGGCCACAGGGCACACTCTCGCCCATCGCACTGGAAGCCCTGCCCCACAGGCTTTACCATGCCTCCTTCTCCGAGCGCGACCTTTTGTCGCGCCTGTGCCAGACAAGACCGAGCCGATGCCCTTCGAACTCTCCGTAGAACCTCTCACACTGCTGATCCTGACGCTGGTCGCTTTCGTCGCAGGCTTCATCGACGCCATCGCCGGCGGCGGCGGCCTGCTGACCACGCCCGCACTGCTGACGGCCGGTATGCCCCCGCACCTGGTGCTGGGCACCAACAAGCTCAGCTCCACCTTCGGCTCGGCCACCGCCAGCTTTACCTACTACCGGCGCAAGCTGTTCCATCCCGCGCAGTGGCGCCCTGCCTTGGTCGGCACGCTGGCCGGGGCTTTGCTGGGGGCGGTGGTGGCCCATTACCTGCCCGCCGAATGGCTGAACAAGATGCTCCCGGTGGTGGTATTCGCCTGTGGCTTGTACCTGTTGTTCGGCGGCACGCCCAAGGCGCCGCTGGATGCCGACGCGCCAATCAAGAAGACCTGGCAGGCGCCGCAGGGCTTCACCCTGGGGTTCTACGACGGCGTGGCCGGCCCAGGCACCGGGGCATTCTGGACGGTCAGTACCCTGCTGATCTACCCCATCGACCTGGTGCGCGCCAGCGGCGTGGCCCGCAGCATGAACTTCGTCAGCAACGTGGCGGCGCTGACGGTATTCATGGTGTCGGGACAGGTCGACTACCTGGTAGGCCTGGCCATGGGCTTGTCGGTCATGGTCGGTGCCTACTTCGGCGCACGCACCGCCATCAAGGGCGGCAACAAATTCATCCGCCCGGTGTTCATCAGTGTGGTGCTGGCGTTGACCGTGCGCCTAGCGTGGCAGCACTGGTTCGGGCAGGCTTAAGCGCCGGGCCACGTACAAGTCGATGAGATAGCGCGCGATCGACCGCCCGGCTGGCAAGGGCGGTAGCTCGCGGATGTCGAACCAGCGCGCGTCCTCGATCTCATCGGGCTGCATGACGATTTCACCGCCTGCATATTCGGCGTGAAAGCCGAGCATCATCGAATGCGGAAACGGCCAGCATTGGCTGCCTACGTACTGGATGTTGCGCACTTGCAACGCCACCTCCTCGAACACCTCGCGTTCCAGACAGTCTTCGGCCGATTCACCCGGCTCAGCGAACCCCGCCAACGTGCTGTACACACCCGCGACAAAGCGTGGCGAGCGCGCCAGCAAAATTTCGTCGCCACGGGTGATCAGCACAATCATGCTCGGCGAAATACGTGGATAATGGCGCAGGCCGCAGGCCTCGCAATGCATGGCGCGCTCCCCCTTCACCTGCGTGGTCGGTTGGCCACAGCTGCCGCAGAAACGGTGCTCGCGTGCCCAGGTGCCGATCTGTGCGGCGTAGCCGAGCACCTTGTACAGCAGAAAATCGCCTTCGAGCATGAATTGGCGCAGGCCCTGCCAGCGACAGCCCGGCACTGCGGCCGCTTCACGCACCTCGAGGAGAAAGACCGGCTCGCCGTCCAGGTAGCCAATGCCATGCTCGCTCGCTATGTTCAGGCCTCGATCGGTCAGCCATTGGCGGGGAAACAGCGCCTGTTCGTCCTTGAGCAGAAAGCCCTCGGGGCTGCGCGCCACGGCCAGCCCTCCGGTGGTGGTGCGGGGGTCGAGTACTGCAGTGGTCCAACGTGCTGACATGAAGGTCTTCCTGGGCGAGCGCCCGACAGGATGGGTTGCGGTCGCTGATAAGATGGATCTGGCGAGGTGGCCTCAAGTCGCGCTGGCTACCTGGCCCTCGCGACATCTACAGGGCTTGAGACCGGCACTAGTCGCGGAAGGTCGGCGGCTGCTTGGACAAATGCGCAGCCATGGCGATGCGCAAGTCTTCGGACTGCAACATGGCGGCATTCCAGGTGGCGATGTAGTCCAGCCCATCGTCGATGCGGTGGTCGCGCATGTAGCCGAGCATGGCCTTGGTGCCGGCCACTGCGAGCGGCGACTTTGCCGCGATCTGCCGAGCGATGTCCAGCACCTCGGCCAGCAAGGCTTGGGGATCGGAATACACACGGTTGACCAGGCCGATGCGCAGCGCTTCGTCGGCCTGCACGCGGCGACCGGTGTACGCCAACTCACGCAGAACGCCATCGCCGACGATACGCGGCAAGCGCTGCAAGGTACCGACATCGGCGGCCATGCCCATGTCGATTTCCTTTATGGAGAATTGCGCGTCGCTGCTGCAATAACGCATGTCGCAGGCAGCGATCAGGTCGATGGCACCGCCGATGCACTGCCCATGGATGGCGGCCAGCACCGGTTTGCGGCATTGGTCCACGGCATTGAACGAGGCCTGCATGCGCAGGATGGTACGGCGCAGTTGCCGGGCGTTACGCCCCACGTCCTGGCCCAACCGGCTGGCGACCGAGGCCAGCAGGGCCAGGTCGATACCGGCGGAGAAATGCTTGCCCGCGCCACTGATGACCACAGCGCGTATCGCATCGGTGTCGTCGATCCACTGGAAGATGTCGACGATCTCGGACCAGAACGCCGCGTCCATGGCATTGGCTTTCTCTGGGCGGTCGATCTGGACGTGGACGACGTGTTCGGTCAGTTCGACGTTGAAAGCGCTGTATTCGGTCACCGGCGATGCTCCATCAGACAGGACAAAGGCCGAATATAGCGCAGCGCCGCTGCCGCGTATCGGGCAAACCCCGGACAGCAGCGCGCCGCCCCGGCAAGGGGGCGGCGCGTGGCAGACACGACCTGATCAGGCCGGCGCGGTGGTACGGATCAGGTGGTCGAACGCAGCCAGCGAAGCCTTGGCGCCCTCACCCACAGCAATGACGATCTGCTTGTACGGCACGGTGGTCACATCCCCGGCAGCGAACACGCCCGGGATGTTGGTCTGGCCCTTGGCATCGACGATGATCTCGCCGCGCGGCGACAGCTCGACGGTGCCTTTGAGCCAATCGGTATTGGGCAGCAGGCCGATCTGCACGAAGATGCCTTCGAGTTCCAACGCATGCTCGGCATCGCTGGTGCGATCCTGGTAGCGCAGACCGGTGACCTTGTGGCCGTCGCCCAGCACTTCGCGGGTCAGCGCGCTGGTGATCACCTTGACGTTGGGCAGGCTGTGCAACTTGCGTTGCAAGACGGCATCGGCACGCAACTGGCTGTCGAACTCGATCAGCGTGACGTGGGCCACGATGCCGGCCAGGTCGATGGCCGCTTCCACGCCGGAGTTGCCACCGCCGATCACCGCGACGCGCTTGCCTTTGAACAGCGGGCCGTCGCAATGCGGGCAATAAGCCACACCGCGGTTACGGTACTGCTGCTCACCCGGCACGTTCATTTCGCGCCAGCGCGCACCGGTCGCCAGCACCACGGTCTTGGCACGCAAAGTGGCGCCACTGGCCAGGCGCACGTGGTGCAGACCGCCATCGGTGGCCGGCAGCAAGGCTTCGCCGCGTTGCAGGTTCATGATGTCGACGTCGTATTGCTTGACGTGTTCTTCCAGCGCCGCGGCCAGTTTCGGGCCTTCGGTTTCCTGGACGGAGATGAAGTTCTCGATGGCCATGGTGTCGAGCACCTGCCCGCCGAAACGCTCGGCGGCGACACCGGTGCGGATGCCTTTACGGGCTGCATAGATGGCCGCCGTGGCGCCCGCAGGGCCGCCGCCGACCACCAGCATGTCGAAGGCCTGCTTGGCGTCGAGCTGCTTGGCCTGACGGCTGCCGGCGTTGCTGTCGAGCTTGTTGACGATTTCCTCGAGGCCCATGCGGCCCTGGCCGAAGGGTTCGCCGTTCAGGTACAAGCTAGGCACGGCCATGATCTGCCGCGACTCGACCTCGGCCTGGAACAGCGCGCCGTCGATGGCGACATGGCGCACTTTGGGGTTGAGCACGGCCATCAGGTTCAGCGCCTGGACCACGTCCGGGCAGTTCTGGCATGACAGCGAGAAGTAGGTTTCGAAGTGGAATTCACCGTCCAGCCCTTGGATCTGCTCGATCAGCTCGGCACTGGCCTTGGAGGGATGGCCGCCGACTTGCAACAGGGCCAGCACCAGGGAGGTGAACTCGTGACCCATGGGGATGCCGGCGAAGCGCAGGCTGATCTGGCCATTGGGTCGGTTGAGCGAGAACGACGGACGACGTGCGTCGTCTCCGTCCACGCGCAAGGTAATGAGGTTCGACAGGCCGGCGATCTCCACCAGCAGGTCGTGCATTTCGCGGGACTTCGCGCCGTCGTCGAGGGAGGCAACGATCTCGATCGGCTGGGTGACCCGCTCCAGGTAGGTTTTCAGTTGCGATTTAAGCGTGGCGTCCAACATACGGGCGATTTCCTTCTTACAAAACTCGGATACAAAAACGCCCAGGCGATGTCGCCCGGGCGTTTTTACGGGGCGGTAGACGGTTCAGCTGTGGCGGCTAGCTACCGCCCGCGGGGTGCGCATCGGCTCAGATCTTGCCGACCAGGTCCAGCGACGGGGCCAGGGTGGCTTCGCCTTCTTTCCACTTGGCCGGGCAGACTTCGCCTGGGTGGGCGGCGATATACTGGGCAGCCTTGACCTTGCGCAGCAGTTCGCTGGCATCGCGGCCTACGCCACCGTCGTTGATTTCGACGATCTTGATCTGGCCTTCGGGGTTGATCACGAAAGTACCGCGGTCGGCCAGGCCGGCTTCTTCGATCAGCACGTCGAAGTTGCGCGAGATCACCTGGGTCGGGTCACCGATCAGCGGGTATTTGATCTTGCCGATGGTGTCCGACGTGTCATGCCAAGCTTTGTGGGTGAAGTGGGTGTCGGTCGACACGCCGTAGATCTCCACGCCCATTTTCTGGAATTCGGCGTAGTTGTCAGCAAGGTCACCCAGTTCGGTCGGGCAGACGAAGGTGAAGTCGGCCGGGTAGAAGAATACGACGGACCACTTGCCTTTCAGGTCGGCTTCGCTCACGGGAACGAACTCGCCGTTGTGGTAAGCGGTTGCGTTGAACGGTTTGACTTGGCTGTTGATGATAGGCATCAGACGTTTCCTCGGAGGGGTTGAAATCAGTTGACGGAGGAAATCCTAACCAACGAGCGCGATAAAGGCTCATTGGCAAACCTGATGCTGGTGATTGGTTTTGGCTATAAGGGCAGGATATTAATAGAAGGGAGCGTGCATCAGCACTAGAGGCAATGCTCATGCACGGGCCTGTCAAAGCGCAAGGTGGCGACTTGAAACAGACCCGTGTGGTCAAGCGATCAACGTGTGACGGTGCGCATCGTGACGAACTCTTCCGCCGAGGTCGGGTGCACGCCGATGGTTTCGTCGAACTGTTGCTTGGTCGCGCCGGCCTTGAGCGCGATGCCCAGACCCTGAACGATTTCCCCGGCATCCGGCCCGACCATGTGGCAACCCAGTACGCGATCGGTATCGGCATCCACCACCAGCTTCATCAGGGTTTTCTCCTGACTGTGGGTGAGGGTCAGCTTCATCGGCTTGAATCGGCTTTCGAAGATGTGCACCTTGTGCCCGGCTTCCAGGGCCTGTTCTTCGGTCAGGCCGACCGTGCCAATGGGCGGCTGGCTAAAGACAGCGGTGGGAATGTTCTGGTAGTCGACCAGGCAGAACTGCTCGGGCTTGAACAGCCGACGGGCGACGGCCATGCCTTCGGCGAGGGCCACAGGCGTCAGTTGCACACGGCCGATGACGTCGCCGATCGCCAAAATCGACGGTTCGGTGGTCTGGTAGTGTTCGTCGACGCGCACGTAACCGCGTTCGTCCAATTCAACACCCGTGTTTTCCAGCCCCAGGCCATCGAGCATGGGCCGGCGGCCGGTGGCATAGAACACGCAATCGGCGATCAACTCGCGCCCATCTTTCAAGGTCGCTTTCAGGCTGCCGTCGTCGAGCTTGTCGATGCGCTTGATGTCGCTGTTGAATTGCAGGTCGAGGCCGCGCTTTTCCAGTTCTTCCTTAAGGTGGTTGCGCACCGAACCGTCGAAGCCGCGCAGGAACAGGTCACCGCGGTAGAGCAAGGTGGTGGCGCTGCCCAGGCCCTGGAAGATGCCAGCGAATTCGACGGCGATGTAACCGCCGCCTACCACGAGCATGCGTTTGGGCAATTGTTCCAGGTAGAACGCCTCGTTCGAAGTGATGGCCAGTTCCTTGCCGGGAATGTCCGGCACCTGTGGCCAACCGCCCACGGCGATCAGGATGCGCTCGGCGCTGTAGCGCTGACCGTCGACTTCCACGTCGTGGGCGCCGGTCAGGCGCGCATGGCCTTGCAGCAGGGTCACGCCGCTGTCGACCAGCAGCTTGTGGTAGATGCCGTTGAGCCGCTCGATTTCGCGGTTCTTGTTGCTGATCAGGGTGCCCCAATCGAAGTGCCCTTCTTCCAGGCTCCAACCGTAGCCTGCAGCCTGCTCCAGCTCATCGGCGACGTGCGCGCCGTACACCAGCAGTTTCTTCGGCACGCAACCGACGTTGACGCAGGTGCCGCCCAGGTAGCGGCTTTCCGCAACCGCCACCTTGGCGCCGAAGCCCGCAGCGAAGCGCGCGGCGCGCACGCCACCGGAACCTGCGCCAATCACGAACAGGTCGAAATCGTAGGCCATTATTCAAACTCCAAAAAAAAACCACCCCAAGGTGGTTGTTGCCGATCGAATCGGCCGGGTACGTGCAGTCTGGCGGGTAAAACCGGCGACTGCCAGCAGCACGCGGCATGGGCCACGTGCTGCTGCAGGTCGATCAGTAGGCTTTGCCGGACTTGTAGTAGTTCTCGAAGCAGAAGTTGGTGGCGTCGATGTAGCCCTCGGCGCCGCCGCAGTCGAAACGCTGGCCCTTGAACTTGTAGGCGAGCACGCAGCCGTCTTTGGCCTGCTGCATCAGTGCGTCGGTGATCTGTACTTCACCGCCTTTGCCTGGTTCGGTGTTCTTGATGATGTCGAAGATATCGGGCGTCAGGATGTAACGACCGATGATGGCCAAGTTCGACGGCGCATCTTCGGGCTTGGGCTTCTCGACCATGTTGGTGACGCGATAGATATCGTCACGGATCATGTCGCCGGCGATCACACCGTACTTGTTGGTTTCCTGCGGATCGACTTCCTGGATGGCCACGATCGAGCAGCGGAACTGGTTGTACAGTTTGACCATCTGGGTCAGTACGCCGTCGCCATCGGGGTTGACGCACAGGTCGTCAGCCAGCACCACGGCGAAGGGTTCATCACCGATCAGCGGTTGGCCGGTGAGAATGGCATGGCCCAAGCCTTTCATTTCGGTCTGACGGGTGTAGGAGAACGAACACTCGTCAAGCAGGCGGCGGATGCCGACCAAATACTTTTCCTTGTCGGTGCCCTTGATCTGGTTTTCCAGCTCGTAGCTGATGTCGAAATGGTCTTCCAGCGCGCGTTTACCACGGCCGGTAACGATGGAGATCTGGCTCAGACCCGCATCCAATGCTTCCTCGACGCCGTACTGGATCAACGGCTTGTTGACCACCGGCAGCATTTCCTTGGGCATGGCTTTGGTAGCAGGCAGGAAGCGGGTGCCGTAACCGGCTGCCGGGAACAAGCATTTCTTGATCATAAACGTCCTTAAGGGGGGGTATGGCCATGTGGCTCTGGCGCAGTCTAATCAGGCGGCACGTACCTTACAATGCCCGCCCAGGCGGGGCTTCATGCCACGACTCAAAGGGGTTCGGCCGATATTCACGTGGATAGTTCCCGCCCGACTGCGAAGGTTCCAAAAGATGCAAACCAAAAACGCTTTCGTGTAACGGTCAATCATGACAGAACGGCGTCGCGGCCAAACTCACGAACCTGAAATGCACGCTGTCGTTGCGTCGCGCACATCGCCGGGACGCAGCGGAAAGTTACTCAAGCGTTCACGCAGTTTGATCGCACTGCCATTGCTGCGCTTCTGAATCTCGACCAGCGCTGCGGGGCCGGCACCGGTGCCGAGCTTTTGCGGCACGATCAAGCGCAGCCCTTCGCCCTGCACTTCTTCGGTCAAGGGATCGCGGCTACTGGCCAAGGTTTGTTTGATGCAGTCGGCATATTCACGTGGCGACTTGCCCGATATCACGTCCATGGTCTCGTGCGATTGCTCGAGGTCGGAAACGCTGGCACAACCAGTGAGCGCCAGGGAAAGCGCAGCCAAAACCCATTTCATTCGCATGTTTCCTGCAATTCCAAACCCTTGTTGACCACCGCCAGCGCATTTAGCTCCGATGAATGATGTCGTCGCTCGCTCAGCGCCACTGCGCGGCGGAAATCCCCCCGCATCGTGATAAAGTTGGCACTTTTCAGACCGTACGTGCGGAGCAACACATGAAATTCATCCACCAACGCGAACACTTGAATGAAGACGACATCGTCGTCGTCGAGTCTTCCCAGCCCTGCAACATCCGTCTGATGAACGACGCCAATTTCCGCAGTTTCAAGAACGGCGGTCGCCATACCTACCACGGCGGTGCCTTCGACAAGTTCCCCGCCAAGATCACCGTACCCAGCTCCGGGTATTGGAACATCACCCTCGACACCGTCACCACCCGGGCGATTTCGGTCACGCGCAAGCCGACCTTCACCCACAAGATCAAGATCATTCGACGCTCCACGTCCCAGCTGAGATAAACCGCCATGACCCAGAACCTCAAGTACGTCATCAAATACAAACTCGACGGCCAACGTCGCTGGGACTTCGCGGTGTTGAGCGACGCTTCGCACGAACAGGCGCTGGATGCCTTGCGCAAAATCCATGGCGACGATGTCAGCAAGATCAGTGAGATTCAGGTCAGCAAGGCGCTATAGCCTGCCCTACATAACGCAAAGTCTGGAGGTGGTACATGCACGCTTGGCCCGATCGGCGAATCCTTGACCTGCTCGGTATCGAACTGCCCATTCTGCAAGCCCCGATGGCGGGCGCCGGCGGCTCTTCCCTGGCGATTGCCGTGGGCGGTGCCGGCGGGCTGGGCGCGCTGCCTTGCGCCATGCTCGATGCCGCCCAGGTGCAGGCCGAAGTGACAGCGTTCCGCCAAGCCTGCGATGGGCCGCTGAACCTGAATTTCTTCTGCCATCGGCCACCCTCTCCCGATCCTGAACGCGCCGCGCGTTGGAAAGAAGCGCTGGCGGGTTATTACGCCGAACTGGGCGCGGACGTGCAGGCACCGACACCGGTGTCGAACCGCCAGCCTTTCGACGAACAGAGCTGCCAGTGGGTGGAAACCTTGCGGCCCGAGGTCGTCAGCTTCCATTTCGGCCTGCCGCCAGAATCTTTGCTGCAACGGGTCAAAGCCACCGGCGCCAAGGTACTCGGTAGCGCGACCACAGTCGCCGAGGCCGTGTGGCTCGAGGAACATGGCTGCGACGCGGTCATCGCCATGGGTTATGAGGCCGGAGGCCATCGTGGCATGTTCCTGAGCGAAGACATCACCACGCAGATCGGCACCCTGGCCCTGGTACCGCAGGTCGCTGACGCCGTCGGCCTGCCGGTGATCGCTGCAGGTGGCATCGGCGACCACCGCGGACTCGTTGCCGCGCTTGCGTTGGGCGCCAGTGCCGTGCAAATGGGCACTGCCTACCTGTTCTGCCCCGAGGCGAAGGTTTCCGCAGCCCATCGGCACGCTTTGCTTACTGCACCCGCAGCCGACACGGCGCTGACCAACCTGTTCACCGGACGCCCGGCGCGTGGCATCAATAACCGGTTGATGCGCGAGCTGGGCCCGATGAGCGAGCTGACACCCGTATTTCCACTAGCCGGCGGCGCCCTGATGCCCTTGCGCGTAATTAGCGAAGCCCAGGGTAGCGGCGATTTCAGCAACCAGTGGGCTGGCCAGGGGCTGCGCCTTGGGCGTTCCGTCCCGGCCGAGACCTTGACCCGCGACATCGCCCGGGCTGCGTTGGACCAACTGCGACGCTGGGCACGGCAGACGCCTTAACCCGACTCGCCACTTCCCGCGGGCGGGCCGGCCGCTATATAGTCGGCACCATAACGCCAACCTGCCCGCTGGAGCCTGCTCGATGCGCTTGCACCCCACCCTCGTTGCCCTCACTGCCTTGTTCACGCTCAACAGCGCCTGGGCCGATCAAGTCCAAGTGGCGGTCGCCGCCAACTTCACCGCGCCCATTCAGGCACTGGCCAAGAATTTCGAAAAAGACACCGGCCATACCCTAGTCGCTTCCTATGGCTCGACCGGCCAGTTCTACGCCCAGATCAACAACGGCGCGCCGTTCGATGTCTTCCTGGCGGCCGACGACAGCACACCGGCAAAACTGGAGCAGGAAAAGGCCATCGTGCCCGGGTCGCGCTTCACCTACGCCATCGGCACCTTGGCGCTGTGGTCGCCCAAACCCGGTTACGTCGACGGCAAAGGCGAGGTGCTGCGCAAGAACGATTTCAAGCACTTGTCCATCGCCAACCCCAAAGCCGCGCCCTACGGGCTTGCGGCCACGCAAGTGCTGGAGCAGCTCAAACTCACCGATGCCACGCGCGCCAAGCTGGTCGAAGGGCAGAACATCACCCAGGCTTACCAGTTCGTTTCCACCGGCAACGCCGAATTAGGCTTCGTGGCGCTGTCGCAGATCTACAAGGACGGCAAGGTCAGCGAAGGCTCGGTCTGGATCGTCCCGGCCAACCTGCACGAACCGATTCGCCAGGATGCGGTGATCCTCAGCAAAGGCCAGGACAACCCGGCGGCCAAGGCCTTGGTCGATTACCTCAAGACCCCCAAAGCCGCGGCGTTGATCAAGTCCTATGGCTATGAAATCTGATGCTCGATGCCAGTGACCTGGGCGCGATCTGGCTGACCTTGAAGCTTGCCAGCCTCACGACTCTGATCCTGCTGGTGCTGGGTACGCCGCTGGCCTGGTGGCTGACGCGCACCCGCTCGTGGCTGCGTGGCCCGGTCGGCGCACTGGTAGCCTTACCGCTGGTGCTGCCGCCCACGGTCATCGGCTTCTATCTGCTGCTGGCGCTCGGCCCGTATGGTTGGATCGGCCAAGCCACGGCCGCCTTGGGCCTGGGCACTGTGGTATTCAGCTTCACGGGGCTGGTAATCGGCTCGGTGGTGTATTCGCTGCCGTTCGTGGTGCAGCCGCTGCAAAACGCCTTCACCGCGATTGGCCACAGGCCGTTGGAAGTTGCAGCGACCTTGCGCGCCAGCCCGTGGGACACGTTCGTGCATGTGGTGCTACCGCTCGCCAAGCCGGGCTTCATTACGGCCAGCATTCTGGGTTTTGCCCACACCGTCGGCGAATTCGGCGTGGTGCTGATGATCGGCGGCAACATTCCGGACAAGACGCGCGTGGTGTCGGTGCAGATCTTCGATCACGTCGAGGCCATGGAATACGCCCAAGCCCACTGGCTGGCCGGCGCCATGCTGGTGTTCTCTTTTCTGGTGCTGCTGATGCTCTACGGTCCGCGCCGCGACAAAGCGGAATGGGGTTGAAATGAACAGTGGCATCCGCGTACGCCAGCGCCTTGTGCGCGGCGACTTCACCCTGGACGTCGATATACAACTGCCTGGCCGCGGCGTCAGCGCGCTGTTCGGCCATTCGGGCTCCGGCAAGACGTCTTGCCTGCGTTGCCTGGCGGGTCTAGAGTCCGCCAGCGAGGGCCTGGTCGAAGTCAATGGCGACGTCTGGCAAGACAGCGCGCGACAGCTGTTCGTCCCGCCGCATAAGCGCTCCATCGGCTATGTCTTTCAGGAAGCCAGCCTGTTCGCCCACCTGACGGTGCGCGGCAACCTCGAATTCGGTTGGCGTCGTGTCGCTCCGGGGCAACGTGGGGTAGGTCTGGAGCAGGCTTGCGAACTGCTAGGCATCGGTCATTTACTGGCCCGCGCCCCCGCCACGCTGTCTGGTGGCGAGGCACAACGTGTGGGCATCGCGCGAGCGCTGCTGACCAGCCCGCGATTGCTGTTGATGGACGAACCGCTGGCCGCACTCGATGGCGCCCGCAAGCGTGAAATTCTGCCCTACCTGGAGCGTCTGCACGCCGAGTTGGACATCCCGGTGGTGTACGTCAGCCACAGTCAGGACGAAGTGGTACGGCTGGCCGACCACCTGGTGCTGCTCGAGCAGGGCCGTGCTCAGGCCAGCGGCCCTCTGTCCACGCTGCTCAATAGGCTCGACCTTCCGCTGAGCCAGGCCGAAGATGCGGGGGTGGTGCTGCAGGCCGAGGTGTTCGGCTTCGACGAACGCTATGGTTTGCTCGAACTGCGTCTGCCCGGCCTGCACGACATCACGCTGCGCATCGCACACACCCAACAGGCCCCAGGCACGGCAGTGCGCATCAAGGTGCAGGCGCGCGATGTGAGCTTGGCGCTGGCTGCCGATCAGCCGTCGAGCATCCTCAATCGCCTACCTGTGCAGGTGCGCCAGTGCCAGGCAACCGACAACCCCGCCCACCTGCTGGTGGGCCTGGATGCCGGGCGCTACGCGTTGCTGGCACGTATCACCCGTTATTCGGCGGACCACCTGCAAGTGGCCCCCGGCCAACGGCTGTGGGCGCAAATCAAATCGGTGGCGATTCTCGGCTGAGCATCCGGGCCACTGGCGTTGTCCACCGGATAACCCACCATTGGACGCCGCCATGCTCGACTGCCCTCTGCCCGCGTCACTGCACTATGTCGAAGACACCCATGCGGGCCTGACGCGCAAGCGTTGGCGTGATCGCTTCATCTACCACGACGCCGACGGCAAGCGCATCGATGACGAACCGACCCTGAAGCGGATCGCCGCGCTGGCCATTCCGCCGGCCTACACGCAAGTGTGGATCTGCGTGGACCCGCAAGGCCATTTGCAGGCCACGGGCCTGGACGCGCGTGGCCGCAAGCAATACCGCTACCACCCCGAATGGCGTGAATTGCGCGATGCGCACAAGTTCGGGCGCATGCTGGCATTCGCCGAAGCGCTACCGGCGCTTCGCCGCACCGTAGAGCGCGACCTGTCGCGCCCCGGGCTGGACCGCACCAAGCTGCTGGCGCTGGTGGTCAGCCTGATCGACCATACGCTGATCCGGATTGGCAACCAACGCTACCTGAAAGACAACCAATCTTACGGGCTGACGACCTTGCGCAACCGTCATGTGAAAGTCAAAGGCAGTACGATCCGCTTCGAATTTCGCGGCAAGCGTGGCGTGGAGCACAGCATCACCGTGCGCGACCGGCGTCTGGCCGGTCTGGTGAAGCGTTGCCAGGACCTGCCTGGCCAAGAGCTGTTCCAGTACGTCGATGCCGATGGCGAGCGGCATCGGATCGGCTCCAGCGACGTCAACCAGTACCTGCAAAACACCACAGGCGCCGACTTCACTGCCAAGGATTACCGCACATGGGCTGGCAGCAGCTTGGCGCTCAGCCTGTTGAAACCCCTGGCTTGGCAACCGGAAACCCATGCCAAACGGCACCTGGCCGATATCGTGCGCCAGGTCGCTTCCCGTCTGGGCAACACTCCCGCCGTGTGTCGCAAGTCGTACATCCACCCCGCAGTGCTGGAACACTTCGTACTGGGCCATCTGGAAGCCTTGCCGAAAGTTCGCAAACGTAAGGGTATGGAGCAGGAAGAGGTCGCCCTGCTGCATTTTCTTCAGCAGTTGAACACTGTGCCTGTGGCTGATTGAGCCGCTCTATGCAGGCTATGGTGCGAGGCGATTTCACAGAAGAGGCCAATCGCCTTATCCTTGCCCTCAAGTAGCCCTGGACGCTTGACAAAAACTTTGGGCTGCGGCCAGACCCTGTATAGCGCTCATCGCACACGGCTTGGATTGGAATTACCGCCGATAGAAAGCGTCTTCACTAAGACGGACGAGGGCCAAGCCCTCACCATTGGGCCCGAGGCGCAGTGGCTATAGACATCACCAAGGAGAAGTACATGCTGATACTCACGCGAAAGGCTGGCGAAGTGATCGTCATCAACGACAACATCAGAGTCACCGTGCTGGGTGTCAACGGCTCACAGGTGAGAATCGGCATCGACGCACCGAAAGACATTCAGGTGCACCGTGAAGAGATCCAGAACCGCATCGAAGCCGCCAGAACGGCTGGCAAGCCTGAAGATCACTGACAGCATTCTGCATGCTTGCGCTTCGCAAGACAGCGCCTGCATGGGCATGTCTTGCGCAAAGCAGCCGCTTGCCCGCCACTGCGAACGGAGCACCTGGAACTGACCAACTCGCGCATGGGTTTGATCAAGAACGATCTGGTTACCACCGCCCTGGAATTGGAATCGCTGCGCATTGCGCTCGACGGCCATGCTCGCTACCTACAGCGTACTGGGCAAACCGAGGAGATGGCCGCCATGGTTGCCCAGGTGGACAAGCTGCGAATGGCTGCCGAAGACCTTCGCCAGATCGCCTCGGGCATACGCCCATGAAGCAGCTTGGGTTGACTGCGCTATAACATTGGGTTATAAAGCGCGCTTGATTGCAAGGCGCTTCCGTTGTGGAAAGTCGCTGGTCGCATTGACCCCTTCAACTGTGCGAGTGTGGTGGAATTGGTATACACAGCAGACTTAAAATCTGCCGGCGTGAGCCTTGCGGGTTCGAGTCCCGCCACTCGCACCATGATTTGAAAAAACGCCTTCGGGCGTTTTTTTGTGCCTGCCATTTGCCCCATCACCAAAGCGTTCCGAAATCTCCGGATCCGCTTTCGAAACATGGCGCCTGTTCGATCGCTATCCCCTCAGCTCAATCATCAGGGCAGTCGTGCCAGGCAGGGTGACTGAAGTCTTCGTCATCCAGGTCATCCCCATCCTCGGCATCGATGTCGTGCGTTTGCGCTTCAGGCTCAGACTCGTCGTCGAAAAATTCCCGGTCCAGCAAGTGATCGTGTTCAGGCTCGTGGATATCGTCATCATCGCGCATGCGGCTACCTCCAGAAAAAATGAGCTTGTATAGAGCGAGTCGGCGCGCAAATCAATTCCAAACGCTTTAATGCCGGCATAATCCTGATCGGCACAACATGGCAACGCTCCCTTCAAGCACTTGGCCCGCTCACGCAGAGCGGGCTTTTTTCTGAAGAATTCACTTATCTGACACGTTGTCGACACAGCCTTCACGAATTTCTGACAACTGCCTAGGCATGCTGAAACTGCTTCGTACGTTCTAAGTATTTAACCCGCCCTCCCCTGGCGGGTTTTCTTTTTTCCCTGTTTTTTCAAGCGCCTACACCGTTGGTCGGGCAGCCTGAAAATTCTGGAATTCCCTCGCTGTCCGCCAAGTCAAGAACTAGGAACCCAGTAAGAAACGACGAGGTAACAGCCATGACCATCGAAGCCGCTACTCTGGTACAACTGGCCGCCAAACTGCGTAAACAAGGGCTCAAGCGTGTCGCCGACATCATCTTCCTGCGCGCCCCTTGCCGAGTGAACCACCGCTGGATCTGCACCGTACTGCGTCGTACGGCATGAGCCGCGCCACCTTTCCTTGCCGTCGCCTGTCTTGGAAATAAAAAAACCCGCACACTTTCGTATGCGGGTTTTTTTCGCTGCTGAGTAGGCTGATCGGCCTGCCCCGGTGAGCAAAGCGCCTAGGATGGCGCGAGATTACAACTTGAAGCGCCCCACCAAGTCGTTGAACGAGATCGCCAGGCGTGACAGCTCCTGCGCCGACGCGGTGGTCTGGTGCGCCCCGGCGGCGGTCTGCGTCGACAGGTCCTGGATGTTGACCAGGTTCTTGTCCACTTCCCGCGCCACTTGCGCTTGTTCTTCACAGGCGCTGGCGATCACCAGGTTGCGGTCGTTGATGCTGGCGATGCCGGCAGCGATCTGCTCGAGCGCTTCGCCTGTCGCCATCGCCAATTGCTGGGTGTTGACCACCAGCGAGTGGCTTCTGTCCATGGCCACCACGGCCAAGTCCGCACGGGACTGGACCGCGCCGATCATCTGCTCGATCTCCACGGTCGAGGCCTGGGTGCGCGCAGCCAATGCCCGAACTTCGTCGGCCACCACGGCGAAACCACGGCCTTGCTCACCGGCCCGTGCGGCCTCGATGGCGGCGTTGAGCGCCAACAGGTTGGTCTGTTCGGCGATGCCGCGGATCACATCCAGTACCTTGGCGATTTCCTTGACCTGATCGGCCAACTCGCCAACGGTGCTCGAAGAGCCCTGAATCTCCACCGTGGCATCGTTGACCGCCGTCACAGCGCCACGTGCCTGGGTCACCCCACGGTTGGCCTGATCGGTGGCCGTACGCGAGGCTTCCGAGGTGGAAACGGCGTTGCGGGCAACCTCATCCACTGAAGAGGTCATCTGATTGACCGCCGTAGCGGCCTGGCGAATTTCGTCGTTCTGTTTGACCAGCCCGCGACTGCCGTCTTCGGTGACGCTGTTCAACTCTTCGGCAGCCGAAGCCAGCTGGTTGGATGCATCGGAGATCTGATTCAGGGTGCGCTTGAGGCTGTTTTGCATGTCGCCCAGAGCGTTGACCAACTGGCCTACCTCATCGCCCGAGTCGCTGGCGATGGTTTGGGTCAGGTCGCCCTCGGCGATGCGCTGTGCCGATTTCACAGCCGCGCCTACGGGGCGCGCTACCATGCGGCTTATAAGCAGGCCTAAAGCGAAGGCAGCGATGAAGGCCAGGGCAATACCGATGTAAAGCGTGAACGACACCTGCCGTTCCTGCTCGGCCGCGTCTTCCCCGCCTTCCTTGATCTGCCGGTTGTTGGACTCGACCATGATCGAGAACTCGTCGATGACTTTGGTATAGAGCGTGGCCAAGTCACCGCTGATGAGCTTGCGCGCAGTCGCCAGATCGCCGGCATTCGTCGCGGCTACGATGTTTTGGATCTGCTGCTGGTAGAGCGGCCAGTCACGTTCGAGCTGATCGCCAGCGGCCCTTTCGTCATCGGCCAACGGTGTTTGTCGATAGAGCGCGAACGCCCGCTCGCTCGCGGCCTGGTTGGCCGCCATGCTCTTGAGGATGCCGTCCTTGGTCGCCTGGGGAGCCCCTTCGGCGTTGGCAGTGATCAGCGCATAGAGATCGCGCTGCTGGGCAATCGCTTCCGAACGCGCCTCAGCGGTTTTGGCCACAGAGACCAGGTTATTGGAAAAGACTAACCCCAGGCTTTGCGACATCTGGCTTACGCCTCGACTGCCCAACAGACCCACGCCCAAGGTAATGACGGCGCAGGCACCGAAGGCCGTCAGCAACTTGGTGGAAAGACGAGCATTTTTTAGCAACATAGCGTTTCTCGGAAAACTCTTAGGAGTAATCACGCTATCGACAAGGCGCGGGAAAGGTTGAGAGCCGCTGGGCAATGGGATAGATAAATAAAAGTTCACCCGCGACATACCGCCAGCCTGTTGCTGGCTGCCATACGCTTGTGCGCCCGGACAGGATATAGGGATTGGGATCACAGGCCTTCGCCGACATGATGCCAGCATCCACCATCCGTCCGCGCAAGGGTTGCCACTCCTTGCGCGGCCATTGGCTTGCCGATGTTGTCACCGATCCGGCTTGGCGCCACCCAATGAGCGAGCTGCGCGCAGCAAAGCCAGATGTGTCAGCCCTTGCGGCAAGTTGCCCAGGAAGGCGCCGCTGTGCGGATCGACCATCTCCGAGTAGATCCCCACGCCCGCCCCCAAGCCCCTGACGGCGGCACGGAACGTCTCCTCGGCCTGCGTGCACTGCTCATGCAGCGCCCAGGCCTCGACCAGCCAGAAGGTACACGCTAGGAAACAGCCCTCCTCCTGATCGGCACCACTGTAGCGGTAGTGGAACGCACCACAGCCCAGCTCGCGGTGCACTGCTGCCAGGGTAGAAGCCAGACGGTCCTGATGGGGATAGCCAAAACGTACGGCCAAGGCGATCGACGCATCCAGGCGGTCGCTGCCGGCATAGAAGCTGTAGGCCTGCTTCTGCTCGTTCCAGCAGTGGGTTTCGATCCACTGTTCGATGCGTTGCCGCTCACGGTCCCAACGGTCCCGGCAAGTGGTCGGCAAATGGCCACGGTCGGCCAGCTCGATGGCACGGCTCAGGGCCTGCCAGCAACTGATCTTCGATTGCGTGTAGTGCTGCGTTTCCGGCAACTCCCAAATGCCGGAATCGGCCTGTCGCCACAGGTCCGCACATTGATCAGCCAGCCTCGACAACATCATGGCGTTGCCCGAATCCAGCACGCCGCCGCAATCGATGAAGCAGCGCGCCGTTTCGAAGATGTCGCCATACACACCGTGCTGCAGTTGGTCGGTGGCATCGTTGCCCACCTGGGGCGGCGAATGCTTGTAGCCAGGGAGGTCGATGGGCCGGGTGCCCTGCCCCACCGCGCCGTCGAGGGTGTAGAACACCTTGGCGCCATGTTCCTGCAGGCGGTTGAGCAGCCAGGTGAAGCCTGCTTTGGCCTCAAGCTGCGCACCGATGCCGAGAAACGCCTCAATGGTGTAACCGGCATCGCGGATCCAGGCGAAACGGTAGTCGTAGTTCTTGTCGCCGCCGATGCGCTCCGGCAGCGAAGTCGTGGCAGCGGCCATGATCGAGCCGCTGGGCGACGACAGCAGCAGCTTCAACGCCAACGCACTGCGCACCACCAGCGACGGGTACGGACCGTCGTAGTCCAGGCCCTCGGTCCACTGGCGCCATTCGCGGTCCGAGCCGTCGATACGGGCGTCGATCAGTTTCATGGGGGGCACGATCAGGGGCTCGTCTCGGCCGGCGACCAAGGCCACGGTGCTGCGCTCACCGGCCTTGATCGTCACGGTTGCGCGCACGCCAAGGTCGTCTTCGCGTTCGATATGCAGGTGTTCGTCGTGCAGGAACATGCCGAGGATGTCGCCGGCGTGAAACACGTGGCCGTTGCCGGTGGGCGTGAGGTAGCTGCTGACCGTGTCGGCCTGGGTGCCGAAGTCGATGCTCAGGTCGAAGGTGACTTCTCCGCTGATCCCTTCCAAACGCCTGGCCAGTTCTGCCCAAGGCAAACGCCCGGCCGGGCCGCTGTTGAGCGACTCGACCATGCGCACTTGGCCCTGCTCGGTGATGAACAGCGTTTCCAGCACGTTGCTGTCGGTGAGGTAGCGTCGCTCGATCGAATAAGGGCCGGTTGGCCTGAGCGCGAAAAAGCCACCCGTGCCCGGCGCTAGTAACTTGTCGAACAAAGGCGGCGAATCCATGTGCGGTACGCACCACCAGTCGATGGAGCCGTCGCTGCCCACTAACGCGACGGATCGCCCGTCACCCAAAGCACCGTACTCCTCCAAGGGCAACCAGCCCCCCTCATCACGCGCTGGTGTCAGCCGCTGAGGCTCCAGCTTCAATTCGCTGCTCATAAGTGCCTCCGCGATAAGGTTAACGATGTGACTGGGGGGCGGTGCGGCAAGTTCGACGCGGGGTGTCTAGGGTGGGGGTTGAGTCGGTATGAATGGATGGGTTCGGCTTTCGTGTTCGAGCGGCAGCCAGCCTGCCGGAGGATAAACAAAGTGTTGCGCCAAGCCGGATTACAGCGAGTTTGAACAGCCCCATGCCCTGAACAGGCAAGTCCGATGGATCGCCTGATGACATTGCCCACTACATCGGCCACGCTATGCCGCGCCCACCACACAGGCTCAAGTGCTGGGTAGCGTAGACATTCAACGAGCGGTCGCGGGGCGTACCAGCATGCATTACTGGAACAAGACTAATTTTCAAGGACTGCTGGCCGTCGCGGACAGCCTGCAGGCACATCCTGAGCTGAAGGCACTGGCGAGCTATTGCCGGTATCGGGAGCAAGGGCTGCGCCGCCAGGCATTTGCCGAGCTGGAGCGGTTCCTGGCAGCCTCACGCTCGTTCGATAACGCCATCGCACGCGGCGCAGCCATCGAAATCCTGGAGGCCAATATGCGCACTTCAGGGGCACACCAGTTTCTGACCCAGCCACTGGTCGCTCGGTTTTTGCGGCCTACCTTACAGGACTGGATGGAAGACGATGCCGAGGCAAGCCTACCTGTTCGGTGGCTCGGGATGCTCGATCGCGATGCTGAACTGCTCACCCGAGCACTGTCTGCCTGTCCTGAGGATCTGCCCGTACGCAAGATTCTGATCGACTTCGCATTGGGATGGGTAGACCACGCCACCCATCATCTGGACGAATCTGTTTTCCTGGGTAGCCCTGAAGAAGCCATCTTGGCGCTGGAGCGGGCCAAAGGCCTGATAGCGGAGGCAGCCGATCCTGAAGCGTTGGACCACCTGCGCGATGAAGTGCGGTATTTCGAGCACCTTGTCGCGGATTGGAAAGCCTTTTTGCAAGCGCCCACGGGCAGCTTTCCGGAATGGTGTTCGGAGCGGGGGCGAGATTATGCGATGCCTGTGAAGTTTTATTACGAGCGCTGAGCCTTCGACCACCCCCTGTGAGAGGCTATTGAAGGAGCGATGCTTTTGATGCGGAAACGATGGATTTTATCGCACACAAAGAAAAGCCCCGCAGACCAGAGTCTGCGGGGCTTTCGAATATGGAGGCCGAGGTCGGAATCGAACCGGCGTAGACGGATTTGCAATCCGGAGCATAACCACTTTGCTACTCGGCCTCAAAGTTCGGAGTTAGCATACAACTTCGCTATCTCCTTGAAACTAAACGACTTTTTCAAGCTGTTTGCGTTTCGATGGGGGCCATTATGTCCGCATTCCCCAGACCTTGCAACCCCACCCGTGAAAAAATTTCCAAGCCACTCAAGGTGTTAACGCCACCGGCCCAGCTTGCTCCAGAGGCTGACGAAACCGCTTTCCACCGCCCCGCTCGCCGTCATACCGATGCGCTCGGACAGGCTCTTGCGCTCGGCGAAGTGCAGCTGGAACAACTGCGCCTGACGGGCCCGGGTGCTCAGGTATTCGTCGCTGGTGCCCAGTTCGTCGACCAACTGCCGGTTCAACGCCGCCACACCCAGCCACACCTCGCCCGTAGCCACTTCGTCGATGTGCAACTGCGGGCGGTATTGAGTCACGAAGTTCTTGAACAGCTCATGGGTGATGTCGAGGTCTTCCTGGAATTTCTCCCGGCCCTTCTCGGTGTTTTCGCCCAGTACCGTCAGGGTGCGCTTGTATTCGCCGGCGGTGAGCACTTCGACGTCGATGTCATGCTTCTTCAGCAGGCGATTGACGTTGGGCACCTGCGCCACCACGCCGATCGAGCCGATCACGGCGAACGGTGCGCTGACGATCTTCTCGCCGATGCAGGCCATCATGTAGCCACCGCTGGCGGCCACTTTGTCGATGCACACGGTCAAGGGAATGCCGGCCTGGCGAATGCGCGCCAATTGCGAGGCGGCCAAGCCGTAGCTGTGCACCAGCCCGCCCCCGCTTTCCAGACGCAGCACCACTTCGTCCTGGGGCGTGGCCAAGGTGAGCAAGGCGGTGATTTCGTTGCGCAGGCTTTGCGTGGCGGAGGCCTTGATGTCGCCGTCGAAATCCAGCACGAACACGCGCTGCTTGTCGGCGGCCTTGTCCTTGCGCGAACGTTTTTCGGCTTTCGCCTGCTGTTTGCGCAGCGCCTTGAGCTGGGCTTTGTCCAGCAGCCCGGATTCGAGCCGCTCGCGCAGTTCTTTGTAGAAGTCGTTCAGGCGTGTGACCTGCAACTGCCCACTGGCACTGCGCCGGCCTTTGCCGCGCAGGCCGACGAAGGCTGACAACACGACCAGCAATGCAATGACCACGGTCGCGGTCTTAGCGAGAAAGCTTGCGTACTCGGCAAGAAAATCCACGGTGTCCTCGAGAATGCTGAAATGAAGGCGCCCATCCTACCTAAGCCCGGGACGGATGGGTACGACCCGCTTTCCCTCCGCTCCAAGCCCTGGCGCAACCCTGCCTGTTGCCTCGGCGAAAGTTTATTGCCAACCACTCTGCAAAACCCGCCAAAAGCCCTGGAACCCGCGATCTAGCGCTATTTACCATAGTGGCGTTATGTAATCATTTTCTCGAAATACCCGGAAGGTAAGGATCACCTTGCCCTACTGCGCATGTCTCCGGAGCCTGGCCTTGGGTAGCCGCTCACACCACGCTTTGGCGACGTGCCGCCAACGTTCAGGAGCAACCCATGCAGTTTCGCAATATGAAGATCGGTAGACGGGCCGCCAGCATGTTCGCCCTCCTAGGCGCCCTGGTACTGACGATGGGCCTGCTCGCCCTGTACGAGACCCGGCAGATGGACACCGCCACCGATGACATTCGCATCACTTGGCTACCGGCTATTTCTGCCCTGAGCGACGTTGGTACCGGCATCGGCCGAGCCCGCGCCCTGACCCTACGCACGCTGCTCGACGATGCCGCCGATCTGCGTCAGCGCAACCTGGCCACGATGCAGACGCTCGACAAGCAATTGCTGGTACGCATCGAGGATTACCGCCAAACCATCGTGGAAGAACAGGACAGCGTGCTGTTCGCCGCGTTCGACAGCGCCTGGCAACGCTACCGCGAAGGCAAGGCGCAGGTGCTGCAGCAGATCGCCAATGGCCAGACAGCCCAGGCCAAAGCGCAGGTCACCGGCCCATTGGCGGCCGATGCCGATGCGATGATGACCGCGCTCGGCGCACTGATGCGGTTCAACAACGATGGCGCGCGGAACGCGTCGCAAGCGTCCAGCGATGTCGCCGACCAAGCGTTCACGGTGATCGTCGTGGCGTTGGGGGTGATCCTGCTCGCGCTGGCCGCCATCGCCACCCTCCTCACCCGCAGCATCGTCGTGCCCCTGGCCGAGGCCGTGACGGTGGCCGAACGTGTGGCGACCGGCGACCTGACACACAGCATTGCCATCAAAGGCCGAGACGAGCCGGCCTTGCTGCTGCGCGCCTTGGCCGACATGCAGCAGAACCTGCGCGACACCTTGCGCAAGATCGCCGCCTCTTCCGACCAACTGGCGTCTGCCTCCGAAGAGCTGCACACGGTCACCGAAGACACCAGCCGCGGGCTGCACCAGCAGAGCGCCGAGATCGACCAGGCCGCCACTGCGGTGAATCAGATGACCGCTGCGGTCGAGGAAGTGGCGAGCAACGCCGTGAGCACCGCCGACGCCTCCAAGGGTGCCGACCAGAACACCCGCGACGGCCGCCAGCAGGTCAACCAGGCGCTGGTTTCCATCGAGCATCTGGTCAGCGACGTAGCCAGCACTGCCCAGGAGATCGAACAGTTGGCCAGCCATGCCAACGACATCAGCCGGGTACTGGACGTGATCGGCGCGATCGCCGGGCAAACCAATCTCCTGGCGCTCAACGCCGCCATCGAAGCGGCGCGTGCCGGGGAAGCCGGGCGCGGTTTCGCGGTGGTGGCCGACGAGGTCCGGGCCCTGGCCCACCGCACTCAGCAGTCGACCGAAGAGATCGAAGAAATGATCGCCGGCATCCAGACCGGCACTGGCCGTGCGGTCAGCGCCATGCAGACCAGCCAGGGGCGCGCCAACGGCACCCTGAGTGTGGCCCAGGGCGCCGGTCAGGCACTGGAGGTGATCGCCGAAGCCATCGCTTCGATCAACCAGCGCAACCTGGTGATCGCCAGCGCCTCGGAGGAACAGGCGCAGGTGGCGCGCGAGGTGGATCGCAACCTGGTCAACATTCGCGACCTGGCCATGCAGACCTCGGCCGGCGCCAATCAGACCAGCGCGGCGGCGCAGGACCTGTCGCGCCTGGCGGTGGACCTCAATGGCCTGGTGGCGCAGTTCAAGCTCTAAAGGCGACGGCGCTATGGGCATGCACCGCTCGCCTGACGATCGCGGCGCTGAGCCCGGCGATGCAAGCGGGCGCCACTTATGCGGTGAGCATCTTCCTGATAGTGCCTCGATAACGACAAAGGGCCGCATCGGCGGCCCTTCGTCGTACAACGGCATCACTCCACTCAGTGGTTGACTGGCACCGCCCGCGCAGCCTTGGCGCCCTGACCGTGCTTGCGCCGGGTCGCCAGGCAGTAGTACAGCGGCGCCGTCACCAGCAGGCCGAACACCCACGACAGGTCGGCACCCTCGACGATGTTCGAGTACGGCCCGACGTACAGCGACGTGTTGGCGAACGGCAGCTGTACGAGGATGCCGCAGGCGTAGGCGATGATCGCGTGAGGGTTGAAGCGGCCATAGATGCCACCGTCGGCGTTGAAGATCGAAGCGATGTCGTACTGGCCCTTCTTGATCAGATAGAAGTCGATCAGGTTGATCGACGCCCAAGGCACCAGCACCAGCAACAGCGCCAGGATCAAGCCGATGAACTGGCCGATGAAGTCGGCCGACGCATTCAGCGCCACAGTGCCGCAGGCCAGCAGGATCACCGAAGCCAGGATCACGCGCAGCTTGATGCTCGGCGTCCAGTTGGCGAAGAAGGTCTGGATCGCGGTCACGATCGACAGTACTGCGCCGTACAGGTTGAGGGCGTTGTGGCTGATGATGTTGAGCAAGAACAGCACCATCAGGATCGGGCCCAGCCAGCCGGTGGCCTGCTTCACCGCGTCCATGGCGTCGGTGCCTTCCGGCACGCACAGCACGGCGACCGCGCCGAAGCTGAAGCACAGGATGGTGCCGAGGGTGGCGCCGAAGTAAGTGGCCCAGAACGGCTTGGCGATGCCCACTTCACGCGGCAGGTAGCGCGAATAGTCGGAGGTATAGGGCGAGAAGCTGATCTGCCAGATGGTGCCCAGCGACACGGTGGCGATGAAGCCCGACAGGTTGAAGGCACCGCGACTGAAGAAGTCGGCGGGCAGGTCCTGGACGAACATCATGATGAAGCCGGCCAACAGTGCCGAACCCATCACCCAAGTGCCGATGCGGTTAAGGCTATGGATGAAGCGGTAGCCGATGACACCGATGGCCGTAGCGCTCAGGGCGCCAATGACGATGGCGGTCGGCATCGGCACGCTCGGAGCAATGCCGTGGATCGACTTGCCGGCCAGCACGATGTTGGAAATGAAGAAGCCAACGTAGATGAGGGCGGTGAAGAACACGATCAGCAACGCGCCGTAGCGTCCGAACTGACCGCGGCTTTGCACCATCTGCGGAATGCCCAGCTGCGGCCCCTGGGCCGAGGCCAGGGCGATCACCACCCCGCCGAGCAAGTGGCCCAGGGCGATGGCGATCAGCCCCCAGAGCAGGTTCAGGTGGAACACCTGCACGACCATGGCGCCGGTGACGATGGGCAGCGGCGCGATGTTGGTGCTGAACCAGAGCGTGAACAGGTCGCGCGCCTTCCCATGGCGTTCGGCGGGTGGAACGTAATCGACCGTGTGGTTTTCGACAAACTGCTTTTGCGAAGACGGCTGGGACATAGGATTTGAGCTCGGAGGTCGTTTTTATCGTTGTAGGAAACCGCATCGGGGCGGCCTCTCAGCTGAAGACCATATTATGGTATTCCAACTTTTTGACAACTCTGCTCCGTAGGAAAATTCGCTAACTGATACGTTTCAGCTGTCCGACCTATTCCGTGGAAATTCGCTAGAGGCCCCATGAAACGTGGCCTACAGCCGCCTATCGTGTTTTTTTGCAGCCAGAAATTTGTGCTTGCAAATTAGGTATTACGGTATACCATCAGACACATCAACGATAAAAAGCGGCCTACCGCTCTCCCTTCGAGGACTCCGTCATGATCGACGCAACCGTGTATAAAAACGTCATGGGTTCCTTCCCTTCCGGCGTCACCGTCATCACCACCCTCGATGACGACGGCGCGATCGTCGGCCTGACCGCCAGCGCGTTTTCCTCGCTGTCGATGGAGCCGCCGCTGGTGCTGTTCTGCCCCAACTACACTTCCGAATCCTACCCGGTGCTGATCCAGCAGAAGCGCTTCGCCATCCACCTGCTCTCCGGCGGGCAACAGGCCGAAGCCTATGCCTTCGCACGCAAAGGCAAGGACAAGGCCGCCGGCATCGAGTGGACCTTGAGCGCGCTGGGCAACCCCATCCTGGCCGGCGCCACCGCCGTCATCGAGTGCGAACTGTGGCGTGAGTACGAAGGTGGCGACCACGCCATCATGGTCGGCAAGGTGCTGAACCTGATCGTGCCAGAGCAGGCCGCCCAGCCGATGGTGTATTGCCGCGGCAAGATGGCCAGCCTGCCGTCCCTAGTCTGACTTCCTGATTACCGCACGGGCGCCGACGCGCCCGTCGAGCTACACGGCGTCTGCCCGGCAGACGACACCTTTCACGCGTCGAGGAATGCCCCATGAAATTTTCGCTGTTCGTGCACATGGAACGTTGGGATGACCAGGTCAGCCACCGCCAGCTGTTCGAAGACCTCACCGAACTGACCCTGATGGCCGAAAAAGGCGGTTTCAGCACGGTATGGATCGGCGAACACCACGCTATGGAATACACCATCTCGCCCAGCCCCATGCCGCTACTGGCCTACCTGGCCGCGCGCACCGAAACCATCCACCTGGGCGCCGGCACCATCATCGCGCCCTTCTGGAACCCGATCCGTGTGGCCGGCGAATGCGCCCTGCTCGACGTGATCAGCAACGGCCGCATGGAAGTAGGCCTGGCCCGCGGCGCCTACCAGTTCGAGTTCGACCGTATGGCCAATGGCATGCCGGCCACCGACGGCGGCAAGGCACTGCGCGAAATGGTTCCGGTGGTGCGCAAGCTGTGGGAAGGCGACTACGCCTTCGAAGGCGAGGTGTACAAGTTCCCGACCTCCACCAGCGTGCCCAAGCCCGTGCAGGCCGCCATGCCGCCGATGTGGATCGCCGCGCGCGACCCGGACTCGCATAACTTCGCGGTGGCCAACGGCTGCAACGTCATGGTCACCCCACTCATGAAGGGCGACGAGGAAGTGCTGGACCTGAAGAACAAGTTCCAGGCCGCGCTCGACAACAACCCGGACGTGCCACGCCCACAACTGATGGTGCTGCGCCACACCCACGTGCACAGCCCCGAAGAACCCGAGGGCTGGAAAGTCGGAGCCGAGGCGATCTCGCGCTTCTACCGCACCTTCGATGCCTGGTTCGGCAACAAGACCACACCGGTCAATGGTTTCCTCGAGCCGAGCCCGGAATCCAAGTTCGCCGAAGTGCCGGCCTTCGCCTTGGACAACATCCGCAAGAACACCATGATCGGCACGCCCGAAGAGATCATCGCGCGCATCAAGTACTACCAGGAACTGGGCGTCGACGAATTCAGCTTCTGGTGTGACAACAGCCTGCCGCACGCCGAGAAGAAGAAATCCCTCGAGCTGTTCATCAAGGAAGTGGTGCCCGCCTTCGCCTGAATTCCCATTGCCTGACTGAGTGCAGGACGCGCCCGCCCTGGAGACCGACGGTCCCGGCGCGGGCTTTTTTTTAACTGCCAGCCCAGTAAGCAGTACAGAACGCGTGGTGAATACCGCACCAGCGCTCCTTTGGTCTACAGCACCCTGGAAATTTGGCGTGAGCACTTGCACAACAAATATTATGGTATACCATCAGACAACAAGACCCGATAACCTCCCCAGGAGCCGCTCATGAGTTTCGAAATCCGCAAGATCGTCACCTACTCCGAAGAGACCCGCATCGAAGGCTTCAAGGCCGCCGACAAGCCCGTGACCATGGTCGGCCTGGCCGTCGTGATCAAGAATCCATGGGCAGGCCGTGGTTTCGTCGAAGACCTGAAGCCGGAAATCCGCGCCAACTGCTCTGAGCTGGGCGCCTTGATGGTCGAGCGCCTGACCGCCGCCATCGGTGGCGCGGACAAGATCGAAGCCTACGGCAAAGCCGCCGTGGTCGGTGCCGATGGCGAGATCGAACACGCTTCGGCCGTGATCCACACCCTGCGCTTCGGCAACCACTACCGCGAAGCGGTGCAAGCCAAGAGCTACCTGAGCTTCACCAACAAGCGCGGCGGCCCGGGCACCTCGATCCAGATCCCGATGATGCAGAAGGACGACGAAGGCTTGCGCTCGCACTACATCACCCTGGAAATGCAGATCGAAGACGCGCCGCGCGCCGACGAGATCGTGATCGTGCTCGGCGCTGCCGACGGTGGCCGTCTGCACCCACGCATCGGTAACCGCTACATCGATCTGGAAGAACTGGCTGCCGAGAAAGCCAACGCTCAATAACAATAACCAGACAAGCCGGAGCGACTTTTCAGCGCCCCGGCTTTCAAGGAGCGTCATCCATGATTCAGCCTGTCGCTGAACGTACGCCGGCCGGGACCAGCTACCTGAGCCAAGGCCAGGGGCATCCCGTGGTGCTGATCCACGGCGTGGGCCTGAACAAGGAAATGTGGGGCGGACAGGTCGTAGGCCTGGCCAACGACCACCGCGTCATCTGCTACGACATGCTTGGCCACGGGCAAAGCCGCGTACCCGCTGCCGATACGCCGCTGCGAGGCTATGCCGACCAGTTGGCCGAGCTGCTCGACCACCTGCAGATCCCCCAGGCCACCGTCATCGGTTTCTCCATGGGCGGCCTGGTGGCGCGCGCCTTCGCCCTGCACTATCCGCAGCGCCTGTCGGCCTTGGTGGTGCTCAACAGCGTCTTCAACCGCTCCACCGAACAGCGTGCCGGCGTGATCGCGCGCGCGGCCCAAGCCGCCGAGCTGGGCCCGGACGCCAACGTCGATGCAGCGCTCGATCGCTGGTTCAGCCGCGAATACAAGGCCGCCAACCCGGCACAGGTCGCCGCCATCCGCCAGACCCTGGCGCAGAACGACCCATCGGGCTACCACACCACCTATTCGCTGTTCGCGACCCAGGACATGTACCGCGCCGACGATCTGGGCAGCATCCAGGCGCCTACGCTGATCGCCACCGGCGAGCTGGACGCGGGCTCCACGCCGACCATGGCGCGCCAATTGGCCGCGCGCATTCCCAATGCGCAGAGCGTGGTGCTGGCCGAACAACGGCACATGATGCCGGTCGAAGCGCCACGTGAAGTCAACAAGATGCTGCTGGACTTCCTCACGCACGCGCGCACCCTCAACGAATCCGCCAAGGGGATAGTGGCATGACCCTCGTACGTTTCCAGATGTGCATCGACGGCCAATGGGTCGATGCGCAGAACGGCAAGACCTTCGACAGCCTTAACCCGGCCACCGCGCAAGCCTGGTCGCAACTGCCCGACGCCGATGAGAGCGATGTGGAACTGGCCGTGCAGGCCGCCCAGCGCGCGTTCGACAGCAGCGCCTGGCGTGGTCTGACCGCTACGTCCCGCGGCAAGCTGCTGCGCCGCCTGGGCGACCTGATTACCGAGAACAAAGAGCACCTGGCCCAGCTGGAAAGCCGAGACAACGGCAAGCTGATCCGCGAAACCCGCGGCCAGGTCGGTTACCTGCCCGAGTTCTTCCACTACACCGCAGGCCTGGCCGACAAGCTCGAAGGCGGCACCCTGCCGCTGGACAAGCCCGACCTGTTCGCCTACACGGTGCACGAGCCGATCGGCGTCGTGGCCGGCATCATTCCGTGGAACAGCCCGCTGTACCTGACCGCGATCAAGCTGGCCCCCGCCCTGGCCGCCGGCAACACCATCGTGCTCAAGCCTTCGGAACATGCCTCGGCGACCATTCTCGAGCTGGCCCGCCTGGCCCTCGAAGCGGGCTTCCCGGCCGGCGTAGTCAACGTGGTCACCGGCTACGGCCCGACTGCCGGCGCTGCCCTCACCCGCCATCCGCTGGTGCGCAAGATCGCCTTCACCGGTGGCGCGGCGACCGCCCGCCACGTGGTGCGCAGCAGCGCCGAGAACTTCGCCAAGCTGTCGCTGGAGCTGGGCGGCAAGTCGCCGAACATCATCTTCGCCGACGCCGATCTGGACAGCGCCATCAATGGCGCGGTGGCCGGCATCTATGCCGCTTCCGGACAGAGCTGCGTGGCCGGCTCGCGCCTGCTGGTGCAGGACGAGATCTTCGACGAATTCGTCAGCCGCCTGATCGAGCGCGCCAAGCGTATCCGCATCGGCAATCCGCAAGACGACGCCAGCGAGATGGGCCCCATGGCCACCGCGCAACAGCTAGCCGTGGTCGAGGGCCTGGTCGCGGCGGCCAAAGCCGAAGGCGCCAAGCTGCACCTGGGCGGCAAACGCGCCGAAGTCGAGGGTGATGGCTGGTTCTACGAGCCGACCCTGTTCGAGTGCGACAGCAACTCGATGACCATCATGCAGGAAGAAGTCTTCGGCCCTGTAGCTGCGGTGATTCGCTTCAAAACCGAGGAAGAGGCGCTGGCCATGGCCAACGACTCGCAGTTCGGCCTGGCCGCCGGCATCTGGACCCGCGACCTGGGCCGTGCCCACCGCTTGGCCCGCGACGTGCGCTCGGGCATCATCTGGGTCAACACTTATCGGGCAGTATCGGCCATGGCGCCGATCGGCGGCTTCAAGAACAGCGGCTACGGCCGTGAAAGCGGCATCGATTCGGTGCTGGCCTATACCGAGCTGAAGACCGTGTGGATCAACCTGTCCACCGCGCCGATGCCCGATCCCTTCGTGATGCGCTGAGAGGTAACGCCAAGATGATCGAACCTGGCATCTATAAAGAGGTGATGGGCTCCTTCCCGTCCGGTGTCACGGTGGTCACCACCCTGGATGCCGAGGGCGGTATCGTCGGCATCACCGCCAGCGCGTTCAGCGCGCTGTCGATCGATCCGGCACTGGTGCTGTTCTGCCCCAACTACGCGTCGGACACCTACCCGATTCTGCGCGACAGCAAGAAATTCGCGATCCATCTGCTGTCGGCCGAACAGACTGCGGCGGCCTACGCCTTCGCCAGCAAGGGCAAAGACAAAGCCAAAGACATCGAGTGGCACCTGAGCGAACTGGGCAACCCATTGCTGCCCAGGGCCACAGCAGTGATCGAGTGCGAATTGTGGCGCGAATACGACGGCGGCGATCACGCCATCATCGTTGGCGCGGTGAAAAACCTGATTTTGCCGGCCGAACCGCTGACACCGATGGTCTATCACCGCGGCAAACTCGGTGCGCTGCCGGCACTGGGCTGATCGTTCGAGTGCGGTGGCTCGGTCAACCGCACATTTTTTAGGGGGCTACGCGACTCACCCTCGGTCGTGGCCCCCGTTTTTATTTCGGAGCGCTGCATGAGCAACGAAAAGTACGAGAAAGGCCTAGAAATCCGTACCCAGGTCTTGGGCGAAGACTACGTCACCCGCTCGATCCAGAACGCCGACGAGTTCACCAAGCCCTTGCAGGAACTGGTGACCGAATACTGCTGGGGTCATGTGTGGAGCCGGGATGGTTTGTCGCTCAAAGAGCGCAGCATGATAAACTTGGCCATGATTTCCGCGCTCAACCGCCCCCACGAACTCAAGCTGCACATCCGTGGCGCGCTGCGCAACGGCCTGAGCCGTGAACAGATTCGCGAGATCCTGCTGCAGGTCGGCATCTACTGTGGCGTCCCGGCAGCGGTAGACAGTTTCCGCCTGGCCCGTGAAGCGTTCGCCGAAGCCGACGCGGAGTCAACCCGATAACAACGGGCTGTTTGAACCACTGCGGGAAGCACCCGGTGCCTGGGTGCTCTCACGATGTTGGCGCACAGCCTCTATTAGAGCGCACCTGATGAAACGCCAGCCCCTCGACGATAGCTTCAAGGTCAACCGCAATCCCGTCACCCTACGTGAAATCGTGCTCGACAAACTGCGCGGCGCGATCATGAATTTCCACTTGCTGCCCGGCGACCGCCTGGTCGAACGCGACCTCTGCGACCGCCTTGGCGTCAGCCGCACGTCGGTGCGCGAGGCGCTGCGCCACCTGGAGTCCGAGGGGCTGGTGGAGTTCGCCGATGCCAAGGGGCCACGTGTCGCCATCATCACCCTGGAAGACGCGCGCGACATCTACGAGCTGCGCTGCGTACTCGAAGGGCTGATCGTGCAGCTGTTCACCCTCAACGCCAAGAGCAAGGACATCCGTGCGCTGGAGCGCGCCTTGGAAGAGAACCGCGAATCGCTGGAACAGGGCGAGTTGCAGCAGGTGCTCGACTCGGTGCAAGGCTTCTACGATGTGCTTCTGGAGGGCTCCGGCAACCGCGTTGCCGCCCAGCAACTGCGTCAGTTGCAGGCGCGCATCAGCTACTTGCGCGCCACCTCCGTTTCGCAGAAGAACCGCCGCGGCGCCAGTAACCACGAGATGGAAAAAATCGTCGAGGCGATCAAGAGCGGCGATCCACAGGCCGCCCACCAGGCATCAGTCGACCATGTGCGCGCTGCCGCCAAGGTCGCTCTGGAATACCTGCGCCAGAAACAGGACGACACTACGACCTCGCTGCGCGCGATCGTCGAACCCCTGACCGTCAAGGATCCTCGCATAGGCCGCTGACCATGCCCAATGCCCCGCGCTTCTGCCCTCATTGCACCCAGGCGCTCGCTCGGGGCGTGCCGCCCGGCGATACGCACGAGCGGCTGTACTGCGCTTGCGGCTATATCCATTACGTGAATCCCAAGATCATCGCCGGCTGCATCATCGAGCGCGATGGCAAGTACCTGCTTTGCCAGCGTGCCATCCCACCCCGACCGGGCACCTGGACTTTGCCGGCCGGTTTCATGGAAGCGGGCGAGACCACCGAAGAGGCCGCCTTGCGCGAGGTGTGGGAGGAAACGGGGGTACGTGCCGAAATCGTCTCGCCCTACTCGATCTTCAGCGTGCCGAAAATCAGCGAGGTGTACATCGTCTTCCGCGCGATGGCCGCCGAGGAAACCGGACGATACGGGCCGGAAACGCTCGATTACCGTTTTTTCGAACCCGGTGAAATTCCTTGGGACGAGATCTATTACCCGGCTATCCGGCAGATTCTGGAGCGCTACATCCTCGAGCGCCAGGCCGGGGTTTATGGCATATACATGGGTAACGACGATACCGGCAAAGTGCACTTCATGCGCTGAAGGGCGGCGAAGATATGCCTGCCCTTTCGGCAGCGATCTGTCTTGTTTTTCAACACACCCAACGCGAAAACCGCCAACCGGCCAATCTGCAGGCTTGCGCAACCCTGTGCGCTCAAATACTGTACGCACATCCAGCCACCTAGGAAGCCTTTCATGGCCAGCACCGCGCCGCAGACGCCCAGCAGCTACGTCCAACTGGGCACTCGCATTCAAAAGATCATCAACAGCCCGACCGCACAGCGCAGCAAGGCGGCTTTGATCTACCGGCTGCCCGACGAGTCTTCACAGGACTGGGAAACCCTGCTCGAGGAAATCGCGGAAAACGACAATGTCACGCTCGCCCACCGCGACGACGGTGGCGTGCAGGTATTCTGGACGGTACCCAAGGACGACTGAATCCTAATGCGCTCGCGCTACGTCAGTGCTTGCAGATAGGCACTGGCCCGATGGTAGCGATGTAGCCGCTGCAAGTCGGCTGGGGTAGGCTCGGAAATGCGCGTTATATCGCTGTTGTCGGCCAGATCGGCCAGCTTGACCGTCCGGGCCAGGGGGTCATTGCCCAGGCGCACGACAAAGTCTTCGTAGGGCTCGCCAGCTCGCCGACTGAGCGCGAGCAGCGCGGCCAGAGTCTTGAGATTGAAACCGTCGCGGACAAGATCGGCCAGGCTCACCGCCGTATCTTCGAGTACATCGTGCAGCACGGCGACGATGCGCTCCTCGGGTGTATGCACCTTCATCATGACCCGCAGCGGGTGCAGGATATACGCAGCACCGCCCTTGTCGACCTGCCCGGCGTGGGCAATGGCCGCGATGACGATGGCCTTTTCCACTGTAGACATCAGGCCTCCCTTGCATGTGGCTGTGCGTGTTCAAGCATAGCCGGAGGGATACCCTGCGCGCGAGCCTCGCACGCCCATCGCCAACCTTTCAGCGCTCGATACCGTGCTGGATGACCACCGAGTCGGTTCCCAGCCGCGCCATGACGTCTGCCTTGCGCGCCTCTGCCTCGGCCTTGCTCGGGAACGGCCCCATCAGCACCACCGGTTTACCCTCGCGGTATTCGACGGATGAAGGAATGCTTTTTTCCAGCAGCCGCGCCGTCATGTCGCTGACTGCGCCCATGTTCGCACCCTGCACCACCTCCACATCCCAGCCGTCAGGTGCGGGCTGGTCGGCCACGGCTTCGGCACGCCGCTGCAATTGCGCGCCGCCACACACTTCGCGGATCTGCAGGTTGTTACCCGAGTCGTCGACGATGATCCGGTACTGGCCTTCTTGCTTGATGGCGACGTAACTGCGATAGGCCTCGTACTGGCCTTGGTCGTCCTTACCGCGGAATTGCCCACAGATGGTGCCTTGGGTATCGATCCGCACGTTGGCGAATTTAGCCGTCTTGGGATTGCTGAGGTGTTCGGCCACTTGCTTGTGCACCCCTTCGACTTCATTGTCACAGCCGACCAAGGCCATCGCCGCCATTACCACTGCCAGTTTGCGCACGCGTCTATCTCCCGTTTCGAAGGGGCCGATTCTAGCATGGGGAACCTTTGCCGCTGGATACATGGGCAGGGTCGGGAAGCCGCCGGGGACGCGGCTTACGACATCGGGCGACACAATACCGCGGCTCGAACAGCTTGGATCGCTAGAACGAAAAAAGGGCGACCCTTGCGGATCGCCCTTCTTGCTGCCCGCAGAGCGGGACTTTGTTTGGTAGGCACAATTGGATTCGAACCAACGACCCCCACCATGTCAAGGTGGTGCTCTAACCAACTGAGCTATGTGCCTGTCGTGTGGGGCGCATATTAGAGGGCAGTTGCTTCCCTGTAAAGCGCTTTTCTTCAAATTAATCAGAAATTTGCGTGTCCCGCCCTCGAGACCTGGGGGATGCCCTTAAAGGCTGTTGCCCAGAATCCGAATGCAAAAAAGGCGACCCCTGAGGGTCGCCTTTTTCGTCGATTTGGTAGGCACAATTGGATTCGAACCAACGACCCCCACCATGTCAAGGTGGTGCTCTAACCAACTGAGCTATGTGCCTGTCGTGGGGCGCATTCTACGTGATCGCTAATCACTGTCAACTTTTTTTTGCGCTAACTTCCTGAATCCTAATCAGTTTATGGCTTTACCCAATGGCGTGCGCGGGCAGGCGTTTTTTTGGCTATAGCTAGCGGGTGTTTATTATTATTGATAGCATGCGCTCAACCGTTAAAAATATAAAACACGAGGTTTACCCCGTCATGGCTAACACTCCCTACCCGCAGTCCTACTATGCCGCCTCGGCCAATGCGGTGCCGCAGCGTCCGGCGCTACAGGGTGAGGTGGAAACCGACATCTGCATCATCGGGGCCGGCTATACAGGGCTGTCCAGCGCTCTGTTCCTGCTCGAGAACGGCTTCAAGGTCAGCATCGTCGAGGCCGCCAAGGTAGGCTTCGGCGCCTCCGGCCGCAACGGTGGGCAAATCGTCAACAGCTACAGCCGCGACATCGACGTGATCGAGCGCAGCGTGGGCCAGCAACAGGCGCAGTTGCTGGGGCAGATGGCCTTCGAAGGTGGCCGTATCATTCGCGAACGCGTGGCCACTTATGGCATCGACTGTGCGCTCAAGGACGGCGGTGTGTTCGCAGCCCTCAAGCCCAAGCAGATGGACCACCTGGAGTCACAGAAACGCCTCTGGGAGCGTTACGGCCACACCCAGCTCGAGTTGCTGGACCAAAAGCGCATTCGCGACGTGGTGGGCTGCGAGAACTACATCGGCGGCTTGCTCGACATGAGCGGCGGCCATATCCATCCGCTCAACCTGGCTCTGGGCGAAGCGGCGGCCGTGGAATCGCTCGGCGGCGTCATTTATGAACAGTCGCCGGCCATCCGCATCGAGCGTGGCGCCAACCCGGTGGTGCATACCCCGCAAGGCAAGATCCGCAGCAAATTCATCATCGTCGCTGGCAACGCCTACCTGGGTAACCTGGTGCCGGAGCTTGCCGCCAAGTCCATGCCATGCGGCACACAGGTCATCGCCACCGAGCCGCTGAGCGACGAATTGGCCCGCAGCCTGCTGCCACAAGACTACTGCGTGGAAGACTGCAACTACCTGCTCGACTACTACCGCCTTACCGAAGACAAACGCCTGATCTTCGGCGGCGGTGTGGTGTACGGTGCCCGCGACCCAGAGAACATCGAAGCGATCATCCGGCCCAAGCTGCTCAAGGCATTTCCGCAACTCAAGGATGTGAAGATCGATTACGCCTGGACCGGCAACTTCCTGCTGACGCTGTCGCGCTTGCCGCAGGTGGGCCGCATTGGCGACAACATCTACTACTCGCAAGGCTGCTCCGGCCACGGCGTCACCTACACGCACCTGGCCGGCAAGGTGTTGGCCGAAGCGCTACGCGGTCAGGCTGAGCGATTCGATGCCTTCGCCGGCCTGCCGCACTACCCCTTCCCCGGCGGTCAGATGCTGCGCGTGCCGTTCAGCGCCTTGGGCGCCTGGTATTACAGCCTGCGCGACAAGCTCGGCTTCTGAGGTAGGTGCGGGCCGCTCGCCCGCACCACCTTCACACGCCTTATTCCTGCAAACGGCTGACAGCCTGGCGCGCCGCCACCTCCTGGCCATCGCGTGCCAAGGCCTCGGCCGCCTGCAACCAACGCGTGCGGTCGACTTGGGCAGGCAAGCGCCGGGGCGGCTGAATCAGCACTGCCCAGCTACCCTGCTCGGCCCAAGCCTGTTCGAACGCTTTGAAGTCCATCGGCAGCCGCCGGCTCATGCCTGCGCGCAACAGCACCTGTTGCTTATAGCGATCGTAACCGACCATCACCGCGTAGCGCGGCTCGGCCCAGAAGCTCGAACCTTCCTGGTAGCGCAACAGCACCGGATCGCCTGCCGCCACCTGTCGCAGCAAAGCGTCCAAGCGCTTGTCCAGGGGGTATACGAGCATGCCGTACTCGTGGGCAACGCGCGGAATCGAAGTATCCAACCGGTCTACCTCTTGGGGCAAGCGCAGCGGGCCGTCGAGCAGACCTGGGGTGATGTTCACCCCTTGTTGCGAAAGCATGGCCGCCAGCGCCAACGCTCCGCCATGGTGGGCATTGCCACGGAAAAACGGCACGCTGCCGATTTCGACCCGCTGCGCCAGGTCTTTGGGCAAGGGCGCCGGCGTTCCGGCGCAGCCACTCAGACCGATCAGCAACGCGCCCGCGACCAGCCAACGGCGTCCAACGGAACTGCGCAAAGGGGAAGCATGCTGCGACATGGGTTCTCGCTTGTCATGGCCAGGCGGAGGGCGCCTGGCAAGATCCACGATCATAGGCCGCGCATTGCACGCGGTACAGTGCGGCGCGAGGC
The DNA here is from genome assembly GCF_002434265.1 of Pseudomonas sp. UBA6562. Lineage (GTDB taxonomy): Bacteria > Pseudomonadota > Gammaproteobacteria > Pseudomonadales > Pseudomonadaceae > Aquipseudomonas. The sequence continues at coordinate 77,357 of NZ_DJJS01000007.1, read as the reverse complement.
GTCGAAGCCGGACCGAAGGCATTGGGCCCTATCGACTTGCGGCTAGACTTGGGTTCGTATTCACCACCCAATCGTGCGTTCCTAGAGAAGGAGCCGCTCATGAGTCTGACGATGGCGATACTCATGTTGATAGCCATGTGGGCCAGCGTGGCCCTGGCGATGCTATGGGGGGTGATGCGCATCCTGCGCCGCCATGCTTCCTTGCCGCCCCGCACGAAACCGCGCGGCAACTTGCCCAAGGCTACGCCACACTGACAACCGGGACCTCTCGCCCCGGTGGTTCGGTCTACCCGTCAGCCCCCAGCCGCGTCTCGCTTGGTCCGGGCACGGCGCGACAGGATGTTCAGCACCTCAATCAGGGTCGAGAACGCCATCGCCGCATACACATACCCTTTAGGCACGTGCGCACCGAAGCCTTCGGCGATCAGGGTCATGCCGATCATGATCAGGAAGCCCAGCGCCAGCATGACCACGGTCGGGTTGTCGTTGATGAACTTGGCCAGCGGATCGGCCGCCACCAACATCACCACCACGGCGCTGATCACGGCGATGATCATGATCGGCAGGTGCTCGGTCATGCCCACGGCAGTGATGATGCTGTCGATGGAAAAGACGATGTCGAGGATCAGGATCTGCACGATCGCCGCCGAAAAGCCCAGGGTCACAGTGGCGCCTGCTTTGGCCTCTTCCTTGGAGCCATGCGGGTCGACGCTTTCGTGGATCTCCTTGGTCGCCTTCCACAACAGGAACAGGCCACCGGCGATCAGGATCATGTCCTTCCAAGAGAAGGCATGGCCGAACACTTCGAACACCGGCTCGGTCAACTGCACGATCCAGGCGACGGTGCTGAGCAGCGCCAAACGCATGACCAATGCCATGCTGATACCGATGCGCCGGGCTTTGGAGCGGTGCTGCTCGGGCAGCTTGTTGGTGAGAATCGAAATGAAGATCAGGTTGTCGATACCCAGGACGACTTCCATCGCCACCAGGGTAGCCAGTGCCACCCAGGCGGTAGGGTTCGAAGCGAGTTGCAATAGGTAGTCCATGGGCCGAATCTCTGCGAAGGTCGTTGAGGCGCGCTAGGCGCGGGATCGCGCACAGAGTAGACAAGGCGAAACATCAGGAAAATTCGTTTTTTCACCAGGTATACTTCGCTTTTCTCGAACCAAATGTTTCAGATGCTCAACTATCGCCAATTGCACTATTTCTGGGTCACCGCCAAGACGGGCAGCATCGCTCGCGCCAGCGAACAATTGAACCTCACGCCCCAGACCGTCAGCGGACAAATCAGCCTGTTCGAGCAGACCCATGGCATCGAACTGTTCCAGCGTGTGGGTCGCCAACTCGAACTGACCGAAAGCGGCCGTCGCACGCTCGAGTACGCCGAGCAGATGTTTCAGATCGCCAGCGAGCTGGAAGGCGTGCTGCGGGCCGCGCCCGACCGACAACAGGTGCTGTTCCGCGTGGGCGTGGCCGACGTGGTGCCTAAGTCCATCGTCTACCGCTTGCTGGCACCAGCCATGGAAGGGGATCGGGCGCTGCGCATCAGTTGCCGCGAAGACAAGCTCGAACGCTTGCTCGCCGACCTTGCCGTCCAACGGCTGGACTTGGTGATTTCCGATCGCCCCATGCCCAACCATCTCGATATCAAGGGCCACAGCCAGAAACTGGGTGAGTCGGGCCTGAGCTTCTTCGCGACGCCAGCCCTCGCCCGCCAGCTTGCCTTGCCTTTTCCCGCCTGCCTGGACAACGCTCCGTTGCTGATCCCCGGACAGGACAGCATGCTGCGCAGCCGCTTGCTGCGCTGGTTCGCCGAGCAACGGGTGCACCCCAGGATCGTCGGCGAGTTCGACGACAGCGCCTTGATGCAGGCCTTCGGCCAGTCCGGCAGTGGCCTGTTCGTCGCGCCCAGCGTGATCGCAGAAGAGGTCTGCCGGCAATGCGCCGTGGAGCAGATCGGCCACACCGACGCGGTGACCGAGGCGTTCTATGCCATTTCCGTCGAGCGCAAGGTCAAGCATCCGGGCATTGTGGCGATCACCCAAGGCGCGCGGCGCGAGCTGTTCAACGAGGGCGTGGGGGCCTGAAGGGGACGAACGTCTATGGTAGAGTCCGCCGCTCAATTTCCGAGGCTCTGCTGTATATGTCCGCTGTTCTTCGTCTGCTCACCCGTACCAGCCTGATCACCCAGATCGTCATCGGCCTGGTCTCCGGTATCCTCCTGGCCGTCCTGGCGCCTAGCGTCGCGACCAGCCTGACACTGCTGGGCAGCCTGTTCGTGACGGCGCTAAAGGCCGTGGCGCCCATTCTAGTGTTCGTGCTGGTGATCGCCTCGATCGCCAACCACCAGCCGGGCCAACAGACGCATATCCGGCCGATCCTCTGGCTCTACCTGTTCGGCACCTTTTCGGCGGCTGCGCTGGCCGTGGCGGCGAGCATGCAGTTTCCGTCGACCCTGGTCCTCGACACCGCGCGAATCGACATGAGCCCGCCTGGCGGTATCGGCGAAGTCCTACAAGGGTTGGTGCTGAGCGCGGTCGAGAACCCGGTCAAGGCGTTGGCCGAAGCCAACTTCATCGGCATCCTCACCTGGGCGCTCGGCTTGGGCGCGCTGCTGCGCAAAGCCGGCAAGGCGACCCGCGGCCTGACCGAGGACTTGGCCACAGCGGTGACTGACCTGGTGCGCGTCGTCATCCGCTTCGCTCCCTTGGGGATCTTCGGCCTGGTCGCCTCGACCTTGGCCCAGGCCGGTCTGCAAGCCTTGCTGGGCTACCTGCACCTGCTGGCGGTACTGATCGGCTGCATGCTCGCGATCGCACTGGTGATCAACCCGCTGATCGTCTTCTGCATGATCCGTCGCAACCCCTACCCCCTGGTGCTGATGTGCCTGCGCGAAAGTGGCATCACCGCCTTTTTCACCCGCAGTTCGGCGGCCAACATCCCGGTCAACCTGGCGCTGTCGGAAAAGCTCGGTTTGCATGAAGACACCTACTCGGTGTCGATCCCGCTGGGCGCGACCATCAACATGGCCGGCGCAGCGATCACCATCACCGTGTTGACCTTGGCCGCCGTACACACCCTGGGCATTGCGGTGGACCTGCCCACGGCGCTGCTGCTCAGCGTGGTGGCGTCGATCTGCGCCTGTGGCGCATCGGGCGTGGCCGGTGGTTCGTTGCTGTTGATTCCGCTGGCCTGCGGGCTGTTCGGCATTCCCAGCGAAGTCGCCATGCAAGTGGTTGCCGTAGGCTTCATCATCGGCGTGGTGCAGGATTCGGCGGAAACCGCGCTGAACTCCTCGACCGACGTGCTGTTCACCGCCGCCGCATGCGAAGCCATGGAGCGACGCAGCGCCTGACCCATTGCGGCCAGCTCCATGTTGGCCGCCCTTGGGGAACGATTGCCTCAGCCCCCAACACCCCCTACGCTAATGGCCTTTTCATTGCATCGAGACAAGGCCATGTCAGAACAGCAAAGCGCCGGCGAAGCACGTTTGAGCGAAGTCGAGGTGCGTGTCCTCGGCGCCTTGATCGAAAAGCAGGCCACCAGCCCGGAAAGCTACCCCTTGACGCTCAACGCGCTGGTCGTCGCCTGCAACCAGAAGACCAGCCGAGAACCGGTGATGAACCTTTCGGCCGGCCAGGTCGGGCAAGCCCTACGCGCGCTCGAAGCGCAGGACATGGCCCGCTTGCAGATGGGCAGCCGCGCCGACCGTTGGGAGCATCGTCTGGACAAGGTGCTGGAACTGGTCCCGGCACAGCGTGTGCTGCTCGGCTTGTTGTTCCTGCGCGGCCCGCAGACGTTGAGCGAGTTGCTGAGCCGCAGCCAGCGCCTGCATGCGTTCGAAGACCTGGACCAGGTCCAGCATCAGCTCGAGCGCCTGGTGACCCGTGAACTCGCTCTGCACCTACCGCGCCAGTCGGGCCAGCGTGAAGACCGCTACACCCATGCGCTGGGCGACCCCGCGCACATTGAAGCGATCCTTGCCGCTCGCCAGCACGGCACGAGCGATCAGCCGCGCGCAACCAGCAGCGTTTCCGAAGATCGTCTAGAAGCCTTGGAGGCACGCATCGCCGCGTTGGAAGCGCGTCTGTCAGCGCTGGAAGACTGAACCCGCAGGCGTATCGGCATCGGGAAAGTGGCGGCAACTCTTGCGCTCGGCCAGCTCACGCGCGGTCGGGCGCTGGTCGACGAAGACCGTGCTGCCATCGGCATAGATTTCCAGATAACCCCAGTGCAGGTCCCGTTCTTGCTGACCGGGCTTGGGCGGCACGTGCCACCAAGGTTCGCGACTGATCAAACGCATCGACAGGCTCCGAGGGAGGGAATGACTTCACTATAGCCATCCCTCCCCATCTGCGAGCGACTACTCGCCGCCGCTGGCGCGGTCGCGCACCGGGCATTGCGCCCGGTACAGGTTCAGCGCGGTGTTGATCACCCCTATATGGCTAAACGCCTGTGGGAAATTGCCCAACATGCGCTGGCTTTGCGGGTCGTATTGCTCGGCCAGCAAGCCCACGTCGTTGGTCAAGTCCAGCAAGCGCTGGTACAACGCCTCGGCTTCGGTTTGGCGCCCGACCAGCACATAAACGTCGCACAGCCAGAACGTGCAGACCAGGAACGTCCCCTCGCCCGCCGTCAGCCCGTCGGTGCAGTTGTCGCTGTCGTAGCGCAGCACCAGACCTTCGTGCAGCAAGCGTCGCTCGATTTGCTCGAGGGTGCGCAGGAAACGCGGATCATCGGCCGGTAGAAACCCGGTCAGGGCGATTTGCAACAGGCTGGCGTCCATCTCCTTGGACCCATAGGCCTGGACGAAATACTGCCCGCTCGGGTCAAGCCCCTTTTCGCAGACTTCCCGGTGGATCTGCTCGGCGATCTGCCGGTAGTGGTGGCTCTGGCCGCTGTCTTCCCGCGTTTCGGCGAGACTGGCGGCGCGGTCGAAGGCCACCCAGGCCATGACCTTGGAATGCACGAAGTGCTGACGCCCGCCGCGCACTTCCCAGATGCCCTCGTCCGGCTCGCGCCAGATGCTCTCCACGTACGGCAGGATCAAGCGCGCGATGGCGGCGCTGCGCGGGTGACGCGGCAAGCCGGCCTTGATCGCCTGGCTCATGGCGTCGGCCACCTCGCCATAGATGTCGAGCTGACGCTGGTCGGCGGCGGCGTTGCCCACGCGCACTGGCTGCGAATGCTCGTAACCGGCCAGCCATGGCAGCGTGTATTCCTGCAAGTCACGCTCGCCCGCCAGGCCATACATGATCTGCATCTGCTCGGGGTTGCCGGCCACCGAGCGCATCAGCCATTCGCGCCAGGCCTGGGCTTCGTCGACGTAGCCCAGGTTCATGAAGGCGAGCAGCGTCATGGTGGCGTCGCGCAGCCAGCAGAAGCGATAGTCCCAATTGCGTTCGCCACCGATGCGTTCGGGCAACGAGGTGGTCACGGCCGCGACGATGCCGCCTGTAGGGGCGTAGGTCATGGCCTTGAGGGTGATCAGCGAACGACGAACCTGCGCGCTGTAGGCACCCACTTCCGGGCAACGGCCCGCGAAGGCCTGCCACTGATCGATGGTGTCCTTGAGCGCCTCGTCGGCATCGAACCCTGGCTGCACCGGCAGGTGCGAGCGCTGGTGGCGCAAGCTGAACACTTCCCGCGTGCCTTCGCCGACCCGGAAGCGTGCGACCGTGTGATGGTCCATGGCGTGGGTCGCGACCGTACTGCTGAGGATCACCCGGTCCGGTCCGGCCACGGCGCTCAAGGTCAAGGGGTCGAGTTTTTCGACCCAAGGCACGCTGCGGCCGTAGTCGAAGCGCAACACCAGGTCCATCTCGAAATTGACCTCGCCGCTGAGGCCTTCGACGATGCGCACCACCGAATGGGTGTCGTTGAGCGGCATCAGGTCGAGGACCCGTGCGCGCCCTGTGGCGGTGACGTAGAGCGTCTCCAGTACCAGGGTGTCTTCCAGGTAACGACGCTCGCTGTGCTCGACGGTGTCGGTAGGCGCGATGCGCCAGCGACCGTTCTCTTCGTTGCCCAACAAGCTGGCGAACACGGCCGGCGCGTCGAAACGCGGCAGGCACAGCCAGTCGAGCGAGCCGTTGCGGTTGACCAGGGCGGCACTGCGGCAGTTGCCGAGCAGGGCATAGTCTTCGATCAGTGCGGGCATCGAGTGTCCTTAACAATACGGTTGGAAGTCGCTGCTGGCCGGTGCCCAGGGTAAAGCTCGGCCGTCAGCCGAGCCCATGCCATTCGCGCTTGTCGCGGGTCAGCAGCTCGTTGCCTGCCTCGGGGCCGTCTTCACCGGCCGGGTACTCGTGCACCTCGCCGCCGCTGGCCCAGGCATCGAGGAATGGCTGCACCGCGCGCCAGCCGTTCTCGATGTTGTCCGCGCGCTGGAACAGCGTCTGGTCACCGGTCAGGCAGTCGTAGATGAGCGTTTCGTAGCCCGTGGCCGGGGTCATGTTGAAGAAGTCTTTGTAGGCGAAGCCCAGCTCGACGTTTTGCGTGATCAGTTCCGGGCCGGGGCGCTTGGCCTGCAGGTCGAACCACATGCCTTCGTTCGGCTGGATCTGGATCTTCAAATAGTTGGGTTTGGGCCGCGCCAGGGCCGAATCGCGGAACTGCGCGTAAGGCGCCGGCTTGAAGCAGATGGCGATTTCGGTATCGCGCACGCTCATGCGCTTGCCCGTGCGCAGGTAGAACGGCACACCGGCCCAGCGCCAGTTGTCGATCATCACCTTCAGCGCCACATAGGTTTCTGTTTGGCTGGCGGAGTCGACGTTGTCTTCCTCGCGATAGCCAGGCAAATCTTTGTCACCGCGCTTGCCCGCCGCGTACTGGCCGCGCACCGAGTTCTTCAACGCCAGCTTGCTCGACCACGGGCGGATGGCGCCGATGACCTTGGCCTTTTCGCCACGTACTGCGTCGGCGCCGAAGGCAGCGGGCGGCTCCATGGCAACCATCGCCAGCAGCTGGAACAGGTGGTTGGGCACCATGTCGCGCAAGGCGCCGGTGCCGTCGTAGAACGCACCGCGGGTTTCGACCCCTACGGTTTCCGCTGCGGTGATCTGCACGTGGTCGATGTAGTGGTTGTTCCAGAACGATTCGAACAGCCCGTTGGAGAAACGGCTGACCAGAATGTTCTGTACCGTTTCCTTACCGAGGTAATGGTCGATACGGTAGATCTGCCGCTCGCTCATCACCTTGAGCAAGCAGGCGTTCAGCGCTTGGGCGCTGGCAAGGTCGGTGCCGAACGGCTTTTCGATCACGACGCGGCGAAAGCCGCCCGCAGACTCGTCCAGCAGGCCGGCCTCGCCCAAACGCTGCGCCACTTCCGGGAAGAAGCGCGGCGAGGTGGCGAGGTAGAAGATCGCGTTGCCGTGGTCGGTCTTGGCGATGCGCTCGCCGATGGCCTGGTACGTGGCCATGTCGAGAAAGTCGCCGGTCTGGTAGTCCAGCCGTTTGGCCAGGCTTGCCCAGAGTTTTTCGTCGACGCTCTTGGGCGCACCTTCGCCGCCTGCGTCACGCTCGGCGAGGAAGTCGTGCAGGCGCTCGCCGAACGCCTCGGCAGTGGACGCGTTGTGGTCCACACCGACGATACGCAGGTTGCGGTCCAGCAAACCGTCGCGGCTGAGGTTGTACAGCGCCGGCATCAGCAGGCGCTTGACCAGGTCGCCGCTTGCACCGAAGAGGAACAGCGTGCAGGGCGGTGCGGCAGGCGTCTTCTGTGCGGTCATGGGCGTTTATTCTCGACGTGGCCACCAAAGCCCAGGCGCATGGCCGAGAGCACTTTGTCACCGAAGGTGCCCTGCTGCTGGCGCGAACGGAAGCGGGCGAACAGCGCGCTGGACAACACCGGCACCGGCGTGGCCTGCTCGACGGCGGCATCGATGGTCCAACGCCCTTCGCCACTGTCGGACACCGAGCCGCTGAACTGCGACAGCTGCGGATCGGCGACCATGGCATCGGCGGTCAGGTCCAGCAGCCAGGACGTGATGACGCTACCACGGCGCCACACTTCGGCGATCTCCGGCAGGTTGAGGTCGAAGCGCTGGGCTTCGGGCAACTCGTCGCTGCCTTTGCTGCGCAGCAGGTCGAAGCCTTCGGCGTAGGCCTGCATCAGGCCGTACTCGATGCCGTTGTGCACCATCTTCACGTAGTGGCCGGCACCGGGCGGGCCGGCGTGCAGGTAGCCATGTTCGGCACGCTGGTGCTCGCCTTCCAGGCCATGGGTGCGGGGGATCTGGCCGACGCCTGGGGCCAGGGCGCGGAACAGAGGCTCGAGACGTTCGAAGACGTCTTTCTCGCCGCCGATCATCATGCAGTAGCCACGGTCCAGACCCCACACGCCGCCGGAGGTGCCGACATCCAGATAGTGCATGCCCCGGCTCGCCAGTTCGGCGGCGCGGCGCATGTCGTCTTTATAGAAGGTGTTGCCACCGTCGATGATCGAGTCGCCGGGTTCGAGCAAGTCGGCCAATTGCGCGATGGTCTGCTCGGTGGGGGCGCCAGCCGGCAGCATGACCCAGACGGCCCGTGGCGCTTGCAGGGCCTTGACCATTTCGGCCAGGTCGTGAACGCCCGTGGCGCCCTCGCCGGCCAGCGTTTGTACGGCTTGAAGGTCACGGTCATGGGCCACGATCTGGTGGCCCGCACGCATCAAGCGTCGTGCAATGTTGCCGCCCATGCGGCCAAGACCGACGATTCCTAATTGCATGTGCCGGTGCTCCTACTTAATGAGATGAAAAGAGAATGAAGATATTCAGATTAGTCCAGCGGGTCTGCTGAGGGTTCAGCACCTACAGCACATTACTACGGCGGCTCCGACCCTTTTGGTGGCCGGGCCAATAGGCGTCTTCAAAACGCCTTCACAGTGAAATGTCGTGCGACCTCCTGGGAAAAATGCGTGCAGTTTATCCGTGCATAGCGCTGGTAGTCGCGCGTGACGGCAAACGCAGAGCCTGGCATCAGCAGGATCTTCTGCGCTTCAAGGGTGGTGATCAGCGGTTGCAGGTTCGGTAGGTCCGGGTGATAGGCCCAGATGAACATGCCGCCTTGCGGCTCGATATCGAAGCGCCAGCCCCGTGCCAATAGCAGTTGCTGGGTCTGCACCTGCTGGCTGATCAGGCGTTGCTGCACGTCTTTCATGTGCCGCGCATAGGTGCCATCGGACAGAATCGTGTTGACGAAGCGCTCGCAGAACGCCGGCACGGCCACGCAGGTCAGCAGTTTCAGGCGGGTCAGCGGCTCGATCAGCTCCTGCGCGCAGGCGATGTAACCGACCCGCAGCGAGGCCGACAGGCATTTGGAAAAGCTGCCGATGTAGATGACCCGCTCCAGGTTGTCGAGCTCGGCGAAGGTCTGCCGTACGCCAGGGCTGAAATCGCCGTAGACGTCGTCTTCCACCACATAGAACTCGTGCTCGATGGCCAGGCGCAGCACTTTGAAGGCGTTGTGCGGGCTGATGTTGCCGCCGGTGGGATTATGCAGGGTGCTGTTGCAGAGGAATGCGCGCACTTTGTGCGTACTCAGATAGGCCTGCATCTCGGCGATGTCCGGGCCGTCCGGGCCGCGTGGGATCCCCACCACATGCCCGCCGGCGAGCTGGATCAGACGGATCAGGTTGCCGTTGCCGGGCTCGTCGACGAACACATGGTCGCCCGGTTTGATCAGCAGGCGCGCCAGTAGGTCCAGTGCTTGGGTCGCACCGAGGGTGGTGATGACCTGGCTGGGCCTGACGTCTACACGGGTCTGGCGCTTCATGTGCACGCACAACTGCTTGCGCATGGGCAGGTGGCCGAGGATGTCGCCGTATTCGGCCAACGAACTCTGCTCAAGCCGCGCAGTGCGGCGAATTGCCTTGGCCAGCGATTCGGTGTCGCGCCACTGTGGCGGCAACCAGCCGCAGCCGAGCTTGGTGTAGTGCTGCCCACCCTGCAGGAGCCGGAACAGCGGGTCGCTGTCCATGCTCAGCGGGTCATGGCTGACGGCGATCTGCGCGGCCCTGCTGGTGACGAAGTAGCCGCGACCGGGAAAGGCGGTCAACTCGCCTTCGCTAACCAGCCGCGCGTAGGCCGACACGGCATCGTGGTAACTGTGCCCGCCCCCCGCCAACTTGCGGATCGACGGCATGCGCTGCCCAGCCAGCCACTCGCCCTTCGCCAGCCGATGCTTCAAATCGTCGTACAGCGTGCTGTTGCTCATGGGCCACCGCCAAACCGTTAGGAAATAAATGCTAACAGTTAACTGAAAAGCTTGTCGACTGTTCGTTCGCGGCAGTTCGAATAGTGCGACTATCACTTCAGCGGCGTCTCTCAATCAATTCCCTGTCAACGCCAATACCCAAGACCAGATAACTGGAAAGCGCATCGATGGCCCACATGGACATGCAACCTCATGCACCCGTTCGGCTGCCCGTTCATTATGAACCGGCGTCGTTCTGCACCATTAGAAACTTAGTGACCGCCGCGTTATTGGAGTGTTGTTCGACGCAGGAATTTTCCATCCTCAACGACACTTCTTTAATCCAGGAAGTTGCCGAACAATGCCACGAAGACTTGCTGGCCTTCGCCGCTAAAGATCCCGCCTCAGGCTTCGATCCGATCTTCATCGCCAGAAGTTACACCTCCTATGCGGCCGTACTGCACTATCGCTTGGCGCACCAAGTGCATCTGCACTTCGGCGCCCGGGTAGGCGATGCGCAGTGCCTGGCCGGCATGCTGTCGCGTCGCGGCAAGATGCTCTCGGGTGCGGAAATCCACTTTCGCAGCCGCATCGGCGAACGCTTCATCATCGACCACGGCGTAGGCACGGTGATTGGGGAAACCAGCGTCATCGGCGACGATTGCTACATCCTCGGCGGTGTCACCCTGGGCGCCCGTGGCATTGGCCACAACCCCTCTGGCGCCCGCCATCCGCGCATCGGCAACCGAGTCCAGATCGGTGCGTTTTCCAGTGTGCTAGGCCCAGTGAGCATTGGCGACGACGTGTTCATCGGCCCCAATTGCATCATTAGCAAAGACGTCCCTGCGCGCGCCCGAGTGCAGGTCAAAACTTCCCTGCAAATGGTAGTGGAACCATGAATACATTGCTCAATAACGAAGTACTGCGCAGCACTGAAAAGTTGTATTACCAAGACCAGTACTTAACGTCGACCACCACGCAAATCACCCGTGTGCATGCCGACGCGCTGGAACTCGACAGTACCGTGGCCTATCCCGAAGGCGGCGGTCAGGAGGCCGACCACGGCACCATCGAGTTGCCCATCGGCACGCTGCGCTTCATCTGGGCGAAAAAACTCTACGGCACGCCCATTCGCCTGGAGGGTTTCAAAGGCGGAAAGTTGGGCGGCATCATCTTGCACATGATCCATCCGGACGACTTACATCTGCTGGAGCAGGTCACCGTGCACATGCCGGCGCGCGTCAGCATCGATGCGCTGCGTCGCGATCGCCTGACGCTGTCTCACAGTGCCAGCCATTTCCTCTACGCCGCCGCCGTGCAACTTCGTCAGGAACTGGAGCAGTGGACCATCGGCTGCCACATCAAGGAAGACGGCGCCCGTTTCGATTTCCTTGTCGAAGAATCCTTCAGCGCCGAGGAAGTGCGCGAGATCGAGCGCCTGGCCAATGAGTTGATCGCCCATGACGATGTGATCGGCAACACCGCCGTACAAGGCCTGGAAGACGCACGGCTGTGGTCGTACCGAGGCATTGAAATCCCCTGTGGCGGCACCCACCTGCAATCGCCGCAACGCATCGGCCGGCTGAGCGTACGCCGCAAACGCCTGGGCAAGAGCAAGGAACGGCTGATCTGCGAATTTCCCGAAGCCTCGACCGACCTGTCGATCTATCGGGAGCAGCACGCATGAATCCTCGCCTGCCCCGCCGCACTTACCTGTACTTCACCGCCCAGTCGATCAACCTCACCACGGCGGTGATGTCGGTGACCATGGCCGCCATCGTCGGCTCGGCGCTGGCACCGGCTGCGCAGTGGTCCACCCTGCCCTACGGCGTGCAGTTTCTGTGCGTGATGCTGGCCACCTATCCTGCATCCCGGTTGATGAGCCGCATCGGCCGCAAACCGGCGTTCATGCTGGGCGCGCTGCCATTGGTGGTGTCTGGGGTCAGCGGCTTTCTGGCGGTCGAGCATCGGCAGTTCGCGCTACTGGTGCTTAGCCACGCCGCGTTGGGGGTGTATATCGCCTTCGCCAACTTCAACCGCTTCGCGGCCACCGACAATCTGCTGCAAGCGCTCAAGCCCAAGGCGCTGTCACTGGTGGTGGCCGGTGGCGTGGTCGCCGCTGTGGTCGGCCCGACCCTGACCGAGCTGCTGCGTGAGGTGGCGGGCTATGCGCTGTTCTCGCTGTGCTACGCCGCGTTCGTCGTCTTGGCCGGGCTGTCGCTGCTGATCGCCTTGTCCCTGCCCGCTTCACCGCCCAGCCCAGCCAGTGCGCAAACGCCAAAGGTACAAGGCGACGACGCCGCCCCTCTGACACCGACCCTGCTCACCGCCATGGCGGTGGCCGCCGTGGGCTACGGGATCATGAACCTGCTGATGATCCAGGCCTCGATGCACATGCAGCACATGCACGACTCGTTCTCCGACGTGCGTCTGGCGATCCAGTGGCATGTCATCGCCATGTTCGCGCCCTCCTTCTTCACCGGCACGATCATCGAAAAGCTGGGCCTGCGCACCACGCTGTGCACGGGCCTGGCCATGCTCATCGGCTGCAGCCTGCTCAACATGACCTTGCACGGCTACACAGCCATGACGGTTTCTTTGATCGTCCTGGGACTGGGCTGGAACCTGACCTACGTCGGCGGCGGCGCGTTGCTGGCGCAGAGCCTGCAAAACAGTCCCGGCGCCATGCAGATGCAAGGCAAAAACGATCTGGCCATCGCCGTGTGCGCCACGTTGGGCGCCTTCACGCCGGCCGTGCTGCTCGGCTCGATTGGCTGGGTGGGCACCAACGCCCTGTGCCTGGGCCTGTGCGTGGTCTTGTTGTTGGCGACCCTCTATGTGCTGCACAGCAACGCGCAGCCGCGCTACACGGCCGTGGGCAACAGCAAATGAGCAAACTGATCCGCACTGCCGAGCGCATCCTCACCAAGCTGGAAATGCACAATCCGGGCGGCAGCCACAAATACCGCGCCGCCAAACACATCATCGACTGTGCGGTGCGCAACGGCGACATCGTGCCGGGCGAGACCACGGTCATCGAGAAAACCGGCGGCAATTTCGGCTTCGGTCTGATCGCCGCCTGCCACCGCCACGACATCGCCGTGGAGCTCGCGGTGGGATTGAGCTTCAGCCAGACCAAACGCGATCTGCTCGAATGCTTCGGCGCCACGCTGATCGGCAAAGACATGCTGCTGGCAGGTGCAACGCCCAAGGATGTGGTGATGCACCGCCTGGAGCAACAGGCGGCGCTGGGCAAATCGTACTTCTATACCGACCAGTTCAATAACCCCGTCGGAGTCGATGCCCATCGCTATCAGACCGCCACGGAGCTGGCCTGCCAACTGATCCAAGCGCGGGCCGGCAAGGAGTTGCTGTTCGTGGGTTGCGCAGGCACCGGCGCGAGTTTTTCAGGCATTACCCTGGGCCTCAAGGATCAGGGCTTCGACGTCGAAACCGTGCTGGTCGATCCGGCCGGCTGCGATTCGAAAATGGGCGTGTTCGCCGACCACCGCTTCGAAGGCATGGCGGTCGGCGTCTGCCCGCCGTTTCTGGACTGGGCACTGGTCGATCGGCATTGCAGTGTCACGCAGGAAGAAATGCTGGCGGCGCAGCGTACCTTCTACATGCAGAGCGGCGCCTTCGTCGGCAACACGGCGGCAGCGTGTCTGGCAGTGGCTCAGCGATTGGTCCGCGAACCCGAGCATGCGCACAGGACGATAGTGACCATCGCCTACGACGCAGGGCTCTGGTATCAGGACTTGCAGAAATCGGTGGCCGAGCAGGCGCGGCGTTCGGTGGCGGGATGCGAAGGATGATGGCAAAGGGGCAGGCAGGCGTGCCGGATGCGGGCCTGGCGTCTATTAGCGGTCGCGGTAGGGAATTATTGCTCGCGCGTTGGTTTCGTAGAAGGCGTCGTCGACAACTGTCGTCATGCCGACAGCACGTCGCCCCATGGTTATCAAGAGGGCGCACGGGCCGAAAATAGGGACAAGCGAACATGAAAAGCAAAATACGATCGGCAGCCCTCGTCGGGCTGTTGTGTGCAGGTGTGCAACAGGCCAACGCGGCCAATGTCTATGGCCCGCAGCTGGAAGGCTTCGCTTACCCCTACCCTTTGAAACATCTGGCGTTGACGTCGCAGGGCAAGCATTTGCAGATGGGATACCTGGACGTACCGGCCAAAGATCCGAAGTCGACGTTGGGCACAGCCGTTTTGCTGCACGGCAAAAACTTCTGCGCCGCGACTTGGGAAGGCACCATCAAGCACCTTAGCGACGCCGGTTACCGGGTCATCGCGCCCGATCAAATCGGGTTCTGTTCTTCGAGCAAACCCGAACGGTACCAATACACGTTTCAGCAATTGGCTCTTAACACGCACGCCCTGTTGCAGCACTTAGGGGTGGAGAAGGCGAGCGTAGTCGGCCATTCGACCGGCGGCATGCTGGCCGTTCGATACGCCCTGATGTACCCCGCCGACACGTCGAAGCTGGTGCTGGTCAACCCGATCGGTTTGGAAGACTGGAAGGCCTTGGGCGTCCCGTATCGAACGGTGGACCAGTGGTTCGAGCGTGAACTGAAAGTCACCGCTCAATCGATCAAGGCATACGAACAGAAGACCTATTACGACAGCCGCTGGAAGCCTGAGTACGACAAGTGGGTGGACATGCTGGCCGGTTTGAATGCCGGCCCTGGCAAAAAGGCGGTGGCCTGGAACTCGGCACTCGTCTACGACATGATCTTCACGCAGCCGGTGGTATACGAGTTTCCCAAGATCCAGGTGCCGACGCTGTTGATGATTGGACAAACCGATACGACAGCGATAGGTAGCGACCTTGCGCCGGCAGAGGTGAAAGCCAAGCTTGGCGACTACCCGGCGCTGGGCAAGGCTGCGCGTAAGGCCATACCCAACGCTGAGCTGATCGAGTTTGCGAAGTTGGGGCATGCGCCGCAGATGGAAGAGCCTGAGGCGTTCAATAAGGCTTTGCTGAGGTGGTTGGACAAGTGATTTTTCGAGTGTTCAGGTGCTGCTGCGTTTTGCACTGAATCAGGAGTGAGGGACAGACTCTTTGAACAGGATGTCAAGGCTTGTCCGATGGTCTTTACAGCGCTTATGGGGGGGGAGGCATCGCGCTAGACGCTGGCCATGGTGGCAACTTGAGAACTATCCAAAACGCAAAAAAACCCGAGCGTAGAGATTCGAACTCTAGGATAGTTGCCCATCGACGGTTTTCAAGACCGTTGTATAAAGCGAGAGATTATGCCGATTTGAGGGCTAAACCGATTCCAAAACCTCAGCTGAACAACGGGGCTACAAACCGCATACAGCAGGGGCTTGCCCTTATGTTTTGGAAGTGATTTAGCTCTATTTTCAAGCACAATTTTTGTGCTCCAAATCACCAAGATTTAAGCAGTCCAGAACCGCGCGATGACACGGTCCGGACCGCCATTCTGCCTAAGAATGTTCCCAAGTTATTCCCATTCCTGCCCAGTCGAAGCGGGATGCTGAGAGCAGTATGGGATAGCTTGGTTTCCCTTCTCCGGCGTCCTGCCGAGCCAAGACCCTACCCCGCTATACGATCGTGATCTCGGACGCTGTACCGGACCACACCCCACACATCGAACGTGTCGCCCTCCATGATGTACCGCGATGGGTACTTCCGGTTCTCCGACCGCAGCACGATCATGCCGTGCTCATGACACATACGCTTGCACACCGGCTCGCCGTTCACCGCCGCGATGACAATTTCGCCGTGCTTGGCTTCGGTACCCCGGTCGACGATCAGCAGGTCGCCCGAGTACATGCCAGCCCCCTGCATGCTGTCGCCCTCGATCTTGACAAGGTAGACGTAGGGCGCGCGCAGCTGCATCAGATCGTCAAGGCTGATCTGGATCGTTTCGTCGATTTCGAGGGCGGCGGTCATTGATGGTGCTCCATACTGTATAAAAAAACAGTATGGTAGGGATCGCGGCGCGCCCCGGCAACCGCCGATCAGCGGTGCTGCCCGAGCTGTCAGTGCTTCGTGATCGGCTGGAGGCCGTAGGCGTAAAGCTGGTAGTCCGTCACCGCCTGGTAGGCCGATTCGGCAAGCACGCGCAAGCGCTCGACCTGCTCGGGCGGCTCGCCGGCGTCCTCCGCCTGGTGATACCGGCGCAGCGCTGCGGTCGCCTCCAAAATCAGCGGTTCCCCTGCGCTGGCCAGCCCTCTAATCGTCCGCTTCATGCTCTCATCCATCTGGCTTGGTCAGCGCATTATAGGACGTCTCGCACGCCAGACCGGTATTCGGCTTCGCTCAAGAGCTGCCGCAACGCTTGCCGCTTGATCGCCGCACAGTTCATTCCTTGATTGCGGCTACATCAGACTCTGCCACGGTTGCTGCCAGCACTCATGGCGGGCATAGTGGTTAATTTCCAAAGGAGAGCACTTATGTCGCAGAGCGAAATAGACCATCAGGTGTCAGAGGCAGAATATTGGTTCAAAGCCGAGTTACAGACGCCAGGGCCATTGCCAGACGGGCTCAAAATCTCAATATGCCGTGAGATTTTGAAGTGTGGCAGAGACTCAAATCGTTTAGAAATCAAAATTGCGCTGCTGGGCCTGGTTCTAGCTGGGCAGGTGTCCAATCCACTCTCTTTTTCCGCAACGGATATAGAGAATGCACTCTGGCTTGTTCGAAATAATAAGTTCGGCTTTGATCCACAAGCGCCCATCAGTTTGGTGTAAGCAGACAGGCACAGCTGAGGCTGACACCGCAGGTGTCAGCCTCAGCGGCATGCGTCGGCGGCTGCGGCCAGTTCCTTCTCAAATCCGATGCGCTGCCGACGCTCGGCCAACAGCGCGCGCACCTTGACCTCCAGACTGTCAGTCTTGCGCAGGCTGGCGGCTGCCCACGGCGGCACGGCTACTTCTGGCGCGCGGCATGGCACTTGTACCGGCACCTCGACGCGCACGGTGCGCACCTCCGTCTCCACGTGGGCTGCGCAGCCGGACAACAGTAGGATCACCAGCAGCACCTGCGTGACCTGCACATTGCTGCTGCTCCTGCACTTTTCCGTCACATCTGCACTTTCTCGGGAGACTTGAGATTTCATAAGCCGAGTTCCTTGTCGATGATTGAGGTCGCGGCCGCGCACTGATCGCCGCCGGTGCGCTCCTGCTGCAACCGATTGGCGGCCTGGTAGTCGGCATAGGCGCTGGCCTTAGCCTCGTCGACGGCCTTCTCGGCGCTTGACTGGCGCTGCCGGGCGGCCAGCTGCAGGTCACCCAGAGCCTTGCCCTGCTCCCCGGCCAGCGCCTCCAGGTTGTCGCGCGCCAGCTTGCACTGCCCGGCCTGCTGCGCCAGCTGCGCGGCATCGGCGCGGGCCTTGCTTATTTGCCCATGCTGCCACCAGATGACGCCGGCGGCGCCCAGGGCCAGAACCAGCCAGAGCGGTATCGCCCTAAATACCGCCAGAGCCCCGCTCATGCCAGCGCCCGCCGCACGCCCTCGTTGATGATGGCCGCCGGGTACGGGTTGCTGCCGTTCTCATGTGCGATGATCGCTGTGACCATGCCGCGCAGCACCTGCGGGTCGCGCACGTCGATCACATCGGCGATCTGCACGCCGATCTTCTGGGCCACGGCCTTGGCGTAGGCGGACGTGTCGTTCTCGTTGCTCGGCGCCCAGCGGTTGATGGTTTCGAGCACGGTGTCGATGCCCTTGCCGCCGACGCCGGGCATACCGTCCTTGCCGCGGTAGTTGATCAGCAGCTTTGCCAGGGCGCGGATGCCGTTCTCAGGCGAGTCGAAGCGGGCGAAGCGCGGCTTGGCTACGCCCTCCTCCAGGCCGAGTTGGCCCTGCCAGGCGTTGCGGGGGTTGTAGTCGATGTTGCCGGGGTTGTTGTTGCGGATGCCACGTGCGGTCATGGGTTTTCTCCAGGCATGAAAAAGCCCGCGCGGGGCGGGCTTGGTTGATGCTGCGGGCCGTCAGGCGGCGGTGTCGGTCTCGTCCACAGGCTTAGGCTCGGCCGGGTCTTTGGCGGTGATCGACACCTTGGCCGAGTAGTCCTTAAGCACTTGCGCTACGCACACCTGGGCGCCGGGGAACTGGCTCAGGATCTCGCGGGCGCGGGCGTCCGCTTCTTCCTGAGTGGCATAGCGGATTTTGTTGGCCGTGTCGTAATCGTTGGCCAGGTTGATTGCTACATATGGCATTGGTGTTTCCTCTTTGGTTATCTAAACGGGAATGGATAATCAGTTGCGCGAATTACAAGTGCTTGTGGCTGTCGATCTGTTGGAATATCAGACCAAACTGTGGTGGAGCCGCCAGACACAGCAGAGGTGGTTGCAACTGCGGGCGTGAAAAAGAATCTCACCCCGCCAGAATAACCACCACAGCCCTCATTAGCGTTAACCCTATAACTCCCAGTCCCGAAGTCCGTCCCTTCACTTAACACGCAGATCCTTGAGAATGTTAGGCAGGCTGCCAACTCGCCAGATGCAACTGGGATAAAGACTGCACCTTTCGGCTGGGCATAATCGCCGCTGGACCATTCAAGGCCAGATCTTTCGTTTGCGCCGCCAGAGTAAGGAGTCCAGCGCGCAGTTGTATTGGGCGAAACAGGAGGATTGATAGCTGGCGGATCAACAGTTGCTATTACGTTCAGCGGAGGCATGCCAGTTGTGAAGCTGAGCCGACCCGTTGCGTCATAGCACTCCATGCCGGCCCTTTCCCCAACATCACGCATCAAATCAAATACAAAGGCTTTCGTGTTCGGTGAGCATCCTTGGAAGTAAAGCGTTCTATTGTTGCCGCTGACCGACTCGCCGCATGGCTTGCCGTCCCCAACCAAGAAAACGATGGGTGATACGGCGCCACTGACGGTAATCCCGCAGATGGGGTCGCGCAAATTGGTATATACCCAGCTGCTTTCATCGTTAGGGTTGAGGTTGATTGACCGAATGTAATGCCTGCCCCAGCGATCAACCAGATTCAAGTAGCCGCTTTTCAAAAGACCGTAGCTAATTCGATCAATGTCGAAAAGTAACGAGCCGTCTTCTTTGAAAGCCTGAAATCCAGCAGGCATCTGACCTCCTAATAGTACCCGTAGTAAATTCGGCAATTGGCACTGAACTGGCCGAACCATGTCGAGTGTTGATATTGCCACGAAAGAGTGTCACCCGAGATGGTCACTCCTGGCTTTTTACCTTTCCATAACTGTGTATCGACAAGCGGTACGATGATGTAAAAACGCCGCTTACCAGGCGGCAGAGCAGGAAGTGCAATAGCACCTCCCGCCGCATTGGTAACAATATCTCCTTGGTGCTGGCTGATCGAAGAAGACATATCGACAAGCAGCCTGCCGTCAGAACCAAATACTTGAAGACCGGCTGGCATATTCACTCCTCAAAGGGGCATGCGCCCCCATATCACCATTTGCCCATGCGCACTCGGATAGCTCCGTCGATCACGACAACAAGGCCGTTCCTATTCATGAAGCTGTAGGTGCTCGAACTGCTAGGATCGCGTGCAGTGATTTGGCCGCTCACGAAGTCCGCAGACATGATCGGCACGCCATAGCTGGTCATGCTCGAAGACTGGATCGAACTACCAACCATCGCGTTCTGCACTGCCAGCTTTGAGATAAACGCATCGTTGATGAACACCTGGCCGTTCTGGATCGCGAACGGATTCACGAAGCCATTGCCGCTTGGATTGAGAACAGCGAACCGATCTGCCATCACAGCGAAGGTCGACTGCAGCACTCCGCCATTGTTCTCGATCCCAGCTCCAAAGCCCGCAGCCACATACTGGTTCCCGTTTACGACCTGGAGCCGGACGGAGTAGGAAGCGTTGACCTTGTTGTCGAGCCCGACTTGGGCGGTGCTAACCTGCTGAACAAAGGCGTTCGTATTGCCCAGGCTGGCCTGGGTATCGTCGACGCGCCGGCCAAGCGCCGAGTCCGCGTCGGCGCGGGTTTGCGCTTCGCTCTGGATCGAAGCAGTCGCGTTACCGACGTTGCTCTGCACCGTGTCGATGCGACGGCCCAGCGCAGTGTCAGCGCTGGATCGGGTCGAGGCCTCGCTTTGAATCGCTGAGTTGGCATTCCCCACAGACGTGTACAGCCCGTCCGTGCGCTTGGCCTCCGACTCGATCTTGGCCCCTTGCTGCGTGACCTTCGTGTCCAGCGCCGACACGGCGAGCGCCTGGCCGGCAGCCTGCCGGGTGGAAGTGCCTGGCGTGAAGGCCGACGGCGCCGTGGCTTCGCCGATCTTCTCCTCGACCATGAAGCCATCGAACCAGGTGATGCCCGCGTTTCCCGCCGATTGCGTGAACAGCACAATGCACGCAGGTCCGGCCAGCGCGGCGGGCGCCGTGAACGTCAGGCTCAGCCGCGCCATGTCGGTGGCAACGTTGACGTTGGCTGCTGCAATCTCCGTCTCGCCGCCTGCGGTGTTCTGGTACCGCAGGCGTACTGCCACGACGTGCGCAGCGCTGCCCCTGGCCCAGAACGAAACGATGTACTGCCGCCCGGCCACCAGCCGAAGGTTGAAGTCCGACGGGCTGCCGGCCAGCCACATCCAGCCTGACCCCGTGCTTGAGTCGACCTTCAGCAAACTGCTGGAGTAGGCCGAACTGTCCGCCTGGGCGGTGATGCTGAGCCCGCCCTGGGCACGGAACGCCGGCAGCGTGTCGGTGAACGTCGAGTATTCCGCCGGCACCAGATTGGACCCGGTACCGCCGATGGCGCCGACCTGACTGCCAATGCGGGTGATGCTTGAGTTGGCGGCGGTCAAGCCGCCTTCCGTCGCCGTCACGCGGCCCGTGAGGGTCTGTAGCGCGCTGGTGCTCGCCTTCGTGGCCAGGCCGCTGCTGGTGCTGTTGACCGAGCCTTCCAGCAAGGTCGTGCGGCCAGTAACGGAGGTAAGGTCTTTGCCCTGCTGAGTCACAGACGAGTTGAGCGAATCAATCGCCGACGAAGCAGCACTAGCCTGGTCGGCGGTGTTGCCCGGCACAAACGTGCTCGGTGCCGCCCCATCGCCCACCATCTGCTCGACCATGATCTGGTCAAACCAGACCGATCGACCCGACACCCCGGACCGGTTCATTTGCAGCGCCAGTAGCATCTTGTCGCCGGTGAATCCCCCTCCTGACAGGTCGGCGACGTAGGAGTAGCGAGCCCATGCCGTGGTCAGCGCCTGTTGCGTGGCCGCTGGGCTGTTCGAGGCGCTGCCGTCTGTGTTGATGCTTCGCAGGTATAGCGCCACCACGTGCCCGGCGACACTCGCCCGCGCGCGGTACGAGATGATGAATTTCTGCGGCTTCATGCCCATATTGCCGACGTTTCGGCTTGCCGCAAGGAACGCGGCCAGCGCCACCGAATCGCTCGACCAGGTGAACTTCAAAGCGGCGCCGCTGAAGGTCGCCGCATCGCTGTCCAGGCTCGCCACGTAGCTGCTGCCGTCGATGGCAGGTAACGTTTTCTGGAACGTCGAATATTCAGCAGGCAGCAGGTTCACGCCGCTGCCACCAATCGAGTTCTTCAACTGCGTCAGCTGCGAACTGGTCGAGGTCAGGCCTTCCTCGTTTTTACCGACTCGGCCGGACAGCGCCGTAGTGGCCTCGGCAAGCACCGCCGACTGGTCGAAGCTGTTGCCCATGCTGAAGGTGGAAGGCTCGACCTGGTCATTGACCGCCGCTTCGAACATGAAGCGGTCGTAATAGGTGACCCGGTTGGCGACGCCGGAGCGGTTGCTTTGGACCGCAAGCTGCATTTGCGTGCCGGTGTAGGCTGGGTCGGTCAGGTCGATAACGCCGACGTACCTGGCCCACGCGGTGGTCAGCGTGAACGTCGGCGCGTTCGACGTCTTGAACGACGAGCCGTCGGCGAGCAGAACGCGCGCGTAGACACCGACGACGTGCCCGGCCACTTCCGCCCTGGCGTAGAACGACACCAGGTACTTGCCCGACTTGAAGCCCATGTTGCAGCCGGCCGCGGTAAAACCGTTGTTCAGGCCAAAGGTGTGGGAATCGACGTTGCTGTTGGCAGCCTTCAGCGCATAGCCCTTGAACGCCGCAGCGTCGGCCACGGTGCTCATCGCCACGCCGCCGTTCGAATACATGTTCGCAGGCAGATCCTTTGCGAACGCGCAGTATTCGGCCGGCACCAGGTTGACGCCGCTGGCGCCCAGATTGCTCAGGCTTGCACTGATATTCGTCAGGGCGCGGCCGTTGGCGCTGATCGCCGTGCCCTGCTGCGACACGGTGTTGCCCAGCGACTGTACCGTCGAGGCGTCGGCTTTCTTGCCCACCTCCTGATTGGTGGTGTTCAGCGAGTTGGTCAGTTGGGTGATGGCGCCCGACTGCGAGGTCAGCGACGACTCGGTCTGGTCAACCCTTCCAGAGAGGCTTTGCACCGCAGAGGCAACGGCCGTCGCCGCGTCGGCATTGACCGCGCCATTGTCCCGCCAGCCACTTACAGATGGGCTGAATTCCAGTTGGCACCGGTCCACCTCAAGGAACGCCGAGCTGATCGCCGCCGTGCCATAACAGGTGACGAAGAAATTGCACTCGACCGTCCCCTGCGGCGCCACCACGCTGTGTGACAGGCGGGCATAGTCCGCAGTCGCCAGGGTATTGGCGGCCACGGGCACGCCACTGATACTGCTGCCGGCGGCGTTGAGGAACTGAATCTCGCAACGCACGTTCAAGCCAGCCGTGCCGCGCATATAGGCCGACAGGGTAACAGCAGCACCGGGGCTGACTTTGACCCGGCGATTAGCCAGGTTCCCGATCCGACCCCAGGCCGAAGCCGACACCCCTGTCACATCGATGCGTTGGGCAAACTCTCCAGTGGCGAGCGCCGACGGCACGATGCTCGGGTTGGCAGTAACGCCGCTGGCGCCCGCTCGCGCCCAGCCATCGGCCAGGCCGCCGGAACCGCTCTTCTCGAACGACGGGTTGTAGATCCAGTTTTCCCCGCCGAGCTGGCCAATGGTGGAGTTGATGGAGACCAGGGACTGACCCTGCGAGGTGAGTGTCTGCCCCTGCTGCTTGACCTCGTTGCTCAGGGACTGCACAGCCGACGAGTCGGCCTTCTTGTCCACGCTGTCTTTGAGCGAGGTCAGTGCCTGGCTCTGCGAAGTCAGCTGCTGGTCCTGCGCGGCATCCTTCTGCTCGGTGGCCGTCACGCGGCTGGTGACCTGTTGCAACGCCTGGGAGCTGGCCTTGCCGTCGATGCTGGTCTGCATGCCGTCCAGCTTGGTGGCTTGGGACGAAAGCTTGCCCTCGGCGTCGGTAACCCGTGTCGAAATACTGCTGACCACCGAGGCATCGGCCTTGGTCTGTGCCAGGGCCAGCGCAGACTGTGCGGCAGCTGCTGCGTCCGTGGCGGCCTTGTCGGTCACCGCCACCCATGCCGAGCCATTCCAGCGCTTGGGCGTGTTGGCATTGCCCGTGGTGTCGATCCACAGGTTTTGCGCCAGCCGGTCGGCGGTGGCCGGGGCGGCTGCCTGGATGATCACCTTGCCCTTCCCGCCCGCCAGCGCGTTGGCCGCATCGGCGGCGTTCTGCGCGGCGGTGACGTTGCCGTTGGTGGTGGTCAAGCTCGTTTGCAGCCCGCTGAGCTGCGAAGCCTGCGCCGTAGCCTTCCCGTCCAGCGTCGAGACGTCGGTTTCAACCTTCGACACCCGCGCAGCCACGCCATTGGCCGTGACAACCGCCTGGCCCACATCGGTCCAGTAGTCCGCGTTCGGCGGCGGCGTGTTCAGCGGTACCGCCTTGGTGGCCTGGTACAGCTTGCCGTCGGCGCCGAGGGCGCTCTGGCTGGTGGTGTAGGTCTTGTCCTTGCGGTACGGCAGCGAGCCGGACAGGGCCGAGACGTTGGCGATCTGCTGCTGCAGGTCGGTCTTGGCGGCCGATACGTCGGCGCTCACCGCAGTGATCTGCTGCTGCAGGTTGCTCTTGGTGGCGCCGAGCGCGTTGTTGACGTCGCTGATCTGCTTGGCCAGCTCGGTCTTGGCGGTACCCAGGCGTTCGTTCACGGACCCCGGACCGTTGCCGTCGATGAGCGCGATCTTCTCGATTTTGCTCGTCAGCTCTTTGCCCAACTCGCTCTCGGTGATCTGGTCCTTGATCTGCTCGAGGATCGGGCCAGCGTCGGCGCTTGCCTGGCCGGTGACCAGCGTAGTGCCGCTCGGGAACCATGGGCCGACGTTGCCAGACCGATCGACCAGGCGCGCCCAGAAGTAGAACCGCTGCCCGGCGCGCAGGCCTTGCAGCGTGTGCTTGTCCTGCGGATAGGCCAGGTCCGCCAGCTTGGTAGCATCGGCCAGCACACTGCCCGCGCTGTACCACAGCTCGGTGCGCTGGGTGTCTTCGGCGCCTGGTGGGAAGGTCCACTTGAGGCCGATGCCGAACAGCAGGCTTTCCGTGGTCAGGCTGGTAATCGCCGGCGGCTCGCCGGTCTTGCCGAACAATGCCGTCGGCTCAGACAAAGCCCAGATGGAGCTGTTGCCGGCCACACCCTCGGCCGACACGCGCGCGGTGTAGGTGCCGCTGTAGATCCCGCGTACTTCCAGCGCAGCCGTGTAGGTCACTCCCGCGTAGATCCAGTCGCCGTTGTTGCGCTTCCACCATACGCGGTAGCTCTGGGCACCACGCGAGGCGTCCCAGGTGATTCGCATGGTCGCGATGTTGATCCCCTGGTTCAGGGTATCGAACGTGCTCAACTTGACGTTGGTGGGCGGCGCCTGCACGGCGGCCGGCAGCACACTGGTCGGCGGAATGATGATCTGCGCGCCGTCGTCGATCGCGGCGAACTTGCTATTGTTGCGAGCGATGGCCACCACGTCGTACTGCAGCTTGTCGTCGCCGAAATTCTCATTCACGGTCAGCACGCGGTAGGTCTCGGCAACCAGTTCGGAGGTCTCGATGGTGTAGACCGACTCCTTGACCGGCACGGCCGAAAACGCCTGGGTCACAGTGACCACGCGGCCTGCGACCGATTGCACCACGCGAGTCTCCGCCACGCCCTTGGGCAAGATCACCACCAGGGTGTCACCGGCGGCGACCTTGATGTCAGTGTCCAGCGTCACGGTACTGGCCGTGGCGGCCTTGATGCGGCCTGCCAGCGGCGCGCCTGCATAGTGCTCGTCAGCCACACGGATTACGTCGCCAGGGCGGCAGATCGTGCCGTCTAAGCCCACGCTGAACGTGATGGTGCCGGTCTCGAGACGGTTGGTCAGCAGGATGTACTGGCCCGCGCGCTGAGCCTGGCCTTGCGACACGCAGCCGAAAGCCGTCACCTCAGTCTCGCGCACGCCATAACGCGCCAGGGACTTCTGGTCCTGCACATACTCAACGCGCTGGTTGCCGAAGTTCTCGCGGTCACTCCAAGCCACCTTGGCCACGCTGAAACGGGTCGAACCGCTCGAGCCGGCGCGGCTGAACTTGCCGTCGAGGACGTTCGCGTTGGTGTAGGTGTAAACCGGGTCGCCAGGCATGTCGGCAGCACAGGCCACTTGGCTGCTGGCGTAGAAGCTCATCCCTCGGAAGACCGAAGCCAAATCTTGCAGCACGGTCAGCGCGTCGGCCCGCGATTGCAGGTACACGTTGCAGGTGAAACGTGGCTCGTGACCACCCTTCCCGTCCGAAACCATCTGGTCGCAGTATTGGGCGATTTGGTAGAGCGCCCACTTGTCGATCTGGCTGCTATCAATGAAGCGACCTAGGCCATACCGATCGTTGAGGACGATGTCACGCCAGATCCATGCTGGGCAGTCGGTCCAGGCCAACTTGAAGGTGCCGTCCCAGGTTCCGGAATAAGCCCGGGTGGCCGGGGTATAGTTGCTCGGCACTTGGATGATGCGCCCGCGAATGCGGTAGGCGCGCTCCGGAATCGCCGAGAACTGGCTGGCATCGATCTTCAACCCGCATAGCGCGGTATAGGGGTACTGCAGCTTGGCATCGATGATCTCGGTGTAGGTGCCGACCGAGGTGCTGGCCTGCGTGTTCGAGGTGGTCGAATCGGGCGTGGTGCGGCGTACGCGCAGACGCCAGCCACGGGTCGCCTCGGGTAGGTCGATGCGGACCGAGCGCTGATAGCCCGTCGTTGTCTTGCCATCGAATGCACCGCTGTGCACGACCTTGTAATCGCTGTCGTCGGTCGACAGGTCGATCTCGTACGCAACACGGTAGCCCACGCGATCGCCGTCTTGCTCTGTGACGACCAGCGCGCCGACGCCGAGCTGAACGCGCACAGCCGAAAGCTCCAAGTTGCTGAACGACTGGACCCAGGGCTGGCTGGCCTTGAGCTCTACGCCAACCGAGGCCTGCGATTCGACCGCCGGGAAACCGGAAATATGGTCCTGATCGTGCTCGCCAGTGCGCTGCTCCCAGGTCACTCCGGTGAAGTTCAGGCTGCCGTCGCTGTTGGCCAGGGGCGTCTTGTCCAAGTAGATGGATTGCGCGCCGTTGACCAGGCCGACGATGGGGCCTTCGCTGATCCCGTCCAGAATGTTGGCATAGCTGATGTTGATCAGGCTGTCGGGGCTTTCGACGGGCGTGTGCTGTTTGGATCCGCCCTTGGAACCCTGAATGGACAGGTCAGTCATGAGAACCTCTATTGCTGGTCTTCGGCGCGGATGCCGAGGGAGAGCTGCGCAGAGCCGGCCGTCATTTCGCCGTAGCACAGCGGCACCGGATTGCCTTGGGTGACAGTGTTTTTGATGCCAGTGAAGTTGTAGCTGGGGCGATTGTCGACGGACTCGCTGCTATCGATCTTGGCCTGCTGGCCGGTGACCATTTGCGCGACACCGCCAATGGCCAGCGACATACCCACCATGGCCGTTGCGCCAGCCAGGCCGCCTGCGCTGAGTGCGGCGCCCCAGCTCGATGCCGAAGCCAGGCCGGCCCAACCAGCCGGACCGGCGACGACCATCGCTGCCATCAGCGCCACACCAAGCACGACCTGTAGCCCGCCACTGCTCTTGCTGCCCTGCACCACCGGCGCAATGCGGATTTCAGCGCTTCCTGGCGGATGGCCCAGTTCGTGCTCGCCGATGTTGCGCTTGCCGTAAAACACCGCGAACGCCAGGCCGCGTTCCTTGGATGTGGCCAAGTAGGCCTGGAAGCCAGGGAACAGGACGCAGAGCGCTCTGACTGCCTCGGCCGAGGACTGGACCGCTAGACGGTGCACACGCCCGAAAAGCCGCCCAGGCTCACCGTGCAGCCGGACAATGCGTACTCGATCAGCCATGGGGGGATTCCTTGTGTCGCATGTAGAAACGGGCCGCCTCGAGCCAGAAACCACCGAACACGTCTCGCTTGGAGTCGCGACCGTACAGGTGGTGCAGGATGGCGCCCGGTACCGGGTGGTGGTCGGGTTCGGTCTTGAGCACGCCGGCGGCCAGGTAAACGCCTGCATGATTGGCCCTCTCGGACCGGACCTGCATGACGATGAGGTCACCCTGGCGCAGATCGCCCGGGTCGACCGGGTAGAAGCCAGCGCCTTCGAAGTTGTCGGCGTAGAGATCCTGGCCTTTGTCCCACCAGCCGTCCTCGCGCTCGTAGTCAGGAAGGTCAATACCCAGCTCGCGCCGGTAGTAGTCGCGCACAAGCGTGTAGCAGTCCAACACGCCGTGGTGGAACGGCCGGCCCACCAGCGGAGCCTGGTACCCGTCAGGTTCATGCACTAGGTGCCCTACCGGCTTGCCCTCGCGAACCTCGATGATCACCCAGGGCATCGCAGTGGCTTCCATCGCTGCCCGGTCGGGCGTGCTGAGCCGTGCCGACTGGCCAGGGTGGCTGTGCACCACCGCGGCAACCGTGCCCCGATCCTCCGCATCAGCCCAGTCCTGGGCGCTGATCCGAAAGTCTTGCTCGGGATCCGGCGCCGTGTTTTGCAAGGGCAGGTACTGGAGCTTGCGCCCAACTCTGACCAGCAGCCCACAGCACTCCTGCGGGGCTTTCTCGCGAGCGTGCGTGTACATGGCCGCAGTGACAGCCTCGGAAATTTTCATGGGTAAGCCTCAGTTGCCGGCGGAGGGGAAGCTGCCGTAGCGCAGCGGGTTGTGCTCGCCGAAGCGCAGCTTGCAGCCAGTCAGCGTTCCAGAGCACATGTCACGCTCCGGGTCGCCGGTGCGCACGTCCTTGTCAGTGGCGTAGTTCGACCCGGTGTAGCCGCAGTACGGACCCCGATAGCCGCCGATGGTCAGCCACTGGCAGCAGTTGGCGACGATCTGCCGGCCGGGCAGCTTGCGGTCCGAGGCGATCAGCGGAGACTTCAGCACGAACGAAGAAACCTCGCTATCGGAGGCCTGCTTCTGGTCGATGGTCAGAACATCGTCGGCAAAGTGCTCCTCTGGATCAGCCTCCGGGTTGCCGCCTGGGAAGTTGGCGGCATCGAGGAAGCGGCCGAGGGTCCGGTGGCGTACCACCTTTGCGTCGATCAGGTCATCGTAGATCCGGCACAAGGCCGTGATCAGGCCTGAGACGTTACCCACCGTAAGGGTTGGGCTGTTCTGCTGCCCATCGCCAGTCATGCCCATGCCTTCGACCTTGATGGGCCAGGGCGAATACTCGCGGCCCTGCCAGAAGATCGGGCCCACACGGGTGTAGCCATGGAAGTAGTAGACGTCGCCGTTGAGCGCGGTAAGGTCCAGCTCGAACAGCTCGACATACTGCCCAGGTACAAGCTTCTGGATGTCTTCGTAGATACTCTCGGCCATCAGGTCACCTGGTGGGTCTGTTCAAAGGTTGCAGTCAGCATCCACAAGTCGCCCCCTTGGTCCGTGGGGCTGTATGCGTTGCAGGTGAAGTGGAGATCGCCGTCGAACGGCGTCTTCCAGATGAAAGCCTTGAACCCCTGCTGGGCGCGGAGAAACGCCAGAATCGCGGCAATGCGCGCCTTCTTCCCCGTGAAGGTGAGGTTCCACGACTGGGTTTCGTTGTTGATGCCGTTCCCGGCGACCTGGCGGTAGCCGTTGCCAAAGCTGGCGGAGCGCACAGCGTTTTGGAACGTGCCTGGGGCCGAGCGATTCGGCTTCCAAGTGAATCGTTCGGCCATAGGGCCCTCCTGCGGTTTCTATCGAATGGGCCGGTTGATAGCAGACCAGATCATCCCGCCGCGCTTGAGCTGCTTGGTGATCTCCTGCTGAGCGCCCTCTTTCGCCGCTGTCATGTAGGCCTGGGTGACGGCGCTCATGTCGTCCGCCGAGGCGCCGGCCTGGCCTGAGCCTCCGTCGACGCTGATCTGCTGCTGGATGACGACCGATGCAGGGTTGGCGGCAGCCTGCCGTGGCGCCGGGCGGGTGGTGATGGAGTCGACGTAGCCACCGTCGGCGTAGCCACGGGTGTTCAGCGTCTCCAGGTAATCGCGCATACCAGGTTGGTTCACGACTTCGCGGCGAAGTACGAACTCGCCGCCGTGCACGACTCCCGCAGGGTCGTACTTGCCGCCATCCCCTGTGTAACCGCCATCAGAGAATCCGAACGCAGAAGAATACCCGGCCCGTGAAGCCCCAAGATTGGAGGACACCGCCCCTGCCGAGCCTGCCTCCAAGCCGTTTCCAGTACCGCCCCCGAAGTAAGCCGACATCCCGAGGTTGACCAAGCCGCCCAGCAGGCTTGATGCGGCCTGCTGCGTTGCAATGCGTGCCATGTCTGCCAGGATCGACTTGGTGAAGTCTGCGAACGAGAGCTTGCCGGTCATGGCGAACTCGACCACCGCGTCCTCCATGGAGCTGAAGGCATTCGTGAACAGCGACCGGGTTTGGCCAGCAACGTCCTGGGCTTGCTCCAGATAGTTCTGGAAGGCCGAGGAAGCGCCATTGCGCCAGTCTCCCTGGGCCGCCGTGATCTTGTCGTAGTTGTCGACCACGGTTTCCCGGTACCGGTCTTCCGCCTGGGCGAGAATGACCAGATCGCGCTCGTAATCGCCTTGGGAGTATTTGTCGGGGGCTGTGCGCCGGCGATCAAGCAGCCGGGCGCGGTCTTCGTTGAAGCGGTCGGTTGCGTCGTCCAAGTTGCTTTGCAGGCCGGCCTCGCGGTCGCCCAGGCCCAGGGCATTGGCTGCCCGGGTGCCGGATATCGCAAGTGCCTCACGCTGCCGCTCAAGTTGATCGGTGTACGCCTTGACCGCAGCCTCTTGCTTGGCCAGGCGCCCCTCTTCGTTGGTGGCCAGCACCGCCAGCTCTGTCTCTGCGTCCTTCTGAGCTTTGACCATGGAAGCGCGCGCATCGGCGATCTTCTGGTCGAGCTGGATGCGCTGCTGGGCGTTGGTCGTGCTGCGGCCCTTGGCCTGCTCGAGCGCGGCAATCTCGGCCTCGTAGGCATGGGTCACGTCCGAAGACTGCTGCTCGATCAGGGCGGCGCGCTGTGAAGCGTAGGACTCCTGGGAAACGAGCCCTGCTTTTTGCGCCGCATCCAGCTCCTTCTGGTGGTTTTTGTACTCGGCGAGGATGGCGTTGAGGGCGTTTTTCATGTCGTTGAACTCAGAAAGATCAACCTCCCCGGCAGCCTTCTGCGTGTCCTTGTATTTCTCCCGGATCGCAGCGATGTCTTTAGCTTGCTGCTCGGCGCTGATCAGCAAACTCTTATCGCCCAGAGTCTGCGCATCGGCCTTCCGGCGCGCTACCAGAGCATCGTACTCGTCCAGTTCCTTCTTCCGGCGTTGCTCCTTGGACTGAGTTTCATCGCGCAGCTTGTCCAGCTTGCGCTGATCCGCAATTGTACGGCTATTGGCTTGTTGCTTGGCCCCCTCAGCACGCGCTGCCTCGCGATCGGCCGCGACGAGCTTTTCAGCGGCGGATATCTGGTCAGTGAGGGCCTTGACCATATCCCTGGTGTTGGTTGAAGAGCCCTTAGCGGTGTTCTCGTCCGGCGTATCTATCAGGCTGGATTGGTAAGCAAGCCGCTGCTTGAGGTTTGTTAGGTCGGGCCCAGGATCAGACTTGCGGCCGACGCCAAGCGCGGTATCCCAGGCAATTTTTGCGGCATCTCCGAGGTTTTTCCATGCCCGCTCGATGTAGCCGAGGTTCTCGTTGATCTCCGGTGTTCGAGCGTTGATGGTGTCCGCATAGGTATGGATTGCCAGTGTCGCGGCGGCTTGCGAGTCTCCCTGATCCTGCAACGATTTGATTTGCTTGTAGGTATCGGCAGTGAGGAAGTTCATCGAGTCGTTGAGCTTCAGAATCGCGCTGACAGGGTCGTCGGCGATCTTGCTGAACTCTGCGACAGTTTCGCTTGCGGCCTTGCCGGTGGCGTCCTCCATGTTGGCGGCCGCCGTTGCGATAAGCTCGAACGAATCCACAGGAATCTTGGTAGAGCCAGCAAGCAGCGTCAGCGTAGCTGCAGCTTCGTGCACCGTGCCGTTCACCTGGCTGACGGCCTTGGCCATATTCGCCAGTTCATGCGATGTAGTGCCCGCCGTGTTGCCGGTCAGAATCAGCGCCGTGCTGAAGGCCGTGCCCTCGTCACTACCTTGCTTGTATGCGGCAATGAGCGCAGCCACTGCGGCTGCGGCTGCTAGAGCACCACCCACCATCAAGCCGGCGCCGATACCGACACCACTCGTGGCTGTACGTAATGCGCCAGCGGCTTCCGCTGCATTTTTCGAAGCATCGGCGGCCGTGTTTGCGCCATCCGCCATGTCTCCCAAGCTTTCGCTGGCAGCCTCAGCGCCTTCAGCGGCCGCGTTGCTTCCGTCCCCTATAGATCCGAGTGCCTGGCCTACAGAGGCGATACCGCCGCCCAGGCCGAGTACAGAGCGCACCTTCTCGCTCAGTGCATCCAGAGTCGGGCCTATGCCTCCAAAGGAATCAGCGATCTGTCCACCCTGTTGGATAAGCACCAGCAGTGGGTTTTGTCCGCCTGCCAAGCTGGTGAAAATGTCGGTGAATTGCGCGGGCAACTGGCGCAACGCCGCAGCGGTTTGCCCTGCGGAAACACCCGTATTCCGAACGCCTTCGTCGAAGTCGCCGAGTTTCTGGCGAGCGGTTTCGATGCGCGTGCTGTACTCGCGGAATGTCTCATCATCCAGCAGTTTGGCATCTTTAAACTGGCGGAGTTGGGCCTGTTGCTGGTCGAGCTTGTCCAGCGCTGCAACTACAGGGTTGATCCGACCGAGCAGCTCTTGGAGACCTTGGGCTTGCAGCCCGTTGGTTGCCGCTGCTTGGCGCGCAGCTTCAGCCAGCCGATCCTCGGTTTCCAACAGCGCGCGGCCGCGGGCGTTGATCTCGTCCTGGTAGGCAGCCCAGTTGGTCGCCGACGATTGAGCGCCTTCCATGGCCGTACCGGCTTTGGCTACGCTGGCGGCCAGGCTCTGGTGGTATTCGCTGGCCTCAAGCGAGGCCTTGGCCATAGACTCCAGCCGAGCTCGACGCTCATCGGCCGACTCTGCTGCGCGGCCCTCTGCCTGGCTTACAGCGTCCGTCGCGCTTGTGAGCGTGGCCTGGGCATGGCCTGCCTGATCTGTGGCGGACCCTAACGCTGTCATGCTCGCTGCGGCGCTGGTGAATGCCGCGGACGCCGAAGTAACGGCGCTGCCGACCGTCGCCATCTGTTGAGCCATTTCGCCCTGCCTGGCGTTGAGGGCTTGCAGCTCTTGGACGATCTGGCGCGTATCGCCGCGCATGCCGGTCAGCGCGGCTTCCCATGCCCCGCCGGCTTTGCCAGCAGACTCTTCAGTGCGCTTGCCTGCGTCTGTCAACTGATCTAGATCGGACGCAGCGCTGACGGCGTCTCCCGAATCGACCTTGATCCCAAGTTCGGCGATGGTCGTCATGGTTTTCTCCGGGCATTAAAAAACCCGCCGAGGCGGGTTCTTTGTTGGATTCTGTTTAGTTATGTACGTTGTAGCATTCGGCATAGATCAGGTTACGGAACTCCGAGATTTCCTGCTTCCTGGCGCTTTCGCTGTCTCTGATCGGCGATGCATATGCTCGCATGATCATTGCGTTTGCGAATTGGCTTTGGTTACCCACTGTGGACATCGCCTCTTCAAGTAGTACGCCGTCTTGACGAGCAGCCATAGCCTTGCCGGCATTCGCAGACACCTTCTTGCAGATCTCCTCACCCTCAGCCATAGCCGATGCTGAAAAAATGGCAAGCGCGAAAAAAATTACTTGCTTCACGGCAGTCCTCCTTGGTGGAGGTCAGAATCTACCACTATTGGCAAGTGACGCCAAAACCATGCACCGCGTTTGGGGGCGGTTAGGTGCGCGTACACGTTGATCGTAGTCACTGGTATTCTGGATGGCTAGCCACGCCAAAGGACTGGATTTGCATGACTACTACTGGACTGCCAAAAACCGCAAAGGCTGACAGCTTGCTTTCATCGGTTACAGTCTGTTTCGTCCCGCGAGCTTTTGCCTCGAACACCCTGAAGAATCTCAGCCTGGTTGGCACCCTGTGTAAGTATGGCGATCACGAGTTCAAGCGGATCCAGAAGCTCCGGTGTGACCTCTACTTCCCTGCCGGTTCTTTCATTGCTCTTGACGAGAACGGCAACATCGACAGTGCTCACACGTGGTCAGACATTGGTCAGCTAGACTACGCCCTAAATGATTACCTGAACTTCTTGATGGACTTGCGAAAGATCTATGAGGGGAGAGGCAGCCGCGTGGAAAAGGTTGCTGCGATCGAGAGGCTTGCCCTCGAAACTGGACGGCAAGGTCACGCGCATAGCTACTTCGTGAGCAAGCACGGCGGCGCGGATCAGCTCTTCGATAAATGTGCGTGCCGCAAAAAATAACGCTTGGTCAGGCCAAGCCCCAGGCTTTTTGATGGTGCCAGACGCAAAAAGCCCAGCGCGGGGCTGGGCTCGTCTGCTCATCAAGGAAGCTCGATTCCCAATCGCTCCCTTAACATCTGCTTGCCATAAGCTTTACCAAGCTCCACAAGCATGCCGAGGCCGGCCACGCCGGCCTTCTCGGCTCCGCTTTTGGTCCTGCGCCAGATTTCTGGGTCACGAACCGTGTCGAGGAACTCATGGCCTTGATACGTCAGTCTCTTAGGCTGCCACTCGAAGTGGTTCATCCCGCCTAACTGGATGCCAACTACAAGACCAGCCTCATCCAGCAGCATGACGTGATACGAGACGTCTTTAGCGGCCCGCCCATCAATGGAGAGCGTCATCCAGCCAAGGGCCTCGTCATGCGCCTCCACCGCTAGAAGAATCTCGCGTACCAACTCCTTGTCTAGCTTCAACGCATTACCTCCCTTAAATGCAAAGACAGTATCAGGAGCCTGTCAGGGCATCCAGTGTGGATGGAATGCCAGTACCAACGATAGCTGGAGCCGTAGTAGCGTTGTGCCTCCCAACGAACCGCCCTGGTCCGTTGCCGGAAAGCCCATGGACTGGGGAGTCACGACCTAGGAGGTCAATATGACAGACGCAACAACTCAAAGTGAAATAAAAGCTATCAGTCTTGCGGTGCGCTGTCTTGCGGCAAGCCTTAAACAAACTGGCGTGCTGAACGAAGACCTCTATGTGGCCAGACTTGCGTCTGCAATCGGTAGCGATTACAAAGCGGCCGAGAGCAAAGAGGTCTTCGATTTGGTTCTGCAGAACTTTATCGATGACATTAAACGCTCGGGCAAGTAAGCGACCTAAGCTGACCAATCTTTGCTGCGAGCTGCTCATCGCTCGCAGCCCTGCGCTTGCACTCCTTATGGATATCCTGCTTTTGCTCAGCAGTTAGCATATTTCCTCCTGCGGCCTAGCCGCTCCATAACGCGTCCCGATGACGCAACACAAGGCGTGTCCGGTCAAGCCACGGCCCACCGACCACGATGATTTCCGATGGCCTGACCTACCCCAAGGACTCAGCCATAACAGCCAGAGCCTCGACCTCGAAAACGCGCAGGTCCGGGAAGATGTCGACGAGGTCTCTTCGCTTGATCCCAAGCATTGCGGCGGTGGCCGGCACGGCCGTGTAGTCCAACCCCGAAGCCCCACCCTGCCCTGTACGCCACTGCGTGCCCATCGCCTCAAATAGCCGCAAGGCTGGCCAGGCATCCGGCCATACCTCGACCTCTTCGTCTGGAACGTCCGCCAGGCTCAGGCCCAGCGCACCAAGCTGCTCGGCAGTGGGACCACGCTCATACATGGCCCGCGCCGCCGCCCTCAGTTTCCCAGGCGTGCCGGGGCGTAGGCTGCTTGATAGGCGTCGATCACGGCCTTCGGGGCGCCGGTGCAGGTCAGCACCAGCTGGCGCACCGACTCATCGGTGTAGTCGTCCTGTAAGCCCCAACCGTGCACGATCTCCTTGATCTGGTCGGCCTGCAGTTGCACCTCGCTGCGGGTGACCTCGGCCCAGGTTGCGCCCTCCTTCGCTTGGTCGGCCAGCGACTCGCGGGCTTGGTTCCAGCGATCGAACATCTCCGCCAGCGCCAAGCGGTCGAAGTAGCGGAATTCGAACTTCACTTCGACCGGCTCGGCGCCGACGCGCGGCAACAGCACTGCAGCGCTGAACGTGGGGTTCTGCGCAATCTTGATCTTCGCCATAGGGGTTCCTTACGCGGCCTGGATGTAGCGCAGTGGACGGCCCGACAGGGCCACGTTGATGGTGCGGGTCATTAGGCTGTTGCGCTCCATGGTTGGAGTGCTGGAAATGCTGACATAGCCCGGGTAGAGGATCTGGTCGCCGTTCGGCAGCTTGAGGCGCAGCACGGTCAGCGACTTGGTATCGCCATAGCCCTCAACCAACGCGACATAGGCGGCGGTAGGCTGGTCCTCGACGGTGATAGCCAGGTTGATCGGGTTGCGGTTGGTCGGGAACTGGCGGTCGTCGTCGTCCTCCAGGTAGCCAACGGTGAGGTACTGCTGCTCGCCGCCAGACGAGGTGAACGCGGTCACTTTGGAGATCTGCGCCCAGTTGCTTACCGGGAGCACCGAGCCCACGCCGGCGCCGGCGGTGTACTTGTCGGTGTTGGTGGTGTTCAGCCCGCCCATGGAGAACTTGTCAGTCGCCACGTTAGAGGCGCGGACCGCGCGGTCGTTGATCAGCGACCAGCCCGAGTTCACCACCAGCACGTCTCCGTTCTTGATGGTGTGGCCGGCGGCGGTGGCCACCGGTGGTGCGGCATTGGTGAGCGCGGTGTAAGCGACGGCATTGCCGAGAGATGCGGCGATCTCCAGCACAGAGCCGTTCGGCAGCGGGAAGCGTGCGGCCATGGTGTATTCCTCTTGGTGGCCCGCCGGGCGGCGGTGTTATGCCCCTGCGGGCGGTTGGTCCGCGATGCCGCGGTAGGTGAAGCTGGTCGGAACGGTGTAGGCCGCCGACTCGGTGATGGTGGGCCCCTGCTCCACTGGCTCGGTGATCAGGCCTTCGAAGCCATTGCGGCTCAGCGGAGAGTCAGCCCGGAAGATGCTCGACAAGTCGTCGACCAGCGCCTCGGCAGCTGCCAGTGCCTGGCCAGCCGGGCACACGATGCTCACCTGGTAGACGCCGGTGTATTCGTAGGCCTCGCCGCCCAGGTAGTTACACACGGTGCTGCCAGGCAGCAGGTAGGCGCGAAGGTAGGTCTCTCCAGGTTCGGCCTCGAATCCCCCTTCGAAGTTGGCCACCCGAATCGGGCGCGCCGCGGCCCAGGCCATCAGCTTGATTTCGATCGCTTGACGGGCTCTGGCCTGGCTCATACGCGGTTGCTCCGGATGGCTTGGTCGACGATGCGCTGGAAGTTGGCCAGGGTTACCCGGACCATGCCCCCCGGCGCTTGGGTCGAATGGCCATACTCGAGCGGAATCGCGTATGGGAGGTTGTTGACGATGTAGGCCGTCTGGCCGATGGTCAGCGCCTGCACCTGGTTCAGCAGGGCAGAAATCGCCTCGTTGCCGGATGGGTCGATGCGATCAAGCTCGTTGGTAGCCGGCGAGTCGATCGAGAACTGCCAGTTGCCTCGGAAGCGGCCGCCGACGTAGCCCTGCCCCGTCACGAGGCCGTTCACAGCAAAGTTCTGCTCGCGCTCGGTCTTCGTCAGTGGTTTAGCGTACTTCACGCCCTTGCGCAGCTTGCCCGACTTGGTGAAGTTGCTTTCGTTGAGGTTGATCAGGGTGTTGCGGATGGCGACCTTGTAATCGTAGTCGTCAGCAGCGCGCGTGTTCGCGTTTCGATGTACCACGTTGGCCGCCCATATTTCAGGGTTGCCCACCGGCGACATGCGAATGACGCTGCTGCCGATCTCGATCACGATCTCGCGGAAGGTCGCGTCGAGCGCGTGCTGAGCCTGTTCGGCGAATGCGCGAATGCTTTCAGCGAAACCGCCGTCACGCCCGCCATACCGCTGGGTCATGTGTGAGCCACGGGGCATGTCATTTCCTCAGCTGAATGGTCCACGTCGCCCTGGCTGCATCCTCGGAGACGTTGAGGGCGCGATACCCGCTTACCTGATCTCCAATCTTGGGCGCAGCCGGGACATCGGTAACGGCAGCGACCTGGACTTCGAACAGTTCGTTTTGCAGTACAAGCAGCTTCACGTCTTCCGTTTGGATGCGTGAGCCGTCGATCTCCTTGGCCAAGTAGCTGCCGAACACTCCCCGACCCGAGTAGTGGAGCGTTGAGGTCGGTACCGTGCCGCCGATGGCGGGGTCGTAACCGCCTTTGATAGAGCGTGATCCCGCGACAGACCGAACGGCATCAGCCAAGCCGTCGGGGTCGTCGAAGGCCTCTGCGAGTTCGGCCTGCAGTTCTTCGCGCATGCCCATGGCTAGACCCTCTTGAGCATCACGGTGCCCGGTCGGCGCGTCCACGGCGCGATGAGGTCCAGTGCGAAGTTCTCGGCGGTGGACCGATCGGTCGAGCCAGCGACGTAAGTCTTGCTGACCGAAGTTCCGGACTGAGCCGATACCGTTTTGCTCTGCACTTCGCGATCGGTGTCCTTGTAGAGCTTGCCGGCCACAGCCAGCTTGGCCACCTGCGCGCCAGCGGACTTGATTGCGTCCGGCACCGCCTCAGGTACCGCGCGCTTGATCTTGGCCGTGAGCCAGGCGTTGGCCATGGCCACGGCAAGGACCGCATCACCGGCGCCCGCCCAGTCCTGACCCAGCAGCTGGGCCACATCGGCCTCGGTGACGAAGTCGGTCATGGCCTTACTCCTGCGGGATCAGTGCTTGCAGGTCGGGCTTCTTCGCGCTGGCGTCGAACTCGATCCCTTTCGCGGTGAGCCATTCCTTCAGCTCGGGCACGTTCATCTTGTGCGGGTCGGTCTCGGCACTGCCACGTTGAGCCGCGATGGCTGCGTCGATCTCTTCCTGGCTGCTGCGCGAGGCGTAGCCTTCCGGGGGGTAGCCAGAGGCCTGATAGCCGGCTGCTACAAACTCGCCAACGGTCGGCCCATCTTGGCGCAGCCCATTCCCGCCAACACCGTTGCCACCTGGTGCGGCCGATTGCGCCTGTTTGCGCATCCGGTTGATCTGGGCGAGTGTCAGCTGCTCACCCGGTTTGATGTCGTCTTTGCTCATCATCGTCTCCACGGAAACGAGGGCCGAAGCCCTCATCGACTCAGGCGCCTTTGATTTTCAGAAAGGCGATCGGCACGTTCTTGCGATCAACCACGCGATTCCAGTTGGCGGCCTTGCGCAGGTCGGCCAGCAGTGGCGAGAACTCGTCCAGCGCGGTGTCCGCGCCGGTACGTCCACGCACGTTGGCGCGATTGGTGATGTCGTCACCGGTGAACTGGTAACCGAACGGGTGCAGGATCCAGGTCTTGCGCTCCCACAGGGTTTCCACGCCGCCGCCGTTGCCCGCGCGCGCCTGACGCTCGATCTCTTCCGGCACCTCTGGGGTGCCCTCGCCATAGCCGAAAGCGCCAGCACCGAACAGGACTGCGGTCGTGACGATACTCGCCGGGTCACCCACACTGGTTGCCGGCATGGAGTCATCGACGATCACGCGTTGACCCATGAAGGTCGGGATGGTCAGGTTGCCCTGGCTGTCCTTCACGTAGTCGATGTCGTCGGCATCGACCATCTGCTTGTAGGCCAGCGAGTGCACAGCGATGGCCGAGAGCTGGCCGAAGGCATCACCGAGGGTGAACACGGCCGAGGTGAACGCTTGGCGCGACCACAGACCCGCAGCACCGTCATAGACCATGTCGCCATCGTCGTTCGCTTCGTTGTCCGCCAGCAGGCCTACGGCAGAGGCGATGATGCGGCGCTGCCACTGGCGCTGCCAGTAGGTGCCGAAACGGTTGCGGATACGCTGCATTGGATCGGAGCCAGCCAGCTCCACCACCAGATCAGCGGCCGAGTAGCCTTGGTTCAGGTAGCTGATGCGAGCCTTTTGCAAGCCGGAGCCCAGCTTGTTGGGTGCGGCCATGTCAGCTGGATCGTCGTTCGAAGCATTGGGCTCGATGGACGCATCCAGATCGCGCCATAACGGCACTTGGATTTCCTGACCGCCGGTGTTGGCTTTGGCGTCGAGCATCGGGTTACGGACCACAACGCCGGACTCGAAGAAAGCGGTCTTTTCGGGAGTGTTTTCCGCCTGGTAGTCGGCGTAGACCTCGGGGATCACGGCATCGGAAAGGCGAGTAGTCGCCATAGGGTGTTACTCCTGTTAGGTGGCATCGCGCAGCTGGCGATATTTCGCCGGGTCCGACCGGTAAAGGGCGGTACGTTCGGCTTCGGTCATGTCGGTGAACTTCTGCGTGGCCTTGCCACCTTGATCGCCGGTAGGTCCGGCACCCTGGGCCCTGGGCCACAGGTGAGTAGCGGTCTCGCGCAGCGATTCCGCCCATTCGTGAGGAGACAGCGGGCTCTTCCCGTCCTTGCCGTAGATGATCTGGCCATCACGGTCGGTGGCGATTGGCTCACCGTCTTCGCTCAGTTTGAAGGTACCGCGGGCGCGCAGAATGATGTCCTCGGCAGCCTCAGGCAGCGCGCCGGCCTTGATGGCAGCGGCGCGGATGGAGTCGGCCAGCACCTTGTCGCTGTACTTGGCAGCGAAGGCTTCGGCCTTTTCGGCGCGCTCGTTTGCGGCCTTGATCTGTTTGTCGAGGTCGCCGCGCAGCCGCTCGGTTCGACGGCTGACAACCTCGTCCAGCTTGCCTTCGGCGATCAGCTTGGTCTCTTCGTCCTGGCCGGCCTTGGTCAGCAGGCCTTTGACGGCCTCGATGTCTAGGCCATCGAACTTGCCCTTGATCCCGTCCAGCTCGGTCTTGATGGTCTTGTTGGAGTCGATCAACTCGCGGTTCTTGGTCTTGAGGCCCGAGACCTCGCCGTCCAGGAATTTCTGCACCTCGCCGCCCAGCGCTGCCTTGAGTGCTGCGGCCTGGGTCTCGTCGAGGGTGAGGCCGTGGGCGGCCGGGTCAAAGTCAAAAGGCATGTGGGTATCCCCTGGGGATTGATTGGCCCGCCTCGCGGGCAGAAAAAAGCCCCGCGGTGCGAGGCGTGGTCCGCGCCACAAAATCGTGGCTTGGTGTTTTGTGGCGCGAATCAGTTGATGCCGGCCCGCTCGAACGCCAACGGCTCCAGCTCCTTGAGCTGGTCCAGCGTCAGCGGCTTGAAGTTCTTGTCCAGTTGCAGAGAGGCGAATCGCTCAGCGGTAAGCCCGCCATCGCGGAACAGTTTGGCGCGCACCGGGCCGAGCGCAGCGTCTTGGAAGCTCGCGGGTTGCGTCTTGAGCCATTGGTAATAGCTCAGGCCGGCGGACACCTGCGCACCGCCCGAGTCCCCCACGGATGCGCGCGTGGCGCCCTCTGCGAACTTTGCCGAAAGCTTGGTGATTGGCGTGATGGTCGTCCGGCAATTGACGTGAAACGGCGGTACCGGCCCTTTGCCTATCTCGAACTCGCGACCGTCTAGGCTCTTGCACTGCTGGCTGGTCTTCCGGTCCAGGGTGGCCACGATGCGGTAGCCCGGCACGAACTCAGCGTTCGCGGCCAACGTCTCCATGCGCGCCGTAGCGGACACGTGCTGCACGGCGGTGTGCACGACTGCCTTGGCGGTGCGGTTGCTGACCGCCAGCACGCCATCGGTGAAGTTCTGTGCGGCCGTGCCGCGTATAGCCTGGGTGATCTGCGCATTGGTCTGACCCTGTACCACGCCAAGCCGTATGGCGTTGGTGACCCGGGTCGACTCGGTCCGCGTCCAGCCTTTCAAGAACGGCTTGAGCAGGGTGCCGCCGTCGATGCCGGCCACCTGTAGCGGCTGGGTATTGATCGCCGTCCGGATAAGCGGGTCGGTCGGCATGATCGCGTCAATCAGCAGCGACTCGGCCAGGCTTCTGCGCTCGAATGCTGCTTCGTAGAGCGCGATGTCGACCAGGTCGGACTGCATGCGGTTGCCGAAAGCCTGATAGACGTCCAGCAGCTTCCCGCCTACCCGGCCCAGAAACTCCTCAAGCCGGGACCGGCTGTAGGTCGTCAGCTCCTTGCGGGTCAGCTGATCCCGCACCTGGGTATCTACCTGGCGCAGGACCGTCTCGAACTTCTTGACCTCACCGGCCTTGAGCCGCTCCAGCAGCACCGCGTGTCGACTGACCTGCTCCAGCAGCATCTCGTCTGCCGTTTGCGTCGGTTTCGTCGCCATTGTCTCTATCCAGGTCAATGCCGGCCGACTCACGCTCGTCGCTGATCAGCCCGGCCTCTTCGTCGTAGGCCCGCTCGGGCAGCTTGCCGGTGGTGAGGTACTGCCAGTAGGTCTCGGCGCTGATCGTGCCGGCCATGACGCTCTTCTGCAGCTCACCCAGCACCTGGGCGTCTACTACCGGAATTATGAATTCAGGCTTGACCTTGAACACGACTTC
The DNA here is from genome assembly GCF_002434265.1 of Pseudomonas sp. UBA6562. GTDB lineage: Bacteria > Pseudomonadota > Gammaproteobacteria > Pseudomonadales > Pseudomonadaceae > Aquipseudomonas. The sequence continues at coordinate 35,455 of NZ_DJJS01000007.1, read as the reverse complement.
ATCGGCGTTGTACCCCGTCCACTCAGCGGCGTAACGCAGCGCTTGCTCGATGGCCGCCGCCGCAGTAATGACGATGCTGTGCAGCGTGGCATGCTGGTCGTTCTGGCGCGTCTTGCGCGCCTCGCCCGACTCGGTGCCGGACACGTCCATGACCTTGGCGCCAGCCTCAAGGGCTGCGCTCTTCTGGTCGGCCATGGCGGTGCGTACGGCCTGGACGCCAGCGCCCTGGAACTCAAGGTAGCCGCAGGAACCATCCTTACCCAAGTCCCAAGCCGCTGATGGGCCGGTCACGCTCAACTCCACGCTCTCATCCAGGCCGGACACCCACGGCTGCGGGTGGCTGGTCTGGTGCAGCGCTGTGAAGTAGTCCGCGCTGAGTTGGTAGGACTTGAGCGCCGCCCGCGCCATGGTCAGCAGCGGAATCTCGTCCACGTCCGGCGAATTGTCAGTCGAGCCGCAGTAGATCACTGGGATGTACTCGAGGCCGCGCACCAGCTGGTTGCCGGTGCCGACAGTCCCGAGCGGGCGCTCATCCTCGATCAGCTCGCCCGCCTCATTCCGCACGGCCGTGTAGCAGACCTGGTCTCGCATGAAGAACTCGCGGAACACGATCTGGCAGTCATGGCTGTAGCGGTCCTCGGCCTTCTTGCGGAACTCGCGGAAGACGGCCAGCACCAGGTCCTGCCGTCCGCCTTGGTCGGCTGTGTCCCAGTTGATCGCATTGCGCACGGCGTAGGTGGCGAAGTACGGCTGGCCCGCGTCATCGACGTTGACCACCAGCGGCACCCGGCCGTGTGAGATCGCTTGGCGCACGATGCGCAGGAACAGCTGCGTCAGGCCGAAGCCATCAGCGGTAGCGTTGTCCTCCAGCCCTTTGAGGCCGCTGGGCAGCTTCACCTCCGGGATCAGGCGCGACACCAGGCCCATCATCGAGCGCAGCGAATCGCGCACCCAGTGCTCGTACTGCGCGCGGGCCGTGTAGTTCTGGTAGAGGTAAGCGTTGCCCTGGCCGTCCAGCTTTTCAGCCTCGACCATGCCACTGGGCTTGGGCAGGTTGACCGAGCTGCGCTTGATGGCGCCCTCGCCTTCCAGCGCGTCGTCCATCATCCGCCACTCATTGATGTGAGCGTCGAAGTCTGGGTTGGTGGATTGAACAGGCATTACGCCAAACCTCCGATGCGGCGAGTGCCGGCCGACTGGCTCTTGATTGGGTACCGCTTGGCGATGAAGTAGCCGGCGGCGTCGTTCATGTGGTCGTGGCCCTTCTTCGGGTCTTTGTCCGGCACACCATTCTTGTCGTAGGTTTGCCGCTCCAGGCACTGCGTGAGCTTAGGGCACTGGTCAATGTTGACCTTCAAGCGCCGCTCGCCGTAGGTATTGAGGAACATGGCGTTGATCGCGTTGACTCGATCCTTGACGCCTGGGTTCTGCGAGTCGACCACCACGGTGAAGCCGGCCTTCTTCAGCAGCGAGATGTCCGATTCACTGGCGTTCTTGCTGCTGGTGTTCTGGCCGCTGGCGTCCGGGTAGACCGAGACACCATGGCCTGGGAACCGGGCCTGAATCTTCTCGATCATCTCCGGCGTATCGCGCACCGTGTGGAACTCGTCGAGCGCCAGCGGCAGACCGTCACGCACGACGTACACCACGGCGCTCATCTTCATCACGTTGAAGTCCATGCCGATGTGCAACGCCTCGCTTGGCTTGATGCGTTCGCTGGTACCGCACTCCGCACGGTCGAAGGTGTAGTAGACGACCCCGGCGTAGTTCTCAAACCCTGCCTCGTATTCTTGGCGGAAGGTACGCGGGTCCATCTTGCGCCGAGCTGCATCCAACTCCTCGGCTGGGACGTTGCCGCCCTGCAGCGATGTGTATTGCCAGCTCTTGTGGTCAGGCTCGCCGCCGGGCTGGCCGTCGCGGTAGGTGTCGTAGCAGTGGTTGAAGCCTTTGGGTGTGCCGATCCGCAACGCGTGACCGCCCTTGCGCGACTCGCCGGTCTGCGGAATAGTGTACTGGCAGGTCGAGAGCATCGGCCGGAGAACCTCCTCCCAGGCCGCCCAAGGGCAGTCGGCCCACTCATCCACCAGAACGAAGAACAGGCCAGAGCCGCGCAGGTTATCGTAGTTGTCCAGACCGACCACGCGCATGATGTGACCGGACTTGAGCGTGATCGAGCACTCGGTCTCGTTGGGGCGTGCCGCGCGCCAGGCCTCTGGGATGGCCTGCTTCAGGCGACGCCAGAACACGCGCTTTGCTTGCTTGAACGTCGGCGCGCCGTACCAGATTTCGTCCTCGACGCTTACGCCCCACTCCGCAGCCAATCGGGCCGCGCGGCGCATCTCTGCTTTGCCCAGGAAGGTCTTGCCGAATCGCCGGCCGCATACCGCATCACGAAAGCGCGCCTGAGGCTGAAAGCCCCACACGTAGATGTTCGCCTGCTTGGGCGTCAGCTTGACCGGCGCGTCATAGGTACGGGGTAGTCGGGACATTCTCGTCTGGCTCCAGCGTGTACTCAGCAACGGCGTGCTGCTGGTCCGCCTGGGAGCCCAGGGGCTTATCGGGTTCGAGCTTGCGGTTGACGTACATGTCGCCGCACTCCTTGGCCGCCTGCTCGTAGAGCTGAGCTGTCAGGGCCAGGTTGCGCATGTTCTCGGCCTTCTCGGCCATCCGACCGAGGCCACGCAGGCGGAACGCTCGATTGGCGATCGGGATCTCGGCTGTCTCCTCGCGGAAACGCTTGCGCGCGTCTTCGAACATGACTACCCAGCGTTTGGCCAGGCGGTGCGCGGCGCGCTTCGTTGGGTCGTGGCTTTCAACCGACTGGCGGCTTACCACAATCCCGAATTCGTTTTTGACGGCCTCAGCCACTTGAGATGGCGTATCGAAGCAGGCCAACGCCTGAACGATGAAGGCCTTCACCTCGTTGCTCAGGGCTGCCATAGGTTTAGGTTCCGTCAAGCGCCTGTCAAAACTACGCCGACTTCAGCAGGCAGGTTCCGCAGGCCCTCGCAATGTTGATCTTGGCCACCTCGGGCGGCCGGCTTGCAGCGTCGATTAGCTGCTGTACATCCTGGCTGGCACCGTACCGGCGGACCACGCCGATGAACTCCTCGACTTCGTGCCCACGCATCTCCAGTTTGGGCATACCGTCCTGGGTGAACTTGGGAGCACCGTACTGATCGGTCGCCTGCGCAATGTGATACAGCTCATGCTCGACCAGGGCGCAGAACTCGTCGTCGGTGCACTGGGCGCAGTAGTCGGCAGCGAACGTGATGAGGAACTGCGGCTCTTCGCCGAACCACTCCCGCATCTGCTGCTCTTGGCGTGCCTTCTGCCAGCCGCCCGCCCGGAACATCACCTGCTCAGCCTGACCGAGCACTGTGCGCCCCTGCTTGGCGAACGAATGCGATGCCCATAGCACCTCTAAGCTGGCATCCAACAAATGGGCGTGGTCGGGGTTATACAGGCTGCCAGTGCTGGCGAGAATCTCGCGCTGTACCCACTCCCATACCTCAGCAGCGGGCTTAAGCACAAGGAGTGGGGATTCGACGAGTTCGGCCGATGGTAATGGTCTACTCATTTTGGTCCCTCACCTTGAAAAGATGGCGTCTTGCCGCTATTGGTAAAGCTCGACTAATTCAAGGAGAGCAATATGTCTGATCTGTTCAAGAATCTGAATCGAAGCGGTATGGGAGGCAAGGGATCTCCGATGATGACTCGCGAGGCTGCGGTTGGTGCTGCACTGGAGCTCATCTCTGCACGGGTATCTAGCCCTGGCATAGTAGAACTCAAAAATGAGATGGATAACCTCTCCAGGTACGCCGACCAAATTCAGGCGGCTTTGCAAACTGCAGAATGATAGAAAGTGCCGCATTCACCTGCGGCACACCTACCCAGCCACTCGAAAGGTCACGACCTTCCCGCCGGTGTAGATGTCCCGTTTCATGGCGGACCGCACCGCTTGTTCTGCACTTGCCCCCATGTCCATCGCCGCAAGGGCGTAGGCCGATCCGCTACCGATAGCGTCTGGGTTTGCAGGGTCAAGTTCCTGTTTCCAGATACCGGTCTTGTCGTCATGCCCGACTAGCAGCAGCTTACCGCTGTCGATCGCATAGCCTGAGCACTCGACCGACACCTGAGACGGAGTCCCGAAGTAGGCAGCAATCAGCGCCTTCTCATCGCACACGGCACCAGATAGGAAGAAGCTGACCCCTTCTACGACCTGGCACTTCGAGCACTCATCGGAAATGATTGTCCCGTTTCGGGTCTGGCGCGTGTCATGCGCAATCACACCGTTTTTGTAAGCGATGGTGGTCATGGCTTCCCTCGGGGAGTTGGCGCCACGAAAAGGCGCATGTCGATTTTGTGGCGCGCCAAGGCAACACCCCAACTAGGGCATTCGTCCCACTCATGACGCCACTCATTACTCTTGTCGTCAGAAGCGAATGCAGGTATTGATTGCCGTTTTCGCAGCTTCTCGTTGGGAATCATGGAAACGTTGCTCAAGACCTTCGCGTCTGGCGTCATGCCGATACTGGCTGTCATATTGCTGGCTGTGGCGTATCGACATAACAGGAATAAATGGCGATCAAAGATCGACGCCGAGCTGCAAACAGCCCTAAGCCGATTGAGCGTTGATTGCTACACGTTGATCGTTGACAAGCTCACCTCGCCAAGCCCCAGCAGAACAGCCGACGTCTACCGTATCCTGCATGACAATCAGGACCGCTATTACCTATTCATCAAAACTGGTCAGCACCCAGGAGTACTGAAGCTTCTTCCAAAGGAGCAAGCACTTTTGGCTGCTCGAATGAATGGGTAAGGCGAGTGAGTCAGTCCTAAGTCTTGCGCTCAGCCCCGCTTGCACAGGTCGCAGTCCAAACGCCGGCAGATCCAGCGCTTCACCCGCGGCCAGTAGGTGATGACGAACATGTGGCGGATACCGGCCAAGGCCAGGGCGACGTGCATCGTCACGCCGGCGGTGTTCGGGGTGAAGAACATGCGGTCCGATCGGGCCAGGATGGCGTAGCCGCTCAGGGCAATGATCGCGTACAGGATCTTGCCGACCACACCGTCGCGCACCTTTCCGCTCAGCACAGCCCAGGATGCCCACAGCGCGATGACGCCGGCGGCAATTGCGTTGACGTACTCGATGATCATGGGTTCGGCCCTCCGAACTTGGACCTGATGACAGACCAGAGATCAGCGGCCTTGATGGCGCGGGTGATGGCGGCGATCAGCGATCCGCCGAAGGTGCCCAGCAGGAAACCAACGCCAGCGACACTACGCGGCTCGGTGATGCCGAAGTAGGCACTGACCATGCCGGTCAGGTAGTGGGCGCAGGCCATGCCGGTGAGCAGGAAGAGCAGCCAGGCCTTCCTGTCGAGCAGATCGTCCTTGTGCCAGCGCGTGGCTACCAGGGCACCGAGCAGACCAGCGATAGCCAAGTCAGCCTTCTCGAGCAGGCGGTGAAAAAACTCCATGCTCGACCTCTCAGCAAGCGTGAAATAAAACCAGACCTGGGGTCTGCTGTGGCTTTGAGATGCTAGCCCGTTCAGCAAGGTGACCGCGCTTGGGTCTAATCAGTTGAGTCCATGCCATTCACCGTAATAATAATTCGCTACCGATAGCAGCCACGAATAAAATCTTGAAAATATGCGAAAGCAAAAAACCGCCCGTAGGCGGTTTATCTTCCAAGAAACGCATTATTTACAGCACCAGCGTCCAGTAATACTTACCCTTGTAACTTCAGGGCGTGCGCTTTTGTTCGATACTCTCGGTTTTATCTTGATGGCTATACAACTCGGCCTTCGAGGCGCGCCCAATCTGCTTGCCTTTTTGCGCATCATCCTTTTTATCGGATCCAGGAGTACCATCTTGCGCATCTGGAAAGCCTTTAACATTTTTTTCTTTCATAAATCCCCATGCTGCCTAAGCCATTTTTAGGTGGAAACACTTCGATTTCTAACTCAGTGGATGAGCTGAGCATCCCAGCGCCTTGTGGGATGCGCCCAGTTGGCAGCTTTTCGTTGCTCAGGGGACAATGGTTGGTATCTTATTTCGTAATCGACGTAATCGTCCCGATCCTCAGGATGTGATTTATTATTTTCTTCCGGATCATTCTCAGGCTCCGGGTCAGTATTACGTCTCGCAATTACTGCCGGACTACTATGAGTAATTTTCATAAGCACCTCTCAATGGCTCAAAAATTCGAGCCATTCTGAGTATGCGCTTTATAAATCTGAGTAAATACTTATCTGACCGCCGGACAGGATCAACAAATCACACCGCAGTTCAGTACTTCTGATGTGGAGGCAGCGCCGCTGCCTCATGATGACTCAAATACTTGAGCACATCTTAACCAAACTCGATACCTCAATCCATTAGCCGAGGGCCATTCTGTGTCGCGCTGTTTCAAGCTGGATGAAAAAGGCGCGGTGCATGACGTAGTTGAGCATCGCCAGGCCGAGGACCAGCAGGCTCCAACAGGTTGATCGAGCCATACGGGGCCTTGTGTGCGGGCAACAAAAAACCCGGCGCGAGGGCCGGGTCTTGTGATGCGTTTGCCAAAGGCAAAATTGTCAGAATGGCGAAATAGTGTCACCAGCCGGACAATTCGTCAAGCGGCCATTTTCATCTCTTTCAACACCCGTGAAATTGGCACCAGTGCGTCACGATCAAGGTCGTTGCACGCGGCGAAACAGGCGTCGATGAACCCCTCCCATTCCCTGCCCCACTGCTCGGACGACAGTTCCAGGCCGTGGATGGCCAGCAGGCACGCGCGGAACACCTCAGGCGTTGGGCACGGGTCGATGCCTTCGCTCTGTCCACCCTGGTGCATACGGCGGTACCGGTACAGCACGCCGGCGGCGACCATGCGCGCCTTCTCGAATTTCTTGGCGTACATCTTCGGCCCGGCGTTGTAGGCGGTCACGAACACCAGCTCTTCGGCCAGCTCGCGGTCGTCGTCGTTCTCGACCGGGTTGTACATCCAGCTGCCGAACGCCCGCAGCGACTGCGGCAGCGTGCCGATGGCCTGTTGGATGCAACCGGCCAGAGCCTGGTGCATGGCATGGCTCGCCTTGCGCTGCTTCTGCGTGGTCTGGACCATGGCGCCGAGCAGGCCCAGGTTCTCGATGAAGGCGCCCTGGCTGTCCCAGGCGGTGTACAGACAGTCGTGCCAGGCTTGGCGTGCGCTGTTCAATTTCATGCTGCGGCCTCCATCGGCTCGATACGGACGCGCACAGCGCCGCCCTTGGTGGTTTCCTTGCTTACCCGGATTTGGGTGGCGAACACGTTGTCGTCGATGCCCAGGGCGTCTGCCAGTCCATCACGGCCTGCTTTGAACATGGCCAGCAGGTTGTCGTCGTCGCGCCGGCGGCGGTCGGGCGGCACGAACTCGACCACCAGCAGCGCCTGGCCTGCGGGCGTTTGCAGGCCGGCCTGCTTGGCGAGCACGTGGCACGCCGCTCGATAGGCCTTGGCCGCCCTGCTCTTTTTCGACCAGTGCACCCGTGCATTGGGGCTGCATACGGCCGGCGGCCAAGGGAGAAGAACTACCTGGTTCATGCCGCCCCCTTGACCGTCATCAGCCCGGCGCGGATCAGGGCCTCATGCGTCTCCGCGATAGCCCTGGGCATGTCCGACCAATCCACCTCGCCCCGCCCGCGCCCGTCCAGAACATCGTGGCAACTCGAACAGGCGTAGACCGCCACGGTGTCGAAGCCCTTCATGCCCATGCCCTTCTGGCCGCATGGCAGGTGCGCCAGCACAGTCGTTTCCGGGTTGAAGTTGCAGGTGCCCGGAATTCGAACGGCACAGTCCTGACCACGGGCGCTGTCGCGGACCTTCTTGCTCACGACCCTCATGCCGCCACCTCGCCCACCAAGTCGCCGAAGAACACGCCCTTAGCCGTGAACTCGGCCAGGATGCGGTCGGTGTAGGCCACGCCTTGGGCGCGATTGAACAAGCTGGTCACCGGGAACCCGTCCGGGCCGAAGAGCTTGCACTCGCCCATCATCGCCAGCTTCTCCTCGTACGGCAGGTGGCGCATGACCCGGTACCAGGCCTGCTGGAACTCGGCGTCTTCGTTCAGCAGGATCTGCACGCCGATGTGCAGCTTGCAGTAGCGCCGGGCGTCGGCCGCGTCGCCGATCTGGGTCATCTCCGCGATGCGCTTGTAGAAGGCGAACCACAGCGCGTTCTGGTCCAGGGTGCGGTCCTTGCCTGGGCGCAGGCTGACCACCACGAATTTCTTGTCGCGGTACATGCTGGTGAGCATGGTTACCGCCTCCGAGAGCTTGGCCTGGCAATTGACGCTGATCCTTTCGGCCATATCAGAAATCCTCATCAGCTGCGCGCATGCGGCGTAGGTAAGCGAGCCTGCGGCTGCGGGCAGCGAGCTTGCACAAAAGGCAGATCAGCGGGAACGCTATTGGGGCAAGCGCCAGGAGCGCTATGGCGAGAAGCATGTTCCCGATGGCGCGAGACAGAATGCCCATTGCCTCGAGCAACATTCGCAAGCCGTAAGCCCAGCTCCCGTGCTCGGCAGCCATTGGTATTCCGCAGAAAACCATTCGCGCAATCCCTCTGTAGTCAGGCTTGAACTGACGTTTCGTATCCCATTGCCTCATGCCGCCACCTCACACGCCGGCCAGATCATCCGAGCCTCACGCAGCGCCCCGGCGTGATCCAGGGCCTGCTCCAACAGCACCATCGAGAAACGGTGGGTGCCTACGGTTATGGTCCAAGTGCGCTTCATGGGGTCACCTTCAGGCCCTGGTTCTCGATGGCCTCGCGGCACACATCGACCACCTCGAATGGCGTGTACTCGTTGGTGCGGATGCAGGCTTTGGTAGGCAGATCCACTGCCACGGCCTCGCGGGATTCCTTCCAGGCATCCACATAGCCGCAATAGAGCCAATGGACCGTGTTCGATTTGTAGGAGTCGTGGTTACCGCGACTAAGATCCAGTCCGATATCAGTCAGCCCAGATGAAACAACCCAGGCCTCGAATCTCTCGCGCATCTTGTTGGTGTCCATCAGTGCTGCTCCTCGGCTTCGGCCTGCGTAGCCATTCGCTCAAGACGCTCATCCACTTGGCGAACCAAGTCGGCCTGGTCGGCTTCGTTGAGCACCGGGACCGGCACGAACAACACGCCATGCTCGGCATAGGTGCGCGCGGCTTCGAGTGCTCGCCGCATGGATACTGGGGTTGCTCGCATCATCACTTGCACTCCTTGCCGGCCACAGGCCCGCGCTTGTACTTGGCCAGCAACTGCGCTCGGGCAGCGGGCGCAGTGGTGGGGATACGGTTCATGCAGCACCTCGCTGGGATGTCCGGAACTGCTGGCGGTCGAGGAAGGCCTTTACGCCCTTCTCGCAGACAGTCGGCTCCGGCGCGTCGGTCAGGCGCTGGGCGTTCAACGGCCCGTGGATTTCGCGCAGAACTCGCTCCATCTCGGATCGATCGGCCAGCTTCAAGAACATCTCCTCGAGGCAGTCGACCACCGGGCGGACGTAGTCCATCTCGTTGTCCATCACCGCGCAGGTCATCAGGGAAGCCATGACGGTGCTGACGTGGTCCCGCACCAGGCGCTGCAGGTCGATGGGCGAAATGTTGCTGTGCCAGCCACGCGCGCCGCGCATCAGCAGGCCGCAATTGAACAGGCCGCCGCCGTCGGCATGTGGCCGGCCCACCAGGAAGAACACCTCCTTGCCGGTGCGAGCCATGACGGCGTCCGCCTTCTCGATCTCCTCGGGCGTCGGGGCAACGCCTTTGACTTCGAGGTAGCAGCCGACATGGGGCAGCCAGAAGTCCGGCAGGTAGTAACCGTCATCGACGCGGACCAGGTCCGGTTCGTAGAGGTAAAAAATCCCGACCGAGTCCAGCAGCCGAGCCCACATCAGTTCGGTGTACGAGCGAAGCCGGTAGCCATGGTGGTGGTAGATCGTTCTGCGCTGTCTCATCAGAAATTCACCTGCACGACGTTTGCCTGGCTGGACCGGGCCGCCAGAGGAATGAAGCGGGAGCGATCGCCCTGGAAGACCGTGGGCACTGTGCCGATCTCGCCATCGCGGTTCTTGCGGATGAGGATTTCGCCAATGCCCTTGTCCTGGGTGTTCGGGTGGTACACTTCGTCGCGGTACACGAACATCACGATGTCGGCGTCTTGCTCGATGGCGCCGGACTCGCGCAGGTCGCTCAGTACCGGGCGCTTGTCGGGGCGGGATTCGCAGCCGCGGTTCAGCTGCGACAGGATGATCACCGGGCATCCCATCTCGCGCGCCAGCAGCTTGATCTGGCGCGACATGGCGGTGACGTCTTCGGTGCGGCCCTTGCCCTCGCCTTCCACTAGGCCGAGGTAGTCGATGACGATCAGACTCAGGCCGCCCATGCGGTGCGACTGGCGCCGGGCGATGGATCGGATGCGCGGCATGGTCATCACCGGCACATCGGAGACGCAGAGCGGCGCGTCACGCAGCTTCAGGGTGGCGGCATTCAATTCAGTCACATGGTCGGCAGCGCACACGCCCGACTTCAGCGCCGGCAACGGGATACCGCCGACGGCCGCAAGCAGACGATCCATCAGCTGGGTCTTGCTCATCTCCAGGCTGACGACCAGCACCGGCTTCTTCTGCCCAACGGCGACGTCTGCGGCCACGTTCATCGCCAGCGTGGTCTTGCCCATCGCCGGGCGACCCGCGATCACGATCATCTGGCCCGGTTTCAGGCCCTGGGTGTATTTGTCGAGGTCGAGAATGCCAGTGCTCAGGCCATCCATGATCTCGCCCTGTTCGAAGCGGTCCAGGCGCTCCTGCAGGATCTCAACGTGATCAGCCAGGATGTCGCCGATCATCTGGCACTCGCCTTCCTTGCCGGCGGCGTCCAGGCCAAGCACGATCGACTGCGCCAACGACACCTTGTCCTCGACGCTAGCCTGCTCATGGGCCACTTCGTTGATGCGCTCGGCGGCCGATGCCAGCTGCCGGCAGATAGCGCGATCCCGGATGATCTGGGCATAGCTCTTCGCGTTTGCCACGCTGGGCGTGTTGGTCAGGATCTCGGCGGCATAGCCGAAGGTCTTGGTGCCGCTCGGCAGCGCGCCGCGGCGCGATTCCAGCGTGATCGGGTCAACCGGTTGGCCATCGGCGTGCAGCTCCAGGACCAGCCGGTACAGGTCGGCGTTGTCATCCCATGCGAAGGCGTCGGCGGCTAGGTCATCGGACAGGACGTCGATCAGGTGCGGCTGGCGCAGCATCGCGCCCAGGACGCCGTGTTCGGCCTCGAGGCTGTGGAGGTCCATCATTGGGCTGCCTCCGAGATTTCGCGGAAGACAGCGCGGCTTACCAGGGCCTCAAGGCGCGGCGTGACGTTCGCCCCGCGGAAGAACACCTGGCTGCGGTTGTTGGCCTTCTGGAAGAACCCAAGCCAGAAGCCCTGGCCGCTCTGATGGGCAGGCGACTCGCTCCATCGCTCGGCGATCATGCTGCGCAGGACGCGGTCGGTGGCCACGGTCACCGCCGGCAGGTTCGGGCAGACCCGGTGGTACAGCTCGATGATCTTGTCGACAGGCACGCCGGCCTCGCTGGCACCGTTGGGGCTGCGCTTGAACGCACGGCCCAGCCAGTTGACCAGGAAGCGACGCCAGTCCTTCTTCGGCTTGCTGCCGCTGGCCCAGGCCGCTGCACGCTTGATCTCTGCCTCAACGTCGATCGGTGCATAGGCGCTGGCCCATTTGGTGATCAGGTCGGTGGTGACTTGGAAGTCTTCGCCGTTGAACGAGACCGCAGTTGCCTCAGGCTGGGTGGGTTCAGCCCCCTGGGGGGCAGTAATCTGTTCCGTAGGAACAGTTACTAGGGGAGATTTCTTTGTATAAAGATGGGAAGTTGCCGTTTTGGTCTCACTCGACTTGGGCACCAGTGAGACAATTTGGGCTGAGTGAGACGATTTGGTCTCACTGAGACCAGTCTTTTTCACTTCGTAGAACACCCACTCGTTGATCGGGGAAATCCCGATATCGCCGCGGCTACCACCCACGCGGAAGATGATGCGGCGCTCGAGTAGGTGGCTGATTGCCTTAGAGGTGACATCCCGGCGCATGTTGGTGTGCTTGCCCAGATCGTCAGCAGAGAGACGCTTAGCCTCGACCTGGTAGCCGATGGTTTGGCGAGCGATCGCCATCACCACGCGGAGCTCACGCGCCGGCAGGTCGACGGTGGCCAGGGCCTCCATCAAGTCGTTGTCCATCCGGGTAAACCCCCCGGTATTGCGAAGTGTGGTGATATTTGTCATGATTCCTCTCACGAACGCTGTAACGAAATCGCCGACCTTGCCCGTCGGCTTTTTTGTGCCTATTGCTCAGCCGTTAGGCTGCTTTCACAGATGCCGCCATCACATCCAGGCTCTGCCGGACATGCTCGATCTCAACCTTGATCTGGGCTTTCTCGAACGAGCTGACGTGTTCGTCCACAAGCGCGTTGTGCACGGCGATGGTCAGGTCTGCGACCTCCTTCCCAACGTTGATCAGGGACGCGGTGAGCGCTTGAGGCTGTGGAGCGACCTTCGCCACCAGGTCGAAGCCGAACTCTGCCGCCAACGCGGCCAGCGGACGCATGTCGCCGGTGTGAAGCAGAATCCCGAAGAGGTGCTCGATCGTGAGCCGGTGCGCGTCGTTGTCAGGGTTCGCACGCTGCAGCAGGCTCACATGTGGAACGCCCATCTTCGACGCGAGCACCTTGGCCTCGCCGTCCAGAACTGCGCTCTGGGTGGCTCTCAGAAAGTCTTCCATCCGTAAAACCTCAGGTGTGTTTCCGTGGTGGCAATCCGCCGTGCCGGCGAAAATGCTTCCAGGCAGGCTGCGCGCTCATGCTGCTGATTTGGGAGCTGCTTTCAGGCTCGTTTCCAGCTCGGCATGCATCTGGTCGATAGCAGTACCGGCCATATAACTGGGGTTGCTGATCTCCCCTTTTCGAATGCGGAAAATCGTTGACGTGTCGCACCGCGCGCGCTCTGCAATAGCCTTGTAGGTCATGCCCGAGCCCAGTAATGCGTCCAGCTTTTTTGGAAGATCGGTAGCGCTCATGGCTGCCTCCTGTGTGGATATGCACATCATCATGCACCAGTGCATATCTGTCAACGATCCACTGTATTGCCCTATGCACACACGGACGGCAGCATTGCACCTATGCATAAATCTATCGATAAAATTCTGGCTCAGCTCATGTCGGCCGGCGGCGTCTCGCAGGTGGAACTGTCCACCCGTACGGGCGTGGGTCAGTCCACCATCTCCAGGATTTTGAAGCCCAGCGGGCCCAAGGGGATCAAGGAGCCGACCGACAAGCAGGTACGGCCGCTGGCGGAATATTTTCGGGTCAGCACGGACCAGCTGCGGGGCTATGCGCCTCTTGAGGCATCTGCTGTAGCGATCGCGGATTCGAAGCCAGCTTCCTCCGCTGCCGAGGTTGTCAAGCAGATGCTTGCATCGAAAGCCGGGATGAATCTTTCTGAGAGGGCGCGCGAGGCAATGCTAGCTGCGGCTGTTGACGCTGATCAGCCTGAATCAGACGGCCAATACATTCCGGCGAGCTATGCCAACCTGCGCCCCACGCAGGAAGAGATTTTGATACCCCAGTACGACGTACGCGCAGCGATGGGCCATGGCCAGGTGCCGGCTGACTACAACGAGGTGATCCGCAACCTGATCATTCGTGAGGATGTTTTGCGTGAAAAGGGCGTGACGTACACTTCACCCCACTCTCTAGCGATGATCACCGGCTGGGGTCAGTCGATGGAGGGGACGATCAATGATAAGGATCCCTTGATCGTCGATAGAGGCGTTAACGACTATGTTGGCGATGGCATCTATGTCCTGACTTGGCATGAGCACCTGTTTATTAAGCGTGTTCAAATAAAGGATGCGGAGCACTTCTGGCTTATCTCGGACAACCCCAACCATAAAGACGCTGAGGCTAGAGCTGAGGATTTGACATTCCATGCAAAGGTCTTATTAGCTTGGAATGCTAAAAAATTATAGCCATAAGACTTTCATCATTTCCACATCGCTAATTGGAAGTGGGTAGGTGATGCGAGCAAATACAGGGAGAAGTAATGAAGTCCTCAAGCAAAACCAAGACCATACATTATAAGAACTGCTTCATCACTGGAGAAGTAGTTCTTCAAGAAGCTTTGCGCAAGACGCTATCCAAAGAATCCATTGCTGGTAAGCCGAATAACAGACAGCAGCAGATAAATGGCGATGACGGAACTGTTGTATTCATAAACCGCACATCGGATTATCGAGGCATGACATTCTGTCAGTTGGTTGTTCTCGAGTCCGGCAAGCAACAGCCATTCATCACTGTCGATGATGAGGCAGAGTTTTATTCAATTGACGCGCTTGCATCAGAACAAATCCCTGAAAAAAAGAAAGAAGGTGAGGAAAAGCCTAAATCCACAAAGAAAAATTCAGATAGCGAAAAGGTAAGGAAGCGCAAGGAGTTTGTTGATTCTATACTTTACTTTGGAGTGTACGGAAATCATACCGTTGTACTTCAATCTTCAAGCCTTCGCACAAGAGAGCTAGAGGCTCATTTGTCATGGCTGCTTGGAACGTGCACAAAAAACATTCCAGATAACGCTATGTTTGTTCTTAAGGACAAGCCTGCAGAATCTGTGTATCAAAAGCTCATGTCTAAACCTGTAAAAAGTATAAAGCTGGGCGCGCCTCTGACGAAAGACGCATCGAACGATCCGTCCTCAATGACAGAGATACAATATGAGAACGTAGATCAAGATGAGGTTCACGCCAGCAAGGTAAGGTTTGTTCCTCAGGGACTAGGCGCTTCGATGCTACGCGCAGCATTGCCGGATGGTTTTTTGGAGGACCTAAAGCTGGAAGAGTCTCTTGATGATGCTAATATACATGTAGCACTCGAAATAACTTACCTGCGCAAGACTACAAAGATTGGCCAGAAAGTGATTGACTCCGTGGCAACAAGCTTAAGGCATCTACCGGAATCGGATGTAGTAATAAATCTTCAAGGTGGTGGTAGAATTAGTGGTGATGAGCTAAAGCTTTCTGGAGGGATTAGTGTTAAATTCACCGATTCAGGACTAGTAGATGAAAGCGTACTATTCCACGAAATGCATGATTGGCTTTTGAAAAAAATTAGCTCATCAGAAATAGACACAAACATAGAGGCTCCATAAATGGCAGTACAGGCACAAAATAAAAAAGCACGGGTTTGGGTCCTGCTTTTCCTGTGCCTGACAGGAGGATACGCTTTAGGTCTTTTAAATGACTTTATTGACCCTGCCAAACAACTAGTGCCGATGGTACTGATAGCGATCGTTGTAGCTCCCATTGCTCTAATAGCTCAGGCTATTAGCAAATATGGCGAGATAAAAAAAGTCAAGGGACTTAGTAGGGAAGAGCAGCGCAGGCTGGACGAGGCCGTGAACACCCAAAGATCGGCCCTCTTCTATTATCTATTCTTTTTCCTGTTATCAACTACTGGCGTGGCAATCGGATTTTACGCAGCTACTCTTAAGATTTCTTTTAACGCAAACCTTTGGGCCCTAAGGGCTACAGGATTCATAGCTGTCTTTGCAACAGTCATCTCCTTTAAAATTTATAGAGACTTGGCTAAAGTCCAAGATTACGAAGCAATTGTGACTAGGCGCTCTGAAGAGCGTAAAGCGAAAGCAGCGGCACTCAAGAAGCTAAGCGAAGATTCGCCAAACTCTAAGGGCTGACGCCTCTTCACAATTTGTGAAAGGGCATCAATACTTCATCCTTTCATATTATCGACTGCATCAACTTCCCCCGCTTCAAGCTGACGATCCTCATCGGTCGGTTTCTCCCACTCAATCATTACGCCCCCATCATCCAAAATCGTCAGGCTGATGCCATCCGTATCGCCAAGCATCCCCATTACCTCTCCCCACTCTGCATCACCGTCGCTGTCCAAGCGATGGACGGTCACCCATCGCTGCTGCTGCGCAGTTGGATGGTTGATCATTGATGAGATCCTCAGCCCCAGCCGCTCTACCCCATTCAACGCCTGTCGCTCCTGAGTAGCCTGTTTCTTCTGCCTGGCCATAACACCTCCTTACTGTATATCCATCCAGTTAAGCAGCGAGCATAACCTAGACCTCCTGAAACGTGAACATGCCGGGTAGGAGAATTCCTCAAAATATTTATGCACCAGTGCATTGACAGTGCATTTGCACTGGTGCATATTTCGTCCATGCCGAGGCGTCCACACAGCCCCTCGGGAGGCCCTCAAGCCGACCGCTCTTTAGCGACACACTTTGCCGGATCGACACCGGCCCAGATTCAAGGTAGCGAGCCGAACACCTCAAGTTCGGTACAGGGGAAGCCTCACCCCGTGGCCAGCAGCGTAGATGGCCCTAGATCAAAGAGTGCTGACGGGTGGGATGCCATTGCATGGCTACATCGCGGTTGGCTGTCGGGATTGAAGATCCCCCGAGAAAGAGATTACCGGCCCGCCGAGCGTGGGCCGGATGCTCTCCAGGTGGCCCTATTCCAGGGCCACGCGGAGAGCAGGTAAAGCATATGAACGAACAGCAGATTGAACGGTTTCGCCAGATCGTTCAGGAGATATCGACCGACGAGAAAGTTAGCTTCGATGAGGCTTTCGCCATCGCTTCGAATCACTTGGCTTACTGGGTTAGCGAGATGCCTAAAGGCAAGCAGGCTGTAGGCTGCTCAGGCGGAAAGGCTGATCAAGCTGGGCGAAGCCACGCTGACCAGTCGCTGGACTGAGCAACAAATACTGAAGGGTCAGAAGGATATGAAAATGGGGTGGCGATCGTCTTCACTCTCTCCCTCAGTTCGTGGGTTCCAAGGGTGCTGAACCCATAATACGTGCCCGGCGGCATCTTTAGCGGGCCATCTTGGCCTGGAACAGTTCTTTTCAGTCCTATAGCTGCCAGCGCCTTGTGTAAATCCGAGTACTCCTCACTGTCCGCCTTGAATA
Source organism: Pseudomonas sp. UBA6562 (assembly GCF_002434265.1). Lineage (GTDB taxonomy): Bacteria > Pseudomonadota > Gammaproteobacteria > Pseudomonadales > Pseudomonadaceae > Aquipseudomonas. Next base: position 18,451 of record NZ_DJJS01000007.1, on the reverse strand, counting down.
TCTCAACCCTAACCATGTAGTCCGGCATACCGATGTTCCTTATCTCGACTGTGGAGATCGGAGCATATGGTTTTCCCTCGACTGTGGAAAGCGAGGAAACAGGGAGCCTGTCCCTGCAAAAACAGGCACTAATTCCCTGACAGCCGGAAAGACGGCCCGATGCCCTGCTCCCCATCGCAGGGTGCATCGGAGTGAAAGTTCGCAGGAGGCATCTGCGCGCGGGGCCAGAAGTCGAGGGAGTAGCTGCCCAAGCCTACCTGGCCGTGGCCTGCCTGATCACCAGGCCGAGAAAGTCCGACGCAGATAGCGGTTCGATTCCGCTGAGCTTTCACCCCGATACACTCCGCATCCCCTTCCCTTCACTTCGACCGCATTGGCGGGCGCCAGGCCACCTTTCGCGGTGGGTTTGGTCGCCCGCGCCTGGCTCCTGGCCAATGCGGTTGTCCACCGAGGCCAAAACGATGAGCAACAAGGACACTTTTGCGTTTCCTACGCCGGCGAGCGAGTACGGCGGTCACGGAACCGCATTCGGTATGACGCTGCGCGATTACTTCGCGGCTGGCTTTGCATCAGCGCAGGCGACCGCCACCAGCGCTGATACCGGCCTCATCAACCCTGACTATGTCGACCCGCGTGACGATCGGTCGGTCGCGCAGAAGATTGCGGAATCCTCCTATGCGCTGGCCGACGCCATGCTCGCCGCCCGGGTGAAGTCATGAGCGGCTGGCTTCGCGTTGAGGATCAATTGCCAGGCGAGCAAGGACACGACAGCGGCGACGTTCTCGTTTTCTTAATGGGCAACTGCTCGCTCACTGACATGAAGTGCAGGCACGGGCGCGGCTGGGGCGTTCGCATTGGCTTCTACGACGCCGATATCCGCGCTTTCCGAGTGCATGGACGGCCTGAGCATGCTGTCACCCACTGGCAGCCCCTCCCTTCCCCACCCACCGAGTAACTCACCACCACCTGGAGGCGACCATGTCCGCACTTCAAGCAGCACAATGGCAGTACGAAAACCAGTTGCCTCCTGAGGTGAGTGAAACGCCGCAGGAACGCGCAGAGCGCCACTGGATCGAGGAAGGCATCGACCAGCTGATGCGCGGTGCGGACTACCTGTTCCAGCGCCGCATGCGCCCCCAGCAGGGCGTAACGCAAGAGCGCTTCGCCGAGGCCGTGGACGAGTTCGCCATGGGCCAGCTCGGCATGAAAGGCGTGAGCAAGTCGGTGCTGGGCCGGCTGGTGCTGGCCGCGCACTTCAAGATCGGTAGCGACGCCAACGCTGCGGCGCACGAACTGATGGCGGTACCGAACGCCGATTCGATGCTGCGCGAGATCGCCCATACCCTGCTTCTGCCGCTGGCCAAAGACGGAGTTCTGGCCCAGGCCGAGGAGGCGCAATGAGAAGCCCTCATGTGCTGCTCGACCAGCAGCTGGAAGCCCTGGGCCATCCAGAAACACCAGTTAGCTACTCGCTCATCATCACCCGCCAGATCACGGACATGATGATGGACGAGCGCATCACCCTCGAAGAATTCAACCACTACTGCACGCGCCTCAACAGGATCGTTGATGGGCGCAAGGAGGCTGCGTGACTACTCCAATCGTGAAATCGCTAATCGACGAGCAGGTCGAGGAAGCACAAGCCGCTCAGGTCCGCGGCACTCTGCGTTTCCCGGTAGGCATGCGGGTGGCAGACCTGCCCTACCCGATCAAGGCGGATTGGCTGAAGCGCCGGCCCATCGCCAGGCCGAGTCCATGCCCATGACTCGCCACCAGCGCGCCCGCCGCCTGGTCATCTGGCGCGGCTCCTTCTCTACCCTCTTCGCGTGTACCGCCCTCATGCTGGCCAGCGCTCTGGCTGGCTCAATCACTCAGTAACCGAACACATCAGCGCCCCTACGCAAGTATGGCGCGGGAGATTCGCATGTCCGAAATTACCCTCAACGTCGACGAATACCTCAGCGAGTCCGAGAAGCGCCAGGTGGTGGCAGACGCGTTCCGCTCAGCTGCCGCTAAGACCGCTCAAAAGGACTTCGAGCGCATCATCAGCAACTCGGCCTACTACCTGGTTGGAGAGATTGTTGACCAGCACTTCGACGGCAGCATGGTGGCCACTCTCAAAGACAAGGCCATCAGCGTCATCAACAACCTTTCCTCGTCCACGGTGTTCAGTCCGCCGAATGCCTGGGATCGCGCAGCAAGTAAGGGCTTCGAGCATATGCAGTCGGCCCTCGACGAACTCAAGCCGATGATCCACCAGCGCGTGCACGACCTCATCGCTCGATACAACAGCGAGGAACTGCGCAGCCTAATCGAAGACCAGATTGGCGAAGCCATCATCAAAAAGCTGACGGCCTGATGCCGCAGGAGCCGGTTATGACCAACACCAACTTGCGCATCTGGGACCAGGTGCAGACCACCGACACCCGCTTCACCAAAGAGGCCAAGGTCGGCGGCCAGCAGATCACCAGTCTCAACGGCACCGCGATGATCATGAAGGCTACCGAAGTATTCGGGCCAGCCGGCATCGGCTTCGGCTGGAATGTGGCGGAAGAGCGCTTCGACAAGGGCGCCGAGATGTTCAGCGGCGAGGGTGAAAAGCGCGTCAGTTTGGGCTTCGAGCTGAATCACACCATCAAAATCAGGTTCTGGTTCGTGCTCGACGGCCAGCGTGGCGAGATCGAGCAGTACGGCTGCACCCAGTACCTCTACAAGTCGAAATACGGCACGACCACCGATGGCGAAGCCCCGAAGAAATCGCTGACCGATGCCATCAAAAAAGCGCTGTCGATGCTGGGCTTCAGCGCCGACGTGTTCCTGGGCATGTTCGACGACGTGAACTACCGCCAGCAGTTGGAAGCCGAGCAGGCCATCGAACAGGCCGAAGACCGCCAGGCCGAGATCGACCGGCAGCAGCAGGAGCGGCTCGACTTCATCCGCGACACCATCACGACCATGCAGAAGGCAGTAACGCCGCATGAGCGCAAGAAAATCCACGACCACGCCGTGCGCAAGCTTATCGGCCGCAAGGACGAGAAAGGCGCCGCGCGTATCTCGCTTGAGCTGAAAAACCTCGAAGCAGGCAAGACACAGGAGGCTGCAGCATGACCCAGCTATACGCGCTCACCGGTCAGATGGCCGACCTGGCCGCCATGTGCGACACGGACGATGAAGGCCTCAAGCAGGCCATTCAGGACACCATGTCCGGCATCAAAGGCGAGTTCGAGGTCAAGGCCGACAACATCGTCATGCTGCGTAGGAACATCGAGGGCGACATCGTTGCGATCGACGCGGAGATCGAGCGCCTCGCCGAGCTCAAGCGCATCAAGGCGAACAGCGTGACGGCCATCACCGATTACCTGCGCCGGAACATGGACGCGGCCAACATCAAGTCGATCAAGCGGCCGCTCTTCACCATCAGCCTGGTTACCGGCAAAGAGCGGGTGATCGTCGACAACGAGCAGGCGGTGCCTGACGACCTGACCTCGGTGGTGACCAAGATCGCCCCGGATAAAAACGCCATCGCCGCCAAGCTCAAGGCTGACCGCGAGCACAACGACGCTGTGCGCAAGCGCATGGACGCCGGCGAGGACTGCGAACACGAACTGATCGCCGAACCGACCTGGGCTCACCTGGAGCGCGGCGAGAGCGCGATCCGCATCAAGTAAGGAGGCCCCATGCCCCGTGGAGTAAACAAAGTCATCCTGGTAGGCACCTGCGGTCAGGATCCCCAGACCCGCTACCTGCCCAACGGCAACGCGGTCACCAACCTGAGCCTGGCCACCAGCGAGGCCTGGACCGATAAGCAGACCGGCCAGAAGGTTGAGAAAACCGAATGGCACCGGGTCGTGCTGTTCGGCAAGGTCGCCGAGATCGCCGGCGAGTACATGCGCAAAGGCTCGCAGTGCTACATCGAGGGCAAGCTCAAGACGCGCGAATGGGAGAAGGACGGCATTAAGCGGTACAGCACCGAGGTGCATGTCGACATCAACGGTACGATGCAGTTGCTGGGAGGCCGACCGGAGAATCAGGGCGGCGGTCAGCAAGCCCGAAAGCCTCAGCAGCAGCGCCAACAGCAGCGCCAGTCGCCGCAACAAAATCAGCAGGCAGCGCCGCCGGACAGCTTTGATGACGACATCCCGTTCGCTCCGATTCACCAGCTCGCAGGTGAATAGCCATGATCGCAACCATGTCCCAACCCGTGCCCGCCGTGAAATACGCGGCGGCCATGGCCAGAGCTACAGGCCAGCCGTGGGGTGTTTACCGCGGCAACAACCGTCTTCTGGTCATCATGCCCTCGGCATCCACCAAGAAGATCCCCATCGAGACCTGCAATCCTTGAGACCCATCCGAAAAATCACGCAGCAGCGCCGACGCCAGCTGCACCTGAACTTGCCGCCCAGCGGCCTGAGGGAGCAACCGCATGGCCATGACGCCGAAAGAGCGCGACCTGAAGCGCCGAGAGAAGCAGGAACGCCTGGGCGAGCGAGATTTGCGCATGAAGGCCACTGCAGCGCACACTGCCCAGCTCGCTGAGCTTATGGCCTGGGGTGAAATGGTCGAGAGCAGCGAGGCGATTACCCTGCTGATCTACCACGCCCACAAGCTTGGCCCGGAGAATTTCTCCTTCTTCGCCGCCGGTGCTCAACTTGAGGTCGAAAGCGACCAGCACATCAAGGCCGAGCGAACCGAGATCAGACTGATGGCGAGGCGCGGCACCGTCCAGCAGATCGATGAAATGGGCGAGTGGATCAACGCCAACGACCGCAGTTTCGTAATCCGCCTATTGATCGAACGCGCCCATGCGCTGGGGCCGATTCAGGCTCTCACCCTGCTCTCGCTTCCTCCGCGCCACAAATTCGCAATCAGCGATTCCGTGGCGCGGACACTCTACGAGTGGCGCATGCAGCGAGAACTCCGCTCTCTTAATCCGATGCTGGGCGACGACCCAGACGACACCGGCCTATTGCTGCTCGGCAACGGCTGAACCCCGCGCTGCCCTCCAGCGCCTTCCCCTATTCAACGATAACGCCTGCCTGGCGAGGAACGCCATGAACATCTATCGCCACACATTCACCGCGGTCTGCCCGAGCGATGCCGAGGTGATCGTCTACAGCCTGGAAATCCGTAGCCTGGCGATGATCCGTGTCGAGCACATCAAGACCGCCACCGCGCTGATCAAAAAGGGCTGGCACGAGCAGATCGCCGATCAGCTGGCCGAACGCTTCGGCGGTGACCAGGTGATCAAGGCTGTGCACCAGGGCGTCGAGATCGAAACGGTGAGGCTGAGCGGATGATCCATTACCACGGCACGCCCATTGGCGGCACTCGTCAGGATGCAGCGCGGCTGCTGGCCGGCCGGCACGCCTTGGTGCCGTTCCCGCGGCAAGATGACATGGGCATCGTCGCCGAGGCCTGTCAGTCCTTCATCTTCGACAACGGCGCGTTCACGGTCTGGAAGAAAGGCGGCCAGGTCGATGTTGATGGATACACCCGCTGGGTGGATGAGTGGTACCGGCACCCAGGCTTCGACTGGGCACTGATCCCCGACGTGATCGACGGCGACGAAGAGGCCAACGACCGCTTGCTCGAGCAATGGCCCGGCCATCTGCCAGGCGTACCAGTCTGGCACATGCATGAGTCGATCGAGCGGCTGCAGCGCCTGGCAAAGGTCTGGCGAACAATCGCCCTGGGCAGTTCCGGCCAGTGGCGATCTCCCGGCACCGCAGCGTGGTGGAAGCGGATGGGATCAGCGATGGATGCCATCTGCGACGACCTGGGACGGCCTCAATGCCGACTGCACGGCCTGCGCATGCTTGACCCCGCGATTTTCCAAAGCCTGCCGCTGGCATCAGCGGACAGCACCAATGCTGCGGTCAATGGCGGCAGCATCAGCCGGTTCGGTATGTATACCCCGCCATCCGCCGGCCAGCGCGCCAGCGTGATCGCTGATCGCATCGAATCCCACACCAGTTCCCCAATTTGGCAGCGCGAGAGCCAGACCGAACTGGCCTTGTGACCTACAGAGGTATCCCATGCCCACAGAAAACCGATCCAGCGATACAGAGAATGCACCGTGCCCGTTCTGCGACGGCCGGGTCGACCCCGAGGGCTGGCTGCGCGGTGACGGCGCCCGTGGCCCGGAGTGCGAGAGCTGCGGCGCCACGGCGCCGAACCTGGCGCTTTGGAACGGCGCCCAGCCAGCCCAGCAGCACCAGGGCGAGCCGGTGGCGCTGGCGATACCGGACGAGTGCCCGCACATCATCGTGTTCGATGACGCCGACCGAGCGAATGAGCACTTTTGTGGATCTGGTGCCAGACCGGCCGCGCTACGCCGCTACGAGCAAATTTCCCAGTCATGGAACGCGCATCTGTTCGTCAGGACGGCAAGCAACAGCCGCGACGATCGCTATCCAGGTGCTACGGTCGCCGACCCTGCTGAGGTTGAGCGTCTGCGCATTGAACACACCGAGGCCGTAAACGTCGGGATGCGTTACCAGGACCAGCGCAACGCCCTGCGCGCCCAGCTGGCCGAGCGGGATGCGCTGCTCCTGCGCTCGCTTGAAGCACTAGGCGAGGTAGGCAAGCTTGATCACTTGACTGACTATCCACTTGTGGAACGAGTGAAGTCAGACATTCGACTTTCCCTATCCACCAGCGCAGAGCCGGTCTCGACCGCTTGGCGCTGCGGGCCTTGCAAGCTCGAAATGGCCGGCCGGCGCCCTTGTGACCTTTGCAGCGCAGAGCCGATCGCAACGACTGAGATCGACAATGACGCACTTGTGGCTGCGGTGTGCGTTCTGCGTAGCCAGGGGCTTAGTAATTTGTCTGTCGCCGTTGAGGAAGCCCGCGCCGCCCTGGAGCGCAAGCAGTAACCCCGCCCCGCTGCAACCCCTCTCCCCTCTATTCACTGCCGCGATATGGCGGCAAAGGAATCCCCGTGCTCAACGAAAACATCCACGAATCCCTCAGCACCCTGACCGCAAGCCAACTGGCCATGCTGCTGGTCATGCGCAAAGGCCTCGACTTCGGTTACGACTACACCTTCACCGATGACGACGGCCAGTCTGCTGCAGTCGACCATGCCTTCCTCTCCGCAGCGCCGGGCGATCTGCTGGAGGTGATCTTCGAAGAAAACGAGCATGACGACGCCATCAACGAGGTTCGCTATGGCGCAGTTGATGTCAGCGGTATTGCCGAATGGTGCCACTACAGCTGGGGGCGAAATTACGAGGTCGACGTGAAAGCCCTCATCTTGCCTGATGGTCGAGCCCTGGCCTTCTGCGAGATGAGTGGTGGCGGCAAGTTCGGAGAGCCAAATGCTTATCCATGGGTGAAAGAAGCCAAGTTCATCAAGGTTACAGACGTGAAAGAGCGCGTCATCAAGACGTATAAGTTCGAGGAGATCCCGGACGCTGCCGAGGCTCAGCCATGACCCGCCTTGCCCTCTGCCTCCTGCTGCTGGCCACCGGCGCCAGCGCTCACCTGGCGCACGCCGAGCCCGGCCGCCAGCTCTCCCCGCACGAACAACAACCCGAACCTACACCCGCACTGGCGCCTGGGCGCTGGATTGATGAGAGGTATGAGCTGTGAGGCATATCGACTGGAGCAAAGCGCCCGAATGGGCAGAAGGCCACGCGCTGGTCGCCCATCACGGCATCACCGAAGCGTGGATCAATCCCGAGCAGTACGCATTGGTCGGTGCCGAGGATCGCACCTACGCCTATGGCAGCGACGCAGGCAAGTCCATGTACAACTTCACGCGCGGCCAGATCCAGTACATCACGCCCCGGCCTGATCGCTGGGATGGCGCCGGGCTTCCGCCAGTTGGAAGTGAGGTCGAAGCCAAGATTCTCGACGGAAACGGGAACCTGGCCTGGCGAAAATGCCGAATCGTCCACCACCACCCTCGCAACAGAGGATCAGCCGCCGTAGCTCACGGTAATGAAGAGCTGCTGGCATGGGCGGACGGCTTCCGCCCCATCCGCACGCCCGAGCAGATCGCGGCGGATGAGCGCCTTCACAGCATCCGCAATGCGATCACAGCGATCAACAAGTCTGTCGAGGCGTATAACGAAAGCCTGGTTTGTAGCGCGGCCATCCGGGCTACGGTTGAAGCCATGGTCGACGCCGGTTACCGCAAGCAGGCAACGCCGTGATCCCGCGCAAAGGCTATCTCCGCAGAAAGCTGGAGACGGGCTTGATTCGTCTGGCAGTTGCCATTCTGGCAGGCCGTAACCTGTCTCGATCACTGGTGGTGTCGCGCCGCGACAACAACGACATGTGGTACATGGCTGAGCGCCTGGAAAGCATTGCCGACCGCATCGCCCGCGGCTACCCGAACGCCTAACCCCTTCTCTACTACTCCAGCCCGCCGATGCGCGCGGGCGAGGACTTCCTATGCCTAAAGAAATGTTTCGCGACGTGGCCATCGACTGTATTTCCGACATGGCCCAGCACATACCAACAGGTTGTCAGCTATTCGTCATTGCCTGCCGCCCCGGGAAGAAAGACTTCGACCTGGTGCTGCCATCGCCAGAGGCAAACCTGAACAATGCTCTGGATGCGCTCCGCCGTCAGGGCCTCAGCATCGACGGGAGCAACAGCTACAAAGAGGGCGTTTGCGACCTGGCTGTAGGTGCGATGACGATGGGCAAGCAAAACACCTGCCCGCCACCCGACCGCCACTGGGGCCAGCGCTTTTGGGACATTGGCCGAGCTGAAGGCAAGCTGCAGGAAGAACTGGTGCAGGCGCTGCGCCTGGCACGAAAAGAGCTCGATGCCTGCCAGCGCGTCATCCACTACGCCGGCGGCTTTGATCCTGCCTACGTGAACGGTGCCCAAGAAGCGCTCAAGGTCGCCGACGCGGTGCTCGCAAAGATTCCAGCCTGAACACCAACCTGCCGCCACCGGCGGCGTGGAGACGCTTTTATGCAAACCGAGATCCTTTCGGACGATGAGCTGGCCGAGCTCACCGGTTATAAGGCCAGGGGATGGCAGCGCCGGTGGCTGACCGACCGTGGTTGGCACTTCGTTGAAAGCCGCGGGGGCCGCCCCTTGGTTGGTCGCCAATACGCCCGCGTCAAGCTGGGTGTCACGCTGGAGGTCGTGCCTATGGCTCCCCCACCACCACTGACGCCTGTATGGACGCCTGACATTTCTAAGGTGAGGTGAAATGCGCCCGAGGAGTAAAGCGAATCGCGACCTTCCACCTGGTGTGTATCGGCGCGTGCGAACCAGCAAGAGCAAGAAAAACCCCGAAAAGACCTGGGTCAGTTACTACTACCGCGACCAGACAGGTAAGGAGGTCGCGTTGGGGACCGACCTGAGTCTAGCTCGCCTTAAATGGGCAGAACTAGAATCGAAGGAGAAGCCCAAAGACCTAGTGACCATGGGAGCGATCTTCGATCGCTACATCCGCGACATAGTCCCGAAGAAAGCCCCCCGGACCCAGAAAGACAACCTGTCGGAGATTAAGCAGCTTCGCAGCTACTTCGATCAGGCGCCCATTGACGGCATCACACCTGCCCACATTGCCAAGTACCGGGACGCCCGAACGGCGCCGGTGCGAGTAAATCGCGAGATCGCTACGCTTTCGCACATTTTCAACATCGCCCGGGAATGGGGCCTTACGGTTCGTGAGAATCCATGCCAGGGCGTGCGCAAAAACCGAGAGACTCCTCGCGATTTCTACGCGAACGAAGCCATCTGGAACGCGGTATATGCCAAGGCAGTGGGAGAGCTGAAGGACGCCATGGACTTGGCGTATTTGACGGGCCAGCGGCCGGCGGATGTGCTGGTAATGCGACAGGATGACATCGAGGGTAATGCCCTCGGGGTCAAGCAGAAGAAGACGCACAAAAAGCTGCGGATCATGCTTGAGGTTGATGGCGTCGAGAGCAGTCTTGGAGCGCTTATCCGAACAATGCAGGAACGGCATCACGCGCACTCGTCACCTTACCTGCTGCTGACCGAGTCGGGGAAGCGCGTCACTGCTGCGATGCTCCGGCATCGCTGGGACGATGCGCGGGGGGAGGCAGTGAAAGCAGCAACTGCAGCAGGAGACCAAGTGCTTGCCGGCCGCATCAGCCAGTTCCAGTTTCGCGACATTCGCCCGAAGGCAGCATCGGAGATCACCGATGTCGAGCACGCCAGCATGCTATTGGGACACACCAAGGGCGATATCACAGAACGCGTTTACCGAAGGGTCGGAGCGCTGGCAAAACCCACCAAATAGGAAAAGTATCGGAAGCGCTTCCAAAATAGACGCTGTACTAGGTCCGATCACTCAGGAATTTTGCGCGCCCCAAAAACGCAAAAACCCCCGATTCGACGGGGGTTTGAACGTGGCGGAAGCGTAGGGATTCGAACCCTAGGATAGTTGCCCATCGACGGTTTTCAAGACCGTTGCCTTAAACCACTCGGCCACGCTTCCAGCTGTTTTGCGGGCGCCATCATACCTCAATGACACACACTGTCAAACTCTCTATGTCGCGCTTTCCCAGGGCTCTGATATGCTCTTGCGACTACATGTTTCAATACCCACAGGAGTGTCGCCATGCGCGAACAGGATTACGCCGTCCGGGACGGTCAGCAGATCGAGCAGCAGGAGGTCAGCAAAGTCCTGCGCAACACTTATGGCCTATTGGCACTTACCCTCGCCTTCAGTGGCGTCATGGCCTTCATCGCCCAGCAGATGCGCGTCGGCTACCCGAACGTGTTCGTGGTGCTGATCGGCTTCTACGGCTTGTTCTTCTTGACCGCCAAGCTGCGCGATTCGGTATGGGGCCTGGTTTCAACCTTTGCCCTGACCGGTTTCATGGGCTTCATCCTTGGCCCGATCCTCAACCGTTATCTGGGTATGGCTGGCGGTGCCGAAGTCGTAAGCTCGGCTTTCGCCATGACGGCGCTGGTGTTCGGTGGCCTGTCGGCCTATGTGCTGATCAGCCGCAAGGACATGAGCTTCCTCAGCGGCTTCATCACCGCAGGTTTCTTCGTCCTTCTAGGCGCGGTAGTTGCCAGTTTCTTCTTCCAGATCAGTGGCTTGCAGCTAGCGATCAGCGCCGGCTTCGTGCTGTTCTCGTCGGTCTGCATCTTGTTCCAGACCAGTGCGATCATCCACGGTGGCGAGCGCAACTACATCATGGCGACAATCAGCCTGTACGTATCGATCTACAACCTCTTCGTCAGCTTGCTGCAACTGTTCGGCCTGATGGGCCGTGACGATTGATGCCCTATCGCTGACATGCCATACAAAGCCCGCTTCAGCGGGCTTTTCTTTGCCTGTCGATCAGCATCGCCTGCCTTCTTCAACAAGCGGCACACGCTCAGCCCACCCCCCCTACCCCAACGCCCACCAGGGCCGTAGAATGCGCTCCTTTTCCCTGGGGCAGCCTTACATGAGTTCGCACGAGCAAGGTACCGGCGCGCCTGCGCCTACCCACGATCTAATCCTCGGGCTTGACGACAAACCTCGGCCTTGGATCGGTATTCTTGCAGCCCTCCAGCACCTGCTGGCCATCATCGTACCCATCGTCACACCTGGGCTGTTGATCTGCCAGGCGCTCGGTGTGTCATCGCGCGATACCAACCTGATCGTGTCCATGTCACTGGTCATCTCCGGCATCGCCACCTTCGTGCAATGTCGACGCTTCGGCCCGTTCGGCGCAGGGCTGCTGATCGTGCAGGGGACCAGCTTCAACTTCGTCGGCCCACTGATCGCCGGCGGATCGTTGATGGTCAAGCAAGGTACGCCTGTGGAAACGGTGATGGCGGCCATTTTTGGCGTGGTGATCGCCGGCTCGTTCATCGAGATGGGCATTTCGCGGACCTTGCCCTTCGTCAAACGTCTGATTACCCCTCTTGTAACCGGGATTGTCGTACTGATGATCGGCCTCACCCTGATCAAGGTCGGCTTGATCAGCATGGGTGGAGGCTTTTCGGCAATGGCCGACGGTACCTTCGCCAATCGCGAAAACCTGCTGCTGTCGGGGGCAGTACTCGCAATCATCGTGCTGCTCAATCGCATTCCCGTAGTCTGGATGCGTAGTTGCGCAATCGTGATTGCATTGATGGCCGGCTATGCGTTGGCCGGTTACCTAGGAAGGCTCGATTTCACCGGCATGCACGAGGCGGCGCTGTTTCAGGTACCAACTCCCCTCCACTTTGGGCTGGGATTTTCCTGGGCATTGTTCATTCCCATGCTGGTCATCTACTTGGTGACTTCCCTGGAAGCCATCGGCGATGTGACTGCCACGAGCAAGGTGTCGCAGCAACCGGTGGAAGGCCCGTTGTGGATGCAGCGAATCAAAGGCGGGGTATTGGTCAACGGTGCCAATTCGTTGCTGGCAGGCATGTTCAATACCTTCCCCAGCTCGATCTTTGCTCAGAACAACGGTGTCATTCAGCTGACCGGCATTGCCAGCCGCCATATCGGCATCTGGATCGCTGCCATGCTGGTGCTGTTGGGGCTATTCCCTAGCGTGGCGGGTGTCATCCAGGCCGTGCCTGAACCCGTGTTGGGTGGAGCGGCCATGGTGATGTTCGGCGCGGTAGCGGCATCGGGCATCAATATCCTGGCCAGCACGACGCTCGATCGTAGGGCGCTGCTCATCATCGCCGTGTCCCTGGCCCTGGGATTGGGAGTCGCCCAAGTGCCGGAGTTCCTTGCGCATATGCCAAGCGCCGTACGCGCCGTGTTGGAATCGGGCGTGGCCACTGGCGGGATCTGCGCCTTGCTGCTCAACTGGTTTCTGCCCGAAGGCACTCGCCAACCCTGAGCCGCAGCAACGATGCAGAGACTGCCGCCTGGGGCGTTTTGCTCTATCATGGCGGCAGTTCTCTGTCAGAGTCGTTCATGAAATTCGCGATCGCGGTCTTCTCTCCCGCCCATGCGCCCTCCTCCCGTCGTGCACTGCGTTTCGCCGAAGCGGTGCTCGAGGGCGGGCATGACATCACGCGCCTGTTCTTCTACCAGGATGGCGTTCACAGCGCCTCGGCCAACATCGTTGCGCCACAAGACGAAATTGATGTTGCGACGCAGTGGCGTGCCTTCATCCAGAATCATCGGCTCGACGCAGTCGTTTGTATCGCCGCAGCGCTGCGGCGCGGCGTGCTCAATCAGGAAGAAGCGCAACGCTACCAACGACCTGCGGCGAACCTGCCAGCACCTTGGGAGCTGTCCGGCTTGGGCCAACTGCATGAAGCGGCGCAACTGGCGGATCGTCTGATCTGCTTCGGAGGCGATTGAATATGGCCAAATCCATGTTGATCATCAGCCGCCAAGGACCTTGGGGAGGCCCTGCGGCTCGCGAAGCCTTGGACATCGCCCTGGCAGGGGGGGCGTTCGATCTGGAGCTGGGCATGCTGTTTCTCGATGACGGTGTCTTGCAGCTGGCGATCGACCAACAACCCATGCACCTTGAGCAAAAGAACCTCAGCGCCAACTTGCAGGCATTGCCCATGTTCGGCGTCGATCAACTGTTCGCCAGTCGTTCGAGCCTGACCAGGCGCGGCCTTTGCGAACAGACGCTGGCTCTGGCCGTCGAGGTGCTCGATGACGATGAACTAAGCACCTTGCTCGGGCGTTTCGACCACGTGGTGACCCTGTGATGACGACTTTGCACGTAATCGCGCACTCCCCCTCGAGCGACGACCGGTTTGACAGCTGCCTACGTTTGCTTGGCGCTAAAGACGCTGTGCTGTTGTGTGGCGAGGCGGTCAATGGGCTACGCCCAGGTAGTGAAACCGCATTGCAGTTGCATGCCGCGCAGCTACAAGGACGCTTGTTCGCATTGCAAGAAGATCTGCACGCCAGGGCCATTTCTCAGGACTACGCCAAAGCGCTCGACTACCCAGGCTTCGTCGAACTATCGCTGCATTACGACAAGGTGAACAGCTGGTTATGAACGCGCTGGATATCTGCGGACGCTTGGTAAGCCTGGATGATGAAGGTTTCCTCGCCGACCTGAACGAGTGGTCCGAGCCTGTGGCGCTGGCGCTGGCGCAGCGTGAAGGCATCGAACTGACACCCGATCATTGGCAAATTCTCGCCTTGCTCAGAGCCTTCTACGAACAGTACCAGCTATCGCCTGCCACCCGACCCTTGGTCAAATATGCGGCCCTCCATCTAGGCCCGGAAAAAGGCAATAGCTCTCATCTGAATCGCCTCTTCAACGGCACTCCTGCCAAGCTCGCCGCCAAGCTTGCCGGCCTTCCCAAACCGACCAACTGCATATGACCGAGCCACGCCCCCTAGTCCTGGAAACACCTGCCGAACACCCTTTCGCTGAATTTGTCCGCACGCTTGGCAAAGGCAAACGCGGAGCGCGCGGCTTGACTCGCGCGGAAGCTCGCGCCGCCATGGGCATGCTGTTGGAAGAACAGGTAGAAGATGCTCAATTGGGCGCGTTTCTCATGCTGCTCAGGCACAAAGAAGAAACCGCCGAGGAACTGGCCGGATTTACCGAGGCGCTACGCCAGCACCTAAACCCGCCCTCCATTGCGGTCGATCTCGATTGGCCGACCTATGCTGGCAAAAAACGCCATCTGCCTTGGTATCTGCTTGCTGCTAAATGTCTGGCCGCTAATGGCATACGTATCCTGCTGCACGGGGGTGGAGCACACACCGCAGGGCGACTTTACACAGAGCAAATGCTCGGCCTGCTGGACATTCCTTTGTGTCGCGACTGGCAGGCGGTGGCCAGTACACTGGACGGACACGCCCTGGCCTTTTTTCCGCTACAAGACTGGGCGCCACAACTGCAGCGAATGATCGACCTGCGCAACGTGCTTGGCTTGCGCTCCCCTGTCCATTCGCTGGCTCGGGTACTCAATCCCTTGGCCGCTCGCTGCGCCTTGCAAAGCATTTTCCACCCCGGCTACCAGGCCGTGCACCGTGAGGCCAGTCAGCTATTGGGCGACCATGCCATCGTAGTCAAAGGTGACGGCGGCGAGATCGAGATCAACCCGGATGTGCTCAGCCATCTGTACGGTGCAACCGACGGTCAGGCTTGGGACGAGCAGTGGCCTGCACTGAGCGCGCAGCGCCATGTGAAGCCCGCAACCTTGCAAACCCAACACCTTGTAGATGTCTGGCAAGGCAAAGCGCAGGACAGTTATGGCGAGTTGGCGGTCGTCTCCACTATGGCCCTGGCATTGCGCGGCCTAGGCAAAGAGCGCGAGCAGGCTTTCGAGACAGCGCGCCAGTACTGGGACGCACGCTATAGCGCTCAATAACGAGCGCCCACGAAAAGCAAGGTCCGCCTCATCCATTCGAACACTGCCAGCCCGCTGGGCTCCAACGACAAACATCACGTTGCGAGGAGTACGGCATGGGCCTTTTGATCGACGGACAGTGGCATGACCAATGGTACGAAAGCGACGAGGATGGTGCGTTCAAACGCGAACAGGCGCAACGACGCAATCCGCTGCCCAAAGCCGAATCGGGTCGGTACCACCTCTACGTATCGCTGGCCTGCCCCTGGGCGCACCGAGCGCTGATCCTGCGCGAACTGAAGGGCCTGGCCCCGCTGATAGACGTGTCTGTGGTGAGTTGGCGGATGGCCGAACATGGCTGGACCTTCGACCAGCATGAAGGCTCGTCGGGCGACAAGCTCGACGGGTTTCAGTACCTCCATGAACGTTATACCCAAGACGACCCTCATTACAGCGGACGTGTGACGGTTCCGGTCCTGTGGGACTGCGAAAACCAGTGTATCGTCAACAATGAATCGGCGGACATCATCCGCATGTTCAATTCAGCCTTCGACGAATTAACCGGCAATACCCTGGACCTCTATCCTGAGCCGCTACGTGCCACGATCGACGAGCTCAATTCGCGCATTTACCCAGCCGTCAATAACGGCGTTTATCGAGCTGGCTTCGCGACGACGCAAAAAGCCTATGAGCTGGCCTTCGACGGCGTCTTCAATGAACTGCAAGCGCTGGAGGGTCGATTGGAACACAGCCGCTACCTGGCAGGGGCATACCTGACCGAGGCGGATGTGCGCTTGTTCACGACTTTGATCCGATTCGATGCTGTGTATCATGGGCATTTCAAATGCAACCTGCGCCGTGTCTGCGATTATCCAAACTTGTCAAATTGGCTACGTGAACTGTATCAATGGCCCGGCATCGCTTCGACCGTAAACAGGGAGCATATTCAAAAGCACTACTACTTGAGCCACACAACCATCAACCCGAACGGAATCGTGCCTAAGGGCCCACAGCAGGATTTCAATGCCCCACACGACCGGGAGCGTCTATCGGGCCGAGGAATCTGGCGGGCCGTCACCCCAGACTGATGCAAGTGCGCATGGACAGGGAGCGGCCTTGCCCGACACAGCCCCAGCGACGGCTTGGGCTTACCGCACATTGCTTGGGATCTCGTGTATGCCTGTACCAACGCATTTTTCTTTTTCCATGCGGTTGCTGATGGCTCTAGTCCTAGTGTCTGCGCTGAGCGCCTGTTCCGTGCTTGCGCCACGAGACTCATTGATGGTCACCGTCATTGGCATCGGGCCATTGCCTGGAGAGGATTTGGAGCTACGCATGGAGGTCAAACTCCGAGCGCAAAATCCGAATCAGGAAGCTTTGGACTTCAAAGGGTTAGCCTTGGACTTGAGCATCAATGGCCAACCGTTCGCCTCGGGCGTCAGCAGCCAGCACGGACATATCGAAGGGTATGGCGAACAGGTCTTTACAGTGCCTATGAGCGTAAGCGCGCTGGCGATATTGCGCCAGGCCTATGGCATGAGCCGGACAGCATCGCTAGAGGGGATGCCTTACCGATTGCGAGGAAAGCTGGCAACCGGACCACTGGGCGTCGTGCGTTTTGAAGAAAAAGGACGCTTGGATATGGCCGGTAGCGATGGCATGTGAGTGAGTCCTGCATGCGCTATCTAGCGTCTGGAAGGGGTAGGCGCTAGCTCACGCGCCGCGCCATCCCTGAAAACGCAATCAGCGGTTATTCCCAGCCGCAGCCATCATCTTGTTCACCTCAAGGCGTACCAGACTCCCGTATTCCACAGGACTCAAGGCATCCAACTCTGCTCTGGCCCACTCGGACCATTTGCCTTTGCGTCGGGATTTCTCCGAAATAAGCCTGGCGGCCTCGCCTTTGGCCTTGCCGAGGTTGCCTTGCCAGAAGTCGAAAAGCCTGGATTTCTCAGCCTCGATTTGAGCGCGCTCGACGAAGCTCATGTTGGCCAAATTGAAACTCATGCCGATGGTCCTTCTGCCTGAAAACGAGGCCGGCATTCTACACGGGAGATCCAGGAGAGCGGGAGTCGGTTGCAACTTTCCTTACCCAGCGGTATCCATTGCTGTATTCCCACTCAACGAGGACGTATTCATGGCCAGGAAATCCACTGCACAAGTCGACACCGATCAGATCAAGGACCAGGTCTTCAGCGATCTGCAATCGCTGATCGAGGAATCTGAAAAGTTGCTCAGCCAAAGCGCGACACTGGTGGGTGAAGAAGCCGAAACCCTGCGCGGGCAGATCAGCAACAAGCTGCGTGAGGCTCGCGATGCCGCGAGCAATCTGCGCGGTAAGGCCCAACCTGCTGTCGAAGCCACCCAGGAGTATATCGGTGGCCATCCATGGCAGACGGTAGCTGTCTCAGCCGGTTTCGGTCTGGTTGTGGGTTTGCTGCTGGGCCGCCGCTACTAAATCAATTACCGGGCCGTTTGAGTGATCAAGCGGCCCTGACCATTGGCACGCCACTGTGGAAACGCATTTCCTGATCCGATGAACTGATCAGATCGGCTTCCACTTCTCTCACCTTCTCGATCACCCTTGCGATGTCTGAGCGCTCGCCGTATTGATAAGCGAGTTTCAAGTACCCCTGGTAATGCCGTGCCTCGCTTTTCAAGAGTCCGTGGTAGAAGGTAGCAAGTTCTTCATCCAAATGCGGGACCAAAGCCGCAAAACGCTCGCAACTGCGAGCCTCGATAAAGGCCCCTACCACCAAAGTGTCTACCAATTTGGCCGGCTCGTGGGCCCTGACGGCACGACGCAGCCCTGAGGCGTAACGCCCGGCAGACACTGGCCGCAACGCTACCCCACGACATTTCATGATTCGCAGCACCTGCTCATGATGCACCAGCTCCTCGCGCGCTAGGCGCGACATCATATGGATCAATTCAAGGTGCCCGTTGTACTTAGCAATGAGACTAAGCGCAGTGCTGGCGGCCTTGAACTCGCAATTCTTATGATCGATCAATAGCGTTTCCTGATCTGCGAGTGCGGCTTCAATCCAGGCATCGGGAGTGCGGCAACCTAGAAAAGCATCAATTTCAGGTGTCAGGGACATGGATATTCTCAATGTACGGGCTAGCTGGACGGGCGATTATACCGGTGGTGCGGGCCGACGTCAGGGGTGTAACGGGGTACTTGAATGAGCTTCAAACAAGATGATTCAAAATTGCAGAAAAGACAAAACCCCTA
>NZ_DJJS01000008.1:293666-747101 GCF_002434265.1 Pseudomonas sp. UBA6562 | reverse complement strand
TAGGGGTTTTGTCTTTTCTGCGCATCAAGAAACCTCCCCCCGACGCTTGCCCCTCAACGAGCAAGTGGCCGCACTACGCGACCTTCAGGAAACAACACGCGCCTAATATGTCTCCGGCTGCGCCACGCCCCGTTAAAAGTGCGTACCCTAACGTGACTTGCCCAGGCCCAGCCTGCGTCAAGACTGAGTACGTGGCATTTCATCTGCCATGAACCATTGAGCTTGGCACATTGCCAAGCACTTCGATCCATTACTGCAATATCACGTGAGGTTACAAGCGAGATGGCCAAGGCCGCCGATGTCGTTGTGCAATGTCTGGAAAACGAAGGTGTCGAGTATGTGTTCGGTATTCCAGGTGAGGAAAACCTCGACCTGCTCGAATCCCTGCGCAAGTCCAAGATCAAGTTGGTGCTGACCCGCCACGAGCAGTCCGCCGGTTTCATGGCCGCCACTTACGGCCGTTTGACGGGCAAGACCGGTGTGAGCCTTTCGACGCTTGGTCCTGGCGCTACCAACCTGGTTACTGCCAGTGCCTATGCGTACCTGGGCGGCATGCCGATGATGATGATCACTGGCCAGAAGCCGATCAAGAAGTCCAAGCAGGGGCGTTTCCAGATCATCGACGTGTGCGGCATGATGGACCCCATCACCAAGTACACCCACCAGTTCGCCTCGGCTGACAACATCCCGGCGCGCATGCGTGAAGCCTTCCGCCTGGCTGAAGAAGAGAAGCCGGGTGCCGTGCATTTGGAGTTGCCCGAGGACATCGCCGCCGAGCAAACCGACGCGCTGCCGATCCCGCGTAGCCTGCACCGCCGTCCGCTCGCCGAACACGTGGCGATCGAGGCCGCTGTCGAGAAACTGCAAAAGGCCCGCAGCCCGATCCTGGTCATCGGCGCCGGTGCCAACCGCAAGATGACCGCCAAGGTGCTCAAGCAACTGATCGACAAGACCGGTATTCCGTTCGTGACCACCCAGTTGGGTAAAGGCGTGGTCGACGAGCGCAACCCACGTTTCCTGGGTAACGCCGCATTGTCGTCGGGGGATTTCGTTCACCGCGCCATCGAAGCCTCCGACCTGATCATCAACATCGGCCACGACGTGATCGAGAAACCGCCATTTTTCATGGTTCGTGGCGGCACCGAAGTCATCCACATCAGCTTCCGCTCCGCTGAGGTCGATGCCGTGTACTTCCCGCAGGTCGAAGTGATCGGCGACATCGCCAACGCCGTGTGGCAGATCGCCGAAGGCCTGGGCGACACCTCGCATTGGGACTTCACCCGCCTGCTGGCCATTCGCGAAGCCAACGAAGCGCAAATCATCGAAGGCGCCGATGATGATCGTTTCCCGGTATACCCACAACGCCTGGTGGCCGACATCCGTCGCGTGCTGCCCTCCGAAGGCATCGTGGCGCTGGACAACGGCATCTACAAGATCTGGTTCGCGCGCAACTACAAAGCGCACAAGCCCAACACCGTCCTGCTCGACAACGCCTTGGCGACCATGGGCGCCGGCTTGCCATCGGCCATGGCCGCGCACCTGGTCTACCCGGATCGCCCGGTAATCTCGGTATGCGGCGATGGCGGTTTCATGATGAACAGCCAGGAACTGGAAACCGCCGTACGCCTCGGCATGCACGTTACCGTGGTGATCCTGCGTGACGACGGTTACGGCATGATCCGCTGGAAACAGGCCAACATGGGCTTCACCGATTTCGGTCTGGACTACGGCAACCCGGACTTCGTCAAATATGCGGAAGCCTACGGTGCCAATGGCCATCGCGTGGAAAGCGCCGAAGGCCTGCTGCCACTGCTGCAGCACTGCATCAGCACCCCGGGCGTTCACGTGATCGACTGCCCGGTCGATTACAGCGAGAACGACCGTATCCTCAACAGCGAGTTGCGTGAGCGCGCGCTGGCCGTGTAAGCCCCAAGGGCTCGCTTTCAGCCGAAAGCGGGTCCTGCTCCGCGCCCTGGCCGCGGGGCCATGCTAAGGTGCAGCTCCTTTGCGTTTCAGGACCTGCCCATGCTTCCTCCCCTCAGCGAAAAAGAACTGCACCGCCTGGATGATCTGTTGATCACCTACGGCAACGATTATTCGGTGCTCAACCTGGCCGAACTCAATGGTTTCTTCACTGCGCTCGCCAGTTCGCCTACGGTCGTGACGCCCGAACACTGGCTGCCGACTGTCGCCGGTGGCAAGGTACCCCAGTTCAAGAAACCTGCCCACGAAGAAGCCTACACGGCGCTGATGTTGCGCTACGCCGATCAGGTCGCCGAGTCGTTGGCGAACGATCTGGAACACTTCCAACCTCTCTTCGAAGTCAATGAAACCGAACAAGGCCCGGTAGTGATTCTTGAGGAATGGTGCTTCGGTTACATGCGTGGCACACAAGTGGCGCAGTGGTCGGATCTGCCGGCCGAGCAACAGAAGCAACTCGACGCCATTTCCTTGCATGGGCTGGAGGATAACTTCGAATTGCTCGATGCGATGAGCGAAGAAGACGTAGAGGCCTGCATACCGGTCGTTACCGCTGCTGCCCGCGCCCTGTATCGTTACCAGCAACAGATGCGTCATTGAGGCGCATGCCTCTCTTGTGGTGACAGGCTTCGCCAAGCCCACTACACGTCTGCTGTTTGCAATGAACCTCCCCCTCTGGATTCAGTCGTTACACTGCAAGCATTCTATTCGGGACGTTTCCAGGAGCCTCAATCATGCATGAAGCAGCATCGCCCGCCACGGGTAACCTGATTGGCAAATACGGTTACGGCAAAGCCTTGCAGATTTTCGCCGGTGTGCTTGCCATCTTTATGTTGGGCATTGCTGGTTTCCTGGGCTACCTGAGAACTACGGTCAGGTTTCCTGGCGATCCGGCACCTGCTAATGGCCCGACCACAACCTTCAACGGTCCGCCAGAGATGTTCACGTACACCATGGCTTTCCTGGTATTCGTGGCTTTGTGTCTGGTCGCCGTAATCTTCTGGCAGAAAAAGCTGCGTAATGCGCGTTACGAGGTCTATGAAAAAGGCATTCGCCAGATGACGTCCAGTAACGACGAATTCGTCGCATTCAAGGAGATGGACGACCTCTACCTGTTCGCCTCGGGTCAAACGCTCACCGCTGGGCTGATCAACAATTTGGCTTACCGCCGCAACGCGAACGAGCCGTTCCGACGCGTGAATGCGCACCTGCACAAGCTGCAAGCATTCATTCAGGTTGTCCGCGAGCGCTACGTGGAGGAGCGTATGCCAGCGATGGCCGATACGCTCAATCAAGGTGGCGCCGTACGCTTCAACTATGCTGACACCCAACAGGTATGGGGCAAGCGCATCACCGGCAACTTCCTCGATGTGAAAACCAAGCCGCTGATCATCACCCCGCAATATCTGGAAGTGGACGGTCGTCGCTTCCCCATTGCCCTGTTGCGCGAGGCCAACACCAGTGCCTGGACTGAAAAAGTAGTCATCAAGGACAATGACGGCCAGGTCGTGCTATCGACTGTTGCCACCGGCATCATGGGCATGGATCTGTTCTTCTGCGTACTCGCCCGGTTACAGGAAACCCATCAAACGCCAGCGGTGGCCAAAGTCGCGCCTGGCTACTGAACGCACGACCAGTGAGCCGTCTGACACAACACTTCAAGCCACCGCGCTCTCCACGCGCGGCTGGGCATTGCGGTTCTGCGGCATCTGCAAGCCAAAGCTGTCGCGCAACGTAGCCCCCGGATATTCGCGGCGCAGCAGACCGCGCGCCTGCAACAGCGGCACGACCAGCTCGGTGAAATATTGCAGCCCGTCGGGCAGCAGCGAGTTGATGATGAAACCGTCGGCGGCGCGGTCTTCGAACCAGTCCTGCAAAGCGTTGGCCACCTGTTCCGGCGTGCCTGTGAAGTCGCGCTTGGGCCGCGAGAAGCGTAGGGCTAGTTCGCGCAGGGTCAGATTTTCGTCACGGGCCAGCTGCTTGAGGTAGTCGGAAGTGCCTTTGTGGCTGTTTTCGCCCAACGTACCGAGATCGGGGAAGGGGGCGTCCAGGTCATGCTGGGTGAAGTCGTAGTCGTTGAACGGCCGGCCGAGGGCGACCAGAGCGTCCTCAATGCTGACAAGCTCCACAGCCTGCTGGTAGCGCCGCTCCACCTCGGCCTCGTCGCGACCGATGATCGGGCGGATGCCCGGCAGGATGAACAGCTCGTCCGGATTGCGCCCATGGCGCATGGCGCGCTGCTTGAGGTCGCGGTAGTAGGCGCGGGCTTCGCTGAAGGATTCGGGGTTGAGGAAGATCGCGTCGGCATTCTGTGCGGCGAACTCGCGACCGTCTTCCGATACGCCGGCCTGGAAGATCAAGGGTTGGCCTTGGGGCGAGCGCTGGATGTTCAGCGGGCCCTTGACCTGGAAGAACTCGCCCTGGTGACCGAGGGTGTGCAGCTTGGCCGGGTCGAAGAACTCGCCGCTTTGTTTGTCTCGTGTGAAGGCATCGTCCTCCCAGGAATCCCACAAACCCTGGACCACTTTCACGTGCTCGCGCGCGATGCGGTAGCGCACGGCATGGGGCGGGTGCTCGGCCTTGCTGAAATTGTCGGCAGTGCCCGAGAGCCACGAGGTGACCACGTTCCAACCGGCGCGCCCGCCGCTGATCAGATCGAGCGAGGCCAACTGGCGCGCGACCTGGAAGGGCTCGGTGTAGCTGACCGTGACCGTCGCCACCAGGCCGATGCGGCTGGTCACGGCCGCCAGGGCTGAAAGCAGGGTCAGCGGTTCGAAGCGGTTGAGGTAGTGCGGGCTGGAGCGGGCGTGGATGTGCAGGCTGTCGGCGATGAAGGCGAAATCGAAGCGGGCGGCCTCGGCCAGTTTCGCCTGCTGCTGGTAGAAACCGAAGTTGACGCTGGCATCGGCCAGGGCGTCCGGATGACGCCATTCGCCCCAACCGTGGCCGACACCGTGGATCATGGCGCCAAGGTGGATCTGTCGTTTGCTCATGGGGGGTTCCTCTGGAGGCATGCGTTGGAGGCTTCCTGAGGCGTGCCCGCGCAGTCTGCGCAGGCGAGAAGGTCGAACCCGCAGGTCCACGCCGGTGGAAGGCACAAGGGAAGGCCTCCACCGGGCGAGGGGTCGGACTCATGCAGGGGACGTTAACGTGGTGCGGAGGGTGTTGTGAAAGGCTTTGTGGTTCTAAGCTAATTATGTGTTTTGCTGATATAAAAAATTTACTTAATGCGCAGATAGAATAAATACACGTCTCGGTCCATCCGCGCATTTCAAACCTTCAGTGCAGGCTGCGCTCATACCGCCACCGGCAGCACATGCCGTGAATGCCCCGGAATGGCCGCGATCAGTTCGCGCGTGTACTCGCCGCGCGGTTGCCCGAATACCTGCATAGCCGGCCCTTGCTCGACCACCTTGCCTCGGCGCAGCACCACCACCTGATCGGCCATGCTCGCCACCACGGCCAGATCATGGGACACCAGCACGTAGGCGATCCCCAGCTCGCGTTGCAGCCTTTCCAGCAACGCCAGAATCTGCGCCTGCACCGAGACGTCCAGCGCGCTCACCGGCTCGTCCAGTAGCAGCAACGCAGGCTCCAACGCCAAGGCGCGGGCGATCGCCACACGCTGGCGCTGCCCGCCGGACAGCTCCCGCGGCAAACGGTCGAGAAACTCCACCGGCAGCTGCACCTGCTCGAGCAACGCGCGTGCCCGTCGTTCCAGCGCCCGGCCTTTCAGCAGCCCGAACGACACCAGCGGTTCGACGATGCAGTCGAACACGGTGAAGCGTGGGTCGAGCGCCGCGAAGGGGTTCTGCTGGACCAGTTGCACGCGCCGACGCAGCGGCCGGAACTGTCGCCACGTGTAATCGCCGACCGCCTCACCCTCGATCTCGACGCTGCCCTGGCTGGGGCGTTCCAGGCCCAAGGCGATGCGCAACGCGGTGCTTTTGCCGGAACCGGATTCGCCGACGATGGCCAGGGTCTGACCGGCGTACACCTCCAGGTGCAGATCCTGCAACGCGGTGAAAGGCTGCTGGCGCCCGGGCAGCGCGAAGCGTTTGCCGACGCCGCTCAGGCGCAGCAAGGGCACGTCTCCTGCCGGCCCTGGGGGCCTGTGCCGTGGCACGAAGGCGGGCGCCGCGTCGAGCAGCTGATGGGTGTAGGGCTGCGCCGAACCCCACAGCACTTGCCGGGGCGAGGCCTGCTCGACCAACTCGCCCTGCTTCATGACCAGCAGCCGATCGGCTCGGTCGCAGGCCATGCCCAGGTCGTGGGTGATGATCAGCAGCGAAATGCCGCGTTCGGCCACCTGACGCTGCAGATGGTCGAGGATCTGCCGCTGGACCGTCACGTCCAGGGCGCTGGTGGGCTCGTCGGCGATAATCAGGCGCGGCTCGCCGGCCAGGGCGATGGCGATCAGCACACGCTGGCGCATGCCACCGGACAGTTCGTGCGGGTACTGGCGGGCCCTCAGCACAGGGTCGTCCAGGCCCACCTCATCCAGTAGCGTCAACACGGCACTGTCCACGTCCGCCGCTTGGCGGCCAGCCCTGGCGGGCAAGGCTTCGGCGATCTGCCGGCCGATGCGTTGGGTCGGGTTGAGGCTGACCATCGGGTCTTGCGGCACCAGGCCCACGGTACGCCCGCGCAGCTGGCGCCGGGTGCGCTCGGTGGCGCGGCCCACTTCGACGCCGTCGATCCACAGCTCGCCCCGTTCGATACGGGCGTTGCCAGGCAGCAAGCCGAGCAGGGCGTTGGCCAGGGTCGACTTGCCCGAGCCGGACTCGCCGACGATGGCCAGGGTTTCGCCTTGGGCCAGGCTGAACGACAACTGTCGCAGCGCCTGGTGGCGCTGCCCGGCGAAGGCGTAGCTGATGCTGAGGTCGCGCACTTCGACCAGAGGGGATGAAGTCATCGGGCATGTTCCTCGGCGCTGCGCGCCAGGTGATTGAGGCTGAACACTACCGCCACCACGAACGACCCCGGCAGCAGCGACACCCAAGGGGCAGTGATGAGGAAGTGGCGACCGTTGGCGATCAAGGTGCCCCATTCCGCTGCCGGTGGCGCCGCGCCGAAACCCAGGAAACTCAGGCCGGCAGTGGCCAGAATGGCGGCGCCGAAATCCAGCGTGGCGAGCACCGCCACCGGCCCCCAGGCATTGGGCAGCACATGGCGCAACAGCGTGCGCGTCCAACTGGCACCGCCCAGGCGCGCGGCCTCGACGTAGGGCAGGGTCTTGATGCGCAGCACCTCGGCGCGCGTGGTGCGGGCAAAGCCCGGAATGATGCCGACCCCCACCGCGACTGCGACCGGCACCGTGCCGAAGCCGATGGCGGTGACGATCGCCAGCGCCAGCAGCAGGCTGGGCAAGGCCAGCAGCACATCGACCAGGCGCATCAGCGCGGCATCGATCCGGCCGCCGGCAAACCCGGCCAGCACGCCGATACCGAGCCCACCGAGCAGGGCGATGGCCACCGCCAGCGATGCCGCCAGCACCGACAGCCGTGCGCCGTACACCACACGGGTATAGAGGTCGCGGCCCAACTCGTCGGTGCCGAACCAGTGCGCGGCACTGGGCGCGCTGAGTTTGTCGAGCGGGGAAGTGGCATAGGGATCGAAGCCGCTCAATGCCTGCGGCGCCAGCGCGCAAAGCAGGGCGAACACGACGACCAGCAAGGCCAGACTGAAACCTGGCCGACGCAGCAGGGGCACCCAGGCTTGGCGTATGCGCTGCCAGCGCGAGCGTCGTTTCCAGAGGGACGGAGCCACGCCAGGCATAGGCGGAGTCAGGGGAAGATCGAGGCTCATGTCAGTTCACCTGCACGCATGGAGTGGGGCGATGAGTCCCCATCGGTCGGGGGTTGGAACATTGGTGTGCCGCAATGGCTGTCCAAACGGACGAGGTCGCCGTTCATGTCAGCTCACCCTCGCCTGATGGGTGATGCGTGGGTCCAGATAGGGATACAGCAAGTCGACCAGCAGATTGACCGCCACGAACGCCGCCGCCGACACCGCGACGATCGCCAGCACCACGGGAATGTCCTGGCGCAGCACCGCTTCCTGGGCCAGCCGCCCGACGCCGTTACGGGAAAAGATGGTCTCCACCAGCACCGCGCCGGACACCGTATTGCCCACCTGCATGCCGACCAGGGTCAGCAGCGGCAGGGCCGCGTTGCGCAAACCGTGCCGGGCCTGCACCTGGGCGCGGCTCAGGCCCTTGGCGAAGGCCGTGGTGATGTACGGCTCCTGCCACACCCCCTGAAAGCCCCGTTGCAGCACCTGCGCATACACCGCCGCACTGGGAATCGCCAGGGTGATGGCTGGCAGTACCAGGCTTTCCAAGCCCTGGCTGCCGGTGGCTGGTAACCAGCCCAGGGCGAAGGCGAACACCTGGATCAGCAGCAGCCCCATCCAGAACACCGGCACCGAGAAGCCCAGCGAGGGCAGGCGCGCCAGCGCGGTCTTGAGCGGCCGCCATTGGATGTAGGCCGTCACGTACGCAAGGCCGATGCCGGCCACCAGCGACAGCAGGATGGCGCTGCCGGCCAACGCCAGCGTCTGCGGCAGACGCTCGGCCAGCAGCGCCGTGACCGGCCGTCCAAGCGACAGCGACTGGCCCAGATCGCCATGCAGGGCGTGGCCAAGCAGATCGAGGTATTGCCCCACCAGGCCCTTGTCCAACCCGTAGTAGGCGCGGGCCTTGGCCAGGTCCTCCGGCGACAGGCCGTCGGCTTCCATCCCCGAGGCGCTGAGCATGATCGACAATGTGTCGCCCGGCAGTAGATAGAGGATCAGATAGGTCAGGGTATAGGCGCCCCACAACACCAACAGGGCCTGGCCGATGCGGCCGATCAGGTAGCGCGTCATGGCTGGCCGACCTGGATGTCGCTGAGCAGCGCGAAGCCTTCGGCGGTCCAGCGGAAGTCTTTGACCCGTGGCGCAGTGGCCGCCTGCCAGACCCGTTCGTACAGCGGGAAGGCCGCCGCTTGGTCGACCAGCAAGTCCTGCAACCGTCCGTAGGCCTGCGCCCGTTGCGGATATGCGGTGGCACGCAGGCCCTGGTCGAACAGCGCCTGCGCCTGCTCGAGGGTGGCGGGTTCGTAGGCGTTGGTGGCCATGGTCGCGCTGTTGGCCGCGCGCGGGTCGAGGATGGTCTGCAGGATGATCGGGTCGGCGCGGGTCATGTAGGTGGAGGTGAGGTCGTAGTTGCCCGACGCGTTGCCGGCGACCCACTCGGCGCGGGTCAGCACGTTGAGCTTGAGGTCGATGCCGACCTTGCGCAGTTGGTCCTGCACCAACACATCGCCGGCGCTTTCGGCGGGGGTGAGGTTGTAGCGCAAGGTCAGGCGCTTGCCGTCCTTGTGCCGGTAGCCGTCCTCGCCTTGGTGCCAGCCTGCGGCGTCCAGCAGACGCCCGGCCGCCTGCGGATCGTAGGCGAGCTTGTCGGCCTGGGGCTTGAAGAACGGCGTGGTGACGTCATACACGCCGCTCACCACCGGAAATTGCTTGTTGTAGACGGTGTGCGCGTAGCTGGTGCGGTCGATGGCCTTCTGCAGGGCCAGGCGTACCTGACGGTCGGCCAGCAGGCGGTCGTTGCGCGTGTTGGGGTAGAGGTTCAAGGCTGGGCCCGGCAACGAACGGCTCTGGATGCTGGCGCCCTTGGACTGGAACAGCTGCTGGTCGACCTCGGAGAATGGCTGGCGAGGCCAGAGGATATCGACCTTGCCCTGTAGGAACAGACCGTTGCGCACGCTTTCTTCCGGGATGTAGCGCACCTCCACGGCATCCAGATGGGCTGCGCCCTGGTTGCGTACGTTGGCCGAGGCCCAGGCGTAGTCGGCGCGCTTGACCAGACGTGCGCCGACTTCCGGGGTGTAGTGCTCGAGGGTGAACGGCCCGGTGCCGATGATCTGGCCCTGGGAGCGCTGTTGGGCGCTGAGCCGGTAGGACGCGGGCGCAAGGATCGCCAGGTTGGTGGTGGAGGTCGCTTGCAGAAAGCCCGCGTTGGGCTGCGACAGCACCAGTTTGACGGTGAAGTCGTCGAGCACCTCGCTGTGGTCGTAGCCGGCCAGGTAGGTGGCGCCGAAGGTGGCCGGCAACTCACGGGCAAAGGCCTTGTCGCTGTCGAAGGCGGTCTTCACGGCCTGGGCGTCGAAGCGCTCGCCGTTGCTGAAGGTGACGTCCTGGCGCAGGTGGAAGGTGTAGCTCAGGGCGTCGTCGCTGACCTCCCAGCTGCGCGCCAGCCACGGGATGATGCGACCGGTCTGCGGGTCTTGGTCGGTGAGCGATTCGGCGACGTTGCGCAACAGCACGCGGTGTTCGAGCCAGTAGACCTGGAACGGGTCGAAGCTGACCAGGGTGGTGTTGTCGCCCCAGAACGCGATGTTCAGGGTGTTGCGGGTGGCGCTGTCGTCGCCCGGCGAGCAGGCGGTGAGGCTCAGCGTCAGGGCGCCGAGGGCGAACAGGCGGTGCAGTGGGGGCATGGGTGTGCAGTCCTTGGAGTTGGGAAAGCCGTTCGCAGGTGGCAGAGGCGCCGCTTCTATTGGGCGTAGTCGCGGCCGCCACGCTCCAGTTGCCGCACCAACGCATCCCAATGCCGCTGTATCCCTTCTCCCAGCCCATCGGAGAAGCGCTTCGACTGCTCGTGCACCTTGGCGATGGCCGCTGGCGAGGCAGGCAGCAAACCGTCGTTGCCGCCCGCCTGGGCCGCCACCTGGATGTTGCAGGCACGCTCCAGCCCATGCAGTTCGCGGAATGCGTGCTCCACGCTGATGCCGGCGGTGAGCAACCCATGGTTGCGCAGGATCAGAATGTTGCTCTGGCCCAGGTTGGCCACCAGGCGCTGCTGCTCATCCAGGTCCAGGGCCACGCCTTCGTAGGCGTGGTAGACCACGCGGCTGTAGTAGGCCAGGGCGTGTTGCGAGATGGGCAGCAGCCCCTCGCGCTGCGCCGACACCGCCGCACCATCACGGGTGTGGGTGTGCAGCACGGCCTGCAAGTCGGGCCGTGCGCGGTGGATGGCGCTGTGGATCACGTAACCGGCCTGGTTGATGCCCAGCCCCAGCGGGTCGTCGATGACCGTGCCGTCGACGTCCACCTTGACCAGGTTGGAGGCGGTGATCTCGTCGAACATCAGGCCAAAGGCGTTGATCAGGAAATGCTCGTCGGGCCCCGGGACGCGGGCGGAGAAGTGCGTGTAGATGTGGTCGGTCCAACGGAACAGTGCGGCCAGGCGGTAGGCGGCGGCCAGTTTGACGCGCACCTCCCACTCTTCGGCGCTGACCCGCTCGCGCAGTGACGGTGGGGTGGAGGGCAGGGCGGACAATGCAGGCATGGGGGGATGCTCCGAGGGTTCAATAGCCGCGTGCCAGGTCGACCAGGTTGGCCAGAGGCGCCTGCTCGCGGTAGCGGTTGAAGTTGTCGATGAAGGCTTCGAGAAAGGCCGGATGGCCGTCCTCGGACAGGGCCGAGGTATGCGGCGAGAGAAACACCCGCGGGTGCCGATACAGCGGATGCCCGTCGGGTAGCGGCTCGGGGTCGCTGACATCCAGGCTGGCGCGACCGATCAGGCCGCTGTCCAGTGCATGCAGCAAGGCGTGCTGATCGAGCAGCCCGCCGCGGGCGATGTTGATCAAGTGCAGGCCCGGACGCGCATGGCTCAGCACCTGTTGGTCGACCACGCCACGGGTGGCGGCGGTCAACGGCACAGCGAGCACCAGGTGGTCGCTGCCGGCGAACAGTTCGGCGAGGTCGGCGGCCTGGGTCACCCCCGATTGCGCGGCGATCGCCTGGCCGGGGCGGTTCAGGGCCAGTACCGACATGCCCAGGGCCGTGGCCTTGCGCGCCAGGCTCTGGCCGATGCTGCCGAAGCCGAAGATGCCCAGGGTCCGGCCGCGTACTGGCGCCAGGGGGCTGAGGTGCCAGTCGGCGTCCTTGACCCACAGTCCCGGCAGCTGCTTGGCCGCAGCGAAGACCAGCGCCAGGGCGAACTCGGCCACGTGCTCGGCGTTGGCGCCCTTGGCGCTGGTGACGGGCGCGTGCTCGAACAGCCATTGCGGGTAGGCGTCGATGCCCGAAGAGAGCAACTGAATCCATTTGACGCTCCACGGCCATCCCGCCGGTGCGCCCTGCAGATGCTGCCCGCGCAGTTTGTGGGGCCGCAGGATCAACACGTCGGCGGGGGCGTCGACGCTCAGTTGGCCGAGAGGAAGGTCGATGACCCGATGTCCGGGTAGGCGCTCGCGCAGTTGATGGTTGGACGCCGCGTCGAGCTGACTGGCGATGATCGAAGCGCTCATGGCGATACCCGTGTGACGAAAGTGGAGGCGTGCTGAGTACGACGGTTGAGTGCAAAGGCGCGAGGCGAACGGCTCATGCCACCTCCCGTGCCAGCGCACGACGGCCGGCCTGGTTGAAGACGACATCGTCCTGCGGTGTATGGATGCGCGCGCACAGCACATTGCGGTAATGCCGCTCCAGCGCCTGCTGGCGCGACAGGCCAGGATTGCCGGCCGCTTCCACCGCCAGCGTCACGGCCTCGATGGCCTGGGCGCTCACCAGCTGCTTGAGTTGGCCCGCATGGGCGGCGGCGGTATGCCCGGCAGCGGCGCTGTCGAGCAGGCTCTGGTTGGCGAACAGCAGGGTGTCGATGCGCCCGAGCACGTCCTGGAAACGCGGCAGGCTGGCCAGCGGCGTGCCGAGATTGGAGGGCGCACGCTCGTGCAGGAAACCCACCAGCCAGTCGCGCGCGGCACGGGCCACACCGTCGTAGACCGAGGGCAGCAACACCGCCATCCACAATTGGGCGCGCTCGTCCAAGGCCGGTAGCGGGGCGCTGGCCGGACTGACGCCAACGGCATGGTCGAGCGGGATCAGCACGTCGTCGAAGCGCATTTCATGGCTGCACGTGGCGCGCATGCCCAGGTGGTCCCAATCCTCCACGATGCGGATGCCGGGCGTGTCGCGGTGCACCAGAAAACCGCCCACCAAGGGGTCGGCATCGTCGCTGCGCGCCCACACCAGCAGCCAGCTCAGGCCATGGCTACCGGTGCAATAACGCTTGCGTCCGTTCAGGCGCCAACCGTCCGCAGTGCGCCGCGCCACGGTGGCCGGCAGACCGCCGCGGGCCGGGCTGCCGAGGTCGGGCTCGACGCGCAAGGCATTGATCAAGGCGCCGCTGCGTACCGCATCCTCGGCCACCCGCAGGCGCAGGTGCTCGGGCCAGCGCGGGTCGTGTTGCAAGCGCTCGTGCTGCAAGTACTGCATGACCAGGATCAGCGCAGTGGCCGGGTCGCCTTGCGCGACCGCGCTAACGATCCGCCGTGCCTGGACGAGGTCCGCACCGCCGCCGCCGAGCACGGTGGGTGTGACCAGGCCAAGCAGGCCGTGGCGGTGCAGCAGGTCGAAATTGGCCTGGGGGAATTCGGCACTGCGATCGAAGCGTTCGGCGTTGGCTGCCAAGGCCTGCGTCAGCGCGGCGAGAACGCTGTCGGCGGGGTGGGTCATGGGCTTGCATCCCTGGAATGACGGTGGTGGGCTAAGACCGTATTCGTCTGGATGGAAGCTGTAAAAGTCTTTTTTGTTCTAAGCTAATTATTTGTTTTCTGAATCTTATTTTTATTTTTTATGCGATTTAGGTATTTAAAGTGGAGCTGTGATCCATTGCTCCTTCACGTTGGCGAGTGGCGGTAGCGATGGGTGGTTGAAAATATAAATGCATATTAGGTTATTCCCAAAATCAATTTAATTTATCTAAAAGAACTCGCTACATTCGCTCCTTAAGGGCCGCATCACGCTGTCCATTCTGCTACCAAGGAGCGTCATGTCCATTCGATCGAAGCTGTTGATCCTCGCCTCGGCCCTGCTGTTGGCGGGGCAGGCCGCCGCCAGCGAGCGCCTGACCCTGCGCATCGGCGACCAGAAAGGCAACATGCGCGCCCAGCTGGAAGCCGCCCAGGCCCTGAAAGACCTACCCTACGATATCCGCTGGGCCGAATTTCCGGCCGCCGCGCCCTTGGCCGAAGCCCTCAACGCCGGCGCCATCGACGCCGGCATCATCGGCGACGCGCCGCTGTTGTTCGTGCTCGCCTCGGGCGCGCCGGTCAAGGCCATCGCCGTCGACAAGTCCGATGCCTATGGCACCGCCTTGCTGGTACGGCCCGATTCGCCGCTGCACAGCGCCAGCGACCTCAAAGGCAAGCGCATCGCCACCGGCCGCGGTTCGATCGGTCACTACTTGGCGCTCAAGGCGTTGGACCAGGCCGGCTTGACCGAGAAGGACGTGGAGTTGCGCTTCCTCGGCCCGGTGGACGCCAAGATCGCTCTGGCCAACGGCTCGGTGGACGCCTGGTCGACCTGGGAACCCTACACCGCCCTGGCCGAAGTCAGCGGCCAGGGCCGGGTGTTGGTCAATGGCCGCGGGCTGTCGAGCGGCAACAGTTTTCTCGCCGCCACCGATAAGGCGCTGGCCGACCCTGCACGACGCGAGGCGCTGCAGGACTATCTGAACCGCTTGGCCGGCGCCCAAGCGTGGGCGAACAAGAACCTGGACAGCTATTCGAAGACCCTGGCCGCGATCATCGGCTTCCCCGAGAACGCCGCGCGCCTGCAATTCGAGCGCCGTCAGCTGCACTGGCAGGTGATCGACCCCACTACCGTCGCC
Organism: Pseudomonas sp. UBA6562; assembly: GCF_002434265.1. GTDB lineage: Bacteria > Pseudomonadota > Gammaproteobacteria > Pseudomonadales > Pseudomonadaceae > Aquipseudomonas. The sequence goes on along the minus strand of NZ_DJJS01000008.1, from coordinate 732,460 downwards.
GAACAACAAGCCACTGCGGATTTCTACCAAGCCCACGGCCTGATGAACCAGCACCTCGACGTAGCGCCCACCTTCGCCAACGGCTTCACCCTGAAAACCCGTGATGACGTGGCGGTGCAGCCATGAGCCGCGTGTCGACCTTGCGCCGCTGGGGCCTGGCCTTGCTGGCAGGCGCACTGCTGCCGGGCCTGGCCCAGGCCGAGCAAACCCTGCGCATCGGCTACCAGAAGTCCTCCACGCTGCTGACTTTGCTCAAGGCGCAGGGCACCTTGGAGCAGCGCCTCAAGGCGGACGGCATCCGTGTCAGCTGGCACGAGTTCCCCAGTGGCCTGCCGCTGCTCGAAGCGCTCAACCTGGGCAACGTCGACCTGTCCGCCGATGTCGCCGACACCGTGCCGGTGTTCACCCAGGCCGCCGGTGCCAAGCTCACCTATTTCGCCCGCGAGGCGCCGTCGCCTACGGCTCAGGCGATCCTGGTGCCGGCCGACTCGCCGCTCAAGACCCTGGCCGACCTCAAGGGCAAACGCATCGCCGTGACCAAGGCGGCCGGCAGCCATTACCTGCTGATCCAGGCACTGGCCAAAGCCGGGCTGAGCTTCAAGGACATCGCCCCGGCCTACCTCATTCCCGCCGACGGCCGCGCCGCGTTCGAAAACCGCAAGGTCGACGCCTGGGTCACCTGGGATCCATACGTCGCCAGCGCGCAACGCCAGCAGCAGGCCCGCGTGCTCGCCGACGGCAAGGGCCTGGCCAGCTACCAGCGCTATTACCTGGCGGGCAGCGACTATGCGAAGGCGCATCCCGAGGTGTTGCAGCAGGTGTATAGCTCGCTGCGCGAGGTCGGCATCTGGACCAAGGCCCATCCGGGCGAAGCGGCCGCCATCCTCGGCCCGCTGTGGGGCAACCTGGACAGCGCCACCGTGCAGCAGGCCAACGCGCGGCGCAGCTACGACGTGCAGTCGGTGAGGGTGGAGGATCTGGCCGAACAGCAGCGCATAGCCGATGCGTTCCAGCGCGAAGGACTGTTGCCCAAGCGGGTGGATGCGCGGGATGTGGAGTTGTTCGAGCCTAAGTAACGGTGAAGGCGCAGAGGGTTCCCCGAATGTGGATTGGCGAGTAGCGAAATAGGCCCCAAACCTGCGTTAGCGGGATGCCACCTTCGCTACAACCGGTGCTTCAGGCTGCCGCTTCCTTTCACCCAGGAAGCTCGACCATGACCATCGGATCTACCCATAACCATCCTGCCGACCTGGCCATTACGCCCGAATCTCCGGCTCTGCCATGGGCCGCGCGATTCCCCAATCCACCCGATCTGTGCTTCGACTACCGCCGGCTGATCGAGCAGGTTGGCGGCATTGCCCAGGCAACGCGGTCAGAGCATCGCATCGCCATCGTGGGTGCCGGCGTCACTGGCTTGACCGCTGCCCGTGAGTTGCTGCGCTGCGGCTATACCCACGTCACTCTGTTCGAGCAATCGCAGCGTGTTGGCGGCCGCCACCTGACCGTGCCCAGCACGCCGTCAGCATCCGCACAGGCTTGCACCCCCTTCGAGTTGGGCGCGATGCGTATGCCCTTTTTCAACCGAACCGGCGAGCCACCCAAGGCTGGGCGCTCGCTCATGGCGTATTACGCCAACCTCTTCGAGCTGCGCATTTCCGACTTCCCCAACCCCGGCACGCCGTGGGTCAACGCCACCGGCATCTATCTGCGCGAAGGGCAGTTGGATGGGGAGGGCGATCCTACTTTGTTGATATGGCGCAATGCCCAGGGCGACACACCGCCGCCTACCGCGACACTGCAGCGTGTGCAGGAAAAATGGCTGAGCTTCGCCAAGCGTTTCGCAGTGCAAGTGGCCAGTATGTATGGCACGGCCGAATGGCCCGCATTGTGGTCGGCCATCGTAGAGCGCTATCACCGCTTGTCGTTCCGCGACCTGGTGGACTTGCCCAAGCTGGACATACTGAACCCCGAACAACCGGGCGACTTCGGTGGGTTGGGCATGACGGCCGACGAATCGGCGATCTTCTACTCGATCGGCATTGGCGACGGCAGTTGGGGGGCGTTCTACGACGTGTGCTGCCTGTACCCCTTGCGCACTGCAATCTTCGGTTTCAGCAGCCATCTGCAACTGGTGCATGGGCGCGTGGACGAGCACGGCCAGCCACTGCCGGCACCCCATCTGCATGCCCAGTCGCTGCCCGACAGCCAAGGGCTGCCGTTCCAGTCGCCCGGTTATGTCGGCTTGGTGGCAATGGACGAATGCCTGCTGTTCATGAACGTCGCCGAGGCAGGCACTTCCCTCTACGAACACTGCATCGCGCGCCAAGACGGCCTGTTGACCGACAGTTCGGTGGTCGCCTTGCAAAAACGTGAAGACGGTAGCATCCGGGTCAGCTACCGCTGGCAGCACAGCGCCCCTGAAAGCGCGCAATTGCGCATTCAGGATTTCGACAGTGTGATCCTGACCCTGCCGTCATGGCTGATCGAGACAAGCCTGCGCCTCGAAGGCTTCGGCAAGGCTTTGCTGCCGTACTCGGTGGTCGATGCCTGGAAGCACGCGCATTGGGAGACCAGCTGCAAGGTCTACGCCGGATTGGACAAAGCCTTTCTCGATCGCCATCCGCAGCTGCCGCAGATCCTGGTCACCGACAGCTTCGTCCACGACGTCTACGCCTATCGCTACAACGCCAGCTACGCGCAAGACTGCATCCTGCTCAGCTACACCTGGGAAGACGATGCCAGCAAGCTGGCCAGTTTCGAGGACGGCGAACTGGTCGAAAAATGCCTGAAGGAGCTAGACCGCATCCTACTGCGCTGCACCAATATCGCCGAACCGATTTCACCTTATGTCGACACCAGTAATATTCGGATACAGCGCTGGCTCACCGATGCCAATGCCCTGGGCTGCGCCAAACTGTATCGCGCCGGCACCTACTACGACGCGGTCAGCCTGATGAAATACAACCGCGACCTGGGCGGCGAATCCGGGCTCTATCTGGCTGGGGAGTCCTTCTCCGTCGATGCCGGCTGGACCGAGCCCTGCCTGCGCACCGCCATCGATGCCGTGATCAACCTGTGCCAGCGCACACAGGCACGCTTCAACGGCGACTTCACCCTCGACCACTATCCGCAGTACCAAGTGCGTTGATGTTTGTCAGGAGGCGTGCCTTGTAGGGCGCCTCCTTCAAGCGCGTACGACTATTCCTTCGAGCCCTTCGGAATTTCCCGACTGTTGGCGCTCGACCATCCCCGCTGTACTGGCCGCCTTCCACAACAAACCCAAAAAAGGAAGCCGGAATGACCGACCACTGCACCCCTGTCAGCCCCGTCCGTATCGCCGTCATCCAGTTCGACCCGCAAGTGGGTGTCGAACACGGCGAGAGCAACCTCCAACACAGCTTGACCCTGGCGCGCCAAGCGATCGCCGCTGGCGCCAACCTCATCGTGTTGCCCGAACTCTGCAACACCGGCTACACCTTCCTGTCCCGCGCCGAGGCCTACGCCCATGCCGAGACGCTGGGCGAAGGCCGCAGTGTGTGTGCCTGGGCGGACTTGGCCCGTGAGCATGGCGTGTACCTGGCGGCCGGATTCGTCGAGCGCGACGGCCTGAAGTTGTTCGACAGCGCCGTCCTGTTCGGCCCCGACGGCCTGCTCGGTCATTATCGCAAGGCACATCTATGGAACCAGGAAAAGCTCTGGTTCACCCCAGGCGACCTGGGCTTCCCGGTGTTCGAAACGCCCATCGGCCGCATCGGCCTGCTGATCTGCTGGGACATCTGGTTCCCCGAAGTGCCGCGCCTGATGGCCGCCCAGGGCGCCGACATCATCTGCAGCCTGAACAACTGGGTGTGGACGCCGCCGCCGCTGTTCGACGCGGCCGGTCGCTGCATGGCCTCGTACCTGACCATCACCGCCGCCCACGTCAACAACCTCTACATCGCCGCCGCCAACCGCATCGGCAGCGAGCGTGACGGGCGCTTCCTCGGTTGCTCGCTGATCGCCGGCACCAACGGCTGGCCCATCGGCGAAGTGGCCGGCGCCGAAGAGGAGTGCATCCTCTACGCCGACGTCGACCTCACCGCCGCACGCAGCGCGCCCATCTGGAACAGCCTCAACGACCTGCAACGCGACCGGCGCACCGACCTGTACGACGCCGCGCTCGGCTATCGCCTGCACGCACCGATGCCGCGCTGAGGAGGCCCCATGAACCGTCCCGATTCTTCTGTCGTAAGCCCCAGCACGGTGCTGTTCGTGGCGCTGTCGATGCTGTTGCTGGGTAGCCTGGTCGCTGGGCAATGGCCCGATTACGCCACGCTTTCCAGCACGCTGGACCAACCCTTGAGCCGCTTGCGCTGGATACTCGGCGATATCAGCGAAGTCGCGTTCTATAAACACGAACTGCCCGCGCTCGGGCTGCTGTTGGGTGCCTGCCTGGGTCATTGGGCCAATATGCGGGGGTACCGCTGGCAGGGCTTCGCCATCTGTTATGGCACCGGGCTCTGGCCCTGGGTGTTCGTCAGCTCCTTGCTCGGCTTGCTGTTCAGCCATCTGCTGTGGGGCTGGACGTTGAGCAGCGGTACCTGGCAGCCGACCTTCGTCGCTTTCGTCTCGCTCCCGGCGGCCATGGTATTGATGTTCGGCGGCGGCTGGCGCGTGGCGCTCAACGGCGCGCTGTTGGGCGCGCTCCTGGTGACGCCGGCCAGCCTGCTGTTGGTCAACTACCTGTGTTATCCGCTGGGCCTGCCGGTGGTGATCGGCAACGTGCTGGGCATGGCCGTGGCGAGCGTGCTGGCGTTCGTGCTGTGCAAGCGGTGCCCGGTGCTGGTCAGCGGCGGCCTGCGACCGGAGCCTGTGACCGTCGCCGCACCGCCGCCGCGATATGGCATCGGCTGGACCTTGCGCCGCGTGCTGGCCGATTTCAGCGAAGCGCCTTTCTTCGGCAATGAGCTGGCCAGCCTCGGCTTGCTGCTCGGCGCCTTCCTGGCCTGGTGGCTGACCCCGGCCGCGCCGGCCTACGGCTCACAGTTGATCGTGCAGATCATCGCCGGGCAGGCGCTGGCCTCGCTGACCGGTGTGCTGCTGTGGCGCAGGCAGTGGCAGGCGCGCGGCTGGTACCCCACCTACATTCCGATCGTGTCGGTGGTGCCGGCTGCAGTGCTGACGGTGGGTGGGCATTGGCAGGTGATGGTGGGCAGTGCGCTGCTGGGCGCCGTGCTCGCACCGCCCCTAGCTGTGGCGATCAGTCAGCGTCTGCCGAGCTACATGCACGGCTACATCGGCAACGTGCTGTCGATGGCGTTGACCACCTTGACCCTGGTGCCGTTGTTGGCCTGGGCGTTTCCCGGAGGTGAAGGATGAGCCGGTCGAGCACGCCACCCTGGGTGTCGGTGGGCAGTCTGGGCGGCACGGTCAGTATGCAGCCCGACGGCGAGCGCCTGGGCGTCACGCCGAGTCTGGACTGCGAAGCCTTGCTGCGCAGCGTGCCGCAGCTCGCCGATCTGGCGCAGGTGCGGGCGCGCACGCTCTGCCTGCAACCCAGCGCCTCCCTGGACGTACCGACGTTGCTCGACGCGTTGAGCTGGGCGCAGCGCGAGGTCGAGGCCGGTGCGCGGGCCGTGGTGCTGACCCAAGGCACCGATACGCTGGAGGAGACGGCTTATTTTCTCGACCTGCTCTGGCCCTGCGCTACGCCATTGGTGATGACCGGCGCCCTGCGCTCGGCGCGCCAGCCGGGCGCCGATGGGCCGGGCAACCTGCTGGCGGCGGTGCAGGTGGCTCTGGCCGAGTGCAGCCGCGGGCGAGGGGTGCAGGTGGTGCTCAATGACACGATCCACCACGCCAGCCAGGTGCGCAAAACGGCCAGCCTGGCGCTGGCGGCGTTCGAGTCGCCCGGTGTCGGGGCCGAGGGCGTGGTGGTCGAAGGCGTCGCGCAGTATTACCGCGCAGCGCGTGCGCGTGCGCCGCTGCCAGTACCCACCGGGCCGATACCGCCAGTCGCGTTGCTCGAAGCCTGCCTTGGCGCGGATACGGACCTGCTGTGGGCGTTGCCGGAGCTGGGCTATGCCGGCGTGGTGATCGCGGGGTTCGGGGCAGGGCACGTATCGCACGCCTGGGCCGAGGCCTTGGGTGAGCTGGCGGCGCAGATGCCTGTGGTCGTTGCCACGCGTACTGGCAGCGGGTCGACGGCGAGGTCGAGTTATGGGTTCGTCGGGGGAGAGATAGACCTCCAGGCGCGTGGGGTGCACATGGCAGGGGCTTTGTGCCCGCGAAAGTGCCGGATTTTGCTGGGGCTGCTGTTGGCTTGCGGCAATGTGGGGCTGTTGGAGGGGTGGTTGCGGTAGCTGTGGCCCCATCCTCCAGTCTAGCTAGGTGGCCTGTCGATTCGTTTTCCAACGCATGCATAAAAAATAGAGGGGCATACATGACTTCGAAGCGTGCCCCTCGGTTTCATCGACGCAGCTTCTCGGCACCCATGGCCTCGAGCGCAACGGTCAGCTCGGATTGGCTCAAGTGATCCTTGTAGTGCGCCGCCAGATCGGCTTCCCACCCAGCCACTTCATCGATCAGCGCCAAAGCATCTCGCTCGGATAGCTTGTAGTGTTCGCACTGGCTGAGCAGATTGCGGCGTGACAACTCATGCCCATAGCTTCCAACGCCCATTGCCAGCCTGGAAGGCGCCTGTCGTTCGGTGGTCGGTAGCACGTCATACAGTGGAGACAGGCGCCACTGTGCTTCTTGGTAAATCAAAGCCACGTTTTTGGGGTGATCGTCGTCGTTGCCTACAAGGATGTTGAAGCAGATGCGCTTGAACAATTCGTGCAAATCAGCCACCGGCACATTGCGTCGGGCCATTTCGTCGGCCAGCAAGCCGTACTGCCATTCGCGCGCCCAGCCGGCTGGGTTGTTCCAGTCGCTGTCGAGCAATGTCAGCCCACTGAGCATCGGCACGCGGTAAAACTGCCCATTGCCTGCGGGCATCCGATCAAACCGTTCGACCAGCAACGTGTTGATCCGACCTCGGTGCAGTTGGGTGACAGCGACATTCAGCCCTTTGCTAGCGGCGAATGACATGCAGGCATATTCCAGAGCTGGCACGTCGAACAGGTCGTAACGGTCGCGGGGTTTGGCTAATAGCAGCCTGTCGTCTTCGATCAGCGTGCACTTGGGCCGAGCACCTCCCAGGGAGGAACGTTGCTGCAAGGTGGCTCTGGTACCGCTGTCAGCACCGGGAGGGAAACCGCCTTGGACGCCATCGGCAAATTCGATGAAGGCATCCAATTGAGTGATCTTGCCCAACCCAGCCTGGCCAATACCGGGTGTAGGCATCCTGGTGGCGCCTGTCAGGATATTGCCTGCTCGATCATGGTTGGGTGACTTTGTCAAAAACGCTAGCGCCTCTGTCTGGTCGCCATGTTCGCGCACCACCAAGCGCTCACCCCAGCCATCGGGCGCAGCATCGCGGATGAAACCGGGAATACCTCGGTTTTTGGTGATTCGGGTGTAAGGCTCATGGCGTAACGGGTAGCGCTTGGCGTCCGGCACCCAGCCAGACGCGTCGACGTACTCGGGGCCATAGCGCCATGTCCCGACACCCTTTTCAATGTCGAGACGCCCAAGCGTGACGACCTCGAGGCTGCCGGGCAACTGCATATAGAGGTAGAGACTGGCCATTAGAAATCCTCCCTTGAGCCACGCTTGAGACGCACCCGATGCTCCGTGGCGAACGATGCGGGGGAAGTCATCGGCACGTCCTGAAACGCCTCGTCGAGCACGCCAAGATGCCACAACGCGATCATGTAGCTGCGCATCTCCACGGTGGGTACGCCGGCTTCGATTTTGCCGAGGGTGGTGAGCGATAGACCGGTCTGTGCGGCCAGGTCTTTGCGGCGAATTTTCTGTTCGAGTCGACGGGTTCGGGCTAGAAGCCCTATTTTCATTAGCCTGTCGGCACATGCGAGCGGAAAAACTGTCATTTTAATAGCTGCCAAAAAGGTTCTTACAGGCTATAAGGATTGTTATGGAAGATTTTATATAGCTTAAGAAGGCCCGGATCAAGTCTGTTACTTAGCTGTCTGAACACAGTTGCATACGCTCGCCGGTGACTGTCATTCCCAGACTTCAGCCGTTCAGTAGACGCGACAGGGCGGTCGATCCATTGCGCATCCGCCTTCAGCCAACGTAGGCTTTCAAGCCTGCCCATTCCAACGTTCAACGATAGCGAAGCCGAATCCATGATCCTGCGCACCCTTCGAAACTGCCTCGGCCTGCTCGTGCTGCCCATCATGGCCGCGTGCAGCGGCCACCAGACCCAGCGCACCGTGGTCTATGAGAACACCGTGCACCACTGGCGAATCGAGCATGTGGTGGAAGAGAATTTTCCAGCCGGCTCGCATCAGTATTACCAGGTGTTCCTCAACGAGCGTCCACTGATACTGCCGGCAAACGCTTTCAACGACGAACGCGATATCCGGGTTTTCCTGGCTGCAGGCGGGTTCGACATCGGCCACTGGCGCAACGATTCGATCGTGGTCACGTTCGAGAACATCCAGGCGCGGGGAGGGAGTACGCAGCGGTTGATCCGCTCGGTGATGATCACTCCGCAGCTCAACGAACGTGAGGTGGCGTTGACGGATTTGCTGACGCAGCAGCAGGTGTTGGTAGATCGGGTGGAGGCACCCGCTAAAGACGCAGGTTCGAAACCTTAACTGGACATCGCTTCGAGCAAGAAACTCGTTCGGCCATGTCCACGCCCATCTACAATCCCGGCGGCCTGACTCATCCCCATCGGCAGGCCTCTCGGGGCTGTACCGCTTCCAGTGCCGGCCCAGACCGGCACATCGCGCTCATTCCTCGATACGCCCTCTGTGAAACAACACGCTAGCGAGACCCGCCTCGACTTCCAGATCTAGGCGTGCGGGTACGGCTGCCATCGCTGTTTTGCTTCACCAATACGCTACCGACCACAATTTTTAATTCCCAATATATGGGATTCGGTTTTACATATTGGAATTTCCGCTCTCTCAGGTTTATAGTCGCCCCACTCACTGCCAAAAACACAACAGGTGAAGCGATGCAGGCGCAATTGATCGCGCTCGACTGGGGTACCACCTCTCTCCGTGCTTACAAACTCGCAGCCGACGGCCAGGTGCTGGACGTGCGCGCACTGCCCAGCGGCATCATGCAACTGCCCAACACCCCACGCCCGATCAAGGGCGAGCAGTGCCGCGACGGGTTCGAACTGGCCTTCGACGACGCCTGCGGCGACTGGCTCGACGCCCAGCCCAACTTGCCCGTGATCGCCTGCGGCATGGTCGGCAGCGCCCAGGGCTGGCGCGAAGCGGCCTACCGAGACACCCCCGCCGATGTCGCCAGCCTCTGTGCTGGGCTGCATACCGTGCACAGTCGCCGAGGCGTCGCCGTGCACATCGTGCCGGGCGTGATCCAGCGTTCGCGCCTGCCCAACGTCATGCGCGGCGAAGAGACCCAAGTGCTCGGCGCGCTACCCAGCCTGCCCAATGGCGACGTACTGGTCGGCCTGCCGGGCAGCCATTCGAAATGGGTGCAGGTAGCCGATGGCTGCATTCAGCACTTCGACACGTTCATGACCGGTGAGGTGTTCGCAGTGCTCAGCGAGCACAGCATCCTGGGCCGCACCCAACAGCGTGGCGGCACCTTCGACGCCGATGCCTTCGACCGAGGTGTGCAGGTCGCGCTGTCGAGCGAGGGCGACATCGGCCCGCTTTCCACCCTGTTCAGCGCCCGCACCTTGGGCCTGACCGGCGACTTGAGCGCGACGGCACAGGCCGACTACCTCTCCGGTCTGTTGATCGGCCACGAGCTCGCAGCGCTCGCGAACGCACAGCGCCAACGGCGCAACAGTGCGCACCTGCCCGCTGTGGTGCTGATCGGCAACGGCCCGTTGTGCGCGCGTTACGACCGGGCGTTGCAAGCCTGCGGCTTCGGCGCTGCGAGCGTCGCCGAACACGCCACCGAGCGCGGCCTCTGGCAACTGGCGCTCGCCGCCGGCCTGGTCCGCGCCAGCCCTCTACCTGTCCTTTAATAGGAGCCCCCCAAATGCTCGAACAAGCACTGGCACAGAACGGTTTGATCGCAATCCTGCGCGGGCTGAACCCTGCCGAAGCGGTCGCGGTGGGCGAGGCGCTTTATGCCGCCGGCTTCCGCGTCATCGAAGTACCGCTCAATTCCCCCGAGCCTTACCAGAGCATCCGCCTGCTGCGTGACCGCCTGCCTGCCGATTGCCTGATCGGTGCCGGTACCGTGCTCACGCCGTCGCAAGTGGAGCAGGTAAAAGACGCCGGCGGCCAGTTGATCGTCATGCCCCACAGCGACCCGCAGGTGCTGCGTGCGGCCAAAGCCGCCGGCCTGTGGTTGGCGCCCGGCGTCGCCACACCGACCGAAGCCTTCGCCGCCCTGGCCGAAGGCGCCGACGTGCTCAAGCTGTTCCCCGCCGAGCAGATGGGCCCGGCGGTGGTCAAGGCCTGGTTGGCGGTGTTGCCTGCCGGCACGCTGCTGGCGCCGGTCGGTGGCATCACGCCCAACAACCTGCAGCAGTTCTACGACGCTGGCGCCCGAGGCTTCGGCCTGGGGTCCGGCCTGTACAAGCCCGGCATGACGCCCGAGCAGGTCGCGGCCAATGCCAAGGCTTACGTGACTGCCTGGCAAGCCCTGCGCTGATCCACCACCGCGCTGCATCCAACAAGAGAGACAAGCAGATGAAAATCACCAAACTGACCACCTTCATCGTTCCGCCGCGTTGGTGCTTCCTCAAGGTCGAAACCGACCAGGGCGTGACCGGCTGGGGCGAGCCCGTGGTCGAAGGGCGCGCCCACACCGTGGCCGCCGCCGTCGGGGAACTGGCCGACTACCTAATCGGCAAAGACCCGCGCAACATCGAAGACATCTGGACCGTGCTGTACCGCGGCGGCTTCTACCGCGGCGGTGCCATCCACATGAGCGCCCTGGCCGGCATCGACCAGGCGCTATGGGACATCAAGGGCAAAGCGCTGGGCGTTTCGGTCAGCGACCTGCTCGGCGGCCAGGTGCGCGACAAGATCCGCGTGTACTCCTGGATCGGCGGCGACCGCCCGGCCGACACCGCCCGTGCGGCCCAGGAAGCCGTGGCCCGCGGCTTCACCGCCGTGAAGATGAACGGCACCGAAGAACTGCAATTTCTCGATACCTTCGACAAGGTCGACCAGGCACTGGCCAACGTCGCCGCCGTGCGCGACGCGGTAGGCCCGAACGTCGGCATCGGTGTCGACTTCCATGGCCGCGTGCACAAGCCCATGGCCAAGGTGCTGATGAAGGAACTCGACGCCTACAAACTGATGTTCATCGAAGAGCCGGTGCTCAGCGAGAACTACGAAGCACTGAAAGAGTTGGCGCCGTTGACCAGCACGCCCATTGCCTTGGGCGAGCGGTTGTTCTCGCGTTGGGACTTCAAGCGCGTGCTCAGCGAGGGCTACGTCGACATCATCCAACCCGACGCCTCGCATGCCGGCGGCATCACCGAAACCCGCAAGATCGCCAACATGGCCGAAGCCTACGACGTCGCCCTGGCATTGCATTGCCCGCTAGGCCCCATCGCCCTGGCCGCCTGCCTACAACTCGACGCCGCCTGCTACAACGCGTTCATCCAGGAGCAGAGCCTGGGCATCCACTACAACGAGAGCAACGACCTACTCGACTACGTGCGCGACCCCGGCGTGTTCGACTACGAGCAAGGCATGGTGAAAATCCCTAACGGCCCAGGCCTGGGCATCGAGATCAACGAAGAGTACGTGATCGAGCGCGCAGCCATCGGCCACCGCTGGCGCAACCCGATCTGGCGCCACGCCGACGGCAGCTTCGCCGAGTGGTAGCGGCGCGCCCCTCCACCCGCTGAACCGACCTCAATAATCACAACAAGAGGCACTCTTCATGCAACCGCAGACCCTCGCCGGGCAACCCGCCCTGGTGGCGCCCAGCCGCAAGCGTTTTTTCATCATGGTGCTGCTGTTCATCACCGTGGTGATCAACTACCTCGACCGCAGCAACCTGTCGATCGCCGCGCCCGCGCTGACCAGCGAGCTGGGCATCGACCCGATCCATGTCGGCCTGGTGTTCTCGGCGTTCGGCTGGACCTATGCGGCCATGCAGATCCCCGGCGGCTGGCTGGTCGACCGGGTGCCGCCGCGCATTCTCTACACGGTGGCGCTGGTGCTGTGGTCCATCGCCACGGTGCTGCTGGGTTTTGCCGCCAGCTTCATCGCATTGTTCGTGCTGCGCATGGCGGTCGGCGCACTGGAGGCGCCGGCCTATCCGATCAATAGCCGCGTGGTCACCACTTGGTTCCCCGAGCGCGAGCGGGCCACGGCCATCGGCTTCTACACCTCCGGGCAGTTTGTCGGGCTGGCGTTCCTGACGCCGGTGCTGGCCTGGCTGCAACATGCCTTCGGCTGGCACATGGTGTTCGTCGCCACCGGCGCGGTGGGCATCCTGTGGGGCGTGATCTGGTACCTGGTGTACCGCGAGCCGCGCGACTTCAAAGGTGCCAACGAGGCGGAAATCGAACTGATCCGTGCCGGCGGCGGGCTGGTCGACATCCAGGCCGAGCAGGCCAAGGTCAAAGCCAAGTTCAGCTGGACCGACCTCGGCATCGTGCTCAGCAAGCGCAAGCTGTGGGGCATCTACCTCGGCCAGTTCTGCCTGAATTCGACACTGTGGTTCTTCCTCACCTGGTTCCCGACCTACCTGGTGAAATACCGCGGCATGGACTTCATCAAATCCGGCCTGCTGGCCTCGCTGCCGTTTCTCGCAGCCTTCGTCGGCGTGCTGTGTTCGGGCTTCTTCTCCGACTGGCTGATACGCCGCGGTGCCAGCGTGGGCTTCGCCCGCAAGCTGCCGATCATCGGGGGTCTGCTGATTTCCACGGCCATCATCGGCGCCAACTTCGTCGAATCCACACCGCTGGTGATCGCCTTCCTGGCCCTGGCGTTCTTCGGCAACGGCCTGGCCTCGATCACCTGGTCGCTGGTCTCGACCCTGGCCCCGGCGCGCCTGCTGGGGCTGACCGGCGGGGTGTTCAACTTCATCGGCAACCTGTCGGCCATCGTCACCCCGATCGTGATCGGCTTCCTCGCCAGCGGCGCCTCGTTCGCCCCGGCCATCACCTACATCGCGGCCCTGGCGCTGCTCGGCGCGCTGTCGTACATCCTGCTGGTGGGCAAGGTCGAGCGCATCGAGTTGTAGCCTCCGCCTGCGGGCGACCATACTGTCGCCCGCCCATCCGCTCACCCTCGCAGGCCACCCATGCAAGACCCCACCAGCCCTCCCAAGGACGCCGCCCCGACCGGCACCCAGACCCTGCTGCGCGGCCTTGGCGTCGTGCAGGCCGTTGCCGCCGGCGCCCGCGACCTCAAGGCCATCGCCCAGCACATCGGTACCACCCGCAGCACCACCCACCGCCTGGTCAGTTGCCTGGTGGAGGAGCGCTACCTGCGCGTGCTGCCCCAGGTCGGCTATCTGCTCGGTCCCAAGCTGATCGAACTCGGTTTCCAGGCACGTGAAGAACTACCCCTGGTAGCCCTTGCCGCGCCGTATCTCGACGAACTCTCGGCCCTGACCGGCGACACCATCCACCTGGCTATCCGCGAAGGCGACGAGGTGCTCTACCTGCACAAGACCCCCGGCCGCAACGGCCCGGAAATGCGCTCCCGCGTCGGCCACCGCATGCCGCTGGCGCGCACCGGCATTGGCAAAGCGATGATGATCGACGACACCCCTGCCGAGTGGCAGCGGCTGTATGAAACCAGCCTGCCAGCCGGCGGCAAGAGCGCGTTCTGGCCGCAGCATGTGGAGCAGACCTGGGCGCAGTTCGAGCAGCGGATGGTCGAGTATGCGGCGGGGGGGTATGCGTTCGATTTGGAAGACAACGAACCGTCGATTCGTTGTGTGGCGGCGCCGGTACGCGATGCCAGTGGGCGGATCGTGGCGGGGGTGAGTGTGGCGAGTACGGTGCCGTACATGTCGGAGGGGAAGATGGGGGAGTTGGTGCCGGTGGTGAAGGGAGTGGTGGGGCGGTTGTCCGGGGAGTTGGGGTGGAGGTAGAGGGTATGGACTTCTGTCGTGTCGCAGGTCCTGCGCAGCGTCGATTATTTCCCTGACATGCGTTCGTTGCCACGAGCATGATCAGGTTTACCGAAAGACATCTGCGCGGGGTCGAATAGCTGCCTGAATGGGAATATCTGAATCCAATGCCTAGCCTTGCAACAGGTTCTCACCTGCTTAGGTAGGACGGTAGGCCTCGAACCGCCCGATGCACTGCATCGAGCGTTTTGTTTTTCAAGACCTTTGAGACCATTGTAATTAGCCTCTCCGTTTGGCATAACCCGAATCAAAATATAGGGCCCGACGCATTAATGGCCATTCAAGCCCTTCGAGCAGGGATTACCGTTTGTCAGTATCTGGAGCCGCACCGGACGCCTTACCAGAACCCGATGAGCCATACTCAGCGTCGAGTCGCTGGTCGTTCCCGCGCTTCAATGCCGCTGCCTTGTCGGCCATGGTGTTCACACCCGTCTTGAGCACGCTGTAGCGCTCAACCGAAGACGCATAGGCCATGACCAGGTAGGTCAGCTGGTATTCGATTGCCTTTTTGATGTTCTCGAAAGCGGGCATGTCGACTTTGTTCTTACGAATGGTGAGCGCGATTTTCTGTAATGTGTCGGTCAGGGCATCGGCCTGGGTCTGGAAGTCCGAGAGGATTGAAGCGATGGCAGGTGATGTCGCCTTTTCAGCATCCAGGATGGCGTCGGATTGATCTCGAATGTCACGAAATTCCTGAAGCGTGACGGTCTCGTCGGACATGATTTCCGTAATCAGCCTATTAAGTGCCTGGTCGTTCGATTGCAGGTGAAGGCTCATGGTGGGCTCGCTCCGTTGTTGTCGAATGCTGTTACAGATACGGTAGAGCGATAGTGCGGGCCTGGGTACTGACAAAAATGTCAGGCTGCAGGCTGGTCGAGCACTGCGCCAGGGTTTTGTCGGGCTAAGGCAAAGGTACGATCATAACGACTGTATTTTCAGGGAGCGCCTTTTATGGGGTCCATCAACATTCGTATCGAGGGCGTGTTCAAAGCTTGTGCATACCGGCAACTCGAACGACTGCGCGTAAACCCGTCTGAGTTCATGCGCGAGGCGTTGCAATACGTGGCCGAACAAGGAAAGCTGGCGGTTTAGCCCGTCTTGATGGCTGAGGTAGACGAAGGGCTGATCGCGATTTCCCAACCTAAGTAGCCAAACCTCTAACAATGTGTTCCGAGCAACAAAAAAGGCTGCCAAATGGCAGCCCTTCCAGTTCAAGCCCGGACAATCAATCCCAGCTCAACGCCCCACCGGTCTGATACTCGATCACCCGCGTCTCGAAGAAGTTCTTCTCCTTCTTCAAGTCCATGATCTCGCTCATCCATGGGAACGGGTTGGTCGTCCCCGGATACTCTTCCTTCAACCCGATCTGCGTCAGACGACGGTTGGCGATGAACTTGAGGTAGTCCTCCATCATCGCCGCGTTCATGCCCAGCACACCGCGCGGCATGGTGTCGCGCGCGTATTCGATCTCCAGCTGGGTGCCCTGCAGAATCATCTGCGTGGCTTCGTCTTTCATCGCCGAGTCCCACAGGTGCGGGTTCTCGATCTTGATCTGGTTGATCACGTCGATGCCGAAGTTCAGGTGCATCGACTCGTCGCGCAGGATGTACTGGAACTGCTCGGCGACGCCGGTCATCTTGTTGCGGCGGCCCATCGAGAGGATCTGGGTGAAGCCGCAGTAGAAGAAGATGCCTTCCAGCACGCAGTAGTAACCGATCAGGTTACGCAGCAGTTCCTTGTCGTTTTCCGGGGTGCCGGTGTTGAATTCCGGGTCGGAGATGGCGCGGGTGTACTTCAGACCCCAGGCGGCCTTTTTCGCGACCGACGGGATCTCGTGGTACATGTTGAAGATCTCGCCCTCATCCATGCCCAGCGATTCGATGCAGTACTGGTAGGCGTGGGTGTGGATCGCTTCCTCAAAGGCCTGGCGCAGGATGTACTGGCGGCACTCCGGGTTGGTGATCAAGCGGTATACGGCCAGGGCCAGGTTGTTGGCGACCAGGGAGTCGGCGGTGGAGAAGAAGCCCAGGTTGCGCATGACGATGCGACGTTCGTCTTCGGTCAGACCGTCCTGGCTCTTCCACAAGGCGATGTCGGCGGTCATGTTGACCTCTTGCGGCATCCAGTGGTTGGCGCAGCCGTCGAGGTACTTCTGCCAGGCCCAGTCGTACTTGAAGGGCACAAGCTGGTTGAGGTCGGCGCGGCAGTTGATCATGCGCTTTTCGTCGACCGCGACGCGGGCGGCGGAGCCTTCCAGCTCGGCCAGGCCTTCGGCGACGTCGAGGTCGTTCAGCGATGCCTTGGCGCGCTTGACCGCGTCGGAGTCGGCGGCGGTGGCGGCGCGCGCTTCTTGGGCGGCGGCGTCGCCGGCGCTGTCGAGGCGGTCGAGGTTCGCGGTCGCGGCGGCCTGGCTCGGGGTGGCGGTCTTGGCGACGGCTTCGCCGTCTTCTTTATCGAATTCGTCCCAGCTCAGCATGGTGAATGCTCCTGGTTGAGGGCCCTGTGCAGGTAGGGCCGTTGAAAGGGGATGCGGTTCCTGACCCTTTGTCGGGGTGAGGCAGTGCACGCAAATCAGGTAAGCCCGGTGTGGGGCGGCCGAGGCGGCAGTGGCCTTGGCGTGTTGTGTCTGGGGTGTTGCTGGCGCGGACTGCGAACCCGCTCCTATAAAGGAGCGGGTTTCGTGGGCCTTATTGGCAGGCTTCGCAATCCGGCTCGTCGATGGCGCAGGCCTTTGGCACCGGGGCAGGGCCGGCGGCCTGGGCCGGGGCGCTGTCGCCGCCGCTGGACACGGCGTTGAGCTTGCCGGTGTTGATGGTCGACTTCTCGGTGCTGGTCGCGGCCAGGGCACGGAGGTAGTAGGTGGTTTTCAGACCGCGGTACCAGGCCATGCGGTAGGTCACGTCGAGCTTCTTGCCCGAGGCGCCGGCGATGTACAGGTTCAGCGACTGCGCCTGGTCGATCCACTTCTGGCGACGGCTGGCGGCATCGACGATCCACTTGGTCTCGACTTCGAACGCGGTGGCGTACAGTTCTTTGAGCTCCTGCGGGATGCGCTCGATCTGCTGCACCGAACCGTCGTAGTACTTCAGGTCGTTGATCATGACCGCGTCCCACAGGCCGCGCGCTTTCAAGTCGCGCACCAGGTACGGGTTGATCACGGTGAACTCGCCCGACAGGTTCGATTTCACGTACAGGTTCTGGTAGGTCGGCTCGATCGACTGCGACACGCCGGTGATGTTGGCGATGGTCGCGGTCGGCGCGATGGCCATGATGTTCGAGTTGCGGATGCCTTTCTGCACGCGGGCACGCACCGGTGCCCAGTCCAGCGACTCTTCCAGGTTGACGTCGATGTACTTCTGGCCACGGGCTTCGATCAGGATCTGTTGCGAGTCCAGTGGCAGGATGCCCTTGGACCACAGCGAACCCTGGAACGTCTCGTAGGCGCCGCGCTCGTCGGCCAGGTCGCAGGAGGCCTGGATGGCGAAGTAGCTGACCGCTTCCATGGACTTGTCGGCAAACTCGACGGCCGCATCGGAGCCGTAGGCGATGTGCTGCAGGTACAGCGCGTCCTGGAAGCCCATGATGCCCAGGCCCACCGGGCGGTGCTTGAAGTTCGAGTTGCGCGCTTGCGGCACCGAGTAGTAGTTGATGTCGATCACGTTGTCGAGCATGCGCACGGCGGTGTTGACGGTGCGTTGCAGCTTGGCGGTGTCGAGCTTGCCGTCCTTGATGTGGTTCGGCAGGTTGATCGAACCCAGGTTGCAGACCGCGATCTCGTCCTTGTTGGTGTTCAAGGTGATCTCGGTGCACAGGTTGGAGCTGTGCACCACGCCCACGTGCTGCTGCGGCGAGCGCAGGTTGCACGGGTCTTTGAAGGTCAACCATGGGTGGCCGGTCTCGAACAGCATCGACAGCATCTTGCGCCACAGGTCTTTGGCCTGGATGGTCTTGAACACCTTGATCTTGTTGTACTCGGTCAGGGCTTCGTAGTACTCGTAGCGCTCTTCGAAGGCCTTGCCGGTGAGGTCGTGCAGATCGGGCACTTCGCTCGGCGAGAACAGGGTCCACTGGCCGTCGTCGAAGACGCGCTTCATGAACAGGTCGGGGATCCAGTTGGCGGTGTTCATGTCGTGGGTGCGACGGCGGTCGTCACCGGTGTTCTTGCGCAGCTCGATGAACTCTTCGATGTCCAGGTGCCAGGTTTCCAGGTAGGCACAGACCGCGCCCTTGCGCTTGCCGCCCTGGTTGACCGCGACGGCGGTGTCGTTGACCACTTTCAGGAAGGGCACGACGCCCTGGGATTTGCCGTTGGTGCCCTTGATGTAGGAGCCCAGCGCGCGCACCGGAGTCCAGTCGTTGCCCAGGCCACCGGCGAATTTCGACAGCATGGCGTTGTCGTGGATCGCGTGGTAGATGCCCGACAGGTCGTCCGGCACGGTGGTCAGGTAGCAGCTCGACAGCTGCGGGCGCAGGGTGCCGGCGTTGAACAGGGTCGGGGTCGAGGCCATGTAGTCGAACGACGACAGCAAGTTGTAGAACTCGATGGCGCGGGCTTCTTTGTCTTTTTCTTCCAGCGCCAGGCCCATGGCCACACGCATGAAGAACACCTGCGGCAGCTCGAAACGTACGCCGTCCTTGTGGATGAAGTAACGGTCGTAGAGGGTCTGCAGGCCCAGGTAGGTGAACTGCTGGTCGCGCTCGTGATCGATGGCCTGGCCCAGACGCTCGAGGTCGAAGTCTTTCAGCGCCGGGTTGAGCAGTTCGAACTCGACGCCCTTGGCGATGTAGGCCGGCAGGGCCTTGGCGTACAGCTCGGCCATCTCGTGGTGGGTGGCGCTGTCGGCCACTTCCAGGAAGCCCAGGCCTTCGGCGCGCAGGGTGTCCATCAGCAGGCGGGCGGTGACGAAGGAGTAGTTCGGCTCGCGCTCGACCAGAGTACGGGCGGTCATCACCAGAGCGGTGTTGACGTCTTTCAGGGCGACGCCGTCGTACAGGTTCTTCAGGGTCTCGCGCTGGATCAGCTCGCCATCGACTTCGGCCAGGCCTTCGCAGGCTTCGCTGATGATGGTGTTCAGGCGGGTCATGTCCAGCGGCGCCTTGCTGCCGTCGGCCAGGGAGATGCGGATGGTCGGGTGCGGCTCGACCACGGCGTCGGCGTTGGCGCGGGTGGCCCGCTCCTTGGCGCGCTGGTCGCGGTAGATGACGTAGTCGCGGGCGACTTTCTGCTCGCCGGCGCGCATCAGGGCCAATTCGACCTGGTCCTGGATCTCTTCGATGTGGATGGTGCCGCCCGAGGGCATGCGACGCTTGAAGGTGGCGGTGACCTGTTCGGTCAGGCGCGCGACGGTGTCGTGGATGCGCGACGAGGCGGCGGCGGCGCCGCCTTCAACTGCGAGAAACGCCTTGGTGATGGCTACGGTGATCTTGTCGTCGGTGTACGGGACGACAGTGCCGTTACGCTTGATCACGCGCAATTGGCCGGGCGCAGTGGCGGCCAGATCCTGGTTGGAAGCGGCGCCCTGTGGCAGCGTCGTCTGCAGGTTCTCGCGAGTTGTGTCGGTTTGCATCGGTGGGTGTCTCCACAGTTTCTATAGTGTTCAGGCGCCTTGTGGGCGCCCACCGGTTCTGTCCACGTTGTTAACCGCCGAACAACGAAGCGACGCGCGCGTTCGCTCGTTCGGGCGTGCCGACTCCGGGACAGACTCAGGAATTAGGGCAGACGAATGCCGCTCCCTGGCCGAAGTCAAAGGTTGCGGGCAGGCCCGTAACCCATTGCCGTCTGGTGCTTGGCGAAAGCTTGAGCACCTATGACCGGATGGGGCCCAGGTGGGCTGCTTCGGTCACCTCTGCAGGAGCGATTTGTCTGCTGGTACCGCTTGAAGTTCCGCACAAAAAAGCATTTGAATTCTTGTCCGGACTTGTGTTTGCAATCGGGCGCAAAACCCAACATGTAGTGGTTGGCCGCGAATGCGATACAAGATAATGCGGTCTTGGACCCTTTGCAAGGCGAGCGGCCTGTGGATAAGTTGTGGGTACTGTGTGCGTGAAATCTCGCTATTCGCTGTAGGCCTTGTCCCAAGCAGGTTACGGCGTTTTTTGGGGACACAGCGACGCAGGCAAGAAATTTTGAGGTTGATTTTCAGCACATAAATTGCTTGCGACCGCCTGTCCAGCCGCGGCTATTTCAAACGCTGACCAGGCTCAAAAGATGCTTGTCGGTCAAGCGGAATTGTCCTTCCAGCTCCACGCCCGTTCGCCAGTGTGTCGACAGGTCTGTGAGCAGGCGCAGCCGTGCCGTGCCCGTCGCCGACCACTCCAGTACCTCGGCATGTTCGAAGTAGAAGCGCTGCTGGGTGAGGGGGTAGAGGGCCTTGAACAGGCTCTCCTTGAGGGAGAAGGTCAGTGTCACCGTCAGGCCGACCTGTGCCGGGTCCAGGCGCTGCAATTCGGCCGGGGTCAGGATCTCCCCGGCCAGGCGCTGGGCGCGCTCGTCGTCGAGCAGGCATTCCTGGTCCAGGCCGATGCCCTGGCAGGCGCCGTCGGCCACGACCACCGCTGCGGCCCAACCCTTGCCGTGGGTGATAGAACCGTGGATGCCAGCCGGCCAGACCGGGGAGCGGTCAATGTGCGTGGCTGGTACATAGAGGCGGCCGTCTAGGCGCTGCAAGGCTGCGCGGGCACAAACGCGCCCGGCCAGGTATTCGGCCTGGCGCTTTGCCACCGAGCGTTGCAGGGCTGCCGTCTGCTCGATGCCCGCGCGCTGGAAGTCGTCGGCCGCCAGCCGCGACGGGTCGAAAGCGCAACTGGCCAGCACCGCGCCGGGCACGGGGCGGGGCAGGGGCCAGTGGAACTGGATCGGATCGCAGCAAGCGGGCTGCGGGGGCAGTGCGGGCATCGGGTCACATCCGGGAAAAGCGGCTCATGGCGGTCGCCAAGCGGACCGGCCATGCAACCCAGGGCGGCTCGAGAGCCTGTTACAAGGCGCGTGCGGGCAACGGATTCAGCCGGCGACGAAGTTCGGCGGCGACACCAGTTCGACGGTCTGCTGCTTGCGCGGCGCGAGGATTTCGGCTTCGCCTTCGACCACCAGTTCGTCGTTCTGGTTGTAGACGTTGGTGGCGATGCGGACTTTGAATTTCGGCAGCTTCTCGAGGATTTCCAGACGCACGGTGAGGGTGTCGCCGATCTTCACCGGCTTTTGGAAGCTCATCTTCTGGCCCAGGTAGATGGTGCCGGGGCCGGGCAGGGTGCAGGCCACGGCGGCACTGATCAGCGCGCCGCTGAACATGCCATGGGCGATGCGCTCGCGGAACATGCTCTTGGCGGCGAATTCGGCGTCCAGGTGTACGGGGTTGTGGTCGCCGGACATGGCCGCGAACAGCTGGATGTCGCGTTCTTCGACCGACTTCTCGTAGCTGGCGGTCTGGCCGACTTCGAGGGCTTCGTAGGGCGTGTTGCTGACCTGGGTCATCGGGGTTCCTTAACGGCGGTCGGGAAAGGCAAAGGGGCCGGTGGGCGCAGGTCGACCGAGTACCGGCGCGCGTCCAAGCCCGCCAGTATATCGGCGGTTGGCGGTTTGCGATTGATTTCCTCGACCAACCGCTGCGTTCGCTCGAACCTGACACGACGGCGAGCGTTGGAAAAATGCGCGGTGTGCAGTGGCGAAGGTTGGTCTGGCCACGCGGGGTAAAGCTTCAGGATAGGCTGCCCTGGGAAAATACGATTCACGATGTTAATGGCCAGCGCCAGCCGGGCAGGCAACTGCTAACGTCGATGGGTGCCGGGCCGGCTCCACGGGCTCGGCGCCGCCAGGGGCAGGCCCCTGGCCAACCGACATCCCCGTCCAGGCAAAGGAACAACAATAAATGCACGCCGACTTCTGGAACGACAAACGTCCGGCAGGTGTACCCACCACCCTCGACACCACCCGCTACGCCTCTGTGGTAGAGGTCTTCGAGCACGCCTGCCAGCGCTTCGCCGACCGGCCGGCCTTCAGCAACCTGGGGCTCACCCTGAGTTACGCCGACCTCGACCGGCACAGCGCGGCCTTCGCCGCCTGGCTGCAGCAGAACACCTCGCTCAAGCCCGGCGACCGCATCGCGGTGCAACTGCCCAACGTGCTGCAATATCCGGTCGCGGTGTTCGGCGCCATGCGCGCGGGGTTGGTGGTGGTCAACACCAACCCGCTGTACACCGCCCGGGAAATGCGTCACCAGTTCCGCGACGCCGGCGCGCGCGCGCTGGTGTACCTGAACCTGTTCGGTGACCGGGTACAGGAGGTGCAGGCCGACTGCGGCATCGAGTACCTGATCGAAGCCAAACTCGGTGATCTGCTGCCCAGCGCCAAGGGTTGGCTGGTCAACCTGCTGGTGGACAAAGTGAAGAAGAAGGTCCCGGCCTACCAGCTGCCCCAGGCACTGCCCTTCAAGCAGGTGCTGCGCGACGGGCGCCGCCTGCGCCACACCTCCATCCCGCGAACCCAGACCGACATCGCCGTGCTGCAATACACCGGCGGCACCACAGGCCCGGCCAAGGGCGCTATGCTGACCCACGGCAACCTGGTCGCCAACATGCTGCAAGTGCTGGCCTGCTTCGCCCAGCATGGCGCCGACGGCCAGCCGATGATCGAGGAAGGCCGCGAGGTGATGATCGCGCCGCTGCCGCTGTACCACATCTATGCCTTCACCGCGAACTGCATGTGCATGGTCGCCACCGGCAACCACAACGTGCTGATCTCCAACCCGCGCGACATTCCTGCTTTCGTCAAGGAACTGGGCAAGTGGCGTTTCTCGGCGCTGCTGGGGTTGAACACGCTGTTCGTCGCGCTGATGGACCACCCCGGTTTCAAGTCGCTGGACTTCTCCGCCCTGAAAGTGACCAACTCCGGCGGTACGGCGTTGGTCAAGGCCACCGCCGAGCGTTGGGAGCAGATGACCGGTTGCCGCATTGTCGAAGGCTACGGCCTCACCGAAACCTCGCCGGTGGCCAGCACCAACCCCTATGGGCAGATGGCCCGTCTCGGCACGGTGGGCGTGCCGGTGGTGGGCACCGCATTCAAGGTGATCGACGAACAAGGCCACGAGCAACCCCTGGGCTCGCCAGGCGAGCTGTGCATCCAGGGGCCGCAGGTCATGAAGGGCTACTGGCAACAGCCAGAGGCCACGGCCGACACGCTCGACGCCGACGGCTGGCTCAAGACCGGCGACATCGCCGTGATCGACCCGGACGGCTTCACCCGCATCGTTGACCGCAAGAAAGACATGATCATCGTCTCAGGCTTCAACGTGTACCCCAACGAAGTCGAGGAAGTGGTCATGGGCCACCCGCAGGTGGCCAACTGCGCCGCCATCGGCGTGACTGACGAGCGTACCGGCGAGGCGGTGAAGCTGTTCGTGGTGGCGCGCGAAGGCGGTGTCGATGTCGAAGACCTCAAGGCCTACTGCAAGGCCAATCTTACCGCCTACAAAGTGCCGCGCCAGATCGTGGTACGTGAGGCACTGCCCATGACCCCAGTGGGCAAGATCCTGCGCCGCGAACTGCGCGACTCGGCTTGAGCGCTGAATCGAAATAGCCTGCGGGCCAGTGCCGGATAGGCTGGCAGCGGCACTGGCCCGCGGCTTACGGCGCGCCAGCGAAACGGACGTAGCGTTTTTTGCTACGTGACTGATGTGCGCAAATAAGTCCTTTTAATGACCGATTGGCCCTCGCTCGAATGTGGTCGCTCTCTGGCAAAGCTGGTACTCTCGGCGCGCTTTCGATGCTCCGGTTGCAGTCAGCCGTCATCGCCTCCCAATAATAAGTGCATGAATGCGCGAGAATTCGCTGTTGCTAAAGGAGTGGGGCTCCATGATCGAACATTTCTGGAAGGACAAATATCCGGCCGGCATCGCGGCCGAGATCGATCCTGACGAATTTCCCAACGTCCAGACGGTCCTCAAGCAATCCTGCCAGCGCTTCGCCGACAAACCGGCGTTCAGCAACTTCGGCAAGACCCTGACCTACGGCGAGCTCTATACCTTGTCAGGCCAGTTCGCCGCCTGGCTCCAGCAGCACACCGACCTGCAGCCCGGCGACCGCATCGCCGTGCAACTGCCCAACGTCCTGCAGTACCCGGTCGCAGTGTTCGGCGCCCTGCGCGCCGGCCTGATCGTGGTCAACACCAACCCGCTGTACACCGCGCGGGAAATGGAGCATCAGTTCAAGGACTCCGGTGCCAAGGCCCTGGTATGCCTGGCGAACATGGCGCACTTGGCGGAAAAGGTGGTGCCCAAGACCGCCGTCAAGCACGTGATCGTCACCGAAGTGGCCGACCTGCTGCCGCCCCTCAAGCGCCTGCTGATCAACAGCGTCATCAAATACGTGAAGAAGATGGTGCCGGCCTATCATCTGCCCCAGGCGGTGCGCTTCAACGATGCGCTGGCCAAGGGCCGTGGCCAGGCGGTGGTCGAGGTCAGCCCGGCCGCCGACGACGTAGCCGTGCTGCAATACACCGGCGGCACCACTGGCGTAGCGAAAGGCGCGATGCTGACCCACCGCAACCTGGTGGCCAACATGCTGCAATGCCGCGCCTTGATGGGGGCCAACCTCAAGGAAGGTTGCGAGATCCTCATCACGCCGCTGCCGCTGTACCACATCTATGCGTTCACCTTCCATTGCATGGCCATGATGCTGATCGGCAACCACAACGTGCTGATCAGCAACCCCCGCGACCTGCCGGCGGTGGTCAAGGAACTGCGCAAGTGGAAGTTCAGCGGCTTCGTGGGGCTCAACACCCTGTTCGTGGCCTTGTGCAACCACGAAGGCTTCCGCGGCCTGGACTTCTCGGCGCTGAAAGTCACCCTGTCGGGCGGCATGGCCTTGCAACTGAGCGTGGCCGAACGCTGGAAAGCCGTCACCGGCTGCGCGATCTGCGAAGGCTACGGCATGACCGAGACCAGCCCGGTCGCCACGGTCAACCCGGTGCAGGCCATCCAGATCGGCACCATCGGCATTCCCGTGCCGTCGACCCTGTGCAAGGTCATCGACGACAGCGGCGCCGAGTTACCGCTGGGCGAAGTCGGCGAACTGTGCGTCAAGGGCCCGCAGGTCATGAAGGGCTACTGGCAGCGCGAAGAAGCCACGGCGGAAATCCTCGACGACCAAGGCTGGCTGAAGACCGGCGACATCGCCCTGATCCAGCCCGACGGCTACATGCGCATCGTCGACCGCAAGAAAGACATGATCCTGGTGTCGGGCTTCAACGTGTATCCCAACGAGATCGAAGATGTGTTGGCCGGCCTGCCGGGCGTGGTGCAGTGCGCCGCCATCGGCATACCGGACGAAAAATCCGGCGAAGTGATCAAAGTGTTCCTGGTGCTCAAGCCCGGCACCACCCTGACCAAGGAGCAGGTGACCGAGCATATGCGCGCCAACCTCACCGGCTACAAGGTCGCGCGGCAGATCGAGTTCCGCGATTCGCTGCCCACCACCAACGTCGGCAAGATCCTGCGCCGCGAGCTGCGCGACGAAGAGCTGAAGAAGCTCGGCATCAAGAAAAGCGCCTGACCTGGCCGGCGTTCGCAACGACGCCACTACCCTGCACCGACGAAGGCCCTCGCTGGGCCTTCGTCGGCAATCCGCCCAACGACGATCCACCGCCTGCCTCAACAGCCCCCGCCGTGCCGAACAGGCACAAATCTGCGACAATCGCGCCCCTATGAATGCCGATCATGCCCAGACAGGCCAGCCCTGCTCACGCCCGAGACCCATGACAGACCACACCATCGACCAACTGCTGCACAACCTCGACCACGCCATGATCGCCGACCGCCACCGCCTGCGTCGGCAACTGCACGACCTACGCAAAAGGCCAGACGAAGCACGCCTGGCGCAGTGGGTCGAAAAGGTACAGGCGTCCTGCGCCCAGGTGGTCGCCCGCGAGCAGAGCGTGCCGGTCATCCGCTATGACGACAGCCTGCCCATCGCCGCCAAGCGCGACGACATCAAGAAGGCCCTGGCCGAACACCAGGTGCTGGTCATCGCCGGCGAAACCGGTTCCGGCAAGACCACCCAGCTGCCCAAGATCTGCCTGGAGCTGGGCCGTGGCCGCCACGGCCTGATCGCCCACACCCAACCGCGGCGTATCGCGGCGCGCAGCGTGGCCGCACGGGTGGCCGAGGAAGTCGGTACGCCCCTGGGCGGGCTGGTCGGCTATCAGGTGCGTTTCGAAGATCAGAGCGACGCCAACACGCTGGTCAAGCTGATGACCGACGGCATCCTGCTGGCCGAAACCCAGCACGACCGCCTGCTCGAACGCTACGACACGATCATCGTCGACGAAGCCCACGAACGCAGCCTGAACATCGATTTTCTGCTCGGTTACCTGAAGACGCTGCTGCACCGGCGTCCCGAGCTCAAGCTGATCATCACCTCGGCGACCATTGACCTGGAGCGCTTTTCCAAGCACTTCGACGATGCGCCGATCATCGAGGTGTCGGGCCGTACCTTCCCAGTGGAGACCTGGTACCGCCCGCTGACCAGCGAGCAGGACGAAGAGGGCAACGCCCTGGAAGACGACCTGACGGTCGACCAGGCGATCCTCGCCGCCCTGGACGAGATCGCCGCCCACGAGCGCGGCCAGAGCAAAGGCCCGGGCGACGTGCTGGTGTTCCTGCCCGGCGAGCGGGAAATCCGTGACGCCGCCGACATGCTGCGCAAGGCACAACTGCGCCACACCGAGATCCTGCCGCTGTACGCACGGCTGTCGCCGGCCGAGCAGCAGCGCATCTTCCAGTCGCACCCTGGGCGGCGCGTGGTATTGGCCACCAACGTCGCGGAAACCTCGCTGACGGTGCCGGGCATCCGCTACGTGATCGACAGCGGCACCGCGCGCATCAGCCGCTACAGCTACCGCGCCAAGGTCCAGCGCCTGCCCATCGAAGCGGTGTCCCAGGCCAGCGCCAACCAGCGCAAGGGCCGTTGCGGACGGGTCGAGCCGGGCATCTGCATCCGGCTGTACAGCGAAGAGGATTTCAACGGCCGGCCGGCCTTCACCGACCCCGAGATTCTGCGCACCAACCTGGCGGCGGTGATCCTGCAGATGCTGCACCTGCGCCTGGGCAAGATCGACGCCTTCCCGTTCATCGAACCGCCGGATGGCAAAGCCATCACCGACGGCTTCAACCTGTTGCAGGAACTCTCGGCGGTCAACCGCGAGAACCAGCTCACGCCGCTGGGCCGGCAACTGGCGCGCCTGCCGATCGACCCGCGCCTTGGCCGCATGCTGCTCGAAGGCGCGCGCCAGGGCAGTTTGCAGGAAGTGCTGATCGTGGCCAGCGCCCTGTCGGTACAGGACCCGCGCGAGCGCCCACCCGAGCGCCAGCAGGCCGCCGACCAGGCGCACGCGCAGTGGAAGGACGCGGACTCGGACTTCGCCGCGCTGGTCAACTTGTGGCGCGGCTTCGAGGAGCAGCGCCAGGCGCTGACCGCCAACCCGCTGCGCGCCTGGTGCCGCAAGCAGTTCCTCAATTACTTGCGCTTGCGCGAATGGCGCGACGCGCACCGGCAACTGGCGCTGATCTGCCGCGACCTGCAACTGACCGTGAACAAGGAACCGGCGGACTTCCCGCGCATGCACAAGGCCATCCTCAGCGGCCTGCTCAGCCAGATCGGGCAGAAGAGCGAGGAGGGCGACTACCAGGGCGCGCGGCAACGGCGTTTCTGGGTGCACCCCTCGTCGGGCATCGGCCGCAAGCGCCCGCAGTGGGTCATGGCCGCCGAACTGGTCGAGACCACCAAGCTGTACGCGCGCATGGTGGCCAAGATCGAGCCGGACTGGATCGAGCCGCTGGCCGGACACCTGATCAAGAAGAACCACTTCGAGCCGCATTGGGAGAAGAAGCGCGGGCAGGTGGTGGCCTTCGAGCAGATCACCCTGTACGGGCTGATCGTGGTCGGCCGCCGCCCGGTGCACTTCGGCCCCATCGACCCGGTCGCTTCGCGCGAGCTGTTCATCCGCGAAGGCCTGGTCGGCGGGCAGATCCAGTCCCGCGCCAAGTGCCTGGCGGCCAACAAACGCCTGCTCGAACAGCTCGACGCGCTGGAAGCCAAGGCCCGCCGGCGCGATATTCTGGCCGACGAAGAGACCCTGTACGGTTTCTATGAGGCGCGGCTGCCGGCCGAAATCCACCAGACCGCGACCTTCGACGCCTGGTACCGCATGAACAGCCAGAAGCAGCCCGACCTGCTGATCATGCGCGAAGAAGACGTGCTGGCCCGCGAAGCCAGCGAAGTCACGGCGGCGCAGTACCCCGACAGCCTCAAGGTCGGCGATCTGCGTCTGCCCCTGACCTACCATTTCGAGCCCAACCACCCGCGCGACGGCGTCACCGTGCGGGTGCCGGCGCCGTTGCTACCGAGCCTGCCGGGCGAGCGCCTGGAATGGCTGGTGCCGGGCCTGCTGGAAGCCAAGTGCATCGCCCTGGTGCGCAACCTGCCCAAGGCGCTGCGCAAGAACTTCGTGCCGGTGCCGGACTTCGTCAAGGCGGCGCTGGCCCGGCTGAGCTTCGGCGAGGGCGCTTTGCCCCAGACGCTGGGCCAGGAACTGCTGCGCATGACCGGCGCGCGGGTGTCGGACGAGGCCTGGGCCGAGTCGGTGGCGCAGGTGGAAAGCCATTTGCGCATGAACACCGAAGTGGTCGACGGCCAGGGCAAGTTCCTCGGCGAAGGCCGTGACCTGGCCGAGCTGACCGCACGCTTCGCCGCCGCCAGCCAGGCCGCCCTGGCCCTGCCGCGCACTGACAAGGCCGAGCAGCCGGTGCAGGCCAAGGCCTTCGCCCAGGTGGCGCAGACCACCCAGCAGAAGATCGCCGGCCTGTCGCTGACCGTGTACCCGGCCCTGGTCGAAGAGGGCGGCACGGTGCGCGAAGGACGCTTCTCGACCCAGGCCGAGGCGCAGTACCAGCATCGCCGCGCCTTGCAGCGCCTGCTGTTGCAGCAGTTGGCCGAGCCGGCCAAGTTCCTGCGCGGCAAGCTGCCGGGGCTTACCGAACTGGGCCTGCTGTACCGCGAGCTGGGCCGCAGCGAAGCGCTGGTCGAAGACATCCTGCTGGCCAGCCTCGACAGCTGCATCCTCGAAGGCGAAGCGCAGTTGCCTCGCGAAGGCGCGGCCCTGGCGACCCTGGCCGAGCGCAAGCGTGGCGGCTGGGCCGAACATGCCGAGCGCCTGGCCCGGCAAACGCTGGAGGTGCTCAAGCTGTGGCATGGTTTGCAGAAGCGCTTCAAGGGCAAGATCGACCTGAGCCAGGCGGTATCGCTCAACGACATCCGCCAGCAACTGGGTAACCTGGTCTACCCCGGCTTCGTGCGCGAGACCCCAGGCCAGTGGTTCAAGGAGCTGCCGCGCTACCTCAAGGCCATCGAACTGCGCCTGGAGAAACTCGGTGCCCAGGTGCAGAAGGATCGCGTCTGGAGCGGCGAGTTGAGCAACCTGTGGGCGCAATACAAGACCCGCCTCGACAAGCACGCCCAAGAGGGCAAGCGCGACGAGCAACTGGCCGTATACCGCTGGTGGATGGAGGAATACCGGGTGTCGCTGTTCGCCCAGCAGTTGGGCACCAAGGTACCGATCTCGGACAAGCGCCTGAGCAAGCAGTGGAGCCAGGTGGAGGGTTGATCGCGTAATTTGTGGCACACTGGCCGCCGTTTAGTCATCGAGCCGACACCCCCGGTTTTACTGGGGGATGTCGCCGTTTCAACGTTGGTACGCCCGTGCCAGCATCCTGACCTTTCATGTGCCGCCGCCCGCTTGGAGGCTGGCCCCGATTAGAGGAACCACCGTGCATAACGTCGTGATCAGCGGCACCGGCCTGTATACCCCGGCCCAGAGCATTTCCAACGAAGAGCTGGTGGAATCCTTCAATACCTGGGCGCAGCAGGCCAACCGCGAGCAGGCCGAAGCCATCGAGCGC
The DNA here is from genome assembly GCF_002434265.1 of Pseudomonas sp. UBA6562. Lineage (GTDB taxonomy): Bacteria > Pseudomonadota > Gammaproteobacteria > Pseudomonadales > Pseudomonadaceae > Aquipseudomonas. The sequence goes on along the minus strand of NZ_DJJS01000008.1, from coordinate 702,365 downwards.
GGCGAGGTCGAGCCGTGGCCCGAATCCAACGCCGCGTTCATCGAAAAGGCCTCGGGCATCAAGAGCCGCTACGTCATGGACAAGGCCGGCATCCTCGACCCGCAGCGCATGAAGCCGAACCTGCCCGAGCGCAGCAACGACGAGCCCTCGGTGCTGTGCGAGATGGCCGTGGCCGCTGCGCGCCAGGCGCTGGAACGCGCCGGCCGCACCGCCGCCGACGTCGACGGGGTGATCGTCGCCTGTTCCAACCTGCAACGCCCGTACCCGGCCATCGCCATCGAAGTGCAGCAGGCGCTGGGCATCCAGGGCTTCGCCTTCGACATGAACGTGGCCTGCTCCTCGGCCACCTTCGGCATCCAGACCGCCGCCAACAGCGTGCAGCTGGGCCAGGCCCGCGCGGTATTGATGGTCAACCCCGAGGTGTGCACCGGGCATCTGAACTTCCGCGACCGTGACAGCCACTTCATCTTCGGCGACGCTGCCACCGCGGTGCTGATCGAGCGCCAGGACAAAGCCACCTCGGCGCACCAGTTCGACATCGTCAGCACGCGCCTGCTGACCCAGTTCTCCAACAACATCCGCAATAACTTCGGTTTCCTCAACCGCGCTGCCGAAGGTCATGTCGCCGATGCCGACAAGCTGTTCGTGCAGGAAGGGCGCAAAGTGTTCCGCGAGGTGTGTCCGATGGTCGCCGAGCTGATCGCCGAGCACCTGAGCGAGAACGGCATGCAGCCGAGCGACGTGCAACGCTTCTGGCTGCACCAGGCCAACCTCAGCATGAACCACCTGATCGTCAAGAAGCTCTTGGGGCGCGAGGTGAGCGAGGACGAGGCGCCGGTGATCCTCGACCGCTACGCCAACACCAGTTCGGCCGGCTCGGTGATCGCCTTCCACCTTTACCAGGATGACCTGCAACCCGGCGCGCTGGGCGTGCTCAGCTCGTTCGGCGCGGGGTATTCGATCGGCAGCGTGCTGCTGCGCAAGCGCTGATGCCGCAGCGGCGGCACCGTGCGTAAAGACGAAAAACGGGAAGCGACGCTTCCCGTTTTCGTGTTGCCAGAAGGCGATGAGGCTTAGAACTTCGCTTCCAGGTCCACCTGCAACGTGTCGACGCTGGCGTTGCTGTTGGGCAGGTTGGAGTAGTCGGTCTTGGCCATCAGGTAGGCCGCGCCCAAGGAGAAGTTCTTGTCGATCTCGTAGCCGACCTTGAGCTTGTGGCCGCGCGAGCCGGTGAAGCCGTTGCCGAAGTCCGAGTCGGTGAAGGCGCTGACCACACCGTTGCGTTGCACGTCGCGGTAGTTGTAGTCCAGGCTCCAGGCGCCGAACTTGGTCTTCACGCCGGTCAGCCAGGCCTGGTCCATGCCGTCGGTGCTTTCGGTGTTCTTCACGTATTGGCCATAGGCCGACAGCGGGATGGCGAAGCCGGTGTAGTCGATCTGGCCGAAGCCTTCGACCAGCTGGAATTCGTCGGTGGTGTTGCCCAAAGCGCGCAGGAAGGCCGACGGCTTGTCGTTGTCGTAGGCGTACAAGCTGGCGCCCAAAGTGAACTTCAACGCATCGGTGGCGGCGAACTTGGTGCCCAACTGCGCGTGATATAGCTGCGCGTCGTGCTTGTACTGCACGCCGTCGCCGTCGACGTTGTCCTTGAGCGTGTAGTGGCCGGCGCTGCCGAACACTTCGGCGCCGCCCAGGTCGTGCTTGTAGGTGGCGGCCACACCTTCGGGGTTCAAGTCGCTGTCCCAGATGATGTCGCCCATGCTCACCCACGGCTGCGGCATCTTGCCGCCGATCAGGTGCAGGTTGGGGATGCCGGTGGGGTGCCAGTCGAGGTAGGCCAGGTCCACCCACAGCGATTTCTTCTCGAAGTAGTTGTCCAGACTCTGGTTGGTCGAGCGGCCGTCGGCGCTGCTGCCGGTGGCGATGCGCACGCCGGCGTCGACCTGCGGGTTGATCTCGCTGTAGAAGCCGACCCGGGCACGTACGCGCTCGCGGTCCTGGTTGTTGCTGCGGCTGATCGGGTTGTCGACGTTGACGTCTTCGTAGCGCAGGCGCACGTCGCCTTTGACTTGCGTCTTGGCGGCCCAGGCGACTTTCTGTTCGAAGGAGCTCGCACGCTCGACCTGCGCCTTCTGCGCAGCCTTTTCCTTGTTCTCGTTGGCGAGGTCAGCCTGCAATTCGCTGTATTGCGCCTGATTGATCGAGCCATTGGCCCGCAGCATGTCCAGCAGCTTGGCGTCGACGGCAGCACTGGCCGGAGTGCTCAGGGCCAGCACCAGGCCGGTCAGGCTGAATCCGGTAAGTGTAGAAACAACGCGCATACAGTTCTCCCGTTGGAAAGTGTGGGGAGGCGCGGATGCCTGCCCCGGCAAAGTTGGCAAGTTTCCGGAAAGGCCCTGGCTAGACAGGTTTCTCGGGTTCCGGAAAACAGGCGCAAGTATTGCGGGGGGTCGTGACAGAATCGTGTCCGATTGATGGCGGTGTGGTTAAGGCATGAGGGTTTGAGTCGGGGAGGGTTGTTACTGGATACTGCATCGACCTCCTGCTTGAGTAGATGCCGTGATCAGCCTGCACAGCCTTGCCCACCTGCACGACCTGCCCGCGAGCACCTGGGACGCCTTCGTCCCGAACGACCAACCGTTCTTGCGCCACGCCTTTCTGAGCGCCCTGGAAGACAGCGCCAGCGTCTGCCGGCAAACCGGTTGGGCGGCCGAGCATTTGGTGCTGGAGCGCGAGGGTGAGGTCTGCGCGCTGCTGCCGGCCTACCGCAAATGGCATTCGTTCGGCGAGTACGTGTTCGACCATGGCTGGGCCGAAGCCTGCGAACGGGCAGGCATCCCGTACTACCCCAAACTGCTCGGCGCCGTGCCCTTCAGCCCGGTCAGCGGCCCGCGCCTGCTGACCCGCAACGCGGCGGATGGGCAAATGTTGTTGCAGGCGCTGCCGGAGTACCTGAACAAAGGGCAGTTGTCGGGCGCGCACATCAACTTCACCGATCCGGCGTTCGATGGCATGTTGGCAGGGCAGGCCGATTGGCAGGAGCGCCTGGGCTGCCAGTTCCACTGGCGCAACCGGGGCTACCGCGACTTCCAGGACTTTCTCGACACCCTGACCTCACGCAAGCGCAAGCAGATGCGCAAGGAGCGCGAGCAGGTGGCCGGGCAGGGCATCGCCTTCGAGCGCTTCACCGGGACGCAGTTGAGCCAGACGCAGTGGGACTTCATCTACCGCTGCTACGCCAACACCTACGCCGTGCGCGGCCGCGCGCCGTACCTGACCCGCGCGTTCTTCAGCCTGATCGGCGAGCGCATGCCCGAGGCCATCCAGGTGGTGATCGCCCGGCAAGGCAGCCGCGATGTGGCCATGGCCTTGAGCCTGGTGGGCAGTGAGACCTTCTACGGACGTTATTGGGGATGCCTGGACGAATTCGACCGGCTGCACTTCGAAACCTGTTTCTACCAGGGTATGGAGCTGGCCATCGAACAGGGCCTGGGCCGCTTCGACGCCGGAGCCCAGGGTGAGCACAAGCTGATCCGCGGTTTCGAACCGGTCATCACTCGGTCATGGCATTACCTGCGGCATCCGGGCTTGCGCCAGGCGGTGGAGGATTTCCTGATGGAAGAGCGGGCTGGCGTCCAGGCCTATGCCGTAGAGGCCCGAACGCTGTTGCCTTATCGGGCTGAGTAGCTGCCAGCAGCGGCCGGTTCGGCGCTCCGAACGGCCGCGATGGCTTGTATGGCGGGTCTGACTCGGCTAGTGCGGCCTATCAGAGGACCGCGTTGCCTGAAAGAGGCCGGCTGCGCCGGCCCCATCCAGTGCGCAGTAGCGCGCGCCGTCCCGTCCAGACCCGTCAATCGACGCCGACGAACCCCCCCGTCTGGTGCTGCCACAACCGCGCATACAACCCTTTCTGCGCCAACAGCTCGGCATGGCTGCCGATCTCCTTGATACGCCCCTGTTCCAGCACCACCAACCGGTCCATGCGGGCGATGGTCGACAGGCGGTGGGCGATGGCGATCACGGTCTTGCCTTGCATCAAGGTCTCCAGGCTTTCCTGGATCGCCGCTTCCACCTCCGAGTCCAACGCCGAAGTGGCCTCGTCCATGATCAGGATCGGCGCGTTCTTGAGCAGCACACGGGCGATGGCGATGCGTTGGCGCTGGCCGCCGGAGAGCTTCACGCCGCGCTCGCCGACATGCGCGTCGTAACCGGTGCGGCCCTCGGCATCGGACAGCAGCGGGATGAACTCGTCGGCGCGCGCCTGGTGCACCGCTTCGCGCATCTGCGCCTCGCTGGCATCGGGCCGGCCGTACAGCAGGTTCTCGCGGATCGAGCGGTGCAGCAGCGAGGTGTCCTGGGTGATCATGCCGATCTGCGCGCGCAGGCTGTCCTGGTCGACTTCGGCGATGTCTTGCCCATCGATCAGAATCTGCCCACCGTGGATGTCGTACAGGCGCAGCAGCAGGTTGACCAACGTCGACTTGCCCGCGCCGGACGGGCCGATCAGGCCGATCTTCTCGCCGGGGCGGATGTTCAGCTCCAGCCCCTGGATGACGTTGCGCGCCTCGCCATAGTGGAAGTCCACCTGGTGGAAGTGCACCGCGCCACGGCTGACCTGCAGCGTCGGCGCATCGGGCTTGTCGCGTACGGTCACGGGCTGGGCGATGGTCTGCAGGCCGTCCTGAACGATGCCGATGTTCTCGAAGATGCCGTTGACCACCCACATGATCCAGCCCGACATGTTGACGATACGGATCACCAGGCCCGTAGCCAGTGCGATGGCACCCACGCTGATCAGCGAGTGCGCCCACAGCCACAGCGCCAGGCCCGTGGTACCGACCACCAGCAGGCCATTGAGGCTGGTGATGGCCACGTCCATGCTGGTGACCACCCGCGAGGCGAGCTGGGTCTTTTCGGTCTGCTCGCGGATCGCTTCGCGGGCGTACTGCTGCTCGTGGTCGGTGTGGGCGAACAGCTTGAGCGTGGTGATGTTGGTGTAGCCGTCGACGATGCGCCCCATCAGTTTGGAGCGGGCCTCGGAAGAGACCACCGAGCGCGATTTGACCCGCGGCACGAAATAGCACAACGCCGCGATGTAGCCGAAGATCCACGCCAACAGCGGCAGCATCAGCCGCCAATCGGCCTCGGCGAACAGCACCAGCGACGTGATGGCGTAGATCAGCACATGCCACAGCGCGTCCACTGCCTGCACCGCCGAGTCGCGCAGCGAGTTGCCGGTCTGCAGGATGCGCTGGGCGATGCGCCCGGCGAAGTCGTTCTGGAAGAAGCTCAGGCTCTGGCGCAGCACGTAGGTGTGGTTCTGCCAACGGATCAAGCTGGTCATGCCTGGGTTGATGGTCTGATGCACCAGCAGGTCGTGCAGGCCGAAGAATACCGGCCGCAGGATCAGCACCACCACCAGCATCCAGATCAGCTCGCCGCTGTGCTCGCTGAAGAAGTTGACGTTGGGCGCGCCCTGGGCCAGGTCGATGATGCGGCTGAGGAAGCTGAACATCGCCACTTCGATCAGCGAGGCGACCAGGCCGACCACCAGCAGGGCGAGAAAGCACGGCCAGACCTGGCGCATGTAGTAGAGGTAGAACGGCAGCACCCGGCTGGGCGGCGCCTCGCTCGGGGCTGCGCGGAAGATATCGATGAGGCGTTCGAAACGGCGGTACAACATGGGTTACAACACTCCTGATCATTGCGTCCGCGGTGCGGTGCACGTCCCTGTGCAGCCAGCGGTCAGTCGATGCGTTTGGCCGATTTGATGAACACCGGATCGGCCGGTACGTCGCGCATGCCTTTCTTCACGGTGGTGGGCGACTTGACGATCTGGTCGACCACGTCCATGCCCTTGGTCACCTTGCCGAACACCGCGTAGCCACTGTCACGCCCTGGGTTGAGGAAGTCGTTGTCGGCCACGTTGATGAAGAACTGGCTGGTGGCCGAGTTCGGGTTGGAGGTACGTGCCATCGACAGCGTGCCGCGGGTGTTCATCAGGCCGTTGCCGGCTTCGTTGCGGATCGGGTCGGCGGTTTCCTTCTGCACCATCTGCTCGGTGAAGCCGCCGCCCTGGACCATGAAGCCCGGAATCACGCGGTGGAAGATGGTGTTGTTGTAGAACCCCTTGTCGACGTAGCTGAGGAAGTTCTTGGTGCTGACCGGCGCCTTCTCGGCGTTGAGCTCGATTTCGACCGGGCCGAAGCTGGTGTCGAGCAGCACGTGCGGGGTCTTGTCGGAGGCCATGACGCTGGTGGCCAAGGCCAGGGAGCAGGTGGCGAGCAGTAGTTTTTTCAGCATGGGCGTGAAAGTCCTTGTAGGAAGAAGCCGCCGTCTAAAAACAAGGCGGGCAGGGTGGCAGGAATCGGGTGAACGCAGCGGCATAGCCTGCCGGGATTCTTCGACGACTGCCAGCCAGGGACGCCGAATCGGGCGGCCTATGGCGCCCGAGGTGTCGCCACGCTGGGCGACGACCACCTGCGTTCGGACATTGAGTTGGCATGAAGCGTTCCACCAGGCTCGGCGGGCGTGACCCTGTCCGCTTGCGTGCGACGCCGCGCTGTCTAGGGCTGCGGAGCGGCCTTGACCGCTCAGGCGAACAGCAGCAGCCCGGCGAAGGGTTTCTACGGACGGTGGCTTGCCTCGCTCTGTACCTGAATACCGCCTCAAGCCTGCGCGGGTGCCGCAAACGGCACATCCAGCGGCGCGGTATCGAAGTTGCGCAGCAGCTCGATGAGGATCTGCGTGGCCGGCCCCAGGCTCTTTTCCTTGCTCGAGTACAGGTAGAACAACGGGTGCCGACGCCCACCCTGATCCAGCGGCAACGGCTTGAGCACGCCGTCGCGCAGTTCGCGCTCGATCATGTGCCGCGGCAGCCAGGCGAAGCCCAGGCCGCTGCCGACGAAGGTGGCCGCCGTACCCAGGCTGCCCACCGTCCAGCGCTGTTCGGCGCCGAGCCAGCCCACGTCGCGTGGCTGCGCGCGGCCCGAGTCGCGGATCACCACTTGCAGTTGGCTTTCCAGGTCCTGGAAGGTCAGCTCGCGACCGGCGCGGTGCAGGCTGTGTTCGGGGTGGGCAACGGCGACGAACTCCACCGCGCTCAACTCGCTGCCCAGGTAGCCGCCGATGCTGTAGCTGCTGATGGCCAGGTCGGCGATGCCTTCGTGCAGCACTTCCTCGACCCCCGACAGCACTTCTTCGCGCAAGCGCACGCGGCAGCCGCGGCTCTGCGGCATGAAGGCGCTGAGCGCGCGCACCAGGCGCGCACTGGGGTAGGCCGCGTCGACCACCACCCGCACTTCGGCTTCCCAACCCTGTTCCATATGGTGGGCGAGGTCTTCGAGCTGGCTGGCCTGTTTGACCAAGTGTCGCGAGCGCCGCAGCAACACGCTGCCGGCTTCGGTCAGCACGGCCTTGCGCCCGTCGATGCGCAGCAGCGGCACGCCGAGCTGCTCCTGCATGCGCGCCACGGTGTAGCTCACCGACGACTGCGAACGGTGCAACGCGTCGGCGGCCTGGGCGAAACCGCCATGGTCGACCACAGCCTGCAAGGTCCGCCACTGGTCCAGGGTTACGCGTGGCGCTTTCATCTCGATCTCCCGATGGCCTAAGCTGCGCGCTTCGAGGAGCGCGCCCAATGAATAGATATTGTCTGGTGTTACTGAGTTGCCTGCCGCTGGCCGCCGTGGCCTATCCCATCGAGGTGGAAAAGCGGCTCGATGGCGTCAAGGTCGATGCCAGCGCTAGCGACCCCGCGCCCGACCTCGGTGCGATTACCCTGAGCAACTACGGCCAGGTGCCTGCAGCGTGCAAGGTGACCTTCCGCAATGGGCCTGAAGCTCCCCGCGTACGCCGCCTGACAGTGGAGCCCGGTCAGCGCGCGGACGCGACCATGCGCTTTCACCGCGAAGTGCTGCGGCTCCGCATCATGGTCGACTGCACACGCAAATAAGCGAAGTATTAGATAGATAGCACCCACTTTTTACGCTTTTTTATCGATCGGTCAATCAGTAATCTCGCCTCCATTGCAACGCACCCCGTTCCCGATGGAGGCCCCATGGCCCACGTACTGATCATCGAAAGCAGCGCCCGCCAGCAGGATTCCACCTCGCGGCAGCTGACCCGCGAGTTCGTCGGCCAGTGGCAGAGCGCGCACCCCGACGACGTGATCTCCCTGCGCGACCTCGCCGCCAAGCCGGTGCCGCACTTGGACGCCGATCTGCTCGGCGGCTGGACCAAGCCCGAAGCCGAACGCTCGGGTGCCGAGATCGAAGCGCTGACCCGCTCCAACATCCTCACCGACGAATTGCTCGCCGCCGACGTGCTGGTGCTGGCCGCGCCCATGTACAACTTCACCATTCCCAGCACCCTGAAGGCCTGGCTCGACCATGTGCTGCGTGCCGGCATCACCTTCAAGTACACGCCCACCGGCCCCCAGGGCCTGCTGACCGGCAAGCGCGCCATCGTACTCACGGCCCGTGGCGGCATCCATGCCGGAGCGGCCAGCGACCATCAGGAGCCCTACCTGCGCCAGGTGCTGGCCTTCATCGGCATCCACGACGTCGATTTCGTGCATGCCGAAGGCTTGAACATGAGCGGTGAGTTCCACGAAAAGGGCCTGCGCGACGCCAAGGCGCGTCTGGCCGCCGTGGCCTGAGCCTTGCGAATTCCCAAAACCTGACACCCGTTTTTGCTCCTTTGGGTGTAGCTGCCCGGCCGTGATGGTCGGGCTTTTTTATGCGCGTGTTGAACTGCCGCGGCCCAGCCGCTAAGGTCGCCGCCTTGCATTCCGAGGGGCCACCATGGGCTATCTGATCGTCGTCGCGCTGATCCAGGCGTTTTCCTTCAACCTGATCGGCGAATACCTGGCCGGCCAGGTCGACAGCTACTTCGCCGTGCTGGCCCGTGTGGTGCTGGCGGCGCTGGTGTTCCTGCCACTGACCCGCTGGCGCCAGGTCGAACCGCGTTTCATGCGCTCGCTGCTGCTGATCGGCGCGTTGCAGTACGGCATCACCTATGTGTGCCTGTACCTGAGCTTTCGTGTGCTCAGCGTGCCGGAGGTGCTGCTGTTCACCATCCTCACGCCATTGCACGTGACGCTCATCGAAGACGCCCTGAACCGGCGCTTCAACCCCTGGGCGCTGCTGGCCGCCGCCGTGGCCGTAGCGGGCGCCGCGGTGATCCGTTTCGACAGCATCAGCGGCGACTTCTTCATCGGCTTCCTGTTGCTGCAACTGGCCAACTTCACCTATGCCGCCGGCCAGGTGCTGTACCGCCACCTGGTGGCCCGCCACCCCAGCGACCTGCCGCACTACCGGCGCTTCGGCTATTTCTACCTCGGCGCCTTGCTGGTGGCCTTGCCCGGTTTTCTGCTGTTCGGCAACGCCGCGCACCTGCCGAGCACGGCAGTGCAGTGGCAGGTGCTGGCGTTCCTGGGCCTGGTGCCTACCGCGTTGGGGCTGTACTGGTGGAACAAGGGCGCTTGCCTGGTGCCCGGCGCCACACTGGCGGTGATGAACAACCTGCACGTGCCGGTGGGGCTGGTGCTGAACCTGCTGATCTGGAACCAGAGCGCGCCGCTGGGGCGGTTGTTGCTGGGCGGCGGGGTGATCCTGGCGTCGGTGTGGATGAGTCGGTTGGGGCAGCGGCCGGTCGTCATAGACGAAGTTGGCCAAAGGCGATAACACCGGGCAGCGGAAGCGGGTTAGAGGGCTTACACCCCGCCTACACACGCCCCGGTGCACTAGAGGGCGATGCTTGCGGTCGAAACGAGCGCGTTCGAGGCCGCTCGCGCCCCCATGATCCAAGACAGGAGTTGATTCGATGACCCAGGACACATCCGTGGACTACACCCGCATCCCAACCGGCATGTCGCCCTTTCCCAGCGCCGAGGCCGTATTCGTACCGGACCAGCTCGATCTGGCCGAGCACCTCCACCCCTTGTTCAGCCTGGACATCGCCACGCTGAACCCGGAGTGGTCGGGCGTGCTGCACATGCTCAGCCCACTGGAGCCCTACGAGGGCCTGGTCGGTGAACACACCGAATGGGAGGGTTTCCACGGCGACCTGCTCAAGACCAACTGGATCGGCTTCAAGGTGGAAGAGGGCCGCTATCGCCTGTGCGGCGATCCGCGCTATTTCTTCCTGCACCGCGACAACGGCCCGCAGCACGCGCAGTCGCCCGAACTCAAGGCCGAGCTGGAGCAGCATTACGCCGATCAGCACCAGTCTTATGCCGCCACCGTACAGGCGTTCCGTGCCAGCGGCACGTTACGGCGTTTGGAATGGCCGGACTCGGAACCCCAGGAGTTCGTCATGCAACTGGGCGGCGACGTGGACGGCTGCGCCAACTGGGTCGAAACCGTCGAGTTTCCCATGCACATCGTCGAGGCCGACGACGACAGCGGCGACTCGGCCGTCTACCCCTTAAGCCCCGCCGGCCGGCGCTTCCTGCACATCGCCAGCGTGCCGGGCTGGCATTACCGCACCCAGGGCGCGGACACCATCCTGATGTTCTACGAGCCGGTGGAAGGGTTGGTGTTGTTTACGTTTGACTACAGTTGACATGCGATCCAATACACAGAAATCACTGTGTTATGCTAGCGTTACTTAATTAGTGGGATGTTAGCTAGGTGTAACATGAGTCATGAGCTTATCGCTGAGCGTCTGGGACGAAGCATCGCGCTCATGCGTAAACGTCGTGGGTTGAGCAAGGTTGAATTGGCCCGAACGCTAGGCATTACTCGTCAGAAAGTAGCTGAAATCGAAAAAGGGCAATTGACGGTTGCCATGTCTTATTACTGCTTAGCGTTGAGCGCTTTGGGCTGCGAACTCGAGGTCGTGCCCAAACGCCTGCCTACTTTGGAAGAACTTCAGGACGTCTTTGCATGATCGACGAACTCCAGGTGTTCACGCCCGAGGGCGAAGCGGGTCGCCTTTTCACTGCACGCTCGGGCGACTATGTATTTCGATACGAGCGGGGAGAAGGCACTACGCCAGTCAGTCTCGTCATGCCCACGCGACGTGAGGAATACCGACACCGGTCGTTGCATCCTCTTTTTCAAATGAACCTGCCCGAAGGTTATCTGCTTGAGCAGCTCAAATATCGGCTAGCCAAGGTGGCCAAGCTTGATCCCATGCTGCTGCTCGCGCTGTCGGGGGGCAATTCTCCGATAGGGCGGGTCGGTATTCGTTCTGCCGAGGTCCAACGGTTGGTCAACGAGCATGCGGCCCCGAGTAGAGGCGAGCGTCTGGCTGAAATCCTCACGTGGGACGGTACCGAAGACTTATTCATGGAATTGGCCGACCGCTACATCCTGCGATCAGGCATTTCTGGAGTTCAGCCCAAACTCTTAGTGCCTGAGGTTCTGGAGGCATCGAACAAGGCGACCGCAGTGACGGCTGAGTTGATCGTGAAGAGTGGCAGGGATGCCTTTCCGCATCTGGCCATCAACGAGTTTCTGTGCATGAGCATCGCCAGTACCGCCGGTATTCCAACGCCGCCATTCTACCTTTCGGACGATAAGCACCTGTTCGTGATGCGGCGCTTCGATCGAACGGAGCAGCTCGCGCCTATGGGGTTCGAGGACATGGCTGTGTTGATGGGAGTGGGCACTGAGCAGAAGTACAGTAAGAGCTATGAATTGATCGCAAAAGCCATCGAATTGTTCGTAGCGCTCGACCAGCGAACCGATAGTCTGAACCAACTGTTCGATATGGTCGCACTGAGCTGCATCGTCGGTAATGGGGATGCTCATTTGAAAAACTTTGGCGTGTTGTACGGTACGCCATCCGGCAGTGATGCGGTGCTCGCACCTGCGTATGACATCGTCAACACGACGGCCTATCTGCCGGATGATTCGCTGGCGCTGACACTGAACAACCAGAAGTCGTTCTTTGCCTCGCGGCTGCATCTGCTGGATTTTGGCCGTCGCTGCAAGGTGGACAACCCACGTGAGCGTATTCGAGAGATCTTGCAGGCAGTCGAAGGAACCTTGATGCACGAGCAAGAGCTTGTCGAGCTCGCGCCTCAGGTAGCACGGGCAATCAAAGCCAGCGCCGAGCCCTTCGAAGTCGTCTTCGCCTGATCCATTCGGGTAGAATCAAGTAAGCCTGTTTATCTTCCTCCACTTCAGGCGATCAACGCGCCGCCCACGCATTGAACCGCTCCTCCAGCTCCTCGCCATGGTCGACCCAGAACTCGGCATCCACCAACTGCGCCTGGGCCAGGTTTTCCGGCGCGGTGGGCAGTTGCCGTTGCACGTCGGCAGGCAGTTTGGCCAGGGCGTCCTGGCGGATCGGGCCGTAAGGGATCTGGGTCGAGAACGCCTGCTGCGCATCGGCTTGGCTGGCGAAGCGGATGAAGGTTTCGGCCAGGGCCTTGTTCGGGCTGCCGCGCACGATGGCCCAGTGGTCAGGGTCGTACAGGCTGCCCGGCCAGACGATCGACAGCGCCGAACCTTCCTTCTGCGCCGAGGCGATACGCCCGTTGTAGGCCGCCGACATCACCACATCGCCCGCCACCAGCCACTGCGCGGGTTGCGCGCCGGCTTCCCACCACTGGATGCTGGACTTGATCTGGTCGAGCTTCTTGAACGCGCGGTCCACGCCTTCGGGGGTGGCCAGCACCTTGTACAGGTCTTCACGCGCTACGCCGTCGGCCAGCAGCGCCACTTCCAGGGTGTACTTGGCGCCTTTGCGCAGGCCGCGCTTGCCGGGGAAACGCTGGGTGTCCCAGAAGTCGGCCCAGGAGGCGGGGCCTTGCTTGAGCTTCTGCGGGTTGTAGGCCAACACCATCGACCACACATAGCTGGCCACGCCGCATTCGCTCACGGTGCCGGGCAGGAAGGTCGAGGCCTCACCGACGATCGACGGGTCCAGGCGCTCGAACAGCCCCGACTCGCAGCCGCGGATCAGCTCGGGGCTCTCCACCTCGACCACGTCCCAGGACACATGGCCCACATCGACCATGGCCTTGATCTTCGACAGTTCGCCGTTGTACTCACCGGCCACGATCTTGCCCGCGCCGCTCTGCTCGAAGGGTTTGAAATAGGCGTTCTGCTGCGCGACCTTGGTCGCGCCGCCAAAGGAGATCACGGTCAGGCTGGAGGAATCGGCGACAGCCTGCAGGCTGGCGGCAGCCAGCAACGCAAGGCCCAGAGACGCGGTACGAGTACGCATGGAAACTCCCTCATTACATGTGGTTGTGATTATTCAGAGGCAGTAAGGGGTGCTGCACGCGGCGGGTCGCCAGTGGCGCCCGACGCTGTTCTTGTCAGGGATGAACCGATGGTGCGCCACTGCGGGCTGCGGGAAAACGATTAAAAATATGCTTCGGCCCCATGAAAAAGCTCTCCAAGGTGTTAGGCCCTTTGCGCTACTGTGCAGGTCGGCTTTCCCTGCTGGCGCACGGCCACTCCGGCCTGCCGGCCCAACGAGGTGCCCGTGGCTGCCTACACCTTGCGGCAATTGAAGTATTTCGTGACTACCGTCGAGGCCGGCAGCGTGGCCGAGGCTTCGCGCCAGCTCTACATCGCCCAGCCGTCGATCGCCACGGCCATCAAGAACCTGGAAGGCAGCTTCAACGTCCAGCTGTTCATCCGCCACCATGCCCAGGGCGTGTCGCTGACCCCCAGTGGCAAGCGCTTCTACCACAAGGCTCGCGAGCTGCTGCGCATCGCCCACGAGTTCGAACAGAACGCCCTGGCCGACAACGAGGTGATGAGCGGGCAGATCGACATCGGCTGCTTCGAGACCGTGGCACCGCTGTACCTGCCGCAACTGATCGCAGGTTTCAGCAAGCAGTACCCCGGTGTGGACATCCGCCTGCGCGACGGCGACCAGCAGGAGCTGGTCCAGGGCCTGACCGCCGGTGCCTTCGACGTGGCTTTCCTCTACGACCACGAGCTGGACAACACCATCGAGACCGAGCCCCTGATGCCGGCGCAGAAGCCCTACGTGCTGCTGCCGGCCAACCACCGCTATGCCGGCCAGCGCGAAGTGTCGCTGCGCGACCTGGTGCGCGAGCCGATGATCCTGCTCGACGTGCTGCCAAGCCGCACCTACTTCGTCAGCCTGTTCCACGAACTGGGCCTGACACCGAACATCGTCTTCGGCTCGCCGTCGATCGAGATGGTGCGCGGCATGGTGGGCCAGGGCTTCGGCTTTTCCCTGCTGGTGACGCGGCCGTTTTCCAGCCACACCTACGACGGGCAGAGCCTGGTCACCCTTGACATCGCCGAGCCGGTCACGCCCTCGGGGCTGGTCAGCGCGCGCCTGAGCAAAGGGCAGCTGACCAAGCCGGCGCAGGCCTTCGTCGACTATTGCCGCGAGCGGCTGACGGCGCTGAGTCAGGCCGACTGAGTAATGCCTGTCAGTTAAGCGGGAGTGGTGTCACTTAGGGCCGCAAAGCGGCCCCGATTGCTTAACTGCTAGGCATCAGGCCGACTGAGCGCGCTTAGCAGTGCAGGTGGTCGGCCAGGCGCTTGAGCATGGCGTCGCAGCCATCGAGCTGTTCCAAGGTGACGAACTCGTCCGGCTTGTGCCCTTGCGCCATGCTTCCCGGCCCGCAGACCACGGTCGGAATGCCGGCTTCGTCGAACAGCCCGCCCTCGGTGCCGAACGCCACGGTGGTGAAAGCATCCGAGCCGCACAGATACGCCAGCAACTGCGCCGCCTCGCTGTTGGCCGCAGTCGCCAGCCCAGGGTAGGCGCTGAGCGGTTGCAGGCGGATGCCCGTGCTCGGGTCGACCGCGTGCATGCGCGGCAGTAGCCGTTGCTCGGCGTAGGTTTGCAGACCGTCCACCACCTGCTGGGCATCGAAACCAGGCAGAGTGCGCACCTCGAAATCGAAAGCGCATTCGGCCGGCACGATGTTCAGCGCACGGCCGCCGTGGATGACGCCGGTCTGCACCGTGGAATAGGGCGGGTCGAAGCGTGTGTCGTGGTGTTCAGGCGCGGCCAGCGCCTCGCCCAGGTCGCCCAGATGGCCGATCAGCCGCGCGGCGTATTCGATGGCGTTCACGCCCGAGGGCGCATGGGCCGAGTGGCAGGCCAGACCCTGCACCTCGCAGCGCATGGCCAGCTTGCCCTTGTGGCCGAGCACCGGTTGCAGCTCGCTGGGTTCGCCGATCAGGCACAGGCCCGGCTTGTGCGGGCGCTGGCCGAGCGCGGCGAGCATCGGCCGCACGCCCAGGCAACCCACTTCTTCGTCGTAGGAAAACGCCAGGTGCACCGGGCTGCGCAGCGGCTTGGCCAGCAGTCGTGGCACGGCGGCCAGCACGCAGGCGATGAAGCCCTTCATGTCAGCGGTACCGCGGCCGTACAAGCGGCCATCGGCCTCGGTCATTTCGAACGGCGGCACCGACCAGGCTTGGCCGTCCACGGGCACCACGTCGGTGTGGCCCGAGAGCACGATGCCGCCGGCGATGTCCGGCCCCAAGGTGGCGAACAGGCTGGCCTTGTCGCCGGCCTCATTGAACAGCAGCTCGGCTTCGATGCCATGGCCGGCCAGGTACTGGTCGATGAACTCGATCAGCGCCAGGTTCGAATCGCGGCTGACGGTGGCGAACCCCACCAGGTGCGCGAGCAGCGCGCGGCTGCTGTGCTCACTCATCGCCCGGCACGCCGTAGGTGGGCGCAGCGGTGGGGTCGAGCGCGCGGGTCAGGTAATCCTGCATCTGCGGTTGGTAGGCGCGCCACAGCCCGTCGAGCTGGCCGATGGGGTCGTGTTCGGCCCAGTCCACGCGCAGGTCGACGATCGGCCAGACCAGATCGCCGGCGATCTTGAGCGCCGCCGAGTGCACCGGGCCCGCTTCGCCACCGGCGGCCATCGCCGCGTGCATGGCCGCCAGCAGCCGATCGGCCAGCGCGCCTGGGGCCTGCTCGAACGCCTCGACCATGGCCTGGATCACCTCGGGACCGGCCAGCAGGTTGCCCGCCGCCGCGCATTGTTCGCCCTGCACGGCGTTGAAGATGCCCAGCGCCTGCTGCCCGCTGAACAGTGCCACCCGGCCTTGGTCGTCGATCACCGTCACTTGTCGGTACTGGCTCCAGCCGTTCGCGTTCAAGGCACGGTCTAACGCCTGTTGCGGAGTGAGCGACTGGTGTTCGAGCAGGTCGAGGATTTGCGGGCCGAGCGCGGGCAAGGTGACGTTCTGCGTCGATACCGCGCCGACCCCTGCGCGCACCCAAGGGCAGCGTGCGCCGACGGCGATGCTCGACGAGCTGATGGCGATGCCCAGTTGGCCGGTCTCGGCGCAGCGGCCGATGATCGAGAAGGTCATGGGCGCGCGTCCTCCGCTTCGGGGATCACCGCGATCACGTCGATTTCCATCAGCCACTGCGGTTGCCCCAGGGCCGAGACCACCAGCCCGGTGGAAATCGGATACACGCCGCGCAGCCATTTGCCCACCACTTGATACACCGGTTCGCGGTAGCGCGGGTCGATCAGATAAGTGGTGGTCTTGACGATGTGCGACAGGTCGCTACCGGCCTCTTCGAGCAGTTGCTTGACGTTCTTCATGGCCTGCTCGGCCTGTGCCGCGGCATCGCCCAGGCCCACCAGGTTGCCGTCGAAGTCGGTGCCGACCTGGCCGCGCACGTACACGGTGTTGCCGGCGCGTACGGCCTGGCACAGGTCGTTGTCCAGGGATTGGTTGGGGTAGGTGGTCTTGGTGTTGAACATGCGGATGCGGGTATGGGTGGGCATCGAAAGCTCCTCGAATTCGGTGGGAAAGAATGGCAACCGGGTCAGAGACCGGCCTGACGCTGCGCGGCATCGCGGTAGGCGCCGTAGCTGCGTTGCGTGGCGATGTGCCCGGCCACGTGCTTGGCGTCGTGCCAGACCCCCCAGATGAAGCTCGACCCGCGCCGCGACAGCCACGGCAACCCGAGGAAATACACCCCCGGCTCGCTGGACACGCCACGCTGATGCTTAGGCTTGCCTTTGTCGTCGAAGGCGTCCACGTGCAGCCAGCTGTAGTCCGTCGAATAGCCCGTGGCCCAGATCACGCTAGTGATGCCGGCTTCGCGCAGGTCCAGGCTGAGGATCGGCTCGGTGACGCAGGCCGGGTCCGGATAACGGTGGCGCGCCTGGGGTTCTTCCGGCAGGTCCAGGCCGTGGCGCGCGATGTAGGCGTCGGCGGCGTCGAGCACGGCCAGATAGTTGGCATCGCCTGCGGCCAGGTTGGCGGCAAGGTCCGGTTGGAAGGTCACCACACCGTCGTCGAAGGATTTCGTCAGCCCGACCAGGGTCATGCCCTCATGGGCCAGGGCGCGGAAGTCCACGGTGTTGCCGCCGCGGGCGCCGCTGACGGCGATGGTCACGTGTTCGCGGCCCTGGCGCGGGGTTTCCGCATCCCACTCGCCGAGTACCCCCAGCCACCAGCAGAAGTCGCGGTTGCGGTAGCGTCGTGGCGGGCGGTCGTGGGCGCCGACCGAGAGGTACACCTGCTTGCCGGCGCGTTGCAGTTCGTCGGCGATCTGCGTGCCCGACGAGCCTGCGCCTACCACCAGCACTGCGCCTTCGGGAAGTTGCTCGGGGTTGAAGTAGTCGGCCGAATGAATCTGGTACAGCGCCGGGTCTTGCGGCGCGATGGGCGGAATCACCGCCTTCTGGAACGGTCCGGTGGCGACCACGATGCGTTGCGCCTCGATCACCCCGTCGCTGGTGTCCACCCGGAAGCCGCTGCGGCCCGCATTGCGCACCACCCGCGTGACGTCCACGCCGGTGCGCACCGGCACGTCGAACTTCTTCACATAGGCTTCGAAGTAGTCGGCCACGCGGTCTTTGCCGGCGAAGGCGTCCGGGTCCAGCTCCTCGAAGTCCAGCCCCGGAAAGCGGTCGTGCCATACCGGCCCGTTGGCTACCAAGGAATCCCAGCGCCCGCTGCGCCAGGCCTCGGCGATGCGCTTGCGCTCGAGCACCAGATGCGGCACGCCCTGGGCGCTCAGGTGTTCGCTGGCGGCGATGCCGGCTTGGCCGGCACCGATGACCAGTGTGTCGATGGATGTGGGGTGTGCGGGCATGGGGGTGTCCTTCAAGCGGGTCGTGGGGAGCGGTCGGTTACATCGTCAGGCCGCTGCGTGGTCCCTGTAGCGAAAAGGCCGCGGAGCAGATGTGGACTCATAGTGAGGAGAAGGGCGGGGAAGCGAAACGATGATTTTTGTGGTGGCTGGAGAGGAAAAAGATGGAGGCGGATGCGGTTAAAGGCGATAGGCCGGTCGAGTCTGGAAAGAATCTCCCCCGTTATTGGCAATCTCTTGAAACGATTGGCCGCCAGCACCGTTCTGACCACTAGCGCCAAAAAACTGGCCACCAGCCAGCAGCGCGTGATGTTTGAGCCTGCCCGGGCAAAAAACGATTCGAAAGCTCAGAAATCTCCTGCGACAAATCGCCTGTTGACGACTAAAGGCAATTTGAAGTTACGGGGTATTGAGTAGGCTGCTATCATTCCACCCCCGTGTACCGAGCCGCACCCCATGACACTGGCCCAGACCCGTGCATGCCCGATGTCGCCGCTTCCCGATCGCCCAGCAAAACGCGACAAGACCGCCACAGACGCCTCAAGGGCGCAGGCCAGGTTCCAGGCAGCCAGCGCATCCCCAGACAGGGCAGGGTAGCCACTCGGTTCGTTGTGATTAGCCATAGGTGCTTTGCATGTTATTAGCCACACAAACCTCGAGGAGGAAGTTCCTGCTGTCCTCCCTGATCGCCTTGCCCGCCATGGGCATCGCCGTCAAAGGGCTGTCCGCTGCGGCCGCCGCCGAACTGGCCGCGCCGAGCCTGGACGGTTATAAGCCGACTTTCTTCACGCCTGCCGAATGGACCCTGGTCCTGGCCGCCTGCGACCGCCTGATCCCCGGTGGTGGCCGTGGCCCCGGCGCGCTGGAAACCAACGTGCCGATCTTCATCGACCAACAGTTGGCCGGTGACCTGGGCAGCGAGGTGTACCTGGAAGGGCCGTTCGACCTCAACGCGCCGCCGACCTTGGGCTACCAATTGCCCTACACCATCCAGCAGATCTACCAGAAGGGCATCGCAGCGTTCGACGCCTGGTGCCAGAAGGCCTACGGCGAGCACTTCGCGCTGCTCGATCTGGCCAAGCGCGACGACGCCCTGAAGAAGCTGCAAAGCGGCGAAGCCGACTTCGCCGCCTCCGGCGAAAGCGTGCTCAACGGCAAGCTGTTCTTCAACGAACTGCTCAACCACACGCGTCAGGGCTGGCTGGCCGACCCCATCTACGGCGGCAACAAGGGCATGAAATCCTGGATCGCCATCGGCTTTCCCGGCGCCCGCGCCAGCTACCTGGAATGGGTCGCGCAGCATAACGTCCCGTACCCCCTCAGCCCGGTCAGCCTGACCGGTCAGCGCGGTTGAACCCTTCGCCCAGCGACACAGCATTCAAGGTTACCCATGTCAAACATCACCAATGAGGAAGTCGATGTCGTCGTGGTCGGTCTCGGTTGGACCGGCTCGCTGATGAGCATCGAACTGGCGCAGGCGGGCCTGCGGGTACGCGCCCTGGAGCGCGGCGAAGACCGCAGCAACGCCGATTTCACCTACCCCAAGCCTGCCGACCAATACGCCTACGCCGTGCGCAACAAAGTCATGGTCACACCCAAGGACGCGGCCCTGAGCGTGCGCCACAGCATGACCGGCACCGCGCTGCCGACCCGCCAATGGGGCGCCTTCGTGCCCGGCACTGGCGTGGGCGGCTCGGGCCTGCACTGGACCGGCGTGCTGATCCGCCCGACGCCCACCGACCTCAAGCTCAAGACCTACGCCGACCAGGCCTACGGCCCCGGCGTGCTGCCGGGCAACATGACCATCGGCGACTTCCCCTTCACCTGGGACGAGATCGAGCCCTACCTCGACAAGTTCGACAAGATCTGCGGCCTGTCGGCCAACACCGGCAACCTGCGCGGGCAGATCATGCCCGGCGGCGACCCGTTCGAAGGCCCGCGCTCCAACCCGTGCCCGCTGCCGGCGCTGGAAGACACGCTGAACAACACGATGTTCGCCGATGCGGCGCGCAAGCTCGGCTACCACCCGTTCCCCAACCCCTCGGCGAACGTTTCGCGGGCCTGGAAGAACCCCTACGGCAACCAGATCGCGCCCTGCAACTACTGCGGCTATTGCAGCAAATATCCGTGCCTGAACTTCTCCAAGGCCTCGCCGCAAACCGCGGTGATGGACGCGCTCAAGCGCATGGAGAACTTCGACTACAAGGTCAACGCCAACGTCCTCAAGGTCGAACTGCACCCCGACGGCAAGACCGCCAAAGGCGTGACCTACGCCGACGCCGACGGCAACACCGTGTTCCAGCCGGCCAAGATCGTCGTGCTCGCGGGCTTCCAATTCGTCAACGTGCGTCTGATGCTGCTCTCGGGCATCGGCAAGCCGTACGATCCGGTCTCCAACACCGGCACCATCGGCCGCAACTACGCGTACCTCAGCGTCGGCGGCACCACGCTGTTCTTCAAGGACAAGCAGTTCAACCCCTTCGCCACCGCCGGCGCCACGGGGCAGATGTTCAACGACATCTCGCCCGGCAACTTCGACGGCCCGGCGCTGGGCATCATCGGCGGCGCCAAGATCCACAGCTCCCAGGCCACCGGCACGCCCATCGGCACGTCCCTGCCGGCTGGCACCCCGGAATGGGGCCAAGGCTGGAAGGACGGCATGCAGGACTGGTACGGCCACTCGATGAAGGTCAGCATCTCCACCGGCTGCATGTCGTACCGCGAGCACTACGTCGACCTCGACCCGACCTACAAAGACCCGTGGGGCCTGCCGCTGCTGCGCATCACCTTCGACTGGAAGCCCAACGAACTGCGCCTGCAACAGCACCTGCGCGGCATCGTGCAGAACATCACCAAAGAGCTGAACCCGGACAGCTACAGCGAAAGCTACCTGGGGATGGACTCGCACTGGGACATCACCAAGTACGTCTCCACCCACAACGTGGGCGGCGCGATCATGGGTGAGTCGCCGGAAACCAGCGCGCTCAACCGCTACCTGCAGAGCTGGGACGTGCACAACGTCTTCGTGCCCGGCGGCAACGCCTTCCCGCAGAACTTCCAGGCCAACCCCACCGCGCTGATCGGCGCGATTACCCTGTTCGCGGCCCAGGCCATCAAAGATCAGTACCTGAAGAACCCCGGCCCGCTGGTGCAGGCGTGAGGAACGAGACGATGAAGAACAAATCCCGTTCCATACTGCTCACCTTGCTGGTGGTCGCGCTGGTCATCGCCTTGCTGGCCTGGGGCGTGAGCGTCCTGCTCAACCGCTCCGGCGACCCGACCGCCAAGCTCGAACAGCCCATCACCCCGCAACTGGTGGAGAAGGGCGCATACCTCGCCCGCGTCGGCGACTGCGTGGCCTGCCACACCGCGCCAGGCGGCAAGTCGTTCGCCGGTGGCCTGGGCATCGGCTCGCCGATCGGCACCATCTACTCCACCAACATCACCCCGGACGCCAAGAGCGGCATCGGCGACTGGACCTACGGCGACTTCGAGCGGGCCATGCGCCGCGGCATCAACCACAACGGCGATGCGCTGTACCCGGCGATGCCATACCCCTCGTACGCCAAGATCTCCAACGAAGACCTGCAAGCGCTGTACGCCTACTTCAAGCAAGGCGTGGCGCCCGTGGAGCAGCCGAACAAGGCCAACGACATCCCTTGGCCGCTGTCGATCCGCTGGCCGCTGGCGTACTGGCGCACGCTGTTCTCGCCACTGCCGGACGACGAGGCCAAACCCCTGGTCGCCGTCGAAGGCGCCACTGCGCAGGAGCAACGCGGCGCTTATCTGGTGCAGGGCCTGGGCCATTGCGGCTCGTGCCACACGCCACGTGCGTTGACCTTGCAGGAAACCGGGCTGGACGAGTCGGCCAAGGGCTACCTCACCGGTGGAAACCTCAACGGCTGGGCCGTGCCGTCGCTGCGCGGCATGCCGCACTGGACCCAGGAGCAGATCGTCGACTACCTCGGCACCGGGCGTAACAGCTCAGCCTCGGTGGCTGGCGAGATGAAGGACGTGGTCGCCAACAGCACCTCGCACATGAGCGACGCCGACCTGACCGCCATGGCGGTCTACCTCAAGTCGCTCGAAGGCAAGGAGCGCAAGGTCACCCAAGCCAAACCCGACCGCGACCAGGCCACCACGGCCAAGCTGACGGCGGCCAAGGACCTGACCCTGGGCGAGCGCCTGTACATCGACAACTGCAACGCCTGCCACTTCGTCAACGGCGAGGGCGCGCCGCATGTGTTCCCGCGTCTGAATGGCGCTTCGGTCGTGAACGCCGACAACCCGGGCGCGTTGATCAACGTGATCCTGGCCGGTGCGCAAACGCCTTCCACGGAACGTGCGCCGTCGGTGCTGCCGATGCCGGGCTTCGCCAAGCGGTTGAGCGATTCGGACGTGGCGGAGCTGGCCACCTTCCTGCGCGGCGGCTGGTCCAACGAGTCCGGCGCGGTGACGGCCGATCAGGTCAGGTCGGTGCGTGGCACGCTGCATGGGCAGTGATGGCTGAGCCGTAACGGTGCCTGCGCTGAACGATCATCCGCTCGGGAGTACCTGGGCGGGTGATTTTTTTTGCGTGCGGGAAAGACAGAATGAGGCCGGCTGCGAGGGGCGAGCTGCGTGATAAGCTGCCAAGCCCCTCTGAAATCCCGGTCATGCCTCAGGATCGATCATGCTCGATATCAACAACCTCCCGCTGTTCATGCTGTCCGTACTGCTGTTGTCCATCACGCCCGGCCCGGACATGGCCTATGTCATCGGCCAAAGCGTGGCCAACGGACGACGCGCCGGCGTGATTTCGGCAGCCGGCGTGGCACTGGGCAGTTGCACCCATGCCCTGGCCAGCGTGGTGGGGCTCACGGCGCTGATCGCCGCGTCGCCGTTGATGTTCTCGATCGTCAAGTACGTGGGCGTGCTGTACCTGACCTACCTGGGCGCGAAGCTGATTCTCGGCACGTTCGGCAAAGCGCAGAGCGAAGCCGATCCCGCCGCGGGCATCAAGCGGGGCGCCCGCCTGGGCGACTTGCTGAGCAAGGGTTTCATCACCACCTTGATGAACCCGAAGGTGCTGCTGTTCTTCATTTCCTTCTTCCCTCAGTTCGTGGTGCCGGGCGGCGATCACCACACCGCCTCGTTCCTGGTGCTGGGGTTGGCCTACGCGCTGGTGGCCTTTGCCACCGACGTCACCTTCGCACTGCTGGCGGGCAGTGCGGCGGGTGGGTTGTCTAGGAATCGGGCGTTGCAGGTGTGGATGGATCGTGTGGTGGGTGGGGTGTTCATGGGGTTGGGGATCAGGTTGGCGTTCGTGCGCAATTGAAGCGCCGGTGCCTGTGCGGTATCGCGCTCAGATCTCGAGATCCAACAGCGCCGCCCCCAATGCCTTGCCATGTGCATCCAACGCCAACGACCGCGTCACCCCCCCGCGCAAGATGCCGGGCAACACGAAGTTCAAAGCCCCCAGCTGCGGCAGCGCATACCGCCGAACGGGCGGCCCTGCCGGGCCCAGCAGTTCGGCGAAGTGGGCCGTGACGCGCTCCACCGTCAGCCACTCGGCCAGGCGCGGATAGTCGTTCGGGTCGAAGGCGATCACCGAGATGTTCGAGGTGTCGCCCTTGTCGCCGGTGCGGCTGTGGGCCAGTTCGCGCAGTTTCGTAGCCTTGCTCATGCCATGTCCTCCAGGTGCACCTGCAATGTGACCGCTTCACGCGGCAGCAACAGCGACGCCACCGCCACCACCTGGCGCACTGACTTGCTCGCGCCGCCACCGCCGTAGGGGCCGTTGGTGTAGAGGGTTTCCACCTCGTTGCCGATGCGTACCGCATCGCTTTTGCTGGCGCAGCGCGCCGCCACCCGCAGGCGCACCTCCCAGGGCTCGCCTGCGGCGCGTTGGCCCAGGTCGTTGCCGTGCAGGGCGCTGACGCCGATCAGTTCGGTGCGGAGGTCGTCGCAGGCCACGCCCATCAGTTGCAGGCGCTTGCGCACGATGTCCTCGGCCAGGCGCCCGCGGGCGACCGCGCCGGGGCCGCCGTAGGACATCTGCCCTTCGCCGATCCAACCGTCGAGAAAACCGACCGACACCTTCAAAGCCTCAGGGCGCGTATGGCCGTTTGCGCCCTGTACCCGGACGTGGTCCAGGGCAGTGGTTTGGAACGCCACCTGGGTGAAGTCGGCACTCACGTCGGGAGTGAGGTAGGCGGCCGGGTCATGCACTTCGTACAGCAGTTGCTCGGTGCAGGTGGCAGTGTCGATGCGCCCGCCGGTGCCGGCCACTTTGCTGATCACGGCATTGCCCATGGCATCGATCTCGGCCAGCGGGAAGCCGAGGCGGTGCAGGTCTGGCACGTCCTTGACGCCGGGGTCGGCGAAATAGCCACCGCTGATCTGCCCGGCGCATTCGAGCAAGTGCCCGACCAGGGTGCCGCGCCCGAGCCGCGTCCAGTCGTCTGCGCGCCAGCCGAACTCGAACAGCTGCGGTGCGAGGAACAGCGACGGGTCGGCGACGCGGCCGGTGACCACCACGTCGGCATCGGCTTGCAGGGCTTGCACGATGCCCTCGGCACCCAGGTAGGCGTTGGCCGAGATCAGCCGATCGCCCAGTTCGGCTAGAGAGTCGCCGTTGTCGAGGGTCTGTTGCGGGCGTTGCAGCAGGGTGGCGAGCACATCGTCGCCGGTCAGTGCCGCCACCTTGATGCCGGCCAGGCCCAGGTCGGCCGCGATGCGGCGGATTTCACGCGCGGCGCCCAGCGGGTTGGCCGCGCCCATGTTGGTGACGATGCGCAGACGCCGCCGCGTGCTGTCGCCTGTGCCGACATAGGGCAGCACGCGGCGCATGCGCTCGGCCAGCAGCGGGTCGAAACCGGCGTCGGGGTCGAGCAGCCGCGCTTGCTGCGCCAGGGCGATGGTGCGTTCGGCCAGGCATTCGAACACCAGGTAGTCCAGCTCGCCCTGTTGCGCCAACTCGATGGCCGGTTCGATACGGTCGCCCGAGTAGCCGGCGCCGGCGCCGATTCGTATGGTTTTCATTCAGAAAACTCCAATGACCAGGGCGGTCAGGGTCATCAAGACCGAGGCCGCGAACAGGAAGGGGATGGTGAAGCGCTGGTGGTCGGCCAGTTCGATCTTGCACAGGCCCACCAGAAGGAAGGTGGCGGGTGTCAACGGGCTGACCGGGAAGCCGGTGGTGTGCACGCCCAACAGCGACGCCTGCGCCACTTGCATGGGGTCCACGCCCAGGGCTTTGCCGACTTCGGCGACCACCGGCATGATGCCGAAATAGAACGAATCGGGGTCGAACAGCAGGCTCAGGGGCATCGACAGGAAGCCCACCACCGCCGGAATCAATTGGCCGTGCCCGGCCGGAATCTGCCCCACGGCCACCTCGGCCATGGCCTTGAGCATGCCGGTGCCTTGCATGATGCCGGTGAACACGCCTGCGGCCAGAAGGATGCTGGCCATGGTCAGCGCGGTCTTGGCGTGGGCGTCGATGCGCGCCCGTTGCGCGTCCACGTTGGGGTAGTTCAGGCACAGGGCGAGCACGGTGCCGACCATGAACATCACCACCGGGTCCACCACGCCTGCGATCATCACGCCCATCACCACCAGCGTCAGCAGCAGGTTGGGCCAGAACAGGCGCGGCTTGCGCAGCGCGCGTTCGGCCTCGCTGAGCACCCGTTGGTGGGGGGTGACGTCGAGGTGGTCCGGGCCCAGGCCCAGACGCCGTTCTTCGCGGCGCCCCAGCCAGTAGGCGCAGGCGAAGACGAACACCAGCCCGACGATCTGCACCGGAATCAGCGGTTGGAACAGGTCGGCCACCGGCACGTGCAGCGCCGCCGACGAGCGCAGTACCGGGCCGGTCCAGGGCAGAAAGTTGACCCCGGCCGCCATGGCCGTGACGCAGGCCAGGATGCGTTTGTCCATCCCCAGGCGCGTGTACAGCGGCAGCATGGCCGGGATGGTCACCAGAAAGGTCACCGCGCCCGAACCGTCCAGGTGCACCAGCAGCGCCAGCAGGGCCGTGCCCATGACGATGCGGGTCGGGCGGGTGCCGACGCGCTTGAGGATGCGGTCGATGATCGGGTCGAGCATGCCGGCGTCGGTCATGATGCCGAAGAACAGGATGGCGAAGACGAACATGCCCACCACCGGGGCGACGTTCTTGATGCCGGTGATGATGAACGCGCTGGTACTCAAGCCGAAACCGCCGAGCAAGGCGGCGACG
The DNA here is from genome assembly GCF_002434265.1 of Pseudomonas sp. UBA6562. Classification (GTDB taxonomy): domain Bacteria; phylum Pseudomonadota; class Gammaproteobacteria; order Pseudomonadales; family Pseudomonadaceae; genus Aquipseudomonas. The sequence goes on along the minus strand of NZ_DJJS01000008.1, from coordinate 676,123 downwards.
ATGGGCAGGGCGATCAGGGCGACCAGGGGCGAGATGCGTTTGCTCATGATGCTGACGAGCATGCACAGGATGGTGACGACACCGAGGGTGGCGAGCATGGGGTTTCCTCTCTGGCCTCTGCGTTCGCGATTGCGAGCGGAGGCCCTGTTGTTGTTTTGCAAGAGTAATAACAACGGCGCTACGCTCTGTGAATTGAAATATTCGCCAGGCCTCGTTCGGAAAAACAAAATGAAGAATGCGCTCCAGCTCATCCGCGCCTTTCTCGCCGTGGCGCAGAGCGGCAACTTTTCCAGGGCGGCCGCGGCCCTGAACCTGTCGCCCTCGGCACTCACCGTGCAGATCCAGCAACTCGAAGACTGGCTCGGCGTGGCCTTGCTCGAACGCAGCCCGCGGCATGTGGGGCTGACGGCGGCGGGGCAGAATGCGCTGCTGCCGATGGAGAAGCTGCTGCTCGACCTGGACAACATCGTCGATGCGGCCCGCGACCATGCCGCTTCCCGGCGCGGTGTGCTGACCATCGCGGCCTTGCCGTCGCTGTGTTCCGGCCTGCTGCCAGGGGTGTTGCAGCGCTTTCGCGAGCGCTTCCCCGGCGTCGAGGTGCGGCTGCGCGACGTCGTGGCCCAGCGCATCGACACGCTGGTGCTGGAGCGCGAGGTGGATTTCGGCTTGGGGGTGCAGGCGCGGCCGACCCAAGGGCTGGCCTTCAAGGCGATTCTCGAAGACCGCCTGTGCCTGTACGTGCCGCACGACCACCCATTGGCCAAGCGCCCCGAAGTGACGCTGGCCGAAGCGGCCGACTACCCCATGCTGCTGACCGGCCGCGACAGCAGCGTGCGCAACCTGGTCGAGCGGCTGCTCGCCGACGCGCGGCTGCCGTTGGCGGCGGGGCTCGAGGCCAACTACATGTCTACCGTGCTGGCGCTGGTGCGCCAGGGGCAGGGTGTGGCGCTGTTGCCCGAATCGGCCGACGAGGGCCGTAACGAGGTGAGCAAGGTGGCGGTGGCGCATCCGGGGGTGGTGCGCGAAATCGGCGTGATCACGCGAGCGGAGCAGGTGATGGCGCCGGCGGGGGTGGAGTTCTTGCGGTTGTTGGAAAGCAATGATTTACCTGAGGATCGTTAACCTGAGCGTAACGTTTCGCCCGCTGTGTTGATTGATAGAACCCGTTCGCCGTCCTTAAATGACCTCCACGCAAGCGGACCCGTGGAGCTTCCAATGCCAACAACATCCTCCCCCCCACCGCAATGGTCGCGGCGGCGCGCCGAGAAGCAGCGCCGGCTCGAACAGGTACGCACACTGGCCGACGGTGCGGTGCTGCCCAGCGAGCGCATCGTCGAAGCCCTGCAACGGCTGATCGCCCCCGGCGACCGGGTGGTGCTCGAAGGCAACAACCAGAAGCAGGCGGATTTCCTTTCGCGCTCCCTAGCCAAGGCCGACCCCGAATACCTGCACGACCTGCACATGATCATGCCCAGCGTCAGCCGCGCCGAGCACCTGGACCTGTTCGAGCGGGGCATCGCGCGCAAGCTGGACTTCTCCTTCGCCGGGCCGCAGAGCCTGCGCATCGGCCAACTGCTCGAAGACGGCCTGTTGGAAATCGGCGCCATCCACACCTACATCGAGCTGTATTCGCGCCTGCTGGTCGACCTGATTCCCAATGTCGCGCTGGTCGCAGGCTTCATGGCCGACCGCGAGGGCAACATCTACACCGGCGCCAGCACCGAGGACACCCCGGCGCTGGTCGAGCCGACCGCGTTCAGCGACGGCATCGTCATCGTGCAGGTCAACCAGCTGGTGGACGATGTGCGCGACCTGCCACGGGTCGACATCCCGGCGTCCTGGGTCGACTTCGTGGTGGTGGCCGACAAGCCGTTCTACATCGAGCCGCTGTTCACCCGCGACCCGCGCCACATCAAGCCGGTGCACGTGCTGATGGCGATGATGGCCATCCGCGGCATCTACGAAAAACACAACGTGCAGTCGCTCAACCACGGCATCGGCTTCAACACTGCGGCCATCGAGCTGATCCTACCGACCTACGGCGAGTCGCTCGGGCTCAAGGGCAAGATCTGCCGCAACTGGACGCTCAACCCGCACCCCACGCTGATCCCGGCCATCGAAAGCGGCTGGGTGCAGAGCGTGCACTGCTTCGGCACCGAACTGGGCATGGAACACTACATCGCCCAGCGCCCGGACGTGTTCTTCACCGGCCGCGACGGCTCGATGCGCTCCAACCGCATGATGTGCCAGCTGGCCGGGCAGTACGCCGTCGACCTGTTCATCGGCGCCACCTTGCAGGTCGATGGCGACGGCCATTCCTCGACCGTCACCCGCGGGCGTCTGGCCGGCTTCGGCGGCGCGCCGAACATGGGCCACGACCCACGCGGTCGGCGCCATGCCACACCTGCCTGGCTGGACATGACCGAGCCGGTGACGATGCTCGAACGCGGCCGCAAGCTGGTGGTGCAGATGGTGGAAACCTTCCAGGAGGGCGGCAAGCCCACCTTCGTCGAGCGCCTGGATGCCGTCGACGTGGCGAAGCAGGCCGGCATGCCCCTGGCGCCGGTGATGATCTACGGCGACGACGTCACCCACCTGCTCACCGAAGAGGGCATTGCGTACCTGTACAAGGCGCGCACCCTCGAAGAGCGCCAGGCGATGATCGCGGCCGTGGCCGGCGTCACTGCCATCGGCCTGCGCCACGACCCCAAGGATACCGCGCGCATGCGCCGCGAAGGCTTGATCGCGCTGCCCGAAGACCTCGGCATCCAACGCACCCAGGCGTCGCGCTCGCTGCTCGCGGCCAAGAGCATCGCCGAACTGGTCGAGTGGTCCGGCGGCCTGTACGAGCCACCCGCACGCTTCAGGAGTTGGTGATGAGCGCATTCCTGCATTACGCGGCGCCCTTGCCGCTGTCCCACCGCTTGGCCGACCTGGCCGTCGAAGCACTGATCGACGAAGCCGACCTGTCGCCCAAGCCGGCCTTGGTCGACCGCCGGGGCAACGGTGCCCATAGCGATCTGCACCTGGGCCTGATGCACGCCTCGGCGCTGGCCCTGTGGCCGTGCTTCAAGGACATGGCCGACGCCGCGCAGGCAGTGGGCGAGGTGGGCCAGCCGCTGCGCGAAGCGCTGGGGCGCATCGGCCGCGAAGGCGAGGCGGCGATGCTGGCCACCACTGGCGGCGTCAATACCCACCGCGGCGCGATCTGGGCCTTGGGGCTGCTGGTCGCGGCACATGCCTTGGCCCCCGACGAATCCGATGCCGCCGCCATTGCCGCGCGGGCCGGGCGCATCGCCCTGATCGACGACCGCTTCGCGCCCGTACAGCCCGCCAGCCATGGCCAGCAGGTGCGGCGCCGTTACGGCGCACGTGGCGCGCGCGAAGAGGCCCAGTCGGGCTTTCCCAGCGTGATCGCCCATGGCCTGCCGCAACTGCAGCGCAGCCGCCGCGCCGGCAGCGGCGAACAGCCCGCCCGGCTGGATGCGCTGCTGGCGATCATGGCCCGCCTGGACGACACCTGCGTGCTGTGGCGCGCCGGCCGCGAAGGGCTGGACGCCATGCAGCAGGGCGCGCAAAGCGTGTTGGCCGCAGGTGGCAGCGCCAGCCTGGCCGGCCGCCGCGCCCTGCGCATGCTGGACGACCGGCTGCGCGCCCTCAACGCCTCACCCGGCGGCGCCGCCGACCTGTTGGCCGCCTGCCTGTTCATCGACCCCCTTGGGAGCCACTGAGCATGGAAACCTTGTCTTTCACCTTTGCCGCCGGCGCTCCGGCGAACCGTCGCGCGCGGGTCGGTTGCGTCGGCTCGGGCGACCTGGAAGTGCTGCTCGAACCCGGCACCCACGGCGTGCTGGCGATCAACGTGGTGACCTCGGTCAATGGCAGCGGCCCGCGTTGGCAGCAGTTGTTCCAGCGCCTGTTCGACGAGCAGACCTGGCCGGCCCTGAACATCGACATCCACGACTTCGGCGCCACCCCAGGGGTGGTCCGGCTGCGTCTGGAACAAGGCTTCGAGGAGATCGCCCATGACTGACGTCGCGCACCTGCTGCAAACCCGCAGCTTCGTCGAACTCGGCGCCCGCGAGCGGGCCAAGGCCTTGCTCGATGCCGGCAGCGCGCGTGAGCTGCTCGGGCCGTTCGACCGGCTGATGTCGCCCTGGCTGCCTGCGCAGGGCATCGTGCCGCAGTCCGACGATGGCGTAGTCATCGTCAAGGGCACCTTCAACGGGCAACCGTTGTTGGTGGCCGCCATAGAAGGGGTGTTCCAGGGCGGCAGCATGGGCGAAGTGGGTGGGGCGAAGATCGCCGGTGCCCTGGAGCTGGCGGTCGAAGACAACCGCAAGGGCATCGCCACCGCCGCCGTCCTGCTGCTGGAAACCGGTGGCGTGCGCCTGCAGGAGGCCAACCTGGGCCTGGCGGCCATCGCCGAGATCCAGGCGGCCATCGTCGAGCTGCGCCAGTACCAGCCGGTGGTCGGCCTGATCGCAGGCTCGGTGGGCTGCTTCGGCGGCATGTCGATCGCCGCCGGGCTGTGCAGCCAGTTGATCGTCACCCGCGAAGCCCGCCTGGGCCTCAACGGTCCGCAGGTCATCGAGCAGGAGGCGGGCATCGAGGAATACGACGCCCGCGACCGACCCTTCATCTGGAGCCTGACCGGCGGCGAGCAACGCCATGCCTGCGGCCTGGCCGACGCCTTCGTGGCGGACGATCTGGCGCAGGTGCGCGAGGTGCTGGGCGAGTGCCTGGCCGCCGGCGAACCGCGCCAACCCCGCAGCCGCCGCCATGCCGACTTTCTGGCCTTGCTGGGCACGTTCGGCAGCCAGGTCGAACAACTGGACGCCGCCCAAGTGCGCGCCCTCTATCAGGAGCTACAGCCATGAGCCGAGGATTGCAGTGGATTCGAGCGCTGGCCGCAGGCCGTGAACTGCCTGGCTTTCCCGCCTCGGTGAAGGTCATCGACGGCGAACTGGGCAACCGTCCGGCCCGCTTCGTCGCCGTAGTGCCCGATGCGCAGAACCCGTTCCCGCGCGCGCGCCAAGGCGAGGTGGGGCTGCTCGAAGGCTGGGGGCTGGCCAAGGCGGTCGATGACGCCATCGAAGCCGACGCGGGCGGCCCGGCACGGGTGCTGGTGGCGGTGGTCGACGTGCCGAGCCAGGCCTATGGCCGCCGCGAGGAAGCGCTGGGCATCCACCAGGCCTTGGCCGGTGCCGTGGACGCTTATGCCCGGGCACGGTTGGCCGGCCACCCGGTGATCGGGCTGTTAGTGGGCAAGGCCATGTCCGGGGCGTTCCTCGCCCACGGTTACCAGGCGCAACGGCTGATCGCGCTGGAAGACCCCGGCGTGATGGTGCACGCCATGGGCAAGGCCGCCGCCGCGCGCATCACCCTGCGCAGCGTCGAGGAACTGGAAACGCTGGCGGCCAAGGTGCCGCCCATGGCCTACGACCTCGCCAGCTACGCCTCCCTGGGCCTGCTCTGGGAACGGGTGGCGGTCGAGGCCATCGAGCAGCCCGGCCCCGACGACATCGACAGCGTGCGCGACGTGCTGGTGCGCGCCGTGCAGGACATCGGCGACAGCACCGACCTGCGCTCGCGCCTGGGCGCGCCGAACCGGGCGATGTCGAGCCGGGTGCGCGAGCGCCTGCGCACACAATGGTGAGGCCATGAATCCACACGACCTGCTGTGGGGCCTGCGCCCCGAGCACCTGGCCGCCAACGCCCCCGACTGGGCGCAGCAGGTGCTGCTCGCCGGCCAGCCGGTGGTGGTGCGGCGTGCGCTAGTAGCAGCGGGGCGGGTGGCGGTGGGCGTGCGCGGCGCGCAGCGCTCGCAGCGGTGGGCGGCCGAATTGCCCGTCGCCTGCGTACAGCGCCGGTGCCGGCCCGAGCAGTTGCGTGTCGCCGGTGAGGCCAAGCTGCCCGCATTGCAGGCGCTGCAAGCGGTAGCGCCGTTGCTGGAGGCCACAGGTCTGGGTTGGGGGCCTACCGGCGGCGTGGGCTATCAATTGGCGACCGGCGTAGCGGTATTGCATGGTGACAGCGACTTGGACCTGGTTGTGCGTACACACGCACGTTGGTCGCGTAGCCGAGCGCAGGCATTGTTCCAGGCACTGGCAGCACTGTCGTGCCGCGTCGACCTGCAACTGGAAACGCCCCAAGGTGCCGTCGCCCTGGGCGACTGGGCGGGTACGGCACGACGGGTACTGCTCAAGCGCCACGAAGGCGCCTGCTTGGTCGAGGACCCTTGGGCCTGTGCAGAGGTGCCGGCATGAGCAGCTTGTTCGCCTTCCCCGGCCAGGGCGCGCAGCGGGTCGGCATGCTGCATGAGCTGCCAGGCGCGCCTACGGTGCGTGCGTGCTTGGTCGAAAATCCTCGGGCCTTTGCGGGGATGCCGGCATGAGCAGCTTGTTCGCCTTCCCCGGCCAGGGCGCGCAGCGGGCCGGCATGCTGCATGAGTTGCCAGACACGCTCACGGTACGCGCCTGCCTGGAAGAGGCGAGCGACGCCCTGGGCGAACCGGTGCTGCACCTCGACAGCGCGCAGGCCCTGGCCGACACCCGTGCGGTGCAGCTCTGCCTGTTGGTGATGGGCGTCGCCCAGGCGCGCCTGTTGCTGGAGGACAACCCTGCGCCCGAGTACGTCAGCGGTCTGTCCATCGGCGCCTATCCGGCGGCGGTGGTCGCCGGCGCGCTGGGCTATGCCGATGCCGTGCGCCTGGTGGCCAAGCGTGGCGAGCTGATGCAACGGGCCTACCCCGAAGGCTACGGCATGACCGCCATCCTCGGCCTGGACCGCACTGCCGTGGAACGCCTGATCGAGGCTTCCCCGGCGCCGGTGTTCCTGGCCAACGTCAACGCCGACAACCAACATGTGATCGCCGGCAGCGACTCGGCCATGGCCGCCTGCGCCACCCGCGCACTGGCCCTCGGCGCCAGCGCCGCCAAGCGCCTGACGATGAGCGTACCGTCGCACTGCGCGCTGCTCGACGCACCTGCCCGCGAACTGGCACAAGCCTTCGCCGAAGTACCGATCAAGCGTCCGACCCTGGGCTACCTGAGCAGCACCTGCGCGCGCCGGCTGCACGACCCGCAGGCCTTGCGCGACGACCTAGCCTTCAACATGTGCCGTACCGTCGACTGGTACGCGACCCTGCGCAACGCCCACGAGCGCGGGGTGCGCCTGCTCGTCGAACTGCCTCCCGGTGTGGTGCTCAGCGGCCTGGCCCGGCGCGTCTTCAACAGCGGTACCGTGGTCGCCTGCCAAGGCACCCGCCGCGATACCTTGAATGCCCTGATGCGGCGGGAGGTGAGCAGCGACCTTTGATTGCCCGCATTTCGAAGAACAACAACAAGCAACTTCGACTGAACGTGAGGACAACGACAATGATTATCTACGGTGTGGCATTACTGGCCATCTGCACGCTCGCAGGGGTCATCCTGGGTGACTTCCTTGGCGTGCTGCTGGGCGTCAAATCCAATGTCGGCGGCGTCGGGATCGCGATGATCCTGCTGATCTGCGCCCGTCTGTACATGCAGCGCAACGGCGGCATGAGCAAGGAATGCGAGTTCGGCGTCGGCTTCTGGGGCGCGCTGTACATCCCCATCGTGGTGGCCATGGCGGCGCAGCAGAACGTCGTCACCGCCTTGCACGGCGGCCCTGTGGCGCTGATCGCCGCCGTGGGCTCGGTGCTGGTGTGTGGCCTGACCATCGCACTGATCAGCCGCATGCACCGCGGCGAGCCGCTGCCGCAGGAGCTGCCGGTGGCCGCTGTCGAGCCTGTCGCCGTACCGGCAGGGGGGCGCTGATATGGACCTCATTCTCAAAGCGCTGGAACACAACGGCCTGGTCACCGCGTTCGCAGTGGTGGGCGCGGTGATGTGGCTATCGGTGGTCCTGTCCAAGCGGCTGACGTTCGGCCGTGTGCATGGCTCGGCGATCGCCATCGTCATCGGCCTGGTCCTGGCCTGGGTGGGCGGCACACTCACCGGCGGGCAGAAGGGCCTGGCCGACCTCACGCTGTTCTCCGGCATCGGCCTGATGGGCGGCGCCATGCTGCGCGACTTCGCCATCGTCGCCACGGCCTTCGAAGTGCAGGCCACCGAAGCGCGCAAGGCCGGCATGATCGGTGTGGTGGCGCTGCTGTTGGGCACAATATTGCCCTTCATCGTCGGCGTGGCGGTGGCGTGGAGCTTCGGCTACCGCGATGCGGTCAGCCTCACCACCATCGGTGCGGGGGCGGTGACCTACATCGTCGGGCCGATCACCGGTGCTGCGTTGGGCGCCTCCTCGGACGTGATGGCCCTGTCGATCGCCACCGGGTTGATCAAGGCGATCCTGGTAATGGTGTTCACCCCGGTCTCGGCACGCCTGCTGGCGCTGGACAACCCGCGTTCGGCGATGGTCTTCGGCGGCCTGGCCGGCACGGTTAGCGGTGTCACCGCAGGCCTGGCGGCGACCGACCGGCGCCTGGTGCCTTATGGTGCGTTGACGGCCACTTTCCACACGGGCCTTGGCTGCCTGCTCGGGCCGTCGGTGCTGTACTTCTGTGTGCGCGGGCTGGTGGGCTGAGGCTTGCCCGTCGCAAGCCCTCGGCTCGTAGCGCCGGGGGTGGCGGTATTCATCCCCCTTCCGGGGCCGACGTTCCCGTCTTTGTGCGCGGGGTGCTGCTGCCAGCCTGAGGCATATGTGCCCCTGACTCACACTACCGGGGCGACGCCTTGGCGCTGATCGCCTTGCAGGCTGTACATGCGGCACTCGGCGACCAGCGCCAACAGGTTCGGGTCGCGTTCGCGGGTCTTGAGGAACAGCACGCCGATGTGCTGCTGCAAGCGGTAGCGCGCCTGCAACGGAATCAGCCGGATACGGTTCTCGTACACCGCCGAAATCCGCCCCGGCAGCAGCGCGTAGCCCACGCCGGAGCTGACCATGCTGAGCAAGGTGAAGATGTCGTTCACCTGCATGGCCACGTTCGGTTCGAACCCCGCCTGCTGGAATACCCGCTCGCCGTCGCGGTGGGTGGCGAAGCCCTGGGTGAGGGTGATGAAGGTGGAGTGGGCGAGGTCCGCCAGGTCCACTTCGTGCTCCTGGGCGAAGGGCGACTCGTTGGGCACGGCGAGGAAGATGTCGTCGGAGAACAGCGGCAACTGCTCGCAGGCCGGATCGCAGGTGCTTTCGTTGAGCGACACCAGGATGGCGTCGAGCTCCAGGTTCTTCAGGCGGTACATCAGGTCGACGTTCGAGCCCAGGGTCAGGTCGATGTTCAGTGCGCTGCGGCGCAGCTTCAGGCCCATGATCAACTGCGGCACGGTCTTGACCGTGAGCGAATACAGCGTGCCGAGCTTGAAACGCTCGGCGGAGAAGCCGGCCGCCTCGCGGGTGGCGCGGACCATCTCGCTGGTGTCCTGGATCAGCTTGCGCGCTTTCTCTTCCAGCACGTAGGCGCTTTCCAGCGGCGTCAACGTACGCCCTTCATGTTTGAACAACGGACAGCGCAGGGCGTTCTCCAGCGAATGGATGGCCCGGTGCACGCTGACGCTGCTGGTATCCAGCGCACTGGCGGCGCGGGCCAGGTTGCCGCTGTGCATGAAGGCGAGAAATATTTCGAGCTTCTTCAGGGTGAGCTCTTCGTCGATCTGCATGGGTTGTCCATTCCAAGCTGCGTGACGGAAAAATCCTGGGATCTTCCTTCGTTGTAGGCGCGAGTCTACTCGCGATGGACCGCTGAGCGGTCGCCTTCCAGCGTACAGGTTCGCTCAGGAGGCCTACTTCCTCCCAGGCCCGGCAAGCCCAGTGCATCGCGCCTTGATCGCAACCCAGGTCCACCACGCCCATTCGCGCCTCGTGCGCATTTGCACACGGCCATCGGCTTGATTAGGCTGGCGACCTCCCGCGCTCTCTAGACCCTCGCCGTGAAGAAAATCGTCCGCATCGACGACCTCCAAGTCTTCGTCACCACCGCCTCGGCCGGCAGCTTTTCCGCCGCTGCCCGGCTCCTCGACATCTCGCCCGCCCTGGCCAGCGGCGCCGTGCAGCGCCTGGAGCGCAGCCTGGGCGCGCGGCTGTTCGTGCGCTCCACGCGGCGCTTGCGTTTGTCCGACGACGGCGAGCGTTACCTGGCCCATGCACGTCAGGCCCTCGACGCCTTGGGCAACGGCGAAGTGGCGCTCAACGAAGGCCGCGACGAAATCGCCGGCACCCTGCGCCTGTCCATGCCCTCGGACATCGGCCGCAACCTGTTGCTGCCCTGGCTCGACGCCTTTCAGCAACTGCACCCCAAGGTGCTGCTGCAACTGCACATCAGCGATCAGATGGCCGACCTGGTGGGGCAGCAACTGGACGCCAGCATCCGTTACGGGCAACTGGCCGATTCGGGGTTGGTGTCGCTGGCGCTGGCACCTTGGAACCGCCGCACGGTCTGCGCTTCGCCCGACTACGTGGCGAGGCACGGGCGGCCGGAAAAATTGCAGGACTTGGCGGCACACAACTGCCTGCGCTTCGTGATGGGCGACCAGACCTACGAGCGCTGGTGCTTCCATCTGCCCAGCGGCGGCACGACGGTGCAGGTCACCGGTAACCGCGTCAGCGACGATGCCGATGTGGTGCGGCGCTGGGGCGTGGCCGGCTTGGGCATCGTCTACAAGTCGCGGCTGGACGTGCTGGACGATCTGCGCTGCGGGCGTTTGATCGAGTTGTTTCCGGGCGAACAGGGACAGCCGGCGCCTTTGCAACTGGTATGCGCGCACCGCACTTCGCTCACGCCGGCCATGCAGGCGCTACGGGCGTTTCTGGCGGAGCGGTTGGAGCTGTATTGGACGGTGGGGGTGTGAACGGCAAGAGCGCTCGCACTCCCATGCGCTACCCGTTACATGGAGGGCGAGCGCCGCGCTCATCGGAGTGAAGGCGCTTCAGTCCATCTTCGCGGGCTGGGCGTCGATCTTCACGCGCAACAGCTCATAGGGCTTGACGCGCTTGTCTTGCCCATCGTTGAAGTTCGCCGAGCGGTGCAGTTGGTTGGCGATGACATACAGATAGCCGTCCGGGCCGATCGACAGGGTGTCCGGCCAGAGCATCCGCGCATCCTCGACCACCGTTTGCCAACGACCGTCGGCCAGGCGTTTGCGGATGGCGTTGTGTTCGTAGTCGCCTGCGTACACCGCGCCGTCGGCAGCGGCTTCGATACCGTCCGAAGCGCCTTTCTCGCCCAGGTCGACCACTGCTCGTTCCAGCGCCGCCTCGCTGACCTGCGGGTTGCGCAGCAACTCGGTCGGCACCGCGTACAAGTGTCGGCTGGACAAAGGGCAGAAGTACAACGTCTTGCCATCGCTGGACAAGGCGATGCCATCGGTCGCTATGGTCAGCAACTTGGCTTCGCCTTTGGCATTGCGTGTCACCAGTGCGGGCTTGCCTTCGACCTGTGGCACGAAGGCCGGGTCGGCCGAAGTGGATGTGGCGCCCGACAGTCGGCGTGCCGCCTTGCCGCTGGCCAGATCCACCACGATGATGCCGCCAGGCCCGCTTACCGAGGAGTCGGTGATGTACGCCGTGCCTTCGGCGCCGACCCGGAAGTCGAAGCGCACATCGTTGACATAGGTCGTGGGCAGCACGACCGCCTCGGGCAGCACGACCGTTTTCACCACGGCGTTCGAACGCAGATCCATGGCGACCAGTTTTGCGCCGCCACGGGTGGGCGCGGCGAACTTCGGCGCGGCCGTGTCCAGCGCCCATACGCGGCCTTTGCTGTCGGCGACCACGCTTTGCACGCTGATGAACGCGTCGGCCGGGTGCTGCAGGTCGGGCGTGTTGGTTTTCAGCTCGGGGTAGGGCACCAGGCGCCCGTCGACGAGCTCCGCGACCGTGTAGGGTACGTCATCGCCCCAGCGTGGGAAGTTGACGAAGGTCCGGCCCGTCGGCGTCACCGTCACCCCAGTGGGCATCGCGCCGGTGAAAGCGTGCACCGGTTCCACGCGAGGGCTGGCGGTCTCGCCAGCAACCGCGCCGGCAGCGAACGAAACGGCCAGGGCCAGGCCTGCGGCTTTGAATAGCGTATTCATGTTCGAATTCCTCGACCGCACCTGATCAAAACCCTTCCAATACGATCTTGCCCTTGGCCTTGCCGCTTTCCAGCAAGGCATGGGCACGCTTGAGGTTGTTCGCGTCGATGGTGCCGAAGTGTTCGCCCAGAGTGGTCTTGATCACGCCTTCGTCGATCAGGGCCGATACCCGCTCCAGCAAGCGGTGCTGCTCGATCATGTCGTCGGTGTGGTACAGCGAGCGGGTGAACATTAGCTCCCAGTGCACCGACAGCGATTTGCGCTTGAGCGGCATGATGTCGAGCTGCTCGGGGTCGTCGATCAGCGCCAGTTGGCCCTGCGGGCGCAGCACGTCGACGATCTGCGGCAGGTAGCTGCCGGTGTGGGTCAGGCTGATGACGTGGTCGATGGGGCCGAGCTGCAACCGTTCCAGTTGCGCCGCGAAGGGCTGGGAGTGGTCGATGACGTGGTGCGCGCCCAGTTGCTCGACCCAGGCCTGGGTTTCGGGGCGCGACGCCGTACCGATCACGGTCAGTTGCGTGAGCTGACGGGCGAGCTGCACGAGGATCGAGCCCACGCCGCCGCCGGCGCCGATCACCAGCAGGTTCTGGCCCTGGCCGCCGTTCTCCTGCACGCCCAGGCGGTCGAACAGCAGTTCCCAGGCGGTGATGGAGGTCAGCGGCAAGGCAGCGGCGCTGGCGTTGTCCAGGCTGCGCGGCTTGTGCCCGACGATGCGTTCGTCGACCAGGTGGTACTCGCTGTAGCTGCCGGGGCGGTCGATGGCGCCGGCGTAGAACACTTCGTCGCCCTCCTTGAACAGCGTGACCTCGGCACCGACTGCGCGCACCACACCTACGGCATCCCAGCCCAGCACTTGCGGCTGGTCGCCGGTGCTTCGGGCGCGCACCTTGGTGTCGACCGGGTTCACGGCGATGGCCTTGATCTCCACCAGCAGGTCGCGCGCGCCAGGGGTAGGGGTGGGCAGGGTGTGGTCGTACAGCGAACGGGCGTCGTCGATGGGCAGGGCGGGGGTGTCGAATACGATGGCTTTCATGGGCAGGGCTCCTGGGTTGGGGAAAGTGACAGGCTAGGCGCGCTGCATCCGCTCGGAAACAGGCGTTTCGCCGGAAGACTTTCCGCATTTCGTTGAAAGTCCCAAGGTTGGGTCGTGGCACCGACGCCAACGTTCAAGTGCGACGATCAGTTGCGTGCAGCAGGTTGCTCACCGCCAAGGCGGCGCCGACGAGCACGGCCAGCAAGCCGGCCAGTTCGAGCGCGGTAGGCCAGCGCCCTTCGAAACACAGGCCCAGCAGCGCCGCGAACAAGGACTCCAGGCAGATCAACTGGCCCGACAGCACCATCGGCAGGCGCTGGGTCGCGGCGTTCCAGGCCCAGGCGCCGACCACCGACGACGCGAGTGCGATGAAAGCGGCCCAGAGGTAGAAGTGGCCCGCCTGCACGAAGCCGAAATCCGCGCTCGGGAATCGCGACAGGCCCAGCCCCCGCAACAGCGGTATCAGGCAAAGCGTCACCACGCCGGCACCGCTCATCATCAGGCCGGTCCACAGGCTGGTGAGCGCTGGAGGCAAACGGTCTACGGCGCGTTGGTTGAGCACGCTGAAGAGCAACCACAAGGCCACGGCCAAGACCGCAAAGCCCGCGCCCCATGCGGTCGCACCCGTCTGCGCCGCACTCGGGCTGCCCAGCGTCGAGCACAAGAGCCCGAACAGGATGCAGCCCAGCGGCACGGCCAGACTGCGCCAGCGCACTTGGCGCTCCCGTGCATTACCCAACAGGGCGAGCAGTACGGGCACGAGCCCGACCAGAGTTGCCGTCAAGACCGACCCGCCGAACGCCACACCCGCCGCGATGCAACTGCCGTAACCCAAGTAGCCGATAACCCCCAGCATCGCCGCCAAGACCACTTGCCCACGGCCTAGGCAGCGCAAGCGGCCACGCCACAGGATCACGGCCGCCAGCCCCGCTGCGCCGGCGAACAGGAAGCGCACCACCAGCAGGTCGTAGAGGCCGTAGGCGCCCGTGACATGGGGCGCGATGAAGTTGAGCGACCAGGCCAGGGTCGCCAGGATGGCCAGCCCTATACCGGTGGTCAGCGTCGAACGGGAAGTGGTCATGGGCAAACTCGGCTGGCGTATCGGCCAAGGGTGACTAGGATTGCCCATGCGCCACAAACGAGTTCTCGGGCCTGAATGCATAACCCAAGATTATGAATGACCTCAGAAAAAACCTGCCGCCGCTGACCAGCCTACTGCCGTTCGAAGCGGCCGCGCGCCTGGAAAGTTTCTCCAGGGCCGCCGAAGAGCTGCACATCACACAGGCCGCGATCAGCCGGCAGGTTCGCGGCCTGGAAGAAAACCTCGGCGTGAAACTGTTCGTGCGGCGCAATCGCGCGGTGTTCCTCACCGACGAAGGCCGCCGGTTGAACGAGGCCGTGAGCGCGGCATTGACCGCCATCGCCGACAGGGCAGGCTCACTGCGCCAGGCGCAGCGGCACACGCGCGTCGTGTTGTTCTGCCAGCTGTGCGAAGCCTTTCATTGGCTGATGCCGCGATTGGCCTCCTTCCGCGATGTCCAGGCCGACATCGAAGTGCAAGTGGTGACTTCCACGCGGCCGCTTGCCGAGTTCACCGACCCTTTCGATGTCGCGCTGCAAACCACCGCGCGTGCCAGTGGCCGGCATCGGCTGGCTTTCACGGCGGCCGACGAAGTCTTTCCCGTGTGCAGCCCGAGCTACCTTGGCAGTGCCGGGCCGCTCAGCCTCGAAGCGCTGGGCGCGCACCGATTGCTGCATTACCGCGCCATGGCGCACGACTTCATGACCTGGGGCGACTGGCTCGGCACCTTTTCGCTGGCCCAGGTCGAACCCTCGTGCGGCACTGTGTTCGACAGCTACCCGTTGATGCTGCAAGCGGCGGTCGCAGGCCATGGCATCGCCTTAGGCTGGCGCCGCACGGCGGGCAAACTGATCGAGGAGGGGGCTTTGCGGCAGGCCTGCGCGCAGAGCGTGCAGCTGCCGCAGGCGATTTCGGTGTATACGTGCGACGGCGCCGAGGCGCGGGGCGAGGTGCAGGCGGTGCTGGCTTGGTTGCAGCATCAACTGCTCATCGAGGACTAGCCTCGGCAAGGCGCCGGGAAGGCGACCAGCCTCCGCCGAGCGCCTTGTAGACCGCAATCGCCGCCCGTGTCGATTCCACTTCGGCAATCACTCTGGCGTCGGAGGTCTGCAACAACTGGCGGTCGGCATTGAGTACGTCGATGAGACTGGCGACGCCGTTTCGATAGGCCGCGAACGAGGCGTGTCTGGCCCGTTCGAGCGAAGCCTCGCCTTGGGCAAGGCGCTGGGCCTGGGTCTGGCGATGGGTCGACGCCGACAGAGCGTTCTCGACCTCTTCGCTGGCCGTGAGTACCGACTGGCGGTAGTAGGCCAGGGCTTGGGTCTCGCGTCCTTTGGCACGGTCGATCTCGGCATCGATACGCCCGAAGTCGAACAGCCGCCAACGCAGCCCGAGAAACACCGAAGACTGCTGCGCGCCCGCGCTGAAAAAAGTGCCGCCCGAAGTGGACGCGCTGCCGATCAACGCGCCCAGGGAGAACGTGGGGTAATACTCGCTGATCGCGCTGCCGATCGCGGCATTGGCCGCCACCAGCCGGCGTTCGGCAGCGATCAGGTCGGGTCTGCGCCGAAGCAGTTCAGCGGGTGTGCCGATGTCCGTCAGCCGAGGCGGGTGGGGAATGGCCGGGGTGCCGGCGAGCTCGGCGCGGTGGGTGCCAGGCGGGCTGCCGAGCATGACGTCCAGTGCGTTGGCCGCCGCATCCAGCCCGGTCTGCAAGACCGGGATGCTGGCCTCGACCTGGGCGAGTTCGCCTTCGGTCTGGCGCACCTCGTATTCGGCGGCCAGCCCCTTGCCGTTGAGCAGCGTGACTTTGGCCAGCAAGTCCCGCTGGGTCTTCGCCTGCGCCTGTGCGATGGCGAGCCGGGCCTGCAAGCCTCGCAGCAGGGTATAGGTGTCGGCGGTCTGAGCCGCCACGGCCAGGCGAGTGGCGATGGCGGCGGCTGCCGAGGCCTGGTACTGCGCCAGGGCGGCCTCGCGGTCACGGCGCAGACCGCCGAACAGGTCGAGGTCCCAGCGGGCATCGAGGTTCAATTCGTAGCTTTCGCCGTTGCGGTCGTAACCAGGCACAGTGTCGAGCACTTGACCCAAAGGCGTTTCCACCGACTGATGGGCGCGGGCAGCTTGCCCTGCCACGCTGGCGCTGGGCGCCAAAGCCGCACTGGCAAGCCCCAGTCCGGCTCGCGCCTGGGTCACCTGGGCCTGGGCTTGAGTCAGGTCGAGATTGCGCGCCAGCGCCTGGTCCACGTATTGGGTGAGCAAAGGGTCGGCAAATCCCTCCCACCACGTCTCGAAGCGTACTGGCACCGCCGCCTTTCCGGGCTCCGACGCTGCGCTGCCCAGATAACGCTCGGCCAGCGCCACCGGCGGCTGTCTATAATCGGGGCCGACCGTGCACCCTGACAGCCCAATACTCAATACAAGCGCAATCGTTCGAAAGGGCGGCATGGTCGTTCTCGTTGCGAAAAGTTGTGACCATATTATGTATTGGTCACAATCTGTCAATCTGTCGTTCAGCAAGGTACGCTCTGCCCATGACTATCCAGACAGCTTCCCCCTCCCAGCGCGGCCCGGCAGACCACGACGTTCGAGATCAGGTGATCCAGGCCGCGATGGAGCATTTCGCCCATTACGGCTACGAGAAAACCACGGTTTCCGACTTGGCCAAGGCCATTGGTTTTTCCAAGGCGTACGTCTACAAGTTCTTCGACTCCAAGCAGGCCATCGGTGAAGTGATCTGCGCCAATCGGCTCGCGCTGATCACGCAGATCGTCAGCGACGCCGTCGCCCAAGCCCCCACCGCTTCGGAGAAGATGCGCCGCCTGTTCCGCGCCACCGCTGACGCTGGCAGCGATATGTTCTTCCACAATCGCAAGCTCTACGACATCGCAGCGGTCGCTTCGCGCGATCGCTGGCCGTCGGTCGAAGCCCATGAAACACGCATCCGCCAACTGATCCAAGCGATCGTGCTGGAAGGGCGGGAGCAAGGCGCGTTCGAGCGCAAGACCCCGCTGGACGAGGCTGTGCAAGCGATCTACCTCACCCTCAGGCCATACGTCAACGCCGCCCAGCTGCAGTACAACCTCGATACGCTCGACGAAGCGACGGTGTTGTTGCCGGCGCTGATCTTGCGAAGTCTGGCGCCTTGACTGATTTGTGACGATTGACAGATTTGGTCACTAGAACAAGAATGGGATCTCCACTGGCTCCTTGAGTAAGCGATCCCATGCGCCTCCACTGCACCGCGTTCGCCGTTTGCGTACTGCCCCTTTTCCTAACGGCCTGCGGCGACACGTCCGCCGATAAAGACCCCCGCGATAAACCGCCGCTGGTCAAGACGGCGGCGGTCGAAGAGGCCGTCGTCGCTGCCCGTTCGTTCACCGGCGTGGTGGTGGCCCGT
The DNA here is from genome assembly GCF_002434265.1 of Pseudomonas sp. UBA6562. GTDB lineage: Bacteria > Pseudomonadota > Gammaproteobacteria > Pseudomonadales > Pseudomonadaceae > Aquipseudomonas. The sequence goes on along the minus strand of NZ_DJJS01000008.1, from coordinate 658,565 downwards.
ACGCAGAGCGACCTGGGCTTCCGGGTCGCGGGCAAGGTGTTGGAGCGGCTGGTCGACACCGGCGAGCAGGTCAAACGTGGGCAGCCCTTGCTGCGGCTCGACCCGGTGGACCTGAAACTTCAGGCCCGTGCACGGCAGGACAGCGTGGCTTCGATCCGCGCCCGGGTTCGGCAGACGGCGGACGACGAAGCTCGCTATCGTGGTCTGGTCGCCGAGGGTGCCGTTTCCGCTTCGGCCTACGATCGGATCAAGGCCGCGGCCGACACCGCCAAAGCCCAGTTGAGCGCTGCGCAGGCCGAGGCCGACGTGGCCCGCAATGCCACCGATTACGCCGTCTTGCTGGCCGACGCCGACGGCGTAGTGGTGGAGACCCTCGCCGAACCCAGTCAAGTGGTCAGCGCCGGCGAGCCGGTGGTGCGTCTGGCGCGTGCCGGGCAGCGCGAAGCGCTGCTGCACCTGCCGGAGACCTTGCGCCCTGAGCCGGGTTCGCAGGCCCAAGCCCGCCTGTATGGCACGCCAGGCCCGGCGCTGCCGGCCAAGCTGCGTTTGCTTTCCCAGGCGGCCGATCCGGCCACACGCACGTTCGAGGCCCGCTACGTACTGAGCGGGCGTTTGGCCGACGCCCCGCTAGGCGCCACCATCACATTGAAGATCGGCCAGCAAGCTGACGGCACCCAGGTGCGACAGGTCCCTGTGTCGGCGCTCTACGACCCTGGCAATGGCGCCGGCGTGTGGGTCATGGCGGGCGAGCCTCCGACCGTGTCCTGGCGGCCCGTCCGCGTGCTGGATGTCAGCGACGACGCAGCGCGTGTAGTGGGTGAGCTGAACGCCGGCGAGCAGGTGGTGGCCTTGGGTGTGCACCTGCTGCGCGAGGGCGAAGAGGTGCGCAGTGCTCCCGCGCTGGCTGCTCAGACTGGGGAGCTTCAGCCATGAGCGGGCAGCGTTTCAACCTCTCGGCCCTGGCAGTGCGCGAGCGCTCCATCACCTTGTTCCTGATCCTGCTGATCGCCTTTGCCGGCATCCTTGCGTTCTTCCAGTTGGGGCGGGCGGAAGATCCGCCGTTCACCGTCAAGCAGCTGACCTTCGTCGCCGCCTGGCCCGGCGCCACCGCCCAGCAGATGCAGGACCTGGTCGCAGAACCCCTGGAAAAACGCATGCAGGAGCTGCGCGACTACGACCGGACGGAAACCTATACGCGGCCAGGCCTGGCCTTCAGTGTGGTCTTTCTGCGCGACAGCACGCCCCCGGATCGCGTGCCGGAAGCGTTCTACCAGGCGCGCAAGAAACTCAGCGACGAGGCCAAGACCTTGCCTGCCGGCGTCATCGGGCCAATGGTCAACGACGAATTTTCGGACGTGACTTTCGCGGTGTATGCCTTGAAGGCCAAAGGCGAACCGCAACGTCACCTGGTGCGCGACGCCGAGGCGCTGCGCCAACGCCTGTTGCACGTGCCGGGCGTGAAGAAGGTCAACATCCTGGGCGAGCAGGCCGAGCGCATCTTCGTCTCCTTTTCCCATGACCGTCTGGCCACCCTTGGCGTGACCCCACAGGCCATTTTCGCCGCGCTCGACAGCCAGAACGTCCTGACCCCGGCCGGCTCGATCGACACCCAGGGTCCGCAAGTGATGATTCGTGTGGAAGGCGCCCTGGATCAACTGGCCAAGATCCGCGAGACACCGGTCGCCGCCAGTGGCCGGGTGTTCAAGCTTTCGGACGTGGCCGAGGTCCGGCGTGGTTACGAAGACCCGGCCACGTTCCTCATCCGCAACGACGGCGAGCCGACCCTGTTGCTCGGCATCGTCATGCGCGAAGGCTGGAACGGCCTGGACCTGGGCAAGGCGTTGGAGGCCGAGAGCGCCGACATCAATGCCGGCCTGCCGTTGGGCATGACGCTCAGCAAGGTGACCGACCAGGCGGTGAACATCAGCGCCTCGGTCGACGAGTTCATGGTCAAGTTCTTCGTCGCGCTGCTGGTGGTGATGCTGGTGTGCTTCATCAGCATGGGCTGGCGGGTCGGGATCGTAGTGGCCGCAGCCGTACCCCTGACGCTGGCCATGGTCTTCGTGGTCATGGCCGCCACCGGCAAGAGCTTCGACCGCATCACGCTGGGTTCGCTGATTCTGGCCCTCGGCCTGTTGGTCGACGACGCGATCATCGCCATCGAAATGATGGTGGTGAAGATGGAGGAGGGCTACGACCGTCTCAAGGCATCGGCCTACGCCTGGAGCCACACGGCCGCGCCGATGCTGGCCGGCACCTTGGTCACCGCCATCGGCTTCATGCCCAACGGTTTCGCCCAGTCCACGGCCGGCGAATACACCAGCAACATGTTCTGGATCGTGGGCATCGCGCTGATCGCTTCCTGGATCGTCGCAGTGGCCTTCACCCCTTACCTGGGCGTGAAGCTGCTGCCGGCCGTCGACGCCGTCGAAGGTGGGCACGCGGCCCTCTACGACACCCATCGCTACAATCGTTTTCGTGCGCTGCTTGCGCGGGTCATTGCGCACAAATGGCTGGTGGCTGGCGGTGTGGTCGCGGCGTTCGTGGTCGCTGTGCTGGGCATGGGCCTGGTCAAGAAGCAGTTTTTCCCTACCTCCGACCGACCGGAAGTGTTGGTGGAGTTGCAGATGCCTTACGGCACCTCCATCGAGCGGACCCACGCCGCTGCGGTGAAGATCGAAACCTGGCTGCGTCAGCAGGAGGAAGCGAAGATCGTCACTGCCTATATCGGCCAAGGCCCACCGCGTTTCTTCCTGGCCATGGCGCCCGAACTGCCGGACCCTTCCTTCGCCAAGATCATCGTGCTGACCGACAGCCAGGACGCGCGCGACGCCCTCAAGCTGCGGTTGCGTGAGGCGGCTTCCGAAGGCTTGGCGCCAGAAGCCCAGGTACGTGTGACGCAGCTGGTGTTCGGCCCGTATTCGCCGTACCCCGTGGCCTACCGGGTGATGGGCCCCGACCCCGCGCAGTTGCGCCAGATCGCCGCGCGCGTCCAGGACGTGCTGCAGGCCAGCCCGATGATGAAAACGGTGAACGGCGACTGGGGCCAGCGTGTGCCGACCCTGCATTTCGCGCTGGACCAGGACCGTCTGCAAGCGCTGGGCTTGAGCTCCGCCGCAGTTGGCCAGCAATTGCAGTTTCTGCTCTCTGGCATACCCATCACTTCGGTGCGGGAAGACATCCGCTCGGTCCAGGTCATGGGGCGGGCCGCAGGCGACATCCGCTTGGACCCTTCGCAGATACGCGACTTCACCCTCGTCGGTGCTGCCGGCCAACGCATTCCGCTGTCACATGTCGGCAGCGTCGAAGTGCGCATGGAAGACCCTGTGTTGCGCCGTCGCGATCGCACGCCGACCATCACCGTGCGTGGCGACATCGCCGAAGGGTTGCAACCGCCGGACGTGTCCACGGCGCTGTGGGGCGAGCTGGAGCCGATCGTCGCAAGCTTGCCCACGGGTTATCGAATCGAGATGGCAGGCTCGATCGAAGAATCGGCCAAGGCCAGCCAGGCCATCGTCCCGTTGCTGCCGATCATGATCGCATTCACATTGCTGATCATCGTGCTGCAGGTGCGTTCGATGTCGGCAATGGTGATGGTGTTCCTCACCTCGCCCTTGGGGCTGATCGGCGTGGTGCCTGCGCTGTTGCTGTTCGGCCAGCCATTTGGCATCAATGCGTTGGTCGGCTTGATCGCGTTGTCAGGCATCCTGATGCGCAACACCCTGATTCTGATCGGCCAGATCCATCTCAACGAACGTGAGGGGCTGGAACCCTTCAAGGCCGTAGTGGAGGCCACGGTGCAGCGCGCACGGCCGGTGCTGTTGACGGCGCTGGCGGCGATCCTGGCGTTCATCCCGCTGACCCACTCGGTGTTCTGGGGCACGTTGGCCTATACGTTGATCGGCGGAACCTTGGTGGGCACGGTCGTCACGTTGGTGTTTCTTCCGGCGATGTATGCGATCTGGTTCAAGATCCGGCCGCAGGTGGAAGCCAAGGATGCCCAAGCGTGACGGGGCAGCCGTCTTCAACAGGGGGCCGTGCGCCCCTTGGTTTCGAACCGATTCGGGATAAGGTAGGCAGGTTTGTCGCCACCCAATCGTTCCTTCCACTGCCCTCGAAGAGGTTCGCCCCCTATGACGACCGCCCATTCACCGCTCGCCGACGTCCTCGAAGCACTCGCCTGCCTGCTGGAAAGCGACGGCGACCAACACTGGAGCCACTGGATGCGTACCGCACGGGCGCGCCTGCTCGAGGGCGATCCCGACGCCATCCGCTATCTGCTGTCGGCCTACGGCGGCATGGGCTCGTTCAACGACCTTGTGTTGGGGCAGTGCTACGACAGCAACGGGTTTTCCTGGAAACCGGGGTATGCCGAACTGAACCAGCGTTTCGATGAGTTGCGCGGCGAGGCCTATGACCTGGCCCAGCGCATTCGGCGCGCACGGGCAGCGGACGAGGGTGGCCGTTAGCCGTTTGATGCAAGGTCGGGTTTGAACCCGTATGCTCTCGGCGCCAATCAGAGGAGCCTTGCATGAACAAATTAGTCGTCCCCGCCGCCATCTTCGTCAGCGTGCTGGGCGTGGGACAGGTGTGCGAGCACTACGGCATGAGCGCCAACTGGAAGATCGGCGTGCTGTGCATCGTGGCGCTGTTGGTGCAGATCGCGGTCAGTCGCTTTCAGCGCCGCCAAGGGCCTGGACAGCCCTGATCCACTCGATCAGAACTCATCCTCTGACAGGCGCAGGCTCGCCGACTGACCGCTGGCGACCTTGTACAGGGTCACGGTGGTGATGTTGTACTCCGTGCCCCGTGCTGTGGTCTTCTCGGTCAGTTGCAGCGGCTGCGAGCGGGACAATTCCCCCGAGTCCAGATCCCGATAACGCACGTCATAGCGCCCAGGCGTGATGTGCTCGAGCGTGAACCGACCGTGGGCCGGCACGAACACCTGCCGGGCCGTCTGCGCGCCGTCGTCTTGCAGGGCAACGAGTTTGAGCAACACATCGGCCGTGTTGCGGCCATTGTCGATGACGATCTGCGAATACCCCGTGCTCATCGCCTGCGGCTCGCCCGCGAGGTAACCCGCCGTGCGCGGCCAGGGCAAGCCGTTCGGCGCCGTGGCGGGACGCACGTAGGCAGGCTTGGCGTCAAGGTTGCGCAAGGCGTCCCTGACCGCGTCAGGTCCCGGCATGCCCGTGGCGTCCGCAGCCAGGGGCTGGACGGAGGAGGGTGCCGGTTCGGAAAAGGTGAAATACCGCGACAGCGACGTATTCGCCACGCCCCAGGCCACGCCCGCCACGACCAGCACCAAGGCCGCCGCCTGCACGAAGAAACGCGCGTGCAACAGCCCCCAACTGTTCTTCAACTGCTTGGCTTCGGCGGGCGCGCCCAATTGTCGGATCAAGGCTTCGAGGTTGTGCGTCAGACGGGTCTTCTCTTCGCCCGCCGCGCCGCCTTTGCTCAAGGTGTTGGGAATCTTGCGGCAGTACTCCAGCGCATGCCGGGCCAGCGACTGCGCCAGGTCTGGCCGGCCGGTGGCGCGAAAGTAATAGGCCTGGTGGCCCAGCATGCGGGCGTTGTCCAGCGGCGGCTGGTTACCGCCGAGCAGGTTGGTGACCAAGGCCTGCAGCGAATACAGCGGCCCCCATGGGATGCTCCACCAGCCGAGCACCCAAGTGACGGCCGATGCCTTGAGCGCCGCCTTGTGTGCGCATTCGCTGCAGAACACGCCGGCGATGGGCTTGCGCACGGTGACCAGCAGAAAGCTTCTGACCGAAGGGAACACCACCACCCGAGGCTGCGCGGAAATCTTCGCGCATCCGGCGCAGACGATGGGCGTTGGCACCGCCGAAGCAGTGTGTCCGCTGCCGCCGCCCTTGATCAGATAAGCCTCGTACTTGGCCCTGGCCGCAGGGTCCGACAGCACGGCATAGGCGTCGTTGAGGTGCTGGAATTGCTGGGTCGTGTCGCGGCCGGGATTGCGGTCGGGGTGCAGGTCCATGGCGCGTCGGCGGTAGGCGGTTTTGATCTGTGCTTCGGTGGCGCTCGGGAGCAGACCCAGTATCGAGTAATAACCCTTGGGGTCGGCTTTATCGAAATGCATTGAGCGGTCCTTGTTGCGTCGGAAGTGGGCCGGGCACGTTGGTTTTGCTGGATGGCCTTTTCATTAATCGACTCGATCCAGGGAACCTTGAGCAAGATTCAACGAGTGCCCAACCAGGCCGTTTGGACAGTCCACCTCAAGCGCAGCGTACGGTTGTGAAAAATATGTCAAAAAATTACGTGGGCCGTATTGCTGCTGTAAATGCCGAATGGCATGATTGCGAACCAATATCATTCGCAAGCTTGTAGGAGCTTCTGCCGTCCATGCGCAAACCTATTCCTCTGACCGTGTCAGCGCTGTCGTTGATCACGCTCAGTATCTTCAATCAGGCCCATGCTGAGGACAGCATCCTGAACCTGCCGGCCACCACCATCGACACCACTTCAGTTGCGCAGGACGGCGCACCGGTGGCGGGTTACCAGGGCAAGCCCAGCAGCACGACCACCCGCTTGAACCTCACCGCCAAGCAGACGCCCCAGGGCGTCACCGAGATCAAGCGCGAGCAACTGGACGACTTCAAGCTCAACAGCATCCGCGACGTGCTCACCAGCACGCCTGGGGTGAACGTGCAGAAGGTCGAGACCGACCGCACCTATTTCACCGCGCGTGGTTTCGACATCACCAACTTCCAGTACGACGGCATGGGCATGCCCCTGACCAACGGCCTGCTGGTGGGTGACTTCGACATGGCGCCCTACGAGCAGGTGGACATCCTGCACGGTGCCAACGGCCTGATGACGGGCAATGGCAACCCCTCGGCCACCGTCAACTTCGTGCGCAAGCGCCCCACCTACGAGCCCCAGGCTTCGGTGACCGTGGGTGCAGGCTCATGGGACAAGCGCCGCGTCGACCTCGACGTGTCCGGCCCGCTGACCGACAGCGGCAACGTGCGCGGGCGCCTGGTGTATGCCAACGAAACCGGCAATTCCTATCTGGACCGCTACTCCCGCGAGAAGAACATCTTCAGCGGCACCCTGGCCTTCGACCTGAGCGAGCGCGACACGCTCACCGTCGGTTACGAAGACCAGAAGACCAATGCCAACGGCGCCAGCTGGGGCGCGTTGCCCCTGGTCGATAGCAAGGGCAATGCCATCCACTACAGCGGTCGCTCCAGCAACATCGCGCAGCCTTGGGTGTATTGGGACGTGCACACCATCCGTACCTTCGCCGAGTGGCAGCACCAGTTCGACAACGACTGGACATCCACCGTCACCCTGACCGGTGTGGAGCATCGCGAGGATACCGAGATGCTCTATATCCTCAGCAGCGCCGCTTCCGAGACTGGTTATCAGGGCCTCTCGTCCAAATACAAGGACAAGAACCGCGAAGTGGACGGCGACGTTTCTTTCAGCGGCCCGATCAGCCTGGGCGGCCGCGAGCACCAGCTGACCTTCGGCGCCAACGTGGCGCGTACCCGCAACAAAGAGGCGTCGCTTTACGGCAGCGACTCGTATTACGTCCCCGTTTCGCTGGAAGACGCTCTGCACGGCAGCATCCCGCGCACGACCGATTGGAACAGCGTCAGCGCAGCCAACACTTCAAACTACACCGATCGCCAGAAGAGCCTCTACGCCGGTGCCCGCTGGAGCCTGACCGACGACCTGCACCTGATCACCGGCGCGCGCATGCTCAGCGCCGACAGCGACGGCGTCAGCTACGATGCCGCGCGCGACGTGCGCATCCACGGCAAGGTCACCCCCTATGCCGGCGTGGTCTACGACCTGACCCCGCAGTACGCGCTGTACGCCAGCTACACCGAAATCTTCAACCCGCAGTATTCGCTCAACCCGCAAGGCCAGGTGCTCGACCCGCTGGAAGGCAAGAGCTACGAAGCCGGCATCAAGGGCAGCCTGCTCGACGACAGGTTCGACTTCAGCGCCGCCGTGTTCCACACCAAGCAGGACAACGTCGCCAGTTATGCCGGCTACGACCCCAGTCTGGGCGGCTACCTGTACAACGCCCAGTCCTTCGACAGCGACGGCGTGGAGCTAGAAGCCTCCGGCGAGCTGGCCCCCGGCCTGCAAGTCAACGGTGGCTATACCTACGTCTACATCACCGACGACGACAACAGCCGCGGCCGCCGCTTCATTCCGCGCCATCAGTTCAATGGCTCGCTGACCTATCAACTGCCCATGGCGCCGAAGGTTAAGGTGGGGGGTAATCTGACCTGGCAGAGCAAGATCGAGAACGACGACCTGCCGGCCGCCAACCAAGGCGCTTACGCGTTGCTGGGTTTGATGGGCAAGTACGACATCGACGAGCACTGGAGCACGCAGGTCAACCTGAACAACCTGACCGATCGTAAGTACCTGCAAAGCGTGCGTTATGCGCAAAGCAACTTCGGCGACCCACGTAACGTGATGGCGTCGGTGACGTGGAAGTATTGAGGAAGGGCAGTCCGGTAGGCCGACGCCGGTCAGTACAGGGTGTAGGCATTCTGTTCCCGGCCAAACCTTCAGCAGATGTGTTGCGCTGAAGCGTCCTCGCCAATAAAGCCGTTGCTATGGACAAGCGCTTATTTCCTTCCCCGGAAATGCACAGATCTGTAGGAGCGGCCGGTTCGGCGCTCCGATCAGCCGCGATGGCCGGCGCAGCCGACCCTCCATGATTTGCAAATGCTTTCATGCAGCCAATCTAACGCCAGTTGCCTCACATCAACGACATGCACCGTCATTCGCGCCCCTGAGCCACGACCCAAACGTCTTCATCACCGCGACCACCGGCTCCAGCCGTCTTCCGTCGGCGGTGAGTTCGTATTCGACCGTCACCGGCACGGTCGCGAAACGTGCCCATCGCCCCGAAGCGCAATGGCGCCAAAAAACGTTATGACTTTCGCTTCGTCGTGAACGGCATCGGCCTGCCTGCCCGTCATTCGCCCCGCTCAAACACAGGCACTGCCCGGAGCCTATACTCACGCGGCGAACGTGCCATCACGCGTTTGAAAGCATGGCTGAACGCACTGTCGGAGTCATAGCCCAGCTTTTGCGCGATGCGCGAGACGGAGGTGTCGGTGTTTTTCAGCCATCCCGCCGCCAACTGCATGCGCCAGCGCAACACGTAGGCCAACGGCGAGACGCCCGATTTCTGCTTGAAGCGCAGCGCGAAGGTGGAGCGGGAAAGGCCCGCGACCTTGGCCAGGCACTGCACTGTCCAGGCCCGCGCCGGATCGGCGTGGATCGCTTGAATGGCCGCGCCAATGCGCGGGTCGCAGAGTGCCGACAACCAGCTCGGCGCGCCATCGCCCACTTAGCTCGAATAGAGCCGCAGCACCTGCACCAGCATGATGTGCCCCAAATGCCGGACCACGAGCGCACTGCCCAACGAGGGCTCGATCATTTCCTGGGCGAGCCGTTGCAATGCCCAGTTCAGGACGGACGCTTGATCGGAGCCGCTTTTGACGAGGGCGACGCTGGGCAGGCCTTCCAGCAAGAGGCTCGCTTCGTCGCCAAAGGCGAAGCGCCCCCCGATCAGGAAAAAATCATGGGCCGTACCGCAACGGGCGATGCCATTGACGGCGTGTCGGTAGATCGTGTCCGAGTGCACGGCGGGTAACCCCAAATCACTGCACAAGGAAAACGCCCGCCGATGCGGCAATAGAAAGCAGTCGCCCGCCATCAGGTGAAGAGGCGTTTCCACACCTTCCACCTTCAGCCAGCAAGTGCCTTCCAGCACGGCGTTGAACTTGATGCCTTCGGGCGGCGGGAAATCGATCGCCCATTCGCCGCCTGCCTGCAGGCCTGCGAAAAATGAGTTCTGCGTGTCGAGCAGCGCCAGGGTTTCGGACAGCGGATCTACGAACACTTCGGACGATCTCGATAAAAACCAGGACTTTGCTGCATTCCCAGTCCCAAATCCAGTGACGACAATGACGCCTGTGTTGCTTATGTCTTTTTCAGCCGATCGAGGATGCGTCATGGCCGACCCACAAACACCCATCGCCTCACCCTTCAATGCTGCGACCACGGCGGCGCAGCTCGTCGAAGGACGCGACCTCTCCCACACCACCGCCCTGGTCACCGGCGGCCACTCCGGGCTGGGTCTGGAAACCACCCGTGCGCTGGCCTGCGCAGGCGCGCGGGTGGTCGTTGCGGCGCGCGATGTCGCCGCCGCGCGTGCCAGAACCGCCGGTATCGCTGGCGTGGAAGTGGCGCGCTTGGACCTGGCCGACCTGGCCAGCGTGCATGCCTTCGCCGAGCGCTTCCTGGCAAGGCATCGGCGTCTCGATCTTCTGATCGCCAGCGCAGGGATCATGGCGTGCCCCGAAACCCGCGTAGGGCAGGGATGGGAGGCGCAGTTCGCCACCAATCACCTCGGGCACTTCGCGTTGGTGAACCTGCTGTGGCCGGCACTCAGGGGCGGTGCCAGGGTAGTGGCCGTGTCCTCGGCGGGCCACCATGCGTCGGCCATCCGCTGGAACGATGTGCACTTCTCGCACGGCTATGACAAGTGGCTGGCCTATGGGCAGTCGAAGACCGCCAACGCGTTGTTCGCCGTGCATCTCGACCGGTTGGGTCGGCACGAAGGCGTGCGTGCCTTCTCGCTGCACCCCGGCAAGATCCTTACGCCTTTGCAGCGCCATCTACCGCAGGCGGAGATGATCGCTGCGGGCTGGCTCGATGCGCGCGGCGAATTGGCCGACCCGACCTTCAAGACACCTCAGCAGGGCGCAGCGACGCAGGTCTGGGCTGCGCTGTCGGAACAGTTGCAAGGAAAGGGCGGTTTGTACTGTGAGGATTGCGACGTCGCCGCCTTGGCCTTTGACGAATCGCCCACCTATGTAGGTGTGCGGCCCTATGCCGTCGATCCCGAACAGGCCGAACGGCTTTGGGCCCTGTCGGCCCGGCTCACCGGCCTCAGTGGCCGCCTTTGACGGCACTTCACATAAGCGCGCAAAAGAAATGCCCAAGTTTCGCGATGCGACACTTGGGCATTCATGCCGAGCGCTTCGAATGGCGCTCGGCGGTGGGCGTGGCTACCCGCGCATCAGCGGCGCAGTAGACGGCCCAGTACGACCAGGGCCACGGCGCCGATGGCGGCGGCGGCGACTGGTTTTTCCTTGGCGAAGGTCGACACGCAGTTCAGTGCGTCGCCATAGCTCTTGGTCAGCTGACCGGAGGCTTCACGGCCTGCGCCTTCGGCTTCCAGCTTCGAATCGCCGAAGATTTTCCCGGCTACGTTTTGTGCCTTGCCTGCTACCTTCTCTACAACGCCTTCGACCTGTTCGCTTTTCATAATTCACTCAACCTTGACTGTGTAAGTGGACGACCCGGGATTGGCCCGGGCTTGAGATAAGCTGCACAGTCTTAGGGGGAGAGAGCCGCTGCTTAGTTCAACATTTTTGCAGGTGGGTCGTTGCAGCGTGCAGCCGCCCGACTCGCTCATGGCAGGCGTGTGCCGGCTTTCTGTCTGGGCGCCAGGCCGTGCTGCTCCCTGTAGGCCTCGATGTCATCTGCGCCAACGTCTTTTCGGTAGCACAGCGTGTCATACCCACCCGCCCGGCTGTATGCGCTGCGCCGGCCACATTGGCTGCCGTTGCGGGCGCGGTTGTAGGGGCAGGCACAAGGGCCGGGGTAGCCGGCGATCGATGCGTCGATGATCCGCTGGGCGATCTGGTCGTCGGTGGCGGTGCCTTGCAGGGCCAAGGCTGGGGTTGCCAGTGCGGTGAAGCCTAGGGCAAGGCAAAGCAGCAAGGTGCGCATGAGGGCCGTCCATGGGTGCGTTCTTTCTCTATCGGCACAGGCTCCGGGCGCTTTAGCCAGGCAAAAGCTTTGAGGTGGGAGGCCATTGCGTCCAACGACAAGCGTCGCCTGGGCATGCAGCAGCGTCGCCTGCACCCAGCGCACGGTAAAAAGCCTGGGTGACGCATGGCGCAGTTCCGATCTCGCCTTCATAATTCACCGACTCTTCACCCCGCCGCTGCACCCCTTTGAGGTAATACATGGCCTTGTCCCCCCCGATAGTTTCCACCGGCAATGTGGGATTCGACGCGATCCTCAGAGGTGGGCTACCGAGCAGCAGGCTGTACCTGCTCGAAGGCGCCCCGGGATCGGGCAAGACCACACTCGGCCTGCAGTTCCTCCTCGAAGGCGTCGCGGCCGGTGAGTCGGTGCTTTACATCACCCTCTCGGAAACCAGCGAAGAACTCGAAAGCGTCGCGCACTCCCATGGCTGGTCGCTGCACGGCATCGACCTGTTCGAATTCTCTTCCACCGAGCACATCCTGAGCGGTGAACACGAGCAGTCCATCCTGCACCCTTGGGAAACCGAACTCGGCGACACGATCAAGCTCATCGAACGGCGCGTCGACCAGCTCAAACCCCGGCGTCTGGTGTTCGACAGCCTTTCGGAAATGCGCCTGCTGGCCCAGGATCCGCTGCGCTACCGCCGCCAGGTCCTGGCGCTCAAGCAATACTTCGCCGGGCGGGACATCACGGTGCTGCTGGTGGACGATCTCACCGGTTTCAGCGGCGAGCGCGACAACCACCTGCACAGCCTCTGCCATGGCGTCGTCACGCTCGAACGGCTGACCTTGGACTTCGGCGCGGCGCGGCGCCGCTTGCAGGTGCAGAAACTGCGCGGCGTCGATTTCATCGCAGGCTTTCACGACTTCACGATCCGCAAAGGTGGGCTGGAGGTGTACCCGCGGCTGATCGCCGCCACCCACCATGTGCCCTTCGATTCGGAGCCGGTGGGCAGTGGCGTTGCCGAATTGGACAACCTGCTGGCCGGCGGCCCGCTGCGCGGCACCAGTACGCTCGTGACCGGGCCGGCAGGTTCGGGCAAGACCACCGTCGCCTTGACCTACCTCTCGGCTGCCTGCGCCAGGGGCGAGAACTGCACCATTTACGAGTTCGACGAACGTATCGCGACGTTGATCGCCCGCGGCGACAGCATGGGCATGCGACTGAGCCATTACGTGGCAAACGGTCAGCTGGTGATCCAGCAGATCGATCCGGCCGAGATCTCTCCCGGCGAGTTCGCCTGGCGGGTGCGCACCGAGGTCGAAACGCGCGCCTCCCGAATGATCGTGGTGGACAGCCTGAACGGTTACATGGCCGCGATGCCGCAGGAACAGCAGTTGATCTTGCAGATCCATGAGTTGCTGTCCTACCTGAGCCAACTGGGCGTGGTGACCTTCCTGATCAACCCCCAACACGGCCTGGTCGGGTCGATGTCGAGCAACCTGAACATTTCCTATGTGGCCGACTCGGTCATTCTCCTGCGCTTTTTCGAAGCGCAAGGCCGGCTGCGCAAGGCCATGTCCATCCTCAAGCACCGCAGCGCCCCTCACGAAGATGCCATTCGCGAGCTACGCATCGACGCCCAGGGCGTGCGGGTCGGAGAGCCTCTGGTCCATTTCCGCGGAGTACTCACCGGCACCCCTGAATATTTCGGCGCCGACATGCCCTTGATGGAAGAGCGAAATCGTGGCGACTGAGCGGTTTTCCCAAGACAAGACGCTGTTGATCGTCGCGCCTTACAAGGGCGACGGGGCCAGCCTGTGCAAGCTGCTCGGCGACCGTTATTCCGTGCATGTGCATCAGAACTTGCACAGCCTGTCGACGGCGCTCAACGACAGCACGGGGCTGGTCATCCTCACAGAAGAAAGCCTGTCGGGGGGGGTGCTCGGTTTCGGCAGGGCACTGGACCTGCAGCCCGACTGGTCGGAGATTCCCATCATTCTGCTGGCGTCGAACAACGGCCGTGCTGGGCGCGATACCGAACTGGCCCGGCGCAAGCTGCCGGAATCGGCCGGCCACGTGGTGGTGCTGGAGCGTCCGCTGAGTGCCGCCTCGCTGTTGAGTGCGACCTCGGCTGCCTGGCGCTTTCGCCTGCGCCAGTTCGAAATGCGCGACAATGTCGCGCAACTGGCCGAAGAGCGCAGCCGGTTGAACATCCTGTTGGAAAACATCCCGGTCGGCGTGTGCTTCATGGACACCGAAGGCGCGGCGCTGGTCAGCAATCCGTTGTATCGCCAGTACGTGCCCGGCGGCACCATGCCTTCCAGGCAGCCCAAGGAGGTGTCGCGCTGGGTCGGCCTCGACGCCCAAGGCCGCCGACTGGAACCCCACCAGTACCCCGGCGCCAGGGCCTTGAGGGGCGAGGCCGTCAGCGGGTTGGATTTCTACCATCGCCAGGCGGACGGGCAGGAGTCGTGGCGGCGCGTCAGTGCCGTACCGCTGTACGACGAGAATCACAGCATCATCGGCGCTGCCTCGGTCATCGTTGACATCGACGAAGAAAAGCAAGCCGCCCTGAGGCTACGAAGGTTCAACGAAGAACTGGAAATCCAGGTCGAGGCGCGCACGCGCGAGCTGAACGCCGCCGTCGAGCAATTGAAAGCCGAAAGCGAAGAGCGCGCCCGCGCCGAAGAGCAATTGCGCCAGTCGTTGAAAATGGAAGCCGTCGGCCAGTTGACCGGCGGCATTGCGCACGACTTCAACAACATGCTCACCGGTGTGATCAGCGCCCTCGACCTCATGAAGCTGCGGATGATGAAAGGCCAGCTCGAAGGCACCGAACGCTTCATGGACGCCGCGCTGGCCTCGGCTCGCCGCGCCGCGTCCTTGACCCACCGACTGCTGGCGTTCTCGCGCCGGCAGTCCCTGGATGCCAAGCCGACCTCGGTCAACCAGCTGCTGCACGCACTGACCGACCTGTTGCAGCGCACCGTCACCGAGAACATCGACCTCAGGCTGGACCTGAGCCCCCACGACCCGTGGATTTTCGCCGACGCCAACCAGTTGGAAAACGCTGTGCTCAACCTGGTGCTCAATGCGCGCGACGCCATGCCCCAAGGCGGTGAGCTGACCTTGTCGACCCATGTGGACGAGGGCCAGCACGCCGACGCCTCTCGGCATGTCTGCATACAAGTGCGCGATACCGGCGAGGGTATTTCGAAGGACTACCTGGACAAGGTCACCGAGCCTTTCTTCACCACCAAACCCATCGGCCAGGGCACTGGCTTGGGGCTTTCGATGGTCTACGGCTTCGCCAACCAGAGCAATGGCCGGCTGGCGATCGACAGCACGGTCGGGGTGGGAACCACGGTGTCCATCTGCCTGCCCGAGCATGGCGGCGTCGAAGCGGAGGTGCCCGTTGCGCTCGCCGAAACCACGACGGGGCAGGGGCAGCTCATTTTGCTGGTCGAAGACGACGATTCGGTACGCCTGATCAACCAGGAAGTGCTGGAGGCTCTGGGCTACCGCGTGCGGTCGGCGTCCGACGGGGAACAGGCGTTGAAGCTGTTCAACGAACTGAAAAGGGTCGACCTGCTGCTGACCGACGTAGGCCTGCCGGGCATGAACGGGCGGCAATTGGCGGAAATGCTCCAGCAGTCCCAGCCGCGTCTGCCGGTGTTGTTCCTGACCGGGTATGCGCAGGGCGCGATGGCGCGAGCGGATTTTCTGGGGCCTTGCATGCGCTTGTTGACCAAGCCGTATACGTTGGAGCAACTGGCGGGAAGTGTGGCGCGGATGCTGGATGAGGGCGCGCGGGCGGGGTTGGGGGTATTTGTGGATGTGACGCAGGCTGCGCAAACGTCCTGAAGGCGGCATGAGCCATGGCGGTGTTTCTCTGGTTCATGGATGCACACAAGCTCGATCAGGTTCGCAGCGTTACGTGTCGCGCTATGGATGGGCCGCAGGGGCTGTAATAATGGCGGGCAATCACAAAGGCCCTTTCATGCTGACCATCTCCAACACCGTACACCTGCCCGATACCGACATCGAAATCACCTACATCCGCGCCCAAGGCGCTGGTGGGCAGAACGTCAACAAGGTGTCCAGCGCCGTGCACCTGCGCTTCGACATTCCTGCCTCGTCGCTGCCCGAGTTTTACAAGGAGCGGCTGTTGGCGCTGCGTGACTCGCGTATCACTGGCGACGGCGTGTTGATCATCAAAGCCCAGCAATATCGCACTCAAGAGCAGAACCGTACCGACGCGCTGGAACGCCTTGCGCAATTGATCGTCGCTGCCGGCAAGACCGAGAAGAAACGTCGCCCTACCAAACCTACGCTGGGTTCGAAGACTCGCCGCCTGGAAGGAAAAGCCAGGCGGGGCAACGTCAAAGCGGGTCGGGGCAAGGTGGATTTCTAGGCAATGTAAGAAAAAGGTGTCGTAAATAGGGTATCGAGTGGGCCAGCAAGATCAGGCTGGCATACCGTTCTGCGAGTTTGCCGAGGCGTGTCACAACGCTGTGATTCTCTGTCGGTCAGCCAACCGCCATATACATAAGATTCTGGCGATTAACCAGTACCTTCGGCTATTCTGCACGGCCAAATTAATTCAAATTGTAAGGGACTACGATGAAACACCTGCGCCAGTTGTTGGCGGCAGTGTTGCTTTGCGCAACCACTTTGCCCGCCATTGCCGCCACCGCTCCCACCTCTGCGCCAACCGCCAGTGAACGACCACAACAGACCGCCGAACAGTGGTTGGCCACGCTCAAGAAACAGCGCGGTCACGTCACCCTGCCTGGCGGCATCGCCAGCCTGCAACTTAACGACGAGTTCTACTACCTGGCGCCGAACGAAACCGAACGCCTGCTGACCGAAGGCTGGGGCAACCCACCGGGCTTCACGACCCTCGGCATGATCGTCCCGACCGCTGTCAGCCCGCTGTCGGAAAACGGTTGGGGCGTGATCATCAGTTACAAGAATGACGGCCACATTTCCGACGAAGACGCAGCCAAGATCGACTACGCCGACCTCCTTGAGCAGATGAAGGCCGATGACGAGGAAGACAACAAGGCGCGTCGCAAGGAAGGTTATGCCGGTCTGACCCTGTTGGGCTGGGCCGAGCCACCGAGCTACGACCAGGCTACCCACAAGATGTACTGGGCGCGAGAGCTGAAGGCCGACGACGCCGACCAGACCACCCTGAACTACAGCATCCGCGTGCTGGGCCGCGAAGGGGTGCTGGAGCTCAACGCCGTGGCGGCGATGGCCGACCTGCAGACGATCAAGCGGGAAACGCCGAAGATCCTCGCCTTCACCAACTTCACCGACGGCAACCGCTACGCCGACTACGACGCCAAGACCGACAAGCTGGCGCCCTATGGGCTGGCCGCGCTGGTCGCCGGTGGCGTCGCCGCCAAGGCAGGCCTGTTCGCCAAGATCGGCGTTGCACTGCTGGCGTTCAAGAAGTTCATCGTACTGGGCCTGATCGCCGTCGCCGGTTTCGTCGGCAAGCTGTTCAAGCGCAAGCGGTCCTGAGGTTGAGTGGGCTCACCCTTGCTGGGTGGGCCACGCTCCACGGCGAGTGTGCCTGCTGAACGCACCGTTACCGTTGAGGACGTATCGGGCCAACAGTAAGCCAGGGAATCGAGAAGAGAATATTCCTGTCCTACTGAAAGCCCGGGGCTACGGCACAGAGAAGTCACTGCTGGCAGCACCATGCGCGGCCTAGAGAGCCGAAAACAGACACGCATTCACGACGCAGCGCTGCTTTCCACGTCCAACTGCCGGCGCCGGAACTGCCCTGGCGGCAAACCATGGATCTGCCGGAAGCGCCGCGAGAAATACGCCTCGTCGGCGAAGCCGCACAGCCTGGCCACTTCGCCTACCGGTTTCGAGCCGCCCAGCAACAGGCTGCGCGCCGCATGCATGCGCCGCTCCAGCACCAGTTCGCTGAAGGTCTTGCCGATCTCCTTGCGCAGCCAGTGGCTCAGGTAGGTGGGTGACAGGTACGTGGCCGCGGCGGCCTTGGTCAGGCTCAGGTCCGGATCGGCCAGGTGCTTGCGCACGTACTCGCTCATGCGCCCCAGGGCATCGCGGCGGCTGGCCTGGGCGGCGTTGTCTTCGGCCAGTTGCCTGAACGGTTCGGCGTACAGCATGCACACCTGGCCGATCATCTGCAGCAGCAAGCCCTTGATCACCTCGCGGCTACCGAACTGGCGCTGCGTGTCCAGCTCGCGCATCTGTCGGACCAGCACGCAGATCCGCTCGAAATCCGCCTGCCCGAACATGAAGTCCAGGTGCTCCTGGAAACGGAAGGGCGACAGCTCCGGTGCCAGGGCGATCGACACTTCCTCCAGGTCCATCGGGTCGCATTGCAGGTGCGGCAGCAGGAACGTCTGGGAAAAGTTGATGACCATGAAATGGCTGTCGGCCGGGTGCGGGATCATGTGCATACGATGCGGCAGGACAAAGGCCAGCGCGTTGCGCGGGAACGGCCGCTGCACGCTGCCGATGTGTTGCACGGTGTCGCCGCCCAGGTTGACCTGGATCTGGAAATACTCGTGGCGGTGCAGGGCGGTCTCCGCCGGACGTCCTTGCTCGTCGCGGATATAGAAGTCGGCGCGCTCGCTGCGTTGCTGCATGCCGTAGGTCGGCACCCGGCTGACTGAGTGCATGTCATCTCCCTTTTTATTGAATGGCTAACCCGATGTCGGCTGCCAGGGTCATGGAGCGATTCTGTACAGCGTGAAGGGGCGCTGGCAAGCAATTGTACGATGACTTGACGTTTGACCGGGCGAGCGGCGACTTGGACAAAACCCTTTCGATGCCCAGAAAATCCGCTCCCGTGAGCAGCAGGAAACGGCTCTGGAACAGTAATTTCAGCAGCTTCTACGGCTCCTCAAACGGATCGGATGTTTTCGCCATTTTTGGACAAGCCAGTAATCCGCTGGGCCCCTGTATAAAATCGATCTAACCAGGGCGTTGCTTTTTTATTGTTGTACGACCACCTTGGTAGCCGTTGCCGCAGACATCTACCAACAATAAGCAAAGGGTGCTCGCACAATGATTCTCGTCCACCGCTCGGCGCATGCGCCACCGCCTGTTCTTCACGCCCGGCCACCTGGCCAGGCCTGACCCGCTCCTTCCCAAGGCATGACCTGCACCTTGCGCATCGGCAAGGCCGGTTCCGTGCCGCCTGAAAACCTCGATAGATCCCAATAACAATGAGGTTCCACCATGTCGAGTCTTCCCAACTCCCAGGCCGTGCCGGCCGCCACCCGCGCGGCCCCTGCCGAAGCCGCCGGCTCCCTCGGCCTGCCCACCCGACGGCGCTGGTTCATGCTCAGCCTGTTGTTGGTCGCGACCATCATCAACTACGTCGACCGGGTCAACATCTCCATCGCCGCGCCGTTCATGGCCAAGGACCTGGGGCTGGACAAGATCCAGATGGGCCTGATCTTCTCCGCGTTCGCCTGGACCTACGCGCTGGCCCTGGTGCCGGCCGGCTTCGTCGCCGACCGCTTCGGCTCGCGGCTGACCTACGGCGTGTCGTTGATCAGCTGGTCGGCGGTCACCGTCTGCCAAGGCTTCGCCAGCGGCTTTGCCTCACTGTTCGGCCTGCGCCTGGCGGTCGGTGCCATGGAAGCGCCGGCGTTTCCGGCCAACAGCCGCGCAGTGACCGTCTGGTTCCCGGCCCGCGAGCGCGGCATGGCCAGCAGCATCTACGTGTGCGGCCAGTACTTGGGCACGGCGCTGTTCACCGGCGCACTGCTGTGGCTGGCCACTACGTGGGACTGGCGCCATGTGTTCTACAGCACCGGTGTGGTGGGCATCCTGTTCGGCGTGGTGTGGCTGCTCCTGTACCGCGACCCGCTGAGTTGCAAGAAAGTCAGCAAGGAAGAGCTGCAGTACATCGAGGACGGCGGCGGCCTGGTGAAAAGCAGCCAGGAGCGCACCAAGTTCAACTGGCGGCAGGTAGCCGAGCTGTTCCGCTACCGGCAGGTCTGGGCGATCTGCATCGGCAAGTTCGCCAGCACCTCGGCGCTGTACTTCTTCCTGACCTGGTTCCCCACCTACCTGATCGAAGAGCGCCACCTGACCACCATCAAGGCTGGCATCTTCGCCGTGCTGCCCTTCATCGGCGCGACGGTCGGCATCCTGCTCGCCGGGATCGTCTCGGACCTGCTGATCCGCCGTGGCTACAGCATGTCCTTCGCCCGCAAGCTGCCGCTGGTGGTCGGCTCGATGCTCGGCATGTCGATCATGCTGGTCAACTTCACCGACTCCAACCTGGTGTGCATCGTCATCCTCACCGTGGCGTTCTTCGCCCAAGGCATCGCCTCGTCGTCCTGGGCCGCCGTGTCGGAAATCGCGCCCAAGGAGCTGATCGGTCTGACCGGTGGGGTCACCAGCCTGGCGGCCAACATCGGCGGCATCGTCTGCCCCATCGTGGTGGGGGCCATCGTCCACGCCACCGGCACCTTCGCCTGGGCATTCTGGTTCATCGGCGGCGTGGCGCTGATCGGCACCCTGTCGTACTCGCTGCTGCTGGGCCGGATCTACCGCATCGAGTTGAAAGCCAAATAGCCCCGTTTACTCCAACGCGAAGCGGCTTGCGTCCAACTTTGCCGGACGCAGCCGCCTTAGGCTGGAGCCCTCGAATCGAATCCAAGCGAGCCAGGCCATCATGAACGACTTCGTCTTTACCCCCGCTCCGCAACCCAGCCTGCCGGTGGTCGGGAGCCAGCAGCGCTTTCCGGTTGGCCGGGTGTTCTGCGTAGGGCGCAACTACCCCTGGAGCGATGGCCAGCCGCGCACCGCGCCCTTGTTCTTCATGAAACCGGCCAGCGCAGTGATCGAGGCGCACGGCGAGATCGCCTACCCGCCGCACACCGAGGAGTTTTGCCACGAGATCGAGCTGGTGGTGGCGATCGGTAGCGGCGGGGCGGACATTCCCGAGGGCCAGGCACTGGCCCATGTGTGGGGCTATGCCGCCGGCCTGGACCTGACCCGTCGCGACTTGCAGCGTGCCGCCAAGCAGGCCGGCCTGCCCTGGGAGGGCGCCAAGGCCTTCGACGGCTCGGCACCGGTCAGCGCCATCCAACCGGTCGGCGACCAGGGCCATCCGCAACGCGGGGCGGTGTGGTTGCAAGTCAACGGCACTGAACGCCAGCGCTCGTATTTGCAGAGCCAGCTGTGGTCGGTGGCGCAACTGATCAGCCAGTTGTCCGCGACCATCACCTTGCTGCCTGGCGACCTGATCATGACCGGCACCCCCGAGGGCGTCGCCGCCTTGCAGCCCGGCGACCTGATCAGCGCCGGCGTCGACGGCGTAGGGCAGATCGAGGTCCGCGTGGCGCCGCGTGCCGCCCCAACCGAACACTTTCAACGGGAGACGCAGCATGACTGACAATCACACTTCGAAAATCGCCCTGGTCACCGGGGCTGGCAGCGGCATCGGCAAGGCCGTGGCGCTGGGGCTATTGCAGGACGGCTACACCGTGGTGCTCGCCGGGAGGCGCCTGGAGCCCTTGCTCGGCGTCGCCGAACAGGCTGCCGCCCAGGGCTGGCAAGCGCTGCCGGTAGCAACCGACGTGCGTGATCCGGCCAGCGTCAAGGCGCTGTTCGCCACGGTCGAGGAACGTTACGGGCGCCTGGACGTGATCTTCAACAACGCCGGCGTCAATGCCCCGGCCGTGCCCATCGACGAGCTGCCGGTCGAGACCTGGGACAACGTCATCGCCACCAACCTCAACGGCGTGTTCCTGTGCTGCCGCGAAGCCTTCGGGCTGATGCGCCGCCAGCAGCCCCAGGGCGGGCGGATCATCAACAACGGCTCGATCTCGGCGCACACGCCGCGTCCCTTCACCGCACCTTACACCGCCAGCAAGCACGCGGTGCTGGGGCTGACCAAGGCCCTGGCGCTGGACGGCCGCGCATTCGACATCGCCTGCAGCCAGATCGACATCGGCAACGCCCTGACCGAACTGTCCGAACGCATGACCCGCGGCGTGCGCCAGGCCAACGGGCAGATCGCCGTCGAGCCGATGGTCGATGTACAGCACGTGGCCGATGCGGTGCGCTACATCGCGGCGCTGCCGCTGTCGGCCAACGTCCTGAACATGACCGTGATGGCCACCAAGATGCCCTTTGTGGGCCGTGGCTGACCGCTGCACCGTTGCTTCAGCCGCGCACCCGTCACCAACCCAATCGCTGCATCGTTCCCTGTACCTGTAGGAGCGGCCGGCCGGCGCACCGGTTCAGCCGCGAACCCAACGCCAATCTGGCCGCTGCATCGTTCTCTGTACCTGTAGGAGCGGCCGGCCGGCGCACCGGTTTAGCCGCGATCCCAACGCCACCCAATTCTTCAAGAGGCAACCCCCATGAAACCAGAAGT
The DNA here is from genome assembly GCF_002434265.1 of Pseudomonas sp. UBA6562. Classification (GTDB taxonomy): domain Bacteria; phylum Pseudomonadota; class Gammaproteobacteria; order Pseudomonadales; family Pseudomonadaceae; genus Aquipseudomonas. The sequence goes on along the minus strand of NZ_DJJS01000008.1, from coordinate 636,388 downwards.
CCTGCAACTGAGCCCGATCCTGATTCCACAGATCCGCGAACGCCTCGAGCAACTGTTCGTCATGCGCCCCTACTACCAACAGGCCGACAAAGCCGCCTACCTCAAGGAGCACGGTGCCAACATCCGTGGCGTGGTCACCGGCGGGCACACCGGCATCAGCCGCGAGGTGCTGGCGCAGCTGCCGCGCGTGGAAGTGGTGGCGGTCAACGGCGTGGGCACCGATGCGGTGGACCTGGCCTACTGCCGCGACCTGGGTATCCGCGTCACCGCGACCATCGGTGCGTTGACCGACGACGTCGCGGACCTGGCCATCGGCCTGCTGATCGCGGCGTGCCGTGGCCTGTGCACTGGCGACCGTTACGTGCGCACCGGCCAGTGGCAGCACAGCCCCACGCCGCTGGCGCCCTTGCCCCTGGCGCGGCAGTTCAGCGGCATGCGCATCGGCATCGTCGGGCTGGGCCGGGTAGGGCGTGCGGTGGCGACCCGCGCGGCGGCGTTCGGCTGCCCGATCAGCTACACCGACTTGCAGGCCATCGACGGCGTGGATTATCGCTATGTGGCTGACCTCACGGAGCTGGCGCGTGACAGCGATGCGTTGATCCTGGCGGCGGCTGCCGATGGCGGGAAGGCTATCGTCGATGCCCGTGTGCTTGAGGCGCTGGGGTCGGAGGGTTATCTGGTCAATGTGGCGCGCGGCAAGTTGGTGAACGAAGACGACCTGGTGGCTGCGCTTCAGGCGGGGCGGATCGCTGGGGCGGCGCTCGATGTGTTCGTCGACGAACCGCGGGTGCCGGAGGTGCTGTTCGGCAATGAGCAGGTGGTGCTGCAACCGCACCGTGCGAGCGCTACGGTGCAGACGCGTACGCGGATGGGGGAGATGGTCATTGAGAGTTTGGTTGATACGTTTGCTGGGAAGAAACCGTCGGGGTGTGTGACGGGCTGAGGCGTCTTACGCATTGTCTATGAGTCGCCCCGTTTGCCAGCGGGCGCTGCGCATACCCTTGATGCGGTAGCGGCTAGAAGCAAACGGGGCGGTTTCGAAGGGCGGGTGAAATGCCAGGCTATCGGATCGAAAGGGGCGCTGGTCTATTCATCCCGGTTTGTTAGACATGCTCACTCGCTCTCCACACGCTGCAACACGAACTGGGTCAGGGTTTTGACCATTTGTAGTTGATGCAATGTGTTCACCAGCATGGGCATCCCAGGTTCACCGGCGTTGGCGCAGATGTATTCGTCGAGGGTGGCTTCGATGCCGACCATGAGTTCGAGGGTGTGGCTTAGGGCGTCGAGGGGGCTGAGGTCCTGATTGATCAGGTAGTAGTTGCGGGTGCTCTGAATGTGGGGTGGGTCGGGAACCGGCTTTTTCATCGGACAACTCCTTGCGAGGGCCAGAGGAAAACCGCGACCCAACCTTCTCACGGGTTTGGGTGGCGGTCATACGCGGGGTGAGAAACCGAGCGAGCAAGGAGCCCCGGCCAGACCGAAGTCTGCCCGCGCATGACCACCATGATAGGCAGCTGAACTTACTCGTTTCGGGTTCTCACACCCGGTCGTCGAAACGACGCGGTGGACGTTAGTCCTGAAGCATTTCCCCGACAACGGTGAAAATTCGGCTTGGCGCGTAGGATAGTTCGCCGGTGTGGTGATCTTGAAGCATTTGGTATTGGATTCAGAAAGGTCTTACAGAATCGTAGCGGGGGCAAGGAGTGCGAGAGGCATTGATTTAGCTGGCCGGCCCTTGGCTGATGAACCCGATGCCTCGAGGAGAAAGCTCAAACATTACCACGCACATTCACGTTGCTAGCCACCAGAAGCTTCCGGTCCAGGCTCTACTCCAACAGCGGGCGTCTGGTGTGCAACCAACAGCTTCAACCTTAGAAGGGCTGTGTTGGTGATGGCGTGAAAGGAAGAACTGCAGGCTTTTGAGTGGCCGGGTTGGATGCTTCTTTTGCCATACCCTCAAGGCCTCCCTGCTGCTGATACAAGTTGTACAGGGAGAAACAGCCGAAAATCAGCAGTTCGACGATCAAGGAAGCTAAGCCATTGAGCATGTGATTGCCAAAGGCGGGCCAGAATTTCCATTTCAACCCCTGAACTTTGGTGGTGACGGTGGTTTTAGAGCGGACACCTTCATGTTGAAGGCGCTGTCGAGCTCTTGAATTTTGGTAGTGACCTCACCTTCCATGATCGAGCTGCGCATCCCGGCTTCCAGTTGATCGAGCGAGACATCGATGAAATTTCTCGCCATTTGCTCGGCTTGGTACCGATACATGCCTAACTTCTGAGGCATGCATGCGACTTTTTTGAAGGCCTCATGATCGTCGTCTGGACCTGGCCCTAGGTAGTGCAGGACATGCTGCTACGAGGCTTAGCCGTCCCGACCATCATGGTCAAGATTGTCATAGTAGTCTCGTTCGTACTGGGTCATGTTCGCTCGAACTCTTTCATATTCGCGCTTCGTGCCCCGTTCTATCTCGCTACGAATATTGTCGGAAAACTGCACGTCCGTTTTGAGGCAAAGGAACAACGCCTCGTACGCCGCCAGGTCATTGCCATAAGCTGCGATGAAGAAAAGGGGCTCGTTGTTCCGGATGCGCTGGGAGATTTTCATGTTGCCCCGTTTTCGGCTATGTCGACTGAGACGCCCTCTCACCCCCGAGCTCAATGATTCAGAGATGCCCACGTAGTAAGGCTTAAAGTTGTTAGGCCAATTGCGCCCCCAATAGTCGTCATCACCGAGTCCTGGGGTGACCGAGAGATTGGGGTTGTAGCGGCCACCGATGATATATATGCCTTTCTGACGGAAAGCAGTGTGATATGCAGTCAGTGGCTGAGGAGGTGTCCAAGTAATCATCCTAGTCCTTTACTCATGATATGAAGTGGAAAGCTTTTACAGAAAACTCTCAGAGCCACAGCCAGAGCCAGAGCCAGAGCTAAAGCTGGAGCTTTTCATTCCCGAGCCCCATTGAGCACGATCTGCTCAATCACTGTGGGAAGCGTGGCACGAGCGGTGCGTCCACTACGTTCGGCGTCAACAAATCCGAAGACAGGTACCCGTGACCAAGGACGTTGCGATAGAAAGTCCTCAGTTTCAGGTTGCCGACTTTACTTGGCGCACCGTAGGGATCCACTAAGGTGGCATCTTCACTGTAGAAGGCCTTGTGGGTAAAGCGCGGGTGGGGGATTTCTTAAGCCGTTATATGATGTGACCGGTTTCACTTACTTCCTTCGGTTATGCGGTTGCTTTCTTGTGTAGCGAGGTACCCCAGGGCTCAGGACGCTTCATTGACATCATCGTCACTTTTGACGATGATGTGCGAATGAGATATCCAGGCGGGAAAGGCAAGTGCTATCAGCGCTTGATCAACATGATGCCTCCGCATCAGACCTACATCGAGTCACACTTGGGCGCGGGCGCTGTCCTGCGTCACAAAAAACCTGCGGCCCGTAGTATTGGCGTGGACGTCGACCCCGCCATCCATGGTGCCTGGGCGGGTCATTCAGTTGAAGGCCTTGAACTCGTTCAGGGTGATGCTTCAGGCTACCTAAGCAGTTTCAACTACGACGGTACCGAGCTCATCTATGCTGATCCTCCGTATCTTACTCAGACGCGGCGTCGCTCCAAGATTTACCGGTTCGAGTACGACCAAGCCCAGCACGAGCAGTTACTGTTCACGCTGAGCAGGGTGCCGTGCAATGTGATGATCTCCGGGTACGACTGTGCCCTCTACAACGAAGCGCTCCAAGGATGGAGGAAGGTAACTTTTATGGCCAAGACGCATACGGATGTTAGGGAGGAATGCGTCTGGATGAACTACGCTGCCCCTGACGAGCTTCACGACAGCCGTTATCTGGGTGATACCTTCCGCGAGCGGCAGACCATTGCCCGGCGTCAATCCCGGCTTCGTGATCGTGTAGCGGCGATGGATCCCGTAGAACGCAGCGATTTTCTGCACTGGATCGCGCAGACATACGGCTCCGGACAGGAGGCTCGGTGATGCAAAACGGAGTGGTGTTCGTAGACTCCAAGCTCTATAGCCGCGACTTCCCGGATGCCATGAGCGAAGTGCTTCCTGGGGTTTCATGGGGATTGATCGAGGCCTTCCCCACTCCGGCGTACTGGGCTTACCAAGTCTGGGCCAACGAGCAAGAGTCTGAACCGCTCAACTACAAATTGGGTGAGACCTTGGCCGAAGAAGTCGGTGCATGCCTGCTAGGCGGTCATGGCATCCCGGCAAACGTAGGCCTCGCGGCGTTCGCCCACCTGAGAAACCTCGGCGCCTTTGAGGCCTATGTTCCCAGTGAAGAGCAGTTGCAAGCGTGGCTCTCCATTCCGCTCACCATCGGTACCCGCACCGTGCGCTATCGCTTTGCCAGGCAAAAGGCACGTTACCTCCATGCGGCACTGGCTGCCCTGGCTCTAGGGGGCGTCCCTCTTCATTCTGGGCGTGCTCTGCGGGACTGGTTGCTGGAGCTGCCAGGGATCGGCTACAAGACTGCCTCTTGGGTTGCGCGCAACTGGCTGGATGCTGACGACGTTGCTATCCTGGACATCCATATACTGCGCGCCGGGGCCCTGGCAGGTTTTTTCTCCCCTGGACTTACCGTAGAGCGCCACTACCTGCAGCTCGAAGCAGAGTTTCTGGCGCTGAGCCAAGCGCTCGACGTTCGTGCCTCTAAGCTCGACGCGCTGATGTGGTACCAGATGATGTCCGCTTCGACGGTGGTTCACTCGCTATTGAACCAGGCCGGTCTAAAGGCTGCCTAGTGCTACGTCGCCGGCCCACCGACCAGCGCAACGCCCACGCCCGTTAGCACGCCGGAAGGGGCAATTCGGCTGGCCCAAGGTTCTCCCGTGATGCCCAGCGGACAGAACGCATAGCCCAACGCTTCAGCAATCACTGCCATGATCGCCAGGAGTGCTCCGGCGTCTCGCCAGATCAGGCTCTCACCATTCGCATATTTCGCACCTGTCTTCCCCGCTTCTGCCACCAGAAGCAAGCGTGTGGCCTGCTCGGAAGGTAGGGTCATATGGCACTGCGCGACCAATTCTGCGAGGGCCTCGCCGGATCCCGGTAGTTCGACAAGGCCGTGACGGCGACTGTCATAGCGACGCCAATTCAACGAGCCTGGCAGGTGAACCAGGATATGGATGGGGTGTATAGCGCCGGCAGAGGGCACTGGTCGCAGTTCAAGGTCGAAGCCGTAGTTCGACTCGGCAATGCCCTGAGTTCGCGCACAGCGCCACAGTAACTGGCTCAGTTGCCGTTCAGCCAGCGCACTGAAGCTGCGCCGGGTGCGCCTGTGGTCGAGGAGGTCAAGGATGCCTTTGTCGCCGACATGCTCCACCTCGGGCAGCGAATGGAAGTCGCCCTCGGGCCAGGTGAAAGGCAGATAGTGCCCCGGCGAAGCTCTTACCGTTGGGCTACTGAGGTTGATCCTGTCCATGTTCGAGCTCGTGCCAGACCTCAAAGTACTTGAAGCAGCCTCGGCAGTTCCCGCAGGGCACGTTGGATTTGTGGCAGCTGTGGGCCCAAGCCAACATGGAAGAGGGAACCCCAGCAGTCTTCACCAGCTCGGTGGTGCTCAGTCCGATAGCAGGCGCTTCAATGCTCATCTCACCCTCTTGGATGACCATCAACTGATTGATGGCAGCCACAAACTCTGGGGTGCCGTCGCGGTGCGATCCATCGGATTTCACGGTGCCTAGGTAGAGCTTGTTTACGCCCAGGCCAATTGCCTTCATCGCCGCCAGCGTGACGAGCATCTGGTTGCGGTAGGGCCACCAATCACTGGCAGGTGCGTGAGCATCTGCTTTGCCTCCGGCCATATCACCGGAGCCGACGGAGCGGCAGTCGATCGAGACGACGTGATGCTCAATGCCCAGCTGTTTGCAGACGGTGCTGGAGGCGGAAATCTCAGCCTCTGCGGCCAGTTGTCCATAATTTAAGGTGATACCGATCTCGGGACGTAACCACCACGCCAATGCGAGCGAGTCCATGCCACCTGAGAGGAGAAGAGCCCGCTTCATAGTTCTGCTGCCTTCCAGGCGGTTTGGTAAATGGCTGTCACGAAATCGTCCGTAATGGTGCAGCCTGAGCCGGCCATCATTTTTTGATCTTCCTCCGACTCATTTTCCACGTACATGATGACGGGCTTCTTGAGTGCTCGTGCGTAGCCAATCTCGTAGATCGTGCCCGCGTCGAGGCCGTCACCGATCGCAAGCATCAGGTCGCATGCGTGAATGGCTTCAATATCCTTGTGCACGACATCCTCTGCCGGCCCATGGCCCACGTCGTGCACCGGGGAGAATACGTTCAGCCCCATCTCCAGAAGCTGGCCGCGCGCTTCTTCAACGAGCCAAAGCTGGGACAGCGAGAAGAAGGGGCCTGCCAGATATACCAGGGGCGCTCTGCCGCCCCTCGACTTTTTAGGCATGCTGGCTGCACTTGGGGTGTAAGTGCTGAGTCCGGCTTTTGAAGCGAAGCCCTGCGATTCACAATAGAAGGCGGTAGCACGTGATGCGAGTGTCGCCGCTTCCAGTGGAGTCAGCGTCTCCTCAAGCCAGAAATACGCAAAGGTAGCGACGAACACGTCACCTGAGCCCACCTTCCAGACCTTTGGCGTCACGAAAGAGGGGATGGTGTGGATGCGATCGTCATGGAACAGGAGCGCACCGGCTGGGCCCATCTTGATGATGACGATTTCGGCATGCTGGGACTTGGATAAGGCGCGCGCCAGATCAGCTGTGCTTAAGGTGCTGCTGCCATGCAGCGCCTGCGCCTCACTTCTGTTCAGGATGAGTGCCAACCGTTCAGCTTTGGAGCCATTCTCATGGAACGGCGCTGGGTTGCTTGAACTTTGAGGGTCGTAAACCGCCTGGTAAGCATCGACGATGCAGTCACCCTCCAGAAAGCCGAAGCGCACGACATTCCTAGCCGTGACTTGCAGGCTTTGCTGGCTCTTCGGGATAGGGTCAACTGTAGGCTTTGACAATCCGTGGGTGTAGCGGAATTGCAGACTGCGATCAATGGGATGGGGTTCCAGAGAGAACCCCTCCAACGCCGCTCTCAGGCGAAGCACCGACCCCGCCATGTTGTCTGTATAGGTCGCGAGGCTGACCGTCCCTCCCAGGCGCGCGATCGCCGTAGCGGCTCGCCCGCCCGAGCCAAACAGCTCCTGCCACGTGGGGCACATGCACTGCTCGTAATAAACACCACCGGCTATGTTGATCATCAGGTCACTCCTGCTTGACCGGTGAGATCTTGAGCGCCACTTGCCCGCCAATTTTGGCCGTGACAAGAGCTACGTAGTTCGTGCCGTTCTGGATGCAGGTGATCAGCCGGATCGCTTTCGGGGACGCAATGCCGCCTGCAACATGACCATTCCAGACGGCAAGCGCTGAAAGCTCACTGCCTGCAAGGCCCACTGTCATCTGGAGGATGTCGCCGACGGTGATCTGCTCAACGACTTCGGGCTTCGGAGACGCCAAGTGAGTCTGTAGGTAGAGCCTGTCACAGGCCGTCTCGGTGGGAGCTCCCGCTGTGTAGTCCCTGAATAGCTTGCCGTCTGAACCTGACATTACGTTCCCCAATATCCATATGTGAACCTACGCAGCGCTAGCTTGCCTGCAAACCAAGAGCTGTTGACAGCGGTTTGACTGATGCTAGAGTGCCAGCACTCTAACCCTGCCAGATCCAATTTGCCAATAGGTAACCGGGGCGGTTGAAGATCCGTAGGGCTCATGCATGCCAAGTTAAGCGTTTAAGCTGGCCTGGCTCAGTTCGTGCTAACACAGGGTAGTGTTTGTCGATGTCGAAAATCCTCGATTTTGAGATTAAGAACTACAAGGGCATTGTCAGTACGAGCATAGAGCTCTCAGGGCGAAGCGACACGCCGATCGTTATGCTCATTGGATTGAACGAGAGTGGTAAGACGACCATTCTTGAAGCGATTTCGCAATTTGTGAGCAGTGACCAATCGGTTTCGAGCCTTTATACATTCAGCCCCGAGAACAACGAAGAATTTACCTTCATTCCTGCCAGCCAGAAGGGCTCATTCAAGGGCACGGTTTCCGTAGCCGCCACGGTGAAGCTGGACGACACCGAAGTGTTGGCGATCAAGCAACTTGTTGAGCTTGCAGGACTTGAGGTTGATGTCGAAGCTCTACGCAAGAAGTTTCGAATTGCTAAAGAGATCAGCTTCGCTAATGACCCAAAAGGTGAGAGCTCGGGTAGCCTGGGGTTGGAGTTTAACGTCAGGATGCCAGGGGCATTAAGCTTTGAGCCTTATGCGCAGCCGGATGATCCACAACAGAATCTTTGGGAACTCATCGCCGAATTGGTGGTGGAGGGCGTTCCCACAGTTGCGTATTTCCCGACGTTCCTGATTAACGTGCCTGAAGAAATTGAGCTGGCACCGTTTGCGGGAGAGAGCTATGAGCAGAGGCATTATCGAGAGATCGTAGAGAAGATCTTTGCCTACGCTGAGCATGACGTAGACGAGCATATCAACAAGCGCATCGCCCAGTATCGCGAAAGAAATGGGCCCCAATGGCTCGATACGTTCTATCGAAGCCATGAAAAAGGGCAGATCGATGCCGTCTTTAAAAAAGTTTCTCAAGCGCTGACCACCGAGGTGATTGGTGGTTGGCGGCGGGTCTTTTCGCGCGAGACGACCGCCAAACGGGTTGAATTGCAGTGGTCTGTCACGGGCGCTGACCGACCTACTGCCATGGTGTCTTTTGCTGTCAGCAATGGCGATTCTGACTACAAGATCAGTGAACGCTCAATCGGGTTCAGGTGGTTCTTCACGTTCTTGCTGTTGACGCGCTTCAAGCTGGAGGGCTGTAAGCGCAAAACGATTTATGTATTCGACGAGCCTGCGGCCAACCTGCACGCTCGTGCCCAGGTAGAGTTGCTGACGTTCTTCGAAAAAATGATCGAGAACGGCGACAAGATTATCTACTCTACTCACAGTCATCATATGGTAGATCCGAGGTGGCTAGCTGGAGCGTACATTGTAGAGAATCGTGCCGCGAAGCATGACGATGCGGACGGATATGACCTTGAGTTCTTGCCAGCTAAAATTGCCGCTATCAAATACAAGCAATTTTTAGACAGTTATCCAAGCCGAAGTCATCACTTTCAGCCAGTCATTGAGAGGCTCCAGTACGTTGTGCCCCAGATTGTCGGCACCTCGCCCTGTGTCATTGTGGAAGGGATCTCAGACTACTACGCGTTAATGGCCGCCTCCACCAGTTGCGACTGCGCTTTGAATTTCAATATCGTCCCAGGCGTAGGCTCAACCTCCTCCGGCAATTTAATTAGCCTGCTGATGGGCCGAGGCGAGAAGTTTATCGTCCTGTTGGATGACGATAAAGCCGGGCGAGAGGCGCGCGATCGATATAGGGCAAAGTGGCTGCTGCCTGAGGACGTCGTCATTACGCTCGCAGACATCGACGCCTCTTACGCCAGCATGGCCCTGGAAGCCCTCCTGGGGCACGAAAGCTTTGAACTGGCGCAAAGGAAGATGGAATTATCCAGTCCGCCGAAAAAAGACCAATATGGCTTGTTCTTGGCAGAGCACTACTATAAGGCGCAGACAGGCCTGGATATATTCTCACCGCAAGGCCTAGAAAACCTGCATGCCGTGCTCAGATTCCTGGCACAAAGTTTCGCGCAACAGTAGCGTGAAGAGGTGCCACTTCCCTTGCGTTCCGCAGACCGCGACGTAGGGTGATCAGGGCTGGGCAATGGCCGGTGTCGTAACAGAGACCGCTTCAATGGCCGGTTCACCCTTTGGGTTGCCATTGATGATGATTCCGACGTCGAATGTCTCTGCATGGCCAAAGATGAAACGCGCGCACGAGTTGTTGGATAGTAAGGGCTCCATGAACCCCACCTTCAAAGCGCTTCGCTGGTGCCCGATGCTGCGCTCCCAATTTCTTTCTGGAGCCGGCACACCATGATGCGACCCGACGCTAAAGTCGAAAAATTGTACCTCTATCCCAAGCCGGTGGACTTCCGAAAATTTATCGACGGCCTCACCACGCTGGTGGAGCTGGACATAAAAGTGGAGGTATTCGATTCGGTACTTTTCGTATTCCTAAACAAGTCCCGTAACCGCGTGAAGATCTTGTATTAGGAACGTAACTGCGTGACCTGCTGGCCGAGTACGGCTGCAGCCTTCGTGATGTGATCAACATGTTGGATCCTCAGGCCGGCCGTCATGCCTCAGTCCCTGCTGTTGTCGAGAAGTTCCCGCGTCGCGCACGTCAGGTCAAGCAGTACAAGAATTCCCACAACGGCGAGATCATTGAGACTAAAAGTGGAAACCACAAGCTGCTGAAAGAACAGAAAACCGAGTACGGCTCTGACGAAGTAGAGGGTTGGCTGGCCCGCGAAGCTCGTCTCCAAGGGCAAAATAAACCGTCTACCGGTGGTTCGGGTTTGTATCGGTGGTGCACTCATTCATTGGCCATCCGGATGCCGTTTGGAGCTGGCCGGCTTCCTGCCCGGTAGATAAGAGTGAAATGCAGAGTAGAGTTGGTTGTATAGCCATTCCACTCTGCATCAATGATGCTAGTCTTAGTAGACTGTCACTTCAATCAAAGCGCATTTCTTGGTTTTGATGTCGTCTTCGACGTATTTGTATTTTTTTTCAACACGTTCAGAGTTGGAATATTGAACAAGCACTTTTGAATTTCTGCCTATATTCTTCAGTCTAGATGTCTCGTAAGAAGTAATTATTTGCTCGGCTTGTTTCTTCAATGGTCCCCAGATTTGCGAGGTGTTTTCTTCGTCGACTGATGAAACGGTTTTTATGAATTTAGTTCCGTACTCGTAAGCTGTGTCTTTATTTTTCTCATGTAGCATTGTTAAAAAGAGCAGAGCGGCCGATTGAGTTGGGTCGGTTTGAAGGGATTTTTCTTCAAACTTTTTCCATATAGTGAGAGACTCGCCAATGTTTACGTCTCCACGAGTCCAGAGTTGAACAATAATTCCAACTGTTGCGGTGATGTCATCGCCAGCAATCAACTCCTCAGGGCAGCTCTGTCCCAATAGCCTTAAATAATTCATGCTCCATTGATCATCTGGTTTGTAGCAACTATAGGTGGCCAGATTTCTATAAAGCTTAATTGTGCTCTCAATCGGCGTTGTTGCGTCTGAATAATGTTGGGCGCACTTGACCAGTAATTCGAACGCTAAATCTGGATCGCTTGTAGTCGTCTCTTCCGCAAGATTGATTATGATGTTAAATTTGCTGAAGCTGGGTCGGAAGTATTTTGATTTTATGATGCTGAGGAAATTATCAAACCCTAGAGGATCACTCAGTTCAGATATGCGATGCAGGCCTTTCGCGAGCGTTGACTTACTCAGGCCTAGAACAGAATCCGAAACCTCCGAAAGGGGGATTGTATTTTCACTGATTAGCGTTACGAACTCTGTAAGCGTTTCGCAGTTTTTGCTGTTGTCTTGGTGTTTTTCTATTTTCGCTAACAGCAGGAATGGCTTCAATGGTATAGGCGCGTGCGATAGTGCACTTTCAATGCAGGCCAATGTTTTAGATGGGTTTTTTAAAGCTTCGTAAATGGTCGACTGATGGTAAAGTGCGGTCGCTAGTGACACGTCTAAGCGGTCATTTGCTTTTTCTTCAAGAGTTTTGACTAACTCTTCTGAGAGGTTTTCAGCAATCCCAAGATTTTCTTCCGTTCCAGACTTTAAATAGGCAACGAGCAAGTTTAATTTTGCATTAACGGCTGTGGTGTGATCCACGCCAGATGCAGCCTGTTGTAGTGAAGGAATACTTTCAGTATAGTTCTGGGCGCTAATGTAAGCCGTGCCGATGTGAAGCTTACTCAATTGAATTACTTTGAGATCGGTTGAGCTTTGGTCTACGATAGTGAATTGCGCAATTGCTTTAGAGCTTTGTTTTGTCCATAAGTAGGCTAGGCCTAGTTCTAATCGGGCTATATCACTTACAGTTGATGGGTTGTTTGTGTCTCCAAGAGCCTCTTCATAGTACTGGATTGACTGTTCGTAGTTACCGGAGTTGTATGCTTCATTAGCGAGAATCAAAATTGATTTTTCAGCGCTAGATATCTGCTCGATCCATCGGTCAGACAAAGCTTCATCAATTACTCTATTCTTGATTTTTAGTTTTCCGAAATCTACGGGCTTAGTTATCCCCGCAAGATAAAGTTTGCTTTTAATTTTGTCGTCTAATGCTTCACATTTAGAATATCGTATGGCAACTATGGCGTTGCGAATGTGCGTGTCTGCTTCAACTAAATTTCTAATGTGATCAATTGGCGCCCGATCGAGCTCAGTTAGGTAGATTTTGTCGACGACTTTATCAACGGTGGTGGTGTCAATCAGTTCCCCGTTTAGAAGCCGGTCTTCAATTTCGCTGCAAAGATCCCAGGTTATCCTCGGGTTTCCGTTTGTCCAGCTGAATATTTTGTCAATAACATCTTGCGGAAATTCGAGTCCGGCTTTTGTAATAAATGCATCGAATTCTGCTCGATTAAAATCCTCAAGGTAAATTTTCTCGCCAATATTGAATGGTGAGATATTCTTGTCGCGAATCAAATCGGAAGGTTCTGCTACCCCAGATAAGACATAGGTGAGGCGGGTATACTCAACATGGTTTGCTCTGGAAAAATACATGCTCCGAATCTGAGCAAGGACAATATCGGAATAGTTGCACCCAACGAGGGAGTCGATTTCGTCGAGGACAATGACAACTCGCTTATCACAGGATCTGAGTAGCAGTCTGAGATGTCGATCAAACTCGACATTCGGCTCAAAGCCTGAGCTTGCACGCTGCACTTGGACTTTATCTTCACAGTTTTCGAAATATTGTGGGAAGGAGTCGATTAGTGAGTCGACTACATTTCGGAACCACTTTTTCGCGGAGTCAAAACGATTCGATAGATCAAGATAAAGTACTATGTCATCGGTTCTCTGACGCTTCATATTGATGAGTAAATTCGTTTTGCCCATCTGTCGAGACACTAATATGTATGCGGGACGTCCCATGTCGTCAATGACGGTTCGCAGTTGCCTATCCGCAGCGCGTTCCACATATAAGCAGTCCGGAATAATTGTGCAAGGTCGCAAGTTACGTGTTCTCATAATGCCAAATCCTGTTGAACAGACGACGATATTTCAGAAAATTCTTTTTGAGAGCCGACCTCGTTGCGCGCTCTCCTAAATAGCATTTTCACATATCGCGGAATTCCTTTGCTGTCTTGCACGATCATTCTGAGATCCTCATCGCTCACTTGTATTGGTAGCGTTTTAGTTATTAAGTCTATGAGAGATTTTATATCGTCAGAATGCCAGGGGTCGAACTCTATAAATTGGATTTTTTCATATATTTTGGGGTGGCCAGATTTGATGTCGAATTTAGGATTGCAGATTGATGAATATAGCCAAATAACTCTGCTCTGATCATTCAGGCTCTCTGTTAATAGAGTTAGCTGATAGCAAAGATTCAAGAATTTAGAGTATTCATGACCGCTTGATAGTGGGATTTCTTCAATCAAAATTGCAAGTGGTTTGTTAGATAAGAGTCGACAGATAGCCTTCCTGAATTCGTTAAGCACAGTCTGTTGCGTGGAATCTTTTGGAAGTATAGTCTCGATACCGCATCTATCTAACAATAAATTGCATATCTCCCTCATCAGCTCAAGAGCTGATAGGTCTCTATAGCTATCAAGTATTACATGCTGTAACGTCCAACCAGACATCAAGGTTAGTCGTCTTAATACCGCCGTTTTCCCAATACCAGGTGGGCCTGAGATCCAGAGATTGGAAGACTGCGCGGCGGTGGCTGACACGGAGTCCTCTTTCCTCTCATGATAAAAACGTTCAACAGAGTTTGTGTAAAAATCGAAAAGGACGTCATTGCACGTGTTGGCGGTATCTAATTGGGGTTTTGTGGGTGTTGCGATATTTTCGTTCTTCCTTAGTGTGTTCACTAAAAAGTTTTTTAGGTAAACGAAACGGAGGTCTTCAAGGCTGGTAGGTTTGGTGATGTTTATATGGCCTTCACCAATTATAGTTGCGTTGTTTTTCTGGCCGATATAAGGGAGGGTGCTTTCAGGGGAAACAATTGCATCTATGCCAGCTACAACGTGAAAGGTTTTAATTTTCGTTTCAACTTGCATCATTATCCAGTCATTGTTCATTCCACTTAGGAAGTCAGACTTAAATTTCAGCTGTTGTAGGTGAGCATGCTTCCATGAGAACTTCGATGCAAATGCCCAGCCCGAGCCGGAAAGTGGTGAAGCGTATAGAATGAGGCCGGCAATTCTGTGCTCATGCTTGGATTTCAGAGACTCGAGAATAAAATGTCTCGATATCAATCCGCCTAAGCTGTGAGCTACAAGTATTATATGTTTTTTTTCAGGGTAGTGTCCTTCGATAAAGCTTTTTAATCCATGTGCGATTTCTTGCACACTCGGCATTTTTTTGCCAAAAGGGAGCCTGATTAAAGAGGTCGGATAAGTGTAACAATCATAAGCGATGTGGCTTAGTTCGGTACATTGTACTAGGACTTGCAGCATGGTGTCCCAAGTTCCACTTGACCCTGATAAGCCATGTATAAAAAGAACAAGCTGATCTTGATTCGATTTACGCTTAGTCGGTATTACGCTCTTAGCGGCCACTCTTAATTCCCTATAGTTCTATTGATGAGAGTTTTGGCTAGGCATTCGATATGCTTCTAGTACAAATTCTCGACCTCCAGCAGTGGCGATGATGGCAATTTGTCATGAAAATGTCCACTGTCTCTACCCTCCCTATACCTAATGGGAGGCTCTGCACTCACACAGCAGCCACTGACACCCTATGGGCGCAAAGAATTGGATCTGCATGGATAACATCCGCGTTAGGTTTCGTGAGCGTGATGCAACCCAAGCGACAGGACATCCTTTGCGAATCAAGCTGGCAGCCTTTGCTCAATCCAAGTAGCGTTGTCTGAAGAACTCACTACCATTCCGAGCTTTATCAGTCTAATGAGTTCATACCCGCGTCTTTAGAATGTAATCCAGTAAAAATTCGAATTCTATCTGAGGTTGAGCACCTAGGATCAATAGATTCAACACACGCGCTCCTGCAAATTCTTTCGGTTAAAAGCATGAAGGATTCGATCAGCATTCTGTAATGCACTCATTGAGCATTAAGTCTATGAAAACGTTTTCGTTCAGTGCAGGTCGCAAGTTTTCCTTCCGCGCGTCGTTGTGTTTTTGTACCACTGCCAGGTAGCTTTGGAGATATCTCAAAGATGGGGGTGAAGTCCTAGTAACTCAAAATCTCCTTTGAGGCTTGTGAGCGCATGAACTTTACAGAAATTCTTCCTATTAAAAATTCCCAGAGTGATAGGTCAGCAATGACGCAGTGCGGTGGCGAGTGTCCATGTGTGGATCAATGATTGCACTCTTTATACCTGCAGTTTTTTTGCTGAGATATTCTTCTCCTCGCCGAATTTTGCATTGGACTCAAAGAACTCCGAAAGACTCATGGCGGTTTAGGGTGCAACTAGGTCACTCAATTCAGCTGTATTTCTTAATAGTTCTTCAGCGCGAGTCAAGATGGAAGGCGGGATGAACATTGAAGTCGTTGCTCCACAGTAGATGCCGGCCGTGTTTGGAGATGGGTGCTTCATCACCCCAGTTCTCTGGCGAACTGCTCGGCAACGAGTTTTGCGAATTTCATGAAATTTCCAAAAGCGCCGGCACCGGATCGATCAAGATGAAAGCCTTTGATGCCAATAGTTCGACACCCATCTCGATCGCATCGCGATGAACCTCGGATCAGTGCTACCTGAGGCGAATTTCCGAACAGGTGACCAGGCACAACTCCAATATCGTAGCACACGGTACGGTAGATCGCTGGATCAGACTTGGTGAACCCGAGCTCGCAACTTAATGCATAGGCGTTGAGATCTGGCAGTAGCTTCTTTACGGCCGGCTCATAGGGAGCAACTAGGTTACTGCAGACGGCGGTAGCTATGCCGCGCTCATGGAGGAGGGCGATCGCATCGCATGCATCTTGGAACACCTCGATCGATTCGATTTCGCGTTGAAGGTCAGACTCGATTTCAGCCATGCGTGACGGAGTAACCTGAATGCCGAGGATGCCAACAGCCTCTCGAAGCTCGGCATCAATAGCCATCAGTTTATGGAGGTCGCCTGGGGTATGGCGTCGGCCATGCCTCGCGCCCTCTCGCAGCAGCCGGCGATACGGGTGTATGGGTGTCCCGATCGGCAGGGTTGTGCCGAAGGCGTCAAAGATCACTGCTGTGATTGCCATCCGTATCTCCGTGATCCACTAACGGGACTCAAAGTTTTTTTGTAGTTCTGAAGGCCTTGCCGTACCTGGGCTGCAGGGTGAATACAGCTGATTCTTTGGGGTTTTTAAGGCGCTTTCAGGTGATTTGCGAATGAAAGCGTACCGCGAAGATGTGAGGATATAAAGCCGGTGACGATCATTAAAGGCTCCTACAATGATGATAAATACGCTTGAATGTGCTTGATGACTCACTAGCGTACCTGGTGATACGTGATCGGCAAGCAATGGAGTGCCATGAGGGCGGGACTTTCCGTTGCATTAACAGCTAGTGTAGGATAAAAAATATTTCTACAGTTAAGATCAAACGCTAAGGTAGGAGGGGTAATGAGTATTCCATATATTGATCAAGAGCTTGTTGGGCGTCAGATCTGTGCAGCATCTGATTTGCTAGACGCTTACAAAAAGGATCTAGATAAGGAGGAGGCCGAAATCGAGAGGTCTGAGCGTGAGTTGGCTGGGCTTTCAGCATTTATTGATTATGCTAACCGTTCGGAGAAACGTTTAAAAGCTTTACGTGAAACTACTGCTGGAGAAGCTTATGGCTCAAACGAGCTTGCTCTAGTTGATGCGGATGCGCTGGCCCAATATTCGCGTTTTTCAGGAGTGGTGCAGTCACACATTGGCTCTTGCCGGCAGCGCGCTGATCAAATAAAAAGATCTATTAAAATTCTGGAAAAAGATATTGAAGCGTTAAATTTGATGTCGGTCACCAGGTTTCGAAATGCATTGAACTACTCTACTTTTAGGTTGCCGGGTTGGGATTTTTTACGTATTGCCAATAAAATATCTAGAGGTAACCTAAAAATTGTTTCATTGAGCAGAGTGGTATCACGCCCGCCAGCAAAGCGTTAACCCCAGAGCAGCAAAAAGTCCAACAGCTCGAAGCTCGGATAATGCGCCTTGAACGCGAGAAATCGATACTAAAAAAGGCTACCGCGCTCTTGATGTCGGAAGATCTCGAGCGTACTCGCTGATCCGTCAGCTCAGCGCCCATGAGCCCGTTGATTGTTTGTGCGAAGTGTTCGAAGTCACCCGCTCAAGTTACTGCGCCCATCGTCATAGAAGACGAACTCCGGACGTTGAGCGATTGCGGTTGCGCAGTGGAGTGAATAAGCTAGTCACGCAGGGGCGAAGTGCGCCCGGCAGCCGCAGCATCAAGGCAATGATGCAAGAAGAGAGTGAGCAAATCGGACGATTTAAGGTGCGCAGATGCATGAGTCGGCGTTGGTAAGCAAGCAGCCGGGGTGCATGCGTACCAAGAGTCTACAGTGGAGCGGCTAGATATTCCGAGTGTCTTGAATTGAGCGTTTAATATCGAGGCGCCAAATCAGGTCTGGTGCGGCGACATCACTTACGTTTGGGCGCAGGGTAAATGGCACTATCTAGCAGTCGTCCTGGATCTCTATGCACGCAGAGTGGTGGGCTGGGCCTTATCAGAAAGGCCGGACGCAGATCTCGTGGTCAGGGCGCTAGACGTGGCTTACGAACAACGCGGAAAGCCTCAAGAATTACTGTTCCACTCCGATCAGGGACCGCAATATGGCAGGCGTCAGTTCCGCCAAAGACTGTGATGCTATCGCATGCGCCAGAGCATGAGCTGCCGGGGCAACTGTTGGGATAATGCGCCGATGGAGCGAGTATTTCGCAGTTTGAAATCAGAGTTGATACCGACCACGGGGTACCTGACTGGGCAGCAAGCTCAACGAGACATCAGCCAATACCTGATGAACCACTGCAACTGGGTCCGACCCATCAACTCAACGATGGACTGGGGCCAGCGAAAGCCCAAGAAAAACTCAAAACCGTGTCCCGGATGAGTTGACCACTACAATCACACAGGCTGAACAGGGCCGGCTGCGCCGGCCATCGCGGCTGAAGCCGCTCTTACACGAAGCCGGCGCTTGGTTGGCGGGTATCAATCTGGCCCAGTCCTTTAACTTTCCATTTGCTCGACTTGCTCCCGATATCCAGGCTTCTGTAGCTCCAAGCGCTCCACAACCCGCTCCCCACCCGAAAACCCCACCCGCATATCCCGCCCCGTCGGCTGCTGATACAAACTCAACCCAAACTCCGGCAACACCGCCAGCAGGTAATCGAAAATATCCCCCTGAATCCGCTCGTACTCCGCCCACGCCGTAGTCCGGGTGAAGCAGTACAGCTCCAGCGGTACGCCCTCGGCGGTGGCCTCCATCTGCCGCACCATGCAGGTCATGTTCTGATGGATGTCGGGGTGGTTCTGCAGATAGGCCAAGGCATAGGCGCGGAAGGTGCCGATGTTGGTGAGCTTGCGGCGGTTCGCGGCGAGTTCCTCGCCCAGGCCTTGGGCCTCGTTCCACTCGTGAAGCTCCTTACGCTTGGTGGTGAGGTAGTCGCCCAGCAAACGCACGTTGATCAGGCGCTGTTCCTCTTCGCTGGTGAGGAAGCGCACGCTGGACACGTCGATACTCAAGCCGCGCTTGATCCGCCGCCCACCCGATTGCTGCATGCCGCGGTAGTTGCGGAACGATTCGCTCATCAAGCGCCAGGTGGGGATGGAGACGATGGTCTTGTCGAAGTTCTGCACCTTGACCGTGTTCAGGCTGATGTCCACCACGTCGCCATCGGCGCCCACTTGCGGCATCTCGATCCAGTCGCCCACATGCAGCATGTCGTTGCTGGTCAACTGCACGCTGGCCACGAACGACAGCAGCGTGTCCTTGTAGACCAACAGCAGCACCGCCGACATGGCGCCCAAACCCGACAGCAGCAACAGCGGCGAGCGGTCGATCAGGGTGGCGACGATGACGATGATGGCGAACACCCACAGCACCATCTTGGCCAGTTGCACGTAGCCCTTGATCGAGCGGGTGCGGGCGTGTTCGGTGCGGGCGTAGATGTCGAGCAGGGCGTCGAGCAGGCACGACAGCGCCAGGCTGAGGAACAGCAGCGTTGTGGCCAGGGCGACGTTGTCGAGGAAGTGCTCGGCGGTGGCGCCCAGTTGCGGCACCAGTTTCAGGCCGAACTGGATCACCAGCGACGGTACGGTCTGCGCCAAGCGGTGCAGCACCTTGTTGTGGCGCAGGTCGTCGACCCAGCGCAGCGCTGGTTGCCGCGCCAGCAGACGGGCGCCGTGCAGCATCACGAAGCGGGCCAGGCGGCCGAGCAGGAAGGCGATCAACAGCAGCACGGCGAGGCCCAGGCCTGCGTGCAGCATGGGGTGTTGGTCGAGGGTGCCCCAGACATCCAGGGCGTCGGTCCACAGTTGTTGGAAGTTCATAGCAATCAGCAAAGCCTGTGTAGCGGTGTGGTGTGCACTCGGCGTGCACGCGGGGGAGGGAGTTTGCCAAAAGAAACTCGGCTCCTTCGGCGGAAAACGTTACCCTATGCAACTGAATTCCCGCTACTTGTCCGAGGTTACCTCCGTGTTTTCCCAACTCACCCTGCACGAACGCCTGCTCAAAGCCGTGGCCGAGCTGAATTTTGTCGAGCCGACCCCGGTGCAGGCGGCGGCCATTCCCTTGGCCCTCGAAGGGCGAGACCTGCGGGTGACCGCGCAGACCGGTAGCGGCAAGACGGCCGCCTTTGTGCTGCCGATGCTCAACCGGCTGATCGACCTCAAAGGCCCGCGCGTGGAAATCCGTGCCTTGATCCTGCTGCCCACCCGTGAGCTGGCCCAGCAGACCCTCAAGGAAGTGCAGCGCTTCGCCCAGTTCACCTACATCAAGGCGGGGCTGGTCACCGGCGGGGAAGACTTCAAGGAACAGGCCGCCATGCTGCGCAAGGTGCCGGACGTGCTGATCGGCACCCCGGGCCGTCTGCTCGAGCAGCTCAACGCCGGCAACCTCGACCTGTCCCACGTGCAGGTGCTGGTGCTCGACGAAGCCGACCGCATGCTCGACATGGGTTTCGCCGAAGACATGGAGCGCCTGTGCCATGAATGCGCCAACCGCGAGCAGACCCTGCTGTTCTCCGCCACCACCGGCGGCGCTGCCCTGCGCGACATGATCGGCAAGGTGCTGAAGGAACCCGAGCACCTGATGCTCAACAGTGTCTCGCAACTGGCCGAGGGCACCCGCCAGCAGGTCATCACCGCCGACCACGATCAGCACAAAGAGCAGATCATCCAGTGGTTGCTGGCTAACGAGACCTTCAAGAAGGCCATCATCTTCAGCAACACCCGGATCATGGCCGACCGCATCTACGGCCACCTGGTGGCCAAGGACATCAAGGCCTTCGTCCTGCATGGCGACAAGGACCAGAAAGACCGCAAGCAGGCCATCGACCGCTTCAAGGAAGGCGGCTCCAAGGTGCTGGTGGCTACCGACGTGGCGGCCCGTGGCCTGGACATCGACGGCCTGGACCTGGTGATCAACTTCGACATGCCGCGCAGTGGCGACGAGTACGTGCACCGCATCGGCCGCACCGGCCGTGCGGGTGGGGAAGGCCTGGCGATTTCGCTGATCACCCACAACGACTGGAACCTGATGTCGAGCATCGAGCGCTACCTCAAGCAGCAGTTCGAGCGCCGGGTGATCAAGGAAGTCAAAGGTACTTACAGCGGGCCGAAGAAGGTCAAGGCGTCGGGCAAGGCTGCTGGCGTGAAGAAGAAAAAGACCGACAAGAAGGCCGGTGACAAGAAAGCGGGTGACAAGAAGGTGGCAGCCAAGCGCAAGCCTACCGCCAAGCCGAAGAAGAACGCGCCGCTGGCCAGCGCGGACGGCATGGCACCGCTGAAGAAGCGCGCGCCGGCTGCTGAGTAAACGAGGTATACGTCAGGGCACGGACAGTGCCCTGACGATGATCCCTTAACCGGTCTTCTTCTCCGCCGCTTTCAACTCCTGTACGCGGCGGTCGATCAGTTGGCACTTGTCCGGCAAGTCCTTGCTGGCGCTGTCCAGCTGCATGTTCTGCAACTCCTCGTTGATCTCCTTGGCTTTCTGCGGATTCTGTTCGGTCAGTTGCGTGACCAAGCCGGCCAGTTCCTCGCGTTTGGCGGTGGCTTCTTCCGGGGTGCAGGCCCAGGCGGGCAGGGCGCAGAGCAGTGCGGCGGCGCAGGCCAGGTTCGATAGGGGTTTCATCGTGCATCCTCCATTGCAGTGATGGGCGGTGGAGCTGCCATGATCGACGAAGTTCAACGAAACTGACTGAGTAGTCAGTCTGCATCGTTCTGAACACCGCCTCGCCGTGCCGGTCCCAAGCATGTCATTCATCCGTTGCTTCGCGAGGTTACGCCGATGTCTACCTATGACTGGGACCTGATCGAACGCCTGCTCCATGAAGTGCAAAACGGTGCGGGCGAAAACTTCACGCCACGCCCTTATGCCGAACAGCATGCCGCTGCCAAAGCCGCCGCCGGCGAGCCGGTCGGGGATGTCGATGCGCTCAAAAGCCGTGCCTGCGAGTACGAGAAACTGCTGCTCGAGCGTGGTTTCATCGACCATCGTCCGGAAAGCGAGGGTGGCAATGGCGAGAACTTCGTGCTCACGCCAACCGGTTCGCGGCTGTTGAGTTTGATCGACAGCAGCATTCCAGGGTTCGAGCATCCGCGCCAGGTGCTGGACGAGCAGCCCGATGCCTTGGACCCGACCACGTTCGAACAGGTCTCGGCTAAAGCGCAAATCTCCGGAGGGGCGTGCCAATAGATGTGAGCTGACGGGCTTCATCTGTAGGAACGATGCCGTGGTCGCCCCGATGCAGGGGCGCCACGGCTTGTGTCTTGTGTTCGCTGGCTTCAGCTTACTGAGTTCGCAACAGATCGCCGTCCGCTTGGAGGCTGCTCAAGGGGGTCGATCATTCGTAGATCTTGCCGCAGTACAGGAAAACCGCGAACTGCTGCCACGGATTGGACGGCTGCAGGCCTTGGCCGATCCCGAAGTCACTGTCTTCGGCCCAGGCGATGGCACTTTCCAGGAATCCCTCGACCGTATCGTTTTGCCACTCCGTGCTTTCGGAAGAGTGTGCGGTTTTATCTGCCATGAGCGCACGCGCAAAGCGTAGGAACGTTTGATCGTCATGCACCTGATGGAGAAGGGTTTGCAAATCCACCGTTGTTTGTCCTTTTAACTAGAGGGGGCAGGGTGCGGGTACGAAGTCGGAGCATGCTCGAACTTCCGTTCGTCATGCATAAGGCGGAAGCCTGGTCGGCTCGGCTCAAGGGTCAGCGCATGCCGCCATGCCACCGAAATCCACGTAACCCTCGGCAGTCACCGCGAAGCACCATGTTCCGGATGAGTCGAAAAAGTAATGATGCTGTGGGATGTCGTTGACCACATAGGCCAAAAACTCCGGAAAAATCTCAGGCCTGATCGACAGCGCAACATTCAGGGCCGCGTCGTTGATATAGAAAATCTGCTCGTGGTCAGGCAGGGCGTTCAACACGTCGCCTGTTTTCAGGAAGGCATTCAATTGCGGCGCGCAGTCCGCTTGGCCCAGATCGATGGGCGCTGCGCTATGCCAATCCAACTGTCCCCATGCGATCTTCGAGCCCTTCCAAGGAAACGCATTGGACAGTATGTCGGCTATCGGCTCCCAGTCTTCGATGACCCTGGGTCGAGGACTGAACCTCTCGATATCCGTCAGCACCTGATCTTCAAGAGTCATTTTGGTCTCCCTGTAATCCGAACGTAGGTCGAATGGCCTTTGCGGTTCAAGGGCTTGTAACATGGCAACTTGCAGCGCGGGAAGGCCGTACCTATAACACTTTCCATTAGGTTTGCCGAAGCATCACTGTGCCCCTCCTATGAAGTTCTGACTCCAGCTTGATTACCGACTGAATAACTTCGGGGGTGTCGGCCTTTGCTCCAACCTTTTCGTGTAAACCCTGGCGGGTCACAGGCTAGCACCGGATAATCGCCGCTTTCCTGTCTTAACGAGCCACTACCATGCCCACGCTCCACCTTCGAGGCCACTCATGACCGCGGTGCGCAAACAGCCCGACCGCTTCGCTTTCCAGCTGATGATGCTGCTGTGCCTGATCTGGGGCAGTCAGCAGATCATGATCAAGTGGGCTGCGCCGGACATCGACCCGGTGATGCAGGCGGCCTTCCGCAACGGCATCGCCGGGCTGTTGGTAGGCCTGTTGGTGTGCTGGCGGCGAGAGTGGGGGCAGCTCTCCGAAACATGGCGCGGTGGGCTGTTGGCGGGCGCCTTGTTCGGTTTGGAGTTCCTGTTCATCGCCGAGGGGTTGAAGCTGACTTCGGCGGCGCACATGTCGGTGTTCCTCTACACCGCGCCGATCTTCACGGCCTTGGGCCTGCACTTCATGTTGCCCAGCGAGCGTTTGCGCCTGTTGCAATGGCTGGGCATCGCTTTGGCCTTCGCCGGTATCGCCGTCGCATTCGCAGGAGGCACGTCGTTGAGCCAAATGGATGGAAGGGTGCTGCTGGGCGATGCCTTCGGCGTGTTGGCCGGCCTTGCCTGGGGCGCCACCACGGTGGTGGTGCGCGGCTCGCGCCTGTCGGAAGCGCCGGCGTCGCTGACGTTGTTCTATCAGCTGCTGGTGGGCTTTGCCGGTTTGCTGGTGGTGGCGCTGTTCAGCGGCAAGATCGGCCAGGTGTCGCTGACGCCCTTGGCCATCGGTAGCGTGTTGTTCCAGGGCGTAGTGGTGTCGTTCGTCAGCTATCTGACCTGGTTCTGGTTACTACGCAAATACCTGGCATCCAACCTGGCGGTGTTCTCGTTCGTCACGCCTTTGTTTGGCGTGACGTTCGGCGTGCTGTTGCTGGGCGAGTCGCTGAGCTTGAATTTCGTACTGGGCGCGTTGCTGGTGTTGGGAGGCGTGGTGCTGGTCAGTGCCGAGCCGTGGGTGCGTCGACGGTTGCGGCGGTGGCTGGGTTGAACATCCGGAGGGCCACCTTAGGGGTGATGTTTGCTCTACAGCAACAAAGGGAAATAGTTAGCCGACTGTCGGGACTGTCTTTCAGCCCTTGAACCAAGGCAGACTTACCTCCATCTGTAGGATTAGTCGGGTGCGTAGTTCAGTAATCGGACTAAGATCTGTACGAAGCATCGCTGAAACGTTTTGCCGCAAGGCTTACCCGTAAAGGGGGCACCATGAACGACCGTATGCACAACTGGCTTCACGACCTTGGCGTCGCGCTCGGCCTCATTCCACCGCCGCTACAGCCGGTGCCGATTCCCGCTGACGAGCAGCGCAAGCGCCAGCCGCGCCGACGTTGATCGCAAAGCCGATGCCATAACAGGCATCGGCTTTTTCACGGTCGGGCCAAGCGCTGGATTGTCCCTGAGTTGTGGCACACTGCTGCCGCCCAGGAGAAGCCCATGTCCCGACCTCGCTGCGAGCGCTGCTTGCGCCCGCTGACTCACTGCCTTTGCGCATTGATCCCCTACCTTCATAGCCGCCACCGCGTGCTGTTGCTCCAGCACCCCAGCGAGAGCACCCATGCCTTGAATACGGCGCGACTGGCCGCTCTGGGCCTGGCCAATGCGCAGTTGGCGGTGGGCGAAGTGTTCTCCGAACTGGCCGATTGGCTGGCCATGCCCGATTACCGGCCGGTGTTGCTGTTTCCGGGGGAGGCGGCGATGGCGCTTGCCGATACAGGTTCGGCAAAAGATCCAAGGCCACTATTGCTGGTGGTACCCGACGCCACGTGGCGCAAGGCGCGCAAGCTGCTGTACCTCAACCCGGCCCTACAAGCGCTGCCCCGCGTGACCTTGAGCGGCGGTGGCGTATCGCGTTACCGTGTGCGCAAGGCGCCAGCGGCCGAAGCGCTGTCGACCATAGAGGCTGTGGTGCAGGCATTGAACGAGCTTGAGGGGGAGGGGCAATTCGATGCGTTGCTCAGGCCCTTCGAGGCGCTGATCGAGGGGCAGATACGGGCGATGGGGGAGGAGACGTTCGCGCGCAATCATGGAGGCGGGTGAATCGACCGGGGCCGCTGTGCGGCCCCGATCTGTACAGCATGAGTCAGTAACTCAATTACCCTTCACCGACTTGCCGTCCACCGTGCCATCCTGCAGCACGATCACATATTCCTTGCCATCGGTTTCCACCTGGCGCAGTTGCACCAGCAGGTAGTCCCAGCTCTTGGCGAACCACAGCTCGGTGATGCGCTTGCTCTGGCTCGGATCGCGCACGCGCTCGACCTTGATCGCATCGACGTTGCCGGTTTTGGTGGCGACGCTTTCGGTGCCCAGTACGCGGAAATCGTAAGTGTCGATCTCGTCACCGTCGACGACCTGATACGTCATGCTTTTCTTGCCGGCGGCAACGTCGTGCTGCAATGCCAACTGATACGAAGACTTGTCCAGCACGCCGCGGTTGAGCGGCAGGCTGACGGCGTCGCCGCGGTCGCTGCCGGTGACCTTCTTGCCGGCCCAGTCGAACTTCAGATCGACCTTCTTGGCCTTGCCCAGCCCGCCACGCTCGAAGTGGTACGTCTGCGGTTGCAGCGTATCGTTCTCCATGCGCACGGTGCTTTGCTCGGTCAGGCTGGCGATCATCATCGAGGCTTTGAAATTCAGGTCCCAGGTGCCGTTGGCGTTCTTCACCAGGCTACGCTCGGCGGTGCCACTCATGGGCAGTTGCTTCCAGTCGGCGGTGTAGCTGGCCGAAAACGGCTTCAATTCAGCGGCCTGCAGGGGCAGGGCGAGCACGGCGAGAGCCATGAGCAGGGCACGACGCATACATTCTCCTAAAGTCGGATCAGGTGACCGCTGGCCGGCAGCGGCAAGCCATCGAGTAACGCACCCTGGTCGCCGAGACGCAAACGCCCTTCGGCGAACCAGCGCACGGCCAGCGGGTAGATCTGGTGTTCCTGGTGGTGCACGCGCTGAGCCAGGCTCTGGGCGGTGTCGCCAGGTTCAACGGGAATCACTGCCTGTACGACCAACGGCCCACCATCGAGTTCCTCGGTGACGAAATGCACGCTGCAGCCGTGCTCGGCGTCGCCCGCTTCCAGAGCGCGCTGGTGCGTGTGTAGGCCCTTGTAGCGCGGCAGCAGGGAAGGGTGGATGTTCAGCAGGCGACCCTGATAGTGGCGGACGAAACCGCCACTGAGGATGCGCATGAAACCGGCGAGGATCACCAGGTCGGGTTCGAAACCGTCGACCAGTGCCATCAGCGCCGCGTCGAAGGCTTCGCGCCCGTCGAAACCGGTGTGTTCCAACAGCGCCGTGGGAATCCCGGCAGCCTTGGCCCGTTGCAGGCCATAGGCGTCGGCGCGGTTGGCGACCACACCGCACACGCGCACGGGGCTGTGCGCGTCGCGGCTGCTGTCGATCAGGGCCTGCAAGTTGCTGCCCGAACCCGACAGCAACACCACTACATTGCAGAAAGCCTCGGGCATCAGTGTGCCTTGACGTTGTGCAACACCACCTGTGCGGCGCCTTCGGCAGCCTGTTCGATGCGGCCAATGACCCAAGGCTGCTCACCGGCGTCGCGCAGCGAAGCCAGCGCGACGTCTACCTGGTCCTGCGCCACGCAGATGACCATGCCGACGCCGCAGTTGAGCACACGGTGCATTTCGTGTTCGTCGACGTTGCCTTTTTCCTGCAGGAAATCGAACACCGCCGGGCGCTGCCAGCTGGCCACATCGACCACGGCCTGGGCGTTCTTGGGCAGTACGCGCGGGATGTTGTCGAGCAGGCCGCCACCGGTGATGTGGGCCATGGCCTTGACCGCGCCGGTCTGCTTGATCAGTTGCAGCAGGGGCTTGACGTAGATGCGCGTCGGCGCCATCAGCAGGTCGGCCAATGGATTGCCGTCCAATTGGGTGGCGTCGATGTCGGTGCCGGACACTTCGAGGATCTTGCGGATCAGCGAGTAGCCGTTGGAGTGCGGGCCGGAAGACGGCAGCGCGATCAGGGCGTCGCCGGTCGCGACCTTGGAGCCGTCGATGATCTCGGCCTTTTCCACCACGCCTACGCAGAAGCCGGCCAGGTCGTAGTCTTCGCCTTCGTACATGCCGGGCATTTCAGCGGTTTCGCCGCCGACCAGCGAGCAGCCGGCCAGTTCGCAGCCGGCACCGATGCCGGTGACCACAGTGGCGGCCACGTCGACATTGAGCTTGCCGGTGGCGTAGTAGTCGAGGAAGAACAGCGGTTCGGCGCCGCACACCACCAGGTCGTTGACGCACATGGCGACCAGGTCCTGGCCGATGCTGTCGTGCTTGTTCAGGTTCAGCGCCAGGCGCAGCTTGGTGCCGACGCCGTCGGTGCCGGAGACCAGCACGGGCTGCTTGTAGCCGGCCGGGATCTCGCAGAGGGCGCCGAAGCCGCCCAGGCCACCCATGACCTCAGGGCGTGCGGTGCGCTTGGCCACGCCCTTGATGCGTTCGACCAGTGCTTCGCCGGCGTCGATGTCTACACCGGCGTCCTTGTAGCTCAGGGAGGGTTGCTTGCTCATTGATCCAGGCCTTTAACGGGGAGGGATTCAGGAAAACGACCCTGACGGGCAAGGCCGGCGATGGCGGCCGGCTGCCGGAGACGTCAGCGGTCTGCGAAGGCGCGCGATTTTATCAGGGTTGCCACGCAGCGGCCATCCTCAGGCCGACGGGCAGGGCGGTTAATAGGTAAAAACAGCAGCCTGCGCTATAGGGAAGCAACGCTTCTATAGATAGAAGCGCACGGCCAATGCCGCGCGCCTGGCAAATCGCAAGCCGTTGATTTTCCTACCGCTGCCCGGCAGCGCGATTGTGCACCCCGCACGGCGGGTATAGACTTTGCCGTCTTTTCACCTAAGGCCCCTGGGTTCTCGTGACCGCCGCCAGCATGAAACCGATCCAGTTGCCCCTGGGTGTGCGCCTTCGCGACGACGCCACCTTCATCAACTATTACCCCGGCGCCAATGCTGCGGCGCTGGGCTATGTCGAGCGGCTTTGCGAGGCCGACGCCGGCTGGACGGAAAGCCTGATCTACCTGTGGGGCAAGCAAGGGGTGGGGCGTTCGCACCTGTTACAGGCGGCCACGCATCGCTTTCAGCAGTTGGGGGAACCGGCGGTCTATCTGCCTCTGGCGCAACTGCTCGACCGCGGCATCGAACTGCTCGACCACTTGGAACAGTTCGAACTGGTGTGCATCGACGACCTGCACGTCATCGCCGGCAAGGCCGATTGGGAAGAGGCTATGTTCCATTTGTTCAATCGCCTGCGCGACAGCGGTCGACGCCTGTTGCTGGCCGCTTCCAGCTCCCCCCGCGAGCTGCCCATCCGCCTCCCGGACCTCAAGTCGCGCCTGACCCTGGCGCTGATTTTCCAGATGCGCGGGCTTTCCGACGAAGACAAGCTGCGCGCCCTGCAACTGCGCGCCTCGCGCCGCGGTTTGCAGATGACCGACGAAGTGGGCCATTTCATCCTCACCCGCGGCACGCGCAGCATGAGCGCCTTGTTCGACTTGCTGGAACGCCTGGACCAGGCCTCGCTGCAAGCACAGCGCAAGCTGACCATTCCGTTTTTGAAGGAAACCTTGGGCTGGTAACTGCCCGAGCGCTGCCTTGGATCACTGCAAAAACGAAAAGTCACATTTTTTTCGATTAAATTTGCAAATGGTTACAGGTGACGGCATAGTCTCCACCTTCCAAAACCACTTATCGCCACGGTCGTGCCCATGCTTACTCGCTTTGCACCCCTCGTGCCTCTCGCACTGGTGACCCTGCTTTTTGGCTGCGCCACTCAACCCGGCACCGTTTCCCAGCCTCAGGTTCAACCACACGTCGCCTCCCAGGTTTCGATCAAGGCCAAGCCATCGGCCTCTTCCGTCTTCACCGAACAAGACCTGGCCCTCGACGAAGAACAACACCCCGTCTTTTCCAGCGCCCAGCCCTACAAGCTGCCCGTGCTGGCCGACAGCATTCTGGAGCGTGGCAAGGAGCTGATCGGTACGCGCTACCGGTTCGGCGGCACCTCCGAGCAATCGGGCTTCGATTGCAGCGGCTTCATCGGTTACCTGTTCCGCGAAGAGGCGGGCATGTCGCTGCCGCGCTCGACCCGCGAAATGATCAACGTCGACGCCCCGAAAGTCGCACGCAACAAACTCAAGCCGGGCGACCTGCTGTTCTTCAGCACCAACGGCCGTGGCCGCGTCAGCCATGCCGGCATCTACCTGGGTGACAATCAGTTCATCCATTCCAGCAGCCGCCGCAGCGGCGGCGTGCGCATCGACAGCCTGGGCGATCGCTACTGGAGCAAGACCTTCATGCAGGCCAAACGCGCCTTGGCCATGGCGCCGACCAATATCGCACGCAACTAATCGTTGCAAGGTGTTGTCGGTACACACGGCGATTAGCTGAAAAGCTAATCGCCGTGTGCATTTACAGAAAACGTCTAATCTAATTTCTCAACTCTTTCCGGCTACCGCCGACCGGTTTCCTACAGGACGTTCCGACCATGACGACAATGGTGCGCTTCGCTTTCCTGATGTCCGTTGCACTGCTGGGCGCCTGCTCCAGCCAGGCCCCAGCCCCAGCGCCCGCGCCGGTGATCAAGCCGCAAATGACGTTCAACACCCAGCCAAGCTTTTCCCCCGTGGCCTCGGACGTGCTGTTCCGCGCCATCGGCCTGGTGGGCACGCCTTACCGCTGGGGCGGCAATACCCCGGACTCCGGATTCGATTGCAGTGGCCTGATCAAATACGTGTACAACGACGCCGCCGGCATCAGCCTGCCGCGCTCGACACGGGAAATGATCGTTATGCGTGCGCCCAGCGTGAACATCAACGCGTTGCAGTCCGGCGACATCGTGTTCTTCGCCACCGGCGGCGGCTCGCAGGTCAGCCATGCGGGCATCTATGTGGGGGAAGGGCGTTTCGTGCATGCGCCGCGTACGGGCGGTACGGTGCGGTTGGATTACCTGTCGAACAGCTACTGGGCCAAGGCCTATCTGCAAGCCAAGCGGATCATTCCGGCGGGGCATCTGGCGCAGAATCCGTAGAACATGATTAGTCTAGGCTGGACCGCTCAGCGGTCCTAGCCTGATCCACTGGAAACTGCACTCGCTCCAAGCGATCTGCTCACTGCCCAGCCTTCGTCACCCGCCAGACTACATTCCCCACGTCGTCTGCCACCAGCACACCCCCGTGCCCATCGGCTACCACCCCCACCGGCCGCCCCATTGCTTTGCCTTCGTCGTTGACGAAACCACCGAGCAAGTCCACCGGCTGCCCATTGGGTTTGCCGCTGCCGTCGAACGGCACGAACAGCACCTTGTAGCCACTGAGCGGTTTGCGGTTCCAGGAACCGTGCTGGCCGATCAAGGCACCTTGATTGAAAGGCGCCGGCAGTGTGCCAGGTGTGATGAAGGTCAGGCCCAGCGAGGCGGTGTGCGGGCCGACGGCAAAATCGGGCACCAAAGCGCTGGCGACTTTGGCCGGGTCCTGCGGGTCGACGCGCGCGTCGACGTGCTGGCCGTAATAACTGTAGGGCCAGCCATAAAAGCCGCCGTCCTTGACCGAGGTGATGTAGTCGGGCACCAGGTCGCTGCCGATCTCGTCGCGCTCGTTCACCGCCGTCCACAGGGCGCCGCTGTGCGGTTCCCAGGCCAGGCCGTTGGGGTTGCGCAGGCCGGTGGCGAACAGGCGCTGCCGGCCGCTGGCCGGGTCCACTTCCCAGATGGCGGCGCGGCCGCGTTCCTGGTCCAGACCGTTTTCGCCGACGTTGCTGTTGGAGCCGACCGTCACGTACAGCTTGCTGCCGTCCGGGCTGGCGATGACGTTCTTGGTCCAATGGTGGTTGAGCGGGCCGCCTGGCAGGTCGACCACTTTCTGCCCCGGGTCGCGCAACTGCATGGCGCCTTCGGTGTAGGCGAAGCGCAACAGTTTGTCGGTGTCGGCTACGTACAAGCTGTTGTCCACCAGCGCCATGCCGAAGGGCGAGTTGAGGTTCTCGATGAACGGAACGCGCAACTCGGCCACGCCATCATGGTCGGCGTCGCGCAGAAGGGTGATGCGATTGGCGCTGGGCACGCCGGCGCCTGCCCGTTTCATCACTTTGTCCGCGATCCAGCCCTTGATGCCCTTGCTGTCGTCCGGCTTGGGCGGGGCATTGGTTTCGGCCACTAGCACGTCGCCGTTGGGTAGCACGTAAAGCCAGCGTGGATGGTCGAGCCCTTCGGCGAAAGCGTTGACCTGGGTACCCTTGGCGGCGACCGGCTTGCCACCGTCCGGCCAACCGATGGCCGGGGCGATGTTCACCGTGGGGATGAGGGTCTTGTTCGGTGCCGGCAGCTCGGGCGTTGCGCCCATGCCATCGGAGACCTGCAAGCGGGCGGACTCGCCGCACGCCACCAGGCTGGTGGTCAGGGCAATCAGCAAACCGATACGCATCTGGGCCATGCAGGCATTCTCCGCAAACGGGAACCATCGACAAGATTCAGAGAAGCCATGTAGGAACGAGTTCCCTCGCGATGGCCTGCAAGGCGGCCACGGTAGCCGTCTTTGCGTTGCACCAGGCGAATGGGCGAGCTTGGTTCGATGTCGCCTTCCTGCCACCGGTGACAACGCTGCCGCGCCCATTCCCGCCATCCACATTGACGCTCCGGGTGCAACCCTCTAACCTTCGCCGTTCGTTTCAGGTGCCCCGTGGACAGGCTTCCACCGGGGTGAAACTGGGAAGCCGGTGGGCGCCACAGCGGCGCGATTCCGGCGCTGCCCCCGCAACGGTAGGTGAGTCGAGCGACACGCACGGCCAGAAGGGTCATCCTCTGGTGAACGGCGCGGCGCCCGAGGGCCAAGGCCCCGCTCACAAGCCCGGAGACCGGCCTGTCACTGCCCCATATCGGTATCACGGAGGGTGATGCGCGGTGCTCCGTGGCGTAAGGCCGTGGCTGCTGCGCGCCTCCGTGTCTGCCTGCCTTATCGACCTACCGGTGCCTGTTCAGGCGCCGCGGCCCGCGGAGACCCCAATGAACGAATCCCCCGAGCGCGACGAACGCCACTTGGCCCGCATGCAGCGCAAGAAAGCGCTGATGGACGACCGCATCGCCAATTCCCCCAACGAATGCGGCCTGTTGCTGGTGTTGACCGGCAACGGCAAGGGCAAGAGCAGCTCGGCCTTCGGCATGCTCGCCCGCGCCATGGGCCACGGCATGCGCTGCGGCGTGGTGCAATTCATCAAGGGCCGCAACAGCACCGGTGAAGAACTGTTCTTCCGGCGCTTCCCCGAGCAGGTCAGCTACCACGTGATGGGCGAAGGCTTCACCTGGGAAACCCAGGACCGCCAGCGCGACATCGCCGCCGCCGAAGCGGCCTGGGCCGTGTCGCGGCAACTGCTGCAAGACCCGGCCGTGGAATTCGTCGTGCTCGACGAGCTGAACATCGCCCTCAAGCACGGCTACCTGGACCTCGACCAGGTGCTGACCGACCTGCAAGCGCGCCCGCCCATGCAGCACGTGATCGTCACCGGCCGCGGCGCCAAGCCCGAACTGGTCGAGCTGGCCGATACCGTCACCGAGATGGGCGTGGTCAAGCACGCCTTCCAGGCCGGCATTCGCGCGCAGAAGGGCGTAGAGCTGTGAGCGAACGCCGACACTGCCCAGCGGTGCTGATCGCCGCGCCCGCTTCCGGGCAGGGCAAGACCACCGTCACCGCCGCCCTGGCGCGTCTGCACCGCAACCTCGGGCGGCGGGTGCGGGTGTTCAAGTGCGGGCCGGACTTTCTCGACCCGATGATCCTCGAACGCGCCAGCGGCGCGCCGGTGTACCAGCTGGACATGTGGATGATCGGCGAGGCCGAGAGCCGGCGCCTGCTCTGGCAGGCCGCCGCCGAGGCCGACCTGATCCTCATCGAAGGGGTCATGGGCCTGTTCGACGGCACCCCGTCGAGCGCCGACCTGGCGCGGCATTTCGGCGTGCCGGTGCTGGCGGTGATCGACGGCACGGCCATGGCCCAGACCTTCGGCGCCCTGGCCCTGGGCCTGGCGCGCTACCAGCCCGACCTGCCGTTCGCCGGCGTGCTGGCCAACCGGGTCGGCAGCCTGCGCCACGCGCAATTGCTCGAAGGCAGCCTGAGCGAAGGGCTGCGCTGGTACGGCGGGCTGTCGCGCGAGCGTGGCATCGAACTGCCCAGCCGCCACCTGGGGCTGGTCCAGGCCAGTGAACTGAACGATCTGGACGCGCGCCTGGACGCCGCCGCGCAGGCGCTCGGCGAAAGCTGCGACGCCACCTTGCCGCCGCCGGTGGGCTTCGATGCGCCGCAGCCGGTCGAGGTGCGCCCGGCCCTGCACGGCGTGCACATCGGCGTCGCCCGCGACGAGGCCTTCGCCTTCGCCTACGGCGCCAACCTCGACCTGCTGCGCGCCCAGGGCGCGACCCTGCATTTCTTCTCGCCCCTGCACGACCAAGTACTTCCTGTGGTCGACAGCCTATACCTGCCTGGAGGCTACCCCGAACTGCACCACCATGCCCTGGCCGCCAACGCGCCGATGCTGGCGGCGATCCGCGCCCACCATGGGGTCGGCAAACCCTTGCTGGCCGAATGCGGCGGCATGCTCTACCTGCTCGATGCGCTGACCGACGTCGCCGGCGAGCGTGCCGAGCTGGTCGGCCTGCTGCGCGGCGAAGCGACCATGCAGAAGCGCCTGGCGGCCTTGGCCCTGCAATCGGTGACCTTGCCGGAAGGCACCTTGCGCGGGCACACCTATCACCACTCGCTCACCACCACCGACGAGGCGCCCATCGCCCGTGGCCTGAGCCCCAACGGCGGGCGCGGCAACGAGGCGGTGTATCGCCTGGGCCGCACGACCGCCTCCTACGTGCACTTCTATTTCCCCTCCGACCCCGAAGCGGCGGCGGCGCTGTTGCGACCATGAGCGAACACGCCTTCACCGACGCCGAACGGGCAGCGGTCTACCGCGCCATCGGCGAGCGCCGCGACATGCGCCATTTCGCCGGGGGCGAGGTGGCGCCAGCCCTGTTGCAGCGCCTGCTGCACGCCGCGCACCAGGCGCCGAGCGTCGGGCTGATGCAGCCCTGGCGCTTCATCCGCATCACCCGCCGGGCGCTGCGCAGCGACATCCATCGGTTGGTCGAGGCCGAACGCCTGCGCACCGCCGAGGCCCTGGGCGAGCGCGGCGACACCTTCATGCGGCTCAAGGTCGAGGGCATCCACGATTGCGCCGAGGTGCTGGTCGCAGCGCTGATGGACCAACGCGAAGGGCACATCTTCGGCCGCCGCACCTTGCCGGAAATGGACCTCGCCTCCCTGGCCTGCGCCATCCAGAACCTGTGGCTGGCCGCCCGCGCCGAAGGGCTGGGGCTGGGCTGGGTGTCGTTGTTCGACCCGCAGGCGTTGGGCGATTTGCTGGGCCTGCCTGTCGGCGCCAAGGCCGTGGCGGTGCTGTGCCTGGGGCCGGTCACCGAGTTCTATCCCGCACCCATGCTGGTCCAGGAACGATGGGCCGAAGCCCGGCCCCTCGAAGACATGCTGTACGAAAACCATTGGGGAGAACGCCCGTGAGCGTCGCCATGCTGACCGTGGCCGGGGTGGCGCTCGACGCCTTGCTCGGCGAACCCTCGCGCCGCCACCCGCTGGTGGGCTTCGGCAACCTGGCGAGCGCCCTGGAGCGGCGCCTCAACCCCGGTGGACGGGGCTGGCGCAGCCATGGCGTGAGCGCCTGGTGCCTGGCCGTACTGCCGCTGACGCTGCTGGCGCTGATCCTGTCGTGGCTGCCGATCGTCGGCTGGCTGGTGGACGTGCTGGCGCTGTACTGCGCGCTGGGCCTGCGCAGCCTGGGCGAACATGTGCTGCCGGTGGCCAATGCGCTGCGCCAGGGCGATCTGCACGAGGCGCGGCGCCGCGTGGGCTATCTGGTCAGCCGCGAAACCGCCGAGCTGGACGAGCCCGCCGTGGCCCGCGCCGCCACCGAATCGGTACTGGAAAACGGCAGCGACGCGGTGTTCGCCACCTTGTTCTGGTTCGTCGTGGCGGGGGCGCCGGGGGTGGTGCTGTACCGCCTGAGCAACACCCTCGACGCCATGTGGGGCTATCGCAATGAGCGCTTCGAGCGCTTCGGCTGGGCCGCGGCGCGCATCGACGACGTGCTCAACTATGTGCCCGCACGCCTGGTTGCGCTGACCTATGCGTTGCTGGGCAAGACGCGTTTGGCGCTCGCCTGTTGGAAGCGCCAGGCGCCGCTGTGGGACAGCCCCAACGCCGGCCCGGTGATGGCCGCCGGGGCTGGCGCCTTGGGCGTGGAGCTGGGCGGGCCGGCGGTGTACCACGGCGAGCTGCACGAACGCGCGCGCCTGGGCGCAGGCGAGGGCGCCGACGCCAGCGCCATCGAGCGCGGCTGGGACCTGGTGCAGCGCAGCGTGTGGCTGTGGCTGCTGATCATTTGCCTGGGAGCCTACCTGGATGCTTGAACACGGCGGACGACTGCTGCGTGCCAGCCTCGACTACGGCATCGCCCGCAGCGACTGGTTGGACCTGTCCAGTGGTATCGCGCCCTGGGCCTACCCCATTCCTGAGATTCCCCACGCGGCCTGGGCGCGCCTGCCGGAAACCGAAGACGGCCTGGAGCAGGCGGCGCGTGCCTACTACGGCACCACGCAGTTGCTGCCGGTGGCCGGTTCCCAGGCGGCGATCCAGGCCCTGCCGTTGCTGCGCGCGCGCAGCAGGGTCGGGGTGCTGAGCCCGTGCTATGCCGAGCATCCGCATGCCTGGCAGCGCGCCGGGCACGAATTGCTGGCGCTGGCCGACGATCAGGTCGAAGCCGCGCTCGACAGTCTGGATGTGCTGCTACTGGTCAATCCCAACAACCCCACCGGTCGGCTGCTGCCCCGTGCGCGGCTGCTCGACTGGCATGCGCGCCTGGCCGCACGCGGCGGTTGGCTGGTGGTCGACGAAGCCTTCATCGACAACGATCCGCGCCAGAGCCTGGCCGACTGCGCCGAGCGCCCAGGCCTGATCGTGCTGCGTTCGTTCGGTAAGTTCTTCGGTCTGGCCGGGGTACGCCTGGGCTTCGTGCTGGCCGAAGCCGACCTGTTGCAGCGCCTGGCCGACTACCTCGGGCCGTGGACCATCGCCGGGCCGACCCGCGTGCTGGGCCAGGCCTGCCTGGCCGATGGCGCCACCCACGACCTGCAACGCATCCGCTGCGCCGCCGCCAGCCGCCGTCTGGCCGAGCAGCTGAGCGGCGCAGGGTTGACGCCCAGCGGCGGTTGCGACCTGTTCCAGTACCTGCGTCTGCCGCAGGCGGCGCAACTGCATGATTTTCTCGCCCGTCGCGGCATTCTCGTACGCCTGTTCGAGGAACCCGCCGCCCTGCGCCTGGGCCTGCCGCCCAGCGCCGCCGACGAACGCCGCCTCGGCCAGGCCCTGGCGGCTTACCAGAAGGAAAACCCATGACCACCCTCATGGTGCAAGGCACCACCTCCGATGCCGGCAAGAGCACGCTGGTCACCGCGCTGTGCCGCTGGCTGCTGCGCCACGGCACCGCCGTGGTGCCGTTCAAGCCGCAGAACATGGCGCTCAACAGCGCCGTCACCGCCGACGGCGGCGAGATCGGCCGTGCCCAGGCGGTGCAGGCCCAGGCCTGCCGCCTGGCGCCGCACACCGACATGAACCCGGTGCTGCTCAAGCCTAACAGCGACACCGGCGCCCAGGTCATCATCCATGGCCGCGCCGTGGCCAGCATGAACGCGGTGGCCTACCACGACTACAAGGCCATCGCCCTGGAGGCCGTGCTCGCCTCGCATCGGCGTTTGCAGGCGCAGTACCCGGTGGTGATGGTCGAAGGCGCCGGCTCGCCGGCGGAGATCAACCTGCGCGCCGGCGACATCGCCAACATGGGCTTTGCCGAAGCGGTGGACTGCCCGGTGCTTCTGGTCGCCGACATCAACCGTGGCGGCGTCTTCGCCCACCTGGTCGGCACCCTGGAGCTGCTCTCGCCCAGCGAGCAGGCGCGGGTCAAAGGCTTCGTCATCAACCGCTTCCGGGGCGACATCGCCTTGCTGCAACCGGGGCTCGATTGGCTGGAGGCGCGTACGGGCAAGCCGGTAGTAGGGGTGCTGCCTTTCGTCAGCGACCTGCACCTGGAAGCCGAGGACGGCATCGACCGCCGGCAGACGGCCAAAGAAGCGCAGGTGCTGAAAGTGGTGGTGCCGGTGCTGCCGCGCATCAGCAACCACACCGATTTCGACCCATTGCGCCTGCACCCGCAGGTCGACGTGCAGTTCGTCGGCCCCGGCCAGGCGATTCCACCCGCCGACCTGATCATCCTGCCCGGCTCCAAGAGCGTGCGCGGCGATCTCGCGCAGTTGCGTGCCGGTGGGTGGGACACCGCCATCGCCCGCCACCTGCGCTACGGCGGCAAGCTCATCGGCATTTGTGGCGGCCTGCAGATGCTCGGCCATGAAGTGCACGACCCCCATGGCCTGGAAGGGCCGGCCGGCAGCAGCGCCGGGCTGGGCCTGCTCGACTACGCCACGGTGCTGGAGCAGGAGAAACAGCTGCGCAACGTGCAGGGCGAACTGTCCTTGGGCCAGGCGCCGGTGACCGGCTACGAAATCCACGCCGGCGTCACCCAGGGCCCAGGCCTGGCGCATCCGGCGGTGCGCTTGGCCGATGGCCGTTGCGACGGCGCCATGAGCGGCGACGGGCAGGTGCTGGCGACCTACCTGCACGGCCTGTTCGAGGGCCGCGAGTCGTGCGCCGCACTGCTGCGCTGGGCCGGCCTGGAGGCTGTGCGGGAGATCGACTACCACGCCCTGCGCGAACGCGACATCGAGCGATTGGCCGATCTGGTCGAGCGCCATCTGGATACCGCGCTGCTGCGTCAACTTTGTGGAGTGGCCTGAACCCATGCACAGCTTCATCCTCGGCGGCGCTCGTTCGGGCAAGAGCCGTCTGGCCGAAGGCCTGGCGGCCGACAGCGGCCTGGCGGTCACCTACATCGCTACCAGCGCACCGCTCGACGGCGAAATGCACGAGCGGGTGCGTCTGCACCGCGAGCGTCGCCCCAGCGAGTGGGCCTTGGTCGAAGAGCCCTTGGCCCTGGCCGAGGTGTTGCGCACCCATGCCGGCGAAGACCGTTGCCTGTTGGTCGATTGCCTGACCCTGTGGCTGACCAACCTGCTGATGCTCGAAAACGACGCGCGGCTGAATGCCGAATGCGCGGCGCTGCTCGACTGCCTGACGCAGTTGCCGGGCCGGGTGATCCTGGTCAGCAACGAAACCGGCCTGGGCGTGGTACCGCTCGGCGAACTGACCCGTCGCTACGTCGACTTGGCCGGCACCCTGCACCAAGCGGTGGCCGCGCGCTGCCAGCAGGTGGTGCTGAGCGTGGCCGGCCTGCCCCTGACCCTCAAAGGACCTGCGCTATGACTTCACTCTGGTGGCAGGGCGCTTGCCGCCTTGTCGATATCGCCGCCATGGCCCAGGCCCAGGCGCGCCAACAGCAACTGACCAAACCGGCGGGCTCGCTCGGCCAACTGGAAACTCTGGCGATACGCCTGGCCGGCCTGCAAGGCCGCGAGCGGCCAAGCCTTGAGCAGGTGGCGATCGGCATCTTCGCCGGCGACCACGGCGTGGTGGCCGAAGGGGTGTCGGCCTATCCGCAGGCGGTGACCGGGCAGATGCTCGGCAACTTCGTCGCCGGGGGCGCGGCGATCAGTGTGTTGGCGCGGCAACTGGACGCCAGCTTGGAAGTGGTGGACCTGGGCACCGTCGATACGCGGTTGACGTTGCCGGGCGTACGCCATCTGCGCCTGGGCGCGGGCACCGGCAACTTCCTGCGCGGCCCGGCAATGGACGAAGCGCAACTACACGGCGCTTTGCAGGCCGGCCGCGACTGCGTCCAGCGCGCGCAGAGCGGCGGCGCCCAGTTGTTCATCGGCGGTGAGATGGGCATCGGCAATACCACCGCCGCCGCCGCTGTGGCCAGCGTACTGCTGGCGTGCGCGCCGGGCGACCTGAGCGGCCCCGGTACGGGGCTGGATGCCGCCGGGGTGCGGCACAAAGCGGCAGTGATCGAGCAGGCCTTGGCGCTGCATGCGCTGCGCGCGGACGAGCCATTGCGCACGCTGGCCTGCGTGGGCGGCTTCGAAATCGCGGCCTTGGCCGGTGCCTATGTGGCCTGTGCCCAAGCCGGCATCGCAGTGCTGGTCGATGGTTTCATCTGTAGCGTCGCGGCGTTGCTGGCGGTGCGCCTGAACCCAGGCTGCGAGGCCTGGTTGCTGTACGCCCACAGCGGCGCCGAGCCCGGTCACGCCCGCGTGCTGGCGGCCTTGCAGGCCGAGCCGTTGCTGCAACTGGGCCTGCGCCTGGGCGAGGGCAGCGGTGCGGCGCTGGCGGTGCCGCTGTTGCGTCTGGCCTGCACGCTGCACGGACAGATGGCGACCTTCGCCGAAGCCGCCGTCGCGGATCGCCCGGCATGATCCTCGACCTGTTGCGCCACGGCGAGACCGAACTGGGCGGCGGCCTGCGCGGTAGCCTGGACGATGCCCTGACCGAATCGGGTTGGGCGCAGATGCACGCAGCCGTCGCCGCTGCGGGGCCCTGGGACGTACTCCTGAGCTCGCCCTTGCAGCGCTGCGCACGCTTCGCCGAGGGGCTGGCCGAACGCCTCGAGCTGCCGCTTGAAATCCTCCCGGCCTGGCAGGAATTGCATTTCGGCGACTGGGAAGGGCGCAGCGCGGCGCAGTTGATGCAGACCGACGCCGACGCGCTGGGTCGCTTCTGGTCCGACCCCTACGCCTACACGCCGCCTGGTGGCGAGCCGGTGGCCGCCTTCGCCGAGCGCGTGGGGCAGGCCTTGCGGCAGGCGCGTCAGCGTCATCGGGGCCAGCGCGTCCTGCTGGTGACCCATGGCGGGGTCATGCGGCTGCTGCTGGCCCAGGCCCGCGGCCTGCCGCGCGCGCACTTGCTGCAGGTGGAGGTGAGCCACGGCGCGCTGCTGCGCCTGGACCTGGGCGGCTACGATGCCCATGCCGAGGGGGCGTACTGACATGCTGCCCTGGTGGATCGCCTTGCAATTTCTCAGCAGCCTGCCGGTGAGCCTGCCGGGCATGCCGAGCCCCGCGCAAATGGGCCGCTCGGTGTTGTGGTATCCGGCGGTGGGCCTGCTGTTCGGCGTGTTGCTGTGGGCCGGCAGCTCGCTGTTGCACGGCAGCCCGGCGCCGTTGCAGGCCGCGTTGCTGTTGAGCCTGTGGGTGGGTTTGAGCGGCGCGCTGCATCTGGACGGCTTGGCCGACAGCGCCGATGCCTGGCTGGGCGGCTTCGGCGACCGCGAGCGCACCTTGCAGATCATGAAGGACCCACGCAGCGGCCCCATTGCGGTGGTGACCCTGATGCTAGTGCTGCTGCTCAAGTTCTGCGCGCTGTGGGCCTTGCTGGAACAGGGCGCCGGTGCCTGGTTGCTGCTGGCGCCTGTAGTCGGGCGTGCGGCGTTGCTGGCGCTTTTGCGCGACACGCCCTACGTGCGTGCGGGCGGCTTGGGCGCTGCCTTGGCCGAACACTTGCCGCGCGACCGCGCACTCCAGGTGGTCCTGAGCTGCGCCGGCGGTTGTGTGTTGCTTGGCGGCTGGACTGCGGTGTGGGTCCTGTCGCTGGTGCTGGTCGCCTTCTACTGGCTGCGCCGCGCCATGTGCACGCGGTTGGGCGGCACCACGGGCGACACTGCCGGCGCCATGCTCGAGTTGCTGGAACTGGTGGTTGTCGTAGGACTGGCGCTGGCGCTTGGCTGAGGCCTAGGAAAGGTCTGACAGGATTGGGCGACTCACCTCGCGCGGCGCGTATACGTCCTGTAGACGCGCCGCCCTGCGAAGGCTGGTTAAGCTTCAGCCCCCCTTCAACGACCGAGTCTTCCTCCATGCTCCGATGGTTACTCGCCGGCCTGCTGGCCCTGGCAGCGTGGTCGGCCTGCGCTGCCGATCTGATCGATTTCTGGGATGAGCCCCGCAAGGGCGGCAACAGCTTCAATCGTCTACCGCCAGACCAAGCCTACTTCGACGCCCTGGCCGACTACGGCGCGACCTGGGTGCGCCTGTCCTATGACAAATGGGCGCCGGCCAAGCGCGATTTTCTCTTGGGCAATGCCGACGACTACCAAGGGCTGGTCGAGGCAGACCTGGCCCAACTGGTGCAGGTGCTCGACCGCGCCCACCAGGCCGGCCTCAAGGTGGTCATCGCGCCTTTGTCACTGCCTGGCATGCGCTGGTCGCAGAACAACGGCGGCGCGTTCGACGACCGGCTCTGGCAGCACCGCCGCTATTGGTCACAGGCGGCAGCCTTCTGGCGCGACCTGGCCAACGCGCTGCACGCCCATCCCGCCGTGGCCGCCTACAACCTGATCAACGAGCCGGCACCGGAGAAGAGGGCGGGTTTGCCCGAGCACGCCGATGTGGCGGCCATGCGCCAGTGGTACGCCGCTCAACGGGGCGGGCCGCGCGACCTGCCGGCGTTCTACCGGCAAGTGGTGGCGGCGGTCCGCGAAGTCGACGGCAACACCCCGGTGATGCTCGACGCCGGTTGGTACGCCGCCGCCGATGCCTTCGGCTATTGGCCGGCGCCGTTGGAGGATGCGCGGGCGCTCTACAGCGTGCATATGTACGAGCCGTACGCCGCGACCAGCGCGCCCAATCTGCTGCGCGCGCAGCCCTATGCCTACCCGGGCGGCGCACCGTTCGCCGGTCAGTGGCAACGTTGGGACGCCAAGCGCGTGCGTGACTACCTCGAGCGACCCCTCCAGTGGGCCGATGCCGTGGGCGTGCCGCGCAACCGCCTGGTGGTCGGTGAGTTCGGCTGCATGCGGCGTCTGCCGGGGTGTGTGCAGTACCTGGAAGATGTGCTCGACGTACTCGACGATCACCGCTTGCACTGGGCGTTCTACAGCTTCCGCGAAGATGCCTGGGACGGCATGGACTACGAACTGGGCAAGGCCAAGGTGCCTTGGCGCTATTGGCAGGCGATGGAGCAGGGCAAACCCGACCCGCTGCCGCGTCAGGCCACCGAGGCCTTCGAGCCGATCCTGCGCCGGTTGCGGCAGTAGTATTTCGACACATTTTCCTGACATGCACTGTCGAGCGCTTTCGGCCTGTGAGACAGTGCGGGGCATTGCACTGTCAGGAGATAACGACAATGAACGCCCTTTGGCGCAACAGCGGCTGGGTGCTGCTCGGCGCCGCGCTGATCCTTGCCTTGTCGCTCGGCGTACGCCACGGCTTCGGCCTGTTCCTGGCGCCGATGAGCGCGGATTTCGGCTGGGGCAGGGGCGTGTTCGCCCTGGCCATCGCCCTGCAAAACCTGGTCTGGGGTTTGGCGCAGCCCTTCGCTGGCGCCTTGGCCGACCGGCTCGGCGCTGCGCGTGTGGTGGTGGTCGGTGGTGTGCTGTATTGCATCGGGTTGATGCTGATGGCCCTGGCCGACTCGCCTTGGTCGCTGT
Source organism: Pseudomonas sp. UBA6562 (assembly GCF_002434265.1). Classification (GTDB taxonomy): domain Bacteria; phylum Pseudomonadota; class Gammaproteobacteria; order Pseudomonadales; family Pseudomonadaceae; genus Aquipseudomonas. Next base: position 593,719 of record NZ_DJJS01000008.1, on the reverse strand, counting down.
CGCTCAGTGCCGGGCTGTTGATCGGCATCGGCCTGTCCGGCACCTCGTTTTCGGTGATTCTGGGCGTAGTCGGCCGTGCGGTGCCGGTCGAGCAGCGCAGCATGGCCATGGGCATCGCCAGCGCGGCAGGTTCGTTCGGCCAGTTCGTCATGCTGCCAGGCACCTTGGGAATGATTCAGTGGCTGGGCTGGTCGGCCGCGCTGCTCACGCTCGGCTTATTGGTGGCGTTGATCGTGCCCTTGGTGGGCATGCTGCGCGATCGGCCGCTGCCCCATACCGGCGTTGAGCAGACCCTGGGCCAGGCACTGCGCGAGGCCTGTTCGCATTCGGGGTTCTGGCTGTTGGGGCTGGGCTTTTTCGTGTGCGGGTTCCAGGTCGTGTTCATCGGCGTGCACCTGCCTTCGTATCTGGTCGATCAGCACTTGTCGGCTTCCATTGGCACCACGGTGTTGGCCCTGGTGGGGTTGTTCAACATCGTCGGCACCTATAGCGCCGGCTGGCTGGGCGGGCGCATGTCCAAGCCGCGCCTGCTGACGGCGCTGTATCTATTGCGCGCGGGCGTCATCGGGCTGTTCCTGTGGGCACCGGTCAGCGAGTTCAGCGCCTATGCGTTCGGTGTCGCCATGGGGCTGCTGTGGCTGTCCACCGTGCCGCTGACCAATGGCACGGTCGCCACGCTGTTCGGTGTGCGCAACCTGTCGATGCTCGGCGGCATCGTATTCCTGTTGCATCAGTTGGGCGCTTTCCTCGGGGGCTGGTTGGGCGGCATGGTGTATGACCGTACCGGTAGCTACGACCTGGTCTGGCAACTGTCGATCCTGCTCAGCCTGTTGGCCGCAGCACTGAACTGGCCGGTGCGCGAGCAGCCGGTGGCGCGGTTGCAGGTGGCGTCGTGAGGCCTGTTTGGGCAGCGGGCGTCGGTGTGGGCGTGGTAGTGGCGCTGTTGCTGCTGGGGTGGTGGGGCTGGCGGCAAGGCGGGTTGGCGTTGATGCAACTGGGCATGGGGCAGTGTTGAGCGCTAATCTGCGCCTTTCGATCACTGGCTAGGACATACCCATGAAGCTGACGCGATGGATGGCAATACCCCTACTGACCTGGGCCGCTGCCGGCTCGGCCTGGGCCGCCGAGTGCCCGGCCGTGCTGCAAGGCAGTTTGCCGGAGCTGCGCGGCAAGGGGCGGATCGACTTGTGCGAGCGCTACGCCGGCAAGCCCTTGGTGGTGATCAATACGGCCAGCTACTGCGGCTTTGCTCCGCAGTTCGAAGGGCTGGAAGCGGTGTACCAGCGGTACCACGGACAAGGTCTGGAAATGCTGGGCGTGCCGTCGAACGACTTCAAGCAGGAAGACGCCGACAGCGCCCAGACGGCCAAGGTATGCTACGCCAACTACGGCGTGACCTTCACCATGAGCAAGGAACAACCCGTGCGCGGCGCCGACGCCATTCCCCTGTTCGCCGAGCTGGGCCGGCAAAGCGCGGCGCCCAAGTGGAATTTCTACAAGTACGTGGTGGACCGTAAAGGCCAGGTGGTCGAGCAGTTTTCCAGCCTGACCAAGCCCGACGACCCTGCCTTCAAAGCGGCCATCGAAAAGGCCATCGCTTCGAAGCCCTGAGCGTGCGCAAGTCTTGGTCCGATGCCGTGTGCGGCGTTGGGTAGGGCATCAGTGCGGATGCACGGTCAGCGCTACCAGGCGCAGCACGAGGGGGCGCACGAACAGCACGCAGACGAAGGCCACCGGCATCGCCAGTCGGTAGGCCTTCAGGACGTTACCTAGGTACGCCTCATCGATGCCGGCAGTGGCTGCCGTGATCACGAAGCACATCAATAGGGCCATGATCGCCGACATATAGAGCGCGAACACATAGGGCGTGGCGGTCGGACGCAGCTTGCGGCTGCGGGCAGGTTGGAATGCGTTCATGCAACCTCCTTGAAGTAGGGAAGCCGCAGATTAGCCTTGGGTCGCAGGAGGCGAGTAGACCGGCACGAATGAGTTCTCTATAAAGGAAAACTTACGAATGCAGGGAGGGAGCGCCCGTGGACCTGCTCAATGCGATTCGCAGTTTCATCAAAGTCGTGGAAGCCGGCAGCCTTGCCGGCGGCGCGCGTAGCCTGGGCATCAGCCCGGCGGCGGTGAGCCAGACGCTGGCGCGCCTGGAGCGGCACCTGCAGACGCGCTTGCTGTCTCGCACCACCCGCAGCATGGCCCTGACCGCGGCTGGGGCGCTGTACTACGAGCGAGTGCGGCATGTCGAACGCGAGCTGGACCAAGCCGGCGAAGCGCTGAACACGCCTGACAGCGAGCCCCATGGACGGTTGTGCATCGCTTCCACCTCGGCGTTCGGCAGGCATGTACTGGCGCCTCTGATCCCGGCCTTCAGCGAACGTTACCCGCGGCTTTCGATAGAGTTGCTGACGAATGACCGCAAAGTCGACCATGGTCGCGAAGGTGTCGATGTCAGTCTACGCATTGACGCACAACTCGACGGTCATTTACTGGCGCGTCATATAGTGCGCATTCCCTTCGTCTGTTGCGCATCACCCGGCTATTTGGCCGCCGCCGGCTATCCCGCCACGCCCGAAGCACTGCGCGAGCATCGTTGCCTGGCGTTTCGCTATCCAGTCGACGGGCGCTTACTGCGCTGGGGGTTCGTGCGCGACGGGCTACGGTTGGAGGCCGATTTCGACCCTGTGCTGATCAGCGACGACATCGATGCCTTGGCGCACATGGCCGTGCACGACGGCGGCATCGTGCGCCTGGCGGATTTCATCGCCCGGCCGCACTTGGAAGCCGGACGCCTGGTCCCGCTGTTCGAACCCAAGCAGCCCCACCAGCAGCAATCCGATCAGGCGTATGCGCAAACCGAACCGATGGATATCTACCTGTGCGTTGCCGACCGCAGCGCCATGACCCAGAAGGTCAGGCTGTTGCTGGAGTACCTGCAGCGGCACCTGGCCCCAAGATGGCCGATCCAGGCATGAAAAAGCCGCCCGAAGGCGGCTCGATGTTGCATTGAGCGTGAATCAGAAGCGGTAGGTGAGCGAAGCGCCCAAGCCGTGCGCGCTGTTCTCGTACTTGGCCTGGTACCTGCCCTTGGTGGCGCTGGCCTGGTTGACCTTGGTGTCTTCTTCCCACAGGTAGGAGTAGGCCACGTCGATGGTCATGTCGTCGGTTGGGCTGTAGCCGGCACCCAGGCTGAAGATCCGGCGGTCGCCGGTGGGGATGCGTGGCGAACGGTCGTGGTTGTTGGTCGGCGACTGGTCCACGGAGAAGCCGGTGCGCAGGGTCCACTGCTTGTTGACCTTGTAGGACGCACCGACGGCATGGGCCCAGGTGTCATGCCAGTTCTGCTCTTCCTTGATGGTCTGGAAGGCCGAACCGACCAGAGGCCTTGGCACCTCGTTGTCGACGGTGATGTCTTTCAGGCGGCTCCAGCGTGTCCAGGTGCTGCCGGCGTACACAGTCCACTGATCGTCCAGCTCGTGGGTAACCGACAGGTCGACCGACTCGGGCGTCTTGATTTTCAGCGAGGCGTCGAACTTGCTGCCGCTGAGGCGCCCGAGCTGGGTGGAATTGACGCGTGTCTTGCCTTCGAGCTCGTAATCGACCATGGAGTGGTACGTCAGGCCGACGCGGGTGCGGTCGGTGGCCTGAACCAGCAGGCCGACGTTGTAGCCCACGGCCGTATCGTCGCCTTTGATCTTCACTTCGCCGTCGTTGCGCCCTGGGCTCGCCGGGTTGATCAGGTTCGAGCCCAGCTCGCCACGGATACGGTTGAAGGTGGGGCCGATGCCGATCGATACCTTGTCGTTGAAGGCGTAGCTGACGGTAGGCTGGAAGGTGATGACTTCGACGTGGCTTTTCTTGCCCCAGTAGCGCGCGGCATCGTCGCTACCGTAGTCGGTGACCAGGCCGAAGGGCACGTAGACGCCGAAGCCTACGCTCCAGTTGTCGTCGAGTGGTTTGACGTAGTAACCCATCGGTACGCCGACCAGTGGAACCATGTCCCCATCGGTTTCCCCACCGAGGTTGCTGCCTGGCCCAGAGATATCGGTTTTGGCGATGACCGCCGCACCGCCGACGGTGACTTGCTGACGCTTGAGCCGCGACATGCCGGCAGGGTTGCCGTACACGGTGCTGGCGTCATCGGCAGCGGAAGAACGACCCGCGAAACCCGTCCCCATGCCACTGACGCTTTGCTCGTTGAGCGCGAAGCCGGCGGCGAACAGCTGGGTCGATGCGAGGGCAACGGCCATGCTGAGGGAGGTTTTGAGCATTACTTTTTTCATTATTAGAAAACTCCTTGGGATCTCCGGGGCGAAACGCTACCAACAAAAACTACGCCGCGCTAGCTGTGTTATCGGGGCTAATCGTGCGTCTTTGTAGGACAATCCGACCAGAATCTTCCTTTTTCCTGTGGGTTTGTAGGACGCTTCTTAAATAGCGGGCGAAAAAGCGGGATTAACGCAGTTTTCCCAGGCAATTCGGAAATCCCGGAGCCGGCCATGGGGGCTAAAAATTTGTCGCCAAATGCGTGCCAAGCCCATGATGTCGTCTGCGGCCGGCAATGCAGTGGCCTGTCGTTCGATCAACAGCCAGGCGATGGCCGTGGCGTAGCGCAGGTTGACCGTCAACTCCAGGTGCGGGCCGCCTAAAAAGGCATGCTGACTGGCCAGCCCGCGCACCCGGCTGGCCATATCCGGATCGCGTGCGAGGAAGTTATCCCATAAAAGGTTATGGCGGCTTTCGTCGATACGGTAAAGGCCATGCCCACGACGATCATGCAATGCCGCGCCCAAGGAGGATTGGCTAGCCGCCACGCCCAACAGCAGCGCCTCGGCACTGGCGCAATGCCGATCGAGATAGACCAGGGTGGGGCGGATGACGTACTGGCTCAATTCCTTGGCAGCGATACCCATGATGCCCTCGCAACGAGTAAGGGCCGACGGGCGCTGGAGCTTGGCAGCAGGGGAGGATCAGGCCCGTCGGAAGCGGCAAGCGCCACTCGAATTGAAGTGTAGTGTGAGAATCATGAGGTAAAGGGCTGTTTTTAAATCGATTACTGCCTGACGGCCCGGTCGATATGCCGGGTGGCGATTAGCCGGAAGGGTGTCAGGCAGTTATATAAGGCTGGCATTCATGGTTTGAATGGCCAGGTATTCGCCAATCACGCAGTGAGCGATTGGCGAGTGCGGTCGATGACCGCTTGCAGCGGTGCTGCTGTGCTGTACTGCTCGACGTACAAGCGTTCGCTATGGCAAGCGATGCCGTTCTCGTCGACGAGGGTGAAACTGAAGCTTTCCTTGCGTGGTGCGACGATCAAGCAAGTCAGCGGTGCGAAGGCCTGGGAAAGGGTTCCGAAGGCAGATTGGATATGATGAGTTGTCATTTTTTTGAGGTTCCTGCTCAAGACACGGGATTCGATCCGTGCACTATAGAAACGTTCCAGTGACGCCATTATTAAACGGCGAAAAACCTGGCTGGAACAAATAGCAGTCAGCAAGGCGCTGATAAGTGGTGCGCTGGGCTGGCTGGTAGGTACTTGGGGAGGTGGGCAACGAGCCAGGGCATAGGTTCAGGCCACTGGTGAAGATCCCGATCAATCATCAGGTGATTCGCGCTGCATCAGCGATGGGCTGTGAGGGGAATCATCGAGTGCGTCGGTCCTGGTTTCAGCGAGGCTTCGGACGTGAAGACGAGATCGCAAGGACGGGACGATTGGAATTGACGTTCTGCTTGGGTACTAACGGGACGAACCTTAGCCCAACGAAAGTGGATGTGCAAGCATTATTTGCTAGCCGTTGGGTAAGCCGGCCATTATGCCTGCAAACACAAGGCCTGACCAGCCGTCCGCAACCTGCCTGCAACCCAGGCCAACCCGCTGTTGCTGCGCGAACATTATGGCGACGCAGCACTTGTACACACGGGCCACGCAAACGGTTTCCCACAGCCACGCAGGTGATTGTCGATCGCCAATGCCTTGACTGCTTGCTTAAGTCAATGAAAAAAAACACTATTTTTGACTGGTGAAAAAATCGTCAGTTTGACTGCAGGCCCCATTCTATAAGGGTTTGCAGGCCGATGAGGGGGGTTGTCCACCGAGTTATCCACAGCTTCTGTGGATTGTCGGCGGCGCTTGCTCTAGCACGGGCACCTTGCCAAGGGTCGTCGACCTTGCATCCATCACGCGGCCCCTCTGCGGAACTGACATTGGAAGCAAAACCGTCAAGAAATGATCATCAAATTTTTTCCAGACCTTCTCGAACGCGTTCGAGCCATCGCTCGCAAAAAAGAGTAGAGTGGCGCGCTTTTCCAAATCGCTGTTGCTGTGCGCCCATGATGTTTCGCGAAAAATTCGTTTCCAGCGTCGCTTCCCAAGCGCTGCCAAAGCCCAAGCGTTTGTCTCTGAAGGTGGCATTGTGGCTGCTCGACAGCCCCCGCCTGGGTGACAAACAACCCATCAAGCACTTTGCCGGCCGCCTGCTCAAACAGCCCGCCCGCCAAGGGATCGTGGCGGCGCAAAGCCGTCTGGGGCAACTCCTGTGCCGTGATTGCGGCCACCCCCGCGACCGTCGTATCGGCCATGAGCTTCTGCGCCAGGCGGCGCGTGCCGGCGATGCGCAGGCCCAGCAGGCCTACGCCCGACTCAACCAGAACGGCTGAAGCCACGCGCATGAAGGCCCGTATCCAGCCGAGCTGATAAGCTGGCGGCTTTTCTCTGGCAAGCATTGGGAGCCCCCATGGCCGTGGACCTTACCAGCATTCTGCTGGGCTTCATCGTGGCCGCCGTGCCGTGCCTGGGTTGGGCGCTACAGATCCAGCGGCGACTCACTACAGCTCAGGGCGACAAAGCCATGGCCGAAGAGCGTCTGGGCAACGCGCAACTGGCCCAGGAGGGCTTGCAGGCCCAGTTGGACGCCACCCGCGACGAAATCAGCGACCTCAGCGAAGCCAACGCGCTCAAGCAGGCCAACCTGGCCGCCCAGCAGCGCGAGGTGGAACTGCTGCAGATCGAGCGGGACAACGCCCGTGACGCCGCCCACGCCTGGCACTTGGAACGCAGCAACCGCGAAACCGAACTGCGCCGCCTGGAAGCCCAGGCCGCACGCCTGGAAGCCGAGCTGCGCGAACAACAGGAGAACCATCAGCAACGTTTGGAGGACCTGCAGCAGGCCCGCGATACCCTGCGCGCGCAGTTCGCCGAAATGGCCACCAAGATCTTCGACGAGCGCGAGCAGCGCTTCGCCCAGACCAGCCAGCAGCACCTGGGCCAGTTGCTCGACCCACTCAAGGAACGCATCCAGGCGTTCGAAAAGCGCGTGGAGGAAAGCTATCAGCAAGAAGCCCGCGAACGTTTCTCGCTGGGCAAGGAGCTGGAGCGTCTGCAACAGCTCAACCAGCGTCTGTCGGACGAAGCCACCAACCTGACCCAGGCCCTCAAGGGCCAGAAAACCCAGGGCAACTGGGGCGAGCTGATCCTGGAGCGGGTGCTGGAACACGCAGGTCTGGAAAAGGGCCGCGAATACCAGACCCAGGTCAGCTTGAAGAGCGCCGACGGCGAGCGCTTCCAGCCCGACGTGCTGATCATGATGCCAGGCAACAAGCAGGTGATCGTCGACGCCAAGGTCAGCCTGACCGCCTACCAGCAGTACGTCAGCGAGTCGGACAATAGCCGCGGCCAGGCGGCGTTGAAGCAGCACGTGCAGTCGTTGCGCAGCCACGTCAAAGGCCTTTCCGGCAAGGATTACAACCGTCTGGAAGGACTGCACAGCCTCGACTTCGTGCTGCTCTTCGTGCCCATCGAGGCAGCTTTCTCGGCGGCCTTGCAGGCCGAACCGAACCTGTTCCAGGAAGCCTTCGACAAGCAGATCGTGATCGTCAGCCCGACCACGCTGCTGGCCACGCTCCGGGTGATCGACAGCCTGTGGAAGCAGGAACGGCAGAGCCAGAACGCCCGCGAGATCGCCGAGCGCGCCGGTTGGCTATACGACAAGTTCGTGTTGTTCATCCAGGACCTGGACGAACTCGGCAATCGCCTGCAACAGGTCGACAAAGCCTATGCGGCGGCGCGCAACAAACTGTGCGAAGGACGCGGCAACCTGATCAGCCGCAGCGAGCAACTCAAGCTGCTCGGCGCGCGCGCCAGCAAGAGCCTACCGGCCGACCTGCTGGAGCGCGCCTTGACCCAGGAGGTCAGTGCACCAGGCTCAGATGACGGTTGAGCAAGGCGCGCAACGCAGCGGGCTTGACCGGTTTGGAGAGAAAGTCCAGGCCTGCGGCATGTACCTGGGCAATGGTTTCGCTGCGCCCATCGGCACTGATCACCACCCCCGGCACCGGCTCGCCGAGCCGCGTGCGTAACCAGGCCATCAACTGCGTGCCGGTCTCGCCCTCGTCCAAGTGGTAGTCCACCAGCGCCAGGTGTGGGCGCAGGCCGCTCTCCAGCAGCGCCTGGCACTGCGTGCGGTTGCTGGCGGTCCACACCTGGCAGCCCCAGCGCCCCAGCAGGCTGGTCATGCCCACCAGGATGCTGTCTTCGTTGTCCACGCACAGCACCTGCAAGCCGGCCAACGGCTGACCCGTCTGCTCCGGCACGGGCGCGGCGATAGCGGCGGGCGCGCGGGAGATCGGTACGCCGACACGGAACACGCTGCCTTTGCCTGGCCACGAGCGCACCTGCAAGGGGTGGCCAAGCACCCGGCACAGGCCGTCGGCGATGGCCAGGCCCAGCCCCAGCCCTTTCTCGGCACGGGTCTGGTGGCTGTCCAGGCGCTTGAATTCCTCGAAGATCACCTGCAGCTTGTCGTCGGCGATGCCCGGACCGCGGTCCCACACCTCCAGCCACAGCAGCTCGCCCTCGCGCCGCGTGCCTAGCAGGATCGGGCCCCGACCATAGCGCAGGGCGTTGGTCAGGAAGTTCTGCAGCACCCGACGCAGCAGCTTGATGTCGCTGGCCACCCGCAGGCGGCTACCACGCAGGCGGAACGCCAGCTGTTTCTCCGCCGCCAGCACCTTGAACTCGGCGCCCAGCGTGTCGAACAGCTCGCCCAGGGCGAACGGCTTCACATCGGGGGTGATCTTGCGGTTTTCCAGGCGCGAGATGTCCAGCAGGTCGCTGATCAGTTCCTCGGCCGAGCGCAGCGAACTGTCCAGGTGCCGCACCAGTTGCCGCGCATCGTCGGTCATGCCGTCGTCCTGCTGCGACAGGGCGGCGGAGAACAGCCGCGCGGCATTGAGCGGCTGCATCAGGTCGTGGCTGACCGCCGCCAGGAAACGTGTCTTCGATTGACTGACCGCTTCGGCATGGCTCTTGGCCTCGGACAGCGCCTGGTTCAGTTGCGACAGCTCATGGGTACGCTCGGCGACCCGTTGCTCGAGGCTTTCGTTGGCATCCTTGAGCGCCTGCTCGGCATCGCGGAACGGCGTGATGTCGGTGAAGCTCATGACGAAGCCGCCGCCAGGCATCGGGTTGCCGATCAGTTCGATCACCCGACCGTTGGGGAACAGCCGCTCGGAGGTGTGCGCCCGGCCTTGGCGCATCCAGTGCAGGCGGCGCGCCACGTGCACCTGGGCCTCGCCCGGCCCGCACAGACCGCGTTCGGCGTTGTAGCGGATGATGTCGGCGATCGGCCGGCCGACGCCGATCAAGCCTTCGGGGTAGTTGAACAGTTCCAGGTAGCGGCGGTTCCAGGCCACCAGGTGCAGGTTCTGGTCCACCACGCTGATGCCCTGATTGATGTTCTCGATCGCCCCTTGCAGCAGCGCGCGGTTGAACTGCAATACCTCCGAAGCTTCGTCGGCGATGCGCACCACGTCTTCGAGCTGCATGTCGCGGCCCTCGATGGCGGCCTTGACCACGGCGCGGGTCGAAGAGGTGCCGAGCACCCCGGCCAGCAAGCGCTCGGTGTGCTCGATCCAGTCGCCATCGGCGTTCTGGCTGGGGTTGAAGCTCTTGCCCTGCAAGGCGGCGAAGCGCTCGAAGCTCTGCCGTGCGCGTTCCTCGCCGACGAAGCGTGCTGCCAGGTTGAGCAAGTCGTCGATCTGCACCGCCAGCAGGGAGCGGTGGCCGGGGCGGGCGCTGCTCTGCTGGCCGATGAAACGCCCGGCCTGCCAGTGTTCCGACACGCGCGTGCGCGACAGCACCGAGACCCAGGCGAACAGGGTGAAGTTGCCGGCCAGCGACAGCACCACGCCCTGGGTCAGCGGGCTGATCGGCAGGTTCAGCGGGTTGCCGTGCAGCCATTCCAACCCTGGGAACAGCGCCAGCGACCAGCCCAGGCTGTGGGCGGCGATCGGCAGCACCAGGGTGTAGAACCAGAGGAAGGTGCCGGCCGCGAGCCCGGCGAACACGCCGCGGCGGTTGGCCTGTTTCCAATACAGCGCGCCGAGCATGGCCGGGGCCAACTGGGTGACGGCGGCGAAGGCGATCTGGCCGATGGTCGCCAGGCTCGCCGTAGAGCCCAGCAGGCGGTAGCTGACGTAGGCCAGCAGCAGGATCACCACGATGGTCACGCGGCGCACCGAGAGCATCCAGTGGCGGAACACCTCGAACGGGCGCTCGGCGTTGTTGCGGCGCAGCAGCCAGGGCAGCAGCATGTCGTTGGAGACCATGGTCGACAGCGCCACGGCCTCGACGATGACCATCCCGGTGGCCGCCGAGGCGCCGCCGATGAAGGCCAGCAGGGCCAGGCTCGGGTGCGCCTCGGCCAACGGCAGGCTTATCACGAACGAGTCGGACATCACCGTACCGGGCAACAGCATCTGCCCGGCCAGGGCAATGGGCACCACGAACAGCGCGGCCAGCGCCAGGTACAGCGGGAACACCCAGCGCGCCATGCGCACGTCCTGCGGGTCGATGTTCTCCACCACGGTGACGTGGAACTGCCGCGGCAGGCAGATGATCGCCATCATCGCCACGCAGGTCTGCACCACCATCGACGGCCAATTGATGGTTTCCTGCCAGTAGTGCTCCAGGTGCAGCGACTGGCGCGCCTGGCCGAGCAGGTCGTCGAAGCCGTCGTACAGGTTGAACACGACGAACACACCGACCGCAAGAAACGCCAGCAGCTTGACCAGCGACTCGAAGGCGATGGCCAGGACCATGCCGCGGTGGTGCTCGGTGACGTCCAGGCTGCGCGTGCCGAAGACGATGGCGAACAGCGCCAATACCAGCGACACCACCATGGCGGTGTCCTGCACCCGCGTGCCGGTGGCGTCGGCGCTGGCACCGATCAGCAGGTTCACGCCGAGCACGATGCCCTTGAGCTGCAAAGCGATGTAGGGCAACACGCCGACCAGGCAGATCAGCGCCACCACCACGGCCAGGCTCTGCGACTTGCCGTAGCGGGCGGCGATGAAGTCGGCGATGGAGGTGATGTTTTCCTGTTTGCTGATCAGCACCATCTTCTGCACCACCCAGGGCGCGCCGATCAGCAACAGGATCGGCCCCAGGTAGATCGGCAGGAACGCCCACAGCTGCTCGGCGGCCTGGCCGACGGCGCCGAAGAAGGTCCAACTGGTGCAGTACACCGCCAGCGACAGGCTGTAGACCCAGGCGCGCAGGCGCGGGGGCAGGGGGGTGCTGCGCCGGTCGCCGTAGAAGGCGATGGCGAACATGATGGCCATGTAGGCGAGGGCGACGACGGCGATCAGCCCGCTGGACAACGACATGAAAACTCCGCAGGGCAGTGGAACGGTCGGTTCGGAAGGCGCGAGTCTGGCACGTCGGGGGCATGCGCGTCAGGTTCGACGAAGGTCTGTAGCCGAGGCTTCCACAGGGGTAAGGGCCACTTCCACAAACCGGTGCATGCTCGGGGGAGAGGCATCGCTCATGTTCAGGTTTGTTACGCAGGGCGTAAGACACTGTTGCATCTAAGACTAAGGTCGTCTGGTTGGCTTTACCGCTGCGCCTAAAGTTGACACGGGTATTCCCTAATCTGTGCTGCTAGGACAAAAACAATGAACGACAGCATTTATCTATCGATACAGAACAGTCCGCGTTTCAAGGAGCTGGTGCGCAAGCGCGAGCGCTTCGCCTGGATCCTGTCGGGCATCATGCTCGGGCTGTATTCGGCCTTCATCCTGCTCATCGCCTATGGCCCGCAGTTGCTCGGCGCCAAACTCAGCCCCGGCTCCTCGACCACCTGGGGCATCCCGCTGGGGGTCGGGTTGATCGTCGCCGCCTTCATCCTCACGGCCATCTACGTACGCCGCGCCAACGGCGAGTTCGACGCGTTGAACCAAGCCGTACTCAAGGAGGTGCAGCCATGATGCGCCTCTCCACGTCGCTGATCGCCCTGGCCGGCACCACCCTGGCCCCGCTCACCTTCGCCGCCGACGCCCTGACCGGCGAAGTGCACAAGCAGCCGCTGAACGTCTCGGCCATCGCCATGTTCCTGGCCTTCGTGCTGTTCACCCTGGGGATCACCTACTGGGCCTCGAAGCGCAACCGCTCCGCCGCCGACTACTACGCCGCAGGCGGGCGCATCACGGGCTTCCAGAACGGCCTGGCGATCGCCGGCGACTTCATGTCGGCCGCCTCCTTCCTGGGGATTTCCGCGCTGGTGTATACTTCCGGCTACGACGGCCTGATCTACTCCATCGGCTTCCTGGTCGGCTGGCCGATCATTCTCTTCCTGATCGCCGAGCGCCTGCGCAACCTGGGCAAATACACCTTCGCGGACGTGGCCTCCTACCGCCTGGGGCAGAAGCAGATCCGCACCCTGTCGGCCTCCGGCTCGCTGGTGGTGGTGGCCTTCTACCTGATCGCGCAGATGGTCGGCGCCGGCAAGCTGATCCAGCTGCTGTTCGGCCTGGACTACCACGTCGCGGTGATTCTGGTCGGCATCCTCATGTGCCTGTACGTCTTGTTCGGCGGCATGCTGGCCACCACTTGGGTGCAGATCATCAAAGCCGTGCTGCTGCTCTCGGGCGCAAGCTTCATGGCGCTGATGGTGATGAAGCACGTGGGCTTCGATTTCAACACGCTGTTCTCCGAAGCGATCAAGGTGCACGCCAAAGGCGAGGCGATCATGAGCCCGGGCGGCCTGGTCAAGGATCCGATCTCGGCCTTCTCCCTGGGCCTGGCGCTGATGTTCGGCACCGCCGGCCTGCCGCACATCCTGATGCGCTTCTTCACCGTGTCCGACGCCAAGGAAGCGCGCAAGAGCGTGCTGTACGCCACCGGCTTCATCGGCTACTTCTACATCCTGACCTTCATCATCGGCTTCGGCGCGATCCTGCTGGTGAGCACCAATCCGGCCTTCAAGGACGCCGCAGGCGCCTTGCTCGGCGGCAACAACATGGCGGCGGTGCACCTGGCCGATGCCGTGGGCGGCAGCATCTTCCTGGGCTTCATCTCGGCGGTGGCCTTCGCCACTATCCTTGCCGTGGTGGCGGGCCTGACCCTGGCCGGTGCTTCGGCGGTGTCCCACGACCTGTACGCCAGCGTGTGGCGCAAGGGCAAGGTCAACGACAAGGATGAAATCCGCGTCTCGAAGATCACCACCGTAGCCTTAGGCATCCTGGCCATCGGCCTGGGCATCCTGTTCGAGAACCAGAACATTGCCTTCATGGTGGGCCTGGCCTTCTCCATCGCCGCCAGCTGCAACTTCCCGGTGCTGCTGCTTTCGATGTACTGGCAGAAACTGACTACACGCGGTGCCATGATCGGCGGCTGGCTGGGGCTGATCAGCGCCGTGGGCCTGATGGTGCTCGGCCCAACCATCTGGGTGCAGATCCTGGGGCATGAAAAGGCCATCTATCCGTACGAGTACCCGGCGCTGTTCTCCATGGTCATCGCCTTCGTCGGTATCTGGTTCTTCTCGATCACCGACAAGTCCGCGGCGGCGGAAAAGGAACGTGCGCTGTTCTTCCCGCAGTTCGTACGCTCGCAGACCGGCCTTGGCGCCAGTGGCGCGGTGTCTCACTGACCGGCATTGACCCTGCGTAATGCTTGACGCCCCGCTCGCGGGGCGTTTTTGCGTCCGGGGTTTGCCTAAGCAGCAGCCTTGGGAAATTTCCTCACGTCCTTGGGAAGGGTCTGGGTTCGTGCCTACAACCTTTTACGAATAATCCTTGTGTCGACGGCATTCCGCCGGGCTGACGTTCTGCCTGCACTGTGTTTGCAGGCCCTTTCAAGGAGATTGAATTCGTGAAACGCATCCTTCTGGCCCTTCCCCTGGCCTTGCTCAGTGCGACCGCCGCGCTGGCCGCCGATCCCATCGAGAAGCAAGTGCAGGTCATCGCCACCGTTCCGACGGCCGCGTTCTATGTCGAGCCGGTCGGCGGCGGCTGGATGAACGATCCGCAGGAGCTGCCGTGGAACTCGTTCCAAGGCGCGTTCGGCACTATAGACAAGCAGTTGCAGGTCAAGAGCACCGTGGGCGACATCTCGGCCTACCTGGTCTCGCCCGCGATCATTTCCAGCGGTGCCGAGGCCATCGGCCTGGACGTCAAGGTCGCCGGTACGTCGCTGAGCACCACGCCCGTCACTGTGGTGCCTGCCGCCCAAGCCAACGCCGGCACGACCGTCGGCTTCCAGGTCGCCGCCGTGACGCCGTCTACCGGCAGCTTCGTGCCGGGCGACTACCAAGGCTTGGTCAGCATGGTGTTCGAAACCGCCGCGCCCTGAGCACGCTCGCTTCAGATTCCCTTCAATCCGTCACTGCCGGCCCTTGCTTCGCGTTCGTTCGCGCGCAGGGGGCGGCACTGCCAACGGACAGCCAGATGGCCAGACTTTCTCTCTACCGTTCTCGGCACGGCGCGCTACGCGCTTGCCTGTGCCTTGGCGCTTGGCTGAGCTATAGCCAAGCCAGCGCCGACGTACTCGGCGACCTGGTGCCGGCCCAAGGGCTGCCCAGCGGCTTCGAAGCGCATTTTTTCGAAGTGCCGCTGGCGGTCAGGGTCGATCTGGACGGCCGCTACCTGGGCGATGCCATGGTGGTGCTGTCGCGCGACGACCGGGTGCAACTGCTGGAATTCACCGACGTACGGGAGAGCCAGGAACCGGCTGCGGTACGCCGTCGCTGGCTGCAGCGCTTGAGCGCCGGTCGGCCTTTGGGCGACTGCCGCCAGGACTGCCCGGATAAGCTCAAGGCCATCCATTACAGCCTGGTCAACTCGCAACTGTCCCTGCTCACCGAAAACGCCGAACAACAGGGCGAGGCCCCGCGCTATCACGCCCTGCCCGAAGACGGCAGCTACGGCCTCTTGCTGCGCAACCAGCTCAACCTGGTCGACGGCGGCAACGGCACCACTGGCCGTTACGCATTACAGGGGCAGGGCAGCCTCGGTGCCTGGAGCACCCTGGCCCAGGCGCAGGTGGACCGCAGCAGCGAGTATCGGCAAGGCACTCGCCATCGCCTCGACCAGCTGTACGCCGAGCGCGTCGTCGACGACCGCTTCTACCGCCTGGGCTACTTCACCCCCGATGCCCAAGGCCTGACTCGCCAACCCAGGCTGTACGGCAACAGCCCGCAAACCACGTTGGGCGTGATGCTGGGCAGCAGCGACAGCCTGCTGATCGATGCCGGCCAGCCCAGCACCACGCCGATCTACGTCACGCCCAACCGACCGGGCATCGTCGAGCTGTACCGCAACGGCGTGCTGATCAACAGCCAGGCCGTACAGCCGGGCCTGCAAACCCTCGACACCCGCGTGCTGCCGCCCGGCATCTACGAGATCGAGGTGCGCCTGATCGAAGACGGTCAGGAAACCTCGCGCACCCAGGCATTCGTCTACAAGCCCAGCACCTGGCGCAACCTCGACAGCCGCTGGCGCTACAACCTGTACCTGGGGCAGCGCTCCACGCTGCTGAGCAACTGGGACGACGACCAGGGCGCGCGCCTGAGCGCCGGCGTGCTGACCAACTACCTGCTGCACCCCACCGCCGTGCTGGGCCTGTCCGCGCAGCAGGTCGACCAGGCCCAGCAATACGGCACCTCGCTCGACTGGGATATCCGCGAACGGTTGAAACTCTACGGCAGCCTGTACCAGACCTCCGGACAGGGCAGCGGTTACGACCTGCAACTGATCCATGACCATGAGTTCGGCTCGTTGGTCGCCAGCTACAGCCGCAGCCGCGTGCTGGCCGAGCGGGGTCGCCGGACGTCGTCCTTCGAGCGAGGCGACGTGAGCCAAGCCTCGCTGTCGTGGAACCAGCGCCTGAGCAACCGCAGCACCGCCACCCTGCGGCTGGCCCACAGCAGCGGCGCCTCCGCAGGGCTGGGTATCGACCTGGGCTGGGCGTTCTATGGCAAGTTGCTGGGCTCGGACGCCAACTGGCGCATCTCGCTGTTCGACCGGCCCGGCACCCTGAGCACCGGCGACACCCGTGACCGTGGCGTCAACCTGAGCGTGAGCATGAGCCTGGGCGAGCCGGGCCGGCGCATCGGCGCCACCCTGGGCAGCCGCACGTCGCGCGACGGCGGCCGCGACCAGAACGCCGCCTTGACCTACCAGCAGAAAGTCGAACTGGGCGCCTTGCACACGGTGTCCGGCACCGCCAGCTTCGACCGTTACGGCACAGGTCTGGTGGGCAATCTGCAGTTCCACAACCAGTACCTGTATGGCGATGCCTTCGCCCAGCGCTCGTCCTACAGCGGCCAGTTCAGCGGCGGCTTCAACCTGCAGAGCCTGGTGGCGGTGGGCGGCGGCGCGATGGCCTTGAGCGGGCAGATCATTCCCCAGGACGCCGGCCTGATCGTCGACGTCGACACCGACCTGCCGGACCTGGAACTGCGCGCCTACGATACCCAAGGCCCGAGCACGCGGCTGCGCCCCGGGCGCAACCTGGTGCCGGTGTCGGCCTACAAGGCCGGCAACGTGCAGTTCGACTTCACCGGCGACGACGACCCGGTGGCAGTGATCCAGCCGAACACCGTCGACTACCACCTCAACCGCGGTGCGGTGGGCTTCAAGCAGGTGCGTGTACTACGCACCGTGACCGTGCTCGGGCGCCTGGTGGATACCCAGGGTAAAGGCTTGGCAGGCGTCTCGGTGATCAACCATGCCAGCCGCAGCATCAGCGAGGCGGACGGTTGGTTCACGGTGCAGATGAGCCAGTCCGCGCCGTCGCTGGAAGTGCGCCAGCGTGACCGCTCGTTGTGCCAATTGGACCTGGACCTCGAACGCTACACCCGCGAACAGCAGATCGTGCTGGCTGGCGACCTGGCCTGCGTACCCGGCCCGCTGCTGTCGGCGCAGGGCGCGGTGGCGCCCGGCGACAGTTGATAGCGCCTGGCCGGCGCTGTGCCATCGGCCAGGCCCAATCCCTTGTGGAGCATTGCAATGCGTGAACAACGACCCTTCGGCCGTTACCTGGCGACCCTGTGTCTGCTGCTGTCGGCCGGCAGCGGCGCTGCCCAGGCGGCGGACATCACTTTCACCGCGCGTTACGTGGGTGGCACCGACCGCGAATTCGAAAACACCACACCGCCCTCGGGCTGGTGCAACGGTCTGCCCGATTTCTGCGATGGCCATACCACCGTCGGCCTGCCGATCACCTACAGCAAGGTCAGCGTGGCGTACGCTCCGGACGTGCGCGATCGCTTCTACATCAGCATGCCCGGCAACCGCAAGGTCACCGTGACCAACAATCGGGGGGAGAGCCACACCCTCGACCTGACGTTCGGCAGCGTCAGCCAGAACATGTGGAGCTATTCGAGCAGCCCGCCACCGACCATGGGCGGCGAGGTACGCGGTGGCTGTACCGCGCTGACCAGCAGTTGGGACGAAGACCCCGGCGATCCGAGCGTTCCCCGCTATGGCTACTACGCCTGGTGGATCAGCAAGCCCGCCACCCCAACGCCCTGCTATTCGGACTCTTCGGAATCTGCGCCGGGCGAGCGCTTCGAGAGCGTGATTGATTCGTTCTCCGTGGGCTACAACCTGTACCTGCCCAACCCCAACCGCATGCGCCAAGGCTTTTACCGGGGCAGCGTGACGTACCTGATCGGCCCGGGCATGGACATCGACCTAGGCAACAACGTCAAGAACCTCAACGCCAACAGCCTGACCGTGAACTTCGAGTTGAGCGTCGAGCATGCCCTGGACATCCGTTTTCCGCCGGGCTTCGAGCATGCCGTGCTGGAGCCGCCAGGCGGTTGGCAGGGATGGATGGCCGGGCGCGGCCTACCGCCCAAGGTGCACCGCGACTTACCGTTCTTTCTCTGGTCCACCGGCCCGTTTAGCGTGTTCAGACGCTGCGAACATCGGGCGGGCGATGCCTGCGCCATCCGCAACGCCCAAGGTCGGCAAGTACCGGTGCTGGTTACGTTGAGCTTGCCGCGCGGGGCCAGCACGGGCAACGCACCCGTCGACAGGGCGCCGATCCCCTTCGGTCCGGCTTCGCCCTTGCGCATCGAACAGTCGACGGCGCTCAGCGACGAACGCAGCCAATTGCATTTCGAAGTGGACCGCTCGGGAGTCGAGGAAATGGTGCGTGACCCCGGCAGTACCTATGGGGGCGAAGTGACCGTGGTATTCGACGCGGATCTATAAATCGCCATCAGAAATTTCTCTTTTTCTTTGAGACTTTTCCGGCATCCATTCCGGCACACCTTCGCAACAATGCGCCGGTGATGTTCTTTCGCTATCAATGAGGAGGGCCCATGGCTCTGGGTAAGTGCTTGATATGGCTGGCCGCATTGGCGGTGGCCTGGCCGGCGCACGCTGCGCCGGAACTCAATGTCGGCACGCTTTACGACTATTTGGAGCCGGGCTCCAGCACGCTGCTCAAGCGCATCCGCAACGGCGGCGACACCACAGCCTTCGTCAAAGTCAGCGTGATAGAGCTGGTTTACGATGCCCAGGGCAAACCGCGCGAGGTCGACCTCGAAGGCATGGCGTTGAGCGAGCGTGGCCTGATCGTCAGCCCTGCGCGGCTGATCGTGCCGGCCCGCGGCATGCAGGCGATGCGTGTGTTGTACCGCAGCGACCGCGACCGCGAGCGCTATTTCCGTTTGCGCTTCATTCCGGTGCTGCCCGAGCAGGGCGACGGTTTCGCCCTCAGCGAGGCCGAAGCCAAGGCCTATGGCGACACGCTCAAGGCCGGGGTGCAGCTGTTGGCGGGCTACGGCACGCTGCTGTTCGTGCGTCCCGAGCGTAGCCATTACGACACCCTCGTACAGATGCGCCAAGGGCGTTTGCACATGCACAACCGGGGTAACGCCACCGTGGTGCTCGACCATGTGCGCCACTGCGCGCCCACGGGATTAACCTGCGCGACCCCGACCAAGCTGCACCTGCTGCCCGGGCGCGAGCGCGAGTTGCCCGCTCAGCCTGGACGCACCTACAAACTGCAATTGCAGGAAGGCGACAAGACCCAGGACTTGGCCTTCGACAGCTGAGCCTAGGCAACTGGTAGTGGAGCATGGACATGTACAAAGCCCTGGTGGTCGACGATCACCCCTTCATTCGTGCCAGCGTCCGCCTGCAGCTCAGCCATGAGCAGGTGCAGGTGGTAGGCGAGGCCGACAACGGTGTGGATGCCCTACACCTGATCAAAGAGCACCGGCCTGACCTGGTGGTGCTCGACATCGCCTTGCCCGGCCTTGATGGCATGCAGGTGCTGCAACGCATCAGGGCGCTGGACACGCCGCCGAAGGTACTGGTGCTCACCTCGCACCTGCCCGATACCTTTTCGCTGCGCTGCATGAAGGGCGGCGCGGTGGGCTTCGTGTGCAAGAGCGACGACCTGACCGAGCTGGGCAAGGCGGTGTTGGCGATCCGCTCGGGCTACACCTATTTCCCCGACGTGCTGTTCAGTTCGGTGCGCCGCCAGGACATGCGGGCCCCCGAGGCCCACTGCCTGGCCAACCTCAGCGACCGCGAGATGGTGATCCTGCAATACCTGGCGCGGGGTTTGAGCAACAAGCTTATCGGTGAACTGATGTTGCTGAGCAACAAGACCGTCAGTACCTACAAGGCACGCCTGTTGCAGAAACTGGGCGTGAACACCCTGATCGACCTGGCCGACCTGGCCAGGCGTAACGGAATCGTGTGATCGACGCAGACCGTGGGTAGCCTGCTGCAAGGCGCTGGGCTGTTGCTCTGGCTGCTGCTGTACGCGCCCTTGGGCTGGGGCGAGGAAGCACATCCGCCACTGCTGGGCCGCTCGTCGCTGGGCCGCACGCTGGCCTATCCGGACGACGAGCAACTGCGCTGGCTGTGGGCGCGCCATGACTTGCGCCTGGGAGTGCTGCACCCTGACCACCCACCCTTCGACCTGATCGGCCCCGGCCAGGAATACGAAGGCATCACAGCCGACTACGCCGGGTTGCTGGGCGAATTCCTGCAATTGCCCATCGAGGTGCATGTCTTCCCTTCCATGGACCAGGCCGCCGCCGCCCTGCGCGAGGGGCGGGTGGATGTCCTGGGCGGTGTTGGCCAAGCCCAGGCCCAGCAGGCCGGCCTGCGCCTGTCGCTGGCCTATGCCCAGGACGTGCCACGGCTGGTGGTCGACGACGAGCGGCGCATCGGCTGCGAAAGCGGCGCCGCGCTGCGCCTCGCCCTGCGCAAGGGTTACCGGCAGGCCGAGCAGGCCCACGCCTACTATCCCAACGCCCAGCTTGTGCCTTACGAATCGGCCCGCGAGGCCATGCTCGCGGTCGCCTTCGGCCAGGCCGACGCCTTTCTGGGCGGCGCGTTGGAGAGCCATTACCTGGTCGGTCGTAGTCCGGGCACCCGCTTGCGGGTCCGCGAATGCCCCGGCTGGAGCAGCCAGGCAGTGGGTTTCGCCACCCTGGCCACACAACCCACGCTGGGCCGCTCGATCGACCAGGTGCTGAGCGAGGTGCCGCCGGCCGAGCACGCGCGCATTCTTCAGCGCTGGGTGCCCTTCGTCGAACCGCTGTTGGAGCCTGCGCCCTTGCGCTTGAGCGCTGCGGAAAAGCGCTGGCTGCAGCGTCACCCACGGCTGCGCGTATTGCTCGGCAAACAGATGCTGCCGTTCAGTTACCAAAGCGACGACGGCCAGTTCAAGGGCTTGAGCGTCGATGTGCTGCAACGCATAGGGCGCATCACCGGCTTGGAGTTCGAGCTGGCCGCAGGCGGCACGGTGGAACAGATGGTCGGCGAAGTGCGCCAAGGGCGCGCCGATCTCATCGCCGCGCTGACCGCGAGCCCAAGTCGCGAGGCCGCGCTGACTTTCAGCCGTGCCTACCTGACCACGGCCAGGGTGCTGGTGACTACCCCCGATGGCCCAGCCGTCAACGACCTGGCCGCTCTGCAAGGGCAGCGGGTAGCGGTGCTGGCCAGTGGTTGGCCGAACCAGTATTTGCGCGAGCGGTACCCGACCATTCAACGCGTGCCCAGCCGTGGCCCGCTGGACGCCGTACTCAAGGTGGTCAATGGTCGCGCGCAGGCGGCGATCGTACCGTTGGCCAGCGCCCGCGCGTTGCAGGCAAGGCTTGCGCCCGGCAGTTTCAAGATCGTCGGTGGGTCGGCGCTGGCGCCGGCGCACATCGCTCTGGCCACGGGCCGTGGCGAATCCGAGCTGGTTTCGATCCTCAACAAGGCGCTGGCCAGCCTGGCGCCCCAGGAACTCGATGGCATGGCCTGGCGTTGGCAGGGCGAACTGATCGTCAACGACCACTTTTGGCACCGCCATCGCCGCGAGGTCTTGCAAGGTGCCATGGCCGTCACCGTGCTGCTGGTCTTGGCACTGGTATGGGTACGCTATCTGCGGCGTCTGGTGCGCGTGCGCGAGCGCGCCGAGCAAGCACTGGCCGACCAGTTGCAGTTCATGCGCGTGATGATCGACGGCACGCCGCACCCGCTGTACGTGTGCGACCGCAACGGACGCCTGTTGACCTGCAACAGCTGCTACCTGGAAACCCTAGGCGTCAGCCGCGAGGAAGTGGTCGGCCAGTTGCTCGGCTGCATGCCGCATCTGGCCTGGCAGCGGGGTTGGCGCGAAGTGCTGGGCAGCGGCAAAGTGCAGGTCGAAGACCGCCATGTGGTCCTGGCCGACGGTCGCGTGCGCACCTTCTACCACTGGATGCTGCCGTGCGTGGGCGGGCATGCCGAAGCCAGCGTGATCGCCGGCTGGATCGACGTCACCGAGCGCCACCACCTGCAGGCCGAACTGCAGCGCGCCAAGGAGCAGGCCGAACGCGCCAACCAAGCCAAGAGCCATTTTCTTGCGACCATGAGCCACGAGATCCGCACCCCGCTCAACGCCGTGCTGGGCACGTTGGAGTTGGCCTTGGGCAAGGCCGAACAGGGCGTGCTCGACAGGCTGTCGATTGCCGTGGCGTGCGATGCGGCGCGCGGGCTGCTGGCCTTGATCGGCGACATCCTCGACATGAACCGCATCGAGGCCGGGCATCTGGAGCTCAGGTTGGAGCCGGTCCAGTTGGCCCACGAAGCCGGGGCGGTGGTGCACCTGTTCCAGCAGCAAGCCCAGGACAAAGGTCTGGCGCTGTCGTTGGCCTTCGAAGGCGAGGTGCAAACGCCGGTATTGCTCGACCCGGTGCGCTTCAAGCAGGTGCTCGCCAACCTGCTGAGCAATGCCATCAAATTCACCCAGCAGGGCGAGGTGCGCGCCACCTTGCGTCTGGTGCCCGAACAAGGTCGGCTGGGCTTGACCCTGACCGTCGAAGACACTGGCATCGGCATCGCCGAAGCCGATCTGGCGCGTTTGGGCGAGCCGTTCTGGCAGGCTTGCCAGCATGACCGTAGCACCCGCCGCGGCGCAGGCCTGGGATTGTCGATCAGCCGTACCCTGTGCGATCTGATGGGGGCGAACATGACCCTCGACAGCACACTGGGGCAGGGCACGCGTATTGCCCTGCACCTGCTGGTGGACCACGCCTCCAGCCCGGCGTTGATCGAAGCCGAGCCGTCGACCCTGGCCCGTGCGCAGCGGCCGCAGCGTGCCCTACGTGTGCTGGTGGCCGACGATTACCCGGCCAACCGTCTGCTGTTGGCCAATCAGCTCGACCACCTGGGCCATCAGGCCAGCCTGGCCGAGCAGGGCGCCCAGGCCCTGCGCCTGTGGATGAGCCAGCCGTTCGACCTGCTCATCACCGATTGCCGCATGCCGGTGCTCGACGGCCATGGCCTGAGCCGCGCCATTCGCCTGCACGAGCGGCGCCATGGCTTGCCCCGTTGCCGCATTCTGGGCCTAACCGCCAATGCCCTGGCCAGCGAGCGCCGGCGCTGTCTGGCCTCGGGCATGGACGACTGTCTGTTCAAGCCGCTGAGCCTGGCCAGTCTGCGCCAGGCGCTGGAGGCCGTGCCGGGGGGGATGGACAGTATCGAGCCCCAGGCTGAGGGCGGCGAACCAGTAGCCGACTGTTCCAGCCTGGCCCGGCTGGCGGCAGGACGAAGGGACGTGTTGGAAAGGTTGCTGAACGATCTGCTGGAAAGCAATCGACGCGATTCGACCCGATTACGAGCGTTGGCGCAGGCAGGCGATCGACGCGGTCTTGGCGAGCTGGCGCACCGTATCAAGGGTGGCGCGAGGATGGTCAGGGCGCAGCAGGTGATGCGCGCCTGCGAGCAAGTCGAACGTACGTGCGCACGGCCGGACACGGTGCCTTCCCAGTTGGGCGAGCACATAGAAGGCCTTGCGCAAGCGGTGTCGGCCGTACAGGCCGCATTGCAACAGGAGCTGTACAAGCAGGGGCTGGCGGTGGATCGGAGCGACGGCGACGGCATGCAAAACGGCCCCGACCGTGCCGGCGCGTCGTCTCTTGCATGAGACGCGTCGGTCGCTCGGGGCCGCTCTGGCCTGTGGCGCAGGTGGCCGGAACGTCGGCTACCGGCTCAGGCGAGCCGTTATATCCGGCCCAGCACCAGCAGGATCAGCAGGACCACCAGGATCACGCCGATGATGCCGGACGGACCGTAGCCCCACGAGCGGGAGTGAGGGAACACTGGCAGGCCGCCTACCAGCAGCAGAATCAGGACGATGATGAGGATCGTGGTCATGGTGGAATCCTTGCGTGAACGAATGATTGGGGAACGTCGAGCGTCCGGTGTTCCATCAGGTTTGGCCGCTTGTGAATTCCGACCAGCGGGCCGTGAAGAAAGTTTTATCGATTTGTCACCCACCTGCGTTTCATGCCGCTTTATTCAGCACCCTGATCGTTAGCGGCCCAACGGGCGGACTTGGCTAGACTGCCGCCACACCCATTGCGTCGAGGCATGCGGCATGCACAAGCGAATGATGATCACCGGCGCGGGCTCCGGGCTCGGGCGCGAAATCGCCCTGCGTTGGGCCCGTGAAGGCTGGCGATTTGCCCTGGCCGACATCGACCAGGACAGCGCCCGGCAGACGTTGCAACAGGTACGCGAGGCGGGCGGCGAGGGCTTCGCCGAACACTGCGACGTGCGTGACTACAGCCAGTTGACCGCCTTGGCGCAACGCTGCGAGGCGGAGCTGGGTGGCATCGACATCGCCGTCAACAACGCCGGCGTGGCGTCGGGCGGGTTCTTCGGCGAGCTGTCGCTGGAGGACTGGGACTGGCAGTTGTCGATCAACCTGATGGGCGTGGTCAAGGGCTGCAAAGCCTTCCTGCCCTTGCTCGAACGCAGCCGGGGGCGGTTGGTCAACGTCGCTTCGATGGCGGCGCTGATGCAGGGGCCGGGCATGAGCAACTACAACGTGGCCAAGGCCGGCGTGCTGGCCTTGTCGGAAAGCCTGCTGGTGGAGCTGCGGCCGTTGCAGGTGGCAGTGCACGTGGTCTGCCCTTCGTTCTTCCAGACCAATCTGCTCAGCTCCTTTCGCGGTCCGGACCCGGCCATGAAGGATCAGGTCGGCAAGCTGTTGCAAAGCTCGCCCATCGATGCGGCCGAAGTGGCGCAGTGCATCTATGCCGGTATCGAAGCCGAGGACTTCCTGATTCTGCCCCACGAGGCCGGCCGCGCGGCCTGGCAGGTCAAATGCCAGACGCCCGAACGGATCTACAGCGAGATGACCGAGATGACGGTGAAGATGCGTGCTCGGCGCGAGCCACGTTGACGGGGGAAGTCTGTAGGGAGATTTACCCTGGCTTGTAGGAAACGTCTCTTTTAGCGTCAGTCTATTGAGACGGCAGCCTTACCCCGGCAGTCTGCGTTTTTTTACGACTGCTGGAGGACAACATGCTGGTATTTGTCAGAGAAATCGGCGAGTCCCTGGTCATCGGTGACGACATCGTCATCAAGTTGGTGGACGTCAAGCGCGGCGTGGTGCGGTTGGGGGTCGATGCCCCGCGGCATGTCGACGTGCATCGTTCGGAGATCTACCGGCGCATCCAGGCGCATCGGGGCGAGGAAGAAGGGGCGCCCGCCGACTGCACGCAGAAGCGGGTTTTGCGCTGAGTCTCCCTACAGAACGCTGCGTACCGGTCAAGCGCCATGGACCGCACAACGGTTCCAGCGCCCCAACGCGATACACCGAGCCAAGAGCATATCGACCGACGACTCACCCCAACAACTCAGGCGGCACGTCGTGCTTGGCCAGCAGTTGGCACTGCTGGCTCTCCACATCGAACAAAATGAACGCCTGCCCTTTGGCCAACGCCTGGCGAACCCGCAGCACGCGGGTCTCCAGGGGCGTGTCGTCGCCGTTGTCGGTGCCGTCGCGGGTGACGAAATCTTCGATCAGCCGGGTCAGGGTTTCAGCTTCGAGTTGGTCGTATGGAATCAGCATAGTTCGGCTGCTAATGAGTGAAAGATCACGCCATCCTACGTGAAAGGTCGTAGCCCTGCGTAGGAATCACGGCTTCTGCCCTACCAAGCTGTCCACCGCCGGTACCCGCGTGTCGCTTTCCATCTGCGCGTCGTGCTCCAACTGGTGGCTGAAGCGCTCCAGCGAGGCGCTGGCCGGCTGCGAGTCGCTGGCGAACACGGGCGGGCTGAGCAGGTAACCGGCCAGCAGGCGGCTCAATGCCGCCAGGCTGTCGATGTGCGTGCGCTCGTAACCATGGGTGGCGTCGCAACCGAAGGCGACCAACGCCGTGCGGATGTCGTGGCCGGCGGTCACCGCCGAGTGGGCGTCGCTGAAGTAGTAGCGGAACAGGTCGCGGCGCACCGGCAGCTCCTGCTCGCTCGCCAGGTTCAGCAAGTGGCGTGAGAGGTGGTAATCGTACGGCCCGGACGAATCCTGCATGGCCACGCTCACCGCATGCTCGCTCGAAGACTGGCCGGGCGCCACCGGCGCGATGTCGATGCCGACGAACTCGCTGACGTCCCAGGGCAGGGCCCCGGCCGCACCAGAACCGGTCTCCTCGGTGATGGTGAACAGCGGGTGGCAGTCGATCAGCGGCTGACGGCCGCTTTCCACCACGGCCTTGAGCGCCGCCAGCAGCGCCGCGACCCCGGCCTTGTCGTCCAGGTGGCGGGCACTGATGTGGCCGCTTTCGGTGAATTCGGGCAAGGGGTCGAAGGCGACGAAGTCGCCGATGTTGATCCCCAAGGCTTCGGCATCGGCACGGGTGGCGCTGTAGGCGTCCAGGCGTACCTCCACGTGTTCCCAGCTGACCGGCATCTGGTCGATGGCCGTATTGAAGGCATGCCCGCTAGCCATCAGCGGCAACACGCTGCCACGGAATACGCCAGCGTCGGTGAACACGCTCACCCGACTGCCTTCGGCGAAGCGGCTCGACCAGCAGCCGACCGGCGCCAGGGCCAGTCGGCCGTTGTCCAGCACCTGGCGCACGCTAGCGCCGATGGTGTCGAGGTGCGCCGAGACCGCGCGGTCCGGCGAATTCTGCCGCCCCTGCAATGTGGCGCGGATGGTGCCACGGCGGGTCAGCTCGAACGGGATGCCCAGTTCTTCGAGACGTTCGGCCACGTAACGCACGATGGTGTCGGTGAAGCCGGTGGGGCTGGGAATGGCGAGCATTTCCAGCAGCACGCGTTTCATGTAGTCCAGATCGGGTTCGGGTGGACGTTCAGCCATTGTCGGAACTCCTTGCAGCTATCAAAGGGGGGCCAGGCTGTGCGGGAACAGCAGGTCGACGAAACGTTCGGCGGTGGGTTGTGGCTCATGGTTGGCCAGGCCCACCCGCTCGTTGGCTTCGATGATCACGTAGTCGGGCTGGCTGGCATCGCCGACCATGAAGTCCAGGCCGACCACCGGAATGTCCAGCGCGCGGGCGGCGCGCACCGCCGCGTCGGCCAGGGCCGGGTGCAGGCGTGCGGTCACGTCTTCCAGCGTGCCGCCGGTGTGCAGGTTGGCGGCGCGGCGCACGGCCAGACGCTGGCCGGCGGGCAACACACTGTCGTAGTCGAAGCCCGCGTCACGGATGCAGCGTTCGGTCTCTTCGTCCATGGGGATACGGCTCTCGCCACCCGTGGCCGCCTGGCGACGGCGGCTCTGCGCCTCGATCAGCGCCTTGACGCTGTGGCTGCCGTCGCCGACCACCTGAGCCGGATGACGGATCGCGGCCGCCACCACCTCGTAGGCGATGACTACGATGCGCAGGTCATGCCCGGGGTGGCAGCTTTCCAGCAGCACGCGGCTGTCGAACCGACGGGCATGCTCCACGGCTTGGGTGATGTCTTCGAGGGTGGTGAGGTTGACTGCCACGCCTTGGCCCTGTTCGCCATCCACCGGTTTGACCACTACCGCGCCATGGTCCTCGAGAAAGGCCAGGTTGTCGTCGGCATTGCCGGCCAGTTGCTGCACCGGCACCTTGAGCCCGGCGTTGTGCAGGGCTTTTTGGGTCAGGCGCTTGTCCTGGCAGAGGGTCATGCTCACCGCGCTGGTCAGGTCGCTGAGCGATTCGCGGCAGCGCACGCGACGTCCGCCCATGCTCAGGGTGAACAGGCCACTGGCGGCATCGTCCACTTGCACTTCGATACCGCGACGATGGGCTTCGTCGACGATGATGCGTGCGTAGGGGTTGAGCTCGGCCTGCGGGCCGGGGCCGAGGAACAGCGGCTGGTTGATGCCGTTCTTGCGCTTGACGGCGAAGGTCGGCAGATTGCGGAAACCGAGCTTTTCATACAGACGCTTGGCTTGCCGGTTGTCGTGCAGCACGGAAAGGTCGAGGTAGGCCAGGCCGCGGCTCTGGAAATGCTCGACCAGATGGCGCACCAGCACTTCGCCCACGCCGGGGCGGCTGCACTGCGGGTCGACCGCCAGGCACCACAGGCTGCTGCCGTGTTCGGGATCGGCGTAGGCCTTGTGGTGGTTCAGGCCCATCACGCTGCCGATCACCGCGCCGCTGTCGTCGTCTTCGGCGAGCCAGTACACCGGGCCGCCGAGGTGGCGTGGGGTCAGGCGCTGCGGGTCGATCGGCAACATGCCGCGGGCTTGGTAGAGGGTATTGATGGCCTGCCAGTCGGCTTCGTTCTGCGCACGGCGGATACGGAAGCCGCGAAACACGCGCTGCGCCGGACGGTAGTCGGAGAACCACAGACGCAGGGTGTCGGACGGATCGAGAAACAGCTGGTGCGGCGCCTGGGCCAGCACCTGCTGCGGTGCGGCGACATACAGCGCGATGTCGCGCTCGCCCGGGCGCTCTTCTTGCAGCGCCTGGGCCAGGCAGGCCGGATCGGGGTAGGTGTGCCCGATCAGCAACCGCCCCCAGCCGCAATGCAGGGCACGGGGCTGGTCATGGGGCTCGCTGCCGTCGACAGCCAGACGCGCCTGTAAGCGCTCGTAGGAGGGCGCCTGGCCGCGCAACAGACGCTGGCCATAGGCGGTTTCATGGGCTTTCATCGATCAGATTCCTTGTTCGCTCAACCACAGGTTGAGCGCGGCCAACTGCCACAGCTTGGAGCCGCGCAGCGGAGTGAGCTGGCCTTGCGGGTTGCTCAGCAAGCGGTCGATTTCGGCAGGGTTGAACAGGCCGCGGTCTTGGCTCGGGTCGGTGAGCAGGTCGCGCACCCAGCCCAGCGTCGCGCCTTCCAGGTGCTTGAGGCCCGGCACCGGGAAGTAGCCTTTCTTGCGGTCGATCACCTCATGGGGGATGACTCGCCGCGCCGCTTCCTTGAGCACTTGCTTGCCGCCGTCGGGCAGCTTGAAGCGCGCCGGAATACGGGCCGACAGCTCGGCCAGACGGTAATCGAGGAACGGCGTACGCGCTTCCAGGCCCCAGGCCATGGTCATGTTGTCGACGCGTTTGACCGGGTCGTCGACCAGCATTACCGTGCTGTCCAGGCGCAGGGCCTTGTCCACGGCGGCATCCGCGCCGGGGCGGGCGAAGTGTTCGCGCACGAAGTCGCCGGCGGCATCGCCTTCGAGCAGCCATGGCGCCTGTACGGTATCGCGGTACTCGGCATAGCTGCGGTCGAAGAAGGCGTCCCGGTACGCCGCATAGGGATCGGCAGCGCCGTCCACCTGCGGGTACCAGTGGTAGCCGGCGAACAGTTCGTCGGCGCCCTGGCCGCTCTGCACGCCCTTGCAGTGCTTGGCCACTTCCCGCGACAGCAGGTAGAAGGCGATGCAGTCGTGGCTGACCATCGGCTCGCTCATGGCGCGGAACGCGGCGGGCAGCTGGTCGATGATTTCGTGTTCGGCGATGCGCAACTGATGGTGGCGCGTGCCGTAGTGCTTGGCGATCAGGTCAGAGTACTGGAACTCGTCGCCGCGCTCGCCGCCGGCGTCTTCGAAGCCGATGGAGAAGGTCGACAGGTCTTCCACGCCGGTTTCGCGCAGCAGGCCGACCAGCAGGCTGGAATCGACGCCGCCCGACAGCAGCACGCCGACGTCCACTGCCGCACGCTGACGGATCGCCACGGCGTCGCGGGTGGCGTCCAGGACGCGGGTAGTCCAGTCTTCGAGGGTCAGGTTGCGCTCGTCCGCGTTGGGGCCGTATTGCAGTGTCCACCAAGTCTTACGTTCGACCTCGCCATGGCGGTCCACACGCATCCAGGTGCCGGGCTCGAGCTTCTGCACGTTGGCCAGCAAGGTGCGCGGTGCCGGGACCACAGCGTGGAAGTTGAGGTAGTGGTTCAGGCCCACCGGGTCGATCATCGGGTCGATGTCGCCGCCTTTGAGCAGCGCGGGCAGGGTAGAGGCGAAGCGCAGGCGTTCGCCGTTGCGCGACAGGTATAGAGGCTTGACGCCCAGGCGGTCGCGGGCAAGGAACAGACGTTGGCTGTCGCGTTCCCAGATGGCGATGGCGAACATGCCGTTGAGCTTGGGCAGCAGCGCTTCGCCCCAGGCGTGGTAGCCCTTGAGCAGCACTTCGGTGTCGCCGTCGGACCAGAAGTTGTAGCCCAGCGCCTGCAGCTCTTCGCGCAGTTCGGGGAAATTGTAGATGGCGCCGTTGAACGCCAGCGACAGGCCCAAGGTGCTGTCCTGCATCGGCTGCGCCGAGCCGTCGGACAGGTCCATGATCTTCAGTCGGCGATGGCCCAGGGCAATCGGCCCTTGGCTATGGAAACCCCAGGCATCCGGGCCGCGAGGGGCGAGATGGTGGGTGATGCGTTCCACGGCCGCGAGGTCCGCAGGACGAGGCGCTTGGCCAACAGGGGTAAAACGTAACTCACCAGCTAATCCGCACATAAGTCCTTACCGGTTTTTCCGTTGGGGAGGGGGTGTGCTCCAAAAGCGGGCACCTAGGTAGTGACCTGTCGGATTTGCGTGAGTTTTAGAACGATCTGTTATAAGCAGTCAGGCTGGACCGGCTGACCGTAGTTCCATCCCTGCCAACCACCGCTGGCTGATGGGGTGTACGACCAGCCTCATCAGCACTCAATCGCATGTCACCCAATCTTCCACCCTCAGTCCAGGCACACGATTGAATTCCTTGAGATTATTGGTGACGACGATCAGTCCCTTGGCGCGAGCGTGCCCTGCAATCATCAAGTCATAGAGCCCAATTGGCCGGCCGGAACGTGCCAGGTCTGCCCGGATATGTCCGCTGTGCGCAGCTGCATCGTGATCGAATTTCATCAGATCGAGACGCGCGGTGAATCGTTCGACTTCCCCAAGATTGCGCTCAGGCCAGGCTGACCTCTCTGCCCCGTAAACCAATTCCATGAGAGTAACGCTACTGATGCACATCTGACCCTGATGCCGATTGAACATCTCTCGAACAGCTTGAGGCTTGTTCTTTATCGTAAAAATACAGATGTTTGTGTCCAGCATGAATTTGAGCATCAGAACGACTCACGTTCTTGATCGACAGGTTGCTCACGGTCCTCCATGAAGTCCGCAGATACGCCTTCTCCGTCGAACCAACTGTCCCATGACTCACCTGCAGGGGTAATGATCCTGGTGCGGCCAATCGCGACGATGTCTACGCGTTTGACGTCATCGGGAAGAGCCACTGCTTTGGGCAGTCTTATCGCTTGGCTGCGATTACTAAGAAAAACTGAGCCTTGTTCCACGGGCAGTCTCCTGGGATATGTCTGATGTATATCCAAGGCTAACCTATGCCAGACGATTGTCAACGATGGGTGAGTGAAGACATCTATCTGACACTATTGACTTGAACACGCCTCTTCGAAAACACCTCTTTTGCGTAGGTGTGGCTCAGTGAGCGACGATGTCCGATAGCTCCAGCACGAACCTCAGGCCTACCGTCCCCCGCGAATCACCCCTCGCAAGACGAACCGATTCGGATGACACGCCTCGGCCACCGCGCGCGGCACCGGCAACGGCTCGCCGCACACCCATGCCGCGATCAGTTCACCGCTCAGGGGTGCGGTGATCAAACCGCGCGAGCCGTGGCCGCTGTTGATGTACAGGCCTTCGAGCCAGGGGCAGGGGATGTCCGGCACTTGGCGGGCGTCCTTGCGCAAGCTCGCGTAGGCCTGCTCGAACGCTTCGCGCTCGGCCAGCGGCCCGACGATGGGCAGGTAGTCCGGACTGGTGCAGCGGAAGGCGGCGCGGCCTTGCAGGGTTTCCGGTTGCAGCGCCTCGGCGTGGAGGCGCTGGGCGAGGTCGGCGGAGATGTCGCGCAGCAGGCCGAGGTTGCTCTGGTGCTCGGCGGTGGTTGGGCTCAGGTCGTCGCTGTCGAAGTCGAAACTGGCGCCAAGCGTATGCTCGCCGCCGCGCGGCGGCGCCACGTAGCCGTCGGCGCAGACCACCGTGCGCAAGGCGCTGCTTTCGGATGTGACGGGCAGGCGGGTGATCTGCCCGCGGATGCGCTTGAGCGGCAACAGCGCGCTGGCGTGCAGGCGCTGCACGTCGGCGGCGTTGGCCAGCACCAGCACCGGCGCGCTGGCCAGCAGCCGCTCGCCGGCCCAGGCCTGCCACAGTCCGCCCGCCCGTTGCAGGCTCAGCACTTCGCTGTGGGTCTGCAAGCGAATGCCGGGGTGCTGCAACTGGGCCTGGCACAGGGCAGGGGGATGCACCCAGCCTGCCTCGGGGTAGAACAGCCCGCCATGGGCCAGGGCGACGCCCGCTGCCTGTTCGGCCTGCTCACGGTCCAGCGCGTGCAGCAAGCTGGCGTCGAAGGCGTCGGCCAATTTGCCCTGGCGCTTGGCTTCGCCTTCGTCGAAAGCCAGTTGCAGCACCCCGCAGGCGTTCCAGTCATGGCCGCGTTGCAACTGCTGCAGCCAGCGCCGGGTGTAGCCGAAGCCCGCCAGGATCATCTGCGACAATGCCGTGCCGTGGGCCGACAGCTTGAGGTACAGCACCCCTTGCGGGTTGCCCGACGCTTCTTGCGCCGCCTCGGCATGCCGCTCCAGCACCGTGACCTGCCAGCCACGCCGGGCCAGGCTGCTGGCGGTGGCGCTGCCGGCCAGCCCCGCGCCGACCACCAGGGCCTGGCGCAGGCCTGGTGCCGACGCTGGCGGGCGGGCATACCAGGGCGCGCCCTCGCGGCGCGCCTCGCCAGTGAAGTGGCCGTGCATGACTTCCCACTTCTTGCCCAGCCCCGGCACCTTCTTCATGGCGAAACCGGCCTCGACCAAGCCCCGTCGCACCCAGCCGGTGGTGGTGAAGGTGCCTAGGGTCGTGCCCGGTCCCGACAGCCTGGCCAGTTGCGCGAACAGCGCCGGGGTCCACATGTCGGGATTTTTCGCGGGCGCGAAACCGTCGAGGAACCAGGCATCGACCCGCGCATCGAGCTGCGGCAGTTGTTCGAGCACATCGCCGATTAACAGGGTCAGGGTGACGCGCCCGCCGTCCAGGCTGAACTGCTGGAACCCCTCATGCACCGCCACGTACCGCGCCAGCAGCGGCTGCCAGTAGGCGGCGAGTTCCGGCCACAGCTGTGCGGCGCGGGCCAGGTCGGCGTGGTTCAGGGGGTATTTTTCGACGCTGACGAAATGCAGCCGTGCGCCGGGCTGGGCATGCGCGTCGAACGCCTGCCAGGCGCAGAAGAAGTTCATGCCCGTGCCAAAGCCGGTTTCGCCGATCACCAGGCACGCGTCTGCGGCCAGCGCGGCGAAGCGTTGTTCCAGGCGATTGCCTTCGATGAACACATAGCGGGTTTCGAGAGTCCCTTCATTACGGGAAAAGTACACGTCGTCGTAATGGCGCGAATACGGGCGGCCCTGTTCGTCCCAGTCGATCTGGGCGTGGGCGGTGGGGACGTGGGGCATGGTCGACTCGACGGCTGGCAGAGCGCGAATGGTAAGCCATCTGCCGGTGGGTTTGAACGGCCAGGCGCCGCTTCGTCCGTCGCGGGCGAAGGTCGCTTGCGACCACCCGCTGCACCGCGCGCCTCGCTTAGGCACCTTGGGCTAGTCTTGACCATCCATTGAAGGAGTCACCATGTTCGAATCTGCGGAAATCGGCCACTGCATAGACGATGAAACTTTCGACGCCGAGGTGCCGGCCCTGCGCCAGGCGCTGCTCGAAGCGCAGTACGAACTCAAGCAGCGGCAGGATTTCGCAGTGATCGTGCTGATCAACGGCATCGAAGGTGCTGGCAAGGGCGAGACGGTCAAGCTGCTCAACGAATGGATGGACCCGCGCCTGATCGAAGTCCGCACCTTCGACCAGCAGACCGACGAAGAGCTGGCCCACCCACCGGCCTGGCGCTACTGGCGCGCCTTGCCGCCCAAGGGGCGCATGGGGGTGTTCTTCGGCAACTGGTACAGCCAGATGCTCCAGGGGCGTGTCCATGGCCGGTTCAAGAATGCCGTGCTGGACCAGGCCATCAGCGGCGCCGAACGCCTGGAGCAGATGCTCTGCGACGAAGGCGCGCTGCTGCTCAAGTTCTGGTTCCACCTGTCCAAGCGACAGATGAAGCAGCGCCTCAAAACCCTGCGCGACGACCCGCTGCACAGCTGGCGCATCAGCCCGTTGGACTGGCAGCAGTCCAAGACCTACGACCGCTTCGTGCGCTTCGGCGAGCGCGTGCTGCGCCGTACCAGCCGCGACTACGCGCCCTGGCACGTGATCGAAGGCGCCGACGCCAATTACCGCAGCCTGGCCGTGGGGCGCATCCTGCTGGAAAGCCTGCAAGCGGCCTTGGCTCGGCCGCCCAAAGACAAGCGCCAGGCCAATGTCGCACCACTGGGCCGCAGCCTCGATCGGAAGACGCTGCTCGATGCCCTGGACCTCACCCGGCGTCTGGAAAAGGACGACTACCAGGAGCAGTTGGTGACCGAACAGGCGCGCCTGGCGGGCCTGCTGCGGCATAAGCACATGCGTCGGCACGCCTTGGTGGCGGTGTTCGAAGGCAACGATGCGGCCGGCAAGGGCGGGGCGATCCGCCGTGTCGCCGCCGCCCTTGACCCGCGCCAGTACCGCATCGTGCCGATTGCCGCGCCGACCGAGGAAGAACGCGCCCAGCCTTACCTATGGCGCTTCTGGCGGCACATTCCGGCACGTGGCACGTTCACCGTCTTCGACCGTTCCTGGTACGGCCGGGTGCTGGTGGAGCGGGTCGAGGGCTTCTGCACGCCGGCCGACTGGATGCGCGCCTATGGCGAGATCAACGATTTCGAGGAAGAACTGAGCCGAGCCGGCGTGGTGGTGGTGAAATTCTGGCTGGCGATCGACCAGCAGACGCAACTGGAGCGTTTCGAAGCGCGCGAAGACATTCCTTTCAAGCGCTACAAGATCACCGAAGACGACTGGCGCAACCGCGACAAGTGGGACGTGTATCGCGAAGCCGTCGGCGACATGGTCGACCGCACCAGCACCGAAATCGCCCCCTGGACCCTGGTCGAGGCCAACGACAAGCGCTGGGCGCGGGTGAAGGTGCTGCGCACCATCAATGAGGCGTTGGAGGCGGCGTTCGCCAAGCATGGGAAGTGACGTTCCCGAGCGTCAAAGAGCGCAAAGCCTGCTGCGCATCGTCCATGGCAGATCCCCACTCAATGGGAGGTGGGGTCGTCCCGGTGCCAAAAGCGAGGCTGAAACTCATTTTTTCCGTAATTGAGCTTCAGCGTCGCCGCGTGCGATGTAGCAGTACGTTTTGCCTTCGCTGGTTTTGGCCATAAGCTTCAACTGGACCAGCTTTTCCAGGTCGGCTCGGGCCGTGCCCTCAGCGATGTCGAAGTCGTTCTTTATTTCCCTGGCTGTGAACAGCCTTCCAGGGTGGCGAAGCACTTTTTTCAGCAAATGAACCTGTCTGGGATTGAGGCGCTTGTCGAAGCCGCTTTTTTCGAGCAGGCCGATCACCTGGGTGTAGTCCGATTTCTTTCGCTCGATGTACGCGAGAAACTGCTGCATCGCCCGTTCGATGATGTTGAGCTGGTGGCCGATGAAATAGGTCAGGTCTTTGTCGTCGGATTCGGTGAATAAATAGGACTCCCCGTATCGCACGGGCGCCTGCTTCAACAGTGCGCTGATGGAAATGTATTCGAAGGCCCAGTATCCGCTCTTGAGCATGTACCAGTAGAACAAGCCTCTCGCCGTCCTGCCATTCCCGTCGTTGAAGGGATGCTCATAGCCGATCATGAAGTGCAGGACGATGGCCTTTACGGCGGGGTGGATGAACGCTCTGCCGTCGTGGCCGTCATGGCACTCGTTGGCGAAATCGCAGAGCTGCTCGAGACGTTCCGGCAGGAGCCGTGCATCCGGCGGCTGGTGGACGACTTCGTCGTCACGGCCTTTGACGTAAATGTCATTGTCTTTTCTGATTTCACCCGGGCAGGCGTGCGCTTCCTGGATATGTCGAGTCGCCTCGGTATGAAACTGGCGGATCAGCTCGATCGATAGCGGCAGGCCCATACTTTGTTTGGCAAGCTTCATGAGCATGAAGTTGTTGGCGATCATGCGCTCATCGTCGTTGAGGGGCTCGCGCTCTTTTTCCAACATCTCTTTGGCAATCTTTCTGGTGGTTGCCGCTCCCTCGAGCTGGGCGCTGGAGATGGCTTCTTCCATCATCAGTGATTCGACCAGAAACAGATTGCTCTGATTGCTCGTCGACACATTGGGTGCCGCCTGACCCAGCCTGGTATTGATCCGTTCGATGTCGTGGATGACGGTCTGCGCGAAATCTGGCAGGCAATACTGAAAAGGTTTGCCACTTTCGGCCGTCAACGCGATGGGTTTGAGCAATACGGTTCTCGCCATCTTCACGGCTGTCCATGCAGCTTGTGCGTTGACGCCTTTGGGTACTCTGTGTCGAAAGTCATGCCAGTGCAGGTACCTGCCTTTGGCGTCGACGGCAGAAAATGTCGACAGCAGCTGGAACGCCTCGAACCCATAAGTTGCCAAAAGCTCGGCGTAGGCTTTGGGCTTCTTGATATGAGACATGGAAAACTCAATTTCGTAAAAATTGAGTTGAATCTAAAGGATGGCCTCGGACACGTCAAAGACTCTGCCGTCTAGACGAGTGATGGACCGTGCATGGGTCTGGGCGAAAGCGCACGAAAGGTCGCTCGGGGGCATCCTCATGACCTCATTTCCAAGTAAGCCTACGCCGCACCCCAGCCAAGGTTTACACTCCCCGCCCGCCGTTTCCCATCCATTACGCGAGGTCATCATGCACACCACGTCCGGACGCTGGGTTCACGGGCTGTTGCTGGCGCTGCTGACGGTGATGCTGTGGGGCATCCTGCCGATCAAGCTCAAACAGGTCCTGCAAGTGATGGACCCGATCACCGTCACCTGGTACCGGCTGCTGGTCTCGGGCGGGCTGCTGCTGCTCTGGCTCACCGCCCGGCGGCGGTTGCCGCGGTTTCGCGGGTTGGGGCGCAAGCGCCTGGGGTTGGTGGCCCTGGCGATCGGCGGCTTGCTGGGCAATTACGTACTGTACCTGGTCGGGCTGAAGTTGCTCAGCCCAGGCACGGCGCAATTGGTGGTGCAGATCGGGCCGGTGCTGCTGCTCGTCGCCAGCCTGTTCATCTTCAAGGAGCGGTTCAGCTTGGGGCAGGGCCTGGGGCTGGCGATTCTGCTGGCGGGGTTCGGGCTGTTCTTCAATCAGCGTGTCGAAGAGTTGCTGACCTCTTTGGGCGTTTACACCACGGGGGTTTTGACCATTCTGCTGGCCACCAGCATCTGGGTGTTCTATGCCTTGAGCCAGAAGCAGCTGCTCACGGTGTGGCATTCGCAGCAAGTGATGATGGTGATCTACCTGGGGTGCGCGGCGCTGCTCACGCCCTGGGTGCATCCTTTGGAAGCGTTGCAGCTCGACCCCTTGCAAAAGTGGCTGTTGCTGGCCTGCTGCCTGAACACCCTGGTGGCCTACGGGGCGTTCGCCGAGGCGCTGGCGCACTGGGAGGCGTCGCGTGTCAGTGCGACCTTGGCGCTCACACCATTGGTCACCCTGCTGGCCGTGGCGCTGGCCGCGTGGTTGTGGCCCGAATACGTACAGGGCGAAGACCTCAATGCCTTGGGCTACCTGGGCGCCGTCACGGTAGTGGCTGGGTCGGCGCTGGTGGCCCTAGGGCCGTCGCTGGTAGCGGGCTGGCGCGCGCGCCAAGTCCGGATGGGCAGGGCTTGATCGCCTGAGTCGCGACGTCGAAGACCGCTTGCCCAGCAGGCAAGCGGTCCTGCGTTCAGCGCTCTACTGTCCGCTCAACCCTTGGCCCCGGGCGCCAACATGTTCTGCGGTTTGACCCACTCGTCGAACTGGGCATCGGTCAAATACCCCAGCGCCAACGCCGACTCGCGCAGGGTAAGGCCCTCGGCATAGGCCTTCTTGGCGATTTCGGCCGACTTGTCGTAGCCGATGTGCGGATTCAGCGCCGTCACCAGCATCAAGCCCCGTTCCAGGTGCTGGGCCATCTGCGCGGCATCGGGTTCGAGCCCGGCCACGCAATGCTGCTGGAAGTTGCGCGCGCCATCGGCCAGTAGCTCGATCGATTGCAGCAGGTTGTGGATGATCACCGGCTTGAACACGTTCAGCTGCAAATGGCCCTGGCTGGCGGCGAAACCGATGGCGGTATCGTTGCCCAGCACCTGGCAGGCCAGCATCGACAGTGCTTCGCACTGGGTCGGGTTGACCTTGCCCGGCATGATCGAGCTGCCCGGTTCGTTGGCCGGCAGGCGGACTTCGGCGAATCCCGCCCGCGGGCCGGAGCCGAGCAGGCGTAGGTCGTTGGCGATCTTCATCAGCGCCACGGCCAGGGTTTTCAGGCCGCCGGCCAGGCTGGTCAGCGGTTCGTGCCCGGCCAGGGCCGCGAACTTGTTCGGTGCGGTCACGAACGGCAGGCCGGAGAGGGCGGCCAGTTCGGCGGCGATGGCTTCGGCGAAGCCCTGCGGGGCATTGAGCCCGGTGCCGACCGCGGTGCCGCCTTGGGCCAGTTCGCACACCGCCGGCATGCTGGCGCGGATGGCAGTCTGCGCATAGTCGAGTTGGGCGACGAAGGCCGAGAGTTCCTGGCCGAAGGTGATGGGCGTGGCGTCCATCATGTGCGTGCGACCGGTCTTGACCAGGTCGTGGTGACGCGCCGACTGTTCGGCGAGGCCTGCCGAGAGCTCGGCCACCGCCGGCAGCAGCTTGCCGTACACCGCTTGCGCGGCGGCGATGTGCATGGCGGTGGGGAAGCAGTCGTTGGAGCTTTGCGAGCGGTTGACGTGGTCGTTGGGGTGGACCGGGCTCTTGCCGCCGCGCGGGTTGCCGGCCAATTCGTTGGCACGACCGGCGATCACCTCGTTGACGTTCATGTTGCTCTGCGTGCCACTGCCGGTCTGCCACACTACCAGCGGGAACTGGTCGTCGTGCTTGCCGGCCAGCACTTCGTCGGCGGCCTGTTCGATCAGGCGGGCGACGTCGGCGGGCAGATCGCCATTGCGGTTGTTGACCCGTGCGGCGGCCTTCTTGACCAATGCCAGGGCATGCACCACCTCGCGCGGCATGCGCTGCTGGCCGATGGCGAAGTTGACCAGCGAGCGTTGGGTTTGCGCGCCCCAGTAGGCCTGTTCAGGAACTTCGACCTGGCCAAGGCTGTCTGTTTCGATACGGCTCATGCTGCGTTCACTCCTTAATAGTGCGACACCGCAGTTTAGGCCCCTCATCGAATGAGCCGTTCCATCGCTCTTCGTGCCACTTGAGCAGTGCCCCCATGCGGCGCAGAATGCTCTGCCTCAACACACCCCCGTTCAATTGAAGGAAATGCGATGACTCGTCTCCGCGCCCTCTGTGCCGCTGTAGCCCTGGCTTGTGCCAGCGGTCAGGTACTTGCAGCCACGCCAAGCCACACCGCAGCTGCCCAGGAGTTCCTGAAACTGGCCAACGCAGACAAACTGAGCACGCCGGTCTACATGCAGGTCCAGCAGATGTTCGCCCAGCGTTTCGAGCAGACCAAGGCGCCTGCCGCCAAGAAGTCGGTGCTCGACAGCTACCAGGCCAAAGCCAATGCCGCACTCGACAGCGCCATCAGCTGGAAGAAGCTCGAGCCGAAGATGGTCAGCCTGTACACCGCCACCTTCACCGAAGCCGAGCTCAAAGACCTGGTCAAGTTCTACAAGTCGCCGCTGGGCACCAAGGTGCTGCGTGAAATGCCCAAAGTCACTCAGCAGTCGGCCCAGCTGACCCAGCAGAGCCTGGAGCCTGCCGTGCCGCAGGTGAACAAGCTGCTCGACGACATGACCAAGGAGCTGGTGCCCAACGCCGGCAAAGCCGCAGCACCCGCCAAGAAGTAAGCAGGTAGACCGCGATGAACATGCAGCAGCGCATCGAACGGCAACTGGCCGCGCTGGCCCCGCAACACCTTGAAGTGCTCGACGAAAGCCACATGCACAGCCGTGGCCAGGAAACGCACTACAAGGCGGTGATCGTCAGCGAGCAGTTCGCCGGGTTGAACAGCGTCAAGCGCCACCAGAAGGTCTACGCCACCATGGGTGAGCTGATGGGCCAGATCCACGCCCTGGCGATCCATACCTACACCGCCGAGGAGTGGGCCAAGGTCGGCGCGGCGCCAGCCTCGCCGGTGTGCGCGGGCGGCGGGCACTGACGCCGTTTCCCACGTCTGTTAAACTTCGCAACGTCATACCAACGCCATCGCCGGGATTTCCCGGCGATGGCGTTTTCACGTCCCATCGATCGATCCGGTCCGCCCCTTACGCGGGTGACCACCTGGAGAAGCAAGAGCATGTCCCAAGCCATCGTGGTAGCGGCGCTGTACAAGTTCGTCACCCTGGAAGACTACGTCGAGCTGCGCGAACCGCTGCTCGCCTGCATGAATCGGCACGGCGTCAAAGGCACCCTGCTGCTGGCCCTCGAAGGCCTCAACGGCACCGTGTCCGGTACCCGCGAAGGCATCGACGGGCTGCTCGCCTGGCTGCGCGACGACCCGCGCCTGGTGGATGTCGACCATAAGGAAAGCTACTGCGACGAACAGCCGTTCTACCGCACCAAGGTCAAGCTCAAGAAAGAGATCGTCACCTTGGGCGTGCCGGGCGTCGATCCCAACCGGCAGGTCGGCACCTACGTCGAGCCCAAGGACTGGAACGCGTTGATCAGCGACCCCGAAGTGCTGCTGATCGACACCCGCAACGACTACGAGGTGGCCATCGGCACCTTCAAGGGCGCCGTAGACCCCAAGACCGAGTCGTTCCGCGAGTTCCCCGACTACATCAAGGCCAACTTCGACCCCAGCAAGCACAAGAAGGTGGCGATGTTCTGCACCGGTGGCATCCGCTGCGAGAAGGCCTCCAGCTACATGCTCGGCGAGGGCTTCGAAGCCGTCTACCACCTCAAGGGCGGCATCCTCAAGTATTTCGAAGAGGTGCCCCAGGAACAGAGCCTGTGGGACGGCGACTGCTTCGTCTTCGACAACCGCGTGACCGTGCGCCACGACCTGTCCGAGGGTGAATACGACCAGTGCCATGCCTGCCGCCACCCGATCGACGCCGCCGATCGCGCGTCCGAGCATTATTCGCCCGGCGTCAGCTGCCCGCACTGCTGGGACAGCCTGAGCGAGAAGACCCGACGCAGCGCCATCGACCGGCAGAAGCAGATCGAGCTGGCCAAGGCCCGCAATCTGCCGCACCCCATCGGTTTCAATTACAAAGCCGAGGCCTGAGGCATGACGGCACGCCTGCTCTATGTGATGGACCCGATGTGCTCGTGGTGCTGGGGCTTCGCCCCGGTGGCCCAAGCGCTGATCGCCCAGGCCGCGCAGGCGGGCGTGCCGACCGACCTGGTGGTCGGCGGCTTGCGCAGCGCCAGCAGTGCCTTGGACGGCGCCACGCGACGCTACATCCTCGACCATTGGCAGGCGGTGGCCGAGGCCACGGGGCAGGGCTTCAGGTTCGACGGCGCGTTGCCCGACGGCTTCGTCTACGACACCGAACCTGCCTGCCGCGCCCTGGTCGCGGCGCGGCAGCTGGATGAGGCGCGGGTCTGGCCGTTGCTGGCCGCCTTGCAGTCGGCGTTCTACGAACAAGGGGTGGACATCGCCCGGCCGCCCAACCTGGTCGATCTGGCCGAACAGGTGGGTCTGGAACGCGGCCGTTTCGCCGAAAGGCTCAACGACCCGGCCACGCGCGCCGCCACCGCCGCCGATTTCGCCTGGGCCCAGGGCCTGGGCATCGCCGGCTTTCCCACACTTCTGGCCGAACGCGACGGCCAATTGGCCCTGCTGACCAACGGCTACCAGCCGCTCGATGCGCTGGCGCCGCTGTTGGCGCGCTGGCTGCAGCAGGCCACCGGTGCTTGACCTGCCAGGCTCGCCCGAGCCCATGCCCGGTAGCACGCCCACAACGCCCGACCGTCTGAGCTGGGCCGAAATCCGTCGCCTGGCGTTGCTGCGCCCCAAGCGCCTGTGGAGCGCCAACCTGGTCGCGGTGCTGGCCGCCTGTTGCAGCGTACCGATTCCGTTGCTGCTGCCGCTGCTGGTCGACGAAGTCCTGCTGGGCCATGGCGATGCCGCCCTGCGTTGGATGAACCACCTGCTGCCCAGCGCCTGGCAGGTCGCAGCCGGCTACATCGGGCTGATGCTCGCCCTGACCCTGTCCCTGCGCCTGGCCGCATTGGCCTGCAACGTGGTGCAGGCCAAACTGTTCGCCGGGCTGGCCAAGGACATCGTCTACCGCTTGCGCATCCGTTTGATCGAACGGCTCAAGCGCATTTCCCTCAAGGAGTACGAAAACCTGGGCAGCGGCACCGTGACCACGCACCTGGTCACCGACCTCGACACCCTGGACAAATTCGTCGGCGAAACCCTGAGCCGCTTCCTGGTGGCGATGGTGACCCTGACCGGAGTGGCGGCAATCCTGCTGTGGATGCAGTGGCAACTGGCCTTGCTGATTTTGCTGTTCAACCCGCTGGTGATCTTCTTCACGGTCAAGCTCGGCAAGCGCGTCAAACACCTGAAGAAGCTGGAGAACGACAGCACCGGGCGTTTCACCCAGGCGCTGGCCGAAACCCTCGACGCCATCCAGGAAATCCGCGCCAGCAACCGCCAGGGCTACTTCCTCGGCCGGCTTGGCCTGCGCGCCCGCGAAGTGCGCGACTTTGCCGTGGCCTCGCAGTGGAAGAGCGATGCCAGCAACCGGGCCAGCGGCCTGCTGTTCCAGTTCGGCATCGACCTGTTCCGCGCCATGGCGATGCTCACCGTGCTGTTCTCGGACCTGTCGATCGGGCAGATGCTGGCGGTGTTCAGCTACCTGTGGTTCATGATCGGGCCGGTCGAGCAACTGCTCAACCTGCAATACGCCTACTACGCCGCCGGCGCTGCGCTGAGCCGGATCAACGAACTGCTGGCGCGCGACGACGAGCCGAGCTATGCGCCTGCCAGCGATCCCTTCGCCGGGCGCGCGACGGTGGCCATCGAAGTGCGCGGCCTGAGCTTCGCCTATGGCGAAGAGCCGGTGCTCGACCGGCTCGACCTGGACATCGCCGCAGGCGAAAAGGTGGCTATCGTCGGGGCGAGCGGGGGAGGGAAGAGCACGCTCGTCCAGCTGTTGCTCGGTTTGTATAGCCCGCAGGCCGGCAGCATCCGCTTCGGTGGCGCCACCTTGCAGGAGATCGGCCTGGAGCGTCTGCGCGAGCAGGTGGCGGTGGTGCTGCAGCACCCTTCGCTGTTCAACGACAGCGTACGCGCCAACTTGACCATGGGCCGCGACTGCGACGACGAAGCCTGCTGGCAGGCCCTGCGCATCGCCCAGCTCGACGCCACCATCGCCGCCTTGCCGGCCGGCCTGGACAGCATCGTCGGGCGCTCCGGTGTGCGCCTGTCGGGTGGCCAGCGCCAGCGTCTGGCCATCGCCCGCATGATCCTCGCCGAGCCCAAAGTGGTGATTCTCGACGAAGCCACCTCGGCGCTGGACGCCGCCACCGAATACAACCTGCACCAGGCCATGGCGCGTTTTCTCAGTGGACGCACGACATTGATCATCGCCCACCGTTTGTCGGCCGTGAAACAGGCCGATCGGGTGTTGGTGTTCGATGGCGGGCGCGTGGCCGAAGACGGCGCCCATCAACAGCTGATCGCTGACGGCGGGCTCTACGCCAAGCTGTACGGGCATTTGCAGCAAAGTTGATGAAGGCAGCGTTTGTCGAAACGTCCTACATAGCGTACTTAGAATCTCCCCACACAGATGGCAAATGGCCTACGCTGACCCCTGTCAGGTCATTCGTGCCTCAAGCGCCGCAGTAGCAGGAGCGATATGGAAGTCAGTCGCACGCAGTGGGCACCCAAGCTGCTGGGCATCATCTGGCCGTTCGTCGCAGTGGTGGTGTTCCAGGTACTGCTGGGCATCGCCAGCTTGTATGCGCTGTCTGCCGTGCGCGCCTACGTGGCAGGCGAGAGCCTGTGGTCCAAGGCGCAAAAAGACGCCATCTACTACCTGAGCCTCTACGCCGAGACCCAAGACCCGTACAGCTTGCAGCGCTATCGCCAAGCGACGGTGATCCCCCGTGGCGACCGTGACA
Organism: Pseudomonas sp. UBA6562; assembly: GCF_002434265.1. Lineage (GTDB taxonomy): Bacteria > Pseudomonadota > Gammaproteobacteria > Pseudomonadales > Pseudomonadaceae > Aquipseudomonas. Next base: position 549,602 of record NZ_DJJS01000008.1, on the reverse strand, counting down.
TGCGCGCCGCGCTGGACCGCTCGCCACCCGACCGGGCGGCTGCACGCGACGGCATCCTGCGCGGCGGCAACCACCCCGACGACGTCAACCGCATCATCTGGTTCTATCACTACTTCAACGACTTCGGCTTCATGCAGCGTGCCGTGGACTATTGGGATACCGGCGACCGCTACTTGAGCCAGCTCGATGTGCTGGCCGAGGAAATCCATGCCGAGATCGCCGCACCGGGGCCGGTCAGCACGCAACGGGTGGCGCACTGGCGCGCGCGCATCGTGGCCTTGAACGAGAGCGTGACCCCCGTGGCCAAAGCCTTCAGCGACGCCCTGGGCGAGGGCTCGCGCGTGCTGCTGCGGGTATTGTTGATCACCAACCTGCTCACCGCCGTGATCCTCATCACACTGGCCTGGCGGCGTTCGAGCAAGCTGCTGGCCCAGCGCCAGGCTTTCGCCACCGCCTTGCACCTGGAGAAGGAGCGGGCGCAGATCACCTTGGCCTCGATCGGCGATGCGGTGATCACTACCGATGTCGATGGCGCCATCACCTACATGAACCCGGCGGCCGAGCAGCTGACCCACTGGCAAGCCGAGCAGGCCCAGGGGCTGCCTCTGGCCGCGCTGTTCAGCGTGGTCGAGGAAGCCGCCCTGAGCGACAGCCGCAGTCTGGTCGAACAGGTGCTCGGTGGCAGTTTGAAGGCCGGTGCCGAACACGCGCGCTGGGTGCAGCGCCTGGACGGCAGCACGGTGTCGGTGAACCTGGTAGGGTCTTCGATCGTCACCCAAGGGCAGGTCAGCGGCATCGTGCTGGTGCTGCACGACATGACCCAGGAGCGGCAGTACATCGCCAACCTCTCCTGGCAAGCCACCCACGACGCGCTCACCGGGCTGGCCAACCGTCGCGAGTTCGAATACCGACTGGAACAGGTCCTCGACGCACAGGCGCGCTCGCCCAGCCGCCATTCGCTGATGTTCCTCGACCTCGACCAGTTCAAACTGGTCAACGACACCAGCGGCCATGCCGCAGGCGACGAGCTGCTACGCCACATCTGCGCGGTGCTGCACAGTGGTTTGCGCGAAGGCGACACTTTGGCGCGCCTGGGCGGCGACGAGTTCGGCATCCTGCTGGAGTCGTGCCCGCCGGAACAGGCCGAACGCATCGCCGAACAGCTGCGCCAAGCCGTGCAGAGCTTGCAGTTCGTATGGAAAGGCCGACCGTTCCAGACCACCGTCAGCATCGGCCTGGTGCACATCAACGCCTTGCCAGGCAGTCTGGAAGCCTCGCTGCGTGCAGCCGACATGGCCTGCTACATGGCCAAGGAGAAGGGCCGCAACCGCGTGCAGGTCTACCATGCCGACGACAGCGAGTTGTCCATGCGTTTTGGTGAGATGGCCTGGATCCAGCGTCTGCATGTCGCCTTGGAAGAGAACCGCTTCTGTCTGTACGCCCAGGAAATTGCGCCCCTGCAGGACAGGGATGGGCCTGCGCACCTGGAGATTCTCCTGCGTCTGCATGACGAAAGCGGGCGGATGATCCTGCCCGACAGTTTCATTCCCGCTGCCGAGCGCTACGGCCTGATCACCGCCCTGGACCGTTGGGTGGTGCTCAATGTGTTCAAGACGATCGAGCAGTGCATGCGCAGCGGGCACGGTGAGCCATTGGCGATGTGTGCGATCAACCTGTCCGGTGCCAGCATCGGCGACGACAAGTTCCTCGACTACCTGCAGCGGCTGTTCGGCGAACATGGCGTTCCGCCCAGCATGATCTGTTTCGAGATCACCGAAACCATCGCCATCGCCAACCTGGGCAGCGCGATCCGTTTCATCAACGACCTCAAGGGGCTGGGTTGCAAGTTTTCCCTGGACGATTTCTGCGCCGGCATGTCGTCGTTCGCCTACCTCAAGCACCTGCCGGTGGACTACCTGAAGATCGACGGCAGCTTCGTCAAAGACATGCTTGATGATCCGGTCAATCGGGCTATGGTGGAGGTGATCAACCACATTGGCCACGTCATGGGTAAACGCACCATCGCCGAGTTCGTCGAGAGTTCGATGATCGAGCAAGCCTTGCGCGACATCGGCGTGGATTACGCCCAAGGTTATGTGATCGAGCGCCCGCAGGTCCTCACCTGCGACACCCTGCAGCGCCGGCGCGGCAGTGCGCGGCCTTCGGGCCAGCAGCCTTTGGGCAGCCTGCACTGAGCACAATGCCTGTACACACACGGAAAGCGACAAGGAGTTGAAAGTGATCGATGGATTCGTTCGGGTCGGACCCCTGATGGACGCGGCCAGCTACCCGCTCTGGGCGCAGCAGCTGATCGAGGAGTGCCGGGAGAGCAAGCAACGCGTGGTCCAGCACGCCTTCTATCGGGCCTTGCGCGACGGCACGCTGCGTAGCGCGACCATTCGCCAGTTTCTGATCGGTGGTTGGCCCGTGGTCGAGCAGTTCTCGCTGTACATGGCGCACAACCTGGGCAAGACCCGCTATCGCCGCCACCCCGGGGAAGACCTGGCGCGGCGCTGGCTGATGCGCAATATCCGCGTGGAGCTCAACCATGCCGATTACTGGGTGAATTGGTGCCAGGCCCATGGCATCCACCTGCACGAGCTGCAGGAGCAGGAGGTGCCTTCGCAACTCAACGCCCTCAATGACTGGTGCTGGCGGGTGTGCACCACCGAGTCCTTGGCCATCGCCATGGCCGCGACCAACTACGCCATCGAGGGCGCCACCGGGGAGTGGTCGGCTGTGGTGTGCGAAGGGGGGCAGTACGCCGAAAGCTTCCCCGAAGAGCAGCGCAAACGCGCCATGAAGTGGCTGAAGATGCATGCCCAGTACGACGATGCGCACCCCTGGGAGGCGTTGGAGATCATCTGCACGCTGGTCGGCGAGAACCCTGCGCCGGCGCTGCGCAACGAACTGCGCAAGGCGGTGTGCAAGAGCTACGACTGCATGTTCCGGTTCCTCGAGTGCTGCATGGAGCTGGACGCGCAGCAGCGCGGCAAGGCCAGGCCGGCACTGGCGGCCGGCTGAATCGCAAGGCGGTTTTAAGTCCACAGTCATGAAGTAGGAGAGAGGATCAATCGTGAGTCGTTTTGAGTCTCCGCCTCGGCTGCGTGGATGACCTTGAAAGGTGTGGGCCACTATGAAGTCTGAGGTGTCTGGCGCAGTTGTGAACCATTACGAAAGCCAGTGATTACGCCTCTAGACCAGCGAGGTTGGGTGAGTGGAAGGCTCTCAGGTGCATCATCGCGCGCGGTCGAAACTTCATCATCAAAGCCTCTTAAGAAGCTGTCAGTTAGCCCGACGCAGGTTTGTAGGCCCCACCGGGGTCATCCTGCGCAATGGTTTCAAAGCGTCGGTTGGCGATGGCCTTTGAGTTCAGTCAATAGCGAGCAGAAAGTGTAAGAAAAGTGTACGAGTCGATGCCTTGGGCTCAGCTCGAATTCTCGGTGTTAGGTGGGCCAAGCCAGGGGTGCGTCTTTTCACAGTGCATCTACCTAAGAGGCTAGGGATGCACCATGACTTACCGGGACTGACCCCCCCGACGGCTAGCAACTAGGGTCCGTACGAATGTGTCTGCGCGGAGGCTTGACAAAGCGAAACGGGGGAGGAAGCGGAGTGTACTAAAATACGTGAGCATTCCGAAAACCGTTTCAACCCAGTATGGGCGAGTGCAGATACATTTAGTACAGACGCCTAATGGTGTACTGCAACGCAGATATGCTCGTCAGATTGACGCTTGCCGAATGGCCACTGCATTTTGCTGCTGGTTTGATGCGTTCGATGCGCTTAGGGAATATTCTGAGGTCGATGCGCTTGTGGAATATTCTGCGGTCGGTGCGTTTAGGAAATGTTCATGGTTTTCTGGGGTGAAATATCGATTCCTACCGTCAATTCGTACCTTGACCATGGTGCCTATTTGCCTCAGTCGTTCTTCACGTAGTGAGACAAGTTCTCGGAAGTACATTGCTGTTCTTCGTGCCGATTCCTTTTGGTTGGAGTTGGCGGCGTAGCCCTTCATCCCGTACCCTATGTCTAGATGTGAACGCATTCTTTCTTCAAAGAATTTTTTTGAGCTTTCCGTATCGCGTCTGAAAGCTTTGAGTTCGTTCTTGCTGAGGGAAGATTCTTTTGGATTATACTTGATAAGCTCATGGGCTGCGGGTTTAAGGCGTTTATATAGTCGGTCTTCACTGTAACCTCCCCTAAGTAGTTTGAATAGCGAATAATGACCCGAGGGGTCGGTTTTGTTAATGGGGTCGTTCTGACAGTAGGCGTAGGCATTGATACCGCCCAAGTCAAACGGGCTGCGGCTATCCGGGGACTCAAAACGCATCAGTCCGGTATTGAATGCACGGTAGCTCCCGAGAATGTATTTTTGGGCATTACGGTCCAGGTACTCACCGTTGAACGCCAGCAGGGACGTCAGGGCTCGACTATGACCATAGGCCGAATAGCCATTCATTTGGGTGTCATGTGATGTCGCAGTGCTCAACACAGAGCCGTTCTGATCGGTACATAAAAAATCGACATTCGGCTTTTTGGCGAAATAATCAGCAAGCGATAGATCCAGGGTTCGAAAAATGCTAGTTGTTTGGGAGTTATGCTTCAACGTGACCAGTGCTTCCTTGTTGTAGTGGAACTGCGTGAGGGTATGGGTTTTCATAACAGGGCTCCTGGCTCGGGTGTGCAACAAAGGCATGTGGTTTGGCTGCGCTGCGGGCGAAAATTCACAGGGCTAAACAGCGCTTTGCATCAGCGCTGTCATATGTTTAGCAGAAAATCGAATGCCGGAATCCTGGTAAAAATGCCAGTTGTGCAGGTCATGTCCAAGCTCTACAGGTGCTGCGGATAACCTGGGGCTTGGCGGAGCATCACGTCGGCATGCACGATACACTTAGGGTGTCAGCGAGGCTGTGATAATAAGCCGATAGGGGATTTCAGCTGCACGCTGGGCAGTGATCGAGCGGTCGCTTGCTTTATTCGATAGTAGGGCGCCCATAATAAGATGGCCGTCATGCGCACATTAGGAAAATCCTGTATGGCGCTTCGGGCCTGGGTGACTGTTTTCTAACGTTTCCAATCATGGCATTGCTCAGCAAATGCTGCGCCCATTCATATTTTCAGTCATCTGGATGACGACTTAGGCTCTGTCTGAAGAGTCCCGATATTCGTCTATGCTGCGTTGAAAACTAGCTGGATCGCCAGCCCGGACTAGGCACCCCCGTCGCAATGCTCATGTACTCCAGTACATTGCGCTTCCTCGCCGGTTTTCGCGGGGTCGCCATCGGCCTTGCCTGGGCTTCGTCTCAAAACTTTTCAGACAGACCTTAGGGCTTCATGCACTTCAACGCGCTTAAATCCTGACGCACCTTGTCGAGCCGCTGTACGAGGGTCTGACGTTGCTCGGCCGAGCTGTCGGCCAGCAGGTCGACGATCAGGCTTCGCGCCTGCTGTTCGGTACGCTCGAACGCCGCGCGGTACTGTGGCGTCCACAGGTGTTCCTTGTGCTGCAGCAACTGCGCCAGGCGCGGTTCGAAATCCGCTGCATGGCGCTCACGCACCAGTGTCAGCAGCCGCTGTTGCCACAGTTCGCGATTGGCGATCCATTGCTGGTTCTGGTCGCCCAGCGCCTGCGACCAGCCCGCCACCCGTTGACGCTGCGCAGCGTTCAGCGAGCCCAGCCAGGGCTTCAGGCGTTTCTCCATGCGCTTGGCTCGCTCGGCGATCTGCTTGGGCAGTGGCGTGTCGACGTATTCGGTACGCCGTTCGCGGATGTCGTCGGCAAAGGCCTGGCCCATGGCCGAGACTTGTTCGTCGCTCATCCCGCGCAACAGTTCGCTGGCGGACGGTGTGATGGCCTCGGCGATCCGGCCGATGGCTTCGCGGGCCTGATCGGTGCGCTCGCGCAGGGCCTGGTCGGTGACTTGGTCGTCGACGACCAGTTGGCGCACACCGCCCAGCCACTCCAGGTAGCCGGGCAACTGCGTCTGGCAGTGCCAGGCCAACTGCTGCTTGAGCTGCTGGTCGAGCCAGGTCTTCTGCTCGCGGTTCATGTCCAGGTAGTCGTTCAACGACCACGGCACCAGAACGTCGAGATTGCGGTAGGCCAGGTCAATGCGCGCGCAGCCATTGAGGGTGAGCAGGCAGAGTAGGGCAAGAAGGGTGCTGCGCAGGGGCTTGGCCAGAGGGGTGAGCATGAGCGAATCCTTGCGAATGCGGGCCTGAGGATAGACGAATGTGCCAGTCGTCGGTTCCGACGGATACCCCCTGAAGCGGCGAACGGGCTTGCGGTGGTAGGATAGTCGCCTTGTCACGAGGATCTTTGGAAAATGGCTCTGCTTGGGCGCTTCAACAGTTTGCAAATCGTTAAACACACCGACTTCGGCCTCTACCTCGACGGTGGCGCCGATGGCGAGATTCTCCTGCCCCGGCGCTATATTCCCAAAGACACGCCGACCGAAGTCGAGGACTGGCTCAACGTCTTCATCTATCTCGACAGCGAAGACCAACTGATCGCCACCACGGAAAAGCCCAAGGTGCAAGTCGGCGAGTTCGCCAGCCTGAAGGTCAAGGACATCAACGGCGCCGGCCTGTTCCTCGACTGGGGCCTGTCCAAGGACCTGCTCATGCCTTATTCGGAAGAGTCGCGGCCCTTGAAGATCGGCGACTATTGCGTGGTCCACGCCTATCTCGACAAGCGCACCCGGCGCATTACCGCCACTGCGCGCCTGGACCGCTACCTCGACAACACGCCTGCCACCTATCAGGCCGGCCAGCCGGTGCAGTTGCTGGTGGCCGGCGAAACGCCGATGGGCTTCAAAGCCATCATCAACAATCGCCATTGGGGTTTGATTCACAAGAACGAGGTGTTCAAGTTCCTGCGCTCGGGCATGCACGAGCAGGGCTTCATCAAAGAGGTGCGCCACGACGGCAAGATCGCCCTGAGCCTGCAACCGGTCGGCGCTTCGTTGGCCGATGGCCTGCAAGAACAGATCATGGCGCGCCTGACGGCGGCCGGGGGTACGTTGCCGGTATGCGACAAGAGCGATCCGCAGGTGATCACCCAGTTGTTCAACGTCAGCAAAGGCAATTTCAAGAAAGCCATTGGTGCGTTGTTCAAGCAAGGCTTGATCGTCATCCATGACGATCGCATCGAGAAGGTCTGATCAGGCCTGCGCGAAGGTGCTGAAATCCAGCTGTTCGCCGCCTGGGCGGGTATCGCGCAGGCGCGAGTCGCGGTCGGCGCTCAGGGCCAGGCTGATGGTCGAGCGACGCTTGCCCGGGTTGCGGACTTCCATCTGCTCCTGATGGGCACGCAGGAAGTTGATCGGCACCTTCAGGTGCTGCAGCTCGTCGCCCTCGGGAGTGTGCAGCAGCAGGTTGACCCAATCGGGCTGGCCTTTGCGCAACAGCGCCACCGGTACTTCGAACCACCAGAGGTTGCGTTTGCCGTCGAGCGTGGCGAACAGCGTGTTGTCACGGGTCAGCACTGGGCGGGTCAGTGCTGCGTTGCGCCGTTCGATGGCGGCGGGTTTGTCGAGTTTCATGCAGGTTCCTGCGCGTTGACGCTTCAAAGAGCCGGCATTGTGCGGGGCGCCGGGCGGGTCGGCAAGTTGCGCGCAGGGGCCGATGGCCTGCGGCGTTCGACATTCGTAAAAAAACTTGAAACCTTTGCCAAAAGCGCCCGGTCAACAAGATGTCGGCACGGTGAACGTGTCTTTATCTCAGGAGTTCTGCCATGAGCGGTACTGGTGACAAAATCAAAGGCGCGGCTAACGAATTGGTTGGTAAAGGCAAGCAAGCAGTAGGCAATGCCACCGACAACAACAAGCTCAAGGCCGAAGGCACGGCCCAGGAGCTGAAGGGCGAAGCTCAGAAAAAAGTAGGTGACGTCAAGGACGCAGCCGACAAGGCAACCAAGAATCACTGATTGACCCGTCATTCGTAAAAGGGCCGCTTAGCGGCCCTTTTTCATGCCTGGCACAATCGTGTGCCATATTCCAATGAGCACTTACAGCTTGGACGCTGTCTATTGGACTAGTTGTTACTTATCAGGCCGTCCGATGGGTGTGCCTTCGATGATCAAGCGGCGAAAGGAGACGCTAATCATGTTACCCGTCCTGCAAGGCCTGCCCCTGCACCGTGTGTTGGTACGCACCGTACAAGAGTTTCTCGACGATGAGATGTCGACCTACGCCTCGGCCATGGCGTATCAGATGTTGTTTTCGTTGTTTCCCTTCCTGCTGTTCCTCATTGCCTTGATCGGTTTCCTGCACTTGCCGGACTTCTTCTCCTGGTTGCGCTTGCAGGTCGAGCTGGTGTTGCCGCCGGTGGCGCTGGAGTCGGTCAACCCGGTCATCGATCAGTTGCAGCAATCCAAGGGCGGTCTGCTTTCAGTGGGTATCGTGGTCGCCCTGTGGACCGCGTCGGCGGGCGTGCGTCTGATGATGAGCGCGATGAACGCCGCTTACGACGTGCCCGAAGGGCGTCCGGTATGGAAGCGCATTCCGCTGTCGATCCTCTACACCGTCGGCATCGCCGGCATGCTGCTGGCGGCTGCAGCCTTGATGGTACTCGGCCCGCAAGTGATGGAGTGGATCGCCGCACGGGTGGGGCTGGAAGAGTTCATCGTTACGCTGTGGACCATTCTGCGCTGGCCGGTGATCATTTTGCTGATGATGATCGCAGTCGCGTTGATGTACTACGTGATGCCCGATGTGGAACAGAAATTCCGCTTCATCACCCCAGGTTCGGTGCTCGCGGTAGTGGTATGGATCGCGGCCTCTCTGGGCTTTGCCTATTATGTGAAGACGTTCGCCGACTACAACGCCATGTACGGCAGTATCGGGGCGATCATCGTGTTGCTGTTGTATTTCTACATCTCTTCAGCGGTATTGCTGTTGGGCGCTGAAATGAATGCGGTGATCGAGCACATGTCGGCTGAAGGCAAGGACAAAGGTGAAAAAGACTTCGACGAGGGTAAGGAACAGCCGACCATTTCGGTGCTGGGCCATACCCGTCCGGTAGAAGGCAAGCCCGACACCAAAGACGTCCCAGAGGCCGGTGCTTCGGACCAGCCTGAGCACCGCCCTACCTGAGGCGCTTGGCGGCGCGGCCCTACGTCAGGTCGCGCTGCATGGCGATCAGTGGCTTGCTGCGCTGGTAGCGTTGCAGGCGGCTGGAAAGTGCCTCCGGCAGTGTCAAGACCGACTTGAACCCGTGTCGGCCATAGAACCCGGACAGTCCCGGTTCACAAAACAGCCATACCGGCCCTGCCGAATCTTCCAGTGCCGCCTCGATCAACGCTGCGGCCACGCCCTGGCCGCGTCGAGGCGGTGCGACGAACACACTGGTCAGCCAGGCGCCGCCCGCCATGGGCGTCAAACATAGCCCGGCAATGATCTCGCGCTCACGTGCCACCCACAGCGATGCCTCTCCCGACGGGCGCATGGACGATCCATGTTGGCGGTAGAACAGGTGCAGCAGCCGGCGCTGTGTTGGAGGCAGGGGATGGCAATGATAGTCGGACATGGGCGGACGGTCTGAAAAGGGGCGTTGAGGCCTAATGCCGATCAGTTAAGAAATTAGGGGCGGTGGTCTGCAAAGCAGCCCCAAGTCATATGGGTTCGGCTTAACTGAACGGAAGTAGCGTTGCAGCCTACTTGTCGCTGCCACGTCTGACCAGTCAAAGGCTCACTTTGCCGCGCAGGATATCGCGGAACATCGCGAAGTCGCCCAGCAGGCTATAGAACGGATAGGTGAATGTGGCCGGGCGATTCTTTTCGAAGAAGAAGTGGCCGACCCAAGCGAATCCGTATCCGGCCAGCGGCACGCTCAACAACAGCCAGCCATTGCCGCTGCCAATGCTGTAGGCCAGCAGCGCGATGAGCAAGGACGTACCCACGAAGTGCAGGCGCCTGCAGATGGGACTGCGGTGTTCGCCCAGGTAATAGGGATAGAACTCAGCGAAACTCTGAAACTGCACGGGACGGTTCACGATTGCACTCCTGCCTATCACGATCAGCGGCATGGCGGACTCAGCCAGTCTAGACTCGGTATTTGGCATAGCCAGTGACAATAGGCGCCAATTGAGTATCCTCTGCAATCAGAGTAGTCGCGGTCGGTGCATGCCATGAGTGAAAGAACCACTTCTGCCAGTTGGGCCTCGGGTATCGTCAAGGCGTTGGAGTTGGAAGGTCTCGATTGCCGCGCCATGTTTCACACGCTGGGTTTGGACTTCGCCGCTCTGGACGATCCGGATGCACGGTTTGCGCAGGACGACATGACGCGCCTCTGGCAATTGGCCGTGCGCTTGTCAGGTAACCCTGCCATCGGCCTGAACATGGCGCGGGTCGTGCGCCCGGCTTCGTTCCACGTGGTGGGCTACGCCTTGATGTCGAGCCGTACGTTGGCCGAAGGGTTCCAGCGCCTGGTGCGTTACCAGCGCATCATCGCCGAAAGCTCCGACCTCAGTTTCACCCTATGCCCACAGGGTTATACGCTGAGGCTGACCGTGCACGGCGACCACCTCACACCGACCCGGCACAGCGCCGAAGCCTCGCTGGCGTGTGCGCTGGCCTTGTGCCGCTGGCTCAGCGGACGCCCCATCGCGCCGCGCCAGGTACGGGTGCAAGGGCCGCCACCCGAAGACGTCGAGCCCTACAAAGCGGCTTTTCATGCACCGCTGGTGTTCGGCGCGGCCCACGACGCGTTGGTCTTCGATCCCCTCGACCTGGACGCGCCGCTGCCTACGGCCAACGAGGCCATGGCCATTCTGCATGATCGTTTCGCCGGCGAGTATCTGACGCGCTTTTCCGGCAGCCGTGTGACCCATCGCGTGCGTCAGGTGCTGTGCCGCATCCTGCCTCAGGGCGAGCCCAAGCGTGAAACCCTGGCCCAGGCCCTGCACCTGTCACAGCGTACCTTGCAGCGGCGCTTGCAAGAGGAGGGCACCAGCTTTCAAACGTTGCTCGACGACACTCGCCGCGAATTGGCCGAGCAGTACTTGGCACAACCCGGCACCACGCTGCTGGAAACCGCCTACTTGTTGGGCTTTGCCGACCCCAGCAACTTCTACCGAGCCTTCCGTCGTTGGTTCCAGGTGACGCCGAGCGAGTACCGCGCCCGGGTCAATGGCGCCAGAACGCCGGCATGCACAACACCAGCACGGTGATGATTTCCAATCGCCCCAGCAGCATGCCGCCGGCCAGGATCCACTTGGCCGCATCCGGCAGGCTGGCGTAGTTGCCGGCCGGGCCGATCACTTCGCCCAGGCCCGGCCCCACGCCCGAGACGGTGCCGGCAGCGCCGGTCAGGGCGGTCATCCAGTCCACCCCGAGCAGCGACAGCAGCAGGGCGATCGCGCAGATGGTGAAAGCGAAGAAGAACGAGAAGGTCAGGATCGAGCGCACGATCTCTTCGTCCAGCCGGTGGCCGTTGTACTTCTGCTTGATCACCGCACGTGGGTGGATCAGTTGGTTGAGGTTGGCCTTGAGCAGGATGTAGGCCACCTGGAAGCGGAAGATCTTGATGCCGCCCGCCGTGGAGCCCGAGCAGCCGCCGATGAAGCCCAGGTAGAAGAACAGCATCAGCGAGAAGTTGCCCCACAGGCTGTAGTCGCCCAAGGCGAAGCCCGTGGTGGTGACGATCGAGGTGACGTTGAGCGCCACATGGCGGAACGCGTCGAGCCAGGGCAGGTCGGTGGTGGCCCAGTACCAGCTGCCCAGCACCACCCAGGTCGCCAGCAGCAGCCCGAGCAGGCCCTGCACCTGCTGGTCGCGGATCAGCGCGCCGCGGTTGCCGCGCAAGGTCGCCACGTACAGGGTGAACGGCAGGCTGCCGCAGATCATCACCACCACGGCCACCCAGTGCACGGCTGGGATGTCCCATTTGGCCAGCGACAGGTCGGAGGTGGAGAAGCCGCCCGTGGAGATCGCCGACATGGCGTGGTTGATGCCATCGAACAGGCTCATGCCCGCCCACCAGAAGGCCAGGCTGCCGAGCACGGTGATGCCGACGTACACCAGCACGATCGACTTGGCGACCATGTGCGAGCGCGGCATCACCTTTTCCGAGCGGTCGGACGATTCGGTCTGGAACAGGCGCATGCCGCCGATGCGCAACAGCGGCAGGATCGCCACGGCCATGGCGATGAAGCCGATGCCGCCGAGCCAGTGCAGCATCGAGCGCCACATGAGGATGCCCGGCGAGAGGTTGTCCAGGCCGCTGAGCACCGTCGCGCCGGTGGCGGTGATGCCCGACATGCTTTCGAAAAAGGCGTTGGTGTAGCTGATGTGCTGGGTCAGCAGGAACGGCAGCGCGGCGAAGACGCACACCACCACCCAGCTGCTGACCGTGAGCAGGTACATGTCCCGTGGGCGCAGGTGCACGTGCTCGGGGCGGCCTGGAAGGATCAGCAGCACGCCGGCGATGAAGGTGATCAGGCTGGACCAGAGGAACGACGGCAGATCGTGGGTGCGTTCGAACAGCACCAGGGTCGCCATCGGTACGGCCATGCTCACCGCCAGGGTGATGAGGAAGATGCCGATGATGAAACCCAGGGTTCTTAAGGTCGGCAACGCCATGTGATGTGCTCGGGCTCGAATCGAAGGGCGCCATTCTACCTACGGCGCCGCTTAAGTAAACGGCAGCCCACCGAGGGTAGTGGCAGACACGGAACTCCTTGCTGCGCGTATGCGAAAGCTGCCCATGGCGGTGTCGTGACGAGACGAGGTGTGTCCCGCGCGGTTCGAGATATGGGGCCGGGGAGTCTTGCCACGTACTGCGCGGACGTTCAGGCAAGCGCGCGATGTGGCGCCGATAACGCTATCGGCCGCGCGCCAGCGCACGATCCCGCACTGTTTACGTGGATGCATTTCCCACAAAGGCTGGTGCAGAATGCCTGCACATTTCTTGACCCAGAGGTAGCCAATGGAGGCTCTCGACGCATTGCTCAACCGCGTGTCCGTAGCGCGCCTGACCGACCCAGCGCCCAACGCCGCCCAGCGCGAGGCCCTGTTCCAGGCGGCCTTGCGTGCGCCCGATCATGGGCAGTTGCGGCCTTGGCGCTTCCTGACCATCGAAGGGCAGGGGCGCGAGGCGCTGGGTGAGCTGTTCGCCCAGGCCGTGCAGGCCAAGGGCGATGCCAGCCCCGAGAAGCTCGACAAGGCGCGTGCCATGCCATTGCGCGCGCCGTTGCTGATCGTGGTGATCGCGACCTTGCAAGAGCACCCCAAGGTGCCGGCCTATGAACAGCGCTTGGCGGCCGGGTGTGCGGCGCACGGCATCTTGCTCGCGGCGCACGCACAGGGGGTTGGCGTGGTGTGGCGCAGCGGTGAACTGGCCTACGACGCCCATGTGCATCGGGGATTGGGCCTGGCGGCCAACGAAGAGGTGATCGGTTACCTGTACGTCGGTACGCCCGCCAAAGAGCCGCGACAGGCGCCTGTGCTCAAGACCGAGGATTTCGTTCAGGTGTGGGGCGCCCGGTAAGCACCGGTCAGCCCCCGCTCACCACCATCGGCAACTCGATGCGTGCTTCGAAGCCGCCTTGGGCGTGATTGCCCAGCAGCAGACTGCCGCCATGGCGCTCCACCGCTTTGCGCGCGATCGCCAGGCCCAGGCCATGGCCGGAGGCCTGCTGGCCTGGCGCGCGAAAGAAGGGTTCGCCCAACTGCGCCAGGTGCTCCTGCGCAATACCTGGGCCATGGTCGCGCACGCTGACGACGATGCGCTCCTGCTCGCGTGAGGCGCGCAGTTCGATGGGCTGGCCGGGCGGGTTGAAACGCAGGGCGTTGCGCAGCAGGTTGTCGACCGCGCGCTCGATCAGCGTCGGCCAGCCTTGCAGCACCAGGCCGGGCTCCGCTTCCAAGCGCACGTCCTGTTCGGCGTCGCTGAGCTGCGCGTCCTTGCGCACGCTGCCGAGCAGGGCATTGAGGTCGACCGGCTCGGCGTGGGGCTGTTCGGCGTCGACCCGGGCCAGCTCGAGGATCTCGCTGATCAGGTCTTCCAATCGGTCGCACTCGCGGGTCAGGCGCGGCCACAGCGCCTGACGCTGCTCGGCATCGGCACGCTCGGCCAGGGCCAAAGCGATGCGCAGGCGCGCCAAGGGCGAGCGCAGTTCGTGGGAGACATCGCGCAGCAACTGGCGCTGGCTGCCGATCATGCTCTGCAGGCGCGCGCCCATCTTGTTGAAGTCGTTGGCCAGCACGCCGAACTCGTCGCGCCGGTCGGCCAGGCGGGCCAAGCTGTGCTGTTGATAGCTGGTCTGGCCAAGGTCGTGCACGGCGCCGCGCAGGCGGCTCAGCGGGCGGGTGATCGACAGCGTCACCAAGAGGCTGAACAGGGTCAGCACCACCAGCGCGATGCCCAGCGCGCTGAGGGGCCACAGCAGGCTGTCGCGGTGCCAGGCGTCGAGTTCGGGGTGGGGGATGCGGTAGATCAGCAGGTAGGTTTCGCCGCTGGTGGGGCTGACGTATTCCTGGGTCAGACGTCGCCAGGGCAGGCGCCGGTCGTCGTTCTGCTGGCGCGCTTCGAAATCCGCCGCACGGCGTGGGAAGGTGCCCGGCACCACGGCCTCGCCGCTGTCGTTGAGCACTTGCACGTCGATCTTGTACTGCTGCTTGCGCTGCTCGAGCAAGCGCTGCGCCGGGGCGATGCCCTGCTGCTCGTAGCGCTCGGTCCACTGGCTGGCCAGGTGGTTCAAACCGGGGTGGCGGCTGAGGATCCAGGTGTCCTGGTTGAGCATGTGCCCAAGCAGGATCGACAGCCCCGCCACCAGGGCGATGGCCAGCCAGAAACTGGCCAGGATGCGCCAGAACAGGGATCGCAAGGTAAGCACCTCTCATCGACGAAAAAAGCCCGGCCCGCACGAAGCGGGCCGGGTCGCTGGCTGTTAGCTTACTGGGCCTTCTTGGCTTTTTCAGCTTTCCAGGCTTGGAATTCCTTCCATTCGGCGGCGCGGGCTTCACGCTCTTTTTGCATGTCGTCGAAACGTTTCTGCTGTTCGGGCTTGAGCAGCCCGCGGATGGCGCTTTGGGTCTTGTCGCGGCTGGCCTGGGCTTCCTTCTCCATGGCGGTCTTCTCGGCCGCTGGTAGCTTGTCCAGGTAACGCTGGTGGATCTCGCGATCGGCACGTTTCTGCTCGTGCATCAGCTGGTCGACCTGCTGGCGCTGCTCTGGGGTCAGCTCAAGCTGGGCGAACGGGCCACCGCGGTGTGGCGGGCCATCGTGACGCGGGCCGCCTTCAGGCATGGCCATGGCGACGGTGGGCAGCGCAGCGGCGAAGATCAGAGCGGTAAGGGTCTTGCGCATGGTGTCTCTCCTGTCATAGGCCGGTGATTACCGGATGTGCCCAGTGTAGGGAGACGAAAGTCAGGGGCGGTCAGGGCAGGGTAAAGGCAGGGTAAAGACCAACGTAAGCACGACAAACTTGCTGGCCGACTGCCATCACCCAACCCTCGCTCCCACCCCCATCGAACAGCCCCCAACCCCGCTCGAATCCGTTGCCGTTGCCGTTGCCGTTGCTCTTCTACACAGCCAGCCCAGGCAACGCCAATCGCGACTTTAGCCGGCCGGAGTGGAGGTGTTCGTAGGGGCAGGGCGCGCAGCGCCCCTGAGGCGCAGCCGAAGGCGCGAGATGTAGGTTTGCGCAGCAAACCGTAGGCCGCGCAGCCCCGAAGAGCACCGTAACGCAGGGAACCCGTAGCGCAGCGAAGGGCCGGCTATCGGAGCAGGCGGTTTTTGCCTACTTTTGCCCAAGAGCAAAAGTAGGTCGCCGTAAAGGCGAAAAGGTGCCTAACCGCACCCACCCATCCAACAAGTAACCCCGACCCCGACGCACACGCCAACCACCCAACGCGCACAGCGTCACAGGCTGTAGTAATACCCCCGACTGCGCAACGCCACCACCCGCGGCCGCCCATCCCCATGCGGCCCAATCTTCTTACGCAAGTTGCTCACATGCATATCCAGACTCCGGTCATACAACGTCAACTTGCGCCCCAACGCCAACTGCGCCAGCTCCTGCTTGTCCAGCGGCTCCCCCGGCTGGCGCAGCAACGCCTCTAGAATCCGGCTTTCGGACAACGTCAACGTCATATCCCGCTGGTTGATGCTCACCACCCCCCGCACCGGGCTGAACACCAGATCGCCGATCTCCACCTGGGTCGGGCTCGCCGCAGGATGGCTGCGCCGCAACACCGCCCGCAACCGCGCCGTCAACTCACGCGGATCGCAAGGCTTGGCCAGGTAATCGTCGGCCCCCAGCTCCAGCCCGAGAATGCGGTCCAACGGCTCGCCACGCGCCGACAACATCAGCACCGGCAAATCGGTGTGCTCGGTGCGCAACTGCTTGAGCAGCTCCAGCCCGCTACCATCGGGCAGCATCACGTCGAGCACCACGGCCGCCGGAGCCTGCTCAGCCAAGGCCTGGCGCGCGCTCTGGCCATCGTGACAGGCGCGGACCACGAACCCTTCCTGGCTCAGCCAACTGCCGAGCAACTCGCAGAGTTCCTGGTCATCATCAATCAGTAACAGCTCACTCATGGCTCACTCGACGGGAAAACGTGGGGTTGGAACGACGCAATGTCTGTGCAAGAGACACACGCGCCGCCCCAAAGGTCACGGCAATACCTGTTTGAACGGTTTGACCACGACCTCGCCATATACCCCGGCGGCCACGTAAGGGTCGGCCTCGGCCCAGGCCTGGGCCGCCGACAGCGAGTCGAACTCGGCCACCACCAGGCTGCCGGTGAAGCCTGCAGCACCTGGATCGTTGCTGTCGATCGCCGGGTGCGGCCCGGCCAGCACGATGCGGCCGGCCGCCTGCAACTGCTGCAAGCGCTCGAGGTGGGCGGGGCGGGCCGCCAGGCGTTTTTCCAGGGAGTTTTCGACGTCGCGGGCAATGATGGCGTAGAGCATGTCAATCCTTGGGTGGAGTGGAAGGGGTGTCGCCGTCTTTGAGGTGGCGGGACAGGTAGACGCCTTGGGCGACCAGGAAGATCAGGGTCATGCCCAGGCTGCCGAACACTTTGAAGTCGACCCAGAAATCTTCGAAGGTGAAGGCCACGTACAGGTTGGCCGCGCCGCAGAATAGGAAGAACGCCACCCAGGCCAGGTTCAGGCGCACCCAGACCGCATCGGGCAGGTTCAGCGCGTGGCCCATGATGCGCTTGATCAGCACCCGGTCGCCGATGAAATGGCTGCCGGCGAAGGCCAGGGCGAACAGCCAGTTGACCACCGGCGCCTTCCACTTGAGGAAGGTGACGCTGTGGAACGCCAAGGTCAGGCCGCCGAACAGCAGGCACGCGAGCAAGGTCAGCCACTGGCCCTTCTCCAGCTTGCGCTGGCGAACGAACAGCGCGCCGTAGACCAGGATCGAGCTGGCAATGAGGATCTTGGTGGCGCTGTAGATGCCGCCCAGTTCGAAGTCATGGCCGACGATGTCGACGATGCGCGGGTCGAGTTTGTAGACGATGAAGAACAGCAACAGCGGGATGAAATCGATGAATTGTTTCACAGTGGCAGCCAGAAGCGGGATGTGGCGGCATAATATCAAACATCGATTCTCGCGGAAGCGCTGCTCTATGAATGTTGATCTGCACTGTCACAGCACGGCCTCCGATGGCGCCCTGTCGCCTTCGGCCCTGGTCGACCGTGCCCATGCGCACGGGGTGCAGACCCTGGCCTTGACCGACCACGACACCCTGGACGGCCTGCCCGAAGCGCGCGAGCGCTGCCGTGCCTTGGGCCTGCGCTGGATCAGCGGCATCGAACTGTCGTGTACCTGGAACGGCGCCACCATCCACGTGTTGGGTTACGATTTCGCCCTGGACGCCGCGCCCTTGCTGGCCGCTACCGAGCAACTGCACCGCGGCCGTTGGCTGCGCGCCGAAGAGATCGACCGCCGCCTGGCGCAGAAGGGCATGCCCGGCACCCTCGAAGGTGCCCGTGCCGTGCAGCAGGCGCTCGGCGCCAGCGACAATGCCCCGGCCCGCCCGCATTTCGCCGAATACCTGGTGCAGGCCGGCCTGGTCAAGGACCGCGGCGAAGCCTTTCGCAAGTGGCTGGGTGCCGGCAAGCTGGGCGACGTCAAGCAGCATTGGCCCACGCTCGAGGAAACTGTCGCGACCTTGCGCCAGTCCAACGCCTGGGTGAGCCTGGCCCATCCCATGCACTACGAACTGACCCGCACCAAGCGCAGACGCCTGATCGCCGACTATATTCAAGCGGGGGGGCAGGCGCTGGAAGTGGTCAACGGCATGATGCCCGCCGAACAGGTAGGTACGATGTCCATCCTCACCCGTGAGTTCGGCCTGCTGGCAAGCGCTGGCAGTGATTTCCACGGCCCCGGCACCTGGGGCGAGATCGGTGCCTATCGGCCCTTGCCTGAGGATCTGCCACCGTTGTGGCGCCGATTCCGTCATGAACAGCCTATTGCGTGATGCACAGGACGACTACGTGAGCCAATTCTTCCAGATCCATCCGGACAACCCCCAGGCGCGCCTGATCAAGCAGGCCGTGGACATCATTCGCAAGGGTGGGGTAGTGGTCTACCCCACCGATTCGGCCTACGCGCTGGGTTGCCAGATCGGCGACAAGAGCGCGATAGAGCGGGTCCGACGGCTGCGTCAGCTCGACAAGCAGCACAACTTCACCTTGCTGTGCTGCGACCTCTCGCAGATGGGCCTGTTCGCCAAGATCGATACTGCTCGCTTCCGTTTGCTCAAGGCCCATGTGCCCGGCCCCTATACCTTCATCCTCAACGCCACCCGCGAAGTGCCACGCCTGTTGATGCACGAGAAGCGCCGTACCATCGGCCTGCGCGTGCCGTCCAACCCCATCGTGCGGGCGCTGCTCGAAGAGCTGGGCGAACCGCTGATGAGCGTCAGCCTGATCCTGCCGGGGGACGACGAGCCGATGACCGACCCGCACGAGATCCGCCAGCGCCTGGAAAAGCAGGTCGAGCTGATCATCGACGGCGGCTACGGCGATCTGAAGGCCTCGACCGTGATCGACCTGAGTGGCGAAGAGCCTGAGCTGATCCGCGAAGGCTGCGGCGACCCTGCACCCTTCCTGGCCAACGCGTGAGCCAGCAGGAACAACGCCCCGCACCGGCCGACGATGCGGCGCTGCCCATGCAGATGCAACTGGCGCTGGTATACGGCGAGGCGCTGACCGAGCTGCCGCTGGACCTGTACATCCCGCCCGACGCGCTGGAAGTGTTTCTCGACGCGTTCGAAGGCCCACTCGACCTGTTGCTGTACCTGATCCGCAAGCAGAACATCGACATCCTCGACATTCCCGTGGCCGACATCACCCGCCAGTACATGAGCTATGTGGAGCTGATGCAGCACGTGCGCCTGGAACTGGCCGCCGAATACCTGGTGATGGCCGCCATGCTGGCCGAGATCAAGTCGCGCATGCTGCTGCCGCGTTCGGCCGAAATCGAAGCCGAGGAGGGCGACCCGCGCGCCGAACTGATCCGCCGGCTGCAGCAGTACGAGCGTTTCAAGGCCGCTGCCGAAGACCTCGACCAGTTGCCGCGCAATGGCCGCGACTACCAGGTGCCGCGCCTCGAAGCGCCTCAGGCCAAGGCGCGCAAGGTCCTGCCGCAGGTGAGCCTGGAAGAGTTGCTGATGTCGATGGCCGAAGTCATGCGGCGCAATGACCTCTTCGAAAGCCACCAGGTGACCCGCGAAGTGCTGTCGACCCGCGAGCGCATGAGCCATGTGCTCGACTGCCTGCGCGGTGGCGCCTTCGTGCCCTTCGTCGAGCTGTTCACCGCCGAGGAAGGCAAGTTGGGGGTGGTGGTGACCTTCATGGCGATTCTCGAGCTGGTCAAGGAGTCGTTGATCGAACTGGTGCAGAATGAGCCGTTCGCCCCTATCCATGTGCGTGTGCGCAGTACCCCCAGCCAAGAGCCGCTTGAGCACCATGAACCTGAATGAACCCCGTGACCTGGCGTCACTGATCGAGGCCTTTCTATTGGCCTCGGGCAAGCCGCAGACCCTCGAACGCCTGTACGAGCTTTTCGAAGAAGGCGAGCGCCCGGCGCCGTCGGTGTTCAAGAAGGCCCTCGACGTGCTCGGCAAGTCCTGCGCCGGGCGTGCGTTCGAACTCAAGGAAGTGGCCAGCGGCTACCGCTTGCAGATCCGCGCGCAGTATGCGCCCTGGGTCGGTCGGCTGTGGGAAGAGCGCCCGCAGCGCTACTCACGGGCCCTGCTGGAAACCCTGGCGTTGATCGCCTACCGCCAACCCATCACCCGCGGCGAGATCGAAGACGTGCGCGGTGTGGCGGTGAACAGCAACATCGTGCGTACCTTGATCGAGCGCGAGTGGATTCGTGTGGTAGGCCACCGTGAAGTGCCCGGTCGCCCGGCCATGTTCGCCACCACCAAAGGGTTCCTCGACCACTTCAACCTCAAGAGCCTCGATCAACTGCCGGCCTTGGCCGAGCTGCGCGACCTGGAGCCGGCGCCCTTGTTCGACGACCCCGACGATGCGCCCGTGCCGGCGCATTTGCAGGCCTTGGCCGATGCCAGCTTGGCCGAAGGTGAAGACGAGGCCGAGCCGCCGAAGGAGGAAACCAGTTTCCGCACGCTGTTGGTCGAGCTCGATGCGATGGAGGAGGGCCTGAAGACCGACTTCGACGATTTGCGCGAGGCGGTGGACGACGATCGCGCCGCCGAGCCTGTCGAGACGCAATCGCTCACGCCCGACGCCGCTATCCCCGACCGCTAGCAGCGGCGTGTGGCGCACCCGCAGCGACGGGCCGCCCCGTGCCGCGTCGATATTCCGATCAACAGCCGTGCGCCCGCCGCCCAATCCACGTATGATGCGCGGCCCTTTTGGCGCATCCGCCGCCAATTCGATCGTCATGACACACCGGGAGGTGCCCTAATGAGCGACAACGACCAAGAACTGCAACCCGTTCCCCCAGCCGGCGAAAAGCTGCAGAAAGTCCTGGCCCGCATCGGCGTCGGTTCGCGCCGCGACGTGGAAGCCTGGATCAGCGAAGGCCGCATCAAGGTCAACGGCGTGCCCGCCACCCTGGGCCAGCGCGTCGACCTGCACGACGCCATCGCAGTGGACGGCAAGCTGATCAAGCGCGAGGAAGCCGCCGAGGCGACCCGTCGCGTGATCATGTACAACAAGCCCGACGGCGAAATCTGCACCCGTGACGACCCCGAAAGCCGTCCGACCGTGTTCGATCGCCTGCCCAAGCCGCGCGAAGGCCGCTGGATCAACATCGGCCGCCTGGACATCAACACCACCGGTCTGCTGCTGTTCACCACCGACGGCGAACTGGCCAACCGCCTGATGCACCCGTCTTACGAAATGGACCGCGAATACGCGGTGCGCGTACGAGGCGAAGTCGACGACGAGATGATCGAACGGCTCAAGGCCGGTGTGACCCTCGAAGACGGCCCGGCCAAGTTCACCGACATCCAGAAGGCACCGGGTGGCGAAGGCTTCAACCACTGGTACCACTGCGTGGTGATGGAAGGCCGCAACCGTGAAGTGCGGCGTTTGTGGGAATCCCAGGGCGTGGTGGTCAGCCGCCTGAAGCGCGTGCGCTTCGGCCCGGTGTTCCTCAACTCCGACCTGCCGATGGGCCGCTGGCGCGAAATGAGCCAAGGCGAGATCGACATCCTCGCCGCCGAAGTGGGCCTGCAGCCGGTGGCGCTGCCCGTGCTCAACCTCAAGGCCAAGGAAAAGCTTGAGCGCCTGCAGCGTAAATCCAGCCGTCCGCTGGGCCGCAACGAGCGCGTACGCAGCCTGCGCCCCGTACAGGATGCCGCACCCGAGCGCGACGCGCGCAAGGGCCGTGCCGAAGCGCCGCGCAAGGATCGCGGCAGCGCCGTGGCCGAACGCCCGAGCGAAATGCGCAAGCGCACCGGCAAGCCTCAGACCGACAAGCCAGCCGGTCGCGGTCGCGGTAAGCCGCGCGACTGATGCATAGCCGTAGGAGCGCCGGTTTAGGCGCTCCTACGGCAATTGCCGGATTGAAGTGGAAACTTGTTGCACCGCCTTGTAAAAGAATTTTTACGATTTAATCGGTTTTCTGAACCTTCAAGATCGGTGTTCTTGGATTGTAAAGAAATCCTGCCATATACGCCGTCTACCCCTGCCTTTTCCCCTTCCCAAGCTCTTGCTCCTGCCTTCTGCAAACGTTGAACTGACGCCATTGCCGCGTACGATTTTTCGTTGAATGCGCGCAGATAAAACAACAATTGGAGGCGCTATGTACGCCCATCACCTTGCCTTTCCAGGCCATCCCCACAGGATCGCCGCGTTTTTCTTTCGGGAACCGACGCGACGCGTTGACGCCTGCGCGCTCGCAAGGGTATACAGGGCGCCGCTTTTACCTGTGACCCCTTCGCGCCTCGCGCACTTTTGCTGATGTCCAGCCGACCGCCCAGGCGGTGCTGCGTCCAGTAAGCCAAGGTAACCACCTTGCCCATTCCGCTGCGCCACAAGCGCGGTGGGTCCGATTCCGTCACAGATAAAAACAAGCAGGTGACTTCGTTCATGAGTGGACACAATTCGCAGTCAGGCGAACTCAAACGTGGCCTGAAAAACCGTCACATCCAGTTGATCGCCTTGGGCGGCGCCATCGGTACGGGGCTGTTCCTCGGCTCGGCCGGGGTGATGAAGTCGGCCGGGCCGTCGATGATCCTCGGCTATGCCGTATGCGGCTTCATCGCCTTCCTGATCATGCGCCAGCTCGGCGAGATGATCGTCGAGGAGCCGGTCGCCGGCTCTTTCAGCCACTTCGCCCACACCTACTGGGGCGGTTTTGCCGGCTTCCTGTCGGGTTGGAACTGCTGGGTGTTGTACATCCTGGTCGGCATGTCGGAATTGTCGGCGGTGGGCAAGTACGTGCACTACTGGTGGCCGGAGATCCCCACCTGGGTCTCGGCGGCCGGTTTCTTCGTGCTGATCAATGCCATCAACCTGATGAACGTCAAGGTGTTCGGCGAGGCGGAGTTCTGGTTCGCCATCATCAAGGTGGCGGCCATCGTCGGCATGATCGCCCTCGGTGCCTGGCTGTTGACCAGCGGCAGCGGCGGGCCCGAAGCCTCGGTGACCAATCTGTGGAGCCACGGCGGGTTCTTCCCCAATGGGGTCGGCGGCCTGGTGATGGCCCTGGCGATCATCATGTTCTCCTTCGGCGGCCTGGAAATGCTCGGTTTCACCGCGGCCGAGGCCGACCAGCCACGCACGGTGATCCCCAAGGCGATCAACCAGGTCATCTACCGCATCCTGATCTTCTACATCGGCGCACTGGTCGTGCTGCTGTCGCTGACCCCGTGGGACGCGTTGGTGGCCAGCATCGACGCTTCCGGCGGCAGCTACGGCAGCAGTCCGTTCGTGCAGGTGTTCTCGTTGCTGGGTAGCGACGTGGCCGCGCACCTGCTCAACTTCGTGGTGCTCACCGCCGCACTGTCGGTCTACAACAGCGGCACCTACTGCAACGCGCGGATGCTCTACGGCATGGCCGAGCAGGGCGACGCGCCAGCCGGGCTGGCCAAGATCGACCGCCGTGGCGTGCCGGTAGCGGCGATTCTGGCGTCGGCGGCCGTTACGCTGATCGCCGTGCTGCTCAATTACTTCATGCCGCAGCAGGCGCTGGAGCTGCTGATGTCGCTGGTGGTGGCCACCTTGGTGATCAACTGGGCGATGATCAGCTACTCGCACCTCAAATTCCGCCAGCACTTGAACCGCGTAGGGCGTCAGCCGCTGTTCAAGGCGCTGTGGTACCCGTATGGCAACTACCTGTGCCTGGCGTTCGTGGTGCTGATCCTGGGCATCATGCTGCTGATGCCGGGCATCCGCGTGTCGGTGTTCGCCATTCCGGTGTGGTTGCTGGTGATGCTGGCCTGCTACCGCCTCAAGGCGCGCAAGGCGCCGGCTGCGGCCGAGCACGTTCTATAGCATTTCTATGCCTGGCCAAGCCTTCACCCAGTGCTTTTCGGTGAGGCGTCATCGCGGCTGGTTCGGAACACCGACCGGCCGCTCCTACAACTGCGCCAGCAGCCAACTGCGAAAAGCGCGCAGCGACGGCAGGTTCTCGTTGCGCGGCGGATAGATCAGGTAATAACTACGCTGGCTGGCGAAAGGTGCAGCGGCGCTGCACAGTTCGCCCTTGTCCAGTTCGTCTTGCACCAGCACCCGCGGCACCAGGCCGATGCCGATGCCGGCGCGCACCGCCTGGATCAGATGCGAGGTCAGCTCGAAGCTCGGCCCCAGGCGCATGGTGCGGTGCGCCAGGCCTTGGTGGGAAAACCACTCGCCCCAGGCGTGGGGGTTGTTGGCGACATTGAGCAGCAACTGCTGACCGATGCGTTCCGGCGTCCACGCCTGTCCGTCGGCGAGCGCGTCAGGCGCTAAAACCACCACCAGTTGCTCGGCCTGCAAGCGATGGCAGATCAACCCAGGCACGTCATGGTTGGCCACACCGATGGCCGCGTCGATCTCGCTGGTGTCGAAATCGATCGCCTCGATACGCGAGTGGATGTGCACCAGCATGCCAGGGTGCGCGGCATAGAACGTGTGCAGCCGCGGCAGCAGCCATTTCGAACCGAAGGTCGGCAAGGTGGCCAGACGCAAGGTGCCTACGCCTGACTGATGCGCCATGGCCTGCAAAGTGGCGCTACGGATGCGCCCCAAGGCCTCGCTCAATTCGCGCTGATACAGGCGCCCGACATCGGTCAACTGCACTTGCCGCCCTTCGCGGCGAAACAGCGTCAGCCCCAATTGCTGCTCCAGCGCCTGCACCTGACGGCTGATGGCGCTCTGCGTCAGCGACAGTTCGACGGCAGCACGGGTGTAGCTTTCGTGGCGCGCGGCGGCTTCGAAGGCGAGCAATAGCGACATTGATGGCGTGAGGTGGCGGTAATTCATTCATAGAACTCATGGATAGCGGCAGGAATATCCGTTTGCCCCCTGCGGCAAACTACAGGAACATTGACCTATCCGTCATTGCCCCTTCGCCCACTCATGCGCGAATGACAATGATTTGCCACTCGGCGTCGACCTTGCCCGTGGCTGACCACCGTGAACCGCCATTATTCAGAAGGCCATCCCCGATGATCGCCCAGTTGCCTGCCCAAGCGCCCGCCGCGCATTACACCACCTTCCTCGAGGCCCTGCGCGGCAGCGGGTTCCGTGGCCAGATCAGTGCCGACTACGGCACCCGCACGGTGCTCGCCACCGACAACTCGATCTACCAGCGCCTGCCCCAAGCGGCCGTGTTCCCGCTCGACGCCGACGATGTCGCGCGCGTGGCCAGGCTCATGGCCGAGGATCGCTTCCAGCAGATCCGCCTGACGCCCCGTGGCGGCGGCACCGGCACCAACGGCCAGTCGCTGACCGACGGCATCGTGGTCGATCTGTCCCGGCATATGAACCAGATTCTCGAAATAAACGTCGAAGAGCGCTGGGTGCGCGTCCAGGCCGGGGTGGTCAAGGACCAGCTCAATGCCGCGCTCAAACCCCATGGATTGTTCTTCGCACCCGAACTGTCGACCTCCAACCGCGCCACCATCGGCGGCATGGTCAACACCGACGCCAGTGGTCAGGGCAGCTGCACCTACGGCAAGACCCGCGACCACGTCCTGGCGCTCGACACCGTGCTGCTCGGCGGCGAGCGTCTGCGCACCCACCCCCTCGACGAGGCCGCGCTCGAACAGGCCTGCGCCGTACCCGGGCGGGCGGGCGAGGTATACCGCGTGGCGCGCGACATCCAGCAGACCCAGGCCGAGCTGATCGAACGCACCTTTCCCAAGCTCAACCGCTGCCTGACCGGCTACGACCTGGCCCACCTGCGCGACGAGCAGGACCGCTTCAACCTCAACAGCGTGCTGTGTGGGGCCGAGGGCTCGCTGGGCTATGTGGTCGAGGCCAAGCTCAATGTCCTGCCGATTCCCAAGTTCGCCGTGCTGGTCAACGTGCGCTACGCCAGCTTCATGGACGCGCTGCGCGATGCCAACGCATTGATGGCGCTCAAGCCGTTGTCGATCGAGACGGTGGATTCCAAGGTGCTGCTGCTGGCGATGAAGGACATCGTCTGGCACAGCGTGGCCGAGTACTTCCCCGAGGACCCGGCGCGTCCGACCTTGGGCATCAACCTGGTGGAGTTCTGCGGCGACGACCCGGACGAAGTCCACGCACGGGTGGCAGCCTTCGTCGCCCACCTGCAAGCCGACCCCAGCGTCGAGCGCCTTGGGCACACCCTGGCCGTGGGTGCCGATGCCGTGACCAAGGTCTACGTGATGCGCAAGCGTTCGGTAGGCCTGCTGGGCAACGTCGAAGGCGAAGTGCGGCCGCAGCCGTTCGTCGAAGACACCGCCGTGCCGCCCGAGCGGTTGGCCGACTACATCGCCGAGTTCCGCGCGCTGCTCGACGGCCATGGCCTGGCCTACGGCATGTTCGGCCATGTCGATGCCGGCGTGCTGCACGTGCGCCCGGCGCTGGACATGAAAGATCCGGCCCAGGCCGCGCTGGTCAAGCCGATCTCCGACGAGGTCGCGGCGTTGACCCGGCGCTATGGCGGCCTGCTCTGGGGCGAGCACGGCAAGGGCCTGCGTTCGGAGTACGTGCCCGAGTACTTCGGCGAGCTGTACCCGGCGCTGCAACGGCTCAAAGGCGCGTTCGACCCGCACAACCAGTTGAACCCCGGCAAGATCTGCACCCCGCTGGGCAGCGCCGAGACGCTGACCAAGGTCGACGGCGTGACCTTGCGCGGCGATCTGGACCGCACCATCGACGAACGCGTGTGGCAGAACTTCGCCAGCGCCGTACATTGCAACGGCAACGGTGCCTGCTACAACTACGACCCCAACGACGCCATGTGCCCGTCCTGGAAGGCCACCCGCGAGCGCCGTCACTCGCCAAAAGGCCGTGCATCGTTGATCCGCGAATGGCTGCGTCTGCAAGGGGCTGCCAACATCGACGTGCTCGCGGCCGGCCAAGGTACGCAGGCTTGGTTCAAGGGCCTGCCGGGCCGGTTGCGCAACCGTTGGGCGCAGCGCCAGGGGCAGGAGGATTTTTCCCACCAGGTGTACGACGCCATGGCTGGCTGCCTGGCGTGCAAATCGTGCGCCGGGCAATGCCCGATCAAGGTCAACGTGCCGGACTTCCGTTCGCGCTTCCTGGAGCTGTACCACCAGCGTTACCAGCGCCCGCTGCGCGACTACCTGATCGGTTCGCTGGAATTCAGCGTGCCGTACCTGGCCCATGCGCCGGGGCTGTACAACGCGGTGATGGGCTCGCGCTGGATCGGCCGGCTGCTGGAAGGCGGCGTGGGTATGGTCGACAGCCCCTTGCTCAGCCGCTTCAACTTCCAGGCCACCCTGAGCCGCTGCGGCGTGGGCATGGCCAGCGTGCCGGCGCTGCGCGAGCTGACCCCGGCGCAGCGCGCGCGCAGCATCGTGCTGGTGCAGGATGCCTTCACCCGCTACTTCGAAACGCCAGTTCTGGCAGCCTTCATCGAGCTGGCTACGCGCATCGGCTACCGCGTGTTCCTCGCCCCTTACAGCGCCAACGGCAAGCCGCTGCACGTCCAGGGCTTCCTCGGCGCCTTCGCCAAGGCTGCCGTGCGCAACGCCCGCCAGCTCAAAGCCCTGGCCGATTGCGACGTGCCGTTGGTGGGGTTGGACCCGGCCATGACCCTGGTCTATCGCCAGGAATACACCAAAGTGGCTGGCTTGGAAGGCTGCCCCACGGTGCTGTTGCCGCAGGAATGGCTGGTGCAGGCGCTGCCCGAACAGGCGGCGGTGCAGGCCGGGCCTTTCCGTTTGCTGGCCCACTGCACGGAAAAGACCAACGTGCCGGCCAGCACCGGGCAATGGCAGCAGGTGTTCGCGCGCTTGGGTCTGCGCTTGGCGACCGAGGCTACTGGATGCTGCGGGATGTCGGGCACCTATGGGCACGAAGCGCGTAACCAGCAGACCTCGCGGGTGATCTTCGAGCAGTCGTGGGCGCAGAAGCTGGACAAGGAAGGGGAGGCGTTGGCGACGGGGTATTCGTGTCGCAGTCAGGTGAAGCGATTGACGGATACGAAGCTGCGGCACCCGTTGGAGGTGGTGTTGCAGTATGCCGAGCGGCAAGCCTGAAGGCTGCTCGCTCGGCATCTGGGCCTTGCCTTTTGAGGAGGCCGGGCGCTACAGCAGCGAGGCATCCAACACACCGCGAGCGAATGCAGGCAGCCCCGCATTCGCTCGCCTGTTGCGTCAAGCGATGGACAAAGGAGGCAGCGACTTGACCAGATCGTCCAGCGCTTTGATCTGCGCCAGGAACGGCTCCAGCTTGTCCAGCGGCAGCGCGCTAGGCCCGTCGCATTTCGCTTGGTCGGGATTAGGGTGCGCTTCGAGGAACAACCCGGCCAGTCCGACCGCCATGCCTGCGCGCGCCAGGTCGACCACTTGTTCGCGACGCCCACCGGACGCTGCGCCCGACGGATCCCGATTCTGCAGGGCGTGAGTGACGTCGAAGATGATCGGCAGGTTGTCGCAGGTGCGCTTCATCACGCCGAAACCCAGCATGTCGACGACGAGGTTGTCGTAGCCCATGCAAGTGCCACGGTCGCACAGGATCAACTGGTCGTTACCCGCTTCCTTGAACTTGTGCACGATGTTCTGCATTTGCGAAGGGCTGAGAAATTGCGGCTTCTTGATGTTGACCGGCTTGCCCGTTTTAGCCAAGGCGACCACCAAGTCGGTCTGGCGCGCCAGGAAGGCAGGCAGCTGCAACACGTCGACCACCTCGGCGACCGGGGCGGCCTGATGGATCTCATGCACGTCGGTAATGATCGGCACGCCGAATTCGGCTTTGACCTTCTCGAAAATGCGCAGGCCTTCTTCCAGACCAGGACCGCGATAGGAGTGGATGGAAGAGCGGTTGGCCTTGTCGAAGCTGGCCTTGAATACGTAGGGAATGCCTAGCTTTTCGGTCACGCGCACGTATTCGGCGCAGGCGGTCAAGGCCAGGCTTTCCGACTCGAGCACGTTGATGCCGCCGAACAGGACGAAGGGCGCGGTGTTCGAGCAGTCGATGTGCGGGGTGATCTTGATCATTGTGTACTCGATGAAGAGGTGTCTGGACGGGTGGCGCGCAATGGGGAAAGGCGCGCTACGGGCTGAATGCGATTGTGGAAGGGATTTTACAGGCATTTTCGCCCATGGGTCAGCGTTTCCGGAAGTGTCGCTCGCAGGTGGGGGGAAGTGCGGCGGTCAGCGCTGCGAGGAACGCGCCGGTCTCGGATGGCTGTCCGGCGGTGCCATTCGCCAGGTTGGGCAAGTTTTCAATCGGTGGATTCGCCTAGGTCATTGCGCCGGTTCGACTGCTCGATTAGGACGTCCGATCTGGTAACCATTCCTCGTGAACAGGCAGTTCCGCTCGGCCGCATGCCCCGCTAGGGTTAGCTGCGCAGCCCGATCGTGCTGCCTTACGTTCAATCCCAATGGAGTGTCCACTGATGCGTAAATCCGTGTTTTCCGCTGTATTGCCTCTTGTCGCCGGCCTGGTGTTCTCCGTCGGGGCTGTCGCCATGGAAACGGAATCCATGCCGATGTCGAAGACGGGCGAGATGGCGATGCAAGGTGAAATGTCGATGCAGGGCGAAAAGGCCATGCAAGGCGACATGGCCGGCCACCCTGCCATGAAGCCCGGCATGCTCGACCTGAACATGGCCGACGCCGCCACGCTGCAAAAGGAACTGACCGGCATCGGCAAAGCCAAGGCCGAGGCCATCGTCAAGTACCGGGATACCCACGGGCCGTTCACCTCTGTGGATGAGCTGTTGGAAATCAACGGCATCGGCAGTGCACTGCTCGAACGCAATCGCGACAAACTGATGGTGAAATAGAAACGGGCGCGGCGCGTCAACCCATGCAATAACGAACAGGGCCGCATCATGCGGCCCTGTCTGGTTCGAAGCCAGGACAGCAGGGGTCAGCGATCACGCGCGTCCTGCGCATCGGCCGCCGCATTGCGCTCATGTACTTTCTTCAACTGCTCCTCGCTCAAAGGCACCTTTTTGGCGGTGTCGCGCAGCATCATCAGGCCGCCGACGATCGAGCCGATGGCGACGACAAGGATCAACCAGGCATACCAGGGCATTGTCATTCTCCTGCAACAGGGTGGGTGTCGCTCATATGCCATGTGGAGCAGGTGCGCGCAACAATGGTTCCCTAGCGCGGGCCAGGAGCGGATCGCGGCGCCGGCCGATTCACGGCGCCCCCGGCGGCGGCCACTTCGTTTACAATGCGCGCCGTTTTCGACTTGCCAAGAGACCTGACCATGTCCGCCTGCCAGACGCCCCTGATCGTCGCCCTGGATTTCCCCACCCGTGAAGCCGCCCTGAAACTGGCCGACCAGCTCGATCCGGCGCTGTGCCGGGTGAAGGTAGGCAAGGAACTGTTCACCAGCAGCGCGTCGGGCATCGTCGAGACGCTCTGTGCCAAGGGCTTCGAAGTGTTCCTGGACCTCAAATTCCACGACATCCCCAACACTACGGCCATGGCGGTGAAGGCCGCCGCGGAAATGGGCGTGTGGATGGTCAACGTGCATTGCTCCGGCGGCCTGCGCATGATGTCGGCGTGCCGTGAGGTGCTGGCTGCACGTAGCGGTGCGCAGCCCCTGCTGATCGGTGTGACGGTGCTGACCAGCATGGAGCAGGAAGACCTCGCCGGCATCGGCCTGGACGTCGAGCCGCAGGCGCAGGTGCTGCGTTTGGCGGCGTTGGCGGAAAAGGCCGGTATGGACGGCCTGGTGTGTTCGGCGCTGGAAGCGACGGCGCTGAAGGCGGCGCACCCGTCGCTGCAATTGGTCACGCCGGGCATTCGTCCGGCCGGCAGTGCCCAGGACGATCAGCGCCGTATCCTCACCCCGCGTCAGGCCTTGCAAGCGGGGTCGGACTATCTGGTGATCGGTCGACCGATCAGCCAGGCGGCCGATCCGGCCCAGGCACTGGCGCAAGTGGTGGCCGAGATTCGCGGCTGAACCTGGCCGCTCGGCTCGAACGAAAAGGGCCGAACCTCTGTATAGGGTTCGGCCCTTTCGCCAAGCGCTACCGATAGCGCAGGCGCCTCAGACCTTCAGCACCAGCTTGCCGAAGTTCTCGCCGCTGAACAGCTTCAGCAGGGTTTCGGGGAAGGTCTCCAGACCCTCGACCACGTCTTCCTTGCTCTTCACTTCGCCGCTGTCCAGCCAACCGGCCATTTCCTTGGCAGCCTTGCCGTAGTCCTTCATGTGGTCGAACACGATGAAGCCTTCCATGCGCGCACGGTTGACCAGCAGCGCCAAATAGTTGGACGGGCCTTTGACCGCCTCCTTGTTGTTGTACTGGCTGATGGCGCCGCAGATGACGATGCGGGCTTTGAAGTTGATGCGCGACAGTACCGCGTCGAGGATGTCGCCACCGACGTTGTCGAAGTACACGTCCACACCTTTGGGGCACTCGCGCTTGAGGCCTTCGAGCACATCCTCGGCTTTGTAGTCGATGGTGCCGTCGAAGCCCAGTTCGTCCTTGAGGTACTGGCACTTCTGCGTACCCCCTGCGATACCGACGACCCGGCAACCTTTGGTTTTGGCGATCTGCCCGGCGATGCTGCCCACCGCGCCGGCGGCGCCGGAAATCACCACGGTGTCACCGGCCTTGGGCTGGCCGACTTCCAGCAGGGCGAAGTAGGCGGTCATGCCGGTCATGCCCAGGGCGGACAGGTAACGGGGTAGGGGAGCCAGGCTCGGATCGATCTTTTGCAGGCCTTCGGGTTTGCCGGTGAAGTAGTCCTGCACGCCGAGCGCGCCGCCGACATGGTCGCCGGGCTTGTAGTCCGGATGCTTCGAGGCGATCACTTCACCGACGCCCAGGGCACGCATCACCTCGCCCAGGCCGACGGGCGGAATATACGACTTGCCTTCGTTCATCCAGCCGCGCATTGCCGGGTCGAGCGAGAGGTAGAGGTTCTTGACCTGGATCTGGCCGTCGGCTGGCGCTTCGACAGGTGCCTGCTCGAACGTGAAGTCGTCACGCTGGACGGCGCCAGAGGGGCGCTTGCTCAGCAGGAAACGGCGGTTGTTCTGGGTCATGGAAGGTCCTCGTTCGCTAAAAGGGAGCTGGCGCAGGCCAGTGTCTGTGATGGACAGATTTCCTTTCATAGCGTGCGATCGGGTGTCGAGCAAGCTTGTTCCGGACTTGCAAATACCCAGCGATCGTTCTGACTGATACGGTTTACAGGTCGGGTTTGCGCAGGGTCTTCTGCTTGAGGATGTAGAGGCTGACGCCCACCGCGCTGGTCAGCATGAAGGCACGCGCCCAGAACGAGGGGACGAGGTAGCAGGAGACGAGAATGCTGGTCCACATCAGGCCGATGGCCCAGACCTTGCCGCGCAGCGGAATGCCTTCACCGCCCAGGTAGTCGCGAATCCAGGGGCCCAAGTGGCGATGGTGAATCAGCCAATGGTGGAAGCGTGGCGAGCTGCGTGCGAAGCACGCAGCGGCCAGCAGCAGGAAGGGCGTGGTGGGCAGTACCGGCAAGAAGATGCCCACCACGCCAAGCGCGACGCTGAGCCAGCCGAGGGCCAGCAACAGGTAACGCATGGTGCGATCAGTGGTGGCGAGGCTTGAGCAGCGCCGGCTTCTCGTCGGGCGCGTGCAGCAGCAGGAACAGCGCGGTGAGCGCTTCTGGGATCTGTACGATCATGTCGTCCTGCAGGTTGGCGTTGCTGGCGATATCGGCGAACTCGGGTTGTTCGTCGAACAGCCCCGAACCGACCATGATCGGCAGGAGCATTTCGCTGACTTCCTCTTCGGCGTTCTCGAACCAGGCTTCTTCGCGCAGGAATACGCCCTCCATGAAGCCGATGCACCAACCGCGCAGCTCCGAATCGTCCGGGTCGTCGCCCAGGTCGAGCTCGCAGGGCAGCTCGAAATCCTCTTCGCTGGCGAGCACGCGGGCGATGTGGTTCTTGAGCGCGACGAGCGTGGTTTCCACCTCGACATGCTGGGCTTCGCTGGCGTACTGCGGCGGCTCGGCGAATAGGGCATCGATCCATTCGCGCTCTGGCACGTCTTCGGTGCTGATCGACAGGGCGGTCAGGAAGCCGTGGGCGGCGACGTAGTCCAGGGCTTCCTCGTGCAGCTCATCGGCATCGAGAAAGGCCTGCAGGCGGGTGAGTTGCTCGGCGAGGGACATTGGAGAAATTACCTGAAAGAAATAAACGTTGGGCGATTCTAGCACCTTGCAACACATGCGAGGCAAAGGAAGACGTCCGTCACCGACGTCCCCTGGCCTCAGGTCGGCTGAGGTATAATCTGCCGTTTTTCATGCCGGGGTCAGCGTTTCAGGCTGCCAGGCAAAAGCCGCTTACGCATTCGCGGGTGTGCGGGGCGGGATTATCGTCCAGCCTATCGGCCGAACGGTACGACGATTTATGGAGTGGCAAATGCTCGAACAGGCTCAGCGCGTCCTCAAGGACATCTTCGGCTACGACAGCTTCCGCGGTCCTCAGGCGGCGATCATCGACTGTGTGGCCAATGGCGGCGATGCGCTGGTGCTGATGCCCACGGGCGGCGGCAAGTCGCTGTGCTTCCAGGTGCCGGGGCTGCTGCGCCCTGGCCTGACGGTCGTGGTGTCGCCGCTGATCGCGCTGATGGACGACCAGGTCGCCACCCTCAACGAGCTGGGCGTGGCGGCCGCGGCGCTAAACTCCACCCTGAGCACCGACCAGCAACGCGACCTGGCCGGCCAACTGCGCCGCGGCGAGCTGAAGATGCTGTATCTGGCGCCCGAGCGTCTGGTGCAGCAACGCATGCTGGATTTCCTGCGCGGCCTCGACGTGTCGCTGTTCGCCATCGACGAGGCGCACTGTGTGTCGCAGTGGGGGCACGACTTCCGCCCCGAGTACCTGCAACTGGGCCAGCTCGCCGAGCTGTTCCCCCATGTGCCGCGCATCGCCCTGACCGCCACCGCCGACATGCGTACCCGCGAGGAGATCGTCCAGCGCCTGCACCTGTATGGCGCCGAGCGTTTCCTGTCGAGCTTCGACCGGCCGAACATCTTCTACCGCATCGTGCCCAAGGAGTCGCCGCGCAAGCAGCTCATGGCGTTCCTCGGCGAGCGCCGTGGCAACGCCGGCATCGTCTATTGCCTGTCGCGCAAGAAGGTCGATGAAACCGCTGCTTATCTATGCGACCAGGGTTTCCCGGCGCTGGCCTACCACGCCGGCCTGCCCGCCGAGACCCGCGCGGCCAACCAGAAGCGCTTCCTCAACGAGGAGGGGTTGATCATGGTCGCCACCATCGCCTTCGGCATGGGCATCGACAAGCCCAACGTGCGCTTCGTCGCTCACCTCGACCTGCCCAAGTCGCTCGAGGCCTACTACCAGGAAACCGGCCGTGCCGGCCGCGATGGTCTGCCGGCCGACGCCTGGATGGCCTACGGGCTGCAAGACATGGTCATGCTCAAGCAGATGTTGCAGAACTCCGAAGGCGACGAGCGCCACAAGCGTGTCGAGCAGCACAAGCTCGACGCCATGTTGGCGCTGTGCGAGGAAACCCGCTGCCGTCGCCAGGCGCTGCTGGCCTATTTCGACGAAACCCTGGAGCAGCCTTGCGGGCACTGCGACAACTGCGTCGACAACGTGCAGACCTGGGACGCCACCGAGGCGGCGCGCCAGGCCCTGTCGGCGGTGTATCGCACCGGTCAGCGCTACGGCGTGGGGCACTTGATCGATGTGTTGTTGGGCAAGGACACCGAAAAGGTACGTAATTTCGGCCACGAGCGGCTGTCGGTCTTCGGCGTGGGCAAAGGTCGCGACGAAGCCCAATGGCGTTCCCTGTTCCGCCAGTTGGTGGCCCGTGGGCTGGTCGACATCGACTTGGAAGGCTACGGCGGGCTGCGTCTGTCCGACACGTGCAGGCCGCTGCTCAAAGGCGAGGTGAACCTCGAACTGCGCCGCGACCTCAAGCCGCAGACGGTCGCCAAGAGCTCGGGCGGCAGCCCGGCCAGCCAACTGGTGCGGGGCGAGGAACGCGAGCTGTGGGAAGCTTTGCGCACCTTGCGCCGCAAGCTGGCCGAGGAGCACAGCGTGCCGCCCTATGTCATCTTCCCCGACTCCACGCTGCTGGAAATGCTGCGCAGTCAACCCACCAGCCTGCATGAGATGGGTCAGGTCAGCGGGGTCGGCGCGCGCAAGCTCGAGCGCTATGGCCAGGCTTTCCTCGAAGTGCTCAACGCGGGCGAAGCGCCGTCGGCGGCGCCAGTGGTGGCCGATTTGCGTCATGAGTTGGTCAGCCTGGCCCGCGCCGGCATGACGCCTGCGCAGATCGCCGGCCAATTGCAGTGCAGCGAGAAGAACGTCTACAGCCTGCTGGCCGAGGCCCTGGGCAGCCAGTCGTTGAGCCTCGACCAGGCACTCGACTTGCCCGAGGAACTCATGTCGGAAATTCAGGATGCCTTCCTCGACGGCGAAGGCGAGCTGCCCCCGGTGACGGCGATAGCGGCGCAGTTCGAAGGGCGGGTGGCCGAAGGCGTGTTGTATTGCGTGCGTGCGGCCTTGGCGGCCGAATTCGAGCTGTAGCGCCAGGCCATGGTCGACTTTGGCGCATTGGCATCGTGCCTGCTGGCAAGGCATGATGCGTCCCTAACGAAATGTTCTATGGAATTCCTTTTTTTATGCCTCTGAACGATAACCAACACCGCTTCGGCATGCAGCTGGCACAGATGTCGCGGGGCTGGCGTGCGGAGCTGGATCGGCGTCTGGCAGGATTGAACCTGTCGCAGGCGCGTTGGCTGGTATTGTTGCACCTGGCTCGCTTCGACGAGGCGCCCACCCAGCGCGAGCTGGCCCAGAGCGTGGGCGTCGAAGGCCCGACCCTGGCGCGTTTGCTCGACAGCTTGGAAGCCCAGGGGCTGGTGCGCCGACAAGCTGTGGTCGAGGACCGTCGAGCCAAGAAGATCGCGCTGTGCCCACCCGCCAAGCCTTTGATCGAGCAGATCGAAACCATTGCCAACGCGTTGCGCGTCGAGCTTTTCAGCGGTGTCGACGAGGCCGAACTGGAGCTGTGCATGCGTGTGCATGCCAAGATTCTCGACAATCTCGAACGCTCCTGAACGCGTCCATCCGTTGCTGGCGGGCTGAACGGTCCGCCGTTGCCCTATCAACGAGGTCTTGCCCATGTCGTCGAAAAAACCGGACATCGTCATCACCTACTGCACCCAATGCCAATGGCTGTTGCGCGCAGCTTGGTTGGCACAAGAGCTGCTCAGCACGTTCGCTGACGAGCTGGGCGGCGTCACGCTGTGTCCGGGCACGGGTGGCGTGTTCGTCGTCACCTGCGACGGCACGCAATTGTGGGAGCGCAAGGCGGACGGCGGCTTTCCTGAGGCCAAGGTGCTCAAGCAACGGCTGCGCGACGTGATCGACCCTGAGCGCGATCTAGGTCATAACGACCGCTGATTGGGCCTGCTCCCTTTTCCGCTCTGCACTTCACCCAGGCCCTGCGTGCGTGCCGTCACTTCTTCTCAACCGCGCGGTGTGCACCGCAGCGCTCGCCCCACCACCACACCAACAGCGCCAACACACCGACCATCAGGCCGGCTACGACGATCGCGTCCCAGCCACGCCATTGGAACAACTGCGTGCCCAGCAGCGAGCCCAGCGCGCCGCCGAGGAAATAGCAGGTGATGTAGCCGGCGTTCAGGCGGGTACGGGCTTCTGGGCGCAAGCCGATCACCGCATTCTGGTTGCACACGTGCACCAGTTGCACCGCAAGGTCCAGTGCCAGCACGCCGAGGATCAGGGCGATCAGCGAGGTTTCGGCGAAGCCCAGGGGAATCCACGACAGCAACAGGGTCAGTAAGCCGACGGCCATGCCTCGCGCGCTTTGACCGCGATCGGCCAGGCGGCCCGCCCAGTTCGCCGCCAGCGCACCGGCCGCGCCGGCCAGGCCGAACAAGCCGATGACGGCGTCGGAGAAGTGATAGGGCTCGCGGGCCAGGAGGAAGGCCAGCGGCGTCCAGAACAGCGCGAAGGTGCAGAACGCCAGCATTCCCAGCAGCGAGCGCACCCGCAGCACCGGCTCTTCGACGAACAAGCGGAACACCGAGCCGATCAGTGCAGGGTAGCTGAGCCCGGCAGGTTGATGATGGCGCGGCAGGCCGCGGTACAGCGCGAACGCGGTAACCGCCATCAGTACTGCGGCGAGCACGTAGATGCTGCGCCAGCCGCCCAGCTCGGCGCTCAAGCCAGCCGCCGTGCGGGCCAGCAGGATGCCCAGCAGCAGGCCGCCCATCAATGTGCCTACGGTACGCCCGCGCTGCGCCGGATCGCTCAAGGCGGCGCCCATCGGCACCAGCACCTGCGCCACCACGGAAAACAGCCCGGTCAGGGCGGTACCGACGATCAGCCACGGCAGGCTCGGCGCACAGGCGCTGACGATCAGGCCAGCCGTAGCGATCAGCATCATGCCGACGATCAACCTGCGTTGTTCGAACAGGTCGCCCAACGGGGCCAATAGCAACAGGCCCGCACCGTAGCTGAGCTGGGCCGTCACCACGATGCTGCCGGCATTCACCATGCTCAACCCGAACTGTTCGGCGATGCTGTGCAGCAACGGTTGGGCGTAATAGTTGCTGGCCACGGCCAGGCCGACGGCGGTGGCCATCAGCAGGATCAGGGCGCGGCTGAGCGTCGGGGTCGTCATCTAGGTTCTCGTGCAGAGTGGGAATGGGAGGGCTGTCGGCGTACGGCGCTATGCGACAGCATTCAAGCCACCTCGACGACGACCAGCGCCTGTGTACCCAGCGTTACTTCGTCGTCGAGGCCCTTGCCCAGCAATTGTTGCCCCAGCGGCGAACGAGGTGTGATCACCGTCACTTGGACGTCACCCTGAGCCAGTTTGAGGCCAGCCGCATCGGGGCCGAGGAACAGGTGGCGACGACCGCCCTCCGGCATTTCCAGCGTCACCAGGTGGCTGACCTGTATGCCCTTTTGCGGATCGAAATCGCGCAATTGCAACTGCCGGTAGGTCAGCAATGCCTGACGGATTTCTGCGGTGCGCCTGGCTTGGCCGGTGGCCAGGTACGAGGCTTCCAGGCCCAGGGTGTCGTATTTGTTCTCGGCGACGTTTTCTTCCGCCGTGGCCGTTTCGTAAGCGGTTTGTGCGGCCAGGCGCAGCACTTCGGCGTCGGCTTCGAGCGCGGCGATGATCTGGGCGAGCAGGGTGGGCTTGTGCATGGCTAGTTGCAGAATTCCGTGACGTGGGCCTGGCTGTTGGCGGTGGGGGCGGTGCGATGCTGTTGCAGCCAGAACTGGCACTTGGGGTCGTTCAGGTTGCGTAGTTCCACGGCGCGCTCCTGGGCGTTCGGGGCTTGCTGGCGTTGCAAGTTTTGTTGGTAGCGTTCGAACATCGCCTGCTGCGCATCGACGGGCCCCGGCGCGGGCGCAGTGGCGGGCGGCTGCACGGCCTGCACCAGCGGCGCCAGCGACTGTGGCCAGAGCTGCAAGGCCAGCCAGGCCGTCGCGGCAATGGCCAGCGCGCCGAGCCACAGGCCGAACGCCAGACACAGGATCAACTGCACGGGGGAAAAGGTAGCGCTCGGGGCGTTGCGGGACATGCGGGGCTCCAGATCGGGGCGCAAGGAGTGGGCATTGTCGCATGCGGGTTGGGAAATTTTCAGTGCCGCGCTTCCGCACTTGCCGGTTTGCCCGCAAAATCCGTGGTTTTCCTACGCTCGATGGAGTGGATGTGAAGCCCACCTGGGACATTTTCTGTACGGTCGTCGACAACTACGGAGACATCGGCGTGACCTGGCGCCTGGCCCGGCAGTTGGCGCACGAGCACGATCTGCACGTGCGCCTGTGGGTCGACGACCTGTCGGCTTTCGTGCGCCTGTGCCCCGAGGCCGATTCCCAGGCCCTGCAGCAGTGGCAGCAAGGCGTGCACGTTCTGCACTGGGGCTCGCCCTGGATCGAGGTGGAACCGGGCGCCGTGGTCATCGGCGCGTTCGGTTGCAGTCTGCCGGAGGCCTACGTCGAAGCCTTGCGCATGCCGGTCGAGCCTGTCCTGTGGCTGAATCTGGAGTACTTGAGCGCCGAAGCGTGGGTCGACGGCTGCCATGGCTTGATGTCGCCACAGGCTGGCGGTCTGCGCCGCTGGTTCTTTTTTCCAGGCTTCACCGAGCGCACCGGCGGGCTGCTGCGCGAAGGCTCGTTGCTGGCGCGCCGCGCGGCCTTCGTGGCCGACCCGCTGGTGCGGCAGCGATTTCTCGAAAGCCTGGGCGTGCGACCTGGCGCCGACGCACGGTTGATCTCGTTGTTCGCCTATGAAAATCCGCAGCTCGGCGCTTGGTTCGATGCCATGGCCGCAGGCGCGCAGCCTTGCCATGTGCTGGTGTCGGAAGGGCGCATCCTTGCCGATTTACGGACCTGGTTAGGCGAGCCGGAACTGACCGTCGGCGATACCCGTCAGCGCGGCGCCCTGACCGTTCAGGTGCTGCCGTTCGTCAGCCAGGACGATTACGACCGCCTGCTGTGGTGCTGCGAGTTCAACGCGGTGCGCGGCGAAGACTCCTTCGTGCGGGCGCAATGGGCAGGCGGTCTGTTGCTGTGGCACATCTATGTACAGGAGGAAAATGCCCATTGGGAAAAGCTCGAGGCGTTCCTGCAGCGTTACTGCCAGGGTCTGGCGGCTGAAGCGGGCGCAGCACTGAGTCAGTTATGGCGCGCCTGGAACATGGATCAGGATATGGCGCAGGCCTGGCAGGCCGTACAGCCTCACTGGCGAACACTGAGCGAACACGCCGAACGCTGGCGTGCCGAACACGCCGTTCGGCCAGACCTTGCCACAGCGCTAGTACAGTTTTATCGAAATTGGCTATGATACGCCGCCTCGATTTTTATAAATCCCCCCAGATTCGGATACGACGTAATGAAAACTGGTAAAGAACTGAAACCCGGCACCGTTCTGCGGATCGACAACGACCCGTGGCTGGTACAGAAAGCCGAGTTCACCAAGTCGGGTCGCAACAGCGCGATCATGAAGACCAAACTGAAGAACCTGCTGACCGGCTACAAGACCGAAACCGTCTACGGTGCCGACGACAAGCTGGACGACGTGATCCTGGATCGCAAAGAAGCGACCCTGTCGTTCATCAGCGGCGACTCCTACACCTTCATGGACACCACCGACTACACCATGTACGAGCTGAACGCCGAGGACATCGAAGCCGTTCTGCCTTACATCGAAGAAGGCATGGAAGACATCTGCGAAGCCGTGTTCTTCGAAGACCGTCTGGTATCGGTCGAACTGCCGACCACCATCGTGCGTAAAGTGGCCTACACCGAAGGTTCCGCCCGCGGCGACACCTCGGGCAAGGTCATGAAGCCTGCCAAGCTGGCCAACGGCACCGAGCTGTCCGTTGCCGACTTCATCGAGATCGACGAACTGATCGAAATCGACACCCGCGACGGTTCCTACAAAGGCCGCGCCAAGAAGTAAGGCGGTTCGCACAACGCGAAAACCCGGCCTCGGCCGGGTTTTTTTACGGGCGCGCTTTAGAGCTTCTGCTGCAGGCTCGCGCGGATTTCCACCAGTTCGGCCTGTAGCGCCTGCAAGCGTTCGGCGGTGCGGCCGCTCGCTTCGGTAATCGACTGCGGCATGGATTGAGCGTCGCGGCGCAGGGTGCGGCCTTTGTCGGTCAGCTGCACGATCACTACGCGTTCGTCGTCGCGGCTGCGGGTGCGCTTGAGCAGGCCTTCGCTTTCCAGACGCTTGAGCAGCGGCGTCAACGAGCCTGGGTCGGTCAGCAAGCGGTGGCTGATCTCGCCTACCGTCAGCCCGTCCTGTTCCCAGAGCACGAGCATGGCCAGGTACTGCGGATAGGTCAGGCCGAGCTTGTGCAGCAGCGGCTTGTACACCTTGGTCATCATCAGCGAGGTCGAGTGCAGGGCGAAGCAGACCTGATTGTCCAATAGCAACTCATCTCGGCGCGCTTTGGTATCGGCGTTCATGCAAGTCCTTTAAGTCGAGATGTACGAAATATCCAGCGGACGCTTAGCCGCTGGTAACCATCGCAGCTCATTACGCAGGGCCAATTGTTAGCGCGGCACCAGACTTAAGCGGCTATTGCAATTTCGAGCGGTGGGATGTTGCGAAGGTTCGTTTCAAATGCATGATCGGCGCGATAAAACCCGCAGCGGGGCAGGGGTAGCGCTATTTTCCATCGAATTCTGGCAACCGAGCGAGGCGATCCAGTGTTACGAAACGTTTCTCAGTCGGGTCAGGCTGGTAGCATGCCCGTTGGGTTGATGAAGTGGATAAGAAGATGGTCGAAGGGTTGATGTATCTGCTGTTGGGCGCGGCGCTCGGCACCGTGGGTGGGTTGTTCGGCATCGGCGGTGGGCTGATTGCCATTCCGGCGCTGGGTGTGCTGTTCGGCCTGGACCAGCAGATGGCGCAAGGTACCGCGCTGGTGATGGTGGTGCCCAACGTGCTGCTGGCCTTGTGGCGCTACCACCAACGCAATCGCATCGAGCTGCGCCACGCGCTGCCGTTGGCGGTATTCAGCTTTCTGTTCGCCTGGCTCGGTTCGATGTGGGCGGTCGGGGTGGATGCCCAGACCATGCGCGTAGGTTTCGTCGGTTTCCTACTGGCCTTGATGCTGTGGAACCTCTTGCGCCTGTTCATGCCCGTGGCGCCGGCTAGCCCCACGTTGCGTCACGGTTGGCCGTGGCTGGGCGTGTTGGGCAGTTTCGCCGGTGCCATGGGGGGGCTGTTCGGAGTGGGTGGCGCGGTGGTGGCCACGCCGATCCTCACCAGTGTGTTCGGCACCACCCAGGTGGTGGCCCAAGGGCTGTCGCTATCGCTGGCCGCGCCCAGCACGTTCGTGACGCTGGTGACCTACGCGCTGCACGACAGCGTGGCCTGGGCCGTTGCCGTGCCCCTGGCGATCGGCGGCTTGTTGAGCATCAGTTGGGGCGTGAAGTTGGCCCATGCCTTGCCGGAAAAAGTGTTGCGCGGGTTGTTTTGCGGGTTTCTGTTGATCTGTGCGGTGTTGCTGGCGCTGGAAGTCTGAACGGTCGGGTATAGGGGGGTATCGCCCGACAACAGTCGTCCAGCTTCAGCAACCACCGCCGATCGGTCTCAGCGGCGCACGTCCTTCAACGTCTGGGCAATCAGAAACGCCAGCTCCAGCGACTGATCGGCGTTCAGCCGTGGGTCGCAGTGGGTGTGATAGCGGTCCGACAACGCATCTTCGGTCACCGGCCGCGCGCCACCGATGCATTCGGTGACATTCTGCCCGGTCATCTCGATATGGATGCCGCCGGCATAGCTACCTTCGGCCTGATGGGCCTGGAAGAATTGCTTGACCTCATCGAGGATCTGCGCAAAGTCGCGGGTCTTGTAACCGCTGCTGGCCTTGATGGTGTTGCCATGCATCGGGTCGCA
Source organism: Pseudomonas sp. UBA6562 (assembly GCF_002434265.1). GTDB lineage: Bacteria > Pseudomonadota > Gammaproteobacteria > Pseudomonadales > Pseudomonadaceae > Aquipseudomonas. The sequence continues at coordinate 507,145 of NZ_DJJS01000008.1, read as the reverse complement.
GCTCCACAGCACCTTGCGCCCTTCGCCCTCGACGCGGCGGATCAGCCCCGGCAGGTGATCGGCGACCTTGCCCGCACCCATGCGCGCGATCAGGTTGAGGCGGCCAGGGTCGTTGCTCGGGTTGAGGGTGTCGATCAGACGAATCAGCTCGTCCGGGTTCATGCTCGGGCCGACCTTGACCCCGATCGGGTTGTGCACGCCGCGCAGGAATTCCACGTGGGCGCCGTCCAGCTGACGGGTGCGGTCGCCTATCCACAGCATGTGCGCCGAGCAGTCGTAGTGGTCGCCGGTCAGGCTGTCCTGACGCACGAAGGCCTGTTCGTAGTTCAGCAGCAGCGCCTCATGGGCGGTGAAAAAGCTGGTCTCGCGCAGCTGCGGGGCGCTGTCCAGGCCACAGGCGCGCATGAAGGCCAGGGTTTCGTCGATGCGGTCGGCGAGCTGGTGGTACTTGGTGGCCAGGGCCGAGTTGGCGATGAAGTCCAGGTTCCACTTGTGCACCTGGTGCAGATCGGCGAAGCCGCCCTGGGCAAAGGCGCGCAGCAGGTTGAGGCTGGCCGTGGACTGGTGGTAGGCCTGCAGCAGGCGCTCGGGGTCGGGCACACGGCTGGCCGGATCGAAACCGATACCGTTGACGATGTCGCCCCGGTAGGCGGGCAGCGTGACCTGGCCGATGGTTTCGTCGTTGGTCGAGCGCGGCTTGGCGAACTGACCGGCCATGCGTCCCACTTTCACCACCGGACAACCGGCGGCGAAGGTCATGACGATGGCCATCTGCAGCAGCACCTTGAAGGTGTCGCGGATCTTCGCGGCGCTGAACTCGGCGAAACTTTCCGCGCAGTCGCCCCCTTGCAGCAGGAATGCGCGACCTTCGGTGACTTCGGCGAACTGACGGCGCAGCTCGCGCGCCTCGCCGGCGAAAACCAGCGGCGGGTAGCTGGCCAGGCGCTGCTCGACCTTGGCCAGGTGCGCAGCGTCGGGGTAGGTGGGTTGCTGCTGGATCGGCAAGGCGCGCCAGCTTTCGGGGCTCCAGGGTTGGCTCATCACGGACTCGACAGAATGATGGAGGGGCAAGGCGCCATCCTAGCAGTTGGGCACGCGCTTGTTGCAGTGGCGGCGTTGACGGAGAATGGCGGTTTTGCGCGCACGAGCAGGAGCTTGCATGACCACCGAGCGTAATGAACGGCTGCTGGCCAGGGTCGAGGACGCCTACGGTGTCATCAGCGTGTACGAAGTCGACGAATACCGGTTCCTCGAGTTCGGCGACGCCATCGAGCAGAGTTGCACCTTCACCCCCGATCCGAGCTGGCTGGAGTACGACTACACCCGCGCCATGCTGATCGGCGCGCTCTGCCACCCGCAGCCGGACTCTGCGCTGTTCCTGGGGCTGGGTGCTGGCACCTTGACCCAGGCCTGCCTCAAATTCCTGCCGCTCGAAGACGTCGAGGCCATCGAGCTGCGGCCCGATGTGCCACGTCTGGCCATGGAGTACCTCGGCCTGGACGACGACCCACGGCTCTATGTGCGCATCGGTGACGCCTTGGCGCTGCTGCCCACTGCCGAAAAAGCCGATCTGTTGTTCGTCGATCTCTACACCGACCATGGTCCGGGCGTGGGGCATCTGGCCTGGCGTTTTCTGGAGGACTGCCAGCGGCAACTCAACCCAGGCGGTTGGCTGGTGATCAACCAGTGGGCTGCCGACGATGGCAAGCCGCTGGGCGCGGCTTTGCTCCGCGGGTTGTACCACCGGCATTACTGGGAGCTACCGGTCAACGAAGGCAACGTCATCCTGCTAGTGCCGGCCGACCTCGACCAGCAACTGGACTTCGACGGACTGCGCGCCCGCGCCGAGGCACTGGCGCCGCGCCTGGGTTATTCCCTGGAAGCCCTGATCCGCGAGATCCGTCCCGCTACCTGAATCCTGTTGCCGACAGATCGCAGGGCCAAGGATGCTCGGCGTGAGCGGGCAGCCACGATGGTCGGCGATACGGCCCGGCATTCGCGCTCGTGCCAAAGCGGAGATCGCGCACTGGCCGAATCGAGCGGCTGCCTGGCTGGCGTACACAAGCCGGAAGGGTAGCGTTCCCCGGTTTGGCCCAAACGATTCAGCCTTCGGCGCCCGGCGCTCAGGCGCTGCATTGGGAGCGAAAATTTTCCTCACGGTTTCAGCGCGATTCGGGTATAGTACGCGCCGGTCTTTTAGCGGACCGCGAATCAGGTGGTGCAAATCCTCCGAGTCCAGCTTCGGCTGTACGTCCGCTAGGCGGACCCTCTCACACGTTCCTTTTTCAATCGTCTTCGCAAATCCCCGCCGCCAAAGCTGCCTGGGTGACCTCACGGTCTTTCAAGGCATGTGCAGCTTTGGAGCATGGGTCTTTGCGGATGCACTCTAGAGGCAGACCCATGACCCAGGAAACCGGCGGATTCGCCGCTCTCGATCTCAATCCGAACATCGTTGCCGCAGTAGTGGCTACCGGCTATGAAGAGCCGTCCGCCATTCAGCAGCAGTCGATCCCGATCATCCTCGCCGGTCACGACATGATCGGCCAGGCGCAGACGGGTACCGGCAAGACCGCAGCCTTCGCACTGCCGGTCCTCAACCGCATCGATGTGAGCAAGCGCGAACCGCAAGCCCTGATCCTTGCGCCAACCCGTGAGTTGGCGCTGCAAGTCGCAACGGCTTTCGAAACCTACGCCAAGCAGATGCCAGGCGTGAACGTGGTCGCCGTTTACGGCGGTGCCCCCATGGGCCCACAACTCAAAGCCATCCGCAATGGCGCGCAAATCGTCGTCGCTACCCCAGGTCGTCTGTGCGACCACCTGCGCCGCGACGAGAAAGTCCTGTCCACCGTCAAGTTCCTGGTGCTGGACGAAGCCGACGAGATGCTCAAGCTCGGCTTCATGGATGACCTGGAAGTCATCTTCGCCGCCATTCCCGAAACCCGTCAGACCGTCCTGTTCTCGGCCACCTTGCCGTCGTCGATCCGCTCGATCGCCGAACGCCACCTGCGTGATCCGAAACACGTCAAGATCCAGACCAAGACCCAGACCGTCACCGCCATCGAGCAGTCGCACCTGATGGTCCACGCCGACCAGAAGATTCCAGCCGTGCTGCGTCTGCTGGAAGTCGAAGAGTTCGACGCGCTGATCGCCTTCGTGCGTACCAAGCAAGCGACCCTGGACCTGGCCTCCGCTCTGGAAGCCAAAGGTTACAAGGCCGCTGCGCTGAACGGCGATATCGCCCAGAACCAGCGTGAGCGCGTGATCGAATCGCTCAAGGACGGCCGGCTGGACATCGTCGTCGCCACCGACGTCGCTGCCCGTGGTCTGGACGTACCGCGCATCACCCACGTGTTCAACGTCGACATGCCGTACGACCCTGAATCCTACGTGCACCGTATCGGCCGTACCGGCCGTGCCGGCCGCGAAGGTCGTGCGCTGCTGCTGGTGACGCCACGCGAGCGACGCATGCTGCAACTGATCGAGCGCGTGACCGGGCAGAAGGTGACCGAAGCGCGCCTGCCTGGCCCGCAAGCGGTACTCGATGCACGCATCAAGAAGCTGACTACGAGCCTGGCGCCGCTGGTGGCCGAAGCCGAAGCCAGTCATGGCGAACTGCTCGACCGTCTCACCGCCGACCTGGGCTGCAGCCCGCGCGCACTGGCCTCTGCGCTGCTGCGCAAGGCCACCAACGGCCAGGCGTTGAGCCTGGAGTCGGTCGAGCGCGAGCAGCCGCTGGTGCCGACCGGTGCGCCACGCGAGCGTACCGAGCGTAGCGGTGAACGCAGCGAGCGCAGCGGTGGCGACCGCGAGCGCCGTGCGCCGATGCCCTTGGGCGAAGGCCGCGTGCGTTGCCGTACCGCCCTGGGTGCCCGTGACGGCATCGCCGCCAAGAACCTCTTGGGTGCGATCCTCAATGAAGGTGGCCTGGCCCGTGACGCCATCGGCCGCATCCAGGTGCGCGACAGCTTCAGCCTGGTCGAACTGCCGGAGGAAGGCCTGGAGCGTCTGCTGTCCAAGCTCAAGGACACCCGCGTGGCCGGCAAGCAGCTGAAGCTGCGTCGCTATCGCGAAGATTGATCCTGGCGTCGTCGTAACGTGAAGATCCCCGGCCTGTGCCGGGGATTTTTTTTGCCCATCGCTTGGGGGTCAAACGCACCAGGTGCTCGGGTGGAAGAGAGTGGTTTGGGATAAGCTTCCAGGCTCATTCAATGAAGTGGGAGGGATCATGGAGCCGGCGTTCTGGCATCAACGGTGGGCGGCGCAGCAGATCGGTTTCCATCAATCCGAGGTCAATGCCTATCTGCGCCGTCATTGGCCGAACCTGGGCTTGGCGAGCGGCAGCCAGGTGCTGGTGCCGTTGTGCGGCAAGAGCGTCGACATGGTCTGGCTGGCCGAGCAGGGGCATCGGGTGCTGGGAGTCGAGCTGTCGCGTGAGGCCGTGGCGGCGTTCTTCGAGGCCAGCCAGCTGACGCCTACGGTCGAAAAGCGCGGCGTGTTCGAAGTGTGGTGCGTCGAGCAACTGCAAGTTTGGTGCGGTGACGCCTTTGCGCTGACGGCCGGCGATCTGGCTGACTGTGCAGCGTTCTACGACCGTGCGGCGTTGATCGCCTTGCCGCCTGCCATGCGCCAGCGTTATCTCGCGCATCTGCAACAAGGGCTACCCCAGGCAGTGCGGGGCTTGCTGATCACCCTGGAGTACGACCAGGCGCTGATCGGTGGACCGCCATTTTGCGTGCCCGAACACGAGGTGCGCGAGGGCCTGGCCGGTTGGCAAGTCAATCTGCTGGAGCAGTGCGAGATCGCCCAGGAGAGTCCGCGGTTCGTGGCGGCAGGGGTGGACACGCTGCGGGAGCGGGCGTATCGGTTGGCGCGGTGAGGGGAGCGCAGACGCGACAAGGGCGACCGAAGTCGCCCTTGTTCATCCGTTGCCCTATGGCTCAGCCGCGCTGACGCAAGGCGTCGATACGGTCTTCGAGTGGCGGGTGGCTCATCAGCAAGCCGGCCAGGCCCTGCTTGAGACCACCATTGATGCCGAACGCCTTGAGGGTATCGGGCATGTGTACGGGCATGCCTTGTTCCGAGCGCAAGCGCTGCAAGGCGTTGATCATCGCGCCGGTACCGGCCAGGCGCGCGCCGGCTTCGTCGGCACGGTACTCGCGACGGCGCGAGAACCACATGACGATCATGCTGGCCAGAATGCCCAGCACCAGTTCGGCGACGATGGTCGCTACGTAATAGGCGATGCCGCGGCCTTCTTCGTTCTTGAAGATCACTTTATCGACGAAGTTGCCGATGATCCGCGCGAAGAACATCACGAAGGTGTTCACCACGCCTTGCACCAGGGCCAGGGTGACCATGTCGCCGTTGGCCACGTGACCGATCTCGTGGGCCAGCACGGCGCGCACCTCATCGGGCGAGAAACGCTCCAGCAGGCCCTGGGAAACCGCGACCAGTGCGTCGTTACGGTTCCAGCCGGTAGCGAAGGCATTGGCTTCATAAGCAGGGAAGATGCCGACTTCCGGCATCTTGATACCGGCTTCGCGCGACAGCTCCTCGACGGTTTGCAGCAGCCATTGTTCGTGGCGCGTGCGCGGCTGGGTGATGATCTGCGTGCCCGTGCTCATCTTGGCCATCCATTTGGAGATGAACAGCGAGACGAGCGAGCCTGCGAAACCGAACACCGCGCAGAAGACCAGCAGGCTGCCCAGGTCGAGATCGACCCCGTTGGCGGCCATGAACCCATCGAAGCCGAACAGGCTCAGGGTAATGCTTGCAACCAGCACCACCGCGAGGTTGGTGGCTACAAACAGCAAAATGCGCATCATGGTTGTCACGTTCTCCTGACAGAGGAAAGAGTTGCGTACTGCGGGGGTATATAAGGCGGGAGGCGGCCGGATTCAACCGGGGGACTATTTCAAACTGTGTAGGAAATGGATGACGGCATTATCCGAATAGCTTGCCAGACATGACTCGAAGCCTTGTAAGGCTATTTATACACAGCGGCTGTCGGCTGGGTCGGTCGGCAAGGCGCGACCTTTCAGGTGTCGCGCACTGCCCGTTCGAGAGGCTGGTAATGCCTTGCAGTCCAGCACCCCGACCCCTGACCCAAGCACGTTTACTGGGAATAGCCGCGCAGGAAGTTGCCGATCCTGCCAATGGCCTGCTCCAGATCGTCCACCCGCGGCAGCGTCACCACGCGGAAATGGTCCGGCCACGGCCAGTTGAACGCCGTACCCTGAACGATCAGCAGCTTTTCCGACAGCAGCAGGTCGAGGGCAAAGCGTTCGTCGTTATAGATCGGGCACACCTTGGGGTCGATGCGCGGGAAAGCGTACAGCGCACCCATGGGCTTGACGCAACTGACGCCCGGGATGTCGTTGAGCAGTTCGTACGTGCGGTTGCGCTGCTCCAGCAGGCGGCCGGGTGGCAGAATCAGATCGTTGATGCTCTGGTAGCCGCCCAGCGCCGTCTGGATCGCATGCTGGGCCGGCACATTGGCGCACAGGCGCATGTTGGCCAGCATGTCGATGCCTTCTATGTAGCTCTGCGCATGGTGCTTGGGCCCGGAAATGATCAGCCAGCCGGAACGGAAGCCCGCCACCCGGTAGGACTTGGACAAACCGTTGAAGGTCAGGCACAGCAGGTCGGGCGCCAGGGCGGCAGTGCTGATGTGCACGGCCTCGTCATAGAGGATCTTGTCGTAGATTTCATCGGAGAACACCACCAGGTTGTGCTGGCGCGCCAGCTCCAACATGCCCAGCAGCAACTCGCGCGAATACACCGCACCCGTGGGGTTGTTCGGGTTGATGATCACCAGGGCTTTGGTGTTGGGGGTGATCTTGGCCCTGATGTCGTCCAGGTCAGGGAACCAATCGGCCTGTTCGTCGCACAAATAGTGCACGGGATTGCCCCCCGCCAGGCTCACCGCCGCTGTCCACAACGGATAGTCGGGTGCCGGGATCAGCACTTCGTCGCCGTTGTTGAGTAGCGCCTGCATGGACATGACGATCAGCTCGGACACACCGTTACCCAGGTAGATGTCCTCGATGCCGACGCCTTCTATCTGCTTTTGCTGGCAGTACTGCATGACCGCCTTGCGTGCGCTGAACAGGCCTTTGGAATCGCTGTAGCCCTGAGCCGTGGGCAGGTTGCGGATGACGTCCTGCAGGATCTCGTCCGGTGCCTCGAAACCGAAGGGCGCCGGGTTGCCGATGTTCAGCTTGAGGATGCGGTGGCCTTCCTCTTCCAGGCGCTTGGCGTGCTTGAGCACAGGGCCGCGAATGTCGTAGCAGACATTGGCGAGCTTGTTCGATTTGCTGAACTGCATGGTGTGGTCCCGGTTGAGAAGTCGCTGCGCGCCGCCGTTGCGAAGGTTGAGAAGAGCAGGGCGCATGCCAGATTGGCTGGCAAGATAAGCCCACTAATATACGTGTCACCGGCGCCATAAATAAAGCTGGCGCAGGGTGAAATTAAGCCGGTTGAGGTAGCTATGCAGAAGATCGATAAAACCCTGGAAGAATGGCGAGCGATGCTCGATCCGGCGCAGTACCAGGTGTGCCGTTTGAAAGGCACCGAGCGCCCGTTCAGCGGCAAGTACAATGACGAGCACCGTGCCGGCGTGTACCACTGCATCTGCTGCGACCTGGCGCTGTTCGATTCGACCGCCAAGTTCGATTCGGGCTGCGGCTGGCCCAGCTTCTACGCGCCGATCGACGACGCCGCGATGATCGAAGTCCGCGACACCAGCCACGGCATGATCCGCACCGAGGTCACCTGCGCCCAGTGCGACGCCCATCTGGGCCATGTCTTTCCCGATGGTCCAGCACCGACCGGCCTACGCTATTGCATCAACTCGGTGTGCCTCGACCTCAAGCCGCGCGACTGAACGGAGCCGACCATGGCCGACGCACTTTTCGACATTTCCTGCCTGACCCTGACCGGGCAACACAAGCGCTTGGGCGACTACGCGGGCAAAGCGCTGCTGGTGGTCAACACGGCCAGCCAGTGCGGCTTTACCCCGCAGTACGCGGGCCTCGAGCACCTGTGGCAGCAATACCAGAATCGCGGGCTAGTGGTGCTGGGCTTTCCCTGCAACCAGTTCGGCCACCAGGAGCCGGGTGACAACTTCGCCATTTCGCAGTTTTGCGAGCGCAACTTCGGCGTGAGCTTCCCGCTGTTTCGCAAGGTCGACGTCAATGGTGACCTGGCCCACCCCTTGTTCAGCGAGTTGAAGAAGCGTGCGCCTGGCCTGTTGGGCAGCGAGCGCATCAAATGGAATTTCACCAAGTTTCTGGTCGACCCGGCCAACGGCCAGGTCACCCGCTATGCGCCGACCACCAAGCCGCGTGCCCTGGAGCGGGACATCGATCGCCTGGTCAGCCGCTGAGCGGCAGCCAGCGCTCGATCAATGCGTGCAGCTGCTCGCGGCGAAAGGGCTTGGCCAAGTAGTCGTCCATGCCCGCCGCGCGGCAACGTTCGCGCTCTTCGGGCATGGCATTGGCGGTCAATGCCACCACCGGTAGCTCGCTGCCACAGGCGAGTTGGCGAATGCGTCGGGTCGCTTCGTAGCCATCCATCACGGGCATGTTGCAATCCATGAGCACCAAGTCGAACGCTAGGGTCTCGAGACATTCGAGCGCTTCGACACCATTGGCCGCCACCTGCACCTGGCAACCCAGCTTGACCAGCATGCCTTTGGCGACCAACTGGTTCACGGGATTGTCCTCGACCAACAAGATGCGCGCGCCTTGCGCTTCGCAAGCCGGCGTGACGCCAGCGGCCGTAGCTTGCGCCAGGCTGCCTAGCAGGGCACGGCGCAAGGTCTCGTGCAGGGTTCTGCGCGCCAGTGGGCGTCCCAGTTGGTGCAGCGGCGCCCACGCCTGGATCTGCTCCAGAGCCAGGAAGCGCCCGTAGGCGCTGATCAGCAGAATCGGCGTCGGCAGCTGTCGGCGCAGCGCTTCCAAGGCCTCGGGATCGTCGGTGATCAGCAGGTCCATGGCGGTTGCATCGAGGCTCTGCGCATCGTCGTGCCGCCGATAGTCCAGCCCCCAGGCCGGTAGCTGCATCTGCAACATTTCACTCAGGCCGCTGCCTGCCTGGCTCAGGACGTGCACCCGACCGCACAGGGCTGGCCACGTCGCGGGGCGGCCGTTGCCCAGCAGTGGCAGGTCGGCGCTGAACGTACTGCCGAAACCGACGTGCGACTGCACGCGCAATTGGCCGCGCATGGCGCTGCACAGGTTGCGCGTCAGTGCCAGGCCTAGTCCGGTGCCGCCGTATTGGCGGGTGATGCCGGCGCCTGCCTGGATGAACGGCTGGAAGATGCGTGCCTGGGCCTCTTCGGGAATGCCGATGCCGGTATCGCGGACCTGCACCCGAACCCCGCCCACGATCGGCGTCAGGCGTACGTCGACGCGGCCGAAACGCGTGAATTTGAGGGCATTGGACAGCAGGTTGCTGAGCACTTGACGCACCCGGGTCGGATCGCCCAGGACCGTCGAGGGCATCTCGGGCGCGATCAGGCAGGTCAGCTCGACGCTGGCTGTAGCGTTTTGCGACAGCAGGCTCGCGGTGTCCTCAGCCATGGCCGCCACGTCGAAGCCGATACGTTCGAGCTGCAACTGGCCCGCGTCGAACTTGGACAGGTCGAGGATGTCGTTGAGCAACCCCACCAGCACCTTCCCCGAGTCGTGGGCGATCGCCAGATGCTGACGCTGCTCGGCCTCCAGCGGGCTGTCGAGGGTCAGCCCGATCATGCCCAGCAGGCCATTGAGCGGTGTGCGGATCTCATGGCTCATGTTGGCCAGGAACGCCGCACGCGCCTGGGCCATGTCCAAGGCGCGGCCGCGGGCGTCTTCGAGCTCCAGATTGATCTGGCTGAGGCGGTCGTTGCTGGCTTTGAGCGCCTGGGTGCGGGTCGACACGGTGTCTTCGAGCTCGTTGAGGTATTGCGTCAGGCGGTTTTCCGCTGTGCGCCGCTGCTCGATTTCGGTGGCCATGCTGACGAACTGCTGGTTGGCGACCTTGACCAGCACGCCGATTTCGTCGCGTTCATGCCCGCTAGGGCAGTGCAGGCGCGTCTGCCGTCCGCTGCTCAGCGCGCCGATCACCGTCACCAGGGGCTTGGTCAGCATCAGGTAGAACAAGGCCAGCAGCAGCGCCGTCAGCAGCAGGCTACGGGTGAAGCCGGTGAGCAGGGTCAGGCCCGCGCGCTCGAGGAAGCGGCTGCTGAACGCGTAGGTGTCGATGTCCAGGTAAAGCGTGCCCAGGTATTCGTCCGGCATGTGGGCGAGAAACAGGCGGTCCTGGAACTGGCGTTGTTCGCCGAACAGAAAGTCCGACAGCCCGCGCCAGCGGCGTTCCTCGCGCGGGCGCTGGCTGTCGGCCAGCACCGTATCGTTGTTGTCGATCAGCCGAGCGCGGATGATCGCCGGCGAGCGCAGCAGCCCGCCGGTGAGCTCTTCGCCGAGTTCGGCGTCGATGTTGTAGGCGATGCGCGAAGCCGTGTCGTGGCTGATTTGTAGTACGGTGTGCAGTTCGCGGTTGATGGCTGCATCTTCGCTGGCATAATCGATGCCGATCTGCACGACGCTGAGCAGGGCTCCCAGCGCGAAGCCCACCAGCACGGTGAGGCGAGCCTGCTTGTATGACAGGCGATTGGTGAACTTGATATCCATATGCCCCGGGCCGGTATCTGCGTGTGACGCAGCGCTAGCATAGCCCAAGCGTCGTAGCGACTGTGATCCCCTGCGCGTCAGGGCGCATCAGGCTCGACCTGCGCCCACGCCGCCCCATTGCCTTTCAGGAGTCGTCATGGACGCCCGCATGAACGCTTTTCTCGACCGCGCCGAATCGGTACTGGCGCGCCTCGACCCACTGTTGCCTGCCTTGCGTCCCCACATCGATTGGACCGCCACCCTTGCCGCGCGTTGGCAGCGCGACGGTCGCAGCGGCTATCTGCTGCCATTGCAGGTCAGCCTGGACATGCGCCTGTCCGACCTGATCGGTGTCGATAAGCAACGCGAACAGCTGGGGCGTAACACCCAGCAGTTCATCAGCGGCTTGCCTGCCAACCATGCCTTGCTCTGGGGCTCGCGCGGCACGGGCAAGTCCTCGCTAGTGCGCGCCCTGTTGGCCGAGCATGCCGGCGCTGGCCTGCGCCTGATCGAAATCGAGCGCGACCACCTGGCCGACCTGCCACGCATCGTCGAGCAGCTGCAGGCGTTGCCGCAGCGCTTCATCCTGTTCTGCGACGACTTGTCGTTCGAAGCCGGGGAGGGCGACTACCGCGTGCTCAAGAGCGTGCTCGACGGCTCGCTGGAACAGGCGCCGGACAACGTGCTGCTGTACGCCACCTCGAACCGCCGCCACTTGGTGCCGGAAAAAGCCAGCGACAACGAGAACTGGCAGCGTGTGGACGGCGAGTTGCATCCCAGCGAGGCGGTCGAAGACAAGATCGCCTTGTCCGACCGTTTCGGCCTATGGCTGTCGTTCTACCCCTTCACCCAGGAGCATTACCTCGCCGTGGTCGAGCACTGGATCGGCCAATTGGCCGCTTCGGCCGGCCTGCAATGGCAGCGCGACGAGACCCTGGACATCCTCGCCGTGCGTTGGGCCACCGGCCGCGGCAACCGTAATGGCCGCTGTGCCTATCAGTTCGCCCGCTACTGGGTCGGCCTGCAATTACTGGAGCAACACTGAATGATCGATCTCAACGCATCGGGCGTGGGCCTGGACGGCTACGACCTGTTAGCCGCGCAAGTTCAGGCGCTGTTCGCCGATGAGCGCGACTTCATCGCCAATGCCGCGCAGTTTTCCGCGTTTCTTTACCACCAGGTCGAAGACCTGAACTGGGCAGGTTTCTACCTCAATCGCAATGAAGAGCTGGTGCTCGGTCCGTTCCAGGGCCAAGTCGCGTGTGTGCGGATTCCGTTCGGTCGTGGCGTATGCGGGGCGGCGGCAGCGACCCGGCAGACGCAGCGGGTCGAGGACGTGCATGCCTTCCCTGGGCATATCGCGTGCGACAGCGCGTCCAACAGCGAGTTGGTGATTCCGTTGGTCAAGGACGGCAGGTTGGTCGGCGTGCTGGACCTGGACAGCCCGAAGCTTGCGCGTTTCAATGAGGCGGATCAGCTCGGGCTGGAGCGGTTGGCTGCGGTGTTCCTTGCCTTGAGCGACTGCTGAGGCCAAGCGTGCGGCCCGGGTGCGCAGGCAGGTCGGGCCAAGCCGGAGGGGGTATCAGTCGTACATCGCCTTCTTCTTCCAGGTCTCTTCGTCGTCGGTTTTGAGCCCTTCGGTCAGCTGGTTCTCGCTGTCGTCGGTAGGCTCCATCTGGTCGAGCACCTGGGCGTCGGCGCGGGCCAGAAGTTTTTCCAGGTACAGGCGCTGTTCTTCATACAGTTTAGGTTCGGCCTGCTTGCTCAGATATTGCACGCCGCGCTCGAACGCCAAGCGCGCCTGGCCCGGTTGCTGCTTTTGCAGCGCGCGCTGGCCCAAGTTGTTGAAGAACTCGATGTGCAGCAGTACCAGAATATGGTGCACCTCTTTCACCCACTGCTTGCCTTCGGCGTTCTGCAAAAAGCCTTCGGCGGTGGCGCGCACCACTTGGTTGTGCAGGATCTCCAGCAAAAAACGCACGTCCTTGGCCTTGGCTTCGGTCAGAATCGGGGCCGGCGGGTTGTTCACCGGGATCGCTTCGCCTTTGCCGATCAGCGCCTCGAGCTCGGCGATGCGCGCCTGCAGCCGCGGGCTTTTGCGCTCGACCGCCAGCAGGCGCTGGTTGACGTTCAGCTCCAGGCGAGTCATGAGCAGCTTCAAGGCGGGGCTCAGCAGTTGACTGGGAAAGGTCTCGTTGAGCGTCTCGCAGCGTTTGAGCCGCTCGGTGAGCTCCATTTTGTTACGCGCCCGTTCGACCTTGTTGTTTTCCACCACGTTGTTTAGGTAGCCGATCACGATCAACAGCGTTATCCCGGCTACGATGAGCAGGGTGATCAGAAGTGGTGTCACCGTCGTTGCCTCTATATAGGAAGGTCTACCCGCGGAGTCTAGTGGCTCTGCCGGCAGGCGAACAGTGCGATGCCACGGGAAGCGCCGTCGGATGATGGCACCAGGCCCTGAGCTTGCCGAGCCGACGTCGGAAAAGCAACGACCGCCGCGTTCGGGCAGCGTGAGGTCGAGCTTGGACGGCGCGAAGTCATTGATTTAAATAAATTTCTACAAAGGTATTGACGACACCCGGCCGCGTCCATAGAATGCGCGCCACTTGCAGCGTAAAGCACAGCGCTCGATGCTGTAGGTAGTGAAGATGTAGCGTGTCCCCTTCGTCTAGTGGCCTAGGACACCGCCCTTTCACGGCGGTAACAGGGGTTCGAGTCCCCTAGGGGACGCCAATGCGGGAATAGCTCAGTTGGTAGAGCACGACCTTGCCAAGGTCGGGGTCGCGAGTTCGAGTCTCGTTTCCCGCTCCAGTTTCTCCGGCAGCGCTTAACGGCGGGGCAGGAAAAGAAAACCCAGGCTGAATCGCAAGGTTCATGCATTGGTGCACTGAGAAGTGTTGGTTGCAAAGTGTTGTGTCCCCTTCGTCTAGTGGCCTAGGACACCGCCCTTTCACGGCGGTAACAGGGGTTCGAGTCCCCTAGGGGACGCCATTGCGGGAATAGCTCAGTTGGTAGAGCACGACCTTGCCAAGGTCGGGGTCGCGAGTTCGAGTCTCGTTTCCCGCTCCAGTTTAAAACTGTGGCGTCTATGCGGTACAGCGGTGGTGAAGGTCGTCAAGGCGCTTCACACCAACAGCGGTAAAGCTTCACATTGCGGGAATAGCTCAGTTGGTAGAGCACGACCTTGCCAAGGTCGGGGTCGCGAGTTCGAGTCTCGTTTCCCGCTCCATATAGAAAACCACTCCTCACGGAGTGGTTTTTTTTTGCGTGTTAAAGACAGTCCCGTGAGTGTGATCACGACGTAATGCCGATGTGAACCCTTTCAGCATCCGCTGGGTATGACTACGTCACCGCTCGATCGGCCTCGGTGTCACCGCCGTTACGGGGTTGTGGAAGCGTAGCAGCTCAATCAGTTGATCAATGTCGCACTCGAAAAGGGAAACTCGATCCAGCTGTTTTGATTGTTCACGCTCAGGAACGCTCGAATCTCCACACCCGATGGCACTACGAATACCTCCAGGTCATGGCGGATGAGCGTCCCTACCGTCATGATTCCGGTGGAGGAGGGTACAGATGCCGCTTCGGCGACCATCACCGGATCCTTCTTGCCATCCTTGCGCTTACCTTCAACGTAAAGCCTGATGAACTGGCTGGTATTTCTGTGCTGCCACGAGCCCAACGTGAAGGTGGCTCGGCCTTCGCCTACATTGCCAAGGCTCAAATAGCTGCCTGTGATTTTATCGCACTGCGGGTTGGGCAGGTGCTTGGGCGCCTCTACCGTGAGGATATGGTAGGCCGAGCTATAGGTGGTGCCGCGGCGCGTCACTTTGTAAAACAGCTTCAGTTGGCTGGCCAGCCTGGCAGAGACGTTGAACGTGGGAATCGCGTACTCCCTGGAGCCCGATGAGACTGGGACGCAGGTGCTGTAAGCACCATATTCCCCAGGCTCGGCCCAGAATACGGTCACACTGTCCTCAGGTTCGAGGGTGGCCTCAGGCTTGATTACCAGTGTTGCACCGTTCAAGGCTCTGCTGGGATCGAGCGTGCTGGTACTGCCCGAGCTGCCCGTTTCCTTGAGGTAGGGGGCAGGAAAATTCGGTGCCACAGGCGTCGCGTCGACCTGCAAGGGCATAGGCAGTGCGCGTTGCACCGCCGTACCTGCGCGGTCTTGGACAGTGTAGCGGGCATAGCGCACACCGTCCCCCGCAGCACGAATCGAATCCCCCGGGAATTCGATGGTTAACGGGCTACCGATATCGGCTGGCGCCAGAACCCGTGTACCCACACGTTCCGGGCCACCGATCGTAGCACTCCAATACCAGGTCAGCACGTCGCCCGGCTCGATGCCGAGGTAGGCCGGAACACTGGCTTGCAATTGGTCGCCATGCGCCTGTAAGTACGCATCCGTCACCCCCCTGGCCATGACTTCGCCCGCAAAAATCAATCCGCTGTCCTCAGGCAATTGCGGTGGACTTGTATCGATGTTGATGGACAAGGCGCTGGAGTCGGCCGAGTTGCCGTTGTAGAACACCACGCTATAACGCAAGGTGTGCTCACCCTCGGTCAACAAACGAGACGCCGGTATAAGCATGAACAGGTCTGTTTCGGCGATGGGCGCCGTCCAAGTTTGACTATCGATTCGCTCATCGTCCCAGAACAGCGTCAGGGTTTCGGGGTCATCGGGTGTCGGGTGCGAGTCTGGCCAGAGCTCGAATTCGACCCGTAGCGGCGCAAGCGTCGCACTGTAAGGCAGCAGGTTGATCGGCCCACCTTCGATATCGGGCAGCAAAGCACCAATCCGAGGTGGGGGCAGAAAGGCGGTCGTCTCGATCCTGGAAGGGCGCGACAAAAAGCAGCGCATAAACGTAAGCAACGACATTGTTTTCGTCTCCAATAGAACTCATGCTGTAGTCGACACCCCGTACTGACGCAACAGACCGCAGGTTGTGCTCGCCTACCAGTTGTAGCGAACCCCGACGCTTGCGCCCCATGGCTGCTCGAGCCGCTCGCCATTGGCGTAATCGAATTCCGCGTGCGCCTGCCATTGCTGGGCCCAGGCCACCGCGACACCGGCACCCAACTCGCCGCGCGAGCCTGCCAGGTCGTTGTCGAAGCGATGCTCGTTGATCCGCACACGGTTGTTGTCGACGAATTCATGCGCGGCAGCAACACGCACGTAGGGCTGCACCATGCGGCCTTGACCCCAATCGAATGTGCGTCCGGCCGTCGTGCCCAGCTTGCCTTGCAGGGAGCGGGTGACATCGCCACTGGCACTGAGCCCGTTGTCCAGACGATAGGACTGACCTTCGATCGCCATGCCCGCCAGTTGCGCGTAGGGTTCGACGAAGTAGCCGTCGCCAAGCTTCAGATGGCGGCCAAGCTCCAATGAAACCCCCGCGCCATTGTTGCTGTAGTCGCCTTTGGTTCGAGTGCCGTCACTGAGGTGCACGTCGGCTCGATTGCGATAGCGGTTGAGTTTGACCACGCCATCGAAATAGTAGCCGTTGCTGGGGTCGAGCCAGGTGGCGTATGCACCGACATGGTAGCTGTCCACCTGGCCCGAACTCCCGCCTTGCAGGTTCAGATCGGAGTTGCTATAGCCTGCGGTAACGCCCGCCAACCAGTTGCCGTCACCGACGGGCAAACGGCCATCGGCGCCGAACGACACGCCTTGTTGCTGTTGCTGATAGCCGAAGTTCGAGGTGGTGGCATTGAACTGATTGCCATAGCTGCGCATCCAGCCACCGGCGGCACCGCCGTTGCGACGCACCTCACCCATGCGGCTGCGCAACGTGGTGAGTTCGCCATACCATACGGTCGGTGCGGTATTGAAGAGCGCCAGGGCAGTTTGCGAACCGGTGCTCAGCGTGCGCATCTTGGCGTCCAGGTACCAGTCGTTGCCTTGTTGCACGAGACCATAGGCGAAAGCGCCGAGGTCCACCGGCCCGCCCTCCAGCGAGAAGCTGGCATCGCCTCCGGTGGTGCGTACCAGTTGCAGTTGGGTATCGTCCACGGGGTCTTTGCCCGTACTCGCTACCCGGATCTGGTGGTCGCCAGTGGCGGTACCGGTCACGTCCAGCAAGTCGCTCTGGCCGTCGGCGAAGTCGGCGTTCATCACGAAGGTGCCGTTGCCCGACAGGTTGCCTACCTGCAAGGTGCGGAACTCGCCAGGCTCTCCGAACGCTACTGAGCCGCCTGCCATCGCCAGGTCGTTGACTTGGGCATTGTCCACGAGGGTCCACTGGCTGCCACTGTTCAAGGCAAGCCGGTCGAGGTTTTCCAGGCGGCCCTTGAGGGTGGCTTGGTTTTCCAAAGTGAGCGTCGCATTGCCGCCGTCCGCCACTACGATGTCGCCCAGCAGGTGACTGTCGCTCACCGTGATGGTGGCGGTGCCCACCGCGCCCACTTCGATCAGCGTTCCGTTTCCGCCTTTGAGGGTCGAGCCGTTGCGTACGTCAATGTCGGCAGAGGTAGGCGCCGCGCCCGACGTGCCCACCGCGATGGCCGAACCGGTGAGGCTTTCGACATGGCTGGCGTCGAGTGACAGACTGCCGGTCTGGGTCGATAAGCCACTGCCTCCACGAAAGCGCACGCCATTGAGCCCTCCGACGATGCGACTGCCGGCAGTGGCGTTGATCACACCGTCGAACAGGTCCGCACCCACACCGTTGGCGTTGCTGCCCGTCAACTGGCTGGCTGCGAGGGTGAGTTGGCTGCTGTTGATCGATGCGCCGGCGATGCCGCCGGTGATGGTGCTGTTGCTGGCCGCAACGCGTGAAGGACTGAGGTTCGGGCTGCTCAGGTCAACGCCGATGATCAAGGCGCGCTGCACGGCGGTCACTGCACTGCCCGTGATCGTAGCTTCGCCGCTGTTGAGGCGCACGCCAGCCGCAGTACCTGTAGCACTGGTCTGGCTGCCCTGCAGTGCCAGCGCCGAACCCGCATTCACCGTGATGTCGCGGGTGGTGGCGCCGTTGGCGGTCAGGGTAGCGGCGTTGGTGATGAAGTAGTTGTCGGTTGCCGTCGTACTGTCGATGGTTTGGTCACTGCTGACGGTTTGCGCCACGGCTGTTTGGCCGAGCATCAGTACCGGGGCCAGTGAGACCACACGCAGAACGCGGTGAAGCGGTGAGGGACTTGAGGCGTCCATAGCGTTACCTTTTGAGATCCGAAAAATCGCTCGGCCTTTTTCACGCGTGAAGGCCTTGCCAGTCAGCGCGGAAGCCTAGTGGGACTACAGGTAATCCGGTGTAGGAAAATTCCGGTGACTGGCGCGTTTCATCTGATTCGGCAGAGTTCACGGCGGCCCGTTTCAAGGAACCGGGCAGGTGGACCCGCCCACACCGAGGCCTACCCACGCCTCGACGTCTTCCGATCTGATCGTTTCCCCTTTGTACTCAAGCGCGTAATGCACGCGGCCCCGACCGTCCGGCCCCAGGTTGTTGTAGTTGTAGATGGGCAGAATGTGAGTTTGGTAAGGCTTGATGTCCCAAGTAAAACCGTTTTCCGCCTGGGCCTGGGTGATGGTGATCTCTTCGGTCTTTTTCGCAGCCGGTATGTCGGTGTCTCCATCGCGTTTGGCCAGCGCCGTCCAGACCATCGTCACTCTGCCACCTTGGGGCAAGTACTTGGTCAGCGGTTTGACGGTAACCCGAAACGCCGGATCGCCCGTAGGATTGCTCGGGTCTTCCCACAACGATGAGCAGTTCAACCAACGGCCTTGCATACGCTCGAACTGAGCCGACTCAGGCACCTCGGTAACGGCATCCGCAGCCACCAGCGCGGTGACGGAGCGCTGCTCGTTACCTGCGTCTTCGGCTTTGCGAATGGTGTAGTGCACTGGCAGTTGGGCTTGGTTGCCCGCCGCGAGGATGTACGACCAGGGGATTTCCACCGTGATGGGCGAAGTGTCCGTGGTGTCGACCACATACGTGGCTTCCTTGACCAAGGTGCCGGCCCAGTAGAAGTTCACCACCTCACCGCTCTTGGCTGGCGTATAGAGCGTGAACAGAAGGTCTGCAGCTTGACCGGCATCGACCCGCTCGAGTTTGTTGTCGGTATCCGAGGTCTTGCCTTTGACGATGGGCGCCACCAAAGCGGCGTTGATCGGGTCGGGCCAAGTCGGATCGGGATCGGGGCGGGGTGGGCCGACGACCGAAAAATCGACGCTGACGTCGACGCTTTCAGGTCCATAGGGAACGCCATGGCGCAACACTCGGTAGCTAACAGTCGTCACAACTTCATCGTCAGCCGTACCGTAGGCCTGACGCAAGTGTTCGGAGGGTACCCGGATGACCAGAGGGAAGGGCCGCGAACCGATTTGCTCGGTGAAGGGCGGTGCCGTGCCCCACGTGACTTCCACGTCATCGGTCTTGCGATGATTGGCGAACGCCGGGATCTCGACATTGACGCTGGCTTGCGCATCCTCCAGATCGATCAGGCCGTCGGCAGCCAAAGGCACGACGGGTTTCTCGAGGGTCTGTGGCAGGGCACCGAGGTTGACGAAGACTTCGGCCACTTCTGAAATGCGGCTGCGGTTGGTGGCTTTGTCGAGCAACAGGTAAACGACATAGAAGTGGCCGTCACCGCGTGCTTCGACTTCCGCTTTGGGGATCAGCACGGTGCGGTCGGTGGGCACTTTGCCGGTTGCCACAGGATCGGGATAGGGCGCTACGGGTACGGTCGCGGAATAATAGAGTGCGTAGCTATCGCTTGCGACCCGCCCTGGATACTCGGGGAGCGTCAGTGGAATGCCGTTGGGATTGGCAACGAAATAGGCATCGGTGACCGGGCCGCTGGGCAAAGAGACCGGTTGCGGTTCGACCTCGCCCCAGGGTGGGGTGCTGTCGCAGATCAGAGGAATGGCGTTGGAGATGTCGCTATTGAAGTTATGGAACAAGACAGAGTAACGCAACTGCAACCTACCGTCTCGCACCAATTCGTTCTTGGGTACCGTGACGGTCGCTGGAAAGTCGCTCTCGGCATTGTACTGGTGAGTTGTGCCAACGGGCCTGAACGGCCCTACGGCCCCCGCGCCATCGACGTTCGCCAGTTCCAACTGCAAGATATCGTATTCGTCGTAGCCAGGCTCTGGCAGATTGGGCCAGCCGGCGATGACGACTTGCAAGTCTGCGCCCAGCACGTCTTTGTTCAGGGTGCCATCGCTGGGGTCGATGATACCGGGTACGTTGGGATCAGGCAGGACGGTCAGCTGCGTAGCCTGCGTTTGAACACGTTTTTTTTGGTAGTCGACGCGAACGGCTGCGGCACGTTCGCGGAAGAAGGTTTTGCTCATCTGGCGCGCTCCGACTGGGTAAGGGATGTGTCCGATGCAAGAGCAAGACGGAAAGGCCGATGCTTCCCAGAACTTGAGAGAATGCTAGCGTTGGGGGGACGCTGGCTGAAACTGGTAGAAATGCTAGGTGGGCATGAGGGGACAGGACAAAACCCGCTTTCGAAAGCGGGTTTTGTTAGGGGCGTTTTTATCAAAGGCTATAACGTTGAGGACGACCGAAGCGACCCACCATCAAAATATCCTCTGGCAAGTCCGACTGGCCAAATCCTTGTTTGCCGAGGCGTCGGCCTATTTTCACCATGGGTTTGGGTTGCCTGCCTGGCACAGTAGCAGTCTGCGCCACAGCTGTAGGCAGCCCTGCCTGACCGACACTTGCCGCCACAGAACCCCGAGCGCCACGCTCGAAGAATTTCGTCATCACGGTCTTGCCCATGGTCGTGATACCCGACGCCACACCCACGCCGATACTGGCAAACCCAAGATACTCGGCCCACTTCCCTGCCGTGGGGTCGTCATTGACGGTTGCAACCACATGCGCCCCTGTGCCGGCCACTGCCAGCACGGCAGTGGCCGTGTGGAGGACAGCCGAAAGTACGCTCGTACCCGCGAAATTGGCGACAAGTCCGCCAAAGAAGCCGACATTCGCCCCGGCCGCCGCTGCGCTGCCTGCGGTGGCCACCGCCGTTGCCGCCCCCGCGCCGAACGCGCCCACCGCTGCCAATGAGGCGCCTGCGGTGAATACCGCGCCGATCGTGGCAGCGACGGCCACGGCCACCCATATCCATTTCATCGAGTCCCCGCCTGTCTTGGTTCCCAGCCAATTCGGATCGTCTTCGTCCAAACGCCTTTGCCGGCCCCACGAACCTGTCGCGCTATGGCCGGTAGGGTCGCGCAAGGTGACCGGGTTACCCAGGCAGTAGATGTAAGGGTTCAAGCCTCCGGTAGCGAACGGGCTTTCCGAGTCCGGGCTGTTGAAACGCATCAGTGCCGGATTGTAGGCGCGGTAGCCGTTGCCCAACAGGTACCAGCCACTGCCCGCGTCCAGCGCTTCGCCGTTGAAGCCCAGGTCGCTCTCCAGTTGCGAAGCGCTGGAGCTCTGCCCATGCGCCAAGTAGATGGCAGTACGCACCGCCCCGGCCTTGCTCTCGGCCATGACGCTATGGGTAGCGCTGGTGTGCAACAACAGGGTAGCGCCAGGATCGTCGCTCTGAACGGCCAGCGGCAGATCGGCATGCCGACAGTACCGGGTAGCGGTCGCGCCGCGCATGGCCAGGCTGAGTCGATCTTCTTCGAACCACAGCAAGGCCTCCTCGTCGTCATCGGCGGTACTGGCCATCAGGCGGCTCAGACCGTCGTAACGGTAACGGCTGGTGCTGCCGACTTCCAGCAGACGGTTCTGGCTGTCGTAGCGCAGCGCGCGACCTTGCTCATCGACCTGCAGATTGCCGTTGGCGTCGTACGAAAATATCAACTCCAGCTTCGTTTGATCGGCTCGGATAAGTGTCAGGCCCGTCAATTGACAACGATCGTCCTTATCGTAGGTGTACTGGGTTCTGGCGCTGCTAGCGTCGGCAAATGTAGTCTGGCCGGTGGTGATGTTGTCGAGCGCATCGAAACGAAACACCTGCTTGGTCACCGATCGTCCCTCATCGTCTTCAGGCAGGTGCAGGCCGCTATAGTCGACGATGTTCAGACGGCCTTTGGCATCGTAGAGGAACTCCTCCCGATGCAGGACGCTATTGCCTTCCTGCAGCTCGCGTGCCTCCAGCAGGCCATCTTTGCCCCATGTTTGCTGGAATACTTTGGGCGGTTGCCCATCGAGTTGCTGGGTACGACGGCATTCGCGCCCATGCTCGTCGTATTGGACATCGGTGGTCAACGTGCTGTGGTTGGCTTGGTCGCAGCAGGCGGTACGGGACACGCGGCCCAGCGAGTCGTATTCGAACGTTGCGACCACATTGCCCTGCGCGATGCATTGGGTGCGGCCCCGCTCATCGTAGCTGTGTGTGGTAACGACCGCGCCTGCATCCGTATGAGTCGCGAGCAGACCTTGAAACGAGGTGGCGTACGAAGTGGTCAACGTGTCACTGCCAGGTGTTATCCAGTGTTCATGGGTCATACGGTTGTTCAAGTCATATTCGTATTTACGCTGTCCCTGCTCGTTGCAGGCGCTTGTGAGCAGGGAGGTGATCGGGTGGTAGTCGA
This sequence comes from Pseudomonas sp. UBA6562, assembly GCF_002434265.1. Taxonomy (GTDB): domain Bacteria; phylum Pseudomonadota; class Gammaproteobacteria; order Pseudomonadales; family Pseudomonadaceae; genus Aquipseudomonas. The sequence continues at coordinate 484,990 of NZ_DJJS01000008.1, read as the reverse complement.
AGATGGCCTGCTCGTCGACGGCGCTGCTGGAAGTCGGCAAGGGCGACAAATCGAGCTTGTAGGTGTAATTGATGGTTTCCTTGGCGGCGGTCGTCATGGACACGGGCGCGGATTGCCCAGGCTTGTGCAGGAACTGTTCGAGCCGTTTGCCGACACTACGCGAGACCAGCCGATCCAGACCGTCAAACTCCTGGGTACCGACTTCATAACGGGGTTGCGACTCCACGTTGCTGATCACCACGATACTGACGGGTAAATCCGCCTCCGAATGCGCAGCGTATCGCCGTTCGATACGCGTCTCATCGGGCAACAGGTTAGCCGTCATGCGTGAGAATGCATCGTACTCGAATCCAGTTGTGAAACCGCGCTCGTCGGTTTTGCCGAGGCACCGACCCAGACCGTCATAGGTCAGCTTCTGTACAGCGACCGGTGCGTCAGCCAAGTCTAGCCGTTCGATCAGTTGCGGTTTCTCGAAGACGTTGATGGTGCTTCTGACCTTTTCGCTTGTGAGCGTCTGCCTGGGCGCCTGAAGCCAGCGGGTCTTGAACACATTGTTGTGTTCGTCGGTTTGGGTTGGGTCGAAGTGAAGATGCTCCTGCACGCCGTCAGCGCGCAAGGTCATGCTGCGCTCGCCCCATGCGTCGTAGCGGTATTCGGTCGTCCGCCGCTGCTCCGTAGCCAGCAAGGGCTGCCCGCCCAGCCCTAGATGCTCCTGCACGCCGTCGGCGCGCAAGGTCATGCTGCGCTCGTCCAATGTGTCGTAGCGGTGTTCGGTCGTCCGCAACTGCGCCGGTGGCGGGAAAGCCTGCCCGTCCAGCCAGTCGTATTGGCTGGTCGCCAGCTCCCGACCCCAGGCGTCGTATTGGTTCTTCACGGTAGTCAAATGCTTCTCAGGTTCCGCCGGGTCGAGATGGTCACGGGTTTGCTCGACTGTCCTGCCAAGCCCGTCGAAGTGATGCGTGGTCATCACGCCCATGCTGTCCGTAGAGCGCTGTTGGGCCTGCTCCTGCTCGGTGGCGCACAGGTGGTAGGCCTCGCTACGCAATGCTTCGTGGACGCTACCGGGCGCCACGACCTGGCGAACCATGCGCCTCAGGCCGTCGTATCGGGTGAATCGGGCCACGTTGTCCTCATCGAGGTCCAACAGCATCTCGCCGGTCGACAACGAGAAGCCCTGAGCTGTCGTTTTTTGCTTTTCATCGTAGCCCTTGGTGGTTTGCTGAGTGCGCAACACGCGCGCTTGCTCGAACCACTCGGGTGCGGCGTTGGCGCTGCGACGGTCCTGTGCAACCAACCCCAGCAAGCTGTCCCAATCGATGGTTTCGAAGGTGTATGCATATTCGATGAGCGTGTCCAGGGTGGCCTTGGCCTCACTCTGGTCAACCGTTCCACATGGAAAGGCCGACGCGCGCGCGCGCAAGCGGCCATGCACCATTGGCGCGTCTGGCGCTGCGGTTTCCTGTTCGTGGGCGTAATAGCTGTAGTGAACCGTATAGAGCTCGTTCTGGTCGGCGAACGTTTCGCTTTGCAAGGCCGTCCAGTATTGCTGGCCGCTGCCGGCAACGCTGTCGGCAAGTACGCCAAGGTGCTCGTATCGATAGGTGGTGGTCAGCGTGGGGGCTTGGCCCGAATGGCCGGTTGCGGGTGTGACGACCTTGCGCTTCAAGTGCCTGACGAAGCCTTCCGGATCGCCGGGATAGCCGTCCTGCGCAGCCGTGTACCAAGTGGACGTTTCCACCACGCCATTGGCTGCCTGGTAAGTCAGCAAGTTGCCATAGTCGTCGTAGGTACTGGCGACGCGGTCCGAGCGCGCCTGCGTGGCGTTGTCTTTCAAGCGCCAGCGCGTCTGGACAGCGTGGGGCAATTGGCAGTTTTTCGGTTGTTCGCTGAACAGCCCGGGGCGCAAGTTGTAGGTTGTGATCTTTTCGAGGATGTTGTTACCCACGACGGTTTCGCCATCGTCGCTGAGCAGGCTGCCGTGGCAAGTCGCTTCGCGGGTCACCAGGTGGAATTTGTTGAAAGTCCGCTCGATGCTGCGCACCGGTTTGCCCTCGACCCACAAGGTTTCGGTAGTGCCATAGTCGTAGTCCATGGGCTTGCGGAACAGGTTGTCCAAACCGTCGTCTTTCCAGTCCAGCGACGCGTTGCCACCGAGGAAATTGTGCTGGTCTTTCGAATAGGTGTAACGCGTGTCGATCATAGGCTGGCCATGGCCTGGACGGTTGAGGTGCTGCGTTACCCGGGGCAGTGGATCGAGGCCGGAGCCAATTGGAAACTTGTGCCCCTCATCTTGATAGAACACTTCTTCGAAGCCGCCGGTGGGCGTGTGCACCTGGTCGATGCAGTCCATGTTGCGTAGCCTGTTGTACTTGAGCCGCCAACTGGCCTTGTTTTCGGTGGGCAGTTCGATACGCCCGACCTTGCGGTCTTCATCCACCAGCACCAGGGTGTAGGAGGCGCTGCCGGTGTCGGTCCTGAAGGTCAGCGTGACCAAAGCGCTTTCTCGGGTGATCTGCAACAACGTGTCGCCGTGCATGTCGGTGACTTTGCTCAGCCGCGGGATGCCGTCGTTGAAGTTGACGTATTCGAGCTTGATCCATTGGCCTTGTTCATTGAACACCTGCACCGGCAAGGCCCGACGATGGCGGAGGCTGCCTTGGGACTCAAGCATTTCGACCTGGCCCGAACGGTGCGCCAAGCGCCAGCGGCTGTCGGATTCCTCATACAGATGGAAGCTGTCGATTTTCTTTTCTTGCATGGCCAGCTGGTTGGTCGCGCCGACACGGCCGGTGGCTTTGTAGGTCTCGCCGCTGGCCAGGGAAACGATACGACTCTCGAGGTCTGGATCGAACTGCGACAATTGCAGGTTCCAGCCCTTGCCGTATCCAGTGTCCTGGAGGTTGAGCGGGCTATAGCGCAACGCCAGCTCGAAATCGGGGCCGAGCAGATCGTTGCCCCTCAGCGCGGGCAGCGCGATAGAAAGTGTGTAAAGCCCGGTACGAGGATCCACGCCATTTTGCAAATGGCTTAAGAAATTCAGCGCGTTTGAGCTTATATCAGATGTGACCGTCATGAGTTGTTCCTCGTATTGCCTGCAGACCAGCTGCGGTTCATAACCAACGCTACCAAGTCATTGAACCATTGCCACCTGATAAAACTACCAGTTTCGAAGGCCCTTCATCAGGCGTACAACTGTTGGTGAACGGCGCATGCACACACGCCTGACCGCATTGAAGAAAACCCGGTTTTTCATCATAAGCATGGAGGCTCATTCGAGCGTGATGACGTACAGAGCGTTAAAGTCGCGCCCAGTAAGTCGTTGAACCAATCGCCTGTCCACAGTGCAGTCAACTTGTCTTGTCAGCATTGCTCGTCATGTCGCCTGGCGCGAAGAGAGACCCCACACCCAAGGCAAGTAGGTGCTTAAAGATAATGCCGATGTCGCATAGAGGAGACGATCCAATGAATGATTCCCGACGGGCGTCCGGTCAGGATAAAGACCAGGTCGAGCGCCACAGCACGGTGTTGCCGCTGCCCATCGTTCCCGCATTGGAAGGCGATTCGGTCGATCTGGAAAAGTTACAAGGGCAGCCGCTCTTCACGTATATAAAGTTTGATGGCTTGGAAATCGGCGACGAACTTTGGCCACAGTTTTTCGGTCGCGGTGCCGGGGGCGAAGTGGTCGACCGCGAGCGCACGCCTGTGCAGGTGCAAGATCTCGAGCCCGATGGCAGCTTCATGGTCGACTTCAAGAACGAATTGCTGACGAGGCTTGACGGCGGCACCGTGTTCTACTCCTACGCGAAAACCATCATCACCCGCGATGGTGCGGTTGAGCGGTATGCGGAGGAACAGTCGCCACGCCTTCTGTTTTATGTCAACAAACCGATTTCGCCCATCGAGCAAGTATCCGCGCCGCATGTTCAGAACAGTGACGGGTTGGTCATCGACCTTGCACGGATCACTGGCAACTTGGTGGTAGCGGTAAGTGCGTTTCCGGCAATGGCGGTGGGGGATACCGTCAAGTTGACTTGGACAGACGAATTTTTCGATGACACGTTTTCTAAAGTACTCAAGGAAGAGGATCTGCATCGCCCTGTAGTGTGGTCCATTGACCGCTCCACACTGGAGTTGGCCGGTGATTGGTGCGAGATCAGCTACACAGTGGTCTATGCCGACAGCAGCCCCTCGGACCCGGTAAGCCAGTCCACTGTCCAGCGCTTGACCATTGTGACCGGCTTGCCACCCCAGCTTCCAAGTCTGCCGCCACCTCAAGTGCAAGGTGACGCCGACGAATACCTCGACCCAGACCAGTTTCCGGACGGGTTGATGGTCGAGATTCCGGATTACGGCATGCAATACGCCGACGATGTGTTGCTGCATGCAATGGGCGAATCCGCTCGGCGCGTCAGCGTACGGGTTGATCGGACCTTGATCGACAGTGGCCGGCTACGCTTCTCGATCCCTGCTCAATGGTTGCAGGCCAATCTGGGCCAGACGGTGAGCTTCGCTTACCAGTGGGCCAGACCAGGAGAGGCGGCCGACTCGGCCGCGCTCGAACTGACCTTGCGCAAGCCCCTGGTGCTGAAACTGCCTATCATCGAGGGCGTCACGCCACAGGACCCCGAGCCTCCAGAACAACCGGATCCCGATATCGAGCAATACGGCTTCATCCTGCCTATCCGCCTCATCACCGGCGCCAATGTGCGGCTGCCAGAGGTCCCAGGCACCGATTGGGGCAAGGTGACCATGCATTGGGACGGCTATGGCGAGCTGGGCAAATACAGCACCAGCACCCCCGTCGTAGACGACAACCTGCGCTACGTCATTCCTGCTTCGGCCGTCCCGGCGAATCTCGGCAGGCGCGTGAAGGTGTACTACACCGTGGAGCGTGCGGGTCGGGCAGTGCAACGATCGCCCATCTATGGGTTGAGAATCGAAGATTGGGACTCGGCGGACTTCCAACCTGTGCAGTGCCCTGACGCGCCGAACGGAAAGCTGTCGCTGCAGTCCATCAAGGACGAAGTGCTCTTCACATTGAGCAACAACAGTTGGCGATTGTTCGATCAGGGCCAGATCGTCCGGGTCTGGGTTGTCGGCAGGCCCAAACCGCAGTATGCGCCCCTTCCGCCTGAAGTCATTCGCGATAACGTCGCGATTTCCGCGGACGAATACCAGGCGAGGAAGTTGGTGATGAAATTACCAAAATCCCATGTGGAAAAGTTGCAGCTCAATTCGACCATCGAAGTATACGCGTCGGTCAGTTTCGATGGCGGTGATAGCTTCAAGCCGATCGTGCCGGCAGATATATTCCTGGAAGCATGAAGTGATTGTGCGCCCCTGTTCGGGTATTTCGCATGCAGCACGACCCCGTTACCCGCTCCAGTGACGAACCGCGTATTCGCACTGTTGGCCGCGCCGCATCGCCGTGAAGATGACGGGCTTACGAAGGCCATGTATTGCAGCCGCTGCCCATCAGCGAACTTGAGGCCGCAGCGCGTGGTAGCGGGGTGCACCAGCTTTAGAACAATCAGCCTTGAAGAACGTTCAAGGCTTCCCTCGCTGAAAGGCAGCCGCGAGTGAAGTGTCGCCACCGGTAGTTGCGTACGCCTGATCATGCCAGCCCATACACTGTGCATGCATATTGAGTTGCGTGGAGAGACCGATCGGCACTGCTTGCTCGGCAAGAAACTTTTCTCGGAACCTGATAGAAGGATACCGTCATGGCGGACTATTCACTGGACCAGCTTATCGAATGGATGAAAGAACAACCGCGCACGCTCGGTTGGGGGATGATCTGTGCGTTTGATCGTACCCAACTCAATACCTTGCTCACGCAAGAATACATTCGCAGGTTCAAGACGTCTTCTTATCTTGATCCTATCAGCGGCACCATCCCCAATGGGGACGAGCGTCGCTTCGCCTTGAAAGACTTTACCCTCGACCGACCACGGCTGTCGTTCGAAAATGTCGACCTCAACGATTCCAAGGCGCGCTTGCGTATGCGTGTCGTGGGCGGCACCCAGCTTGGACTGAAAAATCTGGGCGGGCAGTGGTATACGCGGGAAATCCGCGAAACCAGCCCCTTGCAGGGCCCGGAACTCAGTTTGAATCTGCGGCTGGACCAAGTGCCGGGCGTCGTGGGCGACCAAGGTGAACTGCGTCTGGATTTGAAATACAGCGACGACTTCCGCATGACCGTCTCGGAGGATCGGATCGAGCAGAATCTGGTAGGGGCTTATTTCCAGCAGAAGTTCGCCGCCCTCGATGACGAAAAACGAGTGTTTCCCATCGGGCGTATCGAGAGGGGTGATAACGAGCTGCTGCAACCCCAGTCGTTCGTCATGCGTACCCAAGCACGGCGACGTACGGCGGACGATCCCGAGGGCGCGGTGCTCGGCTTCGTGCGGTGGAAGGGTGATCGTGAAGGCACCCTGCCAGCACCAGACTCTGGTTTCAGATACCTGATACCCAATGACGGTAATCGTTCCACAACGGTACTGCTTGATGCCAAGCGGGTGCTGCTGAGCTTGGTAGCGGATGCATTCGCGAAGAAAGCAAAAAATCCAAAAGACGTTGCCTTCGAAATCCTTCACGACAGTCAGGGCCTGTTTCAAAGCTTGGAGGGAAGGGGAGGATCCATATCAGTTCCATCTTGGCGCGGTACTGCTTCTTACGATGGGGATTTTTTTGATAGGTTTTGGGAAACGAGAGCCTCTTATGAGGTCAGTGAGTCAGATTTAGCACTGACCCATCGGCTGAGGATATCCATCCCCTCTCCAGGGGTAGTGAGCTTTCGATTCGATGCCGTTGACGACGTTCATGTGTCGCTCACTGACGTAGACGACCTTACTGGGTCTTTCGGTGAGACACTGACCGCTGCTGGTTATGATAAGACAAATCTCGTAGCTCCTGATCGCGTCACATACAGATTCTCCATAGAAGCCTCTTATCGTTTGACTGATGACGGAGGCGCGAGTTTTGAACGAGAAAACTTTACTGTCCGGGAGTTGATGAATCCTAACATTTACTGGGGCAGAATTGACAAGCCGCAAGGGTGTGATGATAATTTTGTGTGCTTAGTATTGTCACGCAAGTTGGATGAGATCGTTAGTTGGATTGCACGAAGTGCAGAAGAGAATCTTAGTTCCTCGTTGTGTGGCGTGGGTTCGATTTTTAGATCGATCCTGTCGTTCGAGTTTCAACTTTCCCTGTCCATCGAGACCTTATTGCTCGATATAATCAAACTTAACTTCGGAAGTGCGGTCATCGCCGACGAGCTACGCGCCCCGAACGACGTTGGCGTTTTCGGCCGAGTGAATCCTCGAACGACCTCCTTTGTCGTCAGCCCTGTGGAACACAACTTGGTCGCTGGCACGACTCGGCAATTTGCCGTTACCCCGGCAACCGGTGACCTGAGATGGTCGGTCGAACCCATCCTGGCAGGCGTGTTGAGCGAACAGATTGGCACCATCGATCCGCAAACGGGTTTGTACACAGCGCCGACCGCCGATTCGTTCTCGGGCCTTTTCGTCAGGCTGCGGATAACTGCCACCAGCCAGGGCAACGGTTTCAGCAGCTCGGCACTGGTCACCGTGCTGCGCAATGCCCTGCAAGTCAATCCAGTGGCCTACGTGATGCAAGCCAAAGCAACGCTCAGCTTGGAGGCTGGATACCTGGGCGAAGCCAGCCGACTGACGTGGGCGATCAAGGACGCCTCCTTGGGTGGAGTGGTGGCAGGCCAGGGGTTGACTGCTCAGTACATCGCACCTCAGACGATGCCTCCCTCGGACCCCGACGACCCTTATGACGCTGGGCTGGCGTTCATTGCCGACGAGGTCGAGGTCCGAGACGCCGCCAGTGGAGTGCTGAGCACCGCAGTGGTGATTGTCGAATCCGCGACCAAGTCGCCGATGTTGGTAACGCGTGAAGTCGATCCGGCCACTGGCAGTGTGCAACTTGTCGCGTTCATCAATGGCAGACCGCGGGATCCGGCGAAAGTCGAGTGGGATGTGCGCCATGGTCCGGGAACGTTCGGCAATACCAATGGCAAACCAAACGGCGTCTACACCTGCGGCCCGAGCGGGGACCAGACGTTCGCCCTCTTGACCGCCACCTACCGCAGCGAAGACGACGGCGTGTTCGAAGGCTACGTATTGCAGCCGTTACCCATCAGCGAGCTGGAGGCGGCGGTGCGCGGTACCGGGGTCTACGAGCTTGCGAATGCCAACAAGGAGGATCGACCATGAAAAAGATGAGCAATCCAGCGCTCACCCAATGGATGCAACGCAATCCGGATCTTCTGGGTTGGGACAGCATCACGGCCTTGCCACTGGCGCAGGCCAATCGGCTTTTGCAACACGACTTTCTTGGCCGGCTAGGCAGCGGTCAAGACATGACAGGGATTTCAGGCGTCATCGAAGTCGAACAGACCGACCTGGCCTACCACCTGGCCGGCTACCGGGTATCTGCGCTGAGCATGGATGTCGGCCGCGCTACGCACGACACCGAGGAGTTCGAGGCTCAGATCCGGTTGTACGGTGGCACTCTAGTGAGAGCCGAGCAACCCTACAAGGTGCTGAGCCTTTCGGTCCATGACGAGCTAGACGGTTTGGCCGCCACTCAACAATGGATGCCCGAATACGCTGACGGCAAGTTGCACATGGACATTGCCAAAGGTGAGAACTTTAGCCTCGCCGTGAATGGCGATTCGTCCGTACAGGCAGCAGCAGGCCGTTGGCTCCAGGCGCAACTCGCTCAGCAAGACCTGGAAAAACGCGAGGTCGTTTTGGCGGCAAGCTCGTCCTGCTCTTCTGCCTTGGGTCTCGGACCTATGCGCTTGCGCGCGCAGACCGGCCCGCAAGGCTCGGCCTTGCTGCTTTTCGCTTCCTCATGCCTGGGTCGAACTGGCACGTTGCCGAGTCCCAGCGATGAGTTTCCTTATTTGTTGGAGCAGCAGGCAACCGGTGATGCTACCCAGTTGTTGACCATGAACCTGTTGTGCCGCAACAGTTTCAGCGAAGGCTTCGCCGAGTTTCTGGAAAACGCGACGGTAGAAGAGCTGAGGGACGAAAACGATGTGTTCACAGGCCTGCGTGTCACCCGCGGAACCCTGCAGGTTCCGTCCACCCGTTACCAAAGCCGTGATTACCTGTTCGAAGGCCAGGCCTTCGAGCTGAATGCGGCAGGCGGGCTGGTGGCTGAATTCGCCCAGGATCACTCCGGCCAGCGCTGGCAGGGTACCTGCGCCGTCAGCTTCACCTGCCTGAGCAAAGATGCAGACGATACAGCCGTCCCTTCCAAGTACGACGTCAGCTTCAAGCTGGACCTGAGTCATAGCTTCCACTTGCTGGCGGCTGCCGACACGGATTACAGCATGTTAGAAGGACAATTTTTCTCGCCGTGGCCGCAGGCGCAGGAAGCCACTGCCCTGCACGGTCTGCCAGGCGACATCGATGACGAGCTCAAGGCGCAGGCGGAGGATTTTGCCGCGTATGCGGTCAAGCAGGCGATTTTGTCGGCAATGGCCATCAAGCTCGACTCCCGCGCCCCAGAGCAGTGGTCGCAGAGCCTGCGACTGCTGGGTAGCGGAACATTGCAGCCCACTGCATTCGAAGTCCCGGCAGCCCTCGCCGTTTTCGGTCCCCTGCGCGCTGGCCCCGCCTTTGGATTGGCTAGCCACGAGGTGGTGCTCCTGGCTGGTGGGCAACACAGCTTCGTGGTCGAAAACCCTCCAGAGGGACCCCTGGCCTGGTCGGTGCATAGTTTACTAGGCGGCCCCACTGATCCTGGCCAGATCGATCAGCAAGGGGTTTACCGTGCGCCTGCAAAGAGCGCGTTACAAGGTCGCTCCGGTCAGGTCCTAGTCCAAGTCAGCGACGGCCTGGGCGCCACGACCGCTGCTGTAGTGACCGTGCGCCAATACCCGCTGACGGCAAATCCCTTCATCACCACGGTACAAGCGAACGGGGAATGGGTACTGACCGCAGCGTCGATGGAGGGCGGATCGCTGCAGTGGGCACATGCCAACGAGGTGCCTGGCGAGAGCGGCCTGCTCGATCCTCGGGAGCAGGGCCAGCGGTGCCATTACCAAGCGCACCCCGTTGCTACAGACAAGACCTACGTACACGACGAACTTCTGGTCAGTGGCGCTGCAGGCGGCGAGCCGCAGAGTGTCCATGTGCTGGTGATACAGCGCCCGCCAGCGCTGATGGTGGCGCTGTCCGAAGCCCCTCGAGGCGACGGTTCGCTGCAGTTCGTCGCACTGTTCAACGGCAGACCCCGTGAGGCGACATGGCGTTTGGCCGTGGGCAGCGGCCACATAGACGAAAGCACAGGGCTGTACCAGCCAGCTAGCGGGCAGCAAACCCCGGGCATCCTGGTCATGGCGACGTTCGAGAGCGAGGATTTCGGCTTGCTCGAAGGCCACCAGATCATGCCGTTGAACACCGACCGATTCCCTGCATTGAGCCGTCGGATGCTGGCGAAATCGGCACGCGTCCCTAATGAATCCAAGAGGGCTTGAACATGTCCGGTAACTCTCTCGAGAACGTGTTGGCACGTATGGACGGGGCCAACGTCACCCTGGGCTGGGGCGCCGTCGCGGCATTCGGCCGCACTCGACTCAACAGCCTGTTGCGCGACCAATACCTGCAACGCCTCAACGCTTTGCGCTTCCTGCCATTGCTCAATGCCGACATCGACCACAAGGACCATATCCGCACCCGCAGCGTGCTCAGAAAGCTGGAGTTCGGCCCGCCCACGCTGTCGTTCACGAACGCGTCGGTCAACGACTCCAAAGCCGAACTGACATTCCCCATCGTTGCAGGCACTTACCTCAGCGACTCGCCGCTGGCGGAGAACTTGTTGACGCGTTTCACCATCAGTGAGGACTTGGGCTATGTCTTGGTCGTGGACATCGACCTGAGCCTAGCCGTCGGTGAGGTCGATCGGCGTGGCAGAGTGACCCTGGACCTGGCCCAGGCCACTGCCTATCGCTGCAACCTGATGGGTCACAACGACACCGTCAATGCCTTGCTGGCCGGTGCCATACAGGAGCACTTCAGCCGATTGCAGCATCATCAAGGTCGCTTCGAGCTAGGCATGGTGGATTTCGCTGGCTATTCGCCACTGACGCCTACGCATTTCATCATTCGTACCCAGGCAGCGCCTGGCGCGCAAATGAGGGGGGCGGCCAACTACGGAGACGGCGCGGTACTGACGTTCATCCAGTTGCGGGGCAATTCCGGGGGTGGACTGTCGCCTAGCTCCAGTTTCCCCTATCTGCTTCCGGACGATCGCGACGGCGATGGAAGCGAGCGCTACACGTCCGCCTTGGTGATCGACAAAGCCATGCTCGAGCATGCCACGGCCGATCGTATCGATGTGCTCACATCATTATTGTTCCCAGCGTCGCATGACTTCGTCGAGCGCGTGCGGTTTACGCCTCATGACCTGGCGATCTTCGGCAGTATCGAACCGTCGCCCGACCTGTTGGGCGTCGATCCGCCCTTCATGGTGATCGAAGCCGGCGAGCGGCAGCAGTTCAGGTTGCGTGACCGGGCCGGTAATGAGGTTCAGGCGTCGAGCTGGAAAGCCGTTAGCCGGCAAAGCCACAGCGCCGTGGGCGATGGGGCGATCGATGCGAACGGCCTCTACAGCAGCCCCGCCGCGCAAGACCTGGGTTACCCCAGCCTGACCATCATCATCACGGCACAATACAAGGGCCGGGAAACCACCGCGCAATTGCTGGTGAAGTTCGAGCGCACGCAAATCGCCCCACGGGTGGCGGTATTCGCGCCGCAGACGCCCATGGACCTTGCCGCAACCCTTCAAGGGGGCGCAGCCATTGACTGGACACTGCCGGGCGCCCAACTGGGTGAACTCGATCGCCATCAGGGCGCGCGCGTCAGGTTCAACCCGCAAACCGCGGCAAGCAAGCGGTTGGTGAGCGTGCAACAGGTCGTAGGCAAAGGCGCCGATCAACGCCATGCGGCCCTGGTGATGCTCAATGGGTTGCAATCGCTTGTGCTGGACCCCGTCCGCGCCTTGAACCTCGAGCCTGGGCAAAAAGTCACGCTGTCCGAACGGGAACCGGACCTGCTGCCCGGTGCACAGCGACGTTGGCAACTGATTGGCCCAGGCACGCTGGATGAAGACGGCTGCTACAAGGCGGCTTCGGACAACCAACAAGGCACCAGTGTGGTGACGTGCGAGTTGGTGCAGAACGGTGTCGTGTTGGCGGCGGGTTATAGCTTGCTCGAAGTCGGTGAACCTGAGCAAGCAGAGGACCCCACCTGGACCAATGTCACGTCCTATACCGTCAAAGCGCTGGGAGGTGGGGCCAACGATACTAAAGCAGATATGCTCAACAACGGTTTCCAGTCATTGCGCGTGCAAGTGGTCATCGAAACCGAAAAGGCGGCGGACGGTCGTTATCATCGGCTCAGCTACGATGAGCGTGCCTCGATCGGCTTGAGCCTCGAGGTTTCCAAACAGCAAGTGATTCCGTTGGATGGAGCGGGCCCGAGCGAGGGACTGGAACGAGACAACATCAACAATTGGGCCACCCGCCAAGTGCCCAACCGCTTTCACCTTGCCTACGCTCAATCGGCCTCGTCTCACGAAATCCTCGATAACGAGGGTTTCAACGATCAAGAATTGGGTATCACGCGGCAGGACATCTATCTGCATTGTAAGGAGCGAGGCGGAGTGGCCACCTCGTTGTACAGCAGCTTCGTCGCCGACCGGGGAGGCATCTGGGCTTCCACGGCGACTAAAGGCGAACACAGTAAGATTGCAGTTACCCCTAAAGTTTTCCCCCCCCCCAATGAGAGTCAGTACACATGGACGCGTATGCGCGTCCAGGGTGGGAGTAGTCAAACTCCGGGGAGTCCGGATGACTTCAACTTGCACTTGGTGACACTCGATTACTGGGTGTTGGGGCTGCATGGCAGTAGCTTCGAGACGTGTCAGTTTCTACCGCGGGAAGCCGAGGGCGACCCTGTGAGTACGTCGATGATCCGTTGGGAAAGTGAAAACCCTCAAGAAATCATGTTCAGCTTCACCGGTCATATATTCAAGGACATCCATAAGGCCAGCGAGCCGAATATTCAGTTCGACGAAGATCTGCTGGAAGTGATCGACGGTAAATATGACTTGAATATCCCAGTGGATCCCATATTCGCCAAGGGGACCTTTGTCGTCACCAACCACCGGGTTATGGACTTCGAGTGGCAGAGCACGGACAACGACGGCCCCCGCGATCGACTGTCGGATCACATCGCTGTCGTGCTGCGCGATCAGCACGGCAACCCGCACTATCGGCAGATAGACTTCAATAAGGCTGGAACAACCGGGCACAGAAACGAATTGACACAAACCCACTTCACCCCTGAGTGGATGGACCCGGTCGCTCGATAGAGCGACCGATCAAACCACATGTCGAGGAATTAAGATGATGAACAGATTAAAACTATCTGTCATGAGTGTTGGGTGCGCCCTGCTGTTGGGGTGTGGAACTTCCCATGGAGAGGCAGCGGAACTTTCGAATTCAGCCAGAATTTACTTCACAGGCAAGAATGGTCAGGATATGCCTGGCGGAAAAGTGTGCTCTATAGAAATTAAAGATTACGCTGTAGTGAAGATGAAAGACACGGCTTGTAAAAACGACGAAGCCTATTACTACAGATTTGAAAATGTTCCGTCTGCCACATTGATCACGTTGGATGCAGAAGATGAATGCCGGTTTCCCGAGGATGTGGGTGATTGGCAATTTACCCTGCGCAGCTACATGAGTCCTACAGACGTTCCATGGCAGAAGATTTCCGATCTGCGACACAAGCGCAAAGGCGATATCGTCGCACCGGGTGTTCTTTATGATTCGGGTGAGTATAACAAGGGCTCAATCGACGGAAAGCTGTCCTGCGTAAAAATCAGACCTTAATCAATTTCGCCTTCCCACAGAGCGAGCACTCACCATGACTGCATCAACGTCCGTCCACTCCAACGCCTTCAATTTTGTCAGCTATCTGAACAATGGTGTCGATTCGCGTACCGGGCTCTATACGCTATCTATCGACCTGCCCAGCCTGACGGGCAACGATCTGCTCGGTCCGGACTTCGAACTGGCCCTGCGCTACAGCCCGCTCACCTTCCAGGACACCGGATACGGCAAGGGCTGGAACCTGCAACTGTCGCAGTTCGATCCGGACCCCGAGCGCCGCATCGTTTCCCTGGCCAGCGGCGAGACCTACAAAGCCACCGGCCGTGTCGGCGCGACCAACCAACTGGCCATGCAAGAAAAGAAAATCGACAGCTTCCATCTGTACGAGGAGTCCGGCAGCCGCTGGCGTCTGGTACACCGCTCGGGTCGCGTGGAGATCCTCGAAACCCAAGGCAGCAGCCAACATCTGCGAGCCTTGCCGGTGCAGGTGTTCAACGAACAAGGCCAATGGATCGAACTCGAGTACGCCAACTTCAACGACGGCATTCCGCGTTTGAGCAAGGTCACCGACATGCGTGGCGAAACGCTGTTGCAGATCGACCGCGAAAATACTTCGGTCACCTTGACCTTCCGAACCGATACCGGCAGCGCTGCCTATACCATGGTGCTGGAAGGTTCCGAACGCCGGGTCGGGCGTATCGAATTGCCTACCGAAAACAAGGCCAGCTGGCGGTTCACATACGACACGCCGTACAGTATCGAATGCATCAGCGAGGTGCACACCCCTACTGGCGGGGTGGAGAAGATATCCTACCAGGACGAGGGGCATAAGTTTCCCATTGGCTCGGGCCTCGATCCGCTGCCCCGGGTGACGCAGCACCTCAACGACCCAGGTCACGAACAGCCCCTGATCAAGACGTGCTACACCTACTCGAAAGACCAGCACAATTTCCTCGGTGGCAATGCGTTGTTGGACTGGAAGGACGACGGCCTGGACAACCTGTTCCGCAAACCCATGGACTACGACTACGGCACCACCGAAACCTTGTGGGTCGATGGCAAACCGGTGCGCAGCATCGAGCGGACCTTCAACAAGTTCCATCTGGTGATCCGCGAAGCGACCTGCCACGGCGATATGCTCAGCGACGATGGCACGTCGGTCGTGGGTGACAACCTGCACGAGGTGTTCACAACCTATAACCTGCTTGCTGACAGGACGTTCGCCGAACAGCCTAAATACTGCCAGCTCCCGCACGGTGTCGAGACCCGGTGGTCGTCGAAGAGCAACCCCACGCGCCTGCGCAAAGAGATCGTCAGCAGCGTGTACGACGACTATGGCAACCTCACTCGGCATACGGCGGCCAATGGCATCGAGCAGACCTATACATGGTATGCGCAGGATGAAGCAGGCTTTCCGGGTGATCCCGAGGGGTTCGTGCGTTACCTCAAAGAAAAGACCGAGATACCCGCAAGTGGGCATGTGGGGAACGTCGCCCCACGCACCAATCGCTACACTTACCAGGGTCTACCAGTGTTGAAGGCTTCCGGCGCATCGATGCTCAAGGACCATTGGTTGGCCCTGCATACCGATACCCTGGCCAGTGGGGGAGATCTGAAGTCGGTCACCACCTCCTACTGCGAAGCGCAATACGAAAACATTCAACCTTCGGCACCAATGGTGCACGGTCGCATACGCGCCCAGGTAACGGCGTTCCCCAGGTCAGGCGCGCAGGCACGCACATTCGATACCCGCACCGACTTCGCCTACTCGTTCGGGGAGGTCGACTGGGACGAGTCGGCACAGGTCGAAGGCCAACGCGATCGCCGCCACATGCTCGCACTCAGAGGGACGTCGATCCTGCAGATTGCCCAGACGCTGTGTGGCCACGATGGCGCATCGAAGGCATTGAGGACCCAACTCTCGCGGGCGACGGGTCAGACGCTGCTGAGCCACGACGACAACGGCATCGAAATTCTCAACCTCTACGACAGCCTGGGTCGCGTCACCCACGAGGTGGTCAGCCCCGGTAAGCCCGAAGAGGCCGAGCGCCGTTACGAATACCAGCTGTGCGCCAGCGATGGCGACCAGGCCACGCAAACGCAGTTCGACGTCAAGGGCGTCAAGACTGTCGCTTACTTTGACGGCCTGCACCGTACAGTAGGCGAGGCGCGTGACGACGCAATGATGGAGTGGTCTTCGGGGGGCTTGAAAGCCATTTACCGGGCCAGTTACGACGCCTGGGGCAATCCACTCAGCGAGACCGAAATCGATTGGCTCAAAGGTAACGAACTGGCGCTCACGACTCAAAAGCGTTACGACGCTTGGGGCGAGCAATTGTGCGTCATCACGCCCGATGGCGTGGCAGAGTTCAGTGAACAGGACCCGATAGGCGATGGGCAGACCGGTCCGATCGTGCGTGAATGGCGGCAGCAATGGCTGGACAAGGATGGCGCCGAGGTGGAGAACGGTCAGAAGACCGCTGTGACCGAAACGCAGATGAACCTGTTCGAAAGTCCTGTCCGGGTACGCCGGCTGACCAAGAAAACGCCGGGCGATGAGCAGGAGACCGTGCCCGTCAGCGAGAAGGTGTTCGAGTACGACGGTTTAGGCCGCAAGGCCAAAGAGGTCACGGGGCTGGTGGCGGACAACAAGCAATCGGAAGCCTTCACCTATGACCCGTTCGACCGCCTCCTCACGCATCAGTTGAAAGAGGGCGAAGTCGTTATCCGCAGTTACGCGCCGCACAGCGCTGGGGATTTGCCTGTCAGCATCAAGGTCAACGACGTGGTGCTCGGCGAGCAGGGTTTCGATGGCCTCGACCGGATGGTGCTATCGATCACGGGCGAGCGCCAGCAGACCTACGCTTACCTGCCGGGGCAGATGCAGCCCTGCACCGTTACCACGCCAATGGGAACCGTCGAGTACGAGTACCTCCCGCACCTGAGCGAAGAGCCGGTCAAACGCACATTGGGTGGCAAGGAAGCGAACTACGGGTTCGACAAGCAGAACGCGCGTCTCGAAAATTGCAGTGAAGAGGACGGCCATGCATTTTCCCGGACGTACTTCAGTACTGGCGAGGTCAAGGTGGAAACGCGTGGCGAGTTCGAGATGGCTTACGCTTACAGCCTGCGTGGACGTCAGGAAAGCTATGTGGACGTACTGGGGCAAACCCAGGACTACAAATACGATAATCAGGGACGGCTGATAAGCACGTCGCTTGGTTCGCTGGAGTCCGAGTTCGTCTATAACGCGCTGGGCCGTACGTGCAGTTACAAGACTGCAGAGAGCGATGAAGGCGGGCAAGTCGTCAACGCATTGACCACGACCCTGGCCTACGATGATCTAGAGCGTGAAATCTCACGGACTTTCACCTTTTCCGACGGCTCCGAACAGGTGTTGACGCAGGCGTACGACGACTTCGACCGGATCGTCAGCCGTACGCTCAAAGATCAGGCGACTGCCGAGCAGGGCATTGAGGTCGATCCCCTGCGCGCCGAGACGTACCGGTACGATACCCGTGGCCGGTTGACCACGTATGAATGCACTGGAGACTTATGCCCGGTCGACCCCTACGGCAAGCAAATCAAAAAGCAGGTGTTCCGTTTCGATGCGCTCGACAATATCAAACAAGTCTTGACCCAATTCGAAGGCGGCTCGAACAACGCCGTCTATTACTTTGAGGAAAAGGACCCTGTTCAACTCAGTCGGATCACCAACAGCGGTGGTGCGCCCTATCCTGAAGTAATCGAGCTCGAATACGACGCCAATGGCAACCTTACGCGCGACGATGCAGCACGTTCGCTGGAGTACGACGCGTTGAACCGTTTGACCCGAGTGACCGATGCCGCGCAGGTCGAGTGCATGTATGGCTACGACCCACTGAACATCCTGAGCTCGACCGACAGTACCGCTTGACCCTGCTGCATGTGGCAGAAAGAAGCCCGGACACCTCAAGGTGCCCGGGCTTTTTATGGCGTTCGCCAACGCTCAGCGATAGCGAATGGTGAAATTGAGCGCGCCCTTGGCAAGCCCTGGTCTAACGGTGTCGGGAGCGCCCGTCTGATAGAAACGGGCGCCGAAGTTGAGGGTGGTCGTGCCGTCTTGCAAGGGCTTGAGGTCTACCTCCTGTTGCAGCGGTAATGGCGAGCTGTCTTCCTTCAGGACCTGGATGCCGACCCCTTCGACCTCCGAATCGCTCGTGAGGCTGAATACGCCATCGAGCCCAGGCACTGGTGTCGAACCGTCGGTGCCGTCGAGCTCGATCGTCGCTCGGGTCAGCCCCCCCGGGTCGGTTTGGCAATTACTCAAGGTAATGGCGAAGGGGATGATGGTCGTGGTGGTACCTACCGCCGTGAAGTCGGCCTTGTCCCAGTCGCCGAGCTCCACAGGGTTGGCGCTGACCGGATCACCGACCACGCTGCACTGCGCCTGCAGGACGGTGGCCTGCAAGCGGTAGCGCACCACCAAGCCCAGCCCTCTGGCGCTGAAATGTCCGGTGAACAGTTCGCTGTCCACCTGATGCAGACCTGGTGCGATCTCGCCGGTCTTGACCAGCGTGACACGGTTCCAGAAGCCTCCGAGTCTGAATCCTCCTACCTCGTTGGCAGCTTGCTGGCTCGAGCCAAAGGGAATGAACGGATTGTGAGGTCCGTCGTCCGGCATGAAGTAACCGTTGGCCGAACCGTTGAAAGGCGCCTCGAGCCTGATGCGTACGCCAACGCCGTCGATGTTGGTTTTCAGGATATGGCCATCGGAAGGCTCGCCCGTAACGGGGGGCAGGGGGTCTGGAAAGATCGGGGCAGTCGCGTTCATGTCGAACCGCCAGAGCACCGTGCCGTCGTTGAAGCAGCGGAATTCGGAACTCGGAGACGCCAGGGTGAACTCGCGCAGTTCCTGTGTGCCGATCACATCGCCTGGCTGGGCGCTACCCGGCACGTGTTGCACGCCTGGCAGCATTCGAATGACATGCAAGGGCGGTACGCCTTTGGTCCAGTCGCATTGATCGTCTGCACGGGCCTGCTGGGCGGTGGCGATCGCGACGCAAATTGCCAAGTATTGCGGGTATTTCATAGGTATGTCCTGATCGGACCGGCAGCTGCTGGCCGGTCTTGACGGTAATGAGCAGCGCAGGTGCGGCTACTCGCAGATCAGTGTCTCTAGACGGTAGCCCTGAACGTGTGCGATCGATTCGGGATCCACTTGGATCAGGCAGCGATCGGTGGGCGCGTCGCCCCAACGGGCTTCGAGGCGTTGCATGCCAGAGTGCATCGACAACATCGCCTGACCTGCCTGGCCTACGATCCCTAGGACATTGCTTTGGGCGTCGTGCAGTGGCGTGCCGAACGGCAGTGGCTCGTGCTGTGCATCGAGCAGTGTCAGCACCACCCGGTTGGTCTGACGGGCGCTGAACTCGTGCTTGACCACCGCCCCGCGGCGCGGCACCACGGTGGCGCTGCCGTTGTCGATTTCGATCTCGGGCCCTAGCTGGTTGGTATCGAGTACCACTTGGTTGGCCCGATAGGGTCGCAAGTGGGGTATCAAGGCATAACCCTTGGCATTGGTCCGCGACGCGCTGTGGTTTTGCACGCCCACGCCCGCAACGTCGGGCACGTGGACCAGCCCGATGGTTTCACCCAGATAAGGGCCCAGTTCCACGCCATCTTCGTGAAGCAGCGCTGCGCCACTGAGGTTGAGGGATAGGCTGTGGTGATCGTCGGCAGCCGTGATGCCGGCACCTATTGAAGCCTGGGGCGCCTGGTAGGCGACGGACAAGCCGGCACTCTGCTGCTGCCGCTCGTTGACCGCGACACTCGCGTTGTAACCCACCTGTCTGAACTGGCTGCTCAACGCGGCACGCTGGGAGGTGCCGTGGGCGGAGTGCTGGAGATCGAGACTCAGTGTGCTGTTGCGGCCGAACTCCAAGGGTATCGACACGCTCAGGCCGAACTGGCGATCACTGCCGGCGGCGTTTGCCGTCAGCGACTGCGAGCCTTGCAGGCTGTAGCTGATGCCCTTGTGCGTGGTGGTGAAGTTCAGTTGGAACTGGCGGTGGCTATCGCTACGCTGCCAATAATACTGTTGCGAGAAGGTCAGGCTGAGGTTGCTGCGCTCGCCGATGCGTTGATTGATGGAGCCTTCGAGCCGACTGCGGCGGCTACCCAGAAAGCGTCGATCGCTGCTGCGCTGGCTGATCCACTCGTCGAAATCGCGGTAGCCCTGGGTTGAGTAACGGTATCCGGCGAAACGCAGTTGCATCCCACTGCCGAAGGACTTGCTGTAGCGGGCGCTGTAGCTCAACCCTTGCAAGGTGGCCTGCTCGACTGGGGAAATGTCGCTCCTGGCATGGGTGACATCGAATGAAAGCGCCCCGAG
Source organism: Pseudomonas sp. UBA6562 (assembly GCF_002434265.1). GTDB lineage: Bacteria > Pseudomonadota > Gammaproteobacteria > Pseudomonadales > Pseudomonadaceae > Aquipseudomonas. The sequence goes on along the minus strand of NZ_DJJS01000008.1, from coordinate 464,672 downwards.
GTCGCCCAGGTCTTTGGCGATGCCGACGGCCTCAGCGGTATAGCCCTGGCTTGCCATCAGGCCACCATACAAAGTGGCGTTCCAGGCTACGCCCTTGGCCATGGTGGTTTGCCAGAGCAGGGGATTCTGGCTGCCAAAGGCCGGGTTGTAGCGGCCCAGGGTGGTGCTGTAGCGCCATACGCCCGGACGTAGCAGGTTGGTGATACTGGTGTAGGGCTGGGTAAAGCGCCGCACCTGTCCGTCGGCTTCGGTGAGCACCACTTCCAGTTCCCCGGAGGCGCCCACATTCAGGTCGTCGATGGCGTAGGGGCCTGGGCTGACATAGGTCGAATAGATGGGGTAGCCGTTCTGCCAGACCTCGAGCTTGGCGCGCGTTTGCGCTACGCCGCGAAGGGTGGGGGCATAACTGCGCATCGCATCCGGGAGCATGTCGAAGTCGGAAGCCAAGCGGACGCCGACCACGGGAATGCCGGAGAACACGTCACTGCTGGTGAAGGTTTCACCCAGCGTCACATTGCCCCATGTGCCTGGCAAGTCGTGTTGGGCGTAGGTGTAAGCACGGGTCCAGGTTTGTCGCCCATCCAGGTCGCGTCGCCAGGATTGGTTGCTGCGCAGCCGCCAGCCGCCCAGGTTGACGCCACTGTTCAAGTACAGATCCTCACTGCTGTAGCGTCCGCGCGTACGGCTGTCGCTTCTTTGCATCGAAGCCTGATAACTGACGAATGCCGCACTGATGCCATCGTCCCAAGTGGCAGGGTCTACCTGGGCGAACCTGTCCCGGCGTAGAGCGATCTGCGGGATGGAGATCGCCAGCCGTAATTGCCTCGAATCGAAGTCCACCCGCGCGCCGGGGACCAGTCTGGTCAGGTCCAGGCAGGCGCTTGCAGCGGCTGAGGCGTCGGCGATGGCTTCCAGGCGCAGCCCCAACTCGCTCAACAGGTCGGGCGCAAGGCACGGCTGCAATGGCCCATCTGGAGACGCGGCCTCGAAGTCGAGCTCATGGACACCCACGACACTCAGGTTGACGAGCACTTCTACAGGGTAGCGGCCCGGTGGCAGTTCCTTGTGTTCGGACAGTCCACGCAAGGCGTGGGCGGCATTCGCTCGCGGTTGTCCTGGCGACAGATACAGAAAGCTGGCTTGAAACTCCGTATCCGCCTGAGGATCGGTGCTCGCGAGCACTGCACCGGCCCAGAGGCATAAGGCGGTCGGGCAAAAGAGGCGCAGGCGAGGCCGCCTGCACCCGTGGGGTTGCAGGGTCATAGGATTTCCTTAGGCGTTAGCGCTGGGGGCAGCGGGCGTCGTGCACGGGGAGGGTCAGCGGTTTACTGGTGCCGCCGTAATCGTTGATGACCGTGACGACGGCTTGCAGATCGCTGCCGTCCATACCGCTTGGCAGCGCGACGTCGAGCGTGGACATCGGCGCAAGCATGTCCGAGCCGGGGAGGGCCTTCTGGCGTTTGCCCTCGATCAGATCCAGGCGGCTGAACGTGTAGTGGTAGGGCGTGGGGTTTTCCAGAGTCAGACGTGGACGGCCATCGCATTGCATTCTGCTCAAGCGCAGTTCCTTGAGCCTGTCCACCGGATTGCCCTGGACTTGCACAGGGCGGTAGAACAGCTTGATCCGTGTGCGCAGAGCGATGTTCAAGGCATTACGCTGATCGCCGATCGCCTGAGGAATTTCCTGCAGGTTGAAAAACAGCAGCGACTCGCGGTCTTGTGGCAGGTCGTTGGGCAGCGCGCTGATCTGTACCGACTGTTCCTTGCCCGCCCCGAGCCTGAACAGCGCGGGGGCTGTCATGAAGGGTACGGCCGTAGTGGTGTCGTCGGCCTCGGTGTTGATCCAGGCCTGTGCGGCAAAGGGGCGTTGGCTGGGGTTGGTGACCACGACCGAAGCACTGCGCTGGCTACTTTCATATACGATGCGTGTGCTGCTGATGGTGAGCGCAGCGTGGGCGCTGTTGAGCATGCAGGCCGTAAGCAGCAGGCAGCCGCCAAACAGCCTCAAGTTGCAAATGAGGGGAGGCATGAAGAAATGACCGAATGGCTGGAAACGGGAAACCAGGTGCGCAATGGCACCTGGCAAGGCATCAAGGCAATGTGACGGTGAAGTTCACATCCGCATTGGCAGCGCCGTCGGTCACGGTTCCGGTTTTGGTCAACGAGGCATAGAACTTCATGTCGGTCGTTCCGGTGGAGGCTATGTCGTATTCTTTGGAATCGGTTCTAGGCTTGATCGAGGCGTAGTCTTCGTCCTTGATCTCCAAGGCAATGCCTTCGGCGCCTGCGGTGCGAATGGCGTAATACTGTCCCGAGCTACCCGCATCGCCTGCTATGGAGTCGAATTTCACTTTCGCTTTCGTATTTGGCGCGATGACGCAGGTGGCATCCGCCTCGACTCGCAAGGCGAACGCAACATCGGTCGTGGAGTTTTGCGCCGCGAAATACTTGATCGGATAAACACCCAGGTCTACCCAACCCAGGCTGCCCAACGCGGGTTCTACAACTTCGATCGGGCAAGTGCTGCCGCCGTTGATGTGCCCTTTGAAGAGAATCTTACCGGTTTCGGTGGCAGCCATCGCCGCATTGCTTGCCATGCCCAGCGCGAGCATCAGGAGGATTTTTTTCATGGTTGATCCATACGTTGAAAAATTGGCATTGCTGCGTGCTCGGCACGCAGCATTTCAAGTTTCTTGAGCGCTCTTGAAACGGCGCTTATCGTATGAATACGTGGGGAATACGACTGTAGGAAGAAAGCAATGATGTGTGACGAATCTTCGACGGTTTTCACAATCGAGCAGCAATGAATCTCAATGACGTTGGCGGTCGTCCGTTGCGCCTAAAAGCTGTTTTTCTGCATGCCAGTCGAAAGGCTGCCCCTGTTGTTGCGCTTCGTAGCGCCGCTCCTCCAACTGTTGGTAAAGGTCCAGCTCCTCGTCAGGCATGTAATGAAGGCAGTCGCCGCCGAAGAACCAAAGTAGATCGCGTGGCACCAGGTGAGCGATTTGTGGATACCGCTGGATGATCTGGCAGAGTAGATCCTGGCCCAAGTACTGGCTGTCCAGTGGGTGGGTCGGCAGTTGGGTCAGAAGTTCGTCGTAGCGCTCGAGAAACAGTGCATGGCTTTCCTCCGGTACCTGCTCGGCATCACCCAGAGCTACCAAAATGGTGCGGAGGTGAGCCAGCAGTTGCAGGTGATATGCCAAGTGGGGGTTGGTCATTACGATACTCCAGGTGCTATGAAACGAGGGCGGAGTATACGCCGCCCCAGCGTCCAAAACGTAAGAGGACGGTTTGCAATGGCGCGCCCAGGATCGGCTGAGCAAGTGACTCGGGTGCGTATCAGGCTAGGTGCGGTGTTCGCTGACCCTACCGACCCACGGAGGTACTGCATGGCTTCTCCTAATCGCAAAGGCGATGCCATGTCTCGCAATACGCAAGATGGCATCGTTGCGACTAAAGACGGACACCTTACCGCGCGTGAGCGTCCGTTTCTGGTTCAGCGCACGTTGTCTTGCGCAGGCAGTATCTGCGTTTTATCGAACGCGTCGACGTCGATCACCACTTTGCGAGCCCGCTCCGCTTCATGCAGTTGGCGAGCCTCTTGCGGTTGCAATACGCCGCTTTCAAAGGCCGCATCTATCGCCGATTGACCCGGGGCCGGTCGGACAGTCCCCCGTTTGATCGCTTCACGCAACGTTTTGTACAGAGCCGAAGTCTGTGCCAAGAGATCGCTGGCTCGCTGCAAGGCAGCCACCGGATCGCCGTCGGCCTGGGGTCTGAAGCATCCGGCGAGCAGCTCTTCCAATGCCGGATCGCCTTTGGCGCGACCAATCAGTGCCGCTACCGCTGCATCGAGCTCGTCGCTGGGCCCTGTGTGCTGGCGGCCGAATGGGAAGACCAGCAAGCGCAGTGCCCAACTCACCCCCCGTTGAGGGAAGTTGTCGAGCAATTGATCGAGCGCGCATTCGGCCTTGCCCAAGCTTTCTTCCATCGCCCAACGCAGCAGCACACGCATGTGTTCGGGTGAACCCAGATCGTGATACCGCTTGAGCGAGGCCGAGGCCAGATACAGATAGCTCAGCACATCGCCAAGACGAGCGCTCAATCGTTCGCGGCGTTTGAGCGAGCCGCCCAATAGCATCATCGACAGGTCCGCCATCATGGCAAAGGCAGCTGCCAGTCGGTTCAGGGCGCGGAAATAGCCCTGGCTCAGGCTGTCACCAGGGGTTTTTTCGAAGCGACCCAGGCCCAGGCCCAGTACGAAAGTGCTGGCCGCATTGCTCAGTGCGAAGCCAACGTGCTGCATCAGCAACGGATCGAACGCCTTCAGCGCCTCTTCGTGGTCGGGCTGTGCCGCCAGCGCCATTTCCTTGAGCACGAAGGGGTGGCAGCGAATGGCTCCCTGGCCGAAGATCATCAGGTTGCGTGACAGGATGTTCGCGCCTTCGACGGTAATGAAGATCGGCGCGCCTTGCCAGTTGCGGCCCAAATAGTTGTTCGGGCCCATGATGATGCCCTTGCCACCGTGCACGTCCATGGCGTGCTGAATACATTCACGACCACGCTCGGTCAGGTGGTATTTGAGGATGGCCGACAGTACCGAAGGCTTTTCGCCCAGGTCCACCGCTTGCGCGGTGAGCAGGCGGGCGCTGTCCATCAGCCAGGCGTTGCCGCCGATGCGCGCGAGCGACTCCTGGATGCCTTCGAAGGCCGCCAGCGGCACGTTGAACTGCTCGCGGACGTTGGCGTATTGGCCTGTGACCAGGCTCGTGTACTTGGCAGCGCCCGTGCCCACCGCCGGCAGGGAGATGGAGCGGCCCACCGACAGGCAGTTCATCAGCATCATCCAGCCTTTGCCGAGCATGGCCTGACCGCCGATCAGGAAGTCCAGCGGGACGAAGACGTCTTTGCCGCTGTTGGGCCCGTTCATGAAGGCAGCGCCCAGCGGCAGATGGCGGCGGCCGATCTCGACGCCGGGGGTATCGGTGGGGATCAGCGCCAGGCTGATGCCCAGCTCCTCTTGGTCGCCTAGCAGATGCTCAGGGTCATAGGCCTTGAAGGCCAAACCCAGCAAAGTGGCCACCGGCCCGAGGGTGATGTAGCGTTTGTCCCAGGTCAGGCGTAGACCCAGCACCTCCTCACCGTTCCACTGCCCTTTGCAGATGATCCCCGTGTCGGGCATGGCGCCTGCATCGGAACCTGCGTGGGGGCCGGTGAGGGCGAAGCAGGGAATGTCATCGCCGCGGGCCAGGCGGGGCAGGTAGTGGTTGCGTTGCTCGTCGGTGCCGTAATGCAGCAACAGTTCGGCAGGGCCGAGCGAATTGGGCACCATCACGGTCGAGGCCAGATCGCCGCTTCGGGTCGCCAGCTTCATGGCGACTTGCGAATGGGCATAGGCCGAGAAGCCCTTGCCACCATATTCCTTGGGAATGATCAGGGCGAAGAAGCCGTGATCCTTGATGTGCTGCCAGGCTTCGGGCGGAAGGTCCATGTCCTGGCCGATCTGCCAGTCGCTGACCATGGCGCACAACGCTTCGGTCGGCCCGTCGATGAACGCCTGCTCCTCTTCGGTCAGGCGCGGGGCAGGGTAGGCGAGCAGGGTGTTCCAGTCCGGGCGGCCGCTAAACAGTTGGCCGTCCCACCACACCGTGCCGGCATCGATGGCTTCGCGTTCGGTTTGCGACATGGGCGGCAGAGTCCGACGCACCCAGTTGAACGTCGGCCCGCTGATGGTCTTGCGGCGCCACTCGGGCAGCACCAGAACTGCGGTACCAAGCGCGATGAAGACCCATAGTAGTATCAGCAACCAACCTGGCGCCTTGCTGAAGATGCCCATGAGCACCGTATAGGCGGCGACCGCCGCGACAATCTGCAACGGCGCCAGACGACGATGCGTGAGATACGCGACGCCGAGCACCAGCACTACCAGCCACAACAGCAACATGAGCGTTTCCTCCGTGGAACGTGGGTATGGGCCTAAACCTTAGAGCGTAGCTTGCCTGGGACGCTGGCCCTCATCAGAGCAGTGACAGGTTGTGTACCCGGGAGTTCGTTCCCACTGCCAAGCCTCCGTCTTCCATGCCGGGCTGCACGCACTTGGCCGTGAGGGTGGCGTACACTGGCCAGCCTCGTGCATTGAACAAGGACATCGCCATGCTGAAGATCTGGGGCCGCAAGAATTCGAGCAACGTACGCAAGGTGCTGTGGGTCGCCCGTGAATTGGGTCTGGATTTCACCTCGATCGATGCGGGCGGTGCCTTCGGTGTCGTGGACCAGCCCGAGTACCGCGCCAAGAACCCCAATGGTCTGGTGCCCATGCTCGAAGATGGCGAGCTGACACTGTGGGAATCCAACGCCATCGTCCGCTACCTGTGCGCCGAATACGGCCGCGCACAGGGGTGGTACCTGGACGATCCACGTCAGCGTGCCACAGCCGACAAATGGATGGACTGGACCACCTCGGCATTGGCCGGGCCGTTCAAGCCGTTGTTCTGGGGGCTGCTGCGCACGCCCGAAGCACAGCGCGACTGGCTGGCGATCAATGCCGCGCACAAGCAATGCGCCCAGCTGTTCTCGATGGCTGACCAGGCGTTGGCCACACAGCCCTATCTGTCGGGAGACACCCTCGGAATGGGCGACGTACCTTTGGGCAGCTTCGCCTACGCCTGGTTCGAGTTGCCTATCGAACGCCCGCCACTGCGCCACCTCGAAGCCTGGTACGCGCGCCTGACGCAGCGCCCGGCCTACCAAGCAGGCGTGATGAGCGCGTTGACCTGATCGAACACCACGAGGCTTTCGATAGTCACTATCGATACGCATGACTGTACTTGCGCGGCATGGCCTTGCACCATGCCGGCACCCATTGCGCCAGTGTCCTGTCCTGGCGCGCTCCGACTTCCTTTCTTGGTAATCGACCCGCTATGAGTTCTGCCCTGTCCATCCGACAGCTGACCAAGACCTACGGCAATGGCTTCCAGGCCCTCAGTGGCATCGACCTGGACGTGGCCGAAGGCGACTTCTTCGCACTGCTCGGCCCCAACGGCGCTGGCAAATCCACGACCATCGGCATCCTCTCGACGCTGGTGAACAAGACCAGCGGCACCGTCAACGTGTTCGGCCACGACCTCGATCGCGAGCCCGCCGCGCTCAAGCGCAACCTGGGCGTGGTGCCGCAGGAGTTCAATTTCAACCAGTTCGAGAAGACCTTCGACATCGTCGTGACCCAGGCCGGTTACTACGGCATCAAGCCCGCGCTGGCCAAGGAACGCGCCGAGCAATACCTCACCCAGCTGGGCTTGTGGGACAAGCGCGACGTGCCATCGCGCTCACTCTCTGGTGGTATGAAGCGCCGCTTGATGATCGCCCGGGCGCTGATCCACGAGCCACGCCTGGTGATCCTCGACGAGCCCACCGCAGGCGTTGACATCGAGCTACGTCGCTCCATGTGGACTTTCCTCACCGAGCTGAACCAGAAAGGGGTGACCATCATCCTCACCACGCATTATTTGGAAGAAGCCGAACAGCTGTGCCGCAACATCGGCATCATCGACCACGGCACCATCGTCGAAAACACCAGCATGCGTCAGTTGCTCGGCAAACTGCATGTCGAAACGTTCCTGCTGGACATCAGGCAGTCGCTGACCGTGGCGCCCACGCTGCAGGGTTACCCGACGCGGTTGGTGACGCCGCATACCCTGGAAGTGCAGGTCGACAAAGACGTCGGCATCACGGCGCTGTTCGCTCAATTGGCGCTGCAAAACCTCGAAGTGCAGAGCTTGCGCAATAAGACCAATCGGCTGGAGGAACTGTTCGTGTCACTGGTGGAGAAGAACTTGTCGAAGGTGGCGGTATGAGCGTGGAACTGAGCACCAACTGGGTTGCCCTCAACACCATCGTCTATCGCGAGGTACGCCGTTTCCTGCGCATCTGGCCGCAGACCTTGCTGCCGCCGGCGATCACCATGGTGCTGTATTTCGTCATCTTCGGGAATTTGATCGGCCGGCAGATCGGCGACATGGGCGGCTTCACTTACATGGAGTACATCGTGCCGGGGCTGATCATGATGTCGGTGATCACCAACTCCTATGGCAACGTGGTGTCGAGCTTCTTCGGCGCCAAGTTCCAGCGTTCCATCGAGGAATTGATGGTGTCGCCGGTATCGCCGCACACCATTCTCATCGGCTATGCCCTGGGCGGCGTGTTGCGTGGCCTGGCGGTGGGCGTGATCGTGACCTTGCTGTCGTTCTTCTTCACCCACCTGCAGGTTCACCACTTGGGCATCACGGTCCTGGTGGTGCTGCTGACGGCCACCATCTTTTCGCTGTTGGGCTTCGTCAACGCGGTGTTCGCGCGCAACTTCGACGACATTTCGATCATTCCGACCTTTGTGCTGACGCCGCTGACCTACCTGGGCGGTGTGTTCTATTCGATCAACCTACTGCCGCCGTTCTGGCAAACCGTCTCGTTGGCCAACCCCGTGCTGCACATGGTCAACTCGTTCCGTTACGGCATTCTCGGCGTTTCGGACATCAGCATCGGCACGGCCATCACCTTCATGCTGGTCGCTACCGTAGTGCTTTACGTGGTGTGCGTGCGTTTGCTGGTCAGCGGGCGTGGGATGCGTGCCTGAGGCTCTGAGCGAGCGCCGGCGCCATTGCCGGCCTACCCACCAGCGCCAGTAGAGCAGGGTGCCGCAGTAACCGAGCAGGCCCAGCACGATTGCGCACGCTACCGACCCCAGTAGGAAAGGTTGCCAGAGGGTCGCCAATTGCCCGGTGACCCACTCGACCGTTATGTCTTCGGGCAAGTGGCGTGGCGGTACCTGCAACAACCAGGCACCGGTCATGTAGGTGACGAAGAATACTGGCGGCATGGTCAGCGGATTGGTCAGCCATACCAGGCTGACCGCAATCGGCAGGTTGCCCCGCGCCGGGATGGCCAGTGCCGCCGCCAGCAGCATCTGCATGGGGATGGGGATCAGCGCGGCGAACAGGCCGATGCCCATCGCCCGTGACACCGAGTGGCGGTTCAGGTGCCAGAGGTTCGGGTCATGCAGGAGCCGACCGAAAAAACGTAAGCTCTTGTGTTCACGGATGCTGGTCGGATCGGGCAAGTAGCGTTTGAACAGACGACGCGGCATGGCGGCCCCCGGGCGTTGGACGGTGCAGTATGCCCGCATCCTTCGGCCACCTCGTTCAGAGTTTGTGACAATTGTTAAGCGAGCAGCGCTTCCCTGTAGGCTATTGCTAGTGGGTCGTTCACTGGGGAGAGTCCTGACCCATGCGCACAAGGATGGTTGCGCTGGCCCTTGGCCTGTTGTCGCTGCGTTTTCTACCCGCATTGCCGTCGGTCGGTTGGTTGCTGGCAGGGGCCTTGCTGGCCACTGTGTGCCTGTGCGTACAGCGCGGGTTCGCCGGCTGGCTATTGTTCGGGCTGTGCTGGGCCTGCGCCTCGGCGCATTGGGCGCTGGCGGATCGGCTGGCATCCGAACTCGACGGCCGCACGTTGTGGCTGGAGGGGCAGGTAGTTGGGCTGCCAGCCCGTTCGGCCCAAGGTGTGCGCTTCGAGTTGCAAGGCGCGACTTCGCGTCGCGCCGAGCTACCCAAGCGCGTGCAATTGAGCTGGTTCGACGGGCCGCCGGTATTGGCGGGGGAGCGGTGGCGCCTTGCCGTCACGCTCAAGCGGCCGCATGGTCTGCTCAACCCACACGGGCCCGACCGCGAGGCCAGCCTGCTGGCGCGGCGCATCGGTGCCACCGGCACGGTCAAGGCTGGCGAGCGCTTGCAAAGCTTGACGCCTGGCTGGCGCGAAGCGCTGCGCCAGCGTCTGCTCGGTGTCGATGCCCAGGGGCAGCAGGCCGCGCTGGTGGCGTTGGTGCTAGGCGATGGCAGTGCGCTCGACCCGGCGCAATGGCAGGCCCTGCGCGACACGGGCACGGTGCATCTGCTGGTGATCTCTGGTCAGCACATCGGGCTGTTGGCAGGGTTGGTGTATGGCCTGGTCGCAGGGCTCGCGCGCCTGGGCGCATGGCCCTCGCGGTTGCCCTGGCTGCCTTGGGCTTGCGGGCTGTCGTTGTTGGCGGCGCTGGGCTATGGCTGGCTGGCGGGTTTCCAGGTACCTGTGCAGCGGGCTTGCCTGATGCTGGCGATGGTTCTGCTGTGGCGGCTGCGCTTTCGTCACATGGGCGCAAGCGTGCCGTGGCTGCTGGCGTTGAACGGCGTGTTGCTGATGGAGCCGTTGGCCAGCTTGTTGCCAGGGTTCTGGCTGTCGTTCGCAGCGGTGGCGGTGCTGATCTATTGCTTTGCCGGTCGGCTCGGCGGCTGGCGACCTTGGCAGGCCTGGAGCCGTGCGCAGTGGGTGATCGCCGTGGGGCTATTGCCAGCGTTGCTGGCATTGGGCTTGCCCGTGAGCCTGAGCGCGCCGCTGGCCAACCTGCTGGCGGTACCCTGGATCAGTTTCATTGTCTTGCCCCTGGCGCTGCTGGGCACCGGGTCGCTCTGGCTGGACGGCCTGGGCGAGTGGCTGCTATGGCTGGCCAGTGGTGGGCTGCGTGTGCTGTTCGAAGCGCTCGGCCATGCGGCGCTGTGGCGACCCGCTTGGCAACCGCCGGCGCTGCCGATGTGGGCCTGGCTGCTGGTGCTGGCCGGCGCGCTGGTACTCCTGCTGCCGCGCGGGGTGCCGCTGCGCGGGCTTGGCGCGGTGATGCTGCTGGCGCTTTGGGCGCCAGTGCCGAGCGTTCCGCAAGGCCAGGCCGAAGTGGTGTATTTGGACGTCGGCCAAGGCCTTGCGGTGCTGGTACGGACCCGTCACCACGCCCTGCTGTACGATGCCGGCCCGGCATTCGGCGAGCTGGACCTAGGCGAGCAGGTGGTGCTACCTACCTTACGTAAGTTGGGGGTCAGGCAGCTCGATGTGATGTTGATCAGCCACGCCCATGCCGACCATGCGGGCGGCGCCGGTGCGGTGCAGCGAGGTCTGCCGATAGGTCGGGTGATCAGCGGCGAGCCGGACGATCTGCCGGGTGGCATGGCGGCTGAGCCCTGCCGCACCGACGAGCGCTGGACCTGGGATGGCGTGGAGTTTTCGCTCTGGCGTTGGTCGGCCGCTGCCAGCAGCAATGAGCGCTCCTGCGTGCTGCTGGTGGAGGCCCTAGGCGAGCGCCTGCTGTTGGCCGGCGACATCGAGCGCGGAGCGGAACGCGTCTGGCTCGCGCAACCCGAGCCGCCCACCGTCGACTGGCTGCAAGCGCCCCACCATGGCAGCCGCAGCTCTTCCAGCGAACCTTTCCTGCGCGCCTTGGCAGCGCGCGGCGCCTTGGTTTCCCGGGGCCGCGGCAACCGCTTCGGCCATCCCCATCCGCAGGTACTGGCGCGCTACCAGCGCCACCGCATGCAAGTGCACGACACCGCAGCGCACGGCGCTTTGACGCTACGCCTGGGCAGCCATGGCGAGGTGCGCCGGCTGCGGGCCGAGCGGCGCTTCTGGCGCGATCCGCCACCCGCTGAACAGGCCCTGCGTTGAGTGCTGTCATCGATCGCTCAGGGCAAGCCAGTGGCAACGCTACCTATGGTAAAGTGACGGCCTTTTTTCGAGGGGGTGACTCACGTGTGGGAATTGGTCAAGTCGGGCGGTTGGATGATGCTGCCGATCATTCTGAGCTCCATCGTCGCCCTGGCGATCGTCGTCGAACGCCTGTGGACCTTGCGTGCCAGCCGTGTGACCCCGCCGCACCTGCTGGGTCAGGTCTGGATGTGGATCAAGGACAAGCAACTGACCAGCGACAAGCTCAAGGCGCTGCGTGCCGACTCGCCGCTGGGCGAGATCCTCGCCGCGGGTCTGGCCAACTCCAGGCATGGGCGCGACATCATGAAAGAGTGCATCGAGGAAGCGGCTTCGCGGGTCATCCATGAGCTGGAGCGCTATACCAGCACCCTGGGCACCATCGCGGCCATGGCGCCGCTGTTGGGTCTGCTGGGCACCGTGCTGGGCATGATCGACATTTTCAGCGCTTTCATGGGCTCGCAGATGACCGCCAACGCGGCAGTGCTCGCCGGCGGAATTTCCAAGGCGCTGGTGACCACGGCCGCCGGCCTCATGGTAGGCATCCCGGCCGTGTTCTTCCACCGTTTCCTGCTGCGCCGCATCGACGAGCTGGTGGTGGGCATGGAGCAGGAAGCGATCAAGCTGGTGGAAGTGCTGCAAGGTGATCGCGAAGTCGAAATCAGCGGAGCCAAGGCGTGAAGTTCCGGCGCAACCGTCGTCGCGAGAACGTCGACATCAACCTCGCGTCGCTGATCGACGTGGTGTTCGTTCTGCTGCTGTTCTTCGTGGTCACTACCACCTTCACCCGGGAGAACCAATTGCGGGTAGAGCTGCCCGAATCGGTCAGTGCCACGCCGCCCTCGGCCGAATCCGGGCGCCAGGTGGAAATCACCATCAGTGCCGAAGGCGTCTATTCGGTCAACAACAACCTGTTGCCGCGCAGTGACCTCGACACCCTCATCGACGCCGTGCAACGCGCCTCCGAAGGCGACAACACGCTGCCGTTGCTGATCAGCGCCGACGGCAAGACGCCCCATCAGTCGGTGGTCACCGCCATGGACGCGGCCGGCAAGCTGGGCTTCAGCCAGTTGCGCATGACCACCGTCGAGGCGGTCCAGGGGACGCCGTGATGAGCCTGGCCGACCGCCTGTTGCAGGCCTGGTACGCTGGTCACCCGGCGCTGGTGCTGCTGCGCCCCCTGGAGGCGTTGTACCGGTACGTGGTCCGACGCAAGCGGGCGCAGTTTCTTTCCGGAGCGACGCCCAGCTATCGCGCGCCCGTACCCGTGGTCGTGGTGGGCAACGTCACCGTCGGCGGCACCGGCAAGACACCGATGATCCTCTGGTTGATCGAGCGCTGCCGCCAGCAGGGCCTGCGAGTGGGCGTGGTGAGCCGCGGCTACGGCGCCAAGCCGCCGACGCTGCCCTGGCGGGTCGAAGCGCAACAGACGGCGGAGCAGGCCGGCGACGAGCCCCTGCTGATCGTGCAGCGCACCGGCGTACCGCTGGTGATCGACCCTGACCGCGGGCGTGCGGCCCAAGCTCTGCTCGCAGCCGAGCCGCTCGATCTGATCCTCAGCGATGACGGCTTGCAGCATTATCGGCTGGCGCGCGACCTGGAACTGGTGCTGATCGATGCCGCCCGCGGCCTGGGCAATCGGCGTTGCCTGCCGGCAGGCCCATTGCGCGAGCCGGTCGAGCGCCTGCAAACCGTTGACGCCCTGCTGTACAACGGCGCCGCCAGCGATCCCGAGCCTGGTTTCGCGTTCCAGCTGCTGCCCAGTGCACTGGTCAACCTATGCACCGGCGAACGTCGTCCCCTGAATCACTTTCCCGTCGGTCAGGCCTTACACGCCGTGGCCGGTATCGGCAACCCCCAGCGTTTCTTCAATACCCTGCAGGCGCTAGACTGGCAGCCACTGGCCCATCCCTTCGCCGACCATGCCCAGTTCAGCCCGCAAGCGCTGGACTTCAGCCCGTCGCTGCCGTTGGTCATGACCGAAAAAGACGCGGTCAAATGCCGCGCCTTCGCCCAGCCTGACTGGTGGTACCTGGCGGTCGACGCCCAGCCCAGCCCCGCGTTCAGTGCCTGGTTCGACGCCCAATTGCAGCGCCTGCTCTGACTCTCAGCCACCTTTGGCCCCTGGCCCCTAGGACGTACTCATGGACACCAAACTGCTCGACATCCTGGCTTGCCCGATTACCAAGAGCCCGCTCAAGCTCAGCGCCGACAAAACGGAACTGATCAGCAGGAGCGCCGGGTTGGCCTACCCGATTCGCGACGGCATTCCCGTCATGCTCGAAACCGAAGCGCGCACCTTGACTGACGATGAGCGTCTGGACAAATGAGCCTCGACTTCACCGTGGTCATCCCGGCCCGCTTGCGCTCCACCCGCTTGCCCGGCAAGCCTCTCCTGAGCATCGCCGGCAAGCCGATGGTGCAGCATGTCTGGGAACAAGCGTGCAAAAGCGGCGCTGCGCGGGTGGTCATCGCGACTGACGACGTCAGCATTCTGGATGCCTGCAAGGCCTTCGGCGCCGAGGTGGTGATGACTCGCGCGGAACACGAGTCGGGCACTGACCGGCTGGCCGAAGTGGCCGCATTGCTGGGGCTGCCCGCCGATGCCATCGTGGTCAACGTGCAAGGTGACGAGCCGTTGATTCCACCGGTGATCATCGACCAGGTGGCCAACAACCTGGCGACGCACCCCGAGGCCGGCATCGCCACCCTGGCCGAAGCCATCCACGAGCCGCAGTCTGTGTTCAACCCCAACGCGGTGAAAGTGGTCAGCGACAAGAACGGCCTGGCCCTGAGCTTCAGCCGAGCGCCGTTGCCGTGGGCGCGCGACCTGTTCGCCAAGCGGCAGGACCAGTTGCCTGAGGGCGTGCCGTATCGCCGTCACATCGGCATGTACGCCTATCGTGTGGGCTTTCTGCAAGACTTCGTCACCTGGGGGCCATGCTGGCTGGAACAGACCGAGGCCCTGGAGCAGTTGCGCGCCCTTTGGCACGGTGTGCGCATCCATGTGGCCGATGCGCTCGAGGCCCCGGCCGTGGGCGTCGATACCCTGGAAGACCTCGAGCGCGTTCGTCGCCTGCTGGAGCACTGATGCGCATTCTGTTCGTGTGTTTGGGCAACATCTGTCGCTCGCCAACTGCCGAAGGCGTGCTGCGTCGGCATCTGCAGCATGCCGGGCTTGCCGACCGCGTTGAAGTGGCTTCCGCTGGCACCGGCGACTGGCATGTGGGTCAGGGGCCTGACGAGCGCACCTGCCGCGCCGCCCTGGCGCGCGGCTACGACCTGTCGCGCCAACGCGCCCAGCAGGTCACCCCTGCGCATTTCGCCGATTACGATCTGGTGCTGGCCATGGATTCGAGCAACCTGCGCGACTTGCAAGCGTTACGCCCGGGCACTGCCAAGGGCGAACTGGACCTGTTCCTGCGCCGATACGGCGCGCGGGTCGACGACGTACCCGATCCCTACCATGGCGGTGCCGACGGCTTCGAGCAGGTACTCGACCTGATCGAGGACGCTTGCCAAGCCTTGCTGGTCGAAATCAAGGGGCGCCTATGACGGCGCAATGGCAAGCGGACGTCTCGCTCAAGCCGTTCAATACCTTCGGCATCGACGTCAAGGCCCGCTATCTGGTGCAGGCGCACAACGACGCCGACGTGTCGCAGGCACTGACCGCGGCGGCCGAACGCAAGCTGGACGTGCTAGTGCTCGGTGGGGGTAGCAACCTGTTGCTGACCCAGGACGTCGATGCGTTGGTCCTGCACATGGCCAGCCGTGGACGGCGCATCGTCGCCGACGATGGCGATCAGGTGCTGGTCGAGGCCGAAGCGGGCGAGCCCTGGCACCCCTTCGTGCAGTGGACCCTCGCCCAAGGCTTGTGCGGCATGGAGAACCTCAGTTTGATCCCTGGCACCGTCGGTGCCGCGCCCATGCAGAACATCGGCGCCTATGGCGTCGAGATCAAGGACGTGTTCGCCGGCCTGACCGCGCTGGACCGGCAGTCCGGGGTCGTGCGCGAGTTCGGCCTGCAAGACTGCGGGTTCGCCTACCGTGCCAGCGTGTTCAAGGCCGATCCCGGGCGTTGGCTGATCCTGCGCGTGCGCTTCGCGTTAACGCGTACCCTCGATCCGCACCTGGGCTATGGGCCCGTGCGTCAGCGCTTGCATGAGCAAGGTGTGGAGCAGCCGACCGCTCAGGCCATCAGCGAAGCGATCTGCAGCATCCGTCGGGAAAAACTGCCGGACCCTGCCGTCCTGGGCAACGCCGGTAGCTTCTTCAAGAATCCGGTGGTATCCAGCGCGTGCGCCGACCGAATTCGTGCCGCCTATCCCGATCTCGTGGCTTATCCGCAAGGCGAGGAGGGCGTGAAGCTGGCTGCGGGTTGGCTGATCGAACGGGCTGGCTGGAAAGGTTATCGCGAGGGCGACGCCGGTGTGCACCGCTTGCAGTCGTTGGTACTGGTCAATTACGGCCAGGCCAGTGGTACTCAACTGCACGCCTTGGCCGGCAAGATCCAGAGCGACATTCGCGCGCGTTTCGGCGTCGAATTGGAGATGGAGCCCAATCTCTACTGAGGGCTACCCCAAGCGCTTTATCGCAGCCATGAAAAAGCCCCGCCAGTTCGCACTGGCGGGGCTTTTTAGTCAGCCGATGAATCAGCCTTGGTGCGGTTTGGACACCTCGGTCGATTCAGGGGCAAGCGCGGTGTGGCGGGTGGCGGCATCCGCGGCAGCCTGGGCTGCGGCGGCGGCAGCTTCGGCCTCACGCTTGCGACGACGAACTTCGCGCGGATCGTTCGGTGCGCGACCGTTCGACAGCATGACCGTCGCAGGCTCGACTGCGGCCGGCTCGCTTGCAGGCGCTTGCGCAGCGGCAGGGTCGACGACCACTGGCTCGGTTTGCGCAGGCTGCTCGGAAGGTTCGCGGCTTTCGGCCGCGGGCTCGGCTTCTACGGCCACCGGCGGCGACTGCGTTTCGACCGCTGCTTCGACAGGCTTGGCAGTTTCGCTTTCGGCAGCGGCAGGCGCTTGCACCGGGCTGACCAGGTCGATGATCTCGACCGTCGGCTGAACCACGACCGGTTGCTCGGTCTGAGCGGCCGGCGCTGCCGATTGCTCGGCTCCACCGTCTTGCACGGCAGGGGTGGCAGGCTCGTGCGCAGGCACGACTTCCACCACTGGGGCGATGCCGGGGTTCACTTCCAGTACGGGCTCGGCCGGCTGTTCGACGCTAGGCGCGATGGCAGCGGTTTCGGTTTCGATAGCGATCTTGCTGGGAGCTACCTGATCCTGAGGCGCTTGCACACGGGTTTCGCTCATGGCGTCAGTGGCGCGTTCGGCCTGCTGCTGTGCCTGGGCTTCGGCGTTGGCGCTGATGTTGCTGCTGGCGACAGCGGCAGTCACGGCAAGCCCTGCAGCCAGTTCGGCGGCCGTGGCTGGGGTTGCAGCTGGCGTTTCGGCGACAGCGGACGCTTCGGCCTGCTCGGACGATGGCTCGTCGTTGCCTTCTTCTTCGCCTTCGATCAACTCGCCATTGCCGTTGCGTTGACGCTCGCGACGATTGCTGCGACGGCGTTGACCGCGCGAACGGCGACGTGGACGTTCTTCGTCGCTGCCTTCCTGCTCGGCTTGAGCGTCTTCGTTCGAAGCTTGCTCGTCCGCGTTATCGGCAGACTGTTCGGTCACCCGAAGCTCGCGTTCTTCATGCGCGGCGCGCGGTTGCTGCTCTTCGAGCGCAGCGGGGGCTTGCGGTTCGAGGCTGGTTTGCGCTTGGGTGGTCTCGATAGCCTGTGCGTCGACAGGCTCGACAGGGGTGCGTTCTTCACGGGGGGCCTGCTCTTCACGAACGGCACGTTCTTCACGAGGAGCGCGCTCTTCACGAGGTGCACGTTCTTCGCGTGGGGCACGTTCTTCGCGTGGGGCACGCTCTTCACGAGGTGCGCGTTCTTCGCGTGGAGCACGTTCTTCACGAGGAGCACGCTCTTCACGAGGTGCGCGTTCTTCACGAGGTGCGCGTTCTTCGCGTGGAGCACGCTCTTCGCGAGGTGCGCGTTCTTCACGAGGGGCACGCTCTTCACGAGGTGCACGTTCTTCACGCTCGACAGGTGCAGCATCCAATGGCTCGCGCAATTCGCGGACCGGGCGCTCTTCACGATTGCCGCGGCGATCTTCGCGCGGCTGGCGAGCGGCACGTTCTTCGCGCGGTGCGCGTTCTTCACGAGGGGCGCGCTCTTCGCGCGACTGGCGCTCGCCACGCTCTTCACGGGGTTTGCGTTCCTCGTCGCGACGGCCACCGCGGTTGCGGCTCTGTTGACGGCCATTGCGGCGCTCTTCGTTGCGCTGCGGGCGCTCGGTAGCTGGCTTCTCGGGCGCGGCGACCGGCGTCGGTGCAGGCTCTTCCTTGCCGGCGAACAGGCTGACCAACGATTTCACCAGGCCCTTGAACAGGCTTGGCTCTGGCGCGCTCTGCACGGGAGCGGCCGGCGCTGCGGTAGCGGCAGGCTGTGCTTCCGGCGTGCTTGGCACAGGCGCGCTGGTGCGCGGCGGTGCGGTCTTGACCGCCGCTTCCTGGCGTACCAGGGTGCGCGTGGCGGTTTGCGGTTGGACTTCTTCGGTTTCGGTGGTGGCGATTTCGTAGCTGGACAGGTTGTTCAGCACTTCCGGGTTGTCGTCACGCAGGCGCTGCACTTCGAAATGCGGCGTTTCCAGGTGGTCGTTCGGCAGGATGATGATGCGGGCACGGGTGCGCAGTTCGATCTTGGTGATCGAATTGCGTTTCTCGTTGAGCAGGAACGCGGCGACCGGAATCGGTACTTGCGCGCGCACTTCGGCGGTGCGGTCCTTCAGGGCTTCTTCTTCGATCAGGCGCAGGATCGCCAGCGACAGCGATTCGACGTCGCGGATGATGCCGGTGCCCGAGCAGCGTGGGCAAACGATGCCGCTGCTTTCGCCCAGCGAAGGGCGCAGGCGCTGACGGGACATTTCCAGCAGACCGAAGCGCGAGATGCGGCCCACTTGCACGCGGGCACGGTCGGCTTCAAGGCACTCGCGCACACGTTCTTCGACGGCGCGCTGGTTCTTCGCCGGGGTCATGTCGATGAAGTCGATGACGATCAGGCCACCGATGTCACGCAGGCGCAACTGGCGGGAGATTTCTTCCGCAGCTTCCAGGTTGGTCTGCAGCGCGGTTTCCTCGATGTCGCTGCCTTTGGTGGCGCGCGCCGAGTTGATGTCGATCGAGACCAGGGCTTCGGTAGGGTCGATGACGATCGAGCCACCCGATGGCAGTTCGACCACGCGCTGGAAAGCGGTTTCGATCTGGCTTTCGATCTGGAAACGGTTGAACAGCGGCACGCTGTCTTCGTACAGCTTGACCTTGCTGGCGTACTGCGGCATCACCTGGCGGATGAAGGTCAGGGCTTCTTCCTGGGCTTCGATGCTGTCGATCAGCACTTCGCCGATGTCCTGGCGCAGGTAGTCGCGGATGGCGCGGATGATGACGTTGCTTTCCTGGTAGATCAGGAACGGCGCCTTGCGGTCGAGCGAGGCTTCCTTGACGGCAGTCCACAATTGCAGCAGGTAGTCCAAGTCCCACTGCATTTCTTCGCTGCTGCGGCCAAGGCCGGCGGTGCGCACGATCAGGCCCATGTCGGCCGGAATGGTCAGGCCGTTGAGCGCTTCGCGCAGTTCGTTGCGCTCTTCGCCTTCGATGCGGCGGGAGATGCCGCCAGCGCGGGGGTTGTTGGGCATCAGTACCAGGTATCGCCCGGCCAGGCTGATGAAGGTGGTGAGGGCCGCGCCCTTGTTGCCGCGCTCTTCCTTCTCGACCTGGACGATGACTTCCTGGCCTTCGCTCAGCACTTCCTTGATGTTGACGCGGCCTTCGGGGGTCTTCTTGAAGTACTCGCGGGAAATTTCCTTCAGCGGCAGGAAGCCGTGACGCTCGGAGCCGAAGTCGACGAAGGCGGCTTCGAGGCTGGGCTCGATGCGGGTGATGCGGCCTTTGTAGATGTTGGCCTTTTTCTGCTCGCGGGCACCGGACTCGATGTCCAGGTCATAGAGGCGCTGGCCATCTACCAGTGCTACACGCAACTCTTCGGGTTGAGTCGCGTTGATCAGCATTCTTTTCATGTTGTACCGTCGGTTTCCGGGCTGCCGGAAACGGCGTTCGGCACACACGACTTTCCATGGTCGGTGCCTGGGTGCGCAAAGGGTAGCGAGCTACCCCCGTGTCTAGCGACATTCGACACCAGCCGGTTGCCCAGCCTGTCGTGGTCGCGACGACGCGTCCTGATTGCTGTGGTGCCACGTGGCCTGCGGTATGCGAATCAACCTTGCAGACCGGGCGTGGGCGATAGGTGCTTGCGTATCGGTCAGGCTGCTTTGAAATCAGGCCCGGCATGCCCGTTGTCGCCGGCATGGTCCGCGTTTTTCGCCTGTATCACCTCATCTGGCCGCCGCTGGGCGACGTCTCGAACAAACCCTGTGCACTCAGTCAGGAGGAGGAATCAGTCGCCGGCCGTGGACGCCAATCTGGCATCTACACAGTCCGGCGGCTATGCATCTCCACCCTGCACGTATCCCTTGAAAATTCGGGTGCTGCCGCGCGCTGAATCCGCAACGGGTTGCATTTTTCGCCAGCTTCGCTAGAAAGCTGACGCCATTTCATGTCTGAGGCAGGTATTTCCGAGGCCCTCGCCGGGCGATGCAGGGAAGCGACGCGGAGGGCAGAGGGGGAGTGATGCGAAAAGAATCGGGAAGCAGGCATGATGCCGCGCTCGTCGTTTATTTTCAGTCTTCTCTACACAGCGCTGAGTGGCGATTCCAAGCAGTTCGTACAACTGGCGAAAACCCCGTAGGACGGCCTCGCGTCCTCGAGAATTGCGAAGATTGGGGCTGCTGTACGGCTACGTACTGCATATGTACCGCCAATCTGCCGCTTATGGCGACGCTCGCGACTATATCAGCAATGATTAAGTGCTTCAAATGCATCAAATTGTTATGATCGCGCCATGACAACCAATACCCCCCCGACTTCCGGCGTCCAGCTGATCGAAGTTCCGCCGGAGCTTGCCGGCCAACGTATCGACAATTTCCTCATCACCGCCCTCAAGGGCGTGCCCAAGACCCTGGTCTACCGCATCGTGCGCAAGGGCGAAGTGCGTGTGAACAAAGGTCGAATCAAGCCCGAGTACAAGCTTCAGGCCGGCGACATCGTGCGCGTACCGCCGGTGCGCCTGCCCGAGCGCGATGCGCCGGCGCCGGTGGCCCAAGGCCTGTTGCAGCGGCTGGAGGCGGCCATCGTCTACGAAGACAAGGCGCTGATCGTCATGAACAAGCCGGCGGGCATCGCCGTGCACGGCGGCAGCGGCCTAAGCTTCGGCGTGATCGAAGCGCTGCGTCAGTTGCGCCCCGATGCCAAGGAGCTGGAGCTGGTGCACCGCCTGGATCGCGACACGTCCGGCCTGCTGATGATCGCCAAGAAACGCAGCATGCTGCGTCACCTGCATGCTGCGCTGCGCGGCGACGGCGTCGACAAGCGTTACATGGCGCTGGTGCGTGGCCACTGGCCGACCTCCAAGAAGCAGGTCAACGCGCCGCTGCTCAAAAGCAACCTGCGTTCGGGCGAGCGTATGGTCGAGGTCAACGAAGCAGGTAAAGATGCGCTGACGATGTTCCGCGTACTGCGCCGCTTCGGCGAGTTCGCCACAATCGTCGAAGCGCGGCCGATCACCGGGCGTACTCACCAGATCCGTGTGCATACCTTGCATGCCGGGCACATGATCGCCGGCGACAGCAAATACGGCGACGAAGACTTCAGCCGGGAAATCCGCGACCTGGGTGGCAAGCGCTTGTTCCTGCATGCCTATGCGCTGACCGTGCCACTGCCTGACGGTGGCGAGCTCAAGCTCGAAGCGCCGGTCGACGACGTCTGGTCGCAGACCGTGGAGCGTCTCGGTGCGCCGTGACTATGACCTGCTGATCTTCGACTGGGACGGCACGCTGGCCGATTCGATCGGACGCATCGTGCAGTCGATGGCCGAGGCCGCCGATCGGGCGGGTGAGCCGCGCAGCAGCGACGCTGCAGTAAAGGGCATCATCGGTCTGGCGTTGGATGAGGCGATCGGTACCTTGTATCCGCATCTGGATGCCGTTCAGGTGTCACGCTTTCGCCAGCACTATGCGGACGTCTACATCGCCCTCGACCAGCAGCCTTCGCCGTTGTTCGACGGCGTGGTGGAGTCGCTCGACGCCTTTCGCGCCGAGGGCTACCGCATGGCGGTGGCGACCGGCAAGGCTCGCCGCGGCCTGGATCGCGTGCTGCAGGCCAATGGCTGGCAGAATTATTTCGACATTACCCGTGCCGCGGATGAGACCCGCGGCAAGCCGCACCCGTTGATGCTGGAGCAGATCCTGAGCCATTGCGCGGTGCCTGCCGAGCGCGCGCTGATGGTGGGTGACTCGGCCTTCGACTTGCAGATGGCCAACAACGCCGGCATGCACTCAGTGGCGGTCGGCTATGGCGCCATGTCGTTGCAGGCGTTGGCCGAATTCGGCCCGCAGGTGTGCATCAGTCATTTTTCCCAATTGCGCGAGTGGCTGGCCGGCCAGCACCGCTGACGCTCGAGGTAGGTAGGCATGCCCGATCTATGGAAATCCCCCGAGTCGCAAGGCGACGAAGGCCGCAACGACGAGGACCGCAAGAGCTGGAAGCTTCTGGAGAAGACCCTGCTCGCCAGCGTCCAGGAACAGCGGCGAGCGCGACGTTGGGGCATCTTCTTCAAGCTCCTGACCTTCGCCTACCTGTTCGGCCTGCTGGCGCTGTTCACGCCGCTGCTGGATTTCGACGGCTCCGCCAAGCGCGGCACCAGCCACACCGCGCTGGTGGAGCTGCAAGGCGTGATCGCCGATCGGGAGCCTGCCAGTGCCGACAATCTGGTCAAAGGCCTGCGCGAGGCCTTCGAGGACGCCAATACCAAAGCGGTGGTGCTGCGTATAAACAGCCCTGGTGGCAGCCCGGTGCAGTCGGGCTATGTCTACGACGAAATCCGTCGTCTGCGCGGCGAGCATCCGGACATCAAGCTGTACGCGGTGATCGCCGACCTGGGCGCCTCCGGGGCGTACTACATTGCCAGTGCTGCCGACGAGATCTATGCCGACAAGGCCAGCTTAGTCGGATCGATCGGCGTCACCGCAGCAGGCTATGGCTTCGTAGGCACCATGGAGAAGCTGGGCGTCGAGCGGCGGCTGTACACCTCAGGCGAACACAAGGCCTTCCTCGATCCGTTCTCGCCGCAAAAGCCGGACGAGACGGCCTTCTGGCAAGGCGTGCTGAACACCACGCACCAGCAGTTCATCGCCATGGTCAAGCAAGGTCGGGGTGATCGGCTCAAGGACAAGGAGCATCCCGAGCTGTTCAGCGGCCTGGTCTGGACCGGCGAGCAGGCCAAGGCGCTGGGCCTGGTGGATGGTCTGGGTAGTGCCAGTTATGTAGCGCGCGAGGTGGTGGGCGAGAAGGAGTTGGTCGACTTTACCGTGCAGGAGTCGCCGTTCGACCGCTTCTCCAAGCGCATCGGTACCAGCATGGCCGAGCGCTTGGCGCTGTGGATGGGCTTACAGGGGCCAACTTTGCGTTAAGGGCGGCGAAGGCGATCCATGAGCGGGGCGCGTCGTCATCACGGCGCGCTCCGTTTCGCATTCAGGGAATGCGCACCTGTTCGGCCAGCAGCATATCCACCAGGCGAATCAGCGGCAGACCAATCAGGCTGGTGGGGTCGTCCCCTTGCATGCGCTGGAAAAGACTGATGCCTAGACCTTCGGCCTTGAAGCTGCCGGCGCAGTCGAGCGGCCGCTCGGCTTCGACATAGCGCTCGATGCATGCGCGATCCAGAGTGCGGAAGGTGACCGTGAAGGCGATGCAGTCGACCTGGCAGTGACCGGTCGCCGAGTTCAGCAAGGCCAAGCCCGTAAGAAAAGTGACCGAGCGGCCGCTGGCGGCGAGCAATTGTTCGCAGGCGCGCTCGACGGTATGCGGCTTGCCCAGGATCTGCTCGCCCAGCACAGCGACTTGGTCGGAACCGATGATCAGGTGGTCCGGATGGCTGTCGGCCAAGGCGCGCGCCTTGGCCTGGGCCAGTCGCTGGACCAGCGCGGCGGCCGGTTCCCGATCGAGGCGGCGCTCGTCCAGGTCGGGGCTCGCGCAGGTGAACGGCAGGCGCAAGCGTTGCAGCAGTTCGCGGCGATAGGGCGAGCTGGAAGCCAGTAATAAAGGAAGCATGGTGGTCTCCGAAGCGGGTGGCCGATCCTAACATGCGACATGCCGCCTAATTTCCTTTGACAGGAGTAGGGGGCGTCCCTAGAATGCTGCGCCTATGTTGAATGACCCGATTCCACCTCACGTTGACCCGCGCAAATTGGCCGATCGCGGCGTAACCCTTCAAGGTTCGCTGCCACTCGCTGATTTGGAAAGACTCTGCGACCCGCTTTCCGACAATGTCGGTACGGTGCAGGCGAAGTTCGATTTTGAACGAGACGAACAGCACACGGTGGTTGTCCACACCGCGCTGGATGTCGAAGTCAAGATGGTTTGCCAGCGTTGTCTTGAGCTGGTCACCCTGCCGATCCATAGCGAATGTACCTACGCCGTGGTGAAGGAGGGTGCGAATACCCAGTCGTTGCCGAAAGGCTATGACGTGCTGGAACTGGGCGAAGATCCTTTGGATCTGCAGGCGCTGATCGAAGAAGAGCTGTTGCTCGCTCTGCCAATCGTGCCTGCTCATCATCCGGAAGAATGCCAGCAGCCGGCCGGTGCAGATGAGCCCGAGCCGGGCAAGGACGAGGTATCGCGGTCCAACCCGTTCAGTGTTTTGGCGCAGTTAAAGCGTGACCCAAACGTTTAGGAGTTAATCAATTATGGCTGTTCAGCAGAACAAAAAATCCCGCTCTGCCCGTGACATGCGCCGTTCGCACGACGCCCTGTCGGAAAACGCGCTGTCGGTAGACAAGAGCACCGGCGAAGTTCACCTGCGCCACCACGTTTCGCCAGAAGGCGTATACCGTGGCCGCAAAGTGATCGACAAGGGCGCTGACGAGTAAATCTTGTCCGCTCCGATCGTCGCGATCGATACGATGGGCGGGGACTTCGGTCCCCGTCTCATTGTTCAGGCGAGCATCGCCTGCCTCAAAGCTACGCCCTCGCTGTACCTGGCCCTCGTCGGCCAACCTTCCCTTATCGAACCGCTTGTCAGTGGCTTGCCTGCCGCCGAACGCGCGCGCCTGCAAATCGTCGCAGCCAGCGAAGCGGTCGGTATGGACGAGCGGCCCAGCCAGGCACTGCGGGGTAAGCCGGATTCTTCGATGCGCGTGGCGCTGGAGCTGGTGCGCGACGGCAAAGCCCAGGCGTGCGTCAGTGCTGGCAATACGGGCGCACTGATGGCGTTGTCGCGTTTTGTCTTGAAGACGCTGCCAGGCATCGACCGTCCAGCCATGGTGGCGGCCATTCCCACGCGCGGCGGCTTCTGCCAGTTGCTGGATCTGGGCGCCAACGTCGATTGCACCGCGCAGCAGCTCTACCAGTTCGCCGTCATGGGTTCGGTAGCGGCGCAGGCGCTGGGGATCGAGCAACCACGCGTCGGCTTGCTCAACTGTGGCAGCGAGGACATCAAGGGCAACCAGCAGGTCAGGCAAGCCGCAGCATTGCTCGGCGAAGCCGGCAACCTCAACTATGTGGGGTTCGTGGAAGGCGATGGGCTGTACCGTGGCGAAGCGGATGTGGTGGTGTGCGACGGGTTCGTCGGCAATGCCGTGCTCAAATCCAGCGAAGGCTTGGTCGGCATGATTGCCGAGCGTCTGCAGGCCTTGTTTCGCCAGGGGTTGCTGGCACGCTTGGCAGGCCTGCTGGCCTTGCCATTGCTCAAACGCTTGAAGGCGGATCTGGCGCCTGCTCGGCACAACGGTGCGAGCCTGCTGGGTTTGCAAGGCATCGTGATCAAAAGCCATGGTTCGACTGGCGTGCAGGGTTTCCAAAGCGCGATCGAGCGAGCGTTGGTCGAAATTCATGTGAACCTGCCGCAGCGCCTGTCGGGTCTTCTCGAAGGGCATTTGCCTTAGGCAATGACATCGCTGAATGATTAAATGTGACCGCTTGGTCGACCTCTACATCCAAGTTTTCAGACTGACTGTCAGGCCCAGTGCCTGATTACGTACATCGATGACTTCTTCATAAGGGCCTGTTCCATGTCTGCAACCCTCGCATTCGTCTTTCCAGGGCAAGGTTCCCAATCGCTGGGCATGCTCGCCGAACTCGGTGCGCAGCATCCCTGCATCGTCGAAACCTTCAAGGAGGCCTCGGCCGCGCTGGGCTACGACCTGTGGAAACTGATTCAGGAAGGCCCTGAAGAGCAGTTGGCGCAAACCGACAAAACCCAGCCCGCCATCCTGACCGCTTCGGTCGCGCTGTGGCGTCTGTGGCAAGAGCAGTGCGACGCCCGTCCCGCGTTCGTCGCCGGTCACAGCCTGGGCGAGTACAGCGCCCTGGTGGTGGCTGGCTGCTTGACCCTGGCCGAAGCCGTACGCCTGGTCGAACGCCGTGGGCAGCTCATGCAGGACGCCGTGCCTGCGGGGCAGGGTGGCATGGCGGCGATTCTCGGCCTGGACGACGCGAACGTGATCGAACTGTGCGCCCAGGCCGCCGAAGGTCAGGTCGTCAGCGCGGTGAACTTCAATTCCCCAGGGCAGGTGGTCATCGCGGGCGAAAAGGCTGCGGTGGATCGCGCCATCGAGCTGTGCAAGGCCGCCGGCGCCAAGCGCGCGCTGCCGCTGGCGGTCAGCGTGCCGTCGCACTGTGCGCTGATGAAGCCTGCCGCCGAGCGTTTTGCCGAAGCGGTAAACGCCATCGACTGGAAAGCCCCGGCGATTCCTCTGGTGCAGAACGTCAGCGCAACCGTCCCTCGCGACCTCGACACCCTCAAGCAAGACCTGCTGGCCCAGCTTTATCAGCCCGTGCGCTGGGTCGAGTGCGTGCAGACGCTGGCCGCGCAAGGTGCGGTCAACCTGGTGGAGTGCGGCCCGGGCAAGGTCCTGGCCGGTTTGAACAAACGGTGCGCCGATGGCGTGACCACCTACAACCTCAATACCCCTGAAGCCTTCGCCGCCACCCGCGCGGCGTTGGCCTGATCTAGGAGAAGCTTGCATGAGCCTGCAAGGTAAAGTCGCCCTCGTCACTGGTGCCAGCCGTGGTATCGGTCAAGCCATCGCGCTCGAACTGGGCCGTCAGGGCGCCACCGTGATCGGTACGGCCACGTCCGAATCGGGCGCTCAGCGTATCGCCGAGACCCTCAAAGAGCACGGTGTCGCCGGTACCGGCATGGCGCTCAACGTCACCAGTGACGAGTCCGTAGCCGCTGTGCTTGCCGCCATCGGCGAGCAGTTCGGTGCGCCGACCATCCTGGTCAACAACGCCGGCATCACGCGTGACAACCTGATGCTGCGCATGAAAGACGACGAGTGGTTCGATGTCATCGACACCAACCTCAACAGCCTTTACCGTCTGTCCAAGGGCGTGCTGCGCGGCATGACCAAGGCCAAGTGGGGTCGTATCATCAGCATCGGCTCGGTGGTCGGGGCCATGGGCAACGCCGGCCAGGTCAACTACGCCGCTGCCAAGGCGGGCCTAGAAGGCTTCAGTCGCGCCCTGGCGCGTGAGGTCGGCTCGCGCAACATCACGGTCAATTCGGTGACGCCAGGTTTCATCGACACCGACATGACGCGTGAATTGCCAGAGGCGCAACGCGAATCCCTGCAGACCCAGATTCCCCTGGGTCGCCTGGGTCAAGCGCAGGAAATCGCCAATGTGGTGTCTTTCTTGGCGTCCGAAGGCGCCGCCTATGTCACGGGTGCTACCGTACCCGTGAACGGCGGGATGTACATGTAACCAGCAATTCAATGTGACGGATTGCGCGGAAAAATAGCCAGACTGCGCCCTCAAAATCCGTTATAAAGCTGCATCCAGATTCCAGGCGGCGGGTCGGGTGACCACGAGGTGACGCATTAAGCTTGAAAAGCAGGCGTCTTTCTATAAAATTACTCACCGGTCAGCTGCCTGACATATGTCCATTAGGAGTGAAAACAAGGTATGAGCACCATCGAAGAACGCGTCAAGAAAATCGTTGCCGAGCAACTGGGCGTCAAAGAAGAAGAAGTGACCAACGAGAAGTCTTTCGTCGACGACCTGGGTGCCGATTCGCTTGACACTGTTGAGCTGGTGATGGCTCTGGAAGAGGAATTCGAAACCGAGATTCCTGACGAAGAAGCTGAAAAAATCACTACCGTACAATCTGCCATCGACTACATCAATAATCACCAGGCTGCTTAAGCCGTTTGTAGTCGACGCTTCTTGTCGAGAAAAACCGCACTGCCGTCACTGGCGTGCGGTTTTTTCTTTGCGAGAACAGTAGTTATTTCAAAAGGAGAGTTCTGTGTCGCGTAGACGCGTCGTGGTCACCGGTATGGGGATGCTGTCGCCACTGGGCACCGATGTGCCGAGCACATGGCAGGGTATTCTGGCCGGTCGCAGTGGTATCGGTCCGATCGAGCATACCGATCTGTCTGCCTACTCCACCCGTTTCGGCGGTTCGGTCAAGGGCTTCGAAGTCGAGCAGTACTTGTCGCCCAAAGAAGCCCGTAAGCTCGACCTGTTCATCCAGTATGGCCTGGCGGCCGGTTTTCAGGCGGTACGCAATGCCGGGCTGGACATCACCGATGAGAACCGCGAGCGCGTCGGCGTGGCGATGGGGTCGGGCATCGGCGGGCTGACCAATATCGAAGAAACCAGCCGGACCTTGCACGAGCAAGGCCCGCGGCGGATCTCGCCGTTCTTCGTCCCAGGTTCGATCATCAACATGATCTCGGGCTTTCTGTCCATCCATCTGGGGCTGCAAGGCCCTAACTACGCCGTTTCCACGGCCTGCACCACAGGCACGCATTGCATCGGCATGGCTGCGCGCAACATCGCCTATGGCGAAGCCGACGTGATGATCGCCGGTGGTGCCGAAA
Source organism: Pseudomonas sp. UBA6562 (assembly GCF_002434265.1). Taxonomy (GTDB): domain Bacteria; phylum Pseudomonadota; class Gammaproteobacteria; order Pseudomonadales; family Pseudomonadaceae; genus Aquipseudomonas. The sequence goes on along the minus strand of NZ_DJJS01000008.1, from coordinate 436,062 downwards.
TGGCGGCTTGCGGTTTGGGTATGGGGGGCTTCGGTGCCTCGCGTGCCTTGTCCACCCGCAACGACGAACCGACCCGGGCGAGCCGGCCTTGGGACAAGGGGCGCGACGGTTTCGTACTGTCCGACGGTGCCGGTGCGCTGGTGCTCGAAGAGCTCGGTCACGCCCAAGCGCGCGGCGCGACCATTTATGCCGAGCTGGTTGGCTTCGGCATGAGCGGCGACGCTTTCCACATGACCTCTCCACCCGAAGACGGCGAGGGCGCTGCGCGCTGCATGGCCAATGCCTTGCGCGATGCCGGTGTGGCACCCCATGAAGTCAGCTACATCAATGCCCATGGCACGTCGACACCTGCCGGCGACCTCGCCGAAGTGTCGGCGATCAAGCGGGTATTCGGCGAGCATGCCTATAGCGTCGCCGTCAGCTCGACCAAGTCGATGACCGGCCACTTGCTGGGCGCTGCTGGCGCTGTAGAGGCGATTTTCAGCGTGCTGGCGATCAACAGTCAGATGGCGCCGCCCACCATCAACCTGGACGAACCGGACGAAGGTTGCGACTTGGACTTCGTGCCGCACCAGGCGCGTAGCATGCCGATCGACGTGGTGCTGTCCAACTCCTTCGGCTTTGGCGGCACCAATGGCTCGCTGGTGTTCCGCAGGTTCCCTGGCTGATGCACAGTTGGATCGACGGTCAGCCGGCGACTGCACTGAACTTGCAGAATCGGGGTTTGGCCTACGGCGATGGTCTGTTCGAGACCATCGCCGTGCGAGGAGGGCGGCCGAGTTTGCTCGACGCACACCTCGCGCGGCTGGCGCAGGGCTGTCAACGTCTGCACATTCCCGCCGACATCGCGCTGATACGCGAGGAAATCCTGCGTTATGCCAGCGCACTCGACCAGGGTGTGGCCAAGCTGATCCTCACGCGCGGCGATAGCCAACGCGGTTATGCCAGCGCGCCGGCTGCCGCACCGCGTCGCATCCTGCAAGCTGCCCCTTTGCCCGACTATCCCGAGGCCCATGCCGAGGCCGGCGTACGGCTGTACCCCTGCCGCACGCGCCTGGCCGAGCAACCTTTGTTGGCGGGCCTCAAGCACCTCAATCGTCTGGAGCAGGTGCTGGCCCGCGCAGAGTGGCAGGACGCCGAGCACGCCGAAGGCTTGATGCGCGACATTCAGGGTCGGGTCATAGAGGGTGTGTACAGCAACCTGTTCTTGGTCAGCCACGGTCGGCTGCTGACCGCCGACCTGTCCCGCTGCGGCGTGGCTGGCGTGATGCGCGGTGTCTTGATCGCGCACGCGTCGGCCCTGGGCATCGAGGTGCAGGTAGGCGAGGTCTCGACGGCAGCGTTGGAGCAGGCCGACGAAGTGTTCGTCTGCAACAGCGTTTATGGTATTTGGCCAGTGCGTGCCCTGGATACGCTGAACTGGTCGCCGGGCCCGCTCACCCGTAAACTGCAGGCCTTTGCCCGTACGCTACTGGAAACCTGATTCGTGAGACGTAAAATCCTCCTGCTCCTGGAAATAGGCCTGGTGCTGGCCGGCCTGACGTTTGGCTGGGCGGCCTGGAAGGTCCAGTCGGTGGTCGACCAGCCGCTCCAGTTGAGCGAAGAGCGCATGCTCGAAGTGCCCGCCGGCACCACGCCCAACCGCATGTTCTACCGCATGCAGAGCGAGGGGCTGCTCGACGAGGCCATGTGGCTACGTTTGTATTGGCGCTTCAACATGGCCGACACCGCCCTGCACACCGGTGAATATCGGTTGACGCCGGGCATGACCATGGGCGAGTTGTTCGGCGCCTGGCGCCGGGGCGATGTGGTGCAGTACACCCTCACGCTGGTCGAAGGCTGGAACTTCCGTCAGGTGCGTTCGGCATTGGCTCGCCATGACACCCTCGAGCACACGCTCGAAGGTCTGAGCGACACCGAGGTAATGGAAAAGCTCGGCCACTCTGGTGTGTTCCCCGAGGGGCGTTTCTTCCCCGATACCTATCGGTTCGTGCGCGGCATGACCGATGTCGAACTGTTGCAGCAGGCTTACCAACGTCTGGACGAGGTGCTGGCCAAGGAGTGGGCCGAGCGCGCCACCGGCCTGCCTTACCGTGACCCATACCAGGCCCTGATCATGGCTTCGCTGGTAGAAAAGGAAACCGGTATCCCGCAAGAGCGTGGGCAGATCGCCGGCGTATTCATCCGCCGTCTGCGCCTGGGCATGATGTTGCAGACCGACCCCACGGTCATCTACGGCATGGGTGAGCGCTACAACGGTCGCATCACCCGTGCCGACCTGCGCGAGCCTACGCCCTACAACACCTACACCATGACCGGGTTGCCGCCTACGCCGATCGCCATGGTCGGGCGCGAGGCGATCCATGCCGCGCTCAATCCGGCCGACGGCAGCAGCTTGTATTTCGTGGCACGGGGTGATGGCAGCCATGTATTCTCCGATGATTTGGACGACCATAACTCCGCCGTGCGCGAATTCCAGCTCAAGCGCCGCGCCGACTATCGCTCCAGCCCTGCGACGCCGGGTGCCTCCACTACCGAACCCGCCCAGAGCGCTCCTGCCGACCCCGCACCCGCTGCGTCCCAGGGCAGCACACCACCTGGCGACGGCACCGAGCCCAGTGCCGTCGCACCAGACGAGCCCGTGCAGACGCCGGCGCCCGACACCAATCGTTAAGGACTGCCCGTGAGCGGCTTGTTTATTACCCTCGAAGGCCCGGAAGGCGCGGGCAAGACCACCAATCGTGAATACCTGGCCACGTGCTTGCGCAAGCAGGGCGTGGAGGTGGTGCTCAGTCGCGAGCCAGGCGGCACGCCGTTGGCGGAGCGTATCCGCGAACTGCTGCTCGAACCCGGCAGCGAAGCCATGGCCACCGATACCGAACTGCTGTTGATGTTCGCTGCCCGTGCCCAGCACCTGGCGCAGGTGATCCAGCCTGCGTTGACGCGCGGTGCGGTGGTGATCTGCGATCGGTTCACCGACGCCACCTACGCCTATCAAGGCGGTGGGCGCGGGTTGCCCGTGTCGCGCATCGCCGTTCTGGAAGACTTCGTACAGGGCGCCTTGCGCCCCGACCTGACCCTGATCTTCGACCTGCCGGTGCAGGTAGGTCTGGCGCGCGCCGCAGCCCGCGGCAGGCTGGACCGTTTCGAGCAGGAGGGCCGCGACTTCTTCGAAGCGGTGCGCCGCACCTACCTCGAGCGCGCCGGCATGGCCCCCGAACGCTACCGTCTGATCGACGCTGCGCAGCCCCTGGAAAGCGTACAGCGTCAGCTCGATGGGCTACTGCCCGACATTCTGGATCGGTGCCGTGGCTGAAACCTTTCCCTGGCAGACCTCGTTGTGGCAGCAGATGGCGGGCCGTGACCGGCATGCCCATGCCTATCTGTTGCATGGCCCACAGGGCATCGGCAAACGCGCACTGGCCGAACGGTTGATGGCACTGCTGTTATGCCAACGGCCGCAGGGAGGAGACGCCTGTGGCCAGTGCAAGGCGTGCCTGCTGTTGCAGGCTGGCACGCACCCCGACCACTTCGTCCTCCAGCCTGAGGAAGCCGACAAGCCGATCAAGGTCGACCAGGTTCGCGAGCTGGTGGCGTTCGTCGTGCAGACCGCGCAACTGGGCGGACGCAAGGTGGTGGTCATCGAACCGGCCGAGGCGATGAACCTCAATGCGGCGAACGCCTTGCTCAAAAGCCTGGAAGAGCCCTCGGGCGACACTGTGCTGGTGCTGGTCAGCCACCAGCCGAGCCGATTGCTGCCGACCGTCAAGAGCCGCTGCCAGCAGATCGCCTGCCCGCTGCCCGACCAGGCCCAGAGCCAGGCGTATCTGGCCACGGCATTGCCCGAAGCCGATGCCCAGGAGCGTGAAGAGCTACTGGCCCTGGCCTGTGGGTCGGCACTGTTAGCCGTTACCTTGCAGGAGCAGGGCGTGCGCGAGCAGCGCGCGCTGGTGGTCGACGGGGTGAAGAAGCTGCTCAAACAGCAGAAGTCGCCCAGCCAACTGGCCGAAGCTTGGAACGGCGTGCCGCTGCTGCGCCTGTTCGATTGGTTCTGCGATTGGTCGCATCTGGTACTGCGCTATCAGCTGACCCAGGACGAACAAGGCTTGGGCATGGCCGACATGCGCAAGGTCGTCCAGTACCTGGCACAGAAAAGCCGCCAATCCACCGTGCTCGACCTGCAAGTGTGGGTGTTGGAACAGCGGCAAAAAGTGCTCGGCAAAGCCAACCTCAACCGCGTTTTGTTGATCGAGGCCTTGCTGGCCCGCTGGGCGCAGTTGCCCGGTTCGCGTTGAAACCCAATTTTCCAACGGATACCTGTTTTCCTATGCTCGTAGATTCGCATTGCCACCTCGATCGACTTGACCTCAGCAGCCACCAAGGCTCGCTCGATGCCGCGTTGCAAGCGGCGCGCGATCGGGGAGTGGGGCACTTCCTGTGCATTGGCGTCAGTGCCGACAACGCCGGTGCGGTCAAGGCGCTTAGCGAGCAATATGCCGACGTCGATTGCGCCGTGGGCATCCACCCCCTCGATGTGACACCAGGCCAAGCCCCGGCCCTCGACTGGTTGCTGGGCGAGCTGGCCCATCCGCATGTCGTCGCGATCGGCGAAACCGGCCTGGACTATCACTACGAACCCGAGGCCGCCGAGGTGCAGCAAGCCTCGTTCCGCTTGCATCTGCAAGCCTCGCAGCAGACGGGCAAGCCGGTCGTGGTGCATACCCGTGCCGCCCGTGCCGATACCTTGGACCTGCTGCGCGAATTCAGCCTGCCGCAGGCCGGCGTGCTGCACTGCTTCACCGAAGACTGGGCAATGGCCAAGGCGGCACTGGACTTGGGCTACTACATTTCGCTCTCGGGTATCGTCACTTTCCGCAATGCCGATGCGCTGCGCGACGTCGCGCGGCAGGTGCCTGCCGATCGTCTGTTGGTGGAGACCGACTCGCCTTATCTCGCGCCCATTCCCCACCGTGGCAAGCCCAACCTGCCGCAATACGTGCGCGAGGTGGCGGAATTCGTCGCCTCGGTGCGCAGCGAAAGTTACGAAGGCTTGGCCGAGCAGACGACTGAAAACTTCAAACGGTTGTTCCCGCTGGCACGGGTAGCCTAACGGCCCTGCCGACCAGGCAAAAAAAACCCGGGTCCGGGGGGCGGAGTCCGGGTCAAGACCATTAGGAGTAGAACAAAGGCGCTCGGTCCATGGCGCCTGCGCCGACGCATCGCCAGGGGGTGCGAGGCGTCGGCCTTTTCAGTATTGGCCAGGATTGGCTCAGTGCCAGCCCCGGTGATCATTTTTTAAGCAGATTCACCCTGTGCCGCCGAACGGTCGGCGCAGGCGTTGGCAAAGAGGGGCAGGGTTGCAGGTTGCTCCACGTCATCGCTCGCTGGCGTCGATTCCGATGTTCCGTGCAATTTGCTGACGGTTAGGCATAATAATCCGCTTCGTTTTTCAGCCAGTCCTCCCCATGCAGAAAGAATCTCGTAAGGTCCGTGAGTTTCGCCGCCGCGAGCAGGAAATCCTCGATACCTCCCTCAAGCTGTTTCTTGAGCAAGGCGAAGACAGCGTCACCGTCGAGCTGATCGCCGACACCGTCGGCATCGGCAAAGGCACGATCTACAAGCACTTCAAGTCCAAGGCCGAGATCTACCTGCGGCTGATGCTCGACTACGAGGGCGACCTCAACCGGTTGTTGCATTCCGACGACGTCGACCGCGACCAGGAAGCCTTGTCGCGCGCCTATTTCGAATTCCGCATGCGCGACCCTCAGCGTTACCGCCTGTTCGACCGGCTCGAAGAGAAGGTCGTCAAAGGCAATCAAGTGCCGGAGATGGTCGAAGAACTGCACCGCATCCGCGCTTCGAATTTCGAACGCCTCACCTCGCTCATCAAAGGCCGCATCAGCGAAGGCAAGCTCGAAGACGTCCCGCCGTACTTCCACTATTGCGCCGCCTGGGCGTTGGTGCATGGCGCGGTGGCGCTGTACCACTCGCCGTTCTGGAGCAATGTGCTGGAAGACCAGGAAGGGTTCTTCCAGTTCCTGATGGACATCGGCGTGCGCATGGGCAACAAGCGCAAGCGCGATCCGGAACCGCTCGCCTGATCCTGCACGCCGTTCGCACACCTGGCGCAAAAGCTGCATTGCACCTTTGGACGCCGGGTTTTCGACGCCGGTAGGGAGAGGAAGGATGCGGAGTCTGGTTTTGCTGCTGGCGCTGTGTGCGTTGAGCGGCTGCATGAACGTGAGCGACATGGGCGAGGGCGTGCGCTATCACATGAGCGACGCCGGCTTGCTCGACCACAGTGACACCCGGCGTACCCTGTCGATCCGTCTTCAGCCTGATTCCTACATCCTGATCGGCCAGGGCGCTTTCGTGCCGCCCGGCAAAGGGCCGCAGCCCCGGCAGAACGTGGTGGCTGAAGAGGCCTTCAAAGCCTTCGTCGAGTACTTCCCCTTGGTGCGTCGCGCCGATGGACCGCTGGGTCTGGAGGAAGCACTGGCGCAGGCACGTTCGCTAGGCGCGCACTATGTGCTCTACACCCGCTACGCGCGTACCGACGACCGCATCGGCAATGGCGACCAGTGGTATGACGAACAGGCGGTCGATCGCTTGGGCTGGGATTCGGGCGTGGTGCAGATGATGCTTATCGAAACCAGCACCCGTTATCTGATCGACACCGTGCGCATCAAGAGCCGTGGCGGATTGTTGACGCTGCATGACAACAAACCCGAAGATTTGCTCGGCGCCCCCATGCGCGAGTACGCTCGAAGCCTTCTGGGCATGAGTCGCTGAGGGTGTGATGACCGAGTCGGACAAGGCGGGTGAATTGCTGGCACAGATTCCCAAAGGGCAGGCGCGTGCGCCCGTGCACCTATGGAATCCGGATTTCTGCGGCGACATCGACATGCGCATCGCGCGTGATGGCACTTGGTACTATCTCGGTACGCCCATCGGTCGCAAACCTATGGTGCGCTTGTTCTCGTCCATCCTGCGCCGGGAAGGCGACGACTACTTCTTGGTCACGCCGGTCGAGAAAGTGGGCATCCGCGTCGACGATGCGCCCTTCGTGGCGGTGCTGCTCGAGGTGATAGGGCAGGGCGAGCAGCAAGTGCTGCGCTTCACCACCCAGGTCGACGAGCAGGTCGAAGCAGGGCCGGAGCATCCGATAGAGGTGAAGGTCGATGCCCATTCGGCCGAGCCATCGCCCTACTTGCGCGTGCACGACAACCTGCATGCGCTGATCCATCGCAACGTCTTCTATCAGATGGTGGAGCTGGCCGTACCCAGGCTCATCGACGGTCGGCAGTGGTTGGGCGTATGGAGTTCGGGGGCGTTCTACCCGATCGGCGAGGCCGAGTGAGCCGGCGCTCGCAACCAGTGGGTCGACCATAAAAAAACCTCCAGTGCGTGCACATCTGGAGGTTTTTCGTTTGGCTCCGCGACCTGGACTCGAACCAGGGACCCAATGATTAACAGTCATTTGCTCTACCGACTGAGCTATCGCGGAATGTGTGCGTATGTTACTGATTGCAAAGGGGAAGTCAACCTTCCCCAATGCGTTTGTAGCGTTACAGGACTTCCACGATGGCCTTGGTCACCACGTGGATGTTCGACTGATTGAGCGCCGCGACGCAGATGCGTCCGGTGTCCAACGCATAGATGCCGAACTGCTCTTTCAAGCGCGCCACCTGCTCGGCGCTCAGGCCCGAGTAGGAGAACATCCCGCGCTGGCGGCCGACGAAGCTGAAATCGCGCTGCGCGCCGTAGTGGGCCAACAACTCGACCATCTGTTTGCGCATGCCGTGGATGCGCTGGCGCATCTCGCCCAGCTCGGTTTCCCACATCTGCCGCAGCTCAGGGCTGTTGAGCACCGCTGCGACCACGCTGGCGCCGTGGGTCGGTGGGTTGGAGTAGGTGGTGCGGATGACCCGCTTGACCTGCGACAGCACACGCGTGGCTTCATCCTTCGAGCCCGTGACGATCGACAGCGCGCCGACACGCTCGCCATACAGCGAGAAGGATTTGGAGAACGAGCTGGAGACGAAGAAGTCCAGGCCGGATTCGGCGAACAGGCGCACGGCGAGAGCGTCTTCGTCGATACCGTCGCCAAACCCTTGGTAAGCCATGTCGAGGAACGGTACATGACCTTTGGCCCTGACCACGTCCAACACGTTTTTCCAGTCGTCCAGGCTCAGGTCGACACCGGTTGGATTATGGCAGCAGGCGTGCAGCACGATGATCGAGCCCGACGGCAATCGCTGCAGGTCTTCGAGCATGCCGCTGCGGTTGACGTCATGGCTGGCGGCGTCGTAGTAGCGGTAGTTCTGCACCGGGAAGCCGGCGGTTTCGAACAGCGCGCGGTGGTTTTCCCAGCTCGGGTCGCTGATCGCCACGACGGCGTCGGGGCTCAGGCGCTTGAGGAAGTCGGCGCCGATCTTCAAAGCGCCCGTGCCGCCGACGGCTTGCACGGTGACGACCCGGCCGGCTGCCAGCAACGGCGACTCGGCGCCGAACAACAGCTTCTGTACCGCCTGGTCGTAGCTGGCGATGCCGTCGATGGGCAGATAGCCGCGCGAGAGCTGCTGCTCGGTGCGCTGGCGCTCGGCTTCGATCACGGCACGCAGCAGCGGAATTCGACCGGTTTCGTCGGAGTAGACACCCACGCCCAGGTTGACCTTGTCGGTCCGGGGATCGGCGTTGAATGCTTCGTTGAGGCCCAGGATGGGATCGCGGGGTGCCAGCTCGACAGCGGAAAACAGGCTCATTTTACCTTGGCTCTGATTGAAGGATGGGAGCACGCGCACCCTTCAGCCGACATGCACTGAAGCGGTGCACAAACGGGGAGTCAGTATAGTGATGAGCCTGCCGCACTGCGACAGTCTGGCGCAGGTTTTCCAGCTTTTGACGCGATTTTTTTCCAACCATTGATCGGTTGGCCCGGTCCATTGCATAGCGACCGGTCGGGTGGCGGGGGAAAGGGTTCTCCAGCCTACCCGAATGGGTATAAACTACTGGTTAAATTTACAGGTGGCAGAGGTCTCTCATGTCCGAGTTCCAGCTCGTTACCCGCTTCGAGCCCGCTGGCGACCAGCCCGAAGCCATCCGCCAGATGGTCGAAGGCATCAACGCCGGGCTGGCGCATCAGACCTTGCTCGGCGTCACCGGCTCCGGCAAGACCTTCAGCATCGCCAACGTCATTGCCCAGGTGAAGCGCCCTACGCTGATCCTGGCGCCCAACAAAACCCTCGCGGCGCAACTGTACGGGGAATTCAAGGCGTTCTTCCCCAATAACGCGGTCGAATATTTCGTTTCCTATTACGACTACTACCAGCCCGAAGCCTATGTGCCGTCGTCCGACACCTTCATCGAGAAGGATGCCTCGATCAACGACCACATCGAGCAGATGCGTCTATCGGCCACCAAGGCCCTGCTCGAGCGACGCGACGCCATCATCGTCACCACGGTGTCGTGCATCTACGGTCTGGGCAGCCCCGACACCTACCTGAAGATGGTGCTGCACATCGACCGCGGCGACAAGCTCGACCAGCGCGCGCTGCTGCGTCGCCTCGCCGACCTGCAATACACGCGCAACGAGATGGACTTCGCCCGTGCCACGTTCAGGGTGCGTGGCGATGTGATCGACGTGTTCCCGGCCGAATCGGACCTCGAAGCCATCCGCATCGAGCTCTTCGACGACGAGGTGGAGAACATCGCCGCCTTCGATCCGTTGACCGGTGAGGTGATCCGCAAGCTGCCACGTTTCACCTTCTACCCCAAGACCCACTACGTCACCCCACGCGGCACCTTGCTGGAGGCGATGGAGGGCATCAAGGTCGAGCTCAAGGACCGGCTCGAATACCTGCACAAGCAGAACAAGCTGGTCGAAGCCCAGCGCCTCGAACAACGGACCCGCTTCGACCTTGAGATGATGCTGGAGCTTGGGTATTGCAACGGCATCGAGAACTACTCCCGCTACCTGTCCGGGCGACCCTCGGGCGCTGCGCCGCCCACCTTGTACGACTACCTGCCAGCCGATGCGCTGCTGGTGATCGACGAGTCGCACGTCAGCGTGCCCCAGGTCGGCGCGATGTACAAAGGCGATCGCTCGCGCAAGGAAACCCTGGTGGAGTATGGCTTCCGTCTGCCGTCGGCGTTGGACAACCGGCCTATGCGCTTCGACGAATGGGAGGCCATCACGCCGCAGACCATCTTCGTCTCGGCCACGCCTGGGCCTTACGAAACCGAGCATGCCGGGCGCGTCGTGGAACAGGTTGTGCGCCCCACCGGCTTGGTCGATCCACCCGTGGAGGTGCGTTCGGCGCTGACCCAGGTCGACGACTTGCTGTCGGAGATCCACAAGCGCGTGGAGGTCGGCGAACGGGTGCTCGCGACCACGCTGACCAAACGCATGTCCGAAGACCTGACCGACTACCTGGCCGACCACGGCGTCAAGGTGCGTTACCTGCACTCGGACATCGACACCGTGGAACGGGTCGAGATCATCCGCGACCTGCGCCTGGGCACCTTCGATGTGCTGGTGGGGATCAACCTGCTGCGCGAAGGCCTGGACATGCCGGAAGTGTCGCTGGTGGCGATCCTCGATGCGGACAAAGAGGGCTTCCTGCGCTCCGACCGCTCGCTGATCCAGACCATCGGCCGCGCTGCGCGCAACCTCAATGGCCGCGCCATTCTGTACGGCGACCAGATCACCGGTTCCATGCGCCGTGCCATCGACGAAACCGAACGGCGGCGCGAAAAGCAGATGGCCTTCAACGAAGAGCACGGAATCGTGCCCAAAGGCGTGGTCAAGGACATCACCGATATCCTCGAAGGCGCCACCGTGCCGGGCGCGCGCAGCAAGAAGCGCAAGGGGGCGGCGAAGGCGGCGGAGGAGAGCGCACGGGCCGAGGCCGAACTCAAGACCCCAGCCGACATCACCAAACGCATCAAGCAGCTTGAGGAGCGCATGTTCCAAGCCGCGCGCGACCTGGAGTTCGAGACCGCAGCGCAGTTGCGTGACGAAGTGGGCAAGCTGCGCGATCGGTTGATTACCACGTGATGGAGTGAAGGGCAGGGCGGGGCACGTTAGGTCGTCCCACCCTCTGCCACGCAGATCCATTCCAAGCCTGGGTCAGTCACGACCCAGGTCTGCCATGGCTGGAGCAGCATGCCTGCTCCCTGCTACCATTCGCGCCTTTGTTTCATTGCCCCTCGAGACCCTCCATGACCACCGTTCGCACGCGTATCGCGCCATCGCCCACTGGCGATCCCCATGTCGGCACTGCCTATATTGCCCTGTTCAACTACTGCTTCGCCAAGCAGCACGGCGGCGAGTTCATCCTGCGCATCGAAGACACCGATCAACTGCGCTCGACCCGCGAGTCGGAACAGCAGATTTTCGACGCATTGCGCTGGCTCGGTATCGAGTGGAACGAAGGCCCCGATGTGGGTGGCCCGCATGGCCCCTATCGGCAGAGCGAGCGCGGCGAGATCTATGCCCGCTACGCCAAGCAATTGGTCGATGCCGGACACGCCTTCTACTGCTTCTGCACGGCCGAAGAGCTCGAGCAGATGCGCGCCGAACAGATGGCCCGTGGCGAAACCCCGCGCTATGACGGCCGCGCCCTGCAACTGAGCGAAGAAGACGTGCAGCGTCGCCTGGCCGCAGGCGAGCCGCATGTGATCCGCATGAAAGTACCTGGCGAAGGTGTGTGTGTCGTGCCGGACATGCTGCGTGGCGACGTGGAGATTCCTTGGGACCGCATGGACATGCAGGTGCTGATGAAGAACGACGGCCTGCCGACCTACTTCCTGGCCAACGTGGTCGACGACCACCTCATGGGCATCACCCATGTGCTGCGCGGCGAAGAATGGCTGCCCTCGGCGCCCAAGCTCATCAAGCTCTACGAGTACTTCGGTTGGGAGCAGCCCAAGCTGTGCTACATGCCGCTGCTGCGCAATCCGGACAAAAGCAAGTTGTCCAAACGCAAGAACCCTACGTCGGTGACTTTCTACGAGCGCATGGGCTTCATGCCCGAAGCCATGCTCAACTACCTGGGGCGCATGGGCTGGTCGATGCCCGACGAGCGCGAGAAGTTCTCGCTGGCCGAGATGGTCGAACATTTCGACCTGTCGCGCGTTTCCTTGGGCGGGCCGATTTTCGACATCGAGAAGCTGTCATGGCTCAACGGTCAATGGTTGCGTGAGTTGCCGGTCGAGCAGTTCGCCGCGCGCTTGCAGAAGTGGGCCTTCAACAGCGACTACATGATGCAGATCGCCCCGCATGTGCAGGGCCGTGTGGAAACCTTCAGCCAGGTCGTGCCGTTGGGTGGTTTCTTCTTCGAAGGTGGCGTGAAGCTCGATGCCAGCCTGTTCGAAAGCAAGAAGCTCAGCGCAGATCAGGTTCGCCAGGTGGTGCAGCTGATCCTGTGGAAGCTCGAAGGCTTGCGGCAGTGGGAGAAGGAACGCATCACCGGCTGCATTCAGGCCGTGGTCGAGGCGTTGTCGTTGAAGCTGCGTGACGCGATGCCGCTGATGTTCGCCGCCATTACCGGCCAGGCCAGCTCGGTGTCGGTGCTCGACGCCATGGAAATCCTCGGGCCGGACCTCACCCGCTACCGCTTGCGCCAGGCGCTGGACCTGCTGGGCGGCGTATCCAAGAAAGAGAACAAGGAGTGGGAAAAGCTGCTGGCGACCATCGCCTGAAGCCATGGATGCAGGTGGGCTTCATGTCCAGCAGGCCGCGGTGAGAGCTGCGGTCTGCGCAGCCAGGGGCGTTCATGCCGGGGCAGGCTGGTAAGTGACTGTTATCTGGGAAATTTTTTTTGATATTTTTCGAAAATAAGTTTGACAGACTAGCGCTCTGAACTTAACATGCGCCCCGTCCACAGCGATGAACCACCAGGAAGCGCCAGGCACCCAGCCAGCGGTTCGGTTGATCGAGACATTGTGGGGCTATAGCTCAGCTGGGAGAGCGCCTGCATGGCATGCAGGAGGTCAGCGGTTCGATCCCGCTTAGCTCCACCACATTCCGCTTCATGATTGAAACCATGAAGCAAGACCAGGTCCAGCGCCTGGTCTTGAAGGCAAGAAGGTTCGTCCCCTTCGTCTAGTGGCCTAGGACACCGCCCTTTCACGGCGGTAACAGGGGTTCGAGTCCCCTAGGGGACGCCAGTTTTACACAAGCGATGGTTGTTTCGTCGCTGGGCCGAGAGGCTAGAAATCCGGGGCTATAGCTCAGCTGGGAGAGCGCCTGCATGGCATGCAGGAGGTCAGCGGTTCGATCCCGCTTAGCTCCACCAATTTTGCCAGGATGCGTGAATTACGCATTTGCACGAAGGTTACAAGTCCCCTTCGTCTAGTGGCCTAGGACACCGCCCTTTCACGGCGGTAACAGGGGTTCGAGTCCCCTAGGGGACGCCACTTTTACCCGCGTTTTGCGGGACTTAAAGAGGCTCATTCGCAGATTGAATGAGCCTTTTGTTTTCGGGGCTATAGCTCAGCTGGGAGAGCGCCTGCATGGCATGCAGGAGGTCAGCGGTTCGATCCCGCTTAGCTCCACCATTTCTGCCAGGATGCGTGAATACGCGTCTGCACGAAGGTTACATGTCCCCTTCGTCTAGTGGCCTAGGACACCGCCCTTTCACGGCGGTAACAGGGGTTCGAGTCCCCTAGGGGACGCCATTTTCACTCGCGTTTTGCGAGACTTCAAAGGCTCATTCGCATATTGAATGGGCCTTTTGTTTTTTCCGGCATCCGGTCATGTCTTCGTTCTGGCTGTGCAGTCTGCAACCCAAGGGCACATCCGTTAAACTCGGTCGCTCACCTGATCGTCGGAGCCGCTATGAGCTGGGACTTCCCAACGCCATTCATCATCGACCTGCGCGTCGGCGCCGAAGACATCGACGGTCTCGGCCATGCCAATAATGCCGCTTACGTCACCTGGCTCGAGCGTTGCGCCTGGCGCCATTCCCAGCGCCTGGGCCTGGACCTGGTCGAGTACCGTCGGCTGGATCGCGCCATGGCCGTGGTTCGCCACGAAATCGATTACTTGGCGGCCGGTTACGAAGACGACGAACTGCAGCTGGCGACCTGGATCGTCGAATGGGACCAGCGCCTGCGCATGCAGAGACGTTTTCAGCTCAAGCGGCCGCGTGATGGCGTCACATTGCTGCGTGCGCAAACCACGTTCGCCTGCATCGAGCTGTCCACCGGCAAGCCCAAGCGCATGCCGAAAGAATTCATCGAAGGCTACGGGCCGGCCTTGGCCAGTGCTTGAACGACCGCCCTGCGCGGTCGTCTTTTTCCCGAGAGTCGTTTATGCAAATTGCCTTGGCCCCCATGGAGGGGCTGGTCGACAACATCCTACGCGACGTGCTGACGCGAGTCGGGGGTGTCGACTGGTGCGTCACCGAATTCATCCGCATCAGCGATCGTCTGCTGCCGGCGTCCTCGTTCCACAAGCTGGCGCCCGAGCTACGCAACGGCGCGCAGACGGCGGCAGGGGTGCCTATGCGCGTGCAACTGCTCGGCTCCGATCCTCACTGCCTGGCCGATAATGCCGCCTTGGCCTGCGAGCTGGGTGCGCCGGTGATCGACTTGAACTTCGGTTGCCCGGCCAAGACGGTGAACAAGTCGCGCGGTGGCGCCGTGCTGCTCAAAGAGCCCGAACTGTTGCACGCCATCGTCCGCGAAGTGCGCCGCGCCGTTCCTCCGCACATACCCGTGACGGCCAAGATGCGCCTGGGCTTCGAGACGCCGGACGGCGCCCTGGAATGCGCCACGGCATTGGCGGAGGGCGGGGCGCAGCACCTGGTGGTGCATGCCCGTACCAAGGTCCAGGGCTACAAGCCGCCTGCGCATTGGGAATGGGTGGCACGGGTGCAGGACGTAGTCCAGGTACCCGTGTTCGCCAATGGCGAAATCTGGACCGTCGAAGATTGGCAACGCTGCCGCGAGGTCAGTGGCGCAGAGCACATCATGCTGGGCCGTGGCCTGGTGTCGCGTCCAGACCTTGCCTTGCAGATCGCTGCCGCGCGCAACGGGCAGGCTTACGAACCGCTGCAATGGACGGCCTTGCTGCCGCTGTTGCAGTGCTTCTGGAGACAGGCCCAGGACAAGTTGTCGCCACGCTATGCGCCAGGCCGGTTGAAGCAATGGTTGGCCATGCTGACGCGCAGCTACCCCGAAGCGGTGGCCCTGTTCGCGCAGGTACGGCGCAGCGACGACTGCCAGGCCATCACCCAGCTGTTGGATCTGCCGATCATGCCTAAGCCACACGACGATATGCACGTGGCCTGAGGGCAAGCGAAAAAATTTTCAGCACACGCCTTGAAAGCGGTTTGTCGGCCCCTATCTATTTGAGTACGCGATGCCGAAGTCGGGTCGCGCAGTGACTTTACTTGCTGAATCTCAGGAGTTTATGACCATGACTACCGCTTTCTCTCTCGCTCCACTGTTCCGCCATTCCGTTGGCTTCGACCGCTTCAACGACCTGTTCGAATCGGCCGCCCGCAATGAGTCGGGCAGCAGCTATCCACCCTACAACGTGGAACGCCACGGCGACGATCAATACCGCATCGTCATCGCTGCGGCAGGCTTCCTCGAAGAAGACCTGGACCTGCAAGTGGAAAAGGGTGTGCTGACGGTAACCGGCAGCAAACGCGACGCGGGCGCCAACGAGGTGACCTACCTGCACCAGGGCATCGCACAACGCGCCTTCAAACTGTCGTTCCGCCTGGCCGACCACATCGAGGTCAAGGCCGCAGGCCTGGCCAACGGCTTGCTCAATATCGAGCTGCTGCGCCTGGTACCGGAAGAGGCCAAGGCCAAGCGCATCCCGATCAATGGTGAGGCCAACGTGCTGAATTGATTCGGTAGAGCGCTACCCGGTAGCACGCTGCAAGAAAGGGCACCTTCGGGTGCCCTTTTTCATTGCCGCTAGCACCTCGCCTGTTCAAGCAAGGCGCGGAATCGCTCGAGTGGCAGCGGTCGGCTGTGCAGGTAGCCTTGGTAACAGTGGCAGCCCAAACGCTCGAGGAAGGCCAGTTGCTCGGGCTGTTCCACGCCTTCGGCAATGACTGCCAAGCCCAGGCTGTGCGCCATGGCCACGATGGCGCGGACGATCTCGGCGTCGTTGGGGTCGGTGGTTGCGTCGCGTACGAAGGTCTGGTCGATCTTCAAGGCATCGACGGGCAAGCGCTTGAGGTAGGTGAGCGAGGAGTAGCCGGTCCCGAAATCGTCCATCGCAAAGCCCACGCCCTGGCGTTTGAGTTCATGCATCTTGCCGATGGTGTCCTCCAGATTGCGGATGACGATGCCCTCGGTGATCTCCAATGTGAGTACGCGAGGTGGCAAACGATACACCGCGAGGCTGCGCAAAACGCGCTCGACGAAGTCGCTTTGGCGGAATTGCCGCGGGCTGATGTTCACGCACAGGCTGAACGTCTGCGCATCGACCAGGCCGCCTTCGACCAGAGCGGCGCAGGCCGCGCAGGCCTGATCGAGAATCCAGTGGCCCACCTCGACGATCAGCCCGCTCTCTTCGAGCACCTGAATGAACTGCCCCGGCGATTGCTGGCCCAGTTGCGGGTGATGCCAGCGCAGCAGCACTTCAGCGCCGATGATGCGCTGTACGCGCGCATCGACCTGGGGCTGGTAGTGCAGCGCCAGCTCATCCCGGGCCAACGCCGCGCGCAGTTCGTTTTCCATGCGCAAGCGCTCGCTGGCGGCCTTTTGCATGGTGTCGTGGAAGAGCTGCGTGGTGTTGCGTCCGAAATCCTTGGCGCGATAGAGGGCGATGTCCGCGCGTTTGAGCAAGTCGGCAGGCGTCGTGCCATGGTCGGGTATCAGCGCCACACCGATGCTGGGCGTCACCTGCAAGCACTGGCCTTGGAGCGACATTGGCTCGGCGAGCAGACCCCTCAAGGTGTCGGCCAACTCTCGGACGGTGCGCTCGACCGTCTCGCGACAGCCTTGCAGTCCGCTGATCAGTACCACGAACTCGTCGCCGCCGAGGCGTGCGACCGTGTCGTGCTGGCGCACACTGGCTTCCAGGCGAGCGGTGATGATCTTGAGCACCGCATCGCCCACCGGGTGGCCCAGGGAGTCGTTGATGTGCTTGAAGTGGTCGAGGTCGAGAAACAGCAGGGCGCCTCTCAGGTCGCGCTGGCGCAGCCAGACGATCTGCTGGCTGAGCCGATCCATCAGCAGGGCGCGGTTGGGCAGGTTGGTCAAAGGGTCGTGGTAGGCGAGGTGGCGGATCTGCGCCTGCGCCTCGCGCAGCAGGCTGACGTCGCGTGCGGTCAGCAACAGGCATTCGACGTCGTTGAGCGTGATCGGCTCCACCGACACTTCCACATTGAGGATGTCGCCGCGTTTGCTGCGCGCCAACATTTCCCGATTGAGCGCCCGGCCCTTGGTCCTCACCTCGGCGATCAACCCGGCACGCTGCTCGTCATCGGCCCAGATACCCAGGTCGCGCGCAGTGCGACCGAGCACTTCGTAGGCACTATAGCCGGTCAGGCGGCAGAATCCGTCGTTGATCTCGACGTAGCGGCCCGTGGCGAATTCGGTGATGGTGATGGCGTCAGGGCTGGAGTGGAAGGCCTTGGCGAACTTTTCTTCGCTGGCCTTGAGCGCTGCCTCGGCGCGCTGCTGTTGAGTGATGTCGCGTAGGGTGGTCACACGGCAGGGTTGGTCGCCAACAAGGATCGAGCGGCTGGAAATCACGCAGGTCAGCGCAGTGCCATCGCGGTGGTGCACCTGCACGGCGACGTTGTCCAGCTTCTCGCCCAGCAGCGCTCGCTCGCGGTGCTCGATGCGCTGCGCCGCACCCACCCACAGATCGAGTTGTTCGCAGGTGCGGCCGATCACCTGGTCGGCGGACCAGCCGAACGTCTGCGTGAAGGCCGGGTTGATTTCGACGAACTGGCCCGTGTCTTGGCGGGTGACGCAGATCGGATCGGGACTGACCAGGAACAGGCTGGCGAATTTTTCCTCCGAAGCGCTCAGGCGCTGCTCGCGCTCCACCTGTTCGGTGATGTCGAGCAGGGTGCCGGCCATGCGCAGCGGCTGGCCCTGGTCGTCGCGATACAGCCGCGCGCGGCTTTCGATGTAACGCGACGCGCCGTGCGGGGGTTGCACGCGGTAAGTGATCTGGTAATTGCCGGCCGGCCCTTCGCGCAGGCTGCGGTAGGCCTTGCGCATCTCCGTGCGCTCAGGCTCGGATACGCCTTCGAAAAAAGCTTCGAACGACTCGTGGAAAGGCACCGGATCGAGCCCGTGCAACTGCGCCGCACGTGCCGAGCCATACAGCAGGCCGCTGGGTATGTGCCAGTCCCAGGTGCCCAACTGTGCCGAGTCCAGTGCCAGGTCGAGCCGTTCCTGACTGTCCAGCAAGGCCTGTTCGCCGCGTTTGCGTTCGCTGGTGTCGACGAAGGTGCTGATCAGGTGCGTGACGCCTTCGAGCTCGATGCTTTGGGTCGAGAGAATGCCATCGTGGACCTGGCCGTCCATGGCCCGGAACTGCACCTCGAGGGTCACCGGGCCACTGTTGTTGCGCGTGGCTTCCAGTATTTGCAAGCGGTGCCGCAGGTCCACCCATAGACCCACCTCCAGCGTGGTTCTGCCTATGACCTGGGCGCTCGGCCAGCCCAGGGTGTGTTCGAAGTGCTGGTTGACCTCGAAGATCATGCCGTCGTGGCGGCGGCTGAGCAGGATGACGTCCGGGCTGAGCTGAAACAGCGTGGCGAAGCGCTTTTCCGAATTCGTCAGCGCGCTTTCGCGCTCGCGCTGGCGGGTGACTTCACGCACCACGCCGATCATCTGCCGCCGCCCGTCGCCGTCCAGCGTCAGGCTGCCGTTGATTTCCAGCCAGTGCAGGCTGCCATCGGGCCAGCGGATGCGATGGCGCATGGCCTGGCGCACCGGTTGGCCGTCGAGCACGGCCTGGAACGCCAGGCGGGCGCGCTCGCGGCCTTCTTCGGGCAGTAGGTCGAGATAATCGATGTCGTCGGGCAGGGCGCATTGCGGATCGAAGCCGAACAGCGCATGGGTGCCGCGCGACCAGCTCACACGGCCGCTGTCGATGTCCCACAGCCAGGCGCCCAGATGCGCGCCGTTGAGCGCGGCGAGCAATTGCGGAGCGTTCTGCCAGGCTTGCTCCGAGGCCTGTGGATCGATGGCGGGGATGCGCGGCAGGCGCGTGAGGCTATCAGCGGAGTTGGGCATCGGTAGCAGACCTTGGGCAAGCGGCATCCCTGGCGGTGAATGGCGTTCTGGCAGACGCTCAGGCCAGGTCGGCAGAGCTGTCGAGCAGCGCCATGAAGGCTTTGGCCGCGTTGGATAGCGTTCGTTCGGTGTGCTGGATGTAGCCCAGCCGACGCGACAACTGCACGCCGTCCAAGGCGATGGAGGCAACTTGCTCGTCGAGCATGGTGCGCGGCAACACGCTCCAGGCCAAGCCGATCGACACCATCATCTTGATGGTTTCCAGGTAGTTGGTGCTCATTGCGATGTTCGGCGCCAAACCCTGGCTTTCGAACAGGCGCTGCACGATGTGGTGGGTAAAGGTGTTGCCGCCGGGAAATACGGCCGAATGGGCCGCGACCTCGGCCAGTGTGACCCCTCTGCCGCGCGCCAAAGGATGTTCGGGCGCGGCTACGAAATCCAGGGCATCGGTCCAGACCGGTACGGCACGCACCAATGGGTGGGGCTCGGGGGCCAGGGTGATGACGGCGACCTCGGCGCGACCATGGAGAATTTCATCGTAGGCCGCTTCCGAATCCATGAACTGAATGTCCAGTGCCACTTCCGGGTACTGACGGGTGAAAGTGCGCAGCAGCGGGGGGAGGCGATGCAGGCCGATGTGATGGCTGGTGGCGAGGGTCAGGCGACCCCCGACTTCGCCGGTCAGATTGGTCAATGCGCGTCGTGTATCGTCGAGCACATTGAGAATCTGATAGGCCCGCGGCAGCAGTGCACGGCCGGCCTCGGTCAGGTTCACCTCTCGGCCGAGGCGGTCGAACAGGCGCACGTCGAGCTGCTGCTCCAGGCCGGCAATGCGTTTGCTGATCGCCGGCTGGGTCAGGTGCAGGCGCTCGCCGGCACCGGAAAAACTGCTGCACTCGGCGACGGCGATGAAGGCGCTGAGGTTGGCCAGGTCCATGATGAATGGGATTCCTTACGGTTATGCAAAGTATGAAAAATATGAATTTGAGTTATTCAATGTAACCCCATAGCATTCGCCCATACAAGCCAAGTGGTCTTTGGCATAGAAAGACGCTGATGAGGAACAGTCCGATGGCTGGCAAAACGCTCTACGACAAGCTCTGGGAAGCACATGAGGTCAAGCGCCGTGACGATGGTTCGTCGCTGATCTACATCGATCGCCACATCATCCATGAAGTGACTTCGCCCCAGGCCTTCGAGGGCCTGCGCCTGGCCAAGCGCCAACCCTGGCGCATCGATGCCAACATCGCCACGCCCGACCACAACGTGCCGACCACGCCAGAGCGCAAGGGCGGCATCGCGGCCATCGCCGATCAGGTCTCGCGTCTGCAAGTGCAGACTCTCGATGAGAACTGCGACGAATACGGCATCGTCGAATTCAAGATGAACGATGAGCGCCAAGGCATCGTCCACGTCATCAGCCCCGAACAGGGCGCCACCTTGCCCGGCATGACCGTGGTCTGCGGCGACTCGCACACCTCCACCCATGGCGCCTTCGGCGCGCTGGCCCACGGTATCGGCACCTCCGAAGTCGAGCACGTGCTGGCCACCCAGTGCCTGGTGGCCAAGAAAATGAAAAACATGCTGGTGCGCGTCGAAGGCCAGTTGCCGGTCGGCGTCACCGCCAAGGACATCGTGCTCGCCGTGATCGGCGAGATCGGCACGGCGGGCGGCAACGGTCACGCCATGGAGTTCGCCGGCAGCGCCATCCGCGATCTGTCGATGGAAGGGCGCATGACCATCTGCAACATGTCGATCGAAGCCGGTGCCCGGGTTGGCCTGGTCGCCGTCGACGACACCACCGTCGACTATGTCGAAGGCCGCCCCTATGCGCCCAAGGGCGAGCAGTGGCCGTTGGCCGTTGCCGCCTGGAAGGGCCTGGTGTCCGACGCCGACGCCGTGTTCGACACCGTGGTCGAACTGGACGCCACGCAGATCAAACCGCAGGTCAGCTGGGGCACCTCGCCGGAGATGGTCCTGGCCGTCGACCAACGCGTGCCGGACCCTGCCGCCGAGCCCGATCTGGTCAAGCGCGGTTCCATCGAGCGCGCGCTGCGCTACATGGGCCTGAGCGCCAACCAGGCGATCACTGACATCAAGCTCGATCGCGTGTTCATCGGCTCATGCACCAACTCGCGCATCGAAGACCTGCGTGCTGCTGCGGCCATCGCCAAGGGGCGCAAAGTGGCCGCCAACGTCAAGCAGGCGTTGGTGGTGCCAGGCTCGGGCCTGGTCAAGGCCCAGGCCGAGCGCGAAGGGCTGGACAAGATCTTCGTCGAAGCGGGCTTCGAATGGCGTGAGCCAGGTTGCTCGATGTGCCTGGCGATGAACCCGGACCGCCTGGAAAGTGGCGAGCATTGCGCGTCCACCTCCAACCGCAACTTCGAAGGCCGGCAGGGCGCCGGTGGCCGTACCCATCTGGTCAGCCCGGCGATGGCCGCCGCTGCGGCCGTGACCGGCCACTTCATCGATGTCCGCGAGTTGATCCAAGGGAGCGCAGCATGAAAGCCTTTACCCAGCACACCGGTTTGGTCGCGCCCTTGGACCGCGCCAACGTCGACACCGACCAGATCATCCCCAAGCAGTTTCTCAAGTCGATCAAGCGCACCGGGTTTGGTCCGAACCTGTTCGACGAGTGGCGCTACCTCGACGTGGGCCAGCCTTACCAAGACAACAGCAAGCGCCCGTTGAACACCGAGTTCGTTCTCAACCACGCACGCTACCAAGGCGCCAGCGTCTTGCTCGCGCGCGAGAACTTCGGCTGCGGTTCCAGCCGCGAGCACGCGCCTTGGGCGTTGGACGAATACGGTTTCCGCAGCGTGATCGCGCCGAGCTTCGCCGACATCTTCTACAACAACAGCTTCAAGAATGGCCTGTTGCCGATCATCCTCAGCGACGAGGAGGTCGATGAGCTGTTCAAGCAAGTCGAGGCCACCCCTGGCTATCAATTGGTGGTCGACCTGCAGGCTCAGGCCGTAACCCGTCCCGATGGCAAAGTGTTGCATTTCGAGATCGACGCCTTCCGCAAGCACTGCCTGCTCAACGGCCTGGACGACATCGGCCTGACCTTGCAGGAAAGCGAGTCGATCAAGGCTTTCGAGCGCGAACACCGCGCCAGCCAGCCTTGGCTGTTCCGCGACGCATGAAGTTCACAAGGCTGCGGGAACACACCTGACGTGTACCACAGCCAGGCGTCACGCCATGCCCCGGCCCAAGCATTGCGTGCGTTGGGTCCGGCGCTACGGCAGTATCAGCAGATTAACGGCGATGATCCGCCCAGCACTTGAAGTGCTGGGCGGCAGCCACGCAACATCAGGTTTTTTCGGCGCGGCCACCTGCGCCGCCCCGATCCAAGGCATAGAGGAACGCATGAGCAAGCAGATTCTGATTCTCCCAGGTGATGGCATCGGCCCGGAAATCATGGCCGAGGCCGTCAAGGTGCTGGACGTCGCCAATGACAAATTCCAGCTGGGCTTCGCCCTCGAGCACGACGTCATCGGTGGCGCGGCCATCGACAAGCACGGCGTGCCGCTGGCCGACGAAACCTTGGAGCGGGCGCGTCAAGCCGATGCGGTGTTGCTGGGCGCGGTCGGCGGGCCGAAATGGGACAAGATCGAGCGTGACATCCGCCCCGAGCGCGGTCTGCTGAAGATCCGTGCGCAGCTCGGTCTGTTCGCCAACCTGCGCCCGGCGATCCTCTATCCGCAACTGGCCGACGCTTCGTCGCTCAAGCCCGAGATCGTTTCGGGGCTCGACATCCTCATCGTGCGCGAGCTCACCGGCGGCATCTACTTCGGCGCGCCGCGCGGCCAGCGCGAGCTCGAAGGCGGCGAACGCCAGGCCTACGACACCCTGCCATACAGTGAAGGCGAGATCCGCCGCATCGCCCGCGTCGGCTTCGACATGGCCCGCGTGCGCGGCAAGAAGCTGTGCTCGGTCGACAAGGCCAACGTCCTGGCTTCCAGCCAACTGTGGCGCGAAGTGGTGGAGGAGGTGGCCAAGGACTACCCGGATGTCGAACTCAGCCACATGTACGTCGATAACGCCGCCATGCAACTGGTGCGCGCGCCCAAGCAGTTCGACGTGATGGTCACCGACAACATGTTCGGCGACATCCTTTCCGACGAAGCCTCGATGCTCACCGGCTCCATCGGCATGCTGCCCTCGGCCTCGCTCGACGCCCACAACAAGGGCATGTACGAACCCTGCCATGGCTCGGCACCGGACATCGCCGGCCAGGGTATCGCCAACCCACTGGCGACCATCCTGTCGGTATCGATGATGCTGCGTTACAGCTTCGAGCAGACCCAGGCCGCCGACGCCATCGAACAGGCCGTCAGCCAGGTGCTGGACCAGGGGCTGCGCACCGGCGACATCTTCTCCGAAGGCAGCCGCAAGGTTGGCACCCGAGAAATGGGCGATGCAGTAGTCGCGGCCCTGCGGAATCTGTAATCTCTCTGGCCCGCCACCTCTTCCCTGTCGGTGGCGGCCCACTTTTAGCAAAGGTGTAGTTGCGATGAAACGTGTTGGTCTGATCGGTTGGCGTGGAATGGTCGGTTCCGTGCTCATGCAGCGGATGCTCGAAGAACAGGATTTCGATCTGATCGAACCGGTCTTCTTCACCACTTCCAACGTGGGTGGCCAAAGCCCCAACGTCGGCAAGGAAACCGCCCCGCTCAAGGATGCCTACAGCATCGACGAGCTCAAGACCCTCGACGTCATTCTGACCTGCCAGGGCGGCGACTACACCAACGAAGTGTTCCCCAAGCTGCGTGAAGCCGGCTGGCAGGGTTACTGGATCGATGCCGCCTCGTCGCTGCGCATGCAGGATGACGCGGTGATCGTGCTCGACCCGGTCAACCGCAAGGTCATCGACCACCAGCTCGACATCGGCACCAAGAACTACATCGGTGGCAACTGCACCGTCAGCCTGATGCTGATGGGCCTGGGTGGCCTGTTCGAAGCAGGGCTGGTCGAGTGGATGACCGCCATGACCTACCAGGCGGCCTCCGGCGCTGGCGCGCAGAACATGCGCGAGCTGATCCGGCAGATGGGCTCGACCCACGCCACGGTCGCCGACGACCTGGCCAATCCGGCCAGCGCCATCCTCGACATCGACCGCAAGGTCGCCGAAGCGATGCGTAGCGATGCCTATCCAACGGAAAACTTCGGTGTGCCGCTCGCCGGCAGCCTGATCCCCTGGATCGACAAGGAGCTGCCCAACGGGCAGAGCCGCGAGGAATGGAAAGCCCAGGCCGAAACCAACAAGATCCTGGGTCGTTTCAAGAACCCGATCCCGGTGGACGGAATCTGTGTGCGCATCGGCGCCATGCGTTGCCACAGCCAGGCCTTGACCATCAAGCTGAACAAGGACGTGCCGCTGGCCGATATCGAAGGCATGATCAGCCAGCACAACCCCTGGGTGAAGCTGGTGCCCAACCACCGCGACATCAGCATGCAGGAGCTTTCGCCGACTCAGGTCACCGGCACGCTGAACGTCCCGGTAGGGCGCTTGCGCAAACTGAACATGGGTTCGCATTACCTGGGCGCCTTCACCGTAGGCGACCAACTGCTGTGGGGTGCCGCCGAGCCACTGCGGCGCATGCTGCGTATCCTGCTGGAGCGTTGATCGAACCGCTTCGCGTCGTAGGGAAAGCCCGTTCTGGCCAGCGCCAGAGCGGGCTTTTTCGTTATGGCCGGCGCCGGGTCGCGTCACAGGGCGGGGCCTTGCCTTGGCTAGGCTTGGCCAATGCGGGTACAGTGCCGCTCCCGTTTCGCCAGAGGCCAGGCCTGCATGAACCCCGCTTTCAACATTGCCGTCGTCGGCGCCACCGGCAGCGTCGGTGAAACCCTTGTACAAATTCTCGAAGAGCTGGCCTTTCCGGTCGCGACGCTGCATTTACTGGCCAGCATGGAGTCGGCCGGTAGCAGTGTGATGTTCGCCGGCAAGAAGCTGCGCGTGCGCGAGGTCGACAGTTTCGACTTCAGCCAGGTGCGCCTGGTGTTCTTCGCCGCTGGCGCGGCCGTGAGCCGCAGCTTCGCCGACAAGGCTCGGCAGGCGGGTTGTGCGGTGATCGACCTGTCCGGCGCGCTGACCGATGCCGTGCCCGTGGTGCCCGAAGCCAATGCACAGGTGCTGGCCGAAATGCCCCAGCCGGCGTGGATCACCAGCCCCAGCGCCGCGGCCGTGGCCCTGGCCGTAGCCTTGGCCCCGCTCAGGCAGCAACTGGATATCGAGCGCCTGCAAGTTACGGCGTGCGTGGCGGTGTCGGCCCAAGGCCGCGAGGCGGTCAACGAGCTGGCGCGGCAAACGGCCGAACTGCTCAATGCCCGCCCACTGGAGCCGAAGTTCTTCGACCGGCAAGTGGCTTTCAACGTACTGGCGCGCGTCGGCACCGAAGACGGGCAGGGCCATACCGTGCTCGAGCAGCGCTTGGTCAGTGAGCTGCGCGTGCTGCTCGGCCTGCCATCACTGAAGATATCGGTCACCTGCATTCAAGTCCCGGTGTTCTTCGGCGATAGCTACAGTGTCAGCGTGCAGAGTCGCCGACCGGTCGATTTGCCTGCCGTGCTCGCCGAACTCGACGGCGCGACCAGCATCGAACGGGTCGAAGCCGACGACTATCCCACCCCGGTGGGCGACGCGGTGGGGCAAGACGTGGTCTATGTTGGACGGGTACGCCATGGAATCGACGAGGCTGAACAGCTCAACCTGTGGCTGACCACGGACAACGTGCGCAAGGGCGCAGCGTTGAATGCCGTGCAGGTGGCGCAATTGTTGATTAAACACATGCTGTAAAAGATACTGGATCGCTATTTTGCCTCGAGACCGCGCGGGTTTCGGGACGATTCTTACAAGGACAGGGTCATGCTTCGATTTCGCAAACGGTTACTCGCCATCGCGGCAGCTTCGGCATTGTCGTCGGGTGCGGCCAACGCCCTGGTACTGGGTGAGTTGACCCTGAACTCGGCGCAGAACCAGCCGCTGGACGCCGAGATCGAGTTGCTCGACGTCCGCGATACCACGGCCGCCGAAATCGTCCCGACCCTGGCGCCGCCCGAAGACTTCAACAAAGCCGGCGTGGCCTACCCTGATTACTTGCAGAATCTGGTATTCACGCCGGTCATCACGCCCAATGGCCGCAGCATTGTGCGAGTGACTTCGACCCAGCCGCTGCCAGCACCGGTGGTACGTTTCCTGGTTCAGGTCATGTGGCCTCAAGGCCGCTTGCTGCGCGACTACAACCTGCCGCTGAACCGACCCACCGCCGAGCGGCCCAAGGCTGACGCCGCCATCGCGCCGGCGCAGAGCCAGGCAGCCAACTACACCACCAAGCGCCGTGACACCTTGTGGCAGATCGCCGCGCGCAACAGCAACGGCGGCTCGATCCAGCAGGCCATGGTGGCCATCCAGGCGCTGAACCCCGACGCGTTCATCGGCAACAACATCAACCAGCTCAAGACCGGCCAGGTGTTGCGCCTGCCCGATCGGCAGCAGATCCAGAGCATCCCGCAAAACGAGGCGGTGGCCGAAGTGGCCGAGCAGTACGCCGCATGGCGTGAAGGTCGTCGCCTGGGACCGCGTGCGCGTCAGTTGGACGCTACCCGCCGCGGCGAGGCCCAGGCGACGCCAGAGCGCATCGCCCAGGGCGACAACCTGCGCCTGGTCTCGCCGGGCAACCAGCCTGACGGTGCCAAGACTGAAGCGCTCAGCGATCAGTTGGCCGTGGCGCAGGAAAGCCTCGACACCAGCCGCCGCGACAACGAAGAACTCAAAAGCCGCATGGGCGATCTGCAGAGCCAGTTGGACAAGTTGGAAAAGCTGATCGCGCTGAAGAACGACCAACTGGCGCGGCTCGAAGCGCAGGGCGCTGCCCCGGCGGTCGACCCTGCCCAGACCACGGTGCAAACACAGGCTGCGGCACCCGGTCAGGTCGCTCCGGTGGTGGCCGACCCAGCGCCCATCGCGCCAGTGGTCGAACCGGCGCCGGCCGCAGTCGATACCACGCCGGCCGCCGAACAACCCGCTACCGTGGGCGAGGAGCCGGCCCGTGGCGACACACTCGACCAATTGCTCGGCAATCCGCTGTTGCTCGGGCTGATCGCAGGCTCGCTGTTCCTGGTGCTGCTCTTGCTGGTGCTGTTGCTGCTGCGCAAACGCAAGGCCGATCAGGAAGCCGAGAAACACCTGCGCATGGCGCGTGCATTGGAGGAGGAGGGGCCGCGCGATCCCGATTTCGACATGCCGCTGGACGACGATGCGCTCCACGCCCCTACCGTCACGCTGTCACCGGCCGTGGTGGCGGCTTCGGCTGCCGCAGCATCGGCCGATGCCGCGCCTGCCGCCGAACCGGACCCGGTGGGCCAGACCATCGCCCAGGCACGCCAGCACCTCAGGGCCGGTCAGCTCAACCAGGCTGCGCAGTTGCTCGAACCGCTGGTGCAGTACTATCCGCGACGCAGCGAAGCTCGCCTGGTGTTGATGGAGGTCTACGCCCGGCAAGGCGACCAGGACGCTTTCTCGGGTCAGGAGCAACTGCTGCCCAAAGACGGGCGCCACCGCGCCGAAGTCGACGACCTGAAAGCGCGCTACCCGGCCATGTTGGCACTGGCGACGGGCTTGAGCGCGGCGGCCCTGGCGGCCGAAATGGACCAGCAGTACGTCCAGCAACTGCTGCATGAGCAAGCCGAGGCGGCAGCGGCCCAAGCGCCTGTCGCGGCGGCTCGAACCAATACCGAGCCGGGCCAAGACGCATCGCGGGATTCGAATCCCGCAGACGCCGCAGCACCAGGCGATGACTTCGACCTGAGTCTGGACAAGCCTGCAACCCCCGCCAGCAGCGCCACGGCTGTCGACACTCGCCTGGACGAGGTCGAGCCGATCGCCGACTTCGGGCCGGCGCTGGGCGCGGCAGCCGTGCCTGCTGCCGCACAGGCCGACGCGCAAGCCGATGACGATTTCGAAACCCTATTGGCCCAGGCGCAACTCGAAGCCTTGGCGCCCGTCGCCGATAAGGGGCCACGCGCCGATGACCCGCTGGCCGTGGACGATTTTGCCGACTTCGATTTGAGCGATACCGATTCGACCGATCTGGCCAATGCTTCGCCCGTGGCACAAACGCCGGCTGCCGCCACCGAGCCAGTTGCCGACCTGTCCGACGATTTCGATCTGTCGCTGTCGCTGGACGACGATTCGCCGGCGGCACGCAACTTCGCTTCGGAAGTCGACGACGTCAATGCCGAGTTGGACAAGCTGTCCCAGGATCTCGAGTCGCCGCCGCTGGACACGGGCGCCGTACAAGCCGCCGATCCGGTCGACGACCTCGACTTCGACTTCTTCTCCGGCACCGACGAAGTGACCACCAAGCTCGACCTGGCCCGTGCCTATGTCGACATGGGTGACCACCAAGGCGCGCGCGACATTCTCGACGAAGTGGTCAAGGACGGTGACGAAGGGCAGCGCAAGGAGGCTCAAGAGCTGCTCGGTCGCTTGGTCTGATCGGTTCGAGCCAAAGCCGGTGAGCCTGCACATGGGCACCGGCACTGCGCCGATCCGGCCGGCAATCGTTTCCCTTGTGCGTGTCGCTGATATAATCCGGCCCTCGTTTGATCCACAGGTCTGGTTTTCTTGAACAACTTCGACAATGACGCGGCCGAATCAGCAGCCGAAGGTTTGACCCGCATCGCCCTGGGCGTGGAATACAAAGGCTCGCGCTACCGCGGCTGGCAACGTCAGGCCAGCGGTGTCGCCAGCGTCCAGCAAGCGCTGGAAAAGGCCTTGTCAAAGGTGGCTGACGAACCGATCAGCGTCTTGTGCGCAGGGCGTACCGACGCCGGCGTGCATGGTTGCGGACAGGTCGTGCATTTCGATACCCGGGCCGTTCGCGACGAGCGCGCCTGGACCATGGGCACCAATTTCAATTTGCCCCACGACATCAGCGTCAGCTGGGCGCAGGCGATGCCCGCCGATTTCCATGCCCGCTTCAAAGCGACCGCGCGGCGCTACCGGTATGTCATCTACAACGACCCCATCCGCCCGGCGCACCTGGCCGAAGAGGTCACCTGGAACCACCGCCCGCTGGATGTGCAGCGCATGGCCGAAGCGGCCGAGCATCTGCTGGGCACCCACGATTTCAGCGCCTTTCGCGCCAGCCAATGCCAGGCCAAATCCCCGATCAAACACATTCACCATCTGCGCGTCACCCGCCATGGGCGCATGATCGTGCTCGACGTGCGCGCCACGGCGTTCCTGCATCACATGGTGCGCAACATCGCCGGCGTGCTGATGACCATCGGTGCGGGCGAACGACCCGTGGCCTGGGCACGCGAGGTGTTGGAGGGGCGCGATCGGCGCCATGGCGGCGTGACTGCGCATCCTTATGGGTTGTATCTGGTGCAGGTGGAGTATCCCGAACAGTACGCCTTGCCGCAGCGTTACATCGGCCCACACTTTTTGACCGGCTACGAAGCGCTGCTCGACTGACGTGCCGGCCTCGCTTTGTTAATATCCGCCCCCTCATTTGCCAAGGGTTCGCAGCATATGAACAACGTTCGCAGCAAGATCTGTGGAATCACTCGAGTCGAAGATGCGCTGGCCGCAGCGCGCGCCGGTGCCGACGCCATCGGTCTGGTGTTCTACGCCAAGAGCCCGCGGGCGGTGAACGTTCAACAGGCTCGGGCCATCGTTCAGGCATTGCCGCCCTTCGTGACCACGGTCGGCCTGTTCGTCGACGCCTCGCGCTGTGAGGTGGGCGAGATCCTCGATGCGGTGCCACTCGACTTGTTGCAGTTCCATGGCGACGAGACGCCCGCGCAATGCGAAGGCCATGGTCGGCCATGGATGAAGGCATTGCGGGTACGTCCGGGCGACGATCTCGAGGCAGCGTGCCAGCAGTACGCCGGCGCCAGCGCTTTGTTGCTCGATGCCTATGTGGCTGGCGTGCCGGGCGGCACCGGGCAGTCCTTCGACTGGTCGTTGATTCCGGCCCGGTTGAGCAAACCGGTGGTCCTGGCGGGCGGCCTGTCGCCTGACAACGTCGCCGAGGCCATCGCCCGGGTCAAACCCTGGGCGGTCGACGTCAGCGGCGGGGTAGAGCAGGCCAAGGGCATCAAGGATGCGCAGAAGATCGACGCGTTCCTGCGTGCAGTGCGCAGGGCGTGAGCGCGAATGTGACGGGGCGCGTGGCGTCATCGTCCATAGCATTCGCGGCCGTGGGCGGCCTGGCGATGTTCGGGCGCCCCGGCACGGCACGTACGCGTGTCGGTCAATCTATTGAAGTGCAGTGGCCTTGGGCGACTGCATGTTTGTCACGATGATTTTTGAGTTCAAGGGCGGCGCGGCCAGGCAACAACGGGTCGCTGCCATCCACTACTGGAGAAACAAAGCATGAGCAACTGGTTGGTAGACAAACTGATCCCATCGATCATGCGTTCGGAGGTCAAGAAGAGTTCGGTGCCCGAAGGCCTGTGGCACAAATGCCCGTCCTGCGAAGCCGTGCTGTATCGTCCGGAGCTGGAAAAGACCCTCGACGTCTGCCCCAAGTGCAACCACCACATGCGCATCGGCGCACGCGCGCGCATCGACATCTTCCTCGACGCCGAAGGCCGTGCCGAGCTGGGTGCGGAACTGGAGCCGGTCGACCGTCTGAAATTCCGTGACGGCAAGAAATACAAGGACCGCCTGACCGCCGCGCAGAAACAGACCGGCGAGCACGACGCGCTGATCTCCATGAGCGGCACGCTCATGGGCCTGCCCATCGTGGTCAGCGCCTTCGAGTTCTCCTTCATGGGCGGTTCGATGGGCGCAGTGGTCGGTGAGCGCTTCGTGCGCGCAGCCAACTACGCCCTCGAGCACCGCTGCCCAATGGTCTGCTTCTCGGCCTCCGGCGGCGCGCGCATGCAGGAAGCCCTGATTTCCCTGATGCAAATGGCCAAGACCTCGGCCGCCCTGGCGCGTCTGCGCGAGGAAGGCATCCCGTTCATTTCCGTGCTGACCGACCCGGTCTACGGCGGCGTCTCGGCCTCCCTGGCGATGCTGGGCGACGTCATCGTCGGCGAACCCAAGGCCCTGATCGGCTTCGCCGGCCCGCGCGTGATCGAGCAGACCGTGCGTGAAAAGCTGCCCGAAGGCTTCCAGCGTTCGGAGTTCCTGCTGGAGCACGGCGCCATCGATCTGATCGTCTCGCGCCAGGAACTGCGTCCGCGCCTGGCCCGCCTGCTGGCACAGATGACCGGCCAGGAAACGCCCGAGCAAGCACGGGAAGTGGCTGCGGTCGCGTGATGAACCCTAGCACCCTGGGCGAATGGCTCGCCTACCTCGAACAACTGCACCCCTCGGCCATCGACATGGGGCTGGAGCGCTCGCGGCAAGTGCTGGAGCGTTTGCAGCTGGGCCCGTTGGCGCCGCGCGTGGTGACGGTCACCGGCACCAACGGCAAAGGTTCGACCTGTGCGTTCATCGCTGCCTTGCTCAAGGCCCAGGGGCTGCGGGTCGGCGTCTACAGCTCGCCGCACCTGCTGCGCTACAACGAGCGGGTGCGCATCGACGAGGCGGATGTCGACGACGCACAGTTGTGCCAGGCCTTCGCTGCGGTCGAAGCGGCGCGTGGCGACATCACGTTGACCTATTTCGAGATGGGTACGCTGGCGGCCTTCTGGCTGTTCAGCCGCTCGTCTCTGGACGCCGTGGTGTTGGAGGTCGGCCTCGGCGGTCGGCTGGATGCGGTCAACCTGGTCGATGCCGATCTGGCGGTCGTCACCAGTATCGGTGTCGACCACATCGAGTACTTGGGCGACAGTCGCGAATCGGTGGCTTTCGAGAAGGCCGGTATCATGCGTCGCGGCAAGCCCGCGTTGTGCGGCGACCTCGATCCGCCCCAGCC
The DNA here is from genome assembly GCF_002434265.1 of Pseudomonas sp. UBA6562. Classification (GTDB taxonomy): domain Bacteria; phylum Pseudomonadota; class Gammaproteobacteria; order Pseudomonadales; family Pseudomonadaceae; genus Aquipseudomonas. The sequence goes on along the minus strand of NZ_DJJS01000008.1, from coordinate 403,951 downwards.
GCTGCTGGACAAGGCCGGTGAATTGGCGTGTCCACTGTCGTTGCGCGGTCGCGAGTTCGACCTGAACATCGATGGCCAGCAGTGGCATTGGCGCGGTCTGGATGCAGGTGGCCAGCCCCTTGCACTGCACGATCTGCCACTGCTCGATCTGCCGATGGACAACGCCGCGTTGGCACTGCAAGCCTATGCCTTGATGGATCTGCCGTGGCAGCCCGAGCGTATTGCCCAGGCATTGCGTCGAACTCGAGTGGTCGGTCGCCTCGACCGGCGCGTCGTGCGCTATCAGGGCAAGTCCGTCGAAGTGCTGCTCGATGTGGGCCACAACCCGCATGCGGCGCATTACCTGGCCGCGCGCCTGGCGCAACGACCGGTGCTCGGCAAGCGTCGCGCGGTGTTCGGCCTGTTGGCCGACAAAGACCTGGCCGGGGTCGTCGAACCGCTGTTGCGGCAGGTCGACGAATGGGCCGTGACACCCTTGCTCACGCCGCGCAGCCGTCCGGCTGCGGAGCTTGCCGATGCCCTGACGAACCTTGGCGCGGCGGTGAAGTCTTACCCCAGCGTCGACGCTGCTCTGAATGAGCAGTGCGCGCTGGCAACCGCGGACGACCAGATTCTGCTGTTCGGATCGTTCTTCTGTGTTGCCCAGGCGCTCGAATGGCTCGAGCGGCAGGTTCCGGAGAAGGAGTAGATGACAGTGCTGGATAAAGGGGTCAAGCAGCGCATCGTCGGTGCGCTGGTACTGGTGGCGCTGGCGGTCGTGTTCCTACCGATGCTGTTCACCCGGCAGGACGAGGTGCGTCAGGTCCATGTCGAGGCGCCTCAGGCGCCGGCTGCGCCGAAAGTGGCCGATGTGCAGGTGGAACAGGTGGCGGTGCCCGAACCGCAGGCATTGCCTGAGAAGACGATGCAAGCGCCGGTCGTGGTCAACGAGTCGAACGCGCCGGTGACCACGCCACGTCAGCCGATCACGCCGTCGCCGCAGGTCCAGTCGCAGACGCCTGTCGCCAAGCCCGTGCCGACGCCCGAGCCTGCCCGTCAGGCGAGCGCCCTACCTGCCGCGAAAACGGAGGCGACGGCCAAGGTCGATGCCAATGGCCTGCCGGCGAGCTGGTCGATTCAGTTGGCGAGCCTGTCCAGTCGTCCGGGGGCCGACAAGTTGCAGGCCACCTTGCGCAGTCAGGGCTACAACGCTTACATCCGCAGCGCCGATGGTCTGAATCGAGTGTTCGTAGGGCCGGTGATCGAACGTGCCGAGGCCGAGCGGCTGCGCGATGTGATCAATCGTCAGCACAGCCTCAAGGGCTTGATCGTACGTTTTCAGCCCGAACGCGGCTGATTCGCGACGGCACGCCGCCAGTTGTCCAGCTCGCCTGGACGACGGGCGGTCCCGCCTGCCGTCGACTGACTTTCCGCTTACTCCCGGCTTCCTGCTCTGGTAAAATGCGCCGCCTCAAACCTCTGCAGGCAGCAATGTGGCATTTTCCTGGGTCGACTGGGCGATCATCGCGATCATCGCCGTTTCCTCACTGATCAGTCTCAAGCGCGGCTTCGTCAAAGAGGCGCTATCGCTGCTCATCTGGATCGTGGCCGGGGCGGTAGCCTGGATGTTCGGCGGGTCGCTGTCGCATTACCTCGAAGGCTACATTCAAACGCCTTCGGCGCGCGTCATCGCAGGGTGTACCCTTTTGTTCGTCGCCACCTTGTTGGTGGGGGCGATGCTCAATTTCCTCATCGGTGAGCTGATTCGCGTCACCGGTCTGTCGGGCACCGACAGATTTCTCGGCATGGCATTCGGCGCCGCGCGTGGCGCGCTGCTGGTAGTGGTCACGGTGGGCCTGCTCAGTCTGGGGCCCGTGCAGCAGGATCCGTGGTGGCAGGAGTCTCGCCTGATACCGCAGTTCTTGCTGATCGCCGACTGGTCGAAGAACCTGATTCTGGGCTTCACCGGTCAGTGGATGTCCAATGGAGTCAGCGCTCCGGCTGATCTTCCGTTCAAGGAACAATTGCTCGGGCCGCTCAAGCCCTGAACAGGTTCCATCAAGTTTCATCAAAGTAGGGGTCGCGTCGCATGTGTGGCATCACCGGTATCGTCGGTAAGTCGAACGTCAATCAGGCGCTGTATGACGCGCTTACGGTCCTCCAGCACCGCGGCCAGGATGCTGCCGGTATCGTGACCAGCCATGGTGGCCGGTTATTCCTGCGCAAGGACAATGGCCTGGTGCGCGATGTTTTCCAGCAGCGCCACATGCAGCGCCTGGTCGGCCACATGGGCATCGGCCACGTGCGCTATCCCACCGCCGGCAGCTCGACCTCGGCCGAGGCGCAGCCGTTCTACGTCAATTCGCCGTACGGCATCACCCTGGCGCACAACGGCAACCTGACCAACGTCGAGCAGTTGGCCAAGGAGATCTACGAGTCCGATCTTCGCCATGTCAACACCAGTTCGGACTCCGAAGTACTGTTGAACGTGTTCGCCCACGAACTGGCGGTGCGCGGCAAGCTGCAGCCTACCGAAGAAGACGTGTTCGCAGCGGTTTCGCACGTGCACAGCCGCTGCGTGGGCGGCTATGCGGTAGTAGCCATGATCACCGGCTATGGCATCGTCGGCTTCCGCGACCCCAACGGCATTCGTCCGGTGGTGTTCGGCCAACGCCACACCGACGAAGGCGTGGAGTACATGATCGCCTCGGAAAGCGTGGCCCTCGACGTGCTCGGCTTCACCCTGATCCGCGATCTGGCGCCGGGCGAAGCGGTGTACATCACCGAAGAAGGCCAGCTCTACACGCACCAGTGCGCGACCAGCGCCCAGCTCAAGCCGTGCATCTTCGAACACGTCTACCTGGCCCGTCCCGACTCGATCATGGATGGCGTCTCGGTGTACAAGGCGCGCCTGCGCATGGGCGAGAAGCTGGCCGACAAGATCCGCCGCGAGCGCCCCGAGCACGACATCGACGTGGTCATCCCGATCCCGGACACCAGCCGTACCGCTGCCCTGGAGCTGGCCAACCACCTGGGCGTGAAGTTCCGCGAAGGCTTCGTCAAAAACCGCTACATCGGCCGTACCTTCATCATGCCCGGCCAGGCGGCACGCAAGAAATCGGTGCGCCAGAAGCTCAACGCCATCGAACTGGAGTTCCGCGGCAAGAACGTGATGCTGGTGGACGATTCCATCGTACGCGGCACCACCTGCAAGCAAATCATCCAGATGGCCCGCGAAGCCGGCGCCAAGAACGTATACTTCTGCTCGGCGGCCCCTGCCGTGCGCTACCCCAACGTCTACGGCATCGACATGCCGAGTGTCCATGAGCTGATCGCACACAACCGTACCACCGAACAGGTGGCCCAGCTGATCGGCGCCGACTGGCTGATCTACCAGGACCTGCCGGACCTGATCGAAGCCGTCGGTGGTGGCAAGATCAAGATCGAACACTTCGACTGTGCAGTGTTCGACGGCAAGTACGTGACCGGTGATGTCGACGAGGCGTACCTGGATCGTATCGAGCAGGCGCGCAACGACATGGCCAAGGTGCAGAACCAGGCCGTCAGCGCCATCATCGACCTCTACAACAACTGATTGGGGAGCAGCGGCATGACGGATCAATGGGATGCCGGGCGATTGGACAGCGACCTGGAGGGTGTCGGTTTCGACACCCTTGCGGTTCGTGCTGGGCAACAGCGCACACCCGAGGGCGAGCACAGCGAAGCGCTGTTCCTGACCTCGAGCTACGTATTCCGCACCGCGGCCGATGCGGCGGCGCGTTTTGCCGGTGAAACGCCGGGCAACGTCTACTCGCGTTATACCAACCCCACCGTGCGGGCGTTCGAAGAGCGCCTGGCGGCCATGGAAGGGGCCGAGCAGGCCGTCGGCACCTCCACGGGGATGGCGGCGATCCTGGCGATCGTCATGTCCCTGTGCAGTGCCGGCGACCATGTGCTGGTCTCGCAGAGCGTGTTCGGATCCACCATCAGCCTGTTCGACAAGTACTTCAAGCGCTTCGGCGTGCAGGTGGATTACGTGCCGTTGGCCGACCTCGCCGGCTGGCGCGCCGCGCTCAAGGCCAACACGCGCCTGCTGCTGGTCGAGTCGCCGTCCAATCCGCTGGCCGAGGTGGTCGACATTCCGGCGCTGGCCGAGATCGCCCACGCGGGCGGCGCGCTGCTGGTGGTGGACAACTGCTTCAGCACGCCAGCGTTGCAACAGCCGCTCAAGCTGGGTGCCGACATCGTGTTCCATTCGGCGACCAAGTTCATCGACGGCCAGGGGCGTTGCATGGGCGGCGCAGTGGCGGGGCGCCACGAGCAGATGAAGGAAGTCGTGGGCTTCCTGCGTACTGCCGGGCCGACCCTCAGCCCGTTCAACGCCTGGATCTTCACCAAGGGCCTGGAAACCTTGCGGCTGCGCATGCGTGCGCACTGCGAGAGCGCTCAGGCGCTGGCGCAGTGGTTGGAGCAGCAGGACGGCATCGAGCGCGTGCACTACGCAGGCCTTCCCAGCCATCCGCAGCACGAACTGGCCAAGCGGCAGATGAGCGGCTTCGGCGCGGTGGTCAGCTTCGAAGTCAAAGGCGGCAAAGAAGCAGCCTGGCGCTTCATCGACGCCACCCGGGTGATCTCGATCACCACCAACCTGGGCGACAGCAAAACCACCATCGCCCATCCCGCTACCACCTCCCACGGTCGCTTGTCGCCCCAGGAGCGTGAGGCAGCAGGCATTCGCGACAACCTGATCCGTGTCGCCGTCGGCCTGGAAGACCTGGCCGACCTGCAAGCGGATCTGGCGCGGGGGCTGGCCGTACTGTGATGGATTGGCAAAAAGCGCAGCCCGGCCTCAATGGCCGGGTCGCGCTGGTCACCGGCGCCGCACGCGGTATCGGCTTGGGTATCGCTGCGTGGCTGATCTGCGAAGGCTGGCAGGTGGTGCTTGGCGACCTGGACCGCAAGCGCGGCTCCAAGGTCGCCAAAGCCTTGGGTGACAACGCTTGGTTCATCACGCTGGACGTGGCGGAGGAAGCGCAGGTGAGGGGAGCGGTGTCCGAGGTGCTCGGGCAGTTCGGTCGCCTCGATGCCCTGATCTGCAATGCGGCGGTCGCCAACCCGGACAACGGGCCGCTGGAAACCTTGTCGTTGGCTAAATGGAATCGCACGCTGGCGATCAACCTCACCGGTCCCCTGTTGCTGGCCAAACATTGCGCGCCTTACTTGCGTGCGCACGGCGGCGCGATCGTCAACATTGCCTCCACCCGCACACGGCAGTCCGAGCCGGACACCGAGGCCTATGCGGCCAGCAAGGGCGGGCTCGTGGCCCTGACCCACGCCCTGGCCGTAAGCCTGGGGCCGGACATTCGCGTCAACGCCGTCAGCCCCGGCTGGATCGATGCGCGCGATCCCTCGGTGCGTCGCGCCGAACCGCTCAGCGACGAGGACCACGCGCAGCATCCGAGCGGCAGGGTAGGGACGGTGGAGGATGTGGCGGCGTTGGTCGCGTGGCTGCTGTCGCGCCAATCGGGTTTTGTGACCGGGCAGGAGTTCGTGGTCGATGGCGGCATGACGCGCAAGATGATCTATCGCTGATCGTTGCCGTCGTGCAACGACGGGCAATGTGACCAATGCCCGTCAGTCAAGCCAAAACAGGGTAATTGGGGCTGCTTTGCAGCCCATCGCGGCTAAAACCGCTCCCACAGGGCGTACGTAATTCTGTTGGAGCGGCTTTAGCCGCGATGGGCCGTTAAACGGCCCAATCGGTTAGCTGACTGGCATCCTGCCATATTCCCCATTGCGTTTTTAAGGTAGGTAGCCAAGGTTGGCAGCCTGTGCAGGTATGTAACGCCACCTAAGGATTTTGAAAAAAATTCAATGGGGGTATTGACTTAGCTTCGTCACCTGCGTAAATTTCGCGGCCTCAGCGAAGCAAACGTAACACACGGGTGATTAGCTCAGCCGGGAGAGCATCTGCCTTACAAGCAGAGGGTCGGCGGTTCGATCCCGTCATCACCCACCACTTCCTGAGACGTTCCTGAATCTGAAAGTGCTTTAGGGCAGCTTCAGTAGAGAGGAACAGGACGTCAGTCCATATGCGCAGCGGTAGTTCAGTCGGTTAGAATACCGGCCTGTCACGCCGGGGGTCGCGGGTTCGAGTCCCGTCCGCTGCGCCACTTTTTATCCAGATGGGTGTTCGCACCGGTCTGAGGTCGCCAGGCAAGCCCTGAGACCAGATCCCAGTTTCAAGCGGGCGCAAGCCTGTACGATACGCAGCGGTAGTTCAGTCGGTTAGAATACCGGCCTGTCACGCCGGGGGTCGCGGGTTCGAGTCCCGTCCGCTGCGCCATCTTCGCATCGAGTTCCCTAGAACGACTCGACGCAGCATGGAAGCCGAGCCAATTGGTTTTCATGTCTGCCGGCAAGGCCTGTGTGCCTAAGCGGCAGAACGGTTTCACCGGGCGCAAGCCCATGCGATACGCAGCGGTAGTTCAGTCGGTTAGAATACCGGCCTGTCACGCCGGGGGTCGCGGGTTCGAGTCCCGTCCGCTGCGCCATATCCGCCTCAAGGTCCTTGAACGCCTTGAAGCACGAAGAGAGCGACCCTAAGGTCGCTTTTTTTGTGTCCGCCGTTTGGCAGTTCGGAGCGCTGACTCGGGCTCGCCCGATACCGATGAGCGGTTCCTGCCGTCAAGCAATGTGATGCACAATACGGCCCATTCGATTTTTCCCGGTAATGGCAATGTCTAGATCATCCGCCCTCGCTGTGCTTGGGCTAGCGTTCTGCCTGGCAGGCGCATCCGGCTGTGCCTCGAAGAAAGCCGCCATCTACGAGCACGAGAATTTCGACAACTCGGGCACCTATTCGCGCAGCTTTCCTGTAAACGAAGCAGGCTCGTGCGAAGCGGCGCGACGCGCGTTGCTTAGCCAGGGTTACATCATCACCAGCAGCGATGCCAATCAGGTCGCAGGCAACAAGAGCTTCCAGCAGAACAGCGAGAACCACCTGCAGATCAGCTTCAACGTCACCTGCGCGCCCGACAGCAGCGACGAGCAACGCTCGACCATGTTCGCCAACGCCTTGCAGGACCGTTACAGCCTGAAAAAATCCAATACCTCGGCCAGCCTCGGGGTCGGCATTCTCGGCTCGGTGTCGATGCCCATCGGTTCGAGCGACGACTCGATGGTCAAAGTCGCCAGCGAGACCGTGACCGCCGCGCAGTTCTACGACCGCTACTTCGCGCTGGTGGAGAGCTACCTGCCCAAACCGAAGAAAGCGCAGAGCGCGCCTGCGGTGGCCCCGCTGGGCGAAGCCGCCAAAGCGCCTGCCAGCGCGCCCGATCTCGGCCTGCCGGAACCTGCCTCGGCACCGGCCGCCGACAATGCCTCGACACCCGTCGCCGGCAACGCCCTCGCTGCTGGCGCGCAAACCGCCGCAGCTGCCGCGCAAGTGGGCAGCCCGCAAGCAACGCCCGCAGTCGATGACAGCCAAGGCTCGCAGCCTATCGCTCCACCAGCGGCTGGCGAGCCCATCCAGGTCATGCCCGAGCCGCAAACCCAGGCTGTTGAGGCGTCCCCGGCGGTCGAAACCGATAGCACCGCCACCCCGGTTACACCGCCTGTCACACAACCCGCAGAGTGACGTTCGAACGGCCTGCTACGTTTTACTGGGTGTCATCACGCGTTCATCCACACGCACTAACGTGATGCCACGCAAACCCAAACGACGACGGGAGCAGGGCCAATGGATGATTATCAGGAAGAATTGCTGGAAGCCCAGGCCTTCGAGGCCGAAGGGTCGGACGGTGTCGAAGATGCCACCGAGCTTTAGCCCAGCCGACGCTGCTGGCGTCGGTAGCTTCCCGGAGTGATGCCTGTCCAGCGCTTGAACGCGCGCTGGAAGGCTTCCGCCGAGGTGAACCCCAGCACATACGCCACTTCCCCAAAGCTCAATACCGTATCGCGAATGTAGGTTTCGGCCAGATCGCGGCGCATCCCGTTGAGCAACTCGCGAAACCCGGTACCTTCTTCGGCCAATTGGCGACGCAACGTCCAGCTCGGCAGGTTCATGCGCTGCGCCACGTCTTCCAGGCTCGGTTCGCGTCCGCCGTTCAGTTGCGGGCCCAGCAGGTGGGTGATGCGTTCGCGCAAGCTGCGCACGTGGGTGAGTTGCTCGAGTTCGGCTTCGCACAATTGCAGCAGATGCTGCCAGGTGCCGGGGCAGTGCAGAGGGTTGCGCAAATCGAGAGCGGCGCGTCCCAGCCTTACGCGATTGGCCTCGCTGCCGAACTGCACGGGGTGTTCGCACAGTTCCTGGTAGCGCTCGGCTTCGGCGGGCGCGGGGAATTCGATGTGCAAGCGCTCGGCAAGTAATGGTCTGCCTGCCACGCTGGATAGCTGTGTCAGCCAACCGCTGAGCAACGAATCCACCACGAAGCGGTTGTAGGCGTTGTAGGGACTGATGGAATAGAAGTTCAGCCAAGCGCCGTAGGTGTCTTCCTCGAAGCTGCAGCGACCCCGATAGTTGCTCGCGTACAGCGGCTCGAAACGCAGCAGCGCCTGGGCCGCGGCGCGAACGGTCGGCGCCTGGCTTGCGGTGACACCGGCAAGCCCCGCATGGGCCAGGCGACTGTGGCGGGCCATGCGCAGACCTAAGCCAGAATCGCCGCACAGCTCGATGGCGGCATGCCCCAGGTGCATGTAGCGCGGAATCGACAAGCGTGCGCCGACCTGTGCCAGGCGCGAGGCATCCAGGCCATAGCGTTGCAGCAGGGGTTCAGGGTCGTGGCCAAGCTCGCGCAGCGCATCGGCCAACGGCTGCACCAGCCCCACCGACAGGTCGCCTAGACGCAGCGCAGCCCGGCTTTGCGCGCTCACAGCCACAGATTGAGCATGCGCGCGCCCTGGCTAGGCGGGGCGGCCAGGCTCTGCCCGGCATGGTTGACGAAGCCTTGGCCGCCCACGGTCTGCTCCCAAAACTGTCCGCGCGCGAAGACGCTGATGCTGGTTGCGCCACCGCCAGCGGCCTGGGTCAGGCGCTGCCAGGCGTCTCGTTCACTGACCTCGCCCCGTTTCAAGGGCAGCGCTTGCGCGGCGGGCTGATGACGGTTGCCGCGCCAGGGTGCCTGCCATGGGTCCCTACCGGTCACGAAGGCTGGATTGGCGATCAATTCCACCGATTGCGCGTGCAACCGCTGATAGTTCTGCGGGTACCAACTGTCGCTACCCACCAGCACCGCCAGCCGCCCGGCCGGAGTGTCGAGCACTTGTGCAGGCGCGCCCGCGCCCGGCTCGACGAAGCGGCGCAACTCGCTGTCGGGATAGCGTTGGCGCTGCGGCTGGCCCAACGGGCTGCCGTCGGCGGCGAACACCACGCTGGCGTTGAACAGCGGCCCGCTGCCGGCGTGCAGCACACCCTCGGTAATGAAAGGCGCAGGCAGGATGATCGAACCCGCTACCAAGGTGATCTGGAAACGTTTGGCCAGCCCACCGAAAAGCTGCTGGTAGTCGGCGGCCATTTGTTCGGCCTTCATGCGCAGGTGCGCGTCGGCCCGTCGGTCATCGCCGGTGGCTCGCAGCATGGCTACGCCGTAATGCAGGGGGTTGCTCAGCTCCAGCCACTGCCAGGCTTCGCGACGATGGGTCACCTGATACAGCGCGTTCTTCTCGCCGCGTGCCCACAGCCAGGTGCCAACGTGCTCGGGCAGCACCACGACGGTACGGGCGTCGATCAGACCTTGGTCGCGGGCCTGTTGCAGGTAGGCCGCAAGCTTGCGCTCCAGGCGCGCGAGGTTCTGATAGTCGCCCGGAAACAGCAAAGGCTCGACCCCCAGCAGGTTGCCACGCCCGCCCGGCTCGCCATGGTTCAGCGCAAGCTCGACGCGCAGGTCCGACAGGTAATGCCCTTCGGGGCGTTGGAGGGTCCAAAGGCCGTAGCCGCCAAGCGCTACGAGCAACAATAGCGCCAAAGCGCCGCAAAGCAGTTTTCGCATGAAACCGTGTCTGTCCGGTGGTTAGGGCAACAAGGGTACGAGCAAACCGGCGCGGCGCAAACGCTCATCGAAGGTTTTTCGTGCTCAGCAAGACCGTATAAGGGCCGCCTTCGCGTCGATCGACACACGCGGGCATTGTCAGAACCGGTTACCCATTTGTCAGTTACGATCATTGAGGTGGCAATCATAGCTGGTTAATGTCCCTTTCACCCATGAAGAGGCCCACCTCCAGTACGAGGCCTCGCTTCCCGTGACCCTGCCATAGGACCTCCCCATGACGGCCTCGCCTTACCCGCACCTGCTGGCCCCGCTCGACCTGGGCTTCACCACCTTGCGCAACCGCGCCCTGATGGGCTCGATGCACACCGGCCTCGAAGAAAAGCCCGGCGGTTTCGAGCGCATGGCGGCCTACTTCGCCGAGCGCGCGCGCGGTGGTGTTGGACTGATGGTCACCGGCGGCATCGCACCGAACGAGGAGGGCGGGGTGTACGCGGGCGCCGCCAAGCTCAGCACCGACGAGGAAGCCGAGCGCCATCGCCTGGTCACCGAGGCCGTGCACCAGGCCGGCGGCAAGATCTGCCTGCAGATCCTGCACGCCGGGCGTTACGCCTACAGCCCCAAGCAGGTCGCCCCCAGCGCCCTCAAGGCGCCGATCAACCCGTTCACGCCCAAGGCGCTGGACGAAGCCGGCATCGAGCAGCAGATCGTCGACTTCGTCCGTTGCGCGGTGCTGGCCCAGCGCGCCGGCTACGACGGCGTCGAGGTGATGGGCTCGGAAGGCTATTTCATCAACCAGTTCCTCGCCGCCTGCACCAACACCCGCACCGACCGCTGGGGCGGCAGTTTCGACAACCGCATGCGCCTGGCCGTGGACATCGTCAGGCGCATCCGCGAAGCGGTGGGGCCGAATTTCATCCTCATCTTCCGCTTGTCGATGCTCGATCTGGTCGAAGGCGGCAGCGACTGGCAAGAGATCGTGCGCCTGGCCAAGGCCATCGAACAGGCCGGCGCCACCCTGATCAACACCGGCATCGGCTGGCACGAGGCGCGCATCCCGACCATCGCCACCAAAGTGCCGCGCGCGGCCTTCAGCAAGGTCACCGCCAAGCTGCGCGGCGAAGTCGGCATTCCGCTGATCACCACCAACCGCATCAACATGCCGGAGGTGGCCGAGGCGGTGCTGGCGGCCGGGGACGCCGACATGGTGTCGATGGCCCGGCCCTTCCTGGCCGACCCCGAATTCGTCAACAAGGCCGCTGCGGGCCAGGCGCAGTCCATCAACACCTGCATCGGCTGCAACCAGGCCTGCCTGGACCACACCTTCGCCGGCAAGCTGACCACCTGCCTGGTCAACCCGCGTGCCTGTTACGAAACCGAGCTCAACTACCTGCCTACCGCCCACCCCAAGCGCGTCGCCGTCGTAGGCGCAGGCCCGGCCGGGCTGGCGGCGGCGACCGTGGCCGCGCAGCGCGGCCACCGCGTGACGCTGTTCGATGCCGGCAGCGAAATCGGTGGCCAGTTCAACGTCGCCAAGCGCATTCCCGGCAAAGAAGAGTTCTATGAAACCCTGCGCTACTTCGCCGACAAGATCGCACGCACCGGTGTCGACCTGCGCCTGCACACCCGCGTCGATGTGCAGAGCTTGCTCGACGGCGGCTACGACGAAGTGATCCTCGCCACCGGCATCAGCCCCCGGGTGCCGGCGATTCCCGGTATCGAACATGCCAAAGTGCTGAGCTACCTGGATGTGCTGCTCGAACGCCAACCGGTCGGTCGGCGGGTGGCGGTGATCGGTGCCGGGGGCATCGGCTTCGATGTCAGCGAATACCTGGTGCACCAAGGCGTGGCCACCAGCCTGGATCGCGATGCGTTCTGGAAGGAGTGGGGCATCGATACCCAGCTCGAGGCCCGCGGTGGCGTCGCCGGGATCGCTGCGCAACCGCAGCCGCCGGCGCGCGAGGTGTACCTGTTGCAGCGCAAGGCATCGAAGGTGGGCGATGGGCTAGGCAAGACCACCGGCTGGATCCATCGTGCCGGCCTCAAGCATCGCCAGGTGCGCATGCTCAACGGCGTCGAGTATTTGCGGGTCGACGATGCCGGGCTGCATGTACGCATCGGCGACGGCGAGCCGCAAGTACTGCCGGTGGACAACGTGGTGCTGTGCGCCGGGCAGGAGCCGCTGCGCGAGCTGTACGACGGTTTGCAGGCTGCAGGGCAGTCGGTGCACCTGATCGGCGGTGCAGATGTGGCGGCCGAGCTGGACGCCAAGCGGGCCATCGGCCAGGGATCGCGATTGGCGGCCGAATTGTAGCGATCGGTGGCCGGTATCGCGGTCTGGCCAGACAGATCGCGATACCGACCCCGGTCCGCGCGACACCGGCTAGCGGACCGTGGCAGGGTAATACCGGCGTTGCCGGTCGTGATGCCGGCAACGCCGTTTGATGGAGATTGCGTTGCGCCCTGGCAGGTTCAGCGCCAGCACTAGCTTTTCAAACCCGGCAGTTTGATTACTGGGAGCCAGATCATCCTGCGGCAAGATCAAATCCGACTCACTGCGACAATCCTTCCACCACCCTGCGCAATGAAGCCGCCAACATCGGTCCATGCCCCAGCCCTTCGAAGCCCTGCACGCGCACCTTCACGCCTTCGACCCTCGCTAGCTCCGCAGCCAGCTCACGCAATGGCCGACCCGCATCGTCGCGCACGCTGCCCCGCGGGCTATCCGGCTCTTTGGCGCCGCGCATCAGCAACACGTCGGGCCGCAAGTTGCCCACTCGCCCAGCCAGGCCCTCGGCTTCGCGCACCAGCGCACCCTCGCGCCACCACAGCGACGGGCTGGCCGCGGCGTATCCGCTGAACGCACCGGGCCGGGTGAATAACGTGTGCAGCACCGCCAGCCCACCATAGGAATGCCCCCACAGCGTTTGGCGCGCCAGGTCGATTGGCGCCTGTGAGGCTACCAGCGTGCGCATGCGCCCGGTCAACAGGTCGAGAAACGCGTCTACGCCGCCGCTGGGCTGTTGGGTCAACGGATCGCGCTGTTCGCTCAAGCCTGGCACGTTTGGCGTGTAGTCATAGGTGCGCGCGGCGCGCTCGATGCGCTGTTCGCCTTGGTAGCCCACCGCCACCAGCAGCGGCGCCTGGCCTGCGGCCAGGGCGTCCAGTTGCTGGCTGTCCAAAGCGCCCAGCGCGGCATTGCCGTCGAGCATCCACAACACCGGATAGCCAGCCGCAGGGGCAGGGCGGTTCGGTTTGCCGATCCACAAACGGTAGTGGCGGCGTCCGTCGAGCGAATCCAGGTCCAACTGCGTGAAGCGGTAAGCCAGGTCAGTGCGCTCGAGCAGCGTGGTGTTCATGCTTTGCACCGGGTCGGGCTGCGCAAGGGCGGCCGGTGCTACGATAGCCAGGGCCAACGCCAGGGCCAGGGTCGTCTTGCTCATCGTTCGTCTCGTCGAGGCCTGGCAAGGGCTGCCAGGCGTGAGGGTCAGATGGTAGGGCTTCGAAAGCCCAGGTAAAGCGTCTTAACCTTCTAAACCGTCGTCGACCACCGGCAGTAGCAAGTGCAGGCACAGCCCCGGCTGCGCATTGCTGGCCCATAGCCGGCCGCCTTGCAGTTCCACGGCGCGGCGGGCGATGGCCAGACCCAGGCCGAAGCCTGCGCCGCTGTTGGCCAGGCGTTGGTAGGGCTGGAAGATCCGCTCAAGTTCGCTGTCCGGGACGCCGGGGCCCTGGTCACTCAAGCACAGGTGCCAGCATTCGCCTTCGCGCCAGCCCTCGAGGCGCACCTCGCCACCGGCCGGCGAATGGCGAATGGCGTTGCGCAGCAGGTTTTCCAGGGCCTGGGCCAGGCTGTCGAGGTGCGCCTGCACCCGGCATTCGGTGCCCAGCGAGCAGGGCAGGCGGGTGCGCGGCCAGCCGCTTTCGAAACAGATGTCCTCGCACAGCGCCTCCCACAGCGACAGCACCAGCAGTGGCTCGGTCGGCAGGCTGGGCTGTTCGGTGTCCATCCAGGCCAAGTCCAGGGTGTTTTCCAGCAGCCTTTGCATGTCGGCGACTTCGCGGTCCAGGCGCTCGCGCAATTGCGCCGGCGGCAGGTCGCTGTCATGGGCGATGCGCAACCGCGCCAGGGGCGTGCGCAGCTCGTGGGACAGGGTGCGCAGCAGCAGACGCTGCTGCTCCAGGCTTTGGCGCAGGCGCCCGGCCATGTGTTCGAAGGCCTGGGCCAGCTCGCCCAGCTCGTCGCGGCGCTGCTGCAAGGGCAGGCCGGGGCTGTCGAGATCGTCGGCACGCAAGGCGTCGGCGCGGTCGCGCAGGCGGTTCAGCGGCACCACCAGATGGCGGTACAGCACCAGCACCAACAGCAGCGCCAGCAGGGCGGGGGCCAGGCCATGGGTGACCACATGGGTCCAGGGGGTAAGGCCGCTGGGCAACAGGCGCTCGGGCAGTTGCATGACCAAACGTCCTTGTTCGGGGCGCCGGGGAAACGCAATGCTGACATAGGGCAGTTGGTCTTGAAGGCGGCGGCTCAGCGGCCAGTCGAGCTTGCGCATGAAGGTCAGGTGGCTGGCCTCCTCGGCGCTCAGGGGCGTGGTGCCCAGGCTCTGCAACTGCGGGCCGATGACCGCCACCCAGGTGGCTTCCTGCGCGGCCAGCCGCCTGCGCCAGGCCTCGATGGCCACAGCCCCGCCTTCGTCCCAGGTGTGCTCGGCCTGCGCCGCGTAGCGCGCCAGGTAACGTTGGTCGGCCTCCGACAGAAAATAGGTGCTGCGCTCCACCGACAGGCCCCAGGTCCAGATCAGCCAGACCAGCAACAAGCAGAAGCCGACCTGCAGCACGGCCAGCTTCCACAACAAGGGGTGGCGACGCATCAGGGCTGCTCCGTGTCGACCAGCAAATAGCCCTGGCCACGTACGGCCTGGATCTGCAAATGCGGGGCACCGATGTCGGCCAATTTGCGCCGCAGGTTGCACACGTGCACGTCCAGGCCGCGGTCCAGGCGGGTGTAGGCGCGGTACAGCACGGTCTGGTAGAGAAAGGGTTTGCTCAAGGCTTCGCCGGGGTGCGCATGCAGGGTGGCCAGCAGGCGGAACTCGGAGGCTGTGAGGCCGGCCGCGCGGCCTTCGTAGAGGGCATCCTGACGATCGTGGTCGAGCCTGACCTCGCCGGCATCGCCCGAAAATACGGGGCGACGGTCGAACGCCACGCGGCGCAGCAGCGCATCGACCCGGGCATCGAGCTCGGCCAGGCTGAAGGGCTTGGGCAGGTAGTCGTCGGCGCCGCGGGTGAAGCCGCTGATGCGGTCCTGCTCGGCGCCCAGCGCCGACATCAGCATCACCGGCACCGCCTGGCGCTTGCGCAGCGCATCGAGCAGGCTCAGGCCGTCGATACCCGGCAGCAGGATGTCCAAGAGCACCAACTCGAAGTCCGCGCGTTGCATGGCATTTAGCGCTTCGGTGCCAGTGGCGCAGGCCTGCACGACGAAGCCGCGGTTGAGGAAATGGCGTTCCAGATCGTGGCGCAGGCGCGGATCGTCTTCGGCGAGCAGGAGTGAAGTGGGCACGGCGGGCCTTGGATGAGAATTCATATCAGTTGCGAATCATCCCATTGCCGGTGGTAAGAGGGCAACGCTCGCCTGTGTTAATAAAGTTAAGCCTGCTGCACCCCAGATTCCCATTCGATATCCTTCGCAAATAACAAATTGTTTCGTTTGAGAATTGATGCCATTTGCGCATATAGGGGCGACATGAACGGTTTTGAACGTGTGGGGAGCGCTGGACGGGTGCGGAGTTGGATCGTGGTGGGGCTGCTGGCGCCCTTTTCCCTGTCGGCGCTGGCCGAAACGGTGGCCTTGCAGGCGAACGAGGAGGGCGCGCTGGACCTCCCGGCATTGACCATCGACGGCAACCGTCTGTACGACATGCTGCCGTCCGAAGCCACCGGCGGCTACAGCGTCGATGCCGCTACGGTGGGCACCAAGACCCCCGCCGCGCTCAAGGACATCCCGCAGTCGATCACCGTCTATACCCAGGACTACGTCAAGGACCGCCAGTTCGTGCACCTCGACGACCTGGCCAAATACACCGCCGGCCTGCGCACCCTGACCAACGACAGCGGGCGTTCGTCGATCTACGCCCGTGGCTACGAATACAGCGAATTCAACATCGATGGCCTGCCGGCGCCGATGGCCAGTATCTTCGGCACCGTGCCGTCGCTGGCGGCGTTCGACCGGGTCGAGATCATGCGCGGCCCGGCCGGGCTGTTCAGCAGCACCAGCGAGCTGGGCGGCATCGTCAACATGGTGCGCAAGCGCCCGACCGCCGAGTTCCAGGGCCATGTAGAAGGTCGCTACGGCACCTGGGACACCAACCATGAGGAAGTCGACCTCAGCGGCCCGCTCGACCAGGCCGGTCGCGTGCGCGGGCGTTTCGTCGCCTCGCGGGACGACACCAACGGCGAGGTGGACTACAACGCCAACACCAGCGACAGCTATTACGGCGCGCTGGACATCGACCTCGACGACGCCACCGAGCTGTCGTTCGGCCTGATCCACGAAGTGAAGAACATCACCCCGCACAACGGCTACCCGGCCACGCTGTCGGGCGAAGTGCCGGACTTCAGCCATTCGCGCTTCCTGGGCGCCGACTGGAACTCCTTCGACGGCAAGACCACCGACCTGGTCGCCGAGCTGACCCACCGCTTCGACAACGGCGGCTACGGCCGCGTCGCTGCGCGCGGCTCGCACCGCGACACCGATTACCTGTACGCCTTCACCGCCACCAACGCCGTCAGCGGCGCCAACTCCGAACGCGCCAGCGCCCGCGACTTCAGCCAGGACACCTACGCGCTCGACGCCAGCTACAGCCAGCCGTTCGAAACCCTCGGCCAAGTCAGCGAGTTCGTGGTCGGCAGCGATTACAAGAACTACGACTCCGAATACCGCAACGGCACCACCAACCTCGGCGCCGTCAACGTCAATACCTACTCGCCGAAGCGCTTCGCCAAACCTGCGCCCAACTACAGCACCGAGGTGGGTACCCAGGAAGAGGAGTACGGCCTGTACTCGAAAGTCACCTTGCGCCCGGTCGAGCGCCTGGCCTTGATCGCCGGTGGCCGTTTCAGCTGGTACCGCGGCGACTTCTACACCACTACGCTCAAGAGCGGCGCGACGGTCGCCGACGACAAACGCGTGGACGGCCACTTCACCCCTTATGGCGGCGTGGTCTACGACCTGAATGACAACCACGCGCTGTACGCCAGCTATTCGCAGGTGTTCAAGCCGCAATCGGAAACCGACCAGGGTGGCCGGGTGCTCAAGCCCCGGGAAGGCGAGCAGTACGAGTTCGGCCTCAAGAGCAGTTACTTTGGCGGCGACCTGAACACCCGGCTGTCGGCGTTCCGCCTGACCGACGAGAACCGCGCCAGCACGTTGTACGACGCCAACGGCGTGGCCACCACCGCCTCGGTGGCTTCCGGCAAGACCCGCGTCAAGGGCGCCGAACTGGAAGTCAGCGGCAAGCTCACGCCGAATTGGGAACTGTTGGCCGGCTATACCTGGATGGACACCGAAACCGTCAAGGGCGATGCGCAGACCACCTTCTTCATCATGCCGCGCCAGCAGGCTTCGCTATGGACCAAATACACCCTCGACCAAGGCCCGTTGCAGGGGCTGGCGGTCGGCGGCGGCATCTCGGCGATGAGCGACTTCTACGCCGAAAACGGTGGCGTGCGCATCGACGCGCCGGGTTATGCAACGGTGGATGCGCTGGTCTCGTATCCAGTGACCTCGAAGCTGACCGCTACCTTGAACGTCAACAACCTGTTCGATCGCGATTACCTGTCGCGGGTGGGTTCGACGTCGACCTTCAACTTCTACGGGCCCTCGCGCAGCATGATGGTGGGTGCGCGCTACGATTTTTAAGCCTTTCTCACTGCGCTTCTACCTGAATGGGTAGAAGTGCCATCACCAAGACGCTGGCACCGCCACCCCGTCCAGCGCACGCATGTCACCTGTTAGACTGTCGCCCCGCCCAATACCCGATGCTCGCATGCCGGTCCTGCCCGAACTCCCCACCGCCCCCTTGCAACCCCTGAACCTGCCCTGGCTCGAACGGGCCGGCATACAGGCCGCGATCCTGCGCCTGGACCTGATCGACCCGCTGATCGGTGGCAACAAGTGGTTCAAGCTGCGCCACCACCTGCTCGCGGCCTACGCTGCCGGTGCGCCCGGCCTGATCGGCCTGGGCGGCAACCATTCCAACCACCTGCACGCCCTGGCAGCGGCCGGCCAGCGCTTGGGGCTGCCCACCGCCGGCCTGCTGCGCGGGCATGCACAGCACACGCCGACCGTCGAAGACCTCCAGCGTTTCGGCATGCAGCTGCACTGGCTGGGCTACGGCGGCTATCGCGCACGGCACCAGGCAGACTTCTGGGCGCCCTGGCACGAACGTTATCCCGGTTGGTACTGCATCCCCGAAGGCGGTGGCGGTGCAGCAGGGGCGTTGGGTTGCCAAGCCATCGTCGAGCAGGCGCGCAGGCAGTTGCCGGCGCTCGGCTGGGCCGACTACGACGCCTGGTGGCTGGCGGTGGGTACCGGCACCACTTTGGCCGGCCTGGTTCAGGCCGAGGCGGGCGAGCACCCCGTGCATGGGGCGCTGGCAGTGCCTGCCGACCATGGCGTGGCGGCTACCGTGCGGGCCCTGGCCGGTGACCACGGCTACCGCCTGCACGACGCCAGCCGCGGCGGCTTTGCAAAAATCGACGAAGCGTTGCTGAGCTTCGTCGATACCTGCGAGCGCGACAGCGGCATACCGCTGGAGGCGCTGTACAGCGGCAAGCTGCTGATGGCGTTGCACGAGCAGGTCGCTGCCGGCGAGGTCGCCCGCGGCAGCCGGCTGCTGCTGGTGCACGGCGGCGGGTTGCAAGGGCGGCGCGGTTACCGCTGAGGCAGCATGCGCCGCAGGGTGTTGTCGCGGCGCACCCAGTGGTGGTACAGCCCGGCGACGGCATGCAGGCCGATCAACCAATAACCCCAAGTGCCGACCCGCTCATGCCAGCCCTTGATGAACTTGGCGAGGTCCGGTTTGGGTTCGATCAATGCGGGCAACTCCAGGCCGTAGAACGGAACGGGTTTGCCGGCGGCGCTGAGGATCAGCCAACCGGCTAACGGCATCCCGATCAGCAGCCCGTACAGCAGCAGGTGCACCAGATGCGCCAGGCCCGTCTGCCAGGCGGGGGGCTTGGGCAGGATGGGCGGCGTCGGGTTGCGCAGGCGCGTGGCCAGGCGCAGCCATACCAGCACGAAGACGGTCAGGCCGAGCATGAAGTGCAGGGCCTTCATCAGGTCGCGCTCGGCGCTGTCGCGGGGGAACAGGCCGCGAAACTCGATGCAGGCGTAGACCGCCGCCAGCAGGACGAGGGTGAGCCAGTGCAGCAGGATCGACAGCCGCGCGTAATGCGTGGGTGGGGTGGTTGTGGTCATGGGTGGGTCTCGTCATCAGGTCACGGAACGGGTCGCGCTCTGTCGGCGCTGGGTCTAGCGATGTGGCACAGGCATCCACGCGTGCCGTCGCTCAGTCTAGACGCGAGTCGACCGCTTGGCGGCACGTGGTCATGTGGGCTCTTGGCCGTATTCGTTCCAGCGGTTTGGGTCGGCAGAGGCCGCAGCCGCAGGCCAGGTCAGGTGGCTGCGTTTGTGGCAGCCTCTGCGCCTACAGAGGCTGGCGCCGGCCATTGATCGCTCACCAGAAACACCCGTTCGCGCTCCGTGCAGATGCCGTCGGTCTCAGGCGCCAGCCTGACCAGCAGCCGCGCTGAAGCTTGCGGCTCCAGCAAGGCCCGCCACTGCTCGAATTGCGCTACCGACCACGCGCGCGCCTGCTCCACCCGCGCCGGCGCCAGCCAGCGTTCGCGCGGCAGCGGCTGCCAATGTCCTGCCGGACGGCTGGCGGCGAAACCTGCCCAGTCGCTTTGCCGTACCCAATGCCCGTGTAGATGATCGACCGCGGCGCCGGCAGGTGGCCTGCACCCTGTGGACCAGGGATAGAACAGGTAGCCGCCTAGCCACAGGTGCGACTGCGGGGTGTCGATCCCCAGTGCCGCCAGGGCGGTGCGCGTCTCGGGGTGCGCCGCCATCGGCAGTTGATGGTTGGCCAGGTGGGCGAGTTTGCTGCCCAAGCGGTCGTGGCAGCCTGGCCCCAACCACTGTTCGGCTTGTTCGCCGGCGTCCTGTTCGGGCCCCAGGTAGAGTTTGATGGCCAGCTCCAGGTGGTGCACTCCGGTACGGTCGCGCAGCAGCACGTCGAGCTCGCCTAGCGTGCGCCCGGCCGCCCGGATCGGCAGGTTGCTGGCCAGCAGCTCGATGCCCGGCGCAGCGCTCAGTGCGAAATGCCAGAGCCGCTCGTAATACAGGCCCAGGCGCCGGCTGCCGCGTTGTGCCAGCCAGACGTCCAGCGATTCGGGGGATTGGTCCAGTTGGCGCAACCAGTCTTCCAGCACCTGCGGCGCGTCGACCCAGGCGCTGGCCGTCAGCGGATGGCGCTGGGCCCCGGCGCAGTGGCGCATCAGTGCCGGCGAGAGCAGTGTCCAGGCCAGGTCGCGCACGCTGTCATGCCGTAGCTGGCCGGGCAGGGTGGCGAGCGCAGGGAAAGGATTCACGCTGCCAATCTCGCTGGTTTGCCGCTGGCCGTCGGTTTCGCCCATAATTCACCCCTTAGTGCCGCAAAGGCCATTCGCAATCCGCCGTAGAGCCTAGCAGGAGCCCCATGGAGCAATTTCGCAATATCGGAATCATCGGTCGTCTCAACAGCGCCCAGGTGCTCGACACGATCCGCCGACTGAAAAAATTCCTCATCGAGCGGCACCTGCACGTGATTCTCGAAGACACCATCGCCGAGGTCCTGCCTGGGCATGGCTTGCAGACGTCTTCGCGCAAGCTGCTGGGCGAGGTGTGCGACCTGGTCATCGTGGTCGGCGGCGACGGCAGCCTGCTCGGCGCCGCACGCGCGCTGGCCCGGCACAATACCCCGGTGCTGGGCATCAACCGCGGCAACCTGGGCTTTCTCACCGACATCCGCCCCGACGAGCTGGAAACCAAGGTCGCCGAGGTGCTCGACGGCCACTACCTGGTCGAGAACCGCTTCCTGCTGCAAGCCGAAGTGCGCCACCACAACGAAGCCATCGGCCAAGGCGACGCGCTGAACGATGTGGTGCTGCACCCTGGCAAGTCGACGCGCATGATCGAGTTCGAAATCTACATCGACGGCCAGTTCGTGTGCAGCCAGAAGGCCGACGGCCTGATCGTCTCCACCCCCACCGGGTCCACCGCCTACGCCCTGTCGGCCGGCGGACCGATCATGCACCCCAAGCTCGACGCCATCGTCATCGTGCCGATGTACCCGCACACCCTGTCGGGCCGGCCGATCGTGGTCGACGGCAACAGCGAACTGAAGATCGTGGTGTCCAAGGACCTGCAGATCTACCCGCAAGTGTCGTGCGACGGGCAGAACCACTTCACCTGCGCGCCGGGCGATACCGTCACGGTGAGCAAGAAGCCGCAGAAGCTGCGCCTGATCCACCCCCTGGGGCACAACTACTACGAGGTCTGCCGCACCAAACTCGGGTGGGGCAGCCGCTTGGGGGGCAGGGACGACTGATGCTCGATCCGGCGCGCAGTTTTGACATCATCGGCGACGTGCATGGCTGTGCCCATACCCTTGAGCGCCTGCTCGACGCGCTCGGCTACCGCCGCCAGGGCGGCGTCTGGCGCCACCTACGGCGCCAGGTGCTGTTCCTCGGCGACATCGTCGACCGCGGCCCGCGCATCCGCGAGGCCCTGCACCTGGTGCACGACATGGTCGAGGCCGGGGAGGCGTTCTGCATCATGGGCAACCATGAGTACAACGCCCTGGGTTGGGTCACCCCGGCGCTGCCCGGCAGCGGCAAGACCCATGTGCGCGAGCACACGCCGCGCCATACCCGGCTGATCGAAGACACCCTCAGCCAGTTCGCCCAGCACCCGGCCGACTGGCACGACTTCACCCAGTGGTTCTACCGCCTGCCGCTGTTCATCGACGCCGGGCGTTTCCGCCTGGTGCATGCCTGCTGGGACTCGGACCTGATCGCTCAACTGCGCAGACAATACCCCGACGGCTGTGTGGACCCGCACTTCATCCAGGCTTCGGCGGTGTCCGGCAGCTTCGCCTCCAGCGTGTGCAACCGCCTGCTGCGCGGTACCGACATGCGCCTGCCCGACGGTCTGACCCTGACCGGCGGCGACGGCCTGACCCGCGCCTTCTTCCGCACCAAGTTCTGGGAAGACGATCCGCAGACCTACGGCGACATCGTCTTCCAACCCGACGCGCTGCCCGAAGACGTCGCCCGCACGCCGCTCGACCCGAAACAGAAGCAGGCCCTGCTGCGCTACCCGGAAGACGAGCCGCTGCTGTTCGTCGGCCACTATTGGCGCAGCGGGCCGCCCAGCCCGATTCGGCCCAACCTGGCTTGCCTGGACTACAGCGCAGTGCTGTACGGCAAGCTGGTGGCCTACCGGCTGGACCAGGAAACCCGCATCGACCCCGACAAGTTCGTCTGGGTCGACGTCGAACGCTCGCAGGCCAACCCATGAACTACATCGACGTGCTGCGCCTGCCGCTGAGCACCGACCTCGGTCCTTTCGTACGCGACCTGCAACGCCTGGACCTGCCGCACCGGGTCAGCGAAGAGGGCGAGGTGCAGGTGCTGTGGGCGCCCGAGGCGTTGGCCGGCGACGTACGCGCGCTGTACGAGCGGCATCTGCGCGGCGAAGCGCTGCCGACCGTGCAGGCGCCTCCGGTCGAGCAGTCGCAGCCGTCACCGCACGCCGCGCCTTCGTTGCTGGCCCAGGCCAAGGCCTGCAAGGTCACCACCCTGGTCATCGTGCTGTGCCTGTTGGTGGCGGGCGTGACCGGGCTTGGCGACAACCTGGACACGGTCGGCTGGTTCACCTTCCTGGAAGTGCAGGTGCGGGGCGACTACCTGTATTTCACCTCCTTCGCCCAAGGCCTGGCCGATGGCCAATGGTGGCGGCTGCTGTCGCCGATGCTGCTGCATTTCGGCGTGCTGCACCTGGCCATGAACAGCCTGTGGTACTGGGAGCTGGGCAAGCGCATCGAGCTGCGCCAGGGGCCATGGGCACTGCTGGGGCTGACCGTGTTGTTCTCCCTGGTGTCGAACCTGGCGCAGCATTTCGTCGGCGGGCCGAGCCTGTTCGGCGGCTTGTCCGGCGTGCTCTACGGCCTGCTCGGGCACATCTGGCTGTTCCAGCGCCTGGCGCCCACTGCGCAGTTCGCACTGCCCAAGGGCGTGCTGGTGATGATGCTGGTCTGGCTCGTGGTGTGCCTGACCGGCGTGGTCGGCCAGCTCGGCATGGGCCAGATCGCCAACGCCGCCCATGTGGGCGGGCTGCTCATCGGTTGCGTCACGGGCCTCTTGGGTGGGGCACTGGCGCGGCGTAAACTAGGCGCTTTCTGACGGCCTCTTGTGTCCATGCCCACTTGAATTCGCGCGTGCAAGACTTATGTCTACACGCGTCGAGTGCGACTTCAGCCGTTCTCCCCTTTACTTCGCCTTGCGCGAGCTTCGCGCAACCTCCATTCCAGACCGGGCCCATTGGCTCGCCACAGGAGACGCCATGTCGACGTTCGAACAAATGATCGAAAACATCACCCCTGACATTTATCAAAGCTTGAAGACCGCAGTCGAGCTGGGCCGCTGGTCCGACGGGCGCAAGCTCACGCTGGAGCAGAAAGAACTGTCGCTGCAGGCGGTGATCGCCTGGGAAGCCAAGCACCTGCCCGAAGACCAGCGCACCGGCTACATGGGGCCGCAGGAATGCGCCTCCAAATCCGCGCCCATCCCCAACATCCTGTTCAAGTCGGACTCGGTACATTGATCGAACTCGCTCGTGGCTCGTTGAGCAAAATGGCCGTGCGTCTCGACGCTACGGACGTGCACTACAGTTTCCGCCTGGGCGAAGCCCTGGTGCCGGTCAACCCGCTGATCGGCCAGTCGCTGCGCCTGGAATACCTGGGTGCCATCCATTGCAGCCACTGCGGCAAGCGCACCAAGACCAGCTTCAGCCAGGGCTACTGCTATCCCTGCATGACCAAGCTGGCCCAGTGCGACCTGTGCATCATGGCCCCGGAACGCTGCCACTACGACGCCGGCACCTGCCGCGATCCGTCCTGGGGCGAGCAGTTCTGCATGACCGACCACATCGTCTATCTCGCCAACTCCTCTGGCGTCAAAGTGGGCATCACCCGCGCCACCCAACTGCCCACCCGCTGGCTCGACCAGGGCGCCAGCCAGGCGCTGCCGATCCTGCGCGTGGGCACGCGCCAGCAATCGGGCCTGGTGGAAGACCTGCTGCGCAGCCAGGTGCCCGACCGCACCAACTGGCGCGCCTTGCTCAAGGGCGAGGCCGAGCCCCTGGATCTGGTCGCCGTGCGCGAGCGCATTTTCGACGCCTGCGCCGAAGGCCTGCGCGAGCTGCAAGGGCGCTTCGGCCTGCAAGCGATCCAGCCGCTGCCCGCCGCCGAAGTGGTGCAGATGCGCTACCCGGTACAGGCCTATCCGCAGAAGATCGTCAGCTTCAACCTGGACAAGAACCCGGTGGTAGAGGGCACGCTGCTGGGCATCAAGGGTCAATACCTGATCTTCGACACCGGCGTGATCAACATTCGCAAGTACACGGCCTATCAACTCGCCGTGCTCCAGTAAAAAGGACCGCCCCATGCGCACCGAACAACCGCAAGCGATCTACCTCAAGGACTACCAGGCGCCTGAGTACCTGATCGACGAGACGCACCTGACCTTCGAGCTGTTCGAGGACCACACCCTGGTCCATGCGCAACTGGTCATGCGCCGCAACCCGGCCCACGGCGACGGCTTGCCGGCGCTGGTGCTCGACGGCCAGCACCTGGAGCTGCTCAGCGTGCAGCTCGACGACCAGGCCCTGAGCCCGAGCGACTACCAGCTCGACGCCGACAGCCTGACCCTGCACCCCAGCGCCGAGCGCTTCACCCTCGACACCTCGGTGCGCATCCACCCGGAAAGCAACACCGCCCTCGAAGGCCTGTACAAGTCGGGCAAGATGTTCTGCACCCAGTGCGAGGCCGAGGGCTTCCGCAAGATCACCTACTACCTCGACCGCCCCGACGTGATGAGCGTGTTCACCACCACGGTGATCGCCGAGCAGCATCGCTACCCGGTGCTGCTGTCTAACGGCAATCCGGTCGGCAGCGGTCCGGCCGAAGACGGTCGGCACTGGGCGACTTGGGAAGACCCGTTCATGAAACCGGCCTACCTGTTCGCCCTGGTGGCCGGCGACCTGTGGTGCGTGGAAGACAGCTTCACCCGCCAGTCCGGCCGGGAAGTGGCGCTGCGCATCTACGTCGAGCCGGAAAACCTCGACAAGTGCGAGCACGCCATGGTCAGCCTGAAGAAGTCGATGCGCTGGGACGAAGAGGTGTACGGCCGCGAATACGACCTGGACATCTTCATGATCGTCGCGGTCAACGACTTCAACATGGGCGCCATGGAAAACAAGGGCCTGAACATCTTCAACTCCAGTTGCGTGCTGGCCCGCGCCGAGACCGCCACCGACGCCGCGCACCAGCGCGTCGAAGCGGTGGTGGCCCACGAATACTTCCACAACTGGTCGGGCAACCGCGTGACCTGCCGCGACTGGTTCCAGCTCTCGCTCAAGGAAGGCTTCACGGTGTTCCGCGACGCCGAGTTCAGCGCCGACATGAACTCGGCCACGGTCAAGCGCATCGAGGACGTCGCCTACCTGCGCACCCACCAGTTCGCCGAAGACGCCGGCCCCATGGCCCACCCGGTACGCCCCGACAGCTTCATCGAGATTTCCAACTTCTACACCCTGACCATCTACGAAAAGGGTTCGGAAGTGGTGCGCATGGTCCGTACCCTGCTCGGCGCCGAAGGCTTCCGCAAGGGCAGCGACCTGTACTTCGAGCGCCACGACGGCCAGGCCGTGACCTGCGACGACTTCATCCAGGCCATGGAAGACGCCACCGGCGCCGACCTGACCCAGTTCAAGCGCTGGTACGTGCAGGCCGGCACGCCGCGCCTGGCCGTCAGCGAAGCCTGGGACGAACAGGCCCAACGCTACAGCCTGACCTTCCGCCAGAGCTGTCCGGCCACCCCGGACGGCCGCGAAAAACTGCCGTTCGTGATCCCCGTGGAAATGGGCCTGCTGGATGCCGCCGGCAACGATCTGCCGCTGCACCTGCAAGGCGAAGCGGCCGCCCAGGGCACCACCCGCGTGCTGTCGGTGACCGAGGCCGAACAGACTTTCGTCTTCGAGGGGCTGACCGCCAAGCCGTTGCCGTCGCTGCTGCGCGGCTTCAGCGCACCGGTCAAGCTGAGCTTCCCCTACGACCGCGACCAACTGATGTTCCTCATGCAGCACGACAGCGATGG
The DNA here is from genome assembly GCF_002434265.1 of Pseudomonas sp. UBA6562. Taxonomy (GTDB): domain Bacteria; phylum Pseudomonadota; class Gammaproteobacteria; order Pseudomonadales; family Pseudomonadaceae; genus Aquipseudomonas. The sequence continues at coordinate 377,504 of NZ_DJJS01000008.1, read as the reverse complement.
CTTCAACCGCTGGGAAGCGGGCCAGCAGTTGGCGGTGCAGGTGTTGCAGGAACTGATCGAACAGCACCAACGCGGTGAGGCGTTCCACCTGGACCCACGGCTGATCGCGGCCTTGGGCACGGTATTGGGCGATGAATCGCTGGACCCGGCCATGGTCGCCGAAATGCTGTCGCTGCCGGGCGAGGCCTACCTCACCGAAATCAGCGAAGTGGCCGACGTCGACGCCATCCATGCCGCCCGCGACTTCGCCCGCCAGCAGATCGCCGAGCAGTTGCATACGGCGCTGTGGGATCGCTACCAGGCCAACCGCGAAGTGTCGCGCAGCACGCCTTACGTGGCGTCCGCCGAGCATTTCGCCCGCCGCGGCCTGCAGAACATCGCGCTGTCGTACCTGATGCTCACCGGCAAACCGGACGTGCTCGCCGCGACCCTCGAGCAGTTCGAACACTGCGACAACATGACCGAGCGCCTGACCGCCCTGGCCGTGCTGGTCAATTCGCCGTTCAGTGCCGAGCGCGAGCAGGCGTTGCAGGCCTTCGCCGAGCACTTCAAGGACAACCCGCTGGTCATGGACCAGTGGTTCAGCGTGCAGGCGGCCAGCACCCAGCCGGGCGGGCTGGCGCGGGTCAAGGCGCTGATGCAGCACCCGGCCTTCACCTTGAAGAACCCGAACAAGGTCCGCGCGCTGATCGGCGCCTTCGCCGGGCAGAACCTGGTCAACTTCCACGCCGCCGACGGCTCGGGCTACCGCTTCCTGGCCGATCTGGTCATCGAGCTGAACGCCCTCAACCCGCAGATCGCTTCGCGGCAACTGGCGCCGCTGACCCGCTGGCGCAAGTACGACGCGGCGCGCCAGGCGCTGATGAAGGGGGAGTTGCAGCGGATTCTCGACTCCGGGGCGTTGTCCAGCGATGTGTATGAGGTGGTGAGCAAGAGCTTGGCCTAAGCCCTTCGACGCCAACCTCAGGCGTCGAGCCTTCCGCCGCCGTGTTTTCCACCCTGGAAGCGCGGCGGCAGCGGGTGCTACAGGCGATAGTCCAGCCGCTGCTTGGCTGCCCATTGCCGCGGCGACATGCCGTGTTCGCGCTTGAACGCCAAGCGCATCGCCTGCCCATCGGCGAACCCACAGTGCACCGCCGTCAGCTCGATCGGGCTGCCGCGTGCCAACAGCTCCTGTGCACGTGCGATGCGTGCGCGTCTCAGCCAGCCGCTCAAATTGTCTCCCGTGCGTGCCCGGATATGCCGCGTCAGGCTGCGCAGGCTCACGCCTGCACGCTTGGCCAGGACGTCTAGCGACGGTGTGTCGCGTGGGTCCTGCCAGAGCGCTTCGAGCAAGTCCGCCACACGGTGCTCGGCGAGTGAGGCGGGCGCAGGGCGCTCGGGCAACTGCGCATGGCCGCCCGAGCGTTGCGGCGCGACGACCAGCTGGCGCGCGACGCGATTGGCTTCGGCCTGTCCCGAAAAGCGTGCCACCAAGTGCAGGCAGCAGTCCAGTCCGGCCGCGACACCGGCCGAGGTCACCAACGCGCCTTCGTCGATGAACAGCGCGCCGGGGTCGACGTCCACGGCCGGAAAGCACGCCGCGAAACGCTCTGCTTCGGCCCAGTGGGTGGTGGCGCGGCGGCCGTCGAGCAGGCCCGCCTGGGCCAGACCGATGGTGCCCAAGCACAGGCCCACGACCACGGCGCCCCGCTCGGCGGCCTGGCGCAACACTTCGACCATCGCCTGTGGCACCGGCTCGCGCGCATCGCGCCAGCCGGGCAGGATCACCACGTCGGCGGCGAGGGCGGCGTCCAGCGAAGCCGGCACGTTGAAGCTCAATCCGCCCTGGCCCAAGACCTGGCGGTCGAGGGCGCAGACCGTGATTTCATAGGCCGCGCCTGCGGCCTCGAACACCGCAAGCGGCGTGGAGAGCATGAAGGGGCTGACATGGTCGTAGGCGAGGAGGGCGATGTGCATTGGCCGAATCTAATCGAAAGATGGCCTTCCGGCCAGTCGTGCTCAGATTGTCAGGCGCCTAGAGTGGTGCCACCTCAACCCAACAAGGACACCTCCATGACTCGCGCATTGATCGTCATCGACATCCAGAACGACTATTTCCCAGGCGGTGTGCTACCGCTGCACGACGCCCAAGCGACTGTGGCCAGGGTTCGCCAGGCGATCGTCCACGCACGTGCTGTCGGCGACCGCATCGTACTGGTGCAGCATCTGTCGCCGGGCAGCACTGGCCTGCTTGCTACGGGCAGCCAAGGCGCGCGGATCGAGCCATCCATCCTTGACGCCGCCGGGGAGGCGCCGGTGGTCGTCAAGCAGGTGGCCGATGCTTTTCAGGAGACGGATTTGGCGAGCCACCTCGACGGCGTCGAGACCTTGCTGATCGGCGGAATGATGACGCAGAACTGTGTGGTGTTCACGGCCATGTCCGGGACGGCCCGAGCCTTTGACGTGATCGTGGTCGAAGACCTCTGTGCTGCGCCTACCGAAGCGGTACACCAGGTTGCGCTCAGTGCGTTGCGCTCCAAACTCAAGGTGCAGAGCACGGCACAGGTATGGCCGTCGGTGTAAGGGTGTCCGGGCCCGCGAGGTCGGGTTAGGCAGCCATGGCTGGGCAACCGAGCCCAGGTCAATGGCCGTCTAACTTGCTTCGCGGACTCTCCAGACTTGGCTGCCCAGCTATGCTGACAGGCTCCTAACCACCTGTTCGCCATCCGGTGCCCCATGACTGACCTCGATACCCGCCCCGTCCATACCGGCGCCTGCCATTGTGGCGCCGTGCGTTTCAGCGTGCGTCTGAGCGACGGCTTGGACAGCGCACGGCGCTGCAACTGTTCCTTTTGCCGCATGCGCGGCGCGGTGGCCGTATCGGCTGCCTTGGCCGACCTCAAGGTCGAGCAGGGCGAGTCCGCGCTCACGCTCTACCAGTTCAACACCGGCGAAGCCAAACACTGGTTCTGCTCGCGCTGCGGCATCTACACCTTTCACCAGCGACGCTCTTCGCCCGACCAGTACGGCATCAACGTGGCGTGCCTTGAAGGCATGAGTCCGTTCGATTTCGAGCGCGTGCCGGTCAGCGAAGGCATCGACCACCCCAAGGACCGCGTCGACGGCAAGTCCCAGGTCGCTGGCTGGCTGCGCTATGAGCGCGCGTAGGCGCGAGCGGTCGGCGCTCGACGGGCGGCTTCGTCCTACTGAAGCTACCGTCGTCGCCTACGCTTTCAAACGCTGTCGACGCGCCCATCACTGCCTTTTATGGCACTAACAAATTAACCCGAGCCTGCGTTGTGTTCCGTTCCGCTTCCCCGCTAGGATGGCCCATCGCTATCGCAGGGCGTCGTTCTTCTAGGGGCGCGCAAGCCGCCACGCCGGGCACACGCGAACCGACCCAATAACAACAACAGGGGAAGGCCATGACGGCACGAGCAAGGGTTCGCGGCAGGCACGCCGCCGCTGCGCTGATGAAAACGCTGCTGTGGGTGATGGCCTTCGCCACGGCCGCCAGCGCCGCCGAGCCGCCCTCCGAGCAGTCCGTGCCTTCGGCCCGTGCCGTGCACAGCCTGTTGATCGATGCCGCCTACGCCGGCGACCGCTTGGTGGTGGTCGGCGACCGTGGCCACATTTTGCTGTCGGACGACCAGGGCGCCACCTGGCGCCAGGCCCAGGTGCCCAGCCGGCAACTGCTCACCGCAGTGTATTTCGTCGACGCGCAGCACGGCTGGGCGGTCGGCCACGATGCGCAGATCCTCGCCAGCCGCGACGGCGGTGCAACGTGGAGCAAGCAGTTCGAAGACTTGGCCCGTGAGGCGCCGCTGCTCGACGTGTACTTCCTCGACACCCAGCGAGGTTTCGCCGTCGGCGCCTACGGCGCGCTGCTGCACACCGAAGACGGCGGCCAGCACTGGCAGGACGTCAGCGAACGCCTCGACAACCCCGACCAACTGCACCTCAACGCCATCGCCGCGATCAAGGGCCGCGGCCTGTTCATCGTCGGCGAGCAGGGCAGCCTGTACCGCTCCAGCGACGGCGGCCAACAGTGGGCGCGGCTGGAAAGCCCCTACGAAGGCTCGCTTTTCGGTGTGCTAGGCACTGCCACGCCCGGCACCGTGCTGGTCTACGGGCTGCGCGGCAACCTGCTGCGCTCCGACGACTTCGGCGACCGTTGGCACAGCGTCGAACTGCCCACCGCGCGCGGGCCGTTGGCCTTCGGCCTGGCGGGCGGCGCGCTGCTGGACGACGGCAGTGTGGTGGTGGTCGGCAACGGCGGCAGCGTGCTGCGCAGTCGCGACGGCGGCCAGCATTTCAGCGTGCACAACCGCGCCGACCGCCAGGCGTTGTCTGCCGTGGCGGGGCGCGCCAATGGCCTGCTGCTGGTCGGGCAGGGTGGAGTGCGTTTGACCGATGCCGACGGTGCGGATCAGGAGGTGCAGCCATGAATTCTGTTTCCCGCAAACCCGATGACGAGCAGGGTTCCTGGCTGGAACGCCTGATCTTCACCCACCGGCCGGCGGTGATCGCGCTGTGCCTGCTGGTCAGTGTGGTGCTGTTCTGGCAGGCCACCCTGATCCGCCCGTCCACCAGTTTCGAGAAGATGATCCCGCTGCAGCATCCATTCATCGAACGCATGCTCGAACACCGCCACGACCTGGCCAACCTGGGCAACACCGTGCGCATCTCGGTCGAGGCCGTGAACGGCGACATCTTCGACCCGGCCTACATGGAAACGCTGCGCCAGGTGCATGACGAAGTGTTCTACCTGCCCGGCGTCGACCGTGGCGGGCTGAAGTCGCTGTGGAGCCCCAGCGTGCGCTGGACCGAGGTGACCGAAGAGGGCTTCGCCGGCGGCGAGGTGATCCCCACCACCTACGACGGCTCGCCGGCCAGCCTCGATGCGCTGCGCGACAACGTGCTCAAATCCGGGCAGGTGGGGCGCCTGGTGGCCAACGACTTCCGCTCCAGCATCGTCGATGTGCCGTTGCTGGAAAGCTACCCCGACCCGCTGGACCAGAGCCGCCAGTTGAAACTCGACTACCGGCAGTTCTCCCACCAGCTCGAAGAAAAGGTGCGCGAGAAATTCCAGGCGCAGAACCCCAACGTCAAGGTGCACATCGTCGGCTTCGCCAAGAAGGTCGGCGACCTGATCGACGGTCTGCTGATGGTAGTGGTGTTCTTCGGCGTGGCGCTGCTGATCACCCTGGTGCTGCTGTACGGCTTCACCCGCTGCATCCGCAGCACCGTGGCGGTGCTCGGCACCACATTGGTGGCAGTGGTCTGGCAGTTGGGCCTGATGCATGCGCTGGGCTTCGGCCTGGACCCATACTCGATGCTGGTGCCGTTCCTGATCTTCGCCATCGGCATTTCCCACGGCGTGCAGAAGATCAACGGTATCGCCTTGCAGTCGAGCGACGCCGACAGCCCGTTGATCGCCGCGCGACGCACCTTCCGCCAGCTGTTCCTGCCGGGCATGATCGCCATCCTCGCCGACGCGGTGGGCTTCATCACCCTGCTGGTGATCGACATCGGCGTGATCCGCGAGCTGGCCATCGGCGCCTCGCTGGGCGTGGCAGTGATCGTGTTCACCAACCTGATCCTGCTGCCGGTGGCGATTTCCTATGTGGGCATCAGCCGCAAGGCCATCGCCCGCAGCAAGGCCGATGCCCACCGCGAACACCGCTTCTGGCGCCTGCTGGCACATTTCGCCAGTGCGCGGGTGGCGCCGGTGTCGATTGGCCTGGCGCTGCTGGCCTTCGCCGGCGGGCTCTGGTACAGCCAGCACCTGAAGATCGGCGACCTCGACCAGGGGGCCCCGGAACTGCGCCCCGACTCGCGCTACAACCAGGACAACCGCTTCATCATCGAGCACTACTCGACCAGCTCCGAGGTGCTGGTGGTGATGGTCAAGACACCGGCCGAGCAATGCTCGGTGCATGCCACGCTGGCGCCCATCGACGAGCTGACCTGGACCTTGCAGAACACCCCCGGCGTGCAGTCGGTGATTTCCCTGGTCACCGTCTCCAAGCAGGTGATCAAGGGCATGAACGAGGGCAGCCTGAAATGGGAGACCCTGTCGCGCAACGCCGATGTGCTGAACAACTCCATCGCCCGCGCCGACGGCCTGTACAACGCCGACTGTTCGCTGGCGCCGCTGCTGGTGTTCCTGAACGACCACAAGGCTGAAACCTTGGAGCAGGTCACTGCCGTGGCCCGCGATTTTGCCCCCAGCCATGATCGCGAGGGCTTGCAGTTCCTCCTCGCGGCGGGCAACGCCGGCATCGAGGCGGCGACCAACGAGGTCATCGCCTCGGCCGAGCTGACCATCCTGCTGCTGGTGTACCTGTGCGTGGCGGTGATGTGCCTGATCACCTTCCGCTCGTTCGCGGCGACCTTGTGCATCGTGCTGCCGCTGGTGCTGACCTCGGTGTTGGGCAACGCGCTGATGGCCTTCATGGGCATCGGCGTGAAGGTCGCGACCTTACCTGTGGTGGCGTTGGGGGTGGGCATCGGCGTGGACTACGGCATCTACATCTACAGCCGCCTGGAGCGCTTCCTGCGTGAGGGGTTGCCGTTGCAGGAGGCCTATTACCAGACGCTGCGCTCGACCGGCAAGGCGGTGCTGTTCACCGGGCTGTGCCTGGCCATCGGCGTGTGCACATGGATTTTCTCGGCCATCAAGTTCCAGGCCGACATGGGCCTGATGCTGACCTTCATGCTGCTGTGGAACATGATCGGCGCGCTGTGGCTGCTGCCGGCGCTGGCACGCTTCCTGATAAAGCCCGAGCGGTTGGCGGGCAAGCGGGGTGGGTCGTTGCTGGCGCATTGAGCGGCGAGGGCGGCGGGCGCGTCACCCTGTGCTGCGTGCCACACCCCCGTATGGGCCGTGGAGCGGTCTTCGTGCCGTCTCATGGCCCATCGCGTTGAAGCGCGGCGCCGGCCGACCGTTTCTACACGGTATAATGGCCGCCTTTTTTCGCTCTGGACGCCCCATGACCCTTCTCGCCGCACTCGAATCCTGCGACATGCTGCTGATCGACGACCTGCACTGCTTCGACTTCCACCTCGACGACGACGGCCTGATGGCCGAGTGCATGGACGGGCGGCAACTGCGCCGCTGGCAGTTCAACCCGCAGCAGGTCGCCGCTGCGCAACGCGAAGGCGATCAATGGCGCATCGATGGGGTCCAAGGGCAACACCGACTGGTGTGCATGAGTGCCTTACGCGCCACGGACGAGGACGACGATGAAGAAGATCCACAAGCACCTGCTCACGGCTAGCCTGCTGAGCCTCACGTTGCAGACCCAGGCCGCGACCCTGCTGGTCGGCAGCTACACCGACGGCGACAGCCACGGTATCTACCGCTACCACTTCGATCCTGCCCAGGGGCGCATCGAGCCGACCCCGCTGCAGGTGGTCAAAAGCGCCGACCCGTCCTGGCTGGTGCTGTCGGCCGACCAGCGCCTGCTGTATGCGGTCAACGAAGGCCGTGATGGGCAGGTGAGCAGCTTCGCACTGGCCGGCGACGGCACGATCAGCCCGTTGGGTCAGGTCGACAGCAAAGGCGCGGAACCGACCCACGCCAGCCTCAGCCATGACCAGCGCTACCTGTTCGTCGCCAATTACGGCGCCAAGGCCCCAGGCGGTAGCCTGGTGGCCTTGCCGATCGATCGCCAGGGTGCGCTCGGCGACGCCACCCAGCACCTGCGCCATGCGCCCAGCAAGGTGAACGCCGAGCGCCAGAGCGACGCCCATGTGCACTCGGTGGTGCTGGCGCCCGACGGGCAGCACCTGTACGCCAGCGACCTGGGCGCCGACAAGGTGTTCATCTACCGCTACGACGGCGCCAGCGACCGGCAGCCCCTGAGCCCGGCCCTGATGGCCAGCCTGCAACTGCCCGCTGGCAGCGGGCCGCGGCATCTACAATTCGACGCCAAAGGCGAACACGCCTACCTGACCCTGGAAATGTCCGGGGAAGTGGCGGTGCTGGACGTCAAACCCGACGGCGAGCTGCAACTGCAACAGCGCCTGCCCTTGACCGAGCAGCAAGACCCGGCCTTCAAGGCGGCCGGCGGCCTGCACCTGTCGGCTGACGGTCGTTTCCTGTACGTCAGCAACCGCGGCAAGGCCAACCAGATCGTCGCCTACCGCGTGGACCCGAAAGACGGCCGCCTGACCCTGCTGCAACGCCGAGCCGCCGAAGGCGAGCACCCGCGCGAGTTCGCCGTGGCGCCCGACGGCAAGTTCCTGTTGGTGGGCAACCAGCACAGCGACGAGATCGTGGTGCTGCAACGCGACCCACGCGAAGGCACGCTGGGCGAGGTGGTGCAACGGCTGCCGCAGGCGGCCCCGTCGGACCTCAAGTTCATCGAGTGATCGCCGGCCACGAGCCGGCCTGAGCCCGGCCTGGTCCAACCCTAGGAGCGGCCGGTTCGGCGCTCCGATCAGTCGCGATGGGCGGCGACGCCGTCCCGTTTCAGGCGGCGCTTACATTCTGTCGGGAGATGTCGCGGCCATTGGGCCGGCGGTGCCGGCCATCGCGACTAAAGTCGCTCCTACAGGATGGACTGGGGATCGAGAGGCGCGGCTTGACAGGTCGGTATTCGCCATGACGCCTCAGCCCACCACCTCCACATCGCTCAAGCCATTGCCCTGGCGCCGCACCTGGATCTGCACCGGAATCCGCTCGTGCATCTCCTGCACGTGGGAAATCACCGCCACCTTGCGGCCTTGCGCCTGCAAACCGTCCAGCGCGTCCATGGCCAGTTGCAGCGACTCGGGGTCGAGGCTGCCGAAGCCTTCGTCGATGAACAGCGATTCGATGCGCAACGTGCTGGAAGCCATCGACGCCAAACCCAGTGCCAGCGCCAGCGACACCAGGAAGGTTTCGCCGCCCGACAGCGAGTGCACCGAGCGCAGCTCGTCGCCCATCTCGGTGTCCATCACCAGCAGGCCCAGGGCGCTGCCGCCGCGTTTGAGGCGGTAGCGCCGGGCCAGTTGGCGCAGTTGCGCGTTGGCGTGGTGCAGCAACAGGTCGAGGTTGTAGCCCTGGGCGATCTTGCGGAACACATCGCCCGAGGCCGAACCGATCAGCGCGTTGAGCCGCGCCCAGCGCTGCCAATGGCGCTCGGCCTGGTCGATCTCGTCACGCAGCTCGGCGCTGGCGAGCTGGCGGCGTTGATCCTCGGCCTGGTGTGCGCGCAGTTCGGCGCAGCGCTGGTCGTGTTGGGCGAGGCGTTGCTGGGTCTCGGCCATGGCCTGCTGCAAGGCATCGGGTGCCAGAAGCGGGGTATCCGGCTGTCGATGCTGTTGCAGGCGCTGTTCGCGTTCCTGCAAGCGCACGCGGGCATGCTCCAGAGCCGAATCCGCTTCCTGCACGGATTGGCGCAGGGTGCCGTGCTGCGCATCATCGATGGCCAGCAGACGTTCGAGGCCGGCGTCGTCGAGGTCTGCGTGCGCGGCGCGCCACTGGGCGATGGCCTGTGCGAGTTGCTGGGATTCCTGCTCCAGCTCTTGTTGCCTTGTCTGCTGGGCCTTGAGTTCGCTGGCCAACTGCACGGCTTCGGTGTGGCTGGCTTGCAGCTGGCGTTCGGTGTCGGCGTGGGCGACACGGGCCTGCTCCAGCTGCTGCTGCAGGTACGCTTGCCAGGCCTCGGCGCTGGCATGCTCGCCGATCAGTTCGGTCAGCGCAGTCTGCGCCGCCGCGTGTTCGGTGGTCAGGGCGTCGAGTTGCGTCCGCAACTGGGCGTGCTGTTCATGGCGGGCCTGTTGCTGGTCGAGCAGGCGTTCGAGCTGCTGCTGGCGCTGCTGGTGCTCCTGCTGCTGCTCCTGGCGTCGTTCGAGTTGCTGCAAGCGCTCGCTCAGCTCGCGGTCCAGGGCCATGAAAGCTTCGGCGGGCTGTTCGCGCAGGGCCTGGATGCGTTCGCTGGGCAACACCTCGGCGAAGTCGGCGTAGGCCTGCTCCAGGCGCTGTTCGTCGGCTTCGAGTGTGCTGCGCTGCTGGACCAGGCGCTGTTCGGCCTGCTGCTGGGCCTGTTGCGCGGCCTGCAGCTGTTCGTTCAGGCGCACGGCGTCGCGTTGCAGGCGGGTGAGGGCTTGCTGGCGGCGGTCGTCGCGCTCGATCTCCTGCTCCAGGCGTTTGGCTTGGCTGGCCAACCAGGCGCCGCGCTTGGCCGCGTCCTGCGCTTCCAGGGCGGGCCAGAGCGCCAGTGCGCCGAGCCGTTGCTGCAAGGGCTGCAACTGCGCGTCGAGCTGCACTTGATCTTGCTGGTAGGCCTTGAGCTGGCCGTTGACGCCACCCAGCTCGCTGCGCAGGGCATTGAGACGCTCGCCGAGCTGGGTGACGCGAGCGACAGCGGCCGCTTCCTCGGCCTGGTCGTGCTGCCCGAGACTTTCGAGTAGCGCCTCAGGGCGGTGGAAGGGGTGTTCGAGGCTGCCGCACACGGTGCACGGCTGGCCGTCGCGCAGTTGCCCGCGCAGGGCTTCGACGCTGTCGTGGCGGGCCAGACGCTGGCGTTCCAGCAGTTGACGAGTCAGGGTCAGGGCCTGTTCGGCGGCGGTGTGCTCGGTCTTGGCTGCAGTGCCGTCCTGGATCAGCTGCTGGCGTTGCTGGAGGGCGGCGTGCTGACGTTCATTGAGCACGTGCGCACGCTGCTGCAAGTCCTCGACCTGGGCATGCAGGCGTGCAGCTTCGTCGATGCCGCGCTGTTGCTTGCGATTGTCTTGCAGCATGGCAGCGAGCAGGTCGAGCTGTTCGTCGACCGCCTGCGGTTCGGCGCCGGCTTCGTGGTAGAGCAGTTCCAGGGTTTGCCGCTGTTCTTGAACCTGGGCGTTGGCTTGGCTGATCTGCGCCTGCAAGGCCGGCAGTTCGTCGCGGCCCTGGTTGAGACGGTTGGCCGTCTGCAAGACCTGCTGCAACTGCCCGCGATAGGCCTGCCAGGCCTCGCCCAGCCTGGCCAGGCTTTCGCTCTGGGCCAGCGTCTGGTCGAGCTGGGCCAGTTGCTGCTGGTCGCGCTGCTGCGCTGCCTCCAGCTGCTCGCGCTGCTGCTGCAGCGCCGCATTGACCTGCCCAACCTGTTCGACCGCGCGGCTGGCCTTGGCGCGCTCGGCCTGCAAGCGGGTGAGGGTGTCTTGCGCCGCGAAAGCCTGGCGCAAGCGCGGGGCGGCGTCATCGTGCTGCTGCTGGCGCTCGGCCAACTGCTGCGCGGCGCTGCCCAAGGTCTGCTCCAGCGTGTCGCGATGCGCCTGCAACGTGGTTTGCCGTTGTTGATGCTCGGCGATGGCCACGGCCAGCGGCTGCAATTGGCCCGTGACCTGCTGCTGGCGCTGGAACTGATGGCGCTGCGGCGCGAGCTGCTCCAGGTGGCGCAGATCGGTGCGCTGACTCGCCAGTGCGTGAACCTGCTGCTCGGCAGCCTCCAGCGCCTGTTGGGCTGCGTTCAGCTGTTGCTGCAACTGCTGCTGTTCCTGCGCCCAGGCCTGCTGCCGTTCCAGTTGGCGCTGCTGGTCCTGCTCGGCCTTGAGCTGCTGCTGCGCTTCGTGCAAGGCCTGGTCGAGCTCGGCGCGGGCCTCGTCGGCCATGGGCTGCACATGGCCGGCGCGGTCGAGCAGGGCCTGGTGCTGCTTCTCGGCGTCCTTGCTCTTGCTGAACGCACGTTGGCCCAGGCGGGTGTAGATCGAGGTGTTGGTGAGCTTTTCCAGCAGCTCGCTGCGGTCCTTGTCGTTGGCCTTGAGGAACGCGCTGAACTCGCTCTGGGCCAGCATCACGGCGCGGGTGAACTGTTCGAAGTTCAGGCCCAGGCGGGTTTCGACCAGGTCGCGGAATTCGTGCTTGCCGCTGCCCAGCAACTGCTCGCCGTCCAAGTCGTACAGGCTTTGGCGGCTGTTCTGCAACTTGCCGTTGGCCTTGTCGCGGGCGCGGTTGGCTTCCCAGCGGGCGCGGTAGCGGTGGCCGTCGACCCCGACGAAATCGACCTCGGCGAAGCCGCTGCCCGTGCCGCGGCGCAGCAGGTTGCGCGGGTCGCTGGTGAGGATGTCGCCCTCGGCGTCGGGCAGCTTGGCTTCGCGGCCCAGGTCGTTGAGCCGCGGTACGGTGCCGAACAACGCCAGGCACAGGGCGTCGAGTAGCGTGCTCTTGCCGGCGCCGGTGGGCCCGGTGATGGCGAACAGGCCCGCACTGGCCAAGGGCTCGGCGGTGAAATCGACTTCGACGGGGCCGGCCAGCGAGGCCAGGTTCTTCAGGCGTATGGCGAGGATCTTCATGGCTGCTGCTCCTCCAGTTGCACGTCCTGCAGCAATTGGGCGAAGTCGGCCAGGGTCTGTTCGTCCACCTCGCTGCCGTAGGCCTGGGTCCAGGCGCGGCTGAAGAGGTCTTGCGGGGTGAGCTGGCTGAGTTCGACGAAGGTCTGGCCCTCGTCGCCGGGATCGGCCTTGCCAGCGTATTCGGCGCCGATGCGCACCAGGCGCACCGCTTTGCCGGCCAGGGCGGTGTCGATCTGCTGGCGCAGGTCGGGCTGCGGCTCGTCCAGGCGCACACGCACTTCCAGCCAGGGTTGGTGGTTGGGGTCTTGCAGCAGGTCGGGCGCAGGCAGCTCGGCCAGCTGCGTCAGCACCTCGGCCAACGGCGCCGGGCCGACCCGTTGCAAGGCCACCGCGCGTGGCACCCGGCGCGGCTCGATGCTTACCAGTTTGTCGCCTTCGAGTTCGATTTCCAGCACCTGGTGCGGGTAGTTGATTTCGGCGAACGACAGCGGCAGCGGCGAGCCGCTGTAGCGGATGCGCGACTCGCGATTGACCTGCTGCGGCTTGTGCAGGTGGCCTAGGGCGACGTAGGCGATGCATGGGTCGAACAGCCGCGCCGGCAAGGCTTCGGCGTTGCCGATGATCAGGCTGCGCTCGGAGTCTTCCGAGACCGAGCCACCGGCCATGTGCGCGTGGCTGATGGCGACCAGCGCTTGGTCTTTTTTGCGCTTGGCTTGGGCGGCGGCGATCAGTTGCGTATGGACCTTGGCAATGCCCTGCAGGTAGTCGTCGCCCAGTTGCGGGCCGGTGACTTCGGCCGGGCGTAGGAACGGCAGCGCCAGGCACCAGGCGCAGACCTTGCCGCGGGCGTTGGTCAGGGGGATCAGCAGGCGTTCGGCGTCCAGTTCGCCGTCGTCGAGCCAGTGCACCCGGCCCAGGGCGTGGGTGCGCAGGCGGCGCATGAGCGCGGCGGGCAGCTCGATGCGCGAGCCGGAGTCGTGGTTGCCGGCGATCATCACGATGTCGAGTTTGGGCAGCAGTTCGTGGGCGCGGACGATGAAGTCGTACAGGCGCTCCTGGGCCTTTACCGGGGGGTTGACGGTGTCGAACAGGTCGCCGGCGATCAGCAGGGCGTCGGGTTGGCGCAGTTGCAGTTGGCCGAGCAGCCAGTCGAGGAAGCAGGCGTGTTCGAAGTCGCGCTCCTGGCCGTGCAGGCTTTGGCCCAGGTGCCAGTCGGAGGTGTGGAACAGACGCATGGGGGACCTGTGGAGTCAGGCCAGGCCGGGGGCGCGGCGCGGCGGAGAAGGGGGGGGCTTGATGGGGGTATGTTAACTCATAGGGAAGCCGTTCTCGACCTGGGTGACGGCGGGACACGGCGGTTTTGACGGTTGGGATGCTTGGCGCGCGCGCTGGTCTTTGTAGGTATCCGTAGAGAGGGTGACTGCGGATGGTCACCTTTTCGCCTTTACGGCGACTTACTTTTGCACGGGGGCAAAAGTAAGCAAAAACCCCCTGGCTCCGATAGCCGGCCCTTCGCTGCGCTACAGGTTCCCTGCGTTCCGGTGCTCTTCGGGGCTGCGCGGCCTACGGTTTGCTGCGCAAACCTATATCTCGCGCCTTCGGTTGCGCCTCAGGGGCGCTGCGCGCCCGCCCCTACGAACACCTCCACGTCGGCCGGCTAAAGTCGCGATTGGTGTTGCCTGGCTGGCTGAGTTCAAGAGCGACAGCAAAGGCAAAGGCCAGGGCTGGGGTCCAGGTAAAAGATAGTAGCTGCTTCGGTACGGCTTCGTCGTCAGGGCGTACGCGCCGCGCGCTGCAGCAGCATTTCGGTCAGTGCCTGGATCATCTGCAAGTGGTGCACGGTGTTGACCAGCATGCGCACGCCCGGCTCGCCGGCGTTGGCGCAGATGTATTCTTCGAGGGTGGTTTCGATCCCGGCGATCAGTTGGAGGGTGTGGGTCAGGGCGTCCACCGAAGGGGTCTCTAGGTTTATCGAGCAGAAGGTTTGGAAACTGGGCGCTTTGGGTGGGTAGGGAACGGGCTTTTTCATTGGTTGGTCCTTTGCTGGTTCAAAACGAACCGCCACCTGACCTTCTCACGGGTCTGGGTGGCAGCCACACGCGGGGTGAGAAACCGAGCCAGCAAAGGGAAACTCGGCCCGACCGAAGTCTGCCCGCGTATGGCCACCATAAAGGACGACCTCATTAGCTGATTCTCGGGTTCTCACGTCCGGTCGTCAAAACGACGGGATGGACGTTAGTCCTGAAGGATTTCCCCGACAACAGCGATAGTTCAGCACGGCGCGTAGGATAGTTCTTCGGCACGTTGTTCTTGAAATATTTGCTATGAGGTTGGGAAAGGTCTTACAAAACCTTCGACTTTTGAAGCCTTGCCACAGTCGATCGAGGGGGTTTATGCACACGCAGACCCTGACGACAAGCGGTTGCAGCATCGGATCGGCTCTATCGCCCACCGACTCCATCGCGACCGGACCCCAGTGCCGCCCGACCATTTCCAAGTCCGCCCCATGACGACTGGTAGCCCACTGGCAAGGGTTCTGAATAAATACCGCCAAGGCCAATGACGACGCTGGCTGAGTACGCGTTTCGTACTCACAGGTGCATCATGAAAACCACGCCCTTCTCCGATACATCCGTCGATGCTTTCGTCGCCGACCGCTTGCCTGCCTGGATGGGCAAGGCCACCGTCGAACAGCTCGACGTCCTGCATCAGGCGCTGACCGCCCAGCAGCGCGCGCGCGAGCAGGTCCAGGCCCTGTTCGCCGAAATACAACCCTTGGATAGATTCGCCAGCACTTCGCTGGACGCAGCGCTGCAAGGGCTATTACCGAGCCCGGTGGATGTGCGCACGGCCAAGCTGCGCCGCGTGGTGCACGTGCGTTACCCCTCGGGGCTGAGCACGATTCCCGATCACGTGGTTTCCGCCACGCTGGAGCAATCCTTGCTGGCCTGTGCCTTGCACAACTTCGAGCTTCGCGAAACCGCCGAAGCGGCATGGTTGCCCAAGTCGAACCTGGTGGAGGCGGACGGCACCGTGATTCCCTTGCGTCCCCGCGCTTTTGCCGGTGCCTGCCGCTCGCTGGATCTGGGCGCGTCCTACCAGCAGCACCTCAAGCAGGTACTGTTCGCCGACGACAGCCGTCGCCGCCATGTCGACGCGGTGCTCGAGCAAGGGTGGCGCACGAGCATGCTCGCTGCTGCCGAGGTGGCGCGTCTGCAAGGCGCTGTGAACGCGCAGGCGCTTGATCGACTGGCGAGCGCTGTAGCGGGCATGGGTGAGCCCGCTCTCGGCAAGTTCAGCGAGGTGCGCCTGCTGGGCCGCTTGGTGTCCGGCATCACTGTGTTCGAGCCGCCCTCGGATCGAGCCTCTGGCGCGCCGCAGACCTTGATTGTCTGGATACCCGACGACCCGCACGGCGCCATCGCCGCCCATCCATCCTGGTCCCACCTGTTCGACACCTTGGGCGTCCGCCTGCGCGATCCGGTCTATCGGCAGTTTTTCCAGCGCTTCGTCAAGGCGCGCGACCGCGTGCACTTCGCGCAACGATTTCAGCATCTGCTCGGCAGCGGGGGAGCGGGCGATACGATCCAGCTCGACGGTCGCCATCAGGCCATCGAGGGTGCGTTGCTGGTGCACTTGCGCCAGGTGCAGGTCGACACCTTACTCGAAGACGCTCAGACCCTGGCCGTGCCCAATGGTGTGGTCGACGCGCAGGCACGCGACCGACGTGCGAAGTTTCTTCAGGACCTAGGCGTGGACTTGCTGGGGTTGGTCAGCTTTTTCGTGCCCGAGTTGGGGTTGCCCTTGCTCGCGCTGACGGCGCGGCAGATCACCGACGAAGTGATCGATGGTTACCACGAGTGGGAGCTTGGCGATCGGGAGGCCGCCCTGGGCCACCTGATGGCCGTGGCGCAAAACGTGGCCATGCTCGGAATAGGCGCCGCCGCAGGCGCGACTAGCGAGGTGCTGGCGCGGGCGGCGGCGGTCGATGGGTTGGCGCCTGTACTTCTGCCCACCGGCGAGCAACGCCTGGCCCACGTCGACCTGCCAGGCTACGCGGCAGCAGACACCGGCCTGGCGTCGGGCCAGCGGATCTTCCTGCAGGATCGCCCGCACGTGTCCATCGCGCACAAGACCTACCGTCTCGGTCGCAGTGAGCAACGGCCCACCGTCGAGCACCCGCGTCGCCGCCAAGCGCCGGCTATCAGGTTGGAGGACAACGAAGCCGGCGGGGTGCGCCATGCCTTGGAGCGCCCCCAGGAGTGGCACGGCGCTCAGACGCTGATGGCACGGCTGGGTTCGAACCTTGGCACGGTCACGCCTGATACGGCCGCCTCGGTGCTGCGCAGCGTAGGCATGGACGAAGCTGCCTTGCGCCGCCTCCATTTGGAGAACGCGCCTGCCCCTGCGCGGCTGTGCGATGCGCTGCACCGCTATGAGCTGCATGAAGCGTTCCCCCGACTGCGCGGGCCGGCCTTCGAAGCCCAATGGCAGGCGGCACAGGGCGTGCCAAGCCGCGCGGCGCAGCCTCTGCACCGCGATTTTCCGGCGCTCACCACCCGTGCAGGGCGGGAATTGCTCGCAGGCGCTGGCGACAGCGACCTCACGCAGTTGCTGGAACAGCAGAAGGTGCCGCTCGCACTGGCTGAGCGTGCCCGCTGGAGCTTGCGCGACGCCCGCCTGGACCGTACCTGCGCCGGTTTCGAACAGCCAAGCGCGGTGACCCGCGATACCGAACGCCTGGCGCTGGGTTTGCTCCACGTCGCCTGCCCCTGGAAATCCACCGTCAGGGTGGAGATACGCGACACCCAGCTCGGCGGCGAGGTGCTGGCCAGTGTGGGCGCTGAGCAACCGAACGAGACTCGCTTTCTGCTTGGCACTCCACAGGGCTATCTGGCGACCGACAACGCAGGCGATCCATTGCCTGGCGCCACGGCGGGCGACAATCTGTTCGCGGCGCTGTTGCACGTGCTGGACACCGAGCAGCGCGCGACGATGGCCGAGGCGTGGGCATCGCCGGCCGGCCTGGCCGACGACCTTGCCGAGCGAGCGTTCGCAGACCGCGCGCAGGCGGCCCGATTGTTGGGCATGGCGCCGATCAAGATGCCGCGCGCCTTGATGCGCTTGGGTGACGGGCGCCTCGGCTATGTGCTCAGTGGCCGTCCCGAAGGCTCGCGGCGGGCCATGCTGCATGGGTATCAACAAATCTTCCCCACCTTGAGCGACATCGAGATCGAAGGCTACCTGGAGCGTGTGCGCTTGCAGGGCGAGCGACCCTGGGACCACCTGCACGGGTTGCAGCAGTGTCTGGTCGATCTGGACGAAAGCCTGGCAGCCTGGCGCCGCGAGGCCACGGTGGCGCCACTGCCCGAGCGTCGGCGCCTGATCGCCCGGCGCATACGCCAGTTTTGGCGGCGCAAGCGGCCCGATACCGACGGCGAATACCGCTTGGTCATCGACAGCGAGCGGATCGACAGCCTTCCGGCGCTGCCCGCGCGAGCGACCTTCGACCACGTGACGCACTTGGTGCTGCGCCGCGCGCACCTTTCGAACATCACCGAAGGGTTTCTCGAGCGATTCTTAAACGTGCGCACCTTGGACTTGAGCGACAACCTGCTGAGCAGCGTTCCCGACGGCTTGCAGGCACTGACCCAGCTCACCGAGCTGCGCCTGACGCGCAACCGGATCGTGATCGATGACGCAGGCCTGGACAGGCTTGCCAGCCTGTCGAAGCTGCGCGTGCTGGACCTGTCGCACAACCCGATCGGGCAACTGCCACCCCTGGGTCGGCTACTCGACTTACAGCGCCTGCACCTGCGCGACACCGGGTTGCGCGAAGTACCGGTCGAGGCCTACATGCACCCTGCGCTCGAGGACATCGACCTGCGCGACAACCGCATCCAGGACATGAGCCCGACCCTGACCCAGACCCGGCGGCGCCTGGCTGGCTTGAGCCTGCATGACAACCCCTTGCCCGAGCCGACCCAGACCGAGTTGCGCAGTACCTTGGGCGAGACAGGTGCAACGGCGTTGCCCACACGTCGGCACGGCCCGGGCGGACAGGAGTCGCTCGAGCGCTGGCTGGCCGACTCCAGTGCCGATGAGCGCGCCATGCGCTCCGAGTGGTGGACCGCCCTGGCCCAGGAACCGGGCAGTGGCGACCTGATGCGTTTCTTCGACGACCTGGGCCGGTCGAACGACTATGACTTCCAAGGCATCGACTTGCGCAGACGCCTCTGGACGCTGATCGAAGTCTGCGTCGAGCAGACGCACGTGCGCGAGGCGATCTTCCAGCAGGCGGCCGGGCCACGGACCTGTGCCGACCAGATGCTGCTGCTGCTCAGCCTGTTCGAGGTGCGCGCCTTGGTCGCCACACGCACCGCAGGGTTGGCCCCTGAGCAGATGGCGCCGGCGCTGGTGCGGATCGGGCGCGAACTGTATCGCCTGGACGAAGTGGATCGAATCGCAGCCGGGCACATCGCGAATCTAAGGTCTACCAACCCCTACGGCCTGATCGACGAGGTGGAGATACACCTGGCATACCGGGCGGGTCTGGTCCGTCCATTGGGGCTGCCGGCCCAGTCGCGTTATATGTACCACCGATTGTTTTCCGACGTGGGCGATGTGCAATTGCGTAATGCCGCACGCAGCATCCTGCTGGCCGAAACCAATGCCCGGATCGCGGATTCGCTCTTGCAGCGCACATTTTGGACCGACTTCCTGCGCACCACTTACGCAGGCGAATACGATGCGTTGAACCAGCCCTACCACGAACGCCTCGAAGCGCTCTTGCAAGGCGAAGAAGGTATGGGCGAGCAGCGGATCATCGAAGCGGTCGGCAACCTGACCGATGAGCGCAGTGCAGCGGAGCATCAGCTGACGCTGGCGATGACCCTGCGGCTGCTCATGGAGCATCCTTGGCAAGGCGACAATTAAGGCGTTACGGGCCCGGCACCGTCGGGCCCGTTCACTTGGGATACAACGGCGGTAATCCACTGGCGTCGGCGTTCGGCGCTGCGATGGCCTCACCCTGCGGAATGTCACCGATCGCCCGCCACAAGTCGCCACCTTGCCAATACCGCCCGCTTTCGCTGTACAGCGCCCCGTTCAACCCATCCAACGCCTCGGACAGCGGCACGAAGCGCGCCGCCATTTCCGCCAGCGTCTCCGGTTGCTGCCGCGCCCAGGCATCGAGGGCCTGCCGCGTGGCGTGCGGGTCGTTGGCCTGGCAGGCGCGCTTGAGGTCGTCCAGCAGCGTGCGTGGGCTGGGCCCGCTGGGCGTCACGCGCAATACCGCCGGCCGCGAGCGGGCGCGCCACCAGAGGGTGAGCCCGAGCGCGCTGGTGGCTGCCAGGAGTGCGGTCGCCAGTTGCCAGGGCCAGAGCAGGCCGATGCCGGCATGCGGATCGCCGCCCTGGGTTTCGCCGGACAGCGCCGGGTTGTCCTGCACCAGCACGCTGCGTGCCGGCAGACTGCTGTGCTCCAGGTGGTCCTCGCGGGTGTTCCACCACGTCACCTCCACGCTGGGCAGCATGAGCAGGCCGCTGTGCACCGGCACCAGGGCTTCGCGCTCTTCGCGGTTGCCGACCATGCCGCGCTCGTCGGTGTCGTTGCGCAGCAGTGCTTGGTCGGGGTAGCGGCGCAGGCCGTCCAGCTCGGTGGCCGGCAGGGGCGGCAGTTGCGTGCTGGAGAGGCCCTGGGCGCGCAGGGTGATGCTGCGCGTCAGCGAGTCGCCGATGCGGGTGGGTTGCTGCGTCGGGTCCGGACTCCAGCCTTCTTCCAGGCTCAGACTGCGCGCGGGCAGCCAGGGTAGGTTTTTCGGGTAGCTGGCGGGAATGGCCTTGGCCGTCAAGGTCAAGGCGTTGGAGGTGACCTGCACTTGCCGCCCGCCACCGCTTCCCGCGCCATTGCCGCCGTCGGCGGCGGCCGTGGCGGTGAAGGTCAGGCCCGCTACCTGCAACGTGCCGCTTTGTTGCGGGTAGAGCACGTAACGGGTTTCGATCACGCCGTGGCGCACGCCTTCGATGTCTTTTTCATACGTGCGCGATTCGCCCAGGGTCTCGACCTTGAGACCTTCGCCTTGCACCGGGCTCAAGCTGCTGTCGTCGTACAGCGCCACCGAGTGGTAGATGCGCACCGTCAACACCGCCTGCGCCTGCACGTACACCTCGGACGCATCCAGGCTGGTTTCGACGAACACCTGCGCGGCGGTGCCGGGGCGCGAGGCGTCGGCCTGCATGACCTGTAGCTCGATGGGCTGGCTGTGCGACTGACCCAGTTGCAGGGCCGGGATCGTCAAGGTGCCGCTGCGCCGTGGCAGCAGCGAGACGATCCAGCGGGTGCTGGCGCGGGTCTCGCCGTCGAGGGTGTGCAGGCTGTTGAGCTGGCGCGTGCCGCGCACCTCGAAATCGGCCTCCAGGCTCGACAGGTCGGGTTTGCCGAACTGGGTGACGTCCTGGCTCTCGAGGATCAGTTCGAGTGTTTCACCGGCCTGCACGCGGGTGCGGTCGACGCTGGCTTGCAGGGTCGGCTCGGCCTGGGCCAGCAGCGCCCAGAGCAGGCTCAGTACGAAGGCGCCAAAGCGACTCATGGAGACTTTTCCTGATGCAATTGCTGTTCATACCAGAATTTGCGCCGTAGCAACTGCGCGGGGTTGTCGGGAATTTCGCGCAGCCACTGCTCCAGAGCCTGGCGCTGCTCGGCATCGAGGCTGCCGGCGGCGGGGCGGGCGGGGGCGCTGACGCTGTCGTCGTCCTGCCCGCTGGCCTCACTGCCGGAGGCTTGGCCGGAAGGGTTGGCTTCGCCTTCCTGGGCTTGGCCAGCGCGTGGTTCGTCGCCAGGATTGTCGGGCAGTGGGGTGCCGGCTGAGCTGCTGTCGCTGTCGCTACCGGGCATGCCTTGGGCGTCGGCGCCGGCGTTGGGTTGCGCCTGGGCGCTGGCGCTGCGCTGATCGAGCAGCTGCTGGACCAGCGCCTGGTTGGCCAAGGCCGGTTGCAGGTCGCTCTGCCGGTCAAGGGCTTGGTCGTACGCATCCAGCGCCGCCTCCAGCTCGCCACTGCGGGCCAGGGCGTTGCCGCGGTTGTAATGGGCCTGGGCGCTGTCGCTTTCGGCGAAGGCTTGGGCGGCGCCGGCGAAATCGCCGACCTGGTACAGCGCCATGCCGCGCCATTGCGCATCGTCGAAGCGCTGCGCCGCTTGCGCCGGTTGCTGGCGTTCCAGCAGACGCATACCTTGTTGGTCGGGGCGCAGCCACAGGTCGCGCAGCTCGAAGGCCTGGCTCGGTTGCGGCAGTGCCAGCAGCAACGGCAGGCAGAACAACCAGCCGCGGCGGCCGGCGCAGGCGGCCAGCAACAGCAAGGGCAGCAGTAGCCAATAGCCCTGGTCGAACCAGCTGTCGAGCTGCACGGTCTGGCCGTCGCTGCGCAGGTCGCGCGGGGCGTCGAACAGCCCCAGGCCGCGCAGGTCGAGATCGTCCACCCGTGCATGGCGATAGCGCCCGCCGGTGGCGTTGACGAAGCGCTTGAGGCGGGCGCCGTCCAGGCGCGGCACGAGGATGCCGCCTTGCTCGTCCTTGAGGTATTCGCCGTTGGTCTGACGTATGGGCGCGCCCTCGGCGCTGCCGATGCCTAGCATCAGCAAGCTCGGCCCGTGGCTGCCCAAGGCGCGGCGGATGCCGCTGCGCTCGTGCTCGCTCAAGGACGAACCGAGCAGCAGCAGACGGCCCTGGCCCAGGTCGCTCTGCGCCAGCAATGCCAGCGCCTTGCGCACGGCCAGGTCGGCGCGCTGGCCGGGCTGGGGCATGATCGAAGGGTCGAGGGCTTCGAGCAGGTTGCGCGTGGTGCTCAAGTCGTCCGACAGCGGCACCAGGGTGTGGGCACTGCCGGCGTAGACGATCAGTGCGGTCTGGCTGTCGCGCCGTTGTTCGAGCAGGTCGAGGATCTTGCGCCTGGCCTGTTCCAAGCGGTTGGGCGCGGCATCCTCGGCCATCATCGAGGGGGTCATTTCCAGCAGGATCACCAGCGGGTCGGCAGGCCGCTGGTGGCTTTGCTCGACCCGTTGCCAGCTCGGCCCGAGCAAGGCCAGGAAGATCAGCAGCCAGGCCAGGCCCAGGGCGATCCAGGCCAGTTTGCGGTTGCTGCCACTGCCGCCGCCCAACAGTACGGCGTGGAACTGCGCGGGCACGATCAACTGCCAGCGGCCGGCGCGCTGGCGGCGGTTGTACAGCTTGAACAGCAACCAAGCCAGCAATGGCACAGTCAACAACCACAGCGGGCGCAGCCAGTGCGGCCAGAACTCGTTCATCGACGACCCCCCAGGCGCAGCCGCTTGAGCTGCTGGCGCCACTGGGGCGGGGGCTGCAGGAAGCGCGGCTTGCGCAATCGGCGTTGCAGGCGGTTGTCAGGCCACAGCGCCGCACACACCAGCAGCACGCTGAGCAGCAGCGCCAGGGCCAGTGGCCAGGCGTACAGGGCTGTGGCGGCGCGGGCCTGGGTCGGCTGCTGGGTGACCGGCTCCAGTTCGTCGAGGGTGTCGCCGATGTTCACCAGTTCCGCGCCGCTGTGGGCACGGAAGTAACTGCCTTGGGTGATGCCGGCGATTTCCCGCAGCGAGGCTTCGTCCAGGTCCAGGCTGGGGTTGAGCCCGATCAGCCCTGGTGTGCCGGTGGCCGAAGGGTCGGCGCCGATGCCGATGGTGTAGATGCGCACGCCTTCCTGGGCCGCCAGGCGTGCGGCGGTCAGCGGGTGGATCTGACCGCCGTTGTTGGCGCCGTCGGTGATCAGGATCAGCACCCGGCTGTTGGCCGGCCGCTCGCGCAGACGCTTGACGGCAAGGCCGATGGCGTCGCCGATGGCGGTATTCTTGCCGGCGATGCCGATCAGCGCGTCGTCGAGGAAGCTGCGCACGGTGCGCCGGTCGAAGGTCAGCGGCGCTTGCAGGTAGGCCTCGCTGCCGAACAGGATCAGCCCTACGCGGTCGCCTTTGCGGTCCTGAAGGAAGTCGCCCATTAGCGCCTTGACCAGGTCCAGGCGGCTGACGTCATCGCCTTGCCATTGCATGTCGGGGTAGTCCATCGAGCCGGACACGTCCACCGCCACCAACAGGTCGCGACCGCTGGCGGCCACCGGCACCGGTTCGCCCAGCCACTGCGGGCGTGCGGCGGCGATCAACAACAGCAGCCAGATCAGCACATAGGGCGCCTGCTGGCGCCAGGTCGGCAGGTTCAGGCGCGCGCGGCGGCCGGCCAGGGCCTCCAGTTCCGGCAGAAAGCCGACCTTGAGTACTGGCTCGCCGCTGTCGGCGGCAGGTAACAACAGGCGCAGCAGCCACGGCAGCGGCGCGAGCAGCAGCATCCACGGCCAGGCCAGTTCAAACATGTTTGCGAATCCAGGTGTCGACCGCCTGGCTGAGGCCGGCGATGGCTTTGTCGTCGAGCTTGCACTCGGGTTTGTAGGCACCTTCGACCAACACCATCCAGCGCGTCAGCCCGGCGGCGGGACAGCGGTTGTCGAGAAACGCCAGCCACTGGCGGCCGTTGAGGGTATGGCTGTTGGCGCCTGGATAGTGGTTGCGGCACAGCCGCTTGAGCAGGGCGTTGATCTGTTGCAGCCAGGCGCCGGCCGGGGCGCCGTCGTAGGGGCGCGGCAGGCGTGCCAGTTCGGCCAGGGCCGCGCTGCGCACCGGGTCCATGACCGATTCGGCGGCCACTTGCGGCGGCCGACGCCGTGGCCGCCAGCCGCGCAGGCGCCAGATGCCCCAACTCAGCAGCAGTAGGCCGACGAACAGCAGCCACCAGCCAGGGGCGGGCGGCCACCAGCCGATGGCGGGTGGGGCGATCAGGGGTTGCAGGTCGTCCAGGGCGTTCATCGGCCGCTTCCGGGGCGTTGCGCGCTCGTGTGCTCGCGCAACTGCTCGATCAGCGCCGTGCGGGTCGTCAGCGGAATCAGCACCACACGCAGCTTTTGCGCCAGCACTTCCCAGCGCTCGATACGCGCCTGCGCCTCGCGGTGGTAGGCCTGGCGCAAACTGGCGTCGAGGGTGTCGAGCTCCAGTTGCCCATCGCCCTGGGCGAAGCGCAACAGGCCCGCTGCAGGCAAGGCATGGTCGAGCGGGTCGGAAACAGGCAACAGCAGGAGGTCGCAATGCCGCGACAGCATCGCCAGGTGCTGTTCGGCCTGTTCGCTCAAGGCGCGCTCGTCGCACACGACGATGGCCAGGCTGCCGGGGCGTAGCACCTCGCGGGCACGGCGCAGGGCCAGGCCCAGGCTGTCGCTGGGGGCGGTGTCGGTGTGCAGCGCCTGGTTGACCCGCGCCAGGCGGTTGAGCAATTGCAACAGGCTCTGTTTGCTGCGCCGGGGCTTGATCTCGTGAGGCTCGCTGGCGCCGAACACCAGGCCGCCGATGCGATCGTTGTGGTCCAGCGCGGCCCAGCCGAACAGCGCCGCGGCCTGGGCGGCGAGCACCGACTTGAACATCAGCCCGGTGCCGAAGAACAGGCGCTGGCTCTGCTCGATGAGGATGAAGATCGGCCGCTCGCGCTCCTCGTGGAACAGCTTGGTGTGCGGCTCTTGGGTACGCGCGGTGACGCGCCAGTCGATGTTGCGCACATCGTCGCCGGCCTGGTACACCCGCACCTGGTCGAAATCCACGCCGCGCCCACGCAGCTTGGAGTGGTGCAGGCCCACCAGTGGGCTGCGCTGTCCTGGCCGTGAGAACAACTGGATCTCGCGCACCCGATGGCGCATGTCGATCAGCTCGCTCAGGCCGATGCGGATGCCGGGTTCGGCCGTGTGGGTGGTGGGCATCGGATCAGGCGACGGCGACGACGTCGAGGATGCGCTGCACCACGCGGTCCTGGTCGACCCCCGCAGCTTCGGCCTCGAACGACAGGATGATGCGGTGGCGCAGCACGTCGAACAGCACCGCCTGGATGTCTTCGGGGCTGACGAACTCGCGCCCGGCCAGCCAGGCATGGGCGCGCGCGCAGCGGTCCAGGGCAATGGAGCCGCGCGGGCTGGCGCCGTAGGCGATCCAGTCGGCGAGCTCGGCGTCAAATTTGCCGGGGGTGCGCGTGGCCATCACCAGTTGCACCAGGTATTCCTCCACGGCGTCGGCCATGTATAGGCCGAGGATGTCCTTGCGCGCGGCGAAGATCGCCTGCTGGCTGACCTGACGCTGCGGCTTGGTTTCCCCGCCCAGCGCCTCGCCGCGGGCCTGCTGGAGGATGCGCCGCTCCACGGCGGCGTCGGGGAAGCCGATCTTCACGTGCATCAGGAAGCGGTCGAGCTGCGCTTCGGGCAGGGGGTAGGTGCCTTCCTGCTCGATCGGGTTCTGCGTGGCCATCACCAGAAACAGCGGCGACAGGTCGTAGGTGCTGCGCCCCACGCTGACCTGGCGCTCGGCCATCGCCTCGAGCAGTGCCGACTGTACCTTGGCCGGCGCGCGGTTGATTTCGTCGGCCAGCACCAGGTTGTGGAAGATCGGCCCCTGTTGGAACACGAAGCTGCCGGTTTCCGGGCGATAGATTTCCGTGCCGGTGATGTCGGCCGGCAGCAGGTCGGGGGTGAACTGGATGCGGTGGAACTGCGCTTCGACGCCTTCGGCCAACTCTTTGATGGCACGGGTCTTGGCCAGCCCGGGGGCGCCTTCGACGAGCATGTGGCCGTCGGCCAGCAGCACGATCAGCAGGCGATCGATCAGCCGTTCCTGGCCCAGGATCTGGGAGGAGAGGAAAGTGCGTAGCGCGTTCAACGCGTCGCGGTGTTCCATCGGAGGGGCTTCCTGGGCAGGCGCCGGGCGGGAGTGGGACATCCGTACCGGCAGGGGCTGCTACTTTAATCCATCCGCAGGCATGCCGACCAATGGCAGCACGCATATTTATTGGCAAGGTCTGGCATTTAATAGGGAAATGCCCTGCACAGTGAGCCGACTTTCCCTATGCCAGATTCAGACTAATTGGCTTCTGCTGACGTCCCATCCGTCAGTAGGTGTAACCATATGTCTCTCAATGCTACGACAGCTTCTCCACAAACCCCCGCCATCCTGCGCATCGGTCTGTTCTTCGACGGCACTGGCAACAACCAGGCCAATGCCGTGCCGGACGCGGATCGCCCGGCGGCAGACGCCTCGGGCAGCCATGCCAATGCGCTGAGCAACGTCGCGCTGCTGCACAGGCTTTACCCCGAAGGTGGAGATGCGCAAGCAGCTGTCCACTACCTGCCGCTGTACGTCGAAGGGGTCGGCACCCAGGCCGGCGCGCCCGACATCATGCTCGACCAAGCCAGCGGTGTCGGCCCTACGGGGGTCGAGGCCCGTGTGCAGCAGGCATTGGCATGGGTGGCCGAGCGCGTGCGCTGCTGGCCTCAGGCGCAACCCCAGCAGCCCCTGGCAGGCGTCGAGTTCGATGTCTTTGGCTTCAGTCGTGGCGCGGCCGCGGCGCGGCATTTCGCCAACCGTGTGCTCGACCCAGCCGACCGCGAAGCCGCTTGGGCCGCTGCACTCGAACGCGGCGTGACGCTCAACTTCATCGGGCTGTTCGATACGGTGGCGGCGATCCTCGACCCGATGACCCGCGCTCCGGTCGCAGAGGGGATGGGCAAGTTGCGCCTGGGTCTTGCCGAAGGCATCGCCCGCCAGGTCTGGCAACTGGTCGCTGCGGACGAGCACAGGCACAACTTCCCATTGGTGGCCAGCGGCAATGACCTGGCCGTGCCGGGGGTGCATGCCGACATCGGCGGCGGTTACCTGCCGTTGGTAGAGGAGGCTGTATTGATGAGCCAGCCATTCTCCTGCCAAGTCGCCCTGTCGACCGCTGCCGAGGCTACGGCGGCGTACCGTAATGCTGCGCAGGCCTTGAGCGCCTTGCCCGAGCAACAGCGAAGCGGCGCGCTGCTGCGCACATGGGAAATACCCGGCACTGAACACAACGCGCGCCGTGAGGCACCGACCAAATGCGTCTACGCCGCGCCTTGCCGCGAGCGGCAGGTCAGCGGGGCGTTGTCGCGGATCTATCTGAGCGTGATGCGCGAACGGGCCTGTGCCGCAGGTGTGCCGTTCGCTGCGCTGGACACGCTGCGGCTGGCAGCGCTGCCCGAGGAGCTGGTGCCGATCAGCGCGTGCTTGCACGACTACGCCTTGGGGCGTCGCACCTCGCTGGGGCTCGACGCCGAACAACAGGCCTTGTTGCAGCATCGCTATATCCACACCTCGGCGCACTGGAATGCCGTCGCTCAATGGCGCGACAGCGTACTGGACCCGGTCTTCGTCAACCGCCCCGCGGCAGAAGGGGTGCGCAGGGTGCATGCCAATCCAGTCGGCTGAGCCTGCGCGTCGTTCGCCAAGGCTCAGGCTTCGACGACCAGCTCGCCGGTGCCTTCGAGCAGGATGCGCAGGGTCTGGATCACTTCGGGCAGGTCCGCCGCCGGCGTGGCATGGTCGATGTCCAGTTGTTCGTCGCCCTTGAGTGCGTCACGGTCGCCGGGTGCCACCTTGAGCGTCAGGCGCGTGGCGCTGAAGGTCACGCTCAGGCCGTCGAGGGTCGAGGGCGCGTCGTCGAGGGTCAGGTCGAGCGTGTCTTCGTCGGGGTAGCGGGTCATCAGGAACATCTGCCCGTTGCCCGCGAAGCAGCACAGGGTCGCCATGTCGTCTTCTTCATCGTCGCAGGGGGTGGCGAGAAATTGCGCTGTCTTGAGGTGCATGGCGAACTCGGAAATTGAATGGAAGGGAATTTTGCCAGGGGGAAATGGCCTAACGCTGCGACATATTGCCCCACCTTGACCGAATATGTCGCAGCCTCGGAAGCGGCCCGGCCGACCAGTCGTTAAGCTGCCCAGCCGATGGTTACCCGTAAAGGCACAGTGTCGCCCACAGTCGCTTTTGCAGATACCCATCACACGCTGAACGTGCCACGCACGCTCAACGCCTGGTTCATCGCGTCGCGGACGTCTCGTTGACTATGGTTGATGGGCCCCGGGCGCGTACGCAACGCTTCCCTACGATCAAGAGCCAAAAGCGGAGTACCACAGATGGCGTTTTTCACCGCAGCCAGCAAGGCCGATTTCCAGCAGCAACTGCGATCGGCCCTGGCGCAGCACACCAGCGAACAGAACCTGCCCCAAGTGGCGCTGTTCGCCGAGCAGTTCTTCGGCATCATTTCCCTGGATGAACTCACCCAACGTCGGCTCTCCGACCTGGTCGGCTGCACCCTGTCTGCCTGGCGCATCGTCGAGCGCTTCGATCCGCAAACTCCGCAGGTGCGGGTCTATAACCCCGACTACGAGCGCAACGGCTGGCAGTCGACCCACACCGTGGTCGAGGTGCTGCACCACGACCTGCCATTCCTGGTCGACTCGGTACGCACCGAGCTCAACCGCCACGGCTACAGCATCCACACCCTGCAAACCACCGTGCTCAGCGTGCGCCGCGGGCCGAAAGGCGAGCTGCTCGAACTACTGCCCAAAGGCTCCCAGGGCGAGGGCGTGCAGCACGAATCGCTGATGTACCTGGAGATCGACCGCTGCGCCAACGCCGGCGAGTTGACCCTGCTCAGCCGCGAAATCGAGCAGGTCCTGGCCGAAGTGCGGGTGGCGGTGGCCGATTTCGAACCGATGAAGGCGCGCCTGCGCGAGGTCATCGAACTGGTCGAACAGAGCCCCTACGCCCCGGTGCAGCACGACAAGGCTGAAGTCGCCGCCTTCCTCGAGTGGCTGCTGGACAACCACTTCACCTTCCTCGGCTACGAAGAGTTCACCGTCACGGCCGACAGCGAAGGCGGGCGCATCAACTACGACCAGCAGTCCTTCCTCGGCCTGCCGAGCCGCCTGCGCGTGGGGCTGAGCGAAGAAGAGCTGCGCATCGAAGACTACGCCGTGGGCTACCTCAACGAGCCGCTGCTGCTGTCGTTCGCCAAAGCCGCGCTGCCCAGCCGCGTGCACCGTCCGGCCTATCCGGACTACGTCTCGATCCGCCAGCTCGACGCCGACGGCAAGGTCATCAAGGAATGCCGCTTCATGGGCTTGTACACCTCGTCGGTGTACGGCGAGAACGTGCACGCCATTCCCTACCTGCGGGGCAAAGTGGCGGAGATCGAGCGCCGCTCCGGTTTCGACGCCAAGGCGCACCTGGGCAAGGAACTGACCCAGGTGCTGGAAGTACTGCCACGCGACGACCTGTTCCAGACCCCGATCGACGAGCTGTTCAACACCGTCATGTCGATCGTGCAGATCCAGGAACGCAACAAGATCCGCGTGTTCCTGCGCAAAGACCCGTATGGCCGCTTCTGCTACTGCCTGGCCTACATCCCGCGCGAAATCTACTCCACCGAGGTGCGGCAGAAAATCCAGCAGGTCTTGATGGAGCGTTTGAAGGCCAGCGACTGCGAGTTCTGGACCTTCTTCTCCGAATCGGTGCTGGCGCGCGTGCAGCTGATTCTGCGCGTCGACCCTAAGAACCGCCTCGACATCGACCCGCAACAGCTGGAAAAGGAAGTGATCCAGGCCTGCCGCTCGTGGCAGGACGACTACTCCTCGCTGGTGGTGGAGAACTTCGGCGAAGCCCAGGGCACCAACATCCTCGCCGATTTCCCCAAAGGCTTCCCGGCCGGCTACCGCGAGCGCTTCGCACCGCATTCGGCGGTGGTCGACCTGCAGCACGTGGTGGCACTCAGCGAGCAACGCCCGCTGGCCATGAGCTTCTACCAGCCGCTGACCCAGGTCGGCGAGCGCATCCTGCACTGCAAGCTGTACCACGCCGACACCCCGCTGGCCCTGTCGGACGTGCTGCCGATCCTGGAAAACCTCGGTCTGCGCGTGCTGGGTGAGTTCCCTTACCGCCTGCGCCATGCCAAAGGCCGCGAGTACTGGATCCATGACTTCGCCTTCACCTACAGCGAAGGCCTGAACCTGGACATCCAGCAGCTCAACGACGTGCTGCAGGACGCCTTCATCCACATCGTCGGCGGCGACGCCGAGAACGACGCGTTCAACCGCCTGGTGCTGACCGCCGGCCTGCCGTGGCGCGACGTGGCGCTGCTGCGTGCCTACGCCCGCTACCTCAAGCAGATCCGTCTGGGCTTCGACCTGGGCTACATCGCCAGCACGCTGAACAACCACACCGACATCGCCCGCGAACTGACGCGTCTGTTCAAGACCCGCTTCTACCTGGCGCGCAAGCTGACCCAGGACGATCTGGAAGACAAGCAGCAACGCCTGGAGCAGGCCATCCTCACCGCCCTGGACGACGTCCAGGTGCTCAACGAGGACCGCATCCTGCGGCGCTACCTGGACCTGATCAAGGCCACCCTGCGCACCAACTTCTACCAGACCGACGCCAACGGCCAGAACAAGTCGTACTTCAGCTTCAAGTTCAACCCGCGGTTGATCCCCGAGCTGCCAAAACCCGTACCCAAGTTCGAAATCTTCGTCTATTCGCCGCGCGTCGAAGGGGTGCACCTGCGCTTCGGCAACGTCGCCCGTGGCGGCCTGCGCTGGTCGGACCGCGAGGAAGACTACCGCACCGAAGTGCTGGGCTTGGTCAAGGCGCAGCAGGTGAAGAACTCGGTGATCGTGCCGGTCGGCGCCAAGGGCGGCTTCCTGCCGCGTCGCCTGCCGCTGGGCGGCAGCCGCGACGAGATCGCCGCCGAGGGCGTGGCGTGCTACCGCATCTTCATCAGCGGCCTGCTCGACATCACCGACAACCTCAAGGACGGCGGCGTAGTGCCACCGGCCAACGTGGTGCGCCACGACGATGACGATCCGTACCTGGTGGTGGCGGCCGACAAAGGCACCGCGACCTTCTCCGACATCGCCAACGGCATCGCCATCGACTACGACTTCTGGCTGGGCGACGCCTTCGCCTCCGGCGGTTCGGCCGGCTACGACCACAAGAAGATGGGCATCACCGCCCGTGGCGCCTGGGTCGGCGTGCAGCGTCACTTCCGCGAGCGCGGCATCAACGTGCAGGAAGATCCGATCACCGTGATCGGCGTGGGCGACATGGCCGGCGACGTGTTCGGTAACGGCCTGTTGATGTCCGACAAGCTGCAACTGGTCGCCGCCTTCAACCACCTGCACATCTTCATCGACCCGAACCCCGACACCGCCAGCAGCTTCGCCGAGCGCAAGCGCTTGTTCGAACTGCCGCGTTCGGCCTGGACCGACTACGACACCAGCCTGATGTCCGAAGGCGGCGGTATCTTCCCGCGCAGTGCCAAGAGCATCGCCATCAGCCCGCAGATGAAAGAGCGCTTCGCCATCACGGCCGATCGCCTGACCCCGACCGAGCTGCTCAATGCCTTGCTCAAGGCGCCGGTCGACCTGCTGTGGAACGGCGGCATCGGCACCTACGTCAAGGCCAGCAGCGAAAGCCACGCCGATGTCGGCGACAAGGCCAACGACGCGCTGCGCGTCAACGGCGACGAGTTGCGCTGCAAGGTGGTGGGCGAGGGCGGCAACCTCGGCATGACCCAGCTGGGCCGCGTCGAATTCGGCTTGCACGGCGGCGCCACCAACACCGATTTCATCGACAACGCCGGTGGCGTGGACTGCTCCGACCACGAGGTCAACATCAAGATCCTGCTCAACGAAGTGGTGCAGGGTGGCGACATGACCGAGAAGCAGCGCAACCAGCTGCTGGGCAGCATGACCGAGGAAGTCGGCCACTTGGTGCTTGGCAACAACTACAAGCAGACCCAGGCCCTGTCGCTGGCCGCACGCCGTGTGCGCGAGCGCATCGCCGAGTACAAGCGCCTAATGGCCGACCTCGAAGCGCGTGGCAAGCTGGACCGCGCCATTGAGTTCCTGCCGTCCGAAGAGCAGTTGGCCGAACGTCTGGCCGCAGGCCAGGGCCTGACCCGCGCCGAGCTGTCGGTGTTGATCTCCTACAGCAAGATCGACCTCAAGGAGCAGTTGCTCAAGTCCGAAGTGCCGGACGACGAGTACCTGACCCGCGACATGGAGACCGCCTTCCCGCCATCGTTGGTGAGCAAGTTCGCCGAGGCCATGCGCCGCCACCGCTTGAAGCGCGAGATCGTCAGCACGCAGATCGCCAACGATCTGGTCAACAACATGGGCATCACCTTCGTGCAGCGCCTGAAGGAGTCCACCGGCATGAGCGCGGCGAACGTCGCCGGTGCCTATGTGATCGTGCGCGACATCTTCCACCTGCCGCACTGGTTCCGTCAGATCGAAGCGCTGGACTATCAGGTGCCGGCCGACATCCAGCTGACGCTGATGGACGAGCTGATGCGTCTGGGCCGCCGCGCCACCCGCTGGTTCCTGCGCAGCCGCCGCAACGAACAGGACGCCGGGCGTGACGCCGCGCACTTCGGGCCGAAGATCGCGCAACTGGGGCTCAAACTCGACGAACTGCTGGAAGGGCCGACCCGCGAACGCTGGATGGTGCGCTATCAGGGCTTCGTCGACGCTGGCGTGCCGGAGTTGCTGGCGCGCATGGTGGCCGGCACCACGCACCTGTACACCCTGCTGCCGATCATCGAAGCCTCGGACGTCACCGGCCACGACCCGGCCCAGGTGGCCAAGGCCTTCTTCGCCGTAGGCAGCGCCCTGGACCTGACCTGGTACCTGCAGGAAATCAGCAACCTGCCGGTGGAGAACAACTGGCAGGCCCTGGCCCGCGAAGCCTTCCGCGACGACATCGACCTGCAACAGCGCGCGATCACCATCTCCGTGCTGCAAATGGCCGACGCCCCGCAGGACATGGACGCCCGCGTGGCCTTGTGGATCGACCAGCACCGCGCGATGGCCGAGCGCTGGCGCGCCATGCTCGACGACCTGCGTAACGCATCGGGGCACGATTACGCCATGTATGCGGTCGCCAACCGCGAGCTGGTGGACCTGGCCTTGAGCGGGCAGGCGGTGGTGGTGCCGTCCTGATCCCCGGCTGAAACGAGAAAGCCCCGGCAGTGATGCCGGGGCTTTTTTATGGATGCGGCGGGTAAGCCATGCAATCTACGGATTGCTTCACTGCGGTGGATCAAGTCGGCTTGGACCTTGAGTAAGGCACCCGCACGCATTCGATGATTGGCCTTTCCTGAAAAATGTCATCACCACCTTCGCTTTTGGATCGTTACTTATGGATACTCTTGCAAAATAGCAGGCTGTCACGGCTGTGTGTACCATACACATAAAAGTCGTGAGCAGAGCACATGCGCAGTAGAGAGGTCATATCACTTATTGAGGCAGATGGATGGATCGAGATCGGTGTAAGGGGCAGCCATCATTATTTCAAGCATCCGTCCAAGCCAGGAAAGGTGGTAGTGCCGCACCCAAAGGTGCAACTGCCAAAAGGTACGCTCAACAACATGCTTAAAACTGCCGGCCTCAGATGAGCTCGATAACAGACATTGTAAGGTCGGGCGTTCTTCGTACTCTCGGCTCTCTCCATCAGGAGGAATCCATGAAATTTCCGGTCGTTATCCATAAGGACTCAGACTCCGATTACGGCGTGACCGTGCCAGACGCCCCTGGCTGTTTCAGCGGTGGGGCATCGGTTGAAGAGGCACTGGACAATGTGCTTGAAGCCCTTGCCCTTTATTGTGAGGGGGCGTTGGCCGACGGTGATCCGTTGCCTCATAGCCAGCCCATCGACAACCATTTGAACAACCCGGACTATGAAGGCGGTGTGTGGGCTGTCGTCGATTTCGATATCACGCCCTATCTTGGAAAATAGGTTCGCTTCAACGCAACGCTGCCTGAGCATCTGCTTCAACGGATCGATGCTTATGTCGCCAACCATCCCGAGCAGAAAAGCCGATCCGGTTTTCTGGCGTCGGCAGCACTTCGGGCGTTAGCGGGCGCTTGAGGCGCCCGGATAAAAAGCTCGGAATAGCGTCGCGAGATCAGAGCGCCATGGACGCAAAAAAACGCTTGGTGCTAGGCACCAAGCGTTTTTCGTGGGTAAGGCCGATTGAGCCTCGTGTACAGCAATGCCTACATTGATGTCGATTTACGAGGCGATCAACTGCCGCAACACATAATGCAAGATCCCACCCGCTTTGAAGTACTCCACTTCATTGAGCGTATCGATCCGGCACAGCACCTCCAGCTCCTGCGTTTGCCCGTCCTCGCGCGTGATGCGCAGCGTCAGCGGCATCGCCGGGCGGATTTTCGCGTCGGTCAAGCCGACCACATCGATTTGCTCACGCCCGGTCAAGCCCAGGCTCTTGCGGTCGTCGCCGTCCTTGAACTGCAATGGCAGCACGCCCATGCCCACCAGATTGGAGCGGTGGATGCGTTCAAAACTCTGCGCCAGCACGGCTTTGACGCCCAGCAGGTTGGTGCCTTTAGCCGCCCAGTCGCGGCTGGAGCCGGTGCCGTATTCCTTGCCGGCGATCACCACCAACGGCGTGCCTGCCGCCTGATAACGCATGGCCGCGTCGTAGATCGACAGCTTTTCACCGCTCGGCACGTACACCGTGTTGCCACCTTCCTCGCCACCCAGCATTTCGTTGCGGATGCGGATGTTGGCGAAGGTACCGCGCATCATCACTTCGTGGTTGCCGCGGCGTGAACCGTAGGAGTTGAAGTCGCGTGGTTCGACGCCCTTGTCGCGCAGGTAGCGGCCGGCGGGGCTGTCGGCCTTGATGTTGCCGGCCGGAGAGATGTGGTCGGTGGTCACCGAGTCGCCCAGCAGCGCGAGGATGTTGGCGCCGTGGATGTCCTCGATGGTCGGCAGCGGGCCGCCGATGCCTTCGAAGAAAGGCGGGTGCTGGATGTAGGTCGAGGCATCGTCCCACACGTAGGTCGCGGCCTTGGGCACTTCGATGGCCTGCCACTGCGCGTCGCCCTTGAACACATCGGCATATTCCTTGTGGAACATCTCGGTGCTGACCTTGGCCACCGCGTCGGCGATTTCCTGCTGGCTGGGCCAGATGTCCTTGAGGTACACGGGCTTGCCGTCCTTGCCGGTGCCCAAGGCATCGCGCGACAGGTCCACGCGCACACTGCCGGCCAGGGCATAGGCGACCACCAGGGGCGGGGAGGCCAGCCAGTTGGTTTTCACCAAGGGGTGCACGCGGCCTTCGAAGTTGCGGTTGCCCGACAGCACCGAGGCGACGGTGAGGTCGTTGGCGCTGATGGCGGTTTCGATGTCTTCATTGAGCGGGCCGGAGTTGCCGATGCAGGTGGTGCAGCCATACCCGACCAGGTCGAAGCCCAGCTCGTCCAGGTAAGGCGTGAGGCCCGCCGCCTGGAAGTACTCGGTGACCACTTTCGAACCCGGCGCCAACGAACTCTTGACCCAAGGCTTGCGCGTCAACCCATGCTCGACGGCTTTTTTCGCCACCAGGCCGGCCGCCATCATCACACTGGGGTTGGAGGTGTTGGTGCAGGAGGTGATGGCGGCGATCACCACGGCGCCATCGCGCAGCGGACGCGAGGCGTTCGAGCCGTCGTCGTAAGTGCCCTTCTGATCGGCGTTGCCGACCGCCACACCGCCGCCGCCTTCGCTTTCCAGACGGCCGACTTCCTTGCCCGGCGTCTTGGGTTGCAGGTCGAGGAAACCATCGAAGGTCTTGCTCACCTCTTCAAGCGGCACGCGGTCCTGTGGGCGCTTGGGGCCGGCGAGGCTGGCGCCGACGTCGCGCATGTCCAACGCCAGGCTGTCGGTGAACACCGGTTCCTGACCCGGTTCGCGCCACAGGCCCTGGGCTTTGCAGTACTGCTCGACCAGCGCCACGGTTTCGCTGGGGCGGCCGGACAGGCGCAGGTAGTCGAGGGTAACGTCGTCGACCGGGAAGAAACCGCACGTGGCGCCGTATTCGGGTGCCATGTTGGCCAGGGTGGCGCGGTCGGCCAAGGGCAACTGGGCCAGACCGTCGCCGTAGAATTCGACGAACTTGCCCACCACGCCGTGCTTGCGCAACATCTGCGTCACGGTCAGCACCAGGTCGGTGGCGGTGATGCCCTCGCGCAGCTTGCCGGTCAACTTGAAGCCGACCACTTCGGGAATCAGCATCGACACCGGCTGGCCGAGCATGGCCGCTTCGGCTTCGATGCCGCCCACGCCCCAGCCCAGCACGCCCAGGCCGTTGATCATGGTGGTGTGCGAGTCGGTGCCGACCAGGGTGTCGGGGAAGGCGTAGGTACGGCCGTCTTCTTCGCGGGTCCAGACCGTGCGGCCCAGGTACTCCAGGTTGACCTGGTGGCAGATGCCGGTGCCCGGCGGCACCACGCTGAAGTTGGCGAAGGCGTCCTGGCCCCAGCGCAGAAAAGCGTAGCGCTCGCCATTACGTTCCATCTCGATGTCGACGTTTTCTTCGAAGGCATGCGGCGTGGCGTAGTGGTCGACCATCACCGAGTGGTCGATGACCAGGTCCACTGGCGACAGCGGGTTGATCCGCTGCGGATCGCCCCCGGTCTTGGCCACGGCGGCGCGCATGGCGGCGAGGTCGACCACCGCCGGTACGCCGGTGAAGTCCTGCATCAGCACGCGGGCGGGGCGGTACTGGATTTCGCGGTCGGAGCGGCGCGCTTCGAGCCACTGGGCCAGGGCGCCGAGGTCGTCGCGGGTGACGGTCTCGCCATCTTCCCAGCGCAGCAGGTTCTCCAGCAGCACCTTGAGCGACATGGGCAGCGTTTGCAGGTCGCCCAGGCTTTTCGCCGCTTCCGGCAGGCTGTGGTAATGGTAGACCTTGCCTGCGATGTCGAGGGTCTTGAGGGTGTTCAGGCTATCAAGCGAGGGCATTGCCAACTCCTTCTGCGCCGGTGCCCGGCAATCGCGAAGGTTGCCGATGTCACCTCGATGTGACGGCCCGCACGGCACGGGCCTGGCTCGAATGTATGGCCGGTCAACGCCGGCCTGACCTTCTTCTGGACCGGCGAGGCGTGTCGCTGGTTCGATCTTCCTTTATCATTCGCCGCCTTGCCGCCGCCCGCCTGGCGCCGGATCAAGGCTGGCGCGTTGCGCGCCACCGTCGTGGAGTGAGAAATGAGTACCCTGTTCATGCATTGCCGGCCCGGCTTCGAGGGCGAGGTCTGCGCCGAAATCAGCGAGCACGCTGCGCGCCTGGGCGTGCCGGGCTACGCCAAGGCCAAGCCGCAGAGCGCCTGCGCGGAATTCGTCTGCACCGAGGAGGGCGGCAGCGAACGGCTGATGCAAGGCCTACGCTTCGACCAGCTGATCTTCCCGCGCCAATGGGCGCGCGGTCAGTTCCTCGACCTCCCGGAAACCGACCGCATCAGCGTGTTGCTCGAACACCTGCGCGCACTGCCGGTGTTCGGCAGCCTGTGGCTGGAGGTGCTCGACAGCAACGACGGTAAAGAGCTGTCGACCTTCTGCAAGCGCTTCGAAGGCCCGCTGCGCAAGGCCCTGGAAAACGCCGGACGGCTGGTCGAGGATCGCAGCCGCCCGCGTCTGCTGCTGACCTTCATCAGTGGCCGCCAGGTGTTCGTCGGCAGCGCCGCCCAGGACGATTCGGCGATGTGGCCGATGGGCATCCCGCGTCTGAAATTCCCCCGCGAGGCGCCGAGCCGCTCGACGCTCAAGCTCGAAGAGGCCTGGCACCAGTTCATCCCTCGCGAGCAATGGGAGGCACGCCTGGGCGACGACATGACCGGTGTCGATCTGGGTGCCTCGCCGGGCGGTTGGACCTATCAGCTGGTCAAGCGCGGCATGCTGGTCACCGCCATCGACAACGGCCCGATGGCCGAAAGCCTGATGGACACCGGCCTGGTGCAGCACCTGATGGCCGACGGCTTCACCTGGAAGCCCAAGCAGCGGGTCGACTGGATGGTCTGCGACATCGTCGAGAAACCGGCGCGCAGCACGGCGCTGATCGAAACCTGGCTGGGCGAGGGGCTGTGCCGCGAGGCGGTGGTCAACCTCAAGCTGCCGATGAAACAGCGCTACCCCGAGGTGCGCCGCTTGCTCGAGCGCATGGAGGCGACGTTCAAGGCGCGCAAGGTACGCGTGTCGATCGCCTGCAAGCAGCTGTACCACGACCGCGAAGAAGTCACCTGCCATCTGCGCCGGCTGGACCTTGCGCCGCGTTGAGCGGTCGAACCGATTCAATCTTCTGGAGCCTGACATGACCGATTTCACCCCCGACGCGGTGCTCGACGCCACCGGCCTGAACTGCCCGGAACCGGTGATGATGCTGCACCAGCACGTGCGCGACCTGGCCGCCGGCGGCCTGCTCAAGGTCATCGCCACCGACCCCTCGACGCGCCGCGACATCCCCAAGTTCTGTGTCTTCCTCGGCCATGAGCTGGTCGAGCAGCAGGAGCAGGCCGGCACCTACCTGTACTGGATTCGCAAGAAGGCCGACTGAGCCGCGCTGGAAGCGCTCCCGCAGAGCGCCTACACTGCGCTCCCCGATAAGGAGCGCGCCATGCTGATAGTTGCCGACGAAAACATTCCCTTGCTCGATGCGTTCTTCGCCGGGTTCGGCGAGATCCGCCGTTACCCCGGCCGGGCCATCGACGCGGCCTGCGTCAAGGACGCCGATGTGCTGCTGGTACGTTCGGTGACCCGGGTCGACCGGCAGCTGCTCGAAGGCAGCCGGGTGCGCTTCGTCGGCACCTGCACCATCGGCACCGACCATTTGCAACTCGACTACTTGGACGAAGCCGGTATCCGTTGGCGCAGCGCACCGGGCTGCAATGCCCGCGGTGTGGTCGACTACGTGCTGGGCAGCCTGCTGACCCTGGCCGAACTCGACGGTGCGCGCCTGGCCGAGCGGGTCTATGGCGTGGTCGGCGCTGGCGAGGTGGGCGGGCGTCTGGTACGCGTACTGCGTGGCCTGGGCTGGCAGGTGCTGGTGTGCGATCCGCCGCGCCAGGCCGCCGAAGGGGGCGATTTCGTCAGCCTCGACACGTTGCTCGATCGATGCGACGTGCTCAGCGTGCACACGCCGCTGCAGCGTGAGGGTGAGCAGCCGACCTGGCACCTATTCGACACCCAGCGGCTGGCGCGGCTGCGTCCGGGCGCCTGGCTGATCAATGCCAGCCGCGGCGCCGTGGTGGACAACCAGGCCTTGCGCGAGTGCCTGCTGGCGCGCGACGACCTGCACGCGGTGCTCGACGTCTGGGAAGGCGAGCCGCAGGTGGATGTCGACCTGGCCGACGTCTGCACCCTGGCCACGCCGCACATCGCCGGCTATAGCCTCGACGGCCGTCAGCGCGGCACCGCGCAGATCTATCAGGCACTGTGTGAATGGCAAGGCTCGGCGCCGCAGGTGCGATTGGCCGACCTGTTGCCACCGGCGCCATTGGCGCAGATCGAACTCGACGCCAGCTGCGAGCCGGACTGGGCCTTGGCCACGCTGTGCCGGGCCGTGTACGACCCGCGCCGTGACGATGCCGATTTCCGCCGCAGCCTGAGCGACGACCCGCAGCAGCAGGGGACCGCGTTCGATGCGTTGCGCAAGCGCTACCCCGCGCGGCGCGAGATCGAAGGGTTGCAGGTGAAGATTCGCGGGGAGGCGCCGCAGTTGGCGCAGGTGGTGAATGCGTTGGGGGCAGTGCTGATTTGAGAAGGGGGTTGCGGGTGGCCGATGTTTCGGCACACCCGCAATGAGCCGCCGCAGCGGCCCTGAAAGCTAGTCCCGATCCCGATAGGCTCGGTCGGCGCGGCTTTCTTCGAGGCGCTGGCACGCCTGCTGGATCATGTCTTCGGTAATCGGGACTTCGCGCCCTTGGGCATCGAGGATCGAGCCGCAAGGCTGTTGGAGACCCTGGGTATGGGTTTTTGGCGAAGGCTGGGTGTGCTGCAAGCTCATGTCCTGTCTCCTGTTCGAAATATTCATTCAAGGTCGAGGGCGAGCGTTGGCCCTTGGTGGAAGGCACTGACGTCGCAAGGCCACCAGTCCACCAGAAAATCGGGCGCGATGCCAGTGTCCCTTTATATCGAATGGGTATACCTCCAGACGTGTACGCCGGGGCGTGGATCTGAGGGTGCGCGTGTGAAACCTGCCCAAGCGGCCGGCTCCATACGGGCATGAATGATAGGCTGCGACTCTTTCGTGCCCACCGGACCCGTCCATGCCCAAGCCCGCTTCCATACCGCATCGCCATGCCCTGAGCCTGGCCTGGCAATTTCTCCACCCCTATCGCAAGCGTGGGCTGCTGGCCCTGCTGGCGCTGGTGGTCACGGCCTTGGTGACGCTGTCGATGGGCCAGGGCATTCGCCTGCTGGTCGACCATGGCTTCATGACGGGTTCGACCCATCAGCTCAACCAGACCCTAGGGCTGTTCCTGCTGCTGGTGCTGGCCCTGGCGGCGGGCACGTTCAGCCGTTTCTACCTGGTGTCCTGGATCGGCGAGCGCTGCGTGGCCGACCTGCGCCGCGCGGTGTTCGACCATTTGCTGACCTTGCACCCCGGTTTTTTCGAAGACAACCGCAGCTCGGAAATCCAGTCGCGCCTGACCGCCGACACCACCTTGCTGCAAGCGGTGATCGGCTCGTCGCTGTCGATGTTCCTGCGCAACGTGCTGATGGTGGCGGGCGGGGTGGTGCTGTTGTTCGTCACCAACGCCAAACTCACCAGCATCGTGGTGATCGCGTTGCCCATCGTGCTGGCGCCGATCCTGTTGCTGGGCCGACGGGCGCGCAGCCTGTCGCGGCAGAGCCAGGACCGTATCGCCGATGTCGGCAGCTACGTGGCCGAGACCTTGGGCCAGATCAAGACTGTGCAGGCCTACAACCACCAGCGCCATGACCGCGACGCCTTCGCCGAGACCGTGGAGGCGGCGTTCGACGTGGCGCGTCGGCGTATCGCCCAGCGTGCCTGGTTGATCACCCTGGTGATCGTGCTGGTGCTCGGCGCGGTAGGTGTGATGCTCTGGGTGGGCGGCATGGACGTGATCGCCGGGCGCATCTCGGCCGGCGAACTGGCGGCTTTCGTGTTCTACAGCCTGATCGTCGGCGGGTCGCTGGGCACCATCAGCGAGGTGCTCGGCGAGTTGCAGCGCGCGGCGGGGGCGGCGCAGCGGATCGCCGAATTGCTGGCGGCGCCTCCCGCCATCGTGGCGCCGAGCGCTCCTGCCGCGCTGGGCAGAAGCCGCGGGCTGATCGAGCTGCAAGGGCTGCGTTTCGCCTACCCCAGCCGCCCCGACCACCCGGCGATCGAACAGCTCGACCTGCGCATCGAGCCCGGCCAGACCCTGGCCCTGGTCGGGCCTTCGGGCGCCGGCAAGTCGACCTTGTTCGACCTGTTGCTGCGCTTCTACGACCCGCAGCAGGGGCGCATCCTCATCGACGGCCAGACCATCGACGGTCTCGACCCCGACGTGCTGCGCGCCCAGTTCGCCTTGGTGGCGCAGCATCCGGCGCTGTTTCGCGGCAGCATCGAGGCCAACCTGCGCTATGGCCGCCCCGAGGCCAGCTTCGCCGAGGTCGAGCGTGCCGCGCGCAGTGCCCATGCCCACGATTTCATCGAGCAACTGCCGCAGGGCTACCAGACCCTGCTGGGCGAAGGTGGCATCGGTTTGTCGGGCGGTCAGCGGCAACGCTTGGCGATCGCCCGCGCGCTTTTGGTGGATGCGCCAATCCTGTTGCTCGACGAGGCCACCAGCGCACTGGATGCACAAAGCGAGCACCTGATTCAGCAAGCGTTGCCGCAGCTGCTGAGCGGGCGCACCACACTGG
The DNA here is from genome assembly GCF_002434265.1 of Pseudomonas sp. UBA6562. Lineage (GTDB taxonomy): Bacteria > Pseudomonadota > Gammaproteobacteria > Pseudomonadales > Pseudomonadaceae > Aquipseudomonas. Next base: position 335,657 of record NZ_DJJS01000008.1, on the reverse strand, counting down.
TGATCGCCCACCGTCTGGCGACGGTGCAGCATGCCGATCGCATCGTGGTGATGGACAAGGGCAGGGTGGTGGCTAGCGGCACGCATCGGCAGCTGCTCGATAGCAGCCCGCTGTACGCACGCCTGGCCGAGCTGCAGTTCAACCCGCCCAGCGAATAGCAGGCAAGAAAAAACCCGCACAAGGCGGGTTTTTCGGGAGCTGGTCGGAGAGACAGGATTCGAACCTGCGGCCTTCTCGTCCCGAACGAGACGCGCTACCTGGCTGCGCTACACTCCGATGGCCAAAATGCTACTGCATCGTCTTTTTGCCTGCAAGCCCTTGTCGTGCAACGGCTGTTGGGCAAGAAGGCGACTCGGTCACAGCTCCTTGACGGTGCGGACCTGGTCTTTGTTCAGACGGGTGCGCTTGCCGTCGAGCTGCTCGAATTCGTAGAAGCCGGAGTCTTCGTCGTACGACGGCGTGTCGACCGATTGGATTTCACGGCCGTCATTGAGGGTAATCACGCTGGGCGACGCGCAGCCGGCCAGTGCGCCCATGCCCAGGGCCAGCAAAAAGGCAGGAAGGGTCCGCTTGATCATCTTGTTTCTCCAATGTGGGGATGCTTGATGTGCGTCAGACGCACGAGGTCTGCGCAAGTTCCTCGACAGTCGAGCACAGCTGGTGCAAGACCGCCAGTGTCGCTGCCCGCGCATGGTCTGTCGGCGACGCTGTGATATAACGGCCAGCAACGTTTCCCCTGTGACGGACTCCCATGAAAGCCAAGGCAGATACCCCGTTCGTGCCGCTGAACATCGCCGTGCTGACGGTCAGCGACACCCGTACCCTCGATACCGACACCTCCGGCCAGACGTTCGTCGACCGCCTCGGCGCCGCCGGGCATCGCCTGGCCGCCCGCGTGCTGCTCAAGGACGACCTGTACAAGATCCGCGCCCAAGTCGCGACCTGGATCGCCGACGACACCGTGCAAGTGGTGCTGATCACCGGCGGCACCGGTTTCACCGGCCGCGACAGCACCCCCGAAGCGGTCGCCTGCCTGCTGGACAAACAGGTCGACGGCTTCGGTGAGCTGTTCCGGCAGATCTCGGTGCCCGACATCGGTACTTCCACCGTGCAGTCGCGCGCCCTGGCGGGGCTGGCCAACGGCACGCTGGTGTGCTGCCTGCCGGGCTCGACCAATGCGGTGCGCACCGGCTGGGACGGTATCCTCGCCGAGCAGCTCGACGCCCGTCATCGGCCCTGCAACTTCGTCACCCACCTGAAACAGGCCGCGCCCTGTGAAAGCCGTGGCTGAGGCCATGGCGCTCCGGCCGCTGATGCCGGTGGAAGAGGCCCTTGCCCAGCTGCTGGCGCTGGCCGACCGTGCGCCGATCCAGGACCGCGAACGGGTGCCGCTGGCCGAGGCCGAAGGCCGCGTGCTGGCCGAGGACCTGATCGCCGGCCTCGACCTGCCGCCATGGCCCAACAGCGCCATGGACGGCTATGCCTTGTGCCTGGCCGACTGGCAGGGCGAACCGCTAGGTGTGAGCCAGCGGATCTTCGCCGGCCATGCTCCCGAAGCGTTGACGCCTGGCACTTGCGCGCGGATCTTCACCGGCGCGCCGTTGCCGGCCGGGGCCGACTGTGTGGAGATGCAAGAGAACGTCGAGGTGCTGGCCGATGGCAGAGTGCACTTCCTGCAACCCCTGCGCGTCGAACAGAACGTGCGCCCGCAAGGCCAGGAGACCCGCGTCGGCGAACAGGTGCTGGCGGCCGGCACGCGGCTGGGGCCGATCGAGCTGGGGCTGGCCGCGACCCTCGGGCACGGCCATTTGACGGTGGTACGGCGGGCGCGGGTAGCGGTGCTGTCGACCGGCGACGAGTTGGTCGAGCCTGGACAGCCGCTCGGCCCCGGGCAGATCTACAACAGCAATCGGCGCCTGCTGGTGAGCTGGTTGCAGCGCATGGGCTGCGAGGTGATCGATGCCGGCATCCTCGCCGACGACCTCGAGCTGACCCGGCAGTGCCTGGCGGGGTTGGGCGATGTGGACCTGATCCTGTCCACGGGCGGCGTCTCGGTGGGCGAAGCCGACTACCTGGGCATGGCGCTGCGCGAGGCTGGGCAACTGGCGTTGTGGAAACTGGCGATCAAGCCGGGCAAGCCGCTGACCTTCGGGCATTTTCGCGGCGTACCGGTGATCGGCCTGCCGGGCAACCCGGCTTCGACCCTGGTCACCTTCGGCCTGTTGGCGCGGCCCTACCTGCTGCGTCGACTGGGGGTCGGCAAGGTCGCGCCATTACGCTTCGAGGTGCCGGCAGGCTTCGACTGGCCCAAGGCCGGCAGCCGCCGCGAGTACCTGCGCGCGCGCATCCAGGACGGTGCGGTGCACCTCTACAAGAACCAGAGCTCGGGCGTATTGCGCAGTGCCGCCTGGGCCGATGGCGTGGTCGAGGTGCGCGAAGGCACAACGCCGCAGGTCGGCGACCGGGTGCCGTTCATTCCCTTCAGCGAACTGCTGGACTGACCTGACTGGCGGGCAACCCGGCGCGTGTGGCGTGCCAGGTGCCCGGCCGGTTCGCCCTCGGTCCGTTTTTTCGCATTTGCAGCAGCCTGTTTGCAGCATTCCGACCTTCCCAAGTGTCGAGATTGCCAGGCACTTATCCGTCGGAGAATCGCAATGCAGCAGCGCAAGGCAATGCTGGTTTTGCATGGCAAGCAAGCCATGAACGAAGACGTGCGCACGGCCGTAGGCCAGTGCCGCGAGCGCGGCTGGACCTTGGACGTGCGCCTGACCTGGGAAGGCGGCGATGCGGCGCGTTTGGTCGATGAGGCGTTGCAGGCCGGCTACGGCACGGTGATCGCCGGAGGTGGCGACGGTACGCTGCGCGATATCGCCGAGGCCATGGGCCGGGCCGGTACCCAGGCCAGCCTCGTGCTGTTGCCCTTGGGTACGGCCAATGACTTCGCCAAGGCCGCCGGCATTCCGCTGGAGCCCGCGCAGGCGCTGGCGCTGCTGGACCAACCGGCGCAGCCGATCGATCTGGGCAAGGTCGGCGACCAATGGTTTCTCAATATGGCGACCGGCGGCTTCGGCAGCCAAGTGACGGCCAATACGTCCGAAGACCTGAAGAAAGTCCTGGGCGGTGCGGCCTATCTGTTCACCGGCCTGACCCGCTTCAGCGAACTGCAAGCCGCTTCGGTGGAGCTGGTAGGCCCGGATTTCCATTGGCAGGGTGACCTGCTGGCGCTGGGCATCGGTAACGGTCGACAAGCCGGCGGTGGCCATGAACTGTGTCCCGAAGCCCTGGTCGACGATGGTCTGCTCGATGTCGGTGTGCTACCCGCGCCGCAGGATGTGGTCGGCGCACTGCGCGATCTGTGGGGGGGCGATGGTTTGTTCGTGCGCACCCGTCTGCCGTGGGTCGAGATCAAGAGCGCCAAGGGCTTGAACATCAACCTCGACGGCGAGCCGATGCAGGGCGAGAGCCTGCGCTTCGAGGCCTGCCCCGGCGCGCTGCGCGTGCACTTGCCGGCCGATTCGCCCTTGCTCAGTCATCGAGGGTGATGATCTTCTCGCGCACGGCGTACAACACCAGTCCCGCCACGTCGTAGATCTGCAGGCGTTTCATGATGTGCGAGCGATGGGTTTCCACGGTCTTGATCGACAGGCCCAGGCCGTTGGCGATTTCCCGCGTGGACTTGCCGCGCACGATCAAGCGCAGGATTTCCAACTGTCGTGCCGTGAGGTTGTGTCGCTCGCAGGTGGCCTGGCCACGTTGCAATGCCTGGTCGATCACGGCATGGGCGATGGCCGGGCTGAGGTAGCGCTCGCCGTCGCGCAGGGCACCTAGGGCTTGTTCCAGTTCGGTGGCGGTGGTGTCCTTGAGCAAGTAGCCGTGGGCGCCGGTTTCCAGGGCGCGCATGATGGTTTCGGGATCGGTGTGCATGGACAGGATCAATACCCGGCAGCACGCGCGCGCCTCGCGTAACTGGGCCAGCGCATCGAGCCCGCTGGTCGAGCGCAACGACAGGTCGAGCAACACGATGTCGGGCGTCAAGCGTGCCACCAGTTCGGGCAGGCGGTCGCCGTCTTCGGCTTCTCCCACCACCTGATAGCCCGGCACATCGGCGATCAGCGCACGCACGCCGGCGCGGATCAGCGAGTGGTCGTCGACCAACAGCAATCTACAGGTCATGGGCAGCCGGGCTCCTGGCACGGGGGTGGGTGCGCGTGGGCCAGGGCAGCTTGGCCTCGATGCGCGTGCCGCGGCCAGGCTCGCTGTCCAGCGCCAGGCTGCCTTGCAGGGCCAGGGCGCGTTCGTGCATGCCGGCCAGACCGCGTTGGCCGGCATGGACCGGGTCGGGCACCGGAGTGAAACCCGCGCCGTCGTCCTCGATACGTAGCAGCAGGCCGGTTTGGTTGCGCCGCACTTCGACGTGCAGGTTTTCGGCCCGGGCATGGCGCAGGAGGTTGGTCACCGCTTCCTGGGTGATGCGGAACGCCGCCATGCTCAACGGCGCCGGTACGCCGTCCAGACGTTGGGGGCAGTGCAGGGTCCAGCGCACCGGACTGTGCTGCAGGGTGCGCATCAGGTGCGCGCGCAGGCTCGCCTCCAGGCCCAGGCTGGAGAGCTGACGGGGGTTGAGCAGGGTGGTGAGGTCGCGCACGTTGGTCAGGGTCTGTTCCAGCGTGCTGCGCACGGTGTTGCAATGGGAGGCGAGATCGCCGGGCACCCGCCGTTGCAACCATTCGACCTGCAGTTTCGCGGCGGTCAGCAGTTGGCCGATGTCGTCGTGCAGCTCCCGGCTCAGGTGCTGGCGCTCGCTTTCCTGCACCTTGAGCATGCGTTGCGCCAGTTCCTGAGGTTGCAGATTGATCGATCTACCGTGTTCACGCAGCTGCCAGAGCAGCATCAGCAAACCCAGCAGGTGCAACGCCAGCCACTCGCCTGGCGTCGGCAGGGCCTGTTGCCAATACCACAGCTGCGCGACCAGCGGGACGCCGCACGACAGGCCGGACGACCAGCGCAGGAGCGTTGCGCGCGTAGGGAGATATCGACGGAGCTTCACGCATGAAGGCATGGTCAGGGGGATCACTGAATCGTTGCTGGAAGAATCGAAAACCAATAGCTCGCGCGTACCACGACGGTCTCGCGATACGTCTTTGCACAATTAAGGGTCGTTGAGTGCGCGTATCTTAACACTTTGAACGGACCCGGGCGGCAACCCACCGGGCAGTGTACATCCCAGTGTTTTCAAGGATCTGACGCGGTCAAGGCTAGGCAAAGTGCCATTATCCTTGGCCACTCTATTGCACTGCTGGGCAACTCGCGATTTATCTGCGTTCACTATTGGACAACTTCTGAAGTTGCGAAGGTTGAACCGTTTTTATGCGTATCCAAGCAACTTATCCGGCCTGTGGTGATTTCTGGAGCTTCGGCCCAATGCCGCGCCCCGCAAGCCTCATCGATCCTCGAGCGTGCCAGGCGATTCGAGCGTTTGCGATGTCGCACGTGGCGGCGCGTCGGTGGCCTGCAGCGCTTTGGCCAGCTCATCGAGCAGCCCGTGCTGTTCGTGTTCGTCCAGGTCGACGCGCCGGGTGATCGGGTCGAGCAGTTCCAGCTGCCAGGCGAGCAAGGTCAGGCAGGCCTGGGCGCAGCGCACTACGGGTGCGGCCAGCCGGCGTTGGCGGCAGGCGGCCGACAGCAGATGGTGCAGTCGCTCGGTGTAGGCGCCGACCTCTTCGACGCCGGCTGCGGCTGCGCGCTTGCCCAACGTGCTTAGGGCGTGGAGCAGGCAGCGGCAGGCGTCGGCGTCGTTGGAGATCAGTCGCAGATGCGCCAGGCAGTCGTCGGCCATGACCAGCAATTGCTCGGCGTCATGTACGAAAATTTGCAGGCTGTTGGCAGTGCCACCGCCGGTGTCGATGGTCAAGCGCTGTGGCCCACTGCTGACGCAGCCGGCCTCCTGAATACTGTCGGCGACAATGGCCTGACTCCTTCCATGCAGTGCGGAGGGCGTCACATTAATGGCTAGGCGATAGCGCGAATATCAGGTTTGGCCTGAGGGCAGGTAAGGGTTTCCCCGATGCGTCATGCTGCAACGGGCGCGGGCCTTAGCCTGGAGGAGGGTGGCGGCAGTTAAGCATGGTGTTAAAGTGATATCAATTATCTGAAAGGCGTAGGCCATTCCTTATCAAGTTGTGCCGATTCGAGCCGATACAGGGCCGATGACACTTTTCACCTCAGGGGCAGTTCAATGGCTGGCATTCTCGACACGGTAGATCAACGAACGCAGCTGGTCGGTGAAAACCGCCTGGAAATTCTCATGTTCCGCCTGGTCGGGCGGCAGTTGTTCGCGATCAACGTGTTCAAGGTCCAGGAAGTGCTGCAATTGCCCAAGCTGACCTTGATGCCGCAGCGCCATGCGTTCGTTTGCGGCGTGGTCAACCTGCGCGGCCAGACCCTGCCGGTGATCGACCTGTCCCAGGCGATCGGCATGCGCCCTCTGCAACCGGGGCCGGACAGCACCATCATCGTCACCGAGTACAACCGCTCGGTGCAGGCGTTTCTGGTCGGCGGGGTCGAGCGCATCGTCAACATGAACTGGGAATCGATCCTGCCGCCGCCGACCAGCGCCGGTCGCCAGCACTACCTGACGGCGATCACCAAGGTCGACGAGCAGTTGGTGGAGATCATCGACGTGGAGAAGGTGCTGGCCGAGATCGTGCCGTACAACGCCAAAGTCTCGCGCGACAAGCTCGAAGACCCGTTGCTGGCCGCTGCCCGCGGTCGCGAAATCCTTCTGGTGGACGACTCCAGCGTGGCCCTGGCGCAACTGCGCGACACCCTGTCGCAACTGGGCGCCAAGCTGCACGTGGCCAGCGACGGCCTGAAGGCGCTGCGCATGCTCAAGGCCTGGGCCGACGCCGGGGAAAACGTCTGCGAGAAGTTGCTGATGGTCTTCACCGACGCCGAGATGCCCGAGATGGACGGCTACCGCCTGACCACCGAGATCCGCAACGATCCACGCTTGCGCGGCCTATACGTGGTGCTGCACACCTCGCTGTCGGGCAGCTTCAACGAGTCGATGGTGAAGAAGGTCGGTTGCGACAACTTCCTCTCCAAGTTCCAGCCCGATCGCCTGGTCGAAGTGGTGCGCCAGCGCCTGGCACTGGACAGCACCGAGGCCTGATGGCTGCGCGGCGCGCGGCCGGGATATACCCCTTGCGGTTCTTCAGCCAGACAGGGCGCCTTTCATGTTTCTGAGTGCGATCTACCGGTATCCGTTGAAGTCCGGCCAGGCCGAGACGCTCGAGGCGTCGTCGGTGGGTGCCTTGGGTTTGACTGGCGACCGCCGTTGGATGGTGGTGCGCGAAGACAACGGCCAGTTCCTCACCCAGCGCGCCTGGCCGCAGATGACCCAGATCGGCGCCTTGCACCAGCATGACGGCAGCTTGATCTTGCAGGCGCCGGGCATGGGCGCATTGCACGTGGCGGTACCGGGCGACGAAGCGCCCCTGCGCGGTGTGACCCTCTGGCGCGACCTGTTGCAGGTGCCCGACGCGGGCGAGGCCGCCGCCGCCTGGCTCAGTGCCCTGCTGGGCAAAGCGCTGCGCCTGGTCCATTGCCCGGCGCAGCGCGCGCGCTTCCTGCCCAGCGGCTACGGCTCGGTCGACGATCGCGCCGCCTTTCCCGATGGTTTTCCGCTGCTGCTGATCGGGCAGGCCTCCCTGGACGAGCTGAACCGACGCATCGGCCGGCCGATGGCGATGCTGCGCTTTCGACCGAACCTGGTGGTGGAGGGCGCCGAGGCCTTCGCCGAAGACACCTGGACGCGCATCCGCATCGGCGACACCACCCTGCGTGTGCTCAAGCCCAGCGTGCGCTGCATCCTCGTCACCCTCGACCCGGCCAGCGGCGCGCGCAGCCCCGACAAGGAGCCGCTGACGACGCTGAAAACCTTCCGTAGCCACGACGGCAATGTGCTGTTCGGGCAGAACCTGGCTGCCGATGGCGAGGGCGTGGTGGCGCGGGGCATGTCGGTCGAAGTCCTCGGCTGACGCAACGCAGCGTCTAGAGAAACGCGAATTTGGCCAGGAAGATCACGCACAAGACCCACAAGCTGACCGAAATCTCGCGGTGCTTGCCCGTGCAGGCCTTGAGCACCACGTAACTGATGAAGCCCAGCGCGATACCGTCGGCCACCGAAAAGGTGAGCGGCATCATGATCAGGGTGACGATGGCCGGGATGGAGTCGGTGGCGTCGTCCCATTCGATGTGCGCCATGCTGCCCATCATCAGCATTGCCACGTAGATCAGCGCACCGGCGGTGGCGTAGGCCGGAATCATGCCGGCCAGGGGTGCGAAAAACATCGCCGCCACGAACAGCATGCCCACCACCACGGCGGTCAGGCCCGTGCGGCCTCCGGCGGCCACGCCTGCGGCGCTTTCCACGTAGCTGGTCACCGGCGGCACGCCCACGGCGGCGCCGAACACGCTGGAGGCGCTGTCGGCCTTCAGCGCGCGCGACAGGTTTTCGATGCGCCCGTCGGCGCGCACCAGGTTGGCCCGCTGCGCCACACCCATCAGCGTGCCGGCCGTGTCGAACATGTGCACGAACAAGAACGCCAGCACCACGCTGATCATGCTGACGTTGAACACCCCGGCCACGTCCATGGCCAGCCAGGTCGGCGCCAGGCTCGGCGGCAGCGAGAACACGCCGCCGTATTGCACCAGGCCCAGGCCCCAGCCGATCAGGGTGACGCTGACGATGCTGATGAGGATCGCGCCGAACACGCGGTGGTAGCTCAGCACCGCGATCATCAGAAAGCACAGCGCGGCCAGCAGAGGGGCAGGTTCGTGCAGCGAGCCGAGCTTGATCAGTGTGGCGGGGCTGGCAACCACGATGCCGGCCGTCTTCAGGCCGATCACGCCCAGGAACAGACCGACGCCCGCACCCATGGCATGGCGCAGGCCCAGCGGAATGCTGTTGAGCAACCATTCGCGCACCCGTGACAGCGTCAGGACCATGAACAGCACACCTGAGACGAACACCGCGCCCAGGGCGGTTTCCCAGCTGTAGCCCATGGTTCCGACCACGGTGTAGGTGAAGAAGGCGTTCAGGCCCATGCCGGGTGCCAGGCCCACTGGCCAGTTGGCGTACAGGCCCATCAGCAGACAGCCGAGCGCGGCGGCGATGCAGGTGGCGACGAAGGCGGCGCCGTGGTCGATACCGGCGTCGGCCATGATGTTGGGGTTGACGAAAATGATGTACGCCATGGTGATGAAGGTGGTCATGCCGGCGATCAACTCGGTTCTGACCGTGGTGCCGTGGCTGCTCAGACGGAACAGGCGTTCAAGCAGGCCGCTTTTCGCGGGTGGGGTGAGGTCTACGACGGGCGCATCGGATTTACGGCTTTCCACAGCGAGTACTCCTCGAGTCGTTCTTGTTGTTCGGAGCCTTGGATCCTGCGCTCGGCACGTGGCGGCCCCGTGAGGGATGGCAGCCGTCCGACTCGTTTGTTGACTGTTGAGTCAGGAAGTTGCCCGCTGGATTATGCGTTTGTGTACAAATAATGCAAATAATGTTTTCGATTTCGTGTGCATATTTTGCGGTACAACCGCTATATGGCCGCTGGCCAACCTGCAGAAACGCCTTAGGCTGTGTACAATACGCCAGTACCTTGGCCCATTATTTTCATCCGGTCGCGCCAGCCCCTTCGACGCCTCCCGCCGTCAAGGCTCCATTGGCCCGCCCCACGTGCACGAGCGCCCATGAACGAACAGCTGCAACCTCTGAAGAAACCTGTGCGCGCCACCAAGGCCGGGCGCAGCGGTACGCAGGACGACATCGTTTACGCCCACATCTTCGAGGCCATCCTCGAACAGCGTCTGGCACCCGGTACCAAGCTCAGCGAAGAAGCGTTGGGGGAGATCTTCGGGGTCAGCCGCACCATCATCCGTCGTGCCCTGTCGCGCCTGGCCCACGAAAGCGTGGTGCTGTTGCGGCCCAACCGCGGTGCGGTGGTGGCCAGCCCCACCGTCGAGGAAGCGCGTCAGGTGTTCTTCTCGCGGCGTATGGTCGAGCGCGCGATCACCGAGCTTGCGGTGCAGCACGCCACGGCCGAGCAGCTCAACGAGTTGCGCCAGATGGTGCGTGAAGAGCGCGACAGCTTTTCGCGTGGCGACCGCGGTGCGGGTATTCGGCTGTCCGGCGAATTCCACCTCAAGCTGGCCGAAGTGGCCGGTAACGCACCGCTGGTGAGTTTCCAGCGCAGCCTGGTGTCGCAGACCTCCTTGATCATCGCCCAGTACGAAAGCGGCAACCGCTCGCACTGCTCCTACGACGAACACTTGCAACTGATCGACGCCATCGAGGCGGGCGATGCGCAGCAGGCGGTCGCGCTGATGATGCACCACATGGACCACATCGACACCAAGCTCAATCTCGACGAAGACAGCGCCTCGGACGATCTGCATGCGGTGTTTTCGCATCTGCTGCAAAAGAAAAAAGCGGGCGGCAAGGGCTGAGTCTGTCGGCGCAGTTCAAGGCGCGTATTCCTGGTAATGCGCTCTCACGCAAGTAGCAGCGGTCGAATCGAGGCTGCATTGCCCCCGCTCGTTGGACACCTATCCAACTCATGGGCCAGTTCGTGTTGGAGCGCTGAACCGGCCGCTCCAGCAGGAAGCAGGCCGTGGCGCGGCCCTACGCCCGCTTGTGCACGCACCGGCCAGCGGCATAGGTCTCGCGGACCGTACGGTCGTCACCCAGCGTGGTCAGCACGAACAAGGTTTCCTCGATGCTTCTGGACTGCTGCAAGCGGTAGTCGAGCAGGGGCGTGGCCTTGTAGTCGAGCACCACGAAGTCGGCTTCGTTGCCAGGGCGCAGGCTGCCGATGCGGTCGTCCAGGCGCAGCGCCCGGGCGCCGCCCAGGGTCGCCAGGTACAGCGATTTGAACGGGTGTAGCCGCGCACCCTGGAGCTGCATGACCTTGTACGCCTCGTTCAAGGTGTTGAGCAGCGAGAAGCTGGTGCCCGCGCCAACGTCCGTGCCCAAGCCCACGTTGACTTTGAAGCGTTCGGCCTGCGGCAGGTTGAACAGCCCGCTGCCGAGGAACAGGTTCGAGGTCGGGCAGAACGCCACCGCCGATCCGGTCTCGGCCAGCCGCTCGCATTCCGCATCGCACAGGTGCACGCCATGGGCGAACACTGAACGTTCGCCGAGCAGTTCGAAGTGGTCGTACACGTCCAGATAACCGCTGCGCTCGGGGAACAGCTCCTTGACCCAGTCGATCTCCTTGAGGTTTTCCGACAGGTGCGTGTGCAGGTACACGCCAGGGTTTTCCTTGAGCAGGCGCCCGGCAGCGGCCAGCTGTTCGGGGGTGCTGGTGGGTGCGAAGCGCGGGGTCACGGCGTATTGCAGGCGCCCCTTGCCATGCCAGCGCTGGATCAGCGCCTGGCTGTCGCGGTAGCCGGTCTCGGCCGTGTCGGTGAGGTAGTCCGGCGCATTGCGGTCCATCATCACCTTGCCGGCGATCAAGCGCAGGTCCAGGCGCTCGGCCTGTTCGAACAGCGCATTGACCGACTCCGGGTGCACGCTGCCGAACACCAGCGCGGTGGTGGTGCCGTTGCGCAGCAGCTCGGCCAGGAAGATGTCCGCCACCTGGTCGGCGTGGCCCTTGTCGGCGAACTGCCGCTCGCAGGGGAAGGTGTAGGTGTTCAGCCAATCGAGCAGTTGCTCGCCGTAGGAGCCGATCATGCCGGTCTGTGGGAAATGGATATGGGTGTCGATGAAGCCCGGCGTGATCAACGCATCCGGGTAATGCACCACTTCGATGTCGGCGTCCAGGGTCGGCAGCAGGTCGCTGGCCGCGCCCATGGCCTGGATGTGGCCCTGGTCGATCACCAACAGACCGTCTTCGACATATTCGTAGGAGGCCTCGATGCCGACCTCGGCCGGGTCAGCGAGGCTGTGCAGCAGGGCGGCGCGGTAGGCTTTGCGGGTAGCGGTCATGGCAGGCTCTTCAAAGGGCATGGCTGCGCCGCGTGGGCGGCAGCAACTGGGTAATGGGGCCGGCGTTCGCGGCAGCGTCGTGCTGACCGAAGCGGGCGTTGTAGGTGGCGATGATTTCCGCGGCGATGGACACGGCGATCTCGATCGGCAGTTTGCCCTTGACCTCGGCGATGCCCATCGGGCAGCGCATGCGTGCCAGGTGCGGGTCGGCGAAGCCACGTTGGCGCAGGCGGTGCTCGAACTTGACCCGCTTGGTCTTCGAGCCGATCAGCCCGAACCAGGTGAAGTCGTTGCGGGCGAGCAGGGCGGCGGCGAGCTCCAGGTCCAGCGCGTGGTTGTGGGTCATGACGATGCAATAGCAACCTGGCGGCAAGGCCGCCACTTCGTCGACCGGTTCTTCGCTGACGATGCGCTGCACCCTTTCGGGGATCGACGCGGGAAATTCCTCCTCGCGCGAATCGATCCAGCGCACCCGGCACGGCAGCGCGGCGAGCAAGGGTACCAGAGCCCGGCCCACATGGCCTGCGCCGAACACGGCGATCTGCGCCTGCACCGCCAGCATCGGCTCGAACAGCAGCACCGTGGCGCCGCCGCAGCATTGGCCGAGGCTCGCGCCCAGGCTGAAACGCTCCAGGTGCGGGGTGCTGCGCTGTTCGGCGAGCATCTGCCGGGCGATGTGCAGCGCTTTGAATTCCAGATGGCCACCGCCGATGGTGTCGTGCAGCGCGCCGGCGCTGACCACCATCTTCGAGCCGGCGTTGCGCGGGGTGGAGCCGCGTTCTTCGATGATGGTCACCAGCACGCAGGGTTCGCCGCGGCGCTGGTGGTCGGCTAGAGCGTTGATCCATTCGTACATGGTGCGTGACCTTTGGAAACGTGTTGCGTTGTACCGCTGGACGGCAAGGGGTCGAGCGTTCGGCGCCTGCTGCCTGTTGCGCCTCGAACGGGGCTCCCGCGGGCTCGTCAAAGCCCTGGCCGTTCGCAGGTCGCCACGGCGCGGCTCACAATTGCGCCTTGCGCATCTGCTCGCAGCCCCACAGCACTCGCTCGGGCGTGGCCGGGGCGTCGATCTCGGGCTGCACGCGATAGTCGGCGAGGCTCGCCACCGCATCCTTGATCGCGCACCATGCGGCGATGCCCAGCATGAACGGCGGCTCGCCCACGGCCTTGGAATGGAACACCGTGTCTTCCGGGTTCTTGCGGTTCTCCACCAGCTTGACCCGCAGGTCCAGCGGCATGTCGGCCACCGCCGGAATCTTGTAGCTGGCCGGGCCATTGGTGACCAGCTTGCCCTGGGCGTTCCACACCAGTTCTTCGGTGGTCAGCCAGCCCATGCCCTGCACGAAGCCGCCTTCCACCTGGCCGATGTCGATGGCCGGGTTCAGCGATGCGCCGACGTCGTGCAAGATGTCGGTGCGCAGCATCTTGTACTCGCCGGTGAGGGTGTCGATCACCACCTCCACGCAGGCCGCGCCGAACGCGTAGTAATAGAACGGCCGGCCACGCGCCTGGCTGCGGTCGTAGAAAATCTTCGGCGTGCGGTAGAAGCCGGTGCTCGACAGCGACACCTGGCCCAGGTACGCCAACTGCACCAGTTGCTCGAAGCTGAGCAGCTGGTCGCGCGCCCGCACATGGCCGTTGTTGAACGCCACGTCCTCCTCGCTGACCTGGAAATGCCGCGCCGCGAATTCGGTCAGGCGCTGCTTGAGGATCTGCGCCGCGTTCTGCGCCGCTTTGCCGTTCAGGTCGGCACCGCTGGAGGCGGCGGTGGGTGAGGTGTTGGGCACCTTGTCGGTGTTGGTGGCGGTGATCTGGATGCGGCTGAAATCGACCTGGAACACTTCGGCCACCACCTGCGCGACCTTGGTGTTCAAGCCCTGGCCCATCTCCGTGCCGCCGTGGTTGAGGTGGATGCTGCCGTCGGTATAGATGTGGATCAGCGCGCCGGCCTGGTTGAGGAAGCTGGCGGTGAAGGAGATGCCGAACTTCACCGGGGTCAGGGCCAGGCCTTTCTTGAGCACCGGGCTGGTCTCGTTGAAGCGGCGAATCGCTTCGCGACGCTCGGCGTAGTCGCAGCTGGCCTCGAGCTCGGCGGTCATCTCTTCCAGCAGGTTGTGCTCGACCGTCTGGTAGTAGTGGGTGACGTTGCGCTCGGTCTTGCCGTAGTAGTTGGTCTTGCGCACGGCCAGCGGGTCGAGGCGCAGGTGGCGGGCGATGTGGTCCATCACCTGCTCGATGGCGACCATGCCCTGTGGCCCGCCGAAACCGCGATAGGCGGTGTTGGAGGCGGTGTTGGTCTTGCAGCGATGGCCGTTGATCGTGGCATCGCCCAGGTAATAGGCGTTGTCGGCGTGGAACATGGCGCGGTCGACGATCGAGCCGGACAGGTCCGGCGAATAGCCGCAGTTGCCCGCCAGCTCCAGCTCGATGCCGTGCAGGCGCCCGCTGTCGTCGAAGCCGACGTCGTACTCGACGTAGAACGGGTGGCGCTTGCCGGTCATGGTCATGTCTTCGACCCGTGGCAGGCGCATCTTGGTCGGTTGCCCGGTGAGGTGGGCGATCACCGCGCACAGGCACGCCGGGCTGGCCGCCTGGGTTTCCTTGCCGCCGAAACCGCCGCCCATGCGGCGCATGTCGAGCACGATGCGGTTCATGGGGATGTCCAGCACTTCGGCCACCAGCTTCTGCACCTCGGTGGGGTTCTGCGTGGAGCAGTAGACGATCATGCCGCCGTCTTCGCTGGGCATCACCGACGACACCTGGGTTTCCAGATAGAAGTGCTCCTGGCCACCGATGTGCAGGGTGCCTTGCAGGCGATGCGGGGCGCTGGCCAGCGCCGCCGCCGAGTCGCCGCGCTGATGGCGGTGGCTATCGAGCACGAAGTGCTGTTTGCGCAGGGCTTGGACCACGTCCAGCACCGGCTCCAGGTCTTCGTATTCGATGACCGCCGCCATCGCCGCACGGCGTGCCGTGTCCAGGTCGCAGGCGGCGACGGCGAGCACCGGCTGGCCGACGTATTCGACCAGGTCGATGGCCAGCAGCGGATCGCCGGCCACCACCGGGCCGATGTCCTTCAGGCCTGGGATGTCTTCGTGGGTGATGACGATGCGCACGCCGTCGATGGCGTAGCAGGGCGCGGTGTCGATGCGCAGGATGCGCGCATGGGCGCGATCGGAGGTGCGCGCATAGACGTGCAGTTGGTTGGGAAACTCCAGCCGGTCGTCGATGTACACCGCCTCGCCGCTGACGTGCTTGTCGGCGCTGTCGTGCTTGAGGCTGCGCCCGACCCCGGAGCAGAGGCCCTGGCTGAACAGTGCGGCCATCTCGGCCTGGCTCTTGACGGCGTGGTGGTTAGACATAGGCGGTCACCCGGGTTTCGATGTGCGGCGATTGCAGCTCGATGAAGTATTTGCGCAGCAGGTTCTGTGCGGTCAGCAGGCGGTATTGCTGGCTGGCGCGAAAGTCCGACAGCGGCGTGAAGTCCTGGGCCAGGGCTTGGCAGGCGCGCTCGACGGTGGCCTGGTTCCATGGCTGGCCGCACAGGGCGTCTTCACAAGCGCGGGCGCGTTTGGGAATGGCCGCCATGCCGCCGAACGCAGCGCGGGCTTCGCGCACGCGGCCGTCTTCGATGCGCAGGTTGAACGCAGCGCACACGGCCGAGATGTCGTCGTCCAGACGCTTGGACACTTTGTAGGCGCGGAACGACCAGCCGTTTCGGGCACGCGGTACGCGGATCTTCTCGATGAACTCGCCGTCCTCACGGGCAGTGACGCGGTAATCGATGAAATAGTCTTCCAGCGCCAGGGTGCGCTGGCGGGCGCCTTGGCGCAGCACCAGTTCGGCGCCCAGGGCGATCAGCAGGGGCGGCGAGTCGCCGATGGGCGAGGCGTTGCCGATGTTGCCGCCCAGGGTGCCCTGGTTGCGGATCTGCAAGGAGGCGAAGCGTTGCAGCAGCGCGCCGAAGTCGGGGTAGTCGGCGTCGAGGGCGTGGTAGCAGTCGGTCAGCGCGGTGGCGGCGCCGATCTCCAGGTGGCTGTCGGTGCGCTCGATGCGTTTGAGTTCGGCCACCGCACCGACATAGATCATCACCGGCAAGATCTTGTGCTGCTGGGTGACTTCCAGGGCCAGGTCCGTGCCGCCGGCCAGCAGCCGCGCCTCGGGGTGCGAGCCGTACAGTTCGGCCAGGTCGGCCACGGTCAGTGGCACCAGGCAGCGCTTGTCGCCACTGTTGAGTTCGCCGGTCTGTTGCGGGGCGATGGCCTGCAACTGGGCGATGGTGAGTGCCTGCTGTTCGTCGAACTGGTCGCGGCAGGGGCGTTCGCAGCTCTGTTTGGCGGCGTCGAGGATGGGGCGGTAGCCGGTGCAGCGGCACAGGTTGCCGGCCAGCGCTTCGTGGGTCTGGTGCAGGTCGTGGCCCTGGCTGTTTTTCTGCAAGGCGAACAGCGACATGACGAAACCTGGCGTGCAGAAGCCGCATTGCGAGCCGTGGCAGTCGGCCATGGCCTGCTGCACGCTGTGCAGTTGCCCGCCGTGCTTCAAATCTTCCACGCTGATCAACTGCTTGCCGTGCAAGGAAGAGACGAACGTCAGGCAGCTGTTGAGGCTGCGATAGCGCAGGGCAGGGCCGTCGCCCTCGTCGACCAGCTCGCCGACCACCACGGTACAGGCGCCGCAATCGCCGCTGGCGCAGCCCTCTTTGGTACCGGGTTTGCCCAGGTGCTCGCGCAGGTACTGCAGCACCGTCACGTTCGGGTCCAGGCTGTGCTCGCTGCGCAGCGTCTGGTTGACGAGGAACTGGATCACGGGGATGGCCTCATGAAAGTTTTATTGTTGTCGGACGGACTCTAAGCATGGCTGACCATGGGGTCAATAATTATCTGACCTTAAAGTCAGGAAAATCGCCGCTCGGTTGTCCGATTGCCCTATGGCGTATGTTTGAAGCGTAGTGCCCATGCAGGCTGCGGGCCAAGCCGAAACCTGGATAAAAGCCCGTCATGGCGCTGCGCCAGGCCTGGGCAAGTGCGCTACAATCGCGCCTTTGCCCAGCCGGGGCACTGCACGAGGGCTTGGCGCCTGCCTAGGTCGCGTCCACCGAGCCTGCTGCGCAACCACTTTCCTCAGGCCCTCCCGTTTTCCAAGGACCACCATGACGTTCAAGGCGCCGGACAGCCTCTCCGAGCAGATCGCCCACCATCTGGCCGAGCGGATCATCCGCGGCGAACTCGCCCCAGGCGAGCGCATTCAGGAGCAGAAGGTCACCCAGGCCCTGAACGTCAGCCGCGGTTCGGTGCGCGAAGCCTTGCTCATTCTCGAGCGGCGGCACCTGGTGATCATCCTGCCGCGCCGTGGCGCCCAAGTGACGCGCCTGGACGAGCGCAGTGTGCGCAGCCTGTGCGCCTTGATGGGCGAGCTGTACATCCTGCTCGGCAACCAGGTGGCGCAGAAGTGGCAGCACCAGGCCGACCTGCAGCCTTTTCTGTCGATCCAGCAGCGTTTGCAGCACGCCCATGACCATCAGGACATCAAAGCCTTCGTCGCCGACAGTTTCGCGGTGATGCGCGCCGCTTACCCCTTCGCCGACAACCCCTACCTGCAGGAAACCGTCGAAAACCTGCAGCCGGCCATGAGCCGCGCCTATTACCTGGCCCTGGAGCAACGCAAGGCAAGCATGATCGACTACCTGGAGCTGTTCGCCCGCCTGCTCGAAGCCGTGGTCGCCCGCGACCTGGCGCGCATCCGCGAAGTCTTGCAGGCCTACTGCCAGCGCAGCTGCGAGCTGGTGCTTGCGGCCTTGGCGAAGGGTGATCGATGCGCCTGAAGTGTATTCGCCTGGCCGGCTTCAAATCCTTCGTCGACCCCACCACCGTGAACTTCCCCAGCAACATGGCGGCGGTGGTCGGGCCCAATGGGTGCGGCAAGTCCAACATCATCGACGCGGTGCGTTGGGTCATGGGCGAAAGCTCGGCCAAGAACCTGCGCGGCGAGTCGATGACCGACGTCATCTTCAACGGCTCCACCAGCCGCAAACCGGTGAGCCAGGCCAGCATCGAGCTGGTGTTCGACAACAGCGACAACACCCTGGTGGGCGAATACGCCGCCTACGCGGAGATCTCCATCCGCCGTAAGGTCACCCGCGACGCGCAGAACACCTATTACCTCAACGGCACCAAGTGCCGGCGCCGCGACATCACCGACATCTTCCTCGGCACGGGCCTGGGCCCGCGCAGCTATTCGATCATCGAACAGGGGATGATCTCCAAGCTGATCGAGGCCAAACCCGAGGAGTTGCGCAACTTCATCGAGGAAGCCGCCGGCATCTCCAAGTACAAGGAGCGCCGCCGCGAAACCGAGAACCGCATCCGCCGCACGCAAGAAAACCTGGCGCGTCTGACCGACCTGCGCGAAGAGCTCGAGCGCCAGCTCGAACGCTTGCATCGCCAGGCCCAGGCCGCAGAGAAGTACCGCGAGTACAAAGCCCAGGAGCGTCAGCTCAAAGCGAACTTGACCGCGCTGCGCTGGCGCGACCTGGACCTGCGCGTAGGGCAGCGCGAAGGTGCCATCGGCGATCAGGAAGTGGCCTTCGAGGCCTTGGTGGCCGAACAGCGCAACGCCGATGCCAGCATCGAACGCTTGCGCGACGGTCACCATGAGCTGTCCGAGCGCTTCAACCAGGTGCAGGCGCGCTTCTATTCGGTGGCTGGCGACATCGCCCGGGTCGAGCAAAGCATCCAGCATGGCCAACAGCGCTTGCGCCAGTTGCAAACCGACCTGCAGGAAGCCGAGCGTAGCCGCCTGGAGACCGAATCGCACTTGGGCCACGACCGCACCTTGCTCGCCACCTTGGGCGAAGAGTTGGAAATGCTTGAGCCCGAACAGGAGCTGACCCTCGCGGCTGCCGAAGAAGCCGCAGCCGTGCTCGAAGAAGCCGAGTTGGGCATGCAGAGTTGGCAGGAGCAGTGGGACAGCTTCAATACCCGCTCGGCCGAGCCGCGCCGCCAGGCCGAAGTGCAGCAATCGCGCCTGCAACAGCTGGAGTCCGGGTTGGAGCGCTTGCTCGAACGTCAGCGCAAGCTGACCGAAGAACGCGACCAGCTCGGCGCCGATCCGCAGGATGCCGCCTTGCTGGAGGTCGCCGAGCAGGTGGCCAGCAGCGAGATGCTGCTCGAAGAGTTGCAGATCGAGGAGGAACAGGCCGTCGAAAGCCTGGAAGCCTTGCGCGGCCAGTTGCAGCGGGCCAACCAGGAGCAGCAGACGCGCCAAGCCGACTTGCAGCGCTTGGGCGGCCGCCTGGCTTCGCTCGAGGCCCTGCAGCAGGCGGCGCTGGAGCCGGGTGCCGGCGCTGCCGACTGGTTGCGCAGCCAAGGCCTTGAGCAGCGCCCGCGGCTGGCGGATGGCTTGCGCGTCGAGCCGGGTTGGGAGCTGGCGGTGGAAACCGTGCTCGGCGCGGATTTGCAGGCGGTGCTGGTGGACGACTTCGCAGGCCTCGATCTAGGCGCTCTGGAGCAGGGCGAGTTGCGCTTATTGTTGCCACATTCGGGCGGCGCTGCCGCTGTCGGCAGCTTGTTGGGCAAAGTCGAAGGCCGCGCCGACCTCGCGCCATGGCTGGTCAACGTGACCCCGGTGGAAACCCTCGAGCAGGCGCTGGCCCTGCGTGCGCAACTGGCCGAGGGCCAGAGCCTGATCAGCCGCGACGGCTATTGGGTCGGCCGCCATTACCTGCGCGTCAGCCGCGGCAACGAAGCCCAAGGCGGCGTGCTGGCGCGCGGCCAGGAAATCGAGCGGCTGGCCGAACAGCAGAACGAACAGCAGGCGCTGCTCGAACACAGCGAACAACAGCTGGTGGCCTTGCACGAACAGCAACGCGCCGCCGAAGCGCAGCGCGAACAGTTGCGCCGCCGCAGCCAGGATGAAAACCGTCAGTTGGGCGAGCTCAAGGCACGCTTGTCGGCGGGCCGCGCGCGCGCCGAGCAACTGGCCTTGCGCCGTCAGCGGCTGGTCGAAGAACTGGCCGACATCGACGAGCAACGCGCGCTGGACATGGAGTCGCTGGGCGAGTCGCGCCTGCTGTTGCAGGAAGCCCTCGACCTGATGGCCGACGACACCGGCCAGCGCGAGCAGCTGCTCAGCCGCCGCGACAGCCTGCGCGAAACCCTCGAACGTGTGCGCCAGGAGGCGCGCCAGCACAAGGACCACGCCCATCAACTGGCGGTGCGCCTCGGCTCGCTGCGCGCCCAGCACGACTCCACCCGCCAGGCGCTGGAGCGTCTGGAACAGCAGGCCGAGCGTCTGACCGAGCGCCAGGAGCAACTGAGCCTGAACCTGGAGGAGGGCGTCGCGCCCATCGAAGAACTGTCGATGAACCTCGAAGTGCTGCTGGAGCAGCGCATGGGCGTCGACGAAGAAATGCGCCAGGCGCGCCTGCACATGGAAGACGCCGACCGCGAACTGCGCGCCGTGGAAAAGCGCCGCACCCAGGCCGAGCAGCAGGCGCAGTTGCTGCGCGGGCAACTGGAACAGATGCGCCTGGAAAGCCAGGGCCTGGACGTGCGCCGCAAAACCTTGCAAGAGCAATTGCTGGCCGATGGCTTCGATCTGCACGGGGTGCTCGCCATCCTGGAAGACGAGGCCACCGAGCAGGGCACCGAGCAAGCGCTGGAGCAGGTCGAGGCGCGTATCCAGCGGCTGGGTGCGATCAACCTGGCGGCCATCGAAGAGTACGAGCAGCAATCCGAACGCAAACGTTACCTGGATGCGCAGAACGCCGACCTGGTTGAGGCGTTGGACACCCTGGAAAACGTCATCCGAAAGATCGACAAGGAAACGCGCAATCGATTCAAGGATACCTTTGATCAGATAAATGCCGGTTTGCAGGCACTATTTCCAAAAGTTTTCGGCGGTGGCAGCGCTTATCTGGAACTGACGGGCGAAGATTTACTCGATACAGGGGTGACGATCATGGCGCGCCCGCCCGGCAAGAAGAACAGCACCATCCATTTGTTGTCCGGCGGCGAAAAAGCGCTGACGGCACTGGCCTTGGTCTTTGCCATCTTCAAGCTCAACCCGGCGCCGTTCTGCATGCTCGACGAAGTCGACGCGCCCTTGGACGACGCCAACGTGGGTCGCTATGCCAGGCTGGTGAAGGAGATGAGCGAGACGGTGCAGTTCATCTACATCACCCATAACAAGATCGCCATGGAAATGGCCGATCAATTGATGGGGGTCACCATGCACGAGCCGGGTTGCTCGCGGTTGGTGGCGGTGGATGTCGAAGCGGCCATGGCCATGGTCGACACGTAACGCAGGAACGACGAGTCACGGTGTGTAGGCTTATTTCCTGACAACGGCGACAGACGGTGTAAAGTTTCGTGACGGCATGCTAGCTTTACGTCACTCGTTTGCACGCAGGTAAAAGCCTTGGCAGAACATAGGCTTGGCGCTGCGTGTTAAAGGGCTTTTGAACCCTTTGTTTTTCAGAATAATTTTTTTACAGAGGCACGGGATTACATGGAAATCGGTCTGCGCGAGTGGCTGATCCTTATCGGCATCATTGTCATTGCCGGCATTCTCTTCGACGGCTGGCGGCGCATGCGCGGCGGCAAGGGCCGTCTGAAATTCCGCCTGGACCGCAGCTATTCCAACGCCCAGGACGACGACGGCAGCGCCGAGGTGCTTGGCCCGCCGCGTGTGCTGGACACGCATAAAGAGCCTGAGCTGGACGAAGAAGACCTGCCTTCGCTGAGCGCCTCGGACCGCGATCGCGATGTGCCGCCCGCCAAGCCGGCCAAGCGCGCCAAGCGCCCGGAGCCTGCGCCGATCGCCACGCCCCTGGTGGCCGAAGCGCGTGAGCCCGAAGTGTTCAGCGCCAGCGACGACTACCAGGAAGACCATGGCCGCAACGGTGGCTTCGCCGCGTCCGGCGAGCCGGTCAAGGATGCGCCTGCTGCCGAGGAAGTGTTGGTGATCAGCGTGATCTCCCGCGACCCGGGTGGCTTCAAAGGCCCGGCTTTGCTGCAGAACATTCTGGAAAGCGGCCTGCGCTTCGGCGACATGGACATCTTCCACCGCCATGAAAGCATGGCCGGCCACGGCGAAGTGCTGTTCTCCATGGCCAATGCGGTCAAGCCAGGCATCTTCGATCTGGATGACATCGACCACTTCAGCACCCGTGCGGTCAGCTTCTTCCTCGGTCTGCCGGGCCCGCGTCACCCCAAGCAGGCCTTCGATGTGATGGTCGCTGCGGCGCGCAAGCTGGCCCACGAGCTCGACGGCGAGCTCAAGGACGACCAGCGCAGCGTGCTCACCGCGCAAACCATCGAGCACTACCGCCAGCGCATCGTCGAGTACGAGCGCCGCGCCCTGACGCAGAAACGCTGATGCAGCCCAACGAGCGGGCGCGCAAGCGTTCCGCTCGCGACGATTGAAACGAAAGAGCAGCCCTGGCGGTTGCTCTTTTGCTTTGCAGAGAACACGACCATGACCGCCGAAACCCGAATCCACGAACTGCGCGCCGAACTCGACCAGCACAACTACCGCTATTACGTGCTCGACGAGCCGAGCGTGCCCGATGCCGAATACGACCGCCTGTTCAACGAGCTGAAAAGCCTGGAGGCCGAGCACCCGCACCTGGTGACGCCCGACTCGCCGACCCAGCGTGTCGGCGGCACGGCCCTGGCGGCGTTCGATCAGGTGCGCCACGCGCTGCCCATGCTCAGTCTGGGCAACGCCTTCGAAGAAGCCGACCTGCGCGAGTTCGGCCGCCGCGTCACCGAGGGTCTCGACCTGCCCGGCGAGCAGGCAGCGGTGGACTACAGCTGCGAGCCCAAGCTCGATGGCCTGGCGGTCAGCCTGCTGTACCGCGACGGTCAACTCGTGCAGGGCGCCACGCGCGGCGACGGCACCACCGGCGAAGACATCAGCAGCAACGTGCGCACCATCCGCAACGTGCCGCTGAAACTGCAAGGCACCGGCTGGCCCGACGTGTTGGAGGTGCGCGGTGAGGTGTTCATGAGCAAGGCCGGCTTCGAGCGGCTCAACGCCGCCCAGGCCGACATCGGCGGCAAGACCTTCGCCAACCCGCGCAACGCCGCAGCCGGCAGCCTGCGCCAGCTCGACTCGAAGATCACCGCCAGCCGTCCGCTGGAGTTCTGCTGCTATGGTGTCGGCCAGACCTCCGCGCCGATCGCTCCCAGCCACATCGACACTCTGGAACAGCTCAAAGCCTGGGGCCTGCCGATCAGCCGCGAGCTCAGGCATGCGGCCGGCATCGAAGAGTGCTTGGCCTACTACCACGACATTGGCGAACGGCGTACGGCGCTGCCGTATGAAATCGACGGTGTGGTGTTCAAGGTCAACAGCCTGGCCTCGCAGCGCGAACTGGGCTTCCGCGCCCGCGAGCCGCGGTGGGCCATCGCCCACAAGTTCCCGGCCATGGAAGAGCTTACCGAAGTGCTCGACGTCGAGTTCCAGGTGGGCCGCACTGGCGCCGTGACTCCGGTCGCGCGCTTGCGCCCGGCGAAAGTGGCCGGCGTGACCGTGTCCAACGCGACCTTGCACAACATGGACGAAATTGCCCGGCTGGACGTGCACATCGGCGACACGGTGATCATCCGCCGCGCCGGCGACGTCATTCCGCAGGTCATGCAAGTGGTGCTCGAGCGCCGTCCCGACGATGCCCGTGCCGTGCAGATCCCCAGCGAGTGCCCGGTCTGTGGCTCGCCGGTCGAGCGCACGCAACTGGTCAAGCGTAGCAAGGGCAGGGCGGTGGTCAGCGAGGGCGCGGTGTATCGTTGCGTCGGCCGCCTGAGCTGCGCCGCACAGCTCAAACAGGCCATCATCCACTACGTGTCACGGCGCGCCATGGACATCGACGGCATCGGCGAAAAGAGCGTCGAGCAACTGGTCGACGAAGGCCTGATCCGTTCGCCGGCCGATCTGTACGCGTTGCAGTACGAGCAGATCGTCGGCCTGGAAGGTTTCGCCGAGGTGTCCAGCAACAAGCTGCTGGACGCGATCAAGGCCAGCCAGCGCCCGACCCTGGCGCGCTTCATCTACGCCCTGGGCATTCCCGACGTCGGCGAGGAAACCGCCAAGGTCTTGGCTCGTTCCTTGGGCAGCCTGGCCCGTGTGCAGGCGGCCTTGCCGCAAGTGCTGACCTACCTGCCGGACATCGGCCTGGAAGTCGCCCACGAAATCCACAACTTCTTCGAGGCCGAGCACAACCGTGAGGTCATCGGCCAGTTGCTCGCCAGCGGCATGCAGTTGCAGGACGAGGGCGAACTGGCCCCCGAGTTTGCCGCCAGCACTACTCTGGCCGGGCTGATCGCCAAGCTCGACATCCCGTCGGTAGGACCGACCGGCGCCGAAAAGCTGGTGGCCAAACTTGGCAGCCTCGACGCGATCATCGCCGCCGATGGCATCGACTTGCGCCAGGCACTGTCGGCCAAACCGGCCGACGCCGTACGGGAGTTCTTCAAGAACCCCGAGAACCAGCAACTGGCGCGCGCCATCGAAGCGCAACTGCTCGAGTTCGGCATGCACTGGAACAGCGAGAAGAAGACCGCCGAAGGCCTGCCCCTGGCCGGGCAGACCTGGGTCCTGACCGGCAGCCTGGAGCGCATGAGCCGCGACATCGCCAAGGACCACCTGGAAAGCCTGGGCGCCAAGGTGGCCGGATCCGTGTCGAGCAAGACCCACTGCGTGGTGGCCGGCCCCGGTGCCGGTTCCAAGCTGACCAAGGCCAACGAACTGGGGCTCAAGGTGTTGGACGAGGAGCAGTTCGTGGCCTTCCTCGACGGGCATGGCATCGCCATCTGAGGCAAGTCATTGAGAAATGATGGTTTTTTCTTGAGACAGAGGTTGTAAGTTCCCTGGGGAAGGGTACAATGGCGCAGTTCGTCGCATGGCGAACCGCGTTAGTGGTGGCCCTACCGGTCCCCCCGCAACGATTACCCGTCAACCTGGTCAGATCCGGAAGGAAGCAGCCACAGCGGGAACATTGTGTGCCGGGGTGTGGCTGGTGGGGCTGCCTCCATTTCAGGGATCGGAAAATCTTATCGACCCTACCGCAGCGCCCTCTCCTGTATCGAATCCCGTATCTGCCCCTCAGCGCGCCTCAAGCGCTTGGATGGCATCTGCGCGCCGCTTGCCTTTGCGCGATTGTTTGGCCACCACCCTAACCAGCCTCTGAAAGGTCGGACACGCCAGATGATCCGTCTGCGGGCACTGGGCGGCATGTCGTAGGCCCTTGCTCATCGCTTGCAAGCGCTTGATCCGTGCGTCGAGCAAGTCAGCCTGTTCGCTTAACCGCGCACGATCCACTTCTCCTTCGCTCAGCATTGCTGCGACCTCGTCCAGGGAAAAACCCGCCGCCTGGCCCAGCGCTATCAGCGCCAGGCGCTGAACCACGTCGGGCGCGAACTGGCGGCGTTGGCCGTGGCCGGAGAGTGGGGTGATCAGCCCTTTATTGGCGTAGTAACGCAGGGTCGAGGCGGGTACGCCAGTGCGGCGGGCGACGTCGGAAATGTCCATGAACAGGCTCCTTGACTTGAAGTCGACTTCAACTTGTAGGCTGCCCCGCAGGCTGGATCACGTCAATCTGCGGAGAATCGAAGTATGGAAATCGCAACGTTCATCGGCACGAGCCTGGCGCTCGGCGTCGGTGCCACCTTGGTCATGGATGCCTGGGCGCTGCTGCTCAGGTGCCTTGGCGTGCGGACTTTGGACTATGCGCTGGTGGGGCGCTGGCTTGGGCATTTGACGCAGGGGCGGTGGCGCCATGAGGCGATTGCCAAGGCGCAACCCGTGCTCTGCGAGCGGCCGTTGGGCTGGGTGGCGCACTACGGTATTGGCGTCTGTTTCGCTGCTGTGCTTCTGGGTTGGCTGGGCGCGCCTTGGCTGGCCTCGCCTACGGTCGGGCCGGCGCTGGGTTTCGGTCTGGTGACCGTGCTGTTGCCGCTACTGGTGATGCAGCCGGCGATGGGGGCTGGGGTCTTCGCTTGGCGTACGCCAACACCGGTACGGGTATGTGTGCGCAGCTTGGCGACCCATGGGGTGTTTGGGATGGGGTTGTATGCGGCCGCCTGTGTGGTGGGGATAGGGAGTTGAGCGGGCATTGCCACAATCTGTCAGGGCGGTGGCTGCGTCTCTCAAGGCCGGCTGCGTTGCGCGAGGCGATGGCGCGTTCCAAGCGGCGAGGGACGATTTGAATGCACGACGCCAGCGCGAAGGCTGGCGTTGTGTTAGCCGGGTAGGGCAGTGAGGCGCGCGTCAGAGGGTCCATTTCAGGCTGAACATGACGTTGCGGGGGTCGCCATATACGCCGGTACCTGTGCCGTTGGGAATGCCCTGCCAGTATTTCTCGTCAGTAAGGTTGTTGAGGTTGACACGGCCGTCCCAGTGTTCGTCGAAGCGATAACCGGCCATCAGGCCAAGAATGGCATAGCTGTCCTGGGTGGAGTGCCCGGTGCCGACGCGGTAATAGGTTTCGCTTTGCGCGAACACGTCTGCGCCGACACGGAATTTGTTCAGGTCGCCCGTGAAATTGTAGGTGGTCGCGGCTTTGAACAGATGCTTGGGCTGCTCGGGCGCAAAGCGCTTGCCTTGATAGGTGTCGTCTTTGGTGTACTCACTCATGACGTAAACGTAAGAGGCCGAGAAGTTCCAGTCCGGGGTCAGGGCGCCGCTGATTTCGGTATCGACGCCACGGCTGCGTACCTCACCCGCAGCCTCGTAGCAGGAGCGAGGTGGTGCGCAACCCG
The DNA here is from genome assembly GCF_002434265.1 of Pseudomonas sp. UBA6562. Classification (GTDB taxonomy): domain Bacteria; phylum Pseudomonadota; class Gammaproteobacteria; order Pseudomonadales; family Pseudomonadaceae; genus Aquipseudomonas. The sequence goes on along the minus strand of NZ_DJJS01000008.1, from coordinate 308,909 downwards.
ACGCATCTGCAGACAACAGATACGGGCGGTTCTGTTGGGTCATGTCGAACAGGGCGATGGAGGCATTCAGGTCGCCATTGAAATACTCACCTTTCAGGCCGATTTCATAGCTTTCACCCGTAGTGGGTTGCAGCACACTGTCGGAAGCATCCAGTTTGTCTTGGGGTTTGTAGATTTCGGTATAGCTCGCATAGGCCGAGTAGGTGTCGTTCAGGTCATAGATGACACCAGCGTATGGCGTGAACTCGCGAGTCGCCTTGTAGCCACTGCCAGAGGTTTCGTTCTCGAAGTCGAACCAGCTCACCCGACCGCCCAGAATGACGTGCAGCGGTTCGATGGGATTGAGGCGGACGACGGCATAGGCCGCTTCTTCGGTAGTGACCGTTTTGTTGGCGTAGGCGCCCCGGTCTTCGAGGGAAGGCTTGACCACGCTGCCGGGGTTGAAGTTGTAGATGTCGACCGGCGTCAGCCCCCAATAGCCACCGCGGATGTGGTAATCCTCATGACGTTTGCTGACGCCGGCCTGGAATTCATGCTCGCGGCCAAAAGCTTGAAACGCGCCACTCAACGAAGCATCGAGATTGAGCAGGTCATCGTCGGTGAGGTACTGACCCGAGGCGGTGCCCAGGTCGGCGACCGACGTATAGGCATAGGTGGGGTTCGTCGAACCTAGATAGTTGGAGAACGTATCGGACTCGTTCCACATCTTCTGCGCGGCGAATTTGGCTTTCCAACCGTTGTTGAACGTATGGGTGACATCGCCGAACAACGTGTAGTTGTCCTGATCCCAATAGGCCCATTTACCTGCCAGGTAGGTCGAACGGGACAGTCCGAGGTTTTCGCCGTTCGGGCCGCTGGGCAGGCTGCCCCAGTCGGAAGTCTTGTCCTGACGCTGTTTCGACGCACCCACGGTCACAGTGGTGGAGTCGTTCATATCGGCTTCCAGGATGCCGTAGAACGTCTGACGCTTGTTTTCCCGCACGTCGACGAAGCTGTGGCCATCTTCATAGGCCGCGACCACACGGCCACGCACGGTGCCGCTGTCGTTGAGCCTATTGGAAGCATCGACTTCGGTGCGGTAACGGTCCCAGCTTCCAGCGCTGGTGGTCACGCTCACCTGCGGCGTGTCGGTCGGGCGCTTGCGCACGAGATTGAGCGTTGCCGAAGGGTCGCCCGCACCGGTCATCAATCCGGTGGCGCCGCGCACCACTTCGATACGGTCATAGATCGCCATGTCCGGCGAAGCCATGGTGTCGAGGGTGAAGGTGCCTACCGAGGTCGGCAGGCCATCGAACATGATGTTGTCGATGCGAAAACCACGGGCCAGAAACTCCTGACGGTCCGAACCGATTTTGCGCAGCGTGATGCCTGGGGCGTATTTGACAACGTCGTTGAGGTCCGTGATGCCCTGGTCTTCTATGCGCTGACGGGTCATGACGCTGACCGACTGCGGCGTCTGGCGGATCGACAGAGGCAGCCCTGCGGAGGTGCCCATTGCGCCGGTGGTGTAAGACCGGGAGCCTTCGGTGGTTGCTTGATTCTTCAGGCTATCGGCATCGGCCGTAACGGTGCTCGCACCCAGTTCGACCACTTCGGCGGCGTGTACCAGCGTGCCGGCGCTGGCCAGCGAGATCATCAGCGCCAGGCGGCGCAGCGGAAAGCGGTTCATGCTCGGAAAACCCTCGGGCACAGCCCAGTCGGACCCTACCCAAGTGGGTAGGGTGGTGCAGTATTGGCTTGTGGGAAAAATTCCCTATCGTTGTGGGGCACTGGGTGGACAATGCGGAGCGAAGGCTATGTGTTTGTGAAAATTATGTAAATAAAAATATTTACCATTCCCAATTGCGTTGCCGATGGAGGGTCGTGCAAGCATACGCCCAGTATCCCGACGCTCTATCAAGGGCCAATACGAGCCACACCCCGCAGGCAAGGTGCAATTCTTCCCCCGCTCGGCTAGCATTAGCGCTCTTCGCTCCCCAGGTCGTGACGTTTTTCATGAGTTATCAGGTTCTTGCACGTAAATGGCGTCCGCGCTCGTTCCGCGAAATGGTCGGCCAGGCCCATGTGCTCAAGGCCTTGATCAACGCGCTGGACAACCAGCGCCTGCACCATGCCTACCTGTTCACCGGCACGCGCGGGGTGGGCAAGACCACCATCGCGCGCATCATCGCCAAGTGCCTGAATTGCGAGACCGGCATCACCTCCACCCCTTGCGGGCAGTGCTCGGTGTGCCGCGAGATCGACGAGGGGCGTTTCGTCGACCTGATCGAGATCGACGCCGCCAGTCGCACCAAGGTCGAAGACACCCGCGAACTGCTCGACAACGTGCAGTACGCGCCGAGCCGTGGGCGCTTCAAGGTCTACCTGATCGACGAAGTGCACATGCTCTCGAGCCACTCGTTCAACGCACTGTTGAAGACCCTCGAAGAGCCGCCGCCGTACGTCAAGTTCATCCTCGCCACCACCGACCCGCAGAAGCTGCCGGCGACCATCCTCTCGCGTTGCCTGCAGTTCTCGTTGAAGAACATGACCCCCGAACGGGTGGTCGAGCATCTGGCCCATGTGCTGGCGGCCGAAAGCGTGCCGTTCGAAGAAGATGCCCTGTGGTTGCTCGGCCGTGCCGCCGACGGCTCGATGCGCGACGCCATGAGCCTGACCGACCAGGCCATCGTCTTCGGTGAGGGCAAGGTGCTGGCGGCGGACGTTCGCGCCATGCTCGGCACCCTCGACCAGGGCCAGGTCTACAGCGTGCTGCAAGCGCTGCTCGACGGTGACGCGCGGGCCTTGCTCGAAGCGGTGCGCGCGCTGGCCGAGCAAGGACCGGACTGGAGCGGCGTGCTGGCCGAAATGCTCAACGTGCTGCACCGCGTGGCCATCGCCCAGGCGTTGCCCGAAGCGGTCGACAACGGCCATGGCGACCGCGAGCAGGTGTTGAACCTGGCCCAGGCGTTGCCAGCCGAAGACGTGCAGTTCTATTACCAGATGGGCCTGATCGGCCGTCGCGACCTGCCCCTGGCGCCCGAGCCGCGGGGCGGCTTCGAGATGGTGCTGCTGCGCATGCTGGCGTTCCGGCCTGCCGATGCCGACGACGCGCCGAGGGCCACGCTAAAGCCGGTGGGGATCAGCCAAGCCACAGCTGATTCCTCCAAAGCGGTGGCAGCGACGCGTTCCACGGTTGCCGAATCCGCTGCCGATACAGCGTCGTCGGGCGCAGCGGCGTCAGCGCCATCGCTCGCAGCCCAGCCGGCGGCAGTGCCTGCGCCGCCCGTTGCGCCACCGCAGCCTATTGCTCAAGCGGAGCCCCAGGCACTGCCGGCGGCCAAGCCCAAGCCTGCGCCCGCCCAAGCCCCAGCGCCCACCGACCTGCCTTGGGAGCCCGTGGCGCAAACGGCCCAGCCTGCGCGTGAGCAAGTGCCGCCGCAGCGCCAGACACCGTCCGACCCACGCGACGACGAGCCACCGTTCGATCCTTCGGCCTACGCCTCGGCGGGCATGGAGCGCGACGACGACGCACCGCTCGACGACGATTACGAATCGCCGCCGCCCGACCCGGTCTCGTTCAGCTACCTGGACGAACTGGCCGAACACGTGCAGGAAGCCGAGGCCCAGCCACCGGTCGAGCCCCTGCCTGCCGCCAAGCCGGCCACAGGTCTCGCTCTACAATGGCTGGAATTATTCCCGGCGCTGCCGGTCTCGGGTATGACGGGCAACATTGCCGCCAACTGCACGCTGATCTCCACCGAGGGCGACCACTGGCTGCTGCACCTGGACCCTGCGCAAGGCGCGCTGTTCAACACTACCCAGCAGCGGCGTCTGAACGAAGCGCTCAACCAGCACTTGGGCCGCAGCATCGGCTTGACCATCGAACTGGTGCGTCCGGAACAGGAAACCCCAGCCCAGGCCGCTGCGCGCAAGCGTGCCGAACGCCAGCACGAGGCCGAGGTGTCGATCGAGCAAGACCCGCTCATCCAGCAGATGATCCAACGGTTTGGCGCCTCGGTGCGGCAGGATACTATTGAGCCCGTGCAGGCCCTGGCGAAGCAGGGCGATTGAACGAATAACCACACGTCCGGCTTAGGCCGGGCGGTAGCCTACGACCCACTCGAGGTATACCCCATGATGAAAGGTGGCATGGCTGGCCTGATGAAGCAGGCCCAGCAAATGCAGGAAAAAATGGCCAAGGCCCAGGAAGAACTGGCCAAGGCGGAAGTCACCGGGCAATCCGGCGCCGGCCTGGTCAGTGTCGTGATGACCGGCCGTCACGACGTCAAGCGCATCAGCCTTGACGACAGCCTGATGCAGGAAGACAAGGAGGTGCTCGAAGACCTGATCGCCGCCGCCGTCAACGACGCCGTGCGCAAGATCGAGCAGAACAGCAAGGAGCAGATGGGCAGCATGACCGCCGGCATGCAACTGCCGCCAGGCTTCAAGATGCCGTTCTAAACGTTTTTTAGTTGTCTGAAGGGGGAGCGGCAGCCGCAGGGTTGCGGCTCCCTCGTTCGTTATGCCACCCGTTGAGAGCAGGTCTGCCCCATGAGCTTCAGCCCCTTGATCCGCCAATTGATCGACGCCCTGCGCATCCTGCCGGGCGTGGGTCAGAAAACCGCGCAGCGCATGGCCCTGCAACTGCTCGAACGCGACCGCAGTGGGGGCACGCGCCTGGCCCAGGCGCTGTCACAGGCCATGGAAGGCGTCGGCCACTGCCGGCAATGCCGCACCCTGACCGAGCAGGAGCTGTGCCCGCAGTGCGCCGATCCGCGCCGTGACGACGCCCAGTTGTGCGTGGTGGAAGGGCCAATGGACATGTTCGCCGTCGACCAGGCCGGTTACCGCGGCCGCTACTTCGTGCTCAAGGGCCACCTGTCGCCGCTCGACGGCCTGGGGCCGGACGCGATCGGCATTCCGCAATTGATGGCGCTGATCGACACCAAGGGCACCTTCACCGAAGTGATCCTGGCGACCAACCCCACGGTCGAGGGCGAGGCGACCGCGCACTACATCGCGCAGTTGCTGGCCGAAAAGAACATCGCCGCCACCCGCATTGCCCACGGCGTGCCCCTGGGCGGCGAGTTGGAACTGGTCGATGGCGGCACGCTGGCGCACGCCTTCGCCGGGCGCCGGCCTGTGGCGTATTGATTGGAACAGGCACAGGCGCCGGTTTACCGGCACCTGATCGGGCAGGGCGACTCAGTACTCGGCGAGCGAGAATTCGGTCAGGCAGAAGGTGGGTACGCCCATATCCTGCAAGCGCTGCGAACCTTGCAGTTCGGGCAGGTCGATGATCGCCGCCGCTTCGAACACCTGGGCGCCGGTGCGACGGATCAGCTGGGTGGCGGCGAGCAGGGTGCCGCCGGTGGCGATCAGGTCGTCGAAGATCACCACGGCGTCGCCTTCGCACAGGCTGTCGGCGTGCACTTCCAGGAAGGCTTCGCCGTATTCGGTCTTGTAGGGCTCTGAGAGTACGTCGGCGGGCAGCTTGCCTTGCTTGCGGAACAGGATCAGCGGCTTGTTCAGCTGGTGGGCGATGATCGAGCCGATCAGAAAGCCCCGCGCGTCCATGGCGCCGATGTGGCTGAACGGCGCTTCGACATAGCGCTCGATGAACTGGTCGGCCACGTAGCGCAAGCCACGGGGCGACTGGAACAGCGGGGTGATGTCGCGGAAGATCACGCCCGGTTTGGGAAAGTCGGGGACCGGGCGGATCAGGGCTTTGAGGTCGAAGGTGTCGCTGTGCATGTTGCGGGTATCCTGGGGAAATCTGGCCGCCAGTATACCCAATTCACCCTGCCGTCAGGCGTCCATCGAGCCACCGGCCAGCGCGCACAACTGGATCGGGTCGAGGATGTGCACTTCCTTGCCTTCGGCCTTGAGCAGGCCGTTTTGCTGGAAGCGGGTGAAGACCCGCGAGACGGTTTCCACGGCCAGGCCCAGGTAGTTGCCGATCTCGTTGCGCGACATGCTCAGGCGGAACTGGTTGGCCGAATAGCCCCTGGCGCGGAAGCGCGCCGAGAGGTTGACCAAGAAGGTGGCAATGCGCTCGTCTGCGGTCTTTTTCGACAGCAGCAGCATCATCTGCTGGTCATCGCGGATTTCCCGGCTCATGACGCGCATCAGCTGGCGGCGCAGCTGCGGCAGTTGCACCGACAGCTCGTCCAGGCGCTCGAAGGGGATCTCGCACACGGACGTAGTTTCCTGGGCTTGCGCCGACACCGGATAGGCCTCGGTGTCCATGCCCGACAGCCCGACCAGTTCGCTGGGCAGGTGGAAGCCGGTGATCTGTTCCTCGCCGCTGTCGCTCAGGCTGAAGGTTTTCAAGGCGCCCGAACGCACGGCATACACCGAGCCGAAATTGTCCCCCTGGCGGAACAGGAATTCGCCTTTTTTCAGCGGACGACCCCGTTTGACGATGTCGTCCAGTGCGTCCATGTCTTCCAGATTCAGGGACAGGGGCAGGCACAGCGGCGCCAGGCTGCAATCCTTGCAGTGGGCCTGGGTGTGGGGGCGCAGTTTGACTGGCTCGGACATTTCTTTCGATCCTTGTGGAAAAGCACACATAAGCCGTAAGGGTACCTTACAGGGTGTGCGGTAGCCAGCCGGTACAGTGGTCGCGCACCGCGGCTTGGTCGGCACCGGTAGGTGCCTGGATGGATGGTGTTTCCCTCTGTAAGCCCCATGGCAGGCTGTCCATGCCCGCCAGACCCGATTCGAATGGATGCTTCGACGGCGATGAAACTAGACCGAAAAAGACCATTTCCTCTTTAGGACTTGAGACTTTTCGTACAAGCCTTGGTGCTTGCAGGATAGGTCAAATGACGCGCGAAAACCGTTGCTGCGCGTGTTGGGCCAAGTAGGCGTCGAAGACCATGCACACCGACCGCACCAGCAAGCGGCCTGCCGGCAGCACGCGAATGCCTTGGCCGTCGAGGGTGATCAGGCCGTCGCGCTGCAAGCCTTGCAGTGCTGGCCATTCGGCACTGAAATAGCCGCGGAAATCGATGGCGAAGGCCTGTTCGATCGGCTCGAAAGCCAATTCGAAATGGCAGATCAGTCGCTGGATCACTGCGCGCCGAATGCGATCGTCGCGGTTGCATACCAGGCCCCGCTGGGTCGCGAGCTGGGCGCCCGACAAGCTCTGCTGGTAGGTGGCCAGATCACTGCTGTTCTGGCTGTAGAGGTCGCCGATCTGGCTGATCGCCGAAACGCCGAGGCCCACGAGATCGCAATGGCCGTGGGTGGTGTAACCCTGGAAATTGCGTTGCAGGGTGCCTTCCTCCTGGGCGATGGCCAGTTCGTCGTCGGGCAGGGCGAAATGGTCCATGCCGATGTAACGGTAACCTGCGTGGGTCAATTGCTCGATGGTGTTGCGCAGCATCTCCAGCTTGGCTGCAGGGGCGGGCAGGTCGCTGCCGTCGATGCGCCGTTGCGGCATGAAACGCTCGGGCAGGTGCGCGTAGTTGAAGACCGAGAGGCGGTCGGGCTGCAGGTGGATGATCTCCTCCACGGTGCGGGCGAAACCTTCCGGGGTCTGTTTGGGCAGGCCATAGATCAGGTCGAGGTTGACCGAGCGGAATTGCAAGGTGCGCGCTGCTTCGATCAAGGTGCGGGTCTGCTCCAGGCTTTGCAGGCGGTTGATGGCCCGCTGCACGGCAGGGTCCAGGTCTTGCACGCCCAGGCTCACGCGGTTGAAACCCAGCTCACGGAGCAGGCCCATGGTCGACCAGTCGGCTTCGCGCGGGTCGAGTTCGATGCCGTAGTCGCCGGAATCGTCGTCGAGCAGGGTGAAGTGCCGGCGCAGCGCGCCCATCAATTGGCGCAGCTCCACATGGCTGAGAAAGGTCGGCGTGCCGCCGCCCAAGTGCAACTGCTCGACGGTCTGGCGGCCGTCGAGGTGGCAGGCGATCAGCTGGATTTCCTGTTCCAGGCGTTGCAGGTAAGGCTGGGCGCGGGCGCGGTCCTTGGTGATGACCTTGTTGCAGGCGCAGTAATAGCAGATGTTGGCGCAGAACGGCACGTGCACGTAGAGCGACAATGGGCGCACCGCGCGGCGGCTTTCGCGTAGCGCGTGCAGCAGGTCGAACGAGCCTACTTCGCTGTGCAGTTGCAGGGCGGTGGGGTAGGAGGTGTAACGTGGGCCGCTGAGGTCGTAGCGGCGGATCAGATCGGTGTCCCAACGCAGATCGTCGAGCATGTGGGCAGTCCCTGGACAAAGCAGCATGGGCCGCAGTCTAGGGGGGCGCTCAGGCGGCCATGTTGATTTGCATCAACGGCCAAATCGGTCGCATGGGCGCGCCGCTCAGTGGCCCATGAGCCAATGCTGGTGCGGCCCCGGCAAGGTCCACAGGCCGAACAGCATCACCAGTAGCCCGCCCGCCCGGCGCACGCTGCGTCGGTGCAGCAACGCTGTGACGCGCTCGGCGGCAAGCCCTGTGGCCAGCAGTACGGGCCAGGTGCCGATGCCGAAGGCCAACATCAGCACCGCGCTGTGGCCGGCATCGCCCTGGCTCGCGGCCCAGAGCAGGGTGCTGTACACCAGCCCGCACGGCAGCCAGCCCCACAACGCGCCCAGCAGCAGAGCACGCGGCAGGCTCGACACCGGCAGCAGGCGCGTGGCCAGGGGTTGTAGACGTCGCCAGAGGCCGCGCCCCAACCCTTCCACGCGGGTCAGCCCACTCCACCAGCCGGCCAGGTACAGGCCCATGGCGATCAGCAGCGCCGCCGCCAGCACGCGCATGCCCAAGGCCAGCGGCGTGCTCGCCACGGCCCAGCCGGCCAGGCCCAGCACCAGGCCGGCAGCGGCGTAGCTCAGCACCCGGCCCAGGTTGTAGGCGACCAGTAGACGCAGGCGGCGATTGCGTTGTTCGGCGGGGATGGCCAGGGTCAACGCGCCCATCAGCCCGCCACACATGCCCAGGCAGTGGCCGCCCCCGAGCAGGCCGAGCACCAGTGCAGAGCCGAGCAGCGGCAGCAGGTCAGCCATCGGCTTTGCCCGTGTCGCGCCGCTCGATGGGGTCGGATTTGATCGCAGCTTGGTGCGCCGGGTCCTGGTCGTCGAACAGGATGCTGTGCGCCGGGCTGTCGAGGTCGTCGTACTGACCGCTGTCCACCGCCCAGAAGAAGATGTAGACGGCCACGCCGACGATCAGCAAGGCGGCGGGAATCATGATGTACAAGGCAGGCATGGTTAGAACGCTCGGCGTGGAAGAAAGGCGGCGGCACGCTTCACGGCTGCGCTCCGACCAGGCATGGCCTGGACTCACCGCCCGTAGGCGAAGGCTTCAGCCGGGTCAGGCGCAAGGCATTGAGCACCACGATCAGCGAACTGACCGACATGCCGATGGCCGCCCACACGGGCGTGATCCAGCCCAACGCCGCAAAGGGTAGCATCAGGCCGTTGTACAGCGTCGCCCACAACAGGTTTTGCAGGATATTGCGGCGTGTGCGTCGAGCCAGATCGAAGGTGTCCACCAGCGCTTGCAGACGATTGCTCAGCAGCACAGCGTCGGCGCTGGTCTTGGCCAGGTCCGTGGCGCTGCCCATGGCGACGCTCACGTCGGCGGCGGCCAGCACCGGCACGTCGTTGACCCCGTCGCCCAGCATCAGCACTTTGTGCCCTTGGGCTTGCAGGGCTTTGACCCGTGCCAGCTTGTCGTCCGGACGCAGGCCGCCCTGGGCCTGGTCGAGCCCCAGCTGCTCGGCCACTTCCAGCACCATCGGTGAGCTGTCGCCCGACAGCAGCAGGGTGCGCCAGCCACGGGCTTTACAGGCGGCGACCAAGGCTGGGGCGTCGGCACGCAGGCGGTCGTCCAGACCGAACCAGGCCAGCGGCCCGTTCTGATCGCCCAACAACAGCCATTGCCCGCTGGATGTAGGAGTCGCCGGCACGTCGGCGCCACTCAAGGCGCAGACGAACGCGGCCTGGCCGATGCGCAACCGCCGCGCCTGCACCTGGCCCTGCAACCCCAGTCCTGGTGTGGCGCGTACCGCATCGGCAGGCTGCGCGGCGCGGCCGAAAGCCCGGGCGATGGGGTGCTCGGAACGGGTTTCCAGGGCGGCGGCCAAGGCCAGGCATCGGTCGGCGTTCAGCTCCGCCAGCGGCTGGACGGCGCGCAAGGTCAGGCGGCCTTCGGTCAGCGTGCCGGTCTTGTCGAACACTACCGTGTCGATCTGGTTCAAGCCTTCCAGCACATGGCCGCGGGTCACCAGCACGCCGAGCTTGTGCAGCGTGCCGGTTGCGGCCGTGAGCGCCGTGGGCGTGGCCAGCGACAACGCGCATGGGCAGGTGGCCACCAGCATCGCCAGGACGATCCAGAAGGCCCGCGTCGGGTCCAGTTGCCACCACACGGCGCCGACCACCACGGCTGCGACCAGCGAGCAGAGCAGAAACACCTGGGCCGCGCGATCGGCGATGCGCCCCAGGCGCGGCTTCTCCGTTTGCGCGCGCTCCAGCAGGCGGACGATGGCCGACAGGCGACTGGCCGGACCCAGGGTTTCGACCTCTATGGCCAAAGGGCTTTCGACGTTCAGCGTGCCGCCCGTGACCCGGTCCCCTTGCCGGCGCGCCAGGGGCAGGTATTCGCCGGTGAGCAGCGACTCGTCGATGCTCGAGCGGCCTTCGACGATACGCCCGTCGGCTGGAATCACCGCGCCCGGCGGCACCTGCACGCGATCGCCGACCTCCAGCTCGCCGAGCAGGATGCGCTCGGCATGCCCGTTTGCGTCCAGACGCAGGCACGAGGCCGGCAGCAGGTTGACCAGTTGCGCCGTGGCCGCCGCGGTGCGTTGCCGGGCGCGGCGCTCCAGGTAACGACCGGTGAGCAGGAACAGGGCGAACATGCCGACCGTGTCGAAATACAGCTCGCCATGCCCGGTGACGGCCGTCCAGATGCCCGCGAGGAATGCCAGGCCGATGGCCAGCGACACCGATACGTCCATGCTCAGATGGCGCGTGCGCAGGTCGCGGGCGGCGCCTTTGAACAAGGGCGCGCAGCTGTAGAAGACGATGGGGATGGTCAGAAACAGCGCCACCCAGCGCAGGATGGTGTGCAATTCGGGCGACAGGTCGACATTGAATTCCGGCCAGGTGGCCATGGTCGCCATCATCGCCTGGAACCACAGCAGCCCCGCCACGCCCAAGCGGCGCAGGGCGCTGCGGTTTTCCGACGCCAAACGCTCGCTGGCCTGGTCGGGTCGATAGGGATGGGCGGCATAGCCGATGCGCCGCAGCTCGGCCAGCAGCCGTGACAGGGGCAGGGCCTGGGCTGACCAGCGCAGCGTCAGGCGGTGGCTGGAAAGGTTCAACTGAGCGTTCTCGACGCCTGGCAGATTACGCAGATGCTTTTCGATCAGCCACCCACAGGCCGCGCAACTGATGCCCTCGACCATCAAGGTGGTTTCGCTGCAATCGCCGTCCTCGCGCACGAACCCGCGCTGTACGTCGCTGCGGTCGAACAGGCGCAGTTCGTCCTGCAGCGGCTGGGGCAGGTCTGCGGGGTTGGCGCTGGTTTCGCTGCGGTGCCGGTAATAGTGTTCCAGCCCCCCGGCGACGATCGATTCGGCCACTGCCTGGCAGCCTGGGCAGCAGAACGCACGCGCCTGGCCCAGCACCATGGCCTTGAAAGCAGTGCCGGCCGGCACCGGCAGGGCGCAGTGGTAGCAAGGGCAGGGTGGGCTCATGGCTGCCGCTCGGCTCCGAGCAACGCCTCGTCGCCCAGCTCCAGACGCGTGCCGTGCGTCACGTTCTCTTCCTCGAACAGCCGCCATACCTGGCCTTTTTCTTCGCCCAGCAGCTCGACGAAGCGCCGGCCCTCAACCTTGTCGTCCAGTTGGCCCAGGTAACGGCCCGGCCCTGCGCGGTTGAGCAGCACCTTGCGGTCGCGGCTAGGTTGGGTGGGCGAGATCAGGTTCAGCGCCAGGCTGGCCGGCTCGCTGCGGCCTTCGAGGCGCAGTTCCACCTCGCCCGTCAGCTCGTCCAGGTAGAGGCTGGCCTTCAACCCCAGCGATTGCGCCAGCAGTTCGCGGTCGAGCGAGCGGTTGATGCCCTTGCCGGCCTCGTAGTAGTTGTCGTTGACCAGGTTGTCCGGGTTGCGCACCGCAATGGCGACCATGGTCAGGCTCAGGCACACCGAGCAGGTCAGGATGCCGATCAGGATCCAGGGCCAGAGGTGCTTGTACCAGGGGCTGCTGGCAGTAACGGGCATGGCGGTTTCCCTTAGCGGATGGCGGGGCCGATGAAACGGCTCTGGGCCTGCACCTGGGCATCGTCGTCATCGGCGCTGCGCAAGGTGAAGGTGATTGGGTTGGTGGTCGAGGGCAGCGCTTCGGGCGCGACCGACAGCTGCACCGGCAGGCTGACGATGTCGCCGGCCGCTACGGCGATCTCACGCCGGCCGTCCAGGCGCAGGTCGGGCAGGCCGCTGGCGTCGAGCACGTAGACGTGGTCGCGCTGGTCCTTGTTCATCACCTTGAGGCTGTAGACGTTTTCGATCCGGCCTTCGGCGTTCTCGCGGTACAGTACGCGGTCCTTGCTGACGTCCAGGCCCACCAGCGGGCGCAAGGCGAAGGCGGTGGCGAGCGCTGCGAGCATCGCCAGCAGTACCAGCGCATAGCCGATCAGGCGCGGCCGCACCATGCGGGTCTTCTGCCCGGACAGGTTGTGTTCGGTGGTGTAGCTGATCAGGCCGCGCGGGTACTGCATCTTGTCCATCACCGTGTCGCAGGCGTCGATGCAGGCGGCGCAGCCGATGCAGTCGATCTGCAAACCGTCGCGGATGTCGATGCCGGTGGGGCAGACCTGCACGCAGAGAGTGCAGTCGATGCAGTCGCCCAGGCCCTTGGCCTTGTAGTCGGTGTCCTTCTTGCGCGCGCCACGGGCCTCGCCTCGGCGCGGGTCGTAGGACACGATCAGGGTGTCCTTGTCGAACATCACGCTCTGGAAGCGCGAGTAGGGGCACATGTGCACGCACACCTGTTCGCGCAGCCAGCCGGCGTTGCCGTAGGTGGCCAGGGTGAAGAAGCCGACCCAGAAGTACGCCCAGCCGTCGGCCTGGCCGGTGAACAGCTCGAATACCAGGTCGCGGATCGGCGAAAAGTAGCCGACGAAGGTCAGCCCGGTGAGGAAGCCGATCAGCAGCCACAGGCTGTGCTTGGCGGCCTTGCGTACGAATTTGTTGGCGCTCATCGGCGCCTTGTCGAGTTTGATGCGCTGGTTGCGGTCGCCTTCGGTGACCTTCTCGCACCACATGAAGATCCAGGTCCACACGCTTTGCGGGCAGGTGTAGCCGCACCAGACCCGGCCGGCATACACAGTAATGAAGAACAGGCCGAAGGCGGCGACGATGAGGATGCCCGAGAGCAGGATGAAGTCCTGCGGCCAGATGGTGGTGCCGAAAATGTAGAACTTGCGCTCCGGCAGGTTCCACCACACCGCCTGATGGCCGCCCCAGTTGAGCCACACGGTGCCGAAATACAGCAGGAAGAGCGCGGCGCCGGCGACCATGCGCACGCGGCGGAACAGGCCGGTGAAGGCTTTGGTGTAGATGTTCTTGCGTGCGGCGTAGAGGTCGACGGAAACCATCCCCTGGGCAGGTGGGGTAACGTCCTGTACTGGAATCTGTTTGCTCATCATCATGTCCCACGGCGGTGGAGAAAGTGCCGCGGCGGATCCATGCCGGCCGCGGTCGGTATCGCTGGGGGCTTGGCCCCGAGCCGGATGATACGCCCGTGCCAGCCGCCCGGGACGGCACTGCGACCTTAGGCCGCATTGGGGATGGCCATTTAACGTGATATGGCCGAATGTCAATTGACCCAGGTCAGATCACCTGCTGATGACGTCTTCCCGGCAGCGTTCGACCGGTGCTCCGTGAGCCTCTTATTCGCCGTCCTTGGGCGGGTGCGACAGGCTGTACACATAGGCCGCCAGCACATGCACCTTGTCGTTGCCCTGCAACTGCGCCTGGGCCGGCATCTGTCCTTGGCGTCCGTAACGGATGGTCTGCTGCAACTGGGCGAAGCTCGAGCCGTAGATGAACGCCGCAGGGCGGGTCAGGTCCGGCGCGCCCAGCATCGGCGTGCCTTTGCCCTCGGCGCCGTGGCAGGCCACGCAGTTGGTGGCGAACAGTTTCTGTCCGTTGTCGGCATCGGCGTTGGCGCCCTCGGGCAGGCGCCGCCCATTGAGCCCGGTGAGGACGAAAGCGGCCACGTCCGCCACGCCCTGGTCGCCGATCACCGCGGCCCAGCCGGGCATCACCCCGTGGCGGCCGTTCAGGATGCTGGCCTTGATGGTCTCGGGCTCGCCGCCCCAGCGCCATACGTCGTCGGTCAGGTTGGGAAAGCCGAAGGCACCCTTGGCGTCGGAGCCGTGGCACACCGAGCAGTTGGAGGCGAACAGCCGCGCGCCCATCTGCACGGCCTTGGGGTCTTGCGCCACGGCTTCGACCGGCATGGCTGCGTACCTGGCGTACAGCGGGCCGAAGCGAGCGTTGGCGCGGGCCATCTCCTTCTCCCACTCGTGCACACCGCTCCAGCCGCTGTCGCCGGTGGCGAATTCGGTGCGTTTGTCGTTATCCAGGTAGGCGTAGCCGGGCAGGATGCCGCGCCAGTTGCCCAGCCCCGGATACAGCACCAGGTAACCCACGGCGAACACCAGGGTGGCGACGAACAGCCAGAACCACCACTTGGGCAGTGGGTTGTCGTATTCCTCGATGCCGTCGAAGGCGTGGCCCACGGTGTCTTCGGTGGTGTCCTCGCGCTGGCCCTTGCGGGTCGACAGCAGCAGCCAGGTCAGGCCGACCAGGGTGCCCAAGGTGAGTACGCTGACGTAGAGGCTCCACAAGGTGGTCATGGCTGCTTGCTCCTGGGCGCCTGGCTCGGCGCCTTCTCCTGGGTAGGCTCGACGGCGCGTGGCGGTTCGTCGGCGAACGGCAGTTGCGTCGCTTCGTCGAAATCCCGTTTGCGCCGCGGGCTGAACACCCACAGGGCCAGCCCGACGAAGGCCACCAGCACCACCAGGGTGCCCAGGCCACGAATCATTCCGGTATCCATCAGCGTTTGCTCTTGATCAGGGTGCCCAGGCCTTGCAGGTAGGCCACCAGTGCGTCCATCTCGGTCTTGCCCTTGACCGCCTCGCGGGCGCCGGCGATGTCGGCGTCGCTGTACGGCACGCCGAGGGTGCGCAGCACCTCGAGCTTCTTCGCCGTGTCGCGGCCGTCGAGGGTGTTTTCCGCAAGCCAGGGGTAGGCCGGCATC
>NZ_DJJS01000008.1:261759-293428 GCF_002434265.1 Pseudomonas sp. UBA6562 | reverse complement strand
GATGTAGATGTCGCGGCCTTCCACCTCCAGGGCGGTGCGCGGCTTCATGCCTTCGACCGGCAGGTTGGTGACGTCCTGGAAGAACAGCGGCACGATCTGCGTCAGCCCGCCGATGCTGACCGCGATGACCATGAACAGCGCCAGCAGGCCGACGTTCTTTTCAACCACTTCGTGTTTCATCAGTGCGCCCCCACGGTGACGATGCGCGCGGCCGCCTCGGCCTGGACTGTGTCGCCTGCACGCACGGTGCGCCAGGTGTTCCAGGCCATCAGCAGCATGCCTGAAGCGAAGATCGCCCCACCCAGCGCGCGGACGATATAGCCGGCGTGGCTGGCCTGCAGCGCTTCGACGAAGGAATAGGTGAGCGTGCCGTCGTCGTTCACCGCGCGCCACATCAGGCCTTGGGTGATGCCGTTGACCCACATCGAGGCGATGTACAGCACGGTGCCGATGGTCGCCAGCCAGAAGTGCGCGTTGATCAGGCCCACGCTGTGCATCTGCTCACGGCCGTAGAGGCGCGGCAGCATGTGGTAGACCGAGCCGATGGAGATCATCGCCACCCAGCCCAGGGCGCCGGCATGCACGTGGCCGATGGTCCAGTCGGTGTAGTGGGAGAGGGCGTTGACGGTCTTGATCGCCATCATCGGCCCTTCGAAGGTGGACATGCCGTAGAAGGCCAGCGACACGACCAGAAAGCGCAGGACCGGGTCGGTGCGCAACTTATGCCAGGCCCCGGAAAGGGTCATCATGCCGTTGATCATGCCGCCCCAGCTCGGCGCCAGGAGGATGATCGACATCACCATGCCCAGCGACTGCGCCCAGTCGGGCAGGGCGGTGTAGTGCAGGTGGTGGGGGCCGGCCCAGATGTACAGGGTGATCAGCGCCCAGAAATGCACGATCGACAGGCGGTAGGAGTAGATGGGGCGCTCGGCCTGTTTGGGCACGAAGTAGTACATCATCCCCAGAAAGCCGGTGGTGAGGATGAAGCCCACGGCGTTATGGCCGTACCACCACTGGATCATGGCGTCGGTGGCCCCGGCGTAGGCCGAGTAGGACTTGAACAGGCTCACCGGCAAGGAGGCGTGGTTGACGATGTGCAGCATCGCCGTGACCAGGATGAACGCGCCGTAGAACCAGTTGCCGACGTAGATGTGCTTGGTGTTGCGCTTGAGCAGCGTGCCGAAGAACACCACCGCATAGCTGACCCAGACGATCGCCAGCAGGATCGCCACCGGCCATTCCAGCTCGGCGTACTCCTTGCTGGTGGTGTAGCCCATGGGCAGGGTCACCAGCGCCGAGACGATCACCGCCTGCCAGCCCCAGAAGGTGAAAGCGGCCAGGCGGTCTGACACCAGTCGCGTCTGGCAGGTGCGTTGCACCACGTAATAGCTGGTGCCGAACAGCGCACAGCCGCCGAAGGCGAAGATCACCAGGTTGGTGTGCAGTGGGCGCAGCCGGCCGAAGCTGGCCCAGGGCAGGTCGAAGTTGAGCTGGGGCCAGACCAGTTGCGAGGCGATGAAGACGCCAAGCCCCATGCCCAGCATCCCCCAGACCACCGTCATGATGGCGAACTGGCGGACGACCCGGTAGTTGTACGCGGTCGGACGAAGAGCAGTGTTCATTGCAGGCTTCCACGGTCTTGTTGTTGTGGTGTTCGTCAATCGGCGCCGGTTTTGCTGAGCCTTTGGGCTCTGGCAACGCACGCGCACTGGCGCCGATCCATGTCACGGCCCTCCAGTGGGCGCGACCGCGACCGGGGAAGGTGAGCTGAGTGTACACAAACAAATGGTTGTTATGTGTACCGTTTCTCCGATTTTTCTGATCGTTCGGTCAATCTTTTTTGAGGGTCGCTGCGGCCTTGGGTCGAGATGCCAAAGGCCGAGCGGACTGAGGCCAAAGTCTCAGTCGTGGCGCGGACGATAGGGGATCGGGAGCGGATCGAAGTGGGCGGGGATGCGGCAAAGCGGGCACGTGCGGGGCCTGGAACGGCCCCGCGAAAGGAGAACGTCAGCGGGCCGTGGTGGTTTCGGGCACTTCCGGTTGCGACAGGCTGTACACATAGGCGGCCAGCAGATGCACCTTGTCATTGCCTTGGATGTCGCGCTGGGCAGGCATCTGCCCCTGGCGGCCATAGCGAATGGTCTGCTGCAACTGCGCGAAGCTCGAACCGTAGATGAACGCCTGGGCCACGGTCAGGTCCGGCGCGCCCAGCAGTGGCGTGCCTTTGCCCTCCGGCCCGTGGCAGGCCACGCAGTTGGCGGCGAAGATCGCCTGGCCCTTGCTGGCGTCGGCCTTGGCGGTGTCCGGTAGGGTGCGATGGTTGAGGCCGGTGACGATGTAGGCCGACACATCCGCCACGCCTTGTTCGCCGATCACCTCCGACCAGGCCGGCATCACACCATGGCGCCCGTCCATGATCGATTGCTTGATGGTCTGCGCATCGCCGCCCCAGCGCCAGCTCTGGTCGGTGAGGTTGGGGAAGCCGTAGGCGCCCTTGGCGTCCGAGCCGTGGCACACCGAACAGTTGGAGGCGAACAGCCGGCCACCCATGCGCAGCGCCTGCGGGTCCTTGGCCACCTCTTCGAGGGGCATGGCCGCGTACTTGGCGAACAGCGGACCGAAGGTGGCGTCGGCCTTGTCCATTTCCTTCTGCCATTCGTTGACGCCGGTCCAGCCGTCCTCATAGCCGGGCAGCACGCCTTTCCAGTTGCCCAGGCCCGGGTAGAGGATCAGGTAGCCGACGGCGAACACCAGGGTGCCGACGAACAGCCAGAACCACCATTTGGGCAGCGGATTGTCGTACTCCTCGATGCCGTCGAAGCTGTGCCCCATGGTCTGGTCAGTGGTGTCGCTCTGGCCCTTGCGGGTCGAGAGCAGCAGCCAGGTCAGGCCGATCAGGCTGCCGAGGGTCAGTACGCTGATGTACGTACTCCAGAAAGTGCTCATTGCCCGTTACTCCTCATGGCAGGCGCTTGCCCGGTAGGGGGCAGAGGTTCGTCGTCGAAGGGCAGCAGGCGCGCTTCGGCGAAATCACGGTCGCGGCGGCGGCTGAACACCCACAGCGACAGGCCGATGAAGGCGATCATCACGACCAGCGTGCCGATGCCGCGCAGGGTGCCGATGTCCATTTCCATCGCCTCTACCTCTTGTTCTTGATGGCGGTGCCGAGCACTTGCAGGTACGCCACCAGGGCGTCCATCTCGGTCTTGCCCTTGACCGCGTCGCGGGCGCCGGCGATGTCTTCGTCGGTATAGGGCACGCCCAGCCCACGCAGGGCGCGCATCTTGGTGTCGGTGTGGCTGTTGTCGACCGTATCGGCGACCAGCCAGGGGTAGGCCGGCATCTTCGACTCGGGCACCACGTTGCGCGGGTTGTACAGGTGGGCGCGGTGCCAGTCGTCCGAGTAGCGACCGCCGACCCGAGCCAGGTCGGGGCCGGTGCGCTTGGAACCCCAGAGGAAGGGGTGGTCCCACACGCTTTCACCGGCCACCGAGTAATGGCCGTAGCGTTCGGTCTCGGCGCGGAACGGGCGGATCATCTGCGAGTGGCAGCCCACGCAGCCTTCGCGGATGTAGATGTCGCGGCCTTCGAGTTGCAGCGCGGTGTAGGGTTTCATGCCTTCGACCGGGGTGTTGGTCACGTCCTGGAAGAACAGCGGCACGATCTGCGTCAGGCCGCCGACGCTGACGGCGAGCACCATCAGCAGGGCCAGCAGGCCGACGTTCTTTTCAATGACTTCGTGTTTCATCGGGCGCTTCTCCTCAAGCCAACTGGGCGTGCGCGGGAACGGCCGCGCTGGCCGAGGCGCGCACGGTGCGCCAGGTGTTCCAGGCCATCAGCAGCATGCCGGTGAGGAAGATCGCCCCGCCGACGAAGCGCACGATGAAGCCGGGGTGGCTGGCCACCAGGGTTTCGACGAACGAGTAGGTCAGCGTGCCGTCGCTGTTGACCGCGCGCCACATCAGGCCCTGGGCGATGCCGTTGACCCACATCGAGGCGATGTACAGCACGGTACCGATGGTCGCCAGCCAGAAGTGCGCGTTGATCAGGCCGAGGCTGTACATGCGCTCCTTGCCGAACACCTTGGGGATGGTGTGGTACATGGCGCCGATGGAAATCATCGCCACCCAGCCCAAAGCGCCGGCGTGCACGTGGCCGATGGTCCAGTCGGTGTAGTGGGACAGGGCGTTGACGGTCTTGATCGCCATCATCGGCCCTTCGAAGGTGGACATGCCGTAGAAGGCCAGCGACACCACGAGGAAGCGCAGGATCGGGTCGCTGCGCAGTTTGTGCCAGGCCCCGGAGAGGGTCATCATGCCGTTGATCATGCCGCCCCAGCTGGGCGCCAGGAGGATCAGCGACATCACCATGCCCAGCGATTGCGCCCAGTCGGGCAGGGCGGTGTAGTGCAGGTGGTGGGGGCCGGCCCAGATGTACAGGGTGATCAGCGCCCAGAAGTGCACGATCGACAGGCGATAGGAATACACCGGGCGTTCGGCCTGCTTGGGCACGTAGTAGTACATCATCCCGAGGAAGCCTGCGGTGAGGAAGAAGCCCACGGCGTTATGGCCGTACCACCACTGCACCATGGCGTCGGTGGCCCCGGCATACACCGAGTAGGACTTGGTCAGGCTCACCGGCACTTCGAGGTTGTTGACGATGTGCAGCAGCGCCACGGTCAGGATGAAGGCGCCGAAGAACCAGTTGCCGACATAGATGTGCTTGGTGTTGCGCTTGGCCAAGGTGCCGAAGAACACCACCGCGTAGGCGACCCAGACGATGGTGATGAGGATGTCGATCGGCCATTCCAGCTCGGCGTACTCCTTGGAACTGGTGTAACCCAGCGGCAAGGTGATGGCCGCCAGCACGATCACCAGCTGCCAGCCCCAGAAGGTGAAGGCCGCGAGCTTGGGCGCGAACAGCGTAGTCTGGCAGGTGCGCTGCACCGAGTAGTAGGAGGTGGCGAACAGCGCGCAGCCGCCGAAGGCGAAGATCACCGCGTTGGTGTGCAGCGGGCGCAGGCGACCGAAGCTGGTCCAGGGCAGATCGAAGTTGAGGGCGGGCCAGACGAGCTGGGCGGCGATGAAGACGCCGAGCCCCATCCCGACGATGCCCCACACCACCGTCATGATGGAGAATTGGCGGACCACCTCGTAGTTGTAGGCAGGTCTTAGGGTTGTGTTCATGTATGGGTTCCCATCCACGGTTATAGGCAGGCTAAAAAGCGAGGGAAGGATGAGAGAAGGGCAATTGGCCGGTATTGACGGGGATCAATGGGCACCGGTCGGAAAAGTTCCAGGCTTGCGCTGCGATGCGCCGCAAACGCGGGAGGGGAACGGCTGCCAGACGACGCTGATCCTGGCCCATGGTGCGGGCGCGCCGATGGACAGCCCGTTCATGCAGCAGATGGCAGAGAGGCTGGTGGCGCAAGGCGTAGCGGTGGTGCGCTTCGAGTTTCCCTACATGGCCCAGCGGCGCCAAGGCGGCACGCGGCGGCCGCCCAACCCGCAAAAGGCGCTGCTCGAATGCTGGCGCAAGGTGCATGCCCAGGTGCGACCTTTGGTCACGGGCCGTCTAGCCATCGGCGGCAAATCCATGGGCGGGCGCATGGCCAGCCTGCTGGCCGACGAGCTGGGTGCCGATGCTTTGGTATGCCTGGGCTATCCGTTCTACGCCGTAGGCAAACCGGACAAGCCGCGAACCGAACATCTGGCGACGCTGGGTACCCGCAGCCTCATCGTGCAGGGCGAGCGCGACGCCTTGGGCAATCGCCAGGCGGTCGACGCTTATTCACTGTCGCCCGCGATCGAGCTGTGCTGGTTGCAGGCGGCCGACCACGACCTCAAGCCACTGAAGGCTTCGGGCTGTACCCACGATGGGCATTTGCAGCAGGCGGCGCAGCGGGTGGCGGCGTTTCTGAAAGCGTGAAGGGGGCGCGGAGCCAGGCGGCCCCGCGGCGCGGTCGATCAGTCGACGTATTCGCACAGGTAAGCGGTAGCGACCTTGACCTGCAACTGGAACTTGCTGTCGGCAGGCACCTGGAACTGGCTACCGGCTTCGAATGTGTCCCAGGCATCGCTGCCTGGCAGCTTGACGGTCAGCGCGCCCGACACCACGTGCATGATCTCGCGCTTGGCGGTGCCGAACTCGTATTCGCCGGCAGCCATGACACCGACGGTGGCCGGCCCGCTGGCGCTGTCGAAGGCGATCGATTTGACGGTGCCGTCGAAGTACTCATTGACCTTGAACATGGCGCGACTCCTAAAAAAGGGGGAAGAAAGGGGCTGGCCAGTATGCCCAAGGCACCGACCAGCGTCATCTGCTTTGAGGCGCCGTCTGAAAAGCCCCGGTCGCTCGTCTCGTAACCTTTCACACGACGTCTTGGCGCCCCTGCACCGGCAGGCTCAGGGGTAGCAGGCGTGCAGTATTGCGCGCGTCTTCCAAGGCGCGGTGCTGCTGTCCGCTGAATTGCAGACCGGCCAGGTGCAGGGCGCCGTTCAGCCCCAACGGGCGTTGCAGATGACGGGCCTTGGCGAAGCGTTGCTTGAGGTTGATGTGCGGCAGCTCCGCCAGCAGGCTGTGGATCCGATTCAGGCGCCACTCCTGCAGCAACTGCTGACGGTCGTAGTCGCCCCAGCTTACCCAGGCTTGCAAGCGCTCGCCATGCTGCGCCAGCCAGGGCTCGAAGGCCGCCCATACCTGGGCCAACGGAGCCGCGGCATCGACGCTGGCCTGGCTGATGTGCGTCAATTGCCGGCAGAACGGCGTCAACTGCGGCCTGCGCCTTGGGCGCACCAGACGCTGGAAATGGTCAACCTCGCGGCCGTCGCGGGTCACCAGGGTGGCGCCGATTTCGATGATTTCCATGTCCGTGACCGGCCAGCCGCCTTCGTCGGTCGTGGCTTCCAGGTCAATGACCAACCAATGGCCCATGGCAGGCTCCTTAGAGTGATGGCTACAGCGTAGCCAAGGTCTGGCTCCACGCCTGTTGCAAGCGGTTGTAACAACGCCGCAAAGCGCCTAGCTTGAAGAGGACAAGGCGTACTGCCATCGCAACGAGAGTCATCTTGAGCCAACCGTCCCGTGTAAAGACCGCAATGTGCAGCCTATCGTTCGTCCTGTGCTGGCTGATGGCGGCCGTGGCCCATGCCGCCGAGCCGCAGCAGGTGCGCATCGGTGCCGCGCATTTTCCGCCCTATACCCAGCGGCCCGAGCGGGGGCGGGACGAGGGCCTGCTGCAGCGACTGGCCGATGCGCTCAACGGCGCGCAGCAGCGCTACCACTTCGTGCTGGTGCCGACCTCGATTCCGCGCCGCTTCGCCGATCTACAGAGCGGCCGCACGGACCTGGCGATCTTCGAAAACCCCGCCTGGGGCTGGGACGCCGTTCCCCACCACGCGGTGGACATGGGCCTGGAAGATGCCGAGCTGTTCGTCGCCCGTCGCGCGCCCCAGCGTACCCAGGCCTACTTCGACAGCCTGGCCGGCAAGCGCCTGGCGCTGTTCAGCGGCTACCACTACGCCTTCGCCCAGTTCAACGCCGACCGTCATTATCTGATGCAGACCTTCGACGCGAGCCTGACCTACTCCCACGAAAGCAACCTGTACATGGTCGAACGCGGGCGCGCCGACATCGCCCTGGTGACCCGCTCCTACCTCAGCGATTTTCTCGACCGCCACCCGGCCAGCGCCCAGGCGCTGCTGGTGTCCGAGCGCATCGACCAGGTGTACCGTCATTACGCCGTGCTGCGCCCTCAGGCGCCGATCAGTGCGCAAGCCTTCGCCGCGTTGCTCGCCCAGCCACGCGCTAGCGGCGAGCTGCAACGCATCTTCGGGCCGTACCGGATCGCCGTGAAGCCAGTACCCGGCGCTTAAATTCCGAGGTCGCGCGCACGTTTGTGCAAGGTGTCCCCTTCGATCGTGAGCCTCGAACATGCCTGACGCCGCACCTGCACACCGCCTTACTCCACCGTGCTGGCGTAGCCTTGCCGCCGAGCGCAGGGCCGAGCAACTGAACCTCAGCCTGCAAGGCCGTCCCTTGATCCAGCTGGGCCTGACGGCAGGGGCGCCACCGACGCTGACGGTGCAGACGCTGTGCGCCGAACGCCCGCAGCAGGGCTTATGGGCCGTTTGCTACTGGTGGTTCGCCAACCACCCCGAGTGCCAACGCCTGACCTTGCAATTGCCCCAGCCCGACATCGCCGCCGCCGGCCTGGCCTCAGGCCTGCTGCTCGGCAGCGAACGGCCCGACCAGTTCGCCTGCGAGCGGGCGCTGTTCTGGCAACTGCCCCAACCCTGGCTGGGCGAGGCACAACAGCCGGTGTATCCGCCGCACAGGGTGATGAGCAACGGCAAGCGCCATCCACGCCGGCCACCCAAACCCACTGGCGAGGTGTATCGCCGTTACGACGCGCACCTCGGCGCCTGGGTGTCGTTGCGTGCGCTGGACATCGAGGAGGACCTGCCACGCTTCAATCGCTGGCAGAACAACCCGCGGGTGCTGGCGTTCTGGGAGGAGGGCGGCAGCCTGGAGCAGCACCGCCAGTATCTACAGAACCTGGCGGCCGACCCTCACACGCTGCCCCTGATCGGCTGTTTCGACGACGAGCCGTTCGCCTATTTCGAAGCCTACTGGGCCAAGGAAGACCGTATCGCGCCGTTCTACCCCGCCGACGACTACGACCGCGGCATCCACATGCTGGTGGGCGAGGAACATCAACGCGGCCCGCATAAGGTCGCCAGCTGGATGACGGCCCTGGTGCACTACCTGTTCCTCGACGATCCGCGCACCCAGCGCGTGGTCGCCGAGCCGCGCGCCGACAACCAGCGCATGATCGACTACCTGCAGGGCGTGGGTTTCCATTGCGACAAAGCCTTCGACTTCCCGCACAAACAGGCGGCGCTGATGGTGTTGGGGCGGGAGCGTTTCTTCGACCGTTGCCCGCTCGCCTGAGCGCAGCGGTCCAGGCCGGCAGGCGTGCCGGCCCTTGGAGGGTCGATGTTCAGGCGTGGCGGTTGGCCGTTTTACGGCAGTGGATCAGGGCGTCGCGGATCATGAAGTTGACCAGAGTCGGCGACACGCCCAGCTCCTTGGCGATGTCTTTTTGCGGCACGCCATGCAGGCGGTACATCTCGAAGGCGTAACGGGTGCGCTGGGGCAGTTCGTCGAGCGCCACGGCGATGTGTTCCAGGGTGCTGAAATTGATGTGGCTGGCTTCGGGCGAGGCGTTGAGCAGGACGACGTTGAGGCCTTCCTCCTCGGGGCCGGAGTACTTCAGCTCCATGGCCTGCTTGCGGTAGTGGTCGATGGCCAGGTTGCGCACGATCTGGAACAGGTAGCTGAGCTGGGCCTTGAACGAGGAAGTGATCTGCGGCGCGGCCGCGAGCCGGAAGAAGGCATCCTGCACCACGTCTTCGGCGCGCGAACGGCAGCCGGTGATGCGTGCGGCGATCTTGACGAGGATGTTGCGGTTGTCGACGAATGCTTGGAGCAATGGTGAATCGCACTTACTTGTGGATAGTTGTTCCGCCATGGAAATCACCTGGTCTCAAGAGGAAAAGGACATGCGGTCTGTCAGGCACGTCCCAAGACGGACGACAAATTATGCAAGATGATAATGATTGTCAATTGCGAAAGTTAATAAGTTTCGTAATTTTTCCGATTCCTTGTGGTTGTGCGTGCGACCTGCTTGTCCCGAGCGTGCGCAGATGAGGGTCGACCCATAGCCCTGCGGGAAACTGCAGCGACCAGCACAAGACTTTCGAATGGGCGGGCAGAGGCCTCATGCGGCCTTCGCTGATGAGCTTGAACCCCGAACGCGTCTGACCAGACGCCGTTAATTTCCGCAGTGCTCCGTCCGTTTCTTGGGTATCCCATCGCCGTCCGGCGCCGCGCCTTGCGCGGTTGCGCTGGCGCGATCTCCCCAGACTCTGGCAGGAACACTCCATGATGGACGCCTTCGAACGCCCGCCCACGTTGGTCCAGGCCCTGGCGCAGCGCGCCGCGCGCAGCCCCGAGCAGGTCGCCCTGCGCTTTCTCGCCGACCAGCCCGGCGACCAGGCCGTGCTCAGCTACCGCGAACTCGACCGGCGCGCCCGCACCATCGCCGCCGCGTTGCAGGCCCGCGCCGCTTTTGGCGAGCGTGCCGTGCTGCTGTTCCCGAGCGGCCCGGACTATGTGGCGGCGTTCTTCGGCTGCCTGTATGCCGGCCTCATCGCCGTGCCGGCCTATCCGCCCGAATCCTCGCGCCCACACCACCAGCAGCGCCTGCTGTCGATCATCGACGACGCCCAGCCGCGCCTGCTGCTGACCGTCGAGGCGCTGAGCGAAAGTCTGCAAGGCCTCGAGGCCTTGCAGCGCACCGATGCGCCGACCCTGCTGGCCGTCGACCGCCTGGACCCGGCCTGGGCCGAGGCCTGGCAAGCGCCGACGCTGGCCGACGACGACATCGCCTTCTTGCAGTACACCTCCGGCTCCACCGCGCTGCCCAAAGGCGTGCAGGTCAGCCACGGCAACCTGGTGGCCAACGAACAGTTGATCCGCCACGGTTTCGGCATCGACCTCAACCCGGACGACGTGATCGTCAGCTGGTTGCCGCTGTACCACGACATGGGCCTGATCGGCGGACTGCTGCAGCCGATCTACAGCGGTGTGCCGTGCGTGCTGATGTCGCCTGGCTACTTCCTCGCCCGGCCGCAGCGCTGGTTGCAGGCCATCAGCGAATACGGCGGCACCATCAGCGGCGGCCCGGACTTCGCCTATCGGCTGTGCAGCGAGCGGGTCAGCGACGCGGCCCTGGCCGGGCTCGACCTGAGCCGCTGGCGCGTGGCCTATTCGGGCTCCGAGCCGATCCGCCAGGACAGCCTCGCAGGCTTCGCCGAGCGCTTCCGTGCGACCGGCTTCGACGCTTCGAGCTTCTTCGCCAGCTACGGCCTGGCCGAGGCCACGCTGTTCGTCAGCGGCAGCCGCCGCGGTGGCGGTATCCCGGCCTTGCAGGTCGATGCCCAGGCGCTGGCCGCGCACCGCATCGAAGCGGGCGAGGGCAGCGTGCTGATGAGCTGCGGCTTCGCCCAGCCCGGCCATGCCGTGCAGATCGTCGAACCGCACAGCCTGGCCGTGCTGGCCGACGACCAGGTCGGCGAAATCTGGGCGGCCGGGCCGAGCATCGCCCGCGGCTACTGGCGCAATCCCGAGGCCAGCGCGCGCACCTTCGTCGCCCGCGACGGCCAGACCTGGCTGCGCACCGGCGACCTGGGCTTCGTGCGCGACGGCGAGCTGTTCGTCAGCGGCCGTTTGAAGGACCTGCTCATCGTGCGTGGGCAGAACCTCTATCCGCAGGACGTCGAGCAGACCCTGGAACGCGAGGTCGAAGGCCTGCGCAAAGGCCGGGTGGCGGTGTTCGCCGTCGAGCAGCAAGGCGAGGAGGGGATTGGCGTGGCCGTGGAAGTGGGCCGGGGCGTGCAGAAATCCCTGCCGGCCGATCAGTTGATCGCGCGCCTGCGCCAAGTGGTTGCCGAGGCCTGCAACCAGGCGCCGGCCGTGGTGCTGTTGCTCAACCCTGGTGCGTTGCCCAAAACGTCGAGCGGCAAGTTGCAGCGCTCGGCCTGCCGCCAGCGCATGGACGATGGCAGCCTCGACTGCTATGCCCGCTTCCCCGCACCCGTGGAGCCGCAACAGGCGTCTGCGGCCGAGCACGATGCCTTGCAACGGCGCATCGCCGCGCTGTGGTGCGAGCAGCTCAAGCTCACGGCGGTGTCCGCCGAGGACCACTTTCTGCTGTTGGGCGGCAACTCCATCGCCGCCGCCCAGCTCACTGCGCGTCTGGCCGACGAGCTGGGCGTGGACCTGAGCCTGCGCCTGCTGTTCGAGGCGCCGACGCTCGCCGCCTACAGCGCGGCGGTTGGCGAGCAGCTCGCCAGCGGCGCCCAGGTGCCGACGGCCATCGCACGGCAGGCCCAGGGCCAAGCCGTGCCCCAGTCGCTGGCGCAGAACCGCTTATGGCTACTGTGGCAACTCGAACCCGAATCGGCGGCCTACAACGTGCCGGCCGGTTTGAGCCTGCGCGGCGAACTGGACGCCGAGGCGGTGCAACGTGCGTTCCAGGCCTTGGTGGCGCGCCACGAATCGTTGCGCACCCTGTTCAGCGAAGTCGATGGCCAGGCGCTCCAGCAGGTCCATCCCGAACGACCGTTGATGCTGACCCACCTCGATCTGCAAGGGCTGAGCGAAGCCGAAGTCGCCGCCCACCGCGAAGCCGAAGCCCAGCAACCCTTCGACCTGCGCCAAGGCCCGCTGCTGCGGGTGACCCTGGCGCGCCTGGACGAGGAGCAGCACCAGCTGTGGGTGACCCTGCACCACATCGTCGCCGACGGCTGGTCGCTGAACATCCTGCTCGACGAATTCGCTCGCCTCTATGCCGCGCCCGGCAGCGCAGGGCAGTTGCCTGCGCTGCCGCTGGCGTACGCCGACTATGGGCAGTGGCAACGGCAATGGCTGGCCGACGGCGAGGACGTGCGGCAACTGGCGTACTGGCGACAGCGCTTGGGCGACGCGCTGCCGGTGCTGGACCTGGCCACCGACCACCCACGCGGCAGCGCCCAGGATCGCCATGCCGCGCGCTTGCAGGTCAAGGTGCCGACGCCACTGTGCACTGCGCTGGAACGACTGGCCCGCGACCAGGGCGCCAGCGTGTTCATGGTGCTGCTGGCCGGCTGGCAGGCGCTGCTGTACCGCTATACCGGGCAGGGCGACATCCGCGTCGGTGTGCCCAACGCCAACCGGCCCCGGCTCGAAGCCCAAGGGTTGGTCGGCTTCTTCATCAACACCCAGGTGCTGCGCAGCGAGCTCGACGCGCAACTGCCGTTCAGCGCGCTGCTCGACCAGGTGCGCGGCCATACCCTGGATGCCCAGGCGCATCAGGACCTGCCTTTCGAACAACTGCTCGAAGCGTTGCCCGAGGCCCGCGAACAGGGCCTGTTCCAGGTCATGTTCAACCACCAGCAACGCGACCTCTCGGCGCTGCGCCGGCTGCCCGGGCTGCTGGCCCAGGAGCTGCCCTGGCACAGCCGCGAGGCCAAGTTCGACCTGCAACTGCACAGCGAGCAGGATCACCAGGGCCGCTTGAGCCTGGCCTTCGACTATGCCGCCGCGCTGTTCGACGCCAGCACCGTCGAGCGTCTGGCCGGGCACCTGCTGGCCCTGCTCGAACAGGTCTGTGCGCAGCCGCAGCTGGCCGTGGGTGCCATACGACTGCTAAGCGCCGCCGAGCGGGGGCAGTTGCTGGCCTGGGGCGAGGCGCCTGCACCTTGCGCTGCGCGCCTGTTGCCCGACCACCTCGAAGACCAGGCCCGCGCCTGCGCCGAGCGCATCGCCGTGCAATGGGACGGCGGCAGCCTGAGCTACGCCGCGCTGCATCAGCAGGCCAACCGCCTGGCGCATTACCTGCGCGACAAAGGCGTAGGCCCGGACACCTGCGTGGCCATCGCCCTGGAGCGCTCGCCGCAACTGCTGGTCGGCTTGCTGGCGATCCTCAAGGCAGGCGGGGCCTACGTGCCGCTCGACGTCGACTATCCGGCCGAGCGCCTGGCCTACATGCTCGACGACTGTGGCGCCGAGCTGCTGCTCAGCCACAGCGACGTGCTGGACCGCCTGCCGCAGCGCGACGGGCTCAGCGTCATCGCCCTCGACCAACTGCACCTGGACAACTGGCCGTGCCAGGCCCCGCGCCTGCACGTGCACGGCGAGCACCTGGCTTACGTGATCTACACCTCCGGCTCCACCGGGCGCCCGAAAGGAGTGGGCAACACCCACGCCGCCCTGGCCGAGCGCTTGCAATGGATGCAGGCGCACTATGCCCTGGACGCCAGCGACGTGATTTTGCAGAAGGCACCGATCAGCTTCGACGTGTCGGTGTGGGAATGCTTCTGGCCGTTGCTCAGCGGCTGCTCGCTGGTGCTCGCCGGGCCTGGCGAGCACCGCGACCCGCAGCGCATCGCTCGCCTGGTGCAGCAGTTCGCCGTAACCACCCTGCACTTCGTGCCGCCGCTGTTGCAGGTATTCCTGCAAGAACCGGAGGCTGCGCGCTGCCACACGCTGCGCCGCCTGTTCTGCGGCGGCGAGGCGCTGCCCGCCGCCCTGCGCGACCGCGCCTTGCAGGTATTGCCGCATGTGCTGCTGGACAACCGCTACGGCCCCACCGAAACCGCCATCAACGTCACCCACTGGCGCTGCCAGGCCAGCGACGGCGCGTTGTCGCCCATCGGCCGACCACTGGCCAACGTGCGTTGTCAGGTGCTCGATGCCGACCTGCAACCGAGCCCCTTGGGCGTGCCCGGCGAGCTGTACCTGGGCGGGGCGGGGCTTGCCCGTGGCTACCTGGGCCGGCCTGGGCTGACCGCCGAACGCTTCCTGCCCGACCCTGCGGGCGACGGCCAGCGCCTGTACCGCAGCGGCGACCGGGCCCGCTGGAACGCCGGCGTGCAGGCCCTGGAATACCTCGGGCGCCTCGACCAGCAGGTGAAGGTGCGCGGCTTCCGTGTCGAGCCTGAGGAAGTGCAAGCGCTGCTGCTGGCCCAGGCCGGCGTCGAACAGGCCGTGGTGCTGGTGCATCGGGACGCCGTCGGCGCGCAGCTGGTCGGCTACTACAGCGGCCGCGAGCGCAGCGACGAACTGCTCGCGGCCCTGGCCGCGCAACTGCCGGCCTACATGGTGCCTGCGCAACTGCTGCACCTGGCGCAGATGCCGCTTGGCCCAAGCGGCAAGGTCGACCGCCGCGCCTTGCCGGCCCCCACCTGGCAACAGCGCGCGCATGTCGCGCCGCAGACGCCGTTGCAACGGCAGGTCGCGGCGATCTGGTGCGAGGTGCTGGGCGTGGCCCAGGTGGGTCTGCAGGACGACTTCTTCGCCCTCGGCGGCCATTCGCTGCTGGCCACCCAGATCGTCTCGCGCAGCCGCCAGGCCTGCGACGTCGAGCTGCCGCTCAAGGCCTTGTTCGAGGCCAGCGAGCTGGGCGCGTTCTGCGCCGAGATCGCGCGCGTCCAGGCCAGCGGCCTGCGCAACCGACAGGGCGCGATCGCCCGTGTCGACCGCCGCCGGGCGGTGCCGCTGTCGCATTCCCAGCAGCGCATGTGGATCCTCTGGCACATGGAGCCCGAGAGCCCGGCGTACAACGTCGGCGGCATGGCGCGCTTGCGTGGCGCGCTGCACGTGGACGCCTTCGAGCGCGCCGTGCAGGCGCTGCTGGTGCGACACGAAGCGCTGCGTACCACTTTCCCCAGCATCGACGGCAAGCCGTTCCAGTGCGTGGCCGACGACGCCGGCCTCACCCTCGGCTGGCACGATTTCTCTGCGCTCGACGCCGACCAGCGCGAGCAGCGCCTGCAACGGCTGGCCGACCAGCAGGCCCACTTGCCCTTCGACCTGGAGCGCGGCCCGCTGCTGCGTGCCTGCCTGGCCAAGACCGGCGAGCGCGAGCACCACTTCGTGCTCACCCTGCACCACATCGTCACCGAAGGCTGGGCCATGGACATCTTCGCCCGCGAGCTGGGCGAGCTGTACGAAGCCTTCGTCGACGAGCGCGATTCGCCGCTGCCGCCCTTGGCGGTGCAGTACCTGGACTACAGCGTCTGGCACCGCCAGTGGCTCGAAGCCGGCGAAGGCCAGCGGCAACTGGACTATTGGAAAGCCCGCCTGGGCGACGAGCACCCGGTGCTGGCGCTGCCCAGCGACCGGCCGCGACCGGCGGTGCAGAGCCACCGCGGTGGCTTGTACCGCTTCGACCTGCCGGCCGCGCTGGTCGAGCGTGTGCACGCCTTCAACAGCCAACATGGCCTGACCCTGTTCATGACCATGACCGCCACCCTGGCCGCCTTGCTGCACCGTCACAGCGGCCAGCGCGACCTGCGCATCGGCGCGCCGGTGGCCAACCGCATCCGCCCGGAGAGCGAAGGGCTGATCGGCGCCTTCCTCAACACCCAGGTGCTGCGCTGCGAAGTGGACGGGCAGATGAGCGCCCTGGCGCTGCTCGAGCAGATGCGCGACACGGTCATCGATGGCCAGTCGCACCAGGACCTGCCGTTCGAGCAACTGGTCGATGCCTTGCAACCGCCGCGCAGCAGCGCTTACAACCCGCTGTTCCAGGTGATGTGCAACGTGCAGCGCTGGAGCTTCCAGCAAAGCCGCGAGCTGTCGGGCATGCAGGTCGACTATCTGGTCAACGACGCCAGCGCGACCAAGTTCGACCTGTACTTGGAGATCACTGACCTCGACGGCCGTCTGGGCTGCTGCCTGACCTACAGCCGCGACCTGTTCGACGAGCCGCGCATCGCGCGCCTGGCCGAGCACCTGCAACGCCTGCTGGCAGGCCTGCTGGACGATCCGCAGCAGCGTCTCTGCGAGCTGCCGATGCTGGGAGACGAGGAGCGCCAAGACCTGCTCGGCCAATTGCAAGGCGAGCCCGACCTGGACCTGACCCAGACCGTGCATGGCCTGTTCGCCGACCAAGCGTCACGCACGCCGGATGCCTTGGCGCTGACCTTCGCCGGCCAGCACTTGAGCTACGCCGAGCTGGACCAGCGCGCCAATCGTCTGGCCCACGCCTTGCGCGCCCGCGGCGTCGGTCCCGATGTGCGCGTGGGCCTGGCGCTGGAGCGCTCGCTGGACCTGGTGGTCGGCTTGCTGGCCATCCTCAAGGCCGGCGGTGCCTACGTGCCGCTCGATCCGGAATACCCGCTCGAGCGTCTGCACTACTTGATTGGCGACAGCCGTCTGGAACTGCTCATCGCGCCCCAAGCGCTGCTCGAACGCCTGGGCGAGCTGCCGGCGGACGTCAGGCTGTGGAGCCCGGAAAGCGATGGCGCGGCTTTGGCCGAGTATCCTGCCGATGCGCCGGCGTTGCCCGATCTGGCGCAATACCCGGCTTATGTGATCTACACCTCCGGTTCCACCGGCCAGCCCAAGGGCGTGGTGGTCGAGCATGGCCAGATCGCCATGCACTGCCAGGCGGTGATCCGCGCCTTCGGCATGCGCAGCGACGACTGCGAGCTGCACTTCTATTCGATCAACTTCGACGCCGCCAGCGAACGCCTGCTGGTGCCGTTGCTGTGCGGCGCCCGCGTGGTGCTGCGCGCCCAGGGCCAGTGGGGCGCCGAGGAGATCTGCCGGTTGATCCGCGAACAGCGGGTCAGCGTGCTGGGCTTCACGCCAAGCTATGGCAGCCAGTTGGCGCAGCACCTGCTCGCTCACGGCGAGATCCTGCCGGTACGCTTGGTCATCACCGGGGGCGAGGCGCTGACCGGCGAGCATCTGCAACGCTTGCGCGAAGCCTTCCAGCCCGGCGAACTGTTCAACGCCTATGGGCCGACCGAAACCGTGGTCATGCCGCTGGCCTGCCGTGCGCCGGCGCTGCTGCCGAGCGATGCCGGCAGCGTACCGATCGGCCAATTGATCGGCGCCCGCAGCGGCTATGTGCTCGACGAAGACCTGGCGCTGCTGCCGCAAGGCGGCATCGGTGAGCTGTACGTCGGTGGCGCGGGCCTGGCCCAGGGTTACCACGCGCGTACGGGGCTGACCGCCGAGCGCTTCGTCGCCGATCCGTTCGGCGACGCAGGCGGGCGCCTGTACCGCACCGGCGACCTGGTGCGGCTGCGCGCCGACGGCCTGGTGGAGTACGTCGGGCGTGCCGACCAGCAGGTGAAGATCCGCGGTTTTCGCATCGAGCTCGGCGAAATCGAAAGCCGTCTGCAAGACCATGCCCAAGTCGACGAAGCGGTGGTCTTGGCCCTCGACCTGCCCGGCGGCAAGCAGTTGGTGGGCTACCTGGTCGGCGCCCTGGCCCGCGCCGATGCGGCGGCCCAGGCGGCGCTGCGCGATGCGGTCAAGGCCCATGCCCGCCAGCAACTGCCCGACCACATGGTGCCGGCGCACCTGGTGCTGCTCGACCGACTGCCTTTGATGGGCAACGGCAAGCTCGACCGCCGCGCCTTGCCCGCGCCCGACCTGCAACAGGCCCAGCAGGGTTACCAAGCGCCGAGCGGCGCGCTGGAAACGCAACTGGCGCAGGTCTGGAGCGAGGTGCTGAACCTCGCCCAAGTGGGTGTGCAGGACAATTTCTTCGAGCTCGGCGGCGATTCGATCCTGTCGATCCAGGTGGTCAGCCGCGCGCGACAGTTGGGTTTGCAGTTCACCCCGCGCGACCTGTTCCAGCACCAGACCATCCAGACCCTGGCCGCCGTGGTCACCCAAGGCACAGGCGCGGCCCAGGTCGAGCAGGGCGCACGCCAGGGTGGCAGCGCCCTGACGCCGATCCAGCACTGGTTCTTCGACAGCGACGTGCCGGCACCGCAGCACTGGAACCAGGCAGTTCTCTTGCACGCCCGACAAACCCTGGATGCCGAGGCACTGCAACGGGCGCTGAACGCGCTGGTGGCGCACCACGACACGTTGCGCCTGCGCTTTACGGAAACGGCGGGCCGCTGGCAGGCCAGCTATGCCGCCATCACCGACCAGACCTTGCTGTGGAGCGCCGAAGTCGCCGATCTGGACGACTGCCAAGCACTGTACAGCGACGTGCAGCGCAGCCTGGACCTCGCCGAAGGGCCGCTGCTGCGCGGCCTGCTGGTCAGCGATGGGCGCGGCGAGCAGCGTCTGCTGCTGGCGATCCACCACCTGGTGGTGGACGGCGTGTCCTGGCGCGTGCTGCTCGAAGACGTGCAGGCGCTCTATCGCGGCCAGCCGCTGCCGGCCAAGACCCATGCCCTGGGCGACTGGAGCGCGCGCCTGGCGCAGTACGCCGGCAGCGATTCGCTGCGCGACGAGCTGCACTGGTGGCAAGACCAGTTGCGTGCGGTGAGCCATGAACTGCCTTGCGACCATCCACAAGGCGGCAACCTGCAGCGCCACGCCCGCAGCGTGGTCATCGACCTGGCGCCCGAGCACACCCAGCAGCTGCTGCAACAGGCGCCCGCCGCCTACCGCACCCAGGTCAACGACCTGCTGCTGACCGCCCTGGCCCGCGTGCTGTGCCGCTGGACTGGCGCCCCTGACGCGCTGGTGCAACTGGAAGGGCATGGCCGCGACGGGTTGTTCGACGACATCGACCTGACCCGCAGCGTCGGCTGGTTCACCGACGCCTACCCGCTGCGCCTGAGCCCGGTAGCGGGCACCGACGAGGCGTCCCGCGGCGCTTCGCTCAAGCGCATCAAGGAACAACTGCGCCAGGTGCCGCACAAGGGCCTGGGCTATGGCGTGCTGCGTTACCTGGCCGAAGACGGTGTGCGCGAGCAGATGGCGGCCTTGCCCCAGGCGCGCATCACCTTCAACTACCTGGGCCAGTTCGACCAGCAGTTCGACGATGCTGCGCTGTTCCAGCCACTCGATGCCCCAGCGGGCTTGGCCCATGACCTGGACGCGCCGCTGCCCAACTGGCTCAGCGTCGATGGCCAGGTATACGGGGGTGCGCTGCAACTGCGCTGGACCTACAGCGCCGAGCGTTACGTCGAGGCCACCGTGCGCGGCCTGGCCGAGGCCTATCGCGACGAGCTGCTGGCGCTGATCGGGCATTGCCTGACCCCGGGACAGGGCGGCTTCACCCCGTCGGACTTCGCCCTGGCAGCCCTGACCCAGGCGCAAATCGATGTGTTGCCGGTGCCCGTCGCCGAGATCGAGGATGTCTACCCGCTGACGCCGATGCAGGAGGGCATGCTGCTGCACACCCTGCTCGAACCCGGCACCGGCATCTACTACATGCAGGACCGCTACCGCATCGACAGCGACCTGGACCAGCCGCGCTTCGCCGCTGCCTGGCAGGCCGTGGTGGCCCGTCACGAAGCCTTGCGCGCCTCGTTCAGCTGGAACGCCGGCGAGGCCATGCTGCAGATCATCCACAAGCCAGGCGCCGTGCAGGTCGATTACCAGGACTGGCGCGAGCTCGATGCCGACGCTCAGGAAGCGCGCCTGCAAACGCTGCACAAGGCCGAGCGCGAGGCCGGCTTCGCCTTGCTGGAAACCCCGCCGTTCCACCTGCGCCTGGTGCGCGTGGGCGAAGCGCGCTACTGGTTCATGATGAGCAACCACCACATCCTCATTGATGCCTGGTGCCGTTCGTTGCTGATGAACGACTTCTTCGTCATCTACCAGGCCCTGGACGCCGGCCAGGCGGCGCAATTGCCGCCGCCGCCGCGCTACCGCGACTACATCGGCTGGCTGCAGCACCAGGACCTCGACGAAGCGCGCCAGTGGTGGCAGCGCAACCTGGCCGGCTTCGAGCGCGCCACCGCGCTGCCCAGCGACCGACCGCTGCGCAACGACCATGCCGGCGACGGCATGCAGGTGGGCGATTGCTACACCCGCCTGGAAGCGTCGCAGGGCGCACGCTTGCGCGAACTGGCCCAGGCCCATCAGCTGACCGTCAACACCTTCGCCCAGGCGGCCTGGGCTTTGGTGCTGGCGCGCTACAGCGGCGAGCGCGACGTGGCCTTCGGTGTGACCGTGGCCGGCCGGCCCGTGAGCCTGCCGCAGATGCAGCAGACCGTCGGCCTGTTCATCAACAGCGTGGCGCTGCGCGTGCAACTGCCGGCGCCCGGGCAGCGCCTCAGCGTGCGCCAGTGGCTGCAAGGTCTGCTGGAACGCAACCTGGAGCTGCGCGAGTACGAATACCTGCCGCTGGTGGCGATCCAGGCGTGCAGCGAGCTGCCCAAGGGCCAGCCGCTGTTCGACAGCCTGTTCGTGTTCGAGAACGCGCCGGTGCAAAGCGCGGTGCTCGACCACGCCCAGCAGCTCAACGCCAGCTCCGACTCGGGTCGCACGCACACCAACTTCCCGTTGACGGCGGTGTGCTATCCCGGCGACGACCTGGGCCTGCACCTGTCCTACGACCAGCGCTACTTCGACTCCAGCACGGTCGAGCGCCTGTTGGGCGAGTTCAAACGCCTGCTCCTGGCCCTGGCCGAGCATTTCGATGCCGACATGGCCGCCTTGCCGCTGTTGGGCGAGGCCGAGCGGCAGTTTCTCTTGCACGACTGCAACCAGACGGACCACGCCTATCCGCTGGAGCAGGGCTATGTGCGCCTGTTCGAAGCACAGGTCGCGGCCCAGCCGCAGCGCACCGTGGCCCGCTGCCTGGAGGCGAGCTTCGACTATGCGGGGTTGAACCTGGCGGCCAACCGTCTGGGGCACGCTCTGCTGGCGGCTGGGGTGGGCGTCGATCAGCCGGTGGCCTTGCTCGCCGAGCGCGGCCTGCCGCTTTTGGGCATGATCGTCGGCAGCTTCAAGGCCGGCGCGGGCTACCTGCCGCTCGACCCGGACCTACCCAGCGCACGCCTGCAACGCATCGTCGAGCTGAGCCGCACACCCGTGCTGGTGTGCAGCGCGGCCTGCGCCGAACAGGCCAACGCCTTGCTGGACGCACTCGCAGGCGCCGTACGCCCATGTCTGCTGATCTGGGAGGAGGTTCAGGCCAGCGCCGTGGCCAGCCATAATCCGGGCATCTACAGCGGGCCGGATAACCTGGTCTACGTGATCTACACCTCCGGCTCCACCGGCCTGCCCAAAGGGGTGATGGTCGAGCAGCGCGGCATGCTCAACAACCAGTTGAGCAAGGTGCCGTACCTCGGCCTGAGCGCCGACGACGTAATCGCCCAGACCGCCTCGCAAAGCTTCGACATCTCGGTCTGGCAGTTCCTCGCCGCGCCCCTGTTCGGCGCGTGTGTGGAGATCGTGCCCAATGCCATCGCCCACGATCCGCAAGGCTTGCTGGCGCACGTGGCGCGGACCGGCATCAGTGTGCTGGAGAGCGTGCCGTCGCTGATCCAAGGCATGCTCGCGGATGAGCCGGTGGCACTGGCGGGGCTGCGCTGGATGTTGCCGACCGGTGAGGCCATGCCGCCAGAGCTGGCAGCGCAGTGGTTGCAGCGTTATCCCGACATTGGCTTGGTCAATGCCTATGGCCCGGCCGAGTGCTCGGACGATGTGGCGTTCTTCCGCGTCGACGTCGCGTCCACCGAGGGCAGCTACCTGCCCATCGGCACGCCGACCGACAACAACCGCCTGTACCTGTACGACGAGGAGCAAGCGCTGGTGGCGCTCGGTGCGGTGGGCGAGCTGTGCGTGGCCGGCACCGGCGTCGGTCGTGGCTACGTGGGCGACCCGCAGCGCACGGCCCTGACTTTCGTGCCGCACCCGCACGGCGCGCCGGGCGAGCGCCTGTACCGCACCGGCGACCTGGCGCGGCGGCGTGCCGACGGCGTGTTGGAATACGTGGGGCGCATCGATCACCAGGTGAAGATCCGTGGCTACCGCATCGAGTTGGGCGAAATCGAAGCCCGTCTCCACGAGCAGC
This sequence comes from Pseudomonas sp. UBA6562, assembly GCF_002434265.1. Classification (GTDB taxonomy): domain Bacteria; phylum Pseudomonadota; class Gammaproteobacteria; order Pseudomonadales; family Pseudomonadaceae; genus Aquipseudomonas. Next base: position 271,095 of record NZ_DJJS01000008.1, on the reverse strand, counting down.
CAGAACTGCGCGATGTGGCCGTCGGCGTGCAGGACGGCGCCACTGGGCGCTACCTGGTCGGTTATCTGGTGGCGCGCGAAGGCGTCGAGGGCGATGCGGCACTGGTCGAGGTGTTCAAGCAGCGCCTGCGCGAAGCCTTGCCCGAGTACATGGTGCCGCTGCACTTCGCCTGGCTGACCGAGCTGCCGCACAACGCCAACGGCAAACTCGACCGCAAGGCGCTGCCGGTGGTTGAGATCGGTGTGGCTGCGCGTGGTGAGTACCTGGCGCCGCGCGACGAGCTGGAACAGACCCTGGCCGATGTCTGGGCCGATGTGCTCGGCGTCGAACAGGTGGGCGTGCGCGACAACTTCTTCGAGTTGGGCGGTCATTCGCTGCTGGCCACGCAAATCGCTTCGCGGGTGCAGAAGCAATTGCAGCTCGACGTGCCGCTGCGGGCGATGTTCGAGTGCAGCACGGTGGAGGCGCTGGCCGAGTATGTGCGGGGGTTGCAGGGCAGCGTGCTGGACGACGACAAGGTCGATCGGTTGAGCGATCTGATGGCGGAGCTGGAGGCGCTGTAGGCGGACGGCTCGCCAGCCTTTGCGGGCCGGGCCATCGAGGCGTGTGCGGAGCCGTACGGCAGCCCCGCGTGGGCACGATCCGCACGACGGCAAGGTCGATAGCGCCGACGACTAGCGCTCGCCCAACAAAGTCTTGAGCGTCTCGGGCCGCGGCGCGCCTTGCTGGCGTTGCAGCCGGCCTTCGTCGTCGAGGTAGAAAATGGCCGGCGTGGCGTGCAGCCCCAGGGCTTCCATCGTGCGCTGGTTGGCCTGCAACTGTTTTTCGATTGGCGCCGGAATCTGCGCCAGCGGCTTGAGGGTGCTCGCCTTGCCGGCCGCTTCGTGGTCGTGCAATGCCTTGGCCGGGTCTTTCGCGGCCAGCAGCGCGGCCGACTTGCCCAGGCTGTCGGGGCGGATGATGCCGACCGGGATATGGCGCAATTGCACTTTGCCGGCCTTGACCCAGGGCCGCGCCTGCTCCCAGAACATCGTGCAGTACGGGCAGTTCGGGTCGCTGAACACGTAAAGCGTGCGCGGCGCGTCGGGCTTGCCGTCGGCGATCCAGGTGGTCTGTTCCAGCTGGCTCCACGCAGCCTTGCTCATGGGCTGGTGGACCAGTTCGTCCAAGGGTTTGGCGCTCAGGTCGTTGCCCTTGGCGTCGAACAGGTTGCCGACCAGCACGTGCTGGCCATCGGCGGTGAGGTAGAGCGCCAAGGCGTTGCCCTGGTATTCGGCGGCGTAGCCCTGGAGGCCGCTGGGCGCATCGAAGCGGCCTTTGATCACGGCGCCTTTGGCTTCGATCTGTTGGACAGGGGCGGGCAGTTCGGCGGCTTGTGCCAGAGGGGCGCCAAGCAGGGCGAGGGTGATCGGCAGAAGGGAAAGGCGCATGTCAGTTTCCTTGTTCGGAGGGGGTGGCGTCGAAGCGTTCGAGGGCGTGTCGCAAACTGGCGCGCGACAGCTCGCCGAGGTGGCTACCGAGCAACCGTCCTTCGGCGCTGTAGAACAGTGTGGTGGGCAGGGCCATGGAGCCGACGCTGCGCGCCAGCTCGCCCGTGCCGTCGAACAGTACGTGTGAGAGGCTCAGGCCGGTGGTAGTTATGAATGTGCGCACGCTGGCCGGCGTCTCGCCTTGGTTGACGAAGAGGAACGTCACGTGCGGGTAGTCGTGCTGCGCTTCCTGCAAGACCGGCATTTCCCGGCGACAGGGCGGGCACCAGGTGGCCCACAGGTTGACTACCAGCGGGCGGCCACGATAGCTGTGCAGCGCCACGGCCTCGCCCTGGGCATCGCGCAGGCTGATCGCCGGCAGCTCGGTGCCTTTGTCGTAAAGGTGGCTGGCCAGCGACGCCAGGCACCAGAACAAGGCGCCGCTGCCCAAGGCCCAGGCCAATGGCCGGCGCAGCGCCGGACGCCGGTGGCCGTACCACAGGCCACCCAATGCGAGACCGAGCACACCGCCCCAGAGTTGGAATCCGCCGTCGCGAATGTCGACGATCTGCGCGGGGGCTTGCCAGTACAAAGGCCAGTAGGCCGCCACGAAGCCAATGCGTGCGCCCAACAATCCCAACAGAAACAAGTTGAACAATGCCGACTCGGGATTCGCCCCCTGTCGCCGACCCACGACCCAGCCGACCAGGCTGGCCAGGCCTAGAGCGGCAAGCAATAGCAGGTGGTTGAGGGCCATGGTCAGCGGCCCGAGGGTGACGGTCAGCATCAGCCTTGGCTCCGCGTCAGCGCCCAGTGCTCGAGCAGAGCGGGAGCATTGATGGCGCCGGTGATGCGCCGCGCGCGCCGCTCCTCACCGTCGGGGCCGATCCAGAGCAGGCTGGGCGGGCCTGGCACCTGGTAGCGCTGCAGCAAAGTGCGGCTGTCTGTGGAATCGGTGCTGACGTCGACGCGGATCAGGCGCACGGAGGCAAGGCTTGCCTGCACATCGGCGCGGGCGAAGACCTGCTGCTCCATCACCTTGCAGGCCACGCACCAGTCTGCCGTGTAGTCGAGCATGACCCATTGGTTCGCCGCCTTGGCGGCGTCCAGGGCGGTTTGCAGTTGGCTGTCCGACGTTACCGTGTTGAACGCCGTCAGAGCGGGCGCCGCGGCCGTAGCGGCGGGCGACGCTGCGAAGGGCCGCAGTGGCTGCCAAGGATCGTCACCGCCGGCTGCCGCGCCGATCAGCATCAAGCTGCCCCATAGCCCGGCCATCGCTGGCAGCACCCGCAGTGCCGGCCTGGCGCGCAGCGTCGGCCAGGCGCTCCAGGCCAGCGCCAGTAGCCAGGCTGCGGCAAGACCCAACACCAGCGAAGCTGGCAGTAGATTGCGCAGGATGTACAAAGCCATCGCCAGGAATACGAAGCCGAACACCGCCTTGACCCGGTCCATCCACGCCCCGGGGCGCGGCAGGAAGCGATTGCCCAGGGTCACCAGCAGCAACAGCGGTACGCCCATACCCAGGCCCAGGCTGAACAACACCAGGCCGCCTTGCAGCAGGTCGCCGCTCTGCGCGATGAACAGCAGCGCGCCGGCCAGCGGCGCGGTCATGCAGGGACCGAGCAGCAGGCCGGACAATGCGCCCAGCAAGGCCGCGCCTGACAGGCTGCCGCCCTGGGTGTTGCGTCCGGCGCGGTCGAGGCGGTCGCGCAGGGCCATCGGCAGTTGCAGCTCGAACGCCCCGAACATCGGCAGCGCCAGCAGCACGAACAGCGCCGCCAGCGCGCCGAGCAGCCAGGGCTGTTGCAGCCAGGCCTGCAAGCTCGCGCCCAAGGCGGCGGCCAGCACGCCCAGCGCCGCATAGACCAATGCCATGCTCACCACATAGCTGCCGGCCAGCAGCCAGCCGCGCCGGGCACTGGCGCCATTGCCCAGCACCAGGCCGGCGAGGATCGGCAGCATCGGCAGCGAGCAGGGCGTGAAGGCCAGCAGCAGCCCGAGACCGAAGAAGGCGAGCAGGCTCCAGGCCAGCGAGCCGGTCAGCAGATCGCTGGCCAGGGCCTGGTCGCTGGCCTGCTCGGCGTCGGTGCCAGGCACGTTGTTTGAAGCAGGGCGAGCATCGCCCCCTGCGGCCTGTTCCAGCCCGACCCGCGCACTCGACCCTGGATCGGCTGCCGAGCCGGCCGAGCCTTCGCCCAAATCGATCAGGGTGGTCTGCGGCGGATAACACAACCCTGCATCCGCACAGCCCTGCCAGCCAAGCCGCAAGGTGCCATGTGCCGTTGCCGGAAGCTGCAAGACCAACCGTTCGCGGTACACCGGGCTGTCGCCGAAGAATTCGTCATGGTGGTTCAGTGCAGGCGGCAGTGCCGGGTATTGCTCGACGGGCAGACCGTCGAACTTGAGTCGCTTCTGGTACAGGTAATAGCCCGGTTGGATGCGCACATCGATCAGCCATCGGCCGTCGGCCTGACGCGCGTGGGTCACGTCGAAGGCCTGCGCCACGGGCAGGAAATCCGGTTTGCTGGCGAAGGGGTTGGCGCTGAGCAGGGTGCTCAGCAACAGGCCCGCGAGAAGGAGGAAGACGCGCATCACAGGTGCCTTGCTGACGGTGAAGGAGCGCGTAGCCTGGCGAGGGGTGATTAACGGGGGGTTAACGGCGAACGAGCGGCGGCGGGCCATGGGCCGCGCCGCCGACACGCTTACATGTCGTCGAAATAACGCTCGTGCCAATCGACCAGAGGTTGCGGCGAATTGAGCTTCTGCCCGTAGATCACCGAATAAGACAGCACGTTCTGCACGTACTGGCGCGTCTCGTCGAACGGAATCGACTCCACCCAGACATCGAAGCTCAGGTGCTTGGCACCCCGCAGCCACTGCCGCACACGGCCGGGGCCGGCGTTGTAGGCGGCCGAGGCCAATACCCGATTGCCGTTGAACTGGCTGTGCACCTGGCTCAAGTAGGCGGCACCGAGCTGGATGTTGGTGTCGGGGTTGAGCACCTGCGCCGGCGAGGCCAGCGGGATGCTGAACTTGCGTGCGGTCTCCTTGGCGGTGGCCGGCATCAGCTGCATCAGGCCACTGGCGCCGACCCCGGAACGGGCGTCGTCCATGAACGCGCTTTCCTGACGGGTGATGGCGAACACCCAGCTCGAATGCAGGCCGCGTACCTTGGCTTCGCGCACCAAGGTGTCGCGGTGGGCCATGGGGAAACGGATGTCCAGGTCGTCCCAGTATTGCGCCTGGCTAATGGTGCGGATGGCCGGGAAGTACCAGCGCAGCTCGTAGGCCAGGCGCGCCTGGGCGACCATCTCGTCGCGGCTGAAGTGACGGCTGACGTAGTACCACTCGCGGCGCCCGTCGACGATCTGGCCGCGGGCATGGAATTCCAGGGCGCGGCGCACGCCGGGGGTGTTGCGTACCTTGTTGACCAGCGCCTGGCTCAGCACCAGCGGCTTGTTGTTGAGCTGGTAGGGGGTCTGCGCGCGGTCGGCGGCGAGGAAGCCGTAGAAGTCGCGCTCGCGGGCCACGGCCTTGTACAGCTGCGGGATCTGCGGGTCGTTGGGCTTGGCCAGCTCCAGGCTGCGCGCCTGCCAGTAGCGCCAGCGGTTGCTGTTGGCCAGGTCTGCGGGCAGGCGGCGGGTCAGGTCATAGGCGTCCTGCCAGCGGCCCAGGCGCAGCAGCAGGCGCATGCGCCATTCGCTGACGGTGTCGTCGCGCAGTTCCGGGTCGTAGCGGGTCATCAGGTCGAGGGCGCGCGGGTCGTAGCGGCGCGCCAGGCTCAAACCGATCTCACGGGCGATGGCCACCTGTTCGTCACGGGAGAAATGCATGCGCTGGGCATAGTCGTCGAGCATCGACATGGCCCGCTCGGGGTCTTGTCGGGCCAGGCGGCGCAGACCCAGGCTGACGATGTCGGACATCGCCTCGCTGGGCGGGGCGAAGCGCGAGGGCTGGTTCAGCAGCTCGGGTTTTTGCGCCACATCGATCAGCAACTGGCCTTGGCCATTCAGCGTGGTGAGGGTTTTGGCCAGGGCGTTGGCCAGGCCGTAGTTGCGCGCCTGCGCCGCGAGCTTGAGGCGTTCCCAGCGCCGCGCTTCGGTCATCTGGCCCTCGGCCGACCACATGCCGAACAGCACGTCGCAGGCCGCCGGTTGCGACTTGCCGGTGTGCCACAGCTTCTCGGCGCTGGCCAGGCCTTCGGCGTGCAGGCCGTGGCTGAGCTGGTACTGGCCGTTGAGGCAGTCGAGCTCGGTGAAGTTGAGCTTGGGGTCGTAGTAGCGGGCGAAGGTGTCCCACTCGCCGCGCTCGGCCAGCCAGCGCAACCAGCGCAGTTTCATCCAGTTGGCTTGGGGCAGGTCGCCGTGTTCCTTGAGGAAGGCTTCGATCTCGGCGTTGCTGGCCGACTTCAGCCGCGCGGTGAGTTCGTCGTAGGCCAGGTACGGTGTGAGCGGGTAATCGCTCAGGGCCTGGGCGTAACGCAGGTACGGGCCTTTGTCGCCCTTGGCCAGGGCGCGTTTGGCTTCGTCGTAGTACTGACGTTGCTGGATGAGGTCGGTGGCCTGGGCCGCGCCGGTGGAGGCAGCGCCGAGCAGCAGGCAGGAAACGATCTGGAACAGGCGGCTGCGCATGATACGTCCGTGCAGTTGAACCATGGAAAGTGACGGCGTGGCCAGCACTGTGGAATGAGCGCCCTAGCTTAGCCGTTGCCCAGGGGCGGCGAAAGCGCCGCGCAGCGATTGGCCGATTGCGGACGAGCGGAGCGCGCCAGGGCCTGCGCTTGATGCCGCGCCGCGCCAAACCGGGTAGACTGCGCGCCCGTTTTCTGGAGACCACCATGACCCTTCTCAAATTCAGCGATGTGTCCCTCGCGTTCGGCGCCATGCCGCTGTTGGACAAGGTGTCCTGGCAGATCGGCCGCGGCGAGCGGGTGTGCATCATCGGCCGCAACGGCACCGGCAAATCCAGCATGCTGCGCTTGGTCAAAGGCGAGCAGCGCCCTGACGACGGTGATGTCTGGCGCAGCCCAGGGCTCAAGATCGGCGAGCTGCCGCAAGAGTTGCCCCTGGCCGACGGGCGCTCGGTGTTCGACGTGGTCGCCGAAGGCCTCGACGGGGTGGGCGCGTTGCTGGCCGAGTACCACCACCTGAGCCAGAACATCGTCACCGACGAAGACCTGAACAAGCTCATGCACGTGCAGCACGAACTGGAATCGCGCGACGGCTGGCGCTTGCAGCAACTGGTCGACAGCACCCTGAGCCGTCTGCAACTGCCGGCCGACAAGACCCTCGCCGAACTCTCCGGCGGCTGGCGCCGTCGTGTGCTGCTGGCCCAGGCGCTGGTTTCCGAGCCGGACCTGCTGCTGCTCGACGAGCCGACCAACCACCTGGACATCGGCGCCATCGCCTGGCTCGAAGAAGCGCTCAAAGGCTTCACCGGCGCCGTGCTGTTCATCACCCACGACCGTTCCTTCCTGCAGAACCTGGCCACACGCATCCTCGAACTGGACCGTGGCGGGCTGATCGACTGGAACGGCGACTACGCCAGCTTCCTGGTGCACAAGGAAGCGGCCCTGGCCGCCGAAGAAACCGCCAATGCGCTGTTTGACAAGCGCCTGGCCCAGGAGGAGGTGTGGATCCGTCAGGGCATCAAGGCCCGCCGCACCCGTAACGAAGGCCGTGTGCGCGCCTTGAAGGCCTTGCGCGTGGAACGTGGCGAACGCCGCGAGCGTCAGGGCAAGGCGAACATCGTCATCGAATCGGCGGACAAGTCCGGCAAACAGGTGATGGCGCTGGAGAACGTCAGCTTCGCCCATCCCGGCGGCCCGCTGCTGGTCAAGGACTTCTCCATGGTCGTGCAGCGCCAGGACCGTATCGGCCTGCTGGGCGCCAACGGCACCGGCAAGACCACCTTGCTGAAGATGATGCTCGGCGACCTGGAGCCCACCTCCGGCAAGGTCGACCGCGGCACCAAACTGGAAGTGGCCTACTTCGACCAGTTGCGCCATCAGCTGGACCTGGAAAAGACGGTGATCGACAACCTCGCCGAAGGCCGCGACTTCATCGAGATCGATGGGCAGAACCGCCACGCGCTCAGCTACCTCGGCGACTTCCTGTTCAGCCCGCAGCGTGCCCGCACGCCGGTCAAGGCGCTGTCGGGCGGCGAGCGCGCGCGCCTGCTGTTGGCCAAGCTGTTCAGCAAGCCGGCCAACCTGCTGGTGCTCGACGAACCCACCAACGACCTCGACGTCGAAACCCTGGAACTGCTCGAAGAAGTGCTGTGCAACTACAAGGGCACGGTGCTGATGGTCAGTCACGACCGGGCCTTCCTCGACAACGTGGTCACCAGCACCCTGGTGTTCGAAGGCGAAGGCCGGGTGCGCGAGTACGTCGGCGGCTTCGAGGACTGGATTCGCCAAGGCGGTTCGCCGCGCCTGCTAGGCGTAACCGAGAGCAAGGGCGGCAAGTCCGAGCTCAACAGCGCTGTGGTGGAAAAGGTCGCCGAGGTACAGCCGGCACCGGTGGCACAGCCTGGCGCGGAACCTGCGAAGAAGAAGCTCAGCTACAAATTGCAGCGCGAGCTGGAGCTGCTGCCGCAGCAGATCGACGCGTTGGAACAGAAGATGGCCAAGGTGCAGGACACCATCGCCGACGCTGGCTTCTACCAGCGGCCTGCCGCCGAAACCGCAGCCGTGCTGGCGCAGCTGGAGCAGTTGCAGGGCGAGCTGGACGTGCTGGTGGAGCGTTGGGCGGAACTGGAAGGTTGAAGCCGGGCCGAGCGGCCCGGTAATGCGCGCGGCGCCCCTCGGGGCGCCGCGACTGCATCAGCTGTCTTTTTTCTGCAAGCGCACCGCCAGTACATCGCAGGGCGCGCCGTGCAGCACGTCGTTGGCGGTGGAGCCGAGCAGCAGTGCCAAACCATGACGACCGTGGCTACCGACCACGATCAGGTCGCATTGCCGTTCCTTGGCCAGTTGATGGATTTCCTGACGGGGCTGGCCATAGGCAAGGTGCGAATCGCCGCGCTGGATACCGTCGTATTTGGTGAACAGACGGTCCATGCGCTCCTTGGCCTGGTCGAGCTGCTGTTGCTGCAACTGCGAGAGGTCCATCGGCACGTCGCCGCCAAAGGCCATGGCCATGGGTTCGACGATGTGCACCAGCGATACCGTGGCGTTGTTCGGTGCGGCGATTTCCATGGCACGCTTGATCACGGGATCACACTCTTCCGTCAGGTCGACGGCGACCAGAAGATGAATGTAGGGCATGAGCGGCACTCCTGAGGATCGGGGGATAAGGGAAGTATGGTCGCTTTCGAGACGCTCGCCGTAAAACGGACTAACACGCTCATGTGCAACGTTTCAGGGGACGTACAGATATGACGGTATGGCTGGTTGTGTCAATCCTTGCGCTGATTCTCAGCCCGCTCGCCTGGCTGCGGCCCTCGCGCAAGCAGAGTCGGCAGATGGACCTGCGCCTGCAAGCGCGCCGCGCAGGGCTGGCCATGCAACTGGCGCCGCAGCAGTGGCCGCACTGGTTGGAAAAGCAGCCGCCCAGCCCTTGCCCGCAATACCACCGCGCACGCCGTGCCGGGCGCATCGACACCTGGAGCTATTGGCAGGTAAGCCCAGGCGTATGGTGGAACCAGTGGCGCGAGGTGTGCGACGAAGCGCGGCTGGTGGCGGTGTTCGCCGAGCTGCCGGAGAGCGTCTACAAGGTCGAAGCCGATTCGCGCATGCTCGCCCTGTATTGGGGCGAGCGTGGCGACGAGGGGGTGGTGGAGACCGTCAAGCGGGCGCTCGATACGCTCGCCTGAAACGAGCCCTCACTCACCGAAGCTGAAACGACATCGCGGGGCCGTGCCCGTT
>NZ_DJJS01000008.1:0-261585 GCF_002434265.1 Pseudomonas sp. UBA6562 | reverse complement strand
AACGGGCACGGCCCCGCGATGCGTTCTGCTGCCGCAGAAAAGGCCAGGCAGGCCGGGAAACCCACTGACTATAGTCCAGTACGCGCATGTGTGGCGAGCCTGCATGCCTGGCATGAATGATCGCCGATCACGCTCGTCACGGCCTCGACCTAGGCGGTGCAGAATGACCGAACGGTCGGTTTGGCCGAATGCTTTCGGGCATTTGACATCCTTGATCTTTTCGGAGAATGTGTGCGCACCCGAATCAAACGGGCGTATGAATTGAGCGTTTAGATGTCCGAACGCTTCTACAGAATCCCGAACAGTCTGCTGGCGGGTGTGCCTGGAACACGCGGCGAATCGCGCCTGTGTCCGGCGACCGGCAGGTACCGTTCAGCTTCCATCCCATGGAGATCAGTTGATGATTTACGAAGGTAAAGCCATCACGGTTAAGGCTCTTGAAAGCGGCATCGTCGAACTGCAGTTCGACCTCAAGGGTGAGTCCGTCAACAAGTTCAACCGCCTCACCCTCGAAGAGCTGCGCCAGGCCGTCGAGGCCATCGCCGGCGATGCCTCGGTCAAGGGCGTGATCGTCAGCAGCGGCAAGGACGTGTTCATCGTCGGCGCCGACATCACTGAATTCGTCGACAACTTCAAGTTGCCCGAAGCCGAGCTGGTCGCTGGCAGCCTGCAGGCCAACCGTATCTTCAACGCGTTCGAAGACTTGCAGGTGCCCACCGTCGCCGCCATCAATGGCATCGCCCTGGGTGGCGGTCTGGAAATGTGCCTGGCGGCCGATTACCGGGTCATGTCCAGCGACGCCAAGATCGGCCTGCCGGAAGTCAAACTGGGCATCTACCCAGGCTTCGGCGGCACCGTGCGACTGCCACGCCTGATCGGTCCGGACAACGCCATCGAATGGATCGCTTCGGGCAAGGAGAACCGTGCCGAAGACGCGCTGAAACTCGGCGCCGTCGACGCCGTGGTCGCCCCGCAACTGCTGCATGCTGCGGCCCTCGACCTGATCAAGCGCGCCATCAGCGGCGAGCTGGACCACAAGGCCAAGCGCCAGCCCAAGCTGGACAAGCTCAAGCTCAACGCCATCGAGCAGATGATGGCCTTCGAAACCGCCAAGGGTTTCGTCGCCGGGCAAGCCGGGCCGAACTATCCGGCCCCGGTCGAGGCCATCAAGAGCATTCAGAAAGCCGCCAACTTCGGCCGCGACAAAGCGCTGGAAGTCGAAGCGGCGGGCTTCGCCAAACTGGCCAAGACCGCCGTGGCGCAGAGCCTGATCGGCCTGTTCCTCAATGATCAGGAGCTCAAGCGCAAGGCCAAGGCCTACGACCGCATCGCCCGTGACGTGAAGCAGGCTGCCGTGCTCGGCGCCGGTATCATGGGTGGCGGCATCGCTTATCAGTCGGCCGTCAAAGGCACGCCGATCCTGATGAAGGACATTCGCGAAGAGGCCATCCAACTGGGCCTGAGCGAAGCCTCCAAGCTGCTCGGCAGCCGGGTCGAGAAAGGCCGCCTGACCGCCGCGCAAATGGCCGAATCGCTCAACGCCATTCGCCCGGTGTTGTCCTACGGCGATTTCGGCACGGTCGACATCGTCGTCGAAGCCGTAGTGGAAAACCCCAAGGTCAAGCAGGCGGTACTGGCCGAAGTGGAAGGGCAGGTCAAGGACGATACGATCCTGGCGTCCAACACCTCGACCATTTCCATCAACCTGTTGGCCCAGGCGCTCAAGCGCCCGGAAAACTTCGTCGGCATGCACTTCTTCAACCCGGTGCACATGATGCCGCTGGTGGAAGTGATCCGCGGTGAAAAGTCCAGTGACGAAGCCGTTGCCACCACCGTGGCCTACGCCAAGAAAATGGGCAAGAACCCCATCGTGGTCAACGACTGCCCAGGCTTTTTGGTCAACCGCGTGCTGTTCCCCTATTTTGGCGGTTTCGCTCGTCTGGTCAGCGCTGGCGTCGACTTCGTGCGCATCGACAAGGTCATGGAGAAGTTCGGCTGGCCCATGGGCCCGGCCTACCTGATGGACGTGGTCGGCATCGACACCGGCCACCATGGCCGCGATGTGATGGCCGAAGGCTTCCCTGACCGTATGAAAGACGATCGCCGCTCGGCCATCGACGCGCTGTACGAGGCCAAGCGCCTGGGGCAGAAAAACGGCAAGGGCTTCTACGCCTACGAAACCGACAAACGCGGCAAGCCGAAGAAAGTCGCCGACCCGGCCGTGCTCGACGTCCTGCAGCCAATCGTCTACGAACAGCGCGAGCTGAGCGACGACGACATCCTCAACTGGATGATGATCCCGCTGTGCCTGGAAGTGGTGCGCTGTCTGGAAGACGGCATCGTCGAAAGCGCCGCCGAAGCGGACATGGGCCTGGTCTACGGCATCGGTTTCCCACCCTTCCGTGGCGGTGCGCTGCGCTACATCGATTCGATCGGGGTCGCCGAGTTCGTCGCCCTGGCCGACCAGTACGCCGAACTGGGCCCGCTGTACCACCCGACCGCCAAGCTGCGCGAGATGGCCAAGAACGGCCAGCGTTTCTTCAACTGAGCGGTCAACGAGCTAGAGCGAGAGATTTGATATGAGCCTGAATCCAAGAGACGTGGTGATCGTCGACTTCGGTCGCACGCCCATGGGCCGCTCCAAGGGTGGCATGCACCGCAATACCCGCGCCGAAGACATGTCGGCGCACCTGATCACGAAATTGCTCGAGCGCAACGCCAAGGTCGATCCGAAAGAAGTGGAGGACGTGATCTGGGGTTGTGTGAACCAGACCCTCGAACAGGGCTGGAACGTAGCGCGCATGGCCTCGCTGATGACGCCCATTCCGCACACTTCGGCGGCGCAGACCGTCAGCCGTCTGTGCGGCTCGTCGATGAGCGCGCTGCACACCGCCGCTCAGGCGATCATGACCGGCAACGGCGATGTGTTCGTCATCGGCGGTGTGGAGCACATGGGCCACGTCAGCATGATGCATGGCGTCGATCCCAACCCCCACCTGTCGCTGCACGCGGCCAAGGCCTCGGGCATGATGGGCCTGACCGCCGAGATGCTGGGCAAGATGCATGGCATCACCCGCGAGCAGCAGGACCAGTTCGCCCTGCGTTCGCACCAGTTGGCGCACAAGGCCACGGTCGAGGGCAATTTCAAGGACGAAATCATTCCCATGCAGGGGTATGACGAGAACGGTTTCCTCAAGGTCTTCGACTTCGACGAAACCATTCGTCCGGAAACCACCCTCGAAGGCCTGGCCGCGCTCAAGCCTGCCTTCAACCCCAAGGGCGGCACCGTGACGGCCGGCAGTTCCTCGCAGATCACCGACGGCGCCTCGTGCATGATCGTCATGTCCGGCCAGCGCGCGATGGACCTGGGTATCGAGCCGCTGGCGGTGATCCGCTCCATGGCGGTGGCGGGCGTGGACCCGGCGATCATGGGCTACGGCCCGGTGCCGTCGACGCAGAAAGCGCTCAAACGCGCGGGTCTGACCATCGGCGACATCGACTACTTCGAGCTCAACGAAGCCTTCGCCGCACAAGCCTTGCCGGTACTGAAAGATTTGAAAGTGCTCGACAAGATGAATGAGAAGGTTAACCTGCACGGCGGCGCGATCGCCCTCGGCCATCCTTTCGGTTGCTCGGGCGCCCGGATTTCCGGGACTCTGCTCAACGTGATGAAGCAGAAGGGCGGTACCCTTGGGGTCGCCACCATGTGCGTGGGCCTCGGCCAGGGCATCACTACTGTGTTCGAACGGCGCTGATCGTTTCGTTGTCACAGCAGCCGGGGCCTAGTGCCCCGGCTTTTGTTTTTCCCCTTATGTTCAGGAGCATGTGACATGCAGGTCCAGCCAGGCATCTATCAGCACTACAAAGGGCCTGAGTACCGCGTGTTCGGTACGGCCCGGCATTCGGAGAGCGAAGAGTGGGTTGTGGTCTACCAATGCCTGTACGGCGATTTCGGCCTGTGGGTGCGGCCGTTGTCGATGTTCCTCGAAACCGTCGAGATCGACGGGCAACAAGTGCCGCGCTTCGCATTGCGCAAGGCCGAGGCGCCAACGCTCGGGGAGGGAAACGCACCGGGCTTCTAGGCCTTGGACGAAATATGCTTGCAGGGGCGTTTCGAACGTCACCGGAAACAGGCTAGGGTGAAGGCATTGCGGGTTATCCATCCGAGCCCGATCCGCGAGCCATTTCCGCCGACCACATAGCAGGCAGATTTCGTACACGGCTTGGGCGACTGCGCTTGACCTCATCTTGTCGCCACTATATATAGCGGTGCCGCGTCCGGCACCTGGCGCGTTATTCATCTCCAGATTCAGGAATACACCGATCCATGGGCAAATCGCTGGTCATTGTGGAATCCCCGGCCAAGGCCAAGACCATCAACAAGTACCTGGGCAACCAGTACGTGGTGAAGTCGAGTATCGGCCACATCCGCGACCTTCCCACCAGCGGTTCGGCCAGCGCCTCCAAGGAGCCGGCGGCCAAGCGTGGCAAGGCCGCAGCCGATGCGCCGGTGCTGCCGCCGAAAGAGAAGGCCCGCCGGCAACTGGTGGCGCGCATGGGTGTCGACCCTGACGCCGGCTGGAAAGCCAAATACGAAATCCTGCCCGGCAAGGAAAAGGTCATCGACGAGTTGCGGCGTTTGGCCAAGGATGCCGACACCATCTACCTCGCGACCGACTTGGACCGCGAAGGGGAGGCCATCGCCTGGCACCTGCGCGAAGCCATCGGCGGCGACGACAGCCGCTACAAGCGCGTGGTGTTCAACGAGATCACCAAGAAAGCCATCCAGGAAGCGTTTTCCCAGCCAGGCGAGCTGGACATCGCCCGGGTCAACGCTCAGCAGGCGCGGCGCTTCCTCGATCGCGTGGTCGGCTACATGGTTTCGCCATTGCTGTGGGCCAAGATCGCCCGTGGCTTGTCGGCGGGCCGGGTGCAGTCGGTGGCGGTCAAGCTGGTGGTGGAGCGCGAGCGCGAGATCCGCGCCTTCAACCCCGAAGAGTACTGGGAAATCCACGCCGACCTGAGCAGCGCCAAGAACGCCAAGGTGCGTTTCGAAGTCGCGCGCCAGAACGGCGAGGCGTTCAAGCCGCTGAACCAGGCCCAAGCCATGGCGGCGCTCGAGCAGCTCAAGGCGTCCAGCTACAGCGTCAGCAAGCGCGAAGACCGGCCGACCAGCAGCAAGCCTTCGGCGCCGTTCATCACCTCCACCCTGCAGCAGGCGGCGAGCAATCGTCTGGGCTATGGCGTGAAGAAGACCATGATGATGGCGCAGCGCCTGTACGAGGCGGGCTACATCACCTACATGCGTACCGACTCGACCAACCTGTCCACGGACGCGGTCGAAATGGCGCGCAGCTACATCGAACATGAATTCGGCAAGCAGTACCTGCCCGAATCGCCGGTGGTGTACGGCAGCAAGCAAGGCGCGCAAGAGGCGCACGAAGCCATCCGGCCTTCGGACGTCAATACGCACCCGAGCAAGCTCAGCGGCATGGAGCGCGACGCAGAGCGTCTGTACGAGCTGATCTGGCGCCAGTTCCTGGCCTGCCAGATGCCGCCAGCCCAGTACCTGTCCACCAGCATCACGGCAGTGGCCGGCAACTTCGAGTTGCGTGCCAAGGGTCGGATCCTCAAGTTCGACGGCTATACCCGCGTGTTGCCGCAACAGAGCAAACCGGGCGAAGACGACGTGCTGCCGGAAATGGCCCAAGGCGAGGCGTTGCAACTGGTCGAGCTCGACCCGAGCCAGCACTTCACCAAGCCGCCGGCGCGCTTCACCGAAGCCAGCCTGGTCAAAGAGATGGAAAAGCGCGGGATCGGTCGCCCATCGACCTACGCCGTGATCATTTCCACCATCCAGGACCGCGGCTACGTGACCCTGCACAACCGTCGTTTCTATTCGGAAAAGATGGGCGACATCGTCACCGAGCGGCTCTCGGAGAGCTTCTCCAACCTCATGGACTACGGCTTCACCGCCGGTATGGAAGAGCACCTGGACGACGTCGCCCAGGGCGGACGCGACTGGAAGAACGTGCTCGACGAGTTCTACGGCGATTTCAGCAAGAAACTGCTGACCGCCGAAGCGGCCGAGAATGGCATGCGCGCCAACCAGCCGACCATGACCAACATTCCCTGCAAGGAATGTGGCCGGCCGATGATGATTCGTACGGCGTCCACCGGTGTGTTCCTCGGTTGCTCGGGTTATACCTTGCCGCCTAAAGAACGTTGCAAGGCCACGGTCAACCTTGTCCCTGGCGACGAAATCGCGGCCGACGACGAAGGTGAATCGGAATCGCGCGTACTGCGCGGCAAGCACCGTTGTCCGATCTGCGCCACGGCCATGGATGCCTACCTGCTGGACGAGAAACACAAGCTGCATATCTGCGGCAACAACCCGGATTGCCCCGGCTACGAGATCGAAGAAGGTAGCTACCGTATCAAGGGCTACGAAGGGCCAAGCCTGGAGTGCGACAAGTGCGGGAGCGAGATGCAACTCAAGACCGGTCGCTTCGGTAAATTCTTCGGCTGTACCAACCCAGCCTGCAAGAACACGCGCAAACTGCTGAAAAACGGCGAGGCTGCGCCACCGAAGATGGACAAGGTGGAGATGCCTGAGCTCAAATGCGAGAAGGTCGATGACACCTACGTGCTGCGCGACGGTGCCTCAGGGCTGTTCCTGGCCGCCAGCCAGTTCCCCAAGAACCGCGAAACCCGCGCGCCGTTGGTCAAGGAGATCGTGCCGCACAAGGCCGAGATCGATCCCAAGTACCACTTCCTGTGCGAAGCGCCGCAGCAGGATCCGGAAGGTCGTCCAACCGTGATCCGCTACAGCCGCAAGACCAAGGAGCAGTACGTGCAGACCGAAGTGGAAGGCAAGCCGACTGGCTGGAAGGCGTTCTATGACGGCTCGGCCTGGAAGGTCGAAGACAAGCGTTGAGGGTGGCGCTCCGCAAGGAGGCGCTCCGCAAAGGGCGCTTATTCAGGCGGTAACGGCGGGGGCAAGGCGGGTGACCGACTTGCCCCCGCTGCATTTGGCTTGCGCTAAAGGGCAACCAGCCGTTACAACAGCGGTTCGCCCCACCTTCGAGGACGCCGCGCGCCATGGCCCAGGAACTGTATACCCGTACCAATCAGAAGCTGTTTTTCGCAGGGCTGGCCCTGGAGTCGATGAGTAAGGCCCAGGAAAGCCGGGCCATGAACGCTCAGGGTTTGCTCCAGGCCGAACGCGAGGCGGCGCTGTTCCACTTGTACGGCGGCTTGTTGGGTCTGTGTCATGAGATCGCCGGCTTCTACCGATTGCCGCAGGCCAATGCGACGCAGGCCGAAGCCTTGCTCAACGAGGACGTGCTGCGCGAAATTGCGATTCCGGAAATGGCCGAGCTGTTGGAGCTGGCAGGCAATCCGCAGAGCTGGCTGGCGCGACTGCTGAAAGCCTATGCCGACCTGCTTCGACCGCCGGTGGCGAAAAAAACGCCCAAGACGGACGTTACCCAGCCGCTGATCCAGGCTGTGAACCTGGACGCGCCTGAAGCGCCCGCGCTCAGTTATGAAGAAATGCAGAGCTGGCGCGTCCATCTGAAAGACGTGGCCAGACGTTTCCGTGACGCCCTGAGTGAGTGCTGATCCCCGCAGTGGCTGTTACAATGATGGCCTTTCGTGGAGAACAACCCTTTATGTCAACGTCGTTTCTGGAAATTGTCGAGTTGCCTGATGGTCGCATCGAGCTGCGCCGCGCAGAGGATGAAGGGTCATTGGTGACCTTGAATTTCTCGGAGGATGCCAAGGTATTTCTGCAAGGACAGCATGTCGAAGTGGCCAAGGCCATGCTCAGCGTAGGGGTGCAAATGGCGGGACGGTTGGCCGAAGGCGAACTGGAACGTGACGAAGGGCCACGCGTATTGCACTGACGCTGCCGGGCTACCCTTAGCTCGCCTTCGAAGGCGAGCGTTGCAGGCAAAGCCTGAACATCAGCCGATGCGGATGTTCAGGCTTTGTGCATTACCGGCGCTGGCGGCGCGGATCAGCAGGTGTCGGGCGCTGGCGTTGAGGCTGCCCAACCAACTGACGACGGTGTGGCTGCGTTTCAGGCGCAGCGCCTCGCCGGCCAGGTGCAACGCGCTCTGCGTACCTCGGGGGTGCAGCAGTAGAATGCGCTCGCGGTTCAAGCCCGCGTCGCGCAGCCAGGCCTGAGTCAGACTGGCAGGCGGGGCGATCAGGGTGAGCCAACGGGTGTCGTCTTTTTCGCTCAACTCTCGCAGGACGGGCGCCAGCAGGCTGTGACAGTGGCCAGACGCACCCCGTAGGCTCAGCTCGCTGAACAGTTCGGGCCGGCAGTAGTCTGCTGACGGTTCACGAGCCTTCAAGCCAGGTAGCACAGGTTGGGCCAGAAAAGCCTCAAACAGTGACAACTGGATATGCTCCGATGCGTGGGTGGACGTATGCATGGCGCCTCCTGGGTCAGCGGCGAATGACGCCGACGCTCAAACCTTCGATGACCAGTTCCTGGTCTTTGAGATCGACTTCGATCGGTGCGAACTCGGGGTTCTCGGCGATCAGCCAGACTTTGCTGCCTTCGCGTTTGAATCGCTTGACCGTGACTTCGTCACCGATGCGTGCCACCACGATCTGGCCGTTGCGGGCCTCGCGGCAGGTGTGCACGGCCAGCAGGTCGCCGTCGAAGATGCCGACGTCTTTCATGCTGGTGCCGTGGACCCGCAGCAGGTAGTCGGCGCGAGGGTTGAAGAAGTCCGGATTGATGTTGCACGATTGCTCGATGTGCTGTTCTGCAAGGATCGGCGCACCCGCCGCGACCCGGCCGACGATGGGCAGGGTGGCGCTCTCGGGCTTGGTTTCCAGGCCTGGGATACGGATGCCGCGTGAAGCACCTGGCGTCATCTCGATGGCGCCCTTGCGGGCCAGAGCCTTGAGATGTTCCTCAGCGGCGTTGGGTGATTTGAAGCCCAGTTCCTGAGCGATTTCCGCGCGGGTGGGCGGGAAACCGTTGTCTTCCAAGCAGCGCTTGATGAAGGCGAGGATTTCGGCTTGGCGTGGCGTCAGTTTCAACATGGCATGCGCTCTGTTTTTTTATCCAGTGACTGGGATTATATACAGTAGTGGTCCTGCTGCAAGCTTTCCATTCGAACGCAATTGCTCGTCGGTCATGACGTTCGAGCTGCAGGCCTGCGGCGACGCGGGTTGTGGCAATCATTGGGACACCGCCGTCGAAATGCGACCGATAGGTCATACGACCTTGACAGCGCGGTGCCTGAAACGTATGTTTCAAACAACTGTTTGTCTGGCGAATAGGTAAGTCATGGCCCAATCCGAAACCGTTGAACGCATTCTCGATGCTGCCGAGCAGTTGTTCGCGGAACGAGGCTTCGCCGAGACCTCGCTGCGTCTGATTACCAGCAAGGCCGGGGTCAATCTGGCGGCGGTAAACTACCATTTTGGTTCGAAGAAAGCCCTGATCCAGGCGGTTTTCTCGCGTTTCCTCGGTCCGTTCTGCGCCAGCCTCGAGCGTGAACTGGAGCGCCGCCAGGCCCAGCCCGAGCTCAAACCGAGCCTCGAAGAGCTGTTGGAAATGCTGGTCGACCAGGCGCTGGCCGTGCAGCCGCGCAGCAACAACGACCTGTCCATCTTCATGCGCCTGTTGGGCCTGGCCTTCAGCGAAAGCCAGGGGCACCTGCGCCGCTATCTTGAGGACATGTACGGCAAGGTCTTTCGCCGCTACATGTTGCTGGTCAACGAAGCCGCGCCGCGCATCCCACCGCTGGAGTTGTTCTGGCGCGTGCACTTCATGCTCGGCGCCGCGGCGTTCAGCATGTCGGGTATCAAGGCCCTGCGCGCCATCGCCGAAAACGACTTCGGCCTCAATACCTCGATCGAGCAGGTCATGCGCCTGATGGTGCCGTTCCTCGCGGCCGGCATGCGCGCCGACAGTGGCGTGACCGATCCGCATATGGCCGACGCCCAATTGCGTCCGCGCAGCAAACCCTCTGTCCAGGGCGCCCCGGCCAAAGCCTGAAGCTGCCCTCCTTGTACTCGAAGGATTTCCTATGACTGCCCGCCTGCAAGGCTCCCTGATGGTGGATATCGCCGGCACCTGGCTGACCGCCGATGACCGTGCGCTGCTGCGCCAGCCGCAAGTCGCCGGCCTGATCCTGTTCGCCCGCAACATCGAAACCCCGCGTCAGGTGCGCGAGCTGTGTGCCGCCATCCGCGCCATCCGCCCGGACCTGATCCTGGCTGTCGATCAAGAGGGCGGTCGCGTCCAGCGCCTGCGCCAGGGCTTCGTACGTCTGCCAGCCATGCGCGCACTGGCCGACAATGCCAACGCCGAACAGCTGGCCGAGCACTGTGGTTGGGTGATGGCCAGTGAGGTGCTCGCCGTGGGCCTGGATCTGAGTTTCGCCCCGGTCCTGGACCTCGACCATCAGCGCAGCGCGGTGGTCGGTAGCCGCGCCTTCGAAGGCGATCCGCAGCGGGCCACGCAATTGGCCGGCGCCTTCATCCGTGGCATGAACGCTGCCGGCATGGCGGCCTGTGGCAAACATTTCCCGGGGCACGGTTGGGCCGAGGCCGACTCGCATGTGGCAATCCCTACCGACGAACGCAGTCTGGACGAGCTACGCCAAGCCGACCTGCTGCCGTTCCGCAGCTTGAGCAAACAACTGGCCGCCGTGATGCCAGCCCACGTGATCTATCCTCAGGTCGACAACCAGCCCGCCGGCTTCTCGCGCCGTTGGCTGCAAGACATCCTTCGTGGCGAGCTGGGCTTCGATGGCGTGATCTTCAGCGACGACCTGTCCATGGCCGGTGCCCATGTGGTGGGCGATGCCGCCAACCGCATCGAAGCCGCGCTGAGCGCCGGCTGCGACATGGGGCTGGTGTGCAACGACCGCGCGGCGGCCGAGCTGGCCCTGAGCGCCACGCAACGCTTGAAGGTCAGCCCTTCGCCGCGCATCGCCAGCATGCGTGGCCAGGGCTTCGCCCGCACCGACTACCGCGAACAACCGCGCTGGTTGCAAGCGCTCAGCGCGCTGCGTGCCGCGCAGTTGATCGACTGAGCCTTCAGCGACCGCGTTTACCGGGCAGCGGTGCGAACAGGGCGTCGATGTCTTCGTCGGCCATGTGCCATTGTCCGGTTCCGCCGTCTTCCAGCAAGCCGGCTGCCAGCGCGGCCTTTTCCTGCTGGAGTTGCTGGATCTTCTCTTCCACCGTGCCCCGCGTGATCAGCTTGTAGACGAACACCGGCTTGTCTTGGCCGATGCGGTAGGCGCGGTCGGTGGCCTGGTTTTCGCTCGCTGGGTTCCACCAGGGGTCGTAGTGGATGACGGTGTCGGCGGCCGTCAGGTTCAGGCCTGTGCCGCCGGCCTTGAGACTGATCAGAAACACCTCGCTGGCGCCGCTCTGGAACTGTTGGACCGGTGCCCGCCGATCGCGTGTGTCGCCTGTGAGCAGGCTGTAGCGGATCTCGCGCTTGATCAGTTCTTCTTCGATCAACGCCAGCATCGAGGTGAACTGCGAGAACAACAGCACCCGTCGACCTTCGCTCAATAGTTCGCCAAGCATGTCGAGCAAGGCGCCCAGCTTGCCTTTGTCGTGTTGCGGCCCTTTGACGTCGACGCCCTTGACCAATCGCAGGTCGCAACACACCTGACGCAGTTTGAGCAGCGCATCGAGGATGACGATCTGGCTGCGCGCCGCGCCGTTGCGGGCGATCTGCTCGCGCACCTTCTTGTCCATGGCCACGCGCACCGTTTCGTAGGTGTCGCGCTGGGCGTCGCTGAGGTCGACCCAGTGCACCATCTCGGTCTTGGGCGGCAGGTCGGTGGCGACTTCCTCCTTGGTGCGGCGCAGCAGGAAGGGGCGGATGCGCCGGATCAGGTGGTTGAGCCGATCGCTGTCGCCATGCCGCTCGATAGGGGTACGGTATTCCTTGTTGAATTGCTTGCTGTCGCCCAGCCAGCCCGGCATGAGGAAGTGGAACAGCGACCACAGCTCACCCAGATTGTTTTCCATAGGCGTGCCGGTCAGGCACAGCCGCTGTTGGGCTTGCAGCTCGCGCGCCGCCTGGGCGGCCTTGCTGGTGCTGGTCTTGATGTTCTGCGCTTCGTCGAGCACCAGCAGATGCCAGCAATGCGCCTTGAGGTGTTCCAGGTCGCGCGGCAGCAGGGCGTAGGTGGTCAGCACCAGATCGTATTCGGCCAGCGCCGCGAAGTGCTGGTTGCGGCTCGCCCCGTGCAGGGCCAGGACGCGCAGGTCGGGGGCGAAGCGCTGGGCTTCGTCGAGCCAGTTGGGGATCAGGCTGGTCGGCATCACCGCCAGGGCCGGTTGGGTCAGTCGCCCGGACTGCTTCTCCAGCAACAGATGGGCAAGGGTCTGCAAGGTCTTGCCCAGGCCCATGTCGTCGCCGAGGATCGCCCCGGTGCCGATCTCGCGCAGCGCCTGCAACCAGTTCAGCCCCTGTTGCTGATAGGGCCGCAACGTAGCGTTCAAGCCTTTGGGTGGGGCCACCTGCAGGTCACGCGCATCGCGCAGGCGCCGGCCCAGATCACGGACCTGCTCGCCGCCGGCCCATTGCAACGGCAGTTCGTCGATCTCGTTGAGGCGCGCGGCGTCGGCGCGCTCCAGGCGTACGCTCGGGCCGCCGACATCCTCATGCAGGTACAACTCGCCCAGGGTGCGCATGACCGCACGGATGCGCCTGTAGGGCAGGGCCACGCGCAAGGGTGGGCTGTCATGGCGCGCGGCGTTGAGGTCGATCAGCAGGTGTTCGTCGTCGCCACGCTTGGCAAGCTCCTGGCTGCGCAGCAGTTCCGGGTTGCTGTGCAGCAACTGCAGCATGATCGGCAGCAGGCTATGGCGCTCGCCTTCCACCACGATGCCCAGTTCCAGGTCGAACCATTCGCGTCCGGGCGCCTCGTCGATGTCGGCGTACCAGTCCTGCACCTCGTTGAGGTTGAAGGCGAAGTCGCGCTGCACGTCGATCGTCCAGCCCGCTTCACGCAGTGCCGGCAATCCGGCGCGGGCGAAGCGCAGCCAGGCTTCGTCGTCGGCCAGTTGCAGCATCTGCCCCGCGCTGTCGGGCAGGGCCTTGCTTTGCCGGGTCGCCACTTTGAAGCCCCAGCCTTGCAGCACCTTGCGCAAGGCCAGTTCCGCCTCCGGCTGGCGCTGGATGCGCTGGTGCGTGTTGCCCACCAGACGCGACAGAGGTTTGTCGTCGTTGCCGCTGGCACGCAAGCCGTCGTAGTCGAAGGCCAGGGCGGCGCGGTGCTGCATCTGGCGCTGCATGCGCCCGGTCTTGGGGGCGTAGGCACTGAATTCCACACTGCCGAGGGTCAAGTGCGCGGTCGGTTGTACCTGATCGATGACTACCTCATCCAGGGTGGTCGGGGTCGGCAGCCGCTGGTTCAAGGCGTTGAGCTTATGGCTCAAGGGCACGATCAGGTGTTCGGGCACGTCCGGGGCCAGGGTCAGGTGCTGGGCGGTATGGGGGTCCAGCGCATGGCCGATGACGCCCACTTCTTCGTTCTCGCTGTCGTAGTAGTACAACGGCAGCAATGCCAGTACGTGGCCTACAGGCTTTTCCTCGCGCAGCCACACCCCCCGGTAGTGGCCATTGTCCAGGCGAACCCAGCGGAACTCGGCCACACGCTCGCCGCCCTGGCGGATGAAGGGGCGGCCTTCGTCGAGAAACAAGCGGCCGGTATCCAGGGCCCGTTGCAGCAGTTCGCCGCCTTCCTGGCCCTGCAGGGCAAAGCCTTCTTCGGCGCCGCTGGGATTGTTCAGGGTCGACAGCAGGCGCAGGATGCGCAAGTCGTCTTCCTGCACGAACCGCGGCGGTTCGTAGAGCAGTTCGTAAAGCGACTGGATGCGGCTGAAGCGCGTCTGGCCCTCCTGCACGATGCCCTTGCGCACCCGCAGCGTACAGCCTGCACCGTGCAAATGCAGTTGATAGCAGACCATGCGCCCGCGCTTGTCTTCACGGGCTGAGGCGTCGCGCGGTTGCAGGCCTTGCAGCCAGTGCTGCAGCTCGGCGGGCAGGCCATTGGACGCGCGCTTGTCGCCGGCGCGCGCCTGCAGGCTGTAGAGCACCGCCGCGCAATGCTTGCAGTTGCGCCGCACCGGGCATGTGCAACGCGCGACCAGCTGACTTTGCGGCTCGTCCAGGTGCAGGTCGATGTCCTGCCGATAAAGCTGGCCTTCGCTGCCCGAACAGCGCGCCTGGACGCGCTTGGGGTTGCAGAGCTCGAGCCTGACCCGGCCATCGCGCGCATAGCGCTCACCGCGTTGCAGTGCCGCCGTGGCGAAGGCGCGCGTCCAGTCGGGGTGCTGGCGCAGACGATGGCCCAGCTCGTCCTCGCTCATGTCACTGCTCCATCAGCTCCGGGTTCATCTCCGGCGATTTGCGCATGCCGGCCGGGGTGACCTTGAGCAACAGGGCCAGGTGGCCGCCGTCGAGGAAATTCAGCTGCCCGCGCTTCATGTTGCTGTTGCTCTGCTTGAACTGCTCGCTGCGCAGTACGCTGCCGTTGCCGTCGATCTGGTTGACCCAGAAGCGCGCCTGGGCAGCGATGAAGCGCCCTTCGGTCAAGCTCAGCGTGCCTTCGATGGGCGTGCGGCCATAGGTCTGCTCGCCGGCGCTCAGGGCCACACGGCTCGGCTCGGCGCTCAGGGTCTGCTCCCAGGCTTTGTGCAGCAACACGGTGTAGTCGCCGTTGGCTTGCAGGCGTTCGAGGGTGTCGTTGAGGCGCGCCGGGCGCTCGGCGTCGGCGGCCAGGAGCGTGGCGCCCGCGCGCCAGTCTTCCGGGGCGGGGGCGTGGTACAGCGCAGGCTCGGCGTTCTGCCTGATCAGGATCATCTCGACCTGGTACAAGCCCTCGGCATTGGCGAGCGGAACGAACAGCGCCGCGAGCACGCTCAGGTAACGAATGGCACGCATGGATCTTCCTTCAGGCAGTCGGTGGGGTAAGGCGTTCGAACAGCGCTTCGATGGTCGAGAAACGCTCGTCGGCACGCTCCATGGGCACCATGAAGCGGAACTGCGTGGCGCCCTCGAATTTGTAGCGCTTGGGCTGGCTCTGGATCAGCTTGATCAGGGTGATCGGCTCCACCGCGGTCTCTGTCTCGAAGTCGATCTTGCCGCCATTGGGGCCGGCGTCGAGTTTCTTGATGCCGAGCTTTTCCGCCTGCAGCTTGAGCAGGGTTAGACGCATGAGGTTCTTGGTCGGTTCGGGCAGCAGGCCGAAGCGGTCGATCATTTCCACTTGCAAGTCCTTCAAGCCTTCCTCGTCGACCGCCGAGGCGATGCGCTTGTACAGGATCAGCCGCGCGTGCACGTCGGGCAGGTAGTCTTCGGGGATCAGCGCCGGCAAGCGCAGGTTGATCTCCGGGCCGCCGCCCAAGGGTTGTTCGAGATTGGGCTGGGTGCCTTTGCGGATGGCTTTCACCGCACGCTCGAGCATTTCCATGTAGAGGGTGAAACCGACCGCCTGGATCTGCCCGCTCTGGCCTTCGCCGAGCAGCTCGCCGGCGCCGCGGATCTCCAGGTCGTTGGTGGCCAGCACGAAACCTGCGCCCAGGTCCTGGGTGTTGGCGATCGCCTCCAGACGCTTCTCGGCGTCGCCGCTGATGCCTTGGCGTGACGGCGTAAGCAGGTAGGCATAGGCCTGGTGGTGGCTGCGTCCGACCCGGCCGCGCAACTGGTGCAGCTGGGCCAGGCCGAACTTGTCGGCGCGTTCGATGACGATGGTGTTGGCGCTGGGCACGTCGATCCCGGTTTCGATGATGGTCGAGGCCACCAGCACGTTGAAGCGCTTGTGGTAGAAGTCGCTCATCACCTGTTCCAGCTCGCGCTCGCGCATCTGCCCATGGCCGATACCGATGCGCGCCTCGGGCACCAGTGCGGCCAGGTCGGCGGCGCATTTCTCGATGGTCTTGACGTCGTTATGCAGGTAGTACACCTGGCCGCCGCGCAGCAGTTCGCGCAACAGCGCTTCCTTGATGGTGCTGTTGTTCTCCTCCATGACGAAGGTGCGCACCGACAGGCGCCGCGCTGGCGGCGTGGCGATGATCGACAGGTCGCGCATGCCGGCCACGGCCATGTTAAGCGTGCGCGGGATAGGCGTGGCGGTGAGGGTGAGGATGTCCACCTCGCTGCGCAGGGCCTTGAGCTGCTCCTTCTGGCGCACGCCGAAACGGTGTTCTTCGTCGATGATCACCAGGCCCAGGTCTTTGAACTTGACGTCGTCCTGCAACAGCTTGTGGGTGCCGATGAGGATGTCGATCTTGCCCTCGGCCAGCGCGTCGGCGGCGGCGGAGATGTCCTTGGCGGTCTTGAAGCGACTCATCACCTCGACCTTCACCGGCCATTCGGCGAAGCGGTCGCGGAAGCTGTTGTAGTGCTGCTGGGCCAGCAGGGTGGTGGGCACCAGCAGCGCCACCTGGCGACCGCTGTGCACGGCGATGAACGCCGCGCGCATGGCCACTTCGGTCTTGCCGAAGCCGACGTCGCCGCAGACCAGGCGGTCCATGGGCTTGGCGGCCAGCATGTCCTGGCGCACCGCTTCGATGGCCGATTGCTGGTCCGGGGTTTCCTCGAAGGGGAAGCCGGCGCTGAAACTTGCGTAGTCGGCGGCCGGGTCGGCGAAGGCGTGGCCTTTGCGCGCGGCGCGGCGGGCATAGATGTCGAGCAGTTCGGCGGCCACGTCGCGCACCTGCTCGGCGGCTTTGCGCTTGGCCTTCTGCCAGGTCTCCGAACCGAGCCGGTGCAGCGGCGCCAGGGCGTCGTCGCTGCCGGTGTAGCGGGCGATCAGGTGCAGGTTGGCCACCGGCACATAGAGCTTGGCGCTCTCGGCGTATTCGAGGGTCAGGAACTCTGCGGCCTGGCCGTCGATCTCGAGGGTGGCCAGGCCCAGGTAGCGCCCCACGCCATGGTCGATGTGCACCACCGGCGCGCCTTCGCGCAGCTCGGTGAGGTTCTTGATCACCGCATCGTTGGCCGTTTCGCCGCGCTTCTCGCGCCGCCGCCGTTGCATGACGCGCTGGCCGAACAATGGGCTTTCGGCGATCAGCGCAAGCTCGGGCTGCTCCAGCAGCAAGCCTTCGTCCAGGGGCGCGATGGTGATGGCCAGGCGCGCCGATTGGGTGAGGAAGTCTTCCCAGCTGTCGACCGTCTTGGGCCGCAGCTTGAGGCGTTCGAGCAGCTCCAGCAGCACTTCGCGCCGGCCCGCCGATTCTGCCGTGAACAGCACCCGGCCGGGGAACTGCTCGAGAAACTGCGACAGCGCCGCCAACGGCTGGTTGGCCTTGGCTTCGATGGCCAGGTCCGGCAGGCGCTGGGTAGGGAAGTGCTCGCGGCCACTGCCGCTGCCCACGTCTTCGGGGCTGACCACCACCCGCGGCCACTGCTTGAGGCGGGCGAAGCAGTCTTCGACCGGCAGGAACAGCTCGGCCGGTGGCAGCAGGGGTCGGCTCAGGTCGCCGCGGCGGTCTTCGTAGCGGCCGCGCACATCGTTCCAGAAGGTTTCCGCGGCCTGCTCGACGCCCGGTAGCGAGAACACCTGGGTGTCGCTCGGCAGGTAGTCGAACAGGGTCGCGGTGTCTTCGAAGAACAGCGGCAGGTAATACTCGATGCCGGCGGGAATGATGCCGCTGGCCAGGTCCTGGAAGATCGCGCTGCGGCGGAAGTCGACGTCGAAGCGTTCGCGAAAGCGCGCTTTGAAACGTGTGACTTCGTCCTTCTGCATGGGAAATTCGCGGGCCGGCAGCAGGCGCACCGAGTCGACCTTGTCCACCGAGCGCTGGGTGTCCGGGTCGAAGGTGCGCAGGGTTTCGATCTCGTCGTCGAACAGGTCGATGCGATAGGGCTGTTTGCTGCCCATCGGAAACAGGTCGAGCAACGCGCCGCGCACGGCGAACTCGCCATGCTCGTACACCGTGTCGACGCAGCGATAGCCGCTGGCTTCCAGGCGCGCGCGCATCTGCTCGACGTCGATCTTCTGGCCGATGTCCAGCACCAGGCTGCTGCCGAGCAGAAAGCGCGTCGGCGCCAGGCGGTGCAGCGCCGTGGTGATGGGCACCACGAGAATGCCGTGGTCCAGCTCCGGCAGCCTGTAAAGGCTGGCGATGCGTTGGGAGATGATGTCCTGGTGCGGCGAGAACAGGTCGTAGGGCAGGGTTTCCCAGTCGGGAAACGGCAGCACCGGCAGGTCGGGCGCGAAGAAGCGCAGCTCCTGTTCGAGACGGTCGGCGGCCTGGCTGTCGGCGGTCAGCAGCAAGGTGAAGCGGCCGGCACTGCTGGCGGCTTCGGCAATGGCAAGGCTCAGGGCGGCGCCCTGCAGATTGCCCCAGGTTTGCTTGCCGGCCGTAGCCGACATTTTCGGGAGGCGCAGAACTGACACGGGAGATCGGGCTCCAAGCGTTGCGGCAAAGAGATCGATTGTACCGGTGGCGGGCAGTGCTGTCAGGCTCATGCGTGGTATTACCTGGCTACTACCCTGCGCACGTGTCGCCGATTGCCCGATAGCCCCAGTCGCTGCATAATGTAGCCCCTTTTTTCTGTCCCTACATGTGGAAGGTTCCCGTGACTCAGAAGCCCGACCAGTGCCTTGGTGAGTGGATCGATCGTGAAGCGCTCGCCGAGGCGATGATTCCGCTGATTGGTCAGCTCTACCGCAACAACAACGTGGTGAGCTCGATCTATGGCCGCAGCCTGATCAACCGTTCGGTGATCTCGATCCTCAAGGCGCACCGCTTTGCCCGCCACCGTCAGAGCGACGAATGCGAGCTGTCCGTGCACGAGACGTTCCCCCTGCTCAAGGCCATGAGCGAGCTCAAGCTCGGCGCGGCTTCGGTCGACCTGGGCAAGCTGGCCAACAAGTTCAAGCAGGAAGGCAACGGGCGCAGCGCCGAAGCCTTCGTGCGCGAAGAGCTGGCCGATGTGGTCGGCCAGCAGGGCGCCGGCGAAGCCAAGGGCACCGACGTGGTGCTGTACGGCTTTGGCCGTATCGGCCGCCTGCTCGCGCGCATCCTGATCGAGAAGACCGGTGGCGGCGACGGCCTGCGCCTGCGCGCCATCGTCGTGCGCAAGGGCGCCGAAAACGACCTGGTCAAGCGTGCCAGCCTGCTGCGTCGCGATTCGGTGCATGGCCCGTTCGACGGCACCATCGTCATCGACGAAGCCAACAACACCATCACCGCCAATGGCAACCTGATCCAGGTGATCTACGCCAAGAACCCCAGCGAAGTCGATTACACCCAGTACGGCATCAAGGATGCGCTGATCGTCGACAACACCGGTGTCTGGCGTGACGCCGACGGCCTGGGCCAGCACCTGGCCTGCCCGGGCGCCGCCCGCGTGATCCTCACTGCACCCGGCAAAGGCGCGCTGAAGAACGTGGTGCACGGCATCAACCATGGCGACATCACCCCGGAAGACAAGATCGTTTCGGCCGCCTCCTGCACCACCAACGCCATCGTGCCGGTGCTCAAGGCGGTCAACGACAAGTACGGCATCATCAACGGCCACGTCGAAACCGTTCACTCGTTCACCAACGACCAGAACCTGATCGACAACTTCCATAAAGGCAGCCGTCGCGGCCGCGCCGCCACCCTGAACATGGTCATCACCGAAACCGGCGCCGCCACGGCTGCCGCCAAGGCGCTGCCAGTGCTCAAGGGCAAGCTGACCGGCAACGCCATCCGCGTGCCGACACCCAACGTGTCCATGGCCATCCTCAACCTGAACCTGGAGCATCCGACCTCCCGCGAGGAGATCAACGAGTACCTGCGCCAGACCGCCATGCACTCGGAACTGCACAAGCAGATCGACTACGTCAGCTCGCAGGAAGTGGTCTCCACCGATTTCGTCGGTTCGCGCTACGCCGGCGTGGTGGACGCCGAGGCGACCATCGCCAACGACAACCGCGTCGTGCTGTACGTCTGGTACGACAACGAATTCGGCTACAGCTGCCAGGTCGTGCGCGTGATGGAAGACATGGCCGGGGTCAACCCGCCAGCTTTCCCACGCTGATCGGCGTGTAACGCATGAACGAAACGGGAGCCCTAGGGTTCCCGTTTTTCGTCCGGCGCCCGTCGTACCGATCGGTGGCCCAAGGACGCATCCGGAGCAGTGAATGTCGCCATGGAACAGGCGTACGATGAACATGTAGTGCAGGCAGAATTGGCCTACGACGCGACCAAGGGTTAATGTGCGCGGCGTTCAGGCTTGTTTAGACTGCAACCCGAATTTTTCCATGGCGCTGCGGCGACATGGCCAAGCCCCGCCGCCGACTCGGCCGCCGGGCCCGTTCTGAAGGAGTACGCATGGCTGTCTATAACTACGACGTGGTGGTGCTGGGTTCCGGCCCGGCCGGTGAAGGCGCGGCGATGAACGCTGCCAAAGCGGGGCGCAAGGTGGCGATGGTCGACAGCCGTCGCCAGGTCGGCGGCAACTGCACCCACTTGGGCACCATTCCGTCCAAGGCCCTGCGTCACTCAGTGCGGCAGATCATGCAGTTCAACACCAACCCGATGTTCCGCGCCATCGGCGAGCCGCGCTGGTTCTCCTTCCCCAACGTGCTGAAAAGCGCCGAGAAGGTCATCGCCAAGCAGGTCGCCTCGCGCACCGGCTACTACGCGCGCAACCGCGTGGACCTGTTCTTCGGTACCGGCAGCTTCGCCGACGAGCAGACCATCGAAGTGGTCTGCCCCAACGGTGTGGTGGAAAAGCTGGTGGCCAAGCACATCATCATTGCCACCGGTTCGCGTCCGTACCGCCCGGTCGACATCGACTTCAGCCACCCACGGGTCTACGACAGCGACACCATCCTCAGCCTCAGCCACACTCCGCGCAAGCTGATCATCTATGGCGCGGGCGTGATCGGCTGCGAATACGCCTCGATCTTCAGCGGCCTGGGCGTGCTGATCGAGCTGGTCGACAACCGCGGCCAGTTGCTCAGCTTCCTCGACTCGGAAATTTCCCAGGCGCTGAGCTACCACTTCAGCAACAACAACATCACCGTGCGCCACAACGAAGACTACGAGCGCGTCGAAGGGCTGGACAACGGTGTGGTGCTGCATCTCAAATCGGGCAAGAAGATCAAGGCCGACGCCTTGCTCTGGGGCAACGGCCGTACCGGCAACACCGACAAGCTGGGCCTGGAAAACATCGGCATCAAGGTCAACAGCCGTGGCCAGATCGAGGTCGACGAGGCCTATCGCACCGTGGTCAGCAACATCTACGGCGCAGGCGATGTGATCGGCTGGCCGAGCCTGGCCAGTGCTGCCCACGACCAAGGTCGTTCGGCGGCGGGCAGCATCGTCGACAACGGCAGCTGGCGTTTCGTCGACGACGTGCCGACCGGTATCTACACCATTCCGGAGATCAGCTCGCTGGGCAAGAACGAGCAGGAACTGACCCAGGCCAAGGTGCCGTACGAAGTGGGCAAGGCCTTCTTCAAGAGCATGGCCCGCGCGCAGATCGCCGGTGAGCCGCAAGGCATGCTGAAGATCCTGTTCCACCGCGAGACCCTGGAGGTGCTGGGCGTACATTGCTTCGGCTATCAGGCGTCGGAGATCGTGCACATCGGCCAGGCGGTGATGAACCAGCCCGGCGAGTTGAACAACCTCAAGTACTTCGTCAACACCACCTTCAACTACCCGACCATGGCCGAAGCCTATCGGGTAGCCGCCTACGACGGCCTGAACCGGCTTTTTTGACCGGCTCCGGCCGGTCGCCTGAGCCGGTCGGGGAGAGTGGTTTCAGTCTGTTCCGAGGGTGGTCCTGGCCAAACCGGGAAAGTCTGTGATCAGGCTGTCGACGCCAAAATCGGCCAGCCGGTGCATCAGCGCCGGCTCGTTGACCGTCCATACCGACACGTGCAAGCCCAGCGCCTGAGCTTTATGCAGGCGTTCTGGGGTGCACAGCGTCCAGTTCAGCGCCAGCAGATTGCAACCGTAGTTCTGCGCGACCTTCAGCGGGTCGAGCCAGGCATATTCGGCCACCAGGCCACGGGCCACGTCCGGTACCAGTTCCAGCGCCGCGCCCAGTACCTCGCGGGAGCTGGAGGTGATGGTGATCTTGTCCAGCAGGCCATAGGCCTGGGCCAACTCGCGAATCGCCAGCACGGTGCTGGCGGCGCGGGTGCGCGAGGCGCTCTTGACCTCCAGTTGCCAGTGCTCGAACGCGCACTGCTCGAACAGCGTCTGCAAGGTCGGAATGGGGCAGGGCTGCACCCAGCTCGGGCCGCCCTGGCGCGCGTCGTAGGTCGCCAGTTCCGCCGCCGTGTGCTCCGCCACCTTGCCGCGCCGACCGGTGGTGCGTTTGAGAGTGGTGTCGTGGATGACCATCAGTTCGTTGTCGGCTGACAGGTGCAGGTCGAGTTCGCAGCGGTCGACGCCGTGGGAAAGGCACTGGCGGAAACTGTTCAGCGTGTTCTCGGGGGCTTCGCCTTTGGCGCCGCGGTGGCCATAGATGAGTGTCACGGTCGTTCCTTCACGTAGGGAGTGGGCTCAAGTCGGGTCTTGCTGTTCCAGCGCCTGACGCCGCCGCTGCTGTTGGTGTTGCAGGATATGGCGAGCCAGCAGTTGCCGCTCGGCGTCGGTCAGGTCGGTGAATTCGGTGCCCAGGGCATAGTCGCCTTCGGCTCTGGGTTCGCAACGGCTGACCCGCCCGCGCAGCAGCAAGCCGTGTCCCCGGGGCAGCAGCACCATCTGCAAGGCGACGCGGGTGCCCACGGCGAAGGGCTCGGCGCTGATCGAATCAAGCCCGCCTTCGGAGAGCATCACCGCTTGCGGCTCGCCGAGTTGGCCGAGCATGCTCTGCGCCACCACGGCGCTGAGCAGGTCGATGCGTTTGTTCTGCGCACGCAGGAAGGCGGCGAGGATGCGGTCCTTGTCGCTGAGTTGGCGCAGCAGGTGCTGGCTTTCGAAGTCGGCCAGGTGCAGTTCGCCGAGCAGGCCCATCAAGGCCGGGGCACTCTGCGCCAGCGCCGCGTCGCTCAGTTCGGCGGCGCTCAGGGGGCGGATTTGCAGTGCGATCCAGTCTTCGATGCGGTAGTATTCGCGGCGTTCTTCTGCGTCTGGAGTCGTCATGGTGAACCCATGGTGGCGGCAATGGTCGGAGTGTAAAGCTGCCTAGCACGCCCCGCCACAAAGACGTTCCCTTTCATCCGAACAAGCCCAGACATGTTCAGACCTCTCTTCGTATTCATCGGTACGCGCTACACCCGTGCCAAGCGTCGCAACCATTTCGTCTCGTTCATTTCCCTGACCTCGATGATCGGCCTCGCCCTTGGCGTGGTGGTGATGATCGTCGTGCTGTCGGTGATGAACGGCTTCGACCATGAGATGCGTACCCGCGTGCTGGGCATGATCCCGCACGCCACCCTCGAGTCGAGCCAGCCGATCGACAACTGGCCGGCCGTGGCCGAACGGGTCAAGCAGAACCCCCAGGTGCTGGAGGTGGCGCCGTTCACCCAGATGCAGGGCTTGCTCACCCATGACGGCAAGGTGCAGAAGGTGCTGCTCAACGGCGTCGACCCGACACTGGAACGCAAGGTCTCGATCATCGACCGCTTCACCTTGCAGGGCGGGCTCGACAAGCTCGCACCGGGCGAGTGGGGGATCATGATCGGCGACAAGGCGGCGGCCAAGCTCGGCGTAGGCATCGGCGACAAGCTGACCTTCGTCGCCCCGGAAGTCAGTATCACCCCAGCCGGCATGTTCCCGCGCATGAAGCGCTTCACCGTGGTCGGCACCTTCCACGTGGGTGCCGGCGAGATCGACGGCTACCTGGGCCTGACCAACATTTCCGACCTGTCGCGCCTGCACCGCTGGAAGGCCGACCAGGTGCAGGGGCTGCGCCTGAAGTTCGACGACCTGTTCGAGGCGCCGCGCATGGCCTACGACATCGCCCAGCATCTGGACGGCGAGTTCTACTCGCGCGACTGGACCCGCACCCATGGCAACCTCTACCAGGCCATCCGCATGGAGAAATCCATGATCGGCCTGCTGTTGCTGCTGATCGTCGCGGTGGCTGCGTTCAACATCATTTCCACCCTGGTGATGGTGGTCAACGACAAGCGCGGCGACATCGCCATCCTGCGCACGCTGGGCGCCACCCCCCGGCAGATCATGGCCATCTTCATGGTCCAGGGCACGGTGATCGGCGTGGTCGGCACCTTGATCGGCGCGGCGGTCGGCATTCTCGCGGCGCTCAACGTCAGTGCCGCCATCGCCGGCATCGAGCGTCTGATAGGGCACAAATTCCTCAACGCCGACGTGTACTTCATCGATTACCTGCCCTCGCAGATCCTGCCCCAGGACGTCTGGATGATCTGCGGCGCGGCCCTGGCCCTGAGTTTCCTCGCCACCCTGTACCCGGCCTGGCGCGCGGCGCGCACCCAGCCTGCAGAGGCGCTACGTTATGAGTGAGTCGCGCATGAGTGATAAAGCCGTATTGAGTTGCCGCAACCTGGGCAAGTCCTACGAGGAAGGCCCTGAGTCGGTGCAGGTGCTGGCCAACCTGCAGCTCGAACTGCTGCCGGGCGAGCGCGTCGCCATCGTCGGCAGTTCGGGCTCGGGCAAAAGCACCTTGCTCAACCTGCTCGGCGGTCTCGACACCCCGAGCCAGGGCAGCGTCTGGCTGGCGGGCGAAGAGCTTTCGGCCCTTGGCGAGCGCGCCCGTGGCCTGCTGCGTAACCGGGCATTGGGCTTCGTATACCAGTTCCACCACCTGCTGGCCGAGTTCACTGCGCTGGAGAACGTGTGCATGCCGCTGCTGATCGGCCGCACGCCGATTCCCGAGGCGCGCGAGCGTGCCACGGCGCTGCTCAAGCGCGTGGGCCTTGGGCATCGCCTGAGCCACAAGCCAGCCGAGCTGTCCGGTGGCGAGCGCCAGCGGGTGGCCATCGCCCGGGCGCTGGTCAACCAGCCGGGGCTGGTGATGCTCGACGAGCCGACCGGCAACCTCGACCATCACACCGCCCAGGGCATCCAGGAATTGATGCGCGAGTTGTCTGCCTCGTCGCGCACCGCCTTCCTGGTGGTGACCCACGACCTCAACCTGGCACGTCAGATGGACCGTGTGCTGCGCCTGGAAGACGGTCACCTGGTGCCGATCTAGGTCTTGTATGGGGCCGCGTGCGGCCCCTCATTCACTTTTCCACTGGGTATTCCCGTCCATGTTCAGACCCTTGCCCTTGTTCATCGGCGCACGCTACACCCGCGCCAAACGGCGCAACCATTTCATTTCGTTCATTTCCATGACCTCGATGATCGGCCTCTCGCTGGGCGTGCTGGCCATGATCGTGGTGCTGTCGGTGATGAACGGCTTCCAACGCGAGATGAGCTCGCGCATCCTCGGTCTGGTGCCCCACGCCAGCCTGCTGGGCGTCGAGCCGGTGCAGAACTGGCGTACCCTGGCCGACACCGTCCTGCGCAACCCGGCGGTGATGGCGGCAGCACCGATCACCGACATGGAAGGCATGCTCTCGTACAAGGGTGCCATGCAGCCGATCCAGATCAGCGGCATCGAGCCGGCCGAAGAGGGCAAGGTGTCCATCGTCGGCCAGCACATCGTCCAGGGCCGCTTGCAGGACCTGGTGCCCGGCGAGTTCGGCGTGGTCATCGGCGAGCTCACGGCGCGGCGTTTCCGCCTCAATACCGGCGACAAACTCACCCTCATCGTGCCCGAGATCAGCAAGGCGCCCGGTGGCATCACCCCGCGCATGCAGCGCCTGACCGTGGTCGGCATCTTCAAGGTCGGCGCCGAGCTGGACGGGGCGCAGGCCTACATCAACGTCGCCGACGCCGCCGAAATGCAGCACTGGCCCGAGGGCAGCGTGCAAGGCGTACGGCTCAAGCTGCACGACCTCTACGCCGCGCCGCAGGTATCCAAAGCCATTGCGGGAGAACTGGGCGCCGCCTACCGTGCCGATGACTGGTCGCACACCCAGGGCAGTCTGTTCAGCGCGATGAAGATGGAAAAGACCATGATCGGTCTGCTGCTGATGATGATCATCGCCGTGGCGGCGTTCAATATCATCGCCACCTTGATCATGGTGGTGAACGACAAAGGCGCGGACATCGCCATCCTGCGCACCATCGGCGCCACCCCCGCGCAGATCATGGGCACCTTCATGGTCCAGGGTTCGCTGATCGGCATCGTCGGCACCCTGATCGGCGGCGCGCTGGGCGTGGTCGCCGCGCTCAACGTCAGCCAGATCGTCGGCTGGCTGGAGCGCGTCAGCGGCCAGCACATCTTCACCTCGGACGTGTACTTCATCAGCAGCCTGCCTTCGGAGCTGCAATGGGGCGATGTGGGGTTGATCTGCACGGCAGGGTTGGTGATGAGCTTCCTGGCGACCTTGTACCCGGCCTACCGCGCGTCCCAGGTCGAGCCTGCCATGGCCTTGCGTTACGAGTGATTCCCAGGGTGGTTGTAGGGCCTTCCTTCGCTAGCGCCTACGCGCCGGCCTAAGGGCCCGATATCCAGAAACGCAAAAGCCCCGGCATCGCTGCCGGGGCTTTTTTATACCGCTTTACAACCTTTGGCTTACGCCTGGACTACCGGGATCTTCGCCGCTTCTGCCGCGTCGCGGAATTCCGCGATCTGGTCGAAGCTCAGGTAGCGGTAGACGTCGGCCGCCATGCTGTCGATGCTCTGAGCGTACTGCATGTACTCTTCGACGGTCGGCAGCTTGCCGATGATCGAGGCCACGGCCGCCAGTTCCGCCGAAGCCAGGTAGACGTTGGTGGCGTCGCCCAGGCGGTTGGGGAAGTTGCGGGTCGAGGTCGAGACCACGGTGGAGCCGGTCTGCACGCGCGCCTGGTTACCCATGCACAGCGAGCAGCCTGGCATTTCCAGACGCGCACCGGCTCTGCCGAAGATGCCGTAGTAGCCTTCTTCGGTCAGCTGGTGAGCATCCATCTTGGTTGGCGGGGCCAGCCACAGGCGAGTGGGGATACCGCCCTTGACCTTGTCCAGCAGCTTGCCGGCGGCGCGGAAGTGACCGATGTTGGTCATGCACGAGCCGATGAACACTTCGTCGATCTTCTCGCCTTGCACGCTGGACAGCAGACGGGCGTCGTCCGGGTCGTTCGGCGCGCAGAGCACGGGCTCCTTGACGTCGGCCAGGTCGATTTCGATGATTTCGGCGTACTCGGCATCGGCGTCGGCCGACAGCAGCTCAGGGTTGGCCAGCCAGGCTTCCATGGCTTGCGCGCGGCGCTCCAGGGTGCGTGGGTCGCCATAGCCTTCGCCGATCATCCAGCGCAGCAATGTGATGTTGGAGCGCAGGTACTCGGCGATGGCCTTTTCCGGCAGCTTGATGGTGCAGCCGGCCGCCGAGCGTTCTGCCGAGGCGTCGGACAGCTCGAAGGCTTGCTCGACGGTCAGCTCGTCCAGGCCTTCGATCTCGAGGATGCGGCCGGAGAAGGCGTTCTTCTTGCCTTTCTTCTCGACGGTCAGCAGGCCGTTCTGGATCGCGTAGTAGGGAATGGCGTGCACCAGGTCGCGCAGGGTGATGCCAGGCTGCAGCTTGCCCTTGAAGCGGACCAGGATCGACTCGGGCATGTCCAGCGGCATCACGCCAGTCGCGGCGGCGAAGGCCACCAGGCCGGAACCGGCCGGGAACGAGATGCCGATCGGGAAGCGGGTGTGCGAATCGCCGCCGGTGCCCACGGTGTCGGGCATCAGCATGCGGTTCAGCCAGCTGTGGATGATGCCGTCGCCTGGACGCAGCGACACGCCGCCACGGGTGCGGATGAAGTCGGGCAGGGTGTGGTGGGTGGTGACGTCGATCGGCTTCGGATAGGCCGCAGTGTGGCAGAACGACTGCATCACCAGGTCGGCGGAGAAGCCCAGGCAGGCGAGGTCTTTGAGCTCGTCGCGGGTCATCGGGCCGGTGGTGTCCTGGGAGCCGACGGTGGTCATCTTCGGTTCGCAGTAGGTGCCAGGACGCACCCCTTCGCCTTCCGGCAGGCCGCAGGCGCGACCGACCATCTTCTGCGCCAGGGTGTAGCCTTTGCCGGTGTCGACCGGCGCTTCGGGCAGCTTGAACAGGTCGGTGGCGCCCAGGTTCAGCTCGGCACGGGCCTTGTCGGTCAGGCCGCGGCCGACGATCAACGGAATCCGGCCACCGGCACGGACTTCGTCGAGCAGCACTTCGGTTTTCAGTGCGAAGGTGGTGACCAGCTCGTCGCTGCCGTGGCGGCGCACTTCGCCCTTGTAGGGGTACACGTCGATGACGTCGCCCATGTTCAGGTCGGTGCAGTCGAACTCGATCGGCAGGGCGCCGGCGTCTTCCATGGTGTTGTAGAAGATCGGGGCGATCTTGGTGCCGAAGCAGAAGCCACCGGCGCGCTTGTTCGGCACGTTGGGGATGTCGTCGCCGAAGAACCACAGCACCGAGTTGGTGGCCGATTTACGCGAGGAGCCGGTGCCGACCACGTCACCAACATAGGCGACCGGGAAGCCCTTGGCGCGCATGTCGGCGATTTGCTTGAGCGGGCCGACCGAGCCGGGTTGCTCGGGCTCGATGCCGTCGCGGGCCATCTTCAGCATGGCCAGGGCGTGCAGCGGGATGTCCGGGCGCGACCAGGCGTCGGGCGCGGGGGAGAGGTCGTCGGTGTTGGTTTCGCCAGGCACCTTGAACACGGTCAGGGTGTATTTGTCGGCGATGGCCGGACGTTTGGTGAACCACTCACCGGCGGCCCAGGATTCCAGCACGGCCTTGGCGTTGGCGTTGCCGGCCTTGGCTTTTTCCGCCACGTCGTGGAAGGCGTCGAACATCAGCAGGGTGTGCTTGAGCTGTTCGGCCGCGACGGCGCCGAGGGTGGCGTCGTCCAGCAGCTCGACCAGGGTCGCGATGTTGTAGCCGCCTTGCATGGTGCCGAGCAGTTCGGTGGCGCGCTTGCGGTCGATCAGCGGCGACTGCACGTCGCCCTTGGCCACGGCCGAGAGGAAGCCGGCCTTGACGTACGCGGCTTCGTCGACGCCTGGCGGTACGCGGTCGGTGATCAGTTCGAGGAGAAAGGCTTCTTCGCCGGCGGGGGGATTCTTCAGCAGCTCGACCAGGCCTGCGGTTTGTTCGGCGTTCAGCGGCTGGGGCACGATACCCAGGGCGGCACGCTCTTCGATGTGTTTGCGGTAGGCTTCAAGCACAGTTATTACCCTCATCAGTGGTCCCAAAAGGGAGTCCGGGACGCTTATCCAGGCTTCCGGCAAGGCTGCGCAGAGACGGCGTTGTGGGCCGTCAAACCAGGGTGCCGGAAATCCTTGCAGAAGCTGTTTTCAAAGTTTTACGCCTGTAGAACGGAAGGCTGATGAGGGGTTGGCCGTGCATGCGGGGCATGTGCCGGGCCAACGCCGTTCTACCGGATGACTGTGCTCGTGACGCTTTGAAAACAGCTTCCAACGGACATGGTTGCCTTGGAAAAGGCCGAATGATTCTACGGGAAAAACGCTGCGATGGTAAGGCGCCTCGCAGGACTTTAACGGGTGACCCTGGTTAGACAAAGGGCTAACATGGCGCCGTGTGCCACCGCCCAGCTGTCGTTTTCCCATGTCCAGCAAGTCCATCAAAACCCCCTGTGTCGGCCTGTGCTCCACCGTGTATGGCGATCTGGTGTGCCGTGGTTGCAAGCGTTTCCACCACGAGGTGATCCACTGGAACGGCTACGACGAGGAGGCCAAGCGCGCGGTCTGGCTGCGCCTGGAGCAACTGCTCGGGCAGGTGATGATGGCCAAGTTGGAGGTGTTCGATAAGGAACGACTGCGCCATCAGCTGGAGCAGCGCTCAATCCGGTTTCTCGCGCGGCAGTCCGAATACTGCTGGGCCTATCAGCTGATCGCCCGTGGTGCCCGCATGATTCGCGATCTAGAGGCCTATGGCATCGCCTTGCTGCCGGAATTTCGCGACTGGGAACTGCCCGAGCTGCGCGACGCCATCGACCGCGAATTCTTCCTGTTGTCCGAAGCTCATTACCAGCGCTACATCGCACCGGCCTTTCTGGACGACGCATTGCGTTAGAACCCGTTCCCGCTGCTCAACCTGAAAATGCCGCCCTACAGTCGCCGCTTTCTGACCAACCAGCGGTGTGCGTCCATGAGTGAATACGTTTTCCAGCCCCTGTTATCCTTCAATGCGAGGTGCTTCTGGCAATTCAGTGAAGAATCGATCAGTCCAGGCCAATTGCTAGCGTCGCGGGGCGAGTTGGTCAAACCGATCTGGGTCGAATTCAACGACTGGAACGGCGACGACGGTTGGTTGATGTCGGGCCGTGACTACCGTCCCGAGGAAATCCAGTCCTTTCTGCATGACAACCTGCCGCTTTTCGGGCCCCGCCAACGCATCTATTGCGAGTACTTCTGGTTCGGTACGTATCGAATCGGCGAGCTGTATGCCTATGAGATACGCCCCGCCTATGCGGGCATTAACGTCCATCGCTGGCCGCAATTGGAGTATGTGCTGGATATCAGCCGCGGCGGTTATCTAGGCATGTACCCAACCGACACGCCTGCCGGGAAATCGCCCTTGCAAGTGCCTCCAAGGGTGGAGTTGGGAATGCTGGATCCTGCGCCTTCGCTACACATCAATGTGCCAGGGGGCGATGTCAACGTCGACAGCGAGGGGCTGCTGTTTCGCTACCGCAAGGGCAAGGTCACGCCGCTCTGGACGCTGGAAGGATTCGACCCGAACGATTTGCAGAACGGCGACATTCGCACAGGGCTCGAACTGTTCGGCCCGACCGGGCGAGTGACGCGCCGCCTGATCGAGAGCGGCAGGGCTTACCTTAACGGTACCCGGGGCCAGCGGGGGCGCCTGGCCATTCAGGTGGTCAATGCGACCGTACCGCCGCATCCTGCGCTTTCCGGCAATGTTGATAGGGCGTTAGGCCCGCAGGGGCGCTAGTGCCTTCGCTCTCCATCGTACGTAGGGCATGGGCGTCATTCGGAGAATCGCAGGGCGATCGCAAAGTGGGGCGCAGGCGAGTGTCGACCTTGTGCATTGCCCGCCGCCTTGGTGGGCAATGTAGCTTCTGTTGAGTGGCTAAGGCCTACGCAGACACCCGGCGCGTTTCCTGCTGATGTGGCCGCGCGCATCTGTCTAGTTTTGCCTTTGCCCATTCCACATGAAGGAGAACAGACATGAGCCTTTATACGTTCAGTCCCGAGAAAAGTTTTCTAGCCCGTTTGTATTGGAGCAATCAAAATACTCCGGTAGAAACGTTCGATCAGACCCGATTCCAACCTATTGGCGTGACCGTGCGTCAACCGTCCCCTTCGGGACTTAATGGCTGGTTGCACGCGGACCAGGACAACGTGACCGCTCCTGAACCCAAAAGGTATTACACAGGGCGTAAGTTCGTGCACCCGTTCTGGTTTGGATGTTATGACACCGAAGGTGAGCACGATTATGAGATTCGCGCGGCTGGCACGATCAAGCACCGCCAATGGACCTTCGCCAACCATCGTCTGGACATCAGCACAAACGGCTACCTAGGCGTTTACCCCACTCCAGATGAGCCCGGCCACGATGCCTTGGCAAATGGCACCATGCTTTGGCGCTGTGAAGGGCTGCCTACGCAAGGGCTGGCCGAAGGCGGTAGGTGGGCCGGACTCGTATTCTCCAGCGTGCACAATAAGAAAATAAAACGCCTGAGAGAGAATGATTTTCCCTATCTAAACGAGAACGAGGGTGAGGAAGGCTGGCTAGCGCTGGAAGTTGTCAAAATGGGCGTAGCCAAGCCTTGATGCAGCCTTCCCGGCCGGCCGTCAACGCTGCCGGGACTTATTCTGAAGTCGTGTCAGTCGCCCGTGTATTCGCACCCGCTGGTGCAGGTTTCATGAATCCGCACCTTGGACAATTCCGGCAGCAACGGCTTGACCTGGTTCCAGATCCACTGCGCGATCACTTCGCTGGTAGGGTTTTCCAGGCCGGGGATGTCGTTGAGGTAGTTGTGGTCGAGCTGTTCATAGATCGGCTTGAACACAGCCTTGATCTCGCTGAAGTCGCGAATCCAGCCGGTATGCGGGTCGAGCGGGCCGGTCAGGTGCAGGGCAACCTTGAACGAATGACCGTGCAGGCGGCCGCATTTGTGGCCGGCAGGAACATTGGGTAGGCGGTGAGCCGATTCGAAAGTGAATTCTTTGAAGATTTCCACGGGTGGACCTGTATAGCTGCGAAAGAAAGACTGAGGCGCCGCCGCGTTGCCAAGGGCGGCGATGCCGATCACTTGCACTGGCATGACGATGCGTCGATCTTACGCAGGATGTGCCAGGATGCCAGGCAAGCGAATATGTGTGCATCTTACCCTGTTTTGCCCCTCGGGCCTGCGCAGTCTGCGACGAGCGCGGTCGAGCCTTCCTCGCCATAGATCGAAAGCTGGGCGCCAGCCAATGCAGCGCATGGACCGGCGCCAGCAAGGCGGTATCAGCTGCGCAGCTTCTCGAGCCGCTGGCGGCCTGCTTCGGTGAGGGCATTCTCGCCCTCGTCGCTGATGCGGTAACGGCCCGAAGCCATTTTGGCGATCGAGAACCTGACCCAGCCGCTTTCGGCCAGCGCCTGCCCCACCTCGAAACTCATCGCACGCTCCAGATCGAACAGGCGGATCTCGCCGATCTTGAAGCGGGCGAAGGCGATCAATGCCTCGTCCAGTGCTCCTGGCGTAACAGCATGTACAACGTCCATCTGACCTCCCAGGTCGATATCTCCCGTGTCTGCCCTTGTTCGTGCGGCAGACGCGGCCATTCATTGAATGCGGGACGCTACTATGCCGCGAGGGGAAGGGCACCTGGCTTTGCATCCAAGCTGGATGGGCGCACAGGGCGCAGCGCACAAAAAGCGAGCTGTTCTTGCAGCGAGAGGGTCAGAGCCTTTAGCTCGGGGGTTGGCGCTGGGTTAAGATAGCGCCCGCGCTTTTCAGGTTGAATTAAGCCCCCGGCAGTAGTCTTGATTGCGTAGACAACTTCTAGACCCCGATGGAGTACACCATGAAAACTTTGACTGCCCTGTTCACCGCCGCCACCCTGACCTTCGCCAGCGCCGCTGCCTTCGCCAAGGACATCCAGCCCGACGAAGTGGTCAAGCTGGTCGGCAACAAGACCATCAAGTCCCTCGACGAGCTCAAGGCCGCCGCCGTCGCCAAGCACCCCGGCTCGACCGTGACCGACAGCGAGCTGGAAGACGAGTACGGCCGCTACATCTACAAGGTCGAACTGCGTGACAGCAACAACGTCGAGTGGGACGTAGCCCTCGACGCCAAGACCGGCGAAGTCCTGAAGGACGAACAGGACCGCTGATGCTAGCCCTGGCCCGGCCCGTCCGCTACCTGGCCCTGTGCCTGCTGGCCGTCAGTTCGCTGGCGGTCGGCCGGGACCTCGATCAGGACGAAGCGCTCGAACTGCGGCACCGGGGCATCATCGTGCCCCTCGAGCGATTGCTCGAAGCCGCCCTGGGGCGTTACCCCGGGGCGCGCTTGCTGGAAGCCGAACTCGAGCAGGAACACGGCCGTTACGAATACGAAGTGGAAATCCTGACCCCGCAGGGGGTCGTGCGTGAAATCAAGTTCGACGCCGCGACAGGTGCGCTGCTCAAAGATGAGGAAGACGACTGAATGCGTCTGTTGCTGGTCGAAGACAACGTTCCCCTGGCCGATGAACTGACCGCCGCGTTGCAGCGCCAAGGCTATGCCGTCGATTGGCTGGCCGATGGCCGCGACGCGGTCTACCAAGGGCAGAGCGAGCCCTACGATCTGATCATCCTCGACCTCGGTTTGCCTGGCTTGCCGGGGCTTGAGGTGTTGGCGCAATGGCGTGCCGCCAGCCTGGTCACGCCGGTGTTGGTCCTGACCGCCCGCGGCTCCTGGGCCGAGCGTATCGAAGGCCTGAAGGCCGGCGCCGACGATTATCTGAGCAAACCGTTCCATCCCGAAGAATTGCAACTGCGCATCCAGTCGCTGCTGCGCCGTGCCCGTGGCCTGGCCAACCAGCCGAGCCTGGAGGCGGCAGGCCTGCAACTGGACGAGCGCCGGCAGTGCGTCAGCCGCGACGGCGTCGACATCGCCCTGACCGCTGCGGAGTTTCGCCTGTTGCGTTACTTCATGCTGCATCCCAGGCAGATCCTTTCGAAAAGCCATCTGGCCGAACACTTGTATGACGGTGAAACCGAGCGCGACTCCAACGTCCTCGAAGTGCATGTGAACCATCTGCGGCGCAAGTTGGGCCGCAGCGTCATCGAGACCCGCCGCGGCCAGGGTTATCTGTATGCCGGGAGCGGCGATTGAAGTCGATCCAAGGGCGCCTGAGCCTGGGGCTGATCGCGGTGCTGGTCACGGTCGGCCTGGTGTTGGCGCAGTCGACCCTGTGGCTGTTCGAAGCAGGCCTGCAACGTTACCTGGAGGCGGGCCTGCGCAAGGAAAGCGAAAACCTGCTGGCCGCGCTGGTGCGGGGGTCGACCGGCCTGCAACTGGACGAACGACGCATTTCCGCCGCCTACCACCGGCCTTTTTCAGGCTACTACTTCCGCATCGACTTTCCCGAAGGCAGCTGGCGCTCCCGCTCGCTGTGGGATCTGGACATGCTCCAACCCAGCCAGGTGGGCCTGGAAGACAAGCAGGAGCTGGGGCCTGAAGGTCAGCAGTTGCTGATCTACCGCGCCGACTACCGGCGCCTCGGGCTGGATATTTCCATCAGCGTGGCTCAAGACTACACGCCGGTCCGTCAAGGCTTTCGGCACATGCAGCAGATTGGTCTCGGCCTGGGCCTGGTCGCTCTGATCCTGATTCTGGTCCTGCAACGCATCACCGTGACCCGCTCGCTGCGGCCGTTGGAGCGTGCGCGTCGGCAGATCGCCCAATTGCAGCAGGGCCAGCGCTCGCAGTTGGACAG
This sequence comes from Pseudomonas sp. UBA6562, assembly GCF_002434265.1. GTDB lineage: Bacteria > Pseudomonadota > Gammaproteobacteria > Pseudomonadales > Pseudomonadaceae > Aquipseudomonas. Next base: position 226,685 of record NZ_DJJS01000008.1, on the reverse strand, counting down.
CCAGGTGCCGGTGGAGCTGGAGTCCTTGGTGGCGCAGATCAACCACCTGCTGGCGCATACCGAGGACAGCCTGCGGCGTTCGCGCAATGCCCTCGGCAATCTGGGGCATGCGCTGAAAACGCCGCTGGCGGTGTTGGTCAGCCTGGCCAGCAGCGAGCGGCTGCGCGATGCGCCCGAAGTCAGTGCGCAGATGCAGGCGCAGTTGGAGCAGATCCACCAGCGTCTGACCCGCGAACTCAATCGCGCACGGCTGGCCGGCGATGCGTTGCCCGGTGTGCACTTCGACTGCGACGCCGAGCTGTCAGGGCTATTGGCGACCCTGGGCATGGTGCATGGCGATGGCTTGCAGTTGCACTGCGACCTGACTCCTGGGCTGCTGTTGCCATGGGACCGCGAAGACATGCTGGAGCTGTTGGGCAATCTGCTCGACAACGCCTGTAAATGGGCTGACAGCGAAGTGCGCCTGGAGATTGTCGAAAACGCGGCAGGCTATCGGCTGTGGGTAGACGACGACGGGCCGGGTATTCCGGAGACGGCCCGTCAGCAAGTGCTCGAGCGCGGCTCGCGCCTGGACGAGCAGGTGGCCGGTCATGGCCTGGGCCTGGGGATCGTGCGCGACATCGTCGAGGCCTGGAGCGGGCGCATCGCCCTGCTGCAGAGCCCCCTGGGCGGGCTGCGGGTCGAGATCGAGCTGCCGCGCAGGGAGCACTAGCACGCCGTCGATCCATTTGCCGATCATGGCCGGATGCAAAAATATTGCACCGAACCTGCAACCGTTTGAATTGGCCGCTTTTGGCTCGATCGGTCAGACTGACCGCCACTCGAACGATGTCGCCGCCTCTCAACGCGACTGCCCGGCCACGCGCAGCTCGCCTGCCCAAGCCCTTAAACTGCCCGGATCTCCAGATTTCCACGCCCATGACCAAAGTGCTCCGTGTTCTGCACCGTCTCACACCTCCTTCATTACATATTCCGCCTCGGCAATGGCTGCGCGCCGCGCTCGGCACCGCGCTGGCGCTTCTCATCGCCGGTCATCTGTGCAGCCTGGCGTTCGGCACGCAAATCGCCTTGCACCTGCTCGGCCCGCTGGCCGCTTCGGCGGTGCTGGTCTTCGCCGTGCATTCCGGCCCCTTGGCACAGCCTTGGCCGGTGCTTGGCAGCTATGCCTCGGCGTGCCTGCTGGGCCTGTTGCTGCGCCATGGGCTGGGCAGCGAACTGTGGGTGGCCGCCGTCGCGCTCGGTGGCTCGCTGGTGCTGATGTGCCTCTTGCGCTGTCTGCATCCGCCGGGTGCGGCGGTGGCGGTCACGGCGGTATTGGCCGACCCCGGCCTGGTCGCGCTTGGAGACCACCTGCTCGAACCTGTGCTGCTCAATGTTTTGGTGCTGCTGGCCGTGGGCGTGGCCTACAACGCCTTGACCGGCGTGCGCTATCCCAAGGCCGCGACGCCGCGCAAAGACTTGCACCGCACCCGCGACCCGCTGCCCAGCGAGCGGATCGGAGTGACTGCCGACGACCTTGACCAGGCTCTGGAGGCGCTGGGCGAGTACGTCGACGTGACCCGCGACGAGCTCGAACGCATCATCCAGGCGACCGAACGGCAGGCGCTACGGCGCAGCCTTGGCGGCATCCGCGCAGGCTCGGTGATGGCGCGGGACGTGCAATTCGCCAGCCCTGACACCACGCTCGAACAAGCCTGGAAACTGCTGTCCGCGCATCGCCTCAAGACGCTGCCGGTGCTCGACGCCGGCCAGCTGGTCGGCATCGTCAGCCTCAGCGACTTGGTGGCACCCGCCATGGCGCGCGCGCGTTTCAATTGGCGTGCGCCCTTGGCCCGGCAGCCTGTGCGTCTGGCGCAGATCATGAGCCGCCGTGTGGTCAGCGTCGGCAGCGACGAGCCTCTGCACCAGGTGCTCCTGCTACTTTGCGAGCAAGGTTTGCACTGCCTGCCGGTGCTGGAGGGGCAGACTCTGGTGGGCGTGATCACCCAGACCGACCTGATCGCCGGCCTCGCGCGGCACTGGCTCAGCCACAGCCCGGTGCGCTCAGATCAACGGGTCCCAGCGCTGTGACCAGTCGCTGTTGGCATCGCTCAGCAGACGGCGCAACACCGCCAGCGCTTGCTGCAAGGCTGCGTCTTCTCTGCGCGGATAGACCAGGAAGGTGGGGTAGGTGAACTCGGGTGCTTGCGGCACACGCTCCAGCACGCCACTGTCGAGGTAGCTCTGCACCACGCGGGTGCGGAAATAGCCGCTGCCGCCGCGTTGCAGAATGAACTGCAGGGCCAGCGGGCCCAGGTTGAACGACAGCGCGGCGCGGGCGCAGTCGGGTAGTGCGGCGTCGTGCTGGCGGCGGAAGGTTTCGCCCCAGTCGATGTACAGATAGGGCTCGTGGCGGTCGACGCGGCGTACCCGTACCAGTTTTTCTTCCAGCACCTGCTCGACCTGCAACCCAGGCCCGTAATGGGGTCGGTACACCAGCACGGCGTCGAGCAGACCTACCTCCACCTTGCGCAGCAGCGCTTCGTCGTCGCCGACTTCGCTGCGGATGGCGTGTTCGGGCAGTTCGTCGTGCAAGGCGCCTACCCACTCCAGCAGCAACGGGTTGCCCAGGCTGATTTCGGCACCCACCTGCAATAGCTGCCGGCGGCCTTGCGGCAAAGGCAGGTCGCGCCGCGCCGCTTCCCAGGTTTGCAGCAGTTGGTTGGCGTACGGCACGAAGGCCTCGCCATCGGGCGTCAGGCTGACGCCGTTGCGGCTGCGTCGGAACAGCGTGCAGCCCAGATGCCGCTCCAGGCGTTGCACCCGCGCCGTGATCGCCGTTTGCGACACGAACAGACGTTCGGCGGCAGCCACCAGGCTGCCGCAGCGGATGATTTCCAGAAAGGTTCGAGCCTGTTCGATGTCCATAGGGCGCTCGTTGGCAGAGGTCAGTGTGCGGCGCTGGCCGCGCGTCGGCTCAACGCATCGGCCAATTGCGCAAAGCGTGGGCGCTGTTTGCCCGCAGCCTGCATGCAACCCTCGGCCAAGGCGTGCAAGTCGGCGTCCGCTTGCTGATCGAGGCTCAGCAACTCGTGCATGAGAATCCCGAACGCGCGCACTTCCAACGCTTCCAGCGCCTGGCCCGATGTTTCGCTTGCAGGGTAGAGCGAGGCCGCGCCGAAATCGGTGAGCAGGCACTGGCCGTCCGGCGCAAACAGAATATTGTGGGCATACAGGTCGCCGTGCAGCAGGCCTTGGGCGTGCAGGTGGGCAGCCGCCGAGGCCACGCCTGCGAGCAGCCGTAGCAGCGCCGGCAAGCCCAGGCGCAGCGCCGTGTCGTATCGGTCGCGGGTGCAACTGTCCAGGCTCGGAGGGCCGGCCAGGTTGTGCCAGTGGCTGTCTATACGGCGCATGACCAAGGCCGGCACCTGCTCGGGGTGGTCGTCGACGCGGCCGAGCACCTCTACCAGATTCGGATGGTCGGCGGCGGCCAGGCATGCGCTCATCTCCGCCTGGGGCGAGCCATCGCTGGTGATCGCGCCTTTATAGACCTTGACCGCCACGGGGGCGGGTCGGTCTCCCCAGCTCGCTTGGTGGACGACGCCGGACGCGCCCCGTCCCAACTCCGCTTGCAGGGTCAGCGCCGACCACGGGATCTGCGGATAGTCCCGAGGCGCGGTTACAGTCTGCAGGCGTATCGGCAGCGGATTGCCGGCATAGGCCAGCCAGGCCAGGCGGGGCATACGCAGCAGCCAGCCGGGTAGGGCGGTCAAGCGATTGTTGGCGATGCGCAGCAGCTCCAGACCTTGGCACCGCTCAAGGCTTTCGGGCAACGCCTGCAGACGATTGCCGGTGAGCATCAGCTTCTGCAAGTGACGGCAATCGCCCAAGGCGTCGGGCAATGTGGTCAGTGCGTTGTCGGTCAGGATCAAGGCGCGCAGTCCAGGGGGCAGGGCTTGCGCGTCGATACGGGCGATACGGTTGTTCCTGAAGCCCACCGTGTGCAGCTGAGTGCATGTGTCCAGCCCGCGGGGCAATTCGGTGAAAAGGTTATGCGAGCAGAACAGCACTTTCAGCCGCTTGAGGCGATGCAGGTCGTAGGGCAGGCAGCTCAGCTGATTGCCGGTGAGGTTCAACACTTCAAGGCTATCGGCCAGATCGAAGATTTCAGGCGGGAACTCGCGCAACTGAGCGCTGAGGTCGAGGCGAGTGGTGCCGTGCAGGCGGCCAGCGTAGAGATCGTCGAGGGTATGCATGAGCCGGAAGCCAGATCGCGGTAGGGCCGGCATGATACCGGTGGCCTACCGCGACGGCCAAGCGGCCGGGCCAACGCGTTCAGGAGACGCCTGTATCTAGCGTGCTGGGTCAACCGCGCGCATGAAGGTCTTTGCGTTCCAATTGGCTCTCGATCATGTACTTGACGGCGAGGCGGCGCTCTTTGAGGTGGCGCAGATCTTCGTCGACGAAGTTGCCGGCCGAGATGGACTCGGCAGCCAGCACTTGATTGTCGATGTCCATGTATTCATCCAGCAGGCGGTCCAACTTGGCGTCTTGCTGGCGGCGCTGCTGGACGATTTCGCGCGGGTATTGCAGATCCTGGTACAGATCGTGTGAAACGGGCATGGCATCCTCCTGATGAGCACTGAAGTCGTTCACAGTCTTGGAATGGACAAACCCGCCGTTGTTAAGCGAAGCGGGCGAAAAAACCGACGAGCGGTACTATGCTGGAGGCAATGTGTTTGTAGATCCGGTAACTCGCTGTTTTTCTGAAATATTTTTACGATTGAGGCTTCCCAGATCGGAAGGTCGCTGTTAAAGTGCCACGCATTCCTCGACAACAAGGGTTGTCATTCAGTAGGAGCATCAATCCGACAGCGCAGCATCGTCGAATCGATACAGGGGCGTCGCCAAGCGGTAAGGCAGCAGGTTTTGATCCTGCCATGCGTTGGTTCGAATCCAGCCGCCCCTGCCATTTCTTCCAAAGTCTTATCGCTCGCCACAGCAACTGCTGATGGTGGGTTTTCTTGCGTCTGTCGTTTGTACGTCCGCAGCTGGCGTGTAAGCGTGGTTACACTAGGCGCTTTTACCCAAGGCGCTGGCATGTCCCAAGAAAGCCTGCTCACGCAGTACTGCAACGCGCTGGCGCGGGGCGAGATCGTGCCGGACGCTGCCCAGGCGAGCGCCATCGAATCGCTGCAAGCCTGCTTCGAAGCGCTGCACCTGGGCCATCGAGCCCAAGGCGTATACCTGTGGGGCCCGGTGGGCCGCGGCAAGACCTGGTTGATGGACCTGTTCCATCGCACCTTGCGCGTACCCGCGCGGCGCCAGCATTTCCACCATTTCATGGCCTGGGTCCACCGGCGACTGTTTCAGCTCAGCGGCACCGCCGACCCGCTAGGCGCGCTGGCCGAGGCCTTGGCTCGCGACATCCGCGTCCTGTGCTTCGACGAACTGTTCGTCAGCGATATCGGCGATGCCATGTTGCTGGGTCGGCTGTTCCAGGCGTTGCTCGAGCAGGGCGTGGTGATCGTCGCCACGTCGAACCAGCCGCCCGAACAGCTGTACAGCGACGGCTTCAATCGCCAGCGTTTCGTGCCCGCCATCCTCGCCATGCGGCGGCACATGCAGGTCGTAGCGGTGGCGGGTGGGCAGGACCACCGCCTGCATCCTGGTCTCCATTGCCAGCGTTACTGGGTCGCTGAGCCTGGCGAAGACGGGGCCTTGCAGCCTGTGTTCGAGCGCTTGAGTGCAGGCCAAGGCGTCAGCAGCGCTCCGTTGAGCATCGGCACCCGGCACATCGAAGTGCTCCGGCGCAGCGGCAGCGTGCTCTGGTGTCACTTCGACGCCTTATGCGCGCAACCCCTGGCCGCGACCGAGTTCATGGCCGTGTGCGACCAGTTCGCGGCGCTCCTGCTCGAAGGTGTGCCCTGCCTGAGCGGCACTCAGCGGAGCGGGCGCATTGCCCGCGGCACCGAGGACGGCGCCGAGAGGGTCGCGGCAGGCGACCGCCATCTGCCCGCCCTGGCGCCCAAGGACGACAGCGTACGCCGCTTCATCGCCCTGGTGGACGAGTGCTACGACCGCCGCGTGGCGCTGTATCTGGAGGCCGCCGTGCCGTTGGACCAGCTCTACACCGAGGGCTACCTGGCCTTTCCCTACCAGCGCACGCTGAGCCGGCTGCGCGAGATGCAATTGCAACGCTTCCCCTGCGCCGTCAACCTGCCTTGAACACCCCCAAGGTCAGCAGAACGACCACCAGATAACGGCCGCCCTTGGCCAGCGTCACCAGCAACACGAAGCGCCAGAGCGGTTCGCGCAGGATGCCGGCGATCAAGGTCAGCGGATCGCCGATTACTGGCACCCAGCTCAACAGCAGCGACCAGGCGCCCCAGCGTCGATAGCGCCGCTGTGCGCGTTCGAGCTGGCCTGCGTTGAACGGGAACCAGCGGCGATGGCGCAGCCGCTCAATAATCCGCCCCAGCCACCAGTTCACCAGCGACCCCAGCACGTTGCCGAGCGTGGCCACCAGCAGCAGGCCCAGCCAAGCCTGCGGCTCGCGCAGCAACAGGCTTGCCAGTACGGCCTCGGACTGCAGCGGCAGCAGCGTGGCGGCGCCGAGGGCGCTGAAGAACAGCGCGGCCCAAGCCAGCATCAGTATTCGGCGACCGTCACGTCCTTGCCGTCGTGGGTCAGGCCGATCACCTGGTAGGCGTCTTTGCGCTCGCCCATCTCCATGCCCGGCGAGCCCAACGGCATGCCGGGTACGGCGATGCCCTTGAGGTCTTCGCGGGCCAGCAACGCGTGAATCTGCTCGGCCGGCACGTGGCCCTCGACGAATTTGCCGTCGATCACCGCCGTGTGGCATGAAGCCAGGCGCGGCGCTACGCCCAGGCGTTGCTTGACCGCGCTCATCTGCGGCTCCACGTGGTCGTTGACGATGAAGCCGTTTTCGCGCAGATGGCCGATCCACTGTTTGCAACAGCCGCAGTTGGGGTCGCGGTAGACATCGATCGTCTGCGCCGCCTGAGCGATTCCGGCAATGGCGAGCAGGGCAAGGGTCAGCAGGTGTTTACGCAGCATGGTCAAGGCGCCTCCCGGCGCAGGTCACAGGGTTCATCGAGCCGGTGGCGAGCATAGGGCCCAGCTCAGGCATTGTCACTGCGCCGGGCTGTCAGCCAGCTGAGCGCCAGATGACCGAATCGTCAGGTCCGCAAGTCGCGCAGCAACAGGCCGAACGCCAGCGGCACCTGCTCCGGAATCGGCAGATACACCACATGGCCATCCCCGGGCGCGACTTCGATAGCGCGTTGTTGCTTGTCGCGTAGGCGGTGCAGGTCGAAGTGGTAGTTGCCGCCAGGCGTCATCAGCTCCAGGTGATCGCCCAAGGCGAAGCGGTTCTTTACCTTGACCTCGGCCAGCCCTTCGACCCGCAGGCCGGTCAGCTCGCCGACGAATTGCTGGCGTTCGGACACTGAATTGCCGCGCTGGTAGTTCTGGTATTCGTCATGCACATGGCGGCGTAGAAACCCTTCGGTGTAACCGCGCTGGGCGAGCGATTCGAGGTTGTCCATCAGGCTGCGGTCGAACGGCCTGCCGGCGGCCGCGTCGTCGATGGCCTGGCGGTAGGCCTGCACGGTACGGGCGCAGTAGAAGTGCGACTTGGTGCGGCCTTCGATCTTCAGCGAGTGCACGCCCATCGCGGCCAAGCGAGCCACGTGGTGCACGGCGCGCAGGTCCTTGGCATTCATGATGTAGGTGCCGTGCTCGTCCTCGAAGGCGGGCATGGCCTCGTCGGGGCGGTTGCTTTCCTGCAGCAGGAACACCTGCTCGGTGGGGGCGCCCAAGCCCAGGGTGGGCTCGACCTGACGGACGATCTCGCCGGTGACGTTCTCGGTAGCCACGTTGGCCTGGTACTTCCAGCGGCAGGCATTGGTGCAGCTGCCCTGGTTGGCGTCGCGTCGGTTGAGGTAGCCAGACAGCAGGCAGCGTCCCGAATAGGCCATGCACAAGGCGCCATGCACGAACACTTCCAGTTCCATCTCCGGCACCTGCTGGCGAATCTCTTCGATCTCCTCCAGCGACAGCTCGCGCGACAGGATCACCCGCGTCAGCCCCAGGCTCTGCCAGAACCGTACGCTGGCCCAGTTCACCGTATTGGCCTGCACCGACAAGTGCACCGGCATCTGCGGATAGTGCTCGCGCACCAGCATGATCAGGCCGGGATCGGACATGATCAGCGCGTCCGGCCCCATGGCGATCACCGGCGCCAGGTCCTTGAGGAAGGTCTTGAGCTTGGCGTTGTGCGGCGCGATGTTCACCACCACGTATAGCCGTTTGCCCAGCGCGTGGGCCTCGGCGATGCCCTGGGCCAGGGTCTGGTGGTCGAAATCGTTGTTGCGCACCCGCAGGCTGTAGCGCGGTTGGCCGGCGTACACCGCGTCTGCGCCGTAGGCGAAGGCATAGCGCAAGGTCTGCAAGCTACCGGCCGGTGCCAGCAATTCGGGCTTGTTGGGGAGGGTCATGGCGCACCTGGCGAAAGGCGCGAATGCTAAAGCTGGCAAGGTGCCAGAGTATTGATCTGCATCAACGGCACTTTTGCCCGAACGCCATGCACTAATGGGGTGAATTCTCGAGGAATCTTCATGAACGAAACCCTGTTGCAGAACAAGGCGCTGACCGTGCTGCTGGCCGGAGTCACCATCGCCTTCATTTGGATCTTGCTGCCCTACTACGGCGCGATGTTCTGGGCCGTGGTGCTGGCGGTCATCTTCGCCCCGATGCAGCGCAAGATGCTCATGCGCTTCAACAAGCGTCGCAACCTGGCGGCCGGGGCGACGTTGGCGGTGTGCCTGACCATCGCCATCCTGCCGGTGATCGTCATCAGCGGCCTGCTGGTGCAGGAAGGGGCCTCGCTGTACCAGCGCATCCAGAGCGGCAACCTGGACATCGCCGGTTACGTGGAGCAGGGCAAGCACATGCTGCCCACGTTCGCCCAGAACGGTCTGGACCGGCTCGGCGTGGGCAACCTCGACGGCCTGCGCCAGAAGATCACCCAGTTCGCCAGCCAGGGCAGCCAGTACTTTGCGACCCAGGCCTTCAGCTTCGGCCAAGGCACCTTCGACTTCATCGTCAGCTTCGGCATCATGCTCTACGTGCTGTTCTTCTTCCTGCGCGAAGGGCCGGACACCGCGCGCAAGATTCGTCAGGCCGTGCCGCTGCCCGAAGACCAGAAGCGTCGTCTGCAACTGAAGTTCAACCGCGTGGTGCGCGCCACCGTCAAAGGCAACCTGGTCGTGGCCATCACCCAGGGTGCTTTGGGCGGCATCATCTTCTGGCTGCTCGACATCCCCAGCGCGCTGGTCTGGGCCGTGCTCATGGCCTTCCTGTCGCTGTTGCCTGCCGTAGGCGCAGGCATCGTCTGGGGGCCGGTGGCCTTGTATTTCCTGGCCACGGGCATGTACTGGCAGGCCATCATACTGACAGCCTTCTGTGTGCTGGTGATCGGCCTGGTCGACAACATATTGCGCCCCATTCTGGTAGGCAAGGACACGCGCATGCCCGACTACCTGATTCTGGTGTCGACCCTGGGCGGCATGGCGGTGTTCGGCCTCAACGGTTTCGTGATCGGGCCGTTGATCGCTGCGCTGTTCATTTCCAGTTGGGCGATCTTCTCGTCCACCAAGCCCAAAGTGAACCTGCCCGACTGAGCCCCTTTGCAAGCGGCCCGGCCCAAGACCGCCGGGCCGTCCCCGCGCTCATCTGAAACTGTAAGACACCCCCACATATGCCGCTCGACCCTCACCCGGTGTCGAGCGTGCCACGTCCTGGCCGTTGTCGTCGAAACCTGGCGTCACCGTCGCCGAATAACGTTCGCCGCCCAGATTGCGCAAGTCGAGCCAGGTCTGCCAGTCCTGCTTGGGCGAGTTCCAGCCCAGGCGTGCGCCGAACAGTGCATAGGCCTCGGCATGCCGGCTGTTGGCGTAGTCCACTTGGACCTTGGAGGCCAGCTGCGTATTGGCGGCTGCGTAGAAGCCGCTCGGCCAGTCGTAGCGCAACTCGCCTTGGTAGTAGTGCACCGGCAGCCCTGGCAGGCGATTGCTGCCAAAACGCGCGTCGTTGCGATAATGGAAGTCGCTGTAGGTGTAGGCCTGGCGCAGGCCCAGGCGGCCACCGTCGGCGCGCTGCCAGAGCATGCTGTCCAGCCCGGCTTCCACGCCTTGGTGCACGGTGGGGCTGGCGTTGAACTCGGCTGTGCTGATGTTGGGCACCAGCTCCACCGCGAGCAGTTCGTGGCGCACTTGGGCGTAGTACCAGGCCAGGTCCCAGCGGCCGATGGCCGCGTCGCCACGCGCGCCCAGCTCGAAGGTAGTGGCCGTCTGGTTACGCATTTCGATGGGCTGGATCTGCCCACCGGCCACTGGCGGCGAGCTCCAGATCAGCGACCATGGATGCGGCGGCTCGACCGAGCGGCTGAGGTTGCCGAACACTTGCAAGGCGGGGTCGATGTCGTAGCGCAGGCCGATCCGTGGGGCGTAGTCCCAGTCATGCTGGCTGACCTTGCCGCCTGCAACCGGGTAACTGACGTCGCTTTCACGTCGGGTGTAGATCACGGCCAGGCCCGTGGTCAGCCACAGGTCGGGGCGCAGCTCCAGGTCGTTGCTCAGGTGCAGGACGGTGTCCGAGCCCTGGTAGCTGAAGTCGCGCGTGCGCGTGCCTATCGGGCGCAAGCCGTTGGACGCTTCCGGCACGCGCACGAACTCCGAAGCGCCGGTGTTGGGTAGGTGCTTGCTGGTGCGCCAGCCGAGGGTGGTGTTGCTCTGGTGACCGGCCAGGGTGTCGCGGCGGTGGTAGTCCAGGGTGCCGCTGACATCGCTGTAGGCGACCTTCAGGCGGTTGGGGCCTTCCCGCAGGTCCATCGGGAAATCGTGGTAGACCAACCCGGCCACTAGGCTCGAATCGTCGTCGAAGGTGTAGGTGGTCTTGTTCGCCAGCCAGGTGCTTCCCGGTTGTGGGCGGCTGGCGTCGCGGCGCAGGTAGACCGGGTTGGCGCCGCGTGGGTCGTGCTTGATCTGTGCTTGAGTCAGGCGCCCGGCCAGCTGGTTGTCGGTCTCGCGGTAGCGCAGATAGAAGCGCGTTTCCAGGTTGGCGTCGAAACGATAGCCGAGGTTGGCGGCTACCCCTTTGGCGCGGCCCTCGCTGTGGGTCTGGTAGCCGTCATAGTGCATGTCGGTCAACGCCACATAGTAGTCGAGATTGCCCAGCACCTGCCCCGAGCTGATCTGGCGATGGCTGTAGCCGCGGCTGCCGACCTCGTAGCGCACCTGCAAAGGCGCGGCATCGTAGCCGGTGTGGGTGATGTAGTTCACCGCGCCCCCCAGCGCCAGCGCACCGCGTTGCAGGCCGTTGGCGCCGCGCAGCACTTCCACGCGGTTCAGCCACAGCGGCTCGAGCAGTTCGTAAGGCGTGCCGCCGGGGCCGGTCAGCGGCAGGCCGTCGAACATCGCGTACACACCCGAACCATGCGCGCCCGGCGCGCGGTTGATGCCAGAGCCGCGAATCGACAGCTTGATGCCCTCGTTGCCGGCCGATTGCGCGAACACCCCTGGCTGGTAGGCAAATACGTCCTGGTTGGTGGAAACGCGGCCCTGTTCCGTGTGCTCCATATCGACCAGGTTGCTGGCGCCGGGCTGAGCCTGTAGGCGCGCAGCGGCGCGTTCCTGCTCGGTGCTGGCATCGTCGATCAGCACTTGGTCCAGCTCCAGGGGCGCGATATCGCCGGCACTGGCCGCACCGGGAAGCAGGGCAAGTAGAAAGAGGGGTAGGGCGGGGCGCATCATGCAACTCCTGGCGATGGCAAGCGGGCAGTGGCGTTGAGACGCGCGAAAGCACCGTCGAAGCACGGCTTTTTTCGGCGATCGCGCAGTGTCGGTGAAGCCGTGCTTGTGAGTGTGGGTTCTACAAGCGCAGGTGATGGAGCCCAGGCCCGTCGGCTTCGTAAGGTGGGTGCCTCGCTGTCCCGCTATGGGGTGGCCTTATGCTTGCGGAGCTCGACCATGCACACTGCATCTACCCTCCAGGTAAACCGGCAGCCTGAACCGACCATCCGTTTGACGCCACGCGAACAGCAAGTCCTGCTTTGGTGCGCCTACGGCAAAACCTCCTGGGAAATTGGCCAGATCCTGGGCTGCAAGGAATCGACGGTCAATTTCCATGTCGGCAACATCCTGCGCAAATTCGAGGTGGAGACGCGGGTGGCGGCTGTGATCAAGGCCATCCGCTACAAGCTGCTGGACGCTTGCGAGGAGGTGAAGGATGAGCGCTGAAGCAGGCCAGTCCCATCCGTCGTCCGGTGGCGTCAAGCGCTTCGCCGACTGCCACGATCCGTTCTGGCCACGGATCGATCTCGCCACCTTACGCACGCGGCTGTCGTTGCACGCGTCGGTCAGCGAAGCGCAACTGCATCTTGCCGCATGCAGCGCGGCCATCACGGCGGCCCAGGAGTTCGCCGAATGGCGTCGGGCACTGCGCGCCCGCGGTTTCAAGCACCTGGAAGACCTTGCCGGGCATGCCTCGGGCCAGGCATTGTCGCGCTGCTATCGGCAGTGCCTGGAGCGAGCGACGCAGCGCGCATTGTGCGCTGTACCCCATGCACGCCGGCACGGTGCGGAGGTGAGCCATGGCTGACGAATCGCTGGTCCAGGCGTGTGAACAGGCCATGGCCTTTCTGGACGTCGATCCACGCGTGGTGTTCGGCGCTACGCTGGGCGCATTGCTGGTCAGTCTGGCCAGAGGGCGCATGAAGGTCTGGCTGATGCTCGGTGCGGGCTCGCGGCGCTCGGTGCGCAAAAGCCTGGTCCTGATGGTGCTCAGTACAGGAGTGGGGTGCTTGTTCGAGCCGCTGATTCAAGGCTTGGCGCCGATGCTGTCCAGTGGCATGGCCGCGTTTTCGGCGGCAGTGGCGGTGATTCCGATCAGCTTGAAGATCATGGTGTGGCTTGATGGTCTGGATCTGCACGAGCTGTTGCAACGGATTCGGCGTCGGGGCTGAAGCAGGGAAGTGGCCGAGGTCCACGGCGCGGCGACGCCGGGGTGAGGCGGTATGTGGATCAGGCTCGCAGATCGCTCAACTGCGCATGCAGCGACTGCACCTGCAGTTCCAGTTGTTGCAAGCGTTGCTTGTCTTGAACCTGGACCAGAATCGCCTGGCGGTCGGGTTGAGTGAGGGTACGCAGCCGTGCCAGCAACGCGCTTTCCCATTCGTCGGGGCCACCCGTGGCGCGTTGCGGCGCTCCCTCGCCCAATAACAGCCAGTCCAGAGAACAGTCATGAGCACGAGCGATTTCTACGCAAAATGCGTATGGAATGCTGTCGCGGACTTTCCAGCTGCTCAGGGTCTGCGGGCTGATCTGTAGCGCTTTCGAGAGCTGGGCATCGCTGTCTGATTGGGTCAGCGATTTCAGTCGAGCGAGCAGGAGGCTTACTGAGGTATTACTCATTTTGAATATCCATGACTAGTTAACGGCTTTTCCTGGGCGTAAACTACTCGTTACAAATACATCTCTTACGATTGAGCCGAGAACCGCAGCTATGAGCATCAAAGACCCACACAACGAACTCGCACTATCTAGGAATACTGACACAACTTGCAGAAATAGCTTACATGCAACGGCATCGGTCTATCACCGGTGGAGCCATTTGTGAGCGGGTATCGTCTGGTTTGCCCGCACTGCCGCAGCCGCATGAGGATTCGCACCAGTGAGGGGAAACATATCTTCTTGCGTATCGCCTATCTGCAATGCTCGGCAGAGGCCTGTGGTTGGTCGGTGCGCGCCGAATTCGAAATGACCCACGAACTGTCTCCTAGCGGGATGCCCAATCCCGATGTCAGTCTGCCCAAGGCCGACCGCGCTCTGCGTCAGGCGGCTTTGGTAAAAGACGCGGATGGCGCTGTCAGCGGGCGTTGAAGGCAAAAAAAACCCCGCCGAGGCGGGGTGTTTTGCGTAGTGCGTCAGATACTCAGCCCAGCAACGGCAGCCCGGCCTGCTGGACGAGGTCCAGCAGCGGCTGCGGGTAGACGCCCAGTACGAAGGCCAGAATGGCGATGGCCAGCAGCATCACGCCACCGGTGCGCTGTTCCCACTTGAGCGGCGCATCGTGGCGACGCAGGTTGGGTTCGGCCAAGTACAGGGTCACCATTACCCGCAGGTAGTAGTACACGCCGATGGCGCTACCGACCACCAGGGCGCCGGTCAACCACCACAGTTGCGACTGCACGCCGGTGGCGATGATGTAGAACTTGCCGATGAAGCCCGCGGTGAGGGGAATGCCGGCCAGCGACAGCATCATCACGGTCAGCACGGCAGTCAGGTACGGCCGGCGCCAGAACAGGCCGCGGTACTCGTACAGCGCGTCGGCATCGCGGCCGGCGTAGGGCGAGGACATCAGCGTGATCACGCCGAACGCACCCAGGCTGGTGATCACATAGGTGACCAGGTACACGCCCATCGCTTCCACGGCCAGGCCCTTGCTCGCCACCAGGGCGATCAGCAGATAGCCGAAGTGGGCGATCGACGAGTAACCGAGCAGGCGCTTGAGGTTGCTCTGGGTCAGGGCCAGCAGGTTGCCGACCAGGATCGAAGCGACCGCGATCACGGCCAGCACGGTGCTCAACACGCCGCTGCTGGCAGCTGGCGACAGCATGAACAGCCGTACCACCACGGCGAACACCGCCACTTTACTGGCCGTCGCCAGGAAGGCCGCCACCGGCGCGGGAGCGCCTTCGTAGACGTCCGGGGTCCAGAGGTGGAAGGGCACCAGCGACAGCTTGAAGGCCAGCCCTACCAGCATCATGCCCAGGCCCAGTTGCGCGAGCAGGCTCGGCATGCCGGTGCTTGCCAGGGCCTTGCCAATCCCGTCGAAGCTCAGGCTGCCGGCATCGGCATACAGCAGCGCCATGCCGAACAGCAGGAACGCCGAGCCTGCCGCCGACAGCACCATGTACTTGATGCCCGCTTCCAGCGAACGCTTGTTGAAGAAGGCGTAGGCCACCAGACCGTAGACCGGCACCGACAGCAGCTCCAGGCCGATGAACAGCCCGGCCAGGTGGTTGGCGCTGACCAGCACCAGGCCGCCCAGGGCCGACATCAGCAGCAGCAGGTACAGCTCTTCGCGGTTGCCGGGGTAGCCGGTTGCGCCTTCGCCCAGGTAGGCATGCGCAAGCGTCACGCATGCCAGGGTCGCCACCAGCATCAAGGCCATGTACAGGCAGGCGAAGTGGTCGATGGTGATCAGGCCGGTCACCGCCAGGGGCGCGACCTTCATGGCCGGAATGATCGACAGCAACGCCAGGTTCAGACCAATGGTGGACAACAGGAAGGTTTGTGAATGGTTGCGCTTCCAGGCGATCGCCAGCATCACCACGACGGTGGTGATGGTGGTGATCAGCATCGGCGCCAGTGCGATGAAGTGTTGAGTGGTGAATTCCATAACGCTCTTACCGGGCCGAAGCGAGTTGAGTGAAAGCGGAACCGAGCCACTGCTGCACACCGCTCATGGTGGCGGCAGAAGTGTCGAGGAACGGCTGCGGATACACGCCAAGCACGATCAGCAGGACCGCCAGGCCCAGCACCATGGTCAGCTCGCGGCCATCCATGCCGGCCAGCACGGTGTCGCCCTTGGACGGCCCGAAGTAGGCGCGGTGGATCATGATCAGCGAGTACACCGAACCGAACACCAGGCCCGTGGTAGCGATCACGGTGATCCAGGGCACGTGGGCAAAGCTGCCGATCAGGATCAGGAACTCGCCGACGAAGTTGCCCGTGCCCGGCAGGCCAAGGGAGGCCGCGGCGAAGAACAGGCTGATGGCCGGCAGGTAGGCGATGCGGTGCCATAGGCCGCCCATCTGGCGCATGTCGCGGGTGTGCAGGCGCTCGTACAGCTGGCCGGACAGGATGAACAGCGCCGCCGCCGACAGGCCGTGGGCGAGCATCTGGATCACCGCGCCTTGCAGCGCCTGCTGGCTGCCCGAGTAGATGCCGATCAGCACGAAGCCCATGTGCGAGACGCTGGAGAAGGCGATCAGGCGCTTGATGTCGGTCTGCGCGAAGGCCAGGAAGGCCCCGTAGAAGATGCCGATCAGGCCGAGGGTCATGGCGATCGGCGCGAACTCGGCCGAAGCGTTGGGGAACAGCGGCAGGGCGAAGCGCAGCAGGCCGTAGGCCGCGGTCTTGAGCAGGATGCCGGCCAGGTCCACGGAACCTGCGGTCGGCGCCTGGGCGTGGGCGTCGGGCAGCCAGGAGTGGAACGGCACCACCGGCAGCTTCACGGCGAAGGCGATAAAGAAGCCCAGCATCAGCAGGTATTCGACGCCAGACGGCAGCTCGGCCTTGAGCAGGTCGCTGTAGTTGAAGGTCAGCACGCCCGTGGTGTTGTAGTTGAACAGCACCAGGCCCAGGATCGCCACCAGCATGATCAGGCCGCTGGCCTGGGTGAAGATGAAGAACTTGGTCGCCGCGTAGATACGGGTCTTCTTGCCGTCCGCCGAGCTGTGACCCCAGAGCGCGATGAGGAAGTACATCGGCACCAGCATCATTTCCCAGAAGAAGAAGAACAGGAACAGGTCCAGGGCCAGGAACACCCCGACCACGCCGCCCAGGATCCACATCAGGTTGAGGTGGAAGAAGCCGACGTGGGCCTGGATCTCTTTCCAAGAACACAGCACCGACAGCAGGCCGAGCAGGCCGGTCAGCAGGATCATCAGCAGCGACAGGCCATCGAGCGCCAGGTGCACGCTGATGCCGAAGCGCTGGATCCACTGGACTTTGAATTCCATGGCCCAGGCCGGCTCCGCGCCAGGAGCGGGGGCGAGCGTGTAGTCGCCGTGGGCCCACAGCCACAGGCCGATGCCGAGCAGCAGGGACATGGTCAACAGCGCGATCCAGCGCGGCAGGGTGGCGCCGAAGCGCTCAGCCAGCCAGCACAGGAGGCCGCCGATGAAGGGGATCAGGATCAGCCAAGGCAGAATCATGACGGGTTCGTTTCCTTTCGCAGAGTCGCAAGGTTCGCAAGATTCAGGGTCATACCGCCGCCACCAGGATAGCGCCAAGCACTAAGACGGCGCCCACGGCGATGGAGGCGGTGTACCAGCGCAGCTGGCCGGTCTCGGTCTTGCTCATGGCCACGTGTCCGCCACGCGCCAGGCGCGGGACCAGACCGATGGTGCGGTCGACCGGGTCCTTGCGCAGGACGTGGCTGATCCACAGGTACGGTTTGACGAACAGCTTGTCGTACAGCCAATCGAAGCCCCAGGCGGCATACCACCAGGCCGAGAGGAATCGCCCGATGCCGCTGTTGGCCACGGCGGTGACCAAGCGGCGCTTGCCGAGGAAAAGCATGGCTGCCAGCAAGATGCCGGCAATCGCGATGGCACCGGAGGCGATTTCCAGGCTGTGCTGGGCTTCGCCACCTTCGTGACCGGCGCTTTGCGGCAGCACACCGGCCAGCGGCGGATGGATCCAGGCACCGATGAAGGTCGACAGCACGATCAGCACGCACAGCGGCAGGCCGTGGGCCAGGCCATGGCCGGCATGGGCTTCGGTCTTGGCTTCGCCGTGGAAGGCGATGAAGATCAGGCGGAAGGTGTACAGCGAGGTCATGAAGGCGCCCACCAGACCTGCATACAGCAGGTTGGCGTTGCCGCTGGCGAAGGCTTCCCAGAGGATTTCGTCCTTGGAATAGAAGCCCACGGTAATGATGGGCAAAGCCGCCAGGGCCGCGCCGCCGACCAGGAAGCTGGCGTAGGCCAGCGGCAGCTTCTTCCACAGGCCGCCCATCTTGAAGATGTTCTGTTCGTGGTGGCAGGCGTTGATCACCGAACCCGAGGCGAGGAACAGCAAGGCTTTGAAGAAGGCGTGGGTCATCAGGTGGAAGATCGCCGCCTGCCAGGCGCCGACGCCCAGGGCCAGGAACATGTAGCCGATCTGGCTCATGGTCGAGTAGGCGAGGATACGCTTGATGTCGGTCTGCACCAACGCGGCGAAGCCGGCCAGCACCAAGGTCACGCCGCCGACCACGCCTACCAGGTGGAGGATGTCCGGGGCCAGCAGGAACAGGCCGTTGGTACGGGCGATCAGGTAGACGCCGGCCGTGACCATGGTCGCGGCGTGGATCAGTGCCGAGACAGGCGTCGGACCGGCCATGGCGTCGGCCAACCAGGTCTGCAGCGGCAACTGCGCGGACTTGCCGACCGCACCGCCCAGCAGCATCAGTGTGGCAAGCACCATCCAGGTGTCGCCGGCCTGGAATTTCTGCGGTGCCAGCACCAGCAGTTCCTGCACGTCCAAGGTGCCCAGCTGGGCGAACAGAATGAACAGGCCGATGGCCATGAACACGTCGCCGATGCGGGTGACGATGAACGCTTTGAGCGCGGCGTTACCGTTGTTGCGGTTGCTGTAATAGAAACCGATCAACAGATACGAGCAGAGGCCCACGCCTTCCCAACCGAAGTAGATGAACAGCAGGTTGTCGCCCAGGATCAGGAACAGCATGCTGGCGATGAACAGGTTGGTGTAGGAGAAGAACCGCGAGTAGCCGGTGTCGCCACGCATGTACCAGGACGCGAACAGGTGGATCAGGAAGCCAACGCCGGTGACCACCCCCAGCATGGTGACCGATAGGCCATCCAGGTACAGGGTGAAGTTCGGCGCGAAGCCGTCCACCGACATCCACTGCCACAGCAGTTGGCTGTACGCGCCGCCTTCGGGCGGGGCGACGTTGAACTGCCAGATCACGTAAGCGGCCACGGCCGCCGAGAGACCGACCGAGCCGACGCCGATCAGCGCCGACAGGTTCTCGGAGAACCGCCCGCGGGAGAACGACAGCAGCAGGAAGCCGATCAGGGGAAAGACGAAAGTCAGGAAGAGAAGGTTCATCCGCGCATCTCACTGGCAGCATCGATGTCGAGGGTGTGGAAGCGGCGATACAGCTGCAGCAGGATGGCCAGGCCGATGCTGGCCTCGGCCGCTGCCAGGCTGATCACCAGGATGAACATGATCTGGCCGTCGGGCTGTACCCAACGGGCCCCGGCGACGATGAACGCCAGGGCAGACGCGTTCATCATGACTTCCAGGCTCATGAGCACGAAGAGAATGTTGCGCCGGACCATGAGGCCGACCAGTCCTAGACAGAACAGCACGCCGGCGACCGCCAGGCCGTGCTCGAGAGGGATAGCACCCATGATTTACTCCTTCGCCTCGTTGCGGCCCAGGTGGAAGGCGGTGACCGCCGCAGCTAGCAGCAGCATCGAGGCCAGCTCGACCACCAGCAGGTAAGGGCCGAACAGGCTCACGCCCACGGCTTTGGCGTCTACCGTGACGCCACTGATGCCGGCACCGCTTGGCGCGGCGAACAGCACGTAGAGCAGCTCGATCAACAGCAGCGCGCCCAGCAGCACGGGCCCTGCCCAGATGCCTGGGGTGAGCCAACCGCGCTCCTGGGCGACCGAGGCCGGCCCGAGGTTGAGCATCATCACCACGAAGACGAACAGCACCATGATGGCGCCGGCGTAGGCGATCACCTCCAGGGCGCCGGCGAACGGCGCACCCAGGGAGAAGAAGATCATCGCCACGGAGATCAGCGAGATGATCAGGTACAGCAGCGCATGCACGGGGTTGGTCCCGGTCACCACCCGAAGGGTGGAGACCACGGCGATCCCGGATGCGAAGTAGAACGCGAATTCCATCTTTCTGTCCTTATGGGAGCAAGCTCTTCACGTTGATCGGCTCGGCTTCGTTCTGCGCGGCGCCTTTCGGTTTGCCTGCGATCGCCATCCCGGCAACACGGTAGAAGTTGTAGTCAGGGTTCTTGCCGGGGCCGGAGATCAGCAGATCTTCCTTTTCGTAGACCAGGTCCTGACGTTTGAACTCGGCCATCTCGAAATCCGGGGTCAGCTGGATCGCAGTGGTCGGGCACGCTTCCTCGCACAGGCCGCAGAAGATGCAGCGTGAGAAGTTGATGCGGAAGAACTCGGGGTACCAGCGGCCGTCGTCGGTCTCGGCCTTCTGCAGCGAGATGCAGCCGACCGGGCAGGCCACGGCGCACAGGTTGCAGGCAACGCAACGCTCTTCACCGTCCGGATCGCGGGTGAGTACGATGCGGCCGCGGTAGCGCGGCGGCAGGTACACGGCTTCTTCGGGGTATTGCAGGGTGTCGCGCTTGCGAAACCCGTGGGAGAACACCATCGCCAGGCTGCGCAACTGGGTGCCGGTGCCTTTCACGATGTGGCCGATATATTTGAACATGGGTCAAATCCTCACTGGGCCGCGACGGCTGGCGTGTTGTAAAGCACGATCGCAGCGGTCACCAGCAAATTGATCAGGGTCAGCGGCAGGCAGAATTTCCAGCTGAAATCCATCACCTGGTCATAGCGTGGGCGCGGAATCGAGGCGCGCAGCAGTATGAACAGCATGATGAAGAACGCGGTCTTGAGCGCGAACCACAGGAACGGCACTTGCGGCAGCAAATCGAACGGACCGTGCCAGCCGCCGAAGAACAGCGTCACCAGCAGCGCCGACACCAGGATGATGCCGATGTACTCGCCGACGAAGAACATGCCCCATTTCATGCCGGCATATTCGATGTGGTAGCCGTCGGCCAGTTCCTGCTCGGCTTCGGGTTGGTCGAACGGGTGACGGTGCGTCACGGCAACGCCGGCGATGAAGAAGGTACAGAAGCCGAAGAACTGCGGAATGATGAACCACAGGTTCTGCGCCTGGTACTCGACGATGTCGCGCATGTTGAACGAGCCCACCTGCACCACCACGCCCATCAGCGCCAGGCCCAGGAACACCTCGTACGATACGGTCTGCGCCGAGGCCCGCAGGCTGCCGAGCAGGGCGTACTTGTTGTTCGACGACCAGCCGGCGAAGAGCACGGCGTACACCGACAGCCCCGCCATGGCGAAGAAGAACAGCAGGCCGATGTTCAGGTCCGCCACGCCCCATACCGGGGTGATCGGAATCACCGCGAAGGCGATCAGCAGCGCGCTCATGGCCACGACCGGCGCCAGGGTGAAGATGAAACGGTCGACGAAGGGCGGGTTCCAGTCTTCCTTGAAGAACATCTTCAGCATGTCGGCAGCGATCTGGAACATGCCGAACGGGCCGACACGGTTCGGACCGTAACGGTCCTGCCACCAGCCCAGCAGACGGCGCTCGACGAAGCTGAGCAGCGCGCCGCAGACCACCACGGCCAGCAGCACCACGATGGCGCGCACGACGGTGAGGATCACCTCGATCACTTCGGGGGTGAACCAGCTCATTGTGCTGCCTCCTGCAGGCCTTCGACGGTGGCGCCGAAGATGGCCGGCGGAATGCCGGCCAGGCCTTTCGGCAGAGCGACCAGGCCCGCGCCCAGCGCTTCATAGATGCGCAGCGGCAAGCGCAGCGCGACACCGCCCACGCTCAGGCTGAGCAGGGCGCCTTCGTTGACGCCCAGGCGGTCCGCTTCGGACTTGGCCAGCGCCACGTAGGCTTCGGGGATGCGCGATTGCACAGGGGCTGCGCGCGAGGAGTTCTCTTCGCTGCCGAACAGGTGGAACAGCGGCACCGCCGTCCAGGTGCCGCGGGCTGGGTTGTAGGCGCCTGGAATAGCGTTGAACCAGCTCAGGCGGTCGCCCTGGGATTCGATCAGGCGCACGCCTGGGTCGCCAGCGCGCAAGTGGCCGCCGACTTCGTCCTGGAACTTGTTCCAGGCCTGCGGCGAGTTCCAGCCCGGCGACCAGGCGAACGGCACCTGTTGGCGCGGTTCGGCCGAACCCGAATAGCCTTCCATGGAGAAGGCGAAGGCGGTGTCCTTGTCCTGCGGCGTGCGTGGCTCATGCACGCTGATGTCGGCGCGCATGGCGGTACGGCCGGAGTAGCGCAGCGGCTCGCGGGCCAGTTTCAGGCCCTTGATGCGGAACGCGGCGCTCGGTGCGGCGGCGACGATGCCGGCCAGTTGCGGGTTGACCTGTGCGCACGCCTCGGTGACGTGGTCCAGTTGCGTCCAGTCGACGGGCTTGTTCAGCAGGGTGGCACGCAGGGCATGCATCCAGCGCCAGCCTTCGTGGACCTTGATGCTGCTGTCCAGGTACTGCGGGTCGAACACCTGGAAGAAGCGCTGGGCGCGGCCTTCGAGGCTGACCAGGGTGCCGTCGCCTTCGGCGAAGGAGGCGGCAGGCAGCACCAGGTGTGCGCGATCGGTGGTCGGGGTCTTGCTGTGGTCGGCGACGATCACCACTTTGGCGGCGGCCAGTGCGGCGTCGACCTTGGCGGCCGGCAGGCGGGCGTACAGGTCGTTTTCCAGCACCACGATGGCGTCGGCCTGCCCGCTGATCACAGCGTCCAGCGCAGCATCGGCGCTGTCGCCACCGAACATGGCCATGCCCAGGCTGTTGGCCTCGGGCACCACCAGGCTCAGCGAGCCGTTCTTCTCGCGCTGCTTAAGCGCCTTGGCGATGTTGGCGGCGGCTTCGATCAGGGCAGGTTCGGCCAGCGAGGTGCCGGCGATGACCAGCGGACGCTGGGCGGCGACCAGCGCGTCGGCGATACGCTGCGCCAGGGCCGTGGCGTCTTCGTCGAGGTTGGCGACGGCAGGCGCGCTCGGGTCGATGGCGTGGGCTACGGCGAAGCCGAGGCGGGCCAGGTCCACGGGCGCGGCATGTACGCACTCTTCGGCGACGTCGTCCAGCTTGGTGTCGGTCAGCGAGGCGATGAACAGCGGGTACAGCGCGTGCTGACCGATGTTCTTCACCGCAGCGTCGAGCCACGGCTGCACTTTCATGCCTTCGGCCATAGCCTCGGCCTTGCCCTTGGTGGCCTGGCGCACCGACAGCGCCACACGGGCGGCGGTCTGGGTCAGGTCTTCGCCAAGCACGAACACAGCGTCGTGGTCTTCGATGTCGCGCAAGGTCGGCACAGGCAGCGGGCTGTTGTTCAGCACGTCGAGCACCAGGCGCACACGCTCGAGCTCGGCGGCTTCGATACCCGAGTAGAAGTACTCGGCTCCCACCAGCTCACGCAGGCCGTAGTTGCTTTCCAAACTGGCACGCGGCGAGCCGATGCCGACGATGGTGCGGCCGCGCAGCAGGTCGGCGGCCTTGTCGAGGGCCGCGTCGAGCGACAGCTTGCTGCCGTCGGCCAGGTGCGGTTGGCGTGGACGGTCCTTGCGGTTGACGTAGCCGTAGCCGAAGCGGCCACGGTCGCACAGGAAATACTGGTTCACCGAGCCGTTGAAGCGGTTCTCGATGCGGCGCAGCTCGCCGTAGCGCTCGCCGGGGCTGATGTTGCAGCCGCTCGAGCAGCCATGGCAGATGCTGGGCGCGAACTGCATGTCCCACTTGCGGTTGTAGCGCTCGGAGTGGGTCTTGTCGGTGAACACACCGGTCGGGCAGACCTCGGTCAGGTTGCCGGAGAACTCGCTTTCCAGCACGCCGTCTTCGACCCGGCCGAAGTAGACGTTGTCGTGGGCGCCGTACACGCCCAGGTCGGTGCCGCCGGCGTAGTCCTTGTAGTAGCGCACGCAACGGTAGCAGGCGATGCAGCGGTTCATCTCGTGGGCGATGAACGGGCCGAGGTCCTGGTTCTGGTGGGTGCGCTTGGTGAAGCGGTAGCGGCGCTCGTTGTGACCGGTCATCACGGTCATGTCCTGCAAGTGGCAATGGCCGCCTTCCTCGCACACGGGGCAGTCGTGCGGGTGGTTGGTCATCAGCCATTCGACGACGCTGGCGCGGAACGCCTTGGATTCGTCGTCTTCGATGGAAATCCAGGTGCCGTCGGAGGCGGGGGTCATGCAGGACATGACGATACGACCGCGGGTGTCGTTCTCGTCGGTGTACTGCTTGACCGCGCATTGCCGGCAGGCACCGACGCTACCGAGCGCCGGATGCCAGCAGAAATAGGGGATGTCGAGGCCAAGCGACAGACAAGCCTGTAACAGGTTGTCCGCACCGTTGACTTCGAGCGCTTTGCCGTCTACGTGGATAGTGGCCATGGTTCAAAGTTCTTCGTTGGCCCGCGTGAGCAGGCGTGGCTAATGGAAATCGGTTTGCCCGCGGCCTGCCGCGAATCGTTCGGGTCGGCCAGCGGGCAGGCAGGTGGCACGGGCCACCCGCGCTTCATCTTGTTATGCGCCGACCACCACCGGCCCGGCCGGCAGCGGATGGGCCAGGTTCGGGCTCAAGGTGGCGCCTGAGAATGCAGGGGCGACACCGGCCTCGAACTCTTCGCGGAAGTATTTGATGGCACTGCCCAGCGGCTCGACGGCACCGGGTGCGTGGGCGCAGAAGGTGCGGCCCGGGCCGAGGAAGTTGACCAGACCCAGCAGCGTCTCGATGTCTTCGGCGCGGCCTTGGCCGCGCTCCAGCGAACGCAGCATCTTCACGCTCCAGGGCAGGCCGTCGCGGCAGGGGGTGCACCAGCCGCACGACTCGCGGGCGAAGAACTCCTCCATGTTGCGCAGCAGCGAGACCATGTTGACGGTGTGGTCCACGGCCATGGCCAGGCCCGTACCCATGCGCGTGCCGACCTTGGCGATGCCGCCAGCGTACATCTGCGCTTCGAGGTGTTCGGGCAAGAGGAAGCCGGTGCCGGCGCCGCCTGGCTGCCAGCACTTGAGCGTGAAGCCGTCGCGCATGCCGCCTGCGTAGTCTTCGAACAGCTCGCGTGCGGTGACGCCGAACGGCAGCTCCCACAGGCCCGGGTTCTTCACCTTGCCGGAGAAGCCCATCAGTTTGGTGCCGTGGTCTTCGCTACCGGCACGTGCCAGCGCCTTGTACCAGTCGTTGCCGTTGGCGACGATGGCCGGCACGTTGCACAGGGTTTCGACGTTGTTCACGCAGGTCGGCTTGCCCCACACGCCAACGGCGGCAGGGAAGGGCGGCTTGGAGCGCGGGTTGGCGCGTCGGCCTTCGAGGGAGTTGATCAGCGCGGTCTCTTCGCCACAGATGTAGCGACCGGCGCCGGTGTGCACGAACAGCTCGAAGTCGAAGCCCGAGCCGAGGACGTTCTTGCCCAGCAGGCCGGCGGCCTTGGCCTCGTCGATGGCGCGGTTGAGGTTCTTCGCCGCCGTGGTGTATTCGCCACGCAGGAAGATGTAGCCGCGGTAGGCCTTGAGCGCACGGGCGCTGATCAGCATGCCTTCGATCAGTAGATGGGGCTGTTGCTCCATCAGCATGCGGTCTTTCCAGGTGTTGGGTTCCATCTCGTCCGCGTTGCACAGCAGGTAGCGGATGTTCATGGATTCGTCTTTGGGCATCAGGCCCCACTTCACCCCGGTGGGGAAGCCGGCGCCGCCGCGGCCCTTGAGGCCCGAGTCCTTGACGTTCTGCACGATCTCGTCGGGCGACAGCTGCGCCAGCGCGGTACGCGCGGCGGCATAGCCGTTCTTGCTCTGGTATTCGCTGAGCCAGACCGGCTCGCCGTCTTCGCGCAGGCGCCAGGTCAGCGGATGGGTCTCGGCACTGCGCGCGATGCGGTTGGCCGGGCCGAAGGAAGTGATGGTCATGCGTAACCCTCCAGCAGCTTGGAGACGCCAGCGGGCTGCACGTCGCCAAAGGTGTCGTCGTCGATCATCAGCGCCGGGGCCTTGTCGCAGTTGCCCAGGCAGCACACCGGCAGCAGGGTGAAGCGACCGTCTTCGGTGGTCTGGCCCAGGCCGATGCCCAGTTCGCTCTGGATCTGGCTGACGACCGATTCATGGCCGCCGATGTAGCAGACCATGCTGTCGCAGACGCGGATGATGTGGCGGCCGACCGGCTGGCGGAAGATCTGGCTGTAGAAGGTGGCCACACCCTCGACGTCGCTGGCCGGAATGCCGAGCACCTCGCCGATGGCGTAGATGGCGCCGTCGGGCACCCAGCCACGGGCCTTCTGCACGATCTTCAAGGCTTCGATGGACGCCGCACGCGGGTCCTCGTAGTGGTGCATCTCGTGCTCGATGGCCGAGCGCTCGGCTTCGCTCAGGGCGAAACGGTCAGTCTGGATAAGCGTGCTGTTCATGCTTAGCGGTCCACGTCAGCCATAACGAAGTCGATACTGCCCAGATACGCGATGAGGTCGGCGACCATGCTGCCTTTGATCACCGAAGGGATCTGCTGCAGGTGCGGGTAGCTCGGGGTGCGGATACGGGTGCGGTAGCTCATGGTGCCGCCATCGCTCGTCAGGTAGTAACTGTTGATGCCCTTGGTCGCTTCGATCATCTGGAACGACTCGTTGGCCGGCATGACCGGGCCCCACGACACTTGCAGGAAGTGCGTGATCAGGGTCTCGATGTGTTGCAGGGTGCGCTCTTTGGGCGGCGGCGTGGTCAGCGGGTGGTCCGCCTTGTACGGGCCTTCGGGCATGTTGCGCAGGCACTGGTCGATGATGCGGATGCTCTGGCGCATTTCTTCCACGCGCACCATGCAGCGGTCGTAGGCATCGCCGTTGTGCGCCAGCGGCACTTCGAATTCGAAGTTCTCGTAGCCCGAGTAGGGGCGCGCCTTGCGCAGGTCGAAGTCGCAACCGGTGGAGCGCAGGCCGGCACCGGTGGTGCCCCATTCCAGCGCTTCCTTGGTGTTGTAGGCCGCGACGCCGATGGTGCGGCCCTTGAGGATGCTGTTCTGCAGCGCGGCCTTGGTGTACTCGTCGAGGCGCTTGGGCAGCCAGTCGACGAAGTCCTTGACCAGCTTGTCCCAGCCGCGCGGCAAGTCGTGTGCGACGCCGCCGATGCGGTACCAGGCCGGATGCAGGCGGAAACCGGTGATGGCTTCGATCACGGTGTAGGCGCGCTGACGGTCGGTGAAGGTGAAGAACACCGGGGTCATGGCGCCGACGTCCTGGATGTAGGTGCCCAGGAACAGCAGGTGGCTGGTGATGCGGAAGAACTCGGCGAGCATGATGCGGATCACGTCGACCTTCTGCGGCACCTGGATGCCGGCCAGCTTCTCCACTGCCAGCACGTAGGGCAGGTTGTTCATCACCCCGCCCAAGTAGTCGATGCGGTCGGTGTAGGGGATGAAACTGTGCCACGACTGACGCTCGGCCATCTTCTCGGCGCCACGGTGGTGGTAGCCGATGTCGGGCACGCAGTCGACGATCTCTTCGCCGTCCAGTTGCAGCACGATGCGGAACGCGCCGTGGGCTGAAGGGTGGTTCGGGCCCAGGTTGAGGAACATGTAGTCCTCGTTGGCGCCCTGGCGCTTCATGCCCCAGGCTTCGGGGTTGAAGCGCGCCGACTCTTCTTCGAGCTGCTGCTTGGCCAGGGTCAGACTATAGGGGTCGAACTCGGTGGCGCGGGCCGGGTAGTCCTTGCGCAGCGGGTGACCTTCCCAGGTGGGCGGCATCATGATGCGGCTCAGGTGCGGGTGGCCGGCGAAGTCGATGCCGAACATGTCCCACACTTCGCGCTCGTACCAGTTGGCGTTGGGCCAGATGCTGGTGATCGACGGCAGGTTCAGATCGCCCTCGCTGAGCGAGACCTTGATCATCACGTCGCTGTTACGCTCGATCGACAGCAGGTGGTAGAACACGCTGAAGTCGGCTGCGGGCAGGCCGCGGCGCTGGGTGCGCAGGCGCTCGTCCACGCCGTGCAGGTCGTAGAGCATGCTGTAGGGCTTGGCCACGCCACGCAGGAAGCTCAGGATTTCCTTGAGCTGGGCGCGCTTGACCCAGAGCACCGGCATGCCGGTGCGCGTTTCCTGGGCGACGAAGGCGTCGGCGCCGAAACGGTTGTGCAGTTCGACGACCACATCTTGGTCGTCAGCCTTGTAAGGCGGAATGAAAATAGCGGTGTCCGCTGTCATGGTCTCGGTCGCTTTGGTTCAACGTAGAGAATGAAGCCAGGCCGCCGGCTCCGGTGGAGCGGGCGGCAGGTCGCTGGATCAGACTTCGTCGGGGCTGCGCAGGTTGGTTACCGCTATACGCTGCTCGCGGCGCAGGTCTTTCTGCGCCGGCATCTCGGCACGGTAGATACCTTGGTCGCCCACGACCCAGGACAGCGGGCGTCGCTCCTGGCCGATCGATTCCTGCAACAGCATCAAGCCTTGCAGGAACGCTTCGGGGCGAGGCGGGCAGCCCGGCACGTAGACGTCCACGGGGAGGAACTTGTCGACCCCCTGAACGACCGAGTAGATGTCGTACATGCCGCCGGAGTTGGCGCACGAACCCATGGAGATGACCCACTTGGGTTCGAGCATCTGCTCATACAGGCGCTGAATGATCGGCGCCATCTTGATGAAACAGGTGCCGGCAATGACCATGAAGTCGGCCTGACGCGGCGAAGCCCGAATGACTTCGGCGCCGAAGCGGGCGATGTCGTGGGGCGCCGTGAAGGCCGTGGTCATTTCCACGTAGCAGCAGGACAGGCCGAAGTTGTACGGCCAGAGGGAGTTCTTGCGACCCCAGTTGACGGCGCCACGCAGCACATCTTCGAGTTTCCCCATGTAGATGTTCTTGTGGACCTGGTCCTCTAGCAGTTGGTCGGTGACGGTTGCCCGGTCGCCGACCGGATATTGCTCGTTGGGCGCATCCGGGTCGATTCTGGTGAGATTGTATTGCATTGCCAAAGCCTCATTGTTTCAGCTTCGCTTGCCGCTTGCGGCGCGCTTCCGGTGCCCAGTCAAGAGCTCCCACGCGCCATAGGTAGACAAGGCCTGCCAACAGAATTGCTATGAAAACGAGTGCTTCGACGAATCCGGTCCAGCCGCTTTCGCGGACGGACACAGACCAGGCAAAGAGAAAGAGGGCTTCGATGTCGAAGATCACGAAGAGCATCGCGACCAGATAGAATTTCGCCGACAGGCGCAGGCGTGCACTGCCGGTGGGCAGCATGCCGGATTCGAACGGCTCGTTCTTGGCGCGGCCCCAGGCCTTGCTGCCCAGCAGGCTGGACAGACCCAGCATGAAGGCGCATAGACCGACGACACCGAGAAGGAAGATGGCCAGGCCCCAGTTGTGGGCGATCAGTCCTGTCGAATCGGGCATGCTGAGAATCCTTATACAGAGCCCTTGGCCCTGCAAACTGAAAATAGTGTGAGCGGCGACGTGTGGCGCGGCGACTTAGTGTCGCGCAAGCAGTGACGAAATGTCGCAGCTGGATCAATTCGGCTGATTTTATGGGTAAACCCTATGCAAGTAAATTTACCCCGGCAAATTTATTCGTAGGATTAAGAACAAAAATCGCTCTTGATTGGCTGTAGCCCTGATGTGGCGGGCATTAGCCGCGTTTTCGTCAATTATCTTTCTTGGCGGTTGTAATGCTCGCTAACTTGTAATGATAATTAATATCATCTGTGCAAGCCTGATTGTTTTAGTTGGTCTTTACCTGGGTAAGTTCGTTTCATCGAATAATCCAGTTTCGTGTGACGACCGCACGTTTTAGCGGAAAACGTTCGATGGCATCCCGCCTCAGATCAATGAACGGGCTCATAAAACGGTGTTGAAGCCTAAGGCTGCAACCAATCGATCACTTCAAGGGCGACCCGTTGCGCCCGACAAGCCTGGGCCAAGCATAGCTGCTATTGGGAAGCGTGCCCGGCCAAGGTCTGTATGTACGGGTTTGGGAGCCCCGTCTTCCATGTCGGGGCTCAGCCCAAGCATGAAAAAGCCCGGAGCGCTTGCGCGGTCCGGGCCTTGTGTCGAGCAGGCACTCAGTGGAACTGTTCTTCCTCGGTGGAGCCGGTGAGGGCGGTGACCGACGAAGCACCCCCCTGGATCACGGTGGTCACGTCATCGAAGTAGCCGGTGCCCACTTCCTGTTGATGCGCCACGAAGGTATAGCCCTTGCTGGCGTCGGCGAACTCCTGCTCCTGCAGCTTGACGTACGCGGTCATGTCGTTGCGGGCGTAGTCGTGGGCCAGGTTGAACATGCCGTGCCACATGTTGTGGATGCCGGCCAGGGTAATGAACTGGTGTTTGTAGCCCATGGCCGACAGCTCGCGCTGGAATTTGGCGATGGTGGCGTCGTCGAGGTTCTTCTTCCAGTTGAACGATGGCGAGCAGTTGTACGACAGCAGCTGGTCCGGGTATTCCTTCTTGATCGCTTCGGCGAAGCGGCGGGCTTCGTCCAGATCCGGCTTGGCCGTCTCGCACCAGATCAGATCGGCGTAGGGCGCGTAGGCCAGGCCACGGGCGATGGCCTGGTCGAGGCCGGCGCGCACTTTATAGAAGCCTTCGCGGGTGCGCTCGCCGACTACGAATGGCTGGTCGTAAGGGTCGCAATCGCTGGTCAGCAGGTCGGCGGCGTTGGCGTCGGTACGCGCCAGGATGATGGTCGGCACGCCGGCCACGTCCGCTGCCAGGCGTGCGGCCACCAGTTTCTGTACCGCTTCCTGGGTAGGCACCAGCACTTTGCCGCCCATGTGGCCGCATTTTTTCACCGAGGCCAGTTGGTCTTCGAAGTGCACCCCGGCAGCGCCGGCTTCGATCATGCTCTTCATCAGCTCGTAGGCGTTGAGCACACCACCGAAGCCGGCCTCGGCGTCGGCGACGATCGGCGCGAAGTAGTCGATGTAGCCGTCGTCGCCTGGGTTCTTGCCGGCCTTCCACTGGATCTGGTCGGCGCGGCGGAACGAGTTGTTGATGCGCTTGACCACGGTGGGCACCGAGTCGACCGGGTACAGCGACTGGTCGGGGTACATGGATTCGGCGGAGTTGTTGTCGGCGGCCACTTGCCAGCCCGACAGGTAGATGGCCTGGATGCCGGCCTTGACCTGCTGCACGGCTTGACCGCCGGTGAGCGCGCCCATGCAGTTGACGAAGTCTTTCTCGGGGCGGAAGGACGGGTGGGCGCCTTGGGTGACCAGTTTCCAGAGCTTTTCCGCGCCAGCGCGGGCCAGGGTGTGTTCCGGTTGCAGCGAACCGCGCAGGCGCACGACATCGGCGGCGGTGTAGGTACGGGTCACGCCTTTCCAGCGCGGGTTCTCGGCCCAGTCTTTCTCGAGGGCTGCAATTTGCTGTTCGCGTGTCAGTGCCATGGAAAAAACCTCGTCGCATCGGTCATGTGAAATAGGTGCTGGGCTCGGCGCGCATTTCAGGGGCGTGGCGGTCGCATCGTTCGCGGCATTGTGCTGACTGAGCGGAGGTCGGGAAGGAGGGCAGGTCGGCTGGCGGGCGTGCTGGGCAGGTTGGCTCGTGGATGCCGTGCTGCGGTCGCGACGCGGGTGCCAGTGGCTGCGGTGGTGCGCTTCCGTCCCTCGGGACAACTTCTTCAGTGCAGTCACAATCTCGTCGAACCGCCTTGTGGGCTGGATGGACACGCGACGCCTTCCGGATGCTGGAAGCACGCCGCGAGGGCCCGATGAGGGGCCCCTGATCAGCGGGAGCGGGGCCATCATGCCTAGGGCAAAAACCCACTGTCAACGATTTTGTAGTGGTTTTTTGTTGGCACTACATCTTTGGTCTAATACGACTTTTCGGTCAGTTTCAGGGCCTTCGGTCGAGTGCAGGCGGCGCCCTGCTTAGTCAACCAAGTCGACCTTGACCCGCACCGTCATGTTTTCGCCACGCTGGGTGCTGTAGGTACGCGACGAAGCACGCTGGTCGGCCTGGCTCTGTTGATTGAAACCGGCCAGCGTGATCCATTCGCCTAGGTTGCCGGTGACCGTCGTGTCGCTGCTCTGCACCTTCACTACATCGGCACGTTCCTGGCTGATGCGGTCATGATTGTTGCTGATTTGCAGATGAACGCTGTTACCGCTGATGTTGGGCGTGACGTAGAAACCCTGGGTGACGTTGCGGTACTCGGTGTCGCTCTGCACACGTCCGTAGGCGTCGCTGGAGGTGCTGGTGACCGGAATGCTCTGGCCCATCTGGATCAGCGCCGGTTTTCCTTCGCTGGCGCGGATCTGTTGCAGGCCGCCGTCACGGTTGTGCGTGGCATGGCGAATGACCTGGCCGTTGCCGCGGTTGTCCTGGTAGTTGCTGTCGTCGGTGTCGACGCTGATCAGCAAGCGCTTGGGGGCGGTGTCCAGCTGTTGCAGCAGGGCGCGCAGTTCGTCGATGCGGGTCTGGCTGGCATTGACCACCAATTTGTTTTCGAAGGCGCTGACAGTGCCTTCGTTGCCGATGAAGGCCTGCGCCGTCGGCAGCAGTTGCGCGCTGGTGCGGTGTTGCAGCGGTACGACTTCGGTGGCGGCCTGGCTGGACAGGCTGACGGCCAGAAGCAGGAGGGCGAAGCGGGGCAGTGGCGGCATGGCGCAAGTCTCCAGGGGCGATGCTGCATGATGGCAAACTTATCGGCAGCGTGCGCGGCCCGTCATCGCCCGCCCGAAGGAGGCGTGTGGTGGTCGTTTGCTGACAAATTCCGTAACATCGCGGCTCTTCGTTGCATTCGCGTCTAGGTATTCAGGCCTATCGACCGCCATCGCACCCTTACAGGACCTTCATGAAACCCGCCCGACTTCGCGCCGACCTGCTGGCCGGCTTGACCACTGCTTTCGCCCTGGTGCCCGAGTGCATCGCCTTCGCCCTGGTGGCCCACCTCAATCCCCTGATGGGCCTGTACGGCGCCTTCATCATCTGTACGCTGACCGCTTTGTTCGGCGGGCGCCCGGGCATGATCTCGGGCGCCGCCGGCTCCATGGCCGTAGTGATCATCGCGCTGGTGGTGCAACACGGTGTGCAGTATTTCCTGGCCACCGTGTTGCTGGGCGGCGCGCTGATGGTGCTGTTCGGCCTGCTGCGCCTGGGCAAGCTTATCCGCCTGGTGCCGTACCCGGTCATGCTAGGCTTCGTCAATGGCCTGGCGATCGTCATCGCCATGGCCCAACTCGAGCATTTCAAGACGGGCGAGCACTGGCTCACCGGAACGTCACTGTATCTGATGGTCGGTCTGGTCGCCTTGACCATGCTGGTGGTCTACGTGCTGCCCAAGCTGACCCGCACCGTGCCGCCGGCGCTGGTGGCGATCCTTGGGGTCGGCTTACTGGTGTATCTGCTGGACCTGCCCACGCGCACCCTGGGCGATATGGCGCAGATCGCCGGCGGCCTGCCGGCGCTGGCCTGGCCGCAGGTGCCGTGGAGTCTGGACATGCTGCGGATCATCGCGCCCTATGCGCTGCTGATGGCCATGGTCGGCCTGCTGGAAACCCTGCTGACCCTCAACCTGACCGACGAAATCACCGAGAGCCGCGGCTTCCCGGACCGTGAGTGCGTGGCGCTCGGTGCGGCCAACATGGTCTCTGGGTTGTTCGGTGGCATGGGCGGCTGCGCGATGATCGGACAGACGGTGATCAACTTGAGTTCGGGCGGTCGCGGACGGCTGTCCGGGGTGGTGGCGGGGGTGATGATCCTGCTGTTCGTGCTGTTCCTGTCGCCGCTGATCGAGCGCATTCCGCTGGCGGCCCTGGTCGGCGTGATGTTCGTGGTGGCCCAGCAGACCTTCGCCTGGGCCTCGCTGCGTGTCCTGCACAAGGTGCCGGCCAGCGACGTGCTGGCCATCGTTGCGGTGACGGTGGTGACCGTACTGACCGACCTTGCCGCCGCCGTCTTGTTCGGCATCGTCATCGCCGCCATCAACTTCGCTTGGCAACATGCGCGCGAGCTGTACGCCGATAGTCAGATCGAGGCCGACGGCAGCAAGCGTTACCAGGTACGCGGCACACTGTTCTTCGCTTCCACCGCGCCGTTTCTCAATCAGTTCGATCCGGCCGGCGATCCGGCCCAGGTGACGCTGGACTGTCAGCACCTGAGTTTCGTCGACTACTCGGCCGTGGCGGCGTTGCAGACCCTGCGCCAGCGCTACGACAAGGCCGGTAAGCATTTGCGTGTGGTGCACCTGTCCGAACGTTGCAAAAAACTGCTGCACCGCGCGGGCGAGCGGCACTGATCACTGCGATGCACGGCGCGCTATGAGGCGCCGTGCAGGCGAGCGGGTCAGTCCGCCAAGGCCTGCAAGTGCCACTGGCCCTGCGCTTCGATGGCCAGGCCGCTGGCGCTGAGCAGGGTCAGCAAGCGCTCGTGCAGTGCGCTTTCTGTGAAGGTTTTAAGCACGTCCAAGTCCAGCACGCCCAAGGGTTGCAGGTCTTTCTGGGTGTAGGACAGCCAGGCCTTTTTCAGGCGATTGAGCACATCGCTGGCCGCCGTGCTGGCGAAGCGCCGATGCACGGCTTTGCCGTCGAAGCTAAAGGTGTGCAAATGGCTGTAGTCAGGCTGCTCGCCGCCGTTTTCGGCGCAGCGGTGGCAGGTGCAGGGGCCATCGCCGAAGGCACTGCGCAGGTAGCCGTTGAATTCCACCACGGGCTTGAGCGTCAGGCGCTTGTCGGTCTCGAACAAGTCAGCGGTCATGGGTTGTTCGGTACTCACTCGGGTGTCCTCGTAGGTGGTGCATCGATCGGCGGGCACCCTACCAGATCGCGGCAGGCGAGACCATCGGCGGGCTAGAGACAAGTGCGTGGCGCTGCCGTACCCTACGCGCCCTGTAGCGCTTTCCCATTGCCACCGAGGTCGACCCGCTTGAGCACCTATCCCCACATCGCCACCATCACTGTCAGCACCGAAAACTACGCCGGTGACGTCGAGGCTTCGGAAAACCCCCATGTCCGCATCGGCTTGGAGGCGGTCACCGAAACCCTGAAGAAGGTGCATTTCGTCGACACCCTGGCGGCCCCCGAAACGCCCACGCACATCTGCGTGACGCTGGAAAACGGCTTGGCCTACTACGGCCCTATCGTCAATGGCCATGCCGAGCTCGAAGGCGGCTGGATCGCCTTCGAATGCGACATGCTCACTCCCGAAGAGCTTGGTCTGTAAGGTTCGAGCTCTCACGCATCGCCATCGGGCTTGCGCTTGCGTGGCCGTGAGGGCGCTGAGGAAGCACGTGACCCGGTCGATGCGCCTTTGCTCTTCGCGCCGCGTTTCTTCTTCCACGGTGGGCTCTGGCCGGCCGCACCCAAGGGCGGACCGGTGATGACCACGCGCAACCCCGCGCAACGCTGCACCAACTTGGTCATCCAGGCCGATTGCCGTTCGACGAACGCATCCAGGGTCATCTCACCGTTTTGCACCATCTCCAGCGCTTGTTCCCAAATGGCGGTGGTGCCAGGGTCGGCGATCGCGCGCGGAACCGCGTCGATCAGGCCATAAGCTGCGGGCGTGGCGGCCAGCGACTTGCCTTGCTTGCTCAGATAGCCGCGGTCGATCAGGCCCTGGATGATGCTGGCGCGCGTCGCTTCGGTGCCGATGCCGGTGGTGTCCTTGAGCTTCTGCTTGAGCAGAGGGTCGCTGACCAGCTTGGCGACGTTCTTCATCGCCTTGATCAGATCGCCTTCGGTCAGCGGTTTGGGCGGTTGGGTCCATAGGTTCTTCAGTTGCACCTGCTCGACGCTGCACGCCTGCCCCTGGCGCAATACCGGGAGCACCTGGGTGGGTGCCGGTTCGCGGCCCTTGCTTGGCGTCAGCGCCTCGGGCAGGGCGCGACGCCAGCCCAGTTCGACGATCTGCTTGCCCACCGCGCGCAGGCAATGGCCCGCGCAATCGAAATCGGCCTGGGTGCGGTCGAACTCGTGATTGGGCAGGAACTGGGCCAGGTAACGGGCGCGCACCAGCGTATACACGGCTTTATGCTTGCTCGGCAGGCGCAAAGGGTCGCTGGCCACGGCCGTGGGGATGATGCCGTGGTGGGCGGTGACCTTGCCGTCGTTCCAGGCCCGCGAGCGGCGCGTGGCGTCCAGGTATGGCCGCAACGGCGCGAGGCTGGCGTCGGCACGTTGCAACGCAGCGAGGATGCCGGCCGCCTCGCTGTGCTGGCTGAGTGGCAGGTAGCCGCAGTCGCTGCGCGGGTAGGTGATCAGCTTGTGGGTTTCGTACAGCGCCTGGGCGATGTCGAGGGTTTCCTGGGCGCCCAGGCCGAGCTTTTTCGAGCACACCTCCTGCAGGGTACCGAGGTCGAAGGGCAGGGGCGCCACTTCGCGTACCCGTTCGGTGTCGATCTTGCTGACATGGGCGATGCCGGCGGCTTGCATGGCGTCCGCCGCGGCCTGCGCGACCGCTTTGCTCAGGCAGCGCCCTTGGTCGTCGCTGGTCTCTTCCGGCGCCCGCCACTGCGCGGTGAAGAACTGGCCGGCATGGCCCAGCTGCACCTCGATGGCCCAGAACTCCACCGGTACGAACTGCGTGATGCTGCGGTCGCGATCGACCACCATGCGCAGCGTCGGGGTTTGCACCCGGCCCACCGGAAGCACGCCCTGATAGCCGGATTGGCGGCCTAGCAACGTGAACAGGCGGCTCATGTTCATGCCGATCAGCCAGTCGGCGCGCGAACGGCCCAGCGCCGAGTGGTAGAGGTTGAAGGTCTCCTCGCCGGGCAGCAGGCGCTCCAGGGCCTTGCGGATCGAGGCGTCGTCCAGCGCCGACAGCCACAAGCGCTTGATCGGGCCGCGGTAGCGGCAGTGCTCCACTAGTTCGCGGGCGATCATTTCGCCTTCGCGGTCGGCGTCGGTCGCGATCACCAGCTCTCGGGCCTGCTTGAGCAATTGCTTGACCACCTTGAACTGGCTGGCGGTCTTGGGCTTGACCAGCATCTTCCAGTGTTCGGGGATGATCGGCAGGTCTTCGAGCACCCAGCGTTTGTAGCGGGCGTCGTAGGTATCGGGCGGCGCGGTTTCGAGCAGGTGGCCGATGCACCAGGTGACGCACACGTCGGTGCCTTGCCAGCAGCCATCGCCACGACGATGGGCGCCGAGGACCTTGGCGATGTCCTTGGCCTGGGAGGGTTTTTCACACAGAAACACGCGCATGACCGGAAACGCTTCGTCAGGAAATCATGGCTGCTAGGATGCGCAACCCAGAGCGCGTAGGCAAGTTTTATCTGGATGGATGTACAGCTTTATATTGCAACAGGAATAAGCGTGCACGTGGATCGGGGCCGCATGGCGGCCCTCATGTCTGGCGGCGTTCAGCCGAGTGGCTCGGCTGCCTCGCGTACCATGTCCACATGTGGAATGCCGGCTTCGAGGAACTCCTCGCTCACCACGCGAAAGCCCAGGCGCTCGTAGAACGCCGTGGCATGCACCTGGGCGCTGAGCTTCTGCGGCGTCAGCTGGCGCGCTTCGGCCTCCCGGATCGCCGCCTGCATCAACGCATCGCCGACCTTCAGGCCGCGCCAGTCCTTGAGCACCGCGACGCGGCCGATGGTGCCGTCGGCCA
Organism: Pseudomonas sp. UBA6562; assembly: GCF_002434265.1. Taxonomy (GTDB): domain Bacteria; phylum Pseudomonadota; class Gammaproteobacteria; order Pseudomonadales; family Pseudomonadaceae; genus Aquipseudomonas. Next base: position 189,549 of record NZ_DJJS01000008.1, on the reverse strand, counting down.
GCAGGCGGGCCGTGCCTACCGGGTAGTCGCCTTCGAGCGCCAGGAAATGCACGGCGCCCTGGTCGTCGGCGTCCCATTCGAGCTCCGGCGGCACCTGTTGCTCGGCGACGAACACCGCTTCGCGGATGCGGCGCAGCTCGGCATTGTCCTGCTGCCAGTCGGCTGTGCGCACACGGATCTTATTCATCGGCGAACCCCAAGCTGCCTTGCTGGACGAGCTGGCACAGCAGCTGCGTGGCTTCCTCGTCCTGCAGCCATGGCTCCAGATTGTCGCTGTGCAGGGCGTCGGCGGCGCAGATCAGCTTGAGCAGTTCGCGCAGGTGACCGGACAGCAGTCGGCTCTGGCCGCTGGCGAACAGCACCAGATCGGCGTCCATTTCCGACCAGGCCATGCGTGCGCTGGGGTTGCGGATCAACAGCGCACCTTGCTCCAAGGCGGCGAACAGGTCGGCGTCGCTCAGCGCCTCGCCGGTGACCTGCTCGGGGTAGCGCGGCTCGGTCATGAACTGGCCGAACCAGGTCAGCAGCAGACGCTCGTCGCCCATGTGCTCGGCCAGCAGCGCTTTGAGGCGGTCCAGCGCATCGTGCTGGATCTGGTGCGGATCGTTCACCGGCTGCGCGTCGGCGTCGCTGTAGCGCGCCTCATCCGGCAGGAACTGGCTGAGGAAGTCGGTGAAATGCGTCAGCACTTCGGCCGCGCTCGGCGCGCGGAAGCCGACCGAGTAGGTCAGGCAAGCGTCTTCGGCCACACCGTAGTGGGCCAGACGCGGCGGCAGGTAGAGCATGTCGCCCGGTTCGAGCACCATCTCCTCGGACTGCTCGAAGTCGGCCAGGATGCGCAGGTCGGCGTGGTCGAGCAGGGCGCTGTCGCTGTCGCACATCTGCCCCAGTTTCCAGTTGCGCTTGCCATGGCCTTGCAGCAAGAACACATCGTAGTTGTCGAAGTGCGGGCCGACGCTGCCGCCAGGGGCGGCGTAGCTAATCATCACGTCGTCGATGCGCCAGCTCGGCAGGAAGCGGAAGTGCTCCAGCAGCTCCGCCACTTCCGGCACGAACTGGTCTACTGCCTGTACCAGCAGTGTCCAGTCGCGCTCGGGCAGATCGGCGAAGGCATCTTCGGCGAACGGGCCGCGGCGCAACTCCCAGGGACGCTCGCCGTGTTCGAGCACCAGGCGCGATTCGACTTCCTCCTCCAGCGCCAAGCCGGCCAGCTCGTCCGGGTCGATCGGGCTCTCGAAATCGCTGAAGGCCTGGCGTACCAGCAGAGGCTTCTTCTGCCAGTAATCACGCAGAAATTCGCGCGCCGTCAAGCCGCCCAGCAGCTGCAGTGGAGTATCAGAATTCATGTTCAACCTATTGAAAAAAGAAGATTTTCGTTCGCCAATAAAAACGCCCGGCGAGGCCGGGCGTTAGGCGCGACGGGTCGCTTAGATGCGTTTGGCCTGGGCCACGGCGTTGCCGATGTAGCTGGCCGGGGTCAGTTGCTTGAGCTCGGCCTTGGCTTCGGCAGGCATGTCCAGCCCGTCGATGAAGTTCAGCAGGGCCTCGGGGGTGATGCCTTTGCCACGGGTCAGCTCTTTGAGCTTCTCGTAGGGGTTTTCGATGTTGAAGCGGCGCATGACCGTCTGGATCGGCTCGGCCAGTACTTCCCAGCAGGCGTCCAGGTCGGCGGCGATGCGCGCGGTGTTGATTTCCAGCTTGCCGATGCCCTTGAGGCTGGCTTCGTAGGCGATGACGCTATGGGCGAAGCCCACGCCCAGGTTGCGCAGCACGGTGGAGTCGGTGAGGTCGCGCTGCCAGCGCGAGATCGGCAGCTTGCTGGCCAGGTGCTGGAACAGCGCGTTGGCGATGCCCAGGTTGCCTTCGGAGTTTTCGAAGTCGATCGGGTTGACCTTGTGCGGCATGGTCGAAGAGCCGATTTCGCCGGCCACGGTCTTCTGCTTGAAGTAGCCCAGCGAGATGTAGCCCCAGACGTCACGGTCGAAGTCGATGAGGATGGTGTTGAAGCGCGCGATGGCGTCGAACAGCTCGGCGATGTAGTCGTGCGGCTCGATCTGCGTGGTGTAGGGGTTGAACTGCAGCCCCAGCTCGTCTTCGATGAAGGCGCGGGCGTTGGCTTCCCAGTCGATCTGCGAGTAGGCCGAGAGGTGGGCGTTGTAGTTGCCCACGGCGCCGTTGATCTTGCCCAGCAGCGGCACGGCGGCCACTTGCGCGATCTGCCGCTCCAGGCGGTAGACGACGTTGGCCAGCTCTTTGCCCAGGGTGGTGGGCGAGGCCGGTTGGCCGTGGGTGCGCGAGAGCATCGGCACTTCGGCGTGGGCGTGGGCCTGGGCGCGGATGGCGTCGGCGATCTGGCGCATCAGCGGCAGCAGCACCTCGTCCCGGCCGGCGCGCAGCATCAGGGCATGGGAGAGGTTGTTGATGTCTTCGCTGGTGCAGGCGAAGTGGATGAACTCGCTGACCTTGGCCAGTTCCGGCAATTTCGCGGCCTGCTCCTTGAGCAGGTACTCGATGGCCTTGACGTCGTGGTTGGTGGTGCGCTCGATGTCCTTGACGCGCTCGGCATGCTCCAGCTGGAAGTCGTTGGCCAGTGCGTCGAGCACGGCGTTGGCTTCGGCGGAGAAGGCCGGGACTTCAGCGATCTGCGGATGGGCGGCCAGGCGCTGGAGCCAGCGCACCTCGACCAGGGCGCGGAAACGGATCAGGCCGTACTCGCTGAAGATGGGGCGCAAGGCCTGGGTTTTGCCGGCGTAGCGGCCGTCTACAGGGGAAACCGCAGTGAGCGAGGAGAGCTGCATGGGGTGTTCTCGGACAGTCGGGCTTTTGGAGGGCGCACATCGTACACGAATTTGCTCCCCGCGTCTTGTGGCGGACCGAAGGTCACGGACGCGAACCACCAAGCGCTGGAGGCGGATGGCTGAGCGCAGGCAGGCGGCCGGCGCCATAGGTGCCCCGTTATAGACACGCCTTCCTACAGCGCTGGGGTTTGTAGGCGTTGAAGAGAGGGGGGTCAGGCGCGCATCAGGTCATACAGCTCGTTGAGCAGCTTGCGCCGACTGAACACCAGCTGCCAGCGATGCCCGCCCAGCTGCCGCCAAAGCCGCGCCGCACGAATCCCGGCCAGCAGCAGCGCCCGGATCTTCGAAGCGTTGTTGGCCTGTTGCAGGAAGCGCGAGTCGCCATGCACCTGGATGCGCTGGCGCAAGGTGCTGAGGGTGTCCTGGTACAGCGCGCCGCTGGAAGCGATGACGTTATCGTGCACCAGCCCGAAGTGGTCGGCCTGTGACTGGATCTGCGGCAGGCGCTTGCCGATCAGTTCGAGCATGTCGCCGCGCTTGGCCAACTGCCGCTCCAGATTCAGCATCGACAGCGCATAGCGCAGCGGTTCGCGCTGCAGGATGGCCGGATCGCGCTCCAGGGCGCCGACCAGCGCGCGGTACCCCTCGCGCAGGTTGAGGTCGTCGCCCCCGAATACCTCCAGGGTGTCCTTGGGGTCGCGCACCAGCAGACTGCCCAGCATGCAGCCCAGGTTCGCCTCGCTCGCCTGGCCGGTGCGGGCCAGTTGGTCGACCAGGACGGCCGCCTGGAACACACCGCCCAAAGCGATCAACTGCTCCTTGAGCGTGCTCATGGGCGCGGGCTCCATGGCTCGGCCGCTTCGATCACGCCGCCGCCCAGGCACACCTCGCCGTCGTAGAACACCACCGACTGGCCGGGCGTGACGGCGCGTTGCGGTTCGTCGAACACGGCGCGGTACCCGGTTTCGCTGCGTTCGAGGGTGCAGCTCTGGTCGCCCTGGCGGTAGCGCACCTTGGCGGTCAGGTAGCGTGGGGCGGCGAGGTCGACCGGATTGACCCAGAAAATCTCCGAGGCCAGCAAGGCGCGGGAGAATAGCCACGGGTGTTCGTTGCCCTGGCCCACCACCAGCACGTTGCGCACCAGGTCTTTTTCCAGCACGTACCACGGCTCGTCGCCGGCGTCTTTCAAGCCGCCGATGCCCAAACCCTGGCGCTGGCCGATGGTGTGGTACATCAAGCCATGGTGGCGGCCGATCACCTCGCCCTCGGTGGTCTGGATCTCCCCCGGTTGAGCGGGCAGGTATTGCTTTAGGAAATCGCTGAAACGTCGCTCGCCGATGAAGCAGATACCAGTGGAGTCCTTCTTCTTCGCCGTGGCCAGGCCATGCTGCTCGGCAATGGCGCGTACCGCCGGTTTTTCCAGCTCGCCGACCGGGAACAGCGTGCGGGCGATTTCGCTGCCGCCGACCGCGTGCAGGAAATAGCTCTGGTCCTTGTTCGGGTCCAGGCCCTTGAGCAGCTCGGTCACGGCACCGGTGTCGCGGCGGCGTACGTAGTGGCCGGTGGCGATCAGGTCGGCGCCCAGCGACAGTGCATAGTCGAGGAAGGCCTTGAACTTGATTTCCCGGTTGCAGAGGATGTCCGGGTTGGGCGTGCGACCGGCCTTGTACTCTTCGAGGAAGTGCTCGAACACGTTGTCCCAGTATTCGACGGCGAAGTTGGCAGTGTGCAGCTTGATGCCGATGCGGTCGCACACGGCCTGGGCGTCGGCCAGATCTTCGCGGGCGGTGCAGTACTCGGTGCCGTCGTCCTCTTCCCAGTTCTTCATGAACAGCCCTTCCACCTGGTAGCCCTGCTGCATGAGCAGGACGGCGGAAACGGACGAGTCCACGCCGCCGGACATGCCGACGATGACGCGGGTCTGGGCGGGGTCTTTACGTGCTGGGTTGGTCATGATTACCGGCGTGTATCAGAGAAAAAACGCCGATTCTATCAGGCTGTCGGCCGCACGTCAGTCGCGCAGCAGGTCCAGGCTGTGCAGAGGGCCGGCCAGGTAATCGTCGAGGCAGCGCGGCACCAGCTCGCTGCGCCAGCGCGCAGGGTCGGCCAGCAGTTCGTCACGGCTGAGCCACAATGCCCGCTGGATGTCGCTGTCCAGCGGGCGCTCGGCGTGGTGGCGCAGCGGACGGGCGGCGAAGCAGACGCGCTGGTAGGTCACGCCGTTGCTGGGGGCGGTGTACAGGTAGATGCCCACCACGCCGGTCAGCTCCACGTCCCAGGCGGTTTCTTCCAGGGTTTCGCGCAGCGCCGCCTGGCGCAGGCTCTCGTTCGGCTCCAGATGGCCGGCCGGTTGGTTGAACACGTGCTTGCCGGCCTTGAACTCCTCGACGAACAGGAACTTGCCTGCGTGCTCGACGACGGTGGCGACGGTGATGTGGGGTTGCCAGGTCATGCTCCGTTCCTCGGTAAGGGGGCGTCGTGGGCGCGCGGCGGCGTCCGGAAAGCACGAACCCCGGTGCGTGGCCGGGGTTCGTGGTAACGCTTCAGCTAAACCTTACAGCGCGGCGATGGCGCCGTTGAAGGTCTGGCTAGGGCGCATCACCTTGGCGGTGAGCTCCGGGCTCGGCGCGTAGTAGCCGCCGATGTCGGCCGGCTTGCCCTGCACGGCGTTCAACTCGGCGACGATGGTCGCTTCGTTGTCGGCCAGGGTCTTGGCCAGTGGCGCGAAGCGCGCTTGCAGCGCCGCGTCCTGGGTTTGCGCCGCCAGTGCTTCGGCCCAGTACAGGGTCAGGTAAAAGTGGCTGCCACGGTTGTCGATACCGCCGACTTTGCGCGAAGGCGACTTGTTGGTGTCGAGGAACTTGCCGGTCGCCTGGTCGAGGGTGTCGGCCAGTACCTTGGCCTGGGCATTGTCGTAGGTGTTGCCCAGGTGCTCCAGGGAGGCGGCGAGGGCGAGGAACTCACCCAGCGAATCCCAGCGCAGGAAGTTTTCTTCCACCAATTGCTGCACGTGCTTGGGCGCCGAGCCGCCGGCGCCGGTTTCGAACAGGCCACCGCCGCTCATCAGCGGTACGATCGACAGCATCTTGGCGCTGGTGCCCAGCTCCATGATCGGGAACAGGTCGGTCAGGTAGTCGCGCAGCACGTTGCCGGTCACCGAAATGGTGTCCTTGCCTTCGCGGATGCGGGCCAGGGAGAACTTGATGGCGTCGACCGGGGCGAGGATACGGATGTCCAGGCCGTTGGTGTCGTGATCCTTCAGGTACTGCTCGACCTTTTCGATCATCACTGCGTCGTGGGCGCGGGCCGGGTCGAGCCAGAACACCGCAGGGGTGTCGCTCAGGCGGGCACGGTTGACGGCCAGCTTGACCCAGTCCTGAATCGGCGCGTCCTTGGTTTGGCACATACGGAAGATGTCGCCGGCTTCGACGTTCTGCTCCAAGATCACCTTGCCATTGCCGTCGGTCACGCGGACCACGCCATCGGCCTTGATCTGGAAGGTCTTGTCGTGGGAGCCGTACTCTTCGGCTTTCTGCGCCATCAGGCCGACGTTCGGCACGCTGCCCATGGTGGTGGGGTCGAAGGCGCCGTTGGCCTTGCAGTCATCGATGGTGGCTTGGTAGATGCCGGCGTAGCAGCGGTCCGGAATGATCGCCTTGGCGTCTTGCAGCTCGCCGGCGGCGTTCCACATCTTGCCCGAGTCACGGATCATCGCCGGCATCGAGGCGTCAACGATGACGTCGCTCGGCACGTGCAGGTTAGTGATGCCTTTGTCGGAGTTGACCATCGCCAGTGCCGGGCGCTCGGCATACAGGGCCTGGATGTCGGCTTCGATCTGCGCTTGCAGGTCGGCCGGCAGGTCCTTGATGCGGGCGTACAGGTCGCCGATGCCGTTGTTCGGGTTGAAGCCGGCTTCGCTCAGGGCCGAGGCGTATTTCTTCAGGACTTCGCCGTAGAACGCTTCGACGATGATGCCGAACATGATCGGGTCGGAGACTTTCATCATGGTGGCTTTGAGGTGCACCGAGAACAGCACGCCAGCGGCCTTGGCATCGGCGATCTGCTCGACGACGAAGGCTTGCAGCGCCTTGCGGCTCATGGTGGCGCAGTCGATCACTTCCTTGGCTTTGACCGAGGTCTTGTCCTTGAGCACGGTAGTGGTGCCGTCTTTGCCTACCAGCTCGATGCGCAGGCTGCCGTCGGCGTCGATCAAGGCAGCTTTTTCGCTACCGTAGAAATCGCCTTTGTTCATGTGCGCGACGTGGGATTTCGAATCGGCGGCCCAGGCGCCCATCTTGTGCGGGTGCTTGCGGGCGTAGTTCTTCACCGACAGCGGCGCGCGGCGGTCGGAGTTGCCTTCGCGCAGTACCGGGTTCACGGCGCTGCCCTTGATGCGGTCGTAGCGCGCGCGCGATTCCTGCTCGGCGTCGGTGGCAGGTTCGTCGGCGTAGTCGGGGATGTCGTAGCCCTGGGTTTGCAATTCCTTGATCGCGGCCTTGAGCTGCGGTACCGAAGCGGAGATGTTCGGCAGCTTGATGATGTTGGCTTCGGGAGTGGTCGCCAGCTGGCCCAGTTCCGCCAGGTGATCGCCTACCTGTTTCTCGGCGCCCAACTGTTCCGGGAATGCCGCGAGGATGCGGCCTGCCAGGGAGATGTCGCGGGTTTCGACGGCGATGTCGGCGCAAGCGGTGAACGCTTCGATGACCGGCAGCAAGGAGTAGGTGGCCAAGGCTGGCGCTTCGTCGGTGAAGGTATAGATGATCTTGGAACGGGTGGGCATGCGGGTTAACTCTCTGTGTTGCTGCGCGAGCCCGAGTCTCGAAATGCGCTGGGTAGGCGCAGCGCCCTGCGAGGGCGTGGTCGAGCGGCCGCGAGCGGTGATGGTGGATGCATCATTCGAGTGTCAATGCTGACGGGCGGTAACACGCCAGGCTTGTGCCAGGTGCGCGGCCGTTGCAGGCCGATCCTGGAGGTGGAGCGAGCCGCATATTCCTAGGGTTCGCCCCGGTGACCCTACGGTCAGCGCCGGAGTATACCAAACCCTTCGGCCTAATCAGCAAGGCCAAGCGCTATCAGCCCGCATATAAGACCAAAGACGTAGGAGCAATGTGGTTGATTGCCGCATGGGGCAAAGGGCTCGGGGAGAGGGCGACACGAGCGTAGCGCCGGAGGCTGCCCTGCCATCAGGCAGGGCGAAAGAGCATTACACCTCGAGGAAATGCAACCGAACGGATGCGTTAGATCGTTCGGCAGCGTCACTGACGCTCGGCCGAATATTTTCGGCGTGTAGACCCTTGGGGCCTTGGATGATGTCGAATATCACGTGCTGGCCGGCCCGCAAGGTCTTGAAACCGTCCATCTGAATTTTCGAATAGTGAACGAACAGGTCTTCGGCACGCCCGTCTTCATTGATGAAGCCGAAGCCCTTTACGTTGTTGAACCACTTGACTTTCCCGCTCGCCATCCCTACGTCCCTCTGCAAAGACCCCATCACTGGAGTATCATTCCTGGTATCCGCAACCAAATCTTGCGAAAAAAATCTGGTTGACTGCGCGGAGCTTTATCGAACACGGTGGTCTCTATTGGTTGTAACACCGTTTAGCCGTTAGTCAAGGACGCTTCAGCGGCGCGTAAGCGGGCTGTTTGGGCGGTCGACCCTCCATTTAAACCTGCAGATGTGATGAATTTCTTTCCATGCATGCACACAGTCAGATTCGTCTAACATTCAATCAGGATCCCCCACACGAGCAGGAGGACCACGCTTCCGGTGTCGCCGTCGAGGAAGCCAAGCCCGCCCTGCAGGCACCACCGATGTACAAGGTGGTTTTATTCAACGATGACTACACGCCCATGGATTTCGTCGTCGAGGTGCTCGAGACGTTTTTCAATCTGAACCGAGAGTTGGCGACCAAGATCATGCTGACCGTCCATACCGAAGGGCGGGCAGTCTGCGGCCTGTTTACCCGCGACATTGCCGAAACCAAGGCCACGCAGGTCAACCAGTACGCTCGGGAAAGCCAGCATCCGCTACTCTGTGAAATCGAGAAGGACGGTTAATCGCCGACCACTTGGGTATGAGGTGAAGCTATGTTAAACCGCGAGCTCGAAGTCACCCTCAACCTCGCCTTCAAGGAGGCTCGTTCGAAGCGTCATGAGTTCATGACCGTCGAGCACCTGTTGTTGGCGTTGCTTGACAATGAAGCCGCTGCAACCGTTCTGCGCGCCTGCGGCGCCAATCTCGACAAACTCAAGCACGACCTGCAAGAGTTCATCGACTCCACCACTCCCCTGATTCCCGTGCACGACGAGGATCGCGAAACGCAACCGACGCTGGGCTTCCAGCGCGTGCTGCAACGCGCGGTGTTCCATGTGCAGAGCTCCGGCAAGCGTGAAGTGACCGGCGCCAACGTGCTGGTCGCGATCTTCAGCGAGCAGGAAAGCCAAGCCGTGTTCCTGCTCAAGCAGCAGAGCGTGGCGCGCATCGATGTCGTCAACTTCATCGCCCATGGCATTTCCAAAGTACCGGGCCATGGCCCGAGCACCGAGGGCGAGCAAGACATGTCGGACGAAGAGGGCGGCGAAACCGGTGGCTCGAGCAATCCGCTCGACGCCTATGCCAGCAATTTGAACGAGCAAGCCCGTCAGGGCCGTATCGACCCTCTGGTCGGGCGCGAGTCCGAAGTCGAGCGCGTAGCGCAGATCCTGGCGCGCAGACGCAAGAACAACCCGTTGCTGGTGGGTGAGGCGGGTGTCGGCAAGACCGCCATCGCCGAAGGCCTGGCCAAGCGCATCGTCGACGGCCAGGTGCCTGATCTGTTGGCGCAAAGCGTGGTGTATTCGCTCGACCTGGGCGCGCTGCTGGCCGGTACCAAGTATCGCGGCGACTTCGAGAAGCGCTTCAAGGCGCTTCTTGGCGAGCTGAAAAAGCGTCCGCAGGCGATCCTGTTCATCGACGAAATCCACACCATCATCGGTGCCGGTGCGGCGTCCGGCGGCGTCATGGACGCGTCCAACCTGCTCAAGCCGCTGTTGTCTTCGGGCGACATCCGCTGCATCGGCTCGACGACGTTTCAGGAGTTTCGCGGCATCTTCGAGAAAGACCGTGCCTTGGCGCGACGCTTCCAGAAGGTCGATGTCTCCGAGCCCTCGGTCGAGGACACGGTTGGCATCCTGCGCGGCTTGAAAGGGCGTTTCGAAAGCCATCACAACATCGAATACAGCGACGAGGCATTGCGTGCCGCCGCCGAGCTGGCCGCTCGTTACATCAACGATCGGCACATGCCGGACAAAGCCATCGATGTGATCGACGAGGCGGGTGCCTATCAGCGCCTGCAGCCCGAGAGCAATCGCGTCAAGCGTATCGATGTGCCGCAGGTCGAAGACATCGTGGCCAAGATCGCGCGGATTCCGCCAAAACACGTCACCAGTTCCGACAAGGAGCTGCTGCGTAATCTGGAGCGCGACCTCAAGCTCACCGTGTTCGGCCAGGATGCTGCCATCGATGCCTTGGCTACGGCGATCAAGTTGTCCCGCGCGGGGCTCAAGGCGCCCGACAAGCCGGTCGGCTCCTTCCTGTTCGCCGGTCCTACCGGTGTCGGCAAGACCGAAGCAGCGCGCCAGCTGTCCAAGGCGCTCGGTGTCGACCTGGTGCGCTTCGACATGTCCGAATACATGGAGCGGCATACCGTTTCGCGCTTGATCGGGGCCCCTCCAGGGTACGTCGGGTTCGATCAGGGCGGCCTGTTGACCGAGGCCATCACCAAGCAGCCGCACTGCGTATTGCTCCTCGATGAAATCGAAAAGGCACACCCGGAAGTCTTCAATCTGCTGTTGCAGGTCATGGACCATGGCACCTTGACCGACAACAACGGGCGCAAGGCGGATTTCCGCAACGTGATCCTGATCATGACCACCAACGCTGGCGCCGAAACGGCAGCGCGTGCCTCTATCGGTTTCACCCATCAGGACCACGCTTCGGACGCTATGGAGGTGATCCGCAAGAGCTTCACGCCCGAGTTCCGTAACCGTTTGGACACCATCATCCAGTTCGGTCGTCTCTCCCACGAGACGATCAAGAGCATCGTCGACAAGTTCCTCATCGAGCTTCAGGCGCAATTGGAAGACAAGCGCGTGTTGCTGGAAGTCAGCGACGAGGCGCGCGGCTGGCTGGCCAGCTCCGGGTACGACGTGCAGATGGGCGCACGCCCCATGGCCCGTCTCATCCAGGACAAGATCAAGCGGCCGTTGGCCGAAGAGATCCTGTTCGGCGAGCTGTCCGAGCACGGGGGCGTGGTGCATGTCGAGCTGCGCGATGGCGAGTTGGTCTTCGATTTCGAGACCACGGCGGAAGTCGCGTAAGGTCGTCATCTGGGGTCGGAGGCTCGATCCCGGATGCTTACGTACAAAAAAGCCCGGCACAATGGCCGGGCTTTTTCGTATCTGGAGCTTAGCGGGCGCGGTAGGTGATGCGGCCTTTGCTCAGGTCGTACGGGGTCAGTTCGACCCGTACTTTGTCACCCGTCAGGATGCGGATGTAGTTTTTGCGCATCTTTCCGGAGATGTGCGCGGTCACGACGTGCCCGTTTTCCAACTCCACGCGGAACATGGTGTTGGGCAGGGTGTCGACGACAGTACCTTCCATTTCGAAGCTGTCTTCTTTCGACATGCAGTAAAGCCCTCGGTATTCAGTGAAACGCTCGACGCATACATGCGGCGGGCAAAAAAGTGGCGTGGATTATGCCGGAAAAGTGTGAGTGCAGCCACTGCTTTCAATTCAGCGTGACCCAGCGTTGGTTGATCAACAGTTCAATGGGCCGATACTGCGTCTTGTAGTTCATTTTCTTGCAGTTCTTGATCCAGTAGCCCAGGTACACCGCTTCCAGGCCCCGGCGTAGCGTTTCGCCGATTTGCCAAAGAATGGCGTAGCGACCCAGGCTGCGCCGTTCTTCGCTCGGCTCGTAGAAGGTGTAGACGGCCGACAGGCCATTGGGCAGCAGGTCGCAGACGGCGATGGCCAGCAAGCGCTCGTCGAGGCGGAACTCGTAAAAGCAGCAAAACGGCAAGTCGCGTACCAGGAAAGTGGAAAACTGCTCGCGGCTTGGGGGGAACATGTCGCCATCGGCATGGCGCTGTTCGATGTAGCGCCGGTACAGATCGAAATATTCTTCGCTGAAGGTAGGCCGCACGGCGGTGACGCGCAGGTCCTGATTGCGCGTCAGGATGCGCCGCTGTTGCCGGTTGGGAATGAAACGTGCCGCCGGAATGCGCGCTGGCACGCAAGCGCTGCACTGCTGGCAGTGGGGCCGGTAGAGATGGTCGCCGCTGCGCCTGAAGCCCATCTCGGACAGGTCGGCGTAGACGTCCAGGTCCATCGGCTGGCTGGGATCGAGAAACAGCGTCGTGGCCTGTTCGTCCGGCAGGTAGCTGCAGGCGTGCGGCTGAGTGGCATAGAACCTCAGGCGTGCCAGCTCGGTCATGATCAACCCCTTCCGGTTATGGCGTATTGCCTGTAAGTGTACGCCAGCCGTCAAGCCTGCGCAGCGTCAAGCCAGCGCATTCCGTTGGGCTGGTCGAGGTATTGGTCGAGGTATTCGGCGAATTGGTGCCGAGTGATGGCGCGGGCGCCAAAGCTGTGCAGGTGTTGCGACGGCATTTGGCAATCGATCAGCACGAAACCTGCTGCGCGCAAATGCTGCACCAAAGTGGCGAAGCCTACCTTGGAGGCATTGTCGGCGCGGCTGAACATCGACTCGCCAAAAAACAGCTTGCCGATCGCCAGACCATAAAGCCCGCCCACCAGTTCGCCTTCGGCACGCACTTCCACCGAATGGGCGATGCCACGCGCGTGCAGTTCGCGATAGGCGGCTTGCATCGGTTCGGTGATCCAGGTGCCGTCGGCATAGGTGCGGGGCGCCGCGCACGCGCTTATGACGGCGGCGAAGTCGCTGTCGAACGAGACCCGGTAACGGCCCTGGCGCATCAGCTTGGCCAGCGAGCGCGAAACCCGTAGTTCATCGGGCAGCAGCACAGTGCGCGGGTCCGGCGACCACCACAGGATCGGTTGGCCGTCCTGGTACCAGGGGAAGCAGCCGTGGCGATAGGCTGCGACCAGGCGTTCGGGGCTGAGATCGCCGCCAGCGGCCAACAAACCATTGGGTTCGCGCAGCGCCTTGGACAGCGCTGGAAAGGTCAGGGTGTCGCGGTTGAGCCAAGTGAGCATGGTGGTCGCAACGGCAGGGGAGGGGAGGAAGGCCCAGCATGGCGAGGTCGGACGAAGCGGTCAACGGTTGCGCGCAAGGCTCTGCGACGCGGTTTTTTCCTACACAAGGGGAGCAACTGGCACCATTGGGCACATTTGCTGTCACACCTGTGCAAAAACACAGCATAAGCCTTTGTCACGCAAGACAATGCGTGCTCAAATTGGCGCATTGGAAACCGTTCCCACGTGCCTGCTCCCGAGGCACCCGCTATGGGCAGCTGCGGAGCGGTAATGTTGAACGTTAAACGTAGTGACCCTTGGCCAGTGTCCGGCTGAACACTATCGGACGCGCAGTACGCGCAGGATACAGGCGTTTTGAAAAAGACCACCGCAACCCCGACCCCCTTGCCCGTGCCCGAGTGGCGCCAGCAAATGCATTACCGGCTCAAGGAAGGTGCGCTGATCGCCGTCGGCGCGCTGTGCCTCTACCTGTGGATGGCATTGCTGACCTTCGATGCGGCCGATCCAGGCTTCACCCATACCAGTACCGTCGATCAGGTGCAGAACGCCGCCGGCCGAGCCGGAGCGTACCTGGCCGACGTCATGTTCATGGTTTTGGGGTACTTCGCCTACATCTTCCCTTTGCTGCTGGCGATCAAGACCTGGCAGATCTTCCGCGAGCGGCACCAGCCCTGGCAGTGGAGCGGCTGGCTGGTGTCCTGGCGTCTGATCGGTCTGGTGTTTCTCGTGTTGTCGGGCGCAGCGCTTGCGCACATCCACTTCCATCCTTCGGCCAACCTGCCGTTCGCAGCCGGGGGCGCACTGGGCGAGGGGTTGGGGGAACTGGCGCGAAGCCTGCTCAACGTGCAAGGCAGCACGTTGGTGTTCATCGCCCTGTTCCTGTTCGGCCTGACCGTGTTCACCGACCTGTCGTGGTTCAAGGTGATGGACATGACCGGCAAGCTCACCCTCGACCTCTTCGAACTGGTGCAAGGTGCCGCCACCAGCTGGTGGGCAGCGCGCAACGAGCGCAAACGCCTGGTCGCGCAGTTGCGCGAAGTCGACGAGCCCGTTTTGACCACCGCGCCGGTAAAACGCGAGCCGGTGAAGGCCCGCGAGCGCGTGGTCGAGCGCGAGCCGGCACTGGCTTCGCCGCCTGCTGCGCCAGCGCCTGCCGTAGCATCCGCCGCCGCGCCTGCGCCAGTTGCCGCACCCGCGCCGCTTGCCGCGCCCGCCAGGCCCGTTGTCTTGCCCGAACCTGTCGCACCGCGCGAAACCCGGCCAGCGCCGGTCATCATGCCGCCGGCCGCCAAGGAACCGGCCAGGGCGCCCGAGCCGGTCAAGCGGCCTGTGCCGGAGAAACCTGCCCAACAGTTCGTCGACAGCGCCGTCCAAGGCACACTGCCGCCGATCTCGATTCTCGATCCGGCCGAAGAGAAGAAAATCGAATACTCGCCCGAATCCCTGGCCGGCGTCGGCAACCTGCTGGAGGTCAAGCTCAAGGAGTTCGGCGTGGAGGTCACCGTCGACTCCATCCACCCAGGCCCTGTCATCACCCGTTACGAGATCCAGCCTGCGGCCGGCGTGAAGGTCAGCCGCATCGCCAACCTGGCCAAAGACCTGGCGCGCTCGTTGGCGGTGACCAGCGTACGTGTGGTCGAAGTCATTCCCGGCAAGACCACCGTCGGCATCGAGATTCCCAACGACAACCGGCAGATGGTGCGCTTCTCCGAAGTGTTGTCGGCGGCCCAGTTCAACGAGTCCAGTTCCCCGGTCGCTCTGGCGCTCGGCCATGACATCGGCGGCAAGCCGGTCATCACCGACCTGGCCAAGATGCCGCACCTGCTGGTCGCCGGTACCACCGGCTCCGGTAAGTCGGTGGGCGTGAACGCCATGATCCTGTCGATCCTGTTCAAGTCCGGGCCGGAAGATGCGCGTCTGATCATGATCGACCCGAAGATGCTCGAACTATCGATCTACGAAGGCATCCCGCACCTGCTGTGCCCGGTGGTCACCGATATGAAGGACGCCGCCAACGCCCTGCGCTGGAGCGTCGCCGAAATGGAACGGCGCTACAAGCTGATGGCGGCCATGGGCGTGCGCAACCTGGCCGGCTTCAACCGCAAGATCAAGGATGCCGAGGCCGCCGGCGAGGTCATCCATGACCCGTTGTACCGCCGCGAGAGCATGGACGACGAGCCGCCGAGCCTGAACACGCTGCCGACCATCGTGGTGGTGGTCGACGAATTCGCCGACATGATGATGATCGTCGGCAAGAAGGTCGAAGAGCTGATCGCCCGTATCGCACAAAAGGCGCGTGCGGCCGGTATCCACCTGATTCTCGCTACCCAGCGGCCATCGGTGGACGTGATCACCGGCCTGATCAAGGCCAACATTCCCACACGCATGGCCTTCCAGGTTTCCAGCAAGATCGACTCGCGCACCATCATCGACCAGGGTGGCGCCGAGCAACTGCTCGGCCACGGCGACATGCTCTACATGCCGCCAGGCACCAGCCTGCCGATCCGCGTGCACGGTGCCTTCGTCTCCGACGATGAAGTGCACCGTGTGGTGGAGGCCTGGAAACTGCGCGGCGCGCCGGACTACAACGACGACATCCTCAATGGCGTCGAAGAAGCCGGCAGCGGCTTCGACGGCGGTGGCGGCGGCAGCGACGACGATGCCGAAACCGACGCGCTCTACGACGAAGCCGTACAGTTCGTGCTGGAAAGCCGCCGCGCTTCGATCTCCGCCGTGCAGCGCAAGCTCAAGATCGGTTACAACCGCGCCGCGCGCATGATCGAATCCATGGAAATGGCCGGTGTGGTCACGCCCATGAACAGCAACGGTTCGCGGGAAGTGATTGCGCCAGGCGGCCCGCGCGATTGATGATCAACCCGCCTGGCACTTCCGATGGGTGCCGGGCCCATTCACTGTTTGACGAGGATTTCCATGCGCGCGATTCGCATGCTGTTGGTTTCTGCCCTGACCGCCGCCGCTCTGCCTGCCCTGGCCGCTGAGCAGGACGTCGCCCGCCTGACCCAGTTGCTGGAGAAGTCGCAGACCATCGACGCCACGTTCTCCCAGCTGACCCTCGACGCCAGCGGCACCAGCTTGCAGGAGACCACGGGCAAGATGACGGTCAAACGTCCTGGCCTGTTCTACTGGCACACCGATGCGCCGCAGGAGCAGGTGGTGGTTTCCGACGGCCAGAAGGTCACCCTGTGGGACCCGGACCTGGAGCAGGCAACGATCAAGAAGCTCGATGTGCGTCTGAACCAGACGCCGGCGCTGCTGCTGTCCGGTGACGTCTCCAAGATCAGCCAGAGCTTCGACATTACGTCGAAGGAGCAGGGCGAAGTGATGGACTTCACCCTCAAGCCCAAGACCAAGGACACCTTGTTCGATTCTCTGCGTGTGTCGTTCCGCAAGGGGCTGATCAACGACATGCAACTGATCGATAGCGTCGGCCAGCGCACCAACATTCTGTTCAATGGCGTCAAGGTCAACCAGCCGGTGCCCGATAGCCGCTTCCGTTTCGATGTCCCGAAAGGTGCGGACATCATCCAGGAGTGACCTGACACACCATGGACCTGTTTCGAAGCGAACCTGTCGCCCAGCCTCTGGCCGCACGCATGCGTGCGACCAACCTGGACGAGTACGTTGGTCAAGCGCACCTGCTGGCGCGTGGCAAGCCGCTGCGCGAAGCCCTGGAGCAGGGCGCCCTGCATTCGATGATCTTCTGGGGGCCGCCCGGAGTGGGCAAAACCACCTTGGCGCGGCTGCTGGCGCAGTTTTGCGATGCGCACTTCGAAACGGTTTCCGCGGTACTGGCCGGGGTCAAGGAGATTCGCCAGGCCGTTGAAGTGGCTCGCCAGCAGGCGGCTCAATATGGCCGGCGCACCATTTTATTCGTCGATGAAGTGCACCGTTTCAACAAGTCCCAGCAAGACGCCTTTCTGCCCTTCGTCGAAGACGGCACGCTGATCTTCATCGGCGCCACGACCGAAAACCCATCGTTCGAGTTGAACAACGCGCTGCTGTCACGGGCACGGGTCTATGTGCTCAAGAGCCTCGACGAAACCGCCCTGCGCCAATTGGTCGACCGCGCTCTGAACGAGGAGCGCGGCTTGGGCAAGCGTCGCCTCAGCGTCAGCGACGAGGCGTTTCAGATGCTCTTGGCCGCCGCCGACGGCGATGGCCGGCGCATGCTCAATTTCCTCGAGAACGCCGCAGACCTCGCCGAAGACGGCGAAAGCATCGACACCGAAATGCTGCAAAGCCTGCTGGGCGACAGCCGTCGCCGCTTCGACAAAGGCGGCGAGGCGTTCTACGACCAGATTTCCGCACTGCACAAGTCGGTGCGCGGCTCCAATCCCGATGCTTCGCTGTATTGGTATGCGCGCATGCTCGACGGTGGCTGCGACCCGCTCTACATCGCCCGGCGTGTGGTGCGCATGGCCAGCGAAGACATCGGCAACGCCGATCCACGAGCGTTGAGCCTGTGCCTGGCCGCCTGGGACGTACAGGAGCGTCTGGGCAGCCCCGAGGGCGAGTTGGCGGTGGCTCAGGCCATCACCTATCTGGCCTGCGCGCCCAAGAGCAACGCGGTGTACAGCGGCTTCAAGAGTGCCCTGCGCGAGGCTGCCGAACACGGCTCGCTGGAGGTGCCGCTGCATCTGCGC
Organism: Pseudomonas sp. UBA6562; assembly: GCF_002434265.1. GTDB lineage: Bacteria > Pseudomonadota > Gammaproteobacteria > Pseudomonadales > Pseudomonadaceae > Aquipseudomonas. Next base: position 171,868 of record NZ_DJJS01000008.1, on the reverse strand, counting down.
AACGCGCCGACCAAGTTGATGAAGCAGCTCGGCTACGGCGACGAATACCGTTATGCCCACGACGAGCCTGACGCCTATGCCGCCGGTGAAGACTACTTCCCCGAGCAATTGCCGCCGCGCCCCTATTACCAGCCGGTGCCGCGAGGCCTGGAATTGAAGATCGGCGAGAAGCTGCGTCACCTTGCAGATCTCGACCGCACCAGCCCTCGCCAACGGAGAAAACCATGATTACCCTCATCGCAGCCGTTGCCGCCGGCGGTGTCGCCGGTACACTGTTGCGCTTCGCGACCAGTCAATGGGTGCTGGCCAATTGGCCACGCCACTTCTACCTCGGTACGTTGGCGGTCAACCTGGTGGGTTGCCTGCTGATCGGCCTGCTGTACGGCTCGTTTCTGCTCAAGCCGTCGGTGCCGGTAGAATTGCGCGCCGGACTGATCGTCGGCTTCCTCGGTGGTCTGACGACCTTTTCGTCTTTTTCGCTGGACACCGTACGTCTGCTCGAAAGCGGGCAAGTCCCCATAGCGTTGGGCTACGCCGGGCTCAGCGTGCTGGGTGGATTGCTCGCCACCTGGGCGGGCCTGGCCCTGACCCGAATCTGAACCAACCTATTACATAACGAGAGAACGCTATGCTCGATGCCAAACTGTTACGCGGCCAACTCCAGGACGTGGCGGACCGCCTGTCCACCCGTGGCTTCAGCCTGGATATCGCGCGCATCGAATCGCTGGAAGAACGCCGCAGGTCGGTGCAGACCCGCACCGAACACCTGCAGGCCGAGCGCAACGCGCGTTCCAAGTCCATCGGCCACGCCAAGGCCAAGGGCGAAGACATCGCGCCGCTGATGGCCGACGTCGAGCGCATGGCCGCGGAACTGGCCGAAGGCAAGGCCGAGCTGGACAGCATCCAGGCCGAGCTCGACAGCCTGCTGCTCACCCTGCCCAACCTGCCCGACGCCAGCGTGCCGGTCGGCGCCGACGAAGACGGTAACGTCGAAGTGCGCCGCTGGGGCACTCCGGTGCAATTCGACTTCGATGTCAAGGACCACGTCGCCCTAGGCGAAGTCAGCGGCGGTCTGGATTTCGAAGCCGCCGCCAAGCTGTCCGGCGCCCGCTTCGCCGTGTTGCGCGGGCCGATCGCCCGCCTGCACCGTGCCCTGGCGCAGTTCATGGTCAACCTGCACACCAGCGAGCACGGCTACGAAGAGGCCTACACGCCGTACTTGGTGCAGGCCCCGGCTTTGCAAGGCACCGGCCAGTTGCCCAAGTTCGAAGAAGACCTGTTCAAGATCAGCCGTGAAGGCGAGGCCGACTTCTACCTGATTCCCACTGCCGAAGTGTCGTTGACCAACCTGGTCGCTGGCGAAATCCTCGATGCCAAGCAACTGCCGCTCAAGCTCGTCGCGCACACCCCGTGCTTTCGCAGCGAGGCCGGCGCTTCGGGTCGCGATACACGCGGCATGATCCGTCAGCACCAGTTCGACAAAGTCGAAATGGTCCAAGTGGTGGCACCCGCCACGTCCATGGAAGCGCTGGAGGGCTTGACCGCCAACGCCGAGCGCGTGTTGCAGGCCCTGGAATTGCCGTACCGGGTGCTGGCCCTGTGCACGGGCGATATGGGCTTCAGCGCCGTGAAGACCTACGACCTGGAAGTGTGGGTGCCGAGCCAAGGCAAGTACCGCGAGATCAGCTCCTGCTCCAATTGCGGCGACTTCCAGGCCCGGCGCATGGGCGCGCGCTGGCGCAATCCGGAAACCGGCAAGCCGGAGCTGGTGCACACCCTCAATGGTTCGGGCCTGGCCGTAGGCCGTACCCTGGTTGCGGTCCTGGAAAACTACCAGCAGGCCGATGGCTCGATCCGCGTACCTGAGGTGCTCAAGCCGTACATGGCAGGTGTCGAGGTTATCCGCTAAATGGATTACCTGCCGCTGTTCCACAAGTTGCAAGGCGGACGTGTATTGGTCGTCGGCGGTGGCGAGATCGCCTTGCGCAAGGCGCGCCTGCTGGCCGACGCCGGTGCCGAGCTGCGCGTAGTCGCGCCTGTGGTCGATGCGCAGTTGCGCGAGATGGTCGATGCCGGCGGCGGCGAAATCCGCTTGCGCGGCTATGCGGCCGACGACCTGCACGGTTGCCGGTTGGTGATCGCCGCCACCGACGATACCCAGCTCAACGCGCAGGTGTCCCACGACGCCCAGGCCCTCAGCCTGCCGGTCAATGTGGTGGACGCGCCGGCCCTGTGCACCGTGATCTTTCCTGCCATCGTCGACCGCTCGCCCTTGGTGGTCGCCGTGTCCAGTGGCGGCGATGCGCCGGTACTGGCTCGCCTGATCCGGGCCAAGCTGGAAACCTGGATTCCAGCGGCCTACGGCGAATTGGCCGGGCTCGCGGCGCGCTTCCGCCATCGCGTCAAGGCGCTGTATCCAGACGTCAACCAGCGCCGTGGATTCTGGGAAGAGGTCTTCCAAGGCCCAATCGCCGAGCGGCAACTGGCCGGGCGGGGCGCCGAAGCCGAGCGCATGCTGCGCGACAAGGTCGAAGGCGCGCCGGCCCAGCAGGGTGGCGAGGTGTATCTGGTCGGTGCCGGCCCTGGCGATCCCGACCTGCTGACCTTCCGTGCCTTGCGCCTGATGCAGCAGGCCGACGTGGTGTTGTACGACCGCCTAGTAGCGCCGGCGATCATCGACATGTGCCGGCGCGACGCCGAGCGCATCTATGTCGGCAAACGCCGCGCCGAGCATGCCGTGCCGCAGGACCAGATCAACCGTCTGTTGGTCGAGCTCGCCAGCCAGGGCAAGCGAGTATTGCGCTTGAAGGGTGGCGACCCGTTCATCTTCGGCCGGGGTGGCGAAGAGATCGAAGAACTGGCCGAGCATGGCATTCCTTTCCAGGTGGTGCCGGGCATTACCGCCGCCAGCGGCTGTTCGAGCTATGCCGGCATTCCGCTGACCCACCGTGACCATGCCCAGTCGGTACGTTTCGTCACCGGCCACCTGAAAGACGGCAGCAGCAACTTGCCATGGCGTGACCTGGTCGCGCCCAACCAGACCCTGGTGTTCTACATGGGCCTGGTGGGGCTACCGGCCATATGCGCCGAGCTGATCGCCCACGGCCGCGCGGCCGACACCCCAGCAGCGCTGGTACAGCAGGGCACCACGCGCAACCAGCGGGTGTTCACCGGCACCCTGGCGGATTTGCCGGCGTTGGTCGCGCGCCATGAGGTGCACGCGCCGACCCTGGTGATCGTCGGCGAGGTGGTCAAGCTTCGTGAGAAACTGGCTTGGTTCGAGGGTGCCGAACAGCATTAGACGATGCCTGTAGCCCTTGCTGCCAACGCTTCGACAAGGCGGCAAGGGCGCGTATAGCGCTCTTGGAAACATCGCGAATCATCGTCCTCAGCACGCCGAGTCCTTTGTAACGAACCTGACGCCATTCCAGCCCTCCAAGCCTTGAGCACGAATCTTCGTACACGAGGTGGAGTATGCGTCCTACAGCACTTTCAGCCTTACTACTCAGTCTGCTGCTGAGCGCCCCGGCCTTGGTGCACGCCGCTACGGTGACTGTCCCGCGCACCCAGGCGCCGACCGCCAATCCGTACAACAGCCCAATCCAACGCGCCAACCCCAACAGCCATCAGGGCAGTGTGCCCGCCACACCGCCAGTGCGGGGGCCATCCACCATGCCCCGCCTCGTGCCGCCCACGCTGGAAAACCGCGGTGTCGGCAGCGGCGACAACCTGCGTCGCCAGCAGCGGACACCCACTCTCGAACCCTCGCGCCCGCCACGTGATGCCCAGCGCACCCCCTGATCGACCACTCGCGCGCTTCGACGGCCGGCCGCTTCGGCTTTCGCCTGATTGACCACTGCCCGTTTCGACTATTGGAAGGAATCGAACATGCCCCCACGCTTTCTGCTCACCTTGACTGCCGCCGCCCTGTTTCCCTTGCTGGCGCACGCGGCCGACCAGCAGCGCCTGCCCAGCGAAGAAGGCGAGCTGACCATCGACACCGTCGCCGAAGGCCTGCGCCAACCTTGGGCGCTGGCCTTCCTGCCCGGAGGCAAGGACATGTTGGTCACCGAACGCCCCGGCAACCTGCGGCTCGTCAGTGCCGATGGCCACGTCGGCCCCGCCATTTCCGGCGTACCCAAAGTCTGGTACGAGGGGCAGGGCGGGTTGCTGGATGTGGTGCTGTCGCCGAGTTTCCCCAAGGACCGCACGGTCTACCTGTCGTTCGCCGAGGTCGGTGAAGACGGCAAGGCCGGTACCGCCGTGGGGCGCGGCCAGTTGTCGCAAGACCGCGCTCGCCTGGAGAATTTCAACGTGATCTTCCGCCAGACGCCAAAGCTGTCCGAAGGCAACCACTTTGGCTCGCGCTTGGTGTTCGACCGCGAGGGTTACCTGTTCATCGCCTTGGGCGAGAACAATCAGCGGCCCACGGCTCAGGACCTGGACAAACTGCAGGGCAAGGTGGTGCGTGTCCTGCCCGATGGCGAGGTGCCCAAGGACAATCCGTTCGTAGGGCAGAAAAACGTCAAACCCCAGATATGGTCCTTCGGCCACCGCAACCCTCAGGGCGCGGCACTCAACCCCTGGACCGACCAGGTCTGGATCAATGAGCATGGTCCGCGTGGAGGCGACGAAATCAACATACCCGAAGCAGGCAAGAACTACGGTTGGCCGATCGCGACCCATGGCATCAACTATTCGATGACGCCCATCCCGGAAGCCAAAGGCAAACACGTCGACGGCATGGAAGACCCGCACCATGTCTGGGAGAAGTCGCCTGGCATCAGCGGGATGGCGTTCTATGACAGCCCGACCTTCAAGAAAGCCTGGGACCACAACCTGTTCATCGGAGCACTGGCCACCGAGGAGCTCATCCGCTTGCAACTCGAGGGCGACAAGGTGGTGCACGAAGAGCGCATGCTCGGTGAGCTGAAGGCGCGTATTCGCGACGTGCGGGTGGGGCCGGACGGCTACCTGTACGTACTGACCGACGCCAAGGATGGGGCTTTGCTCAAGGTGGGGCTGGGCGCGCAGTAAGGTACTGACTTGGCTGCTAGACCGCATCCGCCAGGGTACGGTGCCATGCGGGCAGCATCCTAGCCACCCGCATGCCATGGCCGACTATGGCAGGCCAAGCGTCTGCCTACAGGTGAACCTTCAAGGCGCCAACGCCGCCGGCGCTCACAACACCGGCACAGCCAGTAGATCCTTGAGGGCCTGGGCCAGCACCTGCGGCTGCACCGGTTTCTGCATCACCAGGCTGGTAGGCAGGTCCAGCCCCTCCAACTCCGGGTAACCGGTCAGGAACACCACCGGCAACGACGGGAAACGCTCGCGCACGGCACTGGCCAGTTGTCCGCCGTTGAATTCCGGCATGGCGAAGTCGGTCAGCAGCACGTCGATCTGGTCATCCAGCAGCGCCAGTGCCTGCTCGCCGCTGTGCGCCTGACGCACGCGGTAGCCATATTGGCGCAACACGTCGCCGAGCAGATCGCGCACCAGGTGGTCGTCGTCCACCAACAGCACGGTACGGTCCAGGCCGCTGTCTTCCAGGTCGGTCGACAGCGGTGTGTTCAACGTCGGCTCGACCACCGGCAGCTCGCGCACGGCGGGCAGGTAGACGCTGACCTGGGTGCCCTTGCCCGGTGCGGTATCGATGCGCACGCCGCCGCCGGATTGCTTGGCGAAGCCGAACACCTGGGCCAGACCCAAGCCCGAACCCTTGCCGATGTCCTTGGTGGTGAAGAAGGGTTCGAAGACCTTGGCCACCACCTCTTCGCTCATGCCAAACCCCGTGTCGCGGATCGCCAGCATCACGTACTCGCCCGGCTCCGGGTCTTCGGGTCGGCGCGCCGGCTCGTGCACCGTAGTGTTGCGCGTCATCAGCACCAGCTGGCCACCAGCCGGCATGGCGTCGCGGGCATTGATCGCCAGGTTGAGAATGATCATCTCGGTCTGGGTCGGGTCGGTCATCGCCTGCCACAGCGCCGGGTCCAGGTCCAGACGCACGGAAATGTTGCCGCCCAGCGAGCGTTGCAGCAGCTCTTCGACGCCGTCCAGCGTGCGGTTGAGGTTCAGCGCGACCGGGTCCAGGCGCTGGCGTCGGGAGAAGGCCAGCAACTGGGCCGTGAGCTTGGCCCCGCGCTCGCCGGCTTCGCGGATGTGCTGCAGACGCGAGCGGGCCTTGGACAGGTCTTCACGGTTGAGGTCGCGCTCGAGGAAACTGGAGCCGGTGATGATCACCGTCAGCAGGTTGTTGAAGTCGTGGGCCACGCCTGCGGTGAGCTGGCCGACCGCCTCCAGGCGCTGCATCTGCTGCAAGGCCGCCTCGATGCGTTCGCGCTCGGCGATCTGTTCGCGCAGGCGGCTGTTGGCCTCGACCAGGCCCAGGGCCGACTCGCGCTCGCCGGTGATGTCGCGGGCCACGACATAGAGCATGTTGTCTTCGCGCACCACCACCCACGACAGCCAGCGCTGATCGCCGCTGACATGCTGCACCCGCCCGACGAAGCGGGCGCTGGTGCTGCCCTGGTCCAGTGCGGCCAGCGCATCGACGAAAGCCTGTTGTTCCGGATAGGGAATGATGTCGAGCAGCGAAGTCTGGCTAAGGCGTTCGCGACTGATGCCCAAGGTCGCCTCCCACGCAGGGTTGAGCGCCACGGGTGTGAGGTCGTTGCTGAGCACGGCCAGCAGATCCTGGGACAGTTCCCAAGCCCGATCGCGCTCGCGGGTACGCCGCTCGACGCGCTCGCCGAGCATCTCGTTGATCTGCTTGAGGCCCTGGGTCGCCTGGCGTTGCTGGTGAATGTCCTGTATCACCCCGGAAAAGCGCACGCATTGGCCATCGACGAAGCGCGCTTGGCCGCTGCTGAGCAGCCAGTGCGGCTCGTCGTGGTAGGGCCGTTCGATGCGGAATTCGGCGCGGTACTGGCCGTCGTTGCCAGGCTGCATGGCCAGGTCCACGGCGGCGCGGACCTGTTCCAGGTCTTCGGGGTAGATGCCGTCGTAGAACACTTGCAAGGACAGCTCGGTGTCCGGCGCGAGGCCGAACAGCGCCTTGGCCCGCTCGTCCCAACGCAGGACGCCTTCGAGCGGGCGCAAGTCCCAGGTGCCCATGCCGGCGGCGTCGATGGCGATGCGCGCGCGCGCTTCGACGTCGGCCAGCGCTTCCTCGGCCGTGCGCCGCCGCTGGCGCTCCTGGACTTCGGTCAGCGCTCGGCGCACGGCCTTGGGCAACAGCGACAGGTTTTTCTTCAAGACGTAATCGGTGGCACCCAGGCGGATCATCTCCACCGCATGTTCTTCGCCGTAAATGCCGGAGAGGAAGATGAAGGGTGTGGCCGGGGCCAGCTGCTGGGCGATGGCCAGCACCTGGGTGCCCGACGAACTGGGCAATACGCAGTCGCACAGGATCAGGTCGAAATCTTCTTCGAGCAGGGCGTTCTCGACGCCGACATGGTCGAACACCACCTTGGCCTGCATGTGCAGGCCGTTACGCTCCAGGCGTAGCAGGGTCAGTTCGGCGTCCATCGAGCTGTCTTCGACCATCAGCAATTTCAGCGACATCTGCTGCATCCGGTACGCCTCAGGTAATGCCGCGGCGAGGCAGACGCAGCGAGCCGGGTGGCGGCTCGTTGAGCACGGCCCAGAACACCCCCAGGTCAGAGATGGCTGTGACGAATTCCTTGAACTCCACAGGCTTGACCACGTAGGCGTTGACGCCCAGCTCGTAGGCGCGCAGCAAGTCCGGCTCTTCGCGCGAGGAGGTCAGCATCACCGTGGGGATGCTGCGCAGTTCGGGGGTGGAGCGCACTTCCTTGAGCACTTCCAGACCATCGACCTTGGGCAGTTTCAAGTCCAGCAACAGCACGGCGGGGTTGCCGTCGTCGCGGTCGCTATAGGCATTGCGACGCATCAGGTAATCCAGAGCATCGGCGCCATCGCGCATGACGATGACTTCATTGGCCAGCTGGCTGCGTTCCAGCGCCACGAGGGTCAACTCCAGGTCTCTGGGGTTGTCTTCGACCAACAGGATGGGTTTGAGCATGTTCGGTACGGTCCCTCAAGCGTGCTGGGGGTGGAGGGGAAGGGCGAAGTGGAACGAGGCGCCCTGGTCGATCGCGCCTTCGGCCCAGACACGCCCGTCGTGGCGCTCGATGATGCGGCGCACACTGGCCAGGCCGATGCCGGTGCCTTCGAAGTCTTCCATGCGGTGCAAACGCTGGAACACCCCAAACAGTTTGTTAGCGTAGGCCATGTCGAAACCGACGCCATTGTCGCGTACGTAGATCTCGACTTCCTCATCGTTCTCATGCGAGCCGATTTCGATACGTGCCGGGTTGCGCTCGCGCGTGTACTTGATGGCGTTGGAGATCAGGTTCTGCAGGACTAGGTTGATGAACGCAGGGTCGGCGATCACCTTGGGCAGGCGGGCGACGTCCCAGACGATTTCCCGCCCGGCATAGTCGGGTGCCGACTCGGTGCGGATGGTGTCGATCAACGCATTGAGGTTGACGTCCGACATGCGCAGCGCCGAGCGGCCCATCTGCGAGAAGTTGAGCAGGTTGTCCACCAGGGTGCCGGCGAACTGCGCCGCTTCCTCGATGTGCTGCAGGAAGCGCTTGCCGCGCTCGGACAGCCCTTGGCCTTCGAATTCGCTGAGCAGCTCGCTATAACCGGCGATGTGCCGCAGCGGCGCGCGCAGGTCGTGGGACACGCTGTAGGAAAACGCTTCGAGTTCCTTGTTGGAACGCTTGAGTTCACCGGCCAGTTGCGCCATTTCCTCGGCTTTGCGCAGCACGATACCGAGTACGGCAATGCGCAGCTCCAGCACGCCTTCGACGATCAGCGGGTCCCAGGGTTGCGAGAAACCGCGAATCTCTTCGTGCCAGCGCTCGAAGCTGTGCCGCGGGCTGAGGCGGCCGGTGGCGTCGTCGATGTGCTTGTCCGGGCGCCCGGCCCAGTGCACGGTGCGCACCTGCTCGGGACGGAACCACAGCAGGTAGTGCGAGTGGATCTGCGAGATCGCCACCGCCAGCACGCCGCCGGCATGGTCGGCAAGCTCGGGCAGCAGCGGAATGTCGCGGCGGATGTTGTCGGTGTGGAACACGCCTTCTTCGTCGCGTTGCCCCAGCCAGTGCACCAGCGCCAGCAACTGCGCCTCGGGCGGGGTGTCGCCGATCAGGTCGCAACGCTCGGCGCTGATGATGGCCACGCCCTTGGCAGAGGCGAAATCCAGCATAACGTCAGGCAGGGCCAGTAGGCCCTCGCTGACGCTGTCGCGGTCGGCCATGGACGAGAGCATGCGCACGATGTGGCGGCGCAGGTCGAGCAACTGGCGGGTGTTGGTGTGCGACTCGCGCGCTTCGATCTGCAACGACAGCACGCTGGCCAGCAGCTCGCAGGCGGTGCGGGTCTGGAAATCGACGGCGCGGGGTTCGGCGTGGTGACAGGAGATCAACCCCCACAATTGGCCGTCGACCACGATCGACAGCGACATCGACGCCAGCGTGCCCATGTTGCGCATGTATTGCAGGTGCACCGGCGACACGCTGCGCAAGGACGCGAAGCTCATGTCCAGCGGCTTGCCGGTCAAGGGGTTGAGCGTGGGCAGCAGCGCGGAGGGCTGGTAGGTGGCGTCCTGGATCAGGCGGATGCGGTTGATCCGGTACAGCTCGCGGGCCTGGCGCGGAATGTCCGAACCTGGAAAGCACAAGCCCAGGTAATGCGGATAGCCAGGGTCCACGGCTTCGGCGATGACCAGGCCGTTGCCCTCGGCATCGAAGCGATAGGCTTTGACCCGTCCGAAACCGGTCAGGCGCTTGATCTGTTGCACCGACTGGTCGAGCAGCGCTTCGAGGTCGATCGCCTGGTTGAGGCTGCCGACGAAGCCGCGCACCAGTGGGTGGTAGTCGGCGCGCGGGGTGCTGCCGCAGGGTTCGAATTCGGCGATCAGCACTTGGTCGTGGCGGTGTACCAGCAGGCGCAGGGGTTCTTGCCAGATGGCGTCGGCACTCAGGCGAACGTCGGCCAAGTGGAAGGGGAACACGTCGTCTTCCGGCACTTGATGCAGGTGCGCATGCAGGTCGAAGCCGTCGAACAACGCCGCGAAGGGGCGATCGAGCACGTCCTGCGCACTGATGCCCAGCCACTGGCGCACGTTCTCGCTGGCCTGGACGATGCGCAGGTCGCGTTCGTCGAGGACCAGCATGAAGCCTTGGGGCTGGATGCTGCCCGGAACCTGGATAGGCTCCTGGGCGCAGCGTTCGACCGCTTCGTCAAAAGCGTTCTGGGCGGTTGTCAAGAAACACTCTCCGTTTATGGCCACGGGGCGAGGCCGCAAGCAGGTGAAAAAGAAAGGGAAATTCGTGCGCCCACGTTATCAGAAAAGTACGAATTGATCGTCGGAAAGTGGCCATTTGAGGCCAGACTGGGCACTAGGTTCTACGTCGGCGGAGGTTTTGTACAAGTTTTTTTGTCGGCGCTACCGTTCATCGCCAAAACGACCCTAGCGTTGGCGGACAGGTGCGAGGCGGCACGACTCGTGTTGTGGGATCGCAGGGTACTGCTACGCTCCAAAAACATCAGGAGATGAGCGGAGCAGGGACGTACCGTGAACACCTATAGCCTATGGATGCTATCGACCTGGCTGGCCAGTGGCGGCGTCTGGGCCGCCGACTTTCTAGTCGAAGTGCAGGTACAGGTCGAGCGTGGCTGCCTGCTGGTCCACCGTGCCCGTGAGGCCGGTGCGCAGGCGCTGGGGCGCATCGATCTAGGGCGCGCAGCGCGTCTGGACGGCGCGATGGCGCCGCTCACCGGTACCTTGTTCAGCCAGCGGCCACCGCGACTGGAGTGCAATCCCGACACACCTTTCCAAATGCGCGTCGACGGTGGGCGCCATGGCGGCGTGGGTGAAGTGCGTTTCCTGGCCAGTGGCGACCCTCGAGCCAAACCCATCGCGTATCGACTCTACCGCGATGCGGCCTGGCGCCAACCCTTGGCGGTCGACGTGCCGCTGGACGGGCGCACACCGGACAGCGGCACGGTCGAGCTCCCGCTCTACGCCCGTCTCGACCCTGTGGCCGAGGTGCCGCGCGCGGGTCTGTACGCCGACCTGCTGAACGTCACGCTGACCTGGTAAGGATGCCAACCATGCACACGGAGCTGCGGCCATGAACCGCTCCCCCTTACTGTTACTGACCTTTGGCCCGCTGCTGTGGCCCATGCTGCCTGCGCATGGCAGCGTCACTGGCTTCATCCAGGCCCAGCTGCGCATCAACGCCGCCTGCCAGATCGACAGTGCCGGGCAACCGCCCGCCGTGCTGGGCAATCCCGGGCGTCTGGATTTCGGTGCCCAGGGGCCGCGCTGGAACGATGCCTTGCGCACCCAAGTGGACCACGCTGCCGGTTCTGCCTTGCAGATCAGTTGCACCCCGTCGGTACGGGCCTTCAGCGTGCACATCGACGAAGGCCAGAACGGTGGCGACGGTGTGCGTCGCCTGAGCAACGGTCGGCAGACCATCGTCTACCAATTGGCGGTGGACCCGCTAGGCGCCGAGCGTTACACGGCCGGCCAGGCGCAGACCTTCACCATTACCAGCAGCCGGCAGATGCCGATCCCGATCTATGGCGTGGTGGTCGCGCAGCCGCGCGCGCTGCCCGCCGGAATCTACCGCGACACCCTGAGAGTCACCCTGGACTGGTAAACGCAAGGAGATTGCAATGTACGCGACGACCACCCGCTGCCTGCTCGCCGGCCTTGGCCTGGCACTGGCAGCCAATAGCCACGCTGCCACCTCGACTGGCACCTTGAACTCGACCCTCACGCTCACTGCGGCCTGCCAGGTCAACGGGGGCACCGGCACCTCGGGCCTGGATTTCGGCACCTTGGACTTCGGCACCCAAGACGCGCTGTTCGCCAGCGCCGACGGCCAGGTGCTGGGCACTGGCGGCGGGGCGTTGAGCGTACTGTGCTCGGCCGGGACCATTCCCGAAGTACGCGTGCTGGCCGGCAGCAACGACGGTGCGTCGGAAGGCGGCACGCGCGCACTGGCCGACGGCAGTGGCAACTTCGTGCCCTACGACTTCTATACCGACACCGGCCGTACCCAGTTACTGGGCATCGGCGACCCGATCACCCTGGCGACCAGCACGGGCGTTGCGCAAACGGTCGAGCTGTATGGCCGAGCCTTGGGCAAGCCTGGCCTGCCGGCTGGGGTATACAGCGACACCGTGGCGGTCGAGCTGAGCTTCTGAGCCGGCGCATGCGGGCGCGACGATGGATCCTGGCGTTACTGGGCATTGCCGTGAGCGGCACGACCGAGGCGGCTACCAGCAGCAGTTTCGAGGTCAGCGCTTCGATCGTGCCGGGTTGCCTGGTGCAAAGCGGTACCCAGGTGTTCGGCGTGCTCGATTTCGGTACGCACTCGGCGCTGGCCAGGGGCGCCGTCAGCGCCAGCCTGGGCGGTACCGGCGTGCGTCTGCGCTGCACGCCTGGGGTGTTGCTGAGCATGAGCCTGGATGCCGGCCAGCATGCGGTCGCAGGCGTGCGTCATCTGCAGCGTGTCGGCGCCGGTCAACGACTGGCCTACCAACTGTACCGCGATGCCGGGCTGAGCCAGGTAGTGGGTATCGGCCAGGCATTGAGCCTCATCTACAGCGACCCGAACGCCATCGCGTTGCCGCTGTATGGGCGTCTGCAATTGCCAGGCGACCTGCCTGCGGGTCAGTACAGCGACGCCGTGCAGGTCACGCTGACCTGGTAGGCGCAAAAAGAACGATCCAGGCTAAGGAGAGCGAGATGGGATGGGCGTTGAACACACTGCGAGCCGGGGCGGCCGGGGTGCTTCTGGGGCTGCCGGGCATGGCGGCCCAGGCCGCGACCTCGGTGCTGATCTGGCCGGTCGATCCGGTCATCGAGGCCGAGCAGAAAGCCGGAGCGTTGTGGCTGGAGAACCGTGGCGACGAACCGGCCAGCCTGCAAGTGCGGGTTTTCGCCTGGCGTCAGGACGGCTTTCAGGAGCAGTTCCAGGCGCAGCGCCAGATCATCGGCAGCCCGCCGGTGGCCAACATCGCGCCGGGTCAGAAACAGCTGATCCGCCTGACCCGCAGCGGCACTTCGCCCGCCGGCCAGGAGCAGGCCTATCGTATCATCATCGACGAGATCCCTTCGCCGCTGCCCAACGAAGCGCGCGGTCAGGGTGCGCAGGCGGCGATCCGCTTGCAGATGCGCTACTCGGTGCCGTTGTTCGTATACGGCGAGGGCCTGTGGGGCAAACCCGATCCGCAGGGCCGGCGCAGCGCCGACGGTGTCGGCCGGCCCCAGTTGGCCTGGCAGGCGGTGACGGTAGGGGGCAAGCCTTATCTGGAACTGCACAACAACGGCCCGGTGCACGCGCGGCTCACGGACGTCAGCCTGCAAGTCGACGGCCGCGAGCGACCCTTGGCGCAAGGGTTGCTGGGCTATGTGCTGCCAGGCGCGCGCATGCGCTGGCCTGCGCCAGCCACGGTGCCTGTGGGCGGCACGGTCAAGGCGCGGGTCAACGGCGATGCGGCAGCGCAGGTGATCGAGCGTGGTCGGTGAGAGGCAGCCAAGCGTAGGGCAGGGGCCAAGGAGGGCCCGAACATGGTGGGAAGAGGTGCGTGAAGTGGCTGACGACGGCCATGCGCCATGGCGGCCTGGGCTTGTGTCTGGCAGCGGCGAGCAGTTGGGGCGAGGGCTTGCCGCCGCCACCGGGCGAGGCGCTACTGGAAAGCGATGCGCTGCTGTACCTGGACCTGTCGGTGAACCAGGTGCCTAAGGCCGAACTGGTCGCCGTCCAGCAGCGCGCCGGGCGCCTGTATCTGGACAGCGGCGTGTTGCAGGCTGCCGGTGTCCAGGTGCCGGGCCAGCCGCAGGGCGAGCTGGCGCTCGACGGCATTGCCGGCCTGCATGCCGACTACGACAGTGCCGGCCAGCGCCTGAACCTGCAAGTGCCCGCCGCCTGGCTACCCGAGCAGCGTATCGGCGGGCCGGCACTGTATCCGGCCAGCGAGGCGCGCAGCAGTTTCGGCAGCTTGCTCAACTACGACGCCTACCTCAACGACACCGACGACGGCGGCACCCACCTGGCCGTGTGGAACGAGCTGCGCGTGTTCGACACATGGGGCACCTTGTCCAGCACAGGACAGTGGCGCCAGGCCTTCGGCGACACGCCAGAGGCGCTGCGACGCGACGGCTACCTGCGCTACGACACCACCTGGCGCTACACCGACGAGCAGCGCCTGCTGACCTTCGAAGCGGGCGATGTGCTTAGCGGCGCCTTGCCCTGGAGCCGTTCGGTGCGCATGGGCGGCGTGCAGGTGAGCCGGGATTTCGCGGTGCGGCCGGACATCGTCACCTATCCGCTGCCGGCGTTTTCCGGAGAGGCGGCGGTGCCGACCTCACTTGAGGTCTTCATCGACGGCTACAAAGCCAGCGCCAGCCAATTGCAACCGGGGCCTTACACCCTGACCAACGTGCCGTTCATCAACGGTGCCGGCGAAGCGGTGGTGGTGACCACCGACGCCCTGGGTCGGCAGGTGTCTACCACCTTGCCGTTCTATGTCACCAGCAGCTTGTTGGCCAAGGGCCTGAGCGACTTCTCCCTGGCGGCCGGGCGCTTGCGCCGCGACTACGGGCTGCGCGACTTCGCCTACGGCGCAAGCGGCGCCACGGCCAGCCTGCGCCACGGCCTGAGCGACAGCCTGACCCTGGAGGGCCATGTCGAGAGCGGCGAATCGCTGCAGTTGGGCGGGCTGGGCGGCAACCTGCGCGTAGCCACCTTCGGGGTGCTCAACGCCGCAGTGGCGCAGAGCCGCCTCGACGGCGAGCGCGGTCAGCAGGTGGCGTTCGGCTACCAGTACAACAGCCGGCGCCTTGGCTTCAATTACCAGCATGTGCAGCGCAGTGGCGAGTACGCCGACCTGTCGCGCCTGGACAGCCCACTGGCACGCCTGAGCCGACGCAGCGAACAGCTCACCCTGAGCCTCAACCTGGACCGCTACGGCAGTCTTGGCGCGGGCTATTTCGACATCCTGGCCGCCGACCGCAGTCGTACCCGCCTGCTCAACCTCAGCTGGAGCAAACCGCTGTGGGGCAGCAGCAGCCTGTACCTGTCGGCCAACCGCGAGGTGGGTACGCAGCGCTGGGCGGCCCAAGCGCAATGGGTCGTCCCGTTCGGCGCCAGCGGAACGCTGGCCACCAGTCTGGAGCGCAACCAGGCCGGGCAGAGCTTGCAACGCGTCAACTACAGCCGCGCCGTGCCGCCCGGTACGGGCATTGGCTACAACCTGGGCTATGCCCGCGGCGAGGATCGCGCCGACTATCGCCAGGCCGACGCCACCTGGCGTCTGCAATCGGTGCAGCTGCAGGCGGGCCTGTACGGCACCGCCGAGCAGACCACGCGCTGGGCCGATGCCAGCGGCTCGCTGGTGCTGATGGATGCCGGTGCGTTCGCCGCCAACCGCATCGACGACGCCTTCGTGCTGGTCAGCACCCAGGGGCATGCCGATGTACCGGTACGCTACGAAAACCAGTTGATCGGCCGTACCGATGACGACGGCCATCTGCTGGTGCCCTATAGCAGCGGGTACTACCGCGGTAAATACGAGATCGACCCGCTGGAACTGCCGGCCGACGTGCAGGTGTCGCAGGTCGAGCAACGCGTGGCCGTACGTCGCGGCAACGGCTATCTGCTGGAGTTCGAATTGCAGCAGGTCCGCGCGGCCAACATCGTTCTGGTCGATGCGCAGCGGCGGCCCCTGGCGTTGGGCAGCCGCGTCGTGCACCGGGAGAGCGGCGCGCAGGCGGTGGTGGGTTGGGACGGTCTGGTCTATCTGGAGCAACTGGCCGCACGCAATCGCCTGCAGGTCGAGTCTGCCGACGGCGCAGCGTGCGAGGTGGTCTTCGAGCTACCGGCAGCCACTGGCGAAATCGCCCAGCTCGGCCCTCTGGTGTGCCGGTGAGACGGCTCGCCTGGCTGCTGCTCAGCGGCTGCTTGCCGTTGACGAGCGCCTGGGCCGCGTGCGAGTCCATCGCCACCGCCCCGGCGAACTTTGGCGATGTGCCGTCGACCGGGGTACGCAGCACGGCGCAGAGCGCTTCGACCCTCAATGCCGGCCTGCGCTGTACGGGCGCCGTACTTTCGGTGCTGGCCAGCACCGACCGCTTCCAGCTCACCGTCACCCCCAGCAGCGGTGGCTTGGTAGGGCCGAGCGGCGATGTCATCGGCTACACCCTGTTCGCCGACAGCGCGCGCAGTTTTCCGATTACCCGCGGCGTCACCTTCGAGTACGCGCGTACCGGCCTGCTCGAAGCCCTGGGCCTGCTCAACGGCAGTACGCCCAAATCGGTGCCGTTGTACCTGCGTACTGTGGTCGGCAGCAACGTGGCCGCCGGCCTGTACCAGGAAACCCTGACCCTGGCCTGGAACTGGAACTACTGCTCGGCTATCGGCATTGGCAATCTATGCACCGGTCGCGACACCGGCGCGCGTAGCCAGCAATTGACGGTCAGCCTGCGGGTGACCAACGACTGCCAGATCGTCGCGCCCGCAGTGAGCTTCGGCAGCGCCCCGGTGGTCGGCGAATTCGCCACGGTTCGCCAGAGCATCGGTGTGGCCTGCACCAAGGGCAGCAACTACAGCGTCGGGCTGGACGACGGGCTGGCCGCGGCCGGGGGGCGGCGGCGCATGGCCAATGGCGCTGGCGGCTTCATCGCCTATGACCTGTACAAGGGTGCCAGCACGTTACGCTGGGGCAACCAGGGCGCGGCGCGGCGTGCGAGCGGTGAGGCCGAGGTCAACGGTGGGGTGGGTACCGGGATAGGCAGTCAGGTGTTCAATTACAACGCCAAGGTCTACACCGACCAGGCCACGCCGCCGGAGGGGCGCTACCGCGACAGCGTGGTGCTGGACGTACAGTTCTGAAGCGCACGTGAGTGGCTGCGCAATCGACCGCAAACAGTATCCTGCACGGGTAGCTACCCTGGACTGCCCAGGGCAGATACCCGTGAGACTCAGCGCAGCTCGGCGGTCAGTTCGAGCAAGGTGTCCAGCACGGCGCCCGCCAGCGCCTTGGAGCGCGCGCCCGACCAACCGGTGCGCGGATTGGGCGCGTCGTCGTGGTCCTTGAACGGCATCTCCAAGGTCAGCGACAGGCAATCGTAGGTCTGGCCGACGGCGTTGCACGCCAAGGCCATGTTGGCCTGGCCGGGCGCGTCGCGGGTGTAGCCGTACACCTGTTGGAAGTCCTCGGTGAGCCCGCACAGCGTATCGCGAAAGCGCTGTTCCAAATCGGCCAGGCGTGGGCCGTAGTTGGGATTGCCCTCGCAGGCGGCGGTGAACACGTGAGGGATCTCTTCGTCGCCGTGCACATCGATGAACGCGTCCACGCCATGGCGCTGCATCTGCGTCTGGGCGAAGAACACCTCGGGGCTGAGCTCGAGGCTGGCGCTCTGCCAGGCGCGGTTGAGGTCCTGGCCCTTGAAGTTGGTGCGCAGGTGGCCGTGGTAGGCGCCGTCGGGGTTCATGTTGCAGATCAGGTAGAGGTCGGCCGCGGCCAGCAACGCCTGGACCTTGGCATCGTTCTGCTCGAGGCGGTCGATGACGCCTTCCATGAACCATTCGGCCATGTGCTCGCCGGGGTGCTGCTGGGCGATCAGCCACAACTTGCGTTTGCCGGGGGCGCCGTCGCCGGCGCGCAACAAGGGAATGTCGCGGCCCTGCACACTGCGCCCGCTGGCCAGCAGCGCCACACCGGCGATGCCTTGCGCGCGTTCGATCAGTTGGTTGTGCCTTGCGCGCGGGTAGGGCTCGAAATAGGCCAGCCACACGTGCGCCTGCTCGGCATCGAGGTCGATGTGCAGGGCGGTGCCGTCGAACTGGCTGGGCACGCGGAACCAAGTCTGCTGGTCGTAGGAGGCGACCGCATGGTAGCCCGTCCAGGCGTTGGGGTAGGAGGATCGGCTGGCGTTTTCCAGGCTGAAGCGATGGCGCTGGCCTGGGGTCAGGCCTTGGGCACGGAAGTGGAACCACTGGAAGTGGCCGCTATGGCTGTCGGGCCGCAGGGCCAAGCGTACGTGTCGAGGCTGGGAGGCATCCACGACCTCGATGTTGCCCGAATCGAAGTCGCAGTCGATGTGCAGCGGGGATAGCGTCACGGCCATTGCCAAGCTCCTCTGGCGTTATTGTGCCGTCACTTTACCCCTCAGGCTCCCAGGCCGAAAGCCAGGACCGCCGCCACGCCCAGACCCACCGCCAGGGCGCAGCCGCCCAGCGACAGCGCGGCGCGCCCCTGGCGGTAGCTGCTGCGCTCGCCCAGCGCCTGGGCGGGAGCCAATAGGCTGCGCCAATGCAGCTCGGTGGCGTGGAACGCGTGCAGGTGCGCAGGCGAGGCGTCGAGCCAGCGACGAAAGTCGATGCGTTCGCAGGCGGTGGTGGCCGGGTTTTGCAGCCTGACGTACCAATGACAGGCCTGAGCGGCGATAGCGTTTGGCGGCGGCAGGGTCGCATGCAACGCCTGCGCCATCAGTCGCTCGACGCATTCGATGCGCAGGTCGAGGCGCTCCCCGATCTGGGCGAAGTCGAGACCGTCCAAGCGGCTGAGCAGAAACACCTGCTGGGCGCGACGCGGCAGGCGTGCGAAGCGTTGCGGCATAGCGTTTCGCAGCGGCTTGTCGACGGCGCACGCAGGTTGCATCGGGGGCAGCGATACACGGCTCATGGACAGCTCCTTGCGTAGCGGCGGGAAAGTAGGGGGCGTCGTCCGTGACGCTGCATGAGCTTAGTGGTAACGAGATTGATTCTCAAGTGCTGATTGGTGAAAGCTTCGCGCGATTGTGTTCTCGCCATGCGCAGCTTTGCTATTATTCGGCCACTCAAGCGGCAACCCTTCTTCATTAGCCTGAAGAGCACCAAAAAAAAGACCCAGCAAAAGCTGGGTCAAAAACCGTGATTAGCCTGATGAGGAGATAAACTGAACGCCCGACCTAAGGGCTTTCAGAATATCCAGCGAGCCTCTCGACCCGCTGAGTGCAATAATAATCGTTATCATTTGGCAGTCAAATGATTTTTAGCGATGTGGCGAAAAAAGCCTGAGCACTTCCTGATCGCGGTTTCCAAGCAGGCCTCGGCTTTCGGCCCTTTCATACCCTCATCCTTCTTGCGAATGCCGCTGCTCCAGCAGCGACCTGGCCATGTTGATCATGTGCATCAAGGCGTACATCACTTCACGCACATTGCCCTGTTGGTGGCTGGCGCTTTCGCATGCGGTGGCGGCAGCGCTGCGCAACAGGTTCATGACGTGGGCGTCGACCATGTCGGGGCTGACGTCGTCGCGGACGGTCCAGGGCGTGCGGTCGACCGAGGTGCTGGCTGCGGTAGGATTGAGGTAGTAGTCCAGCGCGCGGCGGGCGGCTTCGCTGTCCAGTTCTTTATCTGAATATGTCGTGGGTTTCATCCTGTTACCAAATAGTGATGAGCGGGGAGGGAATGTTTCCCTACTATAGTACAAGCAGTATTAGCTCAGGCTGTTACAAATAATACCATTTGTGTATTGAGCGCAACGGGACAGGACGTATCGTGCGGGCGATGGATAAATGGATCGCATTGGTAAAGCTAAAACTGCGCGAGCTCGGCCTCTCCCAAGAGCAGCTGGCCGAGCGCGTCGGCGTCACCCAAGGCGGTGTCGGCCACTGGCTGCGTGGTACGCGCACACCGAAAATCGACATGATGAACAAGGTCCTGGTGGCCTTGGGCATGCCGCATTTGCACGTATCCCTGAGCATCGCGCCGGTGAACGCCATCGCCGAACGCGCTGGCCGTTACGGGGCGCAGGACGCTTCCGACACGGACGCCGAAACAGACATATCTCAATACATCTTGTGTTTCCGCTACCCGGTCTTGGCGTGGACCGAACTCGACGGTCCGCTGCCAACCTCCAGCATCGTCACCGAGCAGACCGACTACTGCGCCCAAGGCAAGGCGTTCTGGCTGCGCGTCGAGGGCGATCTGATGAGCTCGGCCACCGGTCCCAGCGTGCCGGAGCACATGTTGGTGCTGGTCGACCCTGGTGTGCCCGCCGCTCCCGGAAAGTTGGTGATCGCTCGCCAACAGGGGACCACGGCCATGTTCCGGCAGTTGGTGGAAGATGGCGGCCAGCGTTTCCTCAAGCCGCTCAACCCCACGTATCCGAAACTGTTGTGCGGTGTGGGGTTTGAGGTGATCGGGGTAGTGGTGCGCTCGCATGGGGTGCATTGAGGCGACGAAAAGCCGTCATGGCGTGCGCGACGCGCGGTAGGGCGAGCGGCCTAGGCAAGCCCGCTCGCGCCTCGGACGCCCATTTCTACAAAGCGACCAACAACGTACCTTCGCTGACCATCTCGCCTTCGGCGCACAGCAGCGCGCTCACCACTCCCGCTTCGGGCGCGCGAATGCTGTGCTCCATCTTCATCGCCTCCAGGATCACCAGCGCAGCGCCTGCCTCCACGGCCTGGCCGGGTGTGACCAAGACCCTTACGATGCTGCCGTTCATCGGCGCGCTGAGCCCGCCGGCCAGTGCCGCACTGCCTTGCGCGGCACTGGCCGGATCGTAAGCGCGCAGGCCGTACCATTGCTGCTGCCAGCGCAGATACAGCGTGTCGCCACGGCGTATGGCCGGCGTAGCGGGCGACGCTGCCGGCGCTGTCGAGTCCGCCCGAGTCTCCCAGCAGGCCGTACCCTCCAGCGTCACGACGCGATCCACGCCGTCGCACTGCAAGGCCACCACGCGCCGCGCTGCCAGCCCCAGGCGCAAACCGTCGGTGCGCGACCAGGGCGACTGGGCATCGTCGTCGCGACGGCGACTGCCCATCTCCTGCAACCAGACCTGCGCCGCACGCTGCCAGAACGCGTCGGGCAAGACGTCGGCAGGAGGCAGCAACACGGCCTGATGGCGGGCGATGAAGCCGGTGTCCAGCTCGGCCGCTGCGAACGCGGGGTGGGCGAGGATGCGCTGCAGGAACGCCAGGTTGGTCTTCACACCGCCGATGGCCATGCCCGTCACCAGCTCCAGCAGGCGTTGGCGCGCCTGTTCGCGGTCCTCGCCCCAGGCGATCAGCTTGCCCAGCATGGGGTCGTAGTAGGGCGAGACCGTGTCGCCTTCGCCCACCCCGCTGTCGATACGCTGGCCGGCTCCCAGCGTAGGCTCCCGGTATAACGCCAAAGTGCCTGTCGCCGGCAGGAACTCCTGCGCCGGGTCTTCGGCATACAAACGCACTTCGATCGCATGCCCGCGCAATGGCACCTCAGCCTGGGTCAGGGGCAGCGCTTCGCCCCGCGCCACACGAATCTGCCAGGCCACCAGGTCCAGCCCGGTGATGGCCTCGGTGACCGGATGCTCGACTTGCAGGCGCGTGTTCATCTCCATGAAGAAGAAATCGCCACGGGCATCCAGCAGAAACTCCACCGTACCGGCGCCCACATAGCCGATGGCCTGCGCGGCGCGCACCGCCGCCTCGCCCATGGCCTGACGCAAGTCCGGGGAGAGGCCGGGCGCCGGCGCTTCTTCGACCACCTTCTGGTGGCGGCGCTGGATCGAACAGTCACGTTCGTTGAGGTACAGACAATGGCCGTGACGGTCGGCGAACACCTGGATCTCCACATGCCGCGGTTGCAGCACGTATTTCTCCACCAGCATGCGCGCGTCGCCGAACGACGCCTGCGCTTCGCGCTGTGCCGAAGCCAGTGCTTCGGCCAATTGCGCTTCTTGCTCGACCACCTTCATGCCCTTGCCGCCACCCCCGGCGCTGGCTTTGAGCAGCACCGGGTAGCCGATGCGTGCGGCGGCCTCGCGGAAGGTGTCCGGGTCCTGCGCCTGGCCGTGGTAACCCGGCACCAACGGCACCCCAGCCTGTTCCATCAAGGCCTTGGCCGCCGATTTGCTGCCCATGGCTTCGATGGCGCGTGCCGGTGGGCCGAGAAAGATCAGCCCGGCGTCTTCGACGGCCTGGGCGAATGCCGCGTTCTCGGAGAGAAAGCCGTAGCCCGGATGCACCGCCTGCGCGCCACTGGCACGCGCCGCAGCCAGCAGCTTGTCGATGTCCAGATAGCTGTCGGCCGCCTTGGCCCCGCCCAGGTCGACGCTGAGGTCGGCTTCGCGCACGTGCCGTGCCTGGCGATCGACGCCGCTGTGCACGGCCACCGTGGTCAGGCCCATGGCCTTGGCGGTGCGCAGAATGCGGCAGGCGATCTCGCCGCGGTTGGCGATGAGCAAGGTATTCAGGGTGGATGAAGTCATGGGCGCGGCTCCTGCTCGCGGGGGGTGGCCTGCCAGGCAGGAGGTCGCTTGTGCAGGAAGGCCTGCAAACCCTCCTGGCCTTCGGCGCTGACACGAATCTGCGCGATGCACTGCTCGCACGCCTCGCGCAGCGCCTTCGAGGGAACGCTACCGTCGACCTGGCGCAACAGCGCCTTGCTGGCGCGCATCGCCTGGGGGCTGTTGAGCAGCAGCGTTTCGATCCAGGTGTCGACCTGGGCATCGAGCTCTGCCGCTGGGTAGACCTCGGCCAGCAAGCCCAGCCGCTGCGCCTGCACGCCGCTGAAACGCTGCGCGGTCAAAGCGTAGCGCCGCGCGGCACGGGCGCCGATGGCCTGGACCACGAATGGGCTGATCACCGCCGGCGCCAGACCGATGCGCACCTCCGACAGGCACAACTGCGCATCGTCCGCACCGATGGCCATGTCGCAGCAACCGATCAGGCCCAGCGCGCCGCCGAACGCCGCGCCTTGCACCACGGCCAGGGTCGGCATGGGCAGCGCGTGCAGGCGGTACATCAGCTCGCCCAGGGCTTGGGCGTCGCTCAGGTTCTGCGCCAGGTCCAGTTGCGCCGCCCGCTGCATCCACTGCAGGTCGGCGCCGGCGCTGAAGTGCCGCCCACGCCCGCGCAGCAGCACGAAGCGCAGGCTGGCGTCCTCGCCCAGCTGGGTGAGCGCACTCGACAACTCGTCGATCATCTGCGCGTCGAACGCATTGTGCTTGTCCGCACGGTCCAGCCACAGGGTGGCGAACCCGCGAGGATCGTGGATCACTTCCAGGGTGTCGAAAGGCTTCATGGCGTCACATCCGGAAAATGCCGAAACGGCTAGGCGCGATGGGCGCGTTGAGGGCGGCGCTCAGGGCCAGGCCCAGGACGTCGCGGGTCTGTGCCGGGTCGATGACGCCGTCGTCCCACAGGCGCGCGCTGGAATAGTAGGGGTGGCCCTGGCGCTCGTACTGGTCGAGGATCGGCTGGCGCAGGCGTGCTTCGGCCTCGGCGTCGAACGGCTCGCCGCTGCGCAGGCTCTGCTCGCGCTTGACCTGCACCAGTACCCCGGCCGCCTGTTCGGCGCCCATCACACCGATTCGCGCGTTGGGCCACATCCACAGAAAGCGCGGGTCGTAGGCGCGGCCGCACATGCCATAGTTGCCGGCGCCGAAGCTGCCGCCGATGATCACGGTGAATTTGGGCACTTGCGCGCAGGCTACTGCGGTGACCAGCTTGGCGCCGTGCTTGGCGATGCCGCCTTCTTCGTATTTCTTGCCGACCATGAAGCCTGTGATGTTCTGCAAGAAGAGCAGGGGAATGCCGCGCTGGCAGGCCAGTTCGATGAAGTGCGCACCCTTTTGCGCCGCCTCCGCGAAGAGGATGCCGTTGTTGGCCAGGATCGCCACCGGATAGCCGTGCAGGTGGGCGAAGCCGCACACCAGCGTGGTGCCGAACAGCGCCTTGAATTCGTCGAACCGCGAGCCGTCCACCAGGCGCGCGATCACCTCGCGCACGTCGAACGGCTGCTTGGCGTCGGCCGGGACCACACCGTACAGCTGCTCGGCCTCATACAGCGGCGCGCTGACTGGCTGGCACTGCACCTGGCCGTGCTTGCGCCAGTTCAGATTGGCCACGCAGCGGCGTGCCAAGGCCAGGGCATGCGCGTCGTTCTCGGCGTAGTGGTCGGCCACGCCGCTGGTGCGGCAGTGCACGTCGGCGCCGCCCAGGTCTTCGGCGCTCACCACCTCGCCCGTGGCGGCCTTCACCAGGGGCGGGCCGGCGAGGAAGATGGTCGCCTGCTGGCGCACCATGATCGCTTCGTCGGCCATGGCCGGCACGTAGGCGCCACCTGCCGTGCACGAGCCCATCACCACGGCGATCTGCGGGATGCCCTGGGCGCTCAGGTTGGCCTGATTGAAGAAGATCCGCCCGAAATGCTCGCGATCGGGGAACACTTCGTCCTGGCGGGGCAGGTTGGCGCCGCCCGAATCCACGAGATAGACGCACGGCAGCCGATTTTCCAGGGCGATGGCCTGGGCGCGCAGGTGTTTTTTCACCGTCAGCGGATAGTAGGAACCTCCTTTGACCGTGGCGTCGTTGGCCACGATCACGCATTCGACCCCTTCGACCCGGCCGATGCCCGCCACCAGGCCTGCGGCGGGCACGTCTTCGTCATACACCTGGTAGGCGGCCAACTGGCCGATTTCGAGGAAGGGCGAGCCTGGGTCGAGCAGGCGGTCGATGCGTTCGCGCGGCAGCAGTTTGCCGCGCGCAGTGTGCCGGGCCTGGGCCTGGGCCCCGCCGCCCTGGCTGACCTGGGCCAGCAGGGCGTGCAGCGCTTCGACCTGGGCCAGCATCGCCTGGCGGTTGCGGGCGAACTCGGGCGAATGGGCGTTGAGCTGGGTCTTGAGAATCATCGTGAGCCTCGTTGAGCGGCAAGTCGTTGCGGCATGGCCGGCTGAAAAGGTGAGGCGATGCCGAGGGGCGACGTCGCCATCGAATCGGCATTGCCGGCCAGTGCAGGTCGAGCCAGAGTCGGCTGCCCGAGCCTATGGGCAGTGAGCGATACAGCGAGCGCTCACCGCGTTTCGTTGAACAACTCGCGGCCGATCAACATGCGCCGGATCTCACTGGTGCCCGCGCCGATTTCGTACAGCTTGGCGTCACGCAGCAGACGCCCGGCAGGAAATTCGTTGATGTAGCCGTTGCCCCCAAGGATCTGGATCGCCTCCAGGGCCATCTGCGTGGCGCGCTCGGCGGTATAAAGGATCACGCCGGCGGCATCCTTGCGCGTGGTCTCACCGCGGTCGCAGGCCTGCGCCACGGCGTACAGGTAGGCGCGGCTGGCGTTGAGCTGGGTGTAGAGGTCGGCGACCTTGCCCTGGATCAGCTGGAACTCGCCGATGCTCTGGCCGAACTGCTTGCGGTCGTGGATGTAGGGCACCACCAGGTCCATGCAGGCTTGCATGATCCCGGTAGGACCGCCGGCCAGCACCACGCGCTCGTAGTCCAGCCCGCTCATCAGGACGCGCACGCCGCCGTCGAGCTGGCCGAGAATGTTTTCCTGCGGCACCTCGACGTCGTCGAAGAACAGCTCGCAGGTGTTGGAGCCGCGCATGCCCAGCTTGTCGAACTTCTGGCTGCGGCTGAACCCCTTGAAGTCGCGCTCGACGATGAACGCGGTGATGCCGTGGGCGCCGCGTTCCAGATCGGTCTTGGCGTAGATCACGTAGGTGTTGGCGTCGGGGCCGTTGGTGATCCAGGTCTTGCTGCCGTTGAGCACGTAACGGTCGCCGCGCTTGTCGGCGCGCAGCTTCATCGACACCACGTCGGAGCCGGCATTGGGCTCGCTCATGGCCAGTGCCCCGACGTGTTCGCCGCTGATCAGCTTGGGCAGGTACTGGCGCTTTTGCGCTTCGCTGCCGTTGCGGTTGATCTGGTTCACGCACAGGTTCGAGTGCGCGCCGTACGACAGCGCCACCGAAGCCGAACCGCGGCTGATCTCCTCCATCACCAGCACATGGGCCAGGTAGCCCAGGCCGGCGCCGCCGTATGCTTCCGACACGGTCACACCCAACAGGCCCATGTCGCCGAACTTGCGCCACAGGTCGGCGGGGAAGAGGTTGTCCTGGTCGATCTGCGCAGCCCGTGGGGCGATTTCGGCGGCGACGAAGGCGCGCACATGGTCGCGCAGCATGTCGAGGGTTTCGCCCAAGGCGAAGTTGAGGGAGGCGTAGTACATGGCGGCACCTTGTTGTTCTTGGAAATCGGCAGTGATGTTCGACAGCCTAGTCAGCAGGACCGGGCCCTGCGGGCCAATGTCTTGATTGCATTGGCCACAAGTCACGAAGACTTTGCTGGCCGTGCCGAGCGCAGGCCAGCACGGCCAAGTGCAATTCGAACGTCTGGGCTTTCACCTTTACGTTAACGTAAACATGGCGCTCGAGACTGTCAATCCACCGATCACCTTTACGTAAACGGAATCCTGGGCCAGAGTACGTGCGGCTCGTTCGTACCCAGAACAATCACAAGAAGGGACGCCCATGACTCAACCCAGCTACAGCCGTGGCCGCCAGGACCCACCGCTGCTCACCCAGACCCTCGGCCAGGCGTTCGATGCCTGCGCCACCCGCCATGCCGACCGCGAAGCGCTGGTCGTGCGCCACCAAGGCTTGCGCTACAGCTGGCGGCAATTGGCCGAGGCGGTCGACACCCATGCGCGGGCCTTGATGGCGCTGGGCATCGAGACCGGCGAGCGCATCGGCATCTGGGCGCCCAACTGCGCCGAGTGGTGCATCCTGCAGATCGCCAGCGCCAAGGTCGGCGCGGTGCTGGTGACCATCAACCCGGCCTATCGGGTCAGCGAATTGGACTACGTGCTGCGCCAGTCGGGCTGCCGCTGGCTGGTCTGTGCCGACGCGTTCAAGACCTCCGATTACCACGCCATGCTCATCGAGCTGATCCCGAGCCTGGCGACCCACGCACCAGGCCACTGGCGCAGCGACACGCTGCCGGCGTTGCGCGGTGTCGTCAGCCTGGCCGCGCAGCCACCGCAGGGCTTCGTCGCCTGGGCCGACCTGGCCGGGCGGGCAGGGGAGGTGCAGTGGCCGGCCTACTGTGCCCGCCAGGCCAAGCTGCGCTGCGACCAGCCGGTGAACATCCAGTACACCTCCGGCACCACCGGCGCGCCCAAGGGCGCCACATTGAGCCACCGCAACATCCTCAACAACGGCTTGATGGTCGGCCACAGCCTGGGCCTGACCGAGCACGACCGTCTGGTGCTCCCGGTGCCGCTGTACCACTGCTTCGGCATGGTCATGGGCAACCTGGGCTGCATCACCCACGGCAGCACCCTGATCTACCCCAGCGACGCCTTCGACCCGGAACTGACCCTGCGCTGCGTCGCCGAAGAGCGCGCCAGCGTGTTGTATGGCGTGCCCACCATGTTCATCGCGCTGCTCGACCACCCGGCACGCGCGCAACTCGACCTGTCGACCCTGCGCAGCGGCATCATGGCCGGCGCCACCTGCCCGATCGAGGTGATGCGCCGGGTCATCGACCAGTTGCACATGGCCGAGGTGCAGATCGCCTATGGCATGACCGAGACCAGCCCGGTGTCGCTGCAGACCGGTGCCGACGACGAGCTCGAACGGCGCGTCACCACCGTGGGCCGCACCCAGCCGCACCTGGAAACCCAACTCGTCGACGCGCACGGCGCAGTGGTGGCCCGTAACGAGATCGGCGAGCTCTGCACCCGCGGCTACAGCGTGATGCTCGGCTATTGGGACAACCCCCAGGCCACCGCCGAGGCCATCGACGGCGAAGGCTGGATGCACAGCGGCGACCTGGCGGTGATGGACGAGGAGGGCTACGTGCGTATCGTCGGGCGCGGCAAGGACATGATCATCCGCGGCGGCGAGAACATCTACCCGCGCGAGCTGGAGGAGTTTCTCCATACCCACCCGGCGATCGCCGAGGCGCAGGTGGTCGGGGTGCCCTGCGAGCGCTATGGCGAACAGGTGGTGGCCTGGGTGAGGTTTCGTCAAGGGCAGGCGCTGGAGGCCGATGCGCTGCGGGACTGGTGCAAGGCACGCATCGCGCATTTCAAGGTGCCGCGGCATTTCCGGTTCGTTGAGCAGTTTCCCACCACGGTGACGGGCAAGGTGCAGAAGTTCAGGATGCGCGAGATCAGCCTGAAGGAGCTTGAGTCGAGGGCTTGGTGTGATCCAGATCGATCAGGTACTTGATGAATAGGGGTCGCGAACCGGTGAGGGCCGTCTGAGCGGCCCAGATCATGCCTCGAATCTGGGTCGCGCATTTAGGGTGCACTGCATTGTCAAAGTAAGAACGCCGACCCCATAACCCAATACAGCGGCGGCCGCCCGAGAGAGCGAGCCGCGCTATCCGCCTCGGGCGTGGATGTGCTCGGCAACATCAGCGCCCCGCTTTGATGGGCGGCTCCTGCGCCGGCGGATCGCCTACCGGCGCCTGCTCCTCGGCAGGGTCGTGGGGCTCCTGCTCGGGCACCGGAGTCGGCAATTCCGGCTCGTCGATGTTCGGGTCGGGCGTTTTTCCAGGCATGGGCAGGGGCATGGTGTCACCTCGCAACGTAAGTTGAGCTGTTGGCCCTAAGTCCGACCGCTGCCAAGCCGGCTTGGCTCAATTGTTTTTGAACCCTGGCACGTTACGGCGGCTCTGAACCTTCACCGCCTCAGTCTCAGGGAGCAAGCTCAGATGTCACGTAACGAGCCTTATGAAAGCGTGCCCATGGCCAATGACCACCCGCAGCAGGCGATCAGCCTGGCCCAGGCGTTGATGGCGCCGCGCATCGTGATCGAAGACATCCAGCCGACCCTGGACGGTGGCGCCTTCGCTGCCAAGGCCGTGGTCGGCCAGCCGGTCGCGGTCAGTGCCAAGGTCTACAGCGACGGCCACGACCGCCTGGCCGTGGTGCTGCACTGGCGCGCCGCCGCAGCCGATGCCTGGCACAGCACCAGCCTGATCGACATGGGCAACGACCTCTGGCAGGGCGAGTTCACCCCCGAGGCGCTTGGCCCGCACCAGTTCCGCATCGAAGCCTGGATCGATCCGTTCGCGACTTACTGCTACGACCTGGAGAAGAAGTACCAGGCCGGCGTCGATGTGAGCCTCGAGCTGCGCGAAGGGCAGATGATGCTGGGCCAGGCCGCCGACCGTTGCCAGCCGGAGCTGCAAGGCCGCTTGCACCAGGTGCGCGAGCGCTTGGAAGGCTTGTCTACCCATGAACAGGTGGCGACGCTGCTGGAGCCGCAAACCTCCCTGTTGATGACCGAAGCCGAACACCGCAGCTACCTGACCCAAAGCCCCATACTACCGCTGGACGTCGACCGCGAAGCGGCGCTGTTCGCCAGCTGGTACGAGCTGTTCCCCCGTTCGATCACCGACGACCCGGCGCGCCACGGCACCTTCAACGACGTGCATTCGCGTCTGCCGATGATCCGTGACATGGGCTTCGATGTGCTGTACTTCCCGCCCATCCACCCTATCGGCCGCCAGCACCGCAAAGGCCCGAACAACTCGCTCGATGCCGGCCCGGACGATGTGGGCAGCCCCTACGCCATCGGCAGCGCCGACGGAGGACACGACGCCATTCATCCGCAATTGGGCAGCCGCGAAGACTTCCGCAAGCTGGTCGCCGCCGCCGCCGAGCACGGCCTGGAGATCGCCCTGGACTTCGCCATCCAGTGCTCGCAGGACCACCCCTGGCTGCAGGAGCATCCAGGCTGGTTCAGCTGGCGCCCTGACGGCACCATCCGTTACGCCGAAAACCCGCCGAAGAAATACCAGGACATCGTCAACGTCGACTTCTACGCGGCCGACGCCGTGCCTGACCTATGGATCGCCCTGCGCGACGTGGTGATCGGCTGGGTCGAGGAGGGCGTAAAAACCTTCCGCGTCGACAACCCGCACACCAAACCCCTGCCGTTCTGGCAGTGGCTGATCGCCAACGTGCGCAGCCAGTACCCCGAAGTGCTGTTCCTCGCAGAAGCCTTCACCAAGCCGGCGATGATGGCGCGCCTGGGCAAGGTCGGCTATGCGCAGAGCTACACCTACTTCACCTGGCGTAATACCAAGGAAGAGCTCAGCGAGTACTTCCAGCAGCTGAACCAGGCGCCGTGGCGCGACTGCTACCGGCCGAACTTCTTCGTCAACACGCCGGATATCAACCCATTCTTCCTGCAACAGTGCGGCCGCGCAGGCTTCCTGATCCGTGCCGCATTGGCGACCATGGGCTCGGGCCTGTGGGGCATGTATTCGGGGTTCGAGCTGTGCGAAGCCGCGGCCCTGCCGGGCAAAGAGGAATACCTGGACTCGGAGAAGTACGAGATCCGCACGCGCGATTTCACCGCACCCGGCAACATCATCGCCGAGATCGCCCAACTCAACCGCATCCGCCGGCAGAACCGTGCGTTGCAGACCCACCTGGGCGTGACGATGCTGACCTGCTGGAACGACAACATCCTGTACTTCGCCAAACGTACGCCGGAACGCGACAACTACATCCTGGTGGCCGTCAGCCTCGACCCGCACAACGTGCAAGAGGCGCATTTCGAGTTGCCGCTGTGGGAGCTGGGGCTGGAAGACCATGCCGATACCCAGGGTGAAGACTTGATGAACGGCCACCGCTGGACCTGGCATGGCAAGACGCAGTGGATGCGCATCGATCCGAACTATCAACCCTTTGGTATCTGGCGGATCAGCCGCGGCGAATGACCTGGACTGCCGCAGGCGGCCTGTCGGTGGAGCTGCGCCCCGGCGTTTTGTGCCGCAGACCCAGCATGTGCGGGAACAGGTCCACACGCGACAGGCGCAAGTAGTCGGCCGTACGTCTGGATCGGAGGTGTACGGTGTTTATTTGGGGCCGCCTTGCGGCCCATCGCGGCTTAAGCCGCTCCTACAGGCGCTAGGCTCATGCAGGCGCGAGACTGATGGGGCGATGGGTTTACCACCGACTTCAAAGGAGTTGCACATGGCCAAACGTTCGCGCCCGACAGCCTTTATCGACGATCCGCTGTGGTACAAGGACGCGGTGATCTACCAGCTCCACGTCAAATCATTCTTCGACGCCAACGGCGACGGTATCGGCGATTTCGCCGGGCTGATCGGCAAGCTCGACTACATCGCCGACCTTGGAGTCAACACCCTTTGGCTGCTGCCGTTCTACCCCTCGCCACGGCGCGACGACGGTTACGACATCGCCGAATACAAAGCCGTGCATCCCGACTACGGTACCCTGGCCGACGCCAAGCGTTTCATCGCCGAAGCGCACAAGCGCGGCCTGCGCATCATCACCGAGCTGGTCATCAATCACACCTCTGACCAGCACCCCTGGTTCCAGCGCGCGCGCCACGCCAAACCCGGCAGCAAGGCGCGCAATTTCTACGTGTGGTCCGACAGCGAGCAGAAATACGACGGCACGCGCATCATTTTCCTCGACACGGAAAAGTCCAACTGGACCTGGGACCCGGTCGCCGGCCAGTACTTCTGGCACCGCTTCTATTCGCACCAGCCGGACCTCAACTTCGACAATCCGCAGGTGATGAAGGCGGTGCTCGGGGTCATGCGCTTCTGGCTCGACCTGGGCGTCGACGGCCTGCGCCTGGACGCCATCCCGTACCTGATCGAGCGCGACGGCACCAACAACGAGAACCTGCCCGAGACCCACGCGGTGCTCAAGGCCATCCGCGCCGAGATCGACGCCCACTACCCGGACCGCATGCTGCTGGCCGAGGCCAACCAATGGCCCGAGGACACCCGGCCCTATTTCGGCGAAGGCGAGGGCGACGAAGGCCACATGGCCTTCCACTTCCCGTTGATGCCGCGCATGTACATGGCCCTGGCCATGGAAGACCGCTTCCCGATCACCGACATCCTGCGCCAGACCCCGGAGATCCCCGCCAAGTGCCAATGGGCGATCTTCCTGCGCAACCACGATGAGCTGACCCTGGAAATGGTCACCGACCGCGAGCGCGACTACCTCTGGAACCACTATGCCGAAGACCGCCGCGCGCGCATCAACCTCGGCATCCGCCGCCGTCTGGCGCCGCTGTTGCAGCGCGACCGTCGGCGTATCGAACTGCTCACCAGCCTGCTGCTGTCCATGCCCGGCACGCCGACCCTCTACTACGGCGACGAACTGGGCATGGGCGACAACATCTACCTGGGCGACCGCGACGGCGTGCGTACGCCCATGCAGTGGTCGCCCGACCGCAACGGCGGCTTCTCGCGCGCCGACCCGCAGCGCCTGGTATTGCCGCCGGTGATGGACCCGTTGTACGGGTTCCAGACGGTCAATGTCGAAGCCCAGGCCCACGACCCGCACTCGTTGCTCAACTGGAACCGCCGCCTGATCGCCGTGCGCAACCAGCAGAAAGCCTTCGGCCGCGGCACCCTGAAAGCCTTGACGCCGAGCAACCGGCGCATCCTGGCCTATGTGCGCGAGTACACCGACGAGGCCGGCAACCACGAAATCATCCTGTGCGTGGCCAACGTGTCGCGCACGGCCCAGGCTGCCGAACTCGACCTGTCGCAGTACGCCGACAAGGTGCCGGTCGAGATGCTCGGCGGCAGCGCGTTCCCGCCCATCGGCCAACTGCCATTCCTGCTTACCCTCGCGCCCTACGGCTTCTATTGGTTCCAGCTGGCCAGCCACGAGCGCATGCCCAGCTGGCACCAGCAGCCGGCCGAGGCCCTACCGGAGCTGACTACCTTGGTATTACGTCGACGTCTCGAAGAGCTGCTGCAACCCCCCGCCCGCGATGAGCTCGAAGGCACCATCCTGCCGCAATACCTGCCCAAACGCCGCTGGTTCGCCGGCAAGGAAGGCCCGCTCGACAGCATCAGCCTCAGCTATGGCGTGCGCTTCGGCAGCGACGAGCATCCTGCATTGCTCACCGAAATCGAAGTGCTGAGCAATGGTGTCGCCAGCCGCTACCAGCTACCTTTTGGTTTGTTGCGCGAAGAGCACATCAGCACCGCCTTGCCCCAGCAACTGGCCCTTTCACGGGTGCGCCGCAGCCATGAGGTGGGCTTGATCACCGACGCCTTCGTCCTCGAACCGTTCATTCGCCAGGTGCTGCGCGCCTGCCAGGACGAAAAGCGCCTGCCTTTGGAACAGGGGGAGTTGCAGTTCCACCGCACCGAGCATCTGCAAGGCTTCGAGCTGGCGGACGACACCTCGGTGCGCTACCTCAGCGCCGAGCAGTCCAACAGCTCTGTGGTGGTCGGCGAGCACTTGGTGCTCAAGATGATCCGCCGGGTCAATGGCGGTGTGCACCCCGAACTGGAAATGAGCGCCTACCTGACTCAAGCCGGTTTCGCCAACATCTCGCCGTTGCTGGCCTGGGTCAGCCGCGTCGACGAGCAGGCGCAACCGCACCTGTTGATGATCGCCCAGGGCTATCTGAGCAACCAGGGCGACGCCTGGGCCTGGACCCAGAACACCCTGGAGCGGGCCATCCGCGACGAGCTGGAAGCGCAGCAGGGCACCGAACAGGGCCATGCCGACGCGCAAACCGAACTGGCCGAGTTCGCCGCATTGTTCGGCCAGCGCCTGGGCGAAATGCACCTGCACCTGGCCGCGCCCACCGACGACGCCGCGTTCGCGCCGCAGGTCAGTGGCCACGAGGACAGCCAGCGCTGGGCGCAGCAGATCGGCGCCGAGCTGAACCATGCGCTGGATTTGCTGGCCCAGCACCGCGACGCGCTGGATGCCGATAGCCAGGCGCTGGTCGACGACCTGCAACGGCAGCGCGAGGGCCTGGCCCAGCACGTCGCCCGTCTGGCCGCACAGGCCCAGGGCGGGCTGTTGATCCGCGTGCACGGCGACTTGCACCTGGGGCAAGTGCTGGTGGTGCAGGGCGACGCCTACCTGATCGACTTCGAAGGCGAACCCTCGCGTCCTTTGCAAGAGCGGCGTGCCAAACACAGCCCTTATAAAGATGTCAGCGGCGTGCTGCGCTCTTTCGACTATGCTGCCGCGATGATCTTGCGCAGCGCGTCTGCCGCGGACCTTTCCGAGACGGAGCGACAAGCCCGGCAACGTGTGGCCCGGCAGTATCTGCACCAGTCGCGACACGCCTTCGTCGAAGCCTATGGCCTTGCCACCGCCGCCATGCCCCATGCCTGGGAGCAAGGCGATGGCGAGCGGGCGGCGCTGGAGCTGTTCTGCCTGGAAAAGGCCGCCTACGAAATCACTTACGAAGCCGAAAATCGTCCTGCCTGGCTTGCCGTGCCCTTGCACGGCCTACACGGACTGATCAGTACCTGGGGAGAGACAGAATGAATGCCACAACGCGTGACAACGGCGGCTTGCGCCAGCGCGACCTGGATGCGCTGGCGCGTGCCGAGCACGCCGATCCGTTCGCCATCCTTGGCGCCCATGCCGATCCTGCCGGCGGCGTGACGGTCCGCGCCTTCCTGCCTTCGGCGCTCAGCGCCCGGGTGCTGGCCCGCGACGATGATCGCGTGCTGGCCGACATGCA
This sequence comes from Pseudomonas sp. UBA6562, assembly GCF_002434265.1. Lineage (GTDB taxonomy): Bacteria > Pseudomonadota > Gammaproteobacteria > Pseudomonadales > Pseudomonadaceae > Aquipseudomonas. The sequence goes on along the minus strand of NZ_DJJS01000008.1, from coordinate 137,545 downwards.
GCAGGGCAGCCTGCCGGGCCTGTTCTTCGCCCACCTCGAAGAGCGACAGCCCTACCGTTTGCAGATCGGCTGGGCCGGCGGCGAGCAGGTCACCGAAGACCCGTACAGCTTCGGTGCCCTGCTCGGTGAGATCGACATGCACCTGTTCGCCGAAGGTACCCACCGCGAGCTGGCCGAGCGTTTCGGCGCACAGCTGACCCAAGTCGATGGTGTGGACGGTGTGTGCTTCTCCGTATGGGCGCCCAACGCGCGCCGCGTTTCGGTGGTCGGCGCCTTCAACGGTTGGGACGGACGTCGCCACCCCATGCGCCTGCGTTCGGAGTCGGGTGTATGGGAACTGTTCATACCGCGCCTGGGTGCGGGGGGGTCGTACAAATTCGAGGTGCTCGGCCGAGACGGTGCCGTGCTGCCGCTCAAGGCCGACCCGCTGGCGCGTGCCACCGAACTGCCGCCGAGCACCTCGTCGAAGGTCACCGGGCCTTTGGCCCACGCCTGGAATGACGAGCGCTGGATGAGCGAGCGCGAGCGGCGCCATGACATCCATGCGCCACTGTCGATCTATGAATTGCACGCCGGTTCCTGGCAATGCGAAGTGGACGACGGCGGCGCCGTGTCGCATGTCTACAACTGGCGCGAACTGGGCGAGCGCCTGATTCCCTATGTCAAGGAACTGGGCTTCACCCACATCGAACTGTTGCCGATCATGGAGCACCCGTTCGGCGGCTCGTGGGGCTACCAGCCGCTGTCGATGTTCGCGCCGACTTCGCGCTACGGCACACCGGAAGACTTCGCCGCGTTCATCGACCAATGCCACCAGCACGACATCGGCGTGATCCTCGACTGGGTACCGGCGCATTTTCCGACCGACGCCCACGGCCTGGCGCAATTCGACGGCACCGCCCTGTACGAATACGCCAACCCCCACGAAGGCTTCCACCAGGATTGGAACACCCTGATCTACAACCTCGGCCGCAACGAGGTGCGTGGCTTCATGCTGGCATCGGCGGTGCATTGGCTCAAGCGCTTCCACATCGACGGCCTGCGCGTCGACGCGGTGGCCTCGATGCTCTACCGCGACTACTCGCGCAAGGCGGGGGAGTGGGTGCCGAACGTCCATGGCGGGCGTGAGAACCTCGAAGCCATCGAGTTCCTGCGCCAGCTCAACGACATCGCCGGCCAGGAAGCGCCGGGCGCGCTGATCATCGCCGAGGAATCCACCTCCTGGCCGGGCGTCAGCCATCCCACCCAGCAAGGCGGCCTGGGCTTCACCTACAAATGGAACATGGGCTGGATGCACGACACGCTGCATTACATCCAGAACGACCCGATCTACCGCGCCCACCACCACAACGAGCTGAGCTTCGGCCTGGTCTACGCGTACTCGGAAAAGTTCGTACTGCCCATCTCCCACGACGAGGTGGTCCACGGCAAAGGCTCGCTGATCCAGAAAATGCCGGGCGACCAGTGGCAGCAGTTCGCCAACCTGCGTGCGTATCTGGCCTTCATGTGGCTGCACCCCGGCAAGAAACTGCTGTTCATGGGCTGCGAGTTCGGTCAGTGGCGCGAGTGGAACCATGATGCCCAGCTCGACTGGTACTTGCTGCAGTACTCCAACCACAAAGGCGTGCAGGACCTGGTCGGCGACCTGAACCGTCTGTACCGCGACCTGCCGGCCTTGCATGAGCTGGACTGCCAGCCCACGGGCTTCCAGTGGTTGATCGGCGACGACGCGCAGAACAGCGTCTACGCCTGGCTGCGCTGGAGCAGCAAAGGCGAGGCGGTGTTGGTGGTGGCCAACTTCACGCCGGTGGCGCGCGAAGGCTATCGCGTCGGCGTGCCGTTCGAAGGCCAATGGCGCGAGTTGCTCAACAGCGACGCCGAGCGCTATGCCGGGAGCAACTTCGGTAACGGCGGCGGCGTGGATGCCGAGCATCTGCCCAGCCATGGCCAGGCATATTCGCTGTCGCTGAACCTGCCGCCGCTGGGTGTGCTGGTGATGCAGCTCGAAGCGCCTCTGGAGCCATAAGCCATTCGGGGCCGTTTCGCGGCCCCATTCTTTCTGTGGGCATGAGCCTCGGTCGAGGGTCGACCCGACGTCTTCGTCAAACCTCTTCAACTCGCGCCGGTCGCTCGTTTCCTCGAGCGACAGCGGCGTGCCTTTGGCCGGACCTCAACCCTCGACGCCATGCGAACGGTCATAGCCATTGGCCTGGGGCGTTACCCAGCCTTCGGGCTGCTGCGCGGCCGCGTAGATTTCCACCCGCAGCGGGTAACACTTGGCCGAATCGGACGAGTGCTCAGAAGAGCAATCGCCGCCCGGGCAGGCCGACAGACACCCCAACAAATCGATCTCGGCGAAGAACTCCAGAAAATCCCCTGGCCGTACAGGGCTGGCCTTCATGAAGTACTGTCCGGTGTCGCGGGTGAACCCTGTGCACATGAACACGTTGAGCACATCGTGCACATGGGGTTCGGCCTGGTGCGGCGTGAGGCCAGTGGCAGCCGACAGCGCGCGGGTCAGGTTGGAATGGCAGCAATGGTGGTACTGGCCGCCGTCGCTGAGCAGGTTGTGTGTATAGGGGTCGCAGCGCGTGCCGATGACATCGTGCACCGAGCCGCCGAAGGCGTCGAAGCCGTACCAGTCGAGGGTGTCGTGGGTGATGGTCGCCATCGGCCGCAAGGTCGGAAAGCTTGCAAATAGCTGGTCGCCGACGCCCAAGTGGGTGCCGTTCAGGGCGCGGGTCTTGCCGGTGTAGAAACGTTCGCTGAGGTCGTGTGAGTTGAACAGGTTGAGGTCGCCGACCTGCGGGCCTTCGGTGGAGACGATGCGGAAGAAGCCGCCGGCGGGCACGCGGAAGGTGGCGGCGTCGCGCGCCGGCACCACCACGGTTTCGACGAGCGTGAGCCCTCCGCGCACGGCGCGGTAAGCGTCGATGTCAGGCCGTGGCAGGGTTTCGACCGGGTAGCAGAGCACGGGCGCGATGGCCTTGCGCTGCGCGGCGTCGTCGGGGGCTTGGGTCAGGGCAACGGGTTTCATGGGCATCTCCATAAGACGGCCAGCATGGGGGCTGGGCTAGGCGCGGGCAGGGTGGCTCAACAGGTCGAGCAGGGCATGCTCGGAGTCGTCGAGGTAACGGTTCATGGCTTCGGCCGCCGCCTGGCGTTGGCCGGCGGCGAGCAGGTCGTGGATTTCGTGGTCGCGTTCGAGCCACGGGCGTTGGAAGTTCTCTTCGTCGGGCGCCACCGCGAACACCAAGCGCATCTGCGCTGCGGTGTTGGTGAAGAAATCGTCCAGCAAGGGGCTGCGCAGCAAGCCGACGATGTGCTGGTGGAAACGCAAGCTGTGGGTGCCGAAGGCTTGCCAGTCTTCGCGGTCGCGGGCCAGTTCCGCCGCCTCGATGGCTTCGAGCATGCGGTCGGACTGGTATTCGCGCAGCGGCTTGCTGCCCAGGATGGCCTGGATCTCCAGCGTGCGCCGCACCAGGAACAGGTCGCGCACCTCGGCCGCGCCGACGCGCCGGACTATCACCCCCTTGTTGCGCACATAGGTGGCCAGGCCTTCGCGACCGAGCCGGTGCAGTGCTTCGCGCACGGTGTTGCGCGAGGCGTTGTAGCGATTCACCAGATCCGCTTCGACCAGCGCCATGCCTGGCAACAGGCGCCCGCCGATGATGTCTTCGCGCAGCTCGCAAGCCACTTGGTCGGCCAGGCACAGGCCGGTTTGGGTCGAGGTCTTCATGCCAGTTGCACGTCCTTGAGAAAGCGACCCATGCGCTCGCTGCGGTTGTCCAGCAACTGGCGCGGCGAGCCGGCCTGGACGATCTGCCCGCTTTCCATGAACACCACGCGGTCTGAGACCTGGAACGCGAATTTCATTTCGTGGGTGACGATGATCATGGTCATGCCCTCGCGGGCCAGGTCCTCAATGACCTTCAGTACGTCGCCCACCAGTTCCGGGTCCAGGGCCGAGGTCGGTTCGTCGAACAGCATTACCTTGGGCCGCATGGCCAGGGCACGGGCGATCGCCACGCGCTGCTGCTGCCCCCCAGACAGCTGATGGGGATATTTGCCGGCGTGCTCGCGTAGCCCCACCTTGGCCAGCAGCGACAGCCCCCAGGCATGCAGCTGTTCGGCATCGGCGTGGCCATGGTGGCGCGGGGCGAGCAGCACGTTGTCGAGCACGGTCCGGTGCGGGAACAGGTTGAAGCCCTGGAACACCATGCCCACCTGTACGATGCCGTCCATGTGCCGACGCGCACCTAGCGCGCCGCCGGGCTCCTGGGCTCCGCGCAGGAAGGCATGCCCGCACAGCTCGACGCTGCCGCGGTCCAGGTTTTCCAGGCCGTTGAGGGTACGGATCAGGGTGGTCTTGCCCGAGCCGGACGGGCCGATGATCGACACCACTTCGCCGAAACGCACGTCCAGGTCGATACCCTTGAGCACTTCGAGCTGGCCATAGTGCTTGCCCGCGCCGCGTACGCTGAGCGCCAGCGCGTCTTGCGCGGCGGCATTCGGCGCAGGCGTTGCCACCACGGCAGTGCTGTCGACCACCGCGCGCGGCTTGCGCTGGCTGACGTCCAGATGACGCTCCAGGCGCTGCAGCAGGAAGCTGAACACGGTGACGATCAGCACGTAGTAGAACGCCACCGCCAGCATGGTCTCCATGACCAGGAAGTTCTGCGTGTACAGCTGTTGGCCGACCAGCAGGATTTCGGCCAGCGAGATCACCGACACCAGCGAGGTCAGCTTGACGATGGTGATGTACTCGTTGGCGAGCGTCGGCAAGGCCACGCGCAGGGCCTGGGGAATGACGATCAGCCGTTGCACGCCGCCGTAGCCGATGCCCAGGGCCTTGCCGGCTTCCAGTTGGCCCTTGGCCACGGCCAGCAGGCCGCCGCGATGGATCTCGGCGATGTAGGCCGCCTCGCTCAGCACCAGAGCGATCAGCCCTGCCGCATAAGGGTTGGACAACAGCACGCTGGTGGACGGAAACACCTGCGGCAGGTTGTAGACGAAGATCAACAGCACCAACAGCGGAAGGCTGCGGAAGAACCAGATGTACAACGCCGCGGCCCGGTTGAGCAGGCGCTTGGGCGATTGCCGGGCCAGAGCCAGGAGAAAGCCCAGCACGATGCCCAGCACCCAGGTTTCCAGGCTCAGCTCGACCACCGTGCCTACGGCCTTCCAGAAGTCGCCGTTGGCCAATAGGCCGAGGGCGTAATGCCAGTCGAATTGCATGGGAAAGACTCCGATCTACTGCGCGGCGGCGGTGGGCTGGCCTAGGGCCTGGGCGATGTCGGCGGCGCTGGGTTCGGCCAGGTTGTACTGGGTGAGCAGGGTCTGGTATTCGCCGCTGGCCTTGAGGGCGCTGAAGCCCTCACGCAGCTCGCCGAGCAGCGCCTCGTTGCCCTTGCGCACAGCCAGGCCGATGACCACCGGGTAGATCAGGCTGTCGGAGCTGAGAGTGACGCGGCCCTTGAGCTTGTCGCTGATGATGCGCGCCACGGCGGCGTCTTCGAACTGCACGTCGACGGCCTTGGCCAGCAGGGCTTGAGCCGCTTCCGGCGAAGTGGGGTACTCGCGCGAGTCGATCGGCGCCTGGCCATTGGCCTGGCAGTAGTCCTTGGACAGGCTCGTCAACTTTGGAATCCACGAGCCGCCCTTGATCGAGCCGACCCGCTTGCCGCACAGGTCTTCCGGGCGCTGCGGACGGAAGCTGTCGTCGGCGCGCACCATCAGCGATGCGCCGCTTTTCAGGTAGGGCAGGAAATCCACTTGGGCTGCGCGCTCCGGGGTGACGTACAGCGCCGAGGCGACCAGATCGAAACGGCGGGCGTTGACGCCCATCACCAGGTTGGCGAAGCGCGTGTCGAGGAATGCCGGTTCCAGCTTCAGGTGCTTGCCCAGCAGGCTCATGAAGGTCGGATCGAAACCGGCCGGTTTGCCATGCTCGAGGTAAGCGTAGGGTGGATAGGTGAGGTCGGAGCCGATGCTCAGGCGTTGTGGCTGCAAGGTCGCGTCGGCGGCATGCGCGCCGGCGCTGGCGAGTAGGGCGGCGACAAGCAGGGAAAGGGCAGGGTTGGCACGTCGAGACATGAGGCGGCTCCGGAAGATGGATTGTTCAACAATCGTTATCCAGATCCATATCAATTGGCGTGCCAACTGAATGCTTTGCCATGTTTCCAGAAGGCTTTTCAACCGTCGCTGAGCCGCATGTGCGTTTCGCTTTTGCCCAGTTTCGAGGCGTCAGCAGGCCAGGGTGTCACCCGATGGTGCGTCGTCAGCGCACACGGGCATGTCCTTGGGGCAATCCGGCGGCATGAACGGCGACGGCGGCACGCGCTGCATCGACTAGATTCTCGACCCTGTCCAGGCCCGCGCCCACGCGCCAGGTGGCGAACATCTCCAAGTCCGCAGGCAATGGCTGCACGCCCAACTGACACAGACGGCCATGGCGTAAGGCGTCGTCGACCAACGCAGGCGGCAGCGCGGCGATGCCGAAATCTTCGGCCAGCAGCCGTTCGATGGCCGCCACCGAATTGATGCAGCACAAGCGCGGAGCGCGCAGCCCGTGGGCGTGCAGCAGGCCGAGCAGATCCTGATGCGGGCGCGAATGGCGGGAAAAGGTGATCAGGCGCTGTTGTGCAATCTGCGCAAGGTCTGCAGCGGCCCAGGCACTCCCCGGACGCGCCAGCCAGGCCATGGGATAGCTCGCCAGGTGCGCGTTGCGCAGGCCCTCGTCGGGCAACGGGTCGGTTTGCAGGATCAGGTCCAGCTGGCCACGGCGCAGTTGCTCGGCCAGATGGCGCGCGGTGTCGGCCTGCAGGTCCAGCTCCAGGGCCGGGTACAGGCTGCCGACGCGCTGGATGAAGGGCGCCAGCCAGGTATGGATCACGCTTTCCATCACGCCCACACGCACGCGCCCCGGCTGGTCGGCGGTGGCCGCCTGGCGCAGCGCGTGGCTGCTGTCTAGCACCTGTTCGGCATGGCCGATCAGCGCCTGGCCGCGGGGCGTCAGGGTCGCGCCGCGGGCGTCGCGCTCGAACAGGCGCACGCCCAGGTCCTGTTCCAGTGCGGCGATGCGGTTGGACACCGCGGCCTGGGTGCTGAACAGCTTCTGCGCCGCTAACCGAAAGCTGCCCAGACGCGCGACCCAGACGAAAGTTTCCAGGAATTTGAGGTTCATGCCGCCTGCCTGTGCCAGGGAAAGGCCCCCATCATAGGGTGATCGACTTTACTGTTCACCCCTGGCCGAAATAACCCGTTGGACGTGCGCACAAGGCGGGCGTGACCATCGAGCCCATCGCTCATCTGGAGACGCCCATGAAACGCCCCCTGCTCAACTGCGACATCGGAGAAAGCTTCGGCGCCTGGTCCATGGGGCTGGACGAAGAGGTCATGCCCTTGATCGACTGCGCCAACATCGCCTGCGGCTTCCATGCCGGCGACCCGGGCATCATGCGGCGCACCGTGGCCCTGGCCGTGCGCCACGACGTGCGCATCGGCGCGCACCCGGCCTATCCGGACCTGGCAGGCTTCGGCCGGCGCAGCATGGCCTGCTCGGCGCAGGAGATCGAAGATCTGGTGCTGTACCAGCTGGGCGCGCTGGAGGCGATGTGCCGTGCCGAGGGCACCCAGGTGCGCTACGTCAAACCTCACGGGGCGCTGTATAACGACATGATGGCCGACCCGGAGCGTCTAGCGGCGGTGATGCGGGCCGTGCGCGCCTTCGATGCGCAGTTGCCGCTGATGTTGATGGCCACCGCCGACACCACCGCGAGCCTCGCATTGGCTGCCGAACACGGCCTGAGCCTGTGGTTCGAAGCCTTCGCCGACCGCGCCTACGAGCCCGACGGCCAATTGGTCAGCCGCCGTCTGCCCGGCGCCGTGCACCACGAGCCGGCGCAGGTCGTGGCACAGGCCTTAGGCCTGGCCCGCGGCGAGCCTTTGCTCACCCGCGACGGCAGCGCCTTGCGCTTGCAGGTCGATACCCTCTGCGTGCATGGCGACAACCCGGCGTCGGTGGCCGCAGTGCGGCAGATCCGTCAGGCACTGGACGGTCTGCCGGCATGAACCTGCGCTTCGAAGTCGCCGCCATCGACTGCCTGACCCTGCGTCTGTTCGACGCTATCGACGAAGCCAACGTGCCTTGGCTGCTGGCCGCCGCCGAACGGCTCCGCGAAGCCTTCGGTACGGCGTTGGTGGACCTGGTGCCGTCGTACACCACATTGATGCTGCACTACGACCTGGCGCAACTGGACGATGCCCAGGCCCGTGTCCGCTGCCGGCAAGCCTTGACCGGGCTCACTCCCGCGACGGCCGCGCAGGGCCGCGAGGTGTCGTTGCCGGTCTGGTACCACCCAAGCGTCGGCCCCGACCTCGAACCCCTGGCCCGTCAGCGTGGCATGGCCGTGGACGAACTCATCGCCCTGCACAGCGGCCGCGCCTATTCGGTGTTCGCCCTGGGCTTTGCGCCGGGCTTCGGCTTCATGGGCCTGGTCGACCCACGCCTGGCCAGCCCGCGCCTGGCCACGCCACGCAAGGCGGTGGCCGCCGGCAGCGTGGGCATCGCCGAGCGGCAGACGGCGATCTACCCGGCCGTCTCGCCCGGTGGCTGGAACCTGGTGGGGCGCAGCCCGACACGCCTGTTCGACCCGGCGCTGGAGGGTTTCAGCCTGCTGCGGCCCGGCGACCGGGTGCGCTTCGTGCCGATCGAACGTGACGAATTCCTTCGCCTGGGCGGCGATGCGACGCCGATAGAGGCACAGCCATGACGGCACTGATCGTGGAAAAGGCCGGCCCGCAAGCCAGCGTGCAGGACGGCGGCCGCAGCGGGGTGCGGCACCTGGGCCTGACCCAGGGCGGCGCGCTCGACTGGCTGGCCCAGCATTGGGCCAACTGGATGCTGGGCAACGACCTCAACGCCGCCGTAGTGGAAATCACCCTCGGCGGGCTGCACCTGGAGTGCCAGGGCGAGGGCTGGCTGGCGTTGGCCGGCGCGGACCTGGGCGCGACGCTGGACGAGCAGCCGCTGGCGGTCTGGCGCCCGTTCAAGGTCGTTGCTGGGCAGCGGTTGCGTTTCGCCAGCCCGCGCCTGGGCGCCCGGGCCTATCTGGCGTTGCCCGGCGGCGTGCAGGCGCCGCTGCTGGCCGGCAGTTGCGCCACGGTGCAGCGCGAAGGGGTCGGCGGGCTGGATGGGCAGGGCAATGCTTTGCGCGAGGGCGACCGGATCGCCTGGGCAGGCGAGCCGGCCGCCGTGCGCGCTGTGCCGGCGGGGCGCGTGCCCGACCTACACAGCCCGGCGCGCCTCGAGCTGATCCTCGGCGCCCAGGCCGGTGGCTTCACCGGGCAAAGCCTGTTCGATACCTTCAATCGACCCTGGGTCGTCGACGCACGCAGCGACCGCATGGGCCTGCGTCTGACCGGCGAGCCGCTGCGCTACACCGGGCCTGGCCTGATTTCCGAAGGCATCCCCCTGGGCGCGGTGCAAGTGCCGCCCGATGGGCAGCCGATCGTCCTGCTCAACGACCGCCAAACCATCGGCGGCTATCCGCGGCTGGGCGCGTTGAGCCCGTTGGCGGTGGCAAGGTTGGCGCAGTGCCTGCCGGGGGAGACGGTGCGCTTGTGGCCGCAGGTGGTCTATGCGGCGCAGGAGCGGCACCGCCAGCTCGCGGTGGGATGATGCCCGCTTTTTCACGCAGGCCAGTCATGGCCTGACGCTCGAATGAGGTGTGGATTTCCCAGGTGGGTCTGCTGAACGGTTTCCAAGCGTCCCTAGCGGCAAGCCTCAATCGTCCGATCTGCAAAAAGGCCCGCGCTGCGGGCCATCGCAGACGGCTCGTAGCGTCGACAGCCTGCTCCAGTCGTCACCCCAGGCAGCGGGTCACATGCTTGACCGATTGATACGCGCTCAACCCCCAAGGCCCCAGCTCGCGGCCGATGCCGCTGCCCTTGGTGCCGCCCCAGGAGGTTTCGACGAACACCGCCTGGATCGAGTTGATCCACACATGGCCCACCTCCAGCGCCGCCGCTACCCGCTCGGCACGTTCCAGATCGGCGCTGGCGACGGTGGCGACCAGGCCGAAGCGGCTGTCGTTGGCCAGGGCGATGGCTTCGTCTTCCTGGCTGAAGCGTCGGGCGCAGAGGACCGGGCCGAAGATTTCTTCGGTCCACAGGCGGCTGTCGGTCGGAACATCGGCATACAGCGTCGGCGCGACGAACCAGCCCGGCCCGTCCAGTTGCCGTCCCCCCGCCAAGCAGCGCAACCCCTCTTGCTCGGCTACCGCAAAGTACTCGCCCACCTTGTGCCACTGGGCTTGGCTGGTCAGCGGGCCCATGTCGATGTCCTGCTCCAGCGGGTTGCCGACCCGCAGCGCGTCGAGCGCCTCGGCCAGACGCGGCAGCAGCGCATCGGCAATGCCGTCCTGCACCAACAGCCGCGAGGTGGCCGAGCACATCTGGCCGGCGTTCCAGGCGATGCCCGCGACGATCCATTCGACGGCCTGTGCGACGTCGCAGTCGTCGAACACCAGGATCGCCGACTTGCCGCCCAGCTCCAGGGTCAGCGGCCGGCAGTGCTCGGCGGCGCTGTGCATCACGCGGCTGCCCACGGTATTGCTGCCGGTGAAGGAGAGCTTGTCCAGGCCGGGATGGGCGCTGAGCGCCGCGCCCACCTCGGCCTTGCCGCCGACGATGTTGAGCACGCCTGCGGGCAGGCCGAGTTCGTCGGCGATTTGACCGTAGGCGAGTTCGATCAGGGGCGTGACTTCCGAAGGTTTGAGCACCACCGTGCAGCCTGCGGCCAGGGCAGGGGCGATCTTCCAGGCGCTGGTCACCAGGGGGAAATTCCAGGGCACGATCAGGCCGACCACGCCGATGGCTTCCAGGCGCGTATGCGAGCTGAAGCCGGACGCCGCCAGCGCCACCGGACGGTTCTGCCGGTCGCTCAAGCCTTCGGCCAGGTCGGCGTAGTAGGCGAAGGTCGCCACGGCGTCGTCGAGGTCGACTTCGGCTTCGTGGCGGGGTTTGCCGTTGTTGCGCATTTGCTGTTCGATCAGGCTGGCGCGGCGTTCGCCGAGAGCCTGAGCGAAGCCGCGCAGGTAGCGGGCGCGCTCGTCAGGCGCGGTGGTTTTCCAAGCCGGCAGTGCCCGGCGCGCGGCGGCGACGGCCTGGTCGACCTGCTCCGTGCTGGCGGCGCGCAGTTCGGCGTAGGCATGGGCCGTGGCGGGTTCGAACGCGTCGATCACGTCTGCGCCTTCGCCAGCCAGCCAGCGGCCGGCGATGTAGTGAGGGGTGTTCATGGGGGCTCCAGTGGCCTGAGTCAGGCGCGGGGGTGGATGATGGACAGTGGAATGTGAGTGGGGCGCGGCAGTAGATGACGGGCGGTGGAACGTTGCGAGCGCCTATAGGGCTGCTGCGCAGCCCATCGCGGCTGAAGCCGCTCCCACAGGGATCTTGCGATAGCCGCCTCCATGGGGGGCTGTAGGAGCGGCCGGTTCAGCGCTCCGATTAGCCGCGATGGCCGGCAACGCCGGCCCAAAGGCGGGATCTCAAGGCGCAAACGGCGGCGCTTCGGCCAGTTCGATCAACAACGGCCGATCGTCCGGCGCCTCGCGCAGCAACGCTTGTAGATGCGCAGGGTCGCGGGCGCGCTTGGCCAGGCAACCGAAGCCGCGGGCGATGGCGATGAAGTCCGGCGTGTAGATGTCGACGCCCACTGGGGTGATGTCGCGCCGCTCCATGTAGCGCTTGATCTCGCCATAGCCCTGGTTGTTCCACAGCAGCACGATCACACCCACCCGCGCCTCCACGGCGCTGGCGAGCTCCGGCAACGTGAACTGGATGCCGCCGTCGCCCATCAGGCTGATCACCGGGCGCGTCGGTTCGGCCAGCTTGGCGCCGATGGCCGCCGGCAGGCCGTAGCCCAGGGTGCCGTAGCCGGTGGATGAGTTGAACCAGCGGCGCGGGCCGTCCAGTTCCACCAGGTGGTTGCCGCTGTACACCGTTTGCGTGGAGTCGCCGACGAAACGCGCGTCGGGCAGCACCTCGAGGATGCAGTCGAACAAGCGTCGGTAGTGCGCCCAGCCGCTGAAATCCTCGGCCAGTTGGCGACGCGCCGCTTCGGCGCGAACAGCGCCATCGCGGTCGGGTACTGCGCGCTCTGGCAGGGCGGCGAGCAGCGCTTCGATGGCAAGGCCTGCCTCGCTGTGGATGGCCACGGCGGGGCGGTGGTTGCGGTCCAGTTGCTCGGCATCGATATCGATCCGAATCAGCGCGCCGCCGATCCGGAAGCCACCGTCGAACACCACGTCGTAGTCGGTTTCGCCCAGTTCGGTGCCGATGGCCAGCACCACGTCGGCGTCCCGCGCCAACTGCCGCACCGGCACCAACGACTGGTTGCTGCCCAACAAGAGAGGGTGATCCGGCGGCAGCAGCCCTTTGGCGTTGATGGTCAGCGCTGTCGGCGCATCAAGGGCTTCGGCCAGCTGGCGCACCAGCGCCGGCTGCGCCACACAACCGCCGCCGATCAGCAGCAGGGGGTTGAGCGCTTCGCGCAAGCGCTGCGCCGCCTGCTCGATGAGCGCGGGTAACGGGGCGGGTGGCTGTGTGACCAAGCGCGGTTGCAGGCGCAGATGCTCGGCAGAGGCTGTAATCACATCCAGCGGCAACTCGATATGCACCGGCCGAGGCCGCTGGCCGTCGAACACTGCGAACGCCCGTGCCAGCACTTCAGGGAGTTCCTCGACTGCTAGCACGGTCTGGCTGAACGCAGCGACGCCGGCCACCAGCGCACGCTGGTCGGGCAGTTCGTGCAGGTAGCCCCGGCCCTGGCCCAGGCGCTCGCGCTCGTTGACGCTGGAGATCACCAGCATCGGAATCGAGTCGGCATAGGCCTGGCCCATGGCGGTCAGGATATTGGTCATCCCCGGCCCGGTGATGATGAAGCACACGCCGGGCTTGCCGCTGACCCGTGCGTAGCCGTCGGCCATGAAGCCCGCGCCCTGCTCGTGGCGCGGCGTGACATGGCGGATGCCGCTGCCGGGCAGGCCGCGGTACAGCTCCACGGTGTGTACGCCGGGAATGCCGAACACGGTGTCCACGCCCCAGGCCTGGAGCTGCTGGACGAGAAATTCTCCACAGGTGGTCATTGCAGTTTTCCTTTCAGAGTGGAACGCGGTGCCGGCGTCTAGCGGCCGGCACCGCATGCAGCGATCGACACCGCCCTCAGGCGATCCGTGTGGCGTGCGCCTGCGGCCGGGTCAACAGGCTGCCGGCGACGAAGGCGAGCAGGCCGACGGCCAGGCTGTAGTAGATCGGCGTATTGGCCTCCAGGCCGTCGCGGAACATGAACACCAGCGCCGTGCCGCAGCCCAATGCCATGCTCAGGATCGCTCCGGTGGTGGTCGCGCGCTTCCAGTAGATGGCGCCGAGCATCGGGATCAGGATGCCGCCGACCAGCAGGTTGTAGGCCAGGGTCAGGGCGCCGATCACATCGTTGACCACCAGCGCGATGCCCAACACCACCAGCCCTGTGAGGAAGGTGAAGGCACGGGCCATGCCCAGGCTGGAGGCGCGGCCATTGCGCAGTTTGGGCAACAGGTCTTCGGTGATGGTGGTGGAGGCGGCCAGCAGGCCGGCGCTGGCGGTGGACATCATCGCCGCCAGGGCGGCGGCGATCACCAGACCGCGGATGCCGTCGGGCAAGGCGCTCTGCACGATCGAGGCGAAGGCGTTGTTGGCGTTGGCCAAATCCGGCAGCAGCACCTTGGCGGACATGCCGATCAGCGCGCCGACCAGGCCGTAGACCACGCAGTACACCCCGGCCAGGCTGCCGGCCACCCGCGCTACACCCTCGCTGCGCGCGGTGAACACACGCTGCCAGATGTCCTGGCCGATGAGGATGCCGAAGAAGTAGATCAGGAAGTAGGTGAGGATCGTATCGTAGCCAATGGTGCTGAAGCTGAACGCCGTCTCGGGCAGCTTGGCCTGCAAGGCGTCCCACCCGCCGACGCGCCATAGGCAGATCGGCAGCAGCACGAACATCAGGCCCACGGTCTTGATCACGAACTGCACGATGTCGGTCAGGGTCAGCGACCACATGCCGCCGATGCTCGAATACACCACCACCACGCCACCGGCCAGAAGGATGGCCGTCACGAAAGGCAGGTCGAACAGCACTTGCAGCACGGTGCCGCTGGCCAGGGTCGAGACCACCGCGATCATCAGCGCGTAGGCGAACATCACCACCGCGCTGGCCTGGCGTGCCATGGGCGTGTAACGACGCTCAAGGATCTGCGTCACGGTGCTGATGCGCAGTTTGAGCAGGGGTTTGGCGAGGAACAGGTTGAGCACGATGATCCCGGCGCCCAAGGCGGCGCACAGCCAGAACCCGGAAATGCCGTGCACATACCCCAGGCGCACGGTGCCGACGGTCGCCGCGCCGCCGAGCACCGTGGCAGCCATGGTGCCGAGGTAGAAGGCCGGGCCGAGGTTGCGCCCGGCCACCAGGTAATCTTCCTGGGTGCGGGCGCGGCGCATGCCGTACCAGCCGAGCAGCAGCATGCCGGCGGCGTAAAGGATCACTACGGAAATATCCAGGAGCATGGTGTTGTTCTCATTGTTCTGGAAGGAAGGGACGCCGGGCGCAGCACGCCCGGTGCACGGAAGGTCGCAGACGCGCTCAGGCGATCCCGGCGCTTTCGAGCCTCAAACCGACGGGGCTTTTCTGCCGCACCCAGCGCGGGCCCAAGGGGCCGTAGACCTCGGCCGGCTCCGGGAACAGGTTGAGCAGCGCCAGGTACAGCAGCGCCGCCATCCCCAAGGTGATCGGCAGGCTGACGTCGATGCCGCCGGCCAGGTCGCCCAAGGGGCCGACGAACTGCCCGGGCAGGTTGACGAAGCACAGGCCCAGCGCCGCGCTCGGAATCCACGCACCCAGGCCGCGCCAGTTCCAGCCGTGCTGGAACCAGTAACGCCCGCCGCGCTCGCCACGGGTGAACACTTGCAGGTCGTCGGCGTGGTAGTGGCCGCGACGCACGATCAGGCCGAGGATCATGATCACCATCCACGGGCTGGTGCAGGTGACGATCAGCACGGCGAAGGTCGAGACGCTCTGTACCAGGTTGAAGGCGAAGCGTCCGATGAAGATGAAGGCGATCGCCGCTACGCCGATCAGCAGCGTGGCCACCGCCCGGCTCAGCACCCGCGGGAACATGCTCGACATGTCCAGGCCCGTGCCGTACAGCGCGGTGGTGCCGGTGGACATACCCCCAATCAGCGCGATCAGGCACACCGGGAGGAAGAACCAGCTCGGCGAAATCGCCAACAGGCCACCGACGTAGTTGCTCGCTTCGATGTACTGCGGCGCCTGGGTAGCCACCAGCGTGGCCGTGCACAGGCCGAACAGGAACGGGATCAGCGTACCGGCCTGGGCTGCGACCACGGCCAGCATGATCCGGCGCTTGGGCGTGCGGCGCGGGATGTAGCGCGACCAGTCGCCGAGGAAGGCGCCGAACGACACCGGGTTGCTCATCGCCAGCAGGGCCGCGCCGATGAACGCCGCCCAGAACCCGGTCTGTCCGGCGCTGAGGGTGCCCGCGTAGTGCACGTCGAACGGCCCGGCGAAGGCCACCACACCCAGCAGGAACAGCAGGCTCGATGCCCACACCGCGACCTTGTTGACCCACAGCATGATGCGAAACCCATAGATGCACACCGCCAGCACCAGCACGGCGAACACCCCATAGGCCAGGCCCAGGGACAGGTCGTTCTCGGGCAGCCCGACCAGGCGCTTGGCGCCGCCGACCAAGGCGTCGCCCGAACTCCACACCGACAGCGAGAAGAACGCCACGGCGGTGAGCAGCGAGAGGAAGGAGCCGACGATGCGCCCGTGCACGCCGAAGTGCGCGCCGGACGACACCGCATTGTTGGTGCCGTTGAGCGCGCCGAACAGCCCCATGGGCGCAAGGATCGCCGCGCCCACGGCCACGCCCAGCACGATGGCCCAGACGCCGGCCTGGAACGACAGGCCGAACAGCACGGGAAAGCTGCCCAACACCGCCGTGGCGAAGGTGTTGGCGCCGCCGAAGATCAGGCGGAACAGGTCGATGGGGGATGCATCGCGCTGGGCGTCGGGAATCTGCTCGACGCCAAAGGTTTCGATACCCGTACTCATGGTGTGTCTCCGGTGCCTGTCACGGTTCTTGTAAGGCCGGTTCAGGCTCACCGGCCTTTGTTATTCACCCCCGGCTTTTCGCGGGTGGGCGGTGTTACGGCAGTACGGCAAGGCCCCCGGGTGTGGGGCCGTGGCAGGCGCGGGAAGGGTGGCCCCGCGCATGCCGGAAGGTCAGCTCGGGCTCAGGGCCGACAAGTGCTCATGGCACGCCAGCCAACGTCCGGCTCGATGGCGGAACACGATGGTTTCGCGTTCTTGTACATCGTGTTCCTGTCCATCCAGGTACAAGCGTGTCGCGACGTCATGGATGAAAATCGCGACCTCGTCACCTTGCAGGCTGACGAGCGCACCGCTGGAGCGACAGCCCAGCACGGCAAAGCCCTCCGCCTGCCACTGCTGCCAGAGCGCGCGATAGTTCTCGAGCGACAGCGGTTGCGGCTGGGTGTGGAACACGAAGGTGGCGTCCTCGCTGAAACAGGCGAAGTAACGCGCCGTGTCGTTGCTGGCGAAGGCCGCCACCAACGCCTCGGCGGCGGCCTGTACCTCGGCTTTTCGGCCCATCGACGTGGTTGTCATCGACGCACCACGCCCGGCAGCACGCAGAGCATTTCGTACAGCAGGTTGGCGCCCAGCAATGCGGTGTTGCCGGTGGTGTCGTAAGGCGGCGAGACCTCCACCAGGTCGCAGCCGACCAGGTTCAGGCCCTGGCAGCCACGGATGATTTCCAGCGCCTGGATGGTGGTCAGCCCACCGACTTCCGGGGTGCCGGTGCCCGGTGCCCAGGCCGGGTCGATGCCGTCGATATCGAACGACAGGTAGACCGGGCCGCCATCGACCTTGGCGCGCACTTCTTCCATCAACGGCGTCAGCGACTGGTGCCAGCATTCTTCGGCCTGCACCACACGGAAGCCCTGGTTGCGGCTCCAGTTGAAGTCGTCGGCGGTGTAGCCCTGGGCACGCAGGCCGATCTGCACCACACGGTCGCTGTCGAGCAGGCCTTCTTCCTGGGCGCGGCGGAAGGTGGTGCCGTGGGCGATCTTCTCGCCGAACATGTGATCGTTGACGTCTGCGTGGGCATCGATGTGCACCAGGCCGACCTTGCCGTACTTCTTCTTCATCGCCCGCAGGATCGGCAGGGTCAGGGTGTGGTCGCCGCCCAGGGTCAGGGGGATGATGCCGTGTTCGAGAATGCCGTCGTAGTGCTGCTCGATGATGCGCACGGTGTCGAGCAGGTTGAAGGTGTTGAGCGCCACGTCGCCGATGTCGGCCACGTTCAGCGAATCGAAGGGGGCAGCGCCAGTGGCCATGTTGTAGGGGCGGATCATCACCGATTCGGCGCGGATCTGCCGTGGCCCGAAGCGGGTGCCGGAGCGCAGCGAGGTGCCGATGTCGAGGGGGATGCCGACGAACGCGGCGTCGAGCCGGGCGAGTTCGTCCGGGCCCTGCACATGGGGCAGGCGCAGCATGGTGGCGATGCCGCCGAAACGCGGCATCTCGTTGCCGCCCAGGGGTTGGTGGAGGGAGTCGTCCACGGTGGGCCTCACAGATTTTATGGTTGTCGTGAGCCGATTCTGGACACAGCGCCGGGTGTGACAAATCGCTGCGAGCAAATAATCAGTTCAGAGATTTCTAAACTATCGGACGGTAGACTGGCGCCCACCGTGATCTTCGCCAGGAACGCCGTCATGTCGTCCGCCTTACCCGACCTCAAGCTGCTGCGCATCTTCGCCAGTGTGGTGCGCAACCAAGGCTTCGCCGCTGCCCAGCAGGAGCTGAACCTATCCACTTCGGCGATCAGCACCTACATGAGCCAGTTGGAGACGCTGCTCGGCGTCGCCCTGTGCCACCGCGGGCGCGGCGGCTTCAGCCTGACCGGCAAGGGCGAGCTGTTCCACCAGGAGACCTTGCGCATGCTCGCCGAGCTGCACGAGTTCGAGCGCTACGCCGCCTCGTTGAAGGGCGAGCTGCGCGGCACGCTCAACCTCGGCGTGCTCGACTCCACCGTCAGCGACCCGGCGCTGCCGCTGGCCGAGATCATTGGCGCCTACACCCAGGAACACCCGGCCGTGCACCTGCATTTGGCCGTACTGAGCCCGGCCGAGCTGCAACTGGGCTTGCTGGAAAACCGCCTGGACCTGGCCATCGGCGCCTTTTCGGTGCGCACCAGCGGGCTGGTGTACCAGGCGTTGTACAGGGAGCAGCACTGGCTGTACTGCAGCGACCGGCACCCGCTCTACGCGCAGACGCGCATCCCGGCCGAGGTGATCGCCCAGCAGCGCATGGTCGGGCGCGGCTATTGGAGCCAGACCGAACTGGCACGGCACGGCTTCAAGCACAGCGCGGCCACCGTGGAGTCGATGGAAGCGCAGCTGATTCTGGTACTGTCGGGGGCCTACATCGGCTATTTGCCCGAACACCATGCCCAGCCCTGGGTGGAGCAGAAGCGCCTGAAAGTGCTGTTGCCCAACACCTTCGGCTACCAAGCGCCCTTCACTACGGCGATCCGCCGTGGGCGTTCGCGGGAACCCCTGATCCAGAGTTTCCGGGATCGGATCAAGGCGCAGTCGGGCAAAGAGGCGGCAACGCTGTAGGTGCGGTACCGCAACGGTTCAGAAGTGCACTTCCACCGTCAATGGTAAATGGTCCGACAGATGTGTCCACGGCCGATGCCCAAGAATCTTCGGCGCATGGCTCTGTGCATTGCGCAGGTAGATGCGGTCAAGGCGCAGCATCGGCAGGCGCGCAGGGTAGGTGCGCGCTAGGCGGCCATGGTGGCGTTCGAAGGCTTCGTGCAGGTCGCGCTGCAAATGCAGCGTGCGGTTGCCGCGCAATTGCCAGTCGTTGAAGTCGCCGGCAACGATCACCGGGGCATCGGGCGGCAGCGAATCGAGCAGGGTGCGCAGGAGTTTGAGCTGTTTCTGCCGGTGGCTTTCGAGCAGCGATAGATGCACGCAAATCGCATGCACCGGGTGTGGCCCGGGCACATCGAGCACGCAATGCAGCAAGCCGCGGCGCTCGGGGCCGGTGATCGACACGTCGAGGTTGCGGTGTTCGAGGATCGGGTATTTGGACAGCAGCGCGTTGCCGTGATGGCCGTCGGGATAGACCGCGTTCTGCCCATAGGCGAAATCGCTCCACATGCTGTCGGCGAGGAATTCGTATTGCGAGGTGGTAGGCCAGCCTGGATGGCGGGCGGCGTGCCGGTCATGGCTGCCGAGCACTTCCTGAAGAAACACCACATCGGCTTGGGTGCTGCGCACCGCTTCACGCAGTTCCGGCAGAATGAAGCGCCGGTTGAACGCGGTAAAGCCTTTATGGGTGTTGACCGTCAGGACCCGCAGCCGATGGACGGCCGGGGTCTGATCGGGAGAGGCGAAACCCGTAACGTCGGCTTCGTGGTTCACACATCCTCCTGAACTGCCGTAGGGGCGGGCAGGTACAGATTCGGACCTGACCGCCCCTACAGGGTTCAGTCTTCCTCGCGCTGCAAGGCGAACAGCACCAGCGAACGGCCCGTCACTTCGTACTCGGTGTCGAACTGCAGCGGCTTGCCCTTGCGCAGCTTCGGCTGGTCGGTATCGATCAGGCAGGTCCAATGCTCGCCCTGCGGTACCGAAGGCAGCTTGAAGTTGACGGTGTCGTGGTGCGCGTTGACGATCAACAGCACCGTGGCGTCATCGCCCGGACGTTCGATACCGCTGACCTGCGCACGGCCGTCCATCAGCAAGCCTACGCAACGGCCGTTGGCATCTTCCCACTGCTCGACGCTCATCTCATTGCCGTCGGGCGCCAACCAGGTGGCGTCCTTGACCCCGAGCGCCTCGTTGTAGTCGCCGACCAGGAAGCGGGAACGGCGCAGTACCGGATAGGTGATGCGCACGCGGTTGAGACGCTTGACGAACGCCAACAAGTCTTGGCCTTCTTCGTCCAGATCCCAGTTGATCCAGCCGATTTCGCTGTCTTGGCAATAGGCGTTGTTGTTGCCGTGCTGGGTGCGGCTGAACTCGTCACCGGCGACGATCATCGGCGTGCCCTGGGACAGCAGCAAGGTAGCGAAGAAGTTGCGCATCTGACGCATGCGCAGTTCTTTGATTTCCGGGTTCTCGGTCGGGCCTTCTTCGCCGCAGTTCCAGGACATGTTGTTGCTGCTGCCGTCCTGGTTGTTCTCTTCGTTGGCCTCGTTGTGCTTCTCGTTGTACGACACCAGGTCGCGCAAGGTGAAGCCGTCGTGGGCGGTAATGAAGTTGACCGAGGCGTACGGACGACGACCGCGGTTGTTGAACAGGTCGCCGGAAGCGGTGATGCGTGCGGCGAAATCGGCGAGCTGGCCTTCGTCGCCTTTCCAGAACGAGCGCACGGTGTCGCGGAACTTGTCGTTCCACTCGGCCCAGCCCGGCGCGAAGTTGCCCACCTGGTAGCCGCCCGGGCCGCAGTCCCAAGGTTCGGCGATCAGTTTGACCTGGCTCAGCAGCGGGTCCTGGCGGCAGGCCACGAGGAAGCTGTGGCGTTCGTCGTAACCGTCATGGTAGCGGCCGAGGATGGTCGCCAGGTCGAAGCGGAAGCCGTCGACGTGCATTTCGCCGGCCCAGTAGCGCAGCGAATCGGTGACCAGTTGCAGCACGCACGGGTGGCTGAGGTCGAGGGTGTTGCCGGTGCCCGAGTCGTTGATGTAGTAGCGCTTGTCGTCGGGCATCAGGCGGTAGTACGAGGCGTTGTCGATCCCGCGCATGGACAGGGTCGGGCCCTTCTCGTTGCCTTCGGCGGTGTGGTTGTAGACCACGTCGAGGATCAGCTCCAGGCCTTTGTTGTGCAGGTGCGCGACCATCTCCTTGAACTCGGCGATCTTGCCGTTGGCAAGGTACGTCGGGTGCGGGGCGAAGAAGGCGATGGTGTTGTAGCCCCAGTAGTTGTTCAGGCCCTTGTCGAGCAGGTGCTGGTCGTTGACGAAGGCGTGGATCGGCAGCAGTTCGATGCTGGAGACGCCCAGGTCCTTGATGTGCTTGAGCAGGTCGTCGTTGGCCAGGCCGCCGAAGGTGCCGCGCAGTTTCTCGGGCACCGAGGGGTGCTGCATGCTGATGCCACGGGTGTGGGCTTCGTAGAACACGGTGCTTTCCCACGGCACCTGCACGCGCTCGTCGCGGCCCCAGGTGAAGGCCGGGTCGATGACCTTGCACTTGGGCACGAAAGGCGCGCTGTCGCGTTCGTCGAAGGTGGTGTCTTCCTCGCCCAGGACATAGCCGAACAGGGCCGGGTCCCATTTCAACTCGCCGACCAATTGCTTGGCGTAGGGGTCGATCAACAGTTTGTTGTGGTTGAAGCGGTGGCCGTTCTGCGGCTCGTACGGGCCATACACGCGGTAGCCGTAGACCATGCCCGGATGGGCGTCGGCCAGGTAGCCGTGGTAGATCTCGTCGGTGTATTCGGGCAGTTCGATGCGCTCGAGTTCGTTTTCGCCGGTCGAGTCGAAGATGCACAGCTCGACCTTGGTGGCATTGGCAGAGAACAGGGCGAAGTTGACGCCTAGGCCGTCCCAGGTGGCACCGAGCGGAAAGGGCATGCCTTCACGAATGCGCGAAGGGGCGACGGAGCGGTTTTTCTTCGGAGTACGTTGGGTCATGTCAGGTCTCGGATGGCCAAAAAAAGTGACGGGGCAGCGCTACTGGCCTCCACGCCAACCGGTCCGTTCTCCAGGGAGTCGAACCGTTTCGCGGGTGATGCCTACACCGGGGTATCGCGAGGCGGGACCGTGGACCGGCACCGCTTGGCTTTGCACGGAACGTGCGGGAGATGATCGTGCTGGGGGGTGAACAGGCCAGGCGTATCGTCCTGGCGATGAAACGCGACTCCTGTCGCTCCTGACCTGTTTACCGCTTGGCCTGACCGCCGCTGTGCGACGTTGCGTGCATTGCCGGGGACTGTCGGGCGATCACCCGGCAGAAGGTTTCTTCGCTGCGCGGGGTTTCTTTGCAGCTGGCGCTTTCGCAGGGGCAGGTTTGCTGGCCGAAGACTTGGCAGCCGACGATTTTGCCGCAGGTGCCTTGCCGGAAACTGTACTTTCGGCACCTGGCAGGGCAGCGCTCTTGGCGACGCTAGCGGCCTTGTCCGAGGCCTTTGGGGCCTTGTCCACGTCGGCAGCGGCCTTACCTTTGACACTGGCGCCCTTGCGCGGCTTGGCCTTGGGCGCTACCGCCTCGGCTTCTGCCAGCTTGCGGGCCATCTTCCAGTGACGCTCGTCTTCGCCGTCGGGTTTGCCCTCGGACTCCCAGATCTGGTAGGCGAACTCGCGGATACGTTTGTCTTCAACACTCATCACGATGCTCCTGGCTGCGCTTAATCATGTTCGATCAACAGATTGACCGGAAACTCGGCTAGAACGGCGCTCAACTTCAGCTCCTTAGTAGGGCTGACAGCGCTGTTTCCGAAAAGTCCCGAGCAAGTGGTGGAAGACAAGGCGAACGGCAGAATCACCCGCGTATCTTCCCAGGCATGGGCAGGGATCAACGGCGTGTCGGCGTGTTCGCCCAACAGGCCCGCCGCCAGACGCGGCAGCACCACGACGGCGCGCTCGCCTTCACCGATGCGGGCGAAGGCCATGACCTTGTCGGCGTGCTTGCCTTCGACCGGCAGCGGCTGGTACTCGCCGCGGCGGAACAGCTCGGGGTACGCGCGACGGCAATCGAGCACGCGCGCGATCAGCGCTTGCTTGATACGCCCGTCGCGCCAGTGCGCGACCAGTTCGGACAGCGCGGCGCTGTCGTCCAGGCTGGCACGGCGGGCGGCGTAGTCCACCGGGCGACGGTTGTCGGGGTCGACCAAGGTCAGGTCCCAATATTCGTTGCCCTGGTACAGGTCCGGGATGCCGGGCACGGTCATGCGCAGCAGGGTCTGCGTCAGGCCGTTGAGGGCGCCCGGGCTGGCGATGGCCTGCGCAGCGCTTTCCAGCGACTGGCGCAACTCGCCATGGTCACGGCCTTGCAGCAACTGTTCGGTGTAGCCGGTGCAGACCTTCTCGTAGTCTTCGTTGGGCGCGTTCCAGCTGCTGCGCAGCTTGGCTTCGCGCAGGGCCTTCTGCTGCCACTGCTGGATGCGCTCGATGTAGCTCGACACCGCCGTGCTGTCGTCCAGGTCCAGGTCCAGAGGCCAGCTGCCCAACAGCAATTGGAACAGCATCATCTCGTCGCCCGGGCTCGGCACTGGGCCTTCGGCATCTTCCTTGCGCAGCCCGCTGGCGAGTTCGCGCCAGTGTTCGATCCGCTCGGCCAACCAAGGGCCGCGCTCGCTGAGTACGGCCAGGCGTGCGCGTACGTCTTCGCCGCGTTTGTGGTCGTGGGTGGCGGTGGCCAGCAGGTTGTCGGGGAAGTCGCGCAGCCGGCGCTGGGCTTCTTCGTGGAACTCGTCGATCGGCGCGCTGAAGCGTTCGGCTTCGAAGCCCACGTCGTTGCGCGAAAGCAGGCGCGCGGAGCGGTAGAAGGCGGTGTCTTCCACGGCCTTGGCGGCGCTCGGTGCAGTCAGTTGCTGGAAGCGCACACAGGCATGGCGCAGTTGCTTGCGCGCCTTGCCCACTGGCAGCGAACGCCAGCGCTGGCCGCCAAGCCACTGTTCGAGGTGGCCGAGTACTGGCCAGTCGGCTTCGGGCAGCGTCTGGCGCGCGTCGTTCAGTGCTTGCTGGAAGAACGCCTCGTCTTCGCTCGGACGGCCGCAGGCGTTTATGTAGGTGCGGTACACCGAGTAATGCTCGACCAGCGCCTGCACCCCGCGGCGGATGGCACCCAGGGTGAGGTCGCGGGTCATCAGGTCGTTGCGGGCGACTTGCAGCAGCGCCTGGGCGACCGATTCGAAGTCGCCGGCAAGGCTTGCGTTGAGCACCAGACGGCGCGCCTGGCGCACTTCCTCGGGAAATTCGGGGCGTTCGCTGACGCGCTGCCACAGCTCGGTCAAGGGCGCTTCGCCAGCCGGGTCGTGCTGGGCCAGCGACACCTGGTTCATGAATTCGTAGCCGGTGGTACCGTCGGTGTTCCAGTCGCGGTGCAGGTGTTCGCCGGTGCCGAGGATCTTCTCCACGTAGATGGGGAAGTGCTCGACCGCCGTTTGCACGGGGCGCGCGGCGAGCAGGCCGTTGACCCGGCGGCGCAGCTTGCGGCAATAGCCACGAGGGTCGGCCAGGCCGTCGATGTGGTCGATGCGCAGACCGTCCACCAGCCCGCGCTCGATCAGCTCGAACAGTTTGGCGTGGGTGGCTTCGAACACGCTGGCGCGTTCGACGCGCAGGCCGCCTAGTTCGTTGATGTCGAAGAAGCGCCGCCAGTTGATGTCGTCGGCGGCGGTGCGCCAGCTGGCCAGGCGGTAGGACTGGCGCTCCAGCAGCGCGTGCAGGCGCTGCAAGCCGGCTTCGCTGCGCGCATCGAACAGGCGCAGCACAGGGTCCAGACGCGCGCCGTCGGCATGCAGCTGCGACAACTCGGCCTGCAGCGGCTTGGCCGCCTCGAGCGGATCTTGCGCCTGGCGCAGGGCGTCGAAGCGCTCGGCCAGGGCTTGCAGTTCGCTGACTTCGCTGTGCTTGAGCACCTGGCCGTAGTCGAGCGGGCAGATCGGGAAACGGTGTTCGTGGTGCGCCACTTCCAGACGGCCATGTTCGGCGTCGAAGGTCAGTGGCAGTTCGCCTTCCTTGAGGGCTACGCCATAGTCGTTGCCCAGGAACGGCAAGAGCAGTTGCCCGGCCAGCAGCGGGTCGTTGGAATTCCACTGGATGTCGAAGAACTCGGCATAGGGGCTGCGGCGGCCCCAGGCCAGCAGGCTCTGCCACCAGGGGTTGTCGGCGCCGCCGACGGCCATGTGGTTGGACACGGTGTCGAGGATCAGGCCCATGCCGTGTTGGCGCATGGCCGCCACCAGCCGTTCCAGTGCCGCTTCGCCGCCCAATTCCGGGTTGACCTGGGTCGGGTCGACCACGTCGTAGCCGTGCCGGGAACCGGCGCGGGCCTTGAGGATGGGGGAGGCGTAGAGGTGGCTGATGCCCAGTTGAGCAAAGTAGGGCACCAGGGGTACGGCGTGGTCGAGGGTGAAATCACTGTGAAATTGCAGGCGTACGGTCGCAGTCAAGGGCTTCATCGGTCGCGCTCCCACGCATTGTTGCGGGCCTTCGCCAGCAGTTGCAGACGCCGGAAGGCGTCATCATCGTCCAGCAGTTGTTCGGTCGGCAGGGCAAAGCGCCGGCGCCAGTTGGGGTGGCCTTCGGTGGTGCCGGGCAGGTTGGGTTGTTCGTCGACGCCGAGCAGGTCTTCGAGCGGCAGCAACACCAGTGGTGCGCGGGTTTCGCCGACGAACTGGATAGCGGCGTCGATCAGGGCTCTGTCATCGGCCAGCGGGCCGTACTCGGCTTCCAGCAAGTGGCGCAGACCTGCGCATTCCTTGGCGCGGTCTTCGCGCCACTGCGCTTCGGCGTCCTTGTCGATCAATTCCAGGCGGCTTTGCCAGTCGATGTCACGGCTTTGCAGCCAGCCGGCCAGCGGTGCCAGGTCATGGGTGCCGGTGGTGGCCAGCGCGTTGTCCGGCCAATCCTGCTGCGCGGTGAAGCGGCCGGGGCCGTTCTGTTCGAAGGGCAGCACGCGCATGCCCAACACGGCCTTGGCGGCCAGTTGCTCACGCAGGCCGTCCGGCACCGTACCCAGGTCTTCGCCGAGCATGATCGCCTGGTGGCGCACCGATTCCAGGGCCAGCAGGCGCAGCATGTCCTCGAACGGGTAGTGCACGTAGGCGCCTTCGCGCGGCGAAGCCCCGCGTGGAATCAACCACAGCCGGCGCAGGCCCATCACATGGTCGATGCGCAGGCCGCCGGCGTGGGCCAGGTTGGCGCGCAGCATCTCGATGAATGCGCGGAAACCGTTGCGTTTCAGGCCCTCGGGCGAGAAGCCGCAGATGCCCCAGTCCTGTCCGGAGCGGTTGATGATGTCGGGCGGGGCACCGACGGTGAGGTCCGCGAGCAGCTCGTCCTGTCGGCTCCAGGCCTGGCTGCCGGCGCCGTCGGCGCCTACCGCGAGGTCGGCGATCAGGCCGACCTTCATGCCGTTGGTGCGCGCCGCTTGCTGGGCGCGTTGCAGGCTGCGGTCGGCCAGCCATTGGCAGAACGCCTGGAACTCTACCCGCGCCGGATAGGTGTCGGCGAAGGCCTCGACTTCGGGGTGGTAGGGGTCGTGCCAGGCTTTCGGCCAGCGCCGCCAGTCGGCACCCAGGCCTTGGTCGACCGCTTCGGCTTGCAGCACTTCGAAGCGGCAGTGGTGTTCCAAAGCCTCGCCACCGGCGGCGCGGAAACTGTCGAAGTCGGCCCGCAGTGGGTGCTGGCCTTGGCTGAAATCCTTGTACAACGCCTGCAACAGGCGCTGGCGCATTTCGGCCGCGCGGGGCCAGTCGACCAAAGGCTGCTGTTCCAGATCGTGCAAGGCGTCCGCCAAGCCCTCGGCTTCGATGGCAGCGCGCACCTCTCGTTCGCCCAGCAAGGCGGCGGGGCTGGCATAGAGGGTGTTGAGCAGCAGGCGGCTGGAAGGGGAATAGGGGCTGTAGTGCTCCTGCTCGAAGGCCGACAACGCATGGATCGGGCTGATCGCCAACGCGTCGGCGCCGCGCTCGGCGGCGCTGCGCGCCAGTTGTTCGAGCGCCAGGCAGTCGCCATAGCCGCCGTCGCCTGGGCGGCGCAGGCTATACAGCTGAGCCGCCAGGCCCCAGCAGCGAGCAGGGGCCTCTTCGACAGCGTCGTCCAGGCTGTAGCAGCGCGCAGGCGCGACGGCCACGGTCAGGGAGCGGCCGTCGACCTCGACCTGGTGGTAACCCAGTGGCAAGTCGCTTGGCAGCTCGGCCTGATCGCCCAAGGTGCACTCGCGGACATTGCCGCTTTCGTCGGTGCAGCGTGCCGTACTACCGGCCGGAAACCAGGGCTGCAACGGCAAGGCATGGCCGACTTCACTCGTGAGCAGCTTGGGCAGTTCCTGAAGGTCTTGTTGGCGTTCCAGCGCAGCCAGGCTTTCGTTCACTTCGGCGGTATCTTGCGCCGGATGCCCCAGGGCGCTGAGCACACCGCGCAGCACCTCGTCGCTGACTTGCTGGGGGCGGTCGTTGGCATCGGTCCAGTCCCGGGCGATGCCGACCCGTGCGGCCAATTGATGCAGGGCGTGGTCGCTCATGCGGTCTCCGAAGCGGTGGGGATCAAGCTGACGACGCAGCTGTGGGCTGCCAGCGAGGAATCGGGATGCGTGGTGTCGCCGCTGTCGAACAGGCGCATGGCCGGGCCGGGCAGCTCGACCGCCACAGGGTGCTTGCCCAGATTGAGGTCGATGCGCAGCTCCTGACCACTACCCAGACGCCAGCGCGCACTGACGGCCTTGTCGGCCAGTACGCTGCAGCCGAGCGAGGTGGTGCCTTGCAGATGCGGCACGATCAGGCGATGGCGCAGTTCCAGCAGCTGCTGGTACAGCCCGGGCCAGCCGGCGATGACGTCCTGGCCGGCGGGGTTGGAGGCTTGGAATGTGCCTAGCGCATTGGGGTCGGGAATTTTTTCCCGCGTTTCCGGGTTCGAGAAGGCGGCGAAATGTTCGAACTCACCCCGTCGGCCCTCGCGCACTGCATCGGCCAGTTCGTCGTGGAAGTCGGTGAAGAACAGAAACGGCGCCCGGCTGCCCTGTTCGTCGCCCATGAACAGCAGCGGGATCATCGGCGAGAGCAGCAGCAGGCCGGTGGCAGCGCGCAATGCGGCGGGCGGGGCCAGCCGGGTCAGACGCTCGCCCAAGGCGCGGTTGCCGATCTGGTCGTGGTTTTGCAGGAACAGCACGAAGGCGCTGGGCCGCAGATGGCCGCTCGGTTCGCCACGGGGTTCGCCATGGCGGTTGGCCTGGCCCTGGAACACGAAACCTTCGGACAGACAGCGGGCCAGCTGTTGGGTGGGCGCGTCTTTGTAGTCGGCGTAATAGCCCTCGGTCTCGTCGGTGAGCAGCACATGCAAGGCGTTGTGGCCGTCGTCGTTCCACTGCGCATCGAAGTGCTCTTCGAGCAGGAACGCCTGGTTGTGCTCGTTTTCCAGCACCAGCCACACCTGGCGGTCGCCCTGGGTTTCGTTGCGTACCCGTTCGGCCAATTCCTTGAGAAAATCCGGTGAGTCGATGGCGTGGACCGCATCCAGGCGCAGACCGTCGATGCGGTAATCCTGCAACCACATCAGGGCGTTCTGGATGAAGAACTCGCGGACCGCCGGCTGCCGGAAATCGATGGCCGCACCCCACGGGGTTTTCTTGGCTTCGTTGAAGAAGGCGCCGGCGTATTCGTGCAGGAAGTTGCCGTCGGGGCCGAAATGGTTGTAGACCACATCGACCATGACGCTGATGCCCAGGCCGTGGGCCTTGTCCACCAGCGCGCGCAGCTCGTCGGGCGTGCCGTAGCTGTGCTGGGCGGCGAAAGGCAGCACGCCGTCGTAGCCCCAGTTTCGATTACCGGGGAACTGACCGAGCGGCATCAGCTCGATGGCGGTGATGCCGAGCTTGGCCAAGCGTTCCAACTGCTCGCCCACGCCCCGATAGCCACCCAGCACGCCCACATGGACTTCCTGGATGACGGCGGTGTGCCAAGAACGGTTGGGGTAGGGGTGCTGCCAGTGGTAGGCCTGGTTGTCGACGATCGCGCTGGGGCCGGTCACGCCTTCTGGCTGGTAACGCGACGCCGGGTCGGCGACGGTCAAATCATTGTCGATCTGGTAGCGGTAGTGCTGACCGGCGGTGCACGGCACAGTGCCTGCAAACCAGCCATCTTCTTGGGGTGTGAGCTCGAAAGGCGCTTGCCCTTCGAGCACTACGTTCACGTGACGCGCGTCTGGCGCCCAGAGGGCGAAGCGCGCGGACGTGGCGTCCAGCAAGTGTGCGCCATGTCTGTGCATCTTCGAATCTCCGGATCAGTAGTGGGCGACGTGTGCCTGTTTGACGAGGTCTTCGAACAGCCGGGCGTATGGGGTCACCGCCTGGTACCAGTTGAACGGTTGGGTCATCGACAGGCAGCGCATGGCGTTGAGCAGGTCCGGCTGGCTGTAGACGTAGAAGGCACGGCTCAGCGCCTCGCGATAGCTTTCTGGCGTGGATTCGTCGAACAGGAAACCGGTCACGCCGTTTTCGATGGTGTCGGCCAAACCGCCCGTGTTACGTGCCACCGGCAAAGAACCGAAGCGTTGCGCGTACATCTGGCTCAGGCCGCACGGCTCGTAGCGCGAGGGCATGAGCAGGAAGTCGCTGCCGGCGAACATGCGTCGCGCATCGGTTTCGTTGAAGCCGATGCGCACGCCGATGCGGCCGGGGTGGCGCAGTGCGAGTTCGCGCATGGCTTGCTCTTCGGCAGGCTCGCCGCGGCCGATGATCGCGATCTGACCACCTTGCTCGACGATGAACTCGGCCACTGCCAACGTCAGGTCCAGGCCTTTCTGGTAAACCAGGCGCGAGACCACGGCGAACAGTGGGCCTTCGCTGTCATCCAGGCCAAACAAGCGGCGCACTTCCTGGGTGTTGCGCGCCTTGCCTTCCCAGTCGTTGAGGCTGAAGTTGTGCTGAAGGTGCTCGTCGGTGGCCGAATCCCAGCTTTCGTCGATGCCGTTGGGAATGCCGCTGAGCAGCCCTTGCTGGGCTTTGCTGGCGAGGAAGCCGTCCAGACCGCAGCCGAACGCCGGCGTGGTGATTTCCTGAGCGTAGGTGGCGCTGACGGTGGTGATGTGGCTGGAGTAGGCCAGGCCCGCCTTGAGGAACGACAGCTTGCCGTAGAACTCCATGCCTTCCTGTTGCAGGGCATGCTCGGGGATCGCGAGCTCCGGGCAGCAGGCCAGGCTGTACACACCCTGATAGGCCAGGTTGTGGATGGTGAACAGGGTCGGGGTGCTCAGGCCGCGCCAGTGCATGTAGGCCGGTGCGAGGCCTGCGGGCCAGTCGTGGGCATGGACCAGTTCCGGTGTCCAATGCGCCAGGCCTTCGCCTGCGGCGATCTCGGCGGCGGCCAGGCCCAAGCGGGCGAAGCGGATATGGTTGTCGGCCCAGTCGCGACCGTCGTTGTCGCCATAGGGGGTGCCTTCGCGCTGGTACAGCTCGGGGCAGATCAGCACGTAGATGACCAGCCCGTCAGGCAAGTCCATCCGGCCGATCTTGCACGGCGGCAGCGCGGCGTGGCCGCCCAGTTGGCCGACGATGTGGATCGGGTTGTCGCTGTCCATCACCTGCGGGTAGCCAGGGATCAACACGCGCACGTCGTGCAGGTCGGAGAGGGCGCGCGGCAGGGCCGCGGACACATCGCCCAGGCCGCCGGTCTTGACCAGGTCGGCGATCTCCGAGGTGACGAAGAGTACTTTGCGTTTGTTCGGGTTCTGCTGGCGCTTGGCGCCGGGTGATCTGCCAGCCGTGATAAAGCCTGGGACCTGAGGTCCGCGGTGTTCCGTTTTGAACGTGTCTGCATGTGGCTCGACAGCGGCGCTGATCATCGTACTCTCCATCCCTAAATTCAGGCCCTCTGGGCCTTCGCGTTACATCGTGCTGGCTCTCTTCTCTGTACTGGGTGAAGCGTCTTGCAATCCATGCCCCGAATTCTGTGCAACCTTGGAAACGCCTGGGCCTTCCGGGCCGCAAGCGTTAATGCGCTGTGGGGTGGGCGGGCCGTGAGAAGAACGTCTCTGTACTGCGGCCTGCTTAAGTGCTGACCGGTGCGTCGAGCGGAAAGTTCTACCTGTTTTGAGCGATAGTTCCGAACGGTAACGGCACCGGATTTCGAGTGTAGGAGATACCCGGTAGAAAATGTGACCCGCTGGTCACAAAAGTGGGGCCTGCAAGCACATTTGCAAGGATCGCGCCCTTTGCAAAGTTGCCGGGCTAGCGCTGGCGTTCGTCATGGCCGAGGCCAAAAGTGCCCCATGGGGTGGCATGCACAGTGGCAGCCTGCACGCTTATGGCGCGACTGCCGCCATAGGGCAGGGCACGGGGGAGGCAGGACTCGGCGCGCGCCTGCGGACGGGTTCAGTGGCGCCGTTGCAGCGACGCTTCGGTGCTGGCGTGGGTCTGCGTTTGCGCGACCTCCTTCAAGGGCACTTCCCCAACGGCCCGCGCCTGTTCGATCAGCAAGGCGTCGCCTTGCTCGCCCAGCAAGGCCTGCAAACGTTGGAAATCGCCGCACCACAAGGTTTCGACATCCAGATCGCGGGCCTTGTCGCGCGAGGGATCGAAGGCCACCGCGCGCACCTGCAAACGCGCGCCCTCGGCTTGACCGCCCACTTCGACCCCATACCCCGGCGTCGCCGGTTTGCGCAACACCACGCGGCCGGTCTGCGCCCAGCCCGTGGCCATCCCTTCGCGCACCTCGTAGCCCAGGCTGCTCAAGCCGCGCAGCACCGCCTCGCGGCGTGCCTGGGCCGCCAGGGCTTGGGCATGTGCGTCGAGCGCGGCTTGAGCCTGCGCGATCAAGGCATCCAGGTCGGCGAGGCGGTCGCCCGGCCCGCAGGCGTCCAGTTGCGTGCGCAATGCCACCTGGGTCGCGGCCCGCAGTGCGTCGGTCTCGGCTGTCGAATCGGCCAGCGCATGGAGTTCGCCTGCCAGGCCCCGCACCCGTTGCAGCCGCTCGCGCACCTGCTCGAAGGCGCGGGTGGCGCTGGCGAGGTCGATCACCAAGCTGTCCAGCAACAGCGCCCGTTGCCCAGGTTGCTGCGCCTGCTCGGCGCGCTGCAAGGCGAGTAGGAAGGGTTGCGCCGCAGGCGCGCCTTGCAACAGCTGCAACTGCGCGATGTAGCGGTCGATACGCAGCAGGCGCTCGTCACGTCCGGTGCCTGCCCCCTGCGTGGCCAGCCATTGGGCGTAGGAGGGCTGTTCGGCGTCGCCCTTGAGCTGTCGCGCCAATGCCTGCTGCGCCTCGCTCAAGGTGGTCGGGGAGGCAGCCTCAGACGCCAGCGCTGCGAAGCCCCGCGCCAGCACGGCATCCGCATCGTCCTGGCCAGGACCGTCACGCAAGCCGGCCAGCGCTTCCAATACCTGCGCTGCCACTGGCTGACGACTCGCCTCCAGGGCCTTGAGCAGCGCCTGGGCGTTCTCACGCACCTGACGCATGCGCTGACGCTGCTGCGCGGCCTGCTCGATCGCCCGGCCTTCGCGCTCGCGCAGGTCGCGGCGCAGGAACTCGATCTCCTCCGGCACCGCTTTTTGCAATTCGCTGAAACGTTCCTCGACCAACAACGTCTGCAACCGTGCGTGCCTGGCCTGGGTCGCGGCCAACTGTGCCGTGTCGACGCCGCTCAACCGAGTGGCCTGCACCGTCCAGTCCGCCATGGCCTGGGCCAGGCGTTGCAGATGGCCCTGGCAGATCGCCAGGATTTCCTCGCGGGTGACGATACGCACGACTTTCGGCCCACTCATGGCGCTACCTCGGTGGAAGAGGCCGGAGCCTCGTGGACGGGCGTGGGCAAGGTGCTGCCCATGGCTGCTTCGATCGCCAGGCGCAGGCGTTCGCGCTCGGCGGTGGGGTCGTGGTACCAGGCCTGCGACGACACCCGGTGCAGGTGCGCGATGGCCCGGCCCAGTACCCGCGGGCGCCAGATTTCCCGCGCCCGGGCATGGGCCAGCAAGGCGTGGCAAGGCGCGTCGCACTCGATGCCGATGGCGTATAGACCGGTCAGTGGGTGTTCGATGGCAAAATCCAGGCCGAAGGCATCGCCTTCGCTGGCCGGCGCGGCCTGCCAACCCAGGCTGGCGATGTACTCGCCCACCAGGCGCACGAAGCCGTCGCGCACGCCGTCCTGGACACGCGCCGGCAGGCTGCTGCGGTCGGTCTGCAAACGGTCGAGCAGGCGCGCGCCATTGGCGAACTCCCCGGCGGTCAAGCTGCGGGCGTATTCCAGGTAGCCCTGCAGGTAGTCGCGCGGGCTGGCCGGGGCACGCTGGGTGTTGAGCATGTCGGAGATGTCGGCGATCGGCATCGAGGTGATCATCACCACCTTGCGGCGTGCCCGCGTCACGGCCACGTTCAAGCGGCGCTCGCCACCGGTCTGCCCGAGCACGCCGAAGTTGCGGCGGAAGGTGCCCTGGCCGTTGCGGCCGAAGGTCGAGGAAAACACGATGATGTCGCGCTCGTCGCCCTGCACGTTTTCGACGTTCTTGACGAACACCGCCATGTTCTCGCCGTCTTCGCTGCGCTCGCGCTCTTCGGCGTAGGCCGCGCGGAAGGTCGGGTCCTGCTCGGCGCGCAGTTCCAGGCAATCTTCGATCAGCTCGGCCTGTTTGCGGTTGAAGGTCACCACGCCCACCGACTCGCGCGCGGCGAAAGGCTGCTGCCACAGACCGGCGAGGTAGTCGACCACCCGTTCGGCTTCGGCCGGGTTGCTCTGGTTCTGGTACACGCCTTCGACCTGGATCAGCTCCAATGGCTTGATGCGCTGGATGTTGGCCTGCGGATGGCGCACCGGCACGTTCAGGCGATTGCCGTAGAACGAGGCGTTGGAGAAGCCGATCAGCTCGCGGTAGGCCGAACGGTAATGGATTTGCAGCGTGGTGCTGGGCAGCACGTTGCGCGCCAGTTGCAGCAGGTCCGGGCAGTCCTTGATCTCGCGGCGGTTCCAGGTGTCTTCGAAGGCCTCGCGCTGTTCTTCGTCGGTGTCCTCGTTCGGCTCGTCGCCGTCGAACACCTGCGCTTCGTCGCTCTCGATGCGGCTGGAGAAGAACGCCGTGGGCGGCATCTGCTTCTCGTCGCCGCTGACCACCGTGACCTTGCCGCGGAACAGCGTCGGCAAGGCGTACTCCACCGGCATCTGCGAGGCTTCGTCGTAGATCACCATGTCGAACAGCCCGGCCTGGAGCGGCAGCACGCGGCTGGCCACGTCCGGGTTCATCAGCCAGACGGGGCGCAGGTGCATCAGCCCGATGCGGCTGCCCAGCTCGATGAACTCGCGCAGGCGCCGCGAACGCTTGCCGGTGAGGCGGGTGAGGTCTTCCCATTGCTTGCGGTTGCCCAGGCGGTCGGGATCGATGCCCTGGCCGAGCAGGTCGCGGTTGAGCAGGCGCATCTGTACGTCGGCCTCGGCCAGGCTGGCGATCTTGGCCTGCGCTTCGTGCTGGCTGAACAGCAGCTCGGGGTGGGCTTGCTCGATGCGGTGCTTCCAGCCGAGGCGGGCTTCCAGGTTGAGCACGCGGCGGACCGTGCCTTCGAGCTGTGCGGTTGGGATGGTGTCGAGGGCGTCCTGACGTTGGCGCAACAAGGCCAGCAACGCCAGTTCGGCCTCCGACAACAGGGTGGCGCGGGCGCGGAAGCGCTGGTAGGCGGCAAGGCTCGGCAGCGCGTCTTGCAGGGCTTGCAGGCTGACCTGGGTACTGCGGTTGTGGCGCACGGCATCGGCCAGCTCGGCCTGCAGGTCGGCGCCCAGCCACTGGCTCAGCAGCTCGAGGCGCACCAGGCTGGCCTGGCGTACGCCCTGGCGCAGCAAGGAGGCGTCGACGTCGGCCAGCAGCGCCTGCACCTGGCG
Organism: Pseudomonas sp. UBA6562; assembly: GCF_002434265.1. Classification (GTDB taxonomy): domain Bacteria; phylum Pseudomonadota; class Gammaproteobacteria; order Pseudomonadales; family Pseudomonadaceae; genus Aquipseudomonas. The sequence goes on along the minus strand of NZ_DJJS01000008.1, from coordinate 102,869 downwards.
TGGGTCGCCACTGAGTGCGGCGGCATCGCTCTGGGCCGGGCGCGGCGATTGCGCTAACGCGGCGGCCAGTTGCCGCACCTGGTGCAGGTGGCGTTGCACGCTGCGCACCTTGGGCAGCAGGTCGGGGCCGCTGTCGGCGGGCACCGGCGGCAGTTCGAGGGCGCGCTGTACGGTCTGCAATTGCCCGCGCAAAGGGCGCCAGGCACGCTCCAACTGCGCGGCGTCCAGCAGGGGCGGCAGCGCCGTGTCGAGGTCGTCGTGGCCGAGGGAGGCGAGAAAGCCGTACAAACGGCGGCGACGCAGGTAGCGCATCGGGTTGAGCCAGCGTTGCCAGCCCCGATCGGCGTGCACGCGCCGGGCGTCGTCGGCCACACGGGCGAAGGTCGCGTCGTCGAGTTGGCCCAGCGCTGGCGACAGGTCGGCGTGGTGCGCGCCTTGCTCCAAAGCGGCCAGTGCCGCGTCCAGTGCGTGCAGTTGGTTCAGCAGCGCGTCGCCGCGCAAGGTGCCGTCGCCAGGGCTTTCGCGGAACAGGGGTAGCCATTGCGCCAGGCGCTGGCAGGCGCGCTCGTCCAGGCCGAGCAAAGTGTTGGCATGGGCGGCGAGCCAGGCGCGGTAGGGGGCCGGGTCGTCGAGTTCGAAGCTGGCTGGATGCGCCAGCAGGGCCGCGTCGCGCTGGGCTTCGACTTCGCCGAAGCGCTGCAAGGTTTCGGCGAAGGCCTCAAGGGTGGGGGCGTCGGCGGCGAAGGCTTGCAGGCGGGCCAGCGGGCTGCCCTCGTAGCGCGCCGGCAGCCACAGGCCGATCAGCGGGGCGCAACGCTCCTCCAGCTGCGCCAGGCTACCGATATCGAGGTCGGCCAGGCGCTGGCGCAGGGCCGGGAAGTGCAGCGGCTCGGGCCCCGACTGCAGCTCGATCAGTTCGCCGAGCAGGCGCCGGTAGCTCAGGCCGCTGTCGGGGTCTGGCTGGTGCAGGCTCTGGTGGTAGCGGTCGAGTTCGCCTTCCAGGGTTTCGATGCGCGCGGCCAGTTGCTGGCGCTGACGCTGCCAGGGCGCGCTGGGATTGCCTTGGCCGAACAAGGTGTCGAGTTGCTCGCGGATGCCGCGAATGACCGGCTCGCGGTCGCGGTTGATGTCGTTGAGCATGACCACGCGCTGGCCCAGGCCTTCGGCGATCAGGCGTTTGTGCACCACCTCCAGCGCCGCATGCTTCTGGCAGACGATCAACAGGCTGCGCTGGCGGCCGATGGCATCGGCCACCATGTTGACGATGGTCTGGCTCTTGCCGGTGCCGGGCGGGCCTTCGACCAGCAGCCCGGGGCCTTGCCGGGCCTGCATCACCGCCGCTTCCTGGGACGGGTCGCTGGCTACGGTGAAGTAACGGTGCAACTCGCCCACCGCCTGGGGCTCGGCGAACTCGTCGGCGGTGGATTCGGCCGCCCGTAGGCGCAGCGCGGTTTCCAGACCCGTGCCCGAGGGCGCGAGGCTCTTCAGATGGCGCAAGTCTTCGCCGATGGCCTGGCCCATGAAGGTGACGTGGAACAGCACTGCCGCGCAGGCCAGTGCGTCCTGGTCCGAGGCCAGTTGCACCGACGGGCTGGGCAGTTCGCCGAGCTGGCGCGCGCGGGCTGGGGCGAGCATGCCGAAGGCGTCCATCACGTCGCTGGCGCGCAGGGACGAGCGGCCCAACAGCTCATCGGCCGTGGCGCGCCAACGCTTGCACGCCTCGACGCCCAACACGCTTTCCAGCGCCGGGTTCAGGCGCACCTCCTCGCGCTCGCTGTCGAAGGCCAGGGCGGCCTGGCCGCGTTGGCCCACTTCCAGTTGCAGGCTCAACGGCCATAGCAGCACCGGAACGATGCGAGGCCGCGCGTTACTGCGCGCATCGCGGCTGAGCAGGAAGGGGAAGCCCAGGTACAGCCCGTCGATGCCGGTGTCGCGCTTGTACAGCGCGCTCTGCCGGTGCAGGCCGTGCAGGCGCGCGGCCAGGCCCGGGTCGAGCTGCAGCGTCTGCGGGTCGAGGTTGACTGCACGGGCGTTGCGTTGCAGCAGGTGGTCGAGCAAGGCCGGGGCAGGGCGCCGCTCGCTGTGCAGCTCATTGAGGTCGACGCGGGCCGTGGTCTTGCCGATGGCCATGCGCACCAGCGGGCCGCGCATCACCGCGCTCACCACCTTCTTCTCGAAGAAGTCCAGGATCTGCGCGACGTACTGCTGTTTCTGCGGCTCCAGCCATTGGCTGGGTTCGATCGCCAGCAGCACCAGGGCCTGGGCCAAAGGCATGCGTCGCTCCAGACGGAACTGTTCGGCCCACTGGTCGACCGCTTCAACACCGCAGCGGGCAAAGCCCTGGATGCGTTCGTCGACACTGCGCATCAGCTCCGCCTGCGGGCGTTGCAGGCGTTGCGCGGCGGTGTCCGCGTCGAACCAGCCCACTTCATGCTCGCGCGCCAATGCGGCGGCTTCGGCGATGATCGCATCGGCGGCACGGAACTGGCTCAGGCTCGCGCTGAGCAGCACGATCAGGTCCTCCTCGGCGATCAGCCGGCGTTGGCTGAGCGACTGCAAACCGGGGTGGTCGGTGTCGGGGAACAGCCGCTGGCGCGCCTCCCACTGGCTGGCCAGGGTGGCCCGCGAGGTCGACAGCAGGTAGATGCGCAGGTCGTCTTCGACCAGTTCGATGTGCTGGTGCAGGGCGCGCTGGCGCACGTTCTGCGCGCGGGTCTTGAGGCGGCTGAGCCAATGGTCGCTGTGCAGGCGTTCGAGCAGTTCCGGCACTTCGCCGCTGATCAGGCCATAGCCCTCCAGCGGATGCTCCAGCAGCCAGCCGGGGGTGACGATCTCGCCGCGCAGGATCAACGGAATTTCCGGGTTGAGCAGCTTCAGCGCGAGCATCAGACGCAGGTCGTCGTGCAGGCCTTCGTGCTGCACCACCTGGCGCAGGCCGGCGAGCACCGTGGGCGCCAGGCCGGTCTGCTCGGCCCAGGTCACGATCACCCCGCGCAGCAGGTGCTGCAAAGCTTCGGGCCAATGCTCGGCCTGCGCCGCGGCCAGGGCGAAGACCTGGGCGTTGCGGTAGTGGCGGTCGCCGAGCGACAGGCGCGCGCCGGTGCCATCGTCCGGGGTGTCGTTGGCGGCAGGCGGGGCCGGTACCTCGGCGCCGTCGAGCCAGGCCGCGACCTGTGGCCACTGCCAGCGCTGGTGGCGGTCACGGGCGAGCAGGCCGCGCAGCAGCAGGTGCAGGCGCGGCTCCAAGGTGTCGGGCAGCGGCACGCCATTGGCCAGCACATGGATGAGGAAAGCATTGGCCTGCACGCCTTCGAAGCAGGCACCGCGGGTCAGCTGTTCGAGCAGGATCATGCCCAGGCTCCACCAGTCCGACGCTGCGGCCACGCCACCGGCGACCGCTTCGGGCGCCATGTAGCGGCTGGTTTCCAGAGGCGAGACGATGTCCAGGTCGAACTCCGACAGGCGCGCCGAGCCGAAGCCGCTGATGACCATGTCCAGCGGCTCGCGGCTGCGCACCAGCAGGCTGGTCGGGCGCAGGTCGCGGTGGCGCAGACCGGCTTCGTTGAAGGCGTGCAGGGCCTGGCCCACTTCACGCAGCAGGTGGCTGGCGCTGTCGAGGTCGACCACCACGGGGCCGAGGTCGGCCAGGCTGCCGCCGTCCAGCGCCTCGATCACTTCGAAGGCGCGGCCTTGCCAACGGCCGGTGGCGAACAACTCGGGCACGTGGGCCAGGGGCAGGCGGCGCAGTACGTCGTAGATGGCCGGGTCCGGCTCGGCGCCGGGGCGGTAGAGGGTGAGCACAGCGCGTTGGCCGCTGTCGCGGTGTTCGGCCAGGTAGCGCTCGCGGATGCCGTCGGTGTTGCTGATCGCCTGCTCCAACCGCCAGCCTTCCACTTCGCTGGGGGTGTCGTTGGCAAGTGTATCGCCTGTGTCTTCGTCGACAGGGGCGCAGGTGGGTGGCTCAGCGTTCGCGGCTTGGGCCCGGTCCGCCTGGGCGAGGGCTGCCACCGGTGCGCCGCAGGTCAGGCACATCAGGTCGCCGGGCTCCAGGGCATGGCCGTTGCCGCACTGCGGTGCCAGCGCGGGCGCCGAGCCCCCGGCGCCGTTGGCTGGCGCTGTGGCCGACGGATCGGCCGGGGCTGCCGATTCGATCGGGTGCCCGATATCGGCCGCCTGAGCCTCGCTCGGCGCGGCCTCGGTCGGGCGCCAGCCGTCGGCATGGATCGGCTCGGCGGACAGGTCCCAGGCGCAAGGCTGGCCGTGCACGGTGCCGGCGCAGAACAGCTCGTCGAGGCCACGCTCGGTGTGGCAGTTGGGGCAAAAACGCATCATGTCGGTGAACTCCGCTCAGCGCCGCTTCGACGTGTGGGCGCTGGTCTGTAACTGGTGGCCCTGGCTGTGCAGCAGGTCGCGCAGGCGCAACAGGTCGCCACGTCGCGGGATGCCTGCCATCCACACGCTGCCGGCCTCGTCGAACATGAGGTCCAAGGCCTTGTCGGCGGCGCGCAGGGGGCGTTGGTAATCGGCCAGGCGGGCCCGGCCGAGCGGCGTGAGCAGGCTCAGGCGCTGGTTGTCGCTGCCGCGCAGGGCGAGGGTCTGTTCGCTGTGTTCTTGGTAGGGGTCGCTGATCAGACCGTCGATCAGCCCCTGGGTTTGTTCCAGTTGCGGGCCCAGCGCTTCCAGGCTGTGGCCGCTGTACACCAGGATGTCGCCGGCGCTGCGCTGGCGCAGGGCGCGCAGCAGGGCGAGGAGGGCGTCGAACTGCTCGAACGGCTCGCCGCCGGAGACCGTGATGCCGTCGGCCTGGGCCAGCCAGGGCGCGATCTGCGTCAGCAGCGCGTCCAGGCTCACCTGGCGCTTGCCAGGCCCCCAGGTGTCGGCCGAGATGCAGCCGGGGCAGCGCAGACTACAGCCCTGGAACCAAATGCCCAGACGTTGGCCCGGCCCCAGGGTGGTGACGGGAAAATGCACCCGCGACAGGCTCAGGTGCATGCTCAGCGCGCTTCCAGGGTCAGGCCGGCGGCGTCCAGGGCGCCGATGCGCAGGGCTTGGCCCGGCTGCACGTCCTGGTCGAACAGCGCCCGCGCCAGCGGGTTGAGCAAGTGCGCTTCGAGCTGGTTGCGGATGCCCCGGCCGCCGTTGCCCAGGTCTTGCAGGCACAGGGCGTGCAGGGCCTGGCGCGCCGGTTCGCCGAATTCGACGCTGAAGCCCTGGGCTTGCAGGTCGGCGAAGGTGGTCGCGACCATCTGCTCGAAGATCTGCGTGGCCACCTCTTCGCGGATGAAGTCGAAGACGATGATGTTCTCGCCGATCCGGTTGAGGATTTCCGGACGGTTGAGCACCAACTTGAAATAGCGGTCGATCTCGCTGTGGACTTTGCCCTGCACCTGCTCGAACGGCTCATGGGGCTGCACGTTGGCGACCCGCTCGCCGTTTTCGCCCTGGCGGTAGATGCCCAGGTTGGAGGTGAACACGATCAGCGCTTCGGAAAAGTACACGCGGTCGCCGCGCCCGGAGGTGAGCACGCCGTCGTCGAGGATCTGCAGGAACTTGTCGAGGATGCGCGGGTGGGCCTTTTCGATCTCGTCGAACAGCACCACGCTGAAGGGTTTCTCGCGGATGGCGTTGGTCAGTTCGCCGCCCACGTCGTAACCGACGTAGCCGGGCGGCGCGCCGATCAAGCGCTGGTCGGCGTGTTCGGCGCTGAATTCCGACATGTCGAAGCGGATGTACGCGCTTTCGTCGCCGAACAGCAGGTGGGTGATGGTCTTGGCCAGCTCGGTCTTGCCGACTCCGGTGGGCCCGGCCAGAAAGGCCACCCCGCGCGGGCGGTTGCCCTTGCGGCTGGCGCCCACGCCGGTCACCGCGCGCTTGACGATGTCGAGCATGTGCGTGACCGCGTGGCGCTGGCCCTTGACCCGTCGCTGGACGATGCCGTCGGCGTTGCGGATGCGCGTTCGGTCCAGGCTCAACCAGGGGTCTTCGGTGACGCCCACTTTGTAGCGGCGCACGGCGTCGCTGATCTGCGTCATGTCCACGTTCTCGACCCGCGCCAGCTGGGCGATGGCGCTGAGGTCGAGCAGCAGCAGCCCTTCGGTGTTTTCCACGAAAGCCTCGACGGCCGCGTCCAGCGCCTGCGGCTCGGCGCCCTGGCTGCCGACGAGGCCGCGCAGCAGGGCCGGCGCCAGTGCGCGGCGTGCGCGTTGGTCGGGTTTGCCGACCGGGATGTGGCGCAGGCGCGGATTGTCCACCAGCAGCCAGTCGGGCAGGTCGCCTTCTTTCTCCACCAGCCACAGCAAGGTGTTGAAGAACGGCTTGCGCTCGGCCGTGGCAGGGCGGCTGCGCGCCTGGTGCGAAAGCACCAGGGCCTGGGTGAAGAGGCGATGCTCGGCGGCGCTGAGCTGGTCGTTGCGCACCGCCAGGCGCGAGGCGAAATCGAGGATCAGCGCCACGGGCTCGCCGCCCTGGGCGACCAGGCGCTCCAACGTCACGCCGAGCAGGTCGATGCCGGCCGGCGCCACACCGTCCACGGCATTGAGGCCCAAGGCCTGCAAGGCGGCCAGGCCGCCGGCCGGGTCGGCGCCAGGGCGGTGCATGGCGGTGAAGCCGCTGACCGGGTTCCACAGCAGCACGTGGCTGAAACCGGCATCGAGCAGGGCATTGCACAAGGTCTGGTTGAAGCTTTGCGCGGTGACCGCGCCAGGGGCGATCTGCGTGGCTTGCAAGTCGCGGATGTTGCCCGTCAGGACGAATTGACTCTTGAGGGGCAGAAAGCGCACGAGGTCGCGCAACCAGCGTGGCCGTTCGAAATGGACAATCCCTGACATGTTCGTGCTCGCGGCGTGGGTCGATAGCGCAGGGTATGGGGCGGGGGCGGTATTTTCCAGTTTTGCTGTGAGGAAAATACGCGGTGGGTGTAGTTCGACGGTATGGACCCCGCTAGGCTACCACGATAGTGGCTTTAAGCCATATCACGCTGATTGGCATGCCAGAAGACCGTCTACCAAGCGGGTGATGGGCAGTGCAAAGATTGTCCGACAATTTGCACGAAACACCTTGCTTCCCGCTTCGCTTGGGCTAGGGTTGGCACAACGCTATCGATCCATACGCCTTTAGTCTCAGGAGGAGCCTGGCATGCGCATTCGTGGTGATTCGTTCTGGTCGTGGGCCGATCCCACGCTGCACCATCGTCGGCATGACGAAGCCCTGCCCAATGGCACGTGCCTCGACGTACAAGTCCGCCTTTCCCGCACCGGGGCGACCCAACTGTTCCTTGGCGTGTATGGCGCTTCGGGCTTGGCGTTGCACGAAGAAGCCTATGCGTCGCGCCCCGGCGAGTCGATGACCCGCGCCTTGGCCTGGGGCGTGGTGCGGGCCAGGCAGGTCGCGGTCGAGCTGGCCACCTTGGCATGCGTGCCCACGGTACGGCAGGTTCCCCTACAGGCCACCGGCCCCTGCTGAGGGCATCGAACGCTGCCTGCGCAGGCGCGTCAGGTTCTGACGCCGGCCTCTGCTAGCATCGACGGTTCACCGCAGCCAGGGAGTGGCGCATGAAGTCCGTCGTGATCAAAGTCCACCGTAGCGAATACCCCCAACCCATTCGTCTAGACGCTGGGCAACTGCTGAGCGTTGGCCAGCGCTACGAGGGCAGCGAAAACTGGGAAGACTGGTACCTGTGCACCTGCGCCGGACAATCGCCCGGCTGGGTACCGGCGCAGTTGATCGAGATCCTGGGCGTGGGCCAGGGCCGTGCCCGAGAGCCGTATTGCGCCCACGAACTGGATGTGGAGCCGGGCCAGTTGATCGAGGCGCTGCGCCCGCTGAACGGCTGGTACTGGTGCAAACGTTTAAGCGATGGCGAGCTGGGCTGGTTGCCGGCAGAAGTGCTGAGGCTGCCCGGGCAAGTGGTCGACGCCTTCTGATCTGCTTTTTTTTCGCCAACCTGAATCTGTAACCGTATCAGTTGCAGCGCGACCATAGCGCTACCCCAGCCGAGCGACCAGGCCTGTGCTGGGCCGGCTGCGCGCCATGGCATCGGCGCTCGTCAGCCAGGCCGTTTGGTTAACGCACTGAGAGGTTTCAATGGGCAAGCTCGCGTGGTTTCTTGGAGGATTTCTGCTACTGACCATCGGTATCGGCCTGCTGGGAACCATTCCACCCCCCTGATCGTCGGTGCCCGGCCCGGCCCGGCCCGTCCTGCCCCTGGACGGGACCAGGCTGTTGGCGGTGTATGGCCTGTCAAGGGTGGCAGGTCATGATCCGTTCACACGGCTTGCGGTACCCTGCGCAGCGTCCTGATCCAAGGAGGCACGCGCAATGATGCGAACCCACAAAGGTGCAGCTGCGATGGGGCGGTGGCGCACGCATTTTCTCGATCACACCTCATTCCACGAAGACGACTACGCACGTGCGCTGTTGCAAGCGCAAGTGCTCGAACAGGCGGGCGCCATCAGCACCCGCGAATGGATCGAACTGGTCAGGCAGGCCAACCAGGCTTTGTTGAAAATCGATTGAGTAAGGTAGGAAATTTGTCCACAGAAACCGTGGGTAGGTCTGTGGATAACGCGCTCAAGGGCTTGGCTTCAAAGGCTTTGGTTGGATTGCGCAGAATTTGTACAAATTATGTTTATCATCCCTGATTGTTGCTCCCAAGGCGTTTCGCTCAAGGTGCGCGCAGGTGCTGCGCAGGCTTTGACCCATCACCAATCCTGGGAAAATACGAAACACAGCTTATTGCCTTCCGGGTCTCTGCAATAAGCGGCGTAGAAGCCTGCGCCGTACTGCGGGCGCGGCCCGGGAGCGCCTTCATCGCTGCCGCCGTGGCGCAGCGCAGTGCCCCATGCGGCCTGGACTTGATCCGGGCCTTGCGCAGCGAAACTGACCTGGGTGCCATTGCCTGCGCTGGCAGGTTGGCCGTCGTAGGGCCGTTGCACATAGAACTGCGGCCATTCGGCGCCAGGCGTCTGCCAGCCAGCCCCTTCAGGCCCCTGGTCGTCGACTTGCGGTAGGCGCTCCAGGCCAAGGCATGTCAAAACGGCATCGTAGAACGCGATCATGCGCGGTAGGTCGCGCGTACCTAATTGAATGTGGCTGAACATGCGGCGTTTCTCCGTGATCAGGTGGTGATTGCATGGGGCAACTATACGCTGTGAAGCGGCCGGGCGAGGGGGCCGACGGCCGTCCAGGCTGCCAGAAACAAACGAGCGGCAACGGTGGTGGCACGTGCAGGGAAAGACTCAGCATGATGATGAAATGATTAGCAAACGCTTATGATTATCATGTAGATTGCCGCGCTCATGGAGCTTTCCTCTCTGCACAAGGAGTCCGCCTGCAATGCCGCCGTCCCTCAATCCGTCCAAATCCCTGGCACTCGGTGTCTGCCTTTCCATCTTCGGCTCCGCGTCATTGGCAGAGACGGAAACGGAAATAGAAATCGATTCCGAAGCCGAGACGCGCGTGCTGGAACTTGGCAGCACCGATGTCCTCGCCACAAGCCTTGGCCGCACCACGGAAAACAGCGGCTCCTACACCACTGGCAACATGAGCGCCGCCACCCGCCTGCATCTCTCGATCAAGGAAACGCCCCAGTCGGTATCGGTGATGTCCCGCCAGCAGCTCGACGATTTCCAGCTCAACACCTTGTCCGAGGCCATGGCCCACGTCACGGGCGTTACGGTACAGCGCAACGATTCGGAGCGGCCGACCTATTACTCGCGCGGCTACGCCATCAACAATTTCCAGATCGATGGCATGCTCAACACTTTTTCGGGGCTCAAGTCCGATTCGGACACCATCATCTACGACCGCATCGAGGTCGTGCGCGGCGCCACGGGCCTCACCACCGGGGCCGGCGACCCGTCCGGGACGATCGCCATGGTGCGCAAGCGCCCCACCCATGCATTGGCCGCCAAGGCCGGTGTCAGCGCGGGCAGCTACGACAATTATTACTCCTACCTCGACGTCGGCGGGCCTCTGGGCTGGGACGGGCGCTTACGCGGGCGCACGGTGCTGGCCTACCGCGACAACCGATCGTTCATGGACAAGTACGCGAACCAACGCGAAGTGGCCTATGGCGTGCTCGAAGCGGACCTGACCGACAGCACGGTGCTCGCGGTCGGCTACGACTACCAGAACAAGCACGTGCAGGGCTCCTCATGGGGCACCGTACCCTTCTGGAACGCCGATGGCAGCAAAGCCGATCTGCCGCGCTCGACCAACCTCAGTGCACCCTGGTCGTCTTGGCCGCTGCAGGACCAGACCTTCTTCGCCACCCTCGATCAGCGCTTGGGCAATGACTGGCTGATGAAGGTCGCCTACACCCACCGCCAGAGCGAGACCGACGGCAAGGTGTATTACGGCGGCAACGGCTTCCCCGAAGCCAACGGCAGCGGCATGCAGGCCTGGTATTCGCATTTTGGTGGCGAAGAAAGGATGGAGGCGCTCGACTTCAACCTCGCCGGGCCGTTCCAATTGCTGGGCCGCACCCACGACTTCATGATCGGCTACGGCGAATCGGAGCGGCGCAACAGCGAGCCTTACCGTACCGGCCTGAACGTGGGCGAGGGCTACGACAAGATCGCCGACTGGAAATACATGGGCGGTGTGCCGAAGTTCTACGACATCGACACCGGCCTGGACAACGGGCGCTCGCACACTCGGCAGAAGGCCGGCTACATCGCTACGCGCCTGAACCCCACCGAACGCCTGCACCTGGTGCTGGGCAGCCGCTATGGCAGCTGGGACACCGAGCGCAAGAACTGGTCCTACGACGACACTCTCGCCGTGACCGGCCGATCGCATAGCGCGCAGACGCAAAACGATCAGTGGACTCCTTACGCCGGCGTGCTGTACGACCTCAACGACCGATTCACGGCCTACGCCAGTTACGCTGACATCTTCAATCCGCAATCGGTGGTGGACGTCGACAAGCAGTACATCGAGCCCATCGTGGGCAAGGTCTACGAGCTGGGACTCAAGGGCAGCCTGCTCGAAGAGCGCCTGAACCTGAGCACTGCCGTGTTCCGCAGCAAGCAGGACAACGTGGCTGAAGTCGACGACTCGGTGCCGCCTAATGGCAACGAAGTGTTCTACACCTCAGGCGGCAAGGGCATCGTGGTCGAAGGCTTCGAAGCCGAGATCGCGGGTGAGGTGGCGAGCGACTGGCAAATGAGCATGGGTTACAGCTACACCCACGCCGCTGCCGCCAACAAGCAGCGCAAGGGCACCGAGCAACCACTGAACCTAGTGCGGTTCTCCACCACCTACCAAGTGGTGCCTGCCTTGACGGTGGGCGCCAGCCTGGATTGGCAGAGCGATACCTTCCGCTTGGCCAACCGACCGATAGGCCGCAAGGGCGATACGATCGTCACCACCCGTGACAAGATCAGCCAGAAGGCGTTTTCCGTGGTCGGACTGATGGCTCGCTACCGCATCGACCGGCACCTGAGTGCGTCGATCAACGTGAAGAATCTTTTCGACGAGCACTATTACAACAATGTCGGCTTCTACAACGGCGTCTACCACGGCGAGCCGCGCACGCTGATGGTGGGGCTTGACTGGACGCTTTAGGTTGAACCCGCGAGGCGATGGGTCGGCTGCACTCAGCTCACTTCCCGCTGCGTCGCATGCTGCACCACGCGATTGCGGCCCTGTGCCTTGGCGCGGTAGAGGGCCTGGTCGGCCTGGATCAGCAGGCTGTCCAGGTCGTCGTCCGGCGCCGCGGTGCCGCCGGCCAGGCCGATGCTGACGCTGATGCGCAGGGTTGGGCCGTAACCTTGCAGCGTGAGCGACTCGACCGCCCGGCGCAGCCGTTCGGCGAGGAAGCTGGCTTGGGGCGGGGCCAGGCTAGGCACCACGATGGCGAACTCTTCGCCGCCCAAACGGGCGAACAAAGCGCCTTTGCCCAGTTGGTCCTGCACAGTACGCGCGAATTGGCGCAGCACCTGGTCACCCACGGCATGGCCATGACGGTCGTTGATGGACTTGAAGTGGTCGATGTCGAGCATCATCAGGGTGATCGGCAACCCCGGCTGACGGCAGCTGTGCAGCAGAGCGCCGGCCTGGTGCGTGAAGGCGCAGCGGCTCAGAGCACCGGTCAGGTGGTCGACCGCGGCCTGGTGCGCCAGGCGGCCGAGCAACTGCCGGTTGGCGTGGCTGACGCAGGCCACCACCAGTGGCCCCAGTACCAGCATCGCGATGCCCAGGCGCGCCGACATCAACGCGGTGACCGCTGTCTCCGTCTGCGGCAGGCTGAAGCGCATGACGTTTTGCGCCACGGCGACGATCAGCGTGCTGCCCGCGCCCAGCGTCAACAGCGACAGCAGGAACGGCGAGTAGCTCAGGGCGCACCACACCAATGCGGCGATTGGAAACGCGATGGCGCCAGGCCCCCCCACCGCCAGACCCAACCCCAGCGAACCGAGCAGCACCAGGAGCGGGGCTAGCGGGATCGGCTGGCTGCCACTGCGCAGCATGCCGCGTGCCGAAGGGGCGCTAAGGACCACAGGCAGCACCAGCACACTGGTGGAGAACTGCTCGCTGAACCACGCCAGCCAGGTGGCGCGCACCGACTCGTCGAACCAGGGCGCGGCCACCAGACAGGCCAGGCTTGCCGCCACCACGGCGGCGCTGGCGCTGGCGCCGAGCAGGCACAGCACGCCATAGGGCGTATGCAGGCGACGGTCGTTGCGCGGCAGGCGCGCCATCAGCAGCCACAAGGTCGAGACCACACTGAGGTTGCACAGGTTGAACCACAGCGCGGGGCGCCACTCGCTACCGCAGGCCAGGTCGGCGGTGACCATGGCCAGGTAGATCAGGCACCAGCCAAGCGGGCTGGCCTGGCGGGGATGGCGCAGCAGCAGACCTGCCAGCACCGCGTTCACCGGCCAGAACAACGACAGCGAGGCGAACGGGCGCGCCAGAATGCCGGCCAGCGTCAACACCAGCGTCAGGCTGAACAAGGCCAGGTAGATCACCAGACGCGAACGGGCTGAAAACACCATGAACGTGGACCACATGCGCGGTGAAGAAGAAAGACCGAGCTTCGAGGTCAGGCTCGGCAACGACGCGGGAAGTGTGGTTCAAGCGAGTAATTGATGTCAAATGGATGTCATCGTGGCCGGTTCGTTGGCGATTGGCTGTACCGCAAGCGGGCAAATACTCGACTCACAAGGGAAACAACCACGGCACCATGACCACCGTCACCAGCATCACCAGCACCGTGAACGGCACACCGACTTTGACGAAGTCGGCAAAACGGTACTGCCCTGGCCCCAGCACCAATGTGTTGACCGGCGAAGACACCGGCGTCATGAAGGCCGCCGACGCGGCCAGCGCCACGGTCATGGCGAACGGGTAGGGCGAGAGGCCCAGTTGGCTGGCCATGCTGATCGCCACCGGCGCCATCAGCACTGCGGTGGCGGTGTTGGAGATGAACAGACCGATCACCGCCGTCAGGGCGAACAGGCACGCCAGCATCGTGCGCGGGCCGGCACCGCCGAGCAGGCCGACCAGGCCGTCGACCGCCAGGGCAATGCCGCCGGTTTGTTGCAGCGCCAAGGCGAAGGGCAGCATGCCGACGATCAGCACCAGGCTCTGCCAATGGATGGCGCGGTAGGCACTGTTCATGTCGATGCAGCGCCCGGCACCCATCAACAGACAACCGATCAGCGCCGCCACTACATTGGGCACCAGCCCGCTGACCATCAGCGCCACCATCACCGCCAGACTGGCCAGCGCTTGCGGGGCGCGGCGACGTGCCGGGGCGACCTGGTCGATTTCGGCCGGCAGGCTGAGCACGATGAAGTCATGCGGGTGGGTCTGCAGTTGGCGGATGGCCTTCCACGGGCCGACGACCAGCAGCGTGTCGCCCATGCGCAGTGGAGTTTCCAGCAGGTCCTCTTCGACGGCCTGCTGCTCACGGCGCAGGCCCATGACGTTGAGCCCCAGGCGTGTGCGCAACGCCAAACCCAATACGGTCTTGCCCAGCAGGCTCGAACCAGGCGGCAGCGACACTTCGGCCATACCCAGATCCTGGGACTGGTCGATGAAATAGGCGGCCTTGAAACGCAGGGGTTCGAGCTGCATCGACTGGCACAGGCCGCGCAGGTCGTTGCCTTTGTCGAACAGATCGAGCAACAGCACGTCGCCCGCCTGCAGCACGGTCGCCGAATCGGCAGCGATCACCCGCGTGGTGAATTTATGCTGGCGTTCGATGCCCACCACGTTGGCGCCGTGGGCCGTGCGCAGCGCCAGCTCGCCCAGCGAATGGCCGACCAGGGGGGAGTGTGCGCGGACCCGCAGACGTCGCTCGCGGCCGCTGAGTTTATAGTCCTGCACCAGATCATGCAGGGTCGGACGCGCCTGGCTGCGACCCTCGGCGTGCGACTCGCCCTTGAGCCAGCGGCGCGTCACGAGCATGTAACCGACACCCAGCACCAGCACCACCAAGCCGAACGGGGTGAAGCTGAAGAAGCCGAACCCTTCGACGCCATGGCGCAGCAACTCGCCATGAACCACCACGTTTGGCGGCGTCGCGACCAAACTGAGCATGCCGCTGATCAGGCCGGCGAAGCTCAATGGCATCATCAAGCGGCTGGGCGCGATGTGCAGACGCGCGGCGATGCTCAGCACGATCGGAATGAAGATCGCCACCACGCCCGTCGAGCTCATCACCGAGCCCAGGCCCGCCACCGACACCATCAACAGCAGCAACAGGCGCACTTCGCTGTGGCCTGCCGTGTCGCTGAGCCATTCGCCGATGCGGTAGGCGATGCCGGTGCGCACCAGACCTTCGCCGATCACGAACAGCGCGGCGATCAACACCACGTTGGGGTCGCTGAAGCCGGCCAGGGCCTGTTCGATGGTCAGGACGCCGGACAGCGGCAGGGCGAGGATCACCAACAAGGCGACCACGTCCATGCGCGGGCGGTTGCGGATGAACAGCACGACGGCGACGGTCAGCAGGGCGAGTACCCAGAACAGCTGGACATTCATGGAGCGGGTGATCCTTCACGTGAGGGAGCTGGAGGCGCGCATGGTCGAGGTTGCGCCGGGGCCGAGCGCAGACTGTGCAGGTTTTCGCTGACGGATGCATTGATGTGTTGCAGGTGTCTTGCAATGGATACGAGCACAAGCTCGTCATGCGTATCGGCTGCCGCAAGGATGTGCGCAGGCCATGCGCCAGTGGCTTGCGCTGCGCAGTAGGCCGTAGGGCTGTCGAGGCGCCGAGGGGGGTAGTCCTTGAGGGCAGTCTTACGGGTGGGCTGGAACTGTAGGGCGGAGCGGAGGTGGAGGTGAAACCGCCGCGTCGCTGCGAATGCAGACAGACGCGGGGTCTCGAAGGCCAATGGCAGCGCCGGCACTCCGTTTCAGCGGAGGGACACGCTAGCTGCCGTGTGGATCCGGGGCAGGCTTATTTCTTGCCAGAGTGGATGGCCAGAATCACACCGTTGGTGGTCTGTACCAGCACATAACGGCCAGCCATCTTCACCCAATGGCTTTCTTTTTCCGGCGCCGGCAGGCCCTTGGACTGCCAGTCTTTGACAGCCGCTTCGTCACGCTTGTACTGGTCGGGCGCTTTATCGCCGACTTCCAGCTCACGGTTGCGCGTCTCGTTGGACTTGACGCTTTCTTGGGTCGATTCGGCGGCTTGCACCACCATCGGCACGCCGACCAGGGTGCCGGAGAAGAGCAGGGCGCAGAGCAGAGAGTTGGCTTTCATACCGGTGTTCCTTATGGACGTGTGTACAAAATCCGACATCCCAGCGCGACGACAATTCACTTTGCGTGCTGGCCGGGTGCTAGAGTCACGTTCTTTTTTTCGAGGAATGAACATGCGAGCACTACTGCCGATGGCCGCCGCGCTGCTGATGGTCGGCTGTGCCTCATCGACCATGGACGCCGCCCGTACCGCCGCGCCCAACGCCCAGCTCGATTCGCGCAAGAACGCCGACCTGGTGGCCCAGTGCATCCAGTACGGTTGGCAGGACGAAAAGGTGTTCGGGGTCGATGCCAGCGGTTACCTGGAAACGCGCAAGGCGGGCGGCTTCACGGTGTATACACGCGAAGCGCAGGCGTTCGTGGACGTCTACCCGCAAGGCGGCGGTACCCATATCGATTTCTATGCGGCGCAGCACGATGGCGTGGCCTTGCAGCGCAAGGCGGCCGCCGCTACCTGCTTGTAAGCGTAATACTCAGCGGCGGCTGCACGCTCACGCCAGATAGCCGCCGTCGACGGCCAGCGCAGCGCCCGTGGTATAGCTCGACGCCGCGCTGGCCAGGTACAGCACCGCCCCTGCCATTTCATTCGGTTCGGCCACGCGTTTGAGGGGAATGTGTTGCAGGGCGGTATCGAGAATGGCCTGGTTCTTCACCAGCGCCGCGGCGAACTGGGTATCGGTCAGCCCTGGCAGCAGGGCATTGCAACGAATGCCGAACGGTGCGCACTCCTTGGCGAAGGCCTGGGTCATGTTGATCACCGCCGCCTTGGTCACCGAATAGATGCCCTGGAAATGCCCCGGCGTGACGCCATTGATCGAAGCCACGTTGATGATGCTGCCGCCGCCATGCTCGCGCATCAGTTTGCCGGCCGCCACCGACATGAAGAAATAGCCGCGAATGTTGACGTCCACGGTCTTCTGGAAAGCGCCGGGGTCGGTGTCGAGGATGTTGCAGAACTGCGGGTTGGTGGCTGCGTTGTTGACCAGGATGTCGAGCCGGCCGAAGCGCTCGCGAACCGCGTCGAAGGTGCCTTCGATCTGCCCCAGGTCGCCGATGTGACAGGCCATGGCGGTCGCCTGGCCTCCCGCCGCGACGATGGCGTCGGCCACCTGTTGGCAGCCTTCGAGTTTGCGACTGGTCACCACCACATGGGCGCCCTGTTGGGCCAGGAGCTGGGCGATGGCCGCGCCGATGCCGCGGCTGGCGCCGGAAACGAGGGCGATCTTGCCGTCGAGGTCGAACAATTGCGTCTTGGACATGGGGCGCTCCTGAAACGGGTCAGAGGGGTGAGCGGGCGATGACGTGGAGGGTCATCTGCTCGAGCAGGTGGTTCATGCGGACGAAGCTGGCGAAACGGGCGTCCTGCGTCTGGCGATGGAAGTAGCGGTAGTAGATCTGCTGGACGATGCCGGCCAGCCGGAACAATCCATACACGTGATAGAAATCGACGTTGTCCAGTCGCAACCCGCTGCGCTCGGCATAGCGCGCGACGAACTGCCGGCGGCTGAGCATGCCCGGCGCGTTGCTCGGTTGGCGGCGCAGCTGCTGGATCGGCGCAGGATCGTCGGCTTCGATCCAGTAGGCCAGGCTGTTGCCCAGGTCCATCAGCGGGTCGCCCAGGGTAGCCATTTCCCAGTCGAGCACGCCGATGATGCGCGCCGGATCGGCCGGGTCGAGGATGACGTTGTCCAGGCGGTAGTCGTTGTGCAGGAGCGCCGGGCGCGGGTGGTCGGCGGGCAGGTGCTCGCGCAACCAGGCGATCGCCCGCTCCCAGCGCGGCGCGTCGGGAGTGAGCGCCTGTTCGTAGCGCGTTGCCCAGCCCTCGATCTGGCGCTGCACGTAGCCCTCGGGCTTGCCCAGGTCGGCCAGGCCGCAGGCTGCGTAATCCACCTGGTGCAACTCGGCCAGGCGGTCGATTAAGCTTTCGCACAACGCCCGGGTCGCGGCTGGCTCCAGGCCCAGTGCCGGCGGCAGGTCGGCGCGCAGGATGATGCCTTCGACCCGCTCCATCACGTAGAACTCGCTGCCGATCAGCGCAGTGTCGGTGCAGTGCAGATAGGCCTTGGGGCAATAGGGGAAACCGGCGTTGAGCTGGTTGAGGATGCGAAATTCGCGGCCCATGTCGTGGGCGCTCTTGGCCTTGTGGCCGAAAGGCGGGCGGCGCAGCACCAGGTCCCGCTCGGCGTAGCGCAGCAGGTAAGTGAGGTTGGAAGCTCCGCCCGGATACTGACGAACCTCAGGGCTGCCGCTCAGGCCCGGCAGGTGGGCCTTGAGGTAGGTGTCGACCGCCGTCACGTCGAAGGCTTCGCCGCTGCGGACGTCGATGGTGTGATCTGTAGGCATCGGTCTTCCTTGTAGTTGTCTCGACCAACCTGGCCACGGTAATCAGCGCACCGGCCGGCGACAAGCGATCCAGGCCTCGATAGACCGGGGTGTTGGGGGTCGATCAGCTGCTGTGATGCGAGCGGGGCGACGCAAGCCGAAGGCCAAAAAAAACCGAAGCCAACAGGCTTCGGTTTCCAATTCCGCGCGCGGCGCCCGGGCGTGGCGAGCGTCGCACTGGCGGACTCAGGAGGGGAACAGCTCGCTGAGCTTCATCGACAGCATCATGTCGCCTTCGACGCGCAGCTTGCCGCCCATGAAGGCCTGCATGCCATCGGTTTCGCCGCTGACGATGCCCTTGAGGGTTTCGCTGTCAAGCACCAGGGTGCAGTTGGCGTCGGGGTTCTCGCCTTCCTGCAGCTCGCAGGTGCCATCCTTGATGATCAGCGCGTAATGCTTGTCTTCGTCGGTGATGTTGAAGCCGTAGACCAGGTCCAGGCCGGCGGCGGCGGACGGGTTGAACTTCTCTTGCATCTTCTTCACGGCATCGGCTACGGAGGTCATGGCGTGTTCCTTATCGGTTGTGGGTGACGGAATACAGTGGCGGAAACGGATGGGTCAGCGGTAGGTGATCAGTTCCGGCGCTCTGAGCAAACGCAGGTGCGCCTGGCTGTTGAAGGTACTCAGGCTCACGGTGTGACCCTGGAATTTCAAATGGCTGAGCGAAGTGTTGACGATCTGCCAGTTCAGCGTGAAAGCCTGGGCGGGCGTTATGCCCGTCACGCGGTGAAGCAAGGCGGCGATGCTGCCGCCTGAGGTGAATACGGCAATGTCCTGGCCTTCCTGAGCTTGATCCAACAGGCGCTGCAAGCCCCGGTCGATGCGCGCAGTGAAGGCCTGCCAGGTTTCCAGGCCATCGTCGGCGCTGTGCTCGCCAGCGTGCCAGCGCTGCACCATCAGGGCAAACAGGCGCTGGAATTCGCTGCGGTGCGCGCGCGCGTTGCGCATCACGTCGAGCACATGCGGCTCGTGGGGCAGCAGATCGGGCAGCAGGGTACGGATCACGCCTTCGGCGTCGAACTCGTTGAAGTCGGGGTCGGTGTCCAGTGCGGGAACGGCATTGCCATGGGCTTGCAGAGCATCGAGCGCGATGCGCGCGGTGTCTTGCTGACGGCGCAGGTTGCCGGCGATGCAGCGGTCCAGGTGCAGCCCCAGCTGGGCGAAGTGTTCACCCAGGGCCTGGCTTTGGCGTATGCCCAGTTCGGACAGCACGTCATAGTCGCTGGCGCCGAACGAAGCCTGGCCATGTCGGATCAGATAGAGATTGCCCACGGGGTGCCTGCACGCATTGGGAGTGCAGCGAGGTTAGGATGCGGCCGGCAGGCTGTCAACGAAAAAGCATACAAGCGTTTGAAAAGGGCGTTTGAATGTTGACGCATGCTTCTCGAATTCGACGGCCTGCATCGCGCCCGTTCCTACCGAAACGCGCGCCCGTTGCGGGCGCGCGGTCGATTTCAATGGGCGCCGGCCGATTTGCTCAGGTCGCTTTCGGCCCATTCCGTGTAGATGCACGCATCGGCCACTGCCCAACGTACCTTGACCGTATCGCCTGGCTGCATCGGCATGCCGGCGGCCGACAGTGCCTTGACCGTCAGTTCCGTGCCCCCTGCGGTGACCACATGGCAGGTCTGGCTTTCCCCGAGGAACAGCACTTCGCCCACCTTGGCGCCGACTTCGTTCCAGCCGGCCGGCAGTGGCTCGCGCGCGGCCTGTTCGACGCTCAGGGCCAGGGCCTTTTCCGGGCGCACCATCACCAGCGCGTCTTGCTCGGCGGCAAGCCCTGGGGTCAAGCGGATGGCCAGCGGTTGGCCCTCGAACGTGCCCGCCGCATTGCTCTGGGCCTTGATGCGCAGGAAGTTGGAGTTGCCCAGGAACGAGGCCACGAACGCGTTCGGCGGGTTCTGGTAGAGGTCGTAGCCGGTGCCCAGGCCGACGATCTTGCCGTGGCTGAAGATGGCGATGCGTTGCGACAGGCGCATGGCCTCTTCCTGGTCGTGGGTCACGTAGACGATGGTGATGCCCAGGCGCCGGTGCAGCTGGCGCAGTTCGTCCTGCAGGTCTTCGCGCAGCTTCTTGTCCAGCGCGCCGAGCGGTTCGTCCATCAGCAGGATGCGCGGTTCGTACACCAGGGCGCGGGCGATGGCCACGCGCTGTTGCTGGCCGCCCGACATCTGCGACGGCTTGCGATGGGCGAAGGGTTCGAGCTGCACCAGCTTGAGCATGGCATCGACGCGCTTGGTGGTTTCCGTGGCGCTGAGCTTGCGGATGGCCAGAGGGAAGGCGATGTTGTCGCGCACGTTCAGGTGCGGGAACAGCGAATAGCGCTGGAACACCATGCCGATGTCGCGCTTGTGCGGCGGCACCTGCACCAGCGATTGGCCTTCGACCAGAATCTCGCCGCTGCTCGGGGTTTCGAAACCGGCCAGCATCGACAAGGTGGTGGACTTGCCCGAGCCGCTGGAGCCGAGGAACGTGAGGAATTCGCCGTCCTGGATCTCCAGGTCGAGGTTGTCCACGGCGGTGAAGTCGCCATAGTGCTTGTTCAGGCCGCGCAGGCTGACCAGAGTCTTGCCAGGCGCTTTGTCTTGGATCACTGCACTCATTTTTATTCTCTCCGCAGACTGCTTTTCACAAGCTCACGCGTTGGCTTCGGTACGCCGGCGCAACGCGGCGGCAATGAACATGACCAGCAGCGACAGGCCGATCAGCAGCGTCGAGGCGACGGCGATGACGGGGCTGAGGTCCTGGCGCAAGGTGGTCCACATCTTCACCGGCAGGGTCTGCAGGTCGGGGCTGGCCATCATCACGCTGAGCACCACTTCGTCCCACGAGACGAGGAAGGCGAACAGACCGCCGGCGATCATCCCCGGGCGAATGGCCGGAAAGGTCACCTTGTAGATGGCTTGCAGGCGCGAGGCGCCGCAGATCACCGCCGCATCCTCGATGGACTGGTCGAACAGCTTCAGCGAGTTGATGATCGAGATGATGGTGAAGGGCAGTGCGACGATCACGTGGCTGACCACGAAGGCGAACAGCGTGCCGGTGTAGCCCAGTTTCAGGAACAGCGCGTATACCGCCACGGCGATGATCACCAGCGGCACGATCATCGGCATGGTGAACAGGCCGTAGAGCATTTCCCGACCGGGGAAACGTCCGCGCACCAACGCGAACGCGGTGGGCAGGCCCAAGGCGACGGCGGCGACGGTGGTCAGCACGGCGACCTTGAGGCTGGCGAGTGCGGCGTCCATCCAGTCGGGGTTGGAGAAGAACTGCGCGTACCACTTGACGGTCCAGCCTGGCGGCGGGAACACCAGCCACTGCGAGGAGCCGAACGACAGCAGCACGATGAACACCACCGGCAGCAGCAGAAACGCCGCAATGACGCCGGTGGTCAGGTACAGGCCCGTACGCAGCGGGCGACCCATGGCATTGGGAGACAGAAGCATGGCGGATTACCTCGGGTTGCCGACCGGAGATTCCGGCTGCAGCTTCAGGTACAGGTAGAAGAGCACCAGGGTGATCGCCACCAGCAGTGCCGCGGCGGCGCTGGCCAGGCCCCAGTTGAGGAACGACTGCACCTGCTGGATGATGAACTCGGGCAGCATCATGTTCTGCGCCCCGCCCAGCAGCGCCGGGGTGACGTAGTAACCGAGCGACATGACGAACACCATCAAGGCCCCGGAGAACAGCCCCGAGCGGCACAGCGGCAGGAACACCTTCCAGAAGTTGGTCCAGGGGCTGGCGCCGCAGATCGAACCAGCCTGCAGCACCATCGGGTCGATGGCGTGCATGGTCGCCTGCAATGGCAGCACGATGAACGGGATCATGATGTAGCTCATGCCGATCACCACCCCGGTGAGGTTGTGCACCATCTCGATGGGGGTATCGATGATGCCCATGGCCATCAACGCCTTGTTGATCACACCCGAGCTCTGCAACAGCACCAGCCAGGAGTAGGTGCGCGCCAGCAGGCTGGTCCACATCGACAGCAACACGATGTTCAGCAGCCAGCGGCCCCAGCCTTGAGGCACCAGGGTGATCGCCCAGGCCAGCGGAAAGCCCAGTAGCACGCTGATCAGCGTCACCAGGCCTGCCACCGAGAAGGTGTTGATCAGGACCCGGGTGTAGGCCGAGTTGGCGAACAGTTGCGCGTAGTTGCCCAAGCCCGGCTCGGGCTCCAGCACGCCGCGCAGCAACAGGCCGATCAGCGGTGCGAAGAAGAACAGGCCAAGGAACAGCAGGGCCGGCAGCAGGTTGCGGCTGCCTTTCCAGCGCTGGCCCAGGCTCGGGCGGCGCACGGGGGCGGCGCCTGTGTCCGGCCCTTGGGCGTTTTGCAAGGCGTTGATGGCGACTTTCATTTGACCAGCCACTCATTCCAGCGGGCGGCGATGGCCTGGCCGTTCTTGGCCCAGTAGGCGAAGTCCAGGGTTACCTGGTCTGCGGCGTAGGCGGTCGGCAGGTTCTTGGCCAGGTCGCTGTCGAGCTTGGCGACGCTGTCGACGTTCACCGGAGCGTAGGCGGTCTTGTTGGCGAAGTCGGCCTGGCCCTGCGCGCTGCTGGCGTTGGCCAGGAACTTCATGGCCGCGTCCTTGTTCTTGGCGCCTTTGGGCACGACCAGGAAGTCGGCCATGACCAGGTTCTGTTTCCAGCTCACGCCGACTGGCGCGCCGTCTTGCTGCAAGGCGTAGACGCGGCCGTTCCAGAACTGGCCAAGCGAGGCTTCGCCCGAGGCCAGCAGCTGCTGGGACTGCGCACCGCCGCCCCACCAGACGATGTCTTGCTTGATGGTGTCGAGTTTCTTGAAGGCGCGGTCCAGATCGAGGGGGTAGAGCTTGTCGGGCGCGACGCCGTCGGCCAGCAGGGCCAGTTCCAGCACGCCTGGGCTAGGCCATTTGTACAGGGCGCGTTTGCCGGGGTAGGTCTTGGTGTCGAACAGGGCGCTCCAGTCGACCGGCTTGCTGGCGCCGAGCTTGCCTTCGTTGTAACCGAGTACGAAGGAGAAGAAGAACGAGCCGACGCCATGGTCGGAAACGAAGCGCGGGTCGATCTTGTCGCGTTGGATGGTGTTGAAGTCCAGCGGTTCGAGCAGGCCTTCGCTGGCGGCGCGCAAGGCGAAATCGGCTTCGACGTCGACCACATCCCACTGCACGTTGCCGCTTTCGACCATGGCCTTGAGCTTGCCGTAGTCGGTCGGGCCGTCCTGGACCACCTTGATGTCGGTCTGTTTGCTGAAGGGGATGGCCCAAGCTTCTTTCTGCGCATCCTGAGTGGTGCCACCCCAGCTGACGAAATTGACGTTCTCGGCGGCCACGGCCGCCTGGCAAGCCAGGGTCAGCAGGCTGGCGGACAGCACTGCGCTTACACGTTTGCTCAACAGCATGGTTACGCCCTCGTTACTTTTGTTATTCGAGGCGGGTCAAGTGCACCCGCCAATCATGTTCGGGGAGCAGCTTTGTACTGGGTGAAGCGACAACGTTGGGTCCGGATGCAGCACGTAAATATCAAGGTCTACGGAATGTCATATTATGGTATTCCAAGATTTTGGCAAGTAATTGAAGGCTACCGGCCATCACTTGTTTTCCACCCCCGAACGTTAGGCTCTTCGGCAGGATGGGGCGCCTTCGCTCTGTGTGGTTTCTAGGCCAGCGGGCGGGCGATTGCGTCGCCCGCCGCAGCCTTCGTCCGTGTGCGTCTCATGCGCACTCAAACAGGCTCGAAAGGAATGCTCTGCACCACTTCCAGTTCGTAACCGGCCAGGCCCGCGTACTTGAGCGGCGGGCCGAGGTGGTTGAGCTTGCCCACGCCGAGGTCTTGCAAGATCTGCGCCCCGGTGCCGACTTCCGAGTACACCCGCGATTGCCCACGCTGATACGGACGTTGCGGTTGGGTGAGCTGTGGAATGCGTTCGAGCAGTGCCTGGGAGGATTCATGGTTGGCCAGGACCACCACCACGCCAGCGCCTTCCTGAGCGACCTTTTCCAGCGCCGCCCATAGGGTCCAGTTGGCGGGGCCGGCATACTCGGCGCCGACCAGATCGCGCAGCGGGTCGATCACGTGCACGCGCACCAGGGTCGGACGCTCGCGGTGGATTTCACCCATCACCATGGCCATGTGCACGCCGCCTTCGATACGGTCTTCGTAGCTGACCAGACGGAAGGTGCCATGTACGGTGGGCAGTTCGCGTTCGCCAATGCGCTTGACCGTGTGCTCGGTGCTCAGGCGGTAGTGGATGAGGTCGGCGATCGTGCCGATCTTGATGCCGTGCTGTGCGGCGAACACTTCCAGGTCGGGGCGGCGGGCCATGGTGCCGTCGTCGTTGAGCACCTCGACGATCACCGAGGCCGGGGCGAAGCCGGCCAGGCGCGCCATGTCGCAGCCGGCTTCGGTGTGCCCGGCACGGGTGAGTACGCCGCCTTCGCGAGCGCGCAGGGGAAAGATGTGGCCAGGTTGCACGAGATCTTCGGGGCGAGCGTCGGCGGCCATGGCGGCGGCGACGGTGCGTGCGCGGTCGGCGGCGGAAATGCCGGTGGTGACACCCGTGGCGGCCTCGATGGACACGGTGAAGGCGGTGCTGAAGGCGCTGCCGTTGGCAGGCACCATCTGTTCCAGGCCGAGGCGCTGGCAATGCTCGTCGGTCAGGGTCAGGCAGATCAGGCCGCGGGCATGGCGGGCCATGAAGTTGATGGCGGTGGCGTCGCAGCGCTCGGCGGCGATGAGCAGGTCGCCTTCGTTTTCCCGGTCTTCGTCGTCCACCAGCAGGACCATCTTGCCTTGGCGGTAGTCTTCGAGGAGTTCTTCGATGCTGTTGAAAGCCATGCGCTACGCTCACTTCTTGTAAAAGGTTGTGGTATACCATCATACACAAACCCCCTTGCGGAGCGCAGTGCATGAAAGCCTATTGGATCGCCCATGTCGACGTCAGCGACGCCGAGCAATACCAGCAGTACACCCAGCGCGCGCCGGCGGCGTTCCAGGCCTATGGCGGACGTTTCCTGGCCCGTGGCGGCCGCAGCGAAGCGCTGGAGGGCCGACCCACGCCGCAACGCAGCGTGGTGATCGAGTTCGATTCCTACGAGCAGGCGTTGGCCTGCTACCGCTCGGCCGAATATCAAGAAGCCTGCGGCCACCGCCAAGGCGCGGCCAAGGCCGAAGTGATCATTGTAGAAGGGTTTGCGCCTTGAGCCCTGCGACGTCAACGCACGGCTGACAGGGTCATCGGGCAGGCCGCCAGTTCTTTTGGCGCCAGCCTGGCGGTTGCGATCACTCGGACGCGGATCGGTCGACCCACACCTCGACCCGGCGATTGCGCAGGCGCTCCTGCCACTGCATGTTGCCTGCCACCGGCAACGCATCGCCCAGGCCCAGCACCTGCCGCGCCTGCACGCCCTGGCGCGCCAGTTCGCGACGCACCGCGAGCGCACGCAGGCGCGAGAGCAGGGCCGCGCGGCCTGGCGTGTCTTTGCGGTCGCTCAAGCCCACCAGCACCACGCTGCCACGCAGCTTGCCCGCAGCCCGCAGATAGCCGGCCACCCGCTGTACGTCGTGCAGGGCCTTGGTGTCGAGCAGGGCACTGTCGGGTTGGAAGCGAAAGCTCACGCTCAGGCGCTCCGCGCTGCTGGCCAGACGCCGGTAGGTCGGCGGCTGGTCGGGCAGCGGCGCCACGGCGACCGGCACGATCTGCTGCGCGACGAAGCCCTGCGCGGCGACGATGGCCTGGCCCGCGTTGCTTTGGGCGAACGTCGCGAGACCTTGGGCAAAGGGCGTGGGCTGCGCGGGTAAATAGAAGTACAGGCGCCGTGACAAGGGATAGTCCTCGCTGGCCACCAGCGCCCGACTGGGCGCCATCGCCGGCCCATCGCCGGCTGCGATCGCCAGTGCGCGTGCCGCGTGCAGCGTGCCCAAGCCGCTGAAGCCGATCGCCTGGCGGTCGGCCACTACCTGTGCCACCAATGCGTCGGCCGACTCGAAGCGCTCGGCCTGGGCCGACAAGCGCAGGCGCTGTGGGCGCAGCACCAGGCTGTCGAAGGTCTCGAACGTCCCCGAGCGCCCATCGCGGGCATACAGGTGGATCTCGCCGCCTGTCACGCCCAGTTGCTCCCAGCGTGTCACCTGACCAGAAAAGACCTGCGACAGTCGTTCGAGCGTCAACTGCCTCAATGGGTTGTCCGGGTGCGTGACGATCGCCACGCCGTCGAGCGCGACCACCTGCTCGCTGGCTGCACTGCGCAAGTCGCCCATGCCGCTCAGACGCTTGAATTCGTCATCGCCGATTGCACGTGAGGCGCTTGCCAGGTCTGCCTGGCCTTCGGCCAACGCCATGAATCCGGTGCGCGTGCCATGGGCGCCGATGTCGATGCGTATCGGCTGGCCCTGCGCGTCGCGTGCGCGAACCACCCATTCGTTGGCAAGCGCGCCGGGCCGCTGCTCGATGGCGGTCGCGCCGCGTGCCTGCAACATGCCTTGCACCAACGCCGGCACCAAAGCGCTGCCCAGCGTGTTGGAGCCCTGGATGCGCAACTGGCTGGGGGCCGCCCAGGCCAGTGTCGGCACCAGGCAGAGGAGGGCGATGAGACGCGACATACCGTGCAGGCTCTTGGCGGCGATGCTCGGCAGGGTACGCCTGTCGCGTGTCCAGCGGATGACAGGCGCGCCGGACTGTATGGCTTTCTCTAGAGCCATCTGTGCCGCACGGCTCAGGCGCTGTCGCGTTATGCTGTTTCTAGATGTTTCTATAAAAAGTCTGCATAAGGAAGCCAACCGTGCCGCTCAAGGACCTGCTGATCGCCCTGGTGGTGATCGTCGCGTGGGGTGTCAACTTCGTCGTCATCAAGGTCGGCCTCGATGGCTTGCCGCCGATGTTACTCGGCGCGCTGCGCTTTTTGCTGGTGGCGTTTCCCGCCGTGTTGTTGATCAAACGGCCCAAGCTGCCGTGGCGCTGGCTGGTGGCCTATGGCGCGACCATTTCACTGGGGCAGTTCGCCTTTCTTTTCCAAGCCATGTACAGCGGCATGCCGCCTGGGCTGGCGTCGTTGGTGCTGCAATCCCAGGCGTTCTTCACGCTCGGCTTCGCTGCGCTGTTTCTCGGTGAGCGATTGCGCCCGGCGAGTGTGCTGGGCTTGTTGGTGGCGGCCGCGGGGCTGGCGGTGATCGGTAGCGAAGACAGTGCCCACGTGCCGCTGATCGCCTTGCTGCTGACCCTGTGCGGGGGCGCGATGTGGGGCATGGGCAACATCATCACCCGACGCTTCGGTTCGGTGGACCTGGTGGCCCTGGTGGTCTGGGGCGGCTTGATTCCACCGCTGCCGTTCCTGGCGCTGTCGTGGTGGCTGGAGGGGCCCGAGGCGATCAGCCATGCGCTGCTGAACATCTCGCTGAATTCGCTGTTGGCCCTGGGGTACCTGGCCTTCATCGCTACCATGGTCGGTTACAGCCTATGGGGCGCCTTGCTGTCGCGGCACCCGGCCGGCAAGGTGGCGCCGTTTTCCTTGCTGGTGCCGGTCATCGGGTTGAGTTCGTCGGCCTGGTTGCTGGGCGAGCGGCTGACGGCGTTGCAGTGTTGGGGTGGGGGGCTGGTGATGATGGGGCTGCTGATCAATGTGTTCGGTCCGCGACTGGCACAACGGTTTCACACACGCCGTGACCACACTACCTGAGGTAGGCCGGGCAATCTGCTAGGATCGGCGCTTTGTATCGGCTTGGAGGCTCGACATGATCGTTACCACAACCTCACAGATCGACGGTCGTCCGGTCGCCCAGTACCTCGGCGTGGTCAGCGCCCAGTCGGTGCAGGGCGTCAACTTCGTGCGTGATTTCTTCGCGCGCTTTCGCGACGTTTTCGGCGGGCGCTCGCAAACGCTCGAAAGCGCGTTGCGCACGGCACGCGAGCAGGCCACTGACGAGTTGCAGCGGCATGCCCAGCAATTGGGTGCGGACGCGGTGGTCGGGGTGAACTTCGAAATCAGCATGCCCAGCGCGCAGGGCGGGATGGTGGTGATGTTCGCCAGTGGTACGGCGGTACGCTTGGCGTGAAGCTTCGCAATCGGCTCAACGGCGCCTGTTTTCGGTCGATTCATTGATCCTGGGCAGGGGATTGGCGCATCGCGCTCGTGAGGCCTGTGCAGGTGTGTTTTTCTGTCGGACATTTCAGCAATGTCCACCGGAGAAACCCTATGAGAGTCAGGGAAGATACTTACTGGCAGTGGGCCGATGCCAACCTGCACAGTCGTTGCCATGACGAGGCACTCAGCGACGGCACTTCGTTTGAGGTCCAGGTGCGCTTGTCGCGCCTGGGCGCCACACAGCTGTTCCTGGGCCTGTACAACCGCGAAGGTACGGCGATCCGCGAAGAGTATTATCGCCAGCGGCCGGGAGAAACCATGACCCGCGCCATGGTCTGGGGTGTGGACCGCGCACGGGCCTTGGCGACCGGCGCCGTCGAGCTGCCGTCGGTGGCTCGACGCAAGGCCTGACGCGGTCGCAGAAACGCCCGACCAGGGGCCGGGCGTCAGGTTGTAGCGCCGGTGGCGTCACTCCACCGATTCGATCACTTTCACCGCATCGCGCTCGCGGGCCGCGGGCCATTCCTGTTGCAACGTTTGCAGCACCCGTGCCACGAATTCGGTGTCAGCTGCCGCCTTGCGCCCCACGAAGCCCTGGCCGCGGCGGTACACCTTGAAGCGCGCGCGCATGCTCGGCAGGTGGGCCTCGAACTGTTCTTCGTGGGAGTTGGGCGGCAGGCGGTCGAGGCGTACCTCGCCGGTCTGGCTGAGCCACAGCAGGTGGTCGTCGAAGCTGTCCTTGCGCGCGGCGAACAGCTGGGCCAATTGATCGATGGTCGGTTTGTCGTTCAGGTTCATCATAAAGCCCCCATTACCCATTGTCTGGTGTCGTTCCGAGTGTTCGCCACAGGCGTGTAGCGCACTACCAAAGCTGCTACCGCAGCGTTGCAACAGGGGCTTTCTCACGCTGTCTTTTGGACAGTTCCCGCTCCAGAGACGGCCTGCGTTACCGCGCAGGCCGTCTGGAATACCCGTGCCAGTGTCCCCGATCAGGGAGACGGCTCGATCATGCCCAAACTTCTGGAAGGTCGTCAATAATTTTGTAGTGAAAATTTCTAGTCACTACATATTGTCGAACAATCGCTTTAGTCGTGTAGGCTGGCGCGCAATTTTGCCGTTTCAACGCCGACGTCGCCGTCAAGGCGAACCCTGCCCTTGGAAAGGGGTCAGGAAAAAGCCGCACCCAAAAAAGTGTCGTCGAGACCACAGACAAGGAGCTTCGCCCGCATGCCGACAAAGCCTGACCCTGAAAGCAAACCCAGCATCAATCCCCCCGTCTTTTGGATAGCAGCGCTCTTGCTGTTGGCCTTGGTGATCTACGCCAGTGTGTTTCAAACCCATGCGCAAGCGCTGTTCGGTCATATTCAGGGCTGGATCATCGGCAACGTCAGTTGGTTCTACATCCTTGCGGTGGCGATCGTTCTCGGTACCGTGGTCTTTCTGGGGGTCAGCCGCTACGGCGACATCAAGCTCGGCCCCGACCACAGCACCCCCGACTACAGCAGCGCCACCTGGTTCGCCATGCTGTTCTCGGCCGGTATGGGCATCGGCCTGATGTTCTTCGGCGTCGCCGAGCCGGTCATGCATTTCGCCAAGCCGCCCTTCGGCGACGGCGGTACGGTGCAGGCGGCGGGCGAAGCCATGCGCATCACCTTCTTCCACTGGGGCCTGCACGCCTGGGCGATCTACGCCATCGTGGCGCTGATTCTGGCCTACTTCAGCTTCCGCCATGGCTTGCCGCTGACCTTGCGTTCGGCGCTCTATCCACTCATCGGCGAGCGCATTTACGGCCCGATCGGGCATGCCGTGGACATCTTCGCCATCATCGGTACGGTGCTCGGCGTAGCGACTTCGCTGGGCTTTGGCGTGTCGCAGATCAACACCGGTCTCAACGCACTGTTCGGTGTCCCGGTGTCGATTCCGGTGCAGATCGCGTTGATCATCGGCACGACGTTCCTCGCTACGTTGTCGGTGGTGTCCGGCCTGGACAAAGGTATTCGCCGACTGTCCGAGCTCAACCTGGGCCTGGCGGTGCTGTTGCTGCTGATGGTGATGGTCCTGGGACCGACCGTGCTCATCCTGCAGACTTTCGTGCAGAACACCGGTGGCTACCTGAGCGAAATCGTCAGCCGCACCTTGAACCTCAACGCCTATCAACCGACCGACTGGATCGGCGGCTGGACGCTCTTCTACTGGGGCTGGTGGCTGGCCTGGTCGCCCTTCGTGGGCCTGTTCATCGCGCGCATTTCCCGCGGCCGCACCATCCGCGAGTTCGTCACGGGGGTGCTGTTGGTGCCGACCGGCTTCACCCTGCTATGGATGACCGTGTTCGGCAACACCGCCATCCACATGATCCTCGACCAGGGCTTCACCGACTTGGCAGAAGCGGTGAACCGCGACACGTCACTGGCCTTGTTCGCCTTCCTCGAACACTTCCCGTTCTCCAGCGTGATCAGCACCTTGGCCATCGTCATGGTGGTGGTGTTCTTCGTCACTTCGGCCGATTCCGGCGCCATGGTGGTCGACATGCTGGCCTCGGGCGGGCAGGAAAACACGCCGGTCCGCCAGCGCATCTTCTGGGCGTCGAGCATGGGCCTGGTAGCCATCGCGTTGTTGCTTGCCGATGGCCTGACGGCCTTGCAGACCGCCACCATCGCCAGTGCCTTACCGTTCACCATCGCTTTGCTGTTCAGCATGCGTGGATTGCTCAAGGCATTGAAGCTCGATGCCACCAAGCGCGGGCTACGCCATCAGGCGCTGGCGATTTCGCCGACTGCTTCGCGAGGGGCCAGCAATTGGCAGCGCCGCTTGCGCACTTTGGCGATGTTCCCGCGTCGTTCCCACGTGCTGCGCTTCATCAGCGACGTCGGGTTGCCGGCTTGTCAGTCGGTCGCCGAAGAATGGCGCCGCCAGGGTTATGAATGCGTCGTAGAGCAAGGCGAGGAGGGCGATGTGACGCTCAAGGTCGGGCCGAGCGAAGACACTTTCGTCTACCAGATCCGCCCGCAAGCCTATGCGATGCCCAGCTTCGTCAGCAGCGAGGCCGACGGCGAGGAGCGCAAGTATTTCCGTGCCGAAGTGCATTTGCGCGAAGGCGGCCAGGACCACGACGTCATGGGCTGGTCGAAGGACGAAGTGATCGGCGACATCCTCGATCACTACGAGCGCCACCTGCACTTCCTGCACCTGGTGGGATGAGATGAAAAAAGGGCCGCGAAAGCGGCCCTTTTCCGTGCGGGACATCGGCTGCGCTACGCACGCCTTGTCCATGCCTCAGTCCAAGTCGGCCGCGCTGTGGCGCTCCGGCACTTGGGTCCGCTCGTCCCCCCAGGTGCGGTTGACCCGCAAACCACGCTGCACGGCGGGCCGTGCGGCGATGGTCTCGGCCCAGCGCAACACATGCGGGTACTCTTCGACGGCAAGGAATTCGGCTGCGTTGTACACCGTTCCCTTGACCAGCTGGCCGTACCACGACCACACCGCGATGTCGGCGATGCTGTAGTCGTTGCCGCCCAGGTAAGGGCTTTCTTCCAGGCGCCGGTCGAGGACGTCGAGTTGACGCTTGGCCTCCATGGTGAAGCGGTTGATGGCGTATTCGATCTTCTCCGGCGCATACACGTAGAAGTGGCCAAAACCGCCGCCCAGATAGGGCGCCGCACCCATCTGCCAGAACAGCCAATTGAGCGTTTCGGTGCGCGCC
This sequence comes from Pseudomonas sp. UBA6562, assembly GCF_002434265.1. Classification (GTDB taxonomy): domain Bacteria; phylum Pseudomonadota; class Gammaproteobacteria; order Pseudomonadales; family Pseudomonadaceae; genus Aquipseudomonas. The sequence goes on along the minus strand of NZ_DJJS01000008.1, from coordinate 71,009 downwards.
ACGGACTCGGTGGGCAGCAGGGCGCCGAACTTTTCCGCGAGATACAGCAGGATCGAGCCGGACTCGAACACCCGCTGCGGCGGCTCGACACTGAGGTCGAGCAGGGCGGGAATCTTCGAGTTGGGGTTCACGTTGACGAAGCCGCTGGAGAACTGATCGCCCTCACCGATGCGGATCAACCACGCGTCGTATTCCGCGCCAGTGTGGCCCAGGGCAAGCAGTTCTTCGAGCAGGATGGTGACCTTGACGCCGTTGGGCGTCGCCAGCGAATACAGCTGCAAGGGCTGCTTGCCGACCGGTAGTTCCTTCTCGTGGGTCGGGCCGGCGACCGGACGGTTGGTGCTGGCGAATTTGCCACCGGAGGCGGCGTCGTTGCGCCAGACCTTGGGGGGGACGTAGGCATTGCTCATGAGGGCTCCTCGGTGTGGAAAAGATGATGCGTCTTGGAGTGGACCGGCGAGGGTGAGTGGGGTTCGAACGCGGTCGGAGAAGTCAGGCCGGCAAGCACGCCGCGAGCGGAGAGGCCCCTGGGCCGCGGCGTGATCGCCATACGTGGCGCCGGCCACCGTTGCCGCTCTGCGCTTGCCACGAAAACTGCGCACTGCGTGCGTTATGCAGCAGACTACCCATCATGATCCTTACCGCAAAGAGGCTTCGATGAAGACCGAGTTTTTCGGCAATACCCGCTTGGACAATCCTTCTGCAGGCACTTGCGACGAATACGGCCTGACTGGCCTCAAGCGCTTCGACGACCTGCTCGACGCCCGTCAGCGGCTGATGCTCGAGCATCCCGGCTGCACCATCGTGATGTCGCTCGACGATCTCGACCAGGCGCGCTATACCAGCGGGCACGCGCGGTTGGGCTTGGGCCTCGACCAACCCGATGCCACCGAACTGGCCCATCTGCCTGCCTGCTGTTTCGAGCACGGCGAATACGTCGGCTATACCAGTTGCAAGGCTGAATTTGCCATGTGCCTGCGCAATCTGCGCCAACATGTCGTCGCCACTACCTTCGCCGATGCCTGCGCCCACGGCCTGACCCTCGACGACGAGGCGTTACAGGGTTGGGTCCAAGCGCAGCGCGCGCCGCTGGCGGTGGTCGAGCAACCCCTCATCGCGTTGGTGGTGCCGGTGCTCAACAGCGCCGATGCGCTGGTGGCGTTCCCCAACGGCTATTTCGAAAGCGATCTCGACCCGGCCATGAACCACGCTGTAGTCAGTCGTCTGCAAGGCCTAGGCTATGGCTTGTTCGGTGTGGGCGCGACCTACCTCGGCCTGCTGCGTGACGCACCGGCCGATGCGGCGACGGCGACGGCGGTGGCCCAAGCCTTTGCCGCCCTCTACAACGTCGAAGCGGCGCAACGGGATGCGTTGATCAGGGTCGTGATATGTGCTGTGAGCGGGCAGCGACACCTGTGGTTACGTTACGTGGAATGACCGGCGGCGCTCATCGCGCGCCCAACCGCTGGTCCAAAGCCAGGCACTCCTCAGCGGCTTGGCCCTTCTACCACTCAGGCCCAACCATCAGGAGCGAACCTCATGCCTCAGGGTGACAAAACCAAATACACCGCCAAGCAGAAACGCAAGGCCGAACATATCGAGCAGCAATACCAGAGCGAGGGGCTGTCGGCCGAGCAAGCCCAGGCCCGCGCCTGGGCCACGGTCAACAAGCAGTCGGGCGGTGGTGAGAAGGCTGGCGGCTCGGGGCGTAAAACGTCCAATAGCGCAAAGGCCAGCGCACGCTCGGACTCGGCCAAGCGCGCTGCCAAGTCCCGTGAAGGGCATGATCGTATGTCCGAGGCGTCGTTGGAATCGCAGACCAAGGAGAGTTTGCTCAAGCAGGCGCGTACCCAGGACATCAAAGGGCGGTCGAGCATGAGCAAAGCCGAACTGATCGCCGCCTTGCAGCATCACGCCAAGCAGTGAGGCGCCAGACGCTGGGCTCTGCGTGCAAAGCCAGAGTCCGGGCGTCTGCCTAGATAGCAAAGGCTCATGCAGTTCAAGGCGAGCGCATGTTGCGTGTCCGCTTCCGAACTTCGTTTCTTGATCGGCGCAACAGCGCATGCCAGTGCTCGGTCAGCGGGCGAATCCAAGGTCTGCTCGCTAAGAAGACCTAGCCTGAGCATTAATGCTTAAGTATTAGTTATGTATGAGTTTGATGCTGTTGCCGTTGTTAATTAAACGCACTCCGGAATTTCTGGCATAGAGCGCTTACAGATTTATGCTGGGCGGTCGATATAAAAATAAATATACCTGCGTCGTCCTCAATCGAAATGCTTCGTCCGTCAGGTTAATGGCGGCAATTATCCGGCGAGTATCGATCGTTTTTAATTTGCTGAAACAAGGAGGCCATGCGGAACGATCGGGCAGGGCGCCTGTCTGCTTGGTGGCTCTTAGCCATGAACCAGGATCGGTCCCATATTTAGGGCGCTTGAACCTTCCAGTCAACGGTTTTTGACGTATCAAAGTTCTGTCAGTTATCGATTCTCGCAGGCTATTTCTTGAATAATTTTCAATGTCCCGCCCTTTCACAGCCCGTCATTGAAAACATTAATGGCGAAATGATGGCGCTGTTTTCGATTTTTTGTGATGCTGCCTTTATGCGAACTGCGACCAGGCCAACGAGGGTGCAATGAACGGCGTACCCATCCCTTTCAACGAACAGCAGCGTCTGGCCAAGCTCGTCGGGCTGTGCGTGATGCACGACGACGCCCGCGGCGAGCTGCGGCCCTTGGTGGAACTGGCCAGCGCCTATTTCAAGGCGCCCATCTGCCTGGTCTCGATCGTCAGCGACCGCCAGCAGTGGTTCATGGCCAAAACCGGCCTGGCCGCCGACAGCACGGACCGCGACGTTTCGTTCTGCGCCCATACCATCGTGCACACGCAGCCGTTCGAAGTGCTCGACGCGTCGGTCGACCCGCGTTTCGCAGCCAACCCGCTGGTTACTGACGAGCCGGGTATCCGCTATTACTGCGGCGTACCGCTGATGGTCGAGCAGGCGTTCGCCATCGGCAGCTTCTGCATCATCGACACGGTCGCGCGCCCTGCCATGAACGCCACCGACCGGGCCATGCTGGCCAGCTTCGCCGAGTGCGCCATGCGTATCATCGACGGTATCCGCCAGCGTAATTTCCTCGACCACCCGACTGGGCTGCTCAACCGCATCAAGCTCGAATGCGACGTCAAGGACCGCCTGGCGCGGCGCGAGCGCTTCAGCCTGATGGCCTTCGACGTGATCCAGGCGTCGACGCTCAATGAAGTGGTCAAGGCCCTGGGGTACAACTTCGCCCATGACCTGACCTTGCAGATCAAGGAACGCCTGGTTCGCCAAGTCGATCCTGACCTGCAGCTGTACCGTATCAGCCCCACGCGTTTCGGCACCTTGGTGCCCGCCCAGTACGACGTCGAGGCCCTGGCTGCGCGCATGGTCAAGACGTTGCAAGAACCCATCGAGTGCCACGGCATACCGGTGCCCTTGGACGTGGGGGTTGGGGTCGGCCACATCGGCGAAAGTGAAGGCGATGGCGACGGCGCCGACCTGGAGTGGCTGCGCCGCGTAGTAGCCGCCGCCGACGCCGCGCGGCGCAACCCCACGCGCTATGCGGGCTACCAGCCGGAAGCCGACGCTGCGCAGCGGCGTGCCTTCATCCTGTTGTCGTCGTTGAGCACGGCGCTGCTGGGCGACGATCAGTTGCAGCTGCACCTGCAGCCGCGTATCGATCTGCTCAGCGGTGCCTGTTGCTCGGCCGAGGCGCTGTTGCGCTGGCAGCACCCCGAACTCGGCGCCATTTCGCCGGCCGAATTCATTCCTCTGGTGGAAAAGACCGCCTTGATGCCATTGCTCAGCCATTGGGTGATGAACGAGGTGCTTGCGATCCTGCGGCGCACGCGCGGCCAGGATTTCAGCGTGAGCATGAACGTCAGCGCCGGCGATCTGGAAAGCCCCGCCTTCATGGATGCGTTGCTGGCCGGCCTTGAACGTCATGGGTTGAGCAGCACGCGGGTGCAGTTGGAGTTCACCGAAAGCCTGTTGGTGGAGCACCTCGAAATGGTCCAGCAGCAACTGGCGCGCGCGCGCGCGGCCAACATCGACATTGCCATCGACGATTTCGGTACCGGCTACAGCAATTGGGCCTACCTCAGCCGCATCCCGGCTTCGGTGGTCAAGCTCGACCGTTCGCTGATCCAACAGTCGGCGGCCTGCTCGCGCGAACGCATCCTGGTTAGAACCATCGTCGAGCTGTCGATCGAGCTGGGATACCGCGTGACCGCCGAAGGCGTCGAAACGCTCGAACAGTTGTCCCATGTGCGCGCGTTGGGCTGTCACGAAGCGCAGGGTTTCCTGATCGCCCGGCCCATGCCCAGCGCAGCGTTCGAAGCCTGGCTGCACACGGCCGGCGCGGCACGGGCCCTTGCCTGAAGCCGCCGCCACCTTCCCTTCAATCCACAGTAGGTCTTGATCATGTTCAACCGGCATCTGAAAGCTACGTTGGCCGAGCGCGAAGCCGATCTTGCGCGCGCCGTGCAGCTGCTGAGCCTGATGGACCAGGCCGGTATCGTCGTCAGGCTGGATGCCGATAACCGCGTCATCGAATGCAACGCCGCCTTCACCCAGGCTCTGGGCTATCCCGACGCGCAGGTCCTCGGCCAGAAGCTGTCCCAGCTGGTGCCTGGCTACGTATCCAGGCTGCCGTGCTTCCATGCCTATGCCAAAGCCATCGCGGCGGGCGTCCCGGTGCGTGACGACTACCGCTTCCTGCGTGCCAACGGCAGCCTGGCCTGGTTGCGCCTGACCTGGCACCCGGTGCGCGATGCGCAGGGTGCCCTGCAGCAGATCGTCGGCTATGGCTGCGACGTGTCTACCGAAGTCAGTCTGGCGCGGGAAAACCAGGCGTTGCTCGATGCGTTGCTGCGTTCGACCGCGACCATCCAGTTCAATCTCAATGGCACGGTGCTGGGGGCCAACGAGCAGTTCCTCGCCAGCATGGGCTATAGCCTCAATCAAGTCGTGGGCGAACATCACCGCATGTTCTGCGAACCCGAATACGCGGCAAGCCCCGCCTATGCCGAATTCTGGCGCACCCTCAACGCCGGGCAGTACGTCAACGGACGCTTCAAGCGCCTGGACAGCCGTGGCCGCGAGGTATGGCTGGAAGCCAGCTACAACCCGGTCAACGATGCCGAAGGCAACCTGGTGCGTGTGGTCAAGTTCGCCTCGGTGGTGACCGACCAGGTGCAGCGGGAGAACGAGGTCAGACGCGCCGCACAGATGGCCCTGGAGGTGTCCAACCGCACCGATGTCAGCGCCAGCGAAGGCGCGTCGGTCGTGGATCAAGCGGTATCGACCATGCAGAGCGTGTCGCAGCAGATGCAGTCGGCCGCCGTCACCATCGAAGCGCTGGGCAAGCAGTCGGTGGTGATCAGTTCGATCGTACAGACCATCGGCGGCATCGCTTCGCAAACCAACCTGCTGGCGCTCAACGCCGCCATCGAGGCGGCGCGTGCGGGCGACCAGGGCCGTGGTTTCGCCGTGGTGGCCGATGAAGTGCGGCAACTGGCGGCGCGTACCAGCAAGGCCACCGAAGAGATCGTTGGCGTGGTTGCGCAGAACCAGACCCTGGCCAGCCAGGCGATCGTGGAGATCGAGAACAGCCAGAGCAGCGCTGCGCTCGGTTTGTCGTTCGCGTCCCAGGCCGGGACTTCGATCAGCGACATCAAGGAGGGGGCCAGACGTGTGGTGCAGGCGATCAGTCAGGTGAATCAGGACCTGTCCTGAGGCACGGGGTAAAGTGTGGCCACGAAACGAGCACGCGCGGCCATCGAGCCCATAGGGTTCGACCACCTGCGCGGCATCGAGCGTCGACATCCCGTCCGGCCTCAACTGGCAGCGCTTGGGCGACCCTGATACAGACTTACCGGAGCCATCCATGACCCAATACCGCGGACTCTTGCTGGAAGACACTGGCCAGCCTGCCAGCGAAGAGGCCATCGCCTCGCTGGAGGCCCAGCTGGGCGCACGCTTGCCTGACGACTATCGCGCGTTCCTGCGCAGCATCAACGGCGCCGAACTCGACTACGACGTGATCGTAACCCTGGCCAGCGGTGAGCGCGATGTCCTGAGCTTTACGCTGTACGGCCTCGATGCGCAGAGCGAATGGGGCGCCAACCCGTTCGAACTTGAGCAGTTGCGCGAAACCGACGGCTTTCCATCAAGCGGGCTGTTGCCCATCGGTCGCGACGGTGGCGCCAGCGTGCTGCTGTTGGACCTGCGCGAAGGCCGTCAGCAGGTGGCGGCCATGGTCGCCGGGCTGCCGGCCTGGACCGGGCGGCGCCAGCAGGGCGACGAGTACGTGGTGCTGGCCGAATCGTTCGACGCCTATCTGGCGCTGCTGCACCTATCGGACGCGACCGTGGCCGACCATATCGAGCGTTTCATGGTCACTCCCGACAGCATCGCCGCCACCCTCGAATGGTTCGACAGTGGCAGCCCGGGATGGCGCGAACGTTTCCGTGAGCAGTGGAACGCGCGCATCGCCCAAGCGCCGATCTGAGGCGCGGCTCAGAACCAGCGGTCGTTGCGCTTGCGGCCGCGGGTCAGGGCGGGAAGGATCAGGCCGGCCAGCAGCCCGGCGCCGGCGATGCTGCCGCCATAGACCATGTAGCGCATCATCACCTGTTTGTTTTCATCGCCCAGACGTGCCTGGGTGTCTCTGAGGGCCGATTGGCTTTCGTCGAGCTGTTCGCTGAGGGTGGTATTGCGCGCTTGCAGCTCATCGACCAGCGATTTGCGCGAATCGAGCGTTTCCTGCATGCCTTGCACGCGGTTCTTCCAACTGTCGTCGATGGTCTTGAGCTGGCCGGAGAGTTCGTTGACCTGGGCTTCGAGCTGCGGCACGCGCTCGTTCTGGCCGGGCACGGCTTGCAGGTCGCTGGTGAGAATCCATACCTGGTCGCCATTTTCGCCACGTACCTGGCTGTAGTTGCCTTGGGTGCTCAACAGTGTGACTTTCTGTCCGGATTTGAGGTTGCCGACGATGCGATGACCGTCCGTGGGGCCGCTGCGTACATAGGTGGTCAGGCTGTCGCTGACCCAACGGGCATCGTTGGCCTGGGTCTCGGCGTGGGCCGGCGCGGCAAGCACGACCAGGGCGGCGAACAGGCTACCGCGCAGGACGGCAAGGGCGGGGAGGGCAAGGCGGGAATCAGGCATGTCGATCTTCGCTGGAACGGGACGAATGAAGGCCCCATGCAGCGGGCCGTGATTCGGTCGGGTGGGTTGACCGTCAGCCAAAGACCATTTTTATAGCGGCAGGTTCACCAATGGGTGTAGGAAAACACGGCGGATGTTGGAGCAGCCGAGCGGCCGCTCCAACTCGATTCAGCTCACCACTTGATAGCACGGCACGTACGCAGCGCCGCCCGGCAACTTCATCCGGTGTTGGTCGACGAACGCCTGCAACAAGCGCCCCAGCGGGTCGAGCACGGCGCTGTCGCCGCGGATCTGGTACGGCCCGTGTCGCTCGATCAGGCGGATGCCGTTGTCCTTGACGTTGCCCGCGACGATCCCGGAAAAGGCACGGCGCAGGTTGGCGGCCAGCTGGTGGGGCGGCAGGTCGCGGCGCAGGCTGAGGTTGGCCATGTTCTCGTGGGTCGGGTCGAACGGGTGCTGGAAGCCCTCGTCGATTTTGAGCAACCAGTTGAAATGGAAGGCGTCGTTGCGCTCGCGGCGGAACTGCTTGACCGCTTTGAGCCCTTCGACCATGTGCCGCGCCACGGCGGCTGGGTCGTCGATGATGATCTGATAATGCTGCTGCGCCTGCTCGCCCAAGGTGGCACCTACGAAGGCGTGCAGCTGCATGAGGAAGGCTTCGGCGCTACGCGGGCCGGTCAGCACGACCGGGAAGGGCAGCGAGGCGTTGTCCGGGTGCATGAGAATGCCCAGCAGGTAGAGGAATTCCTCTGCCGTGCCAGCGCCGCCGGGGAAGATGATGATGCCGTGGCCTACGCGCACGAAGGCTTCCAGGCGTTTTTCGATGTCGGGCAGGATCACCAGTTCGTTGACGATCGGGTTGGGCGCTTCGGCGGCGATGATGCCCGGCTCGGTCAGGCCCAGGTAGCGGCTGCCGGCCATGCGCTGCTTGGCGTGGGCGATGGTCGCGCCCTTCATCGGGCCTTTCATCACGCCAGGGCCGCAGCCGGTACAGATGTCGAGCTTGCGCAGGCCCAGTTCGTGGCCGACCTTCTTGGTGTACTGGTACTCCTCGCTGCTGATCGAATGCCCGCCCCAGCACACCACCATCTTCGGCTCCACGCCAGGGCGCAGGGTGCGGGCGTTGCGCAACAGGTGGAAGACGTAATCGGTGATGCCCTGGGAGCTTTCCAGGTCGATCCGCTGGCTGGCCAGCTCGCTCTCGGTGTAGACGATGTCGCGCAGGGCGCTGAACAGCATTTCGCGGGTGCTGGCGATCATTTCGCCGTCGACGAAGGCGTCGGCCGGCGCGTTCAGCAGCTCCAGGCGCACGCCGCGGTCCTGCTGGTGGATGCGCACTTCGAAGTCGCGGTAGGCCTCAAGGATGGTCTTGGCGTTGTCGACGTGGGCGCCTGTGTTGAGGATGGCCAGGGCGCACTGGCGGAACAGGGTGTAGAGGGTGCCGGAACCGGCTTCGCTGAGTTGCTGAACTTCACGTTGCGACAGCGTCTCCAGGCTGCCTTTGGGGCTGACGGAGGCGTTGATGACGTTGCGTGTGGGCATTGGGTCTTTCCTGTGCAGGTAGAACATCCTTCTCTGTCGCCACCATACCGACAAAACCGAGCGGCAACGAGGGGGCAGGCGAAAAGCCTGCGGTGCCCGACCCAGACACCCCGGGCCGGGCGCATCGGTGCTTCACTGCGCCGACAGGTGCTCGTAGAGGATAGTCGCGCCGATCAGCATCAGCACCACGCCGCCGAGGATTTCCGCACGCTTGCCCACCAGGGTGCCGAGCACCCGGCCGAGCATCACCCCGAGCGTGACCATGACCAGCGTCGCACAGCCGATGGCAGCGGCCGCTACCAGGATGTTGACATCGATGAAGGCCAGGCCGATGCCCACGGCCAGCGCGTCGATGCTGGTGGCGAACGCAGTCAGGGCGAGCATCGTGAAGCCGTGCTGGGTGGGCTTTTCCGCTTCCTCGTGGTCGGCCTGCAAGCCGTTGTAGATCATGTGCAGGCCCAAGAGCAGCAAGAGGGTGAAGGCGATCCAATGGTCCCAGGCTTGCACGTAACCGCTGGCAGCCTGGCCGATGGCCCAGCCGATCAAGGGCGTGATGCCTTCGATGACGCCGAAGATCAAGCCGGTGCGCAGCGCTTCGCTCAGGCGCGGGCGGTGCAGGGTGGCGCCTTTGCCGATGGCCGCCGCGAACGCGTCGGTCGACATGGCCAGGGCCAGGAAGAAGAGGGAAATGGGATTCACGGTCAGGATCCGGTCGGGCTATGAGTCAACGACGCGACCACACGCCCGACCTTAGGCATGGATGCGTCGTTGGTCTCGCCAATCCGAAGATGTCCACGCCACGGCGGCTGCCGAGAATGTTGACGTGAACGCGCTGTGCCCAAGGCCGCCAGCGCAGGCTACTCCCCAACGAGGGCGGGCATTATGCCCGTTGCTTTTGCGAAACGGAATGCTTGTGTCGCGATGGTTCGCCTTCGCGACTCACCGGCAATGGGCCGCTGCGAATGCCGGCAGGGCCGCGCGCGCCATCCAGCCACGGGCCCATAGGCCGCGCCTGGCACGGGGCCATTGGCCACGCCTGGAAGGTACCGAGGGTAGCCCCACCCACAAACGGTCCGGCTGGCAATCGTGGACAGCTGCCTTATGCTGTGGCCCATCCCTTCCAAGGAGTCGCCCATGTCCTGGTCCGCCAGCCAATACGTTCGTTTCGAAGACCAACGCACGCGCCCGGTGCGCGATCTGCTCGCGGCCGTGGCGCCGCGCCCCGTGCGCCATGCCACGGACCTCGGCTGCGGGCCGGGCAATTCCACCGAGGTGCTGTTGCAGCGCTGCCCCGACAGCCAGGTGACTGCCCTGGACAGCGACCAGGACATGCTCGGCCAAGCCCGCCAGCGGCCGCGCCTGAACGTGCCGCGGGTTCGTTTCGAGCAGGCCGACATCGCCCAATGGAGCGCTGCGCAGCCACAAGATCTGATTCTGGCCAACGCCTCCTTGCAGTGGGTGCCCACACACGAAACGCTTTACCCGCACTTGGTCGCGCAACTCAGCGAGGGCGGCAGCCTGGCCGTGCAAACGCCCGACAACCTCGACGAACCCGCGCACCGCCGGCTGCGCGAAGTCGCCGGCAGTGGCGAATGGGCCGCTACGTTCGCCGACTTCAGCCTGCCGCCGCGCCACGCCGCGCCGTTCTACTTCGAGCTGCTGGCGCCGCTGTGCGAGCGGGTCGACGTGTGGCGCACCACTTACCACCACCCCCTGGCCGGCGGTGTCGACGCGGTGGTCGAGTGGTTCAAGGGCTCGGCGTTGCGGCCCTACCTGGCGCGCCTCGACCCAGCCGGGCAAACGGCGTTCCTGGCCCAGTACCGCGAGGCCTTGCGCGCGGACTATCCGGGCACCGACGATGCCCAGGTGCTGCTGGCCTTTCCGAGGGTGTTCGTGGTCGCTACGCGCTAAAGCACGTGGCGGCAGGGTGCGCGGAGTTGTCGACACTTGGCCGAGGGCGTATAAACTGCACCCCACCTTGGCCGGTCGCTTCCTGAATCGGCCAGCGAAACATAGAGAGTCGTCATGGGCGCACAGTGGAAAGCCAAACATAAAGAAGCCGCGGCCAACGCCAAAGGCAAGGTCATGGGCAAATTGGCCAAGGAGATCCAGATCGCCGCCAAGTCGGGTGCCGATCCGGACATGAACCCGCGCCTGCGCCTGGCCGTGGAGCAGGCCAAGAAGGCCTCGATGACCCGCGAGACACTGGAGCGCGCCATCCGCAAGGGTGCCGGGCTGGACGGCGACACCGTGCAGTACACCGCCGTCACCTACGAAGGCTTCGCGCCGCACCAAGTGCCGCTGATCGTCGAATGCCTGACCGACAACGTCAACCGTACCGTCGCCGAGATCCGCGTGGCCTTCCGCAAGGGCCAACTGGGTGCCAGCGGCTCGGTGTCATGGGACTTCAACCACGTCGGTCTGATCGAAGCCACCCCCGAAGGCGATGCCGACCCGGAAATGGCCGCCATCGAAGCCGGCGCACAGGATTTCGAAGAAGGCGAAGAGCCGGGTTCGACGCTGTTCATCACCGACACGGGCGATCTTGGCGCCGTGCAGAAAACCCTGCCCGAGCACGGTTTCACCGTGACCTCGGCCAAGATCGGCTACACCCCGAAGAACCCGGTCAAGGCCAGCAGCCTGAGTGCCGAGGCCCTGGCCGAAGTGGAAGCCTTCCTCGAAGCCATCGACCATCACGACGACGTCCAGAACGTCTACGTCGGCCTTACCGAGTGACCGAGCGCGCCGGGGCCCGTGCGTGGCCCCGGCGACCCTGAACCGCAGTTGGCGCTCGCTCGCATCCCATGACAGCTCCGAGCGCTTTTCCGCGTTCACGTCCCCTTCAACCCCTCCAGGATATATGTCCGCCTGGCAGGTGCTCTGCAAGCTCGCTCCCATACCGTCCAGGCCCTGCCCATGAACGCCGCGTTCGCCGCCCTCAGCCTCGTCCACCTGCGCACCCTCGACTGCCTCCTGCACCTGAAGAACCTCAGCCACGCCGCCCAACGCCTGGGTTGCAGCCAATCGGCGTTGAGCCGGCAACTGGCGCACCTGCGTCAAGCGTTCGACGACCCGCTTCTGGTACGCCAGGGTCGCGGTTACGTGCTCAGCGAGCGAGCCGAACAGTTGCGCGCGCCTCTGCAGGACGTGCTGCACTCGCTCAGCGCCTTGCCGCAACCGGCCGCGTTCGACCCCGCGCGCTGCACCCGACGCTTTTGCCTGGCCGCCTCGGACTACGTGGCCGAGCACATGCTGCCGTTGCTGGTGGCCGCGCTGGAGCGCGAAGCGCCAGGCGTGTGCTTGGGTTTTCGCACTTGGCAGGCGGGCGACTACCCTTTGCTGGCCAACGGTGAGATAGACCTGGCCACCACGCTGTTCGACGACTCGCCGCCCAACCTGCATGGCCGGGTGCTGGGCGAGGACCGCGTGGTCTGTCTGATGCACCAGGACCATCCCCTGGCCGCCGCCGAGCGCTTGGGCCAGGCCGATTACCTGACCTACGGTCACGTGCGCATCTGCGCCGGTGGCGACAAGGACAGCTTCGTCGACCGCCACCTACGCGCTCAGGGCCTGCAGCGCCGCATCGCCCTGGATGTGCCGTTTTTCACCGCCACCGTGCAGGTGGTGGCCAGCACCCATTACCTGGCCACGTTGCCCGAACACATCGCGCGCCAGTTGTGCCTGCGCCACCCGCTGACCTGGCGTGCACTGGATTTCGTCGAGCACACGCAACGCTACTGGGTGGTGTGGCACCAACGCTGGCAGGGCTCGCCCGAACACCGTTGGTTGCGCGAACGGGTCTTTGCGTTGTGGCGCCAATCGCAGTTCAGCGTGCAAGGCAGCTCACCGCTTTCGCCATAGCAGCTATGCGCCCGGCGCGGTGCTGGGGGCACCGTTACCGGCCTACACTGGCGCATCGTTTGATCGTGCCCAGGAGCCCGCCGCATGACCCCCGAACAATTTCGCCAGTACGGCCACCAGCTCATCGACCTGATCGCCGACTACCGACAGACCGTGGCCGAACGACCGGTCATGGCCCAGGTCGAACCCGGCTACCTGAAAGCGGCGTTGCCCGAGGCTGCCCCGCAGCAAGGCGAGCCTTTCGAAGCCGTGCTCGAAGACGTCCAGCGCTTGCTGATGCCGGGGCTGTCCCACTGGCAGCATCCGCAGTTCTACGGCTATTTCCCGTCCAACGGCACGCTGTCGTCGGTGCTGGGCGACTTTCTCAGCACAGGCCTGGGCGTGCTCGGTCTGTCCTGGCAATCGAGCCCGGCGCTCAGCGAGCTGGAAGAAACCACGCTCGACTGGGTGCGCCAGGCGCTGGGCCTGTCAGGGCAGTGGAGCGGGGTGATCCAGGACACCGCATCGACCAGCACCCTGGTGGCCTTGATCTGCGCCCGCGAACGCAGCAGCGGCTATGCCCTGACCGCAGGCGGCCTGCAAGCCCAGGCCAAGCCGCTGATCGTCTACGTCAGCGCCCAGGCCCACAGCTCGGTGGACAAGGCCGCCCTGTTGGCAGGCTTTGGCCGCGACAACATCCGCCTGATTCCCACCGACGCCCACTACGCCTTGCGCCCCGAGGCTTTGCAGGCGGCCATCGAGCGAGACCTGGCCGACGGCCTGCAACCTTGCGCCGTCGTCGCCACCACCGGCACCACGGCCACCACCGCCCTCGACCCGTTGGACGCCATCGGCGCCATCGCCCAGGCCCATGGACTGTGGCTGCACGTCGATGCCGCCATGGCCGGCTCGGCGATGATCCTGCCGGAATGCCGCTGGATGTGGCAGGGCATCGAGCGCGCCGACTCGCTGGTGGTCAACGCGCACAAGTGGCTGGGCGTGGCCTTCGACTGCTCGCTGTACTACGTGCGTGACCCGCAGCACCTGATTCGGGTGATGAGCACCAACCCCAGCTATCTGCAATCGAGCGTCGACGGTCAGGTGAAGAACCTGCGCGACTGGGGCATTCCGTTGGGTCGCCGCTTCCGCGCGTTGAAACTGTGGTTCATGTTGCGCAGCGAAGGGCTGGACGCTTTGCAGCAGCGGCTGCGGCGGGATCTGGACAATGCCCGCTGGCTGGCGGCACAGGTCGAAGCCGAAGCGGATTGGCAGCTGTTGGCGCCCGTGCACTTGCAGACGCTGTGCCTGCGCCATTGCCCGCCAGGGCTCGATGGCGACGCGCTGCAAGCCCATACCCAGGCCTGGGCCGCGCGGCTCAACGCCAGCGGCTCGGCCTACGTGACCCCGGCGCAGTTGCAAGGGCAATGGATGGTGCGGGTCTCGATCGGCGCGTTGCCTACCGAACGCGCTCATGTGGAGGGGCTGTGGGAGGCGCTGCGTGAGGCGGTCAGGGGCTGAAGCCCCTTCTTTGGGTCGAAGGCGGGGTGGGGCCTGGTCGGCTATGGGTGGTAGCAGGCTATCGACCTCCTAGAGCGGCTCTATTAGAACTGTCTCAAAGCTCGTCTACGCTCTTTCGAGGGGTTGCCCGGCCTGGTCGGGCGCCGCTTGGAGTCGCCAGTGTCCGGCGACTCTGCCGACCCAACACCACATCGCGCACTTTTGACGCGGCCGACCTTTGCAGGCGCAACGCGCAACCGTGACCAGACCCGAGCCGTAGGGAGATAGCCATGTCCACCGAATCGAAATGCCCGTTCCACCACACCGCAGGCAGCGGCACCAGCAACCGCGACTGGTGGCCCGACCAACTGAACCTCGCCGTGCTGCACCAGCACTCTGCGCAGTCCAACCCGTTGCAGCCCGATTTCGACTATGCCAGTGCCTTCCGCCAACTGGATTTCCAGGCGCTCAAGGCTGACCTGCACGCCCTGATGACCGACTCCCAGCCCTGGTGGCCCGCCGATTTCGGCCACTATGGCCCACTGTTCGTGCGCATGGCCTGGCACAGCGCCGGCACTTACCGCATCGCCGACGGCCGTGGCGGCGCGGGCTCGGGCCAGCAGCGTTTCGCGCCGCTCAACAGTTGGCCCGACAACGTCAGCCTCGACAAGGCCCGGCGCCTGCTCTGGCCGATCAAGCAGAAATATGGGCAAAGCATCTCCTGGGCCGACCTGATCGTGTTGACCGGTAACGTCGCGCTGGAGTCGATGGGCTTCGAGACCTTCGGCTTTTCCGGTGGCCGGCCCGATGTGTGGGAACCCGATCAGGACGTGTACTGGGGCTCGGAAAAGGTCTGGCTCGGCGGCGATACCCGCTACGGCAAAGCGCAAACTCCGGGCCAGGGCGACCTGGTGGCCGAGCCCGAGAAGCACGGCGAAGAACAAAGCCGCGACCTGAGCCAGGACCGCAACCTGGAAAACCCTTTGGCTGCGGTGCAAATGGGCCTGATCTACGTCAACCCGGAAGGCCCGGATGGTCACCCCGACCCGGTCGCTTCCGGCCGTGACATCCGCGAAACCTTCGGCCGCATGGCCATGAACGACGAAGAGACCGTGGCCCTGATCGCCGGCGGCCATGCCTTCGGCAAGACCCACGGTGCCGCGCCAGCCGACAACGTCGGCGCCGAGCCGGAAGCGGCCGGTCTGGAGGCCCAGGGCCTGGGCTGGCACAACCGCTACCGCAGCGGTGTCGGCCCCGACGCCATCACCAGCGGCCTGGAAGTCACCTGGACCTCCACCCCGACGCGCTGGAGCAACGAATACCTGGAAAACCTCTTTAACTTCGAGTGGGAGCTGTTCAAGAGCCCGGCTGGTGCGCACCAGTGGCGGCCCACCCAGGGGCAGGGCGCAGGGCAGGTGCCGGACGCCTTCGATGCCGGCAAACGTCATGCGCCGTCGATGCTCACCTCCGACCTGGCGCTGCGTTTCGACCCGATCTACGAACCCATCGCACGCCGTTTCAAGGAGCACCCGGAGCAGTTGGCCGACGCCTTCGCCCGCGCCTGGTACAAGTTGATCCACCGCGACATGGGCCCGCTGTCGCGCTACCTCGGCCCGGAACTGCCGCAGGAAGAGCTGCTGTGGCAAGACCCGCTGCCCAAAGCGCCGGCACCGTTGTCGAACGCAGACATCGACGCGCTCAAACGGCGCTTGCTCGCGTCCGGCTTGAGTGTGGGCGAACTGGTATCCACCGCTTGGGCTTCGGCATCGACCTTCCGTGGTTCTGACAAGCGTGGTGGCGCCAACGGGGCGCGCATTCGTCTGGCGCCGCAGAAAGACTGGGCGGTGAACCAGCCCGAGCAATTGCGCAAGGTACTGGCCGTGCTGGAACAGGTGCAGGCCCAATGCCAGGCCGAGGGTAGGGACGTTTCCCTGGCCGACCTCATCGTGCTGGGCGGCACCGCTGCGGTGGAGCAGGCGGCCAAGGCGGCCGGGCATCCGGTGCAGGTGGCGTTCCACGGCGGCCGCAGCGATGCGTCGCAAGAACAGACCGACGTCGAGTCGTTCGCCGTGATGGAGCCGCTGCATGACGGCTTCCGTAACTTCACCAAGGCGCGTTACAGCGTCGGTGCCGAACGGCTGCTGCTCGACCGCGCGCAACTGCTGACCCTGACCGCGCCGGAGCTGACCGTGCTGATCGGTGGCTTGCGCGTGTTGGGCGTCAACCATGGCGGCAACACCCAAGGGGTGTTTACCGATCGGGTCGGGGTGCTCAGCAACGACTTCTTCCGCCATTTGCTGGACATGGGCGTGGAGTGGAAGCCGACTTCTTCGGACAACGATGCCTTCGAAGGGCGCGACCGCAAGACCGGACAAGCGCGCTGGACCGGTAGCCGGGTCGATCTGGTGTTCGGTTCCCATGCGCAATTGCGGGCGCTGGCCGAGGTGTATGGCAGCAGTGACGGCGAGGCGCGGTTCGTCCGGGACTTTGCGGCGGCGTGGGTGAAGGTGATGGAGTTGGACAGGTTCGATCTGGACCGTGCGGTATAGCCAGGAGACTCTGATGCGGAACATGTCAGCCAGCTAAGCCGAAACAGTGTTACTTGGGGCTGCTTTGCAACCCATCGCGGCTAATCGGAGCGCCGAACCGGCCGCTCCTACAGGGTTTCGCTTCTTCTGTTGGAGCGGCCGGTTCGGCGCTCCGATTAGCCGCGATGGGCCGCTGAGCGGCCCGGATTGCTTGACTGAGGGCAGCGGGCCTGTTTCTGCACGCCCTCCGGCTTCGACGTCAGCGGAGGGTCGCGGGTTAGGGCGCTGTCATTGCACAGCGCCCTCGAGCGCATGCTGTAGCTGTTCGATCATCTGAGCGATATGCGTCTCGCTCAACACGATGCCTTGGTCGGTGTCGATCAGTTGTCCAGCCGCGACCCGCGCCTTGAACCAGTCCTCCACGAAACCTGGTGCGTAGCCTCCGGTGCTGAACCCTTTCCCGCCGAACGCGACCATCCCCGAATAGATGTCGAGGTACTGCTGTCGGCGCTCCACCCGGTGGCGGTGCTGATACACCCAGAACTGCACGTCGTACAGCAGGTAGGACAACGGGTCGGCGTGCAGGGCGAAGCAGCGTTTTTCTTCGAGCAGCCGCAGGCTGATCGCACGCACGGCCTCGCCAATGCGCGGAAACGGCGCGAAGTCCGCCAGCAAGGGCGCCAGCATCGGCGAAAACTCGCCTTCGGTAACCCGATACAGGTCGTCCTCGAACATTTCCTCGGAATTGTCATACACCTCTTCGTTGACCAGCCCGCGTACGAACGTCTCGAAGTCCTTGGCCAGCACGGTGATCTGGTAGTCGCCTTCCTGGTCGACGTGCACCACCTGGGGTTCGCCTTCGGGGCCGCAGGCACGGTAGTCGAGGGCGACCATGTCGTGCCCGGCGCTCGGAGTGTCGCAGATGTACACGCCGATGTCCGGATAGCCCCATTCCTCGATCATGAAGCGGCTGCCGAACTCGCCGCACAGCGAGTACATCTTCTGCCTCCCGATGCTTAGAAAACCGCTGATGGCGGCATGGTCACCGGCCCATGAGGTCGACTCTTCGGTGGGGAAGCAGGTGTTGCGCGGTAGGCCGCCGTTGTGCCTGCGCATGAACGCGACGTAGGACGCCGGCAAACGGTAGCCCAGTTCGGCTTCGACTTCTGCGACGCAGGCGTCGCTGGGCGGGACGTCGGTATATTCCTTGCGGGCGTAGTCGCAATCGTCCCAGAAGGTGTCCAGGTCGAGGTCGTGGGGAAAACCGCTCATGCCGAGGCCACCTGTGCGAGAAGGGGCCGGGGGACAGTGACGGGTGCGGTGCTGTTCATGGCTGCGTCCTTTGTGCAAACGATGATCGTCGTGGCCCGTCAGACTCATGGGCAATGGGGAAGTTCGTCGCCCAAGGCGTGCCTTGCAAGCAAAACGAGTCGAGGCGCAGCCATCGGTATTTAGTTTGGGCCAGCCACGTTCCAGGCCCTACACTGGCACCTATCCATCGACTACCGCAGCAGCGCATCGGCCGCTGCCAGCCAGGAGGTTGCCTTTTCGTGACGCTCGATTCCCCGCTCGCTCGCCTGCCCGGCATCGCCATCACCCCCGACGCCATCGAAGTCCTGGCGGACGCCGCCAGCTATCGCCGTGCCTTGTTCGACCTGATCGAAGGCGCGACCCGGCGCATCGTTCTGGTCGCGCTGTATCTGCAAGAGGACGAAGCCGGCCAGGAGGTGCTCGATGCGCTGTACCGGGCCAAGGCCGCGCGCCCTGAGCTGGACATCACCGTGGTGGTCGACCTGTTCCGCGCCCAACGCGGCTTGCTCGGCGCCGGCAAGCAACCCGGCAACGCGGCCTGGTACCAGGCGCAGCGCCGCCTGCAGGGCCTGGACGTGGCGATCCACGGAGTACCGGTGCAAACCCGCGAGCTGTTCGGCGTGCTGCACCTCAAGGGCAGCGTGATCGACGACTGCGTGCTCTATACCGGCGCCAGCTTCAACAACGTCTACCTGCACCGTTTCGACCGCTACCGCCTGGACCGCTACCACCTGCTGCGCAGCCCTGCACTGGCCGACAGCATGGTGCAGGTGGTGCGCCAGATCATCGACGGTGACGCCACGCCGCGTCTCGACCAGCCCGATGTGCCCGACAGCCGCAGCCTGCGCGGCAAGATCCGGCGTTTGCGCGAGCGCATGCGGCAGTTGCAGTACCGGGTCGCGTTGCCCGTCAGCGAAGGCCTGCGCGTCGTGCCGCTGCTCGGCATCGGTCGCGGCAACGCCCTCAACTATACGCTCTGCGCCCTGGTCCGCGCCGCCCGGGGCGAACTGGTAGTGTGCACGCCGTACTTCAACCCGCCGCGCATGCTGATGCGCGAGATTCGCCTGGCGCTCGCCCGTGGCGTACAAGTCGAACTGATCGTCGGCCACCGCACCGCCAACGATTTCTACGTCGCGCCCGAAGAGCCCTTCAGCGCCAGCGCTGCGCTGCCCTATCTCTACGAAGACAACCTGCGCGCCTTCGCCCGCCGTCAGCACCGCGCGTTGGAGCGTGGCCAGTTGCACATACGCATGTGGAACGACCCGGGCCACACCTTCCACGCCAAGGGCCTATGGGTGGATCAGCGCTACAGCCTGTTGACCGGCAACAATTTCAACCCGCGCGGCTTCAACCTCGACCTGGAAAACGCCTTGCTCATCGACGACCCCGACGGCGAGTGGCTGGCGCCACGGCAGGCCGAGCTCGACGGCATCCGCCGACATACCGAGCAGGTCGACCACGCCAGCGACCTGGGCGAGAAGGGCGACCATCCGAAGAAGGTCCGCACCTTCCTGCGCCGCCTGCGCTACACCCGCTTGGAGCCGTTGATCAAGCGGATGCTGTAGACGCGCCGGGCTCGAGCGCTCACGACGACTGGCGCTGGCCGTCCGACCCTGGCGGCGCCTCGTCCTGCGCCGCCACCCGTTGGCACAGCTCGATGATCTGCTCGCGCATCCAGCGGTTGGCCGGGTCCTGGTCGGTGCTTTCGTGCCAGTACAGGTGGGTCTCCAGCGGCGCCACGTCGATCGGCAAGGGCAGGTAGCGCAGCTGGTGGCGGCGGGCGAAGCGTTCGGGCACGGTCATCACCAGGTCGGACTGTTGCAGCACCTGACAGGCCATCAGGTAATGCTGCGAGCGCAGCACTACCTTGCGCTGCACGCCCATCCGGCCTAGCGCGAGGTCCACATAGCCCAAGCCGTTGCGCCGGCTGGAAATGTGGATGTGCGCCATGCTCAAGTAGCTTTCGAGGGTCAGGCGGGTGTCGGCCAGCGGGTGGCCCTGGCGCAGGGCGCAGACGAAGCGGTCTTGCAGCAGCTTGACGTGGCGCACCTGGGGGTCGGTGTTGAGCGGCGCGTCCACGGCGAAGTCCAGGCGGCCGGCGGCCAGTTCCTTGGTGGTTTCGCGACGCTTGCTGGGAAAGCTGTCGATGGTCACCCCAGGCGCCAGCCGGCGCAGGCGCTGGAACAGGGGCGGCAGGATCACCGCTTCGATCAGGTCGGTCATGCTGATGCGGAAGGTCTTGCTCGCTTCCAAAGGGTTGAACAGCCGGCTTTCCTGCACCGACACCCGCAGCAGCGTCAGCGCATTGCGCACCGGGCCGATGATGTTTTGCGCCATGGGCGTGGGCACCATGCCCTGAGCGGTGCGCACGAACAGCGGATCGTTGAAGGTCTCGCGCAGGCGCGACAGGGCGTTGGACACCGCCGGTTGGGTAATGCCGACGATCTGCCCGGCGCGGGTCAGGTTGGCTTCGGTGTAGATCGCATCGAAAACGATGAACAGGTTGAGATCGACCTTGCTGAGGCTCATGCGCGCTGCTCGCTGACGGACATTGCGACCGATCGTATAACGCTTATGAATGTTAATACACGTAAAAAATACACTGGATGGATCGGCTCCCTCTGGCCTAGGCTCTGCGCTCACCCCGCCGATCATCAGGAAAGCGTGCCCATGGATTTTGCCTACACGCCCAAGGTGCAAGCCCTGCGCGAACGCGTCACCGCCTTCATGGACGAGCATGTCTATCCCGCCGAAGCGGTGTTCGCCCGGCAAGTGGCCGAAGGCGACCGCTGGCAGCCCACCGCCATCGTCGAAACCCTCAAGCGCCAGGCGCAGGCCGCCGGCCTGTGGAACCTGTTCCTGCCCGAATCGGAGCTGGGCGCAGGGCTGAGCAACCTCGAATACGCGCCGCTGGCCGAGATCATGGGCCGCTCGCTGCTCGGCCCCGAACCCTTCAACTGCTCGGCGCCCGACACCGGCAACATGGAGGTGCTGGTGCGCTACGGCACGGCCGAGCAGAAACGCCGCTGGCTCGAACCCCTGCTCAGGGGCGAGATCCGTTCGGCGTTCGCCATGACCGAACCGGACGTGGCGTCCTCCGACGCCACCAACATGGCTGCCACCGCCATGCTTGAGGACGAGCAATGGGTGATCAACGGCCGCAAATGGTGGACCTCCGGCGCCTGCGACCCGCGCTGCAAGGTGCTGATCTTCATGGGTCTGAGCGACCCCCAGGCGCCGCGCCACCAGCAGCACTCGATGATCCTCGTGCCCACCGACACACCGGGGCTGCAGATCGTGCGGCCCTTGCCGGTATTCGGGTACGACGATGCGCCCCATGGCCACGCCGAAGTGACCTTCGACGAGGTGCGCGTGCCGGTGGAAAACGTCATTCTCGGCCCCGGTCGCGGCTTCGAGATCGCCCAGGGGCGGCTCGGCCCAGGTCGCATCCACCATTGCATGCGTTCGGTGGGCATGGCCGAACGCGCGCTGGAGCTGATGTGCCGCCGCGCCACCAGCCGCCACGCCTTCGGTAAACCTCTGGCGCAATTGGGCGGCAACTTCGACAAGATCGCCGAGTCGCGCATGCAGATCGAAATGGCCCGGCTGCTGACGCTCAAGGCCGCACACATGATGGACAGCGTCGGCAACAAGGTCGCGCGCAGCGAGATCGCCCAGATCAAGGTAGTGGCGCCCAATGTGGCGTTGCAGGTGATCGACCGGGCCATCCAGCTGCATGGCGGGGCAGGGGTCAGCGACGATTTTCCCTTGGCCTACATGTACGCCATGCAACGCACCTTGCGGCTGGCCGATGGGCCGGACGAAGTGCACCGCGCGGCCATCGCCAAGTATGAGTTGAGCCGCTACGAACCGGCGCGGCCGTGAAGGGGGCGCTCGCCGGGTAGGCGAGCAGGCCTTTCACACCTCCATCAGTTCCCTGACCCGCGCCACCAGCGCTTCCACCGCGAACGGCTTGGTCAGAATCGACATGCCCGGCTCCAGCTGGCCATTGCCGATCGCCGCGCTCTCGGCATAGCCGGTGATGAACAGGGTCTTGAGGTGAGGACGCAGCACCCGTCCGGCGTCGGCCAGTTGCCGGCCGTTGAGCCCGCCCGGCAGGCCGACGTCGGTGATCAGCAGGTCGATGACCGTGTTGGAGCGCAGCACCGTCAGCCCCGCGACGCTGTCGGCCGCATCGATCACGGTGTAGCCCAGGTCGTTGAGCACGTCGTCGAGCAACAGGCGTACGGTCGGCTCGTCGTCGACGATCAATACGGTCTTGCCCGCCTGGTTGCGCACGGCGCTGGTGGTGCTCGGTTCGCTGCGTTGTTCGACGGTGTCGCCTTGCGAACGGGGCAGGTAGATGGTCACCGTGGTGCCCTTGCCCAGCTCCGAGAAGATCCGCGCCTGGCCGCCGGACTGTTTGGCGAAGCCATAGATCATCGACAGCCCCAGCCCCGTGCCCTGGCCGATCGGCTTGGTGGTGAAGAACGGGTCGAAGGCCTTGGCCAGCACTTCCGGAGGCATCCCCGTACCGGTGTCGGTGACGCTCAGCGACAGGTATTGCCCAGTGGGCACGTCGAGCACCTTGGCCGCGTCCACGCCGATCCAGCGGTTGGCCGTTTCGATGACGATGCGCCCGCCTTCGGGCATGGCGTCGCGGGCGTTGATGCACAGGTTGAGCAGGGCGTTTTCCAACTGGCTGGCATCGGCGCGGGCGCGCCATTTGCCGCCGACCGAGAACGTCTCGATGACGATGCTCGGGCCGACGCTGCGCTGGATCAGGTCGCTCAGCCCCTCGATCAGCTTGACCACGTCGATCGGCTGCGGGTCGAGGGTCTGGCGCCGCGAGAAGGCCAGCAAACGGTGGGTCAGACCGGCAGCACGCTTGGCCGCACCTTGGGCGGCGGCCATGTATTTGTCGATGTCGTTGAGGCGGTTCTGCGACAGGCGCAGTTTCATCAGCTCCAGCGAACCGGAAATCCCGGCCAGCAAGTTGTTGAAGTCATGGGCCAAGCCGCCGGTGAGTTGGCCGACCGCTTCCATCTTCTGCGATTGGCGCAGCTTCTCCTCGGATTGCACCAGCTCCAGGGTGCGCTCGGCCACCCGCTGTTCCAAGGTCTCGGTGAGGTGGCGCAGCGCGTTCAAGGCGTGGTCGCGCTGCTCACGGACGGCGCGGCGCTCGCCGACGTCGATCAGCACGCCGGGGAAGTCCATGGGCGTGCCGTCGGCAGCGTGGTCGACGCGGCCGTTGGCTTCGATCCAGTAGTAGTTGCCGTCGACGCGCTTGACCCGGTACTGGTGCGCATAGGCGCCGCCGCGTTGGCAGGCCTCGTCGATGGCGGCAATCAATCCGTTGCGGTCTTCGGGGTGTACGGTGGCGACGACTTGCTCCAGGCTCAGGCCTACTCGACCCAAGGCCGGATCCAGGCCGAACGAGATGGCGAAGGCTTCGTCCACCGTGAAGCGGTCGTGTACCAAGTCCCAGTGCCAGGTGCCGATGATGGCTCCGGCTGCCAGGGCCAACTGCACGCGCTCGACGTTCTCCCGGGCCAGTTGCTCGCTGACGCGCAAGCGGTCCTGGGCGTTGCGCCGCTCGGTGACATCGTTGAAGAAGACGCCGATCTGCCGTTCCTCAGGCTCCCCGACACGCACCGCGCGCACGTCGAACCAGCGGGAAAACGACTCGGCGTAGTTCTCGAACTGGATCGACTCGCCGGTCTTGGCCACGTGTCCGTAGGTCTGGAACCAGAAGGGCTCGAGATCGGGCGCGTATTCGGTCACCCACTTGCCCTGCAGGTTCACCCCCGATTGGCGCTCGAACGCCGGGTTGACTTCGAGGAAGCGGTAGTCGATGGGCTGGTCGTCGCCGTCGAACTTCACTTCGACGATGGCGAAGGCGGTATCGATGATCTCGAGCATGGTCAGGAAGCGTTCTTCGCTCTTGCGCAGCGCAGCTTCCGCCGAGCGCATGCGGGTCAGGTCGAGCATGGCGCCGATCATGCGCACGGCGTTGCCGTGCAGATCGCGGCTGACATAGCCACGGTCGAGCACTTCGGCGTAGGAGCCGTCGGCTCTTTGGAAACGATAGCCATCGCTCCAGGTGGTGCCGACCCCGTCGATCACCGCACGTATCGAGGTGTAGACACGGTCGCGGTCTTCGGGATGGATGTGCGCGACCCACCACTGGTAGCCCATTTGACCGTGATCGAGGGTATGGCCGTAGGCCTCGTACAGCGCGTCGTTCCACTGCACCTGGCCGCTGGCCATGTCCCAGTCCCAGATGGCATCGTTGGTCGCTTTGGCCACTAGACGGTGACGTTCCTGGGCTTCGAGGATGCTGCGTCCGGCCAGATGCTCGTGGGTACGATCGCGCAGGATCTTCATGAAGCCCAGGTGTTCGCCGCGCTCGCCGTGCAGCGGCATCAACTCGCCTGAGGCCCAGAACTGCGTGCCGTCCTCGCGCACGTGCCAGCGCTCGTCGGACACCCGACCATCGCGCAGGGCCAGGCGCATTTCCTCGGATGGGCGACCGCTGGCGCAGTCTTCGTCGGTGAAGAAGCGCTCGACGCTTTCGCCGCACATTCGCTCGGCGCTCCAGCCCATGATATGGGTCGCGCCGATGTTCCAATCGGTAATCAGGCCATGGTGGTCGCTAAGCACGATGGCGAAGTCCACGGCGCTTTCGAACACTGCCCAGTGCCGCGCGGCCGTGCGTGCGCGCCGCGCCTGTTCGGCGATGGCTGCGTCGGTAGTGGGGTCGGTGCGGTCCGGGTCGATGCCGGCGGCTTCGAGCAGACCGCGCAAGCGCAGCACTTCGGCGTGTAGGCGCGGCTCGGGATCGCACGCGGTGGAGGGCGATGGGTATTGGGCGGTCATGTTCTCGGGTCACGCTGGCAGCGGAGAGGATGCAATGGGTATGGCTTGGACCGGCAAGTGCATGCAGGGGTTGCATGAAGGGTGGCCACGGACCTAATGCCAGTCAGTTAAGCCGCAATAGTGCTCATTAGGGCTGCTTTGCAGCCCATCGCGGCTTGTTGGAGCGCCGAACCGGCCGCTCCAACGAGCAGGCGCAATCCTGTTGGGGCGGCCTTAGCCGCGATGGGCCGCTGAGCGGCCCCAATCGCTTAACTGACAAACATTAGGCCGAGGGCACATTTTTCTGCATGGCTGCGGTCGCCGGTCGGCGCTCAGTATGCCCTATTCGCAGGGGTATTACCGCAGGGTGGCTGGGTTGCCACAGGGTTGGCCATCGCTGAAGTCATGGCGACCAGTCGGGTGATCCATCTGGCGAATGGTACGCGACGGATGCAAGAAGTTACCGACTGTAGGCTGCTGCGCGCCTTGCAAGGTGCAAGTGGATTGCCATGGCTGTAAGAATTTATTACAGTTGAGAACCATTTTCATTGATGAGCTTCGCGATGGCCGCCCATTCGAGCTTTCCACACGCGCGTCTCGATGCTCGCCAGAAGCTGCTTCATCAGCTGTTTGGTGACCATCACGGGTGGCTCCTGGGCCGCTTACGGGCGCGTTTGGGATGCGCCTGCGACGCTGCGGACATGGCCTCGGAAACCTTCGTACACGTGGTGGCATTGCACGACCCTCAGGCGATTCGCGAACCCCGTGCGCTGTTGACCACGATCGCCAAACGCTTGATGTACGCCAGTTGGCGCCGCCGCGACCTGGAGCGTGCCTACCTGGAAGCCTTGGCCGGCGGGCCTGAACAATTCGCCCCGTCGGCAGAAGAGCAGATGCTGGCCATCGAAACGCTGATCGAAATCGACCGCTTGTTGCAGGGGTTGTCCTCGCGCGCCCGCGCGGCCTTCCTGTACAGCCAGCTCGATGGCCTGACCTACGCTGAAATCGCACGCGAACTGGGTGTCTCCGCGCCGCGGGTTCATCAGTACGTGGCTCAAGGGTTGCGCTGTTGCTTGGAAGCGTGCTCATGAGCTCCGCGCTCTCGAAGACCCTGTTGGAGGCCATCGACTGGATGGCTGCCCAGCGCTCCGGCAGCTTCGAGGCGCATCAGCAACTGGCGTTCGAGCACTGGTTGGCGGCGGACCTTCAGCACCAGGAGGCCTGGAACCTTCTGCAACGCAAGGTGCAGGCTACCTTTGCCGGTGTCGATGGGGTGTCGGGGCGCATGCTGATCCAAGAGCGGCCGGTGCGCCGCCGCGCCTTGCTGCGTGGTGCGCTGGGGCTGGGCGCACTGGCCGCCGGCAGTTACTGTCTGACGCAGCCTGGCTGGCAGTTCGCCGGGTGGCGTGCTGACCTGAGCACCGGTACCGCCCAGCGCCAACGGCTGTCCTTGCCCGACGGATCCTCGCTGACGCTCAATGCCAGGAGCGCGGTGAATCTGGACTTCGACAGTGCGAGGCGCGATATCGAGTTGCTCGAGGGCGGCGTAATCGTCGAGGTGCGCGCCAGCGGGCGCGATGCATTACGGCTGCGTTGCGGCCTGGGCATGGCGAGCATGGCCGAAGGGCGCTGCGTGATGATGCGTTTCGCGGAGCAGACCCAGGTATGGGCACAGCGTGGCGAGCTGCTCGTAACGCACCTCAATGGCGCCAGTCTGCTGCTCGCACAAGGACAGGGCGTGCGCCTGACGGCCAACGGGATCGATCCGCTGGACATTTGCGCAAGCAGTGCGGCGGCCTGGTCGCAGGGCATGCTCCAAGCGCACGAGCTGCGCCTGGAGGCTGTCATCCAAGCGCTGCGACCCTATCGCCGCGGCGTGCTTACGGCCAGCCCCGAGGCTGGGCGGTTGAAGATATCCGGCGTGTTCAGCCTCGAGCGAAGCGACGATGCCCTGGCCGCAATCGCCGAGCTCCTGCCACTACGGGTCGAACGCGTGCTGGGGCTGTGGACCCGCGTGACCCTGGCTTGAGGCGCTGGAAAAAGATATTCGCCGGCCCTTAATTTTTCGTTGGCTCATCGCACAAGGAAGGCAGTGCTGTGCTCTAGCAGCTGATCCGTCCAGACACCGGAGAGTCATCCACCTATGCGTCCCCTGTTTTTCTGCCCGCTGGCCATCGCCGTCAGCATTGCCGTCGCGCCCGTGGCACCCGCCTTCGCAGCCCCGGCTTCCAGCGCCTCCGCACGCCAGGCCTATGCCCTGCCCGCAGGTCCGCTGGAGACGACGCTGATCGCCATCGGCCAGCGCAGCGGCCGGCAGGTCGCGTTTCTGCCCGACGACGTGCGGGGGCGCCAGGCCCACGCGGTGTCCGGCCAGTTGACCGCTGAGCAGGCGGCGCAGCAGGCGTTGCAGGGTAGCGGCCTGTCGCTGTCGGTCAGCGGCAATGGCGCGCTGCTGGTGCAGCCGCACACCGACGCCTTGACCTTGGGCGTATCGGACATCAATGCCAGTGCCGACCGCGAATCGGCCTACGGGCCGGTCTACGGCTATGTGGCCAAGCGCGGGGCCAGCGCGACCAAGACCGATACGCCGCTGATCGAGACGCCGCAGTCGGTGTCGGTGGTGACCCGTGCCGAGATGGACGATCGCAAGAGCGACACCTTGGCCGACGCCTTGGGCTACACCCCCGGATTCGTCAGCCAGCCCAATGGCTTCAGCCGGGTAGCCGACGACTACACCTTACGCGGTTTCAACGTCGGTTCAGGCACTGGGGGCATGCTGCTCGACGGCATGAAATTGCAGTCCAGCGTCTACGACGGCGGTATCGAGCCTTTCGGGCTGGAACGTGTCGAGGTGCTTAAGGGGGCGTCTTCGGTGCTGTATGGCCAGTTGTCGCCAGGCGGACTGATCAATGCGGTGAGCAAGCGGCCCACGGATATGCCGTTGCACCGGGTCAGTGCCGAGTACGGCAGCCACAATCGCCAGCAGTACACGTTCGACCTCGGCGGGCCGCTGGACGAGCAGGGCGAGTTTTCCTACCGGCTCGACGGTCTATGGCGCGACGCCGACACCCAGGTGGATCACATCGGCGATGACAAACGCTACATCGCGCCGTCACTGATGTGGAAACCCAACGACACCACCTCGCTCACCCTGCTTGCCAGCCACACCGAGGCCCTGACGGGGCTGACGCCGCCCTTGAACTACGGCATGACCACGTTCAGCCCCAATCCGGGGCGCAAGATCGGCCGCGACGATTTCGTCGGCGAGCCTGGCTACGACCATTTCAACAGCCGCATCGACACACTCGGGTACATCGTCGAGCATCAGGTCAGCGACGCCCTCAAGCTGCGTCACGCCTTGCGTTATTACCAGTCCAACGTGTCGTGGAATTACCTGCTGCCGTTCAGCATCAGCGGCGACCGGCTCAATCGCCGCTACAGCGAGCGCCAAGAGCGTTCCACTGGCTGGACCAGCGACAACAACGTGGAATGGACGCTCGACAGCGGTCGCTGGCAGCACCGCGTATTGGCCGGCATGGACTATTACCACAAGACTTATGACACCCACCGCCACATCAGTGCCACGGTGGCCCAACTGGCCCCCAGCCTTGATCTCTCCACCTTCGCCTACACCGGTGTAGGCAACAATACGGCCGCGGAGTCCGGCTGGGACATCCACAGCCGCCAGGTGGGTGTGTATCTGCAAGACCAGATCACCTTCGACGAACGCTGGGTCGTCCTGCTGGGCGGGCGCCAGGATTGGGCCGAGAGCCGCAACTACTCCTACGTCACAGGCGGCCGTACGCCACGCAGCGATCGCAAGCCCACCGGCCGCGTGGCCCTGTTGTACCTGTTCGACAACGGCATTGCGCCCTATGTCAGCTACAGCCAGTCGTTCCAGCCTGCCGATGTCGCCAATCCAGGCGTGGCGCAAACGTTCGACCCCATCGAAGGCGAGCAGTACGAGGTGGGCATCCGCTACCAGCCGCCTGGCAGCGGCACGATGCTCAGTGCGGCGGTCTATCAGCTGACGCAGACCAATGCCATCACCTACGACGCCCTCAACGGGCAGTACGAGCAGTATGGCAAGAGCCGTTCCAAAGGCCTGGAACTCGAAGTCAAGACCGACCTCACCGACGACCTCAGCCTGACTGCCGGCTACAGCTACACCGACGCCCATGTGCTGCAGGACAACGTGGTCAGCAACGTCGGCAAACGCCTCGAAGGGGTGCCGTACCACAATGCTTCGCTGTGGACCGATTACCGCCTTGCGGCATTCGGCTTGCCGCAACTCAAGGTCGGCTTGGGTGCGCTCTACACCGGTACCACGCGCACCACGCCGACCGTCACCGACCGCAAGATTCCGGCCTATACGCGCTTCGACGCGCGCATCAGCTACGACGTCGACGAGCATTGGCAGTTGGCTGCCAAGGCACAGAACCTGACCAACGCGTCCTATCTGTCGTGCACCACGTCGTGCCGTTATGGCGACGAGCGCAGTGTCATCGGGTCGGTCAGTTACCAGTGGTAAGGGGGCTGGCGAACATGGCTTTGTGAGACCTAAGAAGGCCGTGCACTAATGCCGGCCAGTTGAGCAATCAGGTCGATCATCGGCGATGGGCTGCAAAGCAGCCCCAGTTGACACGGTTTCGGCTTAACTGACTGGCCTTCGGCCTTGCAGTGACTGTCTTGATGCGCTGATCACCTCGCAGCGATGCCCCCAGCAGCGGGGGCATCCCAGATCAATCCGGGTGCCGTAGTGGGGCAGGGGCAGAGTCCGGCTTCGCCGCGAACCACCCAGGCCATGAGCTGCGATGCCGACTGCCCACCTCCACGCAGTCGATCAACGCTTCGCTCGCCAATGCCGCAACTCGATCCGCCTTGGCGGTGCGATAGCGCACGCTATGGATGCATTCGCGGTCGCCGAACTCGCAACGGTTAAGGCGTGTGCCGCCGCACGGGCCATTGGCCAGCCCTTTGGGGCAGGTCTCCGGGCACACGTACAGGGTTTGCTCCAGGCGACAGCGCCCGCAGGTGTCGCAGCCCACCAGCGGCCGCTTCGCCGCGCGTTCCAGGCGATGCAACCAGCGCCCGCCGTGCGCGCCTTGCCACAGCGGCCGGCGCACGAGCCAAGCGAACGCTCGGCTCAGTCGGGTCGTGCCGCCAAACACCTGATGATGGAGCGCCGAGAGCAGTCGGACCCGTGTCGCTTCCTTGAACGACGGCTTCACCTGTGCTTGCCCCAACGCCCAGTGGGCGCGCTCGGGGCGGAAGTCGACCGGTGCCACACCGGGCATATGCCAGGCCTCGTTCCAGGCCGCCTGCCACTGGGCCTGGTCGTCGATCTCGGCCTGGCAGGCCTGGATGGCTGCCTCCAAAGCAGTCATTTGCTCCAGTTCGTGCACGCCCGACAAATGCACGCCGGCGTAGCCGATGCGTTGCAGCTGTGTGATCTGCAACGCCAGGCGACGCAGGCTGCGGCCTTGCGCGAACGTTTTGGACACCTCGGCCTCGGCTTCGAGCATGCGCAGCATCGAGGCCGATACCGTGACCCCGGCCACGTGCTGGAGCATCTTGGCGCGGCCGTGGGTGACGGCGATCAGGCAGGCGATCAGCGGCTTGGGGGTCGGCTGGTCTTGCATCCACTGCCAGGCTTCGACGTGCTTGGCCATGTCGAAACCCAGTTGCAGGTCGAGAAAGTCCGCGCCGGCGCGCAGCTTCTTCGCCGCTTTGAAATACTGCGCGCCGCCTTCTTCCTCGTGGTACTTGAACGGGTTCAGCGCCGCACCCAGCAGCCAGTCCGGGCGGGCCTGGCGCACGATGGCCAAGGCTGCGACCGACTCCAGGTAACGCACCGGGTGGGCGCCAGGCTCGTGGCCTTGCAGGCGGTCGCCGGTCAGCACCAGCAACTGGTCGAGGCCGGCGGCGTCCATGCGTTCGAGCTGGGCCTGCAGGTCCTGGCGCTCGCGGTCCTTGCCGGAAAAGTGCAGCAGGGTCGGCACGGGGTGCGCCAAGCTGGCATGGGCTTCGAGCGGCGACAGGTCCAGGCGGCTGCCGACCCGGTCGCCGATCGACACCGTCATCGGCCAGCCGCACAGCTCGCGACGGCCCATCATGCTTGCCAGTGCGTCGAAGCGGGCGGCCGAGGGTTTGGGCACGAACTCCAGGATGCAGACGAAGCGGCCTTGTCGCAGGGCGGTCTTGAGGGTGGGCATGGCAGGTATCTCGAGCGATGCAGCGCTGAACCGGTAGGAAGGTGACGAAGCACCCGGCGAGGGTGCGTTGGCGGTGCGTGGCGACAGGTACCGATATGGCTACCTCGCCGCTCACGGCGCCTAGTGTGACGCATTGCGCCACGGCGCGTTGTCTCGCTGCGCAGAGCGCATTGCTGAACCCGACATCGGCTGCGGGCTATTTCTGACATTCCATGGCTATAGCCAAGTCGTTCGGGCAATCACGGCCATGCGAAGGCGGCCGTTTCAGTGCTCGGATCAGCCGCGAAGGCTGGCGCAGCAGGCCCACTGGCTAAGATCGATCGGGTCAGGTGCTTACCTCCGTTGGAGCAGCTTCAGCCGCGATGGCCGGCAAGGCCGGCCCAATTCAGCCACGGGAATCTGCTCGAAGAAAAGCGGTATCTCAACTAGGCCGACGCTGCCGGCCATCGCGGCTGAAGCCGCTCCAACGAGCGTTTTTGCGGGAAAATCTTGAAAGCGCGAAGACCACCGGTCGCCCGTACTTGCTGGTCGGCCAGACGGTCATGGTTCAAGGCTGTTCCTCCACTATGGTGGAAGTAGCTGCACCGAACACCTGTCGGCACTCATGCACATGCCAGTGCTGCGGGGCCAAGCCGATATCGCGCAACGTGGCGACCGGTCCTAGCGCGACAGATGCGCCCAGACCTTCAGCAAGTGCAGCGTCGTGCTCGCTGTACGTTGCGCCCAACCCAGGTGTCCTATCCTGCGGCGCACTGGCTACAGCGAGGTTTGGCGACATGTCTCTGATAGGTGTTTCAACGTTGGAACTGCGACAGATGATCGAGCAGGCGTGCCTGCCCGATCGCTGCGAAGTGTCCTGTCCAGATGGGGTCAGCCTGACCCTGCGCCTGGGCCAGGGTACGACCCTCGACGATTGCGTGACCCTCACCGGCGTACCGATCGACAGCTTGAACAGCTGCCGCGATGTAGTGGCGCTGGTCGGTCAACTGCGTGAGCAGCAGCGCCGGCAAGGCGCTGATACGGTGGCCCGCATCCATGCCTGAGGCCGGGGCGCCATGCTCCGGTCTCAGGCGATGGCTGACGTGGCCGGCCCTTTGTGCTCGACTCGCGTCGCTGGACCGTTTTTATAAGCACTGCGCCAGAAAACGCGCAGTACGGCTGTCTTCGCAGGCCGCGACCTCGTCAGGCGTACCCGTCGCAACCACACGACCGCCTTGGGTTCCGGCACCCGGGCCGATGTCGATCACCCAGTCGCTCTGCGCCACCACGCGCATGTCGTGTTCCACCACCAGCACGCTGTGTCCGGCATCGACCAGGCGGTTGAGCTGCACCAGCAGGCGGTCGACGTCTTCGGGGTGCAGCCCCGTGGTGGGCTCGTCGAGCACGTACAAGGTCGCGCCTCGCGCCTGCCGCTGTAGCTCAGTCGCCAGCTTGATGCGCTGCGCCTCGCCCCCCGACAGTTCCGTGGCCGGTTGGCCAAGGCGCAGGTAGCCCAGGCCGATGTCGGCCAGTACCTGCAAGCTGCGGCGGATGGCCGCTTGTTCGGCGAATACCTCCAGCGCCTGGCCCACGGTCAGTTGCAGGACGTCGGCGATGTTCAGGCCTTGCCAGGTCACGGCCAGCGTTTCGGGGTTGTAACGCGCGCCGTGGCAGGTCGGGCAGGGCGCGTAGACGCTGGGCATGAACAACAGCTCGACGCTGACGAAACCCTCGCCCTCGCACTGCGGGCAGCGACCCTTGGCCACGTTGAAGGAAAAGCGCCCGGCGTCGAACCCTTGGGCCTTGGCCTGTTCGGTGTTGGCGAACAGCTTGCGCACCGCGTCGAACAGCCCGGTGTAGGTGGCCAGGTTCGAGCGTGGGGTGCGGCCGATGGGTTTCTGGTCCACGTCCACCAGACGCTTGAGGTGTTCGATGCCCTGGGTGATTTCGCCCGTGCTGGGTAGCTCGGCGTCGTCTTCCAGGCTGGGCGTTTCGCCCTCGCTCGCCGCTGGGCCGCGGCCCAGTTGCGCCCCCACCAGCTCCAGCAACGCCTGGCTGACCAGGCTGGATTTGCCCGAACCGCTGATGCCGGTCACCGAGGTGAAGCAGCCCAGCGGTATGGCGACGTCCACCTGGTGCAGATTGTTGCGGGTGATGCCTTGCAGGTGCAGCCATTGCTCGGGCTGGCGCGGTGCGCGTGCAGTGTGCGTGTGTTCATCGAATACATAGGGGCGGGTGCGCGAGTCGGCGATGGCGGCCAGCCCTGCCGGCGGGCCGCTATACAGCACACGTCCGCCCCGTTCGCCGGCGTCGGGTCCGACATCGACCAGCCAATCGGCGCGACGCATGGTCTCCACGTCGTGCTCGACCACATACACCGAGTTGCCGGCTTCCTTGAGCCGCTGCAAGGCGCTGTACAAGGCTTCGCTGTCGGCCGGGTGCAAACCGGCCGAAGGTTCGTCCAGCACATAGATGACGCCGAACAACTGCGCATTGAGCTGGGTCGCCAGGCGCAGGCGCTGCAGCTCGCCCGACGACAGGCTCGGCGTGCTGCGGCCCAGCGACAGGTAGCCCAGGCCCAGGTCGAGCAGGCTTTGCAGGCGGGCCAGCAGCTCTTCGGCGATGCGTTGCGCGGCCAAGCGCTTTTCCGCAGAGAGGGCCGGTTCGTCCGAAGCCTGGTCGTTGCCTGCGGCGACCCGCCGTAATACCTCGCCCAGTTCGTCGAGGGTCAGTTGCGACAGCTCGGCGATGTCCAGGCCATCGAAGGTCACGTTCAGCGCCTCGCGCTTGAGCCGCTTGCCGTGGCAGGCCGGGCACGGCCCGGGGCGCATGAACTGCGACACGCGCTGGCGCATCTGCGCGCTCTGCGAGTGCATGAAGGTGTGCAGCACATAGCGCCGCGCACCGCTGAACGTGCCTTGGTAGCTGGGTTCGAGTTTGCGCGATAGAGCCGTGCGGATCTGTGCCGGGGTCAGCCCCGCGTACACTGGTACGGTCGGGGTTTCGTCGGTGAACAGGATCCAGTCGCGGGTCTTCTGCGGTAGGTCGCGCCAAGGGATGTCCACGTCATGGCCCAGGGTCACGAGAATGTCACGCAGGTTCTGCCCTTGCCAGGCCGGGGGCCAGGCGGCCACGGCGCGCTGGCGGATGCTCAGCGAAGGGTCGGGCACCAGGGTCTGTTCGGTGACTTCATAGACCCGGCCCAGGCCATGGCACTCGGGGCAGGCGCCTTGTGGGGTGTTGGCGGAAAAGTCTTCGGCGTAGAGCATCGCTTGGCCGTCAGGGTAGTGGCCGGCGCGCGAGTAGAGCATGCGGATCGAACTCGACAGCGTAGTGACGCTGCCCACCGACGAGCGCGCGCTGGGCGTGCCGCGCTGCTGCTGCAAGGCGACCGCCGGCGGCAGCCCTTCGATGGCGTCGACGTCCGGAACGCCGGCCTGGTCGATCAGGCGCCGCGCATAGGGCGCCACCGACTCGAAGTAGCGCCGCTGGGCTTCGGCATACACCGTGGAAAAGGCCAGCGACGATTTGCCCGAACCCGATACGCCGGTGAAGACCACCAGGGCGTCGCGGGGGATCTGCACATCGACGTTCTTCAAATTGTGCTCACGGGCACCGCGCACGTTGACGAAACCGGTGGGGGTGAAAGATGAGGGCGGTTTGGCGGGCATTGGGCGGTCCTGTAACGGCTGGAGGGCTGGCTGTGGCGGGCATGCCCCGAATCGGCCTGGTGGCTGATCGCAGGGTTAGCCGCTGCCGCACAGCGCCTGGCTATGGACCGTAGCCAATGCTTGCGGTTCGAAGCGCTACCGGTGGTGCAGGTTGCACAGCGACCGCGCGGTTTGGGTTCAGGCGTGGTTCAACGTCAGGGCGTGTTGCAAACGCTCGCGCATGGCCGTGCGTAGCGCATGGGGGCGCTTGATCCGTAGCGAACCGGCATGGGCCAGCAGCCAGGCCATGAGCTGGGGCTCGTCGCTCACCGTGGCCGCCACGTGAGCGCCGCCCTGGCTATCGCGCCGCAGTTGCATGTCGTCAGCCAAGGGCGCGTCGAGCAGTCGCTCGGCCAGGGCGGCATCCACCCACAGACACAGTTCGATTTCGCGTGAATGCGGTGCACGGTCGGTCAGGGTGATGGGCACGTGGCCGTGCAGGGTAGGGTCGGGCCGCAGATACCAGCCGAACGGCGTGCCTTTGTCGTTGCAACGCAGCGGAAACAACCCCGCCAGCTCGTTCAGGTCGCGCTCGATGGTGCGCTTGCTGGTGCTGTGGCCTGCCTCGGCAAGGGCACGGTGCAGATGGGTGGAAGTGGTCCCGGGGTGCTGGGTGGGCAACAGCTTGAGCAGTCGCCATTGGCGGGCGATGGTCTGTCGAGTGGAGTTGCTGGGCAAGGTCTGGTCCGGTGGTGGCACATGGCTATGCTTGTCAGCATAGCTCGCGTGCTCCACCGCGCCAAGCCTCGCGCCGCCAGAGGAGAGTGTTTGGCGGGAACCGCAAAGGCCTGGAATAGAGGCGGTGCGCCAGGGGAGTAGGGGCCTGGCGCATCGGCTTAGAAGGTGTACGACACCCCTGCCTGTACCGTGCGCGGAGCGCCGGGGTAGGCATACGTGTTGAACGCGCCTTCGTCATAGCCTTTGTTGAAGAGGTTCTTCACGTCCAGATTCAGGCGCACGTGTTCGTCGACCTTGTAGTAGCTGAGCAGGTCGACCACGCTGTAACGCGCCATGGTGTAGGTCTGCGCTTCGGTCTGGCCCTTGCGGTCGTCCACGTACTTGAGCCCCACGCCAAGGCCCAGGCCCTTAGCCATGCCGTCCTGGAACTCGTAGGTGTTGAGCAGGCTGAAGCTGTTGCGCGGGATGTTGGCCAGGCGCGTGCCGGTGGGCAGGCGGTTGTCTTTGGTCACTTGCGCGTCGACATAGGCATAGCCGCCGATCATGCGCCACTCGGGGGTGATGTTGCCGGCGACGTTGATGTCCAGGCCGCGGCTGCGCACTTCGCCGGCGGCGGTCTGGAAGGCGGTGTCCACCGGGTCCAGGGTCAGCACGTTTTTCTTGACGATGTGGTAGAGCGCGGCGTCGACGCTCAACTGGCCGTCCAGCGCTTCCCACTTCATACCCAGCTCATAGGATTTGCCTTCTTCGGGGTCGAAGCCGCCGCCTTCGCGGGCCGCGCCCGTGTTGGGCTTGAAGGAGCGTGCGGTGTTGGCATAGACCGCCAGCGTATCGGTCAGGTCGTAGATCAGGCCCAGCCGTGGGGTGACGGCGTTGTCGCTCTTTTCGAAGGAACGGGTGGCCAGCGCGTAGTCCTCGTTTTCGTTCTCGAAGCGCTCGAAGCGCAGCGCCGCCAGGGCCTTGAGGCGCTCGGTGAGGGCCACTTGGTCCTGGACGAAGAACGCCCAGGTCTTGAGGTTGGATGTGTCGTGGGTCGGCGTGCGTGTCAGCGCAGGGCGCGACTGGCCGAGCACCGGATTGTAGAGGTCGATGGGGTAGGCACTGAGCGATCCGGACGAACGCATGATGATCGACTTGTAGTCGTAGTCTTCGTATTCAACGCCGGTCAGCAGCGTGTGGGAAAACGAGCCAGTGTCGAAATGGCCGGTCAGGTTCAGCTGATAGTCGCGGTCGGTCCACTCCAGCTTGCGGTAGTTGAAGTTGCGTCCCAGGGTACGGTTGTCCGCTTGCAGGCCGTTGGCCTCCACGGCATTGCCCTTGAGCGTGCCGTCCAGCCATTGCAGGCCGCCGCCCAGGGTCCAGTCGTCGTTGAGGCGATGCTCGAAGCGCAATTGGGCCATGTCGTTGTCGTTGTGCAGCAGGTTGTCGCTGCCCTTTTCCCAGATGTACGTGTCGCGCGAGGCGCTGCCGGATTGGCGGGGGTAACGGGTCAGCCCGCGGTCGAGCGGGTGGTTGTTGCGCATGAAATCGCCTTCGAACACGATCTTCGTGCTGTCGTTGACCTGCCAGCTGAGCACCGGCGCCACGTCGTAGCGCTCGGTCTCGACGTCGTCGCGAAAGCTCTCGCCACCTTCGCCCAGCAGGTTCAGACGGTAGGCCAGGCTGCCGTCCTGGTTCAGCGCGCCGGTGGCGTCGAGGGTGGCGCGATGCATGCCTTGGTCGTCGATCTGGCTGCCCAGGGTGACCTTGGGCTCGGCCTGCGGCTGCTTGCTGACCACGTTGAAGGTGCCGCCGGGGTCGCCACGGCCATACAGGGCGCTGGCCGGGCCGCGCAGCACTTCCAGGCGCTCGACGGTGTTGGCGTCGGGGGCGTTGGGGTAGCCGCGGTTGGTGGGAAAGCCATTGCGGTAGTACTCGCCGGTGGTGAAGCCGCGCACGGTCACGGTGGTCAGGCCCTGGCCGCCGAAATTGTTGGCCCGGCCGACGCCGCCCGCGTAGTCCAGGGCGTCCTGCAGGCGGGTGGATGCGGTGTCTTCGACCACGTCTCTGGGGACCACGCTGACCGACTGCGCGGTCTCGTGCAGGGCGGTGTCGGTACGCGTGGCACTGGCCGAGCGGCTGGCCTTGTAGCCCTGCACCGGGCCATCGGCACGTTCGTAATCGCTGTCGGCGCTGATGCTCACGGCATCAAGCTGAATGTTGCCGGCCTCGACCGGCGGTTGTGCGGCCCAGAGCAGGGTGGGCGCGGCGGGGAGCAGGCACAGCGAAACGAGCGAACGGCGCATCGGGTGAGGTCCTGAAGCAATGAAAATGGGATAAAAATGCGACGCGATCTTATGTGGGAATTATTACCAGTTACAAGCTGTTTGGTGTGCCAGATATCGTTGCGCCGTCCTCTGTAGTTGGTCGTTAGGCGCCGTCGCCACACCGTCCCTGGCTTGACCTGCATGATGTCGAGCGGTTGCCGCTCAATCTCGCGGCGCGTACCATGCCTGGCAATCCTTCCAATAACAGTTTCTCGCCGGCGCCCCCATGGGCGGATGGCGTATTGCCCATTGCTGCGTTTCGGAGAACCCCACCTCGCCCATGAACGGTCCAATCCCTACCTCGATCCCTGCTCCGGTGGGCGGCGGCAGCTGGCTCAGCGTCATTGCGCTGGCCTTGGCCGCGTTCATCTTCAACACCACCGAATTCGTGCCGGTGGCCCTGCTCAGCGACATCGGCCGCAGTTTCGCCATGACCCCGGCCCAAGTGGGGCTGATGCTGACCATCTATGCCTGGGTCGTGGCACTGGCTTCGCTGCCGATGATGCTCATGACCCGCAACGTCGAGCGCCGGCGCCTGCTGACGGTGGTGTTCGTGGTGTTCATCGTCAGCCATGTGCTGTCGTGGCTGGCGCAGAGCTTCGCCATGCTGCTGGTCAGTCGGATCGGCATCGCCCTGGCCCATGCCGTGTTCTGGGCCATCACCGCCTCGCTGGCGGTGCGTGTGGCGCCGCCGGGGCAGCAGGCCAAGGCGCTGGGTTTGCTGGCGACCGGCACCACGCTGGCCATGGTGCTCGGCATTCCGCTGGGGCGAGTGGTGGGCGAAGCCCTGGGCTGGCGTATGACTTTCCTGGGGATCGCCGCCGTGGCGCTGGGCACCTTGCTGTGCCTGTTCAAGTCGCTGCCGTTGCTGCCCAGCCAGAATTCGGGTTCGCTGCGCAGCTTGCCGGTCCTGTTCAAGCGCCCGGCGCTGGTCATCACCTACCTGCTGGTCGCACTGGTGATCACCGCGCAGTTCACCGCCTACAGCTACATCGAGCCGTTCGCGCTGGACGTCGCCAAGATCGGCGGCGAACGCACCACCTTGGTGTTGCTGCTGTTCGGCGGCGCCGGCCTGTTCGGTTCGGTGCTGTTCAGCCGTTACAGCGAGCGCTTCCCCCATGGTTTCCTGCTGGGCGCCATCGGTTTGTTGGGCGCGTGCCTGCTGTCGCTGCTGCCGTTGTCGGGCAACTTCTATGCGTTCGCGGGGCTGAGCATGTTCTGGGGCATCGCCATCCTCAGCTTCAGCCTGTCGCTGCAGGCCAAGACCCTGAAGCTGGCCAGCGACGCCACCGATGTGGCCATGGCGCTGTTCTCGGGCATCTACAACATCGGTATCGGCGGCGGCGCCTTGCTAGGCAGCATCGTCAGCAGCCAACTGGGCGTGGCCAACATCGGCCTGGTGGGCGGTAGCGTGGCGGTGCTTGGGTTGCTGATCGCGGTGCTCAGCACCCGGCGCCTGACGCAAGCCGACATGGCCGGCGCCAAGTCGTAAGCCTTCACCCGATCGCACGCCCTCGCGGTTCACAGCAGGCTGAACCAGGCCGAGGCCAACAGCAGCCCCGCGAGGCCTCGGTTGAACCAGCGCAGCGCGCCTGGCGCCTGCAACCAGCGCGCGCTGCTGGCGCCCAGCCAGGCCCAGGCGGCCATGCACGGCAGCGCGACCAGCAGAAACACCACGGCCAGCAGCCATACCGGCAGTGTCGGACTGGCGAACACACCGATCACCGCCACCGCCATCCACCACACCTTGGGATTGAGCAACTGCAATCCCGCCGCAGCGCCCGGGCCGAACGTGCGGGCCTGGGCCTGTTCCAGCGGTGCGCTGGCGCTGCGCAACATCTGCACGGCCATCCAGCTCAGCCAGGCCACCCCTAGCCAACCTAGCCAGCGCTGCACTTGCGGCTGGCCCAACAGCCAATCGCCCAGGCCCAAACCCACCACCAGCACGATGCCTGCCGCCGCCGCGCAGGCGGCTAGCAGCGGCGTCAGGCTGGCGCGCCAGCCACGCCGGGCGGCATGGGCCAGAATCAGCAGGTTGGTCGGCCCGGGGCTGATGCTGGCGACGAAAGCGAACAGGGCGAAGGGCAACAAGGCGTGTGACATGGGCAGGGCTCCAGACGAATGCGAGCCCAGCGTGGCGTATGGGCGCCGCCTAGTCTGGAAGCTTTGTGCAGCGCTTGCGGTAGTCGGCGGGCGTCAGCCGGTAGGCGCGGCGGAACCAGCGGCCCAGATGGCTCTGGTCGGCGAAACCCAGACGCGAGGCGACATCGACCGGGGTATGACCGCGGGCCAGCAGAATGCGCGCCTGGGACAGGCGCAATTGAATCAGGTAGGCATGCGGCGCGATGCCGTAGGCGGCTTTGAACGCGCGGGTCAGCCGGTAGCGGTCGGTGCCGCAAGCGGCGGCCAGCTCGTCCAGGCCGATGTCCTGATGGGCGTGGGCATGCAGGTATTCCCGCGCACGCTGGGCGGTCAGCGGCAGGCGCGGGTCGGGGTGCAGGCGCTTGCGCCATTGCAAGTGCCGGGTGAGGGCAGCGAGCAGCTCGTCGCTGGCGGTCTGGCGCACGATGCGCAGTTCCCTGCCATGCAGCGCCTGGAACGCGCGCAAGGTGGCGCTGGCCAACAGCGGGTCCTGGCACAGGGTGTCGGCAAAGCCTGGCAGGGCGTGCTGCGGCACCTGCTCGAACACCGCATGCAGCTCACGCTCCAGCCAGTGGGGGTCGAGGTAGAGCATCGAGTAGGTGAAGCCGTCTGCCGTCGGCGCGTGGCCGTCGTGCAGCTCGCCGGGCTCGAGCAGGAACACCTGGCCGGGAGTGCTCTGGTGGCGCACGCGGCGGCAATTGAACTGCTGCACGCCCTGTTCGGTGACACCTACCAGAAAGCTGTCGTGGAAATGCGGGTCGTAGGCGTGCCCGACGAAGTGCGCACGAACCGACTCGATACCGGTGGCGGCGTCTTGGTTGAGGTCGATCCAGTTGCTCATGGGCGTCTCCAGGGCGCCGGGTTCAAGGGAGAAGCAGCACTCGACAGGTGCGAATCCGGACGCCACTTCACTGCTGGCAGGCAAGCGCGCAGACGATGCCTGAGGTGCGATGGGCTGCGCTTGGCCTGACCGCGCTCACAGCCTAACCGCCGTCGGTCGGTTGCGTCTGGAACGTCTGTGCAACCCTGAAGCCCGCGTTCATTGCAGCCCACCCGCGTCGGCCAAGGCCAGCGGGTGCAGCGCGCGGAAATGCTGCGCTTCCTCCACCAACCAGTCGTGCACCGCCCGCGCGCCCGGCTGCAACAGCCCGGCCTGGGAGTACAGCAGCACATAGCGTTTGTGGTTGGGGATCGGCACGCCGAACGGCACGATCAGCGCGCCGCGCTCCAGTTCGTCGTTGAGCAGCGTACGGCGGGCGATGGCCACGCCTACGCCGGCGATGGCGGCCTCGATGCTCAGGTGGTTGCGGTTGAAGGTATGGCCGCGGCGCACATCGAGCCCGCCCGCACCGATACCGTCCAGATAGAACTCCCATTCGGCGTATTCCGAGCTGCCGCGCCAGGCGGTGATGTCATGCAGCAAGGGGTAGTGCATCAGGTCCGCCGGGCCATGCAGGGGCGGGCGGCCGCGCAGCAGGGCCGGGGAACAGACCGGGAAGATCTGCTCGTCGAGCAAGGGTGTGGAGAGCATGCCCGGGTAGCTGCCGTCGTTGAGGTCGATGGCCAGGTCGAATTCGCTTTGGTCCAGCGCCTGGCTGCTGTCTTCGGCCACCAGTCGCAGCTCGATGTCCGGATAGCGCTGCTGGAAGCGCGGCAGGCGCGGTGTCAGCCATTTCGCCAGAAACGAGGGGATCGAGCGCAAGCGCAGGGTGCCGCGGATTTCCCCGGCGTCCAGGCGCAACAGCTCGGCCTCGATGCTGCCGTAGGCATCGCTGACGGTCTGCGCCAGACGCTGGCCTTCGGCGGTGAGTTCCACGCCACGGGCACGGCGCACGAACAGCCGAAAGCCCAGGCGCTCTTCGAGCAGGCGCATCTGCTGGCTGACGGCGCCGGGCGTAATGTGCAGCTCTTGCGCGCAGCGGGTGAACGACAAATGCCGGGCGGCACAAGCGAACACATGCAGCCAGACATACACCTGGCCATTCAACTGCCCCTTCATTGTTTAGTCCTGCTAAAGGCTTGGTTAGGAATTTTCGTTGGTCATTGTAGGCACTGCGGAACACCATAGGCTCCAACAACAGCAAACATCTACGTTCCGCAGGCTCCGTGCGTTAGCCCCAGGGCGTCGCACCGCGAGGTATTAGCATGGCTATCAGTGTATTCGACCTGTTCAAGATCGGCATCGGTCCTTCCAGCTCTCACACCGTGGGGCCGATGCGGGCCGCCGCCACGTTCGCCCAGGCGCTGCGTGCAGCCAACCTGCTGGAACAGGTGACACGGGTCGAAGTACGCTTGTATGGCTCGCTGTCGGCCACGGGTGTCGGCCATGCGACCGACCGCGCTTGCCTGCTCGGCCTGATGGGGCAATGGCCCGATCAGATCGACCCGCACAGCATCGAGCCGCGCATCGCGCAACTGCATGAGGAGCGCTGCCTGATGCTCGACGGCAGCCGGCCGGTGGATTTCGACTATGCCCGCGACATGCGTCTGCTCGACGAAAGCCTGCCGTACCACCCCAACGCCATGACGATCGAGGCATGGCAGGGCGAGCAGAGCCTGCTGAGCCAGACCTATTACTCGGTCGGCGGCGGTTTCATCGTCGAAGAAAGCGAGATCGATGCGCCGGCCAGCACCGACAACCAGGTCGAGCTGCCCTATGAGTTTTCCTCCGGCGCCGAGTTGCTGGCCTTGTGCAAGACCTACCACCTGAGCGTCAGCCAACTGATGATGGCCAACGAGCGCGCCTGGCGTTGCGAAGAAGAGATCCGCGCAGGCCTGCTGAAGATCTGGGCCGCCATGCAGCAGTGCGTGGAGAACGGTCTGCACAACGAAGGCATCCTGCCCGGTGGCCTGAAGGTCAAGCGCCGCGCCGCCAAGCTGCACCGCAGCCTGCAGGAAATCGGCAAACCCAACGTCATCGGCTCGACCCTGAGCGCGATGGAGTGGGTGAACCTGTTCGCCCTGGCCGTCAACGAAGAGAACGCCGCCGGCGGGCGCATGGTCACCGCGCCCACCAACGGGGCGGCCGGCATCATCCCGGCGGTGTTGCACTACTACATGAAATTCAACCCCGGCGCCTGCGACGACGACGTGGTCAACTTCCTGCTGGCGGCTGCCGCAGTGGGCATCCTGTGCAAGAAGAACGCTTCGATTTCCGGTGCGGAAGTCGGTTGCCAGGGGGAGGTGGGTTCGGCCTGTTCCATGGCCGCCGCCGGTCTGGCCGACATCCTCGGCGGCACCCCGGCGCAAGTCGAGAACGCCGCCGAGATCGCCCTGGAACACAACCTGGGCCTGACCTGCGACCCAGTAGGCGGCCTGGTGCAGGTGCCGTGCATCGAGCGCAACGCCATTGCCGCCGTCAAGGCCATCAACGCCGTGCAGATGGCGCTGCGCGGCGACGGCGAGCATTTCATCTCCCTGGACCGGGTGATCCGCACCATGCGCGACACCGGCGCCGACATGCATGCCAACTACAAGGAAACCTCGCGGGGTGGCTTGGCGGTGGCGTTCGTCGAGTGCTGAGCAGTTCTGCTGTGACGAAAAATGGCGCTTGGGCGCCAGTATCAGTCAGTTGAGCCAAAGCCGTGCTATTGGGGCTTCTTTGTAGCCTCTCGCGGCTGAAGTTGCTTCAACAGAGTAGGAGTCACCCTGTGGGAGCGGCTTTAGCCGCGATGGGCCGCAAAGCGGCCCCTATTGCTCAACTGACTGATACTGGCGCCCAGGCGCCGTTTTTTGTAGCCAGCGGGATCAGACCACCACACCCTGACTGCGCAGGTAATCGTCGTAGGTGCCGCTGAAATCGACCACGCCTTCGGGCGTCAACTCGACGATCCGAGTTGCTAGCGAGGAGACGAACTCCCGGTCGTGGCTGACGAACAGCAACGTGCCGGGGTAGTTCTCCAGCGCAAGGTTCAGCGCTTCGATCGACTCCATGTCCAAGTGGTTGGTGGGTTCGTCCATCACCAGCACGTTTGGCTTTTGCAGGATCAATTTGCCGAACAGCATGCGCCCCTGCTCGCCACCGGAGATGACCTTCACCGATTTGAGGATCTCGTCGTTGGAGAACAGCATGCGCCCCAAGGTGCCGCGGATGACCTGCTCGCCGCTGACCCACTGACCCATCCAGTCGAACAGCGTCACGTCGTCTTCGAAGTCGTGCGCGTGGTCCTGGGCGTAGTAACCGACCTCGGCGCTGTCGGTCCACTTCACCGCGCCGGCGTCCGGCTTCAGTTCACCGACCAGGGTGCGCAGCAGGGTGGTCTTGCCGATGCCGTTGGGGCCGATGATCGCCACGCGCTCGCCGGCCTCGACGGTGAAGCTGAAGTCCTTGAACAGCACCTTGTCGTCGAACGACTTGGCCATCT
Organism: Pseudomonas sp. UBA6562; assembly: GCF_002434265.1. GTDB lineage: Bacteria > Pseudomonadota > Gammaproteobacteria > Pseudomonadales > Pseudomonadaceae > Aquipseudomonas. Next base: position 26,829 of record NZ_DJJS01000008.1, on the reverse strand, counting down.
TCTCGACCACTACCGCCTGGCGGTGCAGCTTCTTGGTCTGCTCGAAGCGGATGAACGGGCTGACCCGGCTCGATGGTTTGACCTCGGCCAGCTGGATCTTGTCGATCTGCTTGGCGCGCGAGGTGGCCTGCTTGGCTTTCGAAGCGTTGGCCGAGAAGCGGCTGACGAAAGTCTGCAGCTCGGCGATCTGTGCTTTCTTCTTGGCGTTGTCCGACAGCAACTGCTCGCGCGACTGGGTGGCGGCGGTCATGTACTCGTCGTAGTTGCCTGGGAACAGGCGCAGCTCGCCATAGTCCAGGTCGGCCATGTGCGTGCACACGCTGTTGAGGAAGTGCCGGTCGTGGGAAATGATGATCATGGTGCTGTTACGCGCCGTCAGAATCGTTTCCAGCCAACGGATGGTGTTGATGTCCAGGTGGTTGGTCGGCTCGTCGAGCAGCAGCACGTCCGGGTCCGAGAACAGTGCCTGGGCCAGCAGCACACGCAGCTTCCAGCCAGGCGCCACTTCGCTCATCGGGCCGAAGTGCTGTTCCAGCGGAATGCCCAGGCCGAGCAGCAGCTCGCCGGCGCGGGACTCGGCGGTGTAGCCGTCCATTTCGGCGAACTCGGTTTCCAGTTCGGCGACGGCCATGCCGTCTTCCTCGGTCATTTCCGGCAGCGAGTAGATGCGCTCGCGCTCGGCCTTGACCTTCCACAGCGGGCCGTTGCCCATGATCACCGTGTCGACGACGTTGAATTCTTCGTAGGCGAACTGATCCTGGCGCAGCTTGCCCAGGCGGGTGTTGGGCTCGAGCATGACCTGACCGCCGCTGGGCTCAAGGTCGCCGCCGAGGATTTTCATGAAGGTGGACTTGCCGCAGCCGTTGGCACCGATCAGGCCATAGCGGTTGCCGTTGTTGAATTTGACGGAGACGTTTTCGAACAGGGGCTTGGAGCCGAACTGCATGGTGATATTAGCGGTGGAGATCAATTGCCTTACCTATCAGTAACTTACAGTGTGCTTTTTCAGCCTGGGACCAATTTGGGACCAATCTGGAGCTTTTCGAGCTCCTGCCAATCAGAGGCTGAGTTGATCCAACGTGCATAAGTCGACAGCAGCATCTGCACGCTATGCCCGAGCTGTTGAGCGATGAATGCGGGGTTGAGACCGGACATTAAGCATATTGTCGCATAGGTGTGACGGCAGTTATACGGTGGCCGATAGCGGACATCCAGCGCCTTAAGGGCAGGGCGCCACTGGTGGTGAACGTCCGAGGTTTGCTTGACGAACTCGCCGTTCTTTCCAGGCGGAAAGATGAAAGGTGATTCAGTGAACTGACCTTTCCCCAGCTTGCGGCGCTCGGCGTACTGGCGCGCAAACTCCAGAGCATGCAGCGCTCTCTCGTTGAGCAGCACGAATCGATCTCTGCCCGTTTTCGTCCTTTCCTCGACCACACCCAAGGCGATGGTGCGCCGGACATGGATAGTCCTCTTCGCCTCGTCGAAGGTGTCCCACCGCAGGGCCAGGCCCTCGGACAGTCGCAAGCCAGTGAAAAACATGAACTCGAAGAACGCTGCATAGATCTGGCTAGGCCAATGCTTGTGCGCGTACAGCTGCGCGATAATGGCGTTGGCCTCTTCCAAGGTGAAAGGGTCGACCTCCTTCCGTGTCCTGGCCGGCAGCTGGATCGACTCGGCTGGGTTGCGTGATATCAGGCCATCCATCACCGCAGATCGTAGGATGGTCGACAGCTTCACCATCGCATTGCGCTTCACTGCCGGCGATGTCCATTTCGATACTGCCACGATCCTACGCAGCAAAGTTGAAGTGACCAGATCGATGCGCACTAGAGCTAGGTGTGGCACCCAGTACAGGTTCAGCGTGCTCTTGTAGTTCATCCTGGTGCCGGCAGTAATTTCCCGGCTATCGAGCCACAACTGCGCGTACTCCCCGAACGTTGGCATGCCGCCCACCACAGCAGCGGAGCTGGGAAACAACTCCGCGTATTTGTCGTGATCGAGTAGGTTCAGTTTGATCAGGCTGATTACTTGATCGCGAAGCTGGGATGCAGCTTTGATGCCTTTCTGTGACGCGGGGTAGGGAAGGGTTTCACTTCGGCGAGTACCTTCCCACATGAACCGGAGTCGGAGCGATCCGTGGTGAATGTCGATCCCTGGGGGTAAATCCATTGGCTTTCCAGCCATTCGTCATACCTCTTTTTGCTGTAAATGATTCGGCCGCCATGCTTCATCCAGACGCCCTCTGGAATCGCGCTGCGGAGGCGGCGACCCTCTAGGGCACGCTTTGTACAGCCGAGAAGGTCGGCCATTCGTTGTTCAGTGACCTTGTCGACGTCGCCGGTGTTTTCGGTACTCATAGTGGCTCCAGTGCTAAGGGGTGACAGGTGATTTCAGAAGGTAAATATGGCGCTTGTGGGCATGCGCGTTACCAGACGATTACCCTTTTGGTTTCAAACCGCTAACCTCAAGCGTGCCGGCTGTTAGCATATCCAAGCTCTACACCGATCAAGCTTCAGGTCTAGAATTGTTGCCTTGGCTTCATTTGAGCTTTTATGGAGTCGAGTCAGCGTTTAGGTTTGAAAAGGTTTCCAGGTGAGGGGCATTAGCATAAGATGCTACAGTCGCAGTAGGACCTAAAAGCAGGTTGGCTGCAATTTGGTATTTTGGTTGGCGAAGTATGCTAAGTTTTAGTTAGGGTATAAATTTAAATTACTACAGGGATTAGTTATGTCAAGTTATGTTGTTTGGGCTAACAAGGGTGGCATCGGGAAGTCAACGCTGAGCTTTCAGTTGGCATGTTCTGCTGCACACGAAAACCCCAAGAAAACTGTTTATGTGATTGACCTTAGTCCTCAATGTGATGTGTCCAGAATGTTACTGGGTGGGGGGCATAATGGAGGTGAGGAGAGCATTCTTGCTTTGATGGGCGGTTCTCCAAGAAAAACAGTGCAATCTTATCTTTCTGATTGCTTAAATAATGTGCCCACCGGGCATGGATGGCCAGATATTAGGGATTATATAATAAAGCCCAACGATCACAGGGGTGAGGGGGCAGAGGATCTTCCGGATAATATTCGTTTGCTTTCGGGTGATTTCGACTTAGAAAGAACCATTGCTTTAATCGAGCAGTTACCTCAGCCTCCTCGTCGAGCTGGGCGTGCACCAACCGGCCCAGAATTTTCTCAATACCTCTTAATTCGCTCCTTTATCAAGCATGGGGTGGACCAGCTGACGCCCGGTAATGACGCGATAGTGATCATAGACACTGATCCATACTTCAACGTGATCACTACCCATATGGGGCTATTGGCAGCTGAGCACTGGGTAACGGCCTACTCTCCAAACTCGCAAGCCAGCCAATTCGCAGTTTTGCGAAGCCTTGAATTTATGTTTGAGCCGGTTTCGGGTCTTAAGCGTTTCGTTGGAGACGAACAGTCGCGCTATCCAAATCCATGGTTCGACTACCGTGGCAACCCTATGCTGGTTCCAACTCTCGAAATGGCGGAGCCGTTTTTGCTAATTGCAAATATGACCAACCCATATCGACTAAGCGGGGGTCAAAGCTATACGGATCCTCAACGTTTGCATCGTCAGACCATCAACTCAATTACAGATAAGGTAGAGGCGGAAGCCGATCTTTACAATGTCGCAAGATTTCCAAATCATGAGCACCTTTGGGATATGCGTCGACTTGGGCTGATTTGTGATTATAATGGTGTAGAATTACAGTCGCTTCAGTTAGGCAGAAACTACCCAGAGCCTGGTTCTAATAAAAGTTACCATTTAAATAGAACTGGTGGCACGCCGAATCAGCTTGAAGGGTACCAGCGTCGACTACGCCATGTGTCAAAGCTACTTTGAATAAAAAAGCTACATTGCATGCTTCAAAGCAGCTTTAGTTGGCTGGGTCCGCGATTGCGGGTCCAGTCTTTGTTTGTGCCAGGATCACTCATTGGATTGCGCTGTAATATAGGCACCAATGTGTCAGTTCAGCAATTCGTTCTAAATCATCTTTTGCCATGTTGCAGCTATCTGCTCGATTTAGCGAGTTCAAGTGCATCGATAAAGCGCAAAGCCGCTCTGTAGGTGAAGCAAAAGCCGAATGTCTTGCCCGTGATCATATCGACTATGTGCCAGGCCTTGCCTTTGGCAACGACCCTGAAAAATTGATTCGGCCCCGTCGCCTTAAGCGCGATTTTACTATTAAAGTCGACCGTTACCCTAGTGGTCCGCTCGCGCAAAGCGGCCAAGACCTCAACGCGCTGCTGCATGGCAGGGTGCATAGTTAATCCTTGTTTGATTTAGAGATGAAACTCGATTGCCTCGGCCTTTCGAGTGATTCGGGTTTCGGCGAAGCGGCGTTCCGGGACGCGGCGGTCGCGGCGCACGGGGTCGGTGTCGCCCAGGGCGGCATGCACGGCCATTAGGCCGGCCAGTGCGATGCATAATGGGCTGATTAGTTGACGGCCCATAGCCTTTGTGACTGCCTCAATGCGGCGTCCGACCTCAAGCTTGTATAGCACCGTCTCGATGCGGTTAGCGGCGGTACCAGGGCTGATGCCCATGCGTCGCGCGATTTCCTTGGTGGTCAGGCCCTGGGCGACCCACAGCAGGGCCTCCAGTTCGCGAGGTGCCAGCGCCTGTCCGAGCTGGCCAGTCCATGTACCGCAGGTGATCTTTTCCATGAATCATCTCGGGGGACTGCATTGGTCAGGCGCCAGACGCAGTGACCAAACTGGGCGTGAAAAGCCAGCCTGGCGCCTGCCAATGCAGTCGATGGTTGTTGGGGGAGGGTGGTGCAGGGGGTCGCTTTGCGCGGTGCAGAATCGTCCGCATCGGGGTGTGATCTGTCGTCCGGTCTGGGCTGCCCGGCTTGCTGGCTTTCGCCTCCCATATTCCTCTGCTCCGCTTCCCTTCTCAGGGCCTGTGCATCGCAGGGCAAACAAATCACACCCCGATGCGGCCTGCGATGGGGAGCAGGCCGTCGGGCCGTCTTTCCGGCTGTCACCGCACAACCATTGAGCCCGTCATGCGGAAGGGCTATCCCTTTATGCGCTTGGGAGTCCAGCGGCCGGCTAACCCCGGTCAGGATTCATTTCCCGTCTGCCCCTGTTGCCAAGGCCAGCAAGTGGAACTGGGTCAGGCGACAGCGTCGGCAGCGGCCTCAGCTTGGGCCTTGATGCGTTCGTGTACCTCGCTGCGGTGTACGGCTATCTCGGCTGGCGCCTCGATGCCGATTCGGACTTGGCCGCCATTCATCTGCAGCACCGTGACGCGGATGTTGTCGTTGATCACGATGGTTTCGCCTGCCTTGCGGGTCAGTATCAGCATGGTCCTACTCCTTGGTTGGTTTCCCGTCTGGCCCGCGTGAGCAGGCCAATCGGTGAAACCTCAGCGACCCGCTGCTGGCGTCGGTCGCTGGTTATTGTTCTGGCTGTCGATGCAGGGTTACTCGCCACCCTAGTGGGCATTACTGCTCGCTGCTTCGCGCTATGCCGGTAGAGCGCCTAATCTCGGCCCCGGCAGGGAGCGCTAACAGCGCAGCACGGTGGCCGCTGGGTCCAGATGCACCAACGGGTCGTGTTGGCCCGGTATCCAGAGCCGGGCGTGGGCCAGTCCTAACTGGCGTGGTCGACGACTTAGCTTGTTCCTACCCAGGTGATGGCCTGGGTGCGTCGAGAGGGTCACGTCTGGTTATTTAAAGAGCAGTGGCTTTACAGCCTTCGAGCCTTGTAGCGGCTCGGTGAAGAAACATTACGCTTCGTAATATTACAGGTCAATACCCTCCGTAATGTTTTTTCGGTAGGCATAAAAAAACCCGCTATAAGCGGGCTTTGTACTGTTTGGTGTTCAGACCATTAGACGAACACTGCTGTAGGCATCTTCCCATCAAGCACAGTGCCCACGATCTCCCACGATTCATCGAGGAGCTTCGTGCTGTAAGCGTGGTTCAATGGGCGAAGGTACAGGTCACCCGCATCACGGACCAACTGCTTAAACGTCGCTTCGTTGGTCGTAAGCATGCGCGCGACCACAAACTGTCCTGGGCGCGGCTCTATGTCGGGGGCAACTAAAATCAATGTCCCTTCTGGGAAGGACGGCCCAGACGTTGAAGTCATCGAGCTGCCTGTAACCCTAAGCCAGAAAGCATCGTCCCCGGCCCATACGTCAGAGGAATGATGAGGGCACAATGCAACGTTCAACACTTCTGTAGCTTCCCTGGCGATACCTGCTTGAACCCAACTGATTTCTGGATAACTAAACGACCGCGACGGCTGGGGGGCCATTTGGACATTCGAATCAGGATGAATGCCCATTTCAATACCCATTTGAGGAAGGCCTAAATAGCTCAGCACTTGACCAATGACCTCAAGGGAAGGCTCTCTGCGACCGCTTAGCCAATGGGCGACACCACCCTGGCTAACGCCCATGTGTTCGGCGAGCTTCTCCTGGGTGATCTGGCGTTCTTTCATCCTGGCTCTAGCCAGCTCGTACCATTTTTTCATCCGGTAATTATTACGGCCTGTGTGGTTCCCGCCCACTGACAGGGCGTAATGTCTCTTGCAGTGAAGCATTACCAAACGTAATATCGGCTGCACGCTACCGGAGACCCTCTATGTCAAACATCAAGAACATCCGCGAACGCTTGCGCATGACCCAGGCCGCGCTGGCCGTTGCGGTTGGTGTGACGCAGAGCGCGATCGCCCATTACGAAAACGAGCGTCGAAAGCCTGGCCTTGAGGAGTGCCGAAAAATCGTGGCCGCCTTCAACAGCCATGGTGCTGGCGTGACCCTCGATGAGGTGTTCCCACCCGCCGACGCACTATCAGCTGCGTGACTCAGTGAGCTGATACGGCCAGGCACCGCCGCCCTGTTCAATCGAATTTTGCGGCCAGTGCTGCCGTTTAGAAAGATGCTCAACACGACTGGGATTTCATCCAGTACCCGAATCGCAGACACAAAAAAACCGCCTGGCAGGGCGGCTTCTTCAACATCACATCGAGACGAATTATGCCCATCAAACACGACGCAGGCAACACATTGCCTGAGCGCATCCCTGCACCTGGGATTCATCTATGAGCACCATTCTGATGACCGCCTGTTGGCCACTGCAGGGCATGAGTCCTGCGCAGAAGTCAGTTCTGATTTCCCTCGCTGATAACGCGAATGATGACGGTGTTTGCTGGCCCTCTCTCGCTACCATCGGCGTCCGCACCTGCCTCTCAGAACGTGCTGTTCGCAATGCGCTTCGCTGGCTTGAAGAGGCGAATGTCCTGGCAAGCCATCAACGGTTCGGCCGATCGACTTGGTACACCCTGACCCCGGCAGCATATGCCCCCGGCACTAAATGCCCCCCGGCACCAGATGCCCCACCGCCCCGGCAGGATATGCCCCCCACCCCGGCACCTGCTGCCCCCAGAACCGTAAAGGAACCATCAATTGAACCGTCACCTGCTGGCAATCGCGATTCGCGATCGCCGTCATGCCCCGTGCAAGACATCGTGAATCTGTTTAACCGATTGCTCACTCCGCAGCTGCCAGCGGTGGTGCTTGTATCCGAATCCCGCAAAAAGCAGGTCCGTGCTAGGTGGGTCCAGAGCGATGTTCACCAAAGCCTGGATTTCTGGACCGAATATTTCGCGACCGTGGCCGAATCCGATTTCCTGATGGGCCGACTCCAAGGCAAACCAGGCATTGCGCCATTCCGCGCCACGTTCGACTGGCTGATCAACGCTGGTAACTTCGTCAAGGTCGTGGAGGGCAATTACAGTGCGTGAACTCTACAGCGCAGAGGCTGAACACGGCGTGCTGGGTGCGATGCTGCAACGCCCGGAACTGATTGACATCCTCGCAGATGGCTTGAGCCCCACATCGTTCTACTTCGCCGAGACGGCCGAAGTATTCCGCGCCATCCTCGAGCTGCATTCGACCGGCAATGCTGTCGACCTGTTGACGGTTGGTGAGCACATCGGTCGGTTGCACACCGGCGACAACGCGTTGGCCTACTGCGCAGAGCTGGTGCAGGCCACCCCAAGCGTTGCCAACGCCCGGGCGTATGCCCGTATCGTGAACGACCGCGCCATCGAACGGGCGCTTTACGACTTGAGCGGCCAAGCGCTCGACATCGCCCAGGGCGCAGGCGACTTGCAATCCAAAATTGCCGCAGTCCAGGCCGCCGCGATGGCCATTGATGCTGGTAGCGATGAGGTCGAAGTCGTCAAGGCAAGCGATCTGCTCGCCCAGCAGGTAGAGGTCTGGCAGGACCGGCACGACCGCCTGAGCCGAGGTGAAACCCTGATCGGTCTGTCCACGGGCCTGGCGGATCTCGATGAAAAGCTGGGTGGCCTGCAGCCAGAGCAACTGATCATCGTTGCCGGACGCCCGGGCATGGGCAAGACGACGCTGGCAATGGCCATCACGCAGCATGCGGCGATCCAGCAGAACAAGACTTGCCTGGTGGTCAGCTTGGAAATGAGCAAGGGCCAGCTGCTCGACCGCGCGGTTGCCTCTGAGGGCCGAATTCCACTGAATTTGGTGAAGAGCGGTGCGGCATGCCAGTCCCACGGGAGCCAGCTTGCGGCCGCAGCCCATAAGATTCAGCGAGCACCACTGTTCATCGCTGACAGGGCTATCGGAACCGTTGGCCGTATCCGCTCGATGGCGCGCCGCCACAAGCTCAAGCATGGGCTGGACTTGCTGGTTATCGACTACCTGCAGCTGATGGAAGGTGAGGGCGGTAACCGTACCGAAGAGGTCAGCAGCATTAGCCGAGGCTGCAAGCTGATTGCCCGCGAGTTGGGTATTCCAGTCGTGCTGCTCAGTCAGCTTTCCCGAGAGTGCGAAAAGCGTCCCAACAAACGCCCTGTGCCCTCGGATCTGCGCGAATCTGGCGCTATCGAGCAAGACGCCGATGTGATCCTGTTTGTGTACCGCGACGAGGTCTATCACGAAAACAGCGAGTACAAGGGAATTGCCGAAATCATCATCGGCAAGGGTCGAGATATTGAGACGGGCACCGTTCGTGCTGCGTTTGTTGGCCAGTACAACCGCTTCGAAGACCTGTCGACCAGTTGGGTGCCGCCAGTGAAAGCAGCTCCGACCAAAGAGCGCTCGCTTTCCGCTCGCTATGCGGGAAGGACGGCTGCAGCATGAGCATGGAACTCCGTCCCGAACTTAGCGAGTACCGCTACGCGCTTTACTGCCGCAGCGATCGGCTCGATCTTTCGTACAAACCAGCGCCCCCAGTAGCGCTTTATCGCGACAAGGCTCTGGCCGCATCGCACGGCGCCAGAATGTGGCCCTCCACCTACAGCATCATTGATCTGCTTGGGGAAGAGCTTCCTTGCCGGGGAAGAGCATGAGCGCGACGGCCATCGTCAAGCTTTCGGACGCCGAGATCCGCCGACAAGCCGCTGTGGCCGGCGTACGTGACCTGCGCGACCCACGTCACCCTGGGTTGAGGTTTCGCTTTGACCAGAGCCGGCAATCAGGTACTTGGTTCCTTGTGGTACGTCGGAAGTGGAACCGGCTGGCCCGCTTCCCTGAGTACGGGCCGGCTGCGATTTTTGCTGAGTTGCCAGCGCTTCGGCAGCGGTTGCTAGGCCGTCCAGATGAAGCAGTCGCCCTCGCAGGCCTTGTGACCTTCAGCGACCTACTGGACTGGTTCAAGGGCCGTGTCGCCAGTGACGCCGCGCTTTCCGATTCTTGGAAGGGCACAGTAAGCACGGTGGTAGATCGGCACCTGCAGCCTCGTCTTGGCGACATGCCTATCTGCGCACTCACCCCGGCCGCCCTCGACAAGTCCCTGATGTGGCCTCTTCAAGCGACGTGCTCGACGTCCTATGTCCGGCAGATCTTTCGAGTGTTGAGCCGCGCCATGAGCGCAGCACGCACGCTCGGACTGATCCCCAGCAATCCCATGGCTGAAATGAAGTTCACGAATTTCATCAAGACCAAGATTTTGCCGAAAGATGGACGACTGCGGTCCGATCACCTGCGCGAGGTACTGCCCGCGCTAGGAGCACTGTTCGACGCATCGCCCATCGACGCCATGCTGGCCCTGTTGATGATCTGCCACGGCACGCGCATAGGGGAAAGCCGGCAAGCCGAGTGGTCCGACTTCGCCTTCGGTCATGCCGAATGGTTCATCCCGGCCAAGCACACCAAAACCCGTACTGAACATCGGCTGCCGCTGACGTCGCAAGTGTTGGCACTGCTGCGCCGGTATCGCAACACACAACTCGACGGCGGCTATACCGGCCGGTACCTGTTCCCAGGCCGAAAGGGGCAGGCGATGAGCGCCAGCCAGGCCTCGTCCGTGTTTCGGCGCTTGGCCAGCCGCGAATGGTCGAGCCATGACCTGCGCAAGGTCGCGCGTACCGCCTGGCTGGATATGGGCGTGGATGGGTTCATTGGCGAAATGCTGCTGAATCACTCACTCGGCAAAGTTGCTGATACCTACATCAAGACCAAGGGCAATGGACTGCGCCGGGAGGCACTGGAGCAATGGCACGCATGGTTAGACGGGATCGGTTTTGCGTCCATCCACGGGTTGACGGGCGTGCAATCGGTCATTCCTCACAACGGGCCACAGGCCACACCGCGCAAAGCGCGCAGCCCAATCATCGAATTAGTCATAGGGGAGAATGCAGAACGTGAAAAAGGGCACGGACCGTGGCTTTGATCAGGCCCGAATTGACTTGGTTAAGTGCCCGACATGCAAGGGGAGGGCAGTAGTAAGAGGGGTGTTTTTTGAGCTGGCTTGTACCGCTTGCAACGGGTCAGGTTGGGTTGTTGAGGGATCTAGGTTGGTGCTTCCGCTCGACGAACTGGTAACCCAGCTCAGTTTCAAGCTACAGGCGGCAGAGCAGCAAATAACTCAAATGAAAAGGCCCAGCGAAACGCATGGGCCAGAGCAGCAGTATCAGGGGACCAACCGACGTGGCGCGGGTGGCTCCAACTTCACCGGGGATTGAGTAACAACATGAAAAAACGAACCTACACCGACAAACCTCTGGGTGATACGGAGTACATGCTTGAGCAATGGGGGTGGTGGCGTATGGACGGGATGGGGATACCGCGTTACGTCTCACCTCTGTTTGCGCTCATGCGTGACCACGTACCCTCGGAAGGCGGTCAGAGACAGTACGTCATAACCGATGACCTGGCTCTTGCAGTGGATGGCGCTTTGGCACGCTTGAGCAAGCGTGACCAGCAGATGGGCGACTTCCTGTGGCTCTATTTCGGAGCAAAGTGGCCCGCCCTGCGCGTGGCCCGAGAAAACAACATAAGCGAAGCCAAAGCGCGCGAGCTGATCAAGGCCGGGGTAGCTTGGATCGATTGTGCCTTGGAGCAGGTAAGGGAGGCAGCTTAAAAAGTTCTTTCCGCGCGGATAAAGACCTGTTTCCATAGCAGCGTGTCCAGCTCACGACGCGACACAGAGACCCCCCTGGGGCTTCCCTAGGGGATGAGGGCTGCTCAATGCTGGGCTGATGCCAGTAGATTTATTTGATGGCGTTCTGCCTCCATACCGTTCAAAATGCGTGTCTTAACCCTCGCCATGGAGAGCGATATGAACGATGTGCCAACGACTCAAAAACGCCCTGTTGGGTTTCTTCTTGGGTTAGGTATTCTTTTTATCCCGGTCATATTTGTCTGGTTCTTGCTTAGAAAGGGACATTCGACTTTGGCTCGGATCGTGGGATTCGGATGGTTGGTTTTATGCCTTTTTGCTGTGTTTTCAGGCGAATCAGAACGACAGGTAGATAAAACAACTTCTACCGAGTCTACGGCGAGTAGTGCTGCGCCGGTTTCTGACTCACAAGCGCCGGCATATCTTTCCTCTCAGGTTGCTCAGCTATACGAGGAAAATACAGTTGCAGCGGATATGAAGTTTAAGGGCAAGAGAGTTAAGGTTAGCGGCAGGGTCACTGATATAAATACGGATTTCATGGGGAACCCTTACCTAGTCCTCGCTGGCAGCAACCCTTACCTGGGGCCTCAGTTCAAATTCGCGAAGTCAGCCATTGAAGTGATGGCGACTATCAAGAAGGGTTCGACTGTTCAGGTAATATGCACTGGTCGTGGAGATGTTGCTAAAACGCCGATGTTTGAAGATTGCAAAATCGCAAACTAATATTTAAGGGCAAAAATTTCTGTCCTAATGCGTCATAGGTTTTATTCAATAGCCCGGTTAATAGCCGGGTTTTTTATTTCAATATAGATCTGCGTGAGTTAGTTACGACGCTGATTTTTGCATACCCACTCTCTCAAAATATTCTTGAGTCTCGGCTATCGCTGAGTTTCTTCCATTGCACTCCCGATCCGGGAGGAATCGAGATGCAGACCATGCCCCCCGAAAAGGATCCGACATTCTGGGTCATGCTTGTGGCCGCATTACGCGACCACGGCATGCCTGCCGCATTAGCTACCATCTTGAGTTATATGCGAATCCTCTATGACGACAAGGAGCCCCGCTGGGATCGCCGCTTACTTGAGGCGGCTTTAGGCGGCGTGCTGGTCTTCATGGTCGGTATAGGCGCTGAAAAGTTCGGAATGACTGGCGGCTATGCCTATGCCGTTGCTGGATTTGTGGGTGTGCTAGGTGTCGAGCAGGTTCGCCAGATGGGTCGTCGCTGGGCTGAGCGCAAAGTTGATACGCTATGACGAAAAGCCCGCTGGTAGCGTTACTGGTCGCCATAGTCGCGTTTTCGCTACAAGGACACATGGGTTCTCACGAAATAGCGACCAGCGTGGCCGCCCCAACTCAAAAAGAGGCTATGCAATGATTTCTTGTTCTTGCGCCATAAGTTCTGGAAAAGCGCATATGGCAGCCATTGGCAGGATTGAAAACTCTGTAAAACAGTTGGCAACTAGATTGGCAGCAGACGGTGAGGTCGACCAACATGCGGCTGAGCGAGCACTGATTGCTCTTCATCGCGCAACTGCACAACTTAAAGATGCCGTCATACGCATACCGTCGCGTGATCTGAGCGGTGTTGTGTAACGAGCACAGGAGAGCGGCATGATCGATTGGAAACTGGATATCGATACCGTTCCGCTTGTACGCGAACTCTCAGATATCAAGAAGCGGCAGATCCCGTTCGCGCAGATCCTTGCCCAAACCCGGCTGGCCCAGCAGATCAAGGCCGGCATGCTGGAAGTGATGAAGCAGCGTATCGACCGGCCCACGCCGGCCACGATGCGCAGTTTGTACGTTCAGGCGGCAACCAAGAATCGCGCGGCCAAGGTCTACTTCAAAGACGCTTGGACCTCGGGCATACCTGCCGACACGTACCTGCAGCAGGCGGTACAGGGCGGACAGCGACCGCATAAGCGATTTGAGAAGTCGCTAATCGCTAAGGGGCTGATGAAGTCCGGGCAGTACGCCGTCCCGGTCAATGACCTGCTCAATCAATACGGCAACGTGTCACGCGGCACCATGACCCGCATCCTATCGGGGTTGGGCGCAGCCGAGTCGGCCAGCGGCTTCCAGGCCAATGCCACCGGTAGCAAGCGCAGCCGACGCAAGGGCAACGCCAAGCGCTACTTCACCGGCACGGTCAACGATGAGCCGGGCATCTGGCAGCGCAAGCACACCGCATTCGGTGAAGCGGCCAAACCGGTCTTCCTGTTCACCAACAGCGCGCCGCGATACCGCGTGATCTTTCCGTTCTTCAAGATCGCTTCGAACATCGCCAAGGCCCACGGCCCGACCATCCTTGAACGCGCATTGCGCGATGCCATTCTGACCGCCCGGGGCTGAAAATTTGAGCGCACCCCTGGAGGCCCCGTATTCCGTGGCTTCCAGCGGTGCAGGGAGGTGAGGAAAGGTCGAGTTGGTCAATTTCTGGCCATTTTCGATGGGTCCTCCCGAGGGTACCGGGGGTAGGGGGTAATTCGGGCCCCGCCTTTTCGCTATGTATGACCTGAATTCGGAGGTTGGTTGTTGTTTAGTCCATGACGAATCCCACGATCACCCGTCAGCCGTTCTGGCTGAACAAAAAACGCATGGCCGAAAGCCTCGGTATTTCGGTGCAGGCCTTTGATAAATGGCGCGTTGAGCCGGTGCAGAAGATCGGCCGCGAGTCCTTCTACGATGTCCGTTCGGTGCTCGAAAACCGCCTGCAGCACCAGAGCGGCAAACAACAACCCACAAGTGACGACATCGACCCCCTTGCCGAAGCCAAGCTACTGCAAGAGCGGCTTCGGCTGACTCGCGAGCAGGCAGACGCCCAGGCGATGCGAAACGAGGTCAAGCGCCGCAACTTGGTGCCGGCCGAATTCATGACGTTCGCTATCAGCAGACTGGTGAGCCTGATCGGCTCAACCCTCGACACCGTGCATACCAAGGTCAAGCGAAAGCACCCTGACATCGAGGCTCGACACCTTGAGGCGGTGCAGCGTGAGGTGGCCGTTACGCGTAACGAAGCCGCAAGCCTGGATAAGCGCCTCCCGGAGATTCTTGATGAGTTCCTTTCAGCCATGGATGACGAATCTGGCTAACGCGATGCGCGTTGGTCTGACAGCGTTGTTCAAAGAGCCACCCATGACCGTGGTGGAATGGGCGGACAAGCATTTTTACCTGTCCTCTGAGTCGTCCTACCAAGAGGGACGCTGGACTACTGCCCCGTTTCAGGTGGCCATCCTTAATGCGATGGGCAATGACCTGATCCGCGAAGTCAACTTCGTGAAGTCGGCCCGCCTTGGCTACACCAAGATGCTTATGGCATTCATCGGGTACCTGGTGCAGCACAAGAAGCGCAACGTGCTTATGTACTGCCCGACTGAGGGTGACGCCGAGGGCGTCATGAAGCGACACATCGAAGGGATGATCCGCGACGTGCCGGTAGTCTTGGACCTGGCTCCGTGGCACGGCATGAAGCATCGCGACAACACCCTTGAAGCCAAATGCTTCGTCAACCGCAAGATGTTGTGGTGCCTGGGCGGCAAGGCCGCCCGTAACTACCGTGAGAAAAGCCCGGATACCGTCATTTACGACGAGCTGTCGAAGTTCGACGAGGATATCGAAGGCGAGGGCGCGCCCACGTTCCTGGGAGACAAGCGCCTGGAGGGGGCTACGTTCAAGAAATCGATCAGGGGATCTACGCCGACCGATTCTGAGAAGTGCCAGATATCCCGAGCCGCGATCGAGTCTCCACACGACCTGCGGTTCAACATTAAGGCGCCTTGCTGCGGTACCGAGCTGGTCCTGCAATGGGGTGGCAGAGAAGACCCGTTTGGTATCAAGTGGCGACTCAACGAGCGCCAAGAGGTAGAGGCAGCCTGGTACCTGTGCCCGCACTGCCACGGCGGCACGTTCGAGTATCACGAAATGGTCACTGCCGCTGCTGAAACGGGCCGGTGGGTCTGCGAGCGCTCCGGCATCTGGACGCGCGACAGCATGGCGTGGTTTGACGTTGGAGGCGAGCCAACGGCTACGCCTCGTTCGGTAACGTTCAGCGTGTGGACCGGTTATTCGACATTTACTACTTGGATCGAGATTGCGACTGACTTCGTCAAGGTCGGCAAGGACCGGGGCAAGCTGAAAACCTTCATCAACACCACGCTTGGGCAGGTGTGGGAGGAGGACCAAGGCGAAAAACTGGACTGGGAACAACTGCGCGATCGTCGAGAAACGTTCACTGAGCTGCCGGCCCGAGCTGTCGCTCTGTTCGGCGGTATCGATACCCAGGACGACCGCTACGAGGGCCGAGTATGGGCCTACGGCGCCGGCGAAGAGGCTTGGCTGGTGCATCGCTTCATCCTCACCGGCGATCCGGCTAGCGTTGAGCTGCGCCGCAAGGTAGGTCGCGAGCTGCATCGCCAGTTCAAACGGGCGGACGGCACGGTGATGCGCGTAGAGCGGTGGTGCTGGGACTCCGGCGGCCACTACTCCGACGAGGTCCGCGCCGAGAGCCGTAAGCACGGTGTGCAATGGGTGATTCCGATCTTCGGGGCCAGCACCTATGGCAAACCGATCGCCAATTTCCCGCGCAAGAAGGACAAGCGCAGCAAGGTCTATCTGACCGAAGTCGGCACTGACAACGCCAAGGAGCTGATCTACAGCCGACTCAAGCTGCAGCCAGATGGGCCTAGGCCAGTGCCGGGCTGTGTCCATCTGCCTGCCGACGAGCTGATCTGCGACGAAGACGAGCTGCAGCAGCTGACCAGCGAGCGCAAAAAATGGGTGGTGATCAAGGGTCGACGCGTCATGCGCTGGGACGCCGGCGGCCGCCGTAACGAAGCACTCGACTGCGCTGTATATGCGCTGGCCGCGCTGCGGATCAGTCAGCAGCGGTTCGGCCTGGACTTGGATCTGTTGGCCAGTCAGAACCCTGACACCGGTGTGTGGGAAGTCGAGGAACACGAAGACACGCAAGAAGACACGTCGGCGCCTTCTGGCGATGACACGTTGCCACCTGCAGAGCAGGCGGCCCCAACCCTACAAGTCCAGCCCGCCGCCGGCGGCTGGGTCGATACCGGAGCGAGCAAATGGCTGTAAGCGCACAGGAAATGGTGGATCGCTACTTGCGGGCTGAGATTGACCTGCTCGAAGGCGGTAAGGACGTGCAGTTTGGAGGTCGTCGCGTGACGATGGCCGAGCTGCCTCAGATTCGTACAGGCCGCTTGGAGTGGGAGCGCCGTGCTTCCGCTGAGGCGCGCGAGGGGCGCCCAGGGCACTCCCTGGCGACGTTCTGATGATCGGGGAAATGGTCGACCGCGCCTTGGCGCCGTTCTTTCCGCGCGTAGTTGCCGAGCGAATGCGCGCCCGCAGCGTGATCATGGCCTTTGAGGCCGCCAAGCCTTCGCGCACGCACAAGCCCAAGAAGCAGCCCAAAGACGCTGATAGCGAGCTGCATCACTCGCTCAAGTCCCTGCGCGAGCAGTGCCGCAAACTGGACGAGGATCACGACCTTGTAACGGGCCTGTTTGACCGGCTCGAAGAGCGGGTAGTCGGCGGCCCGGGTATCGCCGTCGAGCCCATTCCCATGCGCTACGACGGCACGGTGCATACGCAGTTGGCCGGGGCGATCAAAGCGCTATGGGGCGAATGGTCGCTGGCGCCGGAAACTTCGGGCGAGCTGACCCGGCCGCAAATGGAGCGACTGGTGTGCCGCACCTGGCTGCGCGACGGCGAGGCCCTGGGTCAGCTGCTCATGGGTAAGGTGCCAGGCTATACGCACCTGCACGGCGTGCCTTTCGCCATCGAGCTGCTAGAGCCTGATTACCTGCCAATTGACTACGTGGATTACTCCGCCGGCATTGTTCAGGGCGTTGAGCGGGACAACTGGCGGCGCGTACAGGCCTACCACCTGCTCGATGGCCACCCAGGTTCTATGGTCGGGCAGAAGTGGGCATACAACACCAAGCGCGTCCCGGCCGATCGGGTGATCCACATTGCGAACCGTAAGCGCATCGGCCAGAACCGTGGCCAGCCGCTTCTGCATGCCGTGGTGATCCGCTTGGCGGACATCAAGGATTACGAGCAGAGCGAGCGGGTCGCGGCGCGGATCAGTGCTGCGCTGGCCATGTACATCAAGAAAGGCACGCCCGACGACTACGTGCTGCCCAAACAAGGGCAGACCCAAGAGCAACGCACCTTTCCATTTGGCCCAGGCATGGTGATCGACAACCTGCTGCCCGGCGAGGAAGTCGGGACGATCGAGAGCAACCGCCCGAACCCCTTCCTTGAAGGCTTTCGCAACGGCCAACTCAAGGCCGTGGCCGCCGGCGCGCGCAGCACCTATTCGAGCGTGGCGCGCAGCTATGACGGCACCTACTCGGCGCAGCGGCAGGAGCTGGTCGAGGGCCAATTGGGCTACGACCTGCTGCAGCACGAGTTCATCGACTACTGGTGTCGCCCGGTGTACCGGGCTTGGCTGCGCATGGCCGTCATGAGCGGCCAGTTGCGGATTCCGCCTGATGTGGATCAGCGGACCCTCTACGGCGCCTTCTATCAAGGCCCGGTCATGCCCTGGATCAACCCGGTGCATGAGGCGACCGCCTGGGAAATCTTGGTCAAGGCAGGCTTTGCCGACGAGGCCGAGGTGGCCCGGTCGCGGCAGCGTAACCCGTCCGAACTCAAGGCCTCGCGGATCGCCGAGGTGGCCGCCAATCGCGCGGCCGAGCTGGTGCTGAGTTCGGATTACTACCACCAAATCTATGGGAAGAACCCAACAGATGCAGACGCAAAAAAGGAACCAGCCCCCGCCGCTGATGAGCCCGCAAGGGTCGGTCGGGACGACGACGAATAACCCCGGCAGCAGCTGGTACACCATCAAGGGCGCTGCTACGCGCGGCGTGGCCGAGGTGTATCTGTTCGGTGACATTGGCGACTGGGGAATCTCGGCGCAGCAGTTCGCCAAAGACCTGCGCGCTGTGGGTGACGTGTCACAGATCAATCTGCACATCAACTCGCCGGGCGGTGCCGTCTTCGAAGGCATGGCCATGTACAACCTGCTCAAGAGCCACAAAGCGCGGGTGATCGGTACCGTGGTCGGCCTGGCCGCCAGTATGGGCAGCGTGGTGGCGATGGCCTGCGACGAGATCCGCATGCCGGCGAACGCCATGATGATGATTCACAAGCCCTGGGGCATCCAGGGCGGCGACGCCGAGGCCATGCGCACATATGCCGAAACCCTCGACAAGTTCGAAACCGGCATGGTGGCGGTGTACGTCGCCAAGACCGGCAAGAGCGCCGAAGAAGTTGAAGCGCTGCTGACGGCAGAAACGTGGATGACCGGCGCTGAGGCCGTCGCCCTGGGCTTTGCCGACACCTTGCTCGATTCGGTCGAGGCCTTCGCCACGATCAACTCCAACCGCCTCAAGGACTACACCAACATGCCCACAGCTGCACAGCAACTCTTCACCCCGCGCGGTTCGGTCATGCCGCCTGCAAGCGGGCCAGCACCGACGCCGGGCAACCCTGCCGAAACCGCCGAGCAGATCGCCGCGCGCGTCCTGGCAGCTGACGGTGCCCGACGTACTGCCATTCAAGCAGCCTTCACGCCTTTCACCGGGCAAGAAGCGTTGCGCGACACCTGCCTGAACGACTTCAACTGCACGATCGACCAAGCCAACGCCAAGCTGCTCGAAGTGATCGGCCAAGGCACGACCCCGACCGGTACCGTTCGCCATCACGGCCACATCACCAACGGCAATCTGGTGGGCGACTCCGTGCGCGCTTCCATCTACGCGCGTGCGGGCCTGGGCGAGTTGCAGGACGACAACGGGTTCAACTTCATGACCCTGCGCGAGCTGGCGCGGGCCTCGCTGGTCGAGCGTGGCGTTGGCGTCTCGACACTCAACGTCATGAACATGATCGGCTTGGCGTTCACCCACGGTTCGAGCGACTTCGGCAACATCCTGCTCGATGCAGCCTACAAGTCGCTGCTGACGGGCTGGGAGAAGTCCGAAGAGACCTACCACCTGTGGACCAAGAAAGGCCGCTTGAGCGACTTCAAGATCGCCAGCCGCGTAGGCCTGGGGACGTTCTCGTCGCTGCGCGAGGTGCGTCCTGGCGCTGACTACAAGAACATCACCCTGGGCGATACCGGGGAGACCATCCAGCTGGCCACCTACGGCGAGTTGTTCACCATCAACCGTCAGGCCATCATCAACGACGATCTCGATGCACTGACCGCGATTCCGCGCCTGATGGGCGAGGCCGCCCGGGCAACCATTGGCGACTTGGTCTACGACCTGCTCACCAAGAACGGCAAGATGAAAGACAATCGACCGCTGTTCGATGCCTCGCGCAAGAACCTCTTCACCGGCGCCGCTTCCAAGCTGTCGATCGAGGCGATGAGCGCGGCCAAGACCGCAATGGCGCTGCAGCAGGCCACGGTGGCCAAGGACGCCAAGCCGCGACCGTTGAACATCCGCCCGGCCTTCCTGCTGTGCCCAGTGGCATTGGAAGACAAGGCCAACCAGCTGATCCGCTCGGCCTCGGTACCGGGTGCCGACACCAATGCCGGCATCGACAACCCAATCCGCAACTTTGCCCAGGTCATTGCCGAGCCGCGATTGGATGCTGATTCCGCTACCAGCTACTACCTGGCGGCCAAGCAAGGCTCGGACACCATCGAAGTGGCCTACCTGGACGGGATCGAGACGCCGTATTTCGACCAGCAGGAAGGCTTTACCAGCGACGGTATCGCTTCCAAGGTCCGCATCGATGCCGGCGTGTCCGCGCTCGACGCGCGCGGCTTGAACAAGTCCGCCGGCCAGTAACCGCTGCGCACTACCAAGCACCCCGCCTAAGCGGGGTTTGTTGTTTCTGGAGGAAGAGAATCATGGCGACCAACTATATGAACAGCGGTGACACCGTCACCCTGCCGGCGCCGACCGGCGGATCGGTAAAGGGCGTGCCCCAAGTCATCAACGACCTGGCGGTGATGCCACTCGAAAGCGGCGCCAAGGGTGCGCCTATCACCTACCGCACGGCCGGCGCCTGGAGCGTCCCGGCTGACGCTGCCCTCAAGGCCGGCAACGCCGCCAGCGTGAAAGACGGCGCGCTGGTAGTCCCGGGTACTGACGGCTCCAAGCCCTACGGCAAGCTGCTGAGCGATTCCGCCGGCGGCTATGCCGAAGTGCTGATCGTGCAGTAATGGCCACGGCATCGAGCTTTCGAGAGCGCGCGGCCCGGCGCCTGGATCGGCCGATTCTGCGGCGCGTCGGCGATCGAGCCACGCGCGCGGACGGCCGTGAGGTGCTGGGGATCTTCGAAAACCCCTTCCACGATCCCCAGCTGGGGAGCAAGCGCCTAGCCTCGGCCATCAACGCCGAGGCCGTGCGCGAACCCCAGTTCAGCCTGCCGGTGGCAGACGCGGTCGGCTTAGAGAAAGGCGCCGCCCTGACCATCGAGCTGGCCCCGGAGGACGGCGGCGGTCTTTACACCGTCGTCCGGCCGGAGCCGGACGGTACCGGCTGGGTGACTCTTATCTTGACGGTGAAGCATGAGCGAACAGCAGACATCACCTAGTGAGCTGACCCAGCTGCACGCGGCCATGACCCAGGCCATGACCCAGGCGCTGCCCCAGCTACCGAACATCGCGGCCTATCCGGTGCTTGAGGCCGGCATGCAACTGCCGGCGATGTTCTATGCCCTCACCGGAATGGCCCCCGGGCCAGATCCTGGCGATGGTCGCACCTGCATCATGGCCACGTTTGAGGCCTTGATTCTGGTTGAGGAAGACCGCGAGCAGGCACCGCTGCAAGCCGCGATCCTGGCCAGCAAGCTGGTCAAGTTGCTGGACGGGCAGTATTGGGATTTGGACTTCGTCGACCAGACCCAGGACGTGCAGGCCATGCCGTCAGAGATCACGCCGGAGCTGCTGAAATGCGTCGGCTGGTCGGTGCAGTGGCGGCAAACGGTCTACCTGGGTGGCACCGAGTGGCCTTTCCCCGACGAGCCGCCCGGGACGCTGGTTTTTGCCTTCGACCCGGATACGGGGCCAGGCAATGAAGGCTTGTACAGGCCGCCGGCGGACATGGCATGACGTACGTTTCCTCACAGCACGACCGCATGCTGGAAGGGGGGGTAATCAAAGGTTACGTCGTGGCTGTGGATCTGGCCGCCGGCAAAGTGCGGATGACGGACGGCACCGATTGGGTCAGCGCATGGGTGCGCTGGCATGCCCTGGCCGCCGGCAAGGCCCGCCATTGGCGATCGCCGAGCCTGGGCGAGCAGGGCGCGTTGATCAGCCCAAGCGGAGATCCTGCGCAAGGCACGTTTGTGCCGGGCCTGTACGGCAACGCCGGTGCCCAGCCGGACAACCGCGATCACGTCGAGGTTTGGCGTTACGACGATGGCGGCTCGCTGGTCTACGACTGGCAGGCCAAGAGCTACACCATCACGCTGCCCAGCGGCACGGTCACGATCAAGGTTGGCAGCAGTACCGCAGTGATCACCGACGACAGCATCACTGCCAAGACCTCGACGGCAGCAGTAGAGGCACAAGCCGTCACGGTCAAGGCGCCCAGCATCACCCTGCAGGGCAATGTCCAGATCAACGGCGCGTTACGCGTAACGGGCGACATTTTCGGCGGCGCCAGGATCATCGACACCGCCGGCAACACCCCTAACCATAAGCATTGAGGCAGGCATGGCTGAGCAACGGAAAAACGCACCGATCAACGGGATCGACAGCGAAACGGTGGCCAAAATGGTCGGCTACCAGATCACCGGGTTCTGTGACCGCATGCGTATGCGCGACTACTGGCGCCGGCTGCTGGCCGGCGACAACGACCCCGAGGTTATCGCCGAGGGCCTGTGCCGCGCCTTGAGCGGTGGCCAGTACATCGAAGGGCCGGCGCGCAATGTGACGATCAATTTCAACGTCCAGAGCACGGCCGAGCCCCAGGCCCTGGCCGCCGCGCTGGCTGCAGACGTTGAAAAGGTCGTCGCCAGGCACGGCTAACCCCTCCCAACCCACTCAAAGCCCGCCGCGCGCGGGCTTTTTCATTGGAGCCACACATGGCCGCGAAGAAATCCACCGACGCCGAGGCCGACGCACCTGTCGCCCCGGAGCGCGTCACCTTCCGCGACACCGTTTACACGTCGCGCTCACTGGTGCTGCCTGATAGCGACCGCGTACTGCAGGTGCAGGCCAACGCCGTATCGGTTGAGCCGGACGACGTCGCTGCCCTGAACTACCTGAGCAACCACCCGGACTTGGCCAGGGAGTAACCCCATGATCGGACTGGACCGCCGCACGGGACAGCCGCTGTCCGGTAAGGCCCATCTACGACAGTCCATCGAAGTGATTCTGACCACGCCTGTAGGCAGTCGCCGGATGCGGCCGGAGTTCGGCAGCAACCTGCGCCGCTACATCGACTTGCCCGTTACCGAGGGGTGGAAAAGCGCTGTGCAGGCCGAAGTCGCCCGCGCGCTTGGCCGCTGGGAGCCGCGCTTGAAACTGGAGCGTGTACGGGTGGTGTCAGTGGTCGACGGGAAGATAACCATGCAGCTGACCGGCCAGTACCTGGGCGACAGCGCGATTATCGAGGTGACGGCATGAGCACGATCGACCTTTCGGCGCTGCCGGCACCGCAGGTGCTGGAGAGCCTGGACTTCGAGGACACCTATCAGCAAAGCCTAACCACGTTCCGCGAGGGCATGGGCGAGAGCTGGAATGCTGAGCTTGAAAGCGACCCGGTGCTGGCCTTGCTGGAAGTGGCAGCCTTTAGCCGCCTGCAAGACCGCGCGCGCGTCAACGATGCCGCCAAAGCCCTGCTGCTGGCCTACGCCAAGGGCACAGACTTGGACCAACTGGCGGGCAACGTGCAGCTCACGCGCCTGGTCGTTCAGACCGAGGACTTGACGGCCGTGCCGCCGATCGAAGAGGTGCTTGAGGAGGACGATGCGCTTCGGGAACGGGTGCAGCTGGTTTATGAGGGCCTGACCACGGCCGGGCCACGCAACAGTTACATTCTGCACGCGCGTAACGCCTCCGGCTTGGTTGCCGACGCTACGGCCGAAAGCCCCTCGCCGGCCACCGTCGTGGTAACGGTGCTGAGCCTTGAGGACGATGGCGCAGCCACTGCCAGCCTGCTGGCAGACGTGACGCAACGCCTGAACGACGACGATGTGCGTCCAGTCGGGGACCGGCTGATCGTGCAAAGCGCGCAGATCCTGCGATACGAAATCAAAGCGGTCGTGTACTTCACCGGCAACGGCCCGGAAAACGAGGCGTTGCTGGCCGAGTGCAAGCGCCGATTAAAAGCCTGGATCAACCCACGCCGGCGGCTGGGCGTTGAGGTGCCCCGGTCTGCGATCGACGCGCAACTGCATATCGAAGGCGTCAGGCGTGTTGACCTGATCGGCTGGGCCGATCTCAAGCCGACCAAAGCCCAAGCCGCCTGGTGCGCGAGCGTGACCGTAACGCGGGGCATCTGACGTGACGAGCCTGCTTCCCTCCAATAGCACGCAACTTGAACGCGCAGTAGAGGCGGCCAGCCGTGACCCGGCTGGTATTCCTCTGCGCGCCCTTTACAACGCAGATACCTGCCCAGCGCCCTTGCTGCACCAGTTGGCATGGGCCTGGTCGGTCGACCGCTGGGACGACACTTGGTCTGAATCGGTCAAGCGCTCGGTGATCCGCTCGGCGTTCTACGTCCATGCCTACAAGGGCACGATCGGCGCCCTGAGGCGGGTGGTTGAGCCATTCGGCTACCTGATCGAGGTGGTGGAGTGGTTCGAGACAGAACCCCAAGGTGTGCCCGGCACCTTTGCTCTGCGCGTAGGCGTTTCCGACTCGGGCATCAGCGAAGAAACCTACAACGAATTGAGCGCGCTGCTCGACGACGCGCGGCCCGTGAGCCGGCATATGACGGCCCTGGCCATCAGCCTTGAAACCGCCGGGCACCTCTACATCGGCGGCGCAATCTTCGACGGTGACGAGTTGGACGTATACCCGCCGGCGATTCGCGACATTGAAGTCACAGGCTCTGTAGGCCGTGGCGGTCGCGAACACACTATCGATATCCTGGACATCTCATATGGTTGATCAGAACACCCAGTTTTACGCCATCCTGACGGACATTGGCGCTGCTAAGCAGGCCAACGCGGATGCCCTGAACATCCCATGGACCATCACACACATGGCCGTGGGCGATGCCAATGGCACCGATCCCCAGCCCGACGCGTCGCAGACCAAGCTGATCAAAGAGTGGCGCCGCGCGCCGCTCAATCAGCTGAAAATCGACGACAAGGACAAGTCGATTATCGTCGCCGAACAGGTGATCCCCGCCGACGTGGGCGGGCGCTGGATTCGCGAAATCGGTCTGTTCGATAGCGACGGCGACCTTGTAGCGATCGCCAACTGCGCGCCCACCTACAAGCCGCTGCTTAGCCAAGGATCTGGACGTACCCAGGTCGTGCGCATGAGCCTGATCGTCAGCAGTGCCAGCAACGTGCAGCTCAAGATCGACCCTAGTGTCGTGCTAGCCACCCGCGAATGGGTGAGCGAGGAACTGGCCCGCCAGGACTTCAAGCATTCGGTACTCGCGGCCACCACGGGGAACATCGCCCTGAGCGGCCTGCAGGCGGTAGACGGTGTGTCATTGCCGGCAGGCGCCCGGGTGCTGGTCAAGGATCAGAGCGCAGCCAAAGACAATGGCCTGTACTTGGCCGCCATCGGCGCCTGGACGCGCTGCCCGGATGCGAATACCAGCGTGAAGGTCACGCCCAATCTGCTGGTCTTGGTCGAACGTGGCACGGTCAACGGCGACAGCGCTTGGCAGCTGGTCACTGACGCAACGATCAGCCTGGGCGTTACCGCTTTGGCCTTCGAGATGGTCTTCGGTCGCACTGGGGTGGCGTCTGGCACGTATTGCAGCGTGCAGGTCGACAAGTACGGCCGTGTGGTTGCGGGGACGAGTCCGACCACCGCCGCCGGCTACGGCCTGACGGATGTCTACACCAAGACTCAGGTCGACGACGCGTTGAGCAAGAAAGCCAATTTGTCCTCGCCCAAGTTCACGGACGTGCCCGAGGCGCCGACCGCTGAGGTGGGGACCAGCTCCAACCAGCTGGCCACCATGAAGGCTCTGCTGCAGGGGCTGAGTGCGTATGGATTGGCAGACAAGTCCAGCCGTCCGGCCGACCTCGATGCGCTACGCGGCACGCGTTTTTTCGGCTTCACGCACTGGACTATTGGTGCGCCGGCCGAGGCGGGGGCTTACGACGCAGTCGGCCTGCAGATCGAGTCCTATGGGCAGCGCACGCAGTTTGCGGTTTCGGGCGGCGCCAAGTTGCAGATCCGCACCGACGACAGCGAGGACTACAGCGGCTTTTCCGCTTGGGGCGAGTTGGCGACCGTGGACGCGCTAAGCGCGTTGTCGAGCGCAATGGACATCCAGCTGAGTCAGAAGGCTCCGCTGGCCTCGCCCAAGCTCACCGGCAAGCCCGAGGCGCCTACGGCAGGCAAGGGCACCAACAGCGATCAGCTGGCTACCACCGCGTTTGTGCAGGCGGCTATTGCCGCGCTGGTTGACTCTGCGCCTGGTGCGCTGGATTCGTTGCGCGAGTTGGCAGCGGCATTGGGCAATGACCCGAACTTTGCCAGCACCATCCTCAACGAGCTGGCCAAGAAAGCCAACTTGGCCTCGCCCAAGCTCACGGGCACGCCCGAGGCGCCGACGGCAGCCGTGGGCACCAACACTGATCAGCTCGCGACGATGAAAGCCTTGCTGCAAGGCATGGCGTCATTCGGATTAACGTCCGGGCGATCGACCTTCGTTGATGACCTGAACGCGCTACGCGGCACCTGCTTTTTTGGCTTCGGCGAAAAGTCTGCCGGGGCGATTGAATTGGGCGGTGGGTACGACGCCATTGGCTTGCAGATTGAGTCGATAGGTCAGCGCACGCAATTTGCGGTACCGGGCGGAACCAGACTGTTCGTGCGCACGGATGACAGCAACGATGCCAGCGGCTTTGAAGGTTGGGTCGAGCTGGCGACCGTCAATGCGCTGGCCGCCTTGGAAGCGCTGGTAGCCCTGAAAGCGCCCCTGGCCTCGCCCAAGTTCACAGGCTTGCCCGAGGCGCCTACGGCGGGGAAGGGGGCCAATACCAGCCAAGTGGCGAATACGGCCTTTGTTCAGACGGCGGTCGGTGCTGTGGTCGACTTGGCGCCAAGCGCCTTGGACACCTTGAAGAAGATCGCCACGGCGCTGGGAAATGACGCGAACTTTGCTGACACGGTGACAAGCCTGCTGGGTCTGAAAGCACCGCTGGCCTCGCCCAAGCTCACGGGCACGCCCGAGGCGCCGACAGCCAGCAAGGGCACCAACACCACCCAGCTGGCCACCACCGCGTTCGTGCAG